>NZ_CH672413.1:1153977-2546038 GCF_000152705.1 Janibacter sp. HTCC2649 | reverse complement strand
GGTGCTCGCCGATCGCCGCGCGGCCAGCGGCAGCGATGGCTTGGATGGATTGCGCCGGATCGGGATTGACGAGGTGGCCTACCGGCGTGGTCGCCGCTACCTGGTGGTTGTCGTCGACCACGACACCGGTCGATTGGTGTGGGTGGGATCGCGGGCCCGGAAGGAGACCGTGAACCAGTTCTTCGTTGCTTTGGGCCCTGAGCGCACCGCACATCTGACCCACGTCACCTCGGACAGCGCCTCATGGATCGCGAGCCCAGTTGCTGAACATGCCCCGAAAGCGATCCATTGCGCTGACCCGTTCCACATCGTGCAGTGGGCCGGGGACGCCCTGGACGCTTGTCGCCGACAGGTGTGGAATTCCGTGCGGATCCGCCAGAAGCGGGGCAGCGGGGCCGCGACCGGAGCAGGGGTGCCGGTCAAGAACATCATGTGGACCCTGCGGATGAACCCCGACAGGTGGGGCGACCAACACGTCGAGTCAATGTCGTGGCTGGCCGCCACCCACCCCGACCTGCACCGCGCCTGGCAGCTCAAAGAAGCCCTCAGGGCGGTGTTCGCCACCGGTACCGGCAACGACCGCGGCGTGACCGCCATGGAACTGCTCGAGAGTTGGACAGCTCACGCGCTAGCCAGCCAGCTCGAACCCTTCATCGAGCTCGCCCTGAAGATCACTGCGCACCGCAAGACCATCGACGCAGCACTGACCAGCGGCCTGAACAACGCCCTGACCGAGTCAGCGAACAACAAGATCCGCGTCATCACCCGACGCGCCTACGGCTTCCACAACGTCGACGCCCTCATCGCCCTCGCCATGCTCAGCCTCGGGATTTACCGCCCAACCAACCCACACGAATGACAGGAGAGCCCCAATTTCCGGGTTGGGCACCCCGAAACGCAGGTATGCCGGCTCATCCCAATCGGGGGTGTAGGAGTTGGGGTCTGAAGCCGCCGGTCTCGAGCAGGCTTCGGGCGATGTAGTTGGTCAGGTTGCGGAACCCGAGTGCGGAGCCGCGCAGGTGTTCGAGCCGTCCGTTGAGCGCCTCGGTCGGCCCGTTGCTGGTGCCGGGTCGTTCGAAGTAGGCGAGCACGTCAGCGGCTCGCTTCTTCAGGGTCCGGCCCAGGGTGGTGAGCTCGGTGAGCACCTTGGGGACGCCGGCGCTGAGGTCGGTGATCAGCTTCTCCATGAGCTCGCGGCCACGTTGCCGGTCCTCGTGGCGATAGGCGGCGATCATGCGCTGGTAGACACCCCAGGTCGCCTCGACCTCGACGTGAGCGTCATCAACGAACAGCGCGCGTAGCCTGTCGCTCTGCTTGTCGGTGAGCAGGTCCGCGCCGGTGTGCAGCGTGCGCCGCGACTTGTAGAGCGGGTCGTCCCTGAACCCACGGTGCCCGTGGATCGCGAGTTGGACCCGGCGCCGGCACCTGTCGAGGGCGTCACCGGCCAGGCGCACGACGTGGAAGGGATCCATCACCGTGACCGCGTCCGGGATCTCCTCTGCAGCGGCGGTCTTGAACCCGGTGAAGCCGTCCATCGCGACCACCTCGACCGCGTCACGGAAGGCGTCGTCGCGGTCGGCGAGCCAGGTCTTGAACGCCGCCTTCGACCGGCCCTCGACCATGTCCAGCAGCCTTGCTGGGCCGGCGCCATCGCGGACCGGGGTGAGGTCGATGATCACGGTGACGTACTTGTCGCCACGCCTGGTGTGGCGCCAGACGTGCTCATCGACGCCAATGACCTTCACGCCCTCAAACCGCGTGGGGTCGTTGATCAGCAGCCGCTTGCCTTCAGCCAGGACCGCGTTGTTGGCGGTGTCCCACGCGACCCCGAGTCCCTCGGCGACACGGGCGACGGTGAGGTGTGCGACCACGATCCCTTCCAGCGCCCACCGCAGCCCGGTGCGCGAGAGCGTCGCGCGTGGCTCCGCCGCGGCGCTGGTGTCTTGGCGCCACACGTGTCCGCAGTCGGCACAGCGGTAGCGGCGCACTACAACTTCCAGCACGGTCGGTCGCCAGCCCAGCGGCTCGTGGGCCAACCGCCGGATCACGGTGTCACGAGCAGCGCCTTCGCTGCCGCACCGTCGGCACCACTGATCTGGTTCCACCACGCGGCACGCGAGGACCGCACGATCCGGTTCAAGTCGTTGTCCGGTCACGCTCAGACCGAGGCCGTCGAGTCGAGCGAAGGCGGTCAGGTCAGGGCGGCCGAAGCCGGCCGGCGGGGTAGCGTCGGACACGTCGAGGTCTTTCGGATGGATGGCGTAGGAACCTCCGTCGTCGGGAGACCTCGACGTCTATCTGCGGACCGACGCGCCCGGCCGACCTACACCGTCATCTGAGAAGACCCCTGAAACGTCTTCGACGACGACGGGACCGGCGAGGAGGAGGGCGCGGTGAGCTAAAGGAATGGAGCTTGCTCGGCTTCGACGCCGCCGCAAGCTCCGGTGAAACGGTCGGTACTGGTCGGTCGTCGTCGGTCACCTCCGGATGGCGGCGTCCCCCACGCTCGGCGTTTGCGCAGGTCAGCGGCTCGTTCGCCCAGTGGGCGCATCAAGCGATAGACGCAAAGCCGACGTGATTAGGTCGTCGGTTCGATTCCGACAGGCGGCTCCGGCGAACAGCCCCTGACCTGCGGAAACGCAGGGCAGGGGCGGTTCGGTTCGGTTGGTCGCGCGATGCGCTGGCCTCACGGCTCTGCCCGACACCGACGTCGCTCTCCTCTGCGACGGACCCCTCGCCGGCTGAGCGCTCGCGGCCGGCATCCTGTCCGTGTGCCGATAGGCCTCGCACCGCTCGGCAACGCAGCGTGGCGTTGCGTCGCGACCTGACGGCTCGGCGGGGCGCGATCGTCTCGTGCGTTGGCGGACTACGGGAGCTTGGACGCGAGGACGTCGGCCGCCAGGATCTCGGGTGCTGCACCGAGGAGGTGCTGGTTGGCCATCAGGGCTGCGACGATGGCGCCGTTGGCGTGGGCGTCGCGAGCGGCCTCGTCGGGGAATGCATCGAAGATCCAGAAGGTGTCGGCGTGGGTCCTGACCGCGAACCAGACAATCGTTCCTACTTCTTCGTTGGCGAGCGCGACAGCGCCGGCGAGCAGATCGGCGAGCGCGTCGTGCTGTCCATCGGCCGCGACGATCTTGGCGACGAAGGCATACGGAAGTGATGCGGGTGTGGACATGAGGGGTTCTCCTAGGTGTCGAGGTTTCTTGGTGAAGCGAGTTCAGGGTATGACGAGCAAGGGCATGTGAGAAGTGGCGTATACGGCAGTATTGCTATTGTTCGCGCCATGCGTATCGGACTGATCGCGATCGACGGCTGCTTCGGTTCGGCTGTCGCGTCGGTCATCGACATCGTGCGGGTGGCCGACGGAGCCCGCGGCGATGTCGACCCGCAGATCGACCCGATCGAACTCGCCATCCTCGGACCGAAACGGAGAGTGTCCACGACGGCATCGATGACCCTGTCGGTGGACCACCCGCTGTCGGAGTCCGCAGAGTTCGACGTGGTCGTCGTCCCTGCGCTTGGAACCCTCACGGCCGCCGCTACCAACGACGCCCTCCAGAGCCGAGATGCTCGTTCGGTCATCGCCTCGCTCGGGCGCCTCGACGACGCGACCACCCGGATCGCCGCGGCGTGCACCGGCGTGTTCGCTGTCGCCGAGACCGGACGGATGCATCATCGGCGGGCGACGACCAGCTGGTTCCTGGGGCCGGAGTTCCTGAAGCGCTATCCGACCGTCGCCCTCGATCTCGACACCATGGTCGTGGTCGACGGCAACCTCGTCACCGCCGGCGCCGCGTTCGCCCACATCGACCTCGCGCTCTCACTCGTGCGATCGATCAGCCCCGACCTGGCCCAACATGTCGCCAAGCTCCTCATCATCGACGAGCGTCCGTCGCAGGCGGCCTTCGTCGCCTACGAACATCTCCGGCACGAGGACCCGATCGTCGTCGAGTTCGAACGCTTCGTGCGCGCCCGCCTGGACGAACCGTTCAACGTCGCCTTCGTCGCGCAGTCGCTCGGCACCAGCCGGCGCACCCTCGAACGACGAGTCCGTGCGGCGCTCAACCTCACTCCGCTCGGCTTCGTCCAACGGCTTCGCATCGAACGAGCTCGGCACCTCTCAGCAACCACGGACCTTACCTCCGCCGAGATCGCGCGACGGGTCGGCTACGCGAACGCCGAGACTCTGCGCTCCCTCCTGCGTAGGGAGCGACGCCGTTCCTGACCTATCGCCATGCCTGTAGCCGGTGTCCTAGTGCTCGACTGGAACCACCTCTCAGCACGTCGCGTCGACGCTCCTGCGTCGCCCCTGGACGACCCACTCGACACGCCCGCAGCACAGGCCATGTGACGTGTCCCGGCTTCCCGGACGGTCGGGGTTGGGTGGCTGTGATGTCGCTGCGTTCTCGTCGAGGGGGTCAGCAGACTCGATCAGGGTCGATTGGGATGAGACGCGAAGGCGGTCAGGTCAGGGCGGCCGAAGCCGGCCGGCGGGGTAGCGTCGGTCACGTCGAGGTCTTTCGGATGGATGGCGTAGGAACCTCCATCGTCGGGAGACCTCGACGTCTATCTGCGGACCGACGCGCCCGGCCGACCTACACCCTCATCTGGGAAGAGCCGGTATGCCGCCCGCGCAAGTGCGCGGACGGCATACCGAATCGTTGTGCTGGGTGTGTCGTGGCTCGGTCAGCCGCGGAAGCCGCGTGACTGCGACGAGAACGCAGCAGCGCCGCCGGAGCCACCGTTGCCGGAGCGACGCGGGCCGCCACTGCGCTGGCCACCGGCGGGACGCTGCCCACCGGAGGAACGCTGACCGCCACCTGCGCCCTGGCCGCCACCGGTGGACGAGCCACCGCGAGGAGCGCCGGAGCGGGGAGCGCCGGAGCGCGGTCCGCCCGTGCGAGGTGCGCCGGAGCGGCCACCGCCGGAGCGCTGGCCACCGCCACGCTGACCGCCACCGCCGCCACCACGCTGGCCGGAGCCCTGCGTCGCGGCACCGGGAACGATGAACGCGCCGGGGAAGGTGCGCTCGCCCGGGGCCAGCTCGGTGAGGAGCGGGTGGGTGGCGTGGACCTTGGTCGTGGTCGGGTTGATGCCGGCCTTGCGGGTGAGGTCGCGCACGTCGCGGACCTGGTCGTCGGTCATGAGCGTGACGACGGTGCCCGAGTTGCCCGCGCGAGCGGTGCGACCGGAGCGGTGCAGGTAGGCCTTGTGCTCGACCGGCGGGTCGGCGTGGATGACCAGGCTTACGTCGTCGACGTGGATGCCACGGGCGGCGATGTCGGTCGCGACGAGCGTGTGCGCGGTGCCGGCGTGGAACGCGTCCATCGTCCGGGTGCGGGCGTTCTGGCTCAGGTTGCCGTGGAGCTCGACCGCGGGGATGCCCTCGGCGTTGAGCTGGCGGGCGATCTTCTTGGCACGATGCTTGGTGCGGGTGAAGACGACCTTGCGACCGGGGGCGGCCGTGAGGTCGCGCAGGACCTGCAGGTGACCGTCGGTGGTGACGTGGAGGACGTGGTGGCTCATCGTCGACACCGGCGACTGTGCCGAGTCGGCCTCGTGGGTGACCGGCGAGTTGAGGTAGCGCTTGACGAGCGTGTTGACGCCGGCGTCGAGCGTCGCCGAGAAGAGCATCCGCTGACCGTTGCGCGGCGTCTTGTCGAGGATGCGCTTGACGACGGGGAGGAAGCCGAGGTCGGCCATGTGGTCGGCCTCGTCAAGGATCGTGATCTCGACGGCGTCGAGGATGACGTGACCCTGGTTCATGAGGTCCTCGAGGCGACCGGGGCAGGCGACGACGACGTCGACGCCGCGGGTGATCGCGTTGACCTGAGGGCCCTGGCCGACGCCACCGAAGACCGTCTTCGACGTGATGCCGAGCGGCTGGGCGAGCGGGGCGAGTGCCTCGTCGATCTGGATGGCGAGCTCGCGGGTCGGCGCAAGGATCAGCGCACGGGGGCGCTTCGCCTGACGGCGGGTGCCGCCGGCGGACAGACGCGCCAGCATCGGGAGGAGGAACGCGTAGGTCTTGCCGGAGCCGGTGCGGCCACGTCCGAGGACGTCGCGGCCCGCGAGGCTGTCGGGGAGGGTCGCGGCCTGGATCGGCGTGGGCGACAGGATGTCGCGCTCGGCGAGGACACGAACGAGGGACTCGGGCACGCCGAGACGGCCGAAGCCGGCGGTGTCGTCGGACGAGTTCTGGGCAGGGGTGGTGACAGTGTCAGTGGACACGAAGGAGTACTCCAGAGAGTTCTGATGCAGTCGGTTCTGCCCGGCGCGTACCGAGTCACGACGAAAGGTCAACGTCAGTGTTGTCCTCGTCGATTCTCTTAAGTCGCGGCGCATCGGCATCGACAGTGAGAAAGAAGAAGCAGGTCCGAGGCAGAACAGTGCGGACCGCTGAGAACACTCTAGTGCCTGGGCCCTGAATCACTTGCATCGTCAAGCTGCTGGTCGGGCTCATCGAGAGGGCCGTCCGCGCCCCGCCACCGATCGGAACGCCGCACCGAGCATGGTGGCGCGGACCCTAGAATTGCGCCGTGGCAATGACGCTCGTGGCTGGTGTGGACGTGGGGGGCACTCGCGTCAAGTCGATGCTGTCCGACTCGGACGGCGCAGTTGTGTTGTCCCACACCGCTTCCACGCCCGATCGTCCGGGCGATGCCATCGTCGACGTCATCGCCGACACGGTGGCGACCCTGCTCGACCTGGCTCGCGCGGAGGGCATCGACGGTGCCCTCGCGGCGGTCGGCGCCGTGGTGCCCGGCCTCGTCGATGAGACGAGCGGCACAGCGTCCTGGTCGGCCAACCTGGGGTGGCGCGACCTTCCGTTGCGCGAGCTGCTCCAGGCGCGGTTCGACGTGCCGGTGGCCACGGGTCACGACGTGCGGGCCGGGCTGCTCGCGGAGTTCCACCTCGGCGCTGCTCAGGGCGCGCCCGATGCGCTGTTCGTCCCTCTGGGCACCGGTATTGCCAGCGCCCTGCTGGCCGGAGGCCGCGTCGTCGCGGGCTCGGAGTGGACCGGCGAGATCGGCCACGTCACCGTCGTGCCCGACGGACCGCTCTGCGGGTGCGGGCGTCACGGCTGCCTCGAGGCGGTGGCCAGTGCGGCTGCCCTTGGTCGCGCCTGGCGTGAGCTCGGCCGCGAGGGCGACGCCGAGACCCTCAGCCTCGCGGTGGACGACGGTGACCCCGAGGCCATCCGCATCTGGCACGACGCGATCGACGCGCTCGTCCGGGTCATCGGCCCAGTGTGCGCGGCAGCGGGAACGCGCCTCGTCCTCATCGGCGGCGGCCTCGCCCTGTCGGGCGCCACCTTGCTGGATCCGTTGCGCGACAGGCTCGTCCACGCGATCGGCCACGAACGCATCACCGTCACTCAAGCCGCGCTCGGGGATCGTGCCGGCGCTCTCGGAGCAACACTTCTCGCCATGGAGGCCACCGCGTGATCTTCACCCTGACCCCCAACCCGGCCGTCGACATCACGTATGCCGTGCCGAGACTTCACGTCGGCGAGAGCCACCGCGTGTCGATCACCGGCACGCACGCCGGAGGCAAGGGCCTCAACGTTGCCGGTGTCCTGGCCTGCATGAGCGTCGAGCACGTGGCCATCGCCCCCGTCGGCGAAGGCCACCGCAGCTTCTTCGAGGAGGACGCCGCCCAGCGCGGTGTGCGACTGCGCGTCGTCGAGTCGCCCGTCACCACGCGCCGCTCCATCGCGGTCTACAGCTCCGACGGACTCGCCACGGTGCTCAACGAGCAGGGATCTCCACAGCCGCCGCAGGTCTGGGAGGAGATGACCGAGATCGTGCGGACGAGTTGCCGACCCGGTGACGTCTTCACCGTCTCAGGAAGCCTGCCGCCGTCCACCTCGGATGAGGCGATCGTGTCGCTGTGCACCGCGGCTGCCGATGCCGGAGCCGAGCTCGTCGTCGACGGTCGTGGGCGCTGGGTCAACGAGGTGCTCGAGGCGACACCGGCGTTCTTGAAGCCCAACGAGTCCGAGGCTGCGTCCATGACCGGCATCACCGACCCGTTGCAGGCAGCTCAGGCCCTCGTCGATGCCGGCGCCTGGGCCTCACTGGTCTCGCGTGGCGCCGACGGACTCATCCTCGTGACGTCGACCGGTCGGGTCATCGAGGCCCGCCCGCGCACCCCTGGAGCGGGCAACGCGACCGGGGCCGGCGACGCACTGACCGCGGCGATCTCCGCAGGCCTTGATGGGACACCGCGTGACGAGGTCGACTGGCCCGAGGTCCTGCGGGTCGGCGTCGCCTGGTCAGCGGCAGCGGTGCGTCAGACGGTGGCCGGTGTCATCGACCGCGCCGACGTCGAGAGCCTCCTCGACGACGTGGACATCAAGGAGCACTGACGCCCCCAGCAACCAAACCCGTCCAATAGGGCGCGAATGGTGGCTCGGCTGTCGTCCCCAACCCGGGAATTGGGTGAGTTGGGGACGGGCTGAGGACGTCAGGGGCGGGTTGGAGCCAGGAGGCGGAGGAGGCGTTCGGCCTCGTCGGTGACGGCGTCCCGGGCGGCCCCGAGGTACTTGCGGGTGTCAACGGTTGGTGACTGTTCGAGCCGGCGCACCATCGCCCACGTCCACACCTGGTTGAGGTGCGTCGCGATGTTGACCTTGGTCATGCCAGCGGCCACCGCGGACACGAGTCCCTCGTCCGGCACGCCGCTCGACCCGTGCAGGACCAGCGGGACGGGCACCAAGGCCGCGATCGCCGCGATGCGCTCATTGTCGAGGACGGCACTGCGCTCGGTCATGGCGTGCGAGCTGCCCACGGCAACGGCGAGGGCGTCGACGCCGGTGTCGGCCACGAACCGCGCGGCGTCACTGGGGTCAGTGCGCACACCCGGTGCGTGGACCCCGTCCTTGCCGCCGACCTCACCGAGCTCGGCCTCGACGCTGATGCCAGCGGAGTGACACTGCTCGACCACGCGACGGGTCGTCTCCCGGTTGACGTCATCGGTCAGCTTGGACCCGTCGAACATCACCGACGTCAGCCCCAGACGCACTGCTTCGTCGACGAGAGTGACGTCTTCGGCGTGGTCGAGGTGGACGACCACGGGCTGCGAGCAGGCCTCGGCAATCGCCAGAGTCGCGGCCGCGATGGGCCGCAACGACCCGTGATAGCGCACGCAGTTCTCACTGATCTGCATGACAACCGGAAGCGAAGAGCGTTCTGCTGCAACGGCATACGCCTCTGCATGTTCGATCTGGATGACGTTGAACGCGGCGAGGGCGCGACCGGCCTCACGTGCCTCGGCCAGGAGCGGCGCGAGTGGGGAGAGTGTCATCAGCCGGCGACGGGGGCGTCTTCGAGGATGATCGAGCGGGTGAGGTTGCGTGGCTCGTCGGGGTTGATGCCGGCGGCGAGGGCGCGCGCGAGGCAGTAGCGGTGCAGGCGCACGAGCTCGGCCATGGGGTCGATGTCGCGGTGCTCGAAGTGCGCACCGGTGGCGCGGACCTGCTCGGCGAGACCCTCTGGCACGTCGCCGATCGCCCAGGTCGCGCGACCCGGGGCGGCGATGCTGATCGGGCCGTGGCGGTACTCCATCGCCGCGTAGGACTCGGCCCAGAACTGCACCGATTCGCGCAGCTTGAGACCGGCCTCGTTGGCGAGGCCGTTGGTCCAGCCGCGACCGAGGAAGCTCACCTGCTCGACATCGAAGAACCCGGCGTATGCCGTGTCGTCCGGTTCCGCGAGCACCTCGCGTGCGTCGGCGATCGCCTTGTCGAGCGACTCGCCGAGGGAGGCGCGCAGGAGAGCAAGAACGGTGGTGGCGAACCGGGTCTGGACGACGGACTGCTCGTCGACCTCGGGGAGCAGGATGAGCGACTCGGCGGCCTCGGCGACGGCAGTCCCGGCGGTGGCGACGAGCGCGACGTGCGGGGTTCCGGCGGCCTTGAGCTGCTCGACGACCTCGATGACCTCGGTGGTCGTGCCCGAACGGGTGATCACGACGACGCGGTCGTAGCCACGGGCCAGCTGGTGCTCGCTCGCGGCGAAAGCGTCCGTCACGCCCTGGCCCAGGGACTCACGCAGGACGGCATACGCCTGGCCCATGAACCACGACGTGCCGCAACCGATGGTCGCGACGCGCTCACCGGGCTTCGGCAGGAGGTGGGCGACCTCGGGCAGTCGCTCGACCACCGCGGCCCAGTTGTCGGGTTGGGTGGCGATCTCCTGCTCGAGAAACGTCATGGATCTTCCTCACGTCATGGTTGGTTGCGCGAAACTGCTTGGCTCATAGCCTAAGTGGGCAGAGTCATGCACCACAACCCCTCGAGACTGCGTGAAGTGCGCGCTAGAGTCTCGCCATGTCCTCGCGCACCTCACTGGCCAGCGAAGTGCCTCGTCAACGAGCCTCACGTCTGTCGGCCATTCTCGATCTGCTGGCCACCAAGGGGCGGCTGAGTGTCACCGATGCGGCCGCCCACCTGGACGTGTCCGAGGCGACGATCCGCCGCGACTTCGCCGAACTCTCCCGGCGTCAGCTCGTCACGCGCAACCACGGTGGTGTCGTCGCCACGTCGGTTGCCTATGAGCTGCCCTATCGCTACCGCTCGAGCCAGAACGACTCCGACCTCGACCGCATTGCCGCCGCCGCAGTGGCCCTCGTCGAGCCCGGAGCAGTTGTCGCGATGAACGGTGGGACGACCACGACGACCGTCGCCCGCAGCCTCACGGCGCGCGAGGACCTCAGCTCGCGCGGCCTCACCCTCGTGACGAGCGCGCTCAACATCGCGGTCGAGGCCGTCCTGCGCCCCAACGTGCGCTGCGTCTGCCTCGGCGGGATCCCGCGGCCCGAGTCCTATGAGGTGACCGGACCCCTGGCGACCGCTGGGCTGAGCCAGCTATGGATCGACGTCGCCATCCTCGGCGTCAACGGACTGTCCGCCCGCGAGGGAGCGACCTGCCACCACGAGGACGAAGCGGCCGTGTCCCGCCTCATGGTCGAGCGCGCCCGAGACGTCATCGTCGTCGCCGCCGGGTCCAAGCTCGGGGAGCGCGCCTTCACCGAGATCTGTGACGTCGCCCAGATCACCCACATCGTGACGACGGCCGAAGACAAGGACCCGCGCGTCGCGGAGCTGCGAGAGCTGGGCACGACCGTCCACTGCGTGTGATCTCTCCTCTTCGTGCCCCGGACGGACACGAAGGGGAGGCCTACGGCCGAACAGCGTGTCCGTCCCGGGCACGGAGCCGGTTCAGGTGGCAGTTGTAGTGTCAACAACATGACTGATCAGACGCTGTCCGACTTCTCCGCGACGACCCTCGAGGGTCAGCCCCAGGACCTCAGTGCGTATGCCGGCAAGGTCGTCCTTGTCGTCAACACCGCGTCCGAGTGTGGCTTCACCCCGCAGTTCGAGGGCCTTGAGAAGCTGTGGCAGGACCAGAAGGACCAGGGCCTCGTCGTCCTCGGCTTCCCGTGCAACCAGTTCGGTGGGCAGGAGCCGGGCGAGGCTGCCGAGATCGGCGCCTTCTGCCAGCGCAACTACGGCGTGACCTTCCCGATGTTCGACAAGGTCGACGTCAACGGCGACGACGCGCACCCGCTCTTCGAGTGGCTCCGCAAGGAGAAGGGTGGGCTCCTCGGCAGCAAGATCAAGTGGAACTTCACCAAGTTCCTCGTCGGCCGCGACGGCAACGTGATCAAGCGCTACGGCTCGACCACCAAGCCCGAGGCCATCTCCGGTGACATCGAGAAGGCCCTCGCCACCAGTTGAGCCCTGTCTGGCTCGTCTTCGTGCCCCGCACGGACACGGATCGCTGTCCGTGCGGGGCACGAAGACGAGGCAGGCAGCGAGTCCTAGGGTGGGTGGCATGAGCAACGCCACCGGTCTTGTCGATCTGCACTGCCACGGCGCCCTCGGGCATGAATTCGGGCGCGACACAGCCGGATCGGCAGAAGCGGCGGCCCATCACCGCGCGGCGGGCGTCGAGACCCTGGTCGCCTCCCTCGTCTCGGGTCGGGCAGACACCCTCATAGGTCAGGTCGCGACCCTGGCGCCCCTCGTCGCCTCGGGGCAGCTGGCCGGCATCCACCTCGAAGGACCGTTCCTCTCGGAGGAGCGTCGCGGAGCGCACGATCCGTCGGTCCTCACCGACCCGGACCTCGCGCTGGTCGAGTCCCTCGTGGCCACCGTCACCGAGGCGGGTGCGCCACATGCGTTGGTGCAGTGGACCTTCGCGCCCGAGCGCACCGGCTCGGGTGAGCTGGTCGCGGCACTCGCGCGACACGGCATACTCCCCGCTGTCGGCCACACGGACGCGTCAGCGGACGTGGTCTCACGGACGTTGGCGTCGGTCGCCGACGCGTGTGGTCGTGCACCGCTCGTGACCCATCTCTTCAACGGTATGCCGCCCTTCCACCACCGTGCCGGTGGTCCCGTGGCGGCGGCGCTCGCCTCTGCGGGACGTGGCGAGTGTGTGGTCGAGCTCATCGCCGATGGGGTTCACCTGTCGGCCGACGTGGTGCGCATGGTCTTCGAAACCGTTGGGCCGCAACAGATTGCGCTCGTCTCCGACGCAATGGCAGCGACTGGACTGGGTGACGGCGCCTATGCGATCGGAACCCTCGAGGTCGAGGTGGCCAACGGCGTGGCCCGCCTGGCCGACGGTGGTTCGGGACGCGGATCCATCGCTGGATCGACGTCGACGCTGGCCGACTGCGTGCGCTGGGCCATCGACGTCGCGGGACTCCCCGAGGCTGACGTCCTCACCGCAGCAACGACCACGCCCGCGTCAATCCTCGCCTCATAGGTCCTGCCGTTAGAGCCCTCGGCTGGCGGGCGCGAGGATGCGCAGGGCCGACTCGATGGCGACGTCGTTCCAGGCGCCGGCACCCTTGAGCAGGTAGTGGCCGAGCGGACCCATGTCGACGAACTCGGCGTGGCTGGCCACGGATCTTGCTCGCCCGACGAAGCGTTGAGTTTCGGCGAACGATGTCAGACGATCGCGTCGCCCGTGGGCAGCGATGAGGGACCGGCCCGAGAGGGTGCGCACCGGATCGGTCTCTTCCCACCACGGTGCCAGTGCGACGACGCCGACCACGGAGGGATCAGCGGCGACGTGCACAGCGACTCGGCCACCCATGGAGTGCCCGAGCAGGATGACCGGCCGGTCTCCGTGGGCAGTTCTGATCTCGTCCAGGGCCCAACGGGCGTCGGCGATGCGACCGGCGCCGTCACCGTTCCAGCCGCGTTCGCTGTAGCGCAGCAGCCACACGTTGGTGCTCGCCTCGTGGGCGCGGTCCGTGATGGAGCGCGCCATCCAGGCCGTGCGCTGCCACGAGGCACTGCGGTCGTCGACGAGGGCATGAGACCTCGGCTTGCCGCCGTGGAGCATGAGAATCGTCGCGCGGGGTCGGGTGAAAGCATCGACTGCTGGGGCGTCGAAACGGGTCAACGAGGATGCTGCAGTGGCCACGAGTCTTCTTCGGAGTCGGGTCGGCCGGCGGATGGGTCGCGGACCGTTCAGTCGGGGGCGATTTCGTCCTCGGTGATCCCCGTGCGGCGAACCGGCGCCAGAGATCAGCCTGAAAGTCGCGCCGCTTTGGACGGCCTGACGGACATCGCGTCGCCCTGCCATCCGCTCACTATGGGCCAAAGGTGCCGCTCTCAGCGATGTGGGTCACAAACAGTCAGCCTTGACTGTTTGTGAATTGTGGTCCACGCTGGCGGCATGGAGAGACCAGAGCGGGTCCCCCAGGAGGAACGCACCCGCGCGATGCGACAGCGCGTCATGGACGCCACGATCGAGTGCCTCGTCGATCTCGGTTGGTCCGGGACGACGACCACCGAGGTGTCCCGCCGCGCCGGCGTCTCCCGGGGCGCGCAGCTCCACCACTTCCCGACGAAGCAGGACCTCGTCCTCGCGGCTGTGGAGTACCTCTCGGACCGCCGCGCCGAGGAGGCCAGCGTCGACCTCGACGGACTGACCGGGGCCAAGCGGACGCGGGCCATCCTTGAGGGAGTGAGCCAGCAGTACGTCGGACCCGTCTTCTTCGCGGCGCTCGACCTGTGGACGGCAGCCCGCACCGACGCTGACCTGCGCGCGGCCGTGGCACCGCTCGAGCGGCGACTCGGGCGCGAGGCCCACCGGCGTCTCGTCGCTGCCCTCGACATCGACGAGAAGGCCGGCAACAACCGGGCTCTCGTGCAGGCAACCCTCGACCTCATGCGAGGGCTGGCCCTCGCCTCGACCCTGTCCGATGACTCTGCCCGCCGCGCCGGTCTGCTCGACGCCTGGGCCGACGTGCTCGACCGAGAACTGGAGCGACCATGAACGCGCGACTGGAAGCCGTCCTCACGGACTTGACCGCCGAGTCCGAGCAGCTGGACGCGTGGATCCGTGGCACTGCCGGTGAGAATGCCTGGCGACTGGACACGCCTGCCGCTGGCTGGACGGTCGCTCACCAGATCGCGCACCTGCTGTGGACTGACGAGGCCTCCGTCCTCGCGATCACGGATCCCGCTGCCTTTGGCGGGTTGTTGCGCGACGCGGCGTCGAGGCCCGACACGTTCGTCGACGACGGCGCTGCCGCGCGGGCGACTCTGGCGCCTGACGAGCTGCTGACGCGTTGGCGGGCCGGCCGCATGACCCTCGCTGGCGCCCTGCGCGGCTGCCCCGACGACATGCGGATCCCTTGGTACGGCCCGCCCATGGCAGCGACCTCGATGGCCACCGCCCGCATGATGGAGACCTGGGCCCACGCTCACGACGTCGCGGCCGCGCTGGGTGTCGATGTGCCGCGGACCGACCGGGCCCGACACGTTGCCTTCCTCGGCGTACGCACTCGCGGCTTCGCCCACCAGATCCACGGAATCGTGCCGCCGACGGAGGAGTTCCGGGTGGAGCTGACCGGACCGACTGGTGACGTCTGGGCGTGGGGTCCCGAGGACGCCGAGCAGCGCGTCACCGGCGACGGGTGGGACTTCGCCCTGCTCGTGACCCGCCGACTTCACCGTGACGACGCCGCCCTGGTGGTGACCGGCGCTGATGCCGAACGCTGGCTCGGCATCGCGCAGGCCTTCGCTGGTCCTCCCGGTGCAGGACCCCAGCGCAGGAGCGCGCCGTGACCGACGTGATCCGGATCGGCAACGCCTCGGGCTTCTACGGCGACCGACTCTCGGCGATGCGCGAGATGCTCGAGGGCGGCGAACTCGACTACCTCACCGGCGACTACCTCGCTGAGCTGACGATGCTCATCCTCGGGCGCGACCGGCTCAAGGACCCCGCGACCGGCTACGCCAAGACCTTCGTGCGCCAGCTCGGTGACTGCCTCGAACTCATCGCAGAGCGCAAGGTCCGGGTCGTCACCAATGCCGGCGGCCTCAACCCTGCCGGCTGCGCCGAGCAGATCCGCACGCTCATCGCCGAGCGCGGGCTCGACCTCACCGTCGCCCACGTCGAGGGCGACGACCTCATCACGCGGGTGGACGAGCTCGAACTGGCTGAGGCGGGCGCCGGTGTCGTCACCGCCAACGCCTATCTCGGTGCTTTCGGCATCGCTGAGGCGCTGCGGTCCGGCGCGGACATCGTCGTGACGGGTCGTGTGACCGACGCGTCCGTCGTCGTCGGTCCGGCGATCTTCGAATTCGGCTGGGGCCGTGAAGATTTCGACCAGCTCGCGGGTGCGGTCGTGGCCGGTCACATCCTTGAATGCGGTACCCAGGCCACCGGCGGCAACTTCTCGGGCTGGCGCAGTTTTGTCGGTGACGAAAACGCAGTGGGTATGCCGGGTGCCCCCGACCACGGTTCGCTCCCCTTGGGCTTCCCGCTGGGTGAACTGCGCTCCGACGGCACCTGCGTCATCACCAAGCACCCCGGCACCGGTGGCGCCGTCACGGTCGACACCGTCACCGCCCAGCTCGTCTACGAGGTCCAGGCCGAGCCCTACCTCGGGCCGGATGTCGTCACCCACCTCGGCTCGATCTCCTTGGCCGCCGAGGGTGAGGACCGGGTACGCATCACTGGCGTGGTCGGCTCGGCTCCGCCCGAGACGGTCAAGGTGGGGCTCAACCGCCTCGCCGGACACCGCAACTCGGTGGAGTTCCTCCTGACCGGGCTCGACATCGAGGGCAAGGCGCAGTGGGTGCGCTCGCAGCTCGACGCGGCCCTCGCGGCATCGGGCCAGGCGCCCGAAGTCATCGAGTGGCAGCTCGTCAACACGACCATCGAGGACCCGCAGACGCAGGAGGCGGCGACGTCGATCCTGCGCTGCCACGTCAAGAGCACGGATCCCAAGCGGGTCGACCGCGCGTTCTCCGGTGCCGCCGTGGAGTTGGCGCTCGCGTCCTACCCGGGGTTTGCCCTGACGAGGCCGCCCGGGCCGGGCACGCCCTACGGCGTCTTCGGTGCGGCCTACGTCCCGCAGACCGACGTGCCCCACGTCGTCGTCCTCGGTGACGGCACCCGGCTCAACATCCCCGCCCCCACTTCCGACTTCTTGCGCAATCCGCCGTCCCCCGCTGCGCTCCTCCCGACGGATTGCGCAAGAAGTCGGAAGTCAGTCGCCTCGGTGTCGCGGGTTCCGCTGGGGAGGCTCGTCCACGCCCGGTCCGGCGACAAGGGTGGCAACGCCAACGTCGGGGTCTGGATCCCGGCCGACCACCCGCGCCGGGAGGAGGCATTCGCCTGGCTGAGCGACCTCCTCACCGTCGACGAGGTCCGCCGCCTCCTGCCCGAAGCCGCCGATCTCGAGATCGACGTCCACCCCCTGCCCAACCTCGCCGCCGTCAACGTCGTCATCCACGGACTCCTCGGCGAGGGCGTGGCCGCCTCCACCCGCATCGACCCGCAGGCCAAGGCCCTCGGCGAGTGGATTCGCGCCCGCCACGTCGACATCCCAGAGGAGCTCCTGCCATGAACGAGTGGGACACCCCCGAACGCCACGACCTGCGGGCCAGCGTCGCTGCCTTCACCCGGGCCGAGATCGTCCCGAATCTCGCGAAGTGGGAGGACGCCGGCGAGGTCCCGCGCATCCTCCACCTCGCAGCCGCGCGAGTCGGACTCCTCGGCATCGGCTTCCCCGAAAGCGTTGGCGGACAGGGCGGTTCGATCGTCGATGCCAACCTCGTCACCGAGGCGATCATCGAGTCCGGTGGCTCCGGCGGACTCATCGCAGCCCTCTTCACCCATGGCATCGCCACCCCGCACATCGTCAGCTCCGGCGACGCCCACCTGATCGACACCTACGTCCGCCCCACCCTCGACGGCCAGCTGATCGGCTCACTCGCCGTCACCGAGCCCAGCGGAGGGTCCGACGTCGCCGGCATCCTCACCACCGCCCGCCGTGACGGCGACGACTGGATCGTCAACGGCGCCAAGACCTTCATCACCAGCGGAGTCCGCGCCGACTTCCTCACGACGGCCGTCCGCACCGGCGACCCCGGCCACGGTGGCATCTCGCTCCTCGTCATCGACAAGGACTCCCCGGGCCTCACCGTGAGCCGCCCCCTGCGCAAGCTCGGCTGGCACTGCTCCGACACCGCCGAGCTGTCGTTCGACGACGTACGCGTGCCCGGCCACCACATCGTCGGCCAGGTCCACTCCGGATTCGCCCTGATCATGGAGCAGTTCGTCTCCGAGCGGCTCAACCTCGCGACGCAGGCGCACGCCACGGCGAGCCGAGCGACAGCCCTCGCGGTCGCGTACGCGGGCACCCGGCATACCTTCGGAAGGTCGCTCTCGCAGCGGCAGGTGATCCGACACCTTCTCGTCGACATGGCTCGCCGCACCGCGGCGGCGCGCGCCCTCACGAGACAAGCCATCACGTATGCCGCCGAGCTGGCTGAGTCGTCCGACGCACCTGACGCTGAACAACGCCGAAAGGCAACTCTCGAGGCGGTCTTCGCCAAGAACACGGCCGTCGAGGCGGCCGAACGGGTCGTCAGCGACGCCGTCCAGATCTTCGGCGGGATGGGCTACATGCGCGAGTCAGAAGTCGAGCGCCACTACCGCGACGTCCGGATCCTCGGCATCGGCGGCGGCGCAACCGAAGTACTCAATGACCTTGCCGCCAAGTTGATGGGACTGTGACATGGGGACTGCTGTGAGCATGCGGACCACTGTGGATCCGACGTCGGCGACGTTTGCCGGCTTCCGCGAGGCCAACCTCGCCAAGCTGAGTGAGCTCGAGACGCACCTCGACGCTGCGCGCGCCGGGGGTGGCGAACGCTATGTCGATCGGCACCGTGCTCGCGGCCGCCTCACGGCACGTGAGCGGATCGAGCTGTTGCTCGACGAGGACGCACCGTTCCTCGAGCTGGCGCCGCTCGCTGCCTGGGGTTCGGACTATCCCGTGGGGGCGTCCGTCGTGACGGGCATCGGTGTCATCGAGGGTGTTGAGTGCCTCGTCGTCGCGAACGACCCGACGGTCAAGGGCGGTGCGAGCAACCCCTACACGCTCAAGAAGGTGCAGCGCGCCGCGCAGATCGCCCGCGAGAACCGGCTGCCGACGATCAACCTTGTCGAGTCCGGCGGTGCCGACCTGCCGACCCAGAAGGACATCTTCATCCCCGGGGGTGCGATGTTCCGCGACCTCACCCGGTCGAGTGCCGCGGGGGTGCCGACCGTGGCGCTGGTGTTTGGCAGCTCGACGGCCGGGGGAGCGTATGTGCCGGGCATGAGCGACTACGTCGTCATGGTGGCGGGCGCGGCCAAGGTCGCTCTCGGCGGACCGCCCCTGGTCAAGATGGCCACGGGCGAGGAGTCCGACGACGAGTCGCTCGGTGGTGGCGAGATGCACGCCAAGACGTCCGGGCTCGCCGACTTCCTCGCCGTCGACGAGGCGGACGCCATCCGCCTTGGCCGGCAGATCGTGCGAAACCTCAACTGGCGCAAGGCTGGTCCGCTGCCCAGCGACGAGGTGCGCGAGCCGGCGTTCGACGCGGAGGAGCTGCTCGGGATCGTGCCCGACGACCTCAAGGTGCCGTTCGACCCGCGCGAGGTCATCGCCCGGATCGTCGATGGCTCGGAGTTCGACGAGTTCAAACCCCTCTACGGGACGTCGCTGGTCGTCGGGTTCTCCCGGCTGCACGGCTACCCGATCGGCATCCTCGCCAACGCCCAAGGCGTGCTCTTCAGCGAGGAGGCCCAGAAGGCGACGCAATTCATCCAGCTGGCCAACCAGGTCGACACCCCGTTGCTGTTCCTGCACAACACCACCGGCTACATGGTCGGGGCCGCCTATGAGCAGGGCGGCATCATCAAGCACGGCTCACAGATGATCAACGCCGTCTCCAACTCGAAGGTCCCTCACCTCTCCGTGGTCATCGGTGCGTCCTATGGCGCCGGGCACTACGGGATGAGTGGGCGCGCCTATGACCCGTGCTTCATGTTCAGCTGGCCCAACGCGAAGTCCTCGGTCATGGGACCGTCGCAGCTCGCAGGGGTCGTCAGCATCGTGGCTCGGGCTGCCGCCGAGGGGCGCGGGCAGGAGTACGACGAGGACACCGACAAGGCCATGCGCTTCATGGTCGAGAAGCAGATCGAGAACGAGTCGCTCTCCTACTTCACGTCCGGGATGCTCTACGACGACGGCGTGATCGACCCCCGTGACACCCGATCCGTCCTCGGCATGTGCCTGTCCGCGATCCACAACACCCCAGTCGAGGGCGCCCAGGGCGGCTTCGGCGTCTTCCGGATGTGAGAGACGTGCCCGCCGTGAATGAACAGACGATGATCAGCACCCTGCTCGTGGCCAACCGTGGCGAGATCGCCCGACGGATCTTTGCCACGTGTCGAACCCTCGGGATCCGGACCGTGGCCGTCCACTCCGATGCCGATGCCGGCGCACCTTTTGTGGGCGAGGCCGACACGGCAGTGGGTATGCCGGGCAGCGCTCCCGCTGACACCTATCTTCGCGGTGATCTCGTCATCGCGGCGGCATTGGCCTCGGGGGCAGACGCGATCCACCCCGGCTACGGGTTCCTCTCTGAGAGTGGGGAATTCGCGCGCGCCGTTGAGGCTGCAGGGTTGATCTGGGTCGGGCCCACGCCGGATGCCATCGACTCGATGGGCTCCAAGACGCGGGCGAAGGAGATCATGGCCGCGGCCGGAGTGCCGATCCTGTCGGTCGACATCGACGCGCTGGAGGACTCCGACTTCCCACTCTTGGTCAAGGCGTCGTCCGGTGGTGGCGGACGTGGAATGCGCGTCGTGACCGAGGCTGGGCGACTGGCTGGTGAGCTGGACGCTGCGTCGGCCGAGGCGGCTGCGGCCTTTGGTGACGGGGCGGTCTTCGTCGAGCCCTATCTGCCGACGGCCCGCCACATCGAGGTGCAGGTCCTCGCCGATGCCCACGGAACCGGCTGGGTGCTGGGCGATCGCGACTGCTCCATCCAGCGTCGTCACCAGAAGGTCGTGGAGGAGGCGCCGGCGCCGCGGGTGAGTGACGAGGTGCGGTCGACGCTGCACGCGGCGGCTCTGGCTGCGGCCAAGGCGATCGGCTACGTCGGGGCCGGGACGGTCGAGTTCCTCGTCCGCGACGCCCACCTCGACTCGGGCGAGGCCTACTTCCTCGAGATGAACACCCGCCTCCAGGTCGAGCACCCCGTGACGGAGGCCGTGTCCGGTGTGGACCTCGTGGCGCTGCAGATCGCCGTGGCCGAAGGAACCGCCCTGGACCCTGAACCTCCTGCGGCCGTCGGTGGGCACGCCATCGAGGTGCGCCTCTATGCCGAGGATCCCGCTGACGACTGGCGGGCTCAGACCGGGACCGTGCGGACGTTCGCGCTGGACGGTGCCACAACGTTCGGTGCCGGTGCAGCGCAACGGAACTCACCGGCATACGGGATCCGTCTGGATTCGGCGATCGAGTCCGGGAGCGAGGTAGGTGTCCACTACGACGCCATGATCGCCAAGGTGATCGCCCACGCTCCGACCCGGACTGCCGCCGCTCGGATGCTGCGAGATGCGCTGCGCCGCAGTCGCATTCATGGTGTGAAGACGAACGCGGCCATGCTGCGCCAGATTCTGGCCGACGAAGCGTTCCTTGCCGGCGAGGTGCACACGGCACTGCTCGGTGAACGGTTGGACGCGTGGACCGTCGCAGGCGTGGACGAGGATGCGGTGCGTCGCTACGCCCTCGCGGCGGCGTTGGCCCAGGCGAGCACGGCCACCGCGCAGGCCCGGGTGCTCCGGAGTGTCCCGACGGCCTTCCGTAACGTGCCGTCGCAGGCTCGGACCCGCTCGTTCAGGCACGGGGGTGAGGTGGTGACCGCGTCGTATCGCGCTGGTCGGGCCGGGCTCGAAGCCGTGGGCCTTGACGATGTCGTCGTGCGCTCCGCGGGGCCGGACGCGGTCGTCCTGGCGCACGGTGGCGTGGAGGAGACCTATCGCGTGGCGGTCGGAGCGGACTTCGTCGACGTCGACGGGCCTCTGGGCAGCGTCTCGTTCGACACGGTGCCGCGCTTCACCGACCCGGCCGATGACGTCAAGGAGGGTTCGCTGCTCGCGCCGATGCCGGCAGTGGTCGTCCAGGTCGCCGTCGACGAGGGGCAGTCGGTCAGCAAGGGTGACGTCATCGCGGTGCTCGAGGCGATGAAGATGCAACACACCATCACGGCGTCGGCCGACGGCGTCGTCACCGACGTGCGGATGAGCGTGGGCGCGCAGGTCGCGTCGGGCGCCGTCCTGGCCGTTCTCGTCACGGCCACCTCCGACACATCCGAAGCAGCCGACGCAGGAGACCCCGCATGAGCACCCTCTTCACCGAGTCCGAGGAACGGCGCGCGCTGCGCAAGGCCGTGCGTGACCTGGGCACGAAGTACGGCCCGACCTACTTCACGGAGTGCGCCAAGGCGGGCAAGAAGACCGACGAGCTGTGGGCCGAGGCCGGGAAGCTCGGCTATCTCGGTGTCGCTGTGCCGGAGGAGTTCGGCGGTGGCGGCGGTGACATCGGCGATCTCGCGGCCGTGTGTGAGGAGCTGGCCGCGGCGGGATGTCCGCTGCTCATGATGGTCGTGTCGCCCGCGATCGTCGGCACGATCGTGGCGCAGTTCGGCACGCCCGAGCAGAAGCAGCGCTGGTTGCCCGGGTTCGCCGACGGCACGCTCAAGATGGCGTTCTCGATCACTGAGCCCGACGCGGGGTCCAACTCGCACAAGATCATCACGACGGCTCGCCGCGACGGTGAGGACTGGCTGCTGTCGGGCGGAAAGACCTACATCTCTGGCGTCGACGAGGCGTCGCACGTGCTCGTCGTGGCGCGAACCGAGGACGCCAAGACCGGCAAGCTGTCGCCGACGCTGTTCATCGTGCCGACCGACTCCGAGGGGTTCACGGCGAGCGAGATCGACATGGGCATCGTGTCGCCGGAGAAGCAGTTCACCCTGTTCTTCGACAACGTGCGGGTGGGTGCCGACGCTCTCGTGGGTCAGGAGGACGCGGGCATCGCGCAGCTCTTCGCCGGGCTCAACCCGGAGCGGATCATGGCGTCGTCCTACGCGACCGGGATGGCGCGGTTCGCGCTGGCCAAGGCGATCTCGTATGCCAAGGAGCGGTCGGTGTGGGACCAGCCGATCGGGGCTCACCAGGGCATCGCCCACCCGCTCGCACAGAGCCACATCGAGATCGAGATGGCACGCCTCATGACCCAGAAGGCGAGTGCGTTGCTCGTCGCCGGTGACCTCATGGCGGCGGGGGAGGCGGCCAACATGGCGAAGTACGCCGCTGGCGAAGCCGTCTGCAACGCCGTCGACCGGGCGGTCCAGACGCATGGTGGCAACGGGCTTGCGGCAGAGTACGGACTCGTCGACATGATTGCCGGGTCGCGCCTGTCGCGGATCGCCCCGGTGAGCCGCGAGATGGTGCTGAACTTCATCGCGCAGTTCAGCCTCGGCCTGCCGAAGTCCTACTGAGCCGTCCCACGAGAAGAGATGACGATGACCGAACTCGTTCACCTGGCCGTCGAGGACGCCGTTGCGACGATCACCCTCGACAGTCCCGCGAACCGCAATGCCCTGAGCCGGCAGCTCGTCACCGAGCTCACGGCCCACCTCGAGGCCGCGGACGTCGACCCCGAGGTGCGGGTCATCCGCCTGCGTTCGGCCCACCGGGTGTTCTGCGCCGGGGCTGACCTGTCAGAGGCGTCGAAGGGTCAGAGCGGTGCCACTGCTGCCCTTGTGGCCATGCTCCGGCGCATCGTCGCGGCGGACACTCCCGTCGTCGTCGAACTCGCGGGCCCGGTCGTCGCAGGTGGTCTCGGGATCGTGGGTGCGGCGGACATCGTCGTTGCCGCTGACGACGTCACGATGCAGCTGACCGAGGTTCGACTCGGGCTCGCCCCGGCGGTCATCTCGTTGACCCTCTTGCCTCGGCTCACGTCACGGGCGGCATCTGAGCTGTTCCTCTCGGGTCGCCGGATCACGGCTGCCGAGGCTGCGGCAGCCGGGTTCGTCTCGCGGGTCGTGGCACCAGAGGACGTGTCTGCCGAGGTCGACTCCGTCGTCGCTGACCTGGCGCTCGGCACGAGTCAGGGACTACGCGAGACCAAGCGGCTGCTCAACAAGGACCTGCTCGCCCACATCGACGCCCACGGCAACGAGATGGCCGAACTCTCCGAGCGCCTCTTCAACAGCGACGAAGCCAAGGCCGCCATGAAGGCCTTCCTCAACCGCTGACCCATTTCGAAACGTCCGCTCATGGCGATGTGCGGGCATCAGCCGATGGGTAAGGCCAGCCCACATTTGGAGTCTGCGGTCGGCGTTGACACCCAACAGGGCTTGTCCTTCGCCATCTCCGTGGCAAAGCGGGTAGACCGCGTCACTGAGCCGCTGGTGGTCTTTGCGGATACCTCGATGGTGGGCGGTGTCTTCAGCTCGGGGATGCTTCGCGGGCTGGGGTCTTCAGGGTTGAGCACCGTGGCGGACCAGAAGCCGTTGCGGGACGCGACGGTTTGTGCTCTGCCACCGATCGTTGCGCTGATGTCGGTGACGCCAGCGGCGTACCAGCCGTAGACGACGGAATCGTACTCAGCCCCCATAACGCCGGAGGCGCTCACCGGTGCTACGGCGTGGCCAGCGGGAATCCCTGTGGGTCCCAGTGAGGCCCAGAGCATCCCGTACCCCGTTTCGGGACCTCCGCCCATGACACACACAGCGGTAGATTCACCGTCGGTCGTGTAGCCGGCCACGAGGTAGAGCGGCTGAGCGGGAGTAAGGACCGGGCGTGGGTCAGCTCCGGTGCCGATGTTCTTGCGAGCTCTGACCCCTTCGAGCTGGCGTGCCTCAACAACAGTCCATCCGGACGACGAGACAACAGCTCCCTTACCTGCGCGTTGAATCTCACCATCGACGCAGGCCTGCAACATCTCGGCGCCGTCGCTGAGAACTGTTGTCGGTGGGGAGGGCTGCTGGCCGGGGATACTCTCTGCGGTCGTCCGTGCACTCCAAGCCACGCTCCCGGTCAGCACGGCCACCACGGCCGCGATCAACGCGGCTGAATTTTTCGAGCGACCCATTCTCGAACCGTAGGGTTGCCTGTCAGAACGGTCAATAGCGCTTTCCACGATGTTCGGTTCGTCGTTTCCTCGCCCGGATGTGCCTCTTGGGCGCTCCAGCGGTGAAAGGATCAAAACCGTGTCTCAGGATGTGCGCCTGGAAGAGTGCTCTGCGCCTGCGCTGCTCGACGTTGCGTTGACCACCCGCCTCCGACTGCAGGTCTCACCTTGGCAGGACGGCCACGGCGGGGTGGGCTACGCGGTCCATGAGGCAGGTGCGTTTCCGCGCCGGCCGGTTTGGGAGACGTTTCTATTCCTAGAGGAGGGGGCTGACTCCATTGCTTTGCACCCCTTCCCGGCAGAAGACCCTCAGACGCCTGGGCACGGCGACTCCACCGACCTCGTAATGACGATCGCGGCAGGAGTGCAGGATCTGGCCCAGATGCTCTTGTGGGAACACGGGAAAGACGCGACTTGGCCGTCTTGCCCCGCCCATCCGGGCGGCCATGCACTGCGCGTGCTGAGTCGGCGGATGAGTTGGAGCATGAACAACGGGGTCCCCGTCGTCGGCGAGGACAGCGGCGCGAACTGGACCTGTCCGGAAGGTGATTTCAGGACCCCGATAGGCACTCTCTGATGCCGAGCCAAGCGTCCTCGTTTACCGCACATGCCGCTCCGCGCGATCACGGCTGGGCTTATAGGAGGATGGTTCAAGTCGTCGAGTGAGGAGCACCCATATTGCCCCGCCCTGGACTTTCCCAGATCTGGGACATCGTCGCCGTGCTCTTGCTGCTTCCCATCGTGGTTCTGATGGGCAGCCAACTCCCCCAAGACTGGAAGCAGCACAGCGGTTCTGGCCTGCCCGGGAACGCAATCGTGGTTGCCGTTGAGCCCCTTCGTGGAGGCACCCACATCGTTGTCGACGTGTCAGACGAGTCGGGGCGGGTAGTCGCAACGCGACAGGAGGTCAACGGAGACGCGCCCCACGTCCTCGGCGCGGTATTCGCAGTCACGTACCTGCCCCCCGGCGACTCAGGAATGACGCAGGTGTACACAGTGGGACACGACCCTTTCAGAACCAACCTGCTGGTCTTCATACCCTGCGCCGTCGTGCTCTTCGTCGGCCTCGCGCGAGTGGGTGCTCGACTCTGGAAGCTGGGCAGTCGTTGGCGCTCACGAAACCGAACCGGCCCGTATCGAGCAGGCTACGGGTACACCCGCGAGTAGAACCCGCACTCCAGGTCGTCCGTTTCTAGCTGCGACCAACATCCGATCATGCCGCGTTGAGTGAGGCTTTAGAGCTGAAGGTGGATCCGGAGGGCATCGTCGAGCTGGGCCATCTGATGAGC
This sequence comes from Janibacter sp. HTCC2649, assembly GCF_000152705.1. Classification (GTDB taxonomy): domain Bacteria; phylum Actinomycetota; class Actinomycetes; order Actinomycetales; family Dermatophilaceae; genus Knoellia. The sequence goes on along the minus strand of NZ_CH672413.1, from coordinate 2,520,224 downwards.
GGGAACCCGGCCAATGACTTGTCCTAGGCGCTCGACGGACACCGATCGGATCTGTTCCCCCTGTGCTTTGCAATCCAGTCGAAGACCGGTCTCGTCCGCGGGTAGCAGGACTTGGAACGGGTAGACGCGTTCGACGTTGCTGGTGATGGGCACGATCGTGACGACGCCACGCCCTAACCGCGCAGCGCTTGAGTTGGCACGGTCGTTGCTCACGACGACTGCCGGGCGGCGCTTGTTGGCCTCGCTTGCGCGCGCTGGATCCAAGTCGGTCAAGCGGATCTCACCGCGCAGCATCGGTCAACCCGTCGGCCGTGGTGACCTCCCACGCGGTGGCCTCACCCGATGCCTGCCACTCATCCCAGGCAGCGGCATAAGCGTCCTCCAGCTCGGGGCCACGCAACATCCGGATGGCCCGCTGGATCGCGGCCGATCGGGACGGAACGCCTGCCGCCTTGACGTACTGATCCAACGCGGCAACGTCGTCATCGGACAAGCTGATGCTCAACTTCATACCTCCATCCTACTCGGGTAGCACAGAAGTACTACCCGAGTTGTTCGCCTCCGACTCCCGGGACTGGCTCGTGCCTAACCGTCCTATTGGGGCTCTCCTGTCATTCGTGTGGGTTGGTTGGGCGGTAAATCCCGAGGCTGAGCATGGCGAGGGCGATGAGGGCGTCGACGTTGTGGAAGCCGTAGGCGCGTCGGGTGATGACGCGGATCTTGTTGTTCGCTGACTCGGTCAGGGCGTTGTTCAGGCCGCTGGTCAGTGCTGCGTCGATGGTCTTGCGGTGCGCAGTGATCTTCAGGGCGAGCTCGATGAAGGGTTCGAGCTGGCTGGCTAGCGCGTGAGCTGTCCAACTCTCGAGCAGTTCCATGGCGGTCACGCCGCGGTCGTTGCCGGTACCGGTGGCGAACACCGCCCTGAGGGCTTCTTTGAGCTGCCAGGCGCGGTGCAGGTCGGGGTGGGTGGCGGCCAGCCACGACATTGACTCGACGTGTTGGTCGCCCCACCTGTCGGGGTTCATCCGCAGGGTCCACATGATGTTCTTGACCGGCACCCCTGCTCCGGTCGCGGCCCCGCTGCCCCGCTTCTGGCGGATCCGCACGGAATTCCACACCTGTCGGCGACAAGCGTCCAGGGCGTCCCCGGCCCACTGCACGATGTGGAACGGGTCAGCGCAATGGATCGCTTTCGGGGCATGTTCAGCAACTGGGCTCGCGATCCATGAGGCGCTGTCCGAGGTGACGTGGGTCAGATGTGCGGTGCGCTCAGGGCCCAAAGCAACGAAGAACTGGTTCACGGTCTCCTTCCGGGCCCGCGATCCCACCCACACCAATCGACCGGTGTCGTGGTCGACGACAACCACCAGGTAGCGGCGACCACGCCGGTAGGCCACCTCGTCAATCCCGATCCGGCGCAATCCATCCAAGCCATCGCTGCCGCTGGCCGCGCGGCGATCGGCGAGCACCCGCGTCACGATCGAACCGATGGTGCGCCACGCACATCGCAGGAGCGTGGTCACCGCCGTGATCGACATCTGCGTGGCGGCCCAGGCCGCCATGTCTTCGAACGCCGTGGTGTGCCTGGCCCCGTGCCGAGCCCACGGCACCCACGCGACCACGACCCCATGCTCACGGCAGCTCACCCGAGGGATCCGTGCGTGGACAAACACGCGTCGACGATCCCAATCCAAGCCACGCCATCGCCGTTGCCGACCACGGTCATAGCGCGGACACCGCCGCCGGCAATGTGGACACCGCTGCCGCGACCCGAACCTCGTGCGTGCCCGAACGAGCACAACGCCCTCGACCAATTCGGCCCCATCGACGACCACCTCGGAGGGGGCGAACCCGCACACCTGACCGATTACCCTCGTACTGAGCACGCTGCCGCGATCCCTTCATTCTCGTTCCTAGACAGTCGAGAACTTAGGCCGCAGCAGCGTGCTCACTCACGTTTACGACCCACACCAACAGCAGGAGAGCCCCTATTGGGTGGGTCAGGACCGGAGGAGGGCGCGGAGGGACTGGATCGTGTCGGCTTCAGCGGCAGGCTTCGCGTCGGTCAAGGCAGGGTCGCCGGGGGCGCCGTCGACTCGGTAGCGCTTGACCCTCGCGAAGCGCAGCGCGACGCCGCCGGGGTAGCGCGACGAACGCTGCACTCCATCAATGGCGATCTCGACGACGATCTCCGGCCGCATCATCACGGCCCACCCGTCCTCGGACTCGGCGTACTCCGGGAACGTCTCCGTCTGCCACCGCAGCAGCTCGTCGGTCAGCCCCTTGAACGTCTTGCCCACCATGACGAATCCACCCGCCGGACCGAACTCACCCTCGGGATCGCGCGCGCCGAGGTGCAGGTTGGACAGCCAACCGCTGCGCCGCCCGGACCCACGCTCCACCCCGAGCACCACCAGGTCATACGTGTGCACCGGCTTGACCTTGACCCAGTTCTTGCCGCGTCGTCCCGCCGCATAGGTCGAGTCGATGCCCTTGATCATCACGCCTTCGTGCCCCGCGGCCAGCGCGTCGGCCGCAACCCGCTGCGCGACAACGGGATCCGTGGTCACCTCACCAGCGATCCGGTATGCCGGCGCCACGCGTTCCAGCACCGCCAACCGTTCCGCGAGGGGCCGGTCGATGAGGTCCTCACCGTCGACGTGGAGAGCATCGAAGAACCGGGGCGCGAGTACCTGCTCGCGGATCATGTCGGCCCGCTTCTCGTCCGACCCGAAGCGACTCATCGTGTCCTGGAACGGCCGCGGCGAACCGTCGTCGTCGAGCATGAGCGTCTCGCCATCGAGGATGATCGACTCGACGGGCAGCCCCAACGCAACCTCGACGATCTCGGGCACCCGCGCGGTGATGTCGGCCAACGAGCGCGTGTAGACGCGCACGTCGGAACCGCTGCGGTGCACCTGGATTCGCGCGCCATCGAGTTTGTGCTCCACCGACGCCTCACCCGTCACGGTCAACGCCGCAGCCACATCGGCCGCCGTTGACGCGAGCATCGGCTGCACGGGCGTGAGCACCGCGAGCCCCACATCGGCCAGCGCCGCGGGCGACGCCAGGGCCAACTTCACCGTCCCCGACAGCGACCCACTGAGCATCACCGCACGCCGGACGTCCGCCAACGGCAACCCCACGGCCCGGGCCAGCCCATCGGTGAGCACTCCCTCGAGAGCCCCCGTGCGCATCTCCCCGGTGAGTGCTCGGACGAGGTAGTCCTGCTCGAACTCAGTCGCTCTCTCGAACAACGACGCGAGAGCAGCGTTGCGCGTCCCGACCGAACCCGATCCACCGAGCCCGGCGATGGTGTCGAGCACCGCATCGACGTCGCCGACGGTCAACGAGGGCTCACCTGCCGGAGCGGCAGCCTCACGCGCCGCATGGACCGTCCGGTAGCCCAACCCGATCGAGCCCTGCCGGATCGATCCGAGCAACAACCCCACCGCGGCCTCGGCCTCGTCGGGCCTGAGGTCGCGCAGTACCCCCGCCAGGACCTCGGTCTTCGCGGTCCGCGAACGGGTGGCAACGAGAGCGTCGGTCGCGTCGACAAGGCGAGTGAGCGGCATACCCGCGTCGTCGTTCTTCACCGCGTTCTCCTCCGAGTCAGGCATGGTTCAGAGCCTTCCAGTCCAAGGCGAGCATTCCGTAGGCGTACATGTCGGTCCAGCCGAGTTCGCGGTGGAGGCTGGCCTCGACGAAGTGCGCTTCGCGTCGCATGCCCACCCGTTCCATGAGGCGCCACGAGGCAGTGTTGGCGGCAAAGCAGTCCGCCTCGACGCGGTGCACCCCGAGCCCGTCGAAGCAGATCCCCAGGGCCGCCCGGAGCCCCTCGGTGGCGAGGCCGCGTCCGTGCACCCTGGGATCCATGGTCCAGCCGAGGTTCGCCTTGGTTCCCGCCGCGCGTTTGGCGACCTCGCTCTGGGCGTAGGAGTTCTGGACGCGGAGGTGCAGATCCATGACGACCTGGTCCTCGTGCTCGGCGACGAGGATCGTCGCGAGCCGCTCCGGCGTCCCGAGGTGCTCGAGGTAGACGTCGAGAGGCGGCGCTGGCTCACTCAGCCAGCGACCGACGTCGTCGCCCTGACGCCAACGCGTCCACACGACCTCGAGATCGGCGACGGTCGCTGGGCGCAGGAGCAACCGCTCCGTGCGCACCGGCCACGCGACGTCAGCCAGTGACGCGGGCGTCACTCGGCCGCGGGCTGCTCGCCGGCGATGTTGACCATCCACGCGATGCCGAACTTGTCGGACAGCATGCCGAACTCGTCGCCCCACATCTGCTTCTCGAGCGCCAGCTGCACCTGGCCACCGTCGGAGAGCTTGTCCCAGTAGCCGCGCAGCTCGTTGCTGTCGTCACCGGAGAGGCTGATCGTGATCGACGAACCCTCGGAGCGGGGCATGCCGGGAGGGGTGTCGGAGGCCATGAGGGTGAGGCCGTTGGGGGAGACGAGCTGGGCGTGCATGACGCCGTCCGCGTTGGCCTCGCCCGGGTCGCCGAAGTCGCCGAACGTGGAGACCGTCAGGTCGCCGCCGAAGACGGACGAGTAGAACTCCATCGCCTCGCGCGCGTTGTCCTGGAACTGGATGTAGGGGTTCAGTGTGGTTGCCATATTGCTGACGCTAGACCTGCGCACCGACAGCCGAAAGACCTTTGAGAACACGTATGCCGTGAGTTCACCGATGCCGTCGATCGCTCGACTTCGAGCCCCTCCGCGTTGGAGTTCAGGACCCCGGCAGGTGGTCCCTCGCCCACAGGGCGGCGCTCGTGCGATCGAGCACGCCGATCTCCCGGAACACCCGGCCGAGGTGGGCCTTCACGGTGCGTTCGGTGATGCCGAGAGCCCGGGCGACCTGCTTGTTGGCCAGGCCTTGGGCGACCAGTCGGAGCACCTGCGTCTCACGTGGAGAGAGGCGGTCGGCGACGCTGGGGCCACCCGCTGAGGGCAGCAGTGCACCGGCGACGCGTGGGTCGATCGGTACCTCACCACGTGCCGCAGCGTGTACGGCCGCGAGGAGGTCGGCCGGCTCCGCATCCTTGAGGACATAGCCGATCGCTCCCGCGGCGAGGACCTCCTTGACCCGCTCCCTGTCCGAGAAGCTCGTCAGCACGAGGACTCGGGTGTCGGGGTGGGTCGAGAGGATGGCCCGCGTCGCCTCGACACCGTCCATCACGGGCATCGACAGGTCCATGAGAACGACGTCCGATGCGGCGGCGTCGATGCCCGCCACGGCCTCCTGACCATCACGCGCCTCACCGACGACCGAGAGGCCGGGGTCCGACTCGAGCAGCGTCCTGACACCGGCCCTGACGAGCTGGTGGTCGTCCACGAGATACACCCGGATCATGTCGCCGCTCCCAAGGTTCCGTCGAGGGCCAACCGCCAGTGTGTGCCACGTCCGGGACCGCTCGAGACCTGGAGCAGCGCGTCCGGGTGGGAGGCGGCGTCGGCCAGCAGGCTGAGACCGAGGTGTCCTTCGCGCGGCGAGTCCACCGCGGTGTCGAGGTCGAACCCAACACCGTCGTCGACGACGTCGAGCACCACCGAGTCCGGTCCGTCGCGGTGCAAGGACACGGTGACAACTGCCGGTCCGGCGTGCTTCGCAGCGTTGCGCAGGCACTCCTGAGCCACGCGGTGCAGGAGCCTGGACGCGTCCTCGCTCAGGGCGAGCTGGTCCTCGTCGTCGGTGTCGACGCGCACGGCGAGGTCGTCACGGCGAGTGGCCTGGGCGAGGTCCTGCAGCGCGGCGACGACACCGGATCGGGCCAGGCTGGCCGGATAGATGTCGACGAGCAGCGTGCGAAGAGAACGGATGCTGGCCCGCACCGCGCTGGCCGCGGCGTCGAGGTCCTTGGCCAGCGCACCATCGCCATGGGCGCTGGCCGTTGCGGAGGCGCCGGCCACCGTGAACGAGGTTGCGGCCAGTTCCTGCACCGGTCCGTCGTGCAGGGTGGCTGCGATGCGGCTCCGCTCGTCGGTCGAGGCGTCGACGGCCCGCTGCAACAGTTCGAGGCGCTGTTCCTCGGCGCGCCTCACCCGCCGCAGCAGGTGCCACACGATGGGGATCACGATGACGACGAACAGCACGAGACTGCTGGCGGTCACGCCGGCGAAGCCGCGCCACAACTGGCCGGTGCGCGCCCCGACGGTGTCGTAGGACACGTAGATCTCGAACAACGCGACCTCACCCTTGGGCGTCCACACGGGGCGATAGACCTCCACCGCTTTGTCGTCCTGCTCGAACGCGTTCTCGGACTCATCGAGCGTGGAGACCTCCGCCAACGTCGACGGGTCGCTCAGGGCCGATCGCTGCGTGTCGGTCAGCTCGAACGTGCGCCCCACGAGCTGGCTCTCATCGGCGTAGAGCACTCTCCCCTCAGCACTCCACAATTTGACGCGCACGATCGTGTCGCTGAGCAGCCGGTTGCGAGCCACCTGGTCGAAGGCAGCCATGGCCTCGGGATCCCCGGCCAGCAGCTCGCTGTTGAGGGACGGCTGCACGACCGCTTCGGCCAGGACGTTGGCCATGGTGGCCGCGTCGTTGACCGCCTCCCGCTCGGCGAGCTGCCGCGCAGCTAGGGTGCCGAGCACCCCCACGACGATGAGTGCTGCGAGCACGGCGAGAGCCAGCTGGCCGAGCACGCGACGCGGGCTGATGGCCTCGGTTGCCGTCTCCGGCCGACCCTGCGCCCCCAAGGTCCGCCACCCCGGCTCGTCCGAGGGCGCGGCCGGGCCGAGCAGTTCGTCCGCGAGCAGCGGAACCTCCCCGGTCGAGACCTGCTCGACCGGGGAGTTGTCCCGTGCGGGATCAGTCGTCGGATCCGTGGCCACCGGAGTCCTCTGCGTGGTCGGAGCCCGAGTGGGAGCCGGAGTCGTCCGAACTCGAACCGGAGCGCGAGTCGTCCGAGCCGGAGTCGTCCGAACCGGAGCGGTCGCCGCCGTGGTCGTCGCCGGCCGGGTCGTCACTGACCCCGCTGGGGCGGTCGCCGCCGTGGTCGTCACCGGGTTCGTCGTGGCGGGTGCCCCGCGGACGGTCGCCGCCGTGGTCGTCCGCCGATGCGGAAGCCGACGGCGAAGCAGAGGGAGTCGCCGACCGGGTCGGTGACGGGGTGCTCGTCGTGGCGGCCGGGGAGGCCACACTCACGGGAGAGCGAACCGCAAGGCGCTGGGCGAACGAAGCGTTGCCCATGAGCCCGAGCGTCGCCGGGAGGGCGGCGGCGGCGAGCGCGGCGAGGGCGATGGTGATGCGTCGCATGGGGTGTCCTTTCCCTTGCGCAGTCTCTCAGAGAGGCTCCGCGGTAGTGGCCTGATCCCGGTTGTCCGGGGGGTACAGGAGTCACCTTCGCCGCCACCGACGGACAGAGACCATCGGTCCTTGGTCGTAGTACCTCTCCACCACCGCGCATCGGAGGAGGAGGACCGGGGAAACACGTATGCCGGGAGTTCACCTCGCAAGGGGAACTCCCGGCATACGGGACTTCAGAAACTGCCGACTTCGTGCCCGGACGGACAGCTCGCTGGCGCTCGCCGTCCGTCCGGGGCACGAAGTCGCGGGAGGTTCCGCTACTTGCCGTGGCGGCGGTAGGCGTGGATGACGCCCGGGCGGGGCTGGCCGTCGCCGCGGTAGGGGAAGTGCGAGATGACGTTCTCGGGGGTCGCGCCGGACACCTCGCCCGGGTGCTGCACCGACACGATGACCGAGTCCGGGCCGAGGATGGTCGGGCCACAGGTCTCCGCACCGACCGGCACCGAGAGGAACTGCTGCAGCTTGCCCTTGTCGGCACCCTCGAGCGGCATGACGTAGAGCGCGTCGCAGTAGTTCAGCGTGCCGGGCATGCCGTCGGTCGAGATCCAGAGGTTGCCCGTGGCGTCGAACGCGACGTTGTCGGGGCAGGAGATCGGGCTGACCTCGGTCTTGTCGAAGCCGTTGAAGTAGGTCTGCGGGTCGGTGGGGTCACCGGCGACGAGGACGATCTTCCAGGTGAAGGTCAGCGCGGCGTGGTCGCCACCGGCCTCGGTGAACTCGGTGATGTGACCGTGCTTGTTCTTGGCACGCGGGTTCGCCTCGTCGATCTCGGCGGGCGTGCGAGCCGTGTTGTTGGTCATCGCGGCGTAGATGCGGCCGTTGACCGGGTTGGGCTGCACGTCCTCGGGGCGGTCCATCTTGGTGGGGCCGACGACGCTCGCCGCGAGACGGGTCCAGATGAGGACCTCCTCGACCGACCAGCCGGGCACCTTGGAGACGCCGCCGACGACGAGCGGGAGCCACTGTCCGCCACCGTCGTACTCGCCGTCCGCCGCCCCGTCACCGTTGAGCTTGGCGACGTAGAGGTCTCCCTCGGAGAGCAGGGTGAGGTTGTGCTTCTTGTTGCCCTCCTTGTACTTGCCCCTGGAGAGGAACTTGTAGATGTACTCGTAGCGTTCGTCGTCACCCATGTATGCCGCGATGCGACCGTCCGCGGTGAGGGTCACGGTGGCGCCCTCGTGCTTGAGGCGACCCATGGCGGTGTGCTTGACCGGCGTCGAGGTGGGGTCCTCCGGGTCGACCTCGACGATCCAGCCGAAGCGGTTGACCTCGTTGGGCTCCGTCGTGACCATGAAGCGGTCGCGCACGCGCTCGAACCCGCGGCCACCGGACGTGATGCCGTAGCGCTTGAGCTTGCCGTCGGGGTCGGGGGCGCCAGTGGCGTTGAAGTACTGGTTGACGTTCTCCTCACCAGAAAGATACGTGCCCCAAGGGGTTTCGCCGCCGGCGCAGTTGTTGAGCGTGCCGAGGACGAGCTTGCCGGTCGGGTCGTCCGAGGTGCGCAGGTGGGCCGAGCCGGCGGCCGGACCGTCGACCGCGAACGGGGTGTCCGTGTGGATGCGACGGTTGCGCCTGCCGCCCTGGACCCAGCGCCACGGCGAGTTCGCGTCGCGGCGAGCGACCTCGGTGATCGTGATGCCGTGCGCGGCGAGGACGATCTCGAGTTGGTCCTCGGTGAGGTCGGCCGACGACTTCACACCGCGGAACATCAGCTCGTCGTTGGTGTACTCGTTGTTGAAGGCGAGCAGGCCCTTGTGGGCGCCCTTGTTGCCCGCGCCACCGTGCATGAACTGCGTGTAGTCGGCGTTGTAGCCGGCCTGCTCGCGCTGCGCGGCCGCCGTCTGGTTGTCGAAGTCGAAGGCGGGCGTGCCGGCGTGGAGCGGGTCGCCCCAGGAGATGATCGGCGCCCAGGCGAAGCCCTCGGGGACCTTGACCTCGTCGACCGTCGCGGGCGTGGGGGCGATGCCGGTGAAGCCGAGTGCGCTGCCCTTGCCTGCTTTGCCAGCCGGCCCAGCGGCGGCAGGTGAGGCGGCAGCGACGGACGGCATACTCCACGCCGTCAGGCCGACCACAGCGGCACCGGCACCACCGACGCGCAGGGCGGCCCGGCGCGAGACACCTGCGGCGACGATGTCGCCGAAGTACTCGCCCTCGGAGGTGTTGGGCACCGGCTGGTCGCAGGCGTCGCCACAGCGATAGAGACAGGTCATGGAGCTGCGGCCGCCCTCGTGGGAGCGGGTGAGCAGGGGCAGGAGGCGTGCGGGAGTGGTCACGTCAGGTCCTTCGTCAGGGGGCGGATGGAGGTGACTTCCCGACGCTAGGGATGGCCCGGGCCCGACCGGAGGCCTTGCGGTGAACACGGGGTGACGGCTTGTCGACGAGCCGACGGCGGAGTAGGCAGGGGGCATGTATCTCGAGAACGTCGTCGTCGACGCCCAGGACCCGCAGCGGCTCGGGCGCTTCTGGGAGGCTCTGCTCGGCACGACGACGCTGACCGACGACCCCGGCAACTATGAGACGCGGCTGGTCGTGCCGGACGGGCCGTCGCTCGACCTGTGCTTCGAGCGGGTGAGTGAGCCTGCGCAGCCGAACCCGCGGCTGCATCTCGAGGTCTACGGCGGTGCGGCCGACGACCAGGCGCGCGTCGTCGAGCGGGCGCTCGCGCTCGGCGCCAGCCACCTCGACATCGGTCAGCGAGACGTGCCGTGGGTGGTCCTCGCCGATCCGGAGGGGAACCCGTTCTGCGTCATGGAGGACCGAGCGGAGTATGCCGTGTCGGGCCCTTTGTCGTCCCTGCCACTCGACAGCGGGGACGTCGACCGCGACGTACGCTTCTGGTCGGAGCTGTCGGGTTGGGTGCCGACGGACAGCGCGATGCCGGGCGCGCTGCGTCACCCGAGCGGGCGCGGTCCGCTGCTCGAGCTGTGCCCCGAACCCCGACCCAAGCCCACCGACGCGAAGAACCGCGTGCACCTCGACCTGCGCCTCGAGGCCGGGGACGACGAGGACGAGGCGGTGGCGCGGATCAACGACCTCGGCGGCTACGAGTACGACCCGGGCTGGGGCGTTCTGCCGTGGCGACTCTTCAAGGACCCGTCCGGCAACGAGGTCTGTCTCCTGCCGGCTCCCTCGTCCGAGGCAGCCTCAGGTGGTGCGTAGCAGGCCGAGGTCGACGAGCTGCGCGATGCCGTCGTCAACGGCCCGGGCAGCATCCGGGTGGGGACCGAGCTCGGCGACCACTGCGGCATACGCGTCGTCTCGTGACACCGGAACGGCAGCGATTCCCCACAGGATCTCGCCGATGGGACCGAGCCGGACCGGTGTCTCGTCGACGAGGATGAGCGTGCCGCCCTCGCCGTGCACCGCATCCCGCCACGGCGCCCGGACGATCGGCGTGTCTGTCCCGAACTCACCCCCTTGGACGGTTGGGTCCGGATCGGGAGGGGTGGAGGTCCAGGGGTCGCGCTTGCTGTCCTTGTCCCCTGCCAAGAGTGCGCCGATGAGGTCGATGCAGCCGTCGATCTCGCTGTAGTGCAACAGGTATGGGCCACCTGAACCGCTGAGGGCCTCGGCCAGCCGGTGCAGCGGCCGGTCGAGCGCGGGCAGCGACGACGACTGCGCGATGACGGCCAGCAAGGCGTCGATGATTGGCAGTTCCACGAGTTCCGGCGCGGTGCGCTCTGGGTCGCGTTCGAGGACGACAAGGCCGGTCAGGTATGCCGGCTCGCTCGCCTTCCGCAGTCCGAGCTCGTCGGGGCTCCACTCACCTTTGTCCCAGGGGGCGTCGGGGTCGGTGATGATCGAGATCGGCTTCGGATAGGGCGCGACCCGGCCGTCGCCCTCGATGGCCACGGTCTCGTCGGTCAGGTAGCCGAAGTGCTGTCCCAGCACTCGCGCGGCGGTTGACTTGCCCGCACCCGACCGACCCACGAGGGCGATGGCCCGCTCGCCGCGGCTCAACCCGGCCGCGTGCAGCAGAACCGCAGAACCCCGCTGGCGCTGGAGGGAAGCCAGCGTGATCGCGCGCGACACGGCATACGGGTCGCTGTCGGTGACCACGAAAGGTTCGACGCCGACATCGCCGGCCCCAGCATCAGGGATGCGACAGCGCTCCCAGAGGAGGCGCAGGCGTACGGCATCGACAGGTCCGAGCGCGTCGGTGTCGAGGGACCACCTCGCACCGAACGCGTCAATGACGTAGCCCTCGCTCACCCTCGAAATCCTCGCAGGTGGTGGGTCTTTCCAAGTGGTTGGTGCATGCCGCGGCCGGGGTGATACTGGGAAAGCACGTCACGATCCGAGGAGAACGCATGACCGACATCGACACCGTGGCGGGTTCGCACCCGCACGAGGCCCTCCTCCAGGAAGTGGCCGGCGTGCTGACATCGGTCGATGAGATGGCGGACTACCTCGTCCGGGTCGTGCACGCCGTCCGTCGCAATGTCGCGGGTTGCGACGAGGTCGGCATCACCCTGCTCGTCGACGGCCGCCCGAGCACGGTGGCCTACACGACGGTGACGACCCTCGAGATCGACGCGGTGCAGTACCAGCTCGACGAAGGCCCCTGCCTCGAGGCGGCCCGCACGCGCACCGAGGTGCGGGCATCGCTCGGGCCCAACGGCAGCGCGCACGAACGCTGGCCGCTCTTCGCCGAGTCGGTGCGCCGCGACGGGATGCAGTCCCTCCTCGCGCTGCCCCTGGTCAGTGGTGAGGAGTGCGTCGGTGCCCTCAACCTCTATGGCCACGCCGCTCACGCCTTCGACACCTTCGAGGCCTCGCTCGCGCGGATCGCGGCCAGTCGGGCCGCCGACTCGATCCTCGCCGTCCTCCAGCTCGACGGCGCCCAGCGCCTCGCGGGGCAGCTCGAGCAGGCGATGGCGAGCCGGGCGGTCATCGAGCAGGCCAAGGGAGCGATCATGGCGATGCGGGGAGTCGACGAGCACACGGCATTCGAGTGGTTGCGCCAGACGTCGCAGTCCCGCAACATCAAGGTCCGCACGCTCGCCGAACAGGTGCTGACTGGCCTGGTTGCTGGCGGCGCCGCCGACGGGGCCACTGCCTGAGGGGCTCGGTGCTCGAGAGTCTCCGTGCTTGAGGGCATCGGTGCTCGCAGGTGCCGCCCACTAGAGTCGGGCCATGGCCCGCCCGCACCTCGCCGCCCTCATGGAGGACGCGTGGAACCGACGCAAGAGCGAGACGCTGCGTGACCGGGGCTGGGGCACCAAGATCGTTCCGCACACGGGTTACGGCAGCGTCGCCTTCGTGCGCGTCCTCGCCCGGGTCCTCATGTCGCGTGACCCGATGCGCGCTGCCTCCGGTGATGCGGCTGGCTCCGTCCAGTCCCTGAAGTCGGCCGAGGAGGAGATGCGCGGTTGGCGCGCCTTCGTCGCCTCACCTGCGATGGACGCGCCCGTCACGATCCGCATCGGGCGGCGCGAGATCGACGCACGCACCGATCGTTCGGGTCTCGTCGACATCGTCGTCCACGGGCACGGTCTCGGCCCGGGCTGGCACCAGGTCGAGATCACGTCGCCGCACGCCCGGCCGCGCTCGGCGTCGGTCCTCATCATCGGGACGCGTCAGACGTTCGGTCTCGTGAGCGACATCGACGACACCGTTCTCTCGACCTCTCTCCCGCGCCCGGTCATCGCCGCCTGGAACACCTTCGTCAAGGCCGAGGGCACCCGCAGCCCCGTGCCGGGGATGGCGACGTTCTATCGCGAGCTCACCGACTCGCACCCGGGCATGCCCGTCATCTACCTGTCGACCGGCGCCTGGAACACTGCTCCCTCGTTGACCCGCTTCCTGCGCCGCAACGGCTACCCGCCCGGCCCGATGCTCCTCACCGACTGGGGCCCCACCCACACGGGCTGGTTCCGGTCGGGTCAGGACCACAAGCGCTCGGCCCTCGCGCGCCTTGCCCGCGAGCTGCCGCACGTGAAGTGGCTCCTCGTCGGGGACGACGGCCAGAACGACCCCAAGCTCTACACCGAGTTCGCTGGGCGTCGACCGGACAACGTGCGCGCCATCGCCATTCGTCAGCTGACCGTCGGCGAACAGGTACTCTCGCACGGCATCCCGCTCGCCAACGACGACCTGGCTCCTGCCCCGACCGAGGACATCGCGGCACCCGTGGTCCGTGCCCCCGACGGCTATGGCCTGTCCCGCCTCGTCGCCCCGATCGTCGACGGTGATGTCATCGACCCAGAGGCCGGTGCCCGCGCACTCGAGGCCTCCGACATGTGGGGAGTGTGAAGCGATGCCCGAGCTGCCCGAGGTCCAAGCGCTGGTCGACTTCCTTTCGACGCGCACGGCCGACCTGGCAGTGACGGGCGTCGAGCTCGGGTCGATCTCGGTGCTCAAGACCTTCAACCCACCGCCCGAGGCGCTCGTCGGTGCACCCATCGACTCGGTCTCGCGGCATGGCAAGTTCCTCGACCTCGACTGCGGCGGAACGCATTTGGTCTTCCACTTGGCGCGTGCCGGCTGGCTCCGCTGGTCCGATGCCCTGTCCTCCACGCGACTGCGCCCGGGCAAGTCGCCGATCGCCCTGCGTGTCCGTCTGTCCGACGGATCCGGCTTCGATCTCACGGAAGCCGGGACGAAGAAGTCGCTCGCGGCATACATCGTCTCGTCTCCCTCGGACGTGCCGGGGATTGCGCGGCTGGGACCGGACCCGCTCTCGGATGCGTTCTCTCTCAAGGTTTTCCGCGAGATCCTCGGCGGACGCAATGCCCAGCTCAAGGGCGTCCTGCGCGACCAGTCGATCATCGCGGGCGTGGGCAACGCCTACTCGGACGAGATCCTCCACGTGGCCAAGCTGTCGCCGTTCGCGATGGCCGCCAAGCTCGACGACGAACAGACAGAGCGCCTGTATGCCGCGTTGCGCGACACGCTGTCCGCTGCGGTGGGTGCCGCGACGGGCAAGCCTGCGGCCGAGCTCAAGGACGCCAAGCGCCAGGGGATGCGCGTCCACGGGCGCACGGGTGAGACGTGTCCCGAGTGCGGTGACGTCGTGCGTGAGGTGTCGTTCGCGGACTCCTCATTGCAGTACTGCGCGACCTGCCAGACCGGCGGCAAGCCCCTCGCCGACCGCCGCACGAGCAAGTTCCTCAAGTAGCGCTGTCCCCACAGGCCGCCTTCGTGCCCCACACGGACAGCCTCGCTGCCCTTGCCCGTCCGTCTGGGGCCCGAGGTCGAGGTGCCTTGCTGACACTTCACCCGATGTCTTTGTGGGATTCTCCCGGAGTTGCCGCGCGTCCGTGAGGGTCGTGGACATGGAGACCACTCGTCGTACTGCCCTTCGCACCGGCCTCGCCGTCGGTTCCGCAGCCCTCGTTCCCGGCGCCATCCTGCTCGACCAGCGGCCGAGCGCCGCGGCCGTCATCCCGCGCTCTGACCCGTTCACCCTCGGCGTCGCGAGCGGCGATCCGGAGCCCGACGGCTTCGTCATCTGGACCCGCTTGGCTCTCGAACCGCTTGCAGCGGACGGACTCGGGGGTATGCCGTCCTCCACCTACCAGGTGAACTGGCAGGTCGCGACGGACGAGCGTTTCGAGAACGTCGTGAAGGCGGGGGCCACGTCGGCGACGCCCGCCTGGGCGCACTCGGTCCACGTCGAGGTCGCCGGGCTGCGGCCGGGTCGCGAGTACTGGTACCGCTTCCGCCTCGGGAAGCACGTGTCCCGCACGGGTCGCGCCCTGACCACCCCGGCGCTCGCGAGCTCTCCGTCGTCGCTGGCCATGGCGTTCGTGTCCTGCTCGAACCTGCCGGCCGGCTACTTCACGGCCTATCGGCGGCTCGCGGAGGAGCGCCCCGACATCGTGCTGCACCTCGGTGACTACCAGTACGAAGGGGCCGGCACCGGCATCGGCCGCCAGCACGCGGGGCCGGAGACCAAGACCCTCGCCGGCTACCGGCAGCGGCACGCGCAGTACAAGACCGACCTCGACCTGCAAGAGGCCCACGCCGTCGCTCCGTGGCTCGTGGTGTGGGACGACCACGAGGTCGACAACAACTACGCCGACGACCTGGCCGACCGGCCGGTCGAGCAGCCCGGGTTCATCGACAGGCGCGCCGCGGCCTACCGGGCGTACTACGAGAACATGCCGCTCCGTCGACGCTCGGTGCCCGCCGGCCCGGACCTCGACCTCTACCGTCGCAGCGGCTGGGGCGACCTCGCGACGTTCCACATGCTCGACACGCGCCAGTACCGCTCCAACCAGGCGTGCGGCGATGGCTACAAGAACTGCCCCGAGGCGGACGACCCGACGCGCTCGCTGCCCGGTTTCGAGCAGGAGAAGTGGCTGCTCGACGGGTTCCGTGACTCCCGCGCGAAGTGGGACATCCTGGGACAGCAGGTCTTCTTCGGGCGCCGCGACAACAACCCGGACCCGGCAACCACCACTGTGGGCATGGACGCGTGGGACGGCTACCGGGCCTCCCGCCAGCGCATCACCCAGGGCTGGGTCGACGCCGAGGTCCGCAACCCCGTCGTCCTCACCGGTGACGTCCACGCGCACTGGGCCAGCGACCTCTACCTGAACTACGACGAGGCCGCGAGCACGAAGCCGGTGGGGTCCGAGCTCATCACGTCGTCGATCACCTCTGGTGGCGATGGCTACGACGAGGCCGACGGGACGCACCCCTGGGCGGAGTGGAACCCCAACCTGCGCTTCTGGACCAACCTGCGCGGCTACGTCTCCACGACGATCACCAAGACCGAGATGACGGCGCGATTCCGCTGCGTGCCGCAGGTGACGGTGCCCGACGCCGAGGCGTTCACCCGCGCGACGTTCGTCATCGAGGACGGCGTGGCCGGGCTGCAGCAGGTGCAGGCGGCGCCAGTGCCGCAGCTGCGCTCGAGCCGCACCGACGAGCAGAAGATCGCCGACACCATCGCCTCCGAGACCCATGCCTACTAACGCTGCACGCGCCAACACTTTTCGTCCAATAGGGCACGAATGGTTTCGCCATTCGCGTCCTATTGGACGAATGTGGCTACGGTCCGGGCCTCGCTTATCCGCCCCGCGCGAACGGGCACGAAGTTGGTCGCTTGGGGATTGGCGTAGCGTCGTGGGTATGAGTGACTTCTCCCAGATCCAGGTGGCCGACCTCGCCGACGACGCGGTCGTCCTCGACATCCGCGAGCAGGACGAGTGGGACCGCGGGCACGCGCCCGGCGCCCTGCACATCCCCATGAGTGAGCTGCCCGCCCGCGTCGATGAGCTCGCGCCCTTCCTCGAGCGTGAGGAGACGGTCATCGTCACCTGCCGCAGTGGAGGTCGCGTCGAGCGCACGCTGCCGTGGCTGGCGCAGCAGGGCTACGACGTGGCCAACCTCGACGGTGGCATGCGCGCCTGGCACGCAGCCGGCAAGAAGATGGAGACCGCCGATGGCAGCGAGCCCCAGGTCCCCTGACGCTTTCTGACACACCATCGCGTATGCCGTGGGGCACCGTTGTCGTGAACGGTGCCCCACGGCATACCCCTCTGTTGTGAAAGACCTCAGGCGCGGAAGCGGGCGAAGACCTCGTACATGAAGTCGGTGCCCTTGGTCAGGGCGTCGACGAAGATGCGCTCGTCGTTGCCATGCATCCCGATGAGCTGGTCGTTGTCGATGACGTAGGGGTAGACGCCGTAGCCGGGGATGCCCTTCTCGCGCCACGGACCCAGGCTCGTGCCCGCCTCGAAGAGGGCCGGCGTGAAGACCGCCCCCGGGTAGGTCTTGACCGCTGCCTGCGAAATCCCCTGGAAGAGAGGGGTGTTCACGTCAGCCGGCGGAGTGGCCCAACGCTTGTCGAGCGCCGCGAGCGTCTGCTCCTCGGTCTCGCCAGCGGCGCCGGCCAGCGTGACCTCAATGTCCCGCTCGTCCATCATCGAGCGGATCGTGGCAAGGAAGTCCCGTGGCTTCTGGCCGCCAGGGATGCCTCGGCAGTTGACCCGCACGTGGGCCTCGGACGGGATGACGTTCTCCTTGTAGCCCGCGTCCTCGATGACGAACGCCATCGTCGTCCGCAACAGGGCGGAGTGGAGGTAGGGGTAGTCGGAGAGCTTGACGACGAGGGCAGCGGCGCGTTCCAGGGCTGGCTGGCTGCGGGCCTTGAGCATGAGGCGCAGAGCGCTCGCGAGCTTGCGGTCGTCGGTGGCGCGGGCGAGGGCCTCGAAGTAGGCCCGGGTGACCTCGGTGAGGTGCACGGGTGCCTTGACGTCGCCGAGGTCGGCGACGGCGCGGGACAGCCCGACGATCGCCGAGTCCGGCATGGGCTTGCTCGAGTGGGTCGCGGTGCCACGGGCCTTGAGGTCGAGGTTGAAGTAGACCTTGTCCTGGCGGGTCACCGTGATGAGCATCGGCGTCGTCCTGTCCGACTGGGCGAGGAACCAACCGCCTTCGGTGAGGACCATGCCGCAGTCGAGCTTGTCCCAGTGTTGCTGCGCGAGCCAACCCGAGCCGTAGCTGCCGGCCTCTTCGTCGCAGTCGGTGAGCACGATGATGTCGCGGTCGAACTCGGCGCCCTCGGAGAGGTGGCGGAGCAGGGCCGCAACAGACGCGGCGTTCGCGCCCTTCATGTCGAGGGCGCCACGGCCATAGATCTCGCCGTCCTTGACCGTTCCGGCGAACGGGTCCTCGGACCAGTTCTCGCGCTCGACGGGGACGACGTCGGAGTGGCCGAGGAGGAGCAGCGGCTTCTGCGTCGAGCCGGCCTTGCCCGGGATCCGGGCGATGAGGTGGACGTTGTCGGGCTGGGGCGTGTCGATGATCTCGGCCGGAACTCCGGCGCCCTCCCAGACCGTCTTGAGCCACTCGGAGTGGGGGCGGGTCTTGCCGCCCTGACCGAAGTTCTGGGTGTCGAAGCTGAGCATCTTCTTGAGCAGGGCGAGTGGGTCGAGGGGTGCCGCGGCCGATGCTGCGGACCGGCCGGCACCGGGCGTTGCGCCCGCCCGCAGTTTGGTCCCGGCCGTGGTGCCGAACGCCGCAAGCGCTGCGACCCCTCCGGCACTGGCGACAAGGGTGCGGCGGTTGAGATGCCCGCCGGCACGTTCCTGCTGTTCTGGGTGGTCCTGGCGTTGCTGGTCCATGCGTTGGGCTCCGATCACACGACGTTGTGCTGACTCGTGCGACGTTGCGGCGTTACGCGCAGGTAGTCACCCAAGGCCGGGTCAGGGTCGTCGAGCGGGCCGTCCTGACGGGGTGACCGGTCGGTTCATCGCGGTGATCGGTCGTTGCGCACCTCGGGTGTCCGAGACGTGGTCACCACCTGCCAGAGGGACCCGGGCTCACTGGGGCAGGGGCCGGATCGAGTTCGAGATGCGCACCTGGTCCGGGGTGACCCACGGCTTGACGATCTCGAGGATGCGAGCGCGCGTGGCGGCATCGACGACCACTGCCTCGACCTCGAGCGCGCCCATGGAACCTCCCGAACTGAGCAGTCCGAGGTCCTTGAACCTCTTGCCCAGGGCCTCGTGGGCGGCGTTGATGGCGGCCTCGGTCGGGCCATCGCGCTGCTCGACGCAGAGTCCGCCCTTCCAGACCTTGCGGATCTCGCGCTGCGCAGCGGCAGCGTCGCCGGTCACGAGGACGTTGAACAGGGAGGACACATAGGACGCGACATAGCCGTCGAGGGTGGGGAGCAGGGTCGTGAGCGCATTGGTGTCTGCCCCGGATCCGCCGGCACCCTTGCTGCCACCCCCGGCATACGGGTCCTTGCACAACTGTGGGAAGTCGACCCCGTCCGAGGATGGCTCGGTCATCCCCGCAGGTGCGGTCATCGCGATGGGTCGGGTCAACGTGAAGGTGCCGGTCGGCCCAGCCTTGGGGTCGAAGCGGCCGACCGCCCACACCGAGGCGTTGGTCCAGGTGATGCCCCGCGAACGCTCGGGCTTGAGCCCGTCCCAGGAGAACTCGCCCGCGAACGTGGGGCCACCGCACTGAGGTGGATAGGAAGTGTTCACCCCACCGACGCAGATCTCCACCGGCGCCGTAGTGCTGCGCTGCATGAGCATGCCGTGGGCGACGACCTCGCGACTCAGGTCCACGTCGATGTCTGCGACCGGGCTCGCGGACGAACTGGGCGAGAGTGACGCGGCCGGCGGTGTGGTGCGCCCCTCCGACCCGCACCCGGCGAGGGCTGCAGAGATCACCACGGTCAGCGTGAGGGTCGTCCTGAACTGGCGCATGCGAGTTGGACGCAGAGTCGTCGGCCAAGGTTCCCCCGCTGGTAGCCCGGCTCAACGAGCGGGAATGGCCACGGCATACAAGACTTCGTTGCATGCGGGCAGCAGCCCGCGGGGCGGCGGGGCCTCGGCTCCGCCCTGGAGAAGGAGAGCAAGGGTGAAGAAGAAGATCGCGTATGCCGGTCTCGCCGGAACGCTTCTCAGCGTCGCCGTGATGACGGCGACCGCACCTACTGCGCAGGCTGCCGCTCGTGACGGCGTCTGCGACGCGGGGGAGTTCTGCCTCTACTACAACAGCGGTCAGCTCGGATCGGTGTCGGACTTCACGACCTCGGTCGGCGATTACGGTGCGACACAACCGGATTGCTATGAGTTCAAGGGTGCGGGCGCCGGTCAGGGCCTGTGCGTCAAGAACGCCGCGGCGTCGGTGTGGAACAGGACGTCCGGCACGGTCACGGTCTACTTCAACAGCAATTACGGCGGCTCGAGCCAGGCGGTCGCCACCGGCGTCAAGGCCAACCTCAACGCCACGTTGAAGAACCAGAATGCTTCGCACCAGTTCGGGTCATCGAGTGGCAGCTATGGAGCTCCGGGCACCAATCCCTACCCCTCGGCGGCGACGGTTGCCCCCGCGGCCACACAACGCACGCAGTTCGTCGACAACGAGATCGCCCGCCTCACGGGTGAGACGCAGTGCTACGTCGGCGCCTACCGCAGTTACCAGGCGGCGACGTCGAACCACAACACCGGCAACGCGCTCGACTGCACGATCTCCAACGCCATCGGCACCTACCCGACCGCGGCCCAGAAGGCCCAGGGCTGGAAGCTCGCCGAGTGGCTCAAGCAGTACGCGGTCCGACTCCAGGTCCGCTACGTCATCTGGGACGGGAAGATCTGGAGCGTCGCTCGCTCCTCGGAGGGCTGGCGCACCTACACCGGTGGCTCCGGCGTGACCGACGGTCACTACGACCACGTCCACGTGTCGATCCAGAACCCCTACGGCGACTGACCGACCGGCACAGCCAGACCAACGACGGCGTATGCCGTGTGCTCACGTTGGGCACACGGCATACGCCGTTCGTGGGGCCCGCGACACGGCATACGCCGTTATTCGGATGTATGCCGTCCGCCCTAGACATGCGGATACGGTGCCATCGTGGACCCCATCCGGAACCCCTATGCCCCCGGCGCCGGCCAGCGCCCGCCCGAGCTCGCCGGTCGCGACGAGCAGCTCGACGCCTTCGAGGTCGTGCTCGAGCGCATCTCGCGGGGACGGCCGGAGCGCTCGATCGTGTTGACGGGCTTGCGCGGTGTCGGCAAAACGGTGCTGCTGAATGCGCTGCGGTCCACCGCTGTTCGCGCGAAGTGGGGGACTGGCAAGCTTGAGGCGCGTCCGGACCAGTCGCTGCGGCGGCCGCTGTCGTCGGCGTTGCACCAGGCTGTTCGCGAGCTCGGCCACCCCAGCGATGACGAGGTGCAGCACGTCCTCGGCGTGATCAAGGCGTTCGCCCAGCGTGATGCACCCGCCGGGACGAAGCTGCGCGAGAAGTGGAACCCGGGCATCGATGCACCGGCTGCCTCTGGTCGCGCGGACTCGGGTGACATCGAGATCGACCTCGTCGAGCTGCTCACCGACGTGGGCGGGATGGCAGCCGACACCGGTCGCGGGATCGCGGTGTTCATCGACGAGATGCAGGACCTCGGGCCCGATGACGTGTCGGCGTTGTGCGCGGCGTGCCACGAGATCTCCCAGTCGGGGCTGCCGGTCATCGTGGTGGGTGCGGGACTGCCGCACCTGCCGGCGGTGCTGTCGGCGTCAAAGTCATACTCCGAGAGGCTTTTTCGCTACTCGCGCATCGACCGGTTGCCGCGGGCGGCGGCCGACGCGGCACTGGTCGTACCCGCGGAAGAGGAGGGTGCGGCATACGAGCCAGCGGCTCTCGATGCGCTGTATGCCGCGACCGGTGGGTATCCGTACTTCATCCAGGCCTATGGCAAGGCGGCCTGGGATCGGGCGCCGAAATCACCCGTGACGGTCGACGACGTGCGGGTCGCTGCGCCGGAGGCCGAGTCGGAGCTGGCGGTCGGGTTCTTCGGGTCGCGGTTCGAGCGAGCCACGCCGGGGGAGCGCGAGTACCTGCGCGCCATGGCCGACGTTGCTGTTGCCATTGCGGAGGGTGGGGTCGAGGAGCTCGACGAGATCGAGTCCGTGCCGACCTCCGACGTGGCAGTGCATCTGGCGCGCAAGCCCCAGTCGTTGTCGCCGGCACGTGATGCGCTGCTCAAGAAGGGGCTCATCTATTCGGGGGAGCGCGGACGCATCGCCTTCACCGTGCCCCACTTCGGCCGTTACCTCCGCGAGCAGACGGCCTGAGCTGCCATGACCCTGACTCTGGATGGCGACAGCGAATCGCGTGAGGCAACCTGCAACCACTGCGGCAGGCAGTACTCGACAGTGTCATCGTTCGTGCTCAAGGACGGGTCCGTGTACTGCGTGGCAAAGACCGCGTTGCACGATCACGACGGCCAGGAAGCGTGGATCGACGTGGTCTTCGGAACGTTCGAGGACGGCGTCGATGACCACATCTCCTTCGGTTGTCGCGTGGGCCCTGTCGAGGCGTCGCCCGAGCCCGCCGCCACGGCTGTCAACGCCGCCCAGACCTACGGCGACTCCGCCTTCTGGGGACAGAAGCTCACCAGGGAGGAAGCCCTGGCCCACCCCCGGATCAGCGAGTTCTGGAGCGTCGTCGACTTCCTGCTCGTGAATGAGCCGCTCATCGAGCATCACGTCCATCACCACTCATGAGGTGGGACGACCGCTGAAGAGCACGGAGCCAGCGGTCCACCGCTAGTCTCGCCGTGTGCCCGAGTTCAGCTGGCGACCGGCCAATGAGGCGACGGACGAAGACGTCGAGGCCGTCTTCGAAGCTGGTGGCGCCCGCAAGTGCCGCTGTCAGGCGCTCAAGGTCCCGGGCTGGATCTGGCGCGACACAACTCAGGAGGAGCGGGATGTTGCGCTCCTGGAGCAGGCCGGCTGCGGCACGGTCGGCCCCACGTCCGGGCTCGTCGGGTACGCCGACGGCGAGCCAGCCGGCTGGGTCGCCGTCGAGCCGCGGGAGAACTACCCGAGGATCTGGGCCCGGCAGAAGTCGTGGATGAGGTCGGACCCCGACCTCGAGGGCGTCTGGTCGGTCACCTGCTTCGTCGTGCGCAAGGGCTTCCGTCGACAGGGTCTGATGTACGAGCTCGCCGCGGCAACCGTCGAGTACGGCAGACAGGTCGGCGCTCGCGTCCTCGAGGGCTACCCCACTGAGCCGCCGCCGGGAAAGACCGTGATCTGGGACGAGGCCTCGGTCGGGCTGCTCCAGGTCTTCCTCGACGCCGGATACGAGGTCGAGACGTCACCCACCTTGCGCCGAAGGGTGGTGCGACACCACCTCGGTGCCTCGTCCTGACGAGCACTTGCGTCCCGGCGTCACCGAGCGCGGCGGTTCCAGATCTGGTGGGTGTAGCCGTTCGCTCCGGAGATGGAGTCGATGTCGAAGCGGTCCTGGATGCCGGCAAGGCCCTGCCAGAGCGCCTTGCCGCTACCGAGCACGACCGGCACATTCACCACGTGCATGGTGTCGACGAGGTCGGCCTCCAAGAACTGACGAACGGAGGTGGGGCCGCCACCGATGCGCACGTCCAGGCCGCCAGCTGCCTCGCGGGCAACCTCAAGGGCCTCTGCGGGGCCTGCATCGATGAAGTGGAAGACCGTCCCGTTGTCGAACTCGATGGGCTCGCGCTCAAAGTGCGTGAGGACGAAGACCGGTGTCATGAAAGGGGGCTCGTCGCCCCACCAGCCACGCCACCCGTCCTCCGGCCACGGGCCGGTCTGGGGGCCGAACTTGCCGCGGCCCATGATCTCGGCGCCGATGCCCTGACCCCACGTGGACGTGAGGGCACGGTCGAGGGTGAACGGTGCATCGACCGGACCGAAGCCGTGGATGAACCGTCCGTCGAACCCGCGGAACAGGGCCCCGGCCTCGCCGATCGGCTTGTCGAGGGTGACCTCGTCACCAGCGGCGAAGCCGTCCGTGGAGACGAACAAGTTGTGGATCCTGGCCTTGGACATTTCTGGAGGCTAACAGCGCCGCAGAGAAGCCCCTAGGGGCTGAGGTATCTGGCGTCCGCCTGAGCGCTCCTCTCTCTCGTGAGCCCATTGGTTTCGAGCTAGGAGGTCGGCATGCCCGGTTGGTACGTCCACATGGAGGCCGCGCACGACACGGCAGCCCGACTCCGCACCGGCACGGTCCCCGGCGGCTTCCCCATCCCGACCGGTGAGGCCCAGGCGATCGGCGAGCACTGCCACACCTGGCGCAACTACCTCGAGCTCGGCTCACTCGGACCCGACCTCTTCTACCTGCTCCCCGACTTCAAGAACACGACTGGGCAGGTGATTCGGCAGGTCGTCCAGTGGGCGCTCGACGTGTGGGAGGTCCTCGACTCCGAGTTCGTGTCGAAGTGGGAGAAGTGGATCGACCCCATCTCGACCAACAACTCACAGCTCGCCTCGCAGCTGACCGGCGGGCTCTCGACCCAGCTCGCCCAGGTCCTCGACGAGGTGATCTCCTCCCTCATGTCCGCCTTCAAGGGGCTCCTTGCCGAGATGGGCGACTGGTTCGGAGTGCTCACTTCCGGTGTGCCACAGGCATTTGGGGACGATGCCTTCTACTGGTCCGACATGTTCCACTACCGCCGGACCTACCAGTTCCCCTTCGTCCTGTTCAAGCAGGCCAAGGACGCGCTGGCCAACGCCGGGACCGACGAGGAACGTCAGGACGCGGAGGCGCGCATCGCCTTCGCCGTCGGGTGGATGTCGCACTGCGCGACCGACGTCACCGGCCACGCCTTCACCAACGCCAAGTCCGGGGGTCCCTATCGCGACCACTGGCAGCGCCACCACCTCGTCGAGAACCACATGGACTCCGAGAACTACGGCGCCCGTCACCCCGGCCCGCTCTACGGCGAGTACGGCACGTCCGCGCTGCACTTCCGCCTCGCCTTCCGGCACCGCAACGACGCGCCCTACAACGGCCGCGACGACGCGCCGGCCTACGACTACTGGACCGGCTTCCCGGCCTACGACAACGGTGACGGACCCACGGCCACGGCCCACCGGCATACCTTCTTCGATCTCGACACCGGCCCGCTGCCCGGCCACCTCGTCGAGGGACTGCTCGACGCGATGTCGTCGGTCTACGGCACCGACGGGCCGCACATCCTGCTCCAGGACCCGCCGTTCTCGGCGACCGATCCCAACACCGGCAACCCCGACGGGCGGCCCAACGAACCCGCGATGGCGCAGATGTGGGAGATCGTCTACCGCTACCTCAAGATGTCGAGCTCGGACGCGATCAGTCTCCGGTTGCCGCCTCCCCCAAGCGTTTTCACCGATCACTCGTTCCCGACGCCTCCCGGCGGAGGTGGCTCCGGCATCGACGATGACCCGAGCCGTGGTGCGGACGTGGACGACGACGACTCGTTCTCGCTCCTCGACCTGTTGCTCGCGCTCTTCGCGTGGATCGTCTACATCGGCCAGGTCATCGTCTGGCTGCTCACCGTTTTGCCCGGCCTCATCATCGACATCACGACCTTCCCGGCGCGCGAGGTCATCTACTGGGCCGTCATCGTCCCGCTGTGGAACCTCTACCTGCTCGCCCGCCGCGCGCTCGTGATGTCGGGCTTCGCGATGCCCAAGCCTGCCGAGATCAACCCCGGCCTCACGACGCTCGGCAATCTGGGGACCTACGACATCGCGTCCGCTCTGGACAACCCCTTGGGTATGCCGTCCGCTCCCCACCCGGTCACCGAACCTTCCGGTCGACTCACCTCGACCGACCCGCGCGGGCTCGACCAGGCCTATCCCCGCGGCATCGTGAGGGACCTGCCGAGCGCCATCAGCCGGACGGACCTCGTGGGTGCGCTCGGGCTCACCGGGCCGCTGCGCTACCGCGGTGACGCGACGAGCGACGAGTTCAAGCCGTCGGAGTGGATTGCTCCGTGGCGCTATCCGCTCACCAACCAGGCCGGGGCGGGTGTCGCGCAGGAGGGGGCGGAGACACATGCCGGGCCCTACGTCGTCGGCTCGAACTCGACGATCCTGCTCTCCGCGCTCCTCGGCGACAACGGCGCGCGGGCCTCTCTCGAGAAGGCTGCGTCCCCGGCCGACACCGAGGCCGCGCTCAACCTGCACCTGCCCAGCGACCAGCACCTCGGCGGACCCATCGACTACGGGCTCTATCTCGTCGGTCGCATGGCCGTCGCGGCCAAGGCCGGTCAGGTCGAGTTCGACGTCCCCGACTTCAACCTCGACGCCGACCGCGGCTACGCCTGGCACTGCTGGGACTGGGACCGCAGCAAGGTCATCGCCACACCCGACATCAACCCCGTTGGCGCAGAGGACTACTCGTACCGACAGCCCTGCACCTCCCCGCAGTTCTTCCACGCCGACCACGACCTTCCGGCACTGCCCGGCCAGTGGTACGTCGAGACGCAGGACCTCGCCGTCCACTACCTGCCCGGCGACGGGCCACCGAAGTGTCTGGAGAAGAACAACCACGACCTCGTCACCGACCCGAAGTGGCGCGACCGCATTCCGGAAGGGAGGGGATGACCATGCCCCGCACGACCAGACGCCGTGGCAACCGCGACAACGAGAACCCGGTCCTCACCCCCAAGGAGGACGAGGCCCAACGCGGGACCGACCCGCCCGGATCCTTCGGGCACGTCGACCCACCGAGCGGGGACCTCGCACCCGACTGGAAGCCCAGCGGCACGCCGGACGACGCCGAGGAGCTCATCAAGAAGTACGGCAGCCGTGAGCACCGGCCGCGACGGGAGGACGTCTACCCGTACCTCCTCATCCGCGCGTTCAGCCCGGGCGACCGCGGTGCCCGTCCCACATGGCCGCCCGTCCCGTGCTGGGAGTCCCCGGACATCGGGCTCATCGACGCGGCCTGGAGCGGCCCCTACGACACGAACCAGCTCGTCGCGAGTCCCACCGCCGGTCGCCGCTACCGGGTCTTCGTCCGCGTCTGGAACCTCGGACTGCTCCCGGCGATGGGCGTCCACGTCCGAGCGTGGGCGGTCAACCCCGGCTTCTTCGGCGGGAACCCGAACAACCCGGCATACCAACCGGTTCCGATCGGCGGGGCGATGGTGCGCCTTGAGGACCGCACCCGGCCCGGGTCCATGGCCGTCGTGGAGCTCGACCACACGTGGGACATCCCGTCGACCCTCACGGGCCACGAGTGCCTCATGGCCACGGCCAGCTGCCCGCTCGACCCGTGGAGCGGTGTCCTCGACGCCAACAACGACCGGCACGTCGGACAACGCAACCTCACGATTCTCGCGGGAGCCGAGAGCGCGAAGGACATGCTCTTCATGCTCGGTGGTGCGATCGCCAAGGGCGGCACGTTGGAGCTCGTCCACGGTGGCGCAGCCGTCGTGCCGATGTTGCGAGGCGTCCTTGGCACGGCCAAGTCCGAGTTCGGACCGGCGACGCGTCTGCGGGCACCGGGTGCGAGGGCCTTCCGGCTCGGCATCGACATCGGGACAGGACGACACCTGCTGACGATGTTCCAGGTCGAGGGCGGCTGGCTCCTCGCGGACTCAGCGCGTGCCTGGGCCCTCATCGAGAAGCGCGGCCTCCTCCGAGGGCGTGGCTACGAAAAGGATGAAGCCGCTCCTCACCCCTTCGCGACGCCGAACGGCAGTCGCCGCCTCATCGAGAAGCTCGGCCCGAAGTTCTATGAGGAGATCGGTGTCATCGTCGACGGCGACTCCGGTGAGGCCCTGCTCGAAGGACTGATGCGGCTCTGGGACCTCCAGGGTCTCGACGCCGTCGACCTCGCCCGCGCCATCGCCGGAGACAAGCCGGCCGCCCACCTGCTCCGCTTCGCCCACGTCGACCGCGAACTCCAGGAGACCGGCGGCTACTCCCTCACCCTCCTCGGCTGACACGCGGAATCCCGACGGGACCGCACGGCATACTCCGCTTGAAATGCGTGTGGCCACACCCCGGCAAGGGGTGTGGCCACACGCGTCGGTGGGTCCTCGTCAGAGGATCCCGCGGGCCGCGAAGGCGGCCCGCACCACGGCGGCGTCGGCTGCGGTGCCGAGGGCAGCAGCCGTGTCGACCGTCGTCTGGGCGGCAGCGGCCCAGGTCGTCGTGGGCGAGTAGGAGAACTGGGCCTCGAGGATGATCTTCGTGGCCTTGTCGCGACCGAACGCCTTGTTGATGTCCCAGAGGGCGTGGCTCCAGATCTCGCCGTCGTCGTGCACCTCACCGGTGCGGTCGGCGACGGTCTTGGTCGTGTCGAGGCGACGGATGCAGTGCGGTGTCGAGGACGTGTAGGACACCGAGTCCCAGTCCATGACGCAGGCCCACGGCGTCACCGCAGTGTCGCTCGAGTTGCCCTGCGACATCGTCGCCGCGAGGTAGTCACCGAAGGCCTCGCCGATGGCACCACCGTCGTTGGACTTGCCGAAGCCGGGCACCTGGTCGTCCTGGACCGCGTGGCCGTACTCGTGCCACACGACTTCCTGGTCCTCGCCGTCGTCGACTCCGCCCGTGCCGAGGGTGATCGTGTCCTTGTTGGGCGAGTAGAAGGAGTTGTCGACCGTGACCGTGTTGACGAGCAGCTCCTGCGCCTCGTTGTTGACGTTGGAGAAGCCGAGCCCCTGGATGTAGGTCTGCACGCGGTCCACGGCGTAGTAGGCGTTGACCTGCTCGAAGCGGGTGTCGCTGCGGGTGTAGGCGAAGACATTGTTGGCGGAGTATGCCGCCGGCGCCTTGCCGTTCTTCTTGTTCCCCACCGTGGCGAACGCGCCCTGGAGGAAGCCGTTGCCCTTGAGGTTGCTGAGGGTCACGGTCTTGTAGACGCTGGCGGGAACGGCCGAGTCGGCATTGTCTCCGTCGGTGAGGGACTCGTTCTGCAGGGCGACGACGGGGTTGGGGTCGAAGACCTTGCCCTGGCCGTCGGCGTAGACCCGCTCGTCGGTGACCTTGGTGACGGAGCCCTTGTCGGCGTCGACGAGGACCTTCTTGTCCTGGTCCGTCGCGACCTCCCAGGCGAGGGTGGCCTTGGCACCGGCTGCGCCGGGGACGACGACGAGGCGCGACGAGACGGCCTTGCCGTGCGCGGTGGTCTTGCCGGTGGCCAGTGCCTTGGTGATCCTGGGGCTCGTCGTGGCCAGACCGGTGACCACCAGGCGGCCGTCGTCGACACTCGCCTTGCCCTTGGCCGTGTGCACGGCGTAGTAGCCGCCGACGACGGGGATGCCGCGGTAGGTCTGGACGTACCAGGTGTGGCTGCCCAACAGGCTCTGCCGGGTGCGGACCAGGGTGAGGTCAGCGGGCACTGCGGCGGCGGTGGTTGCCCTCGCGGACGTGGGGGTCAGTGCGGCCGAGGTGGCGGCGGGTGCCATGACCGCGCCGCTGACCGCGAGGAGTGCGACGGCGGTGAGCCGTGGGGTGGTGCTTCGCATGGGGGTGAACCTTTCGGGCAGGAGGTGAATCGAGACAATCAGAGATCGGCGGTGAATCGCTGGTTGGAGGCTGGCGGAAATCAGCCAAGGGGGCGGATGTCGAGAACCGCCTTTCGGCTCCGTCTCTGAGGTGCAAGGACACCGATACGAATGGAGACTGTTCAGATGGCAGCCATCAAGCACTTTGACCACGTAGGCATCACCGTCGCCGACCTCGACGCGGCACTCGACTTCTTCGTGAGCCTCGGGATGGAGCTCGAGGGCCGCACCTTCATGGAGGGCGAGTTCCTCGACACCGTCTGCGGCATCCCGAACTCACGCACGGAGGTCGCCATGCTGCGGCTCCCCGGTGGTGGCACGACGATCGAGATCTGCACGTTCGTCCGACCGGAGCTCGAGCGGGGAACGCCGAACGCCATGTCCACGGAGATCGGGCTGCGCAATGTCGCGTTCGAGGTCGAGGACCTGCACGCGATGGTGGAACGGGTGCGCGCGGACGGCTATGAGCTCGTCGGCGGCATCGGTGAGTGGGAGAACGCCTGGCGAATGACCTACGTGCGCGGACCCGAGGGCATCATCGTGGCGCTGGCCGAGCGGCTCGGCTGACCCGCGTCAGCAGGACACCGACGATGGCGAGCCCGCCGCCGACGAACGTGAGCGCGGGCGGGACCTCGGACAGCAGCGCCCACGCGATGAGGGTGGCAATGAACGGCACGAGGAACGTCGTCAGCGTGACCTTGCCGGCATCGCCGCGGGACAGGACGTAGGCCCACGTCGTGAAGGCAATCGCGGTCGGGAAGATCCCGAGGTAGGCGATCCACCACAGTGTGCCGGCGTCGGCGACCTTGACCACGTCGACGAGGTCGCCGGCCCAGGGCAGGCAGACGACCGTCCCGATGACGCATGCGATCCACGTGACTTCAGGACCCGGCATACGCCCGAGCAGTGGCTTTTGGGCGAGCACGCCGATCGCATACGTGACGGCTGCCAACACGGTCAGCCACACACCCACGGTGTCGCCCGAACCCTCGCCCGAGAAGCCGCGCGCGATGATCGCCACCCCGGCAAAGCCGACGACCATGCCGGCGAGCAACCACTTCGTCATGCGTTCGCCGAGGAACACGGTCGCCAGGAGGGCCACGATCAACGGGCCGATCTGGACGATGAGGGCGGCGGTGCCGGCGTCGATCCGGCGCTCTGCCTCGTTGAGGGCGAGGTTGTAGATCCCGAACCACCCGACTCCGCAGAGCACGAGGAGCCACCAGTCACGACCCTTCGGCCAGGTCGGTCGGCGGCGGAACACCAAGAACGACAACGCAATTGACGCGACGAGCAGCCGTCCGAGCGAGAGTGCTCCCGCGGGTACGTCCTTGCCGAGATGGCGGATCGCCACGAACGCTGAGGCCCACAGGACGAGAGTGACGGCCATCGCGACCAGGACCCGCCAGTCGAACGATCCCCCGCTCCTGCGCGCGGGCTCGACCGGGGTCTCGAGAGGAGGAGGTGTGGTGCCATCGGAGAGGGTTGTCACTCGTTCAACAGTAGGCGGGGCGGTGTCAGCCTTCGAGCGAATTTCGGTCAGATGAGGACGAGTTGCCGCCACGTCTGCGTGCACCGTCAGACGAGCACCGTTCCGTCCGCGACGATCAGCCCGGCCCCACTGATCCGCACATCCGCACCGTCCACCGTGATGAGGATCCGGCTGGGGCGGCCCAGAGAGTGGCCCTGCTCCACGACGGCGAGGGCGCCGGGGGTGACGCGGCCCTCGGCCACGAGCTTGGCGACCAGTGGACCGGCTGCCGTTCCGGTCGCCGGATCTTCCGTGATCCCCATCTGGGATTGAAAAATCGGGCGTATGCCGCACTGTCACCTTCGACCGTATCGAGGCTGTAGAGGTAGCAGCCCTCTCCTGCAACGGTTTTGAGGACGGCGGCCAGTCGGCGGGTGTCGGGTCGGGCCCGATCCACAGCGCCTCGATCCACGAGCGGCACCAAGAGGTGGCCCGCGCCGGT
Organism: Janibacter sp. HTCC2649; assembly: GCF_000152705.1. Classification (GTDB taxonomy): domain Bacteria; phylum Actinomycetota; class Actinomycetes; order Actinomycetales; family Dermatophilaceae; genus Knoellia. The sequence goes on along the minus strand of NZ_CH672413.1, from coordinate 2,489,191 downwards.
CGAGATCACCTGGATGTCGTCCTCGGTGAAGTCGGCGGGTGTGAGGCCCAGGGCGTCGGCCAGGAGGTCGGGGTCCGTGAGAACCGCTCCGAACTCCGGGGGTGACTGCTGGACCGACACGATCGCTGGCCCATCGGCAGGCCTCGTGACTCCCGTGCGCAGGAGATCGGCGCCGATCTGGACGACGAACTCGGTCCGGTCGCGGGGGAGTCGACGGTCGACGAGCCACAAGCAGGCTGCGAGGGCGTTGTGGCCCGCCCCGCCAACCTCGGCGCCGATCGGCGTGAAGGACCGGAACTGCCAGTCGGCGCGGTCACCGTCGGCAGCAACGATGAACACCGTCTCGGACTGGTTGAACTCACGGGCCAGGGCCTGCATCTGTGCGAGCGAGAGCCCGTCGGCGTCCGGGACGACCGCAGCAGGGTTGCCGGTGAGGGGCCGAGACGCGAAGACGTCGACCATGGAGAACGAGGCGGTCCGTGGTTCAGGCATGAGTGCTCCCGGAGTTCGTCGTTGCCGCGCCTGGGCCTTCAAGCACGTCGATGTCGCCAGCGTGCATCGGCTCGCCGCAGTGTGCGCATCGCAGGTCCACGTGACTGATCTGGCCACACGCTTGGTGGCGATAGAGCACCGGCGGACCCGCGTCGCCGGCGAGCCACTTGTCGCCCCACCCGACCATGACCATGAGCACGTCGGTCAGCTCGGTCCCCTTGTCGGTCAGGACGTATTCATGCCGCGGGCGAGGGTCGTACTGTCTCCGCTCGAGAATCCCGTGCTCGACCAGGTGGTTCAGGCGCTCGGTCAGCACCTTGCGGGAGATGCCGAGGTCCGCTTGGATCTGGTCGAACCGGTTGATGCCGACCCACACGTCGCGCAGGACGAGCGGCGACCACGGCTCACCGATGACGTCGAGGGTCCGGGCGATCGAGCACGCCATGTCGCCGAAGTTCGTGCGCTGCATGAAAGGAATCTAGCACTTGGGGTTCCCTGAGGGAACCCTGCCTGCTACGGTGATGGAGTCTCTTGAAGGAACCCAAAGAAGGAATACCGACATGAGCAAGGTCCTCAGCGCACTGTCCGTCTCCGTCGATGGCTTCATCACCGGGCGCGAACCCGGGCCCGGTCATGGTCTCGGCGACGGGGGCACTCTTTTCGACTGGTACACCAGCGGCGACGTCCGCAGCCAGGAGTTCGACTTCTTCCACCTCAGCGCGGCCAGCGCTCGCATCTTCGACTCCCTGGCCAGCCGGGTCGGCGCGAGCCTCGCCGGACGCAAGACCTACGAGGACTCAGAACGCTTCGGTGGCGGCGGTCCGCACCCGACGGCGCCGCTCGTCGTCGTCAGCCACCGGCCCATCCCGGAGGCGTCGTCAGCCCAGACAGTCATCACCACCGGCATCGAGGACGCCGTCGCCGCCGCCAAGAAGGTGGCAGGCGACAAGGGCGTGGCCCTCATGGGTGGCGGCGTCGTCACGACCGCCCTCGCGGCCGGACTGGTCGACGAACTCGTCCTGCACCAGGTGCCGGTCCTGCTCGGCGCCGGACGGCCCTACTTCCAGGAGCTCCCGCACCACATCCGCCTCCGTCTGATCGAAGCCGTGCCCGCGCCGGGCGTCACCCACCTGCACTACGCCGTCGAGAACTGAACCACCCACCACCCCAGCACCCACCACCACAGGAGTTGACGATGATGCTTCACCCCGATGTCCGCCGCGTCCTCGAGACCACGGCTCTCGCCCACCTCGCCACGGTCCTTCCCGACGGCAGCCCCCACACCGTCCCCGTCTTCGTCGGAACCCACGGCGACCAAGTCGCGATCTTCACCGGTCCCGACTCCCGCAAGGCCCGCAACCTGCGCCTCGACCCGCGCGTCGCCCTGTCGCTCACGTCGCCCGAGAACCCCTTCGAGCCCACCGTCATCCGCGGCACCGTGACCCGATGGCTCGACGGCGACGCGGCCTGGGAGATCGTCGATCAGGTGGCGCTGCCCTACATCGGCGGCCCCTACTCACGCGAGCAAGAGCGCGTCGTGGCGCTCATCGAGCCCGTGCACCAGAAGGTCGGGATGTAGGCCGAGGAGGTCAACAGCGCCGCGCCTGCGTGCCAGAGTGAACGCGTGACCGAACCGAGTACCAAACCCACCGGCGGCGAGAGCCTCGTCACCGTGCTCGTGGCCCTGTGCGCCAACGTCCTCATCGCCGTGGCCAAGTCCGTCGTCGCCGTCATCACCGGCTCCGCGTCGATGGTCGCCGAGGCGGCGCACTCGTGGGCCGACGCCGGCAACGAGGTCTTCCTCGTCGTCGCCGAGCGCCGGGCCGGGCGTCCGCGCGACGAGGCCCATCCCTACGGCTACGGCCGCGAGGCCTACGTCTGGTCGATGTTCGCCGCCTTCGGCCTCTTCACGGCCGGTGCGGTCGTCTCCATCTGGCACGGCATACAGAGCTGGAACGCCGCCGAAGGCGAAGCCGAGGTGGACTACAGATGGGCGTATGCCGTTCTCGCCCTGGCGTTCGTCCTCGAAGGTGTGTCGTTCCTCCAGGCGCGCCGGCAGACGCGCGTTGCGGCCCGCCGCATCGGGCTCACCGTCCTGCCCTTCATCCTGCGCACCTCCAACCCGACCCTCCGGGCCGTCTTCCTCGAGGACGCCGCCGCCCTCATCGGTCTCGTCATCGCGGGTGCGGGCATCGGACTGCACCAGGCTACCGGCGACGCCCGCTGGGACGCAGTCGGATCCGTCGCCGTCGGCCTCCTGCTCGGTGTGGTTGCCGTCTTCCTCATCGGTCGCAACCGTGACTTCCTCGTGGGGCAGGCAGCCTCGCTGGAGCTGCGACGCAAGGCCCTCGAAGGGCTGCTGGAGCACCCGGCTGTCGAGCGGGTCACCTTCATGCACCTCGAGTTCGTCGGAGCCGCTCGCATCCTCGTGGTCGCGGCAGTGGACCTCGTCGGTGACGACGTGGAGACCAGGGTGGCCGAGCAGCTGCACGAGGTCTCCGACGCGATCAAGCGTCAGGACATGATCGAGGACGCTGTCATCACCCTGTCCCGGCCAGAATCCCCCTCACTGGACCTCGCGAGCTACCGATGACGCGCCGAACCAGCGCTCGAACGCCTCGCTCAGCCCCGTCGCGTCCTCGCCCATCCACACGATGTGACCATCCGGGCGCAACAACACAGCTGGCGCAGGCAGCTCATCGCTCTGCTCGGTGATGACGTCCACCCGGTCGGCCCACCCCTCGACGGACAACTCGCCGGTCTGGTCGACCAGAACGCCACGACCGCTGTGCAGCAACGGATACAGGGACCCACCGCCCCCAAAGGTGACGTCCCGCTGACGGCGACCCAACAGGTCAGAGGCGTCGCTCACGGCATACCGGATCCCCAGGGACGTGACCTTCCCGAGCAGGTGCGCGTGCACTCCCGGGAACTCCATGACTTCGGCGAAGAGCGTCTTGACGGCCTGCGGTCCGGGCTCGGGTGACTGGAGCTCCGCCTGGGCTCGAGTGACGGTGAGGACCTCCTCGGCGACTGGGTGCCGCTCCGCCTCGTAGGTGTCGAGCAGACCCTCCGGCGCCCATCCGTTGATCGTGGCGGCGAGCTTCCACCCGAGGTTGAACGCGTCCTGCAGGCCGAGGTTCAGCCCCTGGCCACCCTGCGGCGGGTGGACGTGGGCCGCGTCGCCCGCGATGAGTACCCGCCCGACGCGGTAGTGCTCGGCCAGTCGCGTCGCATCACCGAACCGCGACAGCCACCGCGGCGAGTGGACGCCAAAATCCGTTCCGGCGTATGCCGTGAGCTGAGTTCGCAGGTCGTCGAGCGTGGGCGGTGGGGCACCTTCGTCTGCGACCTCCGCGGCGGGGACGACGATGCGATAGACGCCGTCGCCGACCGGTCCCGCGCCGAAGCCGCGATGGGTCTCGCGGACCCGGGTCATGACAGCCACGATCTCGTCGAGCGAGGCGGTGAGCTCGGCCTCGCCGAGGATCCACTGCCGCTTGGCGGACTCCCCGGGGAAGGGGATGTCGAGCAGTCGTCGCACCATGCTCCTGCCACCGTCGCACCCGACCACCCACGCTGAGCGCAGGGTCGTCCCGTCGGAGAGCTCGACATCAACTCCCTCGGCGTCCTGGGTCACGCCCACTGCCTCGACGCCGCGGCGGATCTCGATGCCGAGCTCGGTGGCGCGCTCGCGCAGCGCCGCTTCGACGAGGGGCTGCGGGATGCCGAGCGTGTAGGGGTGGGTGGTGTCGAGTTCGACCGGTTCGCTCGTCCTGATGCCGGCGAAGAACCCGTCGGTCGGGTACTTCGTCCCCTGCGGCAGAAGGCGATCAAGCAGACCGCGCATCTCCATGATCTCGATGCTGCGGGCATGCAGGCCCATCGACCGGACCATCGGACTCGGCTCGGGGTCCCTGTCGACGATCGCCACCGAGATGCCGTGCAGCTTCAGCTCGTTCGCCAGCATCACACCGGTCGGCCCGGCCCCCACCACAATGACGTCGTTCATGCATCTCCTTCATTCCACGAAGTGGTTGTGCGCCAACGACTTTCGCGGGCACGGCGACCATGATGAGCCAGGCAGGGGGCCTTGCGGCAAGACCCCCTGTGCGCTATATCTTGGTAGTGGCAGGAAGATGCGTCTTCCTGCCTTTGTCGTGTCCGCCGATACTCGCCCGAGCAGATCAGCCAATCCGCGTCGCGTAAAGCCGCCGAGTGGAAGAGTCGCGAGCGGAGTGCGGCCATGTGGCCGGTCCGGGGCTCTCCGGGCTCAGGAGGTTGTGCATTGTTCGACGCACGGTTTGTGCCACGGCTCGTGGCTTCCGCTGGAATTGCCGCCCTGGTGGTGGCTTCCCTCGCGACGGGGGCGGTGGCCGCCCCCTCGACAGGACCCAAGGCCGACAACGGTCTGGGCAAACATGACCGGGAGCTGCTCGCCTCAGCGACGGCTCACGGAGACAAGACCGTCACTCTCATCGTGTCCACCACTCCGACGTCCACGTCCAAGGCGGCAGCGGGCCTCGCGTCCCTCGGCGGCAAGGTCGGCTATCGCGACGACGCCCTGGGCTACCTGCGGGTGACCATCGCGACGAGCAAGGCCAACCAGGTCACCTCGGTGAGTGGGGTCGAGGCGGTCGATGTCGACGAGATCGTCCCGCTCGGCGATCCTGCCACCACGGGACAGCAAGGACCCCTGCCCCAGGCCCCGCCCACTGCGGCCACACCTGCGGTCAACCCCTACATGCCGATCGGCGACACGGGTGCGGCGCAGTTCAGGGCCGCCCACCCCACGTGGGACGGGCGCGGCACCACCATCGGCATCATCGACTCCGGGATCGACCTCGCGCACCCGGCGTTGCAGACCACGACCACCGGCGAGCGCAAGGTCATCGACTGGGTCACGGCGACCGATCCGACCTTCACCAACGGTGTGAACAACGACGACGACCCCACGTGGCTCGACATGTCCACGCTGGTCTCCGGCTCCAGCTTCACCGTGAACGGATCGACCTACACCGCGCCTGCCGCGGGCTCCTACCGGTTCGGGGTGTTCAACGAGCGTGACGGGCGCCTCGGCGGAGAGGTCGGGAGCGACGTCAACCGCGACGGCAACCCGGCCGGTTCCTCGGGACTCTTCGCAGTGCTGTGGGACGCCAAGGCCGGCACGGTCTGGGTCGACACCGACCAGGACGGCTCCTTCGCCGACCAGTCCGCGATGCGCGACTACAAGGTGGCCAAGGACGTCGGCACCTTCGGCACCGACAACCCCGCGACGGCCATCGTCGAGCAGATGCCGTTCGTCGTCCAGACGGATGGCAAGAACAAGGTCGTCAACATCGGCATCGTCTCGGCCGCCCACGGGTCCCACGTCGCCGGCATCACGGCGGCCAACGGCATGTTCGGTGGCGCGATGACCGGCGCCGCCCCTGGCGCGAAGCTCGTGTCGGTCCGGGTGTGCATGTTCGTCGTCGGTTGCACCAACCACGCGCTCCTCGAGGGCATGATCTACGCCGCCAAGACGGCCAACGTCGATGTCATCAACATGTCGATCGGCGGACTCCCGGCCCTCAACGACGGCAACAACGCCCGGGCAGCCCTCTACGACAAGCTCATCACCCAGAGCAATGTCCAGATCTTCATCTCGGCGGGCAACAGCGGTGCCGGCCTGAACACGATCGGTGACCCGTCCGTCGCCTCCAAGGTCCTGAGCATCGGGTCCTACATCAGCAAGGACACGTGGCTCAGCAACTACGGGTCGGAGGTCTCCGCCGCCGACAACATGCACCCGTTCTCGTCCCGCGGACCTCGCGAGGACGGCGGGTTCAAGCCGGAGATCATCGCGCCCGGATCGGCTGTCTCGACCATCCCGACGTGGCAGAACCCGGCCGGCCAGTGCCTTCCCTACGCCTGCCCCGTCGGCTACGCGATGTTCAACGGCACCTCGATGGCTTCACCGCAGGCGGCCGGCGCTGCGGCGTTGCTCGTCTCCGCGGCCAAGCAGACCGGTGTGCAGTCCCAGCCGGACCAGCTGCGCAAAGCGATCACCTCCAGTGCCCACCAGATCGCGGGCTACGGATCCTACGAGCAGGGCAACGGCCTCATGGCGGTCGGCGACGCCTGGAACCTGCTGAAGACCAACGCCAAGACGGTGACGATCAGCTCGTCGGTGCCGGTCAACACGGTCCTCTCGGGATTCCTCGCCACTCCCGGCCGGGGTCAGGGCATCTACGACCGTGAGGGCGTGAAGGCCGGAGACTCCTACGTCCGTTCGTACACGTTCACGCGCACGAACGGAGGCGGCGGAACGAAGGCGTATGCCGTCAACTGGGTCGGCAATGACGGAACCTTCTCGTCTGCGGGCTCGATCAGCCTCCCGCTGGGCGTTGCCGTGCAGCTCCCGGTCACCATCCACCCGACGACCTCCGGAATCCACTCGGCCATCCTCAACCTGGACGACCCCACGAGTGCGGGCGTCGAGAAGCAGACCCTCAACACGGTCGTGGCTGCGGACCAGTTCACCGCCGCCAACAGTTACACCGTCACGAAGTCCGGGACCCTCGGACGAGACACGTCGGTGAGCTACTTCGTCAACGTGCCCGTTGGTGCTCCGGCTCTCAAGATCGACCTCGCGGGCGGCGGTGCCGCCCCGGGCGCTGGGCAGATCCGGTTCCTCCGGTTCCACCCCTACGGTGTCGGCCTCGAGAACAACTCGACCCCGAACAGCTACAACCCGCCCGTTCCGGGTTGCTCTGAGAACTGCACGGTCGCGGCCGCAACGAGTCGCACGACCTCCAACCCCTTCCCCGGGGTGTGGGAGATCGTCGTCGAGGTGCGTCGCACGTCTGACGCGGACCCGGTGCCCTACACGTTGACCGCGGCGATCCTCGGGGCCACGGTCACGCCGAACCCCGACACGATTGCCTCGGCATCGATCGGTGTCCCGGTTGCTCGCAGCTACACGGCGACCAACCTGTTCGGGGAGTTCACCGGGCGGATGGTCGGCACCTCACTGGGCAGTGCGAAGCGCACTGTCGAATCCATCGCCAATTCTGCTCAGAAGCAGATCCTGATCAACGTCACGCCGGGCAGCACGTCGCTGCGGGCCACCATCGGGTCCACGTCGGACCTGGCAGCCGACCTCGACCTGTTCGTCTACAACTGCACCACGGGGTCCTGTGTCCTCGCGGGGCAGTCGGCAGACGGCGACAGCGAGGAGTCGGTGACGATCGCCAATCCGGCTGCTGGCACGTGGGTGGCACTCGTCGACGGCTATGCCGTGCCGGCGGGGACGACGACGTTCAAGTATGAGGACGTCTTCGCCAACCCGGTCTTCGGCGCAGTCTCGGTGACCGATGCCAACGCGCTTCGGCCCGCTGGCTCGTCGTGGACCGTGCCAGGAACGATCACGGCCAACTCCGCTCCCGCGGCTGGCCGGTTCCTGCTCGGGTCGGTGCAGGTCCGCACCAACACCAACGTCCTCGTCGGGTTCGGCGACGTGGTGGTGCAGAGCGTGACGCCGTGATGGCGCCCACGCTGACGTGACCGTGGCATGACAGCGCCGGTGGAGTCCTGTGACCCCACCGGCGCTGTCGTGCCGTTGGTGCGCGGTCAGCGCGCCGTCAGTCATGAACGCTAACTCCGCGAGCACCCCTGCGACGAGCGTTTATTCAGCCTGCTCAGAAGTCGATGCAGCCGACGTCGCACCCGTCAAGGATGTCGCCGTCGGGGATGACATCCCCGATGCCTCCGGCGAACGACGACAACGCGGACCCCAGCCCGTCAAAGCCGTCGAGAAGTGCGGCGAACGCGTCATCGGGCATGAGGTCGGCGAGCGCTCCGAGGTCGGGGACGTCGAGGGCCCCACCGAGGTCGACGAGGCCCGAGACGAGGTCGAACACCCCCGGGTCGAGGGCGCCGTCGACCACTGCCGCGAGCGCCGTCTCTGCACCCTCCGCCAAGCGCGCCGCACGCAGAGCGTCACCAAGGACGGAGGCGACGTGCGGAGCAACACCGAAGGCGACGGCATACGGGAGCATCGAACGCACCTCACCGGCGAGCTCCTCGTGACGGAGCTGGTTCGCCTCGGCCGTCGCGAGGTACTTCTCGTAGCCGAGGGCCTGGATCCGGGCCGCAGATCCCAGCGCGGTGCGCGGTGTCCGGCCACGACCCAGTCGCACGAGCAGAGCGCCACCGAGACCGAGGCCTGCGCCGAGCGGCACCCACCGCCAGTGGTCGTCGGAGATGCCGGACGCGACCCCGGCAACGCCCGCCCCGAGAATGAGGAGCACGCCGAGCGCGGCCACCCAGCCGTTGCGTGACCGCGGGTGCTTGACGTACCAACCACGGTCGACGACGGCGCGATACACCGCGATCTCGGCCACGCGCCACCTCTGGGCGACCTCCGCCTGCCGCAGGTCTCTGAGCCGAACGGACTCCGACCCGCCGAGGAGGGCGTCGAGGAGCACCCGCTCGTGGTCGGCCATGGTGTCGTCGCCGGCGCCGGTGCGGCTCACTCGCCAGTCGTCGCCGTCCTTCTCGAGGCTGACGATCTGGCGCAGCGCGAGGTCGACGAGGGTCGCCGTGAGGTCGCGTCCGTGGACGATCCCGTCGACGACCGCACCCGACATGGCCGGGGTGGACTCGTCGGGAGCCTGGAAGCGCGGTGCGACCGATCCGGCCCACTCCACACCGCGCCGCACTCGGGCACTTCCCGTGCGGTCACCCAGCCGTGGCATCTCGCCCGGCGTGACCTCGGTGAAGACCTCGTCACGCCTGCGCCAGCGGAAGACGAGCAGGGTCAGCACGGCGGCGACCAGGGGGATGAGCCCACCGAGGAGCTCGAGCGGTGTCACGTCGGCAGGCACGCGCACACCCTATGGCGCGCGCGTCGCCCTGGGGTTGTCAGCTCGTGGCCGTCGGCCGCCAGCCGGGCGGAGGGTCTTCGCCCGTGCGTCCGTCGACCGCTTCGCGGAGTAGGTCGGCGTGCCCGAGGTGGCGGCCGTACTCCTCGATCGCGTCGAGCATAAGTCGCCGCAGACTCGCATGCTGACCGTGGGCGCTGCCATGCACCTCCTGGTCGAGCCCACCTCTGGTCAAGACCTCGGCCGTCCGGGCGCGTGACCGCTCAACAGCGCTGTCCCACAACGCATACAGTGTCGCCGGGTCGTCCTGGTCGGCCGACGTCATCTCCCAGTCCTCGTCGTCGTCCCAGCCGTTGTCGTCCCATGCGGCAGGCAAGGGGTCGCCCGAGAGCTTGCGGTGGAACCAGTCGTCCTCCACGGCCGCGAGGTGCTTGAGCAACCTCCCGAGGGTCAGGGAGGAGGCGCCGATCCGCTGACCCAGCCCGGCGGCATACAGGCCGTCTGTCTTCCAGCGGAAGGTCCACCGCAGCCGGTCGAGCGCTCCGACCACCTGCTCGGCCTCGGTTCCCGCGAGCGGCGGCTCCCACGGTGTTTCTTCGCTACCGGGCACGGGGTCGCTCATGATTCCTCCAACGATGTCGAAACGTGGGTATGCCGGGTGCGCGCTTCCAGCGCGGCGAGGTCGCGCTCGGCGAACTGGCGATGCCACCACTCCTCGTTGAGGAGGGTGTCGAAGGCGTCGCGGACTGGGATGAGCTCGCCGGGGGGAGGCCACCCCGGGGTGTCGGGAACTTCGTTGCTGCCGGTGAGCTCTTGGTCGGTGAGCGACGCCAGATGCGTTCGCACGCGCTCGAATCGGTCGTGTCGCAGTTCGAGCGCCTCGTCGAGGGTGGGTCGTGCATCCCGGTCGTGCGGAACGCCGTCCGTCGCTGGCATCTCGTCCCAGGGCAGCTCGAGCGGGTGCCACGGCGACGGGTCGCGCTGCACGCCGCGGCTCAGCCACGAACTGGTGGCCATCGGGAGGTGGCGCAGGGTCTGGATGAAGGACCACTCGCCGTCGACGCTCTCGTGCAGGAGCGCGGGGTCGACGGCGTCCAGGGCGCGGGCGCGCTCGACCGTGCCGGACCAGAGCTCGTCGATGACGGTCCACGCGTCCCGGTAGCCGGCGGCATCCGTGGGGTGGAGGCGGGCGCGTTCGGGGTGGAGCCGGGTGAGCTCGGCCTCGATGAGCGGGGCGACATCCACGCCGTTGACGACGACGTCGTCGAGCTCTCCCCAGATCTCGACGTGGCGGAGCTCGACGCCGCGCATCCGCACGTCCGACAGGGAGGCGTTGCGGATGTCGACATGGTCGAGGCCGACGGAGCGGAACGTCGACTGCTCGAACTCGACCCGCTCGAACCGCGACCCCGACAGGTCCACGTGCTCGAAGGTCGCGCCCAACAGCTGCTCGTCCCGGAAGGCCCGGCCAGTGGTCTCGTTCTCCGTCATGGTGGGAACGCTAGGACCCTTTGCGGACGATCGGCTTCCGCAAAAGAAACTCAGGTGCGTTCGCGTCGACCGGGCGGCAGGGTCGGGGCATGGACCTCACCATCCGACCGGAGACGCCGAGCGACTTCCCCGCGATCCGGGAGGTGGTGCGCACCGCCTTCGGGAACACCCGCGAACCGGACGGTGTCGAGAACATTCGGGCATCCGAGATCTACATCCCTTCGCTGGCCCTCGTCGCCCAGCTCGACAGCGAGGTGGTCGGCTACGTGATGATCACCCACTGCACGATCACGGGTGACGCCGGCGCGAGGACGACCGCGATGCTCACCCCACTGGCCGTCTCGCCCGCGCACCAGCGCCACGGCATCGGCAGTGTCCTCGTGCGCGCGGCGCTGGCCGGGGCCGAGGCCGCGGGTGAGCCGATGGTGATCCTCCAGGGCAGCCCGCGTTGGTACGGAAGCCGCGGGTTCGAGGACTCCCGGCCACACGGCATACACATGGAGCTGCCCGACTGGGCACCGCGAGAAGCCGGTCAGGTGGCTCTGCTCACGGCGTATGACCCGGACGATCCGTCGCTACGTGGGGAGATCAGCTACCCGCCGGTCTACGGCTGACCTGCCCGGCGCTCAGGGCGCGATGCCCACACCTCCCTGACGGTCCCAGGCGGAGTACTGACCGGCGGTGAGGGCGGGCCACCGCGTGGCGCCCGGTCGCGGGTTGACCCTGGACGCGTAGGAGCCGGGGTGGAACGCGGGGTCGAAGAGGCAGCCGGTGCTGTAGTCGCTGTCGTGCTCGGGGCAGGCGTTCGCGATGGACGCTGGTGTCGGCTTGGCGCCCGTGTCGACCCAGGTCTCGAGGGCGTGGATCACGGTGGCGTACTCCGAGTTGCTCAGGCTGCTGTGCTCGGACTCATGGGTGAACGTCTGGACGAGGTGGTCGGCGTTGCCGGCGGCGGTGAGCGTGGCGCGGTAGGCCGACTCGTGCTCGACGAACGCGGTCGGGTCGTCGATGGCGTGCATCGTCAGGACTGGGACGCGGACGTCGCCGGTCAGGTCGCTGTCGAAGGAAAGGTCGCGCACGGCCGACTGGTCCGCACTGAAGCGCTCCACCCCTTTGTTGAGGGCGGCGTCGTCGTGGGAGCCGGAGTAGCGAATTGACCTGTTGCTGAACGGGTTTCGTCCACCGAGGCGGGTGCTGACGATGTCACGGAACGTGAACGTCGCGAACCTCAGGTGTGACTCGAGAGTCCTCTCGGGTATGCCGGTGACTCCGAGGATGTCGTCGAGGTTCCGCTGTTGGAGTGGCGTCCTCTCGGTTGGCTCGGACTGGAATCCGGTGCACTCCTGCAGGCGCGAGCGCAGGCCGGCGGAGGTCATGGTCGAGCCCGGGCGCAGGCCCATCCACACCGGGTACTGCACCTCGGTCGGGCGCGGGTGGTTCTGGCAGTAGTACTGGTAGACGGCTCGGAGGTCGACGCGGTAGTCGTAGCCGCGGGTCGCGCCGGCCAGAACGCCACTCGTGAGCAGGACGCCGTCGTAGGGCTTGTCAGCGGCGTTGCCGAAGGTCTCGGCGGTCTTCGCCGCGACATCGCCACCCCAGGACTGTCCATGGAGCAGGGTGAGGCGCGGCTTCCCCCACGTGTCGATGAAGATCTTGCGGACGCTCTCGGTGTCGATGGCCGCCATCTCGGTGCCGAAGCCACCGCGACGGTAGGAGGACCCGGCCCAGGCGTAGCCCTCGCGCACCATGACCGCCCACCGGTCGAGGTCGTCGACGCTGCGCGACGGGTCCGAGGTCTCGCCGAGGTCTGGGCCACCGTGCGCGTGGACGAGGAGGGAGCGGTTCCACTCATGCGGGACGGCGATGGCGTAGAAGGCGCCGTTGGAGTCCTGCCCGGTCCAGCAGTCGGCGATGTCCGCAACGGTGGCAGGACAGGCGGTGGGCGTGGGAGGAGAGGCCGCTGGCGCTGGCTCAGCGGCGCCTGCCGGTGCGGTGGCGAAGAAGCTCGTGGTGGCGGAGACGGCCACGGCGAGGGTGGCCAGCCTCCCTGCTCGTCGGTGGGTCGAGGGGTTCGGCATGTCTACCTCCGGGTCGGACGGCTCGTCGTTGAGCCGCTCGTTCGACCGTAGAAACCAGACGCAGGGGAGCCTAGGTTGTGTTCGTACTGGTCTGCCACGGGCGGATGACACGGATGACAGAGCGACGTGAGGCGACAGCGATGGGCGAGCACCCGGCATACGTGCACACCGTTCTGGACTGTGAGCGGCCCCGCGAACTCGCCGAGTTCTATCGGCAGTTCCTCGGTCTCGTCTATCGACCGGGCGACGAGCCGCCGACGGACGGGAGCGCCGATGACGCGGACTGGCTCGTCCTCACCCGGCCGGACGGCACTCGCCAGCTCGCGTTCCAGCAGGTCGAACGGCTGGCGCGCACCACTTGGCCCGACGACGCCGTGCCGCAGCAGCTGCACGTCGACTACCGGGTCGACAGCGTCGCGGAGCTCGAGGGACACAAGGACACGGCTCTTGGGCTCGGCGCCACCCTGCGGCTGGATCGCACGGACGACGAGGAGGAGCCGCTCTATGTCCTTGCGGACCCCGCGGGCCACACCTTCTGTCTCTTCGTCGGGTAGGCCTCGGTCACACTTGGCCCATGGTCGAGGCGATCAACAGCTTCATCGAGCTGCACGCGGGTTCGGCGTGGCTGCTCCCTGCGTTGTTCGTCTTCTTCGCCGTCGACGGAGTGGTGCCTCCGCTGCCCAGTGAAGGTGTCCTCATCGGGCTCGCCGCGGTGGGTGCGTCGACCGGGACCCCGCACTGGCTCGCGCTCTTCGCTGCTGCGGCGGCGGGCGCCTGGGTCGGTGACAACCTCGCCTACGTGCTGGGACGGCACGCAGGACTCGATCGACTGCTGGAACGCACCGCGCCCGGTCGGCGGGCGCTCGCCTGGGCGCGGGGACACCTCGATCGGCGCGGCGCCGTCATCGTCGTCGTCGGACGCTGGGTTCCCGTGGGGCGGGCGGCGGTCAACCTCACGGCGGGTGCGGCGCACTACCCGCAGCGACGTTTTGCGCTCTTCTCGTTCGTGTCGGGGGTGACGTGGGCGGCGTGGTCGGTCGGGGTCGGATCTCTGGCGGGTCACTGGGTGCAGGACAACCCCCTGCTCGCCGCACTGATCGGTGTCGGCATCGCTCTCGTTGTCGCCTTCGTCATCGAACGTGTCACTCGACTGCTTCCCGGACGCTCTGCTCCCGCCGCCGCAGAGGTGCCGCCGCCGCATGTGAAGATCCGGTGAGGATCGGCGAACTCGGCGTTGCTGCGCCTGCGTTCGCGCGCGGCCGATGAAAGAGTGACGGGGTCAGGCCGGGGAGACAACCCCGGCGTTCGGATCGTGAGGGGTTGTGCCGTGCGTTCGCGTGGGTGGGGATTCAAGGTCGGGATTGCAGTCGTGGTGGCGGCGCTGCTCGGGGGAGCGGCGTGGGGTGGCCTGACGTGGTTGGGCCGCGACAAGGGTGAGGCGCGTCTGGCCGCCGACCGGGTGGCGACGGGACTGGCGGCGGGGAAGTTCGCTCCAGGGTCCGTCGTTGCTGATGGCGGACCGCCGGATCTTGCTGCCCTCGTCAAGGGGATGGGCAAGGCGACGCACACCGTGTCGGTGGCGTCCATGACCGAGGCCAAGGACGGTGCAGCCTCGGCGATCCTGAAGCAGTCATGGACCCTGCCCGGGTCGGCCGCACCCTGGACCTACGAGACCCCGCTCGACGTGCGCGAGACCGACGGCACCTGGGCCGGCGTCTGGAAGCCGGACCTGCTCGCGCCTGACCTGGTCGAGGGTGAGAGCCTGCGGATCAAGCGTCAGCAGCCGACCCGCGCCGAGATCCTCGGTGCCAACAACCAGCAGATCGTGACGCCGCGCGCCGTGTCCCGCATCGGCATCGACAAGACCAAGGTGTCCGCGTCCGAGGCGCTCGCGACCGCCCCGCTCCTCGCCGAGGCGTTGGGGATCAACAGCGCCAACTACGTCACGGCGGTCAAGAACGCAGGGCCCAAGGCCTTCGTCGAGGCGATCACGGTGCGCGAAGGCAGCCCGCAGGAGGCGGAGGCGCGAGCGCTCGCTGCGCCCGGCGTCTTCCTGGTGGCCGACACCCTGCCGCTGGCACCGACCTCAACCTTCGCGCGACCCCTCCTCGGCACCGTCGGCGGCGCGACCGCCGAGATCGTCGAGAAGTCCGAGGGCCGCATCGTCGCGGGAGACGAGGTCGGCATCGGTGGTGTGCAGGCGGCATACGACGCGCAGTTGTCCGGTCAACCGAGCTACACCGTCCTCGCGACCGGTGGGGAGCAGGAGCGCACGCTCTTCAACACTCCGTCGACGCCGGGCAAGCCGGTGGCCCTCACCCTCGACATCGCGAAGCAGGAAGCCGCCGAAGCCGTGCTCGAGAAGGTCGTCCCGGCATCCGCGATCGTGGCCATCCAGCCGTCGACGGGCCACGTGCTCGCCGCCGCGAGTGGTCCGGGCGGCAAGGGTGTGTCGACTGCGACGCAGGGTCGCTATGCCCCGGGTTCGACGTTCAAGATGGTGTCCGGCCTCGCCCTGCTGCGTTCGGGTGTGACACCCGCGAGCAAGGTCGAGTGCACGCCGACCGTGACCGTGGACGGGCGCACGTTCAAGAACGTCGACAGCTATCCGACGTCGGCTCTGGGGTCGGTGCCCTTCAGCACGGCCTTCGCGAACTCGTGCAACACCGCGTTCATCCGTGCTGGCGAGAAGCTCGCACCCGCCGAACTCCCCACCGCTGCAGCGAGTCTGGGCCTCACGGCCAAGCCGGGGCTGGGGGTGTCGGCCTTCATCGGCTCGGTGCCGGAGCCCAAGCCGGGCACGGACGAGGCCGCCTCGATGATCGGCCAGTCCAAGGTCGAGGCCTCACCGCTCGGCATGGCCACCGTTGCTGCATCGATCGCCGCAGGCAAGCCGGTGGCTCCGGTCTTCGTCGTCGGGGCCAAGGCTGAGGCTGCCCCGGCACCCGCCAAGCCGGTCACGGCTGCTGAGTCGGCGCTGCTCAAGACACTCATGCGTGGCGTCGTCGAGCAAGGCAGCGGGAAGTTCCTCGCGGACGTTCCGGGCGAACCGGTCCTCGCGAAGTCGGGAACGGCGGAGTTCGGTGACGCCAAGGCCCTCAAGCAGCACGTGTGGATGATCGGGATCCAGGGCGACCTCGCCGTCGCGGTGTTCGTCGACGAAGGCGAAGGCGGCGCGACCACGGCCGGCCCGCTGCTCGAGGCGTACCTCCGCGCCATCGCCTGAATCTGCACCACTCGAGGTACCGGATCTGCCGATGTGCGGAAGGTGGCGCAGGCGCTAGGCAGAATGGACGTCATGGACGTGGTTGATGCGGCCGTCATCGCGGTGGTGGTCTTAACATTCGCAGCGGGTGCGCTGTACCGATTGCGACGAGACGTGGTAGGGCCGGCGGTTGGCAAGCGCGGAAGGCTGCTCGCATTCGCAGCGCTGGGGGTCTTCATCGGTTGGATAGTCGTGCTCAACACGGGGGCTTCGGACAGTTGGGCCTCGCACCCCGCGGTTGCTGTATCGGTTGTCGTGCTGGAGGCTTGCGTCCTGACTGCTCTGATCGTTGACTCGGTGAGAGCGGGCCGCATCTCGGGACGTCACGCCAAGACTGACGCGCCAGACGAGCCCCTCCCCAGGTGATCGTCCTGTCAACAGCGTGAGGCGTTTACGCATATGCCGCGAACCGAGCGATGCGCCCGGCGGGGTCAGGGGTTTGCCGCGTCTATTTCGAAGCGCGCGCGGAGTGCGCCTCGAAAGCCCACGACATGGCGGCGATTTCCTGGGAGGACAAGCCATGCTGCCGGGCAACCGGCGCCCAGTGCGAGACGGCTGTCTGAACCTCAGCGATGACCTCGTTGGCCTCCTCGGCGTTGAGACGGAAATAGTCCGCGACCGACAGCGCGAGCTCGACGCTTGCCGTGTCATCACCGAGGTCGATGGCCGTGCTCAGGTGCTTGGGACCTGGCTCGGGGTTCGGGTTGATGTCGAACGCCGGAGATAGCTGCCAGGTATCTCCGTCCTCGTGGAGGAATCCGTGGTTGCGCAGGTGGTCGTCCGTGTTGGAGACAACTATGGAGAAGATGATCCGTCGCCAGAGCTGGCGCAGGTCAGCCGTTGTGCGCGACGAACGCATCTCGATGGCCTCTGCTATTTCTAGGTAGCTGCCCTGCTCGCCGTCGGTGGCCTGGAGCATGGTCATCGCGCTGACGTAGCCGACCCGGCCGGCGGGTCCACCGTCGGCTTCGCGGGTCCGGTCGAACCGATCCACGACCAGGACGGTGCGGTCAGCGAGATTCAGCAGGCTGCTTGTCGGGACGGTGATCCCGGCCCGGGCGGCGAGCTCGAGCGCGACCTTCTCCCACGCCATGACGTTCCACGTGTCATGGGCGGCACTCGGGAACTTGGCAATCGCGAGGTTGCCGTCGGCGTCGCGTACGTGCGCTTTCGGCCGCGCCCCACCGAGGGAACTGCCTACGCGGATGAGGCGCTGAAGGTCCGGCAGGTCGGCGGAGTCCGTCTCGGCTCGCTCAGCGAGAGTCAGCAGCTCGGGCAGGTCAGTCAAGGCAGGGACGCCGCGCTCCTCCATCGCCTCAAACGGGCCGTCGCCGTGGCGAAAACGCAGCGCGCCCTGTCGTAGGTCGTCGCGGACCCCCAAAAGGTGGTCGACTTCGCCGAGGCTGCGGGTTTCGCGGCCTTCGGCACGCGCCTCGGCGGCTTCACGCCGCTTAATCAGAGCTCGGCCCCATCGGTCGGGGGCGCAGTCACCGAATGCGCCGAACATCGAATGCCCAACGGTGCTCTGGTGCGCGCCGGCCTCAAGAGGTAGCCCCGGCTCCAGGGAGTAGGCGTGCGGGTTCGCGATGTACTCGTCAAAGTAGGTGAAGCTGGCGCCCTCGGCGGTCCCACCGCGGCGGCGGTGCGGGTACAGGGTCCCCGCGCGCACGTCGACGCCCCCGATAGACACCCACACCTCGACGCCGTTCACCGACCAGCTCCGCGTGCACGCACCCTGGTTGGCAGTTCCTCGTCGGCGCGGAGGCGGCCCACATCGGTCGCGTATGGGTCGAGCGCCTTCGTGAGCAAGTCCAGCACGCCTAGAGCGCGAGCTACCCGCAACAGGTTCTCCAAAGAGGCACCCTGCCCGGCTTCAAGGCGCAGGACGGTGCTGCGGCCAAGGCCAGCACGATCGGCGACCTGCTCGACCGTCAGGTGACGTAGTTTGCGCCATGTGGTCACGTCCCTGCCCAGTCCGTCGAGCGCGCGCACTACCGCGACCGGGGTGCGCCCACTCGTCGTGCCAGCCATCATGTGCTCCTTAAAGTACCAAATCTGAACCTTTAAAGCACTTAGAGTATCAAATCTGAAACCTTAAATGTCAACGCGTCTTTCTCCTGCACCTTCTGCTGCTCCAGTCCGCCGGCTGCGGTAGCTCGTCGCCGCTGCGGCATGAATCGTCCGGAACGATTCCGCAAGCGCATCAGCGTGACCGCGGCGATTCCACTGTCGGCGTCCGCATCGATATGGACACCGGCGTAGCTGTTGCCGAGCACGGTCGACCGGCCCAGACGGTAGGTGTCGGATGTGATCTCGTGGAAGCCCATCGGCGACAGGAATGCGAATGCGGTACCTACTGGCTCTGCCAACGGTCACGCTTCGCAGGTCGCAGAAGTCCCATGCTCGCAGCGTACGACGGCGCCGTATGGCCGTCGGTGCGTTGTGCAGACGCAGCTCACCCGGACTACGGACGCTTGCTGTGCCCCCGCCGCGTCGACATGGCTGAGGCTGCAGCGACGACGAGTCCCAGCGCGAGGATCGGATAACCAGGGCCGGGCAGGGGGACGAGAGCCGCACCGATGACGGCAACGACCAGCCCAGCAATCAACCCCAGCTTGTGCATCTCCACATCATCGAGCATCGGTCCCGAGTCGGGAGCGCAGCGGTCAGGAGTCCTTGAGCTCGCCGAGGCGACGGAGGGCTTCGCGGCGTTCCTCGGCATGGTCGACGATGCGCTGCGGATAGCCGTGGGCGTAGCCGTCGGGGTGCTCCCACGGCTGGTGCGCAGCCTTGCCGGCGAGGTGCGCGAGCTCGGGCACCCACTCCCGCACGTAGTCGCCGTCCACATCGAACTTCTCGCCCTGCGTCACCGGGTTGAACACGCGGAAATAGGGCGATGCATCCGTGCCCGTCCCCGCCACCCACTGCCACCCGTGGTTGTTCGAGGCGATGTCACCATCGATGAGGAGCTCGAGGAAGTGCCGCGCCCCGACCGGCCACCACACGTGCAGGTCCTTGGTGAGGAAGCTCGCCGTGATCATCCGGACCCGGTTGTGCATCCACCCCTGCGCGAGCAACTGACGCATCCCCGCGTCGACGATCGGATAGCCCGTCGTACCCGTCTGCCACGCCTCGATGGCATCGGCCGGCTCGTCATAGGCCATGCCCGCCAGCGGATCGCGCAGGTCCTTCCACGCGCTGGAAGGGTTGTGCCACAACACATCTGCATAGAACTCGCGCCAGCCGAGCTCGTTGATGTAGGTCTGCGCCCCCTCGCCACGTCGCCCCGCCAGGTCGGCGAGCAACGTGCGCGGGTGCACCACACCCAGTTTGAGGTAGGGAGAGAGCCGTGACGTGCCGTCCGTGGCCGGTAGGTCCCGATCGGTCGCGTATGCCGTCAGTCCCGTCTCGCAGAACTCTCGCCACCGCGCCATGGCGGCGCGTTCGCCGGCGGCCGGTAGGTCGGGCAGGTCCGGCGCGGCGAGCGCTTCCTCGATCGCCTGCGTCGCCTTGGCGTCGTTGCGCACGTGCCGCAGCGGAAGCTCACTCGGGCGGGGCGCGGGATCGGGCCAGCCGTGCCCGCGCCAGGCCTTCGCGAACGGCGTGAAGACCTTGTAGGGCGCACCACTCAGGTTCTGCACGAGACCCGGCCCCACGGCATACGGGGTCCCCGTTTCGACCCACTCGATGCCCTGTGCCGCAAGCGAACTGGCGACAGTCTCGTCCCGGCGACGACCGAAGGGCGTCGTCTCACGGGTGACGTGCACGGAGGTGGCGCCGACGCGCTTCGCCAGGGCCGGCACGACCTCGCGGGGGTCGCCCCAGAGCAGGGTCAGGCCGTCGTCGAACTCCTCACGCGTTGCCTCGAGGGCCGCCGCGAGCCAGGCCCGCCGCACGGCCCCTGCACCGGCCCAGAGGGCGGGGTCGATGACGTAGGCGACGACGAGTTCTCCGCCGGCGGCGTCGCGTGCGGCGAGGAGGGCGGGGTGGTCAGCGCGCCGG
Source organism: Janibacter sp. HTCC2649 (assembly GCF_000152705.1). Taxonomy (GTDB): domain Bacteria; phylum Actinomycetota; class Actinomycetes; order Actinomycetales; family Dermatophilaceae; genus Knoellia. The sequence continues at coordinate 2,468,999 of NZ_CH672413.1, read as the reverse complement.
AGGTCGCGGCGCAGCCACAGGACGGACGTCATCCGGTCACGACCGACTCGAGGACGTCGGCCTCGCGCCGCAGGTCAGCAGCACGGTCCGGGTGTTCGGCGCCCTCGATCTCGGTGGCGGCCTCGCGACGCTCCTCGACCTCGGTGCGCAGCAGAGCCCGCACGTCGTCGACGGTGAGCTCGCGTCGAGCAGCCTCCGTGACGCCCAGCCCGATGGCCGCGCCCGCGATCGGTGACTCGGCGTCACTCGCGGCGGGTGGCTCGGTCGTGATCGCCTCGGCGTTGTCGATGGCGCTGAGGCCCGAACGCAGGGCGGAGACGGCCAGCTTGTCGCGCTCCTTCATGGCGTTCTTGAGGGCGGCGCGCAGCTGAGTCCGGATCTCGGCGACCGAAGGGCGGGGGACGGGCTTGCCAGTCATGTGCCCATTGTTGTCCGACGACATTCGTCGCGTCGCACGTGCTTCGATGGAGCCATGGAAAACGAGACCCGGGTCGTCAGCTCCACGCGCGACATCGCCGCACCCGCCGAGGCCGTCTTCGAGCTCATTGCGGACCCGCGGCGGCAGCCCGAATGGGACGGCAACGACAACCTCGTCGAGATCATCAAGGGCGATCGCATCCGCGGGGTCGGCGAGATCTTCGCGATGCGCACGACGAAGGGCAACCACCGCGACAACCTCGTCGTCGACTTCGAGGAGGGGCGGCGCATCGCGTGGCGTCCCGGCAACGAGGGCGAGGCGCCGGCGGGTCACGAGTGGCGGTGGGAGGTCGAGCCCCTGGAGGACGGCACCTCACGTGTCACGCACACCTATGACTGGACCGGGCTCACCGACGAGGCGCGTATGCCGCGTGCCCGAGCCACGCAGGAACCGCAGCTGCGCGCGTCCCTCGACCGCCTGGCAACCCTTGCGGAGTCCCTCACCGCCTGAGCACCCAAACCGTCTTCGTGCCCCACACGGACATGTTTGCGCGCCGAAGGCGCCCATTTCATGTCCGTGTGGGGCACGAAGACGAACGTCAGGCGTCGGCGCGAAAACCCCTGAGCCGCAGGCTGTTCGTCACGACGAACACCGACGACAGCGCCATGGCCGCCCCGGCGAGCATGGGGTTGAGCAGTCCGGCGGCCGCGAGCGGGATGGCCGCGACGTTGTAGCCGAACGCCCAGAACAGGTTGCCCTTGATCGTCGACAGGGTGCGCCGGGCGAGCCGGATCGCGTCCGGGGCCACCCGCAGGTCGCCGCGCACGAGGGTGAGGTCGCTGGCCTCGATGGCGACATCGGTGCCGGTGCCCATCGCCATGCCGAGGTCCGCCGCGGCGAGTGCGGCCGCGTCGTTGACACCGTCGCCCACCATGGCGACGACCTTGCCCTCTCCCTGGAGGCGCTGGACGACGGCGACCTTGTCGGCGGGCAGGACGTCGGCGATGACGTTGGCCGGGTCGATGCCGACCTCGGCGGCGACTGTGCGGGCGGCCTCGGCGTTGTCTCCGGTGAGCAGGTAGGGCGTGAGCCCGAGGTCCTTGAGTCGCGAGATCGCCTGTGCTGACGTGGCTTTCACCCCATCAAAAACGGTGAGTATGCCGCGTGCCTGCCCGTCCCAGCCGACCACGACCGGCGTCGCGCCGGTGCTTCGGGCCTCGGTCAGCGCGGCCTCGAGCTCCGCCCCGACAACAATCGACCACGTGGTCAGGAACTGTGGGCGGCCGACGACGACGGCGTGACCGTCGACGACTCCCTGAACCCCGAGCCCGTCCTCGCTCGCGAAACCCTCGACGGGCGCGAGTTCGAGGCCCGCATCACCGGCTCCGGTGACGATGGCCCGGGCGATGGGGTGTTCGGAGCCGTGCTCCAACGACGCGGCCAGGCGCAGGACCTCGTCGCGGTCCTCGCCAGGTGCGGCAATGACGTCGCGCAGGGTCATCTGTCCAGTCGTCACGGTGCCGGTCTTGTCAAGGACGATCGTGTCGACCTGACGAGTGGACTCGAGGACCTCGGGGCCCTTGATGAGAATGCCGAGCTGGGCCCCGCGTCCCGTGCCGACCATGAGGGCGGTCGGCGTCGCGAGTCCCAGCGCGCACGGGCAGGCGATGATGAGGACGGAGATCGCGGCAGTGAACGCAGCGGTCCAGCCCGCACCGGTGCCGAGCCAGGAGCCGAGGGTTCCCACCGCCAGGCCGATCACGATCGGGACGAAGATCCCCGAGATGCGGTCGGCGAGCCGTTGCACCTGGGCCTTGCCGTTCTGGGCGTCCTCGACGAGGTGCGCCATCTGGGCGAGCTGGGTGTCGCTACCGACGCGGGTGGCGCGCACGACGATCCGGCCGCCGGAGTTCACGGTGGCGCCGACGACCGAGTCACCGACCGTGACCTCGACCGGAACGGATTCGCCGGTCAGCATCGAGGCGTCGACCGCGGACGAGCCGGAGGTGACGACACCGTCGGTCGCGACCTTCTCGCCGGGGCGGACGACGAACTCGTCCCCCACCGCGAGCTGCTCGACGGGGATGCGGACCTCGGTGCCCTCACGCAGGACGGCGACGTCCTTGGCGCCCATCTCGAGCAGGGCCCTGAGCGCAGCACCGGACTGCCTCTTGGCCCGGGCCTCGGCATAGCGACCGGCCAACAGGAAGGTCGTCACCCCGGCCGCTGCCTCGAGATAGATGTTGCCCGCACCGTCGCTGCGTTCGATGGTGAAGCGGAACGGGTGAGTCATCCCGGGGGTGCCAGCCGTGCCGAGGAAGAGCGCATAGAGCGACCACCCGAACGCGGCGAGGGTTCCGACCGAGATGAGGGTGTCCATCGTCGTCGCACCGTGGCGCAGGTTGACCCAGGCAGCCCGGTGGAACGGCCAGGCGCCCCAGACGACGACGGGCGCCGCCAGGGCCAGCGACGCCCACTGCCAGTAGGTGAACTGGAACGCCGGGACCATCGCCATCGCGATGACCGGAACGGTGAGCACCGTTGAGATGAGCAGCCGGTCGCGCAGGGCCACAGTCGGATCGGTGACGGGACCGTCCACGACAGGTGCGTCGGGAGCGGGAGGCAAGTGGGCGGCATACCCGGCCTGTTCGACCGTCTCGAGCAGGACGTCGGTCGAGACGGTCTCGGGGTACTCGACCTTGGCCTTCTCGGTCGCGTAGTTGACCGTCGCGACGACGCCGTCGAGCTTGTTGAGCTTGCGCTCGATCCGGTTGGCGCACGACGCGCAGGTCATCCCGGTGATGTCGAGCTCAATGCTGGTGGCCATTGGTCCCTCCTGCGGTGACGGTGAAGGCTGCGGTGCGGACGACGCCTTCGTGTTGGAAGTCGAGGAAGAGGCGATAGGTGCCTGCGCTCGGGACGGTCGTGCCGAAGGTGATGTCCGGGCCGGGCTTGGTGGTGCCGTCGCCGGGGTGGCCCTCGGGGTGGACGTGGAGGTAGGCGAGGTCGCCCGTTCGCAACGCCACGAGGTGACCGAACGCGCCGAGGTAGGGGTCGAGGTCGGTGACGGGCTGGCCGCCGCGGCTCACCGAGAGGGTGAGGGCCGAGTCGGCGCCGGGAGCAAGATCGCCCTTGAGCGTCACGGTGTAGCCGTCGACCGTCGCCACGCGGACGTCCTCGGCGGGTGCGGCGACGGGCGCATGGGCGCCGGCGACCGACACATCGGCACCGAGCGTCAGCGGCTCCGCACCCTTGGGGGCGATGTCGGCGAAGACCCGCCACGCGCCGGGCGTCAGCGCGAGCGTCGTGCTCCACGTGCCGTCGGCCGCGCGGGTCGGGTGGACGTGCTGGAAGCCGGAGAAGTCGCGGCGCACCGCGATGAGGTGCAGCTCCTTCTCGTGCTGCGGTGTGTATGCCGTGACCGGCTTGCCGTCCGGACCGTCGACGACGAAGTCGAGCGGGGTCTTCGAACCGGCAGCCAGGTCGGAGTGGTGCAGGCGCAAGGTGTAGCCGTCCTGGGAGACCTGGAGCCCGCCGGGCAGGTGGTCCGAGTGCTCGGACCCCATCGCGTCACCGGGCCCGGTGGGCTCGGTCGACGCGTGGGTGTCGTGACCGGCGCTCGCGGGCTGGGCGTCGACCGGGCCGAAGAGGCGGCCGGCGCCGAGCGTGATGCCAAAGACGGCAGCGAGCGCGGCGATGAAACCGACGACCCTCACGGGCGTGCTGACCTCTCTGAACGCGGTCATGCCAACGTGTAGCCGGCTTCCTCGACGGCGGCGCGCACGGCGTCGTCCTCGAGCGGCGTGGTGCTCGTGATGGTGACGGATCCGGTGGCGAGGTCGATGTCGACGTTCTCGACGCCGGCGATCTCACTGACCTCTTCGGTGACGGAGGCGACGCAGTGGCCGCAGGTCATCCCGGTGACGGTGAAGGTCTGGGTGCTCATGGGAGTGCTCACTTTCTGAAGGAGGATCAGGACTTGACGAGGCGGGCGATGGCTTCGCTGGCTTCCTTGAGCTTGGCGTCGGCCTCGGGCCCGCCCTTGCGCGCTGCGTCGGCGACGCAGTGGTTCATGTGCTCGTCGAGGAGCCCGAGTGCGACGGACTGCAGCGCCTTCGTCATCGCGGAGATCTGGGTGAGGATGTCGATGCAGTACTTCTCCTCATCGACCATCTTCTGGATGCCCCGGGCCTGGCCCTCGATGCGGCGCAACCGCTTGAGGTAGTCGTCCTTGTGCCCGCTCGCGATGTAGGAGTGCTGGTGGATCTCGTGCTCGCTCATGCCTCGATACTATACCCCCCTTGGGTATGTGTCGAGACTGGGTGCAGCAGGCTCAGTGGCGGCCGGCGCGCGTGCGGCTGCGGAGCCGACCACCCGGGAGCTCGGGCGCGGGCAACCAACTCAGCCGGCCGGCATACCCGTCGACCTCACCGAAGCGCTCCGAGCGCGACTGCCACTCATCGCGGAAGGCGACGATCTCGTCGTGGTCGCGCCCGATGAAGTTCCACCACATGACGATCGCCTCGTCATAGGGCGTGCCGCCGAGCAGGATGACGCGCGTCGGTTCGTGCGCCACGACGGTGAGCTCGGTGAGCCCGTCGTCGACGATGCCCAGATCGCCCCGCGCGAGTTCCGTCCCGTTGAACGTCACCTTCCCGGTGTCGACCAACAGGCCGTGCTCGTATGCCGCGTCAGCCGCGATCGTCCACGTCGCACCTTCCGCGAGGGTCACCTCGGCGCCGAGGAGGGGGGTCCGGGTGGTGATGGGTGAGGTCTGACCGGCGAGGGAGCCGATGAAGACGCGGCCAGTGACTCCTTCACCCAGCGGAACGACGGGCGCGGCGTGGTGCTGGAACTCGCGCTCGAGGTCGCGGTCGGCCTCCGGCAGGACGACCCAGAGCTGGACGCCGTGCAGGGCCGTGGTCGAGGGGGTCGACACCTCCGAGTGGGCGATGCCCTTGCCGCTCGTCATGAGGTTGACCTCGCCGGGGCGGACCATGGCGTGCACACCGCCGCTGTCGCGGTGCTCGACCTCGCCCTCGAAGAGCCAGCTCACCGTCTGCAGTCCGGTGTGCGGGTGCGGCGGAACGTCCATGCCGCCGGTCGTCGCAACGTCGTTCGGCCCGTAGTGGTCGACGAAGCACCAGGCCCCGACGAAGGACCGGTCCCGGTGGGGCAGGGTGCGGCGCACGGTCATCGACCGCGGCCCGCCCAAGGGCACCTCGCGCGGGCTCAGAACCTCAACGTGGGTCATGATGAACAGCATGGCTGACAACGCTGAGAACGTCGTCGTGACGAACAACCCCGACCTGCTGCGCTACGAAGCCCGGCTCGGTGACGAGCTCGCGGGCTTCGCGGCCTATCGGCTCGAGGAGGGCCGGATCACCTTCACCCACACGGAGGTGGGGGAGGCCTTCGGTGGCAAGGGTGTCGGTTCGTCCCTGGCTCGTGGCGCCCTGGACGACGTGCGCGCCACGGGTGGGCTCACGGTGCTGCCGCTGTGCCCCTTCATCAAGGGCTGGATCGCCAAGCACGAGGACTACCAGGACCTCGTCGCATCCTGACCGACTGATCCTCAGGAGCGCGGTGGCCCGTCACCGCCGAGTGGCTTCTGGAACCAGGTCACGTCGCGCCACGCGCCGTGCTTCCAGCCGATCTGGCGATAGGTCCCGACCTCTTCGAACCCCATCGCCAGGTGCAGCGCGACGCTCGCGTCGTTGGGCATCGTCACGCCGCCGCACGCCATGCGCAGGCCGAGAGACTCCATCCGATCCAGCAGGGCGGCATACAGGGTCCTTCCGAGTCCACCACCGCGGGCGGGGGCATCGAGATAGACGCTCACCTCGCATGAATACCGGTATGCCGCACGGGCTTTGAACGGTCCGCCGTAGGCATAACCCACGATGGTGCCGCCCCGCTCGGCCACGATCCAGGCGTGCCGCTCCTGGGCTGAGGCGATCCGGGCCGCCATCTCCTCGGCGCTCGGAGCGGCCTCCTCGAAGGTCGCGGTCGACTGCTCGACGTAGTGCCCGTAGATCGCCGCGCACCCCGCAGCATCCAGTGGGGTCATCGCGCAGCGTCGTCTCGGCGGTCATGGACGTCATCATCGCGCGCCCATGTTTCCCGGACATTGCGCACCGGCGTGTCGGCTCTTGACGATGCATGGGCGCCCTTGACCAAGCGTTGGGGCAATGGGAACGGGTCCCTGACCGGGCTCTTGGGCGCGGCTTCCTAGCGTCGAGAGGGTCGGCGGAAACACCGCCCGGCGATCCACGACAGGAGATCCACGCATGTCTCGCAGAAGTCTCACCGTCCTGGCCGGAACCCTCTCGGCCGCTGCAGCAGCAACCGCCCTCTGCGTCGCGCCCGCCGCGAACGCTGCGAACCCTGGCCCGAGCGGCCCGAGCAGCCCGAGCACCGGACCCCTGGCTGTCGACTCCGGTGACTCCGTCGCCGAGATGTCGGCGCAGTGGCTCGCGACGGAGGAGGGCCTGAGCCTCGAGACCGCCCGTGACCGAGTGGCCGCTCAGGAGGGGTTGTCGCGCACGGCGACGTCGCTGGAGACGTCGCTCGGCGCCAAGGCCGTCGGCACGTGGATCGACCAGGCGACGGGCGTGCTCCACGTCAACGTCACCGACGCCGCCGCCGCGTCCACGGTGCGTTCCGCCGGGGCGAGCGCCCGTGTCGTCAGCGCCGACAAGTCCCGGCTCGCCGCCTCCGAGAAGGCCGCCACCACCGTCGCCGGCAAGGACACCATCGCGTCCTACGTCGACCCGGTCACCAACAAGGTCATCCTCACGGTGCCCGCGGATCGCGTCGAGGCGACCCGCGCCAAGATCGCCGACCCGTCCGTCACGGTCGAGGGCACGCAGGCCAAGGTCTCCACCCAGGCCAACGTCTACGGCGGCCAGCAGATCGAGTTCAGCGGCTACGTCTGCTCGCTCGGCTTCAACGCCACCAAGGCCGGCGCCCCGGTCTTCATCACGGCCGGCCACTGCGGCGAGGGCTACCAGACCTTCTCCAAGAACGGCACGACCCTGGGCAAGACACAGGCCTTCTCGTTCCCCGGCAACGACTACGCCTACTCGACCCTCGCGTCGAGCTGGACCGGCATCGGCGCGGTCGACCTGTGGACCGGCTCCGCACGGGCGGTGACGGGGTCGAGCAACGCCGCCGTCGGCACCGCGATCTGCAAGTCCGGCCGCACCACCTACTGGACCTGCGGCTCGGTCCAGGCCAAGAACGTCACCGTGAACTACGACAACGGTGACGGCACGACGAGCTCGGTCTCGGGCCTCACGAAGTCCAACACCTGCACCGAGGGCGGCGACTCCGGCGGCTCCTGGATGGCGGGCAACCTTGCCCAGGGCGTGACGAGCGGCGGCGCGGGCTACGGCTCCAGCGGAGTGTGCGGCGAGAAGGTCGGCCAGCCCAACATCGCCTACTTCCAGCCGGTCGGCGAGATCCTCTCCGCCTACGGCCTCACCCTCAAGACGGCCTGACGCTTCGCGCCACGCCTGACAACCCACGACGGCGTATGCCGTGTCGTCCCCCTTCCGGGACCACACGGCATACGCCGTCTGGCGTGTTCAACGACGGGAGGCCTAGCCTCAGCGCATGGCGACGCACTCCGAGAGGTGGCCGGCGGGGAGCCCCTGTTGGGTCGAGATCATGGTGAGCGACCTCGCCCGCAGCCAGTGGTTCTATCGCGTCGTGCTCGGGTGGGAGTTCGAGGACAGCGGTGAGGAGTACGGCCACTACAACAACGCGCTCGTGGGTGGCCGACGAGTCGCGGGCATGTCTCCGCCGATGGAGGGCGACGACGAGTGGCCGACCGTGTGGACGACCTATCTCGCCACGGATGACGTCGACGCGACGGCGCGGGCGGCTGCGGCGGCTGGTGCCGAAGCCCTCATGGAGCCCGTGGACATCGGGGCGTTCGCGCGGATGGGGTTGTGGGTGGACCCGGGTGGCGTTGCGTTCGGGGCGTGGGAGGCGCGCGAGCACACGGGCTACGAGGTGCACAACGAGCATGGTGCCGTCGGCTGGGTGGACCTGGCGTCGGCACGACTCGAGGCGTCAAAGACGTTCTACGGCACCGTTTTTGGCTTCACCTATGACGACATGTCGATGAGCGGCATCAGCTATGCGACGTTCACGCCGGCGGGTGGCGAGTGGCCAGCGGGTGGCATGGGCGACCAGTCGACCGAGGATGTGTTGGGTCCGCGGTGGTGTGTGACGTTCGAGGTGGATGACGTCGATGCCGCGCGGCAGCGGGTTCTCGACGCTGGCGGCTCGGCAGCCGAGGACCCGTGGGAGTTCGAGTTCGGCCGCATCGTCACGGTCAAGGGGCCGGACGGCGAGGAGTTCTCGCTCATGACCTCGAAGACCGCGGACTGATCCTCGCGGTCAGCGGGAGCGGCTGACTCTCGCCTCGTCCCACACCGGCCCGGGAGTCTCGACGACCCGACCGTCGCTGCCGAAGACGAGGAACCGGTCGAAGGTGCGCGCGAACCACCGGTCGTGGGTCACGGCGAGGACCGTCCCCTCGAAGGCCGTGAGGGCCTGCTCCAGCGCCTCGGCCGAGTGGAGGTCGAGGTTGTCGGTGGGCTCGTCGAGGAGCAGCAGGGTCGCGCCGCTCAGCTCGAGCAGCAGGATCTGGAACCGCGCCTGCTGCCCGCCGGAGAGCGTGTCGAACGTCTGCTCGCCCTGGTGCGCGAGCTCGTAGCGGTCGAGGACGCGCGACGCCTCCTCGCGACCGCGGCCGGTGCGGTGCTCGTCGCCGCGGTGCAGGATCTCGAGGAGGGTGCGCCCGCGCAGCTGCGGCGAGTCGTGGGTCTGGGCGAACCAGCCCGGCCGGACGCGGGACCCCAGGCGCGCCGTTCCGCTGTGCCGCACGTGTTCGATGGCAACGTCGCCGACCGGCTGGTGTTCGACGTCGGGGTCGCTCCCACCCGCGGCGAGCAGTCGCAGGAAGTGCGACTTGCCCGACCCGTTGGAGCCGAGCACGGCCACGCGCTCGCCGAACCAGACCTCGAGGTCGAACGGCTTCATGAGGTCGTCGGCGCCGCTCTCGGGATCAGGCGCCAGGAGCTCCACTCCCGTGCACACCACTGCCCGTTTGGCCGTGCGTCCACCCGTGAGTCGCATCGTGACGTTCTGCGCGATGGCGACCTTCTCGGGTGGGCCCGCCTTGACGAACTTCGCGAGGCGGGTCTCGGCGGCGTGGAGGCGCGAGGCGAGGCCGTCGTTGAAGGCGGCCTTGGTGCGATACATGAGGACGAGGGCCTTGAGCTTGGTGTGCTCCTCGTCCCAGCGCCGCCGCATCTCGTCGAGACGGTCGTTGCGGTCGATCCGGGCCTGGTGCCACGTCGCGAACGAGCCCGGGTGGATCCACGCGGTGGCCCCGTTGGCGCCGGGCTCCAGGGTGACGACGGCGGTGGCAACCCGCGACAAGAGCTCGCGGTCGTGGCTGATGAAGAGCACCGTCTTGTCGCTCGCGATGAGTCGGTCCTCGAGCCAGCGCTTCGACGGCACGTCGAGGTAGTTGTCCGGCTCGTCCAGGAGCAGCAGGTCCGCCGGGCCGTTGAGCAGGGCCTCGAGCACGACGCGCTTCTGTTCGCCTCCCGACAGGGAGGTGACGGCACGCCACTGAGCCTGCTCGAACGGCATACCCAAGGCTTGGGTCGTGACCGTGTCCCAGACCGTCGTCTCGTAGTCGTAGCCACCGGCGTCACCCCAGTCGGCGAGCGCCTGGGCATAGGCCATCTGCGAGGGCTCGTCGTCGATCTCCATGATGAGCAGCTCGGTGGCGTCGACGGCCAGGGCGGCCTTGCGGATGCGCTCTGGCGCAACGGAGATCAGCAGGTCGCGCACCGTCGAGTCGTCACGGACCTTGCCGACGAACTGGTTCATCACGGCGAGGGTCCCGGACGTCGTGACGGCGCCTTCGTGGGCGGTGAGGTCACCCGAGATGATGCGGGTCAGGGTCGTCTTGCCCGTGCCGTTGGGGCCAATGAGGGCCACGCGCTGCCCCTCACCCACGCGGAACTGGACGCCGTCGAGCAGGGGGCGTCCGTCGGGGAGGGTGAATCCGACCTGGTTGACCTCAAGATGTGCCACGAGAGTCGAGTCTCCCTTCCGGTATGCCGTCCGACCAACTGAGTTTGCCCGTCACCCCCGCGTCGTAGGTTGCGGAGCATGGGGAACGACGCGAGTGGTCAGCGGTTCATCACCGGGCGCATGGCTGTTGGCTGACCCTCCGACGAGGTCTGGGCCTGCTCACGCGAGCCGGCTCTGGGTGCGGAAGGCCCCCGGCGTCAATTGGGTCTGTCGGCGGAAGTAGGACGAGAAGTTGGACGCGTCGTCGAAGCCGAGGTCCTCAGCGATGTCGGCGATCGAGGCGTCGACGTGGCTGAGCTGTCGTTTGGCCTCGAGGAGGATGCGCTCGTCGATGAGCTCCTTCGCCGACATTCCGGTGTGACGGCGAGCGAGGCGGTTGAGCGTGCGAGCGGAGTAGCCCAGTCGGTCCGCGTAGTCGCCGACCTTGTGCCACCGTCGGTAGTGCTCCTCGAGGTGGTCCCTGAACCAGATGTAGACCTCAGGCTTCGCTCCTTGGGGGTGCGGACCGCCGTCTGTTCGGCTCAGTGACAGGTGCACGAGGAGCGCAGCCAAGGAGTGGCTGAGGGCGGCCTGGTGCAGGGCGTCGCGACCGGCCTGCCGAGGCTCGGCGCCCGTCGCGACCAGCAGGCCCAGGGCCTGCGGGACCGGCGTGTTCGCGAGGTCAGTTGCCGACCAGTGGCTCCGCGGGCTGGTGGGGTAGGACCTGAGGAGGTCGCTCGTGCGTTCGTCGAGGGTGTGCGGTCCGAACATGGCGACGTTGCCTTCGAGGGCCTCGATCGCGCCCCAGTGGTGGACCTGGCCCGCTCTCACCCAGAGCACGTCACCCGGGCCCAGGGCGTGGTCGTTGAAGTCGACGATGTGTCGCGCGGAACCCTGCTCGACGTGCACGAGCAGGTCGAAGTCCAGGCGCTGGGTCGTGAGGAACTCGTGGGGGCCGCCGCGGTCGCGAATCCCCTTGAGGGTGTTGACCTCGATGTCACCGGTGCTCGTACTGGGTGGGATGAAGCGCACTCGACGGATCGGTTGCTGTCCCATTTTCACCATTCACCTACTCGTGGACACCGTGATTCTTGGCAGCAGCGATCCTACGGTTACCTCATGAGCAATCTTGAGTACATCGTCATCGACGCGGCGGACACGTCGCTCAACAAGACCAGCGTGCTGGTCACCGGAGAGACCGAGGCGCTCGTGGTCGACGCGGCCTTCACCCGTGCCGACGGCCACCGGATCGTCGCCGCAGTCCTCGACTCCGGCAAGCGACTCACCACGGTCGTCGTCACAGCGGGAGACCCGGACTTCTACTTCGGCGCTGAAGTCATCGCCGACGCCTTCCCCGAGGCGACCTTCCTGGCTCCCGCTGATGTCATCGAGCACATCGCCCACAGCTACGAGGGCAAGCTGCAGGCGTGGGCGCACCTTGGCCCGAACCTGCCGACCCGCCTCGTCGAGCTGACCCCGCTGACCGCGACCTCGCTCCTGGTGGATGGCACTGGGATCGAGGTGCGCAAGGGCAGTGAGCTCCTCGGCGACCGGTCGTGGCACCTGTTCGAGCCCGAGACCCGCTCGCTCATCGGCGGAGTGCTGCTGTTCGAAGGTCTGCACGTGTGGACGGCGGACAGTGCCACCCCGGAGCTTCGGGCCGAGTGGATCCGCGTCCTGGACGACCTGGAGGCGCTGAACCCGACCTTTGTCGTCGCCGGTCACCGGACCGCGGGAGCTCCGACGGATCTCACGGCCATCACGCACACCCGCGAATATCTCCAGACCTTCGAGAAGACCATCTCCGCTTCATCCGACGCTGCCGGGGCTGAGGCCTCCCTGCTGGCTGCCTATCCCGAGGCGGGGCTGAAGATCGCTGCCGGTCTCGGGACCAAGGTCGCCAAGGGGGAGATGACATGGGGCTGAACGCCGAGTCCAGCCCGGCCGAGGTCGTGCGCCGCCAGTACCTCGCCTCGGCGGCGGGGGACCTGAAGGCCCTGCGCGCGACGATGGCTCCGGATGTCGAGTGGACCGAGATGGCGGGCTTCCCGCTCGCCGGGACGTACCGGACGCCAGAGGGCGTCACGGGCAACGTCATGGAGAAGCTCGGCGCGGAGTGGGACGGTTGGGCCGCCCACGATGACACCTATGTGGTGGACGGCGAGAACGTCGTCGTCCTGGCCCGATACACGGCTCGCCACCGGGGGACCGGCAAGGACCTGGCCGTTCGGGTCGCGCACCACTTCATCGTTCGAGGTGGGTTGATCGTGCGGTTCGAGCAGTTCGTCGACACGGCCCTCGTCCGCGACGCAGCCCATTCAGTCGACTGAGCCCTCAGGTGTCAGCCGAGTAGGTTTGGGGCATGGCCAACCCCTCGCGAATGAAGCCCACGCTCGAGGAGCAGATCGAGATCGCCGCCACGCCGGAGCGCGTCTGGTCGATCCTCGCCGACCCGGCAGCGATGGTGCGGCACAGTCCTATGGTCATGGCGGCATACGTGCGCTCCCGTCCGGTGGGGCTCGGGACGCGCGCCTACAACCTCAACCGCAAAGGGCTCCTGGTGTGGCCGATGCGGACCAAGGTCATTGAGTACGACGAGCCCCGTCGCTATGCGTTCGTGGCCAAGGACAACAAGTCGGTGTGGTCGTTCACCCTCGAGCCGATCGAGATCGGGACGCGGGTGACCCAGCGGCGCGAGACGCCCACGGGGGTCTCCGAGATGTCGGCCAAGTTCGGCACCCTCTTCCCCGGTGGTCACGACGGGCTCGAGGTCGACCTCAACACCGGCATGCGCAGCACTCTCGAGAGCATCAAGCGCGAGGCCGAAGGGCGGGCTGCCTGATGGCTGCGTCGCCCCAGTCGCCCCAGTCGCCGATGGACCTCTTCGGCATCGACGCCCTGATCAGCGCCGAGGATCGCGACATGCGCGACACGGTGCGCTCGTTCCTGGCAACGGAGGTTCGGCCGCACGTGTCCGGCTGGTTCGAGTCGGCCTCGGTGCCGGTGCGCGAGCTCGCCCCCCGACTCGGTGAGCTGGGACTGCTCGGGATGCACCTCGAGGGCTACGGCTGCGCTGGGACGAGCGCCACGGCATACGGACTGGCTTGTGCCGAGCTGGAAGCGGTCGACTCGGGTGTGCGTTCGCTCGTCTCCGTCCAGGGGTCGCTCGCGATGTTTGCCATCTGGCAGTTCGGCAGCGAGGAGCAGAAGCAGGAGTGGCTCCCGCGCATGGCGGCCGGTGAGGCGATCGGGTGCTTCGGACTGACCGAGCCGGACTTCGGGTCCAACCCTGCGGGGATGCGTACGCGCGCGCGACGCGACGGCGAAGACTGGGTGCTCGACGGCTCGAAGATGTGGATCACCAACGGGTCGGTCGCCGATGTCGCGGTCGTGTGGGCTCGGACCGACGCCGGCGATGGCGAGACGATCCGTGGGTTCGTCGTGCCGACGTCGACACCTGGGTTCTCGGCTCCGGAGATCACCGGCAAGCTGTCGCTGCGCGCGTCGGTCACGGCCGAGCTGGTCCTGGAGGGTGTGCGGCTGCCGGCGTCGGCGATGCTGCCCGAGGCTCGCGGGCTGTCGGGGCCATTGTCGTGCCTGTCGGAGGCGCGCTTCGGGATCATCTTCGGGGCGCTCGGTGCCGCGCGTGATGCGCTCGAGACGACGATCGCCTACACGCTCGACCGCGACATGTTCGACAAGAAGCTCGCGGGCTACCAGATCACCCAGACCAAGCTCGCCGACATGACGCTCGAACTGGGCAAGGGCATGTTGCTCGCGCTCCACCTGGGCGGGCTCAAGGACGCCGGGACCCTGCGGCCCGAGCAGGTCTCGCTGGGCAAGCTCAACTCGTGCCGTGAGGCGATCAAGATCGCGCGGGAGTGCCGAACCCTGTTGGGCGCCAACGGAATCAGTGGCGAGTACTCACCGATGCGGCACGCCAACAACCTCGAGTCGGTCCTCACCTATGAGGGCACGTCCGAGGTCCACCAGCTCGTCATCGGCCAGGCCCTCACCGGGCTTCCGGCCTTCCGTTGATTCATCAGGCTAGGGCTGTCTAGGTTCAGACGTAGACGACGCTAGCGGCATACATCGAAGGAGAGCACAGCATGAGTGACGACTCGTTCGCGGAGGAGTACGAAGCGGCGCGTGACCGCTTCACGGCGGGGGAGTATGCCGCCGCCGCACCACTGTTTGCCGACCTCGTGGACCGCAGTGTCATGGAGCCGCCGTTGCACGGCACGAGCGAGCTGCGGCTCTATCTCGCGCGCTCCTACTACCACTCGGCCCAGCTCTCGCGCTCGGAGGAAATCCTGCGCGCGATGCTCGTTGACAACCCGGATGACCACTACGCGCTGCTCCTGCTCGGCCGGACCCTGCAGCGCCAGTCGCGTCACGACGAGGCCAAGCCACACCTCGCGATGGCCAAGCTGCTCGGCGGCTACGACATCGAGGGTCCCGAGCTCCCCGAATCCTGACCGGCAGTCCCGAGACGACCAGCACTGGACGAGGCGACCGCGCAGAGGTGGTCGCGTCGCCAAGAACTGGTCCTGCCGAGGGGTGTGTCGGTAGAGAGTGAACAACCTTGTACAAACCCTTGACAGGCCGCTCGCTCTGGAGCCATCTTGTCGGCAAGGCTTCTGACCCGAGAGGCCACTGAGATCAAGGAGTGCTCATGATCAAGGTCGTCACCACCGCCGCAGCGATAGCTCTCGCCGCAACGGTCGCTTCTGCGCCCGCCGCCATCGCCGCCCCGGACACCGCGTGCCAACGCGCTGGCATCGAGACGCTCAAGTCTCTCGGCCTGTTCTCGACCGTGGCCCGTGACGGACTGCCCATCAGCCTGGCCGTCGGCGCAGGCGTCACCCCGCGCGCCACCACTGACGTTGCCTCCCTGCCGGACCCGCTTCCCCTGAGCGTCGTCCTTGCCGACCACCGTGCGGGCGACGAGAGCCTGTTCATCTACCCCTGGTGCTGAGGCGGAGTCACCGCGCCGAGCACCCCACCCAGAACGAACATTGCCGCGACGGCACCCGCCTCACCCGCCCCCCCCTTTGACCGGTGGGGCGGGTGCTGTCCTGTCCGGTCGAGTCAGCGACCCGGCTTGTGGCGTTGGGCTCGCACCAGGGCGTCCCGAAGCAGCGCAACACCGGTCGCGAGATCGTGCCCGAGCTGCAGTGCCCCTGTGACCTCGTCCTGGTGACGGCCACCGATCGCCACCACCACTCCGGACGCGCTGCGAGCGAGCCGGTCAACGACCTCCTGCGCCGAGACGACGTCGGCGGGACGTGGCACGGACAGCACGGCGCCGCCTGCCTCACGGCCCGACACGGCCGCCTCCCAGTCCTGCGATGGCAGGTCGGCACCCAGATAGACCGTCGTGAGGCCGGCCTGCCGCGCGGCCACACTGAAGGCGAGCAGGCCGAGCTCGTGCCGTGACCCCGGCGGCAGGCCGAGCACGACCACCGGTCCGGTCGTGGTTCGCGGTGCGGCTTCGTAGAGGCCCGCGAGCTGACGCTGCACCGCGTAGCTGATCAGGTGCTCGCCTGCGGCACTGAGTCGCCCCTCCGCCCACGCCCCGCCCACGGCCGCAAGGGTCGGCATGAGCCAGTGACTGGCCGCCTCGGCGAACTCGGCCCTCCCGAGCGACCCGGCAACGATGGCGCTCACGGCGGGACCATCGAGGCCCTGCGCGGCGGCGAGCAGCTCCTCCAACCCAGCTGGCGACTCGACATCGCCAGACTGGTGCGCACCCCCGATCGCTGAGCGCCGATCTCCCTCGGTGCGCGCCAAGGTCTCTGTCGCCGCCTCGCTCGCAGTCCAACCGTCATGGACGAGGGAGGCCATGATGGCCAGTGCCCTGACGTCAGCGTCGGAGTAGAGGCGATAGCGCCCATCCGACCGAGCCGGAGCCACCACGCCGTAGCGACGCTCCCACGCTCGCAGGGTCGACAGACCGAGACCTGTCAGCTCTGCGACCCGCTTGATCGTGTACATGGTCTGTACAGCGTAGGTCTTCGGCGCCGCCTGCGAGGGTGACGCGGACGTGCCCCCGGTCCTCAGCGCCCCGCGTGACCGGCCTCGAGCGTGAGGAGGTACTCCTTCGCAGCCGGCCCACCGGCATACCCGCCGACGTTGCGGAGCCTGCCCGCCACGGAACCGCCCGCGGGCAGCACGCGGTGACACGGCACGAAGACGCACAGCGGGTTGGCGCCCAACGCCGTCCCCACGGCACGCGACGCCCGAGGCCGGTCGATCGCCGCAGCCAACGCGCCGTAGGTCGTGGACGAGCCGTAGCCCACCGAGACCGCCAGCCCCGTCAGGACCGAGCGCTGGAACTCGCTCGCCAGCGCCAGGTCCACCGGCACGGAGAACCGGGTCACCCTTCCTTCGAGGTATGCCGCGAGCTCCCGTCGCGCTGTATCGAGCGGCTTCGTCTGCCGCAGGACCCGGGGCGAGACACCGTCGGAAAGGCGCTGGAGCCAGACCTCCTCGTCGACATCGGTGGCGATGTAGGCGGAGGTGACCAGCCGACCATCGGAACGCACCGCCAACAGGAGGCGACCGACAGCGGTGTCCTCGACGGCATACGAGATGTCCGTCTCCGGGAGCACGGGCGGCCGCACGTCAGGGGTGAAGGAATCAAAAGCAGTGGTCATCGGAGCTCCTCAAGGTCGAGGCGGAGGGTGGCCAACGCGTCAGAGACGAGTCGGCGGCTCATCGCAGGGGTGGTGCCGAGCGCCGCAGCGACGGCGCGGTGGTCGAGGTCGGCGACGTACTTGAGGACGACCGCCTCCCTTTGCCGTTCGGGCAAGGCAGCCACCCGCGCCCACAAGCCGTCGTCGGGAACAGACGGACCGTCGACCACGGGTGCCGCCGCCAGGACCGCGGGGTCCTCATGGGCCACCGTCCGCCGACCGGCCCGGTGCGCATCCATCGCGCACCGATGCGTGATCGTCAGCAGCCACCCGCGCAGGTTGCGCGTCGAGGTCACCCGCGGATAGGCCGCGAGTGCCTGGGTCCACGCCTGTTGCGCGACGTCGTCACCGAGGTTTGGTCCGGCGAGGGCGTGCGCGAGTCGGCCGACATCGCGCCAGTGCGCGTCGACGAGGCTCTGGAAGGGCGGAAGGCTCACGATCCTTCAACGGTATGCCGTGTCGTTGTGTGAGTTCGTTGTGTGAGTCGCTCCGCTCGCCGGGCGTCGTGCACTGCCACCATGGACCCGTGGCCGTTCCGTATCTTGGGGAGAAGCACGAGTCCGAGGGGCGGCCCCGGGTGGTGGCGCACCGAGGGGCGAGTGCCATGCAGCCAGAGCACACGCTCGCGGCCTACACGACGGCCTTCGACCTGGGCGTCGACGGCATCGAGTGCGACGTGCGGCTCACCGCCGACCACCACCTCGTCTGTGTCCACGATCGGCGCGCCGACCGGACGAGCAACGGCAAGGGCGTCATCTCCACCCTGGAACTGGCGCGGCTCGAGGAGCTCGACTGGGCCAGCTGGAAGAAGCTCGATGACGGGAGCGCCAGCGAACAGATGGACCGGGACCCGGACCGCGGCCGGATCCTCACCCTCAACCGGCTGCTCGACTCCCTCACCAGCCAGCGCCAGGAACTCCTCACCCTCATCGAGACCAAGCACCCGACGCGCTACGGCGGACTCGTGGAGCGACAGCTCGTCACGGCCCTGCGCGCCTATGGCCTCACCACCGGCGACCTGACGCAGCTGCCGCACGTGCGCGTCATGTCGTTCTCGCTGTTGGCGCTCGTGCGGATGCGCGGCCTCGCGCCCCAGGTCCCGCTCGTCTACCTCGTCGAGCAGTCCGCGCCCCGACTCTCGTGGGATGGGTCGCTCCCGGTCGGCGTCAACATCGTCGGCCTCGACGTCAAGATCGTGCGCCGCAACCCCTCGATCGTGAAGGCCCACCAGCGTCGCGGCCACGAGGTCTACGTGTGGACCGTGAACCAGCCCGAGGATGTCGAACGCTGTGTCGAGCTCGGTGTCGACGTCATGATCAGCGATCGTCCGCGGGACGTCATGGCGATGCTCGATTAGAGTTCCCGGCGTGACTGCAGCGGACAAGAAGGCCGACGAGCCCAAGCTCGACGAGTTCGGCGGCGCCATCGGGCAGGGTCAGGTCCGCACCATCCGGGCGCCCTGGGGGCCGAGCACGGTCACCCGCGTCCGCAAGGCGGTCGTCGCCGACCTGCGCGCCCGCGACCTCGACGAGGAGACCGTCGATGAGTCCGAGATCGTCGTCTCCGAGCTCATGACCAACGCCATCCGCCATGCCCGCCCGCTCGCCGACGGCTGCCTGCGCGTCCGCTGGAAGGTTCGCGGCGAGGTCGTCGAGGTCGAGGTCACCGACGGTGGCGGCGACAGCGTTCCGAGTCCCGCGCCCGCCGCGGTCTGGGTGTCGAGTGGCCGGGGCCTGCGCATCGTCCGTTCGCTGGCCCACGAGTGGGGCGTCGGCGAGGACAAGGGTGGCCAGACCGTGTGGGCCGCCATGGGCGGACCGAGCCGCCGCCGCGCAACCTGAGCGCAACGTGAGCGCACAGCGTTCGGCGAGCTGACGGCATACCCGGCGAAGTTGCGGACGCAAGGCAGAAGCAGCGGAGCCGCACCACTACGCTGACGGCCATGGGCAAGGCTTCTCGACGACGCAGGACTTCCGACGACTCCGGCGCACCCGCCAAGCGGCAACGCACCGCGGCCGCTCCGTATGTGAACCGCCCCTTCGAGGGGCTGCCGCAGGAGACCGAGTGGGTGGCCATCCGCGAGATCCTGCCCGCCGCGACCGTGGCCGTGAGCTTCGCCGCCGGCAAGGGACCCGAGGGCTCCGACACGGCGACCGTCGCCACCGTCCTGCCCATGGCGTGGCCGGCCCTGCGTCGCGCCGACGGCACCGTTCTCGTCGGCACCCAGTCCGGCTCCACCTCGGGTGACCCGAGCCGCGACCTCGCCGCTCAGCTCTTCGCCGCCGCCGCTGCCGAACCGGGCAGCGCCGTGCAGCACGTCCCGACGCCGACCGTCGACAGCCCCCGGCTGCAGGACGTCCTCGACCTCGACGCTCCGTTCGAGGTCCAGGTCCACGAGGGCTTCGACTTCTGGGTCGACGAGCAGGACCTCGACGACGCGGGCAAGGAATCCCTCGAGCGCGCCAACGAGTCCGTCGTCCCGACCGTGCGCATGGCCGCACTGAAGTCGGCCTACTGGGTCCGCATCGGCGAGCGCACCTACATCCGCCTCGTCCTGCCCGACGACGAGGACACCGCCACCGACGCCCTCGCCCGCCTCCACTCGGCCGGTGAGTCCGGCCTCGGCGACGGCACCCGCCTCCTCGGCGCCTTCCGCGCCTGTGGCCTTCTCGTGCCCGTCTTCGAGGTCCCCGCCGACAGCGAACCTGCCGTCCACGAGGACGCCCTCAAGGCCTTCGGCGACCGGTATGCCGCCGCGCTGGCTTCCGCTGAGTCCCTCACCGCCGATGAACGGCGGGCCCGCTCGGGTCTGCTCAGCCGCCAGGTGACCCTGCGCTGATGGTGGGGGGCGTGGGGACGGACGCACCGACGGGTCGGGCCAACGGCCAGCCGACGCATCGCCGGACGGTCGCGGCCATCATCCCGTGCAAGGACGAGGCCGACCGGATCGTCGCGACCGTCGAGGCCGTGCTCGGACTCGATGGTGTCGACAAGGTCGTCGTCGTTGATGACGGCAGCAGCGACGACACCGCCGCCGTGGCCGATGCTGCCGGAGCCGACGTCATCGTCCACGCCCGCAACTTCGGCAAGGCCGCGGCCCTCGAGACCGGGGTGCGCCACCTGCGCGAGCTCGAGTCGTTCAACGCCATCGACACCCACTCGCCCCGCCACCTCCTCTTCGTCGACGGTGACCTCGAGTCGTCCGCGAGCAACCTGCACGTCCTCCTCCCGCCGGTGCTCGAGGGGCGCGCCGACATGACCATCGCCACGCTCCCGCCCCAGTCCACGGCGGGTGGCGGCCACGGGTTCGTCGTCCGGCTCGCCCGCGACGGCATCAAGAACCTCACCGGGTGGACGGCCAGGCAGCCCCTCTCGGGCATGCGCTGCCTGACCGCTGAGGCCTTCGACGCGGCCAGCCCGCTCGCCCCCGGCTGGGGGGTCGAGGTCGGCCTCACCGTCGACGTCCTCTCCGCCGGACTGCGCGTCGCAGAGGTGCCGTGCGAGCTGCAGCACCGCGTCTCCGGCAAGGACTGGAGCGGACAGGTCCACCGGGCCAAGCAGTACCGCGATGTCTGGCGGGCACTCACCAGGCGCAGGGTGCGCAAGGTCCTCACCGATCGTGCCCCCGGTGTCGCACAACGCTTCTGACGCCAGCGACGTCGCTGGTGTCACCCGAGAACGCGTTCGCCTGGGCCTGCTGGTCGCGTCGTTCGCCCTGCTTCTCGTTGTCGGGCTGAGCCTCCCGCACGCCGCTGCCCCCGACCTCGGCCCTCGCGGCTGGGCGCCGGGCCACCTCCTCCCGTTCACCCTCAGTCCGGCGCTCGTCACCGCAACCATGTGGACGGCATACACGCTGGGAGCAGCGGCGATCGTCCTCGCGGTGACCGGCCAAGGGGGTCGCGAACTCCCCCGCCCCGTCGTCGCGACCCTGGCAGTCCTCGCCGCGCTCGCGACGCCGTTCGGGTCCGGCGACCACGTGAGCTACGCGGCCTATGGGCGCATTCTGGCGCTCGGCGACAACCCCTGGCTGCAGTCACCCAACACCTTCCACGGCGGCACCGACCCGGTCGTCAGCCACGTCGAAGCACCGTGGACCGAGGAGCCCAGCGTCTACGGGCCGTTCGCGACTCTCGTCCAGGGGCTCACCTCACACGGTGGCGGCGAGAACCTGCGGCAGACGGTGTGGCTGTGGCAGCTCATCGTCATCGCCTCGTGGCTCGCGGTGCGCTGGGCGCTGCGGCGCATGCTCCCCGGTCGCGAAGGTCGCATCGACGCGATCTGGACGGCCAACCCCCTCGTCTTCTCCGTCGGCGTCCTCGGCGCACACGTCGACCTGCTCGCCACGGCGCTCGCGATCCTCGCCGTGTGGGCCGCCCACCGGTATGCCGGCCTCGGCGGTGCCGCTGTCGCCGGCACCTTCGCGGCGCTCGCCGTGACGTCGAAGTTCACGTATGCCGTGGTGCTGCTCGCGCTCCTCCTCGCCTTCCAGCACCGACGGTGGGCCCGTGGTGGCGTGCTGCTGGGCTCGACCGTGGTCGTCGTCGGTGCCCTGCAGCTCTGGGCCGGGCCCCACGTCTACGACCAGATCGGGCGGTCGGCGAAGGCGGTGGCCCTGGCGTCGCCGTGGCGCTGGTTCCTCGAGGCGTTCAACGGCGGGGCGACGGTGCGATCGCTCATCTCGACATTGGCGGCAGTCGCGGCCATCGGGTTCGCCTACTGCTTCTTCCGCCTCGCCCGACCCCATCGGGAGACCACCATGGGTGCTCGGGCACTGGCCTGGCTCGTCATCCTCACGGGGGCCTACGCGCTGGCGGCGTCCTACTCGTTGCCCTGGTACGACGTCATCGTCTGGGCGGGACTGCCGGCGGTGAGTGCCGCGGCCGTCGTGGTCGTCGACCTCGTCCTGCTGGCCCGCTTGTGGGTCATGTCGATGGCCTACACGCCGGGGCGAGTGCTCGGCATGACGCCTGCTGTGGAAGACCTCACGATGACCGTCCGGACGCACGTGGCGCCCGCGGTCCTGTTGGCCGTGTGGGTCTGGTTGGTCAGGAGCGCCTGGCGCGACGGGTCCCGGCGACAGCCCGCAGGTCGTCCTGCAGGGTCCGAACCACGACGCTGACGATGAGCGGCACGGCAACCGTCGCGCCGACGGCCGGGATGGCCGTGCCCGAGTCGTTGATGAGGAAGCCGACGGTCAGGGTGATGACGAGGGCCACGAGACCGGCGCGCAGGGTCGGTGCCTTCTCGGTCGCCTTGCCGAGTCCGCGTGATCCCCAGGAGGTCGGCCGCGCCAGGACGTAGATGACGAAGAGGAGTGCGGCCGGCACGAGCAGGGTGAGCGGGGCATTGCCGGTGAGGATGCTCCAGTTCTGCTGGCCCTTGCGAATGACGATGTCGAGGGCGTTGCCGTCGATGATCGCCTGGATGAAGCGACCGAGGTGGCTGCGGTCATCAGCCGGGCGCAGCCAGTCGAGGCCGGCCACGGCAAAGAACAGACCGACGGATCCGAGCCCGATCAACGCGATGCGCTGCCACGTCATCCGCAGGCCGAGGATCGACAGGATGAGATAGGCGATGCCCGGGATGAAGGCCGGTGGGCCGCCACCATCGGCACCCCAGAACGGAGCCCCGTCGATGATGACCGTGCCCACCCCGATGACCAGGACGACGGCCGCCGCCACGCGCGGTCGACGATGGCTCACGAGATAGCTCGACACCGCGGTCGCGAGCAGGATCGACGACGTGGCGAAGAGCGCGAAGGTCACGTTGCCCATCCCGTAGAACCGGCCGCCGACCACCGGCTGCAGGCCCATGAGCGAGGACTGCTGCAGCCTCGAGCCGGTGAGGATGTCCCCGGCGAGCACAGCGACCGTGACGGCCGAGACGAAGGCGAGGGAACCGAGAGCGGCGCGTCCCCACGGACCCCGCAGTGCGGCATACGCGATCAGAGCGACGAAGATGCCGACCGACGCCACGATCGAGACCATCGGGATCGGGAAGCGCCACCACGGCAGGAGGTTCGCGAGGAAGGTCGACGCCGGGACCGACGCCGCCGCGACCGCGATGATGCGCACGATGCCCAGGACCCGGCGGCGGGTGTCGGGGCCGCCGATCTTGCCCTTCCAGACGAGGAGCACGAGGAGGTAGATGACGAGCTGCCCGTAGGCGAACACGCTGAAGAACGGCGGGACGAGGCTGTGCACCTCATGGCTCGCGAGGTCGTAGTCGACGAGCTTCTGCAGCCGGTCGGCCGCGCGCTTCTCGGAGTTGTCGGGGGCCGGGTCGCTCGTGAGGGTCGTGCCGCCGAGGTTGCCGGGGATCGTGATGCCCGTGATGGACATGAGCGTGATCGGCAGGTCCTGCGCCTGGATGAGGCCGGGCTGACGGGTCGACGGGGCGTTGAGCTGGCCCGGCCCGTAGTGCGGGCCGCGCGCCACGGCAAGGCGCAGGCGCTCGGTCACGCCGGCGTCGGACAGGCTCGCGACGATGAAGTCGGCGCCACCCGGGGCGGCGTTGATGATGTCACCGACCTTCTTGTCGATGGCCGAGATCTGGGCCGTGCGACTGCCCTCGGCGGGCTGCTCGCCAGCGGCGAGGTCGGACGGGTCGCGCACGCTGCCCACGTCGACGATCGTCACCGGGCAGGTGTTCATGTCGACGAGGAGGTTCGCGTCGGAGTAGGGGGAGTAGCGATCGACCGTGCCCTCGGGGAGCGCGGCGGCCACTGCGGCACCCGGGCCGACCGGCTTGATGCAGACGTCCGACGTGGCGGCGGCCTCACCGAGCAGGCCGAGCTTGCTGTCGAACTTGCGGTCAGCGGCGGCCTTGACGAACGAGTCCCACCCGGGGACGACGCCGCCCACCGGCTCGCCGATGGGGCTGCACGGGCGGGACTGGACGGAGCCGGTGCCGGTGCGCGGAGCGGAAGCGCGGTTCGCGGCCGACAGTCCGAGCCAGCCGTCGATGGGGCAGGTGTTGGTCTCGACCGATCGCACCGTCATCGCCGCGCTCGAGCCGTCGCGCAGGAGCATCCAGAGGTTGGGCGTCTCCTTCTCGGAGATGTCGGTCCAGGTGATGCCGCCGGTGCCGATGAGGACGGTGGCGCCGAATGGGTCGTGCGGTGCGGCCGGCTCTGTGGCGGTGCGACCGGCTTCTGTGGCGTGGGCCGTGAGGGGCAGCGCGACGACGCTCAGGCCGAGCACTGTCGCAAGGGCGGCGAACAGGGCGGCGAGCGATCGTTTGGACACCTCACGGATCCTACGGGGGGTCCGCGGCGACGACCTGCCGTGGAGGTGAAGGGCGTGTGGAGATCGTGTGTGGCTGGCATACCGACACAATGGCGGGGTGCCCCTGACCAAGCCACGCCCGAGACACATCCCGCTGCGGTGGCAGTGGCCCCTTGCCATCGGCCTCATCGCCCTCGCGGCTGTGCCCGCCGTGCTGCGCTACCTCGTGTTCTGGCCGATGGACCAGTGGCAGGTCGACGTGGAGGTCTATCGCGAGGCCGGGGTGTCGATCCTCACCGGGCGTCCCATCTATGCGGCGATGACCGAGGCTCCGCAGCTGTTGCCGTTCACGTATCCGCCGTTCGCTGCCTTGCTCGCCATCCCTTTGGCCTGGGTGCCCTTCGGTGTGATCGGCTGGCTCTGGACGGCGGCTCAGGTCGCGGCGACCACCGCAATCGTCTGGTATGCCGGGTGGCGGCTCATCCATCGCGCTGGCCCTTGGGTGCCCCTCGCGTTGGCTGCGCTGGTCGCGCCGATGCTGTGGCTGCACCCGGTCTCGGACGGTCTTCGCTTCGGCCAGGTCAACGCGTTCATGGTGCTTGCGTGCCTCATGGACCTGCGGCGGCCGCGACCCGGTCTGCTGAAGCACGTGCCGCCGGGGGTGCTCGTGGGGTTGGCGATGTCGATCAAGCTGACGCCTGGCGTGTTCGTCATCCACTACCTGGTGAACCGTCGTTGGCGGGAGGCTGCGACGGCCGTGGGGACTGCCGTCGGGGTGACGCTCGGGTCGTGGGTGCTGTTGCCGGAGGCGTCGTTCGCGTTCTGGGGTGGCGCGCTGCAGGACCCGGCGCGGTTGGGGCCGAACTTCGGCACGTCGAACCAGTCGATGCGCGGGTTCCTGCTCCGCGTCGGGCCCGAGGGTGGCGTGGGGACCGCGATCTGGCTGGTGCTCGTGCTGGTTGTTGGAGTGTTCGGATTCCGGTTGGCGCGGCAGATGTGGCTGCGGGGCGACTCGATCGGTGAGGTCGCAGTTGTCGGGCTGCTCGCGTGCCTGCTGTCGCCCGTGGCCTGGATCCACCACTACCACTGGATCGTCGTCGTGATCTTTGCGCTGCTGGGGGCGTCGCCGTGGACGCGCTCGCGGGCGGGGGCGTGGTGGCGCTCGCGGCGGTTGGTGGCGGGTGTCGTCATCGGGGTGTGGTTCCTCCTGCGCATGCCGTGGTGGGGCATCACCTATCTCGACCACCCCGAATGGCCCGAGCTCCCGGGCCGCATGCTCCAGAACGCCGACGTCGCCGGTGGGCTCGTGGCCCTCGCGCTCCTCTGGTGGGTCAACCGCGACACCGAGCCTGCGGCGGATGCTCTGGCCGCTGATCTCGACCAGGCAGATTCTTCCTCTGAATCATCCTTTCTTCCTTCGAGGGTGGAATCGGCGTAATCTGGGTGCATGGCGCTCAACATCAAGGACCCCGAGACCGACCGACTGGCGCGCGAACTCGCAGCCGCCACCGGGGAATCCATCACGGTTGCTGCGCGCCGCGCCATCGAAGAGCGGCTGGAGCGAATTCATCACCAGCAGCGCGCGATCAGGCCTGTGGGTGACGACGCGATAGACGGGATCATTGCTCGGGGGCGTGCCCGTCCCGTCCTCGACGCGCGTCCTGTGGATGAAATCCTGGGCTACGACGAGAACGGACTACCGTCCTGACCATGGTCGTCGACACGTCAGCCCTGGTGGCGATCGTCCTGGGGGAGCCTGACGCCGAGTCGTTCAAGGACGCCCTGCGAGCCGCCCCGCCGGGCTCGCTCGTCATGTCGCCGGTCACGGCTGTTGAAGCCGCGATGGTGGTGGAGGCCAGACAGGGCCCCGATGCCGCTCGCGAACTCG
This sequence comes from Janibacter sp. HTCC2649, assembly GCF_000152705.1. GTDB lineage: Bacteria > Actinomycetota > Actinomycetes > Actinomycetales > Dermatophilaceae > Knoellia. Next base: position 2,442,668 of record NZ_CH672413.1, on the reverse strand, counting down.
AAGGCTTGATCGCGACCCTGTTCCTCCGGATCGAACCCCTGGACGGGGACCAGTCAGCCGCGGCGATCGAGGGATGGCGGCGATTTGGCAAGGGTCGGCATCCCGCCTCACTCAACCTCGGGGACCTCTTCCCTTATGCCCTGGCACGCACCACGGGCGAAGCCCTCCTCTTCAAGGGCGACGATTTCGCCCGGACCGACGTCCGGAGCGCCCTGACCTGACTCAGGCTGGTCAGGTCGGAGAGCCGGGGAAAGTCAGAAGGCGCCGGCGATCTGCAGGACGCTGACGGCCGCGAGGACGAGGCAGACGGTGCCGCCGACGCGACGGATCGTCGAGAGCCTGATCCGCTGAAGCAGCGTCCGGCCGAGCACGGCCGCCAGGCCTGACACGGCGGCGAGCGCGAGGAACGCTCCGATGAACACCGACACGGGGTCGTCGAACCGCAGCACCATCGACGCCGTGAGGATCTGCGACAGATCGCCCCACTCGGCCAGGAAGAGCACCGTGAAGCAGAACGTCACGACCTTCCAGCCAGCGCGCTGCGTGGCGGACGCCTTCTCACCGAACTCCTCCTCGGCCTCGGCCTCCTCCGCGTCGGCCTTGCCCGCGCCGCGGATCAACAGGATCCCGCCGACGAGGAACATCAGCGCGGCGAAAATCTCGATGGGTCGCTTCGGCAGCTGCGACAGCACCCCACCGATGAGGACTGCGACCAGCGTCTGGACGAAGAACGCTGCGACGACACCGATCCACACGAGCAGCGGCCGGAACCGCGTCGACATCACCAGGGTCGCGATGAAGGTCTTGTCCGGAAGTTCGACCACGAAGATCGTCGCGAACACGATGGCGATGGTGGTGAAGTCGATACCCATGATGGCCACGAGCCTACGAGCTCGACCCCGCCGGACCCGGCCCACACCCACGGAACGGGACGCGCCCGCGGGGCGGGAGCACACGGCATACGCTGGCCGTCATGTTCGGGATCAACGCTGGCGAGGGGCTCGTCCTCCTGGTTCTCGTGCTGCTCCCGCTGGCCGTGATCGTGGGTGCGGTCGTCGCGATCGTGCGGCTTCGTGCCCGGGTCCAGCACCTCGAACGGCAGCGACCCGTGGGCGCCGGCGACCTCGAGGCGCTGCGCGCCGACATCGGTCAGGCGCTGCGGCACGTGGCGGTCGTGCGCTACGACGCGTTCGGTGACATGGGTGGCCGGCTCAGCTTCAGCGCCGCCATCGTCGACGACCGGGGAGACGGCGTGGTCCTGTCGTCGATCCACGCGCGGGGCGAGTCCCGGACCTATGCCAAGGGCATCACCGAGGGCGGCTCCGACGCGACCCTCACCCCCGAGGAACAGCAGGCGCTCAGTGCAGCGCGGACAGGAAAGCAGCGATGACCGCCACTCGTTACGGCTACCTCGGACCCGAGGGCACGTTCACCCAGATGGCTCTGTTGTCGTGGGCGGCGTCGCACGGTGGCGAGCAGGTGCCGTTCGGGTCGGTCGACTCGGCGCTGGACGCGTTGCGGCGCGGCGAGATTGACGCGGCCATGGTGCCGATCGAGAACTCGGTCGAGGGTGGCGTGTCGGCGACGCTCGACGCCCTGGCCTCGGGAGATCCGCTCGTCGTCATCGGCGAGGTCAACGTGCCGATCACCTTCGTGTTGGCTGCACGGACGCGTATGCCGCTCGCAGACATCACTGCTGTCGGCACCCACTCGCATGCCTGGGCCCAGGTCCGCGGCTACATGGACGCGAACCTGCCGTCAGCGACCTACGTTCCGACGTTGTCGACGGCCGCTGCTGCTGCAGGCCTGGCCGGTGACGTGGAGCAGGGCTATGACGCGGCGGTCTGCGCGCCGGTGGCCGCAGCCAACCACGGGCTCGAGGTGCTCGCCGAGGACATCGGCGACCGTCTCGGCGCCGTGACGCGGTTCGTGCTCGTGGCTCGCCCGGGTGCGCTGCCCGAGCGGACGGGCGCCGACAAGACGACGGTCATGCTCTTCCAGCGCGACGACCGGGCGGGTGGTTTGCTCGAGCTGCTGGAGCAGTTCGCCGTGCGCGGCATCAACATGACGCGGCTCGAGTCGCGCCCCACCAAGTCCACGCTCGGGTCCTACTGCTTCTCGATCGACTTCGAGGGGCACGTGTTGGACGAGCGGGTCGGCGAGGCGCTCATGGGGCTCAAGCGGGTGTGTGCCGAGGTGCGCTTCCTCGGCTCCTATCCGCGTGAGGACGGTGCCCAGGTCCAGGTCGCGCCGCTCACCGGCGACGAGGACTTCAGCACGGCCCGCACCTGGCTGCACTCCCTCCGCCGTCCCTGACCCGAGCGTCCCAGCGTTGCGAACCCACCCAATAGGACGGTTCGGGACGCGGTCGGCACCTAGTCTGGCGAGATGGAGCCGATGCCGACGCTGGAGGGTGCTGTGTATCCGCCGCGGGTCGACCCACCGACGTGGTCCGATCGCCACCCGCGGCTCGTGATCGCGCTCCGGCTCATACCCGCTGTGGCGATGATGATTGCGTCAGTCCTCTGGCTGAAGAGAGACGGCTTCAGTTGGCTGTGGACGATCTCGCTGGCTGCATGGGCGAGCAACTTCGGCTACCACCTCGCCAAGCTCGAGCGGCCCGACACAGCTGAGCCGTCCTAGTCAGACTTCTGCGCGGCTGGCGCGAGGGGCGCAGAACGTGGCCAGACGCGCTGCCATGGGAGCGCGGTTCGTCACCTTCTGCGCCCCTGGAGCCGCGTGTCCCGAACCTGCCATGGGATGGAGACGGGTGCCGACCGTTGAGGCTGCTGGATGCGGCGGCCGCGGGCTGAACGACGCCGATCTGCCGGTATGCCGTGTGCTGTGCCTAGGGTGCTCGAATGACGTCACCCCATCTCGTGCCCGGCTGCTACCCGTGCGATCGCGAGGCGGCCGCTGATCTGCCTCCGGGTGAGGACATCGTGAACACCGACCACTGGCGGGTCGCGCACGCCTTCAACAGCACTTTGCCGGGGTGGCTCGTCCTGGTGCCTCGGCGACACATGACGTCTTTCACAGCACTGACCGCCGAGGCCGCGGGGGAACTTGGTGGGTTGATCCATCGACTCAGCGGTGCCCTCGAGAGCGTGACCGGGTGCTCCAAGACCTATCTCATGCAGTTCTCCGAGGCCGAGGGCTTCTCTCACCTCCACCTCCACCTGGTGCCTCGCATGCCCGAGCAGCCGCAGGACGCCAAGGGACCCAAGGTGTTCACCTACCTCGTCGACGACGAGGCCCAGTGGCTGCCGGAGACCCAACGCGACGAGATGGCTCTCAAACTGCGCGCAGTTCTGGCCTGACGCCTGACGCCTGACGCCTGACGCCTGACGCCTGACGCCCGAACTGCCGAAGGTCGAAGTTCTGCGCGGCTGGCGCGAGGGGCGCAGAACGTGGCCAGACGCGCTGCCATGGGAGCGCGGTTCGTCACCTTCTGCGCGGTTGGCGCGAGCGGCGCACAAATCGGCAGCCGCAGCGTCAGGGCTGCCGGCCCTCGTGGGCGGTGACCCACTCGTCGACCTTGGTCCAGCGCTCCTCGATCCACTCCTCGATGCCCGCCGGGTCGTCGGGAATCTCGTCGCCGGAGTAGGTGTGGGTTCGCACAAGGAAGGGCCGATCCGTGAAGGGGATCGCGCCCCAGATCTGCTTCGGTGACGAGAGCTGCCCGAAGCCTGCGTGCGCCACGATCATCACGTCAGCGTCTGGCCGCTCCTCGAGGACCGCGATGACGCCGCGCGTCTTCGGAGGCAACGTGTTCCACAGGGACAGCGCACGGCGGGCGCGCAGCTCCTGCCCCGCCTCGCGCATCCGGTCGATGAGCCGTCGCCGTCGGTCCTTCGAGAAGTTCTGGCCCTCGGGGAACAGCAACAGGACGTCGTCGTGCTTGAGCCCCCGCGCCAGGCCCCGCACTCCCGCGGTCCGGTCGTCGCCGGCACCCGTGCGTGACGGGACGAAGTAGGACCGCATCCGCGTCAGCAGCGCATCGACCGTCGGATCCCACCGGAGTGCCTCTGCGAGAACGATCTTGGGCATGCGACCGGCGGTGTGACCGAGCAGCCACGCCAGCGCCAGCGAGTCACCAGGCCCGGCATGCCGCGCAAACGCCACGAGAGGAGCTGACTCTCGCCCGAAGTGCATCCGGTCATCGAGCTTGACCTCGAACCCGACCCAGATCTTCGCAAGGATCATCGCCCGGTTCAGTCCGGCGAGGAACACCGCCTCGTGGTCGTCCTCCCACGTCGGTCCCGCTCCCTTGGGGTCCTTGAGCGACAGGCGCCAGCACTCCATGAGCATCCGGACGTCGACCCACACGAGTCCGACGCCGAGCACGCTCACCCGGAACAACCGCGCCCGCTTGTCGACGAACGAGTGGAACGCCCCGGCCACGATCACCGGTGCCGCGAGCCCCGTGAGCGCGGCAGCGCCGACCGGCCACACGACGGCAAGCGCGCGTCGGGCGAACAGCGGTGGCTTCGGGATTCCCGCAAGACCCATGAAGCCGAGCGTATGCCGTCCGCTCACCTTCTTGTTGCGTCTGCGGATTCGGTCGTTCCAGCGACCACATGCACAGACGCAAGGGTCGGGGAGGTGACGCAAGCGTCAGGGAGGGGACAGGTATGCCGTCGTCGCGGCATACGCCTGTTCGGCACGTTCCCGAAGGCGCGAGACCCGTCCGTAGCGCAACGAGACCGACGGCGTCTCGGGTGCCCCGCTGGGAAGGACGTGGACCTCCACGTCGTCCGGGATCGAAGCCATCTCGTGGACGAAGCGGTGCCGCCGGGCGATCTCGAACGCCACGACACCGACCTCCCACGGCCGACGCGGCGGGACGAGGGGCGTCTCGACTCGGCCCACCTGGAGGACGAAGACGCGGGTGGCGCCGAGCTGGAGGGCGCGCCCGACGGGAATTGAGTGCACCAATCCGCCGTCGAGATAGTGCAACCCGTCAATCTCCACAGCGGGAAACAACCCGGGCACGGTGCACGACGCCACGACCGGGTCGACGAGCAAACCCGACGAAAACCATTGCGCGTCAGCGGTTTCGATGCAGGCGGCCACGCACTGGAACTCCACCGCGAGCTCCTCGAACGTGTCCACGGGCAGGTGTTCGTCGACGATCGACCGCAGCGGCGCGCTCGACAGCACGTGCGTCCGGAAGCGCGCGATCCGAGCCGCCGAGCGCATGGGGTTGTCGAGGAAGATCCCGCTCGCGCTCACTGCCTCCCACGCCCGACTCAGGGCACGGATGCCCTCGACCGACGGATCGGCCGCGACGAACGCACCGTTGAGCGCTCCGATGCTCGTCCCGACGACGAGGTCGGGCCGCACTCCCTGCTCGGCGAGTGCGCGCAGCATCCCCACCTGGGTCGTGCCCAGGACGCCCCCACCCCCGAGAACGAATGCCGTCGTCATGACGCTCACCATAAGTGCGAGTCCTGAGCGTGCCCGGCGCAATAGGGTGAGGCCATGCCAGGCGCAGCGTTCTTCGACCTCGACCGCACGTTGCTCCAGGGCGGCACCGGCCCCCACCTCTCCCAGGCGATGGCGGAGCTCGGCCTCGTGCCGCGTTCACTCCCCGGCCAAGGGCTGCTCTTCAAGGCCTTCGACCTCTTCGGCGAGAACCTTCCGTCGATCTTCCTCGCCCGCCAGGCCACCCTCGTCGCCCGCGGCAAGGACTCCAAGAGCTTCGACCAGGCCGCCATCAACGCCGCCGAGGTCATCGCCGGGCACATCCACCCGTTCGCCCTGGCCCTCATCGAGCAGCACAAGGCCGAGGGTCGCCTCACGGTCATGGCGACCACGACGCCGACGCACCTCATCAAGCCGCTGGCGGACCGTCTCGGTTTCGACCACGTCATCGCCACGCGCTACAACACCAAGGACGACGGCACGTTCGACGGCTCGATCCGCGGCCCGTTCGTGTGGTCCACCGGCAAGCTCGCGGCGGTCAAGCACTTCGCGGAGCAGCACGACATCGATCTGCTCGAGAGCTACGCCTACTCGGACTCGATCTTCGACCTGCCGCTCCTCGAGGCGGTCGGACAGCCTGCGGCTGTCAATCCAGACCCCAGACTCAGTGTGTATGCCGTGGCTCGCCGGTGGCCGATCGTGCACTTCGACGTGTCGCCGGGTGTCCTCAAGATTCCTGTGGTCGGCATCGAGTTGCAGCGCTTCCTCTTCGAAGGTCTGCGGTCGACGTGGTTCCCGTGTGCGCGCTTCGACGTCGCGGGGATCGAGAACATCCCACGACACGGCCCGGTCATCCTCGTCGGCAACCACCGCAGTTACTTCGACGCCGTCGCCATGGCCAACGTGGTGCGCCAGTCCGGACGAGCTGCGCGGTTCCTCGGCAAGAAGGAAATGTTCGACATCCCTGTGCTCGGGCCCTTCTTCGCTGCGGCCGGCGGCATCCGGGTCGACCGCGGTGAGGGCGGCGCAGAGTCCTACGACATGGCCGCCCTGGCCCTCACGGGCGGCGAGATGGTCGGGCTGCTGCCCGAAGCCACGATCCCTCGTGGGGAGGCGTTCTTCGACCCGGAGCTCAAGGGCAAGAGCGGTGCTGCGCGCCTCGCGGCCCTCAGTCGCGCACCCGTGATCCCGGTCGGGATGTGGGGCACCGAGAAGGTGTGGCCGCGTTCGTCGTCCATGCCCAACCTGCTCAACCTCGCCCATCCGCCCACGGTGACGATCCGCGTCGGCAAGCCGGTCGAGCTCAAGTACCGCTCCCCCGCCGCCGACACCAAGCGGATCATGTCGGCCATCGCCGAGCTCCTCCCGCCGGAGTCGCGTGACCGACACGTCCCCACCGACGACGAGCTGCGCTCCACCTATCCCAACGGCCGCCTCCCAGACGAGTCCTGACCCGGCACCTGCTTGCGTCCGCGCGGTTGGTCGCGAACCCAGCCATTGGCGCGGACGCAAGCGGGCGGCATACCCCAAACGTCCGCGCGGTTGGTCGCGAACCCAGCCATCGGCGCGGACGCAAGCGGCACCTGTGGATGACGGGTCGGGAATGTCCGTGGGACGGCATACCGTTGTCGTCCTGCGCGGACGAAGGAGGTGGGTAGCGCGATGGAGCACGAGGCACACACGCTGGACGACCTCTCGGACCGTGATCTCGCGGCGGCCTTCGACAGCATGACGCTGGTTCGCGCCGGCGACTACGCCCGCGCGGGTCGGGTGACGAGCATCGTCGTCGCCGACCACGGCACTCGAGCGGGCGCGCGGGTCATCGGTAGTGGGGCGGCGATCTATCGGACCGAGGTCACGCTGTCGACAGATGATCACGGCACGTTCGTGGGCAGCGACTGCACCTGCCCCATCGGAGTGGCCTGCAAGCACGCCGCTGCCCTCCTCATCGCGCTGCGCACCCAACGCCCGTGGCGCAGCGACGCGACCGCCGCTGACCCCACGCGCTCTCCTTCCTGGCGAGACGCCCTCGACGACCTGCTCGACGTGCCGGAGCCCGAGCCCGAGGCTGGCGTCGTCGGGCTGCTCCTCGACGTTGAAGGGCCGCGACGGCCGTCGTCCTGGCAGGACGAGCAGGGGACGTCGAGCATCCAGCTGCGGCCGATGATCCCCGGCGCGGCGCCGGGGCGCTGGATCAAGACCGGCATCTCGTGGGAGGCCGTGGCTGGTGGCTACTACGCCTCCTACAACAGCTTCCGCCTCGAGGGCGCTCCGCTCGACGCCCTCACGGCCATCGCCGACTCCCACCGTCGGGGGAGCCGGATGTCGGGTTACGGGCGCATGCCGCCGTCGATCCCGCTGAGCCAGATGGGGCGCCGGTGGGCCGAGCTGCTCACCAAGGCCCGTGATGCCGGCGTCGTCCTGCTGACCCACGCGACCAACACCGGTGAGGTGCACCTCGAGGAGACCGAGGGTCACTTCGTCCTCGACCTCTCGCCCACCGACGAGGGCGCCGTGCGCGCCGTTCCGAGCCTCGACCTGCCCGAGGGGTCCGGCGACGTGGTCATCGTCGGGGATCCGCCCACCGGGTGGTTCCGGCAGGAAGGTCGCCACCTGAGGCTGGGCGGATTCGGGGCGGACGTCGATCTGGCCGCGGCCCGGGTCGTCGAGCGTGGACCATTCACGATCCCGCAGGAGGACTGGTCGAGCTTCGCCGTCGACAAGCTCCCCGTCCTCCAGCGGCGCGCGACAGTGCGCACCCACGAAGGCCTGACGTTGCCCGAGGTGGTGCCGCCCCGGCTTCACCTGGCAGTCCATTTCGACAAGAAGCACACGGCCCAGGTCACGTGGTCCTTCCGTTATGGCCCGCGCGATGCCCCGGTGACCGTGCCGCTGGCTCGTCAGCCTCCGACGTATCGCGACCCCAACGCCTTCCGCGACGGCGTGGTCGAGGGCGAACTCCTGGCGGCCGTGCCCACCCGCGACGAGCTGCCCGCGCTCTGGGAGCTCTCACGGCAAGGTTGGGTGCCGCGAGATGCGGTGTCCCTCACCGGTTTTGACACGGTCGCCTTCGCCGAGCTCCTGCCTGAGATCGAGGCACACGAGAGGGTGGAGGTCGACGTCGTCGGTGAGCCGGCGGCATACGCCGAAGTCATCGAAGCACCGCGGATCGCGCTCGGCACGAGCGAGTCCGGCGAGAACGACTGGTTCGACCTCCGGATCACCGTCACCGTCGGCAGACACACTGTCCCGCTCGCTGACCTCGTCACCGCGCTCGCCCGTGGCGAGGAGCGGATGCTCCTGCCGGACGGCGCCTGGTTCACCCTCGACCACCCCGAGCTGCACCGCCTCCGTGCTCTCGTCGAGGAGGCGCGGGCGTTGCAGGACAAGCAGTCCGACCCGCTGCGCCTCTCCGTGCTGCACGCAGGTCTGTGGGACGACCTCGTCGAGATCGGTGTCGTCGACGAACAGTCCGATCGCTGGCAGCGGTCGGTCGATGCCCTGCTCGGCGTTGATTCAGCCCACACACCGTCTCCGGCCGAGCTGCCGATCGCGCTCAAGGCCACGCTGCGGCCCTACCAGGAGGAGGGCTTCCGCTGGCTGTCGCTCCTGTGGGACCTCGGCCTCGGCGGGGTGCTCGCCGACGACATGGGACTCGGCAAGACCCTGCAGGTGGTCGCGATGGCGTTGCGGGCCAAGGAGCGTGGCGAGCTGAATGAGCCGATGCTCATCGTCGCGCCGACCTCAGTGCTGGGGACGTGGGTGGACGAGGTCGCGAAGTTCGCGCCCGACCTCACCGTCTCCGTCCTCGACCGCACCCGCGGCAAGGCGCGCGTCCCCATGGCCGAGGCGATTGCGGGCGCGGACCTCGTCGTGACGACCTATGCCGTGGGTCGCATCGACGCCGAGGAGTTCCGGGCCGTCCCGTGGTCCGCGGCGGTCCTCGATGAGGCCCAGTTCGTGAAGAACCATCAATCGAAGACGTATGCCGCGATGCGCCGGTTGCCGGCCCGCGTCACCTTCGCGCTGACCGGCACCCCGCTCGAGAACTCGCTCATGGACCTCTGGTCGCTGCTGTCGCTCGTGGCGCCCGGCCTCCACCCGCGGCCCATGGCATTCAAGGAGCAGTGGGCGAAGCCGATCGAGAACGGCTCCTCGCCCGAACTGCTCGCCACGTTGCGCAAGCGCATCAAGCCGCTGATGCTGCGTCGCACCAAGGAAGCCGTCGCCTCCGACCTGCCTCCCAAGCAGGAGCAGATCCTCCACGTCGCGCTCCACCCCAAGCACCGGGCCATCTACGACCGCCACCTCGCGCGCGAGCGACAGCGGCTGCTCGGCCTCATCGACGACCTCGATGGCAACCGGATCGCGATCCTGCGCGCCCTCACGGTGCTGCGCCAGATGGCCCTCGACCCTTCGCTCGTCGACGCCGAGGCCTACGGCGGTGTCGCGCCGAGTGCCAAGGTCGAGGCGCTCGTCGAGCAGGTCGCCGAGCTCGCCGCCGAGGGCCACCGTGCACTCGTGTTCAGCCAGTTCACGAGCTTCCTGTCGATCGTCCGGGACCGGCTCGAGGAGGAGGGCATCGCCTACGCCTACCTCGACGGGTCGACGCGCAACCGTGCTGATGTCGTCAAGGAGTTCCGCGAGGGCGAGGCGCCGGTCTTCCTGATCTCGCTCAAGGCGGGTGGGTTCGGGCTCACGCTCACCGAGGCGGACTACGTGTTCGTGCTCGACCCGTGGTGGAACCCGGCCGCCGAGAACCAGGCGATCGACCGCGCCCACCGCATCGGGCAGACGAAGTCGGTCAACGTCTATCGCCTTGTCTCCACGGACACGATCGAGGAGAAGGTCGTCGCCCTGCAGGACAAGAAGCGCGACCTCTTCGCCCGGGTCGTCGACGACGGCAACCTGCTCTCGAGCGCCCTCACGGCCGACGACCTGCGCGGCCTCCTCGACGGTTGACAGCGGCCCGCCATAGGCCTGCCACCCACAGCGAAATCGCCACCAGCAGAACGCTTCCACGACGTCGTGTGCAGCCACAACATCGGTAAGGCTCGCGGTCACACTCACCGCCGACGACTCGTACCTCTAACCAAATCGAGCATGTGCGTGGCTCCGCCCCGGCAGCGCAACATGACCTAAGACTCCGCCCGATGCGCGTTGGGAGGCTGCGACTTCAGGAGGCCCCTTCGCCTCGGGCGCGAACGATCAAGTGTGTGGACGCCCAAATTTTTACTTGGCCTTTACCAAATTTGGCTTGACACTCACAGAATCTGACAGAACACTGAGCGCGTTGGGGATGATTGACGCAATCAGGGAGGGTGATTTCTGTGAGAAAATTCGGAATTGTTGCGTCCGTGGGGATTGCGTTGGTGCTTGGCGTTCCTGGGACGCAGGCGGCACAAGCTGATACCAGCAAAATTCAACCCAGGGTTTCTGTTTCGACATCGGACGCAATTCAGCCTAGGGGTCCTATTTCGTCAGCATCAGATGACGCTGCAGCTAGAGCGGCGATGCGGTCTGCTGTCGCGGGCGACGCCCGCGCCCTTGACCAACTTCTAGCCGCACCTTCAAAAAGCGAGGGTATGCGCGCCGTCATTAGGGAGTGGGTGTTGGCGAACCCAGATCCAAAGGCTGCGCCCCAGAAGTCATCATCGGACAGTGGGCTAGCCCCGGGGGTGCTGCAGACTGGACAGTACGAGGTGACGTGTCAGGGATACAATGGGCAGTACCTGGGATGGTATGGGAAAGCATTTCTTGCCTGTCACGGCTACCTGCGGACCTACATCAGCGGGTCTCAGGCGGGTTACTACATCCCGGATCTCTTTCCAAGAGGAGTCACTCTGTCTATCAACTGCGTTAAGGCCCTTACAGGCACCACGATTACTGCCCTCGGCACACTAACGTCTGCCCCCACAGGTCCGCTCGGGTGGGCCGCCGTCGGAGTGGCCTGGTCTTGGTCAATCAACGACGTCCGAGTTAGCTGCAAGCACGGCTAGGAATGGCGCCTTCTTCGAAAACTTCCACCACCGCCTCGCATGTGCGGTGGTGGAAGTTCGCCCTCATCGAAATCGCATTCATACTGAGTTCGACCTCCGTAATATCTCAAACCCGGGAACATCGTGCCTGGTGGGTCGTCGCGGCGGTCGTGACGCAGTTAATCATCATTGGGGCTGTCTTTGAGGCGTTCCGGCGTCCTATGAAACGCTGATTCGAACCTGAACATGCGAATGGATAGCTGGGTAGAATGGATGGTTCACATCCGTGATCCGAAACTTCTCCCGCCAATGTCAGGACATTGTCCGTAGGGCGGCGGCTGTCGGAAGATTCTCGGGCGCCAGCCATTGTGCACGCTGTATGGACCCGCTCTGCACAGATGAGGTGACTGGTGGCGGGGCCTCCGAGAAGCAGCGGCGTGAACCGTGGATCGTCGCCCGATTCAAGACGCCAAAAGGCGAGTCAAATCTATATCGTGACCGCCCTTCCGGGCATTGTTCAAGCTCCTTGGGCAAACCGCAGCGTCGTGGCCAAGCGGTTGTGCAGCCATGAGAACAATAGAAATCCACCGATGAGCGCGGCCACGTCAAACTATCGTGTCGTCGTCGAGATGAGCCCTGAGCCGTCACCTTGCCCCCCACGCGACCAACAGTAGCGGCGGCACCGGCCCACGATGTGACGCAGTCGAGATCCGGGCGGATTGACGCCGGCGGGGGAGGGGCGCGTACCTTTTGCTGAGGTAACCCTCACCTAAGTAAGCCTCACCTCTCCTGAATCGCAGGTCCCATGCTCGTCAGCAACGCCCTCATCGGTCTTCGTGAAGGGCTCGAAGCCGCACTCGTCGTCGTCATCCTTGTCGCGTTCCTCGTCAAGACCGACCGACGGTGGGCTCTGCGCTACGTGTGGGTGGGTGTCGCCACGGCCGTCGTCCTGAGCGCCGGACTGGCCGCGCTGCTGACCTTCGGCACCCGCCAGCTGTCGTTCGAGACGCAGGAACTCATCGGCGGCAGCGCCAGCATCCTGGCCGTCGCCTTCGTCACGGCGATGGTGTTCTGGATGAAGACGGCCGCGCGCACCATCTCGGGTGAGCTCAAGGGCCGCCTCGACAAGGCCCTTGACCTCGGCCCCCTCGCCGTCGCCCTCGTGGGCTTCCTGGGCGTCGGCCGTGAGGGCCTCGAGACCGCGATCTTCTTCTACGCGACGACCGAGGCAGCGGGTGCCGGTAACAACACCCCGCTGCTCGGCTGGCTCATCGGCCTCGGCGGAGCCATTGCCCTCGGCTGGTTCATCTACCGCGGCGCGGTCAAGATCAACCTCGGCTCCTTCTTCAAGTGGACCGGGATCGCGCTCATCCTCGTCGCCGCCGGGATCCTCGCCTACGGCCTTCACGACCTCCAGGAAGCCCAGTTTCTCCCCGGCCTGCAGACCCTGGCCTTCGACGTCTCCAGCGTGATCCGTCCGGACAGCTGGTATGCCGCCCTGCTCAAGGGAATCTTCAACTTCACCCCCGCGACGACCGTCCTCCAGGCCGTTGCCTGGACGGCATACGTCGTCGTCGTCCTCACGTTCTTCCTCCGCCCGGCCAAGACACCTGCCTCTGCGCCGGCACCCGCATCGTCCCGTCCGCTCGCCTCGTCCCAGCCAGGAGAATCCGCATGACCCGTCGCGCCCTCGCGCTCACCCTCATCCCCGCCACCTTCGCCCTCGCGGCGTGCGGCGGTGCCGGTGACGCCAAGACAGTCGACGGCAAGGGTCCGATCACCGTGACCGCCAACGACAGCGCTTGCGACGTTGCGCGCACAGAGGCACCCGCGGGACAGATCGAGTTCACCGTCGCCAACAAGGGCACCAAGGTCAACGAGTTCTACGTCTACGCCTCGGGCGATCGCATCATGGGTGAGGTCGAGAACATCGCGCCCGGCCTGAGCCGCACCTTCCACGTCGAGATCGCCGAGCCCGGCAAGTACGAGACCGCCTGCAAGCCCGGCATGGTCGGCAAGGGCATTCGCTCGACGTTCACCGTGACCGGTGCGAGTGCCGCGCCGCAGACCGATGACGCGAAGCTCAAGGCCGCCACCGCGTCCTACGCCCGCTTCGTCGCGAGCCAGTCCGACGCCCTCCTCGCCCGCACCACGGAGTTCGTCGCGCTCGTCAAGGCCGGCAAGGTCGACGAGGCCAAGGCGCTCTATCCGGTCGCGCGTTCCTACTGGGAGCGCATCGAGCCCGTGGCCGAGTCGTTCGGTGACCTCGACCCCAAGATCGACGGTCGTGAGGACGTCGTCGAGGAGGGCATGAAGTTCACCGGCTACCACCGCCTCGAGCAGGACCTCTGGGTCAAGGGCCTCCAGGCCGACAGCAACGCCATCGCTGACCAGCTCCTCGCCGACGTGACGACGATCGTCACCGAGGCCAAGAAGGTCGAGTTCAACGGTCTCCAGCTCGCCAACGGCTCGAAGGCGCTGCTCGACGAGATGGCCACCGGCAAGATCACCGGCGAGGAAGAGCGCTACAGCCACACCGACCTCTGGGACTTCGCCGCCAACTGGGAAGGCTCCAAGGGTGCGATCGCGGCCCTTCGTCCGGTCCTCGAGGAGCGCGACGCCGCGCTCGTCGCGTCCTACGACAAGCGCGCGGCAGCGCTCGACGCACTCGTCGCCAAGCACCAGAAGGGTGACGGCTACCAGCTCTACACCGAGCTCACCCCCGTCGAGGTGCGCGCCCTCAGCGACGCCCTCGACGCCGTCGCCGAGGACGTCTCCAAGGTCGCCGGGGTCGTCGCCTCACAATGAGCACCCCTGAAGACTCCGGAGCGGCGACCCGTCGCAGTGTTCTCGCCACGGGTGCCGGCGTCGCCATGGCCGGCGCTGCCGCGGGCCTGACGTATGCCGCCGGCACCAGTTCCGCTGCCGCACACCAGTCCTCGTCCCCCGCGGATGCGGCCGACCCCTCGGCCGGCCCGGAGCCCGTGGCGTTCCGCGGCGAGCGCCAGGCCGGCATCGTCACGCCGGCGCAGGACCGGATGCACTTCGTCGCGCTCGACGTCGTCACGAAGGACCCGCAGGAGCTCAAGCTGCTCCTCAAGGAGTGGACGCGTGCTGCTGAGCGGATGACCTACGGCGCAGAGGCGTCGCCGGGTGGCGTCGTCGGCGGCGGGCCCTACCGCCCGCCGGCCGACACGGGCGAGGCCTTCGACCTCACCTCGTCCAACCTGACGATCACCATCGGCTACGGCCCGTCGCTCTTCGACGGTCGTTTCGGGCTCGCGGGTCGCAAGCCGGAGGCCCTGCACGAGCTGCCGGCCTTCGCGGGCGATGACCTCGACCCGGCCCGCAGCGGCGGCGACCTCTGCATCCAGGCGTGTGCCGATGACCCGCAGGTCGCCGTGCACGCGATCCGCAACCTCATCCGCATCGGCTTCGGCGTCATCTCGGTCCGTTGGAGTCAGCTCGGATTCGGTCGCACGTCGTCGACGTCCACGAGCCAGGTCACCCCGCGCAACCTCTTCGGCTTCAAGGACGGCACGGCCAACATCAAGGCCGAGGACAACGAAGCGTTGGGCAAGCACGTGTGGGTCGACCCTGCCGAGGTGCCCGGTGCAGCAGCCTGGATGAGTGGCGGGTCCTACCTCGTCTCGCGTCGCATCCGCATGCACGTCGAGGTCTGGGACCGCACGCCCCTGCAGGAGCAGGAGGACATCTTCGGTCGCGACAAGGCGGTCGGCGCCTCCCTGCACCTGCCGGTCGACAAGCGTGACGAGTTCGCCCCGCTCGACTTCACGGCCAAAGGCGCCGACGGCGAGCCGCGCATTCCGCTCACGAGTCACGTCCGACTCGCTCACGAGAGCCAGCTGAACGGCGTGCGCATCCTGCGGCGCGGCTACAACTTCACCGATGGCAGCGACGGCAGCGGGCACCTCGACGCGGGCCTGTTCTTCGTCGCTTTCATGCGCGATGCGCACCAGCAGTTCGTCCCGATGCAGCAGGCTCTGGCCAAGTCCGACGTGCTCAACGAATACATCGAGCACACCGGCTCGGCACTGTTCGCCTGCCCGCCCGGACTGGATGGGGACGGCGACTGGGGCACGCAGCTCTTCGGCTAGGACCCAGCAGTCGAGAGTAGACAAAGTCACGCCCCGGAGTACCCGGGGCGTGACTTTGTCTACTCTCGACTGCATGAGCGAGCGCCCGGAAGACACCGTCGAGGGCTCGGGGCAGACCGCCGTCGAGGAGACCTTGATGCGCGGCGTGAAGAAGGTCGCGGGTGTCGCCGACAAGGTCGTCCACCACTACGTGCCCAACAATGCGCGCGCTGTCGTCAACGCCTTCTTCGGTGACCGGCTCGATGCCTCCGGCTCACCGCTGTCCCACACCATGGGGGTGCGCGAGCACGGGCGGTCCGTCCCCCTCACCGATGTCGGACTCGCCGCCGCCTTCCCGGACGCGAGAAGTGAGATCGCCGTCCTCGTTCACGGACTCATCGTCACCGAAACCGTCTGGGACGCAGGGCAGTTCGGGCCGCAGCTCGAGGACGACTTCGACGTCACCACGGTCAAGGTCCGCTACAACTCCGGTCTGCGAATCTCCCACAACGGCCACGAGCTCGACCGCGTCCTCACTGCTCTCGTGGCCCACTGGCCGGTGCCGGTCACCAGAATTGTCCTCATCGGACACTCCATGGGCGGCCTCGTCATCCACAGCGCGCTCGCGCTGGCCGACATCGACCCCACCGTCGAGGCCTCTGAGTGGGTGACCCTGACAAGCGACACCATCACCCTCGGATCACCTCACCTCGGAGCGCCCCTCGAGCGCGCAGTGAACAACGTCGTCCGCCTGGGTGGCGGCCTGCGCCACCTGCGGCCCGTGACCACCCTCCTGCGCTCGCGCAGTGTCGGCATCCAGGACCTGCGCCACGGCAACATCCTCGACGGCGAGTGGGACGGTCTTGATCCCGACGACCACAAAGGGCGGCGGGTCGACGTCCCCCTGCACCCCGGCATACGCCACTTTGCGGTGGTCGGACTGCTCGGCAAGAAGATCGACAGCAAGGTCGCCCAACTCTTCGGTGACGGCATCGTCACCGCGGCCAGCGCCCGCGGCGCGGGCCGCCACTCCCCGGAGAGCAGGCGCTTCGCGCGCGAGGACGTCGTCGTCCTTCCCGGAGTCAGTCACCTCGCGCTCGTGCACGACCCCTCGGTGTATGCCGCCCTCAAGGAGCGTCTTGGTGCCACAGTGGACCCATGAGCGAGCCGACCACCGCGCCGACCACTGTCATCCTCTTCGGTGCCACGGGAGATCTGGCCAAACGCAAACTCATCCCGGGGATGTTGCACCTCTTCCAGTCGGGGCTGCTCGAGGACCTGCGCGTCGTCGGCACGTCACTCGACGACATGTCGGCCGACGACTTCAGGGACCTCGCGCATGAAGCGATCAAGGAGTTCTCGACCCGGGTCCTGAACGAGGAGGAGTGGCACGAGTTCGCCCAGCGCCTCGACTACGTACCCCTCGCAGCGGGGCCCAAGGCGCTCGGTGACGCGGTGCGCGCGGCCGAGGAGCTCCTGCCCGGCGACACGGAGCTGCGCCTGCACTATCTTTCGGTGCCGCCCAAGGCAGCGCTCTCGGCGATCCAGACCATCGGCGAAGCCGACCTCGTCGATCGCAGCCGGATCGTCATGGAGAAGCCGTTCGGGACCGACTACGCCTCGGCGGTCGAGCTCAACCGGCGCGTTCACGAGGTGTTCAAGGAGGAGCAGGTCTTCCGCATCGACCACTTCCTGGGCAAGGAGCCGGCGCAGAACATCCTCGCCTTCCGCTTCGCCAACGGGCTGTTCGAGCCGATCTGGCACCGCAACTCCATTGCGCACGTGCAGATCGACGTGCCCGAGACGTTGGGCCTGGCGACCCGCGGCGACTTCTACGAGAACACCGGCGCCTACCGCGACATGGTCGTCACCCACCTCTTCCAGATCCTCGCGTTCACCGCGATGGAGCCGCCGACGTCCCTCGAGCCCGAGGCGATCAGCCGCGAGAAGAACAAGGTCTTCGAGTCCATGCAGCCGATCCACCCGTCCGACGTGGTGCGCGGGCAGTACGACGGCTACCTCGACGAACCGGGGGTCGCGCCCGACTCCGACACCGAGACCTACATCGCGCTCAAGTGCTACATCGACAACTGGCGCTGGGCCGGGGTGCCGTTCTTCCTGCGGACCGGAAAGCGGATGGCCGAGGGCGCGCGCATCATCTCGATCGCCTTCAACGAGCCGCCCCAGTCGATGTTCCCGCCCGGATCCGGCGTCGGCGACCACGGCCCCGACCACCTCACCTTCGACCTCGCCGACAAGGCGCGCATGTCGCTGTCGTTCTATGGCAAGCGGCCCGGGCCGGGGATGAAGCTCGACAAGCTGTCGATGCAGTTCGCGATGCAGGAGACCCACTGGGCGGGGGCCGTGCTCGAGGCCTACGAACGGCTCATCTATGACGCCGTCCGTGGCGACCACACGCTCTTCACGTCGGCCGAGGGCATCGAGCGGCTGTGGGAGATCAGCCAGCCGCTGCTCGACAACCCGCCCGTCGTGCGGCCCTATGCGCCGGGCACGTGGGGACCGAACCAGATCCACCAGCTCGTGTCACCGCACACCTGGCGCCTGCCGTTCGAGCGCAAGTGGCGTGAGAAGAACCCCGACCCGGGACCCCAGTCGCCGGCCGAGGGTGGCGCGCGACGCTAGGAGGTGGCCCGCGTCAGTGGGTGCCGGTCACCAGGTGCCGGGGTCGTCCCGACGGGTGGGCGGTTCCGCAGGCGGCGGTGTGTGAGCCTCGGCGATGGCGCGCTGCAGGTCGGCCTCGCGCTCGGCCTCCGGGATCGCGTCGAACTCCTCGACCGCTCGGTCGATCTTCGAGTCGATCACGGCGGTGAAGTCGGCCGAGCGGGCGAGGTCGCGAAGTGAGGCGCGGCCGGCGAGCACGTCGTCGATGCGCTTGCGCAGGGCACGGTCGTCGCTGTCATCGCGAAGGATGACGAGGCTCTCGCGCAGGTGCGCCTCCATTCGCGGCTCGAAGCGCAGGGTCTCGAGGAGCGGCTTGGGTTCCTTGTCGCCGAGGTCGTTCTGCGGGTTGTCGCTCACGCCGTCACCTGCTTGTGGTCGTAGCCGCCGGGCAGGGCCACGCTCGTGAAGCCGTGGATCGACCCGAGGGGTCCGGCGATGAGGCCGAGCAGTGCCTCGCACGCGGTCCACACCTTGGCGCGGATCTCGAGGATCTCCTTGACGACCTTGGCGCCACGGTAGATCGAGTAGCCCGCGCCAGCGCCTGCACCCCAACCGACGGGGTTCCAGAAGTTCGTCGCGGCGGCAGCCAGCGTGATGCCGATGGTGATCGCCCAGTCGGCCAGCGACTCGACCAGGGAACCGCAGGCGTTCGCGAGCTCCTTGACCCCGAAGGCCGTCGTCTCGTACTGCGAGGCGATGTCGTCGAAGTTGGCCTTCTGGTCGATGAGCTCACCCGCCAGCTTGAGGAAGTAGGTCGACGCGGCCTCGGAGGCCTTGCCGTCCCAGTGCGCCATCGCTGCCGTGTTCTGCGCCTTGAGGTTGGTGCCGGCCACGTGGGAGAAGGCTCCGAGGTTGCGCAGGGCGTCCGCCGCCTTGGACACCTCTTCCCAGTCGCCGGCGAACCACTCACCG
The DNA here is from genome assembly GCF_000152705.1 of Janibacter sp. HTCC2649. GTDB lineage: Bacteria > Actinomycetota > Actinomycetes > Actinomycetales > Dermatophilaceae > Knoellia. The sequence goes on along the minus strand of NZ_CH672413.1, from coordinate 2,423,572 downwards.
ACCTCTTCGGGAATGTTGGGTCCGCCCATCTTGTCGAGAGCCACCATCGCCCAGTGCCCCAGGGAGATCAGGTCGCCGATGTGGAGGAAGACGTCCATCGCCGGCGGGATCAGCGGGGTTGCGACGGGATCAGTGAGTTCTGCTGCCGGGTCACCCATGCCGCATCATCCCTTCGGGTACTTGGCGTCGAGCCGCGCGGCGGCCTCGGCGTCCAGCGTCTTGTACTTCTTCGCGGCAGCGTGCAGCTCTGCGCCTGAACTGTGCGAGATCGAGGACAGGTGGCCGAAGAACTCCTCGACCGCCGGTCGGACGTCCTGACAGGAATTCAGGAACCGGACGATCGCGCCGACCCCGGAGACGGCAGGTTTCGTCTTGGCGGCATACGTCTTCGCCTCGTCGGCGTCGGTCTTGAGACCTTCGAGCTCGGTGCCGAACTTCGAAACGGAAGCGGGAACAACCTTGAAAGACATGCGGATTCACCCCTCGTGCAGTGCTGTTGGTCGGTGTGGGGACCCGCCAGATCGGTGCGCGGTCCACGGCCACGTTTACCCTAGTGGTGCTTGTTGACGGGATTGGGTCGCGACGCGGAGGAGTTCACCAGATGGTGCAGCAGGAGCAGATGAGTCGCCAGAAGGGCACCCTCGTGGCGATCGGCGCCGCGGTCGGTGGAGTGCTGCTCGTGGCGCTCAGCGTGTTCCTGCAGACGACCGTCGACGACGAGGCGCAGAACGCCGTGGGTGTGTTCATCACCCTGGCCGTCGGGCTGGTCGTGCTCGGACTGGCCGCCGTGATCTTCAGTGGACTGCGGCACGGCAAGACCGCCCAGGGCCGTCAGCTGCTCACGGTCTGTTGGGTCGGGCTCGCCCTCGTCGGGCTCATCCTCACGGTCACGGGAGTGCTCAACTCGCAGCCGCCGTGGATGGCGTTCGCGATCGTGCCGCTCCTCGTCGTCGTCGCCCTGGTCAAGGACATCGGGCGGGTCCGGCGGATCGGCGAGCCGTAGCCGTTGCCGCTCGGTCAGACCTGCGTCGACACGGGCGCGTCGGTGCGCACGATGAGCGCCTTGGGGCGCACCTCGAAGCGGACCCGTTTGGCCTTGCCGATGACGTCTCCGTCGACCTCGACCATCTGCGGCTCGTCGAGCGACACGAGGATGGACTGGCAGCGATAGCGGTCGAGCTTGGGGTGGTTCTGCCCACGCTTGGCGAGGACGTGCACCGCGACACCTGCCCAGCCGACGATGCCCTTGGGCGTGATCGCCACGACGTCGAGGATGCCGTCATCGACCTCGGCGTCGGGCATGAGCGTGATGCCTCCGGTGAGCCGACCGCAGTTGCCGACGACGATGGTGCGCGCCGTGTGCGAGATCGGGTCGCCGCCGTCGATCCGCAACCGGGTGGCGAACCGTGCGTTGAGGAGGTTCTTGGCGCCACTCGCGACGTAGGCGCCCCACCCCATGCGCGCCTTCGCCTCCTCGGAGGTCGTGTGCATGATGCTCGCGTCGAGTCCGAGCCCGGCCATGACAAGGAACGCGTGCTGGTTCTCGGCGGGGTCCGATCCGTGCGTGTCGTCGGCGCCGACGTCGGGCTCGGTGGGGCCGTCGTTCTCGGGGTTGAGCTCCTCGTCGGAGGCCTGCTCGAACGTCGGGTCCATGGTCACCCAGCCGACGTCGATGTGCCGGTTGCGGCCGGTGAGGGCGACGTCGAGACCACCGACGATGTCGAGCGGCAGGCCGAGGTTGCGGCCCATGAGGTTGCCCGTGCCGGCGGGGATCAGGCCCATGGGCGTGGAGGTCCCCGTGAGGACGTGGGCCACGGTCCGCACGGTGCCGTCGCCGCCGATGGCGCAGATGAGGTCGACTCCCTCAGCCAGCGCCTCGCGGGTCTGACCGAACCCGGGGTCCTCGAGCGTGGTCTCGCGGATGATCGGTTCGTCCCAGTCGTCGTGGGCGAGCACGGTGTGCGTCACGAGGTCGCGAGCTGCCGTCACGTCGTCGAACTTCGTCGGGTTGATGATCACCGCGACCCGCTTCTTCGGCGGCAGGGGAGTGTCGTCATCCTGGGCCGGGCGGAACGACGACCGGGTCGGGCGCTTCGGCGAGGCGTGGCGTCCCTTGGACCGACTCATGCCGATCGCCAGCGTCACCCCGAGGAGGATGAGCAGCAAAAGGGCAGCGATCGTGACGATCGTGGGCCAGGAGTCGTTCACGACAGGGACCGTACCCCAAGGTCAGAGCCGTGCCAGCCGTATCTCGCCTCCGCCTAGTCTGTCGACATGAGTGAGATCGCCCCGGACGACAAGGACTGGACCTGGACCTTGGAGCGGGCCTGCCCGGATTGCGGGTTCGACGCCTCAGCGATCGGCGAAGCCGAGATCGCACGCCTTGTCACGGCATACACGACGCCGTGGACCGATGTGCTCGCCCGACCGGACTCGGCGACGCGACCGGACCCGACGACCTGGTCCCCGCTGGAGTACGCCTGTCACGTCCGCGACGTCTGCGATCTCTTCGCCGCGCGGGTGCGGCTCATGCTTGACGAGGACGGTGCGCGCTTCTCCAACTGGGACCAGGACGTCACCGCCGTCGAGAGCCGGTATGCCGAGCAGTCGCCGGCCGTCGTTGCCGAAGAGATCCCGGTCGCTGCGGCACGACTCAGCGAGGCGTATGCCGGCCTGTCCGGTTCCGATTGGGAGCGCCGGGGTCTGCGGTCCAACGGTTCCGAGTTCACCGTGCTGACCCTCGGGCGATATGGCCTGCACGACCTCAAGCACCACCTATGGGACGTTCGCGCGTGAGCGCTCCCTGGATCTACGTCGCCCTCGGGCTCGCGCTCTTCCTCGCTGTCATCCTTCCTCCCGTCCTCGACCGCTGGCGGGTCAATGCCCCCATGGTCCTCGTGACGCTTGGCCTGATCGTCGGTCTGCTCCCGGGGTTCCGAGACCTCGACCTCGATCCCGTTGCCCACGGTGCGGCCATCACACACATCACCGAGTTCACGGTGCTCGTCTCGCTCATGGGCGTGGGGCTTGCGCTCGACCGGCCGCTGAGCTTTCGTGACTGGGGGTCGTGGCGCAGCTGGTCCCCGACGTGGCGACTGCTCGGGATCGCGATGCCGCTGACCATCGCCGGCGTGGCCCTGCTCGCGTGGGGCCCGTTCGGGGTGGCGGCCCCGGCGGCGCTGCTGCTGGGCGCCGCGTTGGCTCCGACCGACCCGGTGCTCGCCTCCGACGTGCAGGTGGGCGGGCCCAACGCCGCCGACACCGCCGACGGTGAGGAGGAGCAGGTCGATGAGGAGGACGAGGTCCGCTTCGCCCTCACGAGTGAGGCAGGGCTCAACGACGGACTGGCCTTCCCGTTCGTCCACGCCGCGATCCTGCTCGCGACGGTCGGTGCCTTCTCGCAGTGGGGTGCGCACTGGGTGGCCTGGGAGGGAATCGGCAAGATCGCCCTCGGTGTGGCAGTGGGGGTGGCGATCGGCTGGGCCGTCACCCGGTTGGCGTTCACGGCTCGCTCCGAGGACCTGCGGTTCGCCGCGACCGGGGAGCCGCTCGTCGCGATCGCGGCGCTGCTGGCGACCTATGGCGCCGCCGAGGTCGTCGGTGGCTACGGGTTCCTCGCGGTCTTCACCTGCGCCATGGCCATCCGCAGCTTCGAGCGCGCGCACTCGTATCACCACGACATGCACGAGGTCATCGAACGCCTCGAGCGACTGCTGACCCTCGTCGTCCTGCTCTTCCTGGGGATGGCGCTGACGAACGGGCTGCTGGCGAACCTCGACTGGCAGGGGGTGACCCTGTCCCTGGCGCTGCTGCTCGTCATCCGCCCCTTGGCCGGCATGGCGTCCTTCATCGGGCACCGTCGGCAGCGTGGGGTCCAGGGCTTCGACAAACGGGAACGCGTCGTGGCCGCGTTCTTCGGCGTGCGCGGCATCGGTTCGCTCTTCTATCTCGCGTATGCCGCGACCCACGCCGACTTCCCCGAGGTCCGGTGGCTGTGGTCAGTGGTCGCCTTCACCGTCGTGGTGTCGGTCTATCTCCACGGCTTCACCGCCCCCTGGGCCATGGCCTGGCAGGAGCGCGGCGAGCAAGCCCGCCGCCGAGCCGACGCCCGCACCTGACCCGCCCGCTGCCAAGCCTTTCGGATTCGGCCGGGCTCCATTTGTGCGCGCCTGGCGCCGGCCGTGCAGAACGTGACGGGCCGCGCACCCATGGGGGCGCGGTTGGCGAAGAGGTGCGCGGCTCGCGCCAGCCGCGCAGAAGCTCTCGGCGGGGATATCTCGATCGAGTGACCCCTGACGCCCGACTAGGCTGGGCCGCGTGATTGATCTCAAGCTGCTCCGCGACAACCCCGACCGAGTGCGCGCCTCGCAGCGTGCCAGGGGTGAGGACGAGTCCGTCGTCGACGCCGTCCTGGCCGCGGAGGAGAAGCGCCGCAACAGTCTCACCGCGTTCGAGCAGCTGCGCGCCGAGCAGAAGGCCATGGGCAAGCAGGTCGCGCAGGCCCAGGGCGACGAGAAGCAGGCGCTCCTGGCACGCACCAAGGAGATCTCGGCCCAGGTCAAGCTCAACCAGACCACCGCCGACGAAGCTGCCGGCGAGCTCGACCGACTCCAGCGCAGCATCGGCAACGTCATCGAGGACGGCGTCCCGGTCGGTGGTGAGGACGACTACGTCGTACTCGAGACCATTGGCGCGCCCCGCGACTTCGCGGCCGAGGGCTTCGAGCCCAAGGACCACCTCACCCTCTTCGAGGGCCTCGACGCCCTCGACATGGAGCGCGGCGCCAAGGTGTCGGGCTCGCGCTTCTACTTCCTCAAGGGTGTCGGTGCGCGGCTCGAGATGGCGATGCTCCAGCTCGCGATGACCAAGGCCATCGAGGCCGGCTTCGTCCCGATGATCACGCCGACCCTCGTCAAGGCCGAGGTCATGGCCGGCGCCGGCTTCATCGACCACCACGCCGACGAGGTCTACCGCCTCGAGGCCGACGACCTCTACCTCACCGGCACGAGCGAGGTGGCGCTCGCGGGCTACCACGCCGACGAGATCATCGACCTGGCCAAGGGTCCGATCCGCTTCGCCGGGCAGTCGACCTGCTACCGCCGCGAGGCCGGGAGCTACGGCAAGGACACCCGCGGCATCATCCGCGTCCACCAGTTCAACAAGATCGAGATGTTCGTCTACTGCCGTCCCGAGGACGCGACCGATGAGCACCAGAAGCTCCTCGCCTTCGAGAAGGAGATGCTCGACCTCATGGAGCTGCCCTACCGCGTCATCGACACCGCAGCCGGTGACCTCGGTGGCCCGGCCGCGCGCAAGTTCGACTGTGAGGCGTGGGTTCCGACCCAGGAGAAGTACCGCGAGCTGACGTCGACGTCCAACTGCACGACGTTCCAGGCGCGGCGTCTCAAGACGCGCTACCGCGTCAGTGGTGATGGTGGCGCCGGACCCACGGACACTGCGGCGACGCTCAACGGCACCCTGGCCACCACCCGCTGGCTCGTCGCAATCCTCGAGAACCACCAGCAGGCCGACGGCTCCATCACCGTCCCGGCCGCGCTGCGTCCCTTCATCGGTCTCGACGTCCTCACCCCCGCGTGACCATCGAGGGCCGCCCGGGTTATCGCCTGAACCCGACAGCACCCTCCCTCGAGGCGTACCGCGAGCTTCGTCGAGCGGCGGGCCTCTCGGTCAAGTCGTTGGCGCAGGCCGCCGGGGCAGTCCAGGGCTCCTGGGTGGCCTGCCACGTCGTGGACGAATCGACGGGTGAAGCGGTTGCCATGGGCCGAGTGATCGGTGACGGCGGCTGGTACTTCCACATCGCCGACATGGCCACGCACCCCGACCACCAGCGGCTCGGGCTGGGCGCCTGGGTGATGACGTGGCTGCTTGACTCCATCCGCGCGGCAGTCGACGACGAGCCCTATGTGACCCTCATGGCCGACGAGCCAGGTCGCCCGCTCTACCGACGCTTCGGCTTTCGGGAGTCGGCGCCGACCTCGATCGGGATGAAGCTGGCATCGCCCTGAGGGTGCGTCTCCGTCGCAGGACGGATCCGCCGACGGCGTCTCCGTCCCTAGGCTGAGGGGTATGCCGTCCGCCCGCCGTTCGCTGTCGACTCGCGTCGGCGAGTTCTTCGCGATCGACGACGACTGGGAACGGCCCGCGTCACCGATCGGGCGGCGCGACTGGCTCGTCGGCATCGTGCTGTCGGTGGCCGGCATCCTCTTCCTCGAGCTGGCCCGCAGCGTCGTCGAGATCCACGCCGGCGGCCAGCCCTTGTGGGTGCAGTGGGCCGCAATCGTCTCGGGCGCGATGCTCATGGTCTGGCGTCGGCAGCACCCGATCCTCGTCGGGGTGCTCGCGGCCGGCCACATGTTCATCGTCGGCGTCACGATGCCGATGGTCATGGCCCAGCTGGCCCTGCAGACCGTCTACTTCGTCGCGATCTATGCGGCCGTCGCCTACGCCCGGCACCGGCGCTCGGCCCTGCTCGTCGTCGCGGGCATCACCGTCTTCATGTTGTTGTGGGTGGGCTGGCAGCTCGCTCTCGGTGGCGGTCTCGCCGAGATGACGGAGGACTCGGTCGCCGACGGGGCCGACGGTTGGTTCAGCCCCAACGTCGGGGCAGTCGCCACGACGGTGGCCGTCAACGCCTTCTACTTCGTCGGGGCCATCCTCGTCGGGCAGATCGCCTGGCGAGGTGCCCGGCAGCGCGCCCGCCTCGAGGAGCAGGCGCAGACCATCGCCCGTCAGGCCGACTCGCTGAAGCGCCGGGCCGTCGTCGACGAGCGGCTGCGCATCGCCCGCGAACTCCACGACGTCGTCGGCCACCACGTCTCCGTCATCGGGATCCAGGCCGCGGCAGCCAGGCGGGTCATCGACAAGCGCCCGGACGAGGCGGCCAAGGCCCTGAGCCAGATCGAGGAGAGCTCGCGCGATGCGGTCTCGCAGATGCGCAGCCTCCTCGGGACCTTGCGTGACATCCAGGAGACCGCCGACGTCGACGATGCTGCAGCAACTGAACAGGTCCGGAGCAAGCGTGCAAAGGGGCCCGCCGCTCAACCTTCGCGCAGTCCCGAGCCGGGTCTCACGGACCTGCCGGCGCTGGTGGCCGAGCGCACCGCGAACGGCCTGACGACGGCATACGAGCTGGTCGAAACACGCGAGGGTGCGCACGCACGCGTCGCGCCACCCATCGCCCTCACGCTCTACCGGATCACCCAGGAAGCCCTGGCCAACATCACGCGGCACTCCACAGCGACCACCTCCGATGTCGTCCTGCGTGTGGTCGAGGACGCGCCCGCAGGTGCCTACGCGGAGGTCGAGGTGCTCGACAACGGGCGGGCGCGGGTCGGGACCTCGGGCACAGGACTTGGACAGCTCGGCATGCGTGAGCGCGCGGCCTCGCACAAGGGCACGGTCGAGATCGGCGCCCGGCCAACGGGTGGATACCGTGTGCGAGTGCGAATTCCGTTGGGGGAGTTGGATGTTGCCAGTATCTGAGTCGACCGCTCCCATCAGGGTGCTCATCGTCGACGACCAGCACCTCGTGCGCTCCGGGTTCACGATGATGCTCTCGGTCGAGGACGACATCGAGGTCGTGGGGGACGTCCAGAACGGCCAACTCGCTCTCACGGCCGCCCATGAACTCGCACCCGACGTCATCCTCATGGACGTGCAGATGCCTGTGATGGACGGCATCGAGGCGACGCGCGCCATCGTGGCGGCCGACCTCGGCCGGGTCGTCATGCTCACGACCTTCGACCGCGACGACTACCTCTTCGATGCTTTGCGCGCCGGCGCGAGCGGCTTCCTGCTCAAGAACTCCGACCCCGAGCAGCTCGTCGACGCGATCCGCTCCGTCGCCGGTGGGCACGCCCTCCTCGCGCCCGAGGTGACGACGCGGGTCATCGCGGCGATGGTCGGGACGGGCGCGGGCGCTGCCGCCGCAACCGCGACCCCCGGCACCGGCTCGACGTCCCCCGGCTCGGCCGACCAGATCTCCCGCCTCACCGACCGTGAGCTCGAGGTCCTCATCCTCATGGGTCGCGGCCGCTCCAACGCCGAGATCGCTGCCGACCTCTTCCTCGGCGAGGCGACCATCAAGACGCACGTGTCGAACTGCCTGGCCAAGCTCCATCTGCGTGACCGGGTCCAGGCCGTGGTCTTCGCCTACGAGGTGGGTCTCATCCGTCCGACGGAGAGCGGCAGTCACCCGCACGGCTGATCCGCCTCCTGCCGCCTCCACCTAGCGTTGAGGCCATGACAGACAGACGGCACGAAGCGCTCATCGAGGTCGACGGACTCAGCCGCTCCTTCGGGGACCTCAGGGCCGTCGACAACGTGAGCTTCACCGTCCCGGGCGGGCTCATGACCGGCTTCGTCGGGGGCAACGGCGCGGGCAAGACGACGACCATGCGGATGATCATGGGGCTGCTCGCCACCCACGCCGGTGAGGTCCGGTGGGACGGGCGCCCGATGACGGCGACCGACCGTCGCAGCGTCGGCTACATGCCCGAGGAGCGCGGTCTCTATCCCAAGCAGAAGGTCCTCGACCAGCTCGTCTATCTCGGTGAGCTCTCCGGCATGAAGGCGGGCGCCGCCAAGGCCGCGGTCATGGACAACCTCGCCCGCTTCGGCCTCGAGGACCGCTCTGGCGAGAAGGTCGAGAAGCTCTCTCTCGGCAACCAGCAGCGCGTCCAGATCATCGCCGCGCTCATGACTCAGCCTCAAGCGCTGATCCTCGACGAGCCGTTCTCAGGCCTCGACCCGCAGGCTGTCGACTCCATGGTCGACCTCCTGCGCGAACACACCGCCCGCGGCATCCCGGTCCTCTTCAGTTCCCACCAGCTCGACCTCGTCGAACGACTCTGCGACCGTCTCGTCGTGCTGTCCAAGGGGCGCGTCGTCGCGGCCGGGACCGTCGCCGAGCTGCGCAACCGCGGGACCGAGCGCTACCGGATCACGCTGGGAGGTGACGCGGGCTGGGTCCGCGACCTGTCCGGCATACACGTCCATGACGTCGACGGGAGCAGCGCGCTCCTCGAGTTCAACGACGACCGCGCCCGACCCGCGTTGTTGCGCGCCGCCGTCGACCGGGGTGACGTCCTCGACTTCACCCGCCAGGTCCCTGCCCTGTCCGAGATCTACCGTGAGGTGACGGCATGAAGTCGACCGCGTGGCTGATCGTGGCTCGCCGCGAGATCATCAGCAAGCTCACCGACCGTGCCTTCATCTTGGGCACGCTCGGACTCATCGCCATCCTGGCCGCCGTCTTCGGGGTGCAGGCGTTTGTGGCGAACAAAGCGACGGAGTATGCCGTCGTCACGAGTTCCAGCGCGGCGCACCAGATGGCGCAGGAGGTCAAGACGGTCGCGGAGGCCGACGACGACAAGACGACGGTCAGGCTGACGACGGTCGGGGACGATGCCGCTGCCACCTCGGCCGTGAAGAACGACGACGCCACGGCGTGGCTGCACGAGGGGGCCGACGGGTGGGTCCTCACGGGCCGCGACGAGGTTCCGGGTGACCTCACGCGGGCCGCCACCGACGCGATCCGGGATGCCACCCTCACGACGAATGCGGCCGCGGCCGACACCACCGTTGCCGAGCTCACGAGCGGATCGGCTGTCACCACAGGCATTCTCGAAGGTGATGCCGACCGCGCGGGCGTGGCCCAGGTCGTCGGGTTCGCGCTGGCGATGATGTTCTACCTGGCCTCGTTCACGTTCGGGCTGGCGCTCGCCAACAGCGTCGTCGAGGAGAAGGCCAGCCGCATCGTCGAGATCATCACCACCAAGATCTCGGTCCGCGAGCTCCTGGCCGGCAAGGTCATGGGCAACCTCGCCCTGGCCTTCGCGCAGATGGCGTTGTTCGTCGGGGTCGGGCTGATCGGACTGACGTTCACGGAGTACGACCGGTTCCTGCCGATGATCTCCGGTGCCGTCGGGTGGTTCGTCATCTTCTTCGTCGTCGGCTTCGGGCTGGTCGCGTGCCTGTGGGCCGTGGCCGGGGCCCTGGCCAGTCGGACCGAGGACGTGCAGTCGACCTCGACCCCGCTCACCATGCTGACGATGGCGATGTTCTTTGCTGCGCTGCTCGTCGACGGGACCGCCAAGACGGTGCTGTCGTTCGTGCCGCCGTTCTCGTCGATCATCATGCCGATGCGGGTCCTCGAGGGGACGGCCCCGTGGTGGCAGGCGCTCGTGGCCCTGGCGATCCTCATGGCGTCGGCCGGGCTCATCGTCCGTGCGGCCGCGCGGCTCTACCAGCGCTCGCTGCTCCAGACGACGGGTCGACTCAGCATCAAGCAGGCGTGGTCCACGCCGACGTGACCGGGCTCGTGACTACTCGCGGGTGACGGCCACCCAGCGGCCGGTGACGAGCTGGCCAGGTCTGTCCTGGACTGCGGTCGTGACTCGTGCCTCCACCTGGTCGCCGGGTCGCAGCACGGTCACCGGCGTTTGCGCGAATCCCGCGAGGGCCGCGAGGTCCTGGAAGGCCGGCCCGTCGCCTCGACCGAACCTGCAGGCGGCCGCTCCGATGTTGATGACGGACACGGTGGGCGGTGCGGGTGCACTGCCGCTCGTTCCGGGCTCCTTGCGCGTCTGGGCCGCGAGGTCGTCGGGATGGCACGGTGCCACGATGTCCACTGCTGCGGGCGTTCGGTCCTCGGCTCGCACGCCGTAGCCCGGTGACTGCCAGTTGCCGATCCGCAGCGTCTCGCCGACGTCCGAGCGCACCGGGCTCCCGTCTGCTGCGTTGGTGACCCGCACCGGCAGCGCTCCCGAGGGCAGGGTGAGGGTGATCCGCTGGGCCGTCGGGCCGACCTTCTGGCTGGGCCGCCACGAGACGGGCGACGTGACCGACTGCCGGGGCGCCAGCGCGACCTCGCTCTGCTGGGGAGCCCGACCCGTTGACGGTGGGGCTCCACCCTGGTTCACCGCCAGGCGCAACGGACCCCGAACGACGCACGGCGACGATGAAGTGTTGACGACGCGGAGCTCGGCCTCGTCGGTGTTGCCGGCCGTCGAGAGCAGTTCGAGCGACACCGCGATCTCGTCCTCGAGGCACGGTGCCGGTGGGGCGGTCGCCGCGGTCGGTCGGTAGAGCCCGGCGGGGCCGCCGACGCGCGCCGGGCTGCCGATGAGCAGGCTCCCCTCGTCCGGGGCGTCGTGGTCGAGCGTGGGTGCCGAGTCGGCGTCCTCCGAACCCACCGCCGGTTCCTCGGGTGTCCCGCGAGGGCACCTCACCACGGTGGGCCGGAAGCCAGCCTCGGCCAAGTCGACACCCAGCTGTGCGCAGTAGCGATGCCACCGCGGCACGTCATCCGTGAACGGATCAGCGCCGCTGCTGCGCTCCCAGACCGCCAGCGCGACGGGCACGTCGTCGCCGAGACGCTGGCCCCTGCCCTGGTAGGTCGCGTAGCGAAGGTCGGCCCCGATGGTGCTCTGGACGACGGTCGGGTATGCCGCCCGCACCAGTCCCGTGAGCTGCTCCCGGTCCGAGACGTGGGCGCCCGCGAGCGCACTGTCGAGCGCCTGGGCGAGCTGCCGGACGGCCGACTCTGCCACGCGGTCTCGCGCTGGTGCGTCGAGCGAGCAGGCCGCCAGCAACGGACCGAGAACGAGGGCGCCGAGGGTCATGACGACGGCTGAGGAAGATCGCCGAGCCGCCATGCGGACATCGTGCCAAGGCCGGAACTGCCTTTCACGGCGACCCGTGAGGGCTTCACAGTTCTTTCACGATGTGAAGGGGATTTGACAAGGTAAGCCTTACCTAAATTAGGTTGGCCTTACTGACCTCGCCGCTGCGTTGTTCGCAGCCCTGACCCCAGAAGGCCTGATGTTCACACGCCGCTCCCTCGTCGCCGCCGCTGCCACCGGCGCCGTCGCGCTCGCCCTCACCGCCTGCTCCACTGGCCCGACCTCTCAGGCGAGCGCCGACCCGGCGACCTCGACCTCTGCCGCCGTGGACAAGGACGCGTTCCCCACGACGATCAAGCACGCCTTCGGCGAGACCACGATCGCCGCCGAGCCCAAGCGCGTGGCCACCGTCGGGTGGAACGACCAGGACATCGTCGTCTCGCTCGGGGTCCTGCCGGTGGGTGCCACCAAGATCACCTGGGGCGGCAACGCCAAGGGCTCGACCGACTGGTTCGACGCGGGGGTCGCCAAGCTCGACGCCACCGCCGAGATCACCCGCTACGACGACACGGCCGGTGTCCCGCTCGACAAGATCGCGGCGACCAGGCCGGACCTCATCCTCGGGGTCAACTCGGGCATCACGCAGGAGGACTACGACAAGCTCTCCAAGATCGCACCGACGGTGGCCTACCCGGGCGCGGCCTGGGGCACGTCGTGGGAGGACAGCGTCAAGGTCGTCGGCCAGGCCCTGGGTCGCTCGAGCGCCGCGACCAGGATCGCCGCCGACACGAACAAGCTGATCGACGACGCCGTCGCGAAGTACCCCCGGATCAAGGGCAAGTCCGCCGCCTGGGCCTGGTTCACGCCGACCGACCTGTCCGTCGTCAGCCTCTACACGAGCAGCGACCTGCGCCCGCAGATCCTGCGCCGCTTCGGCATGGTCGACGCCCCCACCGTTGCGGCACTGAGCAAGGGCAACAACCAGTTCAGCGCCAACCTCTCGGCCGAGAAGTCCTCCACCCTCGCCGCCGACGCCCTGATCTTCTACGTCGACGACGCCAAGCAGGTCGACACACTCAAGGCGCACCCGCTCCTCGGCCAGATCCCGGCGCTCAAGAGCAACCACTACGTCGCGAGCGCCGACAACGCCACGGCCCTGACGATGTCGTCGCCGTCGCCGCTCTCGATGCCGGTCGCGCTCGAGAAGTTCCTGCCCAAGATCGCCTCGGCCGTGGACGGAACCCCGGCTCAGTGACGGTCCGGGCCACCACCGCGCCCGGTAGGCAGCACCCCAAGCCGGCGGCCCCGGCTCACCTCTCAGGGAAGGTGAGCCGGGGCGGTCGCCTCCCCGTCGCCGTGATCGTCCTCGGGGGCGCGCTCGCAGTCGGGGTCGCCGCGGCCGTGTCGCTGCTCGTCGGCACCCAGTCGGTCGCGCCGTCCGACATCGTCGCGGCACTACTCGGCAACCCGGTCACGGAGCAGGTCAGCGGCATCGTCGACTCCCGCATCGACCGCACCCTCATCGGCCTCGTCGTGGGGGCTGCCGTCGGCATCTGCGGCGTCGTGCTCCAGGGCCTCACCCGCAACCCGCTCGCCGAGCCGGGCATCCTCGGCATCAACTCGGGAGCCGCGCTGGCCGTGGTCATCGGCATCAAGCTCTTCGCCCTGTCGAGCGTCGGCGGCTACGTCTGGTTCGCCCTCATCGGAGCGGTGGTCACCGCGGTCGTCGTCCAGGTCCTCGCGCTTCTCGCGCCCGTGCGGGCCCAGCCAGTGACCATGGCGCTCGCGGGCGCCGCCGTCATGGCCACCTCGACGAGCATCGTCGGCGCCATCCTCGTCTCCGACCAAGGCGCCCTCGACGTCTTCCGCTTCTGGCAGGTCGGCTCGGTCGCCGGCCGCGACGCCGGGATCATCGTCGACGTCGCGCCCTTCCTCGTCATCGGCTTCGCGCTGTCGCTCGCGTCGGGGTCGCTCCTCAATGCGGTCGCCCTCGGTGACGACCTCGCGCGCGGCCTCGGCCAACGCGTCCTGCTCCACCGGCTCCTCGCGGCGACCGGCGCGATCCTTCTCGCAGCTGCGGCGACGCCGCTCGCCGGACCCATCGCCTTCGTCGGCCTCGTCGTTCCTCACGTCGTGCGTGCCGTCGTCGGGCCCGACCACCGCCGCATCCTCCTCGGCACCCTCTTCGCCGGACCCGTGCTCGTCGTCGTCGCCGACACCATCGGCCGCGTCGTCGCAGCGCCGAGCGAGGTCCAGGCGGGCATCGTGTGTGCCGTCGTCGGCGCCCCCTTCCTCGTGGCCCTCGTCCGGAGGATGAACGTCGCATGAGCCGGGGCCGACAAGCAGTCGAGAGGAGAGAACACGCCGTGAGCGCACCGGCATACGCGGCGGGTTCTCGCCTCTCGACCGACGGCTCCGGGAACGCGGTCGCTCTCGACACCGTCACGACGCTGCGCGCCGTGCGGCGTGGAGTGCGTCGCCGACAGCTGCTGCTCCTCCTCGGGCTCGGTGCCCTCGTCGTCGCGCTGTTTTTGACCCGAGCGCTTCTGGGCGACTACCGCGTGTCGTTCGTGGACGGCATACGCATGATCTCCGGGACGACGATCCCCGGTGCGTCGTTCATCTTCATGGAGTCCACGCTTCCCCGCGCCTGCATGTCCGTCCTCGCCGGCGCGGCGTTCGCCTCGGCCGGCGCGGCCTTCCAGTCGATGCTCCGCAACCCGCTCGCGAGCCCGGACGTTCTCGGGATCAATCTCGGCGCGAGTGCCGCAGCCGTTTTCGCTGTCGTCCTGCTCGGCTGGACGGGTATGCCGGTCGCGCTCGTCGCGTTCGCCGGTGCGGTTGTCGTCGCGCTCACCATCCACGCCTTCGCCGGTCGTGGGGGAGCGGCGACCGGTCGGATGATCCTCGTCGGAGTCGGCCTCGCCGCCGTCCTCAGCTCGGTCGTGCACTGGGTGCTGCTGCGGGCCGACATCTATCGCGCGCAGGACGCCCTCGTCTGGCTCACCGGCAGCCTCGGCTCGGTCTCCTGGGGGGAGATCGCCCGGCTCGGAACCGTTGTCGTCATTGGTCTTCCGCTCCTCACCGCCGTGACCCGGCAACTCGGCGTCCTCGGCCTCGGCGACGACCTGGCCGCGGGCCTCGGGGTTCGCGCCCATCGGCTGCGGATCATGATCACCGCCCTCGTGGTCCTGCTCACCGCGTCGGCCACTGCGGTGTGTGGGCCGATCGCGTTCGTCGGCTTCCTCAGTGGCCCGATCGCGCGACGTCTCAGCAAGGGCCGCACGTCCATCCCCGCAGCCGCCCTCGTCGGGGCCGCCATGGTGCTGGCCGCCGACTACATCAGCGCATACGCCGATCCCGGCACGGCCTACCCCGTGGGTGTCGTGACCGGCCTCGCTGGCGCCCCTGTCCTCGTCTGGCTGCTCATCGCCGGCCGCCGATCGATCCAGGAGAAGTAGCCATGACCGCCACCCTCGCCGCAGAGGCACTGACTCTGGCCTATGACAAGCGCGTCATCATCGAGGGCCTCGACCTCGCCGTGCCCACGGGTCGGGTGACCGCCATCGTCGGACCCAACGGGTGCGGCAAGTCGACGCTGCTCCGTGGACTCTCGCGCCTGCTGCCACCGAGCGCCGGGCGCGTCCTCCTCGACGGCACCGTCATCGGTGACCTCCCCACCAAGGACGTGGCCAAGCGGCTCGGCCTGCTGCCGCAGCAGCCGATCGTCCCCGAGGGCATCACCGTCGTCGAACTCGTCGAGCGCGGGCGCCACCCCCACCACGGCCTCTTCAAGCAGTGGTCCCGTGAGGACGAGTCGATCGTCGCCCGTGCCCTCGAGGTGACCGAGCTCGTCCACCTCGCTGGCATCCCCGTCGACAGCCTCTCCGGCGGACAGCGTCAGCGCGCCTGGATCGCGATGGCCCTCGCGCAACGCACCCAGGTGCTGCTGCTCGACGAGCCGACGTCCTTCCTCGACATCGCCCACCAGATCGACGTCCTCGAGCTCGTGCGCGACCTCAACGCCACCGAGGGCACGACCGTCGTCATGGTCCTGCACGACCTCGCCATGGCCGCGCGCTACGCCGACCACCTCGTCGCCATGTGCGACGGCGTGATCGTCGCCGAGGGCCCACCAGCCCGGATCGTCACCCCAGAGGTCATCGAGTCGGTCTTCGGGATCGCGGCGTCCGTCGTCGCCGACCCCACCACCGGTGACCCCGTCGTCATCCCCCACCGCAGGAAGCGAGAGAAGTCATGACCGTTCTCGACCGGGTCGCCATGAAGGCCGCCACCGCCTATGCCCGCCTCACCATGGCCTCACCCATCTATCGCGACGAGGAGTCGCAGTTCGAGATGACGGTCACCGCAGTGAGTGGCCTCGGCGGTGGCATGCGTCGAATCACCTTCTCCGCAGACGACTTCGGCGACTTCCGTCGTGTCGGCTGTGATGAGTACCTCGGACTCCTCATGCCGCGCGCGGGCGCCGCGCTCACCCTCCCCGACGGTTCCCGCGAGAACGTCCGCGCCGCCATCGCCGACATGCCGGAGGCCGAGCGCCCTGACCTGCGTTGGTACACCGTCCGCGCCCACCACGCCGTCAACAGGACCATCGACGTCGACATCGTCACCCACGGCGACTCCGGCCCCGGCTCCGCGTGGGCCTGCGCAGCCCAGGTGGGCGACCGCGTCGGGTTCCGTTCCGGTGGTGCCCTCTTCCGCGGCCACGAGTGCGACGGCCCGGTGCTCCTCGTCGCCGACGAGACCGCCCTGCCCGCGCTCGCGGCCATCGTCGACGCGCACCCGACCGTTCTGGACCGAGCCACGATCCACGTGGAGGTGGCCGACCCGGCCATCCTCGCGGCATACGCCTTCGGCGGAGCCGACGTCACGGTGCACGTGCGCACGGATGGTGTCCCGGGATCCGTCGTCCTTCCGGCGTTGCAGGGCGCGAAGCTCGGCAAGCTCGACTACGCGTGGATCTGCGGTGAGTCCGGCATGGTCACCGAGGGCCGTCGCCACCTCGTCAAGGTCGTGGGAGTGGACCGGCGCCAGGTCCTGTTCTCCGGCTACTGGAAGCTCGGGCAGGAACGCGGCTGAGCAAACGGGTGACGGTCGGCCTCGATAGGTTGGCGCCATGACGGTCACCCCACACCTCGTCGCGCTCGACGTCGACGGCACGACGATCAACCACGCCGGCGAGATGTCGCCGGTCGTCCACGACGCCGTGCGCGCCGTCGCCGACGCGGGTCATCACGTCACGATCGCGACCGGCCGGTCGATCGTCGCGACGATGCCGATCCTTGCGCTGCTCGGGATCGAGACCGGGTATGCCGTGTGCTCCAACGGCGCTGTCACCCTGCGTCTCGATCCGGGTCTCGAGGGCGGCTACGAGATCATCGAGGCCGTGACGTTCGATGCGGCGCCCGCCCTCAACCTGCTCAAGGACGCCTGGCCCGACGCAGTTGTCGCGGTCGAGGAGCTCGGCGTCGGCTTCAAGGTCAGCGGGCACTTCCCCGACGGTGAGCTCGGTGGGGAGCAGCGCGTCGTGCCGTGGGACGAGCTCCTCGCCCACCCCGTGACCCGCGTGACCTTCCGCGACCCGACGGGCACGGCCGAGGACTTCATGAACCTCGCCGAACGGATCGGCCTGCACGGGGTCAACTACGCCGTCGGGTTCACGGCCTGGCTCGACATCAACCCCGAGGGTGTGAGCAAGGGCTCCGCGCTGGAACTCGTGCGGCGTCACCTCGGTGTGGAACCGGCATACACGGTCGCCGTGGGCGATCAGCGCAACGATCTCGAGATGCTCCACTGGGCCGCCCGTGGAGTCGCGATGGGCAATGCGCCCGACGAGGTCAAGGCCGTCGCGGACGAGACCACTCTTGATGTCGACGACGACGGCCTCGTGCCCGTGCTCCGTTCGCTGCTGCCGGAAGGACAATGACGGGTATGCCGTCCCGTCCCGATCTCGAGATCACCTCACCTGCCAACCCCCGCCTCAAGCAGCTCGTGGCGTTGCGTCGTCGCCGGGCGCGCGACGAGGCCCGGGTGACGGTCGTCGAGGGCTTCGAGGAGCTGGGGCTGGCGCTCGACGCCGGGGTGCGACCGCGGACGGTGTTCTACTCGCCGGAGCTCATGCTCGATGCCGCCGAGCAGCTGAAGGTCGTGGACGGGGCTCGTGCGGCGGGCGTCGAGACGATCAAGGTGTCGCGGTCGGCGTTCGAGAAGGTCGCCTACCGGGAGGGGCCGGACGGGTTCATCGCGTTGGTTCCGTCAGTCCGGGCCGGGCTCGCGGATCTCAAGCTGCCTTCCTCGCCACTGCTCCTCGTGTGTGAGGGCCTGGAGAAGCCGGGCAACCTCGGGGCCATGCTCCGCACCGCCGACGCCGCCGGCGTCGACGCCGTCATCGCCGTCGACCCCGTCACCGACTGGGGCAACCCCAACGTCGTGCGTGGGTCCAAGGGCACGGTCTTCTCGATCCCGGTGGCGAGCGCAACGCTCGGTGAGACGATCGACTGGCTGCGGGAGGGCGGCATACGCCTCATCGCGACCACCCCCGACACGGAGACGCTGCACACCGATGCAGACCTCACCGGAGGTGTCGCGATTGCCGTCGGCACCGAGAAGTTCGGGCTGACCGATGAGGCACTTCGGGCGGCTGACCTGCGGGTTCGCATTCCCATGCACGGACAGGTGAATTCACTCAACGCGTCCGCGGCCGCGGCGATCGTTGTCTACGAGGCCGTGCGCCAGCGGAGATCTACTTGACCGCTCAACTGTCTGGTCACTGAAATCCCCTCAGCCACACCCGTGTCAAGACCACCCCTCAAGGTGTGTCACGATTATCGGCATGCGAGTCGACCATGTTGTCTATGCCGCAGAGAACGACGGGGCGCGAGCCACGGCCGGACGTCTGGCCGAGCAGCTCGGAGTAGCAGCCGTCGACGGGGGTGTGCACCCGCGCTTTGGGACGCGCAACGTCATCCTTCCTCTCCTCGGTGACCGTTATCTCGAGGTTGTCGAGGTGCTCGACCACCCCGCGTCCGACAAGGCGCCGTTCGGCCAGGTCGTGCGTGCCCGCTCCCTGGCCGGTGGAGGCTGGCTCGGTTGGGTGGTGAGCGTCGAGGACATCACCAAGCAGGAGCAGCGCCTCGGTCGCGAGTCGGTCACGGGCAACCGTCACCGCCCCGACGGTGTCGAGCTCCGCTGGAAGCAGCTCGGCGTCAAGGGCCTGCAGTCCGACCCGCAGCTCCCGTTCTTCATCGAGTGGGACAAGGACGTGCCCCACCCGTCGTCCGGCGGCGTCACCCAGGTGGCGCTGCGTTCGCTCGAGATCGCGGGCGACCCCGAGCGCGTGCGTGACTGGGTCGGTGTCGATGAGGACTACGTCCCCGCCGATGTCGAGTTCAACTTCATCGCGCCCCGCGGCAACCCGGGGATCCTGTCGGTGACCTTCGAGACCCCTTCGGGTCCGGTCACCGTCTGAACCCTTGAACGCCGGCCCAGCCGGCCGGCATACCCGAAAGCGCCCCGCACGGACCACGGTCCGGCGGGGCGCTTCGCGTTGTTAGAGGTGCGGCTGGGTCAGGCCAGGTGGTCGACGAGTGCCGGCGCGATGCCCACGTAGGTCTGGGGTGTCATCGCGGCGAGGCGTTCCTCAACCTCAGCCGGGAGGCCGAGGCCCTTGACGAACTCGACGAGCTCGGGCTGGCCGATGCGACGACCGCGAGTGAGCTCCTTGAGCCGCTCGTATGGCTCCTCCATGCCGGGAACTCCCTGGGCGCCGAGTGCACGCATCGCCGACTGGATCGGCTCACCGAGGACCTCCCAGTTGCCGTCGAGGTCGCGCTCCATCGCGGCGGGCACGGCGTCGAGACCGGCCAGACCGCGGGTCGCGTTGTCGAGGGCGAGGAGCGAGTGGCCCAGGGCGACACCGATGTTGCGCTGCATGCTCGAGTCGGTGAGGTCGCGCTGGAGGCGGGACTGGACGAGGGTCGAGGCGAGGACGTCGAGGAGGGCGTTGCTGACCTCGAGGTTGGCCTCGGCGTTCTCGAAGCGGATCGGGTTGACCTTGTGCGGCATCGTCGAGCTGCCGACGGTGCCCTGGCCGCGCACCTGCGCGAAGTAGCCCATCGAGATGTAGGTCCAGACGTCGGTGCAGAGGTTGTGCAGCACACGGTTGAAGCGCGCGACGTCGGCGTAGAGCTCGGCCTGCCAGTCGTGGCTCTCGATCTGGGTGGTCAGCGGGTTCCAGGTGAGGCCGAGGCCTTCGACGAACGTCTCGCTGATGTCTTCCCAGTCGGCCTCGGGCACGGCCGCGAGGTGCGCGCCGTAGGTGCCGGTGGCGCCGTTGAGCTTGCCGAGGAACTCCGCGTCCTCGACCCGGCGGAGCTGACGCTGCAGGCGCCAGGCCAGCACGGCCAGTTCCTTGCCCAGGGTCGACGGCGTCGCGGGCTGCCCGTGGGTGTGCGAGAGCAGGGGGACGGCGCGCAGGTCGGACGCCATGGTCGAGACGGCCTCGACGAGGGTCGCGGCGCGCGGGAGCCAGACCTCTTCGATGGCGCCCTGCACCATGAGGGCGTAGGAGAGGTTGTTGATGTCCTCGCTGGTGCAGCAGAAGTGGATGAGTTCGGCGAGGCCCTTGTCGTCTTCGCTCGGCGCGATCTGCGCGAGGCGCTTCTTGAGGAAGTACTCGACCGCCTTGACGTCGTGCTGGGTGACCTTCTCGGTGTCGGCCATCTCGGCGATCTCGTCGGGACCGAAGTCCGCGACGATCTGGCGCAGCTGGGCCTTCTCGTCGTCGGTGAGGGTGCGGACACCGGGCACGACCTTGCGGTCGGTGAGGTGGATCAGCCACTCGATCTCGACGTGGATCCGCTGGCGGTTGAGCGCCGGCTCGGACAGGTGGTCGACGAGAGGAGCCACCGCGCCGCGATAGCGACCGTCGAGGGCGCCGAGCGCGATGGAGGGAGTGACGTCAGCAAGAGAACCCATGACGCGCATTCTCCCATCGCCGACGGCCTGCGTATGCCGTGGCTCCAGTCCCCGGTCGTGCGCGCCGCGATCTGCCACACTGGCCCCGAATCTTCAGGTGGGGCAAGTGCAGGGGGAGAGATGAATCAAGGGCTGACGCATGCCGGTGTCGAGCGACGTAGCCATGGGTCGGGGGCCGTTGCCCTGTGTGTCGTGGCCCTGCTCGGCACCTTTGCGGTCGCAGTCGTGGCTCCCTACCAGTCGCCGTGGCCCTTCGTCGTGGCCGCCGCCCTCCATGGGTGCGCACTGGTCTGGCTGGTGAGGACCGTGCGTTCGGGTCGTCGTGAAGAGGTGGCGCCCCGGGCCATCGACTTTGTGTGGGGCGCACTGCCGCTCGTGGTGGGTGCGGTGGCCCTCGCGCTGCTGCTCCTGATCGCGCAGGAGTCCGGCATCAGGGGAAGTGCTCTGCCTCGCGTGCTGAGTGGGGAGCCGCTCGGGGCCGACTATCCCTATCTCATCGCTCTCGTCACGGTGGTTGCCGTCATGGCGACCGCCGTCGTCAGGCTCGTGTCGTTGGTGCATGGACTCCCGTCGGCCAAGGCGGCTTCGCAGCGGGCCGAGGCCGCTGCGGGTGCAGCGACCGAAGCTGTCGTCGGCGCGCTCGCGGTCCCTGCCGAGCCTCGCACGACCGTTGCGGTCACCTCATCCGACGACTCCTTCTGGCGGAGGCTGATGAGCCCCGGGGCGTGGGTGCTCTTCGGGATATGTGTGGTCCTCAGCATCCCTGGGCTGTGGATCGTGGCCGCGGACTACGACGGGAGCCTGGGTCTGCTGGGTTACCCCCTCTTCTTCATGGCGGCGCCAGTGACCGCCTGGGCCTGCTTGGAGTCGCTGTGGCGGCGAGATCGCGAACTCGGAGTGCTCTTCCCGGCCGTCGGGCGCAGCATCGTGGTGGCAGTGGTGACGGCTCTGCCCATCGGGATCCTGGACACGATCTTCGTGCAGCTCCCACCCTTCGTCGATCGGGTGCGTTCCTTCCAGCGCCCTGACGAGGTCTATGAGGGCCACTCCTGGTTCCCGCTTGAGGGGCAGTCCGTCCTTGAGTCCGTCGGCTTCGACCTGACCATTGGCGGGATGGCCATCGCGGGGGTGGTGGGCTTGTTCACGGCGGTCTTCGTGGTCCTGCCCGTCACGGCCTTCCGCGACCCCGACCAGTTCATCCGGGAGCAGGGTCTGAGCCGCGCCCCCGAGCACCGGGCACGCAACGCGGCGGTGGTGCGGGTCCTGGCTCTGGGCCTGCCCCTGGCGTTCGTCGTCCCGGCTCTCCTCGTCAACTCCAACTCCGACGACCCCCGGCGCTGGATCGGCATCTTGCTGGCCGTGGTGGGCGTCCTCGCCGGTTACTACGTCTGGCGCAACCAACGGGTCGACGTCGCGGGACGCAGTGCGTCGGGAGCGCCAATGGGAGTCCTCAACCCGGAGGACCGCGCGTCGCTGCGTCGAGGCGAGGAAGGCTCCGACTGAGGTTGCAAGGCTCCGCGGGGACCTAGACTCCCCGGGTGTCCATCCCCACCCGAGCGCCCGGCGAGTCGTCACCGGTGCACCCCGAGGTCGTGCGGCGCCTGCTGCGCTCGGAGCCGTTCGCGAGGAGCCGCCGCTTCGCCCATCGGCTGGACACCGAACCGGTGCTGCTCGAGGAACTTCTCGACCTGGTGCGGTTGCGTCACCTGGAGAACGACGAGCGCCTGGCACCTCTCGCAGGGCTCGTCGCCCAGGCCGTCGACTGGTTGGGTGGCTCGGCCCTCGAGGCGGACGACTCAGCGGCGCTCGTCGCCCGGCGCCACATGACTCTCGCCGCGCTGAGCTATCTCGTCGACTTCAATGACGTCATCCCGGACGACACAGTGGGCGGAACCGTCGACGACTTCGTGGTCCTCGACTACGTCCTCACGCGCGCGCTCAACCCGGCCGCTCGCTGACGCACCTCACGAGGCGATCCACCTTCCGATCGTCCACACGCCGACGCCGAAGATCGCGATGATCGACAGCGCCACGCCACAGAGGATGAGCGTGCCCACGACGTCCAGCACACGGTCGGCTCGCGGTTGGGCAGCCCGCACTTTCGCCTCGTGACGCTGGATGGTGGTTCGCTCGGCCTGACGAGCCTCCTCCTGGAGGTGAACCAGGTGGGGCTCGGACGCCAAGGCCGCCCGCAAGGGTCCGGGGATCGTGCGCCACTGAGCGGCGGCATCGCCATGCTGTTCACGCCAGGCCGCGATGGCCTCCCGCGCGTTGGCGTCGTCACGACCCGTGACGAACCACAGAGCTCCTGCGGCCGGCAGGTCGTGCATGACGTGGTGAATCTGCGCGAGCTCGTCGGCGACGGCAGCATCCGGTCGATGGGTCTGGAGCCCCCCTCAAACGGTCGCGCGCCTTCCACGCGCGGCCCTCAGCCGCGTCGTGTCGCGCTCGCTCCAATGCATACATGCGAGCAGCATCAGGCCCAGCGGCCTTCCGGACAACTGCTTATCCGGTGAAGGCCACAGCCCGCACGTGGTCGACGATGCCGGGCACGGCGGCCCGAACCTCGGCGTAGGTCTGGTCGAACGACGCGTCGTCGCCCCACCACGGGTCGTCCATGTCGAGGTCCTCGGCCGCGACCGAGGTGGGGTCGAACGAACGCATCAGCTTCACCTTGGCGCGGTCCTCGTCGCTCGGCGCCAGCCTGAGCAGCCTCTGCTGGTGGCCGCTGTCGGCGGCGAGCACAAGGTCGAGCTCCGCGAAGTCCTGCGCCGTGAAGCGTTGCGCCCGGTGCCCGTCCCAGCCGTGGTCGGTGTGCCCGTTGCGGCGCAGGACGGCGATGGTCCGCGAGTCCATCGGGTTGCCGCTCTCCTCCGCGGACGTGCCGGCTGACGTCACCTCGACGTCGAGACCCGCGTCCTCGAACGCCTCCCGCAGCAGCCACTCACCCATCGGCGACCGACAGATGTTGCCGGTGCAGACCACGGAGATCCGGTATGCCGTCTGCTCGCCTGGCGTTCTCTCACTCATGTCCCGCAGCCTCTCACTGCCAGGCAAGGCCGAGGAGGGCGAGGGGAAGGATGAGGACGACTGCGGCGTAGGCGTACATGAGCACGATGGTCAGTGAGGACAGGGGTTCGGCGGCGAGGAGGCGCATCCGGGCGGCGGTCGTGCCGTCGCCACCGGCGCCGAGTCCGGCCTCGGGTGCCTGTCCTTGCGCGAGGGTCAGGAGGGCCCGGGCCGTGGTGACCGGACCCGAGCGGCGCACGGCCGCCCGGTCGGCCAGGGCCTCGACGAGCAGGCGCACCTCCCGCAGAGCCTCGGGCGAACGCACCGGGTTGGGCACGGAGTGGTGCAGGACCGTGAAGTACTCGATGAGCAGGTCGTGCCGCCCCCGCAGGTGCGCCCGCTCGTGGGCGAGCACCGCATCGAGCTCGTCGTCGGGCAGGGCAGCGAGGGCGCCCTGCGTCAGGACGACTCGCGACCGTCGCCCGGGGAGGCAGTACGCCGTCGGAGTGGCGTGATCGAGAACGCGTATGCCGTCCGCTCGCCCATCGCTCTCTGGTGCGGCGAGGACGTCGACGAGTTCACGGTGGCGGGCCCGGGCGGCCCGGAGTCGGGTGCCGATGCGGTGGCCCGAGAGGAGGAGGCGACCCAGCACGAGGACCGTCACGACGGCCGCGATCGTGAGGACGATCCAGCGCCGGTTCTCCATCCACCAGATCGTGGTGGCGCAACCGTTCTGGCTGCTGCACGCGAACCAGCCGTAGGTGGTGTCGTTGAGGTACGCGACCGCTGCCGGCCCAGCGCACAGCGCGGCGATCACGGCCGAGAGGGAGACGGCCTGCCAAGCCACCAGGGCGGGGCGTGGCGCTCGACGGAAACTGACGAGCCGGGCCATTGCTCGCGGGGCAACGCCAGCAAGGACGACGGCGAGGGCTGCGAGGAGGAGGGCGTACATGCTCGAGGTTCGACCCTCAGCCGCGCCGCTGCTCGACCTCGGAGAGCGCAGCGCGCAGGTCGTCGAGCTCCTCGGGCGTCGCACCATCGAGGAAGTGCAGCAACGTCGCCCGACGATCGTTCGCGTCCCCGAGGGAGGCCCGCATCGTCTCGGCGGTGAGCGACGCACGCGTGCCGGCCGGGGTGTAGCGCCAAGCCCGCCCGTCGCGCTCGCGGGTGACGAGTCCCTTCTTGGACAGGCGATCGAGCACCGTCATCACCGTGGTGTAGGCGAGGTTCCGGTCAGCGGGCAGGGCCTCGAGCACGTCGCGCACGCTCGCACCCTCGGGTCGACGCTCCGACGACTCCCACAGCTGCTCCATGACGACGCGCTCGAGATCACCGAGGCGGGGAGCGGCGGGGGTGGTGGGCACGGCGATCAGTCCTTGCGGGTGGGCGAGAGTTCGAGGACCTCGTCGACGGCGTCGAGGCCTTCGTGACGGTGGCTGACGACGACCACGGTACGCCCCGAGGTGGCGACCCAGACGTCCCGCATGACGCTCACCGCAGTGGCGTGGTCGAGGTGGGCCACGGGCTCGTCGAGGAGGATGACCGGTCGCCCCGACAGCACCGCGCGGGCCAGGGCGAGCCGGGCGCGCTCGCCGCCGGAGACCCCGCGCCCACCGGCGCCGAGGCGGGTGTCCAGCCCAGCGGGCAGCCCCGCGAGCCACGTGCCCAGACCCGAGACGCGCAAGGCGGCGATGATCTCCGCGTCGCTCGTATCCGGCTGTGCCAGAACCAGATTGGCGCGCAGGTCTGCGGCGAAGATGTGCGGCTCGTCGTCGACGATGGCGAGGAGGTCACGCACGGCATCGGCGTCCAGGTCGGTGACGTCTCGACCGTCGATGAGATAGCGACCGGCGGCGGGGTCGAGGGCTCGGGCGAGGACGGCGAGCAGCGTGGACTTGCCGGTCCCGTTGGCGCCGACGAGCCCGATCCGACGTCCGGGCGGGAGGTCCAGGTCGACCGGCCCGACGTCCACGCGACCGTCGGTCCAGCCGGCCACGACGCCCTCGAGTCGCAGGTGGGGTGCTCGCGAAGAGGGCTGTCCTGAGCCGGCGTTGGCCACTGCGGGCGTCTGGTCCAGCAGGGCATCGACCCGCGACAGGCTCTGCTCGGCCCGGGCCTGGGCGCGCACGGCGTCGGCGAGCGGCAGCACCGCGTCTGCCAGGGCTGCGGGAACGACGACGAGGAGCGCGACGACAGCGGGGGAGAGGCTGGAAGTGGTGGCCACCGCAGCCATCACGATCGTTGCCACGCCCGTCAGGGCGAGGACGCCTCCTGTGACCAGGGCCCGCCCGCGGCTCTGCCGACCCAGGGCCCGAGCCAGGTCGGCGTGCGCTCGGTCGAGTCGATCGAGCACGTCACCCGTCGCTCCGATGGCCTGCAGCTCCGGAGTATGCCGTGCCACCAGCTCCGCCGCGCGACTCACCTCCGCGCGAGCCTCTCCGAGGAGGGGCTGCGCGTCGCGTTCGAGGGCCAACCCGACGCGGGAGGTCAGCGCCACGAGCAGCATCCAGACCGCGACGACGACGCCGGCGATCGGCTCGAGGGCGCCGGTGAGGAGGACGGCGAACAGAGCGGCGACAGTGGCCGACAGCACCGGGACCCGCACCCTGACATGGGCTTCGACGACGTCGGTGAGGTCGTCGACGACCCCGCCGAGGACGGCGCTTCGGGACCGGCGGCCAAGGCGAGCCGGAGTGAGAGGGATGAGGGCGGCATACACGGACGTTCGTGCGGTGGCGAGGTCGCTCAGGGCCGAGTCGTGGGAGCGGAGCCGCTCGAGGTGACGGAAGAAGGGCCGGGCCATGCCGAAGGCGCGCACCCCGACGATCGCTGTGAGCAGGGTGAGAATGACCGGGCGCTCGGCCGCGCGCACGATGAGCCAGCCGGAGGTCGCCGTGAGGGCGACGCCCGAGGTCAGGGCCAGTCCACCCCAGGCTCCGGCGAGAGCATCGCGACGACGGGGGACGACTGACTCAAGAACGGTCATGACCCCACCACCGCCATCGCGTGTCCGAGGTGCAGGTGCTCGTCGGCGACGGAGACGAGCTCGGAGGAGTGGGTGGCAGCGATGACGCAGCGATCCCGGGCGAGGGTGCGGATGAAGGTGACGACCAGGTCGGTGCCGGCGTGGTCGAGGTGGGCGGTCGGTTCGTCGAGGAGGAGGACGGGCGCCTCGGAGAGCGCGGCCCGAGCCAGACCGAGGCGGAGCCGCTGCCCCGCCGAGAGGCCGAACCCGTCGTCGCCGAGCGCTGTCGAGAGTCGGTCCGGCAGGCCGGCGACGAACTCGTCGAGCCCGACCCGCGACAACGCCGCCCACACGTCGATCTCCGTGAGGTCGGGGCTGGTGCCGAGTCGGACCGCCTCCTCGATGGTCCCGTCCGGGAGGAACGGTCGCTGCGTCACGTAGTGCACGGGCCCCGTCGCGATCTCGCCTGCACTTGGCGTGCGGACTCCCGCGAGCAGGTCGAGCAGAGTCGTCTTGCCGGCCCCGGATTCCCCGGTGACCACCGTCAGCCCGGTCCCGGCGCTCAGGGTGACGTCGTCGAGCACGAGCCCCTCCGCCCACGGGTAGGCGTACCCCACGCCCTCTGCCCGAACATTTTCGTCCAATAGGGCAGGAATGGTTTCCGCCATTCGTGCCCTATTGGACGAAAGTGGCAGCAGGTTGGGGGTCTTCAGTTCGGTGAGGATGTCGTCGATGGCGGTGGCTCCGTCGGCGGCGGCGTGGAACTCGGCGCCGACCCGTCGGATGGGCCAGTAGGCCTCGGGCGCAAGGAGGATCGCGAGCAGCCCGGCCTGGAGGGTCATCGATCCGTGGGTCAGCCTCAGGCCAACCGAGACCGCGACGATCGCCACCGAGATCGTCGCAAGGAGCTCGAGCGCGGCCGACGACATGAACGCCAACCTCAGGGTTCGCATCGTGGCGAGCCGGTGCTGCTCAGAAACGTCCTTCACGACCTCGACCTGACGCCGCGCCCGGCCATAGGCCACGAGAGTGGGCAGGCCGCGCATCACATCACCGAAGTGACCGGCGAGCTGTTCGAGCGCTCGCCACCGGCTCAGGGTGTCGTCCTGCGTCGTCCGTCCGATGAGGGCCGCGAAGAGCGGCAGCAGGGGCAGTGTCACCACGACGATGACTGCGCTGAGTGGATCGACCACGACGAGGGTGGCCACGGCGAGGACCGGCACGACTGCTCCGGCGACGAGCGCCGGGAGGAAGCGGGCGGCATACGGTTCGACGGCATGTGCGCCCTGCGCGGCGAGCGTCGATGCTCGTTCGACCCCGGGTCGCCCCTCTGCCGGCGAACTCACCCAGCGTGCGAGCAACCGACGCCGCAGGGCCGAGCTGACGGCAGTCGCCGTGCTCGCTCCGATGCGCTCGACGAGCATCCCCAGCCCCGCTCGTACGAGGAACGCCACGACGACCCAGGTTGCACTTCGCTGCCAGTTGCCCTGTGAGACAACGTCGGTCACGAGCCGGGCGAGGGCAACGGCCAGGCCGATGGCCGCAGCTCCCTGCAACGCGGCGACCACGGCGAGGATGGCCACCGGTCGTCGAACGGCCGGCACGGCCCGCAGCAGCCGGGGGTCAAAAGGCTTCATGGGGTATGCCGTCCGCTCACTTCACGAGGACCGGTGCGGGGATGTGGTGGGTCGAGAGACGCCGACGGAAGACCCAGTACGTCCAGGCCGTGTAGAGCAGCACGATCGGCACGAAGAGCAGCGCCGCGACGGTCATGATCTGCAGTGTCATCGTCGTGCTCGATGCGTTCTCGATGGTGAGCGAGGCGCCACCCGCCAGGGTCGTCGGCATGACCGCGGGGTACAGGGCGACGAAGTAGGAGGCGGTGGCGGCGACCCAGGTGAGGGCCGTTCCGCCGAAGGCGAGTCCCTCGCGTCCGGCGCGGCCCGCGAGCAGACCGCCGACGAGTCCGGCTGCGGCGACGACTGCCAGGGCGGCCACGGCCAACGATCCCTGGGTGGTGACGAGCCAGCCGAGCAGCAGGACCGCCAGCACCGCGGCGACGATGCCCACCTGCCACGCGATCTGGCGGGCCTCCTCGCGGATCGGCCCGTCGGTCTTGAGGGCGAGGAAGTGGGCTCCGTGGGTCACCGACAGGGCGACGAAGGTGGCGCCGCCGAGCAGGCTCGGGAGGTTGAGCAGGGTCCAGAACGAGCCGGCATACTCGAAGTTGGCATCGAGCGGAACGCCGCGCACGACGTTGGTCAGTGCCACGCCGACGAGGAACGGCGCGAGCACCGAACCCGCGACGATCGCCATGTCCCATCGCTGCCGCCACGTGTCGTCATCCCGCTTGTGGCGGTACTCCAGCCCCATGTTGCGCACGATGAGCGCGACGAGGAGGACGAGCAGCGGCAGGTAGAAGGCGGAGAACATCGTGGCGTACCAGTGGGGGAACGCCGCGAACATCGCGCCGCCGGCGGTGAGCAGCCAGACCTCGTTGCCGTCCCAGTGCGGACCGATCGCGGTGAGCATGACCCGGCGACGGTTCTCGGACTCGACGACGCCGTTGCCCACGTGGGGGCGGCGACCGAGGACGGGCAGGAGGGCGCCGACCCCGAAGTCGAAGCCCTCGAGGGTGAGGTAGCCGGTCCAGAGCACTCCGATGAGGATGAACCAGATGAGCGGGTAGTCCATGTCGGTCTCGCTCTCGCGGGGTTGGGGAAGGTGGGAAGGAGGGGTCAGTAGGCGAACTGGAGGGGTGCGTCCTCGGCGGGCGCGTCCTCCGGTTCGTGGAAGGGCTCGGCGCCGTGGGCGACGTAGCGCAGGAAGAGGCGGACCTCGACAACGGCGAGCACGGCATACAGGAGGGTGAAGACGGTCATCGAGGTCCAGATCTCACCTGCGGAGACCGAGGGCGAGACACCGAAGGCGGTCGTCATCAACCCGTTGACGAGCCACGGCTGGCGGCCGGTCTCGGTGAAGATCCAGCCGAAGCTGTTGCCGAAGATCGGGAGCAGTGGTGCGGCGATCCCCGCCCACACCCACAGGCGTGACACCGGTGGTCGCGAGCGGCCACGCGTCACCCACAGCAACAACAGGGACAGCCCCATCGAGGCGAAGCCGAGTCCCATCATGAGGCGGAAGGTCCAGTAGGCCAGGGGCACGTTGGGGGTGTAGTCGGCGTCGGCCGCGATCCGCGCGACGTCCGTCCCGTAGGTGCGTTCGATCCCCGCGACCATCTCGGCGTTGCGCGCCTTGATCTCGTTGATGCCCTCGACCGTGCCGTTGGGGTTGCCGGTCGCCATGAAGGCGAGGACCTTGGGCACCTTGATCGCGAAGACCTCGTGGTTGCCGTCGAGCGTGCCGATGGTGAAGATCGAGAAGGCCGCGCCCGTCTGGGATTCGTAGAGCGCCTCTGCGGCAGCCATCTTCATCGGCTGGACCTCCGTCATGATCTTGCCCTGCACGTCGCCGGTGATGACGACGCCGAGGCTCGCGACGAGGGTGAGGACGGCGCCGAGGCGGGTGGCCTTGCGATACATGGGGACGTCTTCGGCGTCAGCCGCGCCCGGCTGCGCGGCCCGCCGCCACAACCAGACCCCGACGCCCATGACAACCGCGCCACCGACCATGTAGGCCGACGTGATGACGTGTGGGAAGGCGACGAGCTGCACCTTGTTGGTGAGGATCGCGAGGAAGTCGGTCATCTCGGCACGCCCCGACTCGGGGTTGTAGCGGAAGCCGACGGGGTTCTGCATGAACGAGTTCGCCGCGAGGATGAAGTAGCCAGAGAGCAGGGTGCCGATGTGGACGATCCACATGGTGGCCGCGTGCAGCTTCTCGGGGATGCGCCCCCAGCCGAAGATCCAGAGCCCCAGGAAGGTCGACTCGACGAAGAAGGCGAGCAGCGCTTCCAGCGCCAGCGGTGCTCCGAAGATGTCCCCCACGAAGCGCGAGTAGTCCGACCAGTTCATCCCGAACTGGAACTCCTGGACGATCCCCGTCACGAGCCCGAGCGCGAAGTTGATCGTGAAGAGCTTGCCGATGAACTTGGTCAGGCGCAGCCACTCGGGGCGTCGGGTCCGTACCCACAGCACGTGCGTCACGGCGACGACGAAGGACAGGCCGATCGTCACCGGGACGAAGAGGAAGTGGTAGACGGTGGTGATCGCGAACTGCCACCGTGCGAGGTCGACGGGGTCCATGGCTCTCCTGCAGATCGGTCCCTCGAGGGGCTCAAGGTTCTACTACGACTGATAGTAATACGACGATACGTAGTAGACAAGCGAGGCGGTAGAGGCTTTGGTCCTGACGCTCGCTGGGGTTCTGGTGGCCACCTCGTTACGGTGGATGGGTCATGAGTGCTCCCCACCGTCCGCGCCACTGCGCCGCCCCCGCCGCCCTCGGGGCGGCCGGTCGCCCACGCCGCGACGTCCGTCGCGGGCTCTGGATGATGCTCGTCGCAAGCGGTGTGTATGCCGTGCTGGTCGGGACCGCGGCGCTGGGCGGACCGAGCCTGGGCGGACCGCTCTTCCCTCAGGGCCCGACGGGTGTGCACGTCACATCGGGTGAGGGCCAGGACGAGGATGCACCGACCGCCGAGCCGGCTGCGAGCTCGACCGAGGATCCGACACCCTCCACCTCAGCACCCGTGCCGACGACGTCCCCGAACGTCGCGGTGGTCACCGACGGCCCGAGCGGGACGTCGACGTCAGCTGGGGTCAGGGCATCGACTCCCGGCCAGCCCACGGCACGGACAGCTCCGTCCACGTCATCGAGCTCCACGACCCAGCCCAGTCCCACGACCTCCGAGTCGGCGCCCGGAAAGTCGGGGTCGGCCCCCGGCGCGACGAAGAAGCCGCCGAAGCCCAAGCCCTAGATCCGGGCTGGCAGAGCAGGGTGGGCTGGGCCGGCAAAACTGAGCCGAGCCGGGCGCCTCAGGGAGCCTGGGCGGGTTCGCGCGCCAGCAGGGCCTGGACGAACACCGTGAGCAGGTCGTCCGAGGTGTTGGCGGTGTAGGTCGTGCCGCCCGTGGCCGTCGAGATGGTCTTGAGGACCTTGGTGTCGGCCTCGCCCATGCCAATGGTGACGATCCTCACCGGACGCGTGGGGTCGTGGCCCTTCTTGATGTGGGCGAGCAGCTGGTCGAGGTCGAGTCCGCCGCCCGGGTCGTCATTCTTGCCGTCGGTGATGATGACGACCGAGTTGAAGTACTCGGGGTCGTAGGTCTTCGTCATCTCCTCGAACGCTGCGGCCGTCGTGTCGTAGAGCCCGGTGTCGCCGCTGATGTAGGTCTGGAACTTCTTGAGTGCGGCGACGAGGGCGTCGCGGTGGGTTCCCGTGCCCTCGGGCTCGTCGAGGCGAGCGATGGGAGCGATCGCCGCCCAGTCCTTGCCCTTGCCGCCCTTGTCGGTCGAGAAGATCCAGCCGCCGACCTCGCTGCCGTCGGGCAGTCGCTGGGCGGCGGTGATGAGGGACTCCTCAGCCACCGTGGCGCGCGTCTTGCCGCCGGTGTCCTTGGCCACGGTCTTCATCGAGCCGGAGACGTCCATGATGACGAGCATGCGGGCGTCGGCCTTGAGGACGTCCCACTGGCGCAGGGCGTCGAGCCGAGCCGCCGGAGCCATCTGCTTGAGGGCCGTGATGGTGGGCGGGGCGACGCCGTCGATCGTCGGGCCACCGGCGTCGTCGTCGCTGCGGAAACCGGCCCTGGTGAACGCATCGACGGCGCCGGCGGAGGTCAGCGCCCTGAGCCCGGCGTCAGCAGTCTCCTTGAGCTCCGGGCTGAGATCGGGCGCCGGCACCCAGGGGTAGTCCAACGAGAGCGTCCCCGCCTTGGGCGTGATCGCGGCCAGGGTGCCCGGAGCCGATGCGGCGTATGCCGCGAGGGCCTGTTCGCTGAGCGGGAACGGTTCGCTTCGGGTGGTGTTGGACTTCGTCGGGTCCTGGACGCCGGCGAGGAGGTCGGCCGACCCGGTCGCGGCGAAGCGTGAGAGCAGGATGATGCGCTGCCCCGCGGCAACGTCCTTGGTCGTCGGTGTGTCACCGCGTGAGGCGAGGAAGGCCAACCGGCTGGCGGTGTCGAGGTGGGGGTTCGCGAGGTGGATCGCGCCGCCCTTGTTGACGAGGTCGATCCATGACGTGAACTCGCCGCTGAAGTTGTCCTTGCTCTTGACCGGGTTCGCGAGGACGACGGGGGAGTGTGCGAGGGATCCGCCGGCGACCCAGTCGGCCTTGACCGCGGAGCCGCTGCTGCCGGCGGTCGTCTGGTCGAGCCAGACGGAGGAGTCGGCGATCCAGGCATCAGGTGCCCGGCCCTGTCGGATGCGGCTCGCGACGCTCGAGGACCGCAGGCTGGTGACCTCGTAGCGGTGGCACGGATCTGCCTTGGTCGCGGTGGCCAGCTGGGCCTTGACGAGGTCAGCGAGCTCGGGCGTCACCTCGACGCGCAGGGCCCCGGCCGTGCACCCCGTGCCGGAGCTCGTGTCGCCGGAGCCGTCGGAGCCGGTGCCCTTGCCCAGGGCGAAGGCGCCACCGGCGATGACGATGGCACCCGCGACCAGAGCGGCAACGACGCCGCGCTGGCTCGGAGCGCTGTCTGCATTGTGATGACGACCCATGAAAACGACGCTGTTCAGTGAGGAGGGAGCTGAAAAGGGAGCTGGAGGGGGAGGGCCGAGCGGTGGCTCAGTCGTCGTCGCCGTCGGGCAGGACGACGCTCAGCAGCCACGACACGACGGTGATGATGACCGCGCCGAAGACTGCGTCCCAGAAGAAGTCGTCGATGGTGAAGGCCAGGCCGATGGGCTTGGTGATCCACTCCGTGATCTGCAGCATGAACGCGTTGACGATGAACGTGAACAGCCCCAGCGTCAGCACGATGGCCGGGAACGACAGCACCTTGGCGATCGGCCGGATGACGGCGTTGACGAGGCCGAAGACGAGGGCCACGAGCACGATCGTCACGACCTTGCTGGTCCATGCGTCGTCGGTGCCGAAGCTGATGCCGTCGAGGAGACCGGCTGCTGCCCAGAGGGCGACGGCGTTGATGAGGACTCTGATCAGGAAGTTCTGCACCGGGTCATGGTCCCACGAAGAAGGCCCCTCTTGGCCTGTGCGTGTGACGTATGTGGCGTTCGTCGCTCCCGTGAGGTGGCCTCTACAGTGTCGAGCATGACCGACGGCACCGCTTCCACCCCTGCTCCCCGCGTCCGCCTCCGAGGGGCGCTGGACGCCGTTCCGGCCTACGTCGCCGGGCGACCGGCGGCAGCGCAAGCCGGCATCACGGCATACAAGATCTCCTCCAACGAGAACCCGTACCCGCCCCTGCCGTCCGTCCTCGACGTCGTGCGCGAGCAGGCCGGGCAGATGAACCGCTACCCCGACATGGGGGTTTCCGCGCTCACCGAGGCGCTCGCCGCGCGGCTCGACGTGCCGGCCGCGCGCATCGCCACCGGCCCCGGCAGCGTCGGCGTCCTCGGGCAGATCATCACGGCGTTCTGCGAGGCGGGAGACGAGGTGGTGTTCGCGTGGCGCAGCTTCGAGGCCTACCCGATCCTTGTCGCGCTCGCCGGTGCCAAGGCCGTCCAGGTGCCGCTCACGAGCGAGGCGCGGCACGACCTCGACGCCATGGCCGAGGCCATCACCGACCGCACCAAGGTCGTTCTCGTCTGCACGCCCAACAACCCGACCGGCCCGAGTGTGCGGACCGCTGAGCTCGAGGCGTTCCTCGACCGCGTCCCGGATGACGTGCTGGTCGTGCTCGACGAGGCGTACCTCGAGTTCGTCACCTCGGACGACGCCCCCGATGCGCTCGCGATCCACCGTGCGCGTCCCAATGTCCTTGTGCTGCGCACCTTCTCGAAGGCCTACGGCTTGGCGGGGCTTCGCGTCGGGTATGCCGTGGCGCACGAACCGATTGCCGAGGCCTTGCGCAAGGCGGCCATTCCGTTCGGCGTGAACTCCCTCGCCCAGGTGGCCGCGATCGCCTCGCTCGAGGCGTTCGACGAGCTCGACGTCCGGGTCAAGGAGCTCGTCGCCGAGCGCGCCCGGGTCGTGGCCGAGCTCACCAGGCAGGGCTGGGACATCCCCGACACCGACGCCAACTTCGTGTGGTTCCCGGTGGGCGAGCGCACGGCCGAGTTCGCGGCCGCGTGCCAGGCCGTCGGCCTGACGGTCCGGCCCTACGGCACCGACGGGGTGCGGGCGACGATCGCCGAGCGCGAGGCCAACGACCGGCTGCTCGAGGTCACGGCAGCCTTCCCCCGCGACTGACCGCTTGCGTCCGCGCGGATGGTCGCGTTCTCGACCGTCGGCGCGGACGCTGCAGGTGAGGGACGGGGGGTGTGCCGGCCGCCCGCGGTGAGCAGGACGCCCACCACCACGATCGCGCACCCGAGCCACTCCACGAGTGAGGGCCGCTCGCCGAGCAGGAGCCACGCGGACGTCAGGCCGGTGACAGGGACGAGCATCGAGAACGGTGCGACGGTGCCCGCCGGGTGCCGCGCCATGAGCCAGGACCAGATGCCGGTGCCGATGACCGTGGCGATGAGGCTCGTGTAGATCAGGCCCAGGACGGCCGCGAGACCGACCTGGGTCCCGAGGGTCGTGAGGGAGTCCGCGATGCGGGTTGGACCTTCGACGACGAGGCTGAGCAGGAACATCGGGATCGGCGGCACCACGCTCATCCACATGGTGAGGCGCACCGGTTGCGTTGCCCGCGCTCGACGCACGGCAAGGTTGCCGACGGCCCAGCCGAGCCCGCCGAGGACGGTCAGGACGAACGGCCACACCGCCGAGACGTCGCCGCGCTGCGAGCCCACGACGGCGAGCCCGCCCACCGCGATGAGGACGCCGAGCCCGCGCCGGGGTGACAGGTGCTCGCCGAGCAGGGCGCCGAGGACGACGGTGAACGGAGCGGAGCTCTGCAGGACGAGCGAGGCGAGACCGGCCGGCATACCCGTCGCCATGCCCCAGTAGAGGAAGGTGAACTGCAGGATGCCGAACCCCAACCCGTAGAGCAGGATCCAGCGCCAGGCCACGTCCGGCTTCGGCACGAAGAGGACGGCGGCGATCGCCAGCGGCGCCCACCTGAGGGCGACGGCGAAGAACGGCGGGAACTGCACGAGCGTGGCGTGGATGGCGATGAAGTTCACGCCCCACAGGACGGCGACGAGCATGGCGAGGAGACGGTGGCGAGTGGGCACGGGTCCAGCGTGACCGGCATACATTGCTTCGGTCTACTGAATCTTTCTTGCCTTAGTCCTTAGGCTGACTTCATGGACGTTCGACACCTGGCCCTGCTGCGCGAGCTCGCCGACCGCGGCAGCGTCACGGCGGTGGCGCTCGCGACCCACCGCACCGGTTCAGCCGTGTCACAGCAGCTGCGCACCGCCGAGCGTGACCTCGGTATCCGGCTCGTCGAGCCCGTTGGCCGAGGCCTGCGACTCACTGATGCCGGGCGACTCCTCGCAGACGCCGCCGTCGACGTCGAGACCTCGCTGGCCCGGGTGGAGGCGCGACTCGACGAGTTCCGCGGCCGACCGACCGGGACCGTGCGCATTGCCTCGCTCACGAGCGCGGCGGAGTTCCTCGTGCCACCGGCTCTGGTGCGTCTGGCCGACGAGGGGATCGACCTCGAGCTCAGTGACACGGACGTGTCGGAGGAGGACTACGCGACGCTCGCCGCCGACCACGACGTCGTCATCGGGCACAGCCTGCTCAGTGCTGTTCCGCGCGGAGCCGAGCACCTCGCCCGCACGGTGCTGGCCCGCGAACCCCTCGACGTGGCCCTGCCCGCCACCCACCTGCTCGCGGCCAAGGACCAGCTCAGCCCCCGGGACGTCGTGGACGAACCGTGGGTCGGGGTGCCCGAGGGCTATCCGTTCGCGACCGTCCTCGACGGGGTCGAGCGCGTCACCGGCCGCCCGGTCAGGGTCGTCCAGCGGGTGCGGGACAACCGGGTTGCCGAGGCCTTCGTGGTGCGCGGGATCGGACTGGCGCTGCTCCCTCGCTTCACCACGCGGCCCCGGGACGGGGTGGTGCTCCGGCCGTTGCGCGGGGTCAATGCCCGCCGGTGGATCGTCGCTCTGTCCCGTCCGGACCGGGCCGAACGAGCCGTCGTGCGCCGCACCGTCTCGACCCTCAAGGACGTCGGGCGAAGCGCGTCAGCGTGAGAGGGCGGCCACGAGAGGCGTAATCGCCGGGTCCTCGCCGGCCAGGTCCGGGCTGAAGCCGAGCCGGACGACGACGAGCTTCTTGCTCGGGACGACATAGACGCGCTGTCCGTCATGGCCCTGCATCGAATAGGTGTCCGCCGTGAGGGTGGGCTCGACGAGGCTGCCGTCCGCGTCGGTGTTGGACCACCAGCCCGCGGCGTAGCCCTTCTCCTCGGTCGTCTTCACCGGTGTGACCTTGGTCGACGAGGCCATCCACCCCTCGGGCAGCAGCCGTTGGCCATTCCACACGCCGTCCTGCAGGGCGAACTGGCCGAGCGCCGCCCAGTCCCGCGGAGTCGCCCAGAGGTAGGAGCTGCACACCGGCGTCCCGACCCCGTCGGTCTCGAGGACGGCCGAGCTGAGGCCGAGCGGTGCGAAGACCTGAGCCGCCGCGAGCTTCGAGGTGGCCTTCGCCTTCGCGCCGAGCACGGAGCAGAGGAGGGTCGTGCTGCCGCTGGAGTACTGCTGATAGGAGCCCGGTGGGTGGGCGAGCTTCTGCGATGCGACGTAGCCAGCCATGTCGGACTCGCCGTAGAGCATCTGGGTGATGGGCGTGCCGAGGTCATAGGTCTCGTCCCACGCCAGGCCACCGGTCATCCGGAGCAGCTGGTCGATCGTGATCGTGGAGCGGTCGTCCTTCCACTCAGGTCGGAGGTGGTCATCGGTGACCTTGACGGTTCCATCGAGGACGAGGCGCCCAGTGATGAGATTGGCGACCGACTTCGTCATCGACCAGCCGAGCTGGGGCGTGTCCCTGGTGAAGCCGTCGGCGTAGCGCTCGCCGATGATCGCGCCGTCGCGGACCACGACCACGGCCCGAGTGCCGAGCCGCTCCTTCGCTGCTGGAGCGAGCTCGTTGCCGAACGCTGCATCGATGAGCTGATCCATACCCGCGTCAGAGGCGATTCTCGTTCCG
The DNA here is from genome assembly GCF_000152705.1 of Janibacter sp. HTCC2649. Classification (GTDB taxonomy): domain Bacteria; phylum Actinomycetota; class Actinomycetes; order Actinomycetales; family Dermatophilaceae; genus Knoellia. The sequence goes on along the minus strand of NZ_CH672413.1, from coordinate 2,385,823 downwards.
GGCAACGCATTGGCCCCGAGGGCGTTGGCCGCCATGGCCGCGGGAGCCGGGCCGGGGGTGGCCACCTCGGGCTTGCCGCCCACCGTGCACCCGGTCTCGGGCGAGTAAGCCGCCTCCTGTCCCGCGAGCAGTCCCTTGATCGAGGTCTTCGCACTCTTCGCGCCGTCGTCGATGCCTGTCGACAGGTAGGGCACGAGCGGGTTCGGCGGCAGGTCGGTCTCGGGGTTCGAGCGGTGGGCGATGAACGCCAGAGCGCACGCGTTGTGCGCGGCATACCCCGTCCCGGTGCGCAGCAGCGGACGTTCGTACCAGTAGCCGCCGATCGCGGCCAGGACGATCAGGGCGAGCAGTCCGGCGAGGACTCGGGGCCAGCGGCGGCGACGCATGCTCGGACGCTACCGCCCACGGTCAACTGGCGGGCGAGACCTTCGAAACCTCGAAGAGCGGACCCTGCTGGCAGGTTGACATCGTGGTGGCGCTCCGCTGCCCCGTCACCGTGACGCGTCCGTTCGGCACCGTGACGGAGCCGATGAGGACGAAGGTGCCCTGATCGGTGGTGAGCACCCGGCACCCGGCCTCGACACCATCGGCGACGGTGCCCGTCAGGGTGACCGCCTGACCCGGGGAGCTCCCGCTCGGCAGCGGGACTGACTCCTGCTCCTCCCGCACGGTGACATCGGTGACGTGGAAGGGCAGTGCGTCGGAACAGGTCGGGTCCAGGCTGTCCATCGCGACCCCTTGGATCACGTATGCCGTCCCGCCGATGAGGCTCTTCGTCTCACCGATGAGGACCCATCGGTGGGCGTCCCGGTCGTTCTTGAACACGATGCAGCCGTCCTTGATCGACGTCACCCGCCCGGACATCACCGTCGGTCGGGCCCGCCCGTTCGAGGGCATGGACGCGGTCGGCGAGCCCGATGCGCTGGGACTGGCCGACACCGTCGCGCCGGGGCTCTGCGTCGCACCCGCCCCACCCCCCGACTCTCCCGAACCACACGAGGACAGGAGGGCAACAGCGCACAGTGCGCTCACGGCATACCCGGTCGTTCGGTGGCCCACGGAAGTTCGCATACGCATGAACCTAGGACGCCGCGAGGCCCGGAAGGGTTCCGTGGCCAGTGCGTTTGGGAGGCAGCGCCACCCTCGCGGTACGGTTTGGCCCAGCAGGCTTGGTGAGCCCCCTCACACCCCGAGGACCTCGCCAGACACCGCCGTCCGGGCCGCGCGTGCACGAGCGTGTGGAGCCGGCGGCCCGAACCGGGCGTCGCCACCAATGGCGCCCCAGGGAACAGGAGTGCCCGTGAGCGACATTGACGTCGCTGCAACGCCGCCCGTCGGCGGAATGGACCACCACGTGTCAGTGGATCCCGCAGCAGTAGAGCCCCGCGCAGCCGCCGATGGTGGCCCCGACATGGTCCAGCTCCTCACCCCTGAGGGTGAGCGCATTCCCCATGCTGAGTACGACGAGATCGTTGACGCCCTGAGTCACGATGACCTGCGCGGCCTGTATCGCGACCTGGTCCTCGTCCGCCGCTTCGACCTCGAGGCGACCTCGCTCCAGCGTCAGGGTGAGCTCGGCCTGTGGGCCTCGCTCCTCGGCCAGGAAGCCGCCCAGATCGGCGCCGGCCGCGCGATGCGCAAGCAGGACCACGCCTTCCCCGGCTACCGCGAGCACGGTCTGGCCTGGGCCCGCGGCCTCGACCCGATGCGCCTCATCGCGATGTACCGCGGTGTCGACAAGGGCGCCTGGGACCCGGCCGAGTTCGGCTTCCACAGCTACACCATCGTCATCGGCAACCAGAGCCTCCTCGGCACCGGCTACGCCATGGGCATCCAGCGCGACGGTGCCGTGGGCACGGGTGACGACGCGCGCGACGCCGCCGTCATCGCCTGCATGGGCGACGGCGCGACCGCGCAGGGCGACAACAACGAGGCGTTCGTCTTCGCCGGTGTCTACAACAGCCCGGTCGTCTTCTTCTGCCAGAACAACCAGTGGGCCATCTCGGAGCCCAACGCCCGCCAGACCCGCGCACCGATCTACAAGCGCGCCGACGGCTTCGGCTTCCCGGGCATCCGGGTCGACGGCAACGACGTTCTTGCCTCGTATGCCGTGACGACCGCGATGCTCGACCGTGCCCGTTCCGGTGATGGGCCTTCCTTGATCGAGGCCTTCACCTATCGGATGGCCGCGCACACGACCTCGGACGACCCCACCAAGTACCGCATCTCGGCCGAGGTCGAGATCTGGAAGCTGCGCGACCCGATCGCCCGCTACAAGCGTTGGCTGGCCCACGAGGGCATCGCCGACGCCGAGTTCTTCGACGCCATCGAGCAGGAGGCCGACGAGCTGGGCGAGCACGTGCGCGCCGCCACCGTCGGCATGGCGGACCCCGAGGTCGGCGACATCTTCGACCAGGTCTACGTCGAGCCGCACCAGCAGGTCGCGGATGACAAGGCGACCTTCACGGCATACCAAGCGTCCTTCGAGACCGCGGAAGGTGCGTGACCGACCATGGCAACTCAAAAATCCACGATCGCCAAGGCCCTCAACGCCGGCCTGCGCAAGGCCATGGAGAACGACCCCAAGGTCATCCTCCAGGGCGAGGACATCGGCAAGCTCGGCGGCGTCTTCCGCATCACCGAGCACCTCCAGAAGGACTTCGGCGAGGACCGTGTCATCGACACCCCGCTCGCCGAGTCCGGGATCATGGGCACCGCGATCGGCCTGGCGCTGCGCGGCTACCGGCCCGTCGTCGAGATCCAGTTCGACGGCTTCGTCTATCCGGCCTTTGACCAGATCGTCTCCCAGCTGTCCAAGCTGCACTCGCGCTCGCGCGGCGCCATCAAGGTGCCCGTCGTCGTCCGCATCCCCATGGGTGGTGGCATCGGCGCGGTCGAGCACCACAGTGAGTCCAACGAGGCCTACTTCGCGCACACCCTCGGGCTGCGCGTGGTGTTCTGCTCCAACCCGGAGGACGCCTACTGGATGATCCAGCAGGCCATCGAGTGCGACGACCCGGTGATCTTCTACGAGCCCAAGCGGCGCTATCACGAGAAGGGTGAGGTCGACTTCGACGCACCCGCCGCGTCCCGCGACCTGTTCTCGGCGCACGTGGTCCGCGAGGGCACCGACGTGACCGTGGCCTGCTGGGGCCCGATGGTCAAGGTCTGCCTCGACGCGGCTGCGGCCGCCGAGGCGGAGGGACGCTCGCTCGAGGTCATCGACCTGCGCTCGATCAGCCCGCTCGACATCGAGGCCATCACGCGGTCGGTCGAGAAGACCGGCCGTCTCGTCGTCGCCCAGGAGGCGCCGTCGTTCGTGTCGGTCGGCTCCGAGATCGCCGCCATGGTGACGGAGCGTTGCTTCTACTCCCTCGAGGCGCCGGTCATCCGGGTCGCGGGCTGGAACACGCCCTACCCGGCATCGAAGCTCGAAGAGCTCTACCTGCCCGATCTCGACCGCGTGCTCGACGGTGTCGACCGCGCGCTCGCCTACTGAGAGTTTGAGGACGCAATGGGTGTGAAGCACTTCAACCTCCCCGACCCCGGTGAGGGTCTGCTCGAGGCCGAGATCGTCACGTGGAACGTTGCCGTCGGCGACACCGTCAAGGTCAACGACATCGTCGTCGAGATCGAGACGGCCAAGTCGCTCGTCGAGCTGCCCATCCCGTGGGCCGGCACGGTGTCGGCACTGCACGTGAACGTCGGCGACGAGGTCCAGGTCGGCACGCCGATCATCTCCATCGACGACGGGCTCGGTGGCGACGCTCCGGCCGAATCTCCCTCTGCCGAGCCTGTGTCCGCCGCTGCGGACGAGGCCGAGGAGGAGCCGGTCAAGACGCTCGTCGGCTACGGCCCCAAGGCCGGTGGGACGGCCCGTCGCGCTCGCAAGACCACCGCAGCTCCGGTGGTGGCTGCCCCTGTGGCTGCCGCTCCGGCCCCGGCGCCCGTGCCCGAACCCGTCGCACCGGTGGCCGCACCTGCTCCCGTTGTGTCGGGCGGGAAAGTGCTGGCCAAGCCGCCGGTGCGCAAGCTCGCCAAGGACCTCGGCGTCGATCTTGGCGCCGTCGTGGCCACGGGCGACGGCGGAGTCGTCACCCGGGCAGACCTTGAGGGGTATGCCGCAGGCGCCGCTTCCGCTGCTGCTGCACCTGCCGCTTCGGCCGGGACCGCAGCGGCCCCGGCAGCGGCGTGGGCCGGAGGCGAACGCGAAGTCCGCGTGCCCATCAAGGGTGTGCGCAAGATGGTCGCCCAGGCGATGGTCGGCAGCGCGTTCACGGCGCCGCACGTCACCGAGTGGGTGACCGTCGATGTCACCGCCACGATGGACCTCGTCGCGAAGCTGAAGAAGGATCGCGAGTTCAAGGACGTCAAGGTCACGCCGCTGCTCATCCTCGCCAAGGCGATGATCCTGGCGGCCCGTCGCAACCCCGAGATCAACGCGGCGTGGGACGAGGCGGCGCAGGAGATCGTCCTCAAGAACTACGTCAACCTCGGCATCGCCGCGGCCACCCCGCGGGGGCTCGTCGTCCCCAACATCAAGGACGCCGACCGGCTCAACCTGCGTGAGCTCGCCGAGGGCATCGGAGCCCTCACGGCCACGGCCCGCGAGGGTCGCACGCAGCCGGCCGAGATGGCTGGCGGGACGATCACGATCACCAACATCGGTGTCTTCGGCATCGATGCGGGCACGCCCATCCTCAACCCCGGTGAATCCGCGATCCTGGCGTTCGGCACGATCAGCCGTCGCCCGTGGGTCGTCACCGATGCCGATGGCAACGAGGAGATCGTGCCGCGTTCGGTCACGACGCTCGCGTTGAGCTTCGACCACCGACTCGTCGATGGTGAGCTGGGGTCGCGCTATCTCGCCGACGTCGCCGCGATCCTCGAGGACCCGGCCCGCGCCCTCGTCTGGGGCTGATTCCACAGCACTGGTTGTCCGCTGTCCCGGTGAAGTCGGTTCGGGACAGTGGTGGCCGCGTGTCAGAGTTGGCCCGTGCTCTCGACCTATCGCCCACTGTTGGCCATCCCGGGTGCCTGGCGGTTCCTCGCGGCCAGTGCGTTGTCTCGCGTCGGCGGGGCCATGTTCGGTGTCGCGGTCATCGTCATGGTCGCCACCCGTCGCGACTCCTACGGTCTGGCCGGTGCGGTCTCGGCTGGCGGCATCATCGTCCTGGCCGCGGCCGGCCCCTACATCGGCCGACTCGTCGACAAGCACGGCCAGCGTCGCGCCTCGATGCCGTTCATCCTGATGACCTTCGTCGCCGGTCTGGTCACCGTCGCGCTGTCGGCCGCCGGGGCGCCCGCGTGGACCCTCTTCGTCGGGTATGCCGTGTCGGCCTTCCTTCCCGAGATGGGACCGATGTCCCGCGCACGGTGGGCCCACCTCCTGCGAGATGAGCCGGACGCCCTGCACGCCGCCATGTCCCTGGAGCAGGTCGTCGAGGAGGGCACCTTCGTCCTCGGTCCGGTGCTGGCCGTCCTCGCTGCGACGACGCTCTTCCCAGAGGCGGGGCTGCTCCTCGCCTACATCATCTTCACGGCCGGATCGCTGTTCTTCCTGGCCGAGCGCCGCTCGGAGCCGCCCGTCGTTCCCCACGACGAACGGCCACACGGTCTGGCCATCACGCGCCCGGGAGTTGCCGCGGTGGGGGCCGCCCTCTTCATGGTCGGGTGCGTGTTCGGCGGCAACGAGGTGGTAGCGGTCGCGGTCTCCGACGAGGCTGGTCGCACGGGCATGAGCTCGGTCATCCTCGGCGCCTTCGCCCTCGGTTCTGCCCTGTCGGCCATCGTCTTCGGCACGCGCAAGTTCACCGGCAGCATCGCCAAACGCTTCGTCTGGTGCGCCCTCGCGATGTTCGTCCTCGAGGCTCCGGTGCTCCTCATCGACAACCTGTGGGGCCTCACCGCGATGATGTTCATCGCCGGCTCCGCGACGGCACCCACGCTCATCACGGGAATCACGCTCGCGCAACAGCTCGTCCCGCGGGCCTTCATCACCGAGGGCATCGCCGTGGCGATCACCGGGCTGCTCGTCGGAGTCGCCTCAGGAACGGCACTCAGCGGCATACTCGTCGATTCGTGGGGTGCTCACGAGACGTTCGCACTCCCGGTGACGGCAGCGCTGCTCTCGGCCCTCATCGCCGCGGCCTGGGGCCGCAAGATCGGCCGCGCCATCCGCGCCTGACGCCCGCCCGAACCGGTCCCGAACCCGCCCAGTTGGGGGCGGGTTCGGGACGAAGGCGCTCAGGCCGTGGTCGCGTCCGCTGCTGCAGCGTCGGCGTCGGCGGAGTCGTTGCGCTCCTGATAGGCCGAACCCTTGCGGAGCTCGACCTCGGGCAGGAACCACATGACGATGAAGCCGAGCACCATGACCGCTGCACCGACGAGGAACACGTGGTCCATCGCCTCGCTGAAGCCCATGAGGAACGGCTTGGCCAGTCGCTCGTCGAGGTTGGTGAGGAACGAGCTGTCCTGCAGCACACCGCTGCTCGCGGCCGCCGAACCGGCGCCGCCCGCCTGGGACTCGGCGAGCTGCTTGGCGAAGGCCGCGTTGGCCGGGTCGCGCAGCGCCTGCTGGAACTCCGGGGTGGGGGCCACGGCCTTCATCGCGCCAGCGATCTTGTCCGGGACGAGCGAGAACAGGATGGACAGGAAGACGGCGGTGCCGATGGTGCCACCGATCTGACGGGTGAAGGTCGCGGTCGACGTGGCGACGCCGATCTGCTGCGGCGGCACGGCGTTCTGGACGGCCAGGGTGAGCGGCTGGAAGTTGAAGCCGAGTCCCAGGCCGAAGAAGACCATGACGATCATCGTCTGCCACAACGGGGTGTCGAAGTGGATGTAGTGGAAGACGAACAGCGACACCATGAGCAGCGCGACGCCGATGACCGGGAAGATCCGGTAGCGACCGGTGCGGCTGATGATCTGGCCCGAGACGATCGAGCCCGACATGATGCCGAGCGTCATCGGCAGGAGCAGCAGCCCGGCCTCGGTCGGCGACGCGCCCTTGACGATCTGGAGGTAGAGCGGCAGCGAGGCGAGCCCGCCGAACATCGCGATACCGATGAGGACCGAGGCGCCTGACGCGACACCGACCGTGCGGTTCCTGAACATGGCCAGCGGCAGGATCGCCTCTTCGCCCATGCGGGCCTCCTGCCAGAAGAACGCGGCCGCGGCGAGGACACCGATGGCGTAGCAGGCGATGGCGTTGCCCGAGGTCCAGCCCCACTCGCGACCCTGTTCGGCGACGAGGAGGAGCGGGATGAGCGACACGGAGAGCAGGGCAGCGCCGGTCCAGTCGATGCGGTGGTTGAGCCGGGTGTGGCGCAGGTGCAACGTCTTGGAGACGAGGACGAGGGCGGCGATGCCGATCGGGACGTTCACGAGGAAGACCCAGCGCCATCCGGTGATGCCCAGGATGCTGTCCGTGCCGGCGAGGAACCCGCCGACGACCGGGCCGAGCACCGACGAGGTGCCGAAGACGGCGAGGAAGTAGCCCTGGTACTTCGCGCGCTCACGCGGCGGCACGATGTCGCCGACGATCGCCAGTGCCAACGAGAAGAGGCCACCGGCGCCGAGGCCCTGGATCGCGCGGAACGCCGCGAGCTGGAGCATCGAGGTCGAGAACGTGCAGAGGATCGAGCCGGCGATGAAGATGCTGATGGCCGTGATGAAGAACTTCTTGCGGCCGTAGATGTCGGAGAGCTTGCCGTAGAGCGGCGTGACGATCGTGGCGGTGATGAGGTAGGCCGTCGTCGCCCACGCCTGGTGCTCGAGGCCCTTGAGGTCGTCGGCGATGGTGCGGATCGACGTCGCGACGATCGTCTGGTCGAGTGCGGCGAGGAACATGCCGGACATGAGCCCGACGAGGATCGTGACGATCTGACGGTGCGTCAGGGGCTGGTCCGGTGCGGACGTGGTTGCGGTCATGCGAGGTCCTTCGGTGCGAAGAGTGGGTGGGCCTCGACGTCGTCGGCGAAGCGGGTGAGCAGGGAGTCGAAGGTGGCGAGGTCGGCGTCGGACCAGCCGTCGACGACCTCGGCGAGCCAGGCGTTGCGGCGGGCCCGGACCTCGATGAGCATCTGGCGACCCTCGTCGGTGAGGGTGAGCATCTGGGCGCGGCCGTCGCTGGGGTCAGCGACCTTGGCGACGAGCCCTTGCCCGACGAGCGTCGTGACCTGGCGGCTCACGGTGGAGATGTCGAGGTGGACGCGTTCGGCGATCTCGGACACGCGGCGCGGTTCGTCGCGCAGGTTGAACAGCAGCGGGTAGCCGATCGGGTCGACCTTGGGGTGCAGGCGGGGCGAGCGCTGCTTCACGGCACCCATGAGCTTGAACGAGCGGACGAGTGAGTCTCCGAACTCCTCCCGCGGCTTGAGCGGTTCTGTTGCTTGCGGCATACAAGCAAGTCTGCACCCGAATGCTTGCAGAGCGCAACTGTCCTGCTGGAGGACTTCCGGTCAGGGGGCGATGACGAGGGCGTCGAGGACCCGGCGGGCGACGTCCTCGTCGCCGACGACCGTGTAGTGCGTGTCGGCTGTCGCGATGCGGCCGGCGGCGCGACGGGTTGCCGCCTGCGTCGACAGGGTGATCGTCGTCGCCACCACCGGTGCGTGTTCCGCCGTGTCTTCCGAACCGCCGGAGAACAGGGGTATGCCGTGCGGCTTGCCGTCACGCTCCTCGACCCGCACGCCGGCCCGGCCGATGACCGGCCCGGTGAGGTCGAGGATGACGGCCTCGCCGGGCGGGACCTGGGCCGTGCGTGCCACGGCCCTGGGTAGGGCGGCAAAGAGGGTCTGCACCGTGAGCGCGGCACCGGGGGAGTCGAGGTTGCCGGGGCGACCGATGGCGCCGCGGATGTCCTGCTCGTGGACCCAGAGGTCGAAGACGCGGTTCTGCATCAGGCCGAGCAGGGTGGTCGGGCCGAACGGGCCGAGCGCCGGGTCGTCGGGCGACGTCGTCTCGGCCCCGAGGTGGGCGATCCGGGCGGTCGAGAGGCTGTCGAGCTCTTCGAGGAGCTCCTCGAGGGAGCGGTCCCGCCGGGACTCGAGGAACTTCTCGACCACGGCGCCGAGCCCACTCTTCACGTGGGCGCGACCGCGCACGTCGATGTCGGGGACGGTCTCGCCCTGCACCCACGCCTCGAGGCTGACCACGTGGGCGAACTGGTCCTTCACCGACCAGCCCGGGCAGTCGGTCGCGAGCTCCTCGTCGCCCTCGCGCAGGGAGTGCCCGAGGTCGACGATCGCCTGCACCGTGTGCGAGTAGGCCGCGGTGAGCTCGGCAAGGTCCTGCGGGGCCGTCGTGATCGGAGACATGAAGCGACCCTAGCGAGGGGACGTGGGTGCGGGGTCCTGCGCGAGAGCCTTGACACGGCGCAGCGCCACCCAGAGGACAGGTAGGTATCCCGGGGCCCACCACGGGGCCGACATCTCGACGCGACACCCGCCGTCACGCTCCCGGACGGTGTGCCCGGTCGCTGGCACCCCAGCGACTCGCCAGGACCAGTGACGCACGGCTCCCGTGCCCTGCCAGGCCTCGATCCGGAAGGGGACCGCCGGGCCGGGTGTGGTCCACACCGTTCCCGTGGCACCGGGGCCGATCCGTGGTCCACCACCGTCGATGGCCGCCCGACTCACCGACGGGCCCCAGCGCGGCCACTCGTCGACCCGGATGAGCAGGTTCCAGACGACATCGGCGCTCGCCTCGACGTCGAGTCCCACAGTCAGGGGAGGCGGGGAGAAGTTCATCGCCTCCACTCTGGCACCGATCCGGGTCGGGCGCGGTCGGGGCAGGACCGCGCCGTCCAGCCGCCCTGCCTAGGCTGTCGCACATGAGCACTGCCCCCCTCCCCGCGCGCACACCGTTGGGTCCGGTGGCGGTCGTGACCGTGAGTGGGCTCGTCGTCGCCCTGGTCGCGGCAACGTTGGCGGGTGTCCTGTCCCCACTCGTGCTCGATGACCCCGGGCCCCTGGTGCGTTGGGCGCTGCCCCTGCTGCGCGTCGTCAGCGACCTCTCGTCGGCGGCCACGCTGGGTCTGCTCATCCTCGCGGCGTTCCTCGTGCCGGAGCGCAAGACGACTGAACGCCGCATCCAGGCCTCGCGCCTCGCCGCCGTCACCGGTGTCATCTGGTTCGTGTCGGCCGGCCTCGGAGTCCTGTTCACCTTTGCCTCCCTCGCCGGCCTCGGCCTGGGCAGCCCGGAGCTGGGGCGCCAGTTCCTCACGTTCGTGTGGTCGCTCGAGGTCACCCGCGTCCTGTCCATCTCGACGGGCGTGGCCCTGGTCGTGACCGGTGGCGCCATGATGGCGCGGACGCGTGCGGCCTACGCCTGGTTGGCCGCCCTCGCGCTCGGGGGCATCGTCATCGTCGCCCTCACCGGGCACTCGGCCGGGAGCGCCAGCCACGAGGACGCGGTGAACTCGCTCGGTGTCCACCTCATCGGCGTCACCGTCTGGGTCGGTGGCCTCCTGGCGATCGCCCTGATGCGACCGCGCATCGGCAAGGACCTCGGTGCCACGGTCGCGCGCTACTCCGTGCTGGCCGGTTGGTCGTATGCCGCCGTGGCCATCACGGGTCTGCAGCAGGCGGTCATCCGGCTGGGTTCCCTTGCTGGCCTCAACTCGGCCTATGGCGCGATGATCGTCGCGAAGACCGCGATCATCGTCGTGCTCGGCATCTTCGGTTGGCAGCAGCGCCGACGCGTCATCGCCAGCATCGGTCAGGGTGGCAACGCCTTCTCCCGCCTCGTGCTCGTCGAGCTCGCCCTCATGGCCGCGGCGATGGGACTTGGTGCTGTCCTTGGTCGCACCCCACCGCCCGTGCCCGACGCCGAGCAGTCGCCCAGTGCGGTCCTCGCGATCACCGGTTTCCCCGACCCCGGTCCGATGTCTGCCGCGGACTGGTTCTCCGCGTGGCGGCCGAACTGGCTCATGATCAGCATCGCCGTGCTCGCCGTGGGGCTGTACGTCGCTGGGGTCATGAAGCTCCAACGGCGCGGCGACACGTGGCCGATCCACCGCACGATCCTGTGGACCCTCGGCTGGATCATGTTCGTGTGGGCCACGAGCGGTGCCCCCGACATCTGGGGCCGGGTGCTCTTCTCGGTCCACATGGTCATGCACATGATCGTTGCGATGGTCGTGCCGCTGTTGCTCGTGCCAGCGGCTCCACTCACCCTCGCGCTGCGGGCCCTGCCCTCACGTCAGGACCGCACCTGGGGTCCGCGCGAGGTCATCCTCCAGCTCGTCCACTCGCGGGCACTCAAGGTCGTCGCCAACCCCGTCGTCGCCGCGGTGCTGTTCTTCGGCAGCCTGGCCGCCTTCTACTGGTCGCCGTTGTTCGAGGTGGCACTGACCACCCACTCGGGCCACCTGCTGATGCTGGCCCACTTCTTCATCACCGGGTATCTCTTCACCTGGGTGCTCATCGGCATCGACCCCGGGCCGCCGAAGTGGACCCCTGCGATGCTCCTCGTCATCCTCTTCGTGACGATCTCGTTCCACGCCTTCTTCGGGGTGGCGCTCACCGGCACGAAGTTCGTCCTCGCACCCGGGTTCTTCGAGCAGATCAACCTGCCGTGGGGTCCGCAGCTGCTCGCCGACCAGGAACGTGCCGGCGAGATCGCGTGGGGCTTCGGCGAGGCACCAACCCTCATCCTGGCAATCCTCGTCGCGCGACAATGGTTCAGCCGTGACCGTCAGGAGACGGTGCGACTCGACCGGCAGGCCGACCGCGACGACGACGCGGCGTTGCGTGCCTACAACGCGCGGCTCGGACGCCTCGGCGACGAGACCAAGGAGAGCGACTGATGCGCATCGCGGTCATCCAGCTGGGCTACGGCGACGACGAGTCCATGCCGGAGCGCGTCGAGCGGGTCACCTCCCTCGTGCGCCACGTGGCCGACGACCACCGTCCCAACCTCGTCGTCCTGCCCGAGCTGTGGGGCCCGACCGGCTTCGACTACCGCCGGTGGGAGGGGCTCGCCGAGCCGCTCGACGGCCCATGGGTCACCGCCATGACGGCGCTCGCCGCCGACGCCAGGATCACCCTTCACGCGGGGTCGTTCATCGAGCGTCTGCCCGAACCCGGGCCGGACGGGCACACGCTCGCCAACACCTCAGTCCTCGTGACCGCGAAGGGTGGGCGGACGGCATACCGCAAGATTCACCGGTTCGGTTTCGGCTCGGGTGAACCCAAGCTGCTCGAGGCCGGCACCGACGTCGTCACGACCCAGATCCCTTCCGGCGCAGGCGAATCGATCGCGGTGGGCATGTCCACCTGCTACGACCTGCGCTTCCCGGAGCTCTATCGCCAGCAGCTCGACGCGGGCTCGGAGCTCTACGTCGTGCCGGCCGCGTGGCCCGCCGCCCGGGTCGCCCACTGGAGCCTGCTCGGTCGGGCGAGGGCAGTCGAGGACCAGGCGTTCGTCGTCCAGTGCAACACCGCCGGCACGCACGCTGCCACCGAGATGGGCGGGCACAGCCAGATCGTCGCGCCGACGGGTGAGGTGCTGGCCGAGGCCGGTGCCGACGAAGAGGTCCTCGTCGTCGACATCGACCCGGCGCTCGTCACGAGCACCCGTGAAGGCTTCCCGGTCCTCGCCGACCGCCGCCTCTGACGCGCTCGGCGGCCTGAGGCGTCAGGCCTCGAGGTCGGCGAACGGCCAGTCGTCGACGATGCCCGCAGGACGCCCCGGCTCGATGTAGAACTCGGTGCCGAACCATGCGAGGAAGATCTCGGGCGGCAGCTGCAGCATCATGCCGACGTCGCTCACCTGACTCGCGTGGGAGGCGAGCGCGGCCCGCTTCGACTCGATGTCGCCGGACACGTCGACCCGCCAGTGGATCTGCGTCTCGGGGGTGCCGATGGGCTCGCCGTCCTCCATGGGCTGGTCGGGGTCGAAGCCGGCCTCCTGGCCAGCCTCCTTCGCCGCTTCCCAGCCGGCGCGCATGGCGTCGCGGTTCATCGTCGTCTCGAGCAGCCGGGGACGCTGGGCGGCGAGGTCGGCGGCGCGATGGGCGACCTTGTGCACCTTGATGTGGTCGGGGTGGCCGTAGCCGCCGTGCCAGTCATAGGTCACGAGGACATCGGCATCCTCCTCGTCGAGCACGTCGACGAGTCGCCCGGCGGCCTCGTCGAGGTCCGCGCTGTGGAAGGACTCGTCGTGCGAGTTCTGCTCCCAGCCGTGCATGCCCGAGTCCTGATAGCCCAGCCACACGATGCGCTCGGCCCCGGTGACCTTGGCGGACGCCTCGGCCTCGCCGCGGCGGTAGTCGGCCAGGGTCATGCCCTCGGGGAGCTCCTCCGGGGCGCTGCCGTGCTCGCCGCCGGTGCCATAGGCCACGACGACACGGTGGCCCTCGCGCGAAAGTCGGGTCATCGTGCCGGAGGTCCCGGAGGCCTCATCGTCGGGGTGGGCATGGAGAAAAACGATCGTGGCCATGACCCAATCCTCCCCCGGCCCACCGACATCGACTCAATCGGTGCTCAGGATCCCGGCGATCGCGGACTGGCCCATGCGCTGCGCGTGCTCGAGCGCCGTGACGCCGTCCCTGTCAGCGAGTGACGTGTCCGCGCCTGCATCGAGCAGGATCTGCACGATCTCCTGGTGACGTTGCCCGCCGTCACCAAGGATCACGGCCTCGAGCAGCGCGGTCCAGCCCAGGTCGTTGACGTGGTTGACGTCGATGCCCGTCCGCACCACGCGGCGCACGTAGTCGACATGCCCTCGCTCGCTCGCGGGAATGACGGACACCCCGCCGAACCGGTTGCGGATCGTGAGGTCCGGATCCGCCGGCAGCAGTGCCTCGAGCATCGCCACGCTCCCTGTCACGCCGGTGACGAGCCACGGTGTGTCATGGCGGTCATCGAGGGCGTCGGGAGAGGCCCCGCGTGTCACGAGGAGCTGCGCCACCTCCACGTGGTCCCCGGTCGCGGCGAGCAGCAGTGCGTTGCGGCCGTGTTCGTCCCGCGACTCGATGCCCGCCCCCTCGTCGAGAGCGGCCGTGACCGCCGCAACGTCTCCTTCGGCTGCAGCGCGCAGAAGGCGCGCGGCTCCCGGCAACGAACTCGTGGGCGCAGGGGTCGTCATGCGCCCATCGTGCCCCGGGTGGACGCCGTTCCTAGGATGAACGGGTGACCGATCGCAGCGCTGCCGTCGCCGAACTCGTCGCCTCCCTGCCGGAGGGGGTGGTGGCGACGTCGCCCGAGTCGCTCGAGAAGTACCGCCGGGACTGGGCCAAGGACCCGGACGCCGGTATGCCGTGTGCCACCGTTCGCGCTGAATCTGCCGAACACGTCCAGGTCGCCGTCCGCTGGGCGGCGGGTCACGGCATACCCGTCGTTCCGCGTGGGGCGGGCAGTGGCCTGAGCGGTGGCGCCTCGGCCATCGAGGGCGGACTCGTCGTCAGCCTCGAACGGATGACCGCCATCGAGATCGACCCGGCTGCGCGCTGCGCCGTCGTCGAGCCCGGTGCCTTCAATGCGGCGGTCAAGAAGGCCGCCGCCGAACACGGCCTCTGGTACCCGCCGGACCCGAGCTCGTTCGAGATCTGCTCCATCGGCGGCAACGTCGCGACCAACGCGGGCGGCCTGTGCTGCGTGAAGTACGGCGTGACGACCGACTACGTCCTCGGCCTCGATGTCGTCCTCGCGGACGGGCGGCTGATCACGTTGGGGGGCAAGCGCATCAAGGACGTCGCCGGTCTCTCGTTGCTCAAGCTCTTCGTCGGCAGCGAGGGCACGCTGGGCATTGTCACGCGAGCAACGTTGCGGCTCATCCCTGCTCAGCTCGCGCCGTCCACACTCGTCGCCACGTTCGACTCCGTGCGCGCGGCGGCTGAGGCGGTCGCGGCCATGGGTCGGGTGGTGCGCGCGTCCATGGTCGAGCTCATGGACCGACCGACGGTCAACCAGGTCGAGGACTTCGCGCCGATGGGCCTCGACCGCGAGCGCGCGCTCCTCCTGGTCCAGTCCGATGCGCCCGAAGGTGCCCGCGCCGGCGAGATGGCGGTCATCGAGAAGGCGTGCGTCGACTCCGGCGCCGTCGACGTCTTCGTGACCCACGATGCCGCCGAGGGCGAGAGCTTCGTGCGCGCGCGGCGCCTGGCCTTCCCCGCCGCCGAGGCTGCCGGCTCACTACTCCTCGAGGACGTCGGGGTCGCCGTGCCGCTGCTCCCCGACCTCGTCGCGCGCGTGGAGGAGATCGGCGTCGAGCGCGGTGTCGACATCGTCTGCGTCGCCCACGCCGGTGACGGCAACACCCACCCCATCGTCATGTACGACGCCGCCGACGCGGAGTCGAGTGCCCGCGCCCACGCCGCCTTCGACGACATCCTCACGGCCGCCATCGCCCTCGGCGGGACGATCACCGGTGAGCACGGCGTCGGGCGACTCAAGCGCGCTGCCCTCCCCGCGATGCTCGGCCCCGACGTCATGGAACTCAACCAGCGCATCAAGGACGCCCTCGACCCCGACGGCCTCCTCAACCCCGGCTCTGTGCTCGCCGCGCGCTGAACCAAACACCCCTGGCAGTAAATCCGCAGGTCAGCGCCATGCACGGGTAGGGTCATCTACCGATCCGGGAACCCTGAACCCGGACGCGGACCCTTGGGAGTGACCCATGTACATCGGACTCGGAATCGTCCTCATCGTGATCGGCGCGATCCTGTCGTTCGTCCTGCAGGTGGATATCCCCGGCATGGATGACAACATGCTCGGTTGGATCCTCATCGGCGCTGGAGTCATCGCGATCCTGCTGTCCTTCGCGATGCGCGGCCGCACCCGCCCCATGGGCTACACGGCGACCCGCTCCACGCAGGTCGACCCCACCACCGGCTCGCGCGTCGACGAGACCCGCGTCGACCCGGACTCGCGTCTCTGAGGCGAGCACACGGCATACGCGAAAGGCCCCGGTGACCACACGGTCACCGGGGCCTTTCGGTGTCTTGGATCAGAAGGCGGACTCGGGGACGTCCATGAGCTCGTTGTCGGTGGCCTCGGCCATGGCGCGCTCGGCGGCAAGGCGCGGGAGGACCTGGCGGCTGTAGAACTGCGCGGCCGCAACCTTGCCCGTGTAGAAGTCGCGATCCTTGTCGCTGACCTCGCCCTCGAGAGCCTTGAGCGCGATGTCGGCCTGGTTCAGCAGCAGCCAGCCGACGACGAGGTCACCGGCACCGAGGAGCAGGCGCGTGGTGTTCTGGCCGACCTTGTACAAATTGCGAATGTCGGCGTCACCACCCTGGCGCGGGTCGGACTTCATCAGCTCGCCGACCATGTAGCCGAGGATGCCCTGGACGTTCTCGAGGCCCTCGCCCAGGAGCTCGCGCTCGCGGTCGAGCTTGCCGCCGTGGCCGCCGAGGTCCTTGGCGAACTCCTGGATCTGCATGGCCAGCGTCGTCAGGGCCTGGGCCTTGTCCTTGATGATCTTGCGGAAGAAGAAGTCGAGGCCCTGGATGGCGGTGGTGCCCTCGTAGAGGGTGTCGATCTTGGCGTCGCGGACGTACTGCTCGACCGGGTAGTCCTGGAGGAAGCCGGAGCCACCGAACGTCTGGAGCGACTCGGTGCCGAGCAGCACCCAGGCGCGCTCGGAGCCGAGGCCCTTGACGATCGGGAGGAGCAGGTCGTTGACGCGGTTGGCCTGCTCGGCGGGGGAGCCGTGCTCGAGGGTCTCGGCGCCGCTCTCGAGCTGGGCCGAGTCGACGATGTCCTGCTGGGCCGCCGTGTAGAGGACGAGGGCGCGCAGACCCTCGGCGTAGGCCTTCTGCAACATGAGGCTGCGGCGCACGTCGGGGTGGTGCGTGATCGTCACACGCGGCGCGGCCTTGTCGGTCTGCTGCGTGAGGTCGGCGCCCTGGACGCGCTCCTTGGCGTACTCGAGCGCGTTGAGGTAGCCGGTCGACAGGGTCGCGATGGCCTTGGTGCCGACGAGCATGCGGGCGTTCTCGATGACGCGGAACATCTGCGCGATGCCGTCGTGCACATCGCCCAGAAGCGTTCCGGTGGCGGCCTTTTCGCCGCCGAAGGTGAGCTCGCAGGTCGTGGAGACCTTGAGGCCCATCTTCTTCTCGACGTTGGTGACGTAGACGCCGTTGCGCTCGCCGAGCTCACCGGTCTCGAGGTCCACGGCGTACTTGGTGAGGATGAAGAGCGAGAGGCCCTTGGTGCCGGGGCCAGCGCCCTCGGGGCGGGCGAGGACGAAGTGGACGACGTTGTCGACCATGTCGGACTCGGCGCTCGTGATGAAGCGCTTCACGCCGGTGATGTCCCAGGTGCCGTCCTCGTTCTGCGTGGCCTTGGTGCGGCCCGCGCCGACGTCGGAACCCGCATCGGGCTCGGTGAGCACCATCGTGCAGTGCCAGTCCTTCTCGGCGATCCAGCGGGCGAGCTTCTTCTGCTCGTCGTTGCCCAGGATGTGGAGCAGCTTGGCGAAGCCGTAGGACGCGTTGAACATCAGCAGCGCGGGGTTGGCGCCGAGGACCAGCTCGTTCATGGCCCAGCGCAGGCTCGGCGGGGCAACGGTGCCGTCGAGCTCGGCGGGCAGGTCGATGCCCCAGAAGCCGCTGTCGCGGTAGGCCTTGTAGGACTTCTTGAACGACTCCGGCATCGTCACGACCTGGGTCTCGGGGTCGTAGACGGGCGGGTTGCGGTCGGCGTCCTGGAACGACTCGGCGATCTCGTTCTCGGAGAGCCGTGCCATCTCCTTCAACATCTCGCGTGCGGTGTCGGAGTCGAGGTCCGCGTAGGGGCCGTGGCCCAAAACGTCGTGGCGACCGAGCACCTCGAAGAGGTTGAACTCGATGTCGCGCAGGTTGCTCTTGTAGTGGCCCATGCACCCATGGTGCTACTGGTCGGTAATGCCGGGCAAGGCAGATCCGGGGTTTGTGACTAAGCGCACGCTTAGTGGCCTGCGTCACGCTGGTGGGCGGACGGCATACAAAGAACAAAAGGCCGGGTATGCCGTGTGTGCCGGTGACGGAGACCGGTGCGGCGGTGTGGTTCGCTGGATCTCATGCCTGAGCAGGACCGCAAGGTCGCACCACCCGAACCCACCGCCGAAGAGAACTCCGTCGTCGCGGAGGCGACCAGGGCGATCGACGCCCAACAGCTGTGGGTTGCCCGGGACCTGCTGGCCGCACACGTGCGCGAGGAGCGCGACGTCGAGGCACTGCGTCTGCTCGGCGAGGTGCACCACGGCATGGGCGACCTGCCGGCGGCGGGCGCGGCGTGGTTCGGGGCCGGGGTGAAGGGTCCCGAGGTGCAGGCCGCCGTGGCTGCCTGGCGCTCGGCCCACGGCGATGACTTCGGCGCGATGTGGCGCTCGCTGCCGCGGTCGGTGCGTCAGGAGCCGCGCTCCAAGAAGGTCGAGGCACTGCGTGGCAAGGCCCTCGAGGCCCGTGAGGCCGAGGGGGAGGCCACTGACCCGGCGGGTTCTGGCGTGGGTTCGTCGGCGTCCGGTTCGTCCTCGGGTGGCGGGATCGACGCAGCCCAGATCATCGCGTGGGTCATCGCTGCCCTCGTGGTCGTGTGCGCGATCGTGGGGCTCGTGCAGATCCTGCGCTGGATGGTCCCCGGCGCCTGACGGTCGTTGAGGACCCGAGCCCGCGAGCACGGGGCGCGGCAAACGGCTGTCGCGCACGCGATCTCTGCACGTGCTGAGCACGAGTGTTGGGGTGGCGGCAACCCTTTGCCGCGCGCTGTGCTCGTCGGCTCTGCTCTTGGTGACCTCTGCATTCAGTGTCAATCGCGGCCGAGGTCAGGAACACTGCCGGCATGGCGAAGATGAAGGTCACGGTCATCGGAGGGCAGGGGGCGTGGCCGACGGCGGATGCGGGGTGCAGCGGGTATCTCGTCGAGGCCAGCGGCCAGCGGATCCTCATGGACCCGGGGTGGGCAACCTTTCAGGGACTCCTCCGGCTCGCCGATCCGCTCGAGATTGACGCGGTTCTGGTCTCGCACAGCCACCCGGACCACTGCGCCGACCTGCTGCCCCTGCTCCGGTCGCGTGCCCTGTCGGAACCTGCCGCAGATCCGCTGCCGGTCTATGCCCCCGCCGGCGCCCTCGACCACCTCCTGGCGAGCGACGCGGTGGGCGCGGTCCAGCGAGCGGCGGACCTCCGGGTCGTTTCTGACGGGTCGAAGGTGCGGATGGGAGAGTTCGATGCGGCGTTCGCCGAGCTGCCGCACCACGTGACGAACCTGGGCGTGCGGCTCAGCGCCGAGGGAACGTCGGTCTCCTACACCGGCGACGGCGGCCCTGACGCTGCGGTGGTCGAGCTGGCTGCGGATGCCGACCTGCACATCGCCGAGGCGACCTTTGCCGAACCGATCACGGGCGAGGACGCCGGTTTGCTCACCGACCTCGCGACCGCTGTCGAACAGGGAGCTGCTGCGGGCGCCCGCCAGGTTCTCCTGACGCACTTGTGGCCGGGGGCTTCCTATGACGAAATCGTCCAGGAACGGTATGGACACAGCTCGCCTCTCGTTGCGGTAGCGCGTGCTGGCATGACCTGGCAGGCGCCAGCCTGACGCGTCATGCCAGCCCGGCGGGTCAGCGCTGCTGCACGCGGACCACCAGGCTGCCGGGATCGACGACCAGTCGTAGTCGAGTGGCCAGCCCCAGGACGTCGCCGTCGGCCTCCACCTTCTGCCCCGGGCTCACGGTGACCACGACGTCGCGACCCTGCCGGCGTTCGATCGAGGGACCGTCGTCGGTCTGTCCTCGCAGGACCGTGGAGGCCACACCGGCCCACTGCGCCAGGCTCTCTGGGGTGAGCGTTGCGATGTCCAGCAGTCCGTCGTCGAGGACGGCGTCAGGCAGGAGCGTGATGCCTCCGGTGAGCGTTCCGCAGTTCCCCACGACCAAGGTGCGCGCCGTGACCGGCTCGGCCTTCACGTCGTCGAGCGTGACCGACAGCTGGAACCCCTCCCCACGCAGGTTCTTGCTCGCGGCCAGCACGTAGGCAGCCCAGCCCACCCTGCCCTTGAGGCCCTCTGGTGCGTCGTCCATGATCGCGGCGTCGAAGCCCAGGCCGGCCATGACCGTGAAGAGGTGGGCGTTGGCGGGCCGCTGAACGACCGGTGTCGGGTCGGCCAGCTGGTCCTCAGTGGGGTCGAGCAGCAGCCAGCCGGCGTCGATCGTGCGGTCGACGCCGGTGAGGGCGCTCGTGACGGCATCGGCCAGGTCGTCCACCGGTGCCCCGACGTTGCGGGCCAGCAGGTTTCCGGTGCCGCCGGGCAGCAGGCCCAGAGGCACACCTGTGCCTGTGAGGACCTGAGCGACCGCGCGCACGGTGCCGTCGCCGCCGAGGGCACAGATGATGTCCGGCCGGTCCAGCAGCGCCTCACGCGTCTGGCCGAAGCCCGGGTCGTCCTCGGTGGTCTCGACCAACGTCGCCGTGCTGAACCCCGCGGCGCTCGCCGCGGACTCGACGGTCCGCCGCACCGCCTCGAGGTCCTCGAATTTCGTGGGGTTGACGATCACCACTGCTCTGGGCATGGGTTGACCGTACGCCACCAAAGGCCTTCTGACCTGCGCTGTTGTGGGAGGCTGGCGCAGTGGACACCCCCAACGTCAAGACTGCGGCACACGAGGCCGGCAACTCCGCCATTGTCGAGCGGGGGGCAAGGCTCGGCTACGCCGTGAGCGGGCTGCTCCACCTGCTCATCGCCTACATCGCGCTCAAGGTCGCCTGGACCTCCGGGGGAGGAAGCGCAGACCAGTCCGGCGCCCTCGCGACGTTGGCGAGCAGCAGCGGCGGGCCCTTCATCCTCTGGGTGACCGTCGTCGGGTTCGCGCTCCTGGCGGTCTGGCAGCTGACCGAGGCCATCACCGGAGCACACGGTGCTGAGCTCGGGGACAGGGTCAAGGCGTTGGGCAAGCTGGTGGCGTACGCGGCGCTGACGTGGACTGCCCTCAAGTTCGCGACCGGGTCGTCCACCTCGAGCGGTGACCAGACCAAGGACTTCACGACCAGCCTGATGGGGCACACCGGAGGCCGGCTCCTCGTCGGTGCTCTCGGGGTGGGTGTCGCCGCTGTCGGTGGCTACCACATCTACAAGGGGTGGAAGGCGAAGTTCCTCGAGGACCTCACGGAGCACCCCGGACAATGGGCCGTGCGGGCCGGGCGTGCGGGCTACGTCGCCAAGGGCGTGGCCCTCATCGTCGTCGGCGGTCTGTTCGTCGTCGCTGCCGTGCGCAAGGCGCCCTCAGAGGCCACCGGCCTCGACGGCGGGCTGCGAACCCTGCGCGAGGCGCCTGCGGGAACGATCCTGCTCACCCTCGTCGCCGTGGGCCTCGCAGCCTTCGGCGTGTACTGCGGGGCGCGGGCGCGCTACGCCCGGGTCTGACCGCTGGGGCGCTCGCGACGCAGGTAGCCCCAGGCGAGCAGAGCGCTCAGGATGCCGTTGACCGCTCCCATCGCGACATCGCTCGGGTGGTGCATCCCGCGATAGAGCCGCGCATACCCCACGAGGAACGGCGCGATCCCGCACAGCACGATGACCACCGTGCGCAGGACCGGGTGGGTGATGCGGCTGGCCATGAGGACGAGCGAGACATACAGCGCCGTGGAGGCTCCCTGGTGACCGCTGGGGTAGCTGGAGGTCGGCGGTGCCGGGTCGAGGTGGCTGACCTCCGGCCGGGGACGCCCGACGATGGCTGTCGCAATGACGAAGATCGTCGCCTGGAGCGAGATCGCGAGAACCGGGACCACGGCATACCACCACTGTTTCGTGCGCCACCACACGATCAGCGCCACGAGCACTGCGACGCCGATGACGTACTCGGTGTTGCCGATGTGGGACCACACCATCGTGATCGAGTCCCAGGTGGGCGTACGACCGGCGGCCAGGTCCCTGTTGACGGACTCCTCGCTCGACCCCACGCTCTTGAGTGGGCCGGCGAGGAGCAGCCCGATGCCCACGATTCCCGCGAAGAGCAGGAGTGAGGGGGCGACGGCACGCACAGCGGCGTCCTTGAGGGCGGAGCCGACCGACGGTCGACTCGTGTCGTCCTCGTAGCGGGTGAGGAAGGCCATCAGGTGCGCTCCTTGGGGGTGGTGGGGGCGGGTTCGGGGTCGAGGGACGGCGGCTTCCAGTCGATGTAGCCCACGTAGGACGCGCCGACGAGGCCCACGCCGAGCAGCACGCCGGCCGTGACGTCGGAGGGAAAGTGGACGCCGAGGAAGACGCGGTCAAGGCAGGTCAGGAGGACCACGACGGTGGCGACGGCGACCGCGGCGACCCTGACCGCACCGCGGTGCAGGCTCGGCCAGAGCAACAGGACCACCGTCGTCGCGGCGATCGTCGCGTTGGCCGCGTGCCCCGACGGGAACGAGTAGCCCGGAGCGTGCGAGACGGGGTCGGACACGATGGGCCGGGCGCGCTGGACGAGGTACTTGAGGTCGAGCGCGAGGTTCCAGCCCACCATCATCGTCACGAACGCCCAGAGCGCGCGGGTCGTGAGGTGCTGGCGGCGCCACACCCACAGGCAGACCAGGGTGGCCACGACATAGAGGTAGGTGGGGCTGCTGAACTGCTGCCAGACGAGCAGGAGGCGCCGCAGGTCCGGGTGCCCCCTCGTGATGTCGGTCGCCGACCTGATCGCTGCCTTGTCGGCACTGATGAGCGGGTCGAACTGGGTGCGCACGAGAAACGCGAGCGCCGTGACGACGAGCGCGACGACGAGGCCATAGGCCAGGGCCCGAGCCACGCGCCGCAGGCGGCTGCGGGCCCGCGTTGTGGCATCTGCGCTGGTCACCGGGCCTTTCTACCAGAGGATTGGATGCAGTGGACCGCTGGGCGTGACCCGCGCATGGGTCACGCTCTGTGGCCCGCTGCAGGCCCGTGACCTGCGACAATGGTCTCCAGTCATCCCTCCGATCCGGAGGGAGCCCTCCCGCTCAGGACTCTCGTGCCCACCGTTTCCCCCTGCCTTCCGACGCCCGGCGCATCTCCCGCCGCGGGCGTCCCGGGTCCCCGCCCGTGAACTACACCTCAGGACTGCTCCTGAGCAACCGCTACCGCCTCGAGGAACTCATCGCCGAGGGTGGGATGGGCCAGATCTGGCGCGCCCTGGACGAGACGTTGCAACGGACCGTCGCGGTCAAGGTCCTGCGACCCGGCACCGGCAGTGATGACACCTTCGTCGAGCGGTTCCGCGTCGAAGCAGTGAACTCTGCTGGCCTCCAGCACCCCAACATCGTCACCGTGCACGACTTCGGCGAGGGAGAGCACTCGGCCTTCCTCGTCATGGAGCTGATCGAGGGCAAGCCGCTGTCCGCGGTCATCGCCGAGCAGGGTCCCCTCCCCGCCGAGGAGGTCACGGAGATCCTTCACCAGACCGCGTCAGCGCTCCAGGCCGCTCACGAGGCCGGTGTCGTCCACCGGGACGTCAAGCCGGCGAACATCGTGGTCGATGCCGACGGTTACGCGCGGCTGACGGACTTCGGCATCTCCAAGGCGATGTCGGGCTCCGCCCTGACCCAGACCGGCGAGATGCTGGGCACGGCGCACTACCTCGCCCCCGAGCAGGTCCAGGGCCGCCCCGCCACCCCCGCAAGCGACATCTACGCCCTCGCGGTCGTCGGGTTCGAGATGATCACCGGCACCCGGCCGTTCGCCGGCGAGTCCATGGTCACGACTGCGCTCGCGCACGTCGGTCAGCCCGTGCCGGAACTGCCGGACTCCGTGCCCGAGCCCTTGCGCACGACCGTGCTGGCGGGTCTGGCCAAGCTGCCCGAGCGGCGCCCAGCCGATGCTGCGGCCTTCGCCGAGGCCCTGCGTCTGCCGGCAGGCACGGCACCCCCTCACCTGGTCGAGGGGGCTCTGTCCGCCGTCAGCCCCGTGGTGGCCGGGCTCCCGGACGGGATGTTCACGCCCTACCCGCCGGCGCGCGTCGACACCGACTCGCAGGCCTGAACGCCGTCACGGGCTCGCGCTGTCGGGAGACAGCGAGACCTGGCGACACGGCATACGCCCTGTTCTCGAAAGGTTGAGGCGTGAGCACGATCGTGATCGGTGGCGGGATCATCGGCCTGACCACCGCCTACCACCTCGCCCGCGAGGGGCACCCGGTGTCGGTCGTCGATGCCCGGAAGTCGGGCCTGGGTGCGTCGGACGTCAACGCCGGGTGGGTGGTCCCTGCAGTCAGCGGACCCGTGCCCGCGCCGGGCATGGTGCTCGCGTCGATGAAATGGATGCTCCGACGGGACAGCCCGCTGTCGATCCGGCCGTCCGTGCATCCCGACTTCGTGCGCTTCATGCTCGGCATGTGGCGGCACTCGAACGCGCGGGACTACCGGCGCGGGTTCGAGGCGCACCTCCGGTTGGCGGCGGGAAGCATGGAGATGCTCGACGAGTACCTCGCCGACGGGCTCGACTTCGAGATGCACGATGGCGGTCTTCTGCTGGCCTTCCTCGACGAGGCGCACCTTGAGCACTACGCCGACGATCTCGAACTCGTGGGTGGGCATGGCATCGAGTCGCGGGTGCTCCTCGGCGACGCGGTGCGCGAGCAGGAGCCACTGCTGTCCGACCGGGTGCGAGGTGGCATCCACTTCCCCGGCGAGCGGTTTCTCGACCCGGGTGCCCTGGTCGCGGCGCTCCGGCTGCGACTCGACTCGCTGGGTGTCGAGATCGTCGAGGGCGCGCCCATCGACGACGTGGCGGTGCGTGGTGACCGGGTGACGGAGGTTGTCTCGCGGGGGCGACGGTTCGGCGCCGACAACGTCGTCCTGGCCGCGGGGGCCTGGACCGGAGTGCTCTCGCGGCTGTTCCGTGAGCCCCTGCCGGTGCGGTCCGGCAAGGGCTACTCGCTCGACGTGGCGCCCATGCCGCTGCGCAGCGCCGTCAGTCTGTCCGAGGCCAAGGTGGCCGTCACGCCCCTCGACGGGCGACTACGCCTGGCGGGCACGATGGAGTTCGGGGAGCTGGACGAGACCGTGGACGAGGTGCGGGTCGACGCGATTCGCAAGGGTCCGGCGGCATACTTCCGTGACTGGTCGACGGACTGCGGCTCGGCTGCTCCGCAGGCCGGCATGCGACCCATGACGCCGGACGGGCTGCCGATCATCGGACGACTCGGTCGGCTCGTGAACACCTACGTCGCCACGGGGCACGGGATGCTCGGCGTGACCTTGGCGCCCGGCACGGCGGCCGCCCTCACCGACCTGATCGTGCGCGGCCACTGTTCGCCGGTCCTCGAGCCCTTCGCTGCCAGCCGGTTCGCTCGCGGCGCCTGAGCAGCAGGCACTGCGAGCGGCAAACGCTCTGACTCGACCCGCCTGACGGCCGGCTGAGCACGGGTGGCACCTGGGGCTCGACCCTTTGCTGCGCACGGTGCTCGCCGACTCGTGCAGCAGTCAGCCACACTGCCTCCATGGCCAAGGAGCCGAGGGGCCTGACGTCCACGGACATGGAACCCAGCGGTCGGTGGGCTGAACCGTGAGGGCCTGACGTGCGTATGAATCGTTGGGAGGTCGTATGCCGGACAGTGGCGCAGTGTTGATGACGCAGCTTCATGACGAACATGCGGCTGCCCTGTGGGGCTATTGCCTCAGCCTGACGGGGCGCGACCATGCCCGGGCCGAGGATGTCGTGCAGGAGACGCTGCTGCGCGCCTGGCGCAACCACGACCGGCTCGAGGAGAGCCGCGGGTCGGTGCGGGCGTGGCTGTTCACCGTGGCGCGCAACATCGTCATCGACGAGTGGCGCACCAAGCGCACCCAGAGCGAGCTGTCCGTCGCCGAGGTGCCCGAGGTGCGCGAGCCGGGCGACCAGACCGACCAGATGCTCCTGTCCTGGGTCGTGGCCGACGCCCTGCTCGGCCTGTCGCCGGACCACCGGGCGGTCCTGGTCGAGTGCTACTTCAAGGGGGCGTCGGTGGCTCAGGCTGCACACCGTCTGGGGATCCCCGACGGTACGGTCAAGTCGCGAACCCACTACGCCTTGCAGGCGTTGCGGTTGAGACTGCAGGAGATGGGGGTCGGAGCATGAGCTGCGACTTCGCACACCTCGACGGGTCCTACGTGCTCGGCGCCCTGTCGCCGACCGAGCGCCTCGAGTTCGAGCGCCACCTGGCGAGCTGCGCGGAGTGCAGCCAGAGCGTGAGGGAACTGGCCGGCATACCCGGTCTTCTTGCGCAGGTCGACCTGTCCGACATCGAGGACGGCTCCGTGCCACCCGTCCCGGCCACGCTGCTGCCATCGCTCGTGAGCGAGGTCCGCTCGGCGGAGCGCCGGCGTTCGGTGTGGGTCGGGGCGATCGCTGCCTCGGTGGCGGCCGTTGCTGGGGGAGCCCTCGCGGTCGCGACCGGCCTGGGCGGCGGCGAGCAGCCGCTCGTGGCGTCGGCGGCGACACCGACGGTGAGCGCGACGAGCACTGCGTCGAAGCTGCACATGGAGTCGGTCGGCTCCAGCCCGATCAGCGCCGACGTGGCGCTCGCGGGCGTGGCCTGGGGGACACGGCTCGAGATGACCTGTTCGTACGGGGAGGGTGAGGACGACTACGAGGCCATCCACGGTTGGGTCTACGGCCTCTTCGTCCAGACCCGCGACGGCCGCTTCGAGCAGGTCGCCACGTGGAAGGGACTGCCGGGTCGCACGATGAACCTCCAGGCGGCGACGGCCGCCCAGCGAGAGGACATCCAGCGCGTGGAGGTCCGCACCTCCGGTGGGGTCGTGGTTCTCCGGCTCAGCGTGTGAGTGCTGCAGACCGTCGGCGTGCCAGCACGGGACGCAGGAGGGCCAGGCCGCCGAGGATGCACACGAGCTCGGACGCGGCCGCCGAGAGCACCCAGCCGCCGGTCCACTGCTCGTTGACACCGAAGAGTCCGACCGTCGAGGAGACGATGAACGCCCCCAGGGTGCTGGCGCCGAAGCCGAGCACGAGGAACGCCGGGATCCAGTGGCGCCACGTCATGAGCAGCACTGTGATCACGGCACCGGCCATGGCGTTGACCATGAAGGCCGGGCCGATCTTGTCGATGTCGCGAAAGCCGTCGAACCACAGGTAGAGGTGGACCGCCGCCGAGACCAGGGCGGCCAGAGCCGTCACGATCCGCACCCACATGGTGGCCTCCTTCGATGCCGGGACGATGCTCGTCCCCTTCGACAATCACGGTCTCGGCAACGGGTTGGTTCACCCGTTGAACCGCTGGGGCTTGTGGTCCGTGAGTTCTTGCGTGGGAGACGTGCGAGAACGGGAGGTGGCGGCGTGACCGAGGTCGAGACACGAGTCGGCTCGCGCTGGTTGGAGCTGCGGGAGCCCGCGGACGCGGCCGCGCGCTCGAGGTCGTTGGTGACCACCCTTGCCGCGGAACTCGAGGGGCGGGCACACGAAGGCGCCGCGCTGACCATCCGTGACCGCTGGGGCGAGAGCGTGTCGCATCGTCGGATCGTCGTGCACGACCTCGGCGGTGGCGGTGGCACCATGCGGCGGTGGCTGGCGCCGCAGCTTCCCGGTCCGCAGCACTGGGTCAGGCATGACGGGGACTCCGAGCTCCTGCACGACACGGCTGCTGATCCGGTGCGTCCCACGACGAACGGTGGCGCGGTGACCGATGAGACCCGGCCGGGGGACCTCACCCGGCTCGCCCCGCAGGACCTCATCGGCGCATCGCTCGTCACCGGTTCGGCGTTGCTCGACCGATTGACCGCGGCGGAGATCGGGCGACTCGTGGGCTCGGTGGTGGCCGCCGCGTGCCCGGCGCTCCTCACCCTGACGGTTGCCGGGCACATCACCCTCAGGCCGAGTGATCCGTGGGACGCCGTCCTCGAAGCCGCTCTCAACGACCACCAGCGGCGAACCCTCGGTGATCGAGAACTCCTCGGACCCGACGCGGCACGGGTGGCGGCCGACAGCTTCCGAGCCGTCGGGTGGAGCGTGGAACTGGCCGCGAGCCCCTGGCGCCTGGGCACGGAGTCGGCCGAACTCGCCGGCGAGTGGCTCGAGAGCTGGGTCGATGCCGCCTGCGAGCAGCGGCCGGAGCTCGGCGAGATCGGCCCCGCGTATCTTGCTCGGCGTCGCAGGCAGCTCGCTCGCGGGCTCGCCGTCACGGTGCACCACGTCGACCTGCTCGCCCTGCCTCCCAGAGGTGGCCGATGAAAGCCCTTGTGTGCCAGCTCTACGCTGGTCCTCGTGGCCTACGACGAGGAGCTCGCACACCGGATCCGTGACGTCCTGTCGGGCGAGAGCGGACTCACCGAGCGAGCGATGTTCGGTGGGCTGGGGTTCATGCTCGACGGGCACATGGCTGTGGCCGCAGGGAGCCGGGGATCGCTCATGGTGCGAGTGGATCCCGAGGACTCTGACGAGCTCGTCGACGGCGTGGCGGTCAACCTCATGGAGATGGGTGGGCGCAGCATGCGCGGGTGGCTCTTGGTCGAGTCGACCGCCACGGCAGACGACGCGTCGCTGGGTGAATGGGTTCAGCGCGGGGTGGCGTTCGTGCGCGCCCTGCCGCCGAAGAAGTAGGCCGTCGCGGCCCGGCGTGGCGGCGGCAGATGGAGCCCCTGACGAAGGGAGACCGGTAATCTGACGAGCGTTCTGGACTCACGTCGCCCCTGAGAAGGAGAACACCGTGATCGGTTTCATCGTTGCTGGCTTGGTCATCGGAGTGCTGGCGCGGCTGATCAAGCCGGGTAAGCAACGCCTCAGCCTCATCATGACGCTCTTGCTCGGCCTCGCGGGTTCGGTCATCGGTGGCCTGCTCGCGAACCTGTTGGGCACGGGTGACATCTTCGAGCTGAATGTCATTGGCTTCATCGCAGCGGTGGTTGCCGCGGTGCTGCTGATCGGTGTCGCGGAAAGTGTGTCCAACCGCCGGGCGTGACCCCGGGAGCGAGCCGCCCGGGTCGGCAATGTGCGTGACTTTGTTCGCCTGAAGCCGGTGACGGGAATCGAACCCGTGTGTCCAGCTTGGGAATCTAACGAGCCCCGCACGAGCGCGCTGCGCACGCTCAATCGGCTGCCCTCCACTGCCCCTTGCCGACCCCTAAGTACCGCCACTTATGGTCCACCAGTGGCCAGACTCTGGCGCCCGAACCATTTTCGTCATACGATATGTTCATGGTGAGCGAGGAGCAGATCCAGAAATGGGCCGACGAGGCTGAAGCCGGCTACGACGTCAAGGAGTTGAAGCATCGGGGCCGTGGGCGACCTGGACGCGGAGCAGAACCGATGCAGGTTGTGGCGGTTCGACTGACGGCGGAGGAGTTGGACGCTCTCGATGTGGCGGCAGCCAAGGGTCACATGAGCAGGTCCGAGGCCATTCGGGCCGCGCTGGCCCACTTCGCTGCGTGAAAGTTCACCCGAGCGCGCTCAAGCACGGCGTCGCTTCGGAGGACGCGATCCAAGCGGCGGAGTGGCCATTGTGGATCGAACCTTTTGACGGGGGAGTGGCCGCCTGACCGGGAGTTGCGTCTGGGGTTCGATACTCGCGCACGGCTGTTGGAGACGGTGGTTTTGGTCTTCGAGAGCGGCGACGAGATGTTGATCCACGCTATGCCGGCCCGCAAGAAGTACCTGGACCTCCTGCCATAGGTGAACAGGTTCAGTCGGGGACCACGAGTTGGGCCGAGTTGCCGACGGTGGGGTCGGCGCTGACCCAGATCTCGGTCTCGCCAAAGTCGAAGGGGCACCGAACGACGTCTCCGTAGTCCTCCGTCTCACCATCGAGAGGCCTTTGACGGCAGCCCGCTGCATGGAGCTCGTCCATGGCCTTCTCGAGGTCGGTGCTTTCGAACTCAACAGTCAAGGGATCGCCACTGTCGCAACTGTCGGCGACGCGGGTCCGGGTTGTGGACTCCAAGGCTGTGACCCGATCAAGCAAGGGGCCCTCCGTTGTGGTTCGACCATTTTCGAAGCACGTGTACTCGAACTCGGACGGACCGCTGCACGCCGACGTGGCCAGGATGGACAAGGCGGCCATGACGAGGGGAGTGAGTAGTCGAAGGTCCATTGGGCAATCGTCACATCGGCGGGAAGGTGACGCGGCGGAGACGCGATCCGGCGTGGCTTGTGCCCTAGTTGTGTCCCAACCGTTCGGTGGCGGGCCCAACTGAAGTCGTGCGAATCAGTGCTCTGGGCATCTGACCTGCGGAAATGTGGAGCCGGTGACGGGAATCGAACCCGCGTGTCCAGCTTGGGAAGCTGGCGCTCTACCATTGAGCTACACCGGCGCGAGCCGCCCGGAGCCCGAATTCTGGGCCGGATGACAGCGCGGCAGGCAGTCTAACCCGACGCCATCCCCAGGCCGCGATCGCACCACACGGGACCACGCGGCATACCCCGTGCCGTTTGTGCGTTGATGTCACGGTCTGTCGCCGACACCCGTCTCGGTACGCTCACATCACTGCTCCGCCTCGGGAAGGCCCCCTGTGACATCGTTCCTGGACCAAGTCCTCGGGGCTCCGGCGTGGTCGGTCCTGCTCATCGTCGGACTCGTGGTCTTCGCGGAGGACGCGCTCTTCGTCGGCTTCGTCATCCCGGGTGAGACCGCTGCGATCCTGGGTGGCGTCGCCGCCAAGTTGGGCCACGTCTCGTTTGCGGCAGTGCTCGCCACCGTCATCGTGGCCGCTGTCGTCGGCGACTCAGTGGGTTATGAGGTGGGCCGAAAGCTCGGTCCGCGGATCCTCTCGTGGCGCATCCTCGACAAGCGACGCAAGCAGTTGGACCGCGCCCAGGACTTCCTCGCGCGGCGTGGCGGCATCGCCGTGGTCCTCGGTCGCTTCACGGCCTTCTTTCGCGCGGTCATGCCGGCTCTCGCCGGGACGGTGCGTATGCCGTACCCCAAGTTCCTCGCGTACAACGCCCTTGGCGGGGTGGGCTGGGGTGCGTTGGCCGTGACAGTGGGCTATCTCGCCGGAGCGTCCTACGCGAAGGTCGAGAAGGTGCTGGGCCGGGACATGGCATATGCGATCGTGGCCATCGTCGTCATCGGCCTCATCGTGTGGAAGGTGCGCGAGCGTCGCGCGGCCGCCTCAGAAGGTGCCGAGGCCTGACCGCACCTGGCCGTCAGGCCGTCAGGCTGTCAGGCCAGCGCGTGCCCGAAGCGCTCCGACCAGGACGCCATCGCCTCGCGCACCTCCGGCCCCGCCTCCTCGATCGTGAACGGCGCTCCGACGAGCCCCATCCCGAGCAGGAGGAACCCGACGTCGGGCGCCTCGCCCGTCACCCGACACCGCCCCTCACCGACAGCTTCCACCGTCGTCCACCGACCGATCCGCTTCTCGACATCGGCCGCCGGAGCCTCGACCAGCGTGACGAGCCGGTGCCCCTGCACGCGGCCGGACAGGCCGGCTCGCACGTAGGCCGCCGCGTCGCCCCCCGGGATCTCGCGCCTCCGGAACATCGACTTCGTTCCCAGTGGCTCGGTGAGTCGGTCAAGTCGGAACGATCGCCAGTCGGAACGCTCGAGGTCGAAAGCCAGGAGATACCAGCGGCGCCCCACGGTCACGAGCTGGTGCGGCTCGACATGCCGCCGGGCCAGCTCGCCCGCCGCGACACCGCCACGAGCGGTGTAGGAGAACCGAATTCGCTCCGTGTCACGGATCGCCTGAGCAATGGCGCCGAGCACTGACGCCTCCACCTCGGGTGCCTCCGCAAAGGGCGAGTCCACCGTGACAGCGCGCAGCGCCTCTGCCCGTCGCCGCAACCGCGCCGGCAACACCTGCACGACCTTCGACAGGGCCGACAACGTCGAGTCCGCCAACGCCCCGGACTGAGCCGACGCCGTCTGGCCCAATGCCACGACCATCGCGATCGCCTCGTCCTCGTCGACGACGAGCGGCGGCATCGACCCGCCCGACCCGAGCTGATAGCCGCCCTCGACACCGCGTGACGACGTCACCGGATAGCCGAGTTCGCGCAGTCGCTCGACGTCGCGCCGCAGGGTGCGGTCCGAGACGTCGAGTCGCGATGCCAGCTCCACGCCGGGCCAGAACCGGTGGGTCTGGAGCAGCGAGAGCAACCGGAGGGTGCGAGAGCTCGTGTTGGCCATGCATCAAGACTGACAGGAATACCGGACAGAAAGTGACCGGAAGGACTTCTAGCGTCGTCGACATGGACACGACAACAGCGGAACCCACGCCAGCAGAAGCCCAGCCCACGACCTACATGACCGAAGCGCCCGAGGTTAGTGGGCGGCATACCCCGATCTCCGGAAGGGCGCGCACGCTCGCGCTCGTCAGCCTGCTCCTCGCCTCGACGATGGAGCTCATCGACGTCACCATCGTCAACGTCGCCCTCCCGACCATCGAGCGCTCGCTCAACGCCAGTGCGTCAATGCTCCAGTGGGTCGTCGCGGCCTACCCGCTCGCGTTCGGCATCGCCCTCATCGCCGGCGCCCGTCTCGGTGACCGCTTCGGTCGCAAGCGCCTCTTCATCGCCGGCCTCGTCGGCTTCACGGTCGCGTCGGCTGCCTGCGGATTCGCCGGCAACATCGAGCTCCTCGTTGCGTTCCGCGCCATCCAGGGCATCGCCGCCGCCGCGATGGTGCCGCAGGTCCTCACGAGCATCCAGGTGATGTACGCACCCGCCGAGCGCGGCAAGGCCATGGGCATCTTCTCGGGTCTCGCCGGTCTCGCGAGCGTTGCCGGACCGATCCTCGGCGCCGTCCTCACCGACGTCAGCGGCTGGCGCGCGGTCTTCCTCGTCAACGTCCCCGTCGGCGTCATCGCCCTCGCCGCGGCACTGCGCTTCATCCCCGAGTCGCGTTCCGAGCACCCCGCGCCCATCAACATCCGCTCCGTCCTCATCCTCGCGGTCGGCCTGCTCGGCGTCCTCTACCCGCTCACCATGGGTCACGAGCTCGGCTGGCCGACCTGGACCTTTGCCGTGATGGCCGGCGGTCTCGCCGTCCTCGCCGTCTTCCTCCGCTCCCAGCGTCGCGTCGAGTCGGGCGGTGGCGAACCGCTCGTGACGACGTCGCTGTATGCCGGTCGCGGCTTCCGCGGTGCCACTCTCGTGGGCTCGTTGCTCTTCATCGTCTGCGCCGGCTACTTCCTCTCGACGACCCTGTATCTGCAGGTGGGTCTGGGCTGGTCGGTCCTCAAGGCGGGGCTCGTCAACGTCCCGTTCGCGATCACCGCGACGATCGGGGCCGGCACTGGTGCGGCCGTACTCCTGGCCAAGATGGGTCGGCAGGTGCTCCTCATGGGCGCCGTCATCATGGCTGCGGGACTTGGGCTGCTCGGCATCGTGGTGGCCGACGCGACCACCACGACCAGCTTCTGGGTGTTCGCCGGGGCCTTCGCGGTCGTCGGTCTCGGCTTCGGGTTCATGGTCTCGTCCATCGCGCCGCTCGCCCTCGGCAAGGTCCAAGGGCGTCACGCCGGATCGGCCTCGGGGCTGTTCAACACGTCGACCCAGCTCGCCAACGCCGTGGGTGCCGCGGCAATCGGGACGCTGTTCTTCCAGGTGGCCAGCGCGCAGGAGTCGCGCGTACCCGTGGAACTGTTCCGGCCGGCATACCTCGTCGTCCTTGTCGTGGCGGCTGTGCTCCTCGGCTTCGTGGCCCTCGCGACCCGACTCATCCCGGCCGACGCCCACGAGTTCGGCGATCAAGGCTAGATTTGGCGGGTGCTGCTCAGCGACAGAGACATCAAGGCCGAGGTCGACTCCCAAAGGGTCGTCCTCGATCCTTGGGATCCGGAGATGATCCAGCCCAGCAGCATCGACGTGCGACTCGATCGCTTCTTCCGGTTGTTCGACAACCACAAGTACCCCTACATCGACCCGCGCGAGGACCAGCCCGACCTCACCCGCCTCGTCGAGGTCGAGCCGGATGAGCCGTTCGTGCTGCACCCGGGCGAGTTCGTCCTCGGGTCGATCTTTGAGGCCGTGACGCTGCCGGATGACATCGCTGCGCGCGTGGAGGGCAAGTCGAGCCTGGGGCGCCTCGGCCTGCTCACCCACGCGACCGCTGGCTTCGTCGACCCGGGCTTCTCGGGCCACGTGACCCTCGAGCTGAGCAACGTCGCAACCCTGCCGATCAAGCTGTGGCCGGGCATGAAGGTCGGCCAGCTGTGCTTCTTCCGCCTGTCGAGCCCGGTCGAGAACCCGTATGGCTCTGCGAAGTACGGCTCGCACTACCAGGGGCAGCGTGGCCCGACGGCCAGCCGCTCGTTCAAGAACTTCCACCGCACCCAGGTCTGACGCGGGGCGCCCATGACGAACGACCGCGCGTCCGACCACGGCATCCTCGAGGTGCGGATCACGGCTCCCGCAGGGGATGCGGCGGCCATCGCGCGGCTCCTCGTCACGGAGCGATTGGCCGCTTGCGCCCAAGTCCTGCCCGGCATCACGTCGACCTTCCGCTGGGATGGCGAAGTCGTCACGGCCCAGGAGCACCTCGTCCTCGCCAAGTCGCATCGTGGCCGTTTCGACCGCATCTGCGAGCGTGTCGGCGAGATCCACCCCTACGAGACGCCCGAGATCATCGCCGTCCCGATTCTCGATGCCAGTGCCGCGTATGCCGCGTGGTTGCTCGGTGAGCTCGCCTCCGGCGAGCGCGTGTGACCGTTCCGCCCGCCCACCTCGCTGACCTGCGAGGGAGCACCCCAGCGGGTGCCGAGGCGGTCGCCCTGATCCTCCACGGCGGTGGGGAGCACGGTCACGCGCCGATGTCGTGGCTCAAGGGACCGGTCGTGCGCATGCGCCCGTTTGCCTCGGCCATCGAACGGCGTGCTGGCGACCGCATTGCCGTCGTGAGGCTCCGGAACCGCCACTTCGGGTGGAACGGCGACGAGCAGACGCCACTCACGGATGCTCGCTGGGCCCTGGACGAGATCCGTGGAAGGTATGCCGGGCGGCCCATCGCGCTCATCGGCCACTCCATGGGTGGTCGGGTCGCGACTCACCTCGCGGGGGAGGCGGACGTGACGACGGTGGTGGCTCTCGCGCCCTGGGTCGAGGACGGGGATCCGCGGTTGGGTCGGCCCGGGTTGAAGGTCCTGCTCATGCACGGTGCGAACGACCAGACCACCGACCCGCGACGCACGGAGGCGCTCGGCGAGGTGCTGCGTGGTCAGGGGGCCGACGTGACGTGGCGACCGGTCGAGGGTGAGGGTCACGCGATGCTGCGGCACCCGCTCACCTGGCACCGTGAGGTCGCCGAGTTCGTGACGGACTCCCTCCTGCGCTAGTCAGGCGCCCTGGGGGATGGCAGCGAGGAGCTCTCGCGTGTAGTCCTCCTGCGGCGAGGTGAACAGCGTCTCGGGAGAACCGGATTCGACGATCTTGCCTGCCTGCATGACGTGGACCTCGTCGGAGATCATGCGCACGACGGCGAGGTCGTGGCTGATGAAGAGATAGGCCAGCCCGAGCTCGGACTGCAGGCGCGCGAGGAGCTCGAGGATCTGCTGCTGCACGAGCACGTCGAGCGCCGACACCGCCTCGTCGAGGACGACGAGGTCGGGTTCGAGCGACAGGGCACGGGCGATGGCGACGCGTTGCCGCTGCCCGCCGGACAGCTGGTGCGGGTGGCGGTCGGCGACCTCTGCAGGAAGGGCGACTTGGTCGAGCAGCTCGGCGACGCGCGCTCGCCTCGCCTCCTTCGTCCCGATCCCGTGCACCGCCATGGGTTCGGCGATGCTGCGGCCGACCGTGTAGCGCGGGTCGAGCGACGCGTAGGGGTTCTGGAACACCGGCTGGATCTGTCGCCGCACGGCCTTGAGCGCCCGCCGACCGGTGCCGCGGGGTTGGCCGCCGACGAGCACGTCGCCCGACGTGGGCGTCTCGAGGCCGAGCAACATGTTGGCGACGGTCGACTTGCCCGAGCCGGACTCACCGACGATCGAGACCGTCCTCCCGGGCGGGATGGCAAGGCTGACCCCATCAACCGCCGTGTATGCCGTGTGCCCACCTCCGAAGACCTTCACCAGGTTGCGGACCTCGAGGAGGGGGGCTGGCCCGGGTCCGGTGCCGTGGGATTCGGCGGGGTCGCTGGGGCGAGGTGTGGCGGTCGTGCCGGGGATGGCGGCCAGCAGGCGCCTGGTGTATTCGTGCTGGGGGGAGTGCATGACCTCGCGGGCGGTGCCGATCTCGACGATCTCGCCGTTCTGCATGACCGCGACGCGGTCGGCCCGCTCGGCGGCCAGGGTGAGGTCGTGGGTGATGAGGAGAACGGCGGTGCCGAGGTCGCCGGTGAGCTCGTCGAGGAGGTCGAGGATCCGGCGCTGGATCGTCACGTCCAGGGCCGACGTCGGCTCGTCGGCGATGAGCAGGGCGGGCCGGGACGCGAGACCGATCGCGATGAGGACGCGCTGGCGCATGCCGCCGGAGAACTCGTGGGGGTACTGCCGGGACCGCACCACGGCGTCCGCGATGCCGACGGCCTCGAGCAGGTTGAGGGCGCGTTTGCGCGCGTCGGACGCGGAGGTGCCGTGGACCTCCAGCGCCTCAGCGATCTGGTCGCCGACGCGCATCACGGGGTTGAGGTTGGTCATCGGGTCCTGCGGGACGAGCCCGATGCCCGCACCCCGCAGGGCCTGCAGCTCACGCGGCTGCAGCTCGGCGATGTCGCGGCCATCGACGACGATGCGGCCCGAGGAGATCTCGGCGGTGTCGGGCAGCAGCCGGTTCACGGCGGAGGCAGTGGTGGACTTGCCGGATCCTGACTCGCCGACCAGGGCAAGAGTCTCGCCGCGGGCGATGTCGAACGAGACACCGCGGACCGCGGGTGACAGGCCGCGGCGCGATCGGAAGCCGACGTGCAGGTCGCTCACACTCAGCGCGGGGTGGGCGGTCACGGGTGCACCTCCGTCGGGTTCGGCAGCAGCGAGCCGGTCGCCTCGGACTGCAGGACGTGCTCCCAGAGGCGGTCGGTCGGGACGGGCGCGCCGTCCTGCAGGTGCCGGTTCGTGGCCATGGCGATGACCGCAGGCTCACCCCCGAGTCGGACACCCAGCGCAGTCCCGGTGAAGCCGGGGTGCCACGCGAGTCGGCCTCGGGGCAGGGGTCGGACACGGAATCCCAGGGCCTGCAAAGGATCTGGCCCGGGCGTCGTGAACTCCTCGACAACGTCAGAGCTCCAGAGCCCGTGGGTCGTGTCGAGCAGCGCCTGCCCCAGGCTCACGAGGTCGGGCACTGTCCCGAAGAGACCGGCGTGCCCCGAGACGCCACCCATGGCGTGGAAGGCGTTGCCGTCGTGGACGGTGCCGCCGATCGGGCCGGGCCGACGCGTCACCGG
This sequence comes from Janibacter sp. HTCC2649, assembly GCF_000152705.1. Taxonomy (GTDB): domain Bacteria; phylum Actinomycetota; class Actinomycetes; order Actinomycetales; family Dermatophilaceae; genus Knoellia. The sequence goes on along the minus strand of NZ_CH672413.1, from coordinate 2,348,632 downwards.
CGACAGCTGGGGGTCGGGGGCCAGGTGCACGGCATACGGCTGACCGGTGGCGATCATCCGCTCCTCCCACGACTCGTCCAGCGCTGACTCGGCAACCGAGTGGGCGTCGTGAGGGGAGTCGAAGCTTGGCCGGTAGTGCAGACCCAGGCCGAGCGGGCGGGTGACCAGTTCGCTGAGGCTGACGTCGAGGGGGTGGCCGGTGATGGCCTCGACCACGGCCCCGAGCGTGATGAACGACAGGTCCGAGTAGGCGAACGCCAGGTCCATGGGCCCGCCGCGCGGCAGAGCCGGAACCAGCGCGTGCACGTCGGCAGACCGCCGAGCGGCGTGGTGCAGCGGCTGCCAGGGCAACAGCCCGGCGCGATGCTGGAGCAGCTGTCGAGTGGTCGGATCCGGACCCGACCACGAAATGTGCCGTGAGACGGGCCAGTCCAGATCGAGGTCGCCACGTGACACGAGCGCCATGAGAGTGCAGGTCGTCACGAGCTTCGTCACCGACGCGAGGTCATGAATGGTGTCGGCCTCCATCGGTGCGCCTGCTGTGTCACAGGACCCCGCGACCCAGACCTGCGCCCGCTCGGACGACCAGGCGCCCACGACCGCGCCCGGTGGTGGGTTCTCGGTGTCGTCGGCGCAGACGCGTCGACTCACGAGCGCCTCCGCGGGGTTGGTGTCGGTCATGGGATGACCACGAGGGCGCGCGGCAGTGAGAGGAGCGGCTCGGGCAGGCGCAGCGGTGTGGCGCCCGGCGTGATGGAGCCGAGGACCCGTGGGCCGACGGCGCCGGTCGCCGCAGGCACGTTGCCGGGCAGGCCGTGCCACGTGGCCCAGCCCATGAGGGCGAAGGCGAAGGCCTCCTTGAGGTCCGTGGGGATGCCGAGGTCGGCCGTCGTCGTGACCTGCACCCCCGGTGCGGCCTCGACCAGGGCCCGCATGAGCACGGGGTTGTCGCAGCCACCGCCAGAGGCGAGGACGCGAGTGACATTGGTGCGCAACAGTTCTCGGCCGACGACCTCGGCCGTGAGCCGGGTCAGGGTGGCGATGAGATCGGCGTCGGAGAGCTCTCGGTTGCCGACGGCCGCGCGCACCAGCCCGAGGTGGAAGTACTCCTTGCCCGTCGACTTCGGCGCCGGCAGGTCGTAGTACGGGTCGGCGAGCAGGCGCTCCAGGAGGTCGTCGTCGACCGTGCCCGTCGCGGCAATCGCGCCGCCGACGTCATAACCCTCGGGTGTGAGCCCGCGGTCGGTCACGACCGCGTCAACGAGCGCGTTGGCCGGACCGATGTCGTATGCCGTGATGCTGGGTTCGCGGCCCGGGTCACCTTCTGTGTTCGGCGCAGGCTCGACCCGGGTCATGTTGGAGATGCCTCCGAGGTTGAGTGCAGCGACCACCTCGGAGGTGGCGTTCCCGTCGTTCGCCCCCGCGAGGGCGAGGACATCGAGCAAGGGCACGAGCGGAGCACCATGTCCCTGTGCCGCAACGTCTCTGGCCCGCAGGTCACTCACGACCGGCACCCCGAGCCGCTCGGCGATCCACGCGGGCTGACCGATCTGCATCGTGCCGAGGGCATGTCCGTCCTCGACCCAGTGATAGGTCGTCTGGCCGTGGCTGGAGACGGCGTCAACCGGTCCGAGCTCGTCGATCACCGCAGCCGCCACGGCCGCGAAGTGCTGACCGACGAGGGTGTCGAGCTGTGTGAGCTCATGGGCGGTGCACGGACCCGGCGGGAGGGCGGTGACCAGTCGGGCGCGCAGGTCCGGCGGATAAGGCGTCGAACGCCCACCGACGACGCGCGCCTCGAGCACCCCGCTTCCGTCGCCGCGCGGGGTGAACTCGATGACGACGGCGTCGACCGCGTCGAGTGAGGTGCCCGAGATCATGCCGAGCCAGCGCATGGAGGTTGTGCGGGTCGCCCCAGTGGTCTCAGCCATGTCAGTCACGTCCCTTGACGTCGAAGGCGTCGCGCAGTCCGTCGCCGAGGAGGTTGAGCCCGGCCACGAGGAGCACGACGACGATGCCGGGCGCGATCATCGTCCAGTTCGCGATGGAGATGACGTTGCGGGCCTCGAAGATCATCGAGCCGAGCGAGGGCGCGGGCGGTGGCGCGCCGAGTCCGAGGAACGAGAGCGACGCCTCGGTGAGCACGGCCCACGAGAGGGACAGCGCGGTCTGGACGATGACGAGCCCGCTGATGTTGGGCAGCACGTGGAGCGCCATGGTCGCCCAGGGGTTCTGCCCCGTGCTCACGGCAGCTCGCACGAAGTCCTGTTCACGCAGCGACAGCACCGGCCCACGCGCGACCCGGAAGAAGATCGGGACATAGACGACAGCAATCGCGAGCGCGACGGTGAACCACGTCCGGTCGAGCACCGACACGAGGGTCAGGGCGAGGAGGAGCGGCGGGAAGGCGAAGAACACGTTCGCCACGCCGCCGGCGACCGCGTCGGCCGCACCCCGGATGTAGCCCGCGACCACTCCGGCCACCGTCCCGAGCGCTGCTGACAGGGCGACGGCCACCCCAGCGATGAGCATCGAGTTGGCCAGTCCGGCAGCCACCCGCGAGTACACGTCGCGACCGAACTGGTCCGTCCCGAACCAGTGCCCTCCCGACGGGCGCTGGAGCCGGTTCGGCGCGTCCTGGGCGATCGGGTCAAAGGGCGTGACGCCGAGCCAGGCGAGCACGGCGACCACGAGGAGCACGGCCATGATGACGAGCCCGATGACGCCCGGCACGGATCGTCGCAACCGGTGCCACGGCCGCGTCGGGGCCGACGTGACGTCGACGGTGAGCTCGCTCATGACGCACGCACCCGCGGGTCGACGACGCGATAGGCGAGATCCGTGGCGACGTTGACGAGGACGAACGCGAGCGCGATGACGAGCACGGTGCTCTGCACGACGGCATAGTCCTTCTGCTGGATGCCGAGCAGCACCTGTCGCCCGATCCCCGGCAACGAGAAGATCTGCTCGACGACGACTGCACCACCCAGGAGATAGCCGAGCTGCAGCCCGGTCATCGTCGTCACCGGGAGGAGCGCGTTGCGCAGCACGTGGCGTCGCCGCAGCAACCGTTCGCCCACCCCCTTGGCGCGAGCCGTCCGCACGAAGTCCTCGTCCCGCACCGCCAACACAGCGGTGCGCGTCGTCCGCGCGATCGGCGCAGCGATCCCGAAACCGAGAGTCAGCGCGGGCAGCACCATCTGCTGAAGGTTCGTCGAGAGCGCGACCCAGGGCGCGGCATACGGCTGGCCGTTCGGGTTGAACCCGAGTCCGGAAGCCGCATAGGTGAGCAGGAACGACGCCAGCAGGAAGGACGGGATCGACAGGCCCAGCAGGGCGATCCCCTGGCCCACTCCGTCGCGCCACGTGTTGGGTGCGCCTGCCGCGAGCATGCCCACCGGGATGCCGATGAGCAGTGCCACGACGATCGACAGGAACGCCAGCTCCAGCGTCACCGGCAGCGCCGAGGCCGTGAGCGAGGCCACGCTCGTGTGTGACCGCACCGAGAAGCCGAGGTTGCCCGACAGCAGCTCACCGAGCCACGTGAAGAACTGCGTGACGAGCGGTTGGTCGATACCGTAGTACTCCCGCAAGGACGCCTGCTGCGCCGGTGTCAACGCCGCTGCCTCCGTGCCGAGCGACGCCGTGATCTGGTCGCCGGGGATCGCGCGCAACATGATGAAGACGAGCAGGGCGACGCCGAGGAGGGTTGCGGCGACGGCCAGTACGCGCCAACCGACGCGGCGGGCGAGTGTGAGGGAGCCGGGGCTCACTGGATGGTCGTCGTGCGCAGTGACTGCAGGCTGCTGTTGGCCATCGGGGTGAAGCCGGCGACCTTCGTGGACGCGACGGTGTAGGTGTTGCCGGTGAAAAGCCACACCCACGCCGCGTTGTCCTCGAGCTGCTTGGACACCTGCGCGTAGATGTCCTTGCGCTTGCCCTCGTCGGACGTCGCCTTGCCCTCGGCGAAGAGCGTGTCGAGCTCGGGCGAGGAGTAGCCAGCGACCTTCTGCAGGTTGCCGGTGCTCGTGAAGTAGCGGCCGTACATCGTGTCGGGGTCCGGTCGCCCGCCGTTGAGCGCGACCGCTGCCTCGAAGTCGCCGGCGACCCAACGCTTGACGAAGGCCGCGATGTCGAGGACCTCGAGGTCGAGGGTGATGCCGGCCTCGGCGAGTTGGGACTTGAGGTTCTGCGCCTCGTTGACCGAGGTCGCGTACTCGCCCTGGCTGACGATCGTCTTGATCGTGAGCGAGGGCTTGCCGGCCTTGCTCAGGAGGTCCTTGGACTTGGCGACATCGCGCTTGGGGCACGGTCGAGCCGCTGCGTCAGACGTGAACTCCGGTGCCGTGATCGGGCCCGTCACCTCGCCCTCGCCGTAGGCCGCGGTGTCGAGGACCTGCTGCCGGTCGATGGCGCAGGAGATGGCGAGGCGGACATTGAGGTCCTTGAGCGCCGGGTTGGTCGTGCTCGTCGCCTTGAGCTGCAGGGCGTGATAGCTCAGCTGCTGGGTCTTGGTCACGGTGAGCTCGCCGCCCTCGGCCGTCTTGGCGACCAGGGGGTCGTTGATCGAGGCGAGGTGGACGTTGCCGGACTTGAGGGCCGTGACGATCGCGTTCTCGTCGGGCATCACGCGGAACTCCACGCCGTCGAGGAGCGCCTTGTCGCCCCAGTAGGCGTCGTTGCGCTTGAGCTTGACCGACTGCGACGGAGTGCGGCTCTCGAAGGTGAAGGGACCGGTGCCGTCGGGCTTCGTCTCGAGACCCGACATCGTGGCGGGTGCGCTGGCCTCGGACGGCAGCATCGCCATGTTGACGCTGGCCAGCCCCGAGGGGAGTGCGGCGTCGGGGGCCGACAGGGCGAGCTTCACCGTGGTGGGGTCGACGACGACGACGTCGGTGACGTTGGCGAGGGCGCTGCGGGCGACCGCTGCGGTCTTCTCGTCGCGGATGGCATCGAGCGAGAACTTCACGTCGGCCGCGTCGAAGTCACTGCCATCGGTGAACTTCACGCCCTTGCGCAGGGTCAGGGTGAGGGACTTCCCGTCGGCCGCTGGCTCCCACTTCTCGGCGAGGCCCGGGACGGTGCCGAGGTCCTTGTCGTACTCCGTGAGCGTCCCGTAGATGTTGCCCAGCACGTTGACCGCCTGGAACTGCGTCGCCTTCCACGGCATGAGCGTGTCCGGGTCGCTCGTCATCGCGACGACAGCCGTGCCGCCCGCCTTTCCGGGCTCCGTCCTGGCGTCCGGCGCGTTGCCGGCGCCGCTCGAGCAGGCGCTCACGAGCACCAGCGAGGCGGCGGTGACTGCCGCGAGACTCATCGGGGCGGACGGGCGGGGCGTGCGGATCATCGTCGATCTCCTGTGTCTGGGTGACCGGAGAAACCCTACAGCCGTGTATGCCGTGACGGAAGATTTTTCCGATCCCGTCTCGTTCCAGCCCGTCCCGCCCCAGCCCGTCGCGAGGGTTCAGTCGCGGACGACTCGGTAGCGCAGGTGGGTCACACCGTCGGCGTCGTCTGCCGAGAGCTTCTCGAGCTGGACCGGCGACTCACCCGTGAACATCCGCACGCCCTTCCCGAGCAGGAGCGGGACGAGGTCGATGCCCACCTCGTCGAGCAGGCCCTCCTCGAGGCACTGCCGGATCACGTCGGGTCCACAGACCGCAACGTTATCCTCGCCCGCGATCTCCCTGGCCCTGGCCACTGCCTGCGCCACGCCGCCTGTCACGAACGTGAACGGCTTCCCGTCGTTGGCCCACTGTGACGGTGCCTCGTGGGTCACGATGACCACCGGGACGCCGAGCGGGTGCTGGCCACCCCAGCCCTGCGCGAGGTCGAAGGTCCGACGACCGCTGACGATGGCGCCGAAGCTGGTCGACCTCGTCTCGTTGACGTCCTTGCCCTCGTCCGTGTACTCCATGTCCTCCAGGGGTGTCTCCTGCTGGACCTGTCCGACCATCCAGCCGTAGAGCTTGCTGATGTCGTCGTTCTCCTCGGCGACAAAACCGTCGAGCGACACCGAGAAACCTGCTGAAATCGTGCTCATGTCCGTTCTCCTTCATCGAGGCCGACCAGAGTGGTGCGGCTGCTGAGAACGACGTTATGAGCGGGACGGGGTCACGGTCTTGTACGAGACGGCAACTCAGCCATCGACACGCAGCTGCCCCGGCGTGCGGCCCAGCCAACGCTTGATCGACCTCGTCAGGTGGGGCTGGTCGGTGTAGCCGGCCTCGGCCGCGACGACTGCCAGCGGCAGGGCAGTGGTCGTGATGAGTGCGGCGGCCTGCTTCGCGCGCTCGATCTGGCGGATCTGCTCGCGCGACTGGCCGGTGGACGAGCGGATGCGGTGTCTCACGGTGCGTTCGGGGACGGCAGAGCTCACGCCGGACAGTGCCCTGGCGACGATCGGGTCGAACGCCAGGACGCCGTCGCCGACGAGCTTGCCCACCATGGCCTCGGCGTCGTCGTCCTCCTGGATCTCCACTCGTGACCCGCGCAGCTCGAATGTGCGGCGCCCGCGGTCGGCCAGGGTGATTTCGGCGTCGACGAGGTCGCTCATCCGCATCCCCGAGACGTGGGCGCCGAGTCGCAGCTGCACCCAGGTGCCCCGCACGTCACCGGGCACCGCGAACTCCGCGGCGGTCGACTTGGGGCCAGCGAGGACGACCCGGTCGGGACCGGGCCCGTCGAGGACGATGAGGTGCCACCGTGGCTCGGCCGGACGTTGCACGAGCTGCGACGCGCCGATCTCGCCGACCATGATCGTGTCGATGAGCGGGTGGTCGGAGCTGCGTGTCTCGTAGTGCAGAGTCACGCCCTCAGCCTAGGCGCTGGCCACCCGAAGGAGGCGGGGAGTTGGCGAGGCCGAACCAGCTCACGACTCCGCCGGCGGTGAGCAGGGCGGCGCAGATGACCATGGCCGCGCGGAAGCCTGACGTCATGGCAGTGGGGTCGAGGTAGTCGTCACCGGACAGTCCCACCAGGGCAGGAAGCGCGGCCACGGCGATGAGCGAGCCCGCACGCGCGACGGCGTTGTTCACGCCACTGGCGACACCGGCATACCGGTCCGGCGCAGCCGCGAGCACGGTCGACGTGAGAGGAGAGACGAGGAGCGCCAACCCGAGAGCGAAGATGACCAGCCCCGGGAGCACCGTCCACCACGTCGCATCGCGACCAGCCGGGAGCAGCAGGAGCACCCCGACCGCGCAGATGATCGGTCCGACGGCCATGGGGATGCGCGGCCCGATGCGCTCCGACAGCTGCGACGCCCGCGACGACAGGAACATGAGCGCCACCGTTGCTGGCAACCCGGTCAACCCGGCAGACAGGGCCGACCAACCAGCCGACACCTGAAGCTGCAGCACGAGGATGAAGAAGACGACGCCGAGCGCGCCATACACGACGAACGTCATTGCGTTGGCCGCCGAGAAGACCCGGTCCCCGAACAGCGACAGGTGCACGAGCGGTGTGCGAGAACGTTGCTCGACGATGATGAACCCCACGGCAGCAGCGACGGCCACAGCCACGACGACCGCGAGCAGTCCCCGGCTCATCGTCGCCGACGAGGTCAAGGCGTAGGTCAGTGCCCCGAGGGACAACACAGTGAGGGCTCCGCCCGGGATGTCGAAGCCGCGGCTGGCGCCCTCCTGCGCCGTTCGAGGTGTCTCGTCCCGCGACTCCGGTGTGGCCCACAGGGTGAGCGCGATGACCGCGATGCACAGGGGCACGTTGATCCCGAAGATCCAGCGCCAGCCACCGTTGTCGACGAGCCACCCGCCCACGAACGGTCCGATCGCCGCCGCGATGCCGGACAGCCCGGCCCACGTCCCGATCGCCGCCGCCCGGTCCTCGCGACGAAAGACCGACTGGATGATGGCGAGGCCGCCCGGCGTGAGCAGGGCAGCGCCGACCCCCTGGAGCACTCGCATGGCGATGAGCTGGCCCGGCGTCTGGGCCACGGCACACAGCGCGCTCGCGATGAGGAACCAGCCCATGCCCCCCAGATAGATCCGTCGCCGCCCGAACCGGTCACCGAGCGCGCCACCGACGAGGACGAGCGACGCGAGCGCCAGCATGTAGCCGTTGATGACCCATTGCAGCTGCTCGAGTGAGGCGTCGAGCTCGGTGCCGATGGTGCGCAGCGCGACGTTGACGACCGACCCGTCGAGGATGGCGATGCCCGATCCGAGGGTCACTGCCGTGAGGGTCAGGCGGCCGCGGGTCGAGTCACGTGCGAGGAGTTCTGTCACACAGGCCATTGTCACTGGCTACCGTCCGGTAGGACTGGGGGCATGACTTCTGCAGAATCGCGCCCCCAGGTCGTCAGCGCCTTCACCGACGACGCGCTCGGCACCGACGACGCCACCGGTGTCGCCGAACGCATCGCCAGCGGCGAGATCTCGTCCGCCGAGGCCGTCGACGCCGCCATCGCCCGCGTCGAGGCGGTCAACGGTGCGCTCAATGCCGTTGCCGCAACGGACCACGACCGTGCCCGCCGCCGTGCCGGCGCCACCCGGATCCGCGGTGCCTTCGCCGGCGTCCCCAGCGCGACGAAGGACAACATCCACGTCGCAGGTATGCCGACCACGATGGGTTCGCAGGCCGTGTCCGCACGTCCGGGCGAGCTCGACGGTGCGTTCACCCGCCAGTTCCTCGACACCGGCGTCATCCCGATCTGCTCGACGACGATGCCCGAGTTCGGGTGGACCGCGACGACCGAACGCGTGGGCGGTGACGTGACCCGCAACCCGTGGAACACGGCATACAGCACGGGTGGTTCGTCCGGCGGCTCTGCCGCCCTCGTCGCATCGGGCGCGCTCCCGATCGCGCACGGCAACGACGGCGGCGGCTCGATCCGCATCCCGGCGGCAGCCTGCGGACTCGTCGGCCTCAAGCCGTCGCGCGGTCGCCTGCGGCTCGACGAGGGCAATGCGACGATGCCGGTCAAGGTCGTCGTCGACGGCGTCCTCACCCGGTCGGTGCGCGACACGGCGCGATTCTTCGAGGCGTCCGAGCGAAGCTATCGCAACCCGCGCCTGCAGCCCATCGGTCACGTCGAGGACGGACCAGCGCGGCCCCTGCGCATCGGCTTCCTGCCCGACTCGCCCTTCGCGCCGCCGTCGGATGCCGACACCCGCGCCGCGGTCGAGCGCACTCGTGACCTGCTGGAAGCGTTGGGGCACAGCGTTGTTGACTACGTCGCTCCCGTGCCGACCTCCTTCAAGACAGACTTCGAGGACTACTGGTCACTGCTTGCGTATGCCGTGGCGTCCAATCGTGGGGGCATGTTCGGCTCCGACTTCGATGCGACCAAGCTCGACCCCCTGACGCTCGGACTCGCCAAGCGCTTCCGTCGTCGCGCCCACCGCGCGCCCCTGTTCATCGCGCGACTCGCGGCGTCAGGAGCGGTGCAGCAGAGGCGTTTTGGTGACGTGGACCTGGTGCTCTCACCGGTGCTTGTCCACACCCCGCCGCCGATCGGACACCTCAACGCCGACCAGACGTTCGAGGAGCACTTCGCCAAGCTGGTCGACTACGCGGCGTTCACGCCACTCGCCAACGCCACTGGTGGGCCCGCGATCTCGCTGCCCCTGGGGCAGGGCGCCGACGGCCGCCCCGTGGGGATCATGTTGTCCGGACGCCTCGGAGACGAGCGACGCCTCCTCGAGATCGCGTTCGATCTCGAGGAGGCGTCACCGTTCGCGACCCTGGCAATCAGTGGGTCAGTGGGGACTACTTGACCGAGCTGTTGTACTGGCTGATCTGAGCGGTGAGGGACTCGGCCGCCTTGGTCATGGCTTCCTGCGCGTCGGTGCCGTTGAGGGCAGCCTCGAGGCCGTCCTCGGACGCCTTGCGCGCCTGCGGCATGACACCGAGGAGGCAACCCTGGGTGGCCTTGCTCAGCTTCGTGTCCTCGAGCTGCTTGACGGCAACGTCGAACAGCGGGTTGGCCTTGCGGTAGTCGACGTCAGCGGGCTCGTCGAGCGCACCCTTGCTGATCGGGAAGTAGCCCGTGCCGATGTGCCACTGCGACTGGCTCTTCTTGTCGGCGAGGAACTTCACGAACTGCCAAGCGGCTTCCTTGTTGACGTCCTTGTGGCTCTCGCCGTTGATCCAGAGCGAGGCGCCGCCGATGATCGGGCCACCCTCGGTGCCTGCCTTGATGTGCGGGTAGTTGGCTGCGCCGAGCTCCCAGCCGCCCTCCTTGGCTGCCTTGCTGTAGCCGCCGAGCTGACCGGTGGACTCGAGCGTGATGGCGAGCTGGCCGGACTTGAAGGCTGCCTGCGCGGCCTTGGTGTCGCGACCGGTGTTGGCGGCGAGACCGTCCTTGACCATCTGCTGCCACCACTTGACGACCTCGACGCTCTCGGGCTGGTCGAACAGCACCTTGGTCGCCTTGCCGTCACGACCGTTGCCCTGGTCGCAGTACTCCTTGCCGTCCGTGGCAATGAACTGCTCGAGGAGCCAGCCGTAGATCGCGGCACCGAAGCCGTAGTCCGCCGGGCCGCCGGCCTTCTTGGCGAGCTTCTCGGCGGCGGCGCGGATGCCGGCGAGGTCCTGGGGCGGGTTCTCGGGGTCGAGGCCAGCCTTCTGGAAGAGGGTCTTGTTGTAGTACAGGACCGGCATGGAGGTGTTGAACGGCATCGAGTTCAGCTTCTTGTCGATGCTGTAGTAGCCGGTGATGTTGGCCTGGAGGTCCGAGACGTCGAGCTTGTCGCGGTCGATGAACGACTGCATCGGGATCGTCTGCTTCGCGTCGATCATGAAGCGGCTGCCGATGTCGTAGATCTGGATGACGTCCGGCGTCGACTTGCTCTGGATGGCCGCCTTGTACTTCGTGATGGCGTCGTCGTACTTGCCGGCGTAGGTCGACTTGACCTCGATCTTGCCCTTTTTGGCGGTGTTGAAGTCGGCGACGAGCTTGTCGAGCGCCTCGGCGTTCGTGCCGTCCATCGCGTGCCAGAACGCGACGGTGGTGACCCCCGTTGCCTTGTCGAGGACGTCGGCGGCGGGAGCTCCTCCGCTGCTCCCGTTGCCTCCATCGCCGTCATCCCCCGAGCCGCCGCCGCAGGCGGCGAGGAACAGCGACACGGTCACCAGGCCTGCCGGCACGGCATACCGGAGTCGGCGGCTTGTGCCACCTGAGGTTGTTCTCTTCATTTCGTGCACTCCTTTGCGCATCACTTGACGGCACCCGTGGTGAGACCGCGGACGATGAATCGCTGCCCAAAGATGACGAGCAGCAGGGTGGGGAAGAGGGCGAGCATGACGCCGGCGAGCACCATGCCGGGGGAGTCGGAGTCAGAGCTCTGCAGCTGGCTGATGCCGATCTGGATCGTCTGGTGCTTCGGGTCCTCGGTGGCGAGGAGTGGCCAGAAGTACATGTTCCAGGCCGACAGTGCCGACCAGATGCCGAGCGCCGCCAGGCTGGGACGGCTCAGTGGCATGAGGATCGAGAAGAGGAACCGGAAGTGCCCGGCCCCGTCGACCCGCGCCGCATCGCGCAGCTCCATCGGGAACGACAGGAAGGACTGGCGCAGCAGGAACGTCCCGAAGCCGGTCGCGAGGAACGGCAGCGTCAGGCCGGCGATCGTGTCCTTGAGTCCCCACTGCGAGATGAGCAGGTAGTTCGGGATGATGATCGACTCGAACGGGATCATCATCGTCGACAGGAACACGGCGAACCAGAACCCGCGCCAGCGCAGGTTCAAGAACACGAAGGCGTAGGCCGCGAGGGCACTCGTGACCATCTGGCCGAGCGTGATCCCGAGCGTCTGCAGGACGCTCGTGAGGTACTGGTTGCCCAGCGGGATGATGTCGAGCGCCTTGGAGTAGTTCTCCGGGTGGACGCCGTTCTTGGGGTAGAGAGCCGGCGGGAAGCTGTTGGTGTCGCGCTCACCCATGAGTGATCCGACGAGCCCGTAGTAGACCGGGAACAGCACGATGAGGAACAGCACCCCGAGGATGAGGTAGGTCCCGATGTTGCCCGGCTTGCGGGGGCTGCGTGTGGGCTTGGACGATGTGGCCGTCGTCGGCTTCACGGTCGTGTCAGTGCTCATCGGTAGAACACCCGCCTCTCGAGGACCCCGAATTGCAAGGCCGTGATGATGAGGACGATGAGGAGCAGCACCATGGCCTGCGCCGAGGCGTAGCCGTAGTTGCTGTTGTTGTTGGCGAACGCCTGCTCGTAGATCGAGTAGACGAGCGTCGTCGTCCGGTCCTCGGGTCCACCGACCGTGAGGATCTTGATCTGACCGAAGCTCTGCAGCGAGTGGATCGTCCCCACGACGATGAGGAAGAAGAGCTGCGGGGTGAGCAGCGGCATGACGATGGAGCGCTGGAGCCGCAGCCCCGAGGCCCCATCGAGCCGCGCGGCCTCCATGACGTCCTCGGGGAGGGCGCCGAGACCGGCCGACAGGACGAGGAGGTTGTAGCCGACCTGCATCCACACAGTCGCGCCCGACACGGACCAGAGCGCGAGGTCGGGGTTGGTCAGCCACTGCACCTTGTCCATGCCGAGGTGGCTGAGGATGCCGTTGAGGACACCCGAAGCCGGGTTGAAGAGCACGCCGAAGATGACCGAGGCCGTCGCCACCGAGAAGGCGAACGGCAGCGCGAAGGCCGTGCGGAAGAACCGAACCCCGCGGATGCGCGACTGCAGGAGCAGGGCGATGACCAACGCGATGGCGATGCTCGGGATGACCGTGAGGATCGTGAACGCGAACGTCACCCACAGCACCTGGAGGAAGTCCGGGTCGTTGAACATCCGCGTGTAGTTGACGAAGCCGACGTAGCCGCTCGGGTTGCCGAGGATGTCGGTGCCCTGCACGGACAGCAGGATGGACTTCACGAGCGGCCAGAAGATGAACAGCCCGAAGACGACGAGCGCCGGCAGCAGATAACCGACAGCGACCCACCGTTCGCGGCGCCCCTCCGCGCCGACGGTGCTGGTGACGGGATTACTCATCGATCGCCACCCGGTGGCAGTGGGCAGTCAGCGTCACGTCATGTCCTCATCGTTGTGGGCAGTCCGCTTGATGCTAAGCCGCTCAGACCACTTTCTGACCACATGGGGCCAATCAACGTCGCTTTTCTCCATCAGCGATTGTCAAGGCTCTGAACTGCGCGTATGCCGTCCCCGGCGGTTACGTTTGACCTCACCATTCGTTTGGCAAGGGGCTGAGCATGATCCGGTTCGACGGCGTGACCAAGAAATACCCCGACGGCACCGTGGCCGTGGACCATCTGAGCCTCACGGCTCCGACCGGCAAGATCACGGTCCTCGTGGGGCCCTCCGGCTGTGGCAAGACGACGTCGCTGCGGATGATCAACCGGATGATCGAGCCCACCAGCGGCACGATCAGTCTCGACGGCCAGGACACGGCCGGCATGAACGAGTCCGAGCTGCGCCGTGGCATCGGCTACGTCATCCAGCACGCCGGGCTCTTCCCGCACCGGACCGTCGTCGACAACGTCGGCACCGTCCCGCGCCTGCTCGGCTGGGACAAGAAGGAGACGCTCGAGCGCTCCCGTGACCTGCTCAACCGCGTGGGGTTGGCGCCAGAGCTGGCAGACCGCTATCCCTCGCAGCTCTCGGGTGGTCAGCAGCAGCGCGTCGGCGTCGCCCGGGCGCTCGCGGCCGACCCGCCGGTGATGCTCATGGACGAGCCGTTCAGCGCCGTCGACCCGGTCGTGCGAGACCAGCTCCAGGACGTCTTCCTCGACCTCCAGTCCGAGCTCGGCAAGACGATCGTCTTCGTCACCCATGACATCGACGAGGCGATCAAGCTCGGCGACCAGGTGGCCGTGCTGCGCGTCGGCGGCAAGCTCGCCCAGATCTCGGACCCGGCGTTCCTGCTGGCGCACCCGGTCGATGACTTCGTGGCGGACTTCGTGGGACGCGACCGCGGATACCGGTCGCTGCAGTTCCAGCCCGCCCCCAAGTTACCGCTGGCTGCTGAGCACACGCTGGTCGTCGGGGAGTCCACGGCAGGCGTGTCCGGTGACTGGGTGCTCGTCGTCGATGACGAGCGTCGCCCGCTGGGCTGGGTCGAACCCTCGCGGGTCAACGGCGAGGTGACGTCCAAGGCACTGCACCGCGGTGGCACCGTCGCTCGCGCGTCGGGCTCCTTGCGTGGCGCTCTCGATGCCGCCCTGTCGTCACCCTCGCGTCGAGGCGTCATCGTCGACGACTCGGGTTCGCTCGTCGGCTCGGTTCGGGCCCATGAGGTGCTCTCGCTCATCGAGTCGGCCGACCGACCGGACGTCGACCACGCCGCTGAGTTCGTCGAGTCCGAGTTCGTCGAGTCGGGCACGGAGACGTCTGCATGACCTGGATCAACGACCACTGGAGCGAGATCTTCACGTTGGCGCGCAGCCACGTGTGGCTCGCCGGGGTCCCGTTGATCCTCGGACTGCTCATCGCGCTGCCGCTGGGGTGGGCGGCCCGACGCTGGTCGCGGCTCTATCCCGTGCTCATCTCGACGTCGGGTCTGCTCTACACGATTCCGAGCCTGGCGCTGTTCGTGTTGATGCCCTTGATCCTCGGCACTCAGGTGCTGAATCCGATCAACGTCGTCGTGGCGATGACGGTCTACACCGTGGCACTGCTCGTGCGCACCGTCGCCGATGGACTGGGCTCTGTGCCGGACCACGTCCTCCAAGCGGCTCGGGCGATGGGCTATCGCGGGTTCCGGCGTTTCTTCGGCATCGAGCTGCCCCTGGCGATCCCGGTCATCGCGGCCGGGTTGCGTGTCGCGGCCGTGAGCAACGTCAGCATCGTCTCGGTGGCCTCGCTCATCGGTGTCTCCCAGCTCGGCAACCTGCTCACCGACGGCTATGACCGCTTCATCACGCCCGAGATCGTCATCGGCATCGTCTCGTGCGTCGTCCTGGCTCTCCTCTTCGACGGGCTCATCCTGCTCGGCCAGCGCCTGCTCACTCCGTGGGTCCGAGCCCAGGGAGGCCGCTCATGATCGCCAGCATCTTCGAGTGGCTGACCTCGTCGGCAACCTGGTCGGGTGACACCGGTCTGGGTGCTCGCCTCATCCAGCACCTCTGGTACTCCCTGCTCGCCGTCGTCATCGCCGCTGTCATCGCGATCCCGCTGGGGCTGTGGGTCGGTCACACTGGTCGCGCCAAATGGCTTGTCACACTGGCGAACTCACTTCGTGCCGTGCCGACTCTGGGTCTGCTCTTCGCGGTGGCCCTGTGGCTCGGCCCGAAGTTCCAGTCCGACCTCGCCTTCCTCATTCCCAGCATCGTCGTCCTTGTCGTCCTCGTCATCCCGCCGATCCTTTCCGGCGTGTATGCCGGTGTCGAGGCGGTCGATCCCGCCACCCGTGACGCTGCGCGCGGCATGGGTATGCGGGGCCTCGAGGTCGTGCGACAGGTCGAGATCCCCAACGCTCTGCCGCTCATTCTTTCGGGCCTGCGCTCAGCGTTCCTGCAGGTGATCGCGACGGCGACCGTCGCGGCATACGTTGGATTGGGTGGTTTGGGCAGGTATCTCGTCGACGGGATCAAGACCGGTGACTACGTCTCGACGGCCGGCGGAGCGCTCGTCGTGTCCCTCCTCGCCCTGATCGTCGACGGAATCCTCGCGGTCGTGCAGCGTCTCGTCGTGTCGCCCGGGCTCACCGGTGGGCGCAAGGGCCGGTCCCTGCGGGGGCGCACGAGTCCGGATGTCGTCGCGGCCGAGACCGAGTCGTTGCCTCAGGCCGGAATGTCGGTGCCCGGTGGTGGAGTTGATCCTGATGCGGCCTGACCCCCGGCGATGTCGCATGTTCGATCTGCCACGAGTTGTCCCTGTTTCACTGCTCAGTTCGTCATTGCCCAGCCCGAACGCACGACCGATCGCATGAGCGATCGCTACCGAAGGACTTCCTCATGAAGCGCATGACTTCCGTACTCGCTCTCACCACCGCTGCGATCCTCGGCCTGTCTGCCTGCGGCGGCGGAGGCGACCCCCTGGCATCGGACTCGCCCTCCGGCAGCAGCTCAGCCGGCGGCGGGGCCGTCGTCATCGGCTCCGCTGACTTCCCCGAGTCCGAGCTGCTCGCCGAGATCTATGCCGGTGCGCTCAAGGCCAAGGGCATCGACGCCACGACCAAGCCGCGCATCGGTTCGCGCGAGATCTACCTCAAGGCGCTCGAGGACGGCTCGATCCAGGCCATCCCCGAGTACACCGGGGCGATCGGCTTCTTCTACGACAAGAACTTCAAGGAGACCGATCCCGAGAAGGTCTACACCGCGATCCAGTCGCTCATCCCCGCCAAGTTCGCCCTCCTGGAGAAGTCGGCGGCCGAGGACAACGACTCCATCGTGGTCACCAAGGCGACGGCGGACTCCAAGTCGCTCAAGACGATCGAGGACCTCAAGGCCGTTGCCGGCCAGATGTCCCTCGGAGCGCCGCCGGAGTTCAAGGCCCGCCCGCAGGGTGTGCCCGGACTGACGAGCACCTATGGCGTGACGTTCAAGTCGTTCCGTGAGCTCACCGGTCAGGGCCTTGTCCAGGCGCTCAAGAACGGCCAGGTCGACGCGGCCAACATCTTCACGACCGACCCGTCGATCGCCGAGAACGGCTTCGTCTCCCTTGAGGACACCAAGAAGCTCTTCGGCTCGCAGAACATCGTCCCGCTCGTCGCCAAGGACCGTGCCGACGAGCTGGCACCGGCGCTCAACGCGGTGTCGAAGGCCCTCACCACCGAGGTCATCTCCGGCCTGCTCAAGGAGACGGTGACGGACAAGAAGGACGCCAAGGACGTGGCGGCCGAGTTCCTCAAGGCCAACAACCTGGGCTGACCCGCTCGGCAAGGACCTCCGATGGGGCCAAACGCGCGGCACATCGCGCGTTTGGCCCCATCGGTTTTCACGGGCTGACGTCGTCCTTGGCTGCGAGACTGCGATGATGCGAATCCCGGACCCAGCGCTGGTGCTGCTGGTCGGCGCGTCCGGCTCCGGGAAGTCGACTTGGGCGGCGACGCACTATCGAGTCACCGAAGTCGTCTCGTCCGATGCCCTGCGTGCGGTGGTCGGCAGCGGAACGGCTGATCTCGACGCCTCTGATGACGCCTTCTCACTCCTTGACCAAGTCGTGGCGGGCCGAACCTGGCGTGGGCTCACTGTCGTCATCGACACCCTCGGGCTGGATCCGGATCGGCGGGCGGGCTGGGCGGCGATGGCGCGCAAGGCCGGGTTCGCCACAGTGGCGGTTGTCCTCGACACTCCGGCTGCCACCTGCCGGGCGCGCAACGCTCGCCGTGATCGGTCTGTTCCGGCGAACGTGCTCAACGCCCAGCTCCAACGCGTGCGCGAGGTCCAGAGTGAACTCGAGGCCGAGGGTTGGGTCGTCCACGTCGTGAGCGGCGACGAGCCCGGCTGGAACGTTGCCTCGATGGCTGGATCGGTCACGGGGTCAGACGTCGGATCGCGCGAGGCTTCCGTAGCCGCGCCAGCTCGGTCGACCGCTACGCCTGGCGAGCCTCGGGTGATGCTGCAGGTCTCACGCTTTCCTTGGGGTGAGGACCCGCTCGCATGGCTGCGCGAGGTCGCGCTCGCTGCCGACGAGGCGGGCTTCGCGGGCATCGCCCTGATGGACCACCTCATCCAGATCCCGCAGGTGGGTCGTGCGTGGGATCCGATCCCCGAACCGTGGGTGACGCTCGGCGCCCTGGCCGGGCTCGGCACCGATCTCGAGCTCGGCACGCTCTGCACACCCGCCACTTTCCGCACTGCTGGCATCATCGCGAAGTCGGCCGCCACCCTCGACGTCCTCACCGGAGGTCGCGCGTTCTGCGGACTCGGCGCCGGGTGGTGGGAGCGCGAACATGCAGCCTTCGGCCTCCCCTTCCCGGGCGCCGCGGGTCGGCTCGATGGACTCGAGACGGCTGCGGAGACCGTGCGGGCCCTGTGGGCGCCCGGCACCAAGGCGTATGCCGGCGAGCGCGTGTCACTGCCCGAGACCACCTGTTACCCCCGGCCCGTGGGCAAGCTGCCCCTCATCATTGGCGGGGGAGGCGAGCAACGCACCCTGCGGATCGCGGCACGATGGGGCGACGCTTGCAACCTCCAGGGTGATCTGGACACCGTCAGGCACAAGACCGCGGTATTGCATCGCCACTGCGACCACGTGGGGCGACCCCGCGACGAGGTCGGGGTCACGGTGCTCGACATCGCCATCGTCGGCTCTGACCGCGACGACACGTGGGTCCGAGTCGAGCGATTGCGTGGGCGCACGAAAGCGGCAGCCTTCGCGGCCCGCCACCATGCCGCGGAGGTCGAGGCCCACCGCGAACGGCACGACCGCCTCTTCGATGAAGGCGTCGGGACGGTGTTCCTCGCGCTCCCCGACTTCGAGGGTGCCGCAGACATGGAGCGGATCGCAGCACTGGCCCGGCGCTGAGCAGCCCACTGTCCCCGTCGCCTTGGTGGCGTCGGGGTGTGGGGCGTGGTCATCGTCGGTGCCAGATGTTGGGGTCGCCGGAGGCGCGTTGGTGGTCGTGGCCGGGCTGGGTGGTCGCTCCTGGTGGTCCGCCACGCCCGTGTCCTGAGTCGAGTTGTGCGAGGGCGTGGTCGTAGGCGCCGCGGGTGCGGTCCCACGCGACGTGTCGGCGTCCGTGTTCGTCGGGTTCGATCCAGCCGTGGTAGCGCTGGGTGTGCACGATGGTGTGGTGCCGTTCGCAGAGCAGGGCGGCGTTGTCGAGGTCGGAGGGGCCGCCGTCGGCCCAGTGGATGAGGTGGTGGGCGTCGGTCCAGGCGGCTGGGGCGTCGCAGCCGGGGTAGGTGCAGTGTCGGTCCCTGAGCCAGAGGCGTTTGATTTGGGCGGGGGTGAAGAAGCGTTCGGCGCGGCCGAGGTCGACGGCTTCGCCGCAGGAGTTGAGCATGGTGGGGATGATCGTGGCGTCGCAGGCCCAGCGGCGCACGGTTTCGGGGGTGATGAGTTCGCCGGTGGTCAGCCCTCCGAGCAGGGATCCTGCTCCGGCGCGCTGTTGGAGGTCTTCGAGGCTGATCTGGACGAAGATCTGCGCTTTGGTGCAGGACCAGGTTGTGTCGCCGGCTTTTTGGGCACGGCCGATGAGCGCGAGGAGGGCGTGGGCTCGTCGGAGGTCGTGGGGGCGTAGGTCGGGTTCGGCGGGTCCGTGTTCGTCGGCGGGGGTGGGCGTGGGGGCTGACAGGGGTTCGATCGCGGCTTCGAGGGCGGCGCGTCCTTCGCGGGACAGTCGCAGGACGTACTCCCACAGTCCGGGTGCGATTTCCTTGCCCAGGGACAGGGATTCGCCCTTCTTCGCGCGGTTCTCGGTGTCGTCGAACTCGCCGTCGAGGCCGTGACGGGCCAGAAGTTCTTCGCGTAGTCGGCGCACGGTGCGGTGGTCGTGATGCTCGCCCAGAGTCATGAACGCGTGCCAGATGCTGTCGATGGCGTCGGGGTTGAGGTGGGGTTTGAGCAGCCGCATCTCTTTGAGGATGACCGCCGCGGTGGAGATGCTGACCCGGCCGGAGATGACGGCGTCGCGCAGGATGCTGTGGCGGGGGTCGCGGCAGGCGTCGGCGACGTGGGCGAGTTGTCCGGCGCCGGCTTGGGCGTATCGGCGGTGGTGCAGGGCGACCCATTCGCGGGCGTTGACGGGTGGGGTGGAGGTGGCGGGTTCACCACGCTCGATCGCGTCGATGGTGATCGCGGCTTCGGCGCCCTCAGCGACGGCGGACAGTTCGCCCAGCACTTCGAGGCCCTGCGCCAGTTCGGCCCCGGTGGCTTGGAACACCACCGAGTGCAGGACAGCGGCGGCTTCTTGGGCAGCGCGCAACCGGTCCACACATTGCGTGTAGGTCAGCTCCGGTGCCGTGCTCATGGATAGAACGTTACGGACCACCACTGACAGTCATCGACCACTGAATCAGGTTGCACTGCAACACTATTCACGCCGTGAATGGGTATTCGCCCCCGCCTCTGTAGCGTCCGTGCAAGTGGTCGCTCTAACGACCACATCCGCGGACGCAAGGGCACAGAGTGGGCCAGAAAATGGATGGAAATTCATTGAGCCCCGCCGACAAACTTCTCGGCGGGGCTCAATGTGGAGCGGGTCTGATCAGTCCCAGGGGTCGGGAGCGTTGAGCAGTTCGTCCGCGTTGGCGGGCTTGGCCGGCGTGGACGCCTCCGGTGCAGCCGCCTTCTCCTCGGCCGCGGCGGGTTCGGCCTCGTCGCTCGAAGTGACCTCAGCCTCTGGCTCGGCCTCATCGCCAGCCTTGGGTATGTCGGCAGATTCCGCCTCGGGCGCCTTGGCCTCGTCACTGGATTCGACGTCTTCTGCAGAGTCGGCCGCGGCCTCGGCCGGTTCCGTTGGTTCCGCCGTCGCCAGCTCGTCGTCGGTGTGGGCGGCCTCGGTGGCCGCGTCCGTCGTGACGGCTGAGCGCTCGGACAAGGTGTCGACCTCATCCCAGGGGTCGGGTGCCGAGAGCACGTCGTCCGCAGCTGGCAAGGTCGGCTCGCTCGATGCAGCCTCGGTCGAGGCAGGCGTCTCGGTTTCGTCCGAAACCTCTTCGCTCATCGCCGCCCCCTCAGCGGCCGGCTCTTCGGCCGGGGGCTCGGTGGGTGCCTTTGTCTCTTCTGTGGCGGGTGCTGCCGGGGTTGTGTCGGCGGGTTCGTCCCAGGGGTCGACGTCGTCGGTCGCTGCGGGCGCGGCGGGTGCCTCAGATGGTGTTGCCGCCTCCTCAGTGACCGGCGCTTCCTCAGCGGCCGGCTCTTCGGCCGGGGGCTCGGTGGGTGCCGTTGCCTCTTCTGCGGCGGGTGCTGCCGGGGTTGCGTCGGCAGGTTCGTCCCAGGGGTCGACGAGGTCGGTCGCTTCGGGCGCGGCGGGTGCCTCAGATGGTGTTGCCGCCTCCTCAGTGACCGGCGCTTCCTCAGCGGCCGGCTCTTCGGCCGGGGGCTCGGTGGGTGCCGTTGCCTCTTCTGCGGCGGGTGCTGCCGGGGTTGCGTCGGCAGGTTCGTCCCAGGGGTCGACGTCGTCGGTCGCTTCGGGCGCGGCGGGTGCCTCAGATGGTGTTGCCGCCTCCTCAGTGACCGGCGCTTCCTCAGCGGCCGGCTCTTCGGCCGGGGGCTCGGTGGGTGCCGTTGCCTCTTCTGTGGCGGGTGCTGCCGGGGTTGCGTCGGCGGGTTCGTCCCAGGGGTCGACGTCGTCGGTCGCTGCGGGTGCGGCGGGTGCCTCAGATGGTGTTGCCTCTTCAGCGACGGGTGCTTCGGCCGGCTTGGTCTGCGCTGCGGGCGCTGCGGTGGCGGGCTCGTCCCAGGGGTCGGCTTCGGCTGCGGGTGCAGCAGCAGCAGCAGCTTCGGCCGGCTTGGTCTCCGCTGCAGGTGCTGCGGCGGCGGGCTCGTCCCAGGGGTCGGCCTCGGCTGCGGGTGCAGCAGCAGCAGCCTCGGACGGCTTGTCTTCGGCTGTGGGTGCTGCGGCGGCGGGCTCGTCCCACGGGTCCGCCTCGGCAGACGGCGCTTCCGCAGGGCTTGCTTCAGTGTGTGTTGCAACAGCACTCTCCTGGGCGGTACCCGTGGAGGCTTCGTCGCCAGACGCGTCGGTCGAACCAGCCACGGCCGCGCCAGCGGCGACAGTGCCAGCTGCAGCGGCAGTGGCAGCAGGAGCGGCAGGGGACTCTGCGGCATACGCGGCAGATTCGGACGCAACCGAAGCGGCAGCCGCCTCGTCCACGGGACCGGAGTCAACGTCCTCGTCCTGCCCACGGCGCACGGCCGCGAGCAGCATCTGGGCGACGTCGACGACCTCGACGTCCTCGCCGACGCCTTCGGCCTGCTTCGAGGTCAGACCGTCGGAGATCATGACTCGGCAGAACGGGCAACCGATGGCGATGCGCTCAGCACCGGTCGCGAGAGCCTCCTCGGTGCGGTTCATGTTGATGCGACCGCCGAGCTTCTCCTCCATCCACATGCGCGCCCCTCCGGCGCCACAGCAGAACGACTTCTCCTTGGAGCGCTCCATCTCGCGCAGCTCGACACCGGGCAGGGCGCCGAGGAGTTCGCGCGGCGGTGCGTAGACGTTGTTGTGACGACCGAGGTAGCACGGGTCGTGGTAGGTCACGGTCGCCGCGGTCGAGGCCGCGTTCTTGGCGGACGACATGCCGGGCACATCTGCGGGGCGAGCCACCGGCACGAGCTTCTTGTCGCGCACGAGGCGGTTGAGGAGCTGCGTGTGGTGGACGACCTCGAACTTGCCGCCGAGGTCGGGGTACTCGTTCTTGATCGTGTTGAAGCAGTGGGCGCAGGTGACGACGATCTTCTGGACGCCCATCTCGCCGAACGTCTCGATGTTCTGCTGCGCGAGCATCGAGAAGAGGATCTCGTTGCCGGCGCGGCGGGCGGAGTCACCGGTGCAGGTCTCGCCGTCACCGAGGACGGCGAACGAGACGCCAGCGGTGTCGAGCAGCTCAGCGACGGCGCGGGTGGTCTTCTTGGCGCGGTCCTCGTAGGCGCCGGCGCAACCGACCCAGAAGAGGTAGTCGACCTCGTCGGCGGACTCGATGTCCTTGCCGAGGATCTTCACGTCGAACGGCAGGTCCTTGGCCCAGTCGAGGCGGGCGCGCGAGCCCATGCCCCACGGGTTGCCCTTGGACTCGAGGTTCTTGAATAGGCCACCGAGCTCGGACGGGAAGGCCGACTCGATGAGCGTCTGGTAGCGGCGCATGTCGACGATGGCGTCCACGTGCTCGATGTCGACGGGGCACTGCTCGACACACGCGCCACAGGTGGTGCACGACCACAGGACGTCGAGGTCGATGACGGCGTCAGGACCGTGCGGGTTGTAGGCCGTAAGCGGGTTGCGGATGTCGTAACCGGTCTCGCCGATGAGCGGGACCTCGGCCAGAGCAGTCGTGGCGGCGGGCAGCGACTCGCGGGCCTCCTCGGAGGCGAGCAGCCACGGCGACTTCGCGTTGGCGTGGTCGCGCAGCGTCATCATGAGCAGCTTGGGGGAGAGCGGCTTGTCGGTGTTCCATGCCGGGCACTGCGACTGGCAGCGGCCGCACTCGGTGCAGGTGGAGAAGTCGAGGAGGCCCTTCCAGGTGAAGTCCTCGATCTTGCCGACACCCAGCACGGGTTCCGGCGCATCTTCGTCCTCGTTCTCCGAGGCGGCTTCCATGGCCTCCATCGAGAACGGCTGGCCGTCGCCCATCGTCATCGGCTTGAGGTTGCCGAGCGCGGTGCGACCCGAGGACTCGCGCTTGAACCAGATGTTGGGGAAGGCGAGGAAGCGGTGCCAGGCGACACCCATCGTCGGGGTGAGCGAGATGGTGATCATCCACGCGAACGAGATGATGATCTTGATCGTGGCGACGATGACGATGGCCGTGTGGATGCCGTCGACGGACAGGCCCGAGAAGATGCCGGACAGCCAGCCGGTGAGCGGGAAGTGCAGCGCCAGGCCCTCACCCGGCTGCTCGATCTTGGTCAGCGCGCCCTCGAGCAGCCGCAGCGTGAGGATGCAGAGCGTCACGCCCAGGATCGTGAACTCGACGTAGTAGGCCTGCCACCAGTTCGACCCGAAGAAGCGCGACCGCCGTCCGTCGTCACCAGCCGCCGAGCGCGGGTGCTTCAGCTGGCGGATGGCGATGAGCACGATGATGCCGACGAGGCCGGTCCACGCGAAGAACTCGGTCACCCACTCATAGGGCGGGAAGTGTCCGATGATCGGAAGCTGCCACTCGGGCTCGATGAGCTGGCCGAACGCCGTGACGAGCGTCCCGAAGAGCAACATGAACGACAGGGCCGTGAACCAGTGCGCCACCGCGACGACGGGCAGGCGCGACATGCGGGTGTGGCCGAGGAACTCCTTGGCCAGCGTCCAGGAGCGCGCCAGCGGTGCGTCCGTGCGGCGCGGATCCGCCTGTCCGACGCGGTAGAGCGCGACGAACCGCCCGATCTGTCGGAAGAGCAGTGCCCACCCGACGAGCATCAGCGGGAAACAGATGGCGGAGGCGACGATCTGGAGCGCGGACATGCCCGCAACTCTACTGACGGCTAAGCGCGCGCATAGCGCTCAGTGACGCCTCTCGCAGCAGTTGTGTCGCGACTCACGAGATGCTGCGCGAGCCGCTGACGTGCGCGTTCAAGCCTCTTGCGCACGGCGGACGCGCTCAGACCCGTGGCGGCAGCGACCTGCGCACTCGTCAACCCATCCCAATAGGTGAGCGTCACGATCTCGCGGTCGTCGGCGTCGAGCCCTGCGACCGCGTCGTGGACGTGGTCGTGTCCGTCGCCTTCAGCTGCGGTCCCGTTTCCCTGCATCGGGTATGCCGTCAGCTCACCTCGCAGGCGATCCGTCGCCGCCAGCCGTCGGCTGGCTGAACGACGGTGGTTGGCGAGTTCGCGTCGGGCGACGGCGAGCATCCATCCCAGGGCCGCGTCACCACCCTCGACGCCCGGCGTGGACTCGGGCACCTTGTGGATCTTGCGCCACGTCGTGGTGAGGACGGCTTGATAGACATCGGCAGCGTCCTCGCGCGGCGTGGTCCTGCGCGCCAGGTAGGAGAGCACCCGCGGCCCCTGCACGCGGGCGAGCTCCTCGAGGCGACGCTCTGCCGGGGTTCCTGCCGGCGCCTGTCCCGATGTCTTTGCGCTCATCGCTTGCACCCGACCCATTGCGGGAGCTTGCTGTTGGCGAGGAACGTCTCGGGGGAGATGCCGACACCGTGGGTCCCGGGCGTCGGAGCGATCCGGTCCGCAGCCTGCGTGAGTGTGTTCATGCCGTCGTGAGCGGTGCGGGCGCCGGCGGTGTCGCCGTCCTCAGTGGCCCAGACGTACGCGCAGCCCCAGTCGTTGTGCGCCTGCGCGATGTAGCTGAGCGCGACTTGGCTGGCCTGGAACGTGCCCGACGACGTGCCCTCGCAACCGCCGAGAACCTTCATCACGGTCGGCGCGTAGGACGCCCACGGGTGATGGGGAGGGGCGGGAAGGTCCGTGGGCGCGACCGACGTGACATAGGTGGAGTAGTCGGCGGCGCACATCTCGATGTACTCCGAGCCGTCCTCGAAATCCGGGTTTCGGACTGGGTCACCAAAGGTGCCGGTGTGCGCGAAGAGGGCCGATGCGGCATACGCGGTGGTGGGGACGACGACCACAGCGGCGGCCGCGATGGCTGCCCACTTGTGGCGACGGAGCAGGCCGAGCCGGCGACCCTTGAGGGCCCGGTCGGCTTCGACCACGTCGTGTGCCAAAGCCGTGGACAGAGCGCTGAGTCGCTCCGTGTCGGGCGGGTTGTCGGCCAGCGGATCGGACTGGGTGAGCAGGGTGTCGAGTGGTGTCGGCATGACGTTCTCCTCGGGTGGGGTGCCTTCACCTGGGAACTGTCCGCTCACGCGCCGAGTGTGACAGGGCGAGAGGTTCGAACGATTGCTTGTGCTGATTGATAACTCAATGTTTGAATAGTCATAAGTGCGACCCTGCTCGGGTCGTCCCCGAGACACGACACGGAGAACTCATGCCCATCCTTGACGACGTCACCCAGGCAGTCGGCAACACGCCCCTCGTGCGCATCAACCGGATCATCGACACCGGTGACTCGGGGACGACCGTGGCCGCGAAGCTCGAGTTCTACAGCCCTGCCAGCTCGGTCAAGGACCGCATCGGTGTCGCGATCGTCGACGCGGCCGAGGCGTCCGGCGAGCTGCCCCCGGGCGGCACGATCGTCGAGGCCACCTCCGGGAACACCGGGATCGCCCTCGCCATGGTCGGCTCGGCCCGCGGCTACAAGGTCGTCCTCACGATGCCGGAGTCGATGTCGAAGGAGCGCCGCGCCCTGCTGCGTGCCTACGGCGCCGAGCTCGTCCTCACCGACCCGGCGACGGGCATGAAGGGCGCCGTCGCCAAGTCCGAGGAGATCGCCGCCGAACGTGAAGGCGCCGTCCTCGCCCGCCAGTTCGCCAACGTCGCGAACCCCGAGATCCACCGCAAGACCACCGCGGAGGAGATCTGGCGCGACACCGACGGCAAGGTCGACATCCTCATCTCGGGCATCGGCACAGGCGGCACGATCACGGGTGTCGGCCAGGTCCTCAAGGAGCGCAAGCCCGAGGTCCAGATCATCGCGGTCGAGCCCGAAGAGTCCGCGATCCTCAACGGCGGCGCCCCGGGCCCGCACAAGATCCAGGGTCTCGGCGCGAACTTCGTCCCCGAGATCCTCGACACCGATGTCTATGACGAGGTCATCGACATCAACGCCGGCACCGCCGTGGAGTGGGCCCGCAAGGCCGCCACCCAGGAGGGCCTGCTCGTCGGCATCTCCTCGGGCGCTGCCCTCGCCGCCGCCAACCAGGTCGCGACCCGTCCCGAGAACGCCGGCAAGACCATCGTCGTCATCATCCCGAGCTTCGGGGAGCGCTACCTCTCGACCATCCTCTTCGAGGGACTCGTTGACTGACCTTCCGAAACTTTCGAGTATGCCGTTCGCTCGCCTCCGGTCCCGCGTCCAGCGGGCGGCGGCGAGCGTTCGGGAGGACGTCGACTCGGCGATCGCCCGCGACCCGGCGGCGGCGTCCCGCTCGGACCTGGTGCTGAATTCGCCTGGGCTGCACGCGATCTGGTCCTATCGCGTGGCCCACAAGCTCTGGACGCGACCACACCTCAAGCCGGTCGCTCGCACACTCTCGACCGTGACCCGCGCGGTCACCGGCGTCGAGATCCACCCGGGTGCCACGATCGGCAAACGCTTCTTCATCGACCACGGCATGGGTGTCGTCATCGGCGAGACGGCGGAGGTCGGCGACGACGTGATGCTCTATCACGGGGTCACGCTCGGTGGCCGATCCCTGGCCAAGGTCAAGCGTCATCCCACCGTCGGCGACCGGGTGACGATCGGCGCCGGCGCCAGCATCCTCGGCCCGATCGAGGTCGGGGATGACGCACAGATCGGCGCCAATTCCGTTGTCGTGAAGGACATTCCGGACGGAGCCATCGCCACGGGCATCCCCGCGATCGTGCGCATGCCGGACCACCCGGGTGAGGACCCCTACGAGGCGCTCTTCCGCGAACCCGCCCTCTTCATCTAACGCGACACAATCGTCCAATAGGACGCGTTTGGCTTTCGCCATTCGTGCCCTATTGGACGATTGTGGTCGGGTCTGGGGGACGGGACCAGGTGTTGCCGTAGGCGCAGAACGCCTCTGCCCCAGGCACGCTCGCCGCGGTCTGTTGCAGCGCCGTCGCCACGTCCGTACCCGCCGCCAGCCGCTGGTGCAGGTCGGCCATCGAGGCAGCCGCCACGTCGTCGGGCACCGGGTTCGTCGCGGCCACGACGGTCTGCACGCCGAGGCTGAGAAGTGCCGCGGCCAGACCGAGGGGTTCGTCACCGACGCGTCCGCGACTGCGTCCCACGTCGCACGCCGACAGGATGACCAGCTCCGCCGCCAGTGGTGCGGTCAGTTCATGGGCGAAGACCGGCCCGTCGCCCATGTCGAGGCTGGAGAACAGCGGGCTCTGGTCGACGTGGTGCCCGTGCGCCGCAAGGTGCACGACACTCGCGGAGGCGAGTGCGGAGCGCACGTCTGCGCTGCCGGCATACGCCGTGGTGGTGGTTCCGGAACGGCCGCGCGTATGCCGCCCCCACGCCTTTTCGACTGCGGTCACCTCGTCGTGGGCTCGGTGAAGCCCCGGCCCGGCGAGGGCGACGACGTCGGGTACGCGACTGGCGGTGGTGTTGCGGCGGGCCCACGCGGTGACCGACGGTGCCGCGATGACGGCGACGTCCCTGAGTGAGGGGAGGGCCCGCCACGGGATCGAGGCGAGGCCGACCGTCGGCACGATCACCACGAGGCGGTCGAGTTCGAGACCGCGCAGGAGCATCTCGTCGACCCGGGCCAGGGAGGACTCCCGGGCCTTCGCGAGGAAGGCGGCCATGGATGGGCGAGAGAGGGCGACAGCGCGCCCATCGGCGACGGCCCGCCCGGTCGCGGCCGCCACATCAGCCGCCGCACCAATGACGCTCTGGTGGATTCGCGCGCCCACGACCAGTCGCACGACCGTCCCCCGGACCTCGTGAAAGGTGACGACCGTGACCCTGCGTCGGTTCACGAGGGCGTGGGTGTCGAGCAGGGTCATGGCCTGGACGTCGGCGTCGGCGCGGGGCCCGGCCGTCCGACGAAGGCGTTCGGTGATCTTGCCCTGGAGGCGGATGACCTCGGAGGCGGCGCCCTGGCCGTGGTCGACCGTGGCTGCGTTCGCGACCGATCGGCGCCTGAGCTGACGGAGTCGCCCGACCAGCTCGGCCACTGCGGGATCGTCGGGCAGGCGGATGGGGGCCGACCGCAACGACGCGGCACGCCACCGCTCGGTCGCGTCGAAGAGCTCCTCCAGCGAGCCCGAGTCGGTGGCGATCGCCACATCCGCGTCGCGGATGCGGGCCGCGTGGAGCGCCAGCCCGGCGCGCATCTCGTGGCTGTGGACCGAGCCCTGGTCGCGCGCCAACCGTTGCGCCGCAGCGGAGAGCAGCGAGGTGGAGCGGTCGCGGTCCCCGTCCGCCGCGGCAATGCGGGCCGCGAGCAGCTGCTCGTGGAGGAAGACCCCGAGAGGCACCGACGTCACGCCCGCGAGGCTCGACACCTCGCGTCGGGCCGTCTCGAGGTCGTGTCTGGCCAGGGCGATCTCGGCGCGAATGCGAGTGCCGAGCCGTTCGTTGGGCTGGACCGGGACCGGGGTCAACCAGCGTTCGGCGACGGCCGCGGCGCGGGTGAGGTTGCGACCCAGGCCGATGTCGATCGCTGCACCGAGGAGCTCGGCCTCGTCCGCGCGAGTGGGTGCCTGTTTCGCCCGGAAGGTTCGGGCGGCGCGTCCTGCCCAGGAGCGCGCCTGGCTCAGCTCCCCGCGCAGCAGGGCCGCCCGGGCGAGGTCGAGCTGGATCTCACCGCGTTCGATGGGCTGCTGGTCGTGACGGGCAGCGTCGAGGCCGCGAGTGAGCACCTGCTCGGCCTCGTCGACGAGGCCCGCGTCCAGGAGCACCTTGCCGTGGTCGAGGTGACCGCGAGCGCTCGTGATGCCGACCTCCATCTCGGCGGCTTCTCCGATGAGCCGCAGCGCGCCCGGGATGTCACCCGCGAGGTAGGCCAGGCAGCCCAGGTTGTGCCTCGCCTTGAACTCCTCCATGGGCAACGAGTGCCGCACGGCCAGCGCGGCCGCAGCCTCGAGGTCCTCGCGACCTCGGTCGAGGTGGTGGAGCGAGACGTGCGCCAGACCACGGTTGATCAACGTCGCGCACTGCTCGGGTGGCGACAGCTCCTCGAGGTGGGGTTCGACCATGGCGAGCTCGACCAACGCTGCCCCCCAGTTGGACGACATGACGTTGATGGCGCCCGCTTGGATGTGGGCGATGGCCCCGAGCAGGGTTGGCGCCTTCCCTTCGAGCATGCGATGGACGTCATCGAGCAGGGCCAGCCCCGCTTCGGGGCCGTCGATGCCGAAGAGAGACACAGCCCGCGTGATGTGGATCCGAGCACGCAGGGGCAAGACCTCCGAGGCGGGCAGCCGCTCCGAACCCGGCCCCTCCAACGCCGCGAGGGCGCGAGTGAGGGCAGCATCGGCTCGCCGGTAGTGACCTGCCGTGTTCTCGGACCGGCCCCGGGCGTGGAGTTCGCGAGCTGCGTCGAGTGTCGTCGAGTCGTCCTCTCAGATCTCGATCCCCGGCGTGATGACCGGGCGGGCGCCCGGCTCATCGGTCCGCCGGATGACGAGGTGCACGGTGCCGTGTTCGACCCGCTCGAAGACAAAGCGGCCCTCGTCGTCGGAGGTCGCCTCCTGGGTGCGTGATCGCTCACGCAGCTCCACGTCGGCGCCGGGCGCGGTGACCCAACCCCGCACGCGGGTGAGGTCGTTCCCGATGGGCTCGAGCGTCACCATGATGCTCAGCCCGGCGCTCTCGAAGGTGACCGTGGTGGCACGGTCGTACTCCGTGGTGCGAGTGGCTCCTGACAGGGCGCTGTCGTTCATGAGGTGGGCGATCTCGGCCTCGAGGTTGGCCACCGTCATCGCGAACTTCACGCGCTCGGTGAGGTCGACGGGGACGGGGTCGGTGAGCTCCAGGTGCGCGCGAATGAGCCCGAGGGTGCGTTCGTCCGTGGGGTCGAAGGGCTGCGCGGCAAGGGCTTCCTCGCGGTTCTGGGGGGCGTTCATGCCGTCACCTCCCACGTCGGGTCGGACATGAGGGCCAGTCGCAGCTTCGCGAGGCAGCGTCCTCGGGTGGGTCCGATGCTGCCCACCGGGATTCCGAGGGCGGCGCTCACGACGCCGTAGTCGGGGCGGTCGACGAAGGCCACGAGGCGGAGCAGCTGCTGGCAGCGCTCCGGCAGGCTCTCGACATGGCGCCAGACGGTCTGTGCCGACTCTGCGTCCTCGGTGGCCAGCACGGGGTCGGCCACGGCGGCCGGACCCGTGGGGTCACCGGGCGGTGACTCCTCCCACGGCTCCTGCGGGACGGTCCGTCGCCCACGTCGCACGGAACTCCAGGCCTCCCGCTTCGTCGTCATGAGCAGCCACTGGAGCACGGCCTGTGGATCGGCGATGTCGTTGGTGTGCTCGACGAGCCGCAGCCAGGTCGTCTGGACCACGTCCTCCGCGGTCGCGGTGTCGGCACCCTGCGATCGAGCGGTGTGCCAGAGCAGGGGGGTCACCTCGTCGACGAGCTCGGCCATGGCACTCGAGTCACCGGAACGGTGGAGCGCGAAGGCCTTGGCCGCGGTTGCCGCGAGACTGGGGGCGGTGTGTCCGGCGCGGTCCGTGCGATCCACCTTGCCGGCGTTCACGGCGTGTCCTCGACGGCCTTGGCGGCTGCCTCGAGAACCGAGGTCACGACGTCGGAGGCCACCGCGCTGCGCTTGTCGGCCGGAGCGGAACGATCCGTGCCGAGTCGACTCGCGATGTCGCCGGCGAGGGCAGGGGCCGCGAACGACGTCCCACTCCACAGACCGAAACCGCAGCTGTAGTCGTCCCCGTCAGCGGCGCCACGGGTCGGCACAGCGGGCTGGACGGTGGGGTTCGCCTGTTTGAGGAGCTCACTTCGGCGCGAGGCGTTGAACGTGGTCGGCATCGTGCTCACGACGCACGTGGCAGCCGCATACGCACGAACCCAGGTGCCCGTGTTGGAGTAGATGGACACGGTCCGGTGATCGGGGTTCAGTGCCCCGACGCTCACCAGGGGCGCGCCCTTCGTCACCGCTGCGGCGTAGGCCGCCGGGTAGTACTCGATGTCGCTGGCGTCGTTGCCGACCGCCGCCACGACGGTCACGCCCAGCTCGGCGAGCCCACGCAGGAGGCGGAACAGCCCTTCCTCGTCATCGAACGCGCCGGGCGTCTCGTGGCGGTAGCCCAGCGAGAGGCTGATGACGTCGATGGCCTCGCACGAGGTGTTGCCCGAGCGCAGGGCCAGTGCCTGCCGCAAGGACAGGTAGGTGAGGGCCTTGAGGACGTCGACCTCGTTGGCGACCCCATCACCCCACATCACGGGAATCGAGAGGATCTTGGCGTCCGGGCAGTGCTGGCGAACCACCCCGGCGATGAACGTGCCGTGTCCTGCCAGCGGGTCGAGCTGGCCGTTGACCAGGTCGATCGTCACGCCATCGGTCTCGGGAGGCATGCCGGCCGGCTCGGGGAGTCGCTCGGCGTCATCAGCCCCGCTGAACCAGGGGTGTTGACCCAGGCCAGTGTCGAGGATGGCGACGACGGGGCCGGCCTGCGATCGGGCCGGCGGTGGCGCTGACCAGACCACGGGGATGCGGTCGGTCGGGCCGAACCCGACGCCTTGGCCCCAGCCGACGCCTTGGCCCCAGCCCACGCCCTGTCCCCAACCGACGCCCTGGCCCCAGCCCACACCCTGGCCCCAGCCGACTCCTTGACCCCACCCGCTGGCCGTCATGACGTGGGACAACCCCACGCCCGCCATGGCCTCCGGGTTCGCCGCTCGCGCTGCCTGGAGGACCTCCCACGCGTCGAGGGGTTCGGCGGAGACCCGGCGCCCCTCCACCTCGTCGAGCCGCGTGAGCTCCACCACGGTGTTGCCGACCTGATCGAGCACGTCCAGCAGCTCGTTCCTGGTCGCGTTGGCGAGGTTCGGATCGTCCTGGGGGACGGCGGCATACCCCAGGCTCTTGGCGGCAGCCTCGACGGCGTCGAACGCGCGGTCCGCGGACCGTCCCACGATGCCCGGGATGAGCAGCACATCTCCGATGTATGCCGTGGGGTCCGGCATCGCGTCGCCCGTCACCCTTGCGGCGGTGGTCGGGTCGAGGACTCGCGCCCCCAGGCGTCGCACGGCGGTGTCGGGGATGACGAGTGGCGGGATGCGTCGCGGCTTCTGCTCGCGACCGTCGTCATGCTTCATGTGGATGCTCCGTGAGCTCGCAGCTGAACCCCGACGGCTGGTGCCGTCGACTCAGCGTAGGGACTGGTCCGGTCACAGGGAAAGAGTTGCGGGGAGCGATCCAGATACACGTTTGCCAGAACTTTTTCTGCGGACCTCGTCGGGATGAAGTTTCTCGGCCATGACGTATCTGGCGGGTGCAGGCGGACTCCTTGTCTGCGTCGGGGCCGCGCAGGGGCGGCCCCGCATCACCCCGAGGAGCACGCCATGGCAACACAGCACGAACTGGCAGCGCAGCGCGCCGCAATCAGGCCGGTGAAGGAGTCCATCGAGGACGAGCTCCTGGCCAAGGCCGGAGTCGTCGCCGTCGACATCGCCGAGAAGGTGACGGACGGCAAGAAGACCGGTGAGCAGAGCATCGTCGTCTTCGTCGAGCAGAAGAAGCCGACGTCCAAGCTCAGCAAGGCTGCCACGATCCCCAAGGAGATCGACGGCATCAAGACCGACGTCCAGGAGCTCGTCATCGAGCTGCAGCCGGCCTACCGCCAGCTCGTCGACGGGGAGTTGCAGGTCGACCCGGCGGACTACCCGACCCTTGCCGGTGGCATCGGCATCGGGCCGCGGCGCAGTGTCTTCCTCTCTCCGCCCGACGTCCCCGCGCCCGGCAACTATGTCTTCGTCGGCACCCTCGGCGCCATGGTCCGCGACCGGGCGACCGGGGCGACGATGGCGCTCACCAACTTCCACGTTGCCTGCGTCAACAACACGTGGAGCGTCGGCGACCGTCAGGTCCAGCCCTCACTCGTCGACGGTGGCGCCCCGACGGGAGAGTTCGGGTCGCTGACCCGAGCAACGCTGTCCGAGAACGTCGATGGCTCTGTCATCACGGTCGACGCCGCCCAGCCCTGGACCGCCACGGTCACGGGCGTCGGTGACGTCGCCGGCAGCACGCCGGCCACCGTCGGCATGGCTGTGCAGAAGCGCGGTCGCACGACCGAGCACACCTTCGGCACGGTCGCCTCGACCGACTTCACGGTCACCATCAACTACGGCAGTGACGTGGGGTCGCACACGCTCCGGCACCAGATCCGCATCGACACCGACACGGCGCGCAACCCGCGCTTCTCGGACCACGGTGACTCCGGGTCGGTCGTCCTCGACAACTCGCGCAACGTCGTCGGACTCCTCTTCGCGGGCAGCAACGACGGATCGATGACCTTCGCCAACCCGGTCCAAGCCGTCCTCGACGAGCTCGGCGTGGACCTGCTCACCGCTCCCGTCCTGACGCTCACCCGACCGATCAGCACGTGTCTCAACACGCGCATCGTGGTCTGCCTCAAGACCCGCATCGACCTCAGCTGCCCGACGATCAAGACCAGGATCCCGGCGCTCTGCCCGACCCTGGTCACGAAGCCGGCGATCTGCGACTTCATCACTCGGCCGACGACGTGCGACGTCACGCGCATCCCGCTGTGCGACCTCCAGTACACCCGGCCGGGCTGCAACCTGCCGACCCGGGCGTGCGGTGGCGACTGGGAGCGTCCGCCGATCGAGGAGTGGTTCAAGGGCGGCGGGGGCGGCTACGGCACGTCCGCGACCGAGATCGAGTCGGCGGCCGACGAGGCCTACTGGGGCGGCTACCTCGCCGCCCTCGAGGAGATCGACGCGCTCGACTCCGGTGGCTCCGGCGGCCCGGGCTCCGGCACCCCCGGTGGTGCCTGACCGTGGCTTCCTCCCCCAGCCTGCTCGGTGCCGCCGTCCGTCACGGGCTCGTGCCCGTGACGGACGTCCGCGCCGGCCTGGTCCGCGTGCGCGCCGTGTCGCGCAGCAACGCCGTGCACGTCATCGAGCACAGCGGTGCACCCGTGGGCTACGTCAAGCAGGCCGGGGCGGCCGCCCGCCTCGACGGTGACGACACCGTCGCGGTGGAGGCGGCACTCCTGGGCGCGATCGCGTCCCTGCACCTTGCACCGAGCCCGATCCTGCAGGGGGGATCGGGCTCGGTGTGGATGACCGCTCTGCCGGGTGAGGAGCTGTCGCTGGTCCGTGACCCGGCGGTGCTCCGGCCGGCTGCGGTCGACCTGGGCCGTGCCCTGGCGCGGCTCCACCGCCATCCCGTCCCCGAGGTGGGCGTCGGTGTCGGCGTCCCCGACGCCCCGCTCCCGTGGCCGCTGCTCGACCGGCTCCCGACATCGATGGAGGGCGGGGTGCAGCGAGCCGACACCCGCCCCATCCTCGACACGCTGGGTGAACCTGCGGTCCGGCGAGCTCTTGACCTCGCGCGCGAACAGTGGCGTCCAACGCATGTCATCCACGGCGACGTCTCGCCCGGCAACGTCATCGTGCGGATCTCGTCGACCGGGGACGTGCGAGTGGGGCTCGTCGACTTCGAACTCGGCGGGAAGGGCTGTCCTGCAATGGATCTGGCCTCCGCGGCAGCCATGCTCGGTGAGCTCTCCCCGGTCGGGGACGACTTGGCCCAGCTCTGCCTGGATGCCTACTGGACCGCCTGTGGGCCGGCTTCGCCGTCCGCGCCGTGGCGGTGTGTGCGCGCCCTGCTCACGGCCTGGCAGGTTGCCCTGACCCACGGTGAGGACGGGGCCGCCGACGTGACCCGCCTTCTGGCCCGGGCCGTCGCAGCGGCTTCGGAGGTCACGCCATGAGCGGGTGGCGGCGTGACCACGCCGATCACCTGCTTGCGGCCTACGCCGTCCTGCGTCACGGATCCGGTGACGGCGCGCCCGCCGAACTGCTCTACCGGCACTGGTATGCCGTCGGCTCTCCTCACGCTTCCGGCTCGCGTCGCTGGGATCCGCCGGCCGCTTCGGCGGCCCGGGCGGCCCATCGTGGACTGTCCGACTGGTCCGGGGACGAGGTCGAGGTGCTCGCGACGGGCATCGCCGGAGTCGTCGTCGTGGCGACGCCACGAGGCCGACGGGCGCTGTGCCGTGGGGAGTACGTCACGACGAGCGGTCGCCCCGGCTTTCCGCCGCGCGTGGGCGACAAGGTGCGGTGTCCGCGTCGGCTGGGCGCTGTTGTCCAGGATGGGTGGTGGCGCACGTGGGGAGCTGGTTGGGATCCGCAGCACCACCCCGGTCCGCTCGTCCGGGTCTATCTCCGGCCCCTTGCTGGCCAGGTGGCACCTCTGGTCAGTGCCGTGACCAGCGCTCTCGCAGAGGCAGATTCATGGCTGCTCAAGGTGGCACCCACACCCGAAGGGCTCGCTCGCCCCGACGCCGTGGTCGCCTATCTCGCCGGCCCGGCTCGAGAGGTGGTCCGCGACACAGTGGCTGTTGCGGTCGTCGGGCTCACCGACGGGTCGCCACCCCCACTCACCGAACCCCTCGCCGACGGCGTCGGGTGGGCCGAGGACCCCGGGACGGGAGAAAGCTTCGGTGAGGTGCGATGCGCAGCGATCGCGGCGGCATACGCGGCTCTTGGACGTCCAGTCACCGAAGGGGTCTGGCTCGAGACCGTCGCGGCCGAGTTCGGTCGTCGAGGGCTCGATCCCGCTGCCCCGCACCGATCGCCGATGACCGCTGGGGTGGCGCCATGAGCGCCGCCACGCACGACCGAGAGCTTGAGAGCGCCATGCCGACAGACCCCGCTTCACAGGACCGCGAGCGCGTGCTCGACGCCGCCCACCGGTGCGTCGACCTCCTCGTGCGGACAGCGGTCATCGACCGCGCGGGGCCGACGTGGCCGGCGTGGGAGCTGGGCGCGGACGGTCAGGCCCTGGGAGTCGTCGCGGGTCGGCGCTCCCTCTATGACGGCGATGCCGGGGTGGTGTGGGCTCTGACCCATCTCGGCACCGCCCTTCACCGCCCGGACGCGACCGAACTCGCGGCGTCCGGTGCCCGCACACTCCTGCAGGCGCGCCCCACCGACCTGGGCGCGCCTGCAGGTCTCCTCGTGGGGGAGGCCGGCGTGGACCTGTTGGCTCGCGCAGGGGACCGGGTGGCCGCTGGATGGTCCGAGGGCAGCGACCTCACGGACGGTCTCGCCGGGATCCTGCTGTCCCTGGCTCGGGCCCGCCGCCACGAGAGCCACGCGGCGAGCATCGTCGCCGAGCTGCGCCACCGTTCGCGTAAGGAGGGATGGGGCCGCAGCTGGCCCGACCTGAGGCTGCCCGGCGACTCCGCCCGGCCCCTGTGCGGGCTCGCCCACGGCGCGTCAGGGATTGCGTGGGCGTTGGTCGAGGCCGCCGGTGTGTGGCCACGGGTGGCGCCGGCAGCCCTCGAGCTGGCGGGCGAGGCGTTGGCGTGGGAGGCGTCCTGGTCCGACCCGGCCCGCGGCGGGTGGCCCGACCTGCGCGAGGGAGACGTCACCTGGCCCGACCTGTGGTGCCACGGCGCTGCGGGCGCGGGTGCGGTCAGGTTGCGGCTGCTCGAGCTCGCGGCCGCCGGGCTCGACCTGCCGTGGTCGCTCGACACGACTCGCGCCGAGGCCGAGATGGCGGTGCAGCGGTGCGGCGCAGCGATGCACGAGGCGACCGACCAAGCGGTGTCACACGGGGTGGATGCCGTCGCCGGTGGCTGGACGCTCTGTCACGGGGCCGGGGGGCCGGCGGGCGTCGTGGCGCTCGCGGCCGACGTCTTCGGGGTGCCCGAGCACCGCGAACGCGCCGTCGCGGCTGCGGCAGCCCAGGTCCGGGTGGCGCCGACCGACCCTGAGGAGTGGCCGTCGGGACTCAAGGGCGCCGACGGTGACGTCTCGCTCGCCACGGGGGTCGCGGGCACGGCAATGCTGCTCACCGACCTCGCTCAGCCCGGGACCGTGCCGTCACTCGTGCTGCTCGGCCTCGGTGGCGTCAGGTCGACTGGTGAAGCGTCAGCGCTTGGTGGCCGTGGCCCAGGGGTCGTCGCCGCGGACCGGGGCTGAGGCCACCCACGGGTCGCCGGTGGTCGAGCGGATGTGCCCGTTGCTGACCTGGGAGGGGATGGTCCTGGACGCGCGCAGCTTCTCGCTCGTCGCCTTGGCGGCGTCGGCCACGAAGTCGGCGACGACGGGTGCGGCCTTGGTGCGGGCGCTCTCCTTGGCCGCAGCGACCTGCTTCTGGACGGGCTTGCTCTGCCAGACCTTGCCCGAGACCTTCTTGATCTGGGCATAGCGCTGCTTGCCGGCGCGGGCGCCGAGGACGTAGCCGGCGGTGAGGCCGACGATGAAGCTCAACTTGGGCATGAGGCGTGTCCCTTCCGTTCTGGGTTGCGACCCTACCTGCCCGAAGCGTGAGTCCGGGTTCCGCATCCGGGGCACTCCCGGCATACCCTGTCTGTCGGTTCGTCGGTCCAGCCGATGTGCCTGGCGGGTTCG
Organism: Janibacter sp. HTCC2649; assembly: GCF_000152705.1. Classification (GTDB taxonomy): domain Bacteria; phylum Actinomycetota; class Actinomycetes; order Actinomycetales; family Dermatophilaceae; genus Knoellia. Next base: position 2,310,983 of record NZ_CH672413.1, on the reverse strand, counting down.
CATAGTGGCCTAGTGCAGTCGCCTTGAAAGCGACCAGAGTGAGAGCTCTCGTGGGTTCAAATCCCACACCCGCCGCATAGTTGAGGGGCTGGATGCGTGCATCCAGCCCCTCAACAATGCGCGGTCCGATCGCAGTGGTTCCCACACCCGCCGCCGTTTGCGGTGCAGTAGCCCACAGGATGGCCCGTGCTGTCCACGACGTGGACGCTCAGGCCCTTGACCGCCTTGGCACTGCCGTCTTTACTGACGCATGACAACGTTGTCAACGCCACGGAGAGCCCCATGCGCACCACCTCGCAGTTGTCCCGTCGGGCCCGAACGTGGGTCACCGCCCTCGTCGCCGCCGCCCTCGTGATGGTTGGCCTTCCCGCCAGTGCCGACACGTCCCAGCACCGCCCGGCCTACCACTTCAGTGCGTCGAAGAACTGGCTCAACGACCCCAACGGCCTCGTCTTCCACAAGGGCGTCTACCACCTCTTCTTCCAGCACAACCCGATCGGGACCGGCTGGGGCAACATGTCCTGGGGGCACGCCACGAGCAAGGATCTCGTCCACTGGACCGAGCAGCCGGTGGCCATCCCCTTCGACGCCAACGAGGGTGTCTTCTCGGGCTCGGTCGTCGTCGACCAGGAGAACCGCTCCGGCCTCGGCACGGCCCAGAACCCGCCGATGGTCGCGATCTACACCAGCGCCTACACGGCCGCGAGCGGACGCGACGGGATCCAGGCCCAGTCGCTCGCGTACTCCACCACAAGGTGACGATCTGGCGATCGGCCAACCTCAAGAACTGGACCCGCCTGTCGGACTTCGGTCCCAAGAACGCCACGGGTGGGGCGTGGGAGTGCCCCGACCTCTTCCCGCTCGCGATCGACGGGGACCCCACGAACGTCAAGTGGGTCATGCTCGTGAGCCTCAACCCCGGTGGGATCGCGGGTGGTTCGGGCACGCAGTACTTCGTCGGCGACTTCGACGGCACGACGTTCACGTCCGATGGGCCGGCGAGTTATGAGCCGCCCGCTGGGACAGTCCTCCAGGACTTCGAAGCAGGGTATGCCGGGTGGTCGCCGACCGGGACCGCCTTCGGCTCCGCGCCCGTTGCGGGGACCTTCCCCGGGCAGCAGACCGTCACCGGCTTCCAGGGATCGCACCTCGTCAACAGCTTCATCGATGGCGACAACGCGCAGGGCGAGCTCACCTCACCGGCGTTCACGGTCAATGCGCGCCACCTCAACTTCCTCGTCGGTGGAGGTCGTCATCCCGCGGTTCCCGGTGCGACACAGGGAGATCCGGGCGGCACGCCTTTTGCCGACTTCGAGAACCTCGATCCCGGAACGCACCTGCCGACCGGTTGGAAGGCGACGGGTGACTTCGTCGGATTCGGTGCGACGCCGTCGGGTCTGCCCAACCACCAGGGGCAGAACGTGCTCGACACCTGTGTCGTGCCCGACAAGTGCGACAGCGCCGTCGGCACGTTCGAGTCGCCCGACTTCACGGTGACCCAGAAGTTCGTCAACCTCCTCGTCGCCGGCGGGACGCACCCGCTGGCTGCCAGCGCGCCGACTGTCGTCGAGCTGGTCGTCGAGGGTCAGGTCGTCGGCTCGGTGACCGGCAACAACTCCGGTGAGATGGACTGGCGCAACATCGACGCGTCCTCGGTGGTGGGCAAGCAGGCTCACCTCGTCGTCCGGGACGACCGCAGCAGCGGCGACTGGGGTCACCTCATGGTCGATGACATCCGCTTCGGCGCCACCGCGGCCGGACCTCGTGACACCCAGACAACCGTCAACCTGGTCGTCGACGGCAAGGTCGTGCGCAGCGAGACGGGCGGCGACAGTGAGTCCCTGGACTGGGCATCGTGGGATCTCGCCGACCTCCAGGGAACGTCGGCGCAGATCCGGGTCGTCGACCACAACAGTGGCGGGTGGGGTCACATCCTCGCTGACCAGTTCACGCTCGCCGCGGCACCCGCCAAGAGCAGCACGACACGAGCGTCCTGGGTCGACTTCGGTCGGGACAACTATGCCGGGGTGACCTTCAACGGGCTGCCCCAGGACCAGCGGATCTCGATCAGCTGGATGAACAACTGGCAGTACGCCGGCGACGTCCCGACCGACCCGTGGCGGGGTCAGATGACGATGCCTCGTCAGTTGTCGTTGGTCTCCACGCCCGACGGGCCCCGACTGTCGCAGAGCCCGGTCACGGGCATCGACAACCTCCTCGTGAACCGCTCCAAGCAGCAGGTGAAGGCCCGTGGGGTTGCCGCCGGCGAGGCGCCGACCGGCAGGAGTGCGGAGCTGGCGAGAGTCGAGGTCCGGGTCGCCCTGGGCTCGGCGAGCGAGGCCGGGGTCGTCCTGCGCCGCAGCGCCGACGGTGCCGTCGGCACCAAGGTCGGCGTTCGTCACGACGGCACGCTCATCGTCGACCGCACGAAGAGCGGCAACGTGGCGTTCAACCCGCTCTTCGCGAGCCTCGAGAAGGCGCCGGTGACGGTCGCGAACGGTGAGGTGACGTTCACGGCATACCTCGATCGCAGTTCCGTCGAGGTGCTGGCGCAGGCCGGGCAGGTCTCGATCACGGACCTCATCTATCCGCCGGCATCAGCCACGGGTGTCGGGACCTACGTCGTCGGTGGGACCGCCAAGGCGATCGACATCAAGATCACGCCGATGACGCCCTGACACGTCCCGACTTCGTGCCCCGCACGGACCGCGGAAACCGCGAGCGCGTCCGTGCGGGGCACGAAGTCGAATCGATGGTCAGGCGGGTGGCGCGATCTCGCCCGAGCCGCGCACGACGAGGGTCGGCTCGATGATGATGCGTTGCGGTGCAGACGTGTCGCCGTCGATGCGGGCCATGAGCAGGTCGGCGGTGAGGCGGCCGATGCGGCCGACGTCCTGGCGGATGACGGTGAGGGCCGGCGTGACCAGGTCGGCGAGCGGGAAGTCGTCGAAGCCCACGAGCGCCACGGATTCGCTCAGTCCGCGTTGACGCAGGGCCCGAACCGCGCCCTGGGTCAGGTCGTTCCGACCGGCGAAGATCGCCGTCGGCGGCCTGGCGAGATCGAGCAGGTGGGTGACGGCGGCCTCGGCGGCTCCCGGACCGCGCAGTCCGGAGACCATCAGCTCTTCGTCGGGGTGCTTGCCGCGGGCCCGGAAGGCTTCGACGAAGCCGTCGCGACGGCTTCGAGCGGTGTAGATCTCACCGAGGTCCGTCAGGCAGGCGATGCGCCGGTGCCCCTGTGCGAGAAGGTGTTCGACGCCCATCTGGGCCCCCTCGAAGTTCTCGACGGTGACCGAGTCGGCCGCCACTCCGCGGGGTTCGCGGTCGACGAAGACGACAGGCAGTCCAGCGCGAACCTCTGACGCGAGGTAGTCCTGACGGTCGGTCGACGGCATGAGGACGAGTCCGTCGACGCGACGGGTCACGAGGTCGTGGACGAGGGAGCGCTCGCGATCGGGCTCCTCGTCGAGGCTGGCCGCGAGGATCGCAGTGCCACGATCTCGCGCTGCATCCTCGAGTGACCGGAGCAGGGCGGCGGAGAAGCTGTTGCTGACGTCCTGGAGGAGGGCGCCGATGAGGCCGCTGCGACCCTTGCCGCGACGCAGGTTGCTGGCGCCGAGGTTGTGCCGGTAGTCAAGGCGCGCGACGGCGTCCTGCACCCGAACGCGGACCGCGTCGGCGACTGCGGGCTCGTCGTTGACGACCCGCGACACGGTCTTGATGCTCACGCCCGCCAGGGCCGCGACGTCGCGCATGGTGGCGCGTCCACCGTGGTCACTCATGGTGACCGGCTGAAGGCGCCGTTCCTGACAACGATGTCACGGGCATGTAGCGATTTCTACGCTATCCCTTGACCTCAGCGCAAGAGGGGCATATAAATGGCCATGACAACGTTGTCATCGGACACTCAAAGGAGAGTTACCCCCATGCGCATTTCCTCTCGCGCTTCCCGCACCATCATCTGTGCGGTGGCCGCCACGACTGCCCTCGGGCTCGCGGGCTGCAACCGGTCGAGCGACTCCGACACGGCTGGCACCGGTGGCACCGGCGGTGACGCCGCAGTCGGCGTCACCCTCATCACCAAGGACTCGACCAACCCGTTCTTCGTCGCCATGCAGAAGGGCGCCAAGGCAGACGCCAGCAAGAACAACGTCAAGCTGACCGTGGCCTCCGGCAAGCAGGAGGGCGACGACCAGGGACAGATCACGGCCATCGAGGACGCGATCGCCCGCGGCGACAAGGGCATCCTCATCACCCCGATGAGCGACGGCGTCAACGCGGCCATCAAGAAGGCGCGCGACGCCAAGCTCTTCGTCATCGCCCTCGACACCCCGCCCGACCCCGCCGACACCGTCGACATCACGTTTGCCACGAACAACCGCAACGCCGGCAAGCTCGACGGTCAGTGGGCCGCGACCCAGCTCGACGGCAAGCCGGCCGTCATCGCGCTGCTCGACCTCTTCGACGACAAGATCGTCTCGGTCGACTACAACCGCGACCAGGGCTTCCTCGAGGGCATGGGCATCGACGTCGCCGACGGCAAGAAGAACGGCGACGAGGCCAAGACCGGCAAGTACACCGGCGGCAAGGGCGGCGACTACACGATCGTCTGCAACGAAGCCGGACAGGGCGCCGAGGACGGTGGCCGCTCCGCGATGGAGAAGTGCCTGGCCAAGAACCCCAACATCAACCTCGTCTACACGATCAACGAGCCGACCGCTGTCGGCGCGGACGCAGCGCTCAAGGCCGCCAACAAGACCGCCCTCATCGTCTCGGTCGACGGTGGCTGCGCCGGCGTCGCCAGCGTCAAGAGTGGCGTCATCGGGGCGACGGCCCAGCAGTACCCGCTGAAGATGGCCACGCTCGGCATGGAGGCCATCGCCAAGATCGCCCGTGGCGGAGAGAAGCCGCAGGTCACCTCCGGCCTCGACTTCTTCGACACCGGTGTCGCACTCGTCACCGACAAGAAGGCTGAAGGCGTCGAGAGCATCACGTCCGACGAAGGCAGCAAGATCTGCTGGGGCAACTGACCATGTCCGCCGACGTCACGTCTGCTGCTGCCGAGTTCGCTCGGCGGCAGCAGTCGCCCCTCCAGCGAGTGCAGCACCAGCTGCACGGCAAGCCCTGGCTGAGTCCGCTGTTCCTGCTGCTCATCGCGTTCATCGCCTTCTTCGTCGCCACGCCGACGTTCCTCACGGCGAGCTCGATGGGCATCCTGCTCCAGCAGACGGCGGTCGTCGCCGCCCTGGCCGTGGGTCAGACGCTCGTCATCCTCACCGCCGGCATCGACCTCTCCGTGGGGTCGATCATGGTGCTGTCGATGATGGTCATGGCCACCCTGTCCAAGGACGGCAACATGCCCGGCATCGTCGGGCTGATCGCGGGCCTGCTGCTCGCCACGGGAGCCGGCGCCATCAACGGCCTCCTGGTCACGCGGATCAACCTGCCGCCGTTCATCGTCACCCTCGGCACGCTGAGCATCTTCGGTGCGATCGCGCTGCTCTACTCCGGCGGCTCCAGCATCCAGGCCAGCCACCTGCCCGACCTGATCAACTTCCTCGGTGACGGGTTCGGCATCGGCTCGTTCCGGCTGACCTGGGGGATCGTCGTGGTGGCCCTCATCTATCTGGTCATGGCCTTCGTGCTGTCCCAGACTGCCTGGGGTCGATATGTGTATGCCGTGGGTGACGATCCCGAGTCGGCTCGCCTCTCCGGTGTCCCCAGCAAGCGGATCCTGCTGACCGTCTACACCGTGGCCGGCCTCATCTACGGCATCGCCGCCTGGATCCTCATCGGCCGGGCGGGTGCGGCGACTCCCAACGCCATCCCCGATGCCAACCTGCAGAGCATCACCGCCGTCGTCATCGGCGGCACGAGCCTCTTCGGTGGCCGAGGTCGCCTGGTCGGGACGCTCATCGGTGCGCTCATCGTCCAGACGTTCGCGTTCGGACTCTCCCAACTGGGTGTCGACCAGCAGTGGCGGTACCTCTCCATCGGCGTCCTCGTCGTGGTCGCCGTCGCTGTCGACCAGTGGATCAGGAAGGTCAAGGCATGAGCATCACAACGTCGGAGCTCGAGGTCGCCCACGGCGGCATTCCGGCGGGCAAGGAGGAGCTCTACGCCCAGCAGCCGGTGCTCTCCGCCCGCAAGCTCGTCATCACCTTCGGCCGCGTCGTCGGCCTCGATGGCGTCGACCTCGACCTCTACCCGGGCGAAGTCCTCGCGGTCATCGGCGACAACGGTGCCGGCAAGTCGACCCTCATCAAGTGCCTCACCGGGGCCTACGTCCCCGACTCCGGCACGATCACGATGAACGGCGAGCCGGTGAGCTTCAAGAAGCCGCAGGACTCCCGCGACGCCGGCATCGAGACGGTGTACCAACAGCTGGCCGTCATCCCCGCGCTCGACATTGCGAGCAACCTCTATCTCGGTCGTGAGGAGCGCCGCAAGGGTCCCCTCGGCTCGGTGTTCCGCATGCTCGACAAGAAGGGCATGGAGAAGCGGGCCGGCGAATCGGTGCAGGACCTCGGCATCCAGACGATCCAGAACATGGGTCAGGCCGTCGAGACCCTCTCCGGTGGTCAGCGCCAGGCCGTGGCCGTCGCGCGAGCGGCAGCGTTCGGCAGCAAGGTCGTCGTCCTCGACGAACCCACTGCCGCACTCGGTGTCAAGGAGTCGGGGATGGTCCTCGACATGATCAAGCAGCTGCGCGACCGCGGGCTGTCGGTCATCCTCATCTCGCACAACATGCCCCACGTGTGGGAGGTCGCCGACCGGATTCACATCCAACGCCTCGGCGGTCGCGCCGGAGTCATCACGCCGGCAACGCACGACATGGGCGAAGGTGTGGCGATCATGACCGGCGCCACGAAGTTGCCGGAGGCGTCGTGACCGTCGTCGTGGGCTACATCCCCACCCCGCCGGGGCTGGCAGCCGTCGACGCCGCCATCGTCGAGGCCGAACGCCGTCACTCCAGGCTCGTCGTCGTGAACTCCGGCGTCCTGGGTGACTACTCGGGCCCGAGCTTCGCCGAACCCCAGGACCTCGACGCCCTCGACGCCCAGCTCACCGAGCGCGGCATCGACCACGAGGTCCGCCAGATGACGCGTGGTCTGGCTCCGGCCGACGAGATCCTGTCGGTCGCCGCCGAGGTCGACGCTGAGCTCATCGTCATCGGAGTCCGCAAACGGTCACCGCTGGGCAAGCTCGTCACGGGCAGCACCGCCCAACAGGTGCTCCTCGACGCGACCTGCGCCGTCCTGGCCGTCAAGGCCTGACCGACGCAAGAGTGACCACACGAGAAGGCGGCGTATGCCGGGTTGCGAGCACCCGGCATACGCCGCCTTTTCGCTTTTGCGCAGTTCGTGAACACTCGGTGACGGCGGCCGTCTCGACGGGTTCTGAGCACGGATTCCTGATAAATTGGTGCTCGGTTGCACAACAGCAAGTCCTCGCAGGTCGCAGTACGCGCCCGTCTCGCTTCCACAGAAGGCGGGCGTTGATGTGTCCGGGCCGGAGTGACCTCCGGACTCGAGATGGGGTTGGTTGCGTGCTTCCGCGGGCGCCGCGATTCTGCTGCGTCCTCGTGCTACACACAGGAAAGAGTTACCCCATGGCACAGGGCACCGTGAAGTGGTTCAACGCTGAGAAGGGCTTCGGTTTCATTGCCCAGGACGGCGGTGGACCGGACGTGTTCGTCCACTACTCCGCCATCGACACCCAGGGCTACCGCAGCCTCGATGAGAACCAGCAGGTTGAGTTCGAGGTCACCCAGGGTCCGAAGGGTCCGCAGGCCGAGCAGGTCCGCCCCCTCTGATCGAGGACTCACACAGTCTTTGAGCGAGGCCCCCTCCGCCCCGGCGGTGGGGGCCTCGTCGCCTGTCCGGGGCACGACACGACGTGCGCGTGGGTCCCAGAGACCTCTCAGGGTCGGCCCCTACACTCGGGCAGGTGCGGCGCCGAACGGGGGTTGGGCGCCGCGCCATGTTGCCCCCGGATGAAGAGGACTCCGTGCAGTTCGAGCATGACGACGAGACTGGTGTCGACGACACCGCGCTGAGTCGAAGCGACGCCCGCCGCAGAGCCGATTCCCGCGAGAGTCTGCGTGCCCAGAAGCGTGATCGCCAGCGTGTGCGTCGCCGGCGCCTGCTCATCACCTCGGGTGTCGTCGCCTCGATGCTCGTCATCGCCATGGTGGCCACCTACGCCAAGCTCAACGGCAACATCGACCGCCTGGACGTCTCCAACATGGTCGGCAAGGACCGGCCCACTCCGGCCGGCAACCTCGCGACCGGCCCGCTCAACATCCTGCTCATCGGCTCGGACGTGCGTGAGGGCGACGGCAACGAGGACTACGGCACCGGCAACTGGGAGCCGGGGCAGCACTCGGACACCAACATCGTCATGCACATCTCGGGTGACCGGAAGTCGGTCACGATGGTGTCGATCCCTCGTGACTCGATGGTGCCCTCTCCGGTCGACTGCGACGGCAATGCTCCCGTCACGCAGTGGCGCGTCCACCAGTGGAACCAGAACTTCAACACCGGCGGCCCGGGTTGCGTGATCCGCACCCTCGAGGGCAACACCAACATCTTCATCAATCACTTCGCGGTGGTCGACTTCAGCGGCTTCAAGGACATGGTCGATGCCCTGGGTGGCGTCCCCGTCTGCACACCGACGGCGATCAACGACCCGAAGGCCAAGTTTGCGCTCTCCGCCGGCCGGCACACCCTCGACGGTGAGCAGGCGTTGGGCTACGTCCGGACCCGCTACTCGCTGGGCGACGGCTCTGACATCGGCCGCATCAAGCGCCAGCAGGCCTTCCTGTCATCGGTGGCGCAGCAGGCCACGGACTCCAAGCTGTTGCTGCGACCCGACAAGCTCCTGCGCTTCCTCGGAGCGGCGACGAGCTCACTCCAGATGGACGAGGACTTCGGCCTGGGTCCGATGAAGGACATCGCGGCCAGCGTCAAGAACATCGGCGTCGACAAGATCCAGTTCGTCACCGTGCCCACCGAGGCCTACCCCAAGGACACCAACCGGGTCCAGTGGGCGCCGGGGGCCGACGAGCTGTGGGAGGCCATCCGCACCGATCGCGACCTCGGCACCCCGGCACCCACGCCCACCCCCACCTCGACCGTCCCGCTGACCGTGACGCCCGACGAGATCCGGGTCCAGGTCGTCAACGCGTCGGGAGTCCCGGGCCTGGCCAAGCAGGCTGTCGCGGCACTGGCCGTGCAGGGCTTCGACAACCCGACCTCGATCAACGGCGACGGTGCGACCAAGGGCGCCACGATCGAGTTCTCCGGCGAGCACGAGGAAGACGCGCGCACGGTCGCTGCGGCGTTCCCCGGAGCCACCGTGAAGAAGGCCGAGACCAACCTCGGGTCGCGGGTCCGAGTGACCCTCGGCGTCGGTGCGCCCGACGTCGTCGCCGTCCCCAACCGACTCGGCACCGAGCCCATCCCCACCCCGACCCTGTCGTCGACACCCGCCACGTCCGGGACGATCCAGACCCGCAAGGCCGACGCCGACCTCTGCTCCTGACCTCCGGGTAGGCCCAGCCCCTAGCCGCCGAGCTCAGAAGAGGCGGGACTCGGCGGCTTCGGGAGGCTCCTCCAGCGCAAGGAGACGGGCCTTGCGATCCAGCCCACCGGCATACCCGGTCAGTGAACCGTCGGCACCGACGACCCGGTGACACGGGATCAGGATGCTGATCGGGTTGTGGCCCACCGCCTGCCCGACGCGCTGCGCCAGGCCGGCGTTGCCCAACTCGCGGGCGATCGCGCCATAGGTCGTCGTGGTGCCGTAGTCGAGGGTCGCGAGGTGGTCCCACACTCGCTCCGAGAAGGCGTCGCCATGGGTCACGGTGGCGACGGTGAAGGTCGTCCGCTCGCCACGGAGGTACTCCGCCAGCTCGCGTGCCGCGTCCACGAAGACCGTGTCGCCCGTGGGTGAGACCCGCGGGCCGATCGTGCCCTCGGCCGGTGGGTGCCAGTGGGCGGGGAAGTAGAGGCCCGCGAGCGCGTCACCCTCGGCCACTGCGAGGAGGTCGCCCAGGTCCGTGGCCAGGGTCGTGTGGCGCCGTGGGGGCTGGGTCGTCGTCATGATGCCCATTGAACGACGCAGCACCGACGACTGTGAGTGAAGGGCGCGGACGGGCACGGAAAAGGCCCCGGGCGCATGAAGCTCCCAGGGCCGATCCGTTGTGCGGAGGCGGGGGGATTTGAACCCCCGATGGGTTTAAACCCAAACCGCATTAGCAGTGCGGCGCCATAAACCGGGCTAGGCGACGCCTCCTCAGCCGGATCAGGGTAACCGTCCTGTACCGCGCCGAGCAAAGCGGCCGCCTGCAGAGGCTTCACGGGACACAATGAGCCGCTGCCCTCGCCCTCCTCCAGGAGTCCTTCATGAGCGTCACCCCGCCGTCCGCCGGCGACCCGTACCGCGTGCCTTCGGCACCTCCGGCGTATGCCGGCCCCTCGCCCTCCGTGGCCGGCGCACCGTGGTCGAGCCCGCCCCAGGAGGTACCGGGTTCTGGTCGAGCACGCCCCTCGTGGGTGGCGTGGACGGCCCTGGGCCTCAGCGCCCTGTCGTTCCTCATCACGATGAGCATCGGGATCATCTATGCCGCGGATCGACTGGGCTCGTCGGGGTCGAGCGAGGACTTCTACTACGACGCCGGTATGCCGTCCTGGGGCTCTGTCGATCTGGCGCCTTCCGGTGCAGCCACCGAGCTCGCCCTGACCAGCAGCGTGACCGACGCACTCTACGAAGCGCTCGACGATGGCGTCCCCGTCGACGAGGTCTTCTGCGAAGCGCTTCCCGGCCCCAAGAAGGACACCGTCGCGACCTGCTCAGCCCTGGTCGATGAGCTGGACTCGACGATCGTGCTGGTCTTCCTCGACAACGAGGGTGGGTATCTCGCCACCCTCTACTGAGGTCGCTCGCGCGGCCACTGGCGGGGAGGTCGACGCGGGCGCGAAGATCCAGGTGCGCATGAGGACGAACTTCACGGCGGTCGACAGGGCCGTCGTGATCGCCACGGCAGTGGTCTCGAGCCAGGTGGGCGCTCCCGGGGCGACGGTGTGCAGCAGCCCCAACCCGGCCGTCGTGAGGGCCAGGGTCAGCACGAAGACGACGAGCGCCTGCAGCTGCTGCCGCCCGGCACCTTCTCGCCCACGAAGGCCGAACGTCCAGTGCCGGTTCCACGAGGTGTTGACGATCGTGGCCACGAGGAGGGCGATGGCGTTCGCGAGGGTGGCCGAGGCCATGCCCTGTCGCAGGAGTGCGAAGAGCCCGAGGTGGAACACCGTCGAGGCGACGCCGATCACCACGAAACTGGCGGCCTGACGCGCGACGCGAGCACCCGGCATACGCCGGCCCATCTTTTCGGCGATCGCGGCGACGGGCGCGGACGACGACGAGAGGGTGCGACGCATCCGCCACACGCCGCGCAGGTCATCGCGCGCGGTGCTGACGACGTCGACGCGGCTGTCGGGGTCGTCGTACCAGTCGACCGGGACCTCGTGGATGCGCAGCTGGGCGCGTTCGGCGAGGACGAGGAGCTCGGTGTCGAAGAACCAGCTCGGGTCCTCGACGAGTGGCAGGAGCTCGCGCGCCACGTCCCCACGGATCGCCTTGAAGCCGCATTGTGCGTCGGTGAAGCGGGCGCCGAGGGCGCCACGCAGCACGAGGTTGTAGCAGCGCGAGATCACCTCTCGCTGAGCACCGCGCACGACCCGGGAGCCGCGGGCGAGGCGGGACCCGATGGCGACGTCCGAGTGGCCGGACATGAGGGGTGCGACGAGCGGCCACAGCGCGTCGAGGTCGGTCGAGAGGTCGACGTCCATGTAGGCGAGGACGAGGGCGTCGGAGCCGAGCCACACCTGCTTGAGCGCCCGTCCCCGGCCCTTCTGGGCGAGGTGGACGGCGTGGACGCCGGGGAGCTCAGCGGCGAGGGCCTGCGCCGTCGCCCACGTCGCGTCCGTGCTCGCGTTGTCGGCGACCGTGATCCGGAACGGGTAGGGGAAGGTCGCGACGAGGTGGGCGTGGAGCCGGCGTACGCACGCCCCGACCGTGGCCTGCTCGTTGAAGACCGGGACGACGACGTCGAGGACGGTGGTCATACCGTCGTCGCCGTGGTCGTGCTGGATCCGGTCGTGGCGGTGCTGCCGACCGGCGCGGTGAGGTCGTAGAACGTCGTCCCGTCGATGGTGACCGCGGTGAAGTTCGCCTGGACCCACGCGGAGATCTCGGAGGCCGTCCCGCTGCCACCCATCCCGCCGCCACGCATCCCGCCGCCGTTGCCGCTGGCCGCGAAGTAGTGGATGAGGCCCTGGTCGACGTAGTCCTGGAACTGCACGAGCGTCGGGCTCGGGTCGGATCCGTTGAACCCGCCGATCGCCATGACCGGCAGGCCTGAGCCGAGCTGGAGTCCGGCGGCGTTCTGCGAGCCGATGGCGGCCGCGACCCAGCGATAGCTGCTCGCGCCCTCGGACAGGGCAGCGACGACCTCGGTGCTCGGGGTGCTGGCGTCGAGCAGACCGCCCATGCCGCCACCGCCACCGGTCGGTGCGCCTCCTCCGCCGGGGAACGTGGGCATCGTCCCACCGGGGAGGGTGGGCATCGCGCCGCCCGGCATGCCGCCGCCTCCGGGGCCGCCCATGCCCCCGGTGCTCGGGCCCGCGGTGATGATCGATCCGGTGTAGCTCGTGTTCACGGTCGTGAGGCTGTAGGCCGTGGGGCCGGCGAGCGCGGCGATGAGGGCAGTCGCGATGACGGCCGGGACGGCGCGACGGTGCAGCCGGTCGAGGACGAGGAAGCCGAGTGCCGCCGTGATGCCGAGCGCGAGGACGCTGACGCGAAGCCAGTCTCCGTATGCCGTGGTGCGGCTCAGCAGGACGAAGCTCCAGATCGCTGCCGCGAGAGTCGCGACGCAGAGCGCTCCGACGCCGAGCCAGGAACTGCGGCGTTCCCAGGCCTCGGCCGAGCCCATGCCGACCAGTGCGGCGACGGCGGGGGCGAGTGCGACGGTGTAGTACTCGTGGAAGATGCCGGCCATGAGCGAGAAGGTCAGCAGGGTGACGACGAGCCAGCCGCCCCAGACGACGTAGCCGGCGCGACGGATGTCGGTGCGAGGTGCGCGGCCGCGGATCCACAGTCCGACGGCGAGCAGGATGACCGCGCTCGGGATGAGCCAGGAGATCTGGCCACCGATGCTGCTGCTGAACATGCGGCCGAGACCCGTGGTGCCCCAACCGCCCCCGCCACCGACGGAGCCGGTCTCGTCGCCGTTGATGCGCCCAAGGCCGTTGTAGCCGAAGGTGAGCTCGAGGAAGGAGTTCGTCTGGCTGCCGCCGATGTACGGGCGCATGTTCGCGGGGATGAGCTCGACGATGGCGACCCACCAGCCGGCGGAGAGCAGCATCGCGCCCACTCCGGCTGCGGCCCCGATGATGCGGCGACGCAGGGTGGTGTCGGCGGCAACGAGATAGGCAATGCCGAAGAACGGGACGACGAGGAGGACCTGGAGGGTCTTGGTGAGGAAGCCGAGACCGATGAAGACACCGGCGAGGGCGAACCAGCGGGCCGAGCCGCGTTCGATGGACCGCATCGTCGCCCAGGCGCCGAGGGCCATGAGGAGGACGAGCAGGGCATCGGGGTTGTTGAACCGGAACATCAGCACGGCGACGGGAGTGAGTGCCATGACGGCGCCGGCGATGAGTCCCGCGGCGGCGCCCCAGTGGCGGCGGACGCTCGTGTAGACGACACCGACAGTCGCGACGCCCATGAGGACCTGGGGGAAGAGGATCGCGAACGAGCTCAGGCCGAAGACGCGGACGCTGAGCGCCATGACCCACAGGGCTGCTGGCGGCTTGTCGACGGTGATCGAGTTGCCGGCGTCGGAGGAGCCGAAGAAGAACGCCTTCCAGGAGTCGCTGCCCGCCTGCACCGCGGCCGAGTAGAAGCTGTTGGCCCAGCCGTTGCTCGTGAGCCCGTAGGTGTAGAGCAGGGCCGTCGCGGCCAGCAGGGCCAGGAGTGCGGGGCGCGCCCAGGTGGGGTCCTCCGCGTTGCCGCGGATGAACCGCTGGACCCGCGAGGTGGTGGGACGGGCGGCGTCCGGCGTGCCCGCGAGTTGCTCGGTGGGCGGGCTGGTGGCCGTGGAGGCGGGGCCGGGGGAGAAGGTCATCGCGTTCATGTCTCCACCGTCGGGCCGCGCCCTGTGCCCTTGCTGTGCCCCTCCTGTCGCACCCAAATGAACCCACGCCGACCCCGTCCAAGCCAAGTCGCGCCCCCCACTTGCCCAGCCTGAGCCGTGTCCCGAAGTCACCCAATAGGACGCTTGGGCACATTCGGGGTGTGTCCCCAACCGTCCTATTGGGTGACTTCGGGGCCGGACACAATCGTCCAATAGGGCACGAATGGCGCCCGCGAACCATTCGTGCCCTATTGGACGATTGTGGTCAAGGGGTCCGGTCAGGCGGGGAGGGAGACGGTGAAGGTCGTCTGGCCCGGGGTGCTGTCGAGCTCGACCCGACCGCCGTGCGACTTCGCGACGGCGTCAACGATCGAGAGCCCGAGTCCGGATGAACCGCTGGCCCGCGTGCGAGCTTCGTCGCCACGGGTGAAACGCTCGAACACGCTCTCCTGCAACGCTTCTGGCACGCCGGGCCCATCGTCCGAGACGGCCAGGCGTACCCAGCCGTCATCCTGTCGCAGCGATGTGACGATGCGCGTGCCCTCAGGGGTGTGGGTGCGGGCGTTGGCGAGCAGGTTGGCGATGACTTGGTGCAGGCGCGCCTGGTCGCCGGTCACCTCGAGAGGTTCCTCGGGCAGGTTGAGCTCCCAGCGGTGGCCGGGCGCCGCAGCATGCGCGTCAGAGACGGCGTCCATGGCCAGGAGCGACAGGTCGACGGGTTCGCGATCGAGCGGACGGCCGGCATCCAGCCTCGCCAGGAGCAGCAGGTCCTCGACAAGGCCCTGCATCCGCAACGCCTCCGACTCGACCCGCGTCAAGGCATGGGTGACCGAAGCGGGAACGGGCTCGCGCTCGCGACGGGACAACTCGGCATACCCACGGATGGACGCCAACGGCGTCCGCAGCTCGTGCGAGGCGTCGGCGACGAACTGACGGACCTGGGTCTCCGACTCGTGGCGGGCCTTGAGTGCACCCTCGACGTTGTCGAGCATGCTGTTGAGGGCGAGGCCGACCTGACCGACCTCGGTGCGTGGGTCGGTGTCGGCGAAGGGCACGCGTTGCGCCAACGCGACCGCGCCAGAGTCGAGCTCGAGCTTGCTGACCTGGGTGGCGGTGTGGGCGACGCGAGACAGGGGAGCGAGGTTGCGTCGGATGAGCCACTGGCCGCCGAGGCTGACCAGGGCCAGGCCCGCGATGGTCGTGCCGATGACGAGCCCGATGATGGCGTCCACGATGCGAGTGATGCCGCTCATGGGCAAGCCCGAGATGACGACGTCGCCGTCATCCTCCAGAGCGCTCGCCACGCGGTAGTCGCCGAGCCCCTCGATGTCGACGGTCCTGGGGTTCGACCCGATCCCGGCCTTCTGGAGCTGGGTGATCTGGGCCGTGGTCAGGGTGTCGATGGTCTGGCCGTGCTCGACGCGGTTGGCCTTGACCGTGCCATCGCTCAGGACGAGGAGGAGCGACTCACCGCCACCGCCTGGGATCGGGCCGCCGCCGCCCACGGGTCCGCGAGGCCCGCCTGCGCGGAACAGGGTCGAGCTCACGTCCTGGTCGATCTGGTTGACGAGATGGTTCTGCAGGGCGAGGACCGTGAATGTCGACGTCGCCGCGGTGATGACGAGGAACAGGCCGACGACCGCCGCGACGAGCTTCGTCGAGAGCGACCACCCAGCGGGGTCGAACCAGGAGCGCTTCGGGGTGCTCGCGATGCTCTGGGCCGTGGTGGTGTCGCTCATTCCGCCGGCTTGAGGACGTAGCCGACACCGCGCATCGTGTGGATCATCGGGGTGCGACCGGCATCGATCTTCTTGCGCAGGTAGGAGATGTAGAGCTCGACGACGTTGGCCTGGCCGCCGAAGTCGTAGTTCCACACGCGGTCGAGGATCTGCGCCTTGGACAGCACGCGCTTGGGGTTGCGCATGAGGTAGCGCAGCAGCTCGAATTCGGTTGCGGTGAGGTGGATCTCGACTCCACCGCGAGTCACTTCGTGGCTGTCCTCATCCATCGTGAGGTCGCCGACCGCGATGATCGAGGACGACTCGTCGGCGACGACGGTGGTGCGGCGCATGAGGGCGCGCAGCCGGGCCACGACCTCCTCGAGGCTGAACGGCTTGGTCACGTAGTCGTCGCCGCCCGCCGTGAGGCCGGCGACGCGGTCCTCGACGGCGTCCTTCGCGGTGAGGAACAGCACGGGGACGGCGTCGTTGTCGGCGCGCATCCGGCGCAGCACCTCCATGCCGTCGAAGTCGGGGAGCATCATGTCGAGCACGACCGCGTCCGGCTGGAACTCACGCGCCGCCTTGACCGCCTTGAGGCCCGTGGCCGCCGCGCGGACCTCCCAGCCCTCGTAGCGCAGCGCCATCGACAGCAGCTCGGTCAGGTTGGATTCGTCGTCGACGACGAGGACCCGGACGGGGCTCCCATCAGGGCGCTGCAGTTTGGCGGACGAGGTCGGTGCTGTGCTCATGACACCCAGTGAATCCTCATGCCTTCAGTGTTGCCCATGCATCGCCTGTGCGTTGTCTGTGAGCCGAGGGGAAACAATGACGGTGTATGCCGTCCGCTCCAGAAGCGCGGCCAGGGCGGGAACAAAATCGTCCAATAGGGCACGAATGGTTGGCCCCGGGTGAGCGCCATTCGTGCCCTATTGGACGATTTGTGTCGTGCCAGTTGGTCGACATGCTCACCACAGGTTCGCCACAGCGTTGCGGGGCACCGTCGCTGTCATGACGACTGACGACACCACTTCTGGCACCTCCGTGGACTGGTCGGGGGCCGCGCCCTCCGAGAACGCAGCCACCGCTGAGAGTGCGTCCACCCCGGAGGACACGACGGTCCTCGAGAGCACGACTGCTCCGGCCGTGAACCCGGTCCGCTGGTCCGGCAAGAAGACTGCCGTTGCGGCAGCCCTCGCCCTCGGGTTGTCCTCGATCGGCGCCGTCGGTGTGGCCGCGGCCCACGAGCGAGGCTCGTCCGCCCCGACTCAGGACGGCCGCTTCGGTGGGGGATTCCCCGGCCAGCCGGGCCAACAGGGTCAGCGCGGCCAGGGCGGGCAGCGTGGTCAGTTCCCGGGCCAGCAGGGTCAGCAGTTCCAGCCCGGCCAGGCGCCGGGTCAGCAGGGGCAGAACCAGCAAGTGCCCGGCCAGTCGAGCCAGCCGGGCACCGCCACCACAACCTGAGCGTCAGAGGGTGCGGGAGATGAGTTCCTTCATGATCTCGTTGGTCCCGCCATAGATCTTCTGGACGCGAGCGCCGGCATACATGCGGGCGATCGGGTACTCGAGCATGTAGCCGTAGCCGCCGAACACCTGGAGGCACCGGTCGATGACGTCGCACTGCACATCGGTCGTCCAGTACTTCGCCCGTGACGCGGTGGCGGCGTCGAGCCGACCCTCGACGTGCAGCCCGATGCAGTAGTCGAGGAAGGTGCGGGCCGCGAGCACGTCGGTGCTGACTTCGGCCAGGGTGAACCGCAGGGTCTGGAACGAGCCGATGGGCTTGCCGAACGCCTCGCGCTCTTTGGAGTAGGCAATGGCCAGCTCGACGGCCTTCTCGGCAGACGCGACAGCGCCGACCGCGATGGCCAGGCGCTCCTGCGGCAGCTGGAGCATGAGCTGGTAGAAACCCTGCCCCTCACTGTCGCCGAGCAGGTTGCCGACCGGGACCAACATGTCGGTGAAGGACAGCTCGCGGGTGTCCTGCCCGTGCTGCCCGATCTTCTGCAGCACGCGCCCCCGCTCGAAACCCTCGAGGCCGTCGACCTCGGCCACGATGAGCGAAACCCCCTGTGCCCCTTCGCCTCCGGTGCGCGCGACGATGACGACGAGCCCGGCGTGCGACGAGTTGGTGATGAAGGTCTTGCTGCCGTTGATGACGTAGTGGTCGCCGTCGCGCTTGGCGGTGGTGCGGATGCGCTGCAGGTCGGACCCGGTCGACGGCTCGGTCATGGCGATGGCGCCGACGAGCTCGCCGGTGGCCATGCGCGGGAGCCAGCGCTGCTTCTGCTCCTCGGACCCGTAGTTGAGCAGGTAGTGCGCCACGATCGACGAGTGCACGGAGTAGCCGAACGCGTCGTCAGCCGCCCGCCCCTGCTCCCACATGACCGCCGCCTCGTGGGCGAACGTGCCGCCACCGCCGCCGTACTCCTCGGGGATCGAGATGCACAACAGCCCGGCCGCGCCCGCCGCCAGCCACGTCTCCTTGTCGACCTGGTGCTGCCCGGCGAAGCGCTCGACGTTCGGAGTCACTTCTCGCTCGAAGAAGGTGCGGGCCAGCGTCACGACGTCTGCGACCTCATCCGCCATCCAGGGGGAGACATAGGTCGGGGGCGGCAGGATCTCGGGCACGGTGACTCCTTTGTCGGGTCGAGCTGAGACGGGTCGAGCTGAGGATCAGGCGGAACGGTCAAGCAATGGCAACAGCGGCCAGCGGGATGTCGCGTTCGTCGGCCCACTGCTGCCACTCAACAGCGGTGCGCTGCGCAAAGACCTCCGCCAGGCGCTCGCGGCTGAGGTCGTCGGGGTTGATCTCGAGGGCGGTGAGCAGCCGCGTGGTGAAGTGCGGTTCGAGCGCGGCGAGCGCCACGTGACCTTCTGACGCGGCATACACGTCATAGACCGGAAGTCCGCCACCGAGCAGTCCACCGGGCACGGTCAACCCGTGCACGACGGGTCGCGCCATCGCGTGCGCGAGGTCCGACAGCGCGACCTCGCGACGACTGCCGCGACCGGTGCGAGCGCGTTCGACGAGAGCCGCCGCGGCCTCGCCAGCCGCCCGCTCGGCGCCGGCGAGGTCGACAACGGTCGTGGCCGGCATACGCCCGTCCCGAACGAGACCGGTCCCGGCCTGGTAGGTGAGGTCGTGGCCGGCGATCTCGGCACCGTCGCCGGGGTGGCCGACGATGTCGACCTGACAGACGTGGGTATGCCGCCCGCTCACGGTTGCGTGGTCGAGTCCCAACCGTGCCAGGGCAGAGGGCCGCGAGCTCGTGAGGAAGATGTCGGTCTCGGCGAGCAGCTCATCGAGCCGGGCCCGGCCCTCGTCGCTCTTGAGGTCGGCGCGCTCGATGGTCTGACCCTCGTGGAGCTCGTCGAAGTAGGCCCGGGCGAACTGCTCCATCGGGTCGCCGGTGGGTGGGAGGACGGTCGTGACCCTCGCCCCCTGCGAGGCCAGCCGCGCAACGGCGGCCGGCCCCGGCAGGTTGATGGCGATCGAGAGGACGCGTACGCCCTCCAGGGGCCCGGTCATCAGGCCGCCGACTCCTGGACGTCGACGAGGGTGCCAGTGGCGGCGCGCTCGGTGAGCCACGCCGACGGACGGAACCGCTCACCGTAGGTGTCGGCGAGCTCGTTGGCGCGAGCCACGAAGCCGGCGAGGCCGCCTTCGTAGTTCGTCATGAACGTCGCCGGGCCACCGGTGTGCGGCGGGAAGCCGATGCCGAAGATGCCGCCGATGTTGGCCGCCTGGGTGTCGGTGAGCACACCCTCCTCGAAGCAGGCGGCCGTCTCGAGCGCCATGCGGAAGAGGTAGCGGTCCTGCAGGTCCCGCAGCGGGATCTGGGTGTCCTTGGACCAGCGCTGACGCAGCTCGGGCCACAGGACCTTGGGAGCGCCCGCGGGGTAGTCGTAGAGACCAGCGCCCGATGCACGGCCCTTGCGGCCGAGCTCGACGAGGGTGTCGATGACCTCCTCGCCGGGGGTCGAGGCAATCTCGCGGCCCTCGGCGGCAGCAGCCTTGGCGGCCTCCGAGCGGATGTGCTGCGTCAGGGTGAGCGAGACCTCGTCGAGCATGGCGAGCGGCGGGGCCGGGAACCCGGCCGACGTCGCGGCGCGCTCGATGGTCTGCGGGTCGACACCCTCGGCGACGAGCTGGGCGCCCTCGATGATGAGGGTGCCGAAGACGCGGCTGGTGTAGAAGCCGCGACCGTCGCCGACGACCACGGGGATCTTGCGGATCTGCTGGACGAGGTCGATGGCGCGGGCCGTGGCCGCGTCGGACGTGTGCTCGCCGCGGATGATCTCGACGAGCTGCATCTTGTCGACCGGGCTGAAGAAGTGCAGGCCGATGAAGTCCGCGGGGCGGGTGGCGAAGCCCTGCAGTCCGGTGATGGGCAGCGTCGAGGTGTTGGAGCAGAGGAGCGTGTCGGGCCCGACGACGGCCTCGACCTCGGCGAACACCTTCTCCTTGAGGTCGTGGTCCTCGAAGACGGCTTCGACGACGGCGTCGACGCCGGCGAGGTCGGCCGCGTCGGCGGTCGGCGTGATCCGCGCGAGCGTGGCGTCCCGGTCCTCCTGGGACAGACGACCCTTGGCGACCTTGGCGTCGAGGAGCTTGGCCGAGTAGGCCTTGCCCTTCTCCGCGCCTTCGATGCTCACGTCCTTGAGGACGACGTCGATGCCGGACGTGGCGCAGGAGTAGGCAATGCCGGCGCCCATCATCCCGGCGCCGAGGATGCCGACCTTGCTGACCTTGGACCGCTCGATGCCCGCCGGGCGCAGGGCGCCGGAGTTGATCGACTGGAGGTCGAAGAAGAACGCCTGGATCATCGCGGTGGACTCGCGGCCGGCAGTGAGCTCGGCGAAGTAGCGCGACTCGATGCGGCTCGCCGTGTCGAAGTCGACCTGTGCGCCCTCGACTGCGGCCGACATGATCGAGCGCGGGGACTTGATCGGGCTGCCCTTGAGCTGCTTGCGCAGGTTGGCCGGGAACGCCGGCAGGTTGGCCGCGAAGGCCGGCGTGGTGGGCGTGCCACCGGGGAGCTTGTAGCCCTTGACGTCCCACGGCTTGGTCGCCGCGGTGGCGTCCTCCTGGTGGGCGCGGATCCACGCCTTGGCCGCGGGGACGAGCTCCTCGCGGGTGGGCACGAGCTCGTCGATGACGCCCTTGGCCAGCGCGTCGGCGGGCGTGCGCTGCTGGCCCTGGAGCAGCCAGCCCATGAGGGCCTCGGTGATGCCGAGCATGCGCACGAGGCGAGTGACGCCGCCGCCGCCCGGGAGCAGGCCGAGGGTGACCTCGGGCAGGCCGAGCTTGATCTTGTTGTCGTCGACGGCGATGCGGTGGTGGCAGGCCAGCGCGATCTCGAGGCCGCCACCGAGCGCGGCACCGTTGATCGCGGCGACGACGGGCTTGCCGAGCTGCTCGAGGCGACGCAGCTGGGCCTTGATGCCCTCGACCTCGGCAAAGACGTCACCGGCGGTCTCCGCGGTGGCCTTCTGCAGGTCGGCGAGGTTGCCGCCGGCGAAGAAGGTCTTCTTGCCCGACGTCAACACGACGCCGGTGATGTCGTCGCGCTCGGACTCGAGCCGATCGACGGTCTCGCCCATGGCGGCCTTGTATGCCGCGTTCATGGTGTTGGCGCCCGCGTTCGGGTCGTCCATCGTCAGGGTGACGATGCCCTCGTCGTCGCGCTCGTAACGGATGATGTTGTCGCTCATGGTTTGTGGGGTTCCTGTCCGTGTCTCAGATGCGCGATCAGATGCGTTCGACGACAGTGGCGATGCCCATGCCGGCGCCGATGCAGAGGGTGGCGATGCCGCGTTCGAGGTCGCGTCGCTCGAGCTCGTCGACGAGGGTGCCGAGGATCATCGCGCCGGTGGCGCCGAGCGGGTGACCCATGGCGATGGCTCCACCGTTGACGTTGGTCTGGTGCTCGTTCCAGCCCATGTCGCGCATGAGCTTGAGTGCGACGGCGGCGAAGGCCTCGTTGATCTCGACGAGGTCGATGTCGGAGGCGCTCATGCCGACGCGGTCGAGGGCCTTGCGGCAGGCGGGGGCCGGGCCGGTGAGCATGATCGTGGGCTCGGAGCCGATGACGGCGGTCGAGATGATTCGGGCGCGGGGGGTGAGGCCCATCTCCTTGCCGATCTGCTCGTTGCCGATGAGGAGCAGGGCGGCGCCGTCGACGATGCCCGACGAGTTGCCGGCGTGGTGGATGTGGTTGATCTGGTCGACCTGCGTGTACTTCTCCTGGGCGACGAAGTCGAACCCACCCGCCTCGCCGATGCCGGCGAACGACGGCTTGAGGGCCGAGAGGGACTCGACGCTCGTGCCGGGGCGAATGGTCTCGTCACGGTCGAGGATCGTCAGGCCGTTCTTGTCCCTGACGGGGATGACCGACTTGCCGAAGTGGCCGGCCTCCCAGGCCGCGGCGGCGCGGGCGTGTGACTGCGCAGCGAAGCGGTCGACCTCGGCGCGGTCGTAGCCCTCGAGGGTGCCGATGAGGTCGGCGCCGATGCCCTGGGGCACGAAGTCGGTGGCGAGTGCGGTGGCCGGGTCCATGGCCCAGGCGCCGCCGTCGCTGCCCATCGGGACGCGGGACATCGACTCGACACCACCGGCGAGGATGAGGTCCTCGAAGCCGGAGCGGACGCGCGAGGCGGCCTGGTTGACGGCCTCGAGGCCGGAGCCGCAGAAGCGGTTGACCTGGACGCCGGCCACGGGCTCGGGCAGGCCGGCATACATCGCCGCAACACGGGGGAGCACCGCTCCCTGGTCGCCGACCGGGCTCACGATGCCCAGGACGATGTCGTCGATCTGGGCGGAGTCCAGTCCGGGGTTGCGCTCGCGGACGGCGTCGATGAGGCCGACGACGAGGTCGATCGGCTTGACCTCGTGGAGGGAGCCAGACGACTTGCCCTTCCCTCGGGGGGTGCGGATGGCGTCATAGATGACGGCCTGGGGCTGCTCGGGCATGGACCGGCTCCTTCTGAGATGTACTGAGATGTTCTGAGAAAAGGCGATTCAGTTCGCTTTGCACGATACGCAGGCATTGAACACTTGTGCAATCCCCGGGTCGAGTGTTGACTGTCACCCACCATGACCACGACTCAGGCCGGCGACTCGCGCTCGCGCATCCTGGCGACCGCTCTGCGGCTCTTCGCGGCACAGGGCGCTGCGGCGACGAGCCTGCGCGAGGTGGCTCGTGAGGCCGGAGTTGCGCCGGGCCTCGTGGTGCACCACTTCGGTGGCAAGGACGGGCTGCGCCACGCCGTGGACGAGTCCGTCGTCGACCTCTTCCGGGTCGCGGTCGACTCCGTGCCGCTCGACGGACCGGCCGACGAGGTGGTCGCCGCACGCGATCGGGCTGCGGCGGAGATGTTCGAGGCCAACCCCCACGCGGTCGACTACCTGCGTCGAGCCGTCGTCACGCCGGACCCGGGGGCCGAGGGGCTGGCGCGCATGCTCATGGAAGAGACCATCCGGCGGACCCAGACGCTGCGTGACCACGGCATCGCCCGCAGCCGCATTCCCGTCGAGGAGCAGGCGGTGGCGGTCTTCGTCCGCCAGCTGGGTGCACTGCTGCTCCAGCCGGCACTGGCCCGGATGTGGACCATGGCTCAGGCGCCATCGCCGGTGCCGACGGTCAAGGTCAGCCTCACCCGCCCCACCGACTGAACTGCAACGTCCGCATGGATGGCTGGAAACGCGACCATTGGCGCGGACGCAAGCGGGCGGCATACCCACAACGTCCGCGCCCTTGGTCGCGAACTCGACCATCTGCGCGGACGCAAGCGGGTCAGCGGGTGCACTCCAGGGAATCGAGGTCGACGGCGTTCGCCATCGCCTGATAACCCGCGTCGCCCGGGTGCAGGTGGTCGCCACTGTCGTAGGCCGCGAGGATGCGCGAGGGCTGGGCCGGGTCGCGCACCGCTGCATCGAAGTCCACGACCGCGTCGAACTCACCACTGGTGCGGATCCACGCGTTGACCTCGCCGCGGATCGCGTCCTTGGGCTCGGACCAGAGGCTCCCGCCCTCCCACGGTGTGATGGTGCCGCCGACGATGCAGACCCCGCGGGCATGGGCGCGACCGATGAGCTGGCGATAGGCCTGGATGAGGTCCGCGGGCTTGGTCGCGAGCTCCCAGCGCAGGTCGTTGACACCCTCCATGACGACAACGGTGCTCACGTCCGGCTGGGCGAGCACGTCCCGGTCGAAGCGCGCCTGCGCACTGACGCCCGGCCCGTCGGCGAGCACCCGGTTGCCCGAGATGCCGGCGTTCATGACGCCGAACTGGTGCGGCTTCGGCCCGGCCAGGATCCGGCTCGCCAGGAGGTTGGGCCAGCGCCGGTTGGTGCTCGTCGTGGACTTGTCGCCGTCGGTGATCGAGTCACCCAGCGCGACGACCGTGTCGACCTGCTGGGGCGCATCGACGACAGCCGACTCGACCCACGCATAGCTCGTCGTCGGCGTCTGGAACGAGCCCGCGAACTCCTCACCCCCGTGGTCGCCCGGGGTCGAGATGAAGTTGGTCTGGTGGGCCAGCTTGTGGCCGCTGACCGTCCCGGCATCCCCGACGACGTGGATGCTGACGGACAACGTCGACTGCGCGGGCACGTCGCCCGGCACCGGGTCGCTCAGCACCTCGGCACCGACCGGCACCGTCACCGACGGACTGCCGCCGAAGGACAGGCGACGGTTGCTGCCCGCTGCAATCGCCGCTCCCTGACCGGCCTGCCCCACCCACACCGAGTCGAACGTCACCGGCACCGAGCCGTACGCGTTCGACAGCGAGATCCGCAGGTTCGACCCGCCCACGCTCGTGTGGACGATGTTGCGCACCGTCTGGTCGACGACCTTGAGGGCGGTCGAGTCGACCGCCGTCCCCCACGTCCCGACCTGGTCGATGCGGGCGTCCGCTGCGGCACCCGCCTTGATCGGGGTGGTGGCCGTGGCAGATGGCGCGGTCCCGGGGGTGAACGCGAAGGCAGCCGTCGCAGCGATCGCGGCCGCACCGACGGCCAGTGGGAAACGACGGGGTCCATGAGAGGTCATGCCCTTCAGTGAATCCCTGTGTATGCCGTCCCGCCACCCGAGCGCCCGCCTCACCCATGGTGTGCGCACCGTTCCCGGAACGTTCACGCGCGAGGCGGGCGGGCGGCATACCCACCCTTTTGTGTCCGCGCGGGTGGCCGGGAACCCGACCATCCGCGCGGACGCAAGCGGCAGGCACACCCACAATGTCCGCGCCGATGGTCGAGAAGGTGACCATCGGCGCGGACGCCCGCGGCCGGCAACGCGAGAGGCGCCGCCTCCCGGAAGGGAAGCGGCGCCTCTACGGCGTTTCAGCGAGTCAGGCTCAGACCCCGAGACGAGCCTTGAGGCCGTCGAGCTCGACCTGGAGAGCGGTCGGGAGGTTGTCGCCGAACTTGGCGAACCACTCCTCGATCTGCGGGATCTCGGCCTTCCACTCGTCGTTGTTGACGGTGAGTGCCTTGGCGAGCTCCTCGAGGTCCATGTCGAGGCCCTCGGTGTCGATCGACTCGGGCGTGGGGACGTGACCGATGGCGGTCTCGACCGCGGCAGCCTTGCCCTCGATGCGCTCGATGGCCCACTTGAGGACGCGGGCGTTCTCGCCGAAGCCGGGCCACACGAAGTTGCCCTCCTCGTCACGACGGAACCAGTTGACGTAGAAGATCTTCGGCAGCTTCGACTCGTCCGCACCCTTGCCGATGTCGATCCAGTGCTGGAAGTAGTCACCGGCGTTGTAGCCGATGAACGGCAGCATCGCCATCGGGTCGCGGCGGACGACGCCGACCTGACCGGTCGCGGCAGCGGTGGTCTCGGACGAGAGCGTGGCACCCATGAACGTGCCGTGGGTCCAGTCGCGCGACTCGGTCACGAGCGGCACGGTGGTCTTGCGACGGCCACCGAAGAAGATGGCCGAGATCGGCACACCCTGCGGGTCGTCGTACTCGGGGGCGAGGATGTCGCACTGCTTGATCGGGGTGCAGTAGCGGCTGTTCGCGTGGCTGGAGAGCTCGGTCGACTCAGGCGTCCAGTCCTCGCCCTTCCAGCTCGTGGCGTGGTCGGGCATGTTCTCGAGGCCCTCCCACCAGATGTCGCCGTCGTCGGTCAGCGCAACGTTGGTGAAGACCGAGTTGCCCTTGTTGATCGTCGACATGGCGTTGGGGTTGGTGTGCTCGTTGGTGCCGGGCGCGACGCCGAAGAAACCGAACTCCGGGTTCACGGCATACAGGCGACCGTCCTTGCCGAAGCGCATCCAGGCGATGTCGTCACCCAGGGTCTCGACCTTCCAGCCCGGGATGGTCGGCTTGAGCATGGCGAGGTTGGTCTTGCCGCAGGCGCTGGGGAAGCCGGCTGCGACGTAGTAGACCTGCTCCTCCGGTGAGGTGAGCTTGAGGATGAGCATGTGCTCGGCCAGCCAGCCCTCGTCGCGCGCCATCACCGAGGCGATGCGCAGGGAGTAGCACTTCTTGCCGAGCAGGGCGTTGCCGCCGTAGCCGGAACCGAAGGACCAGATCGTGCGCTCCTCGGGGAACTGCACGATGTACTTCTCGGGGTTGCAGGGCCACTTGACGTCGGCCTGGCCCTCCTCGAGGGGGGCGCCGAGCGAGTGGAGCGCGGGGACGTACTTCGCGTCCTCGCCGAGCTCCTCGATGCGGTCGAGGACGGCGGTGCCACAGCGGGCCATGACGCGCATCGACGCGACGACGTACTCGGAGTCGGTGATCTCGACACCGAACATCGGGTGCTCGGACTCGATGTGACCCATGACGAACGGGATGACGTAGAGGGTGCGGCCCTTCATGCAGCCGGCGTAGAGCCCGCGCATGATGTCCTTCATCTCCTCGGGCTCCATCCAGTTGTTGGTGGGCCCCGAGTCCTTCTCGTCGAGGGAACAGATGTAGGTGCGGTCCTCGACACGGGCGACGTCGCTCGGGTCCGAGGCGGC
Organism: Janibacter sp. HTCC2649; assembly: GCF_000152705.1. Taxonomy (GTDB): domain Bacteria; phylum Actinomycetota; class Actinomycetes; order Actinomycetales; family Dermatophilaceae; genus Knoellia. Next base: position 2,284,088 of record NZ_CH672413.1, on the reverse strand, counting down.
GTAGAAGCTGTTGGGCTTCTTGTCCTCGTTGAGCTTGATGAAGGTGCCGGCGGCGACGAGCTTGCCGGTGATGCGGGTCCATTCCTCGTCGGACCCGGTCACCCACACGACCTCGTCGGGGGTGGTCATCGCGGCGACCTCGTCGACCCAGGCCTGGAGGCCTGCGTGCGTGGTGCCCTGAACGGGTGCGGCGGGTGCGGTCATCTGCGTCCGTTGTCCTTCCGGTTCCGAGCGAGTGCTCGGCTTTGGGCCCGGCCAATGCCGGAGCCACCTTCGGAAGTGGATCCGACGACTGACCTGCTGGATGTGTCCACGGTACTCGCATCGTGAGACGCGTCTTGTCTCGTGAGCGAGACCGTGAATCGGGTTCCTGAAGGAACCGTCTGTCCACCGTAGGAGGGAAAGCGGACAGGGATCACGGTGGAAACCTTTCCGCACCTATGAGGTCCCTCACACGTGGAACTACCTGCGGGTATGCCGTCCGCCCGCCTCTGTTGTCAACCCCACCTCCCAGCCCCAACACCGCCCGGGGTTCGCCTCGAAGGGCCCCACCGAGCCCGACCACCTTCGTCCAGTAGGGCACGAATGGCGGAAAACCATTCGTGCCCTATTGGACGATTTGTGTTCGGGGAGCTGTCAGGCGGTGTGCCTGAGGCCGAACTGGCTGCGGTGGAAGACCAGCGGCAGCGAGTGGTCGGCGTTCTGGACCGAGTGCAGTCGGAGCAGGATGATCGTGTGGTCGCCGGCCTCGACCTCGTCGTGGATGGTCGTGTCGAACAGGGCCAGACCGTCGGTGAGGGTCACCGCGCCCTCGTCACTGCGGGCGATGTCGATACCGTCGAAGCGCTGCGCGACCGGGCCCGCCAGCTGACGAGCGACGGCATCGTGGTGGTGGGCGAGGACGGTGACACCGAGGTGGCTGGACCGACGCAGGTCCGGCCAGGTCTTGCTCGTGTTGGCGATCGAGAACGACACGAGCGGCGGGTCGAGGCTCACCGAGGTGAACGAGCTCGCCGCGAGGCCGATGAGCTCACCGTCGACCTCGGCCGCGACGGCGACGACGCCGCTCGGGAAGATCCCGAACGCCTGCCGCAGTCGGACCGGGTCGAGGTCCTGGTTGGTGGGGAAGACGCCGATGGTCATGCGTTGACTCCTGCCACGCGCTCGACGAGAGGTCGAGTGGCAGCCAGCCATGCGGCATACGCCTCGGGGTCTTCGTGGTCTCGGTCGATGACGTAGAGCCCGCGGCCGGGCACGGTCGCGCCGAGCTCGGTGAGGACGGGTCGCAGGGTGAGTTCGGGGGCGAGGCTGTGAGCCGGCGACGCCCCGAGGAGGAGAGGCACCGCCAGCCCGCGCAGCCCCGTCCCACCGGCGAAACGGTCGAGGAAGACCTTGAGCAGACCGGTGTAGGTGCCCTTGTAGGTCGGGCTCGCGACGATGACGAGATCGGCGGCGCCGACCGCTTCGACGAGCTGCGTGACCTCGGCGTCGGACCAGTCGAGGACGCGCGGGCCGAGGGTGGCGATGTCGACGACGAGGTCGGGTTCGTTGCCCGTGAGCTTGCGGGCGACATGGGTCGCAGCGGTCAAGGTGCGGCTGGCCGGCTTGGGGTTGCCGACGACGACAGCGGTCACCATGCGCTCGACTCCACCGCGAGGACGGGTTCGAGCTCGTTGCGCAGCACCTCGAGGAAGGTCACGACCTCGGCCGCGACCGACCGGTGCTGGAGGTCGTTGAGGACGTCGTGGTGCGCGCCGCGGACGACGGTGAGCCGGGCCCGTGAGAGTCGACCGACGGCGGCGATGAGGGCGTCGCGGTCGGCCAACGGGTCCACGTCGCCGATGAGGACGAGGCGGGGGAGGTCGATATCGCCGGTGAGCGCGCTCCCGACGAGTTCGGGTGAGAGGGGGCGGGCGAGGGCATGCTCGAGAGTGGCCTGATCGGCAGTCAGTCGCGTCCGGTGCACCGGGCAGTGCGTGCGCTCGTCGAGCTGCTCCTCCCACGTGGTCGCCGTGCTTGCCCGCAGCCCGGGGACACCCGCGAGAACCACTGCGTCGGGCCACCACGAGGCGCCGATGCGTTCCTGACCGATGAGGGCCGAGATGGCCAGCGCACCCGTGTCGGCGCCCACGAGAACGAGTGGGTGGACCACGTCCGTGGTTGTCGCGACGCCGTCGACGTCGCCCTCGAGCTGGTCGGCGAAGGCGGCCAGGGCCGGTGCGGGGTCCTCGCCGTCGAGCAAGGGGGCCTCGACGACGCGCACCCGGTAGGCGTCGGCGGCGAGGCGAGCGGCGAACCGCTCATAGGTCGTCGGCGACTCCCCGCGCCCGGGCACGACGATGACCGTGCCCCGGGTGCGGAGTCCTTCGGGGACCTGGTGGTCGAGGGTGGTCATGACGCGGCCTCGAGCGACTCGTTGGTGTTGGTCCCGGCGGCCTCGTCGCGGCGACGCACGGTGTTGCCGTTCTCCGGGATGGGGAGGCCGAGGTTGCCGCGGAAGGTGTCGGCTTCGTACTCGGTGCGGAACAGGCCACGCTCCTGAAGGATCGGGACGACGCCGTCGACGAACGCGTTGAGCTCGTCGTTGGTGCGGAAGGCGAGGTTGATGCCGTCGAACGTGCCTGCCCTGAACCACTTCTCGATGGTGTCGGCGACGGTCTTGGGGGCGCCCACGAACGGCGACTTGCGGTAGCCGTTGAGCCCTTGGGCGACCTGGCGCAGGGTGAGGTTCTCGGACTTCGCGCGGTCGATGATCCGGGCGGCGCCCGTGCGGCCACCGCGCTCGGCGAGGTGCGCGACGTCCGGGAACGGCGCATCGAGGTCATGGACGCTGAAGTCGTGCGCCCCGAACGACCGGCCGAGCAGGGCGAGGTTGCGGTCGAAGTCGTCGTCCTCGGCGTGGATCTCCTGGTCGCGGCGCTGGGCCGCCTCGTCGGTCGCGGCAACGACCGGCCCGCCGTGGATGAAGATCTTGATGTGGTCGGGGTTGCGCCCGGCCTCGGCCGTGCGCCGCTTGATGTCGCGGTAGTACTCCTGTGCAGACTCGATCGTCCCGCCCGGCGCGTAGATGCCCTCGGCGACCTGGGCGGCGAGGTTGCGGCCCTCCTCGGACACGCCGGCCTGGAAGATCACCGGCTGTCCCTGCGGGGAGCGCGAGAGGTTGAGTGGTCCGGCGACGCTGAAGTGCTCGCCCTTGTGCTCGAGGGCGTGCAGCTTGTCGGGGTCGAGGAAGCGCCCGCTCTCGGCGTCGGCGGGGAACGCGTCGTCCTCGTAGGAGTCCCACAGGCCGCGGGCCACCTTGACGAACTCCTCGGCGCGGGCATAGCGCGTGTCGTAGTCGAGGTGGTCCTCGAGCCCGAAGTTGCGACTCACGCCGGTGTCGAAGCTCGTGACGACGTTCCACCCCGCACGCCCGCCGCTGATGTGGTCGAGCGAGCCGAAGCGACGGGCCAGGTTGAACGGCGAGTTGTAGGTCGAGCTGGCCGTGCCCACGAGACCGATGTGCTTGGTGTGGGTGGCGACGGCCGACAGAAGGGTCAGCGGCTCGAGCCGGTTGAGGTAGTGCGCCGGGTAGGTCGCGTTGATGAACTGGCTGTCGACGATGAACAGGGCGTCAAACAGGGCGTGCTCGGCCGCCTGCGCCTGCTGGATGTAGTAGTTGATGTCGATGCTGGCGTTCTTCGCGATGCGCTCGTCCTTCCACAGTCCGTGCTGGCCGGGGCCGCCGACGCCGGCGGGGTGGAGGGCGAGGTGGATCTTGCGCGACATGTGAGTTGCCTTTCGGGAGAAGCGAATTCGATGGGTATGCCGTGTGCCTGGCTTTCCGGGGCAGGTCCGGTCAGGCGGTCAGCTGGGCGCGCAGGGCCGCGCGTTCGGTGCGGTCGGCCGAGGCCGTGCGCAGGGTGGGAGCAGAGCGCAGGAGCAGCCGCGTGTAGGCGTGCTGCGGGTTGGTGATGACGTCGCGGGTGGCGCCGACCTCGACGACCTCACCGCGATAGAGCACGGCGATGCGGTCGGCGATGCCGGCGACGGAGCCGAGGTCGTGCGAGACGAAGACCAAGGCGATGCCGGCGGCCTTGAGCTCCTGCAGGATCGTCAGGACCTGGACGCGGTTGGCGGCGTCGAGGGCACTGACGGGTTCGTCGAGGATGACGACGTCGGGGTTGGTGATGAGTGCTCTCGCGACGGCGACGCGTTGCCGCTGTCCGCCGGAGAGTCGGCCCGGGAGCCGGTCGAGGACGTCGGCGTCGAGGCTGACCTTGGCGAGCAGGCGTTCGGCCTGATCCCGGGCCTCTCCGCGCGAAACACCCTGGAGGAGAAGGGGCTCGGTGAGCGAGTCGCCGATCGTCAGGTCAGGGTCGAGGCTCTTGAGCGGGTCCTGGAAGACGTACTGGACCACGCCGCGACGACGCAGGCGCCGCCACTGACGACGCCCGAACCGGGTCACGTCCTCACCGTCGACGAGGACGCGCCCACTCGCGGCAGGGGTGAGCCCGAGGATGGTGCGGGCCAAGGTGGTCTTGCCCGAGCCGGTCTCACCGATGATGCCGACGGTCTCGCCGCGCTCAACCGTGAGGCTGACGTTGTTGAGGATCCGGGTTCGGTGGAGCCCGCGACCCAGCTTCACCTCGAGGTCGACGACCTCGAGCACCGTCCCGCTGCTTGCGTCCGCGTGGATGGTCGCGTTCTCGACCGTTGGCGCGGACGTTGCGGTGGTCATGACGCGAGCTCCGGGGTGAGGAAGCGCTCGAGACCGTATTGCTCGTGCTCGCGCACCAGCAGCTGGGTGTAGTCGTGCTGCGGGTCGTGCAGGACCTGGGAGACGGGCCCCTGTTCGACGACCACTCCGTTGCGCATGACGAGCACCTCGTCGACGAGCTGGGCCACGACGGCGAGGTCGTGCGAGACGACGACCAGCGCCAGCCCCGTGGATTCGCGGAGCTCGGCGAGGAGGTCGAGGATCTCGGCCTGCACGGTGACGTCGAGGGCTGTCGTCGCCTCGTCGGCGATGAGCACCTGGGGTTCAGCGGCGATGGCGGCCGCGATGAGGACGCGCTGGAGCATTCCGCCGGAGAGCTCGAACGGGTACTGCCCATGGACCTTGGCCGGGTCACGCAGCTGCACGTCGCTGAACAGCTCCAACGTCCGCACTCGCGACTCGCGACGGCCCAGACCGAGCTTGACGCGCAGCACCTCGGCGACCTGCCGGCCCACGGGGATCGACGGGTTGAGATAGGAGGCGGGGTCCTGGAAGACCGCGCTGATCGTTGATCCACGCAGACCGGTCCACTCCCGCGGCGACAGCGTCGACGTGTCGCGGCCCTCGATGGAGACCGAGCCGCCGGTCACCTCGAACGGCGTCGGCAGGATGCCGAGGATGGCCCGGCAGGTGAGGGTCTTGCCGCTGCCGGACTCTCCGACGATGCCGACGACTCCACCGCGAGCCAGGTCGAACGAGACGCCGCGGACGATGTCGTGGCCCGTCGTCGGGTGACCGACGTGGAGGTCGCGCACCGACAGAGCGGGGGTCGCGTTTGGCTGAGCTGCCGGCAGCGCTGGGGCGATGGGGCGAGTCAGGGTGGTCGTCATGGAGTGCCTCCTGGTTGGGAGTGGGACGGAGTAGAGCGAACGGAGGTCGGTCGACCCGAGGAGCCGGCCGTGTCCCCAGCCGTCCAATTGGGTGAGTTGGGGACGAGGTCGAGGCCGACTGCTCCTTCGCCGGTGACGTCGCGGATGGCATCGGCGAGCAGGTTGCTCGCCGAGACCGTGGCGACGATGAGGAGGGCGGGTGCGACGGGAGCCCACGGCTGCTGGTCGAGGAACCCGAGCGACGTGGCGAGCAGCCCGCCCCAGGTGGGAGCCGGCGGCTGGATGCCGATCCCGAGGAAGGTGAGGCTCGAGACGATGACGAAGCCGACCCCGAGCGTCTGGGCGAACGCCACCGCGATGGGGGGCAGAACCTTGGCCCAGAGGTGGCGCCGGGCGATCCAGCCGACCGAGGCGCCGGAGATGACGGCCGCCTCGACATAGGCGGACCGGGCCACGGCCAAGGTCGCCGCCCGAGACACCCGGAAGAACAGCGGCGACACGAGAACCCCGGTGACGACCATGGCCTGGGTGATGCCGTTGCCCAAGAGGGCAGTCACGGCGACGGCGAACAAGAGGAACGGAAGCGCGATCAACGTGTCGATCGCCCGAAGGCTGATCCATTCGAAGACGCGGCCGAGCTGCACCGACAGGATCCCGGGCACGACGCCCACCACCAGCGCGATGACGACGACCTCCAGGGAACCGACGACGCTGACGCGCGATCCGTCGAGCAACCTGCTGAACACGTCGCGCCCGAGGTTGTCGGTGCCGAGCCAGTGCGCCCACGAGGGGCCGACGAGCGTGGTGTCGCTCGTGGCCAACGGGTTCTGCGGAGCGAGCAGTGGTCCCAACACCGCGAGCAGGACGATGAAGAACAGCACTCCTGCGGCGATGCGACCGGCAGGGAGGGAGAGAACGCGGCGGACCATGTCAGACCCCTCTCGCCGAGGCCGGGGTGATCCGGCCGAGCAGCACGTTGACGATGAGGTTGAACGTCACGACGAGGACGATGGAGACGACGAGGACGCCCTGGACCGCGGGCACGTCACCGGCCTGGGCCGAGTCGTTGGCGAACCGACCGAAGCCCTGCAGTCCGAAGATCCACTCGGTGACGACGGCAGCGCCGACGAGCGAGGGGAACTTCAGCCCGAGCACGGCGAGCGCCGGTCCGACCGCGTTGCGGTAGACGTGTCGGGTGAGGATCCGCCGCGATCCGAGGCCGCGCACGACCGCGCCCGTCACGTAGTTCTCCCGGTATGCCGTGACCAGACCTGTGCGCAGCTGTCGCGCCACGTCCGCCACGACGTCAAGGCTGAGAGCCAGGGCGGGCAGGGTGATGTGGGCGAGCCATGGTCCGACCCCGCTCGTGATGGGCGCGTAGCCCGCGGACGGGAACCAGCCCAAACCGACCGCCAGCACGGCGACGAGGATGATCCCGACGACGAAGCCGGGCAGGACGGACAGGACGGTGGTGAGTCCCGTGACCGCCCGGTCGACGCGACTCGTCGGCTTCAGTCCCGCCACCGTGCCGAGCACCAGGCCACCGACGACGCCGATGACGAGTGCCAAAGCCGCGACCGAGAGGCTCACGCCGAGACCGAGACCGATCAAGGTCGCCACGTCCGCGCCGTTGACCCAGCTGGTCCCGAAGTCGCCGTGAAGAACGCCACCCAGCCACGCGGCATACTGCGAAAGAAAGGGGCGGTCGAGCCCCCACTGGCTCTCGATCGCGGCAATGGCCTGGGGTGTGGCCTGTTCGCCGAGCTGGAGCCGGGCGGGGCTGAGGCCGCTCAGGGCACGCAGGGCGAACGTCACGAACGTCGCCACGAGGAAGACCGGAACGAAGACCGCGACCGACCGCCCGAGAGTGCGCGCGGACCGCCACAAGGATTGGTGGAGGCGAGTCATCACTTGCCCTTGATCGTGACGCCGGTCCAGTTGATGTGACCGGGGTTCTTGGGCAGGTTCGAGATCGACTTGTCCTTCGCGAGGAGGTTCGGCGACGCGTAGGTGAAGACGAGCGCCTGGCTCTCGAGTCCGGCACGTGTGGCGGCCTGCAGGGTCTCGGCGTAGGCCGGAGAGTCGAGCGGGGTGGCGCGCACCTTGGCGACGGCGGCCTCGAACCCGGCGGGCTCGTACGGCGTGCTGAGGTTGAGCGGACCGTTCGGCCCGAAGTGCGCCGTCAGCGTCTGGAGCGCCGAGTCACGACCGGTCGTGCTGTAGATCGAGAGGGTCAGGTCCTTGGCGAAGAACGGTGTCGCCCAGTTCTTGTCGATCTTGATCGTCGTCGTGATGCCGACGGCGGCCAGCTGTGACTGCACGATCTCAGCGGCCGGGGTGGCCTCTGGCACGACGAGATCCAGCTTGATGGCGCCCGGCTTGAAGCCCGCCTCGGCCAGCAGCGCCTTGGATGCGGCCGGGTCGTAGGGGTAGGCGTCCTTGGACTTGGGGTCATAGGCGACGTACGACGACGGGAACGGCTGGTCGGTCGCCTCGCCGTAGCCGAAGGTCAGCTTGTCGACGAACTCCTTGCGGTTGACCGCGTGCCGCACGGCGTCGACGACCTTGGGGTTGTCGAACGGCGCCTTGTTGACGTTGAGGCTGATGTTGGAGGCATTGAAGCCGGGCTGGACGAAGACGTCGAGGCCGGCCTTCTTGGCGGCGTCTGCCTGGCTGGGCGCGACGTCGGCGAAGTTGTAGACACCGGTCTGGAGGCCGGACACCACGGTCGCCTCGTCGGGCGCCGACACCAGCTCGATGTTGTCGATGTGGATGTTGGCGGCGTCCCAGTAGTTGGGGTTCTTCCTGAACGTTGCCTTCGTGCCGGGGATGACCTGCGTGGCGATGAACGGGCCTGCGCCGACGGGGTTCTGGTCGAGCTTGGCGGGGTCCTTGGCGGCGGTCGGGCTGGCCACCTGGAGCACGCGCTCGCCGAGCAGCTGCGGGATCTGGTAGTCGACCTGGGTGAGGTCGAGGACGACGTCGAGGCCGTTCGCGGTCACCGTCCTGATGGAGGTGAGGTCACCGAAGAGCGCCGAGTTCTTCTGCCTCTGCGCGCGCTCGATGGCGTCCTTGACCGCGGCGCCGTCGACGGGCGTGCCGTCGCTGAACGTCAGACCCTTGCGCAGGTGGAAGGTCACCTGGTCGCCCTTGGCGTTGTAGGTCCACTTCTCGGCGAGGTCGGGGACGGCCTTGCCCTGCTCGTCGACGCGGGTGAGCGAGGCGTAGCTCAGGGCGAGCTGGCGGAACTGCGCGCCGCTGCCCGAGACCACCGGGTCCCAGTGCTTGGGGAAGTAGCCGGTCGCCCACTTGAGCGTCGCGTTGCCACTGCCGCCCGCAGCGTCGGCGTCGCCCGAGCCGCAGGCGGTCAGGCTCGTGACGGCCAAGGTCGCGGTCAGGGCGAGGGTGGCAAGCGAGCGTCGGGGCGGGAGGGAGGTGGCGAAAGCAGACATGGGAGTTCCTTCAGGGATGGTGAGAAGCAGAGGGGTATGCCGTGTGGTCGGCTGAGGGGGTACGCCAAAGCCCCCTGTTTGCAGGGGTTTCAGGCAGGGCCTCAGGCAGGCGTGGATCAGGCGGTCGTGTGCGCTGGTGCTATCGACAGCAGCACAGACAGCGCGTCGCTCCGCAGCGGACGTCGTCGAACCGACGTCGGCTGGTCAGGGTGGGAGCGTGGCTGGACATGTCCCCAGCATGGGGCCGAGAACTCAGGGTGTCCAACTAGGAATTGTGATATCTCTTATTACGAGACGTTATGGGACCCATAATAAGGTGAGTGGAATGAGTAGGACCTTCGACATCGCCCCGCTGCGCAGCTTCGTGGCCATCGCTGACCGCGGTGGCTTCGGCCGCGCCGCCACGACCCTGCACCTCAGCCAGGCCGCGGTGAGCCAGCACGTGCGTCGGCTCGAGGCCACGGTCGGCCGCCCGCTCGTCACCCGCGCCGGGCGCGGGTCGCGCTTCACCGTCGACGGCGAACAGCTCCTCGGTCACGCCCGCCGCGTCCTGGCGGCACACGACGAGGCCCTGCGCTGCTTCGGAGTGGGGGCCGACGACACCCTGGTGGTCGGCTCGACCGAGCACGGGGCCGCCCAGCTGCTGCCGCGCTTCGCCAGCGCGCTGGGTGAGGCGTTGCCCCATCACGGCGTGCAGTTCCGGATCGACCGCGGCGCCGCGCTGCGCGAAGGACTGGCCGCCGGGCGCGTGTCCCTGGCTCTCCTGCTCGGACCGACCGGGGATCCGCGGGCCACCGGGGTCGGCGACCTCGAGCTCACGTGGTTCGCGGCGCCCGGGTGGCGCCGGCCGAGAGGGCCGGTGCCCGTCGTCGCCTTCGATGCCCCCTGTGCCTTGCGCTCGCGGGCCATCGAGACCCTCGACGGTCACGGCATCGCCTCCGTCGTCGGCGCCGAGGCGAGTAACTTGGCTGGGGTGCATGCTGCCGCCGCTGCTGGTCAGGGGGTCGCGCTCCTCGCGACACTCGGTGACATCCCGGCTGGGCTCGTGCCACTCGATGACCTGCCGAAGCCGAGGCCCTTGCCCCTGTCGGTCTGGGCCGCCGCCGACGTCCCTGCGCGGGTCGCGCGCACGGCGTGCGATGCCCTCCGTCCCTTGCTTCCCGCCACCTCGGCAACACCCGTCGGGCTCGCCGCTCGACTGTCCCTCGCTGAAGGAGCCTGATGCCAGCCCTGCACGTCCCCGCTGACTCCACGAGTGAGGAGTTCATCCGCACCCCGAGCGGTGTCCTCGTCCCGACCGTGATCGACCCCTTCCACCGGGCCCTGCACCACATCGCGCCCAGTGCACTCATCACCGAGACGAGCCAGACCACGGGCATGTCGCGGCGCGAGGCGATCAGCGGCAAAACCGTGGGGGCGCAGAGCCTCTGGATGGGTCAGACGCACGTCCCCGCCTCCACCAACTCCGGCAACCACCACCACGGCGCCTCCGAGACGGCGATCTATGTCGTGTCGGGCGCGCCGGTCTTCGTCTTCCTCGAGGTCGACGGTGACGAACCCGTCGAGCGTCGGATCGAGACGGCGCCCGGCGACTACGTGTTCGTTCCGCCGTGGGTCCCGCACCGCGAGGAAAATCCCGACCCCGACAACGAGGCCGTCGTCGTCATCGCCCGCACCACCCAGGAGGCGATCGTCGTCAACCTCGAGGGGCTCAACTGGTCCGAGGTCGACCTCGCCGCGAAAGCCGCCGCAGCGGAAGGCTGCTGAGCGCGGAAGGCAACTGAACGGCATACACAGTGGGTATGCCGTGTCACCCGTTCCGGGTGACGGTCGCCTTGGGTCCGGCGACCAGTGTTCCGGCCGGCACATCGTCCGCGACGATGGCTCCTGCGGCGACCACGGCATCTCGCCCGATGCTCACACCCGGCAGGATCGTGGCTCCGGCGCCGATCCAGACGTTCTCACCGACGTCGATGGGGCCGCCCGTGAGCCACTCGCGGCGCTCCTCGACGTCGACCGGGTGGCCCATCGTGATGAAGGTGACCCTGGGGGCGATCATCGTGCGCGTGCCGATCCGGATCCCGGCGTGGTCGAGGAACGTGCAGTTCTGGTTGATGAAGACGCGTTCGCCGAGGTCGAGGTTCAGGCCGTGGTCGGTGAAGAACGGCGGATGGATCGTGACTCCGGCGGGGACGGGCCGCCCCAGAATCTGCTCGAACAGCTCAGCCTTGCCGGCGTCGTCATCGAAGGGCAGGACGTTGAGGCGCGACGTGAGCTCGGTGACGCGCAGGACCCGCTCGGACATGGCTTGGAACTCGGGGCTGCGGATGCGCATGACGTTCTCACTCGGCATGCCGCGACCCTCTCAGCCCGGTGTGACAGGCGGGCCGGAAACGGCAGGGGAGCGGGCGGCATACAACGGATTTCTCAGGTGGGCAGGTGCTCGCGTATGCTTGCCGATCGTTGCGCCAAGCGTGCAACATGCGCCCGTAGCTCAACGGATAGAGCATCTGACTACGGATCAGAAGGTTAGGGGTTCGAATCCCTTCGGGCGCACTCTGTTGAGACAGACGTATGGGGCCCCGGAACGCGAAAGCGAACCGGGGCCTTACTCGTGTGCTGGGGGTTTGGCGTTCTGCCGGGCTCAGAGAAGCAGGCCCTGCCTGCGCAGGCGTCGCTCCCGAAGCGCCAGCAGCGGCGGCGCGATCCACACCGTCGCGGAGTACGCGAGAAGCGCAAGTGCCGTCCAGAACTCGGTGCTGCCGACATCACCGGCGCTCACCACCGGTACGAGCCAGCGGGCCATGCCCTCAAGGAAGGGGAAGACCCACCAGATCAGGAACGCACCCACCATGAGACACCCGACGACGTAGACCAGGCCGAACCATCGACCCACGCGACGGTCATGCTCACTGATGCTCGCCAGTTCCTCGCGGTCCTCTGCGGTCAGGCGCCACAGCCGTGCCTTGGCGGCGAGCCACGTCGCTCGATAGAGATTGTGGCATCCCAGAACGTTGGCCAAGAGGGCGTAGACGTCGGAACGAAGGAAGACGAGCGCCCACTGCTGCCCGATGCCCACGACCAGGGCGAAGGCGATGGCGCCCAGGAGGCCGGCCAGGCCCGTCGCAAAGGGTCCCCCGTGGCTCAGCGCAGCCCATTGAAGAGCCAGGGTCAGGAACAGGTTCAGGCTGTCCACGGCCATGCCAGCGAGGTAGACGCCGGAACGCTGGCTTCGGGGGATGGTCACCAGCTGGCTCACGTCGGTCTCGAACACCAGGAAGGCGCCACGGCGACTCACGCGAAACACCGCTGGCACTCCCGCGGCTCGGCCGGCCAGCCAGTGCCAGGCCTCGTGCACGGCAGTCAGGCCGAGTGCCAGTGCCACCAGGACCAGGCTGGAGAGGGCCTTGTCCTCCAGGAACCACACATTGCTGGAGTGCGGCCGAAGGTCAGGGACGAGGACCATGAGGACGGTGGCGCCGAGTGCCGCCGCGGCGTACAGCGACCAGGCGGCTCGTCCGAAGAAGCGTTTGGCGACAGGTTGCGAAACGCCCTCGAGCCACTTGGTTTCACGTCGTGCCTCGCCGCCCCCAGCGACAGCGAGTTCTGACGCGGCGTCGTCGAAGAGGCCGGTCTCGACGAGGCCCCTGAGGAAGTCGATTCCGTCAACGGGCGCGTCGGCCACCTCCTCCGCGCGCGTCGTGGCGAGCTCAATGGAGCCCGTCTCCTGGAGCGCAGTGACGAACGCGCCACCGGCCAGGGGCACGGCGAGGAAGAGATTGAGGTCAGGACGTCCGACGATGGACGAGTCGCCGTCCTCAGCCACCACGACCCGGGACAGTCCTGGGCGGAGCTGGTCCAGGGACGGGACCGTGGTGTCGGGTTGTGTGCTGGCGCTGTCGATCGCCATCGTGTGCCTTCCTGAGTCTGTCTTGGGAGGCGGAATGGAATCCACCTCCCAAGACAGGACTTCAGCTGATCTGTGGACCCCTGAGTGGTCCTCGGGGGCCGCACGACGTGGTCAGCTGTCGTAGTCGGGGATGAAGTAGGTCAGACGCGTGTTCTCAACCTTGCGGATCTCGAGCTTCATGAGGGCACCTCCCTTCGTGTTGGATACGAACGTCCTCACGGGTGTGTCACCCGGAAGCAGTGGAGTGGGCCAGCACTCGTTCACGGCCCACTGGTTCCTCAGGGGAGGACTGCCGGCCAAGGCAGGCAGCGCACGTCGGCACCTTCTCCCACGGTCGAACCGTGGTGGCGCACCCGTTCTTGAGGTCGATGTTGAGGAGCCGACCGGCATACTGCGGCTCCTCGTAGCCCGTGAGGTAGCGCAGGACCTCGAACGCGGCGAAGCTGCCGATCAACCCCGCAATCGGACCGATCCCGCGGTTGACCCGCGTTCGTCCCTCACTGATTCGCTGGGCAGCGAGCGCATGCACGTCATCGCGCGTTGTCACCTCGGCGGCCCCCTCGGCCGCCGAGGCGTTCACGGCGTCGGCCTGCATGGCAAGGCAGCGGCGACACGGGCTGTGATCGGGCCACACGGACCAGACTCCCGCCGTGGAGATGCCCATGCCGCCTCGCACCAGCGGCACTCCCCTGGCCATGCAGGCGTCGTTGACCCACAGGTCGACCTCCCGAGGAGTGTCGATGCCCGACATCACCAGGTCTGGGGAGAGCTCGTCCAACAAGGCCGCGACGCTGGCCGTGCCCGTCACATCGAGGTGGCGGGCTTCGACCTCGATGGTGGGGTCGAACCGGCGGATCCACCGGGCCGCTTCCTCCACCTTGGGGCGGCCGATCTGCTCCCACGCGTAGAGGTACTGGCGGGCGAAGTTCTTGGCCTCCACGACATCCCTGTCCGCCACCGTGAGGCGACCCACGCCCGCGCCGGCAAGGTGCGGAATCGTGGTCGAGTTCAGGCCTCCGGTTCCCAGCACCAGCACATGGGAACTGCGGACGCGGTCCACCAGGTCCTCCTGGGACGCAGCCAGCGAGGCAAACGTCTCGAAGAACGCCAGGTTGGAGAAGTGTCGATCAGCGAGCTCGCCGTCGTACCTGCCCAACCGTGAGCCGTCCACCACCAGGCCGTGTGCATCAAGCACCTCGAGCACGGACCACACGTCCGCGACGGTGACTGGCTCGCCCGTGCTGGACATGGCGTGGCTCAGCTCGGGCACACTCCTCGAACCCTCTTGGAGGAGCTCGAGGAATCGCTCGATCGTTCCATCCGGGTCGCTGACCACCAGGGGTTCACGTTGGTCGTAGACCACGATGAGTTCCGCATCCGTGGATCGCCCCCATACGACGTCCTTCAACCGTGGTCGGAGTGGATCTCCACCGTGGTCGGCGAGGCCGTTCAGCTGCGGTTTCACGTGCCCTCCAGTGCGGATGTCGGAGGACCTACTCTGGGAGCCGGGCTCGCGTCAGCTCGCGTTTCCGGTCAATGTCGGTCAAAGTCGCGAGCGCCAGAAAGGTGCCGTCGGCCGGCTCACGTCGAGGGGCTCGGCCGGGTGTGGCCAACGCCTGACCGGTGGGCGGCTCCTGTCTTGCGTATGCCGTCTTCGGCCAGCCCTTGTTGGTGGTGGTCACCGTTGGCCGATGCGAGCTTCAGGGCCGCCTCGTAGTGGACAAGCGCCTCTTCGGGTCGCCCCAAATGTTCCAGTGTGCTACCCAGCGCGGTGAGGATCACGGTCTCGACGGCACTGATTCCGAACTCTCGCGCGACGTCCAAAGCCTCGATCTGCAGTGTCTCGGCCGCTCGTGGTTCGCCCAGCTCCAGCCGGATCAGGCCCAGGGCATTGAGGGCAAAGGCCTCGCAGTAGGGGAAGTGGGACTCTCGTGCGAGTGCGAGTGACTGCCCCAGCGCGGCGCTGGCCTCCTCGAGGCGACCCATCAGCCGCAGTTGGTCACCCACGGTGAACAGGCCCTGTGCCACCCGGGTGGGGTCATCGATGGTTTTGGCCTCGGCGAGGGCCCGGCGCGCAAAAGCGAGTGCCTGATCGTGCTGACCGAGTCGCGCGGACAGCTTCGCGAGGTTCGCCAGCGGAAAGCTCTTCAGCAAGGCGTTGGGAGCCAGTCTCAGGGCCGCCTCGAAATGCCGACGGGCCTCCTTGTGATCACCCGTTTGCTGGTGCACCAGGCCCAGGTTGTTCAGCGTCTTGCATTCCCCCTGCGTGTTGTCCCACCGCCGATAGATCGCCAGCGCCTCGCGCAGGTGTTTCTCTGCGGCGCGGTGCCTGCCGAGGGGGAAGCAGACGGTGGCCATGGCAGTCAGCGCCTGCGCCCGGGGTGCTCCCTGCGCGATCGCGGCAGCAGCTGTGTGGAGGGCCTCGGCCTCAGGCAGGTGTCCGCCGACCTCGAGGTGACGCTGCAGGTGGGCGGACAGTCGCACGACGTGCTGCGGTTGCGCGGTCACACCCAGGACGAGTGCCGCCGTCACGAGGTTGCGCCACTCCGAGTCCAGCCACCCCTGGGCCGCGGACCGGTCCCTGATCTCAGGTGCTGGCGAGTCCGACACCCCAGGAGGGTCGGGGACGACAAACGTCACCTGCGGACTGACGAGCGGTGCAGCCTGCGTCGTCACCGCGTCGTGGAAGTTGAGGAGTCGAGTCATCGCGGCTCGACGGGCCGAGGCCGCTTCCTCGTCATGCGAGCGGTGCGTCGCAAAGATCCGAACCAGGTCGTGAAGGCTGAAGCGCGCCAGTTCCGATCGCCGGATGAGACTTGCGTCCACGAGCTCACGCAGTGCCACCTCGGTGACGGCGAGGGAGGACCCAAGAAGGGCTGCCGCTGCGTAGCGGTCCAGGTCCTGACCCGGGTGGAGGGCCATGAGCCTGAGCATGCGTTTGGTCGTGGACCCCAGTCGGTCGTAGGAGAGGCCAAGTGCAACATCGACACCAGCGTCCAGGCGCCCCGCCCGCCGCGCCTCCGCCAGCCGCACCGCGTGGTCCGCGAGCGTCCACCCCGGTGTCGCACGCACTCGGGCCCCGACGAGTGAGATGGCCAACGGGTGCCCCCCGACCAGCTCGACGATCGTCCGGACCTCTGCGCTGTTGCCGTCCACCGCCACCGGGCTCGCAGCGCGACGCAGGGCTTCCGCGGCATCCCCAGGGTCGAACGCGTCGAGCTGGATCTCGGTCGCGTGGACTCCCTTCAGCGTGTGCCGCGAGGTGACGATGACGCGGCAGGAGTCCCGCGCTGCGAGCAGGGGCAGCACCTGCTCACCCGAAGACGCGTTGTCCAGGACGAGAACGGCAGTCCGCCCGGCCAGGCGCTCTCGGAAAAGGGCTTGGCGTGCATCGACATCCAGCAGCGCGAGTCGGTCTGCTGGCACACCCAACAGGCGCAGGAACCCGTTCAGTACGGCGCCCGGGTCAGCCGGTGGGCGCTCGGAGTCGTAGCCCCTGAGGTCCACGAACAGGGTGACGCCGACCCGTTGGTCCGGCCCGGCCAGGCGGTGGGCGGAGTGCACGGCCAGCCGCGTCTTGCCCATGCCGCCCATGCCCACGATCGCCACCACACACCCGGGGTCACCGGCTGCGGCAAGGATCGTGGCAAGTTCGGTTTCGCGACCGACGAAATCGATCTCCTCGACCGGGATGGTGTCGGTCACCGCCACGAGGGTTGATCCCATCGTTGCCTGCGCGACGGTTTGGCAGGCCTGTCGCCATGGGGCGGCGAGGTCTCTGTTGCCGAGCAGGGCGGCCGCCACGTCGACCACCAGCTCCGTGTCGACGCGCTTGCGTCCGGGCTGGAGGCATCGGTGAACCGTGTCGAATGCGGGAGTCTCGGCGATCCGACGGTCGCGTCGCCCCCGGACCACCTCGCGATGCAGGGCGCGATAGGACAGGCCTGACCAGATCCGGAGCTCCTGCAGCCGCTCTGCGAGCTCATCGAGGGACCGCACCCCATCTGGATGGGGCGGTCGCGCTCGTTCAGGGGAGATCCCGGTCATGGCTCACTTTCGTGCGCCCAGCGGCACAGTTCGCACCGCTGAACAATGAACACGCGTGGACGGTCTGTCAGCCGGTCAGCACGCGTGGTGGCAGGGCGCTGTGAAGGCCTCGTGGGCAGTGTTCCATGCAATCCACGTGCCGGGCCCACGGCTTGGCGGCAGGAAACCAGATCCACGAAGGCGTCGCGACGACGGACACGTCCACTGCGCCGTGCGTGGTGTCACGCAACGGCGTGGGCGCAGCCCCTGGGTGCTTCGCAGGCCTGCTCTGCGCCGGTGTGTTCCAGGTGGGCCTCGCCCCAAACGCGGACGCTCTCGACGAGCGGTAGCGCGGTCAGCCCATAGTCGGTGAGGCCGTAGAAGACGGGCGCTGGCACCGGACCGGTCTCGTCGCGGTGGACGAGCCCGTCGGCCTCGAGTTCGCGCAGCTGCTCGGCCAGCACCTTCGCCGTGATCGGGTCGACGCGGCGTCGCAGGCCCGCGAAATGGGTCTCGCCGTGGGCCAGCCAGTAGAGGATCGTCAGCTTCCACTTGCCTCCGACGGCGGCAAAGGCCGCGGCCATGGGACACCCGGGCAGGGGGTTGGCGCGTGCCGCCGAGGGGTTACCTGAAAGTGCCTTCTTGTCCATTGACCTGCTCCGTTCGGATAGTCGGGTCATGACAATTCACTCGAAGATCCCCACGCATGGCAAGCGAATCCTGGCCACGATCCTGTCTCTGTTCGTCGTGGCAAGCATGGCGACCTACAGCGCCGGAGCCACGTCAGCGGCAGAAACGAAACAGGCGGCCGGGGGTCAGCAGCAGGCCTTCGACTGGGAGATCGGGACGTGGCGCACGAGCGTCCAGGTCCTGGCCGAACCCCTGTCGGACACCGAGGACGTGTGGCTGAAGTTCGACGGCACGAGCGTCGTGAAGCCACTCATGGACGGGAACGCGAATGTGGTGGAACTGCGGCTCACCGGGGCGGCCGGGACCGTCAAGGCCCTCAACTTCCGGCTCTTCGAACCGGGGACCCAGCGTTGGAGCTCGACCTTCGCGAACCTGCGGGACGGGATGCTCACACCCTCCGTCTACGGGACGTTCGACGGCGGGGTTGGCACCTTCCTCGGCGATGACCAGCTGGATGGCCGCCCGATCAAGGTCCGCTTCATCGTCGAACGACAGGGGCCGGATCGGGCCAAGTTCACCCAGGCGTTCTCCGCCGACGGTGGCGTCACATGGGAGACGAACTGGATCGCGGTCGACCGCCGCAAGTGAACACAACCACCGGCGAGTGCTGCAGGGCGCGCGAAATGGCGCGCACCCTGCAGCACTCGCCGGGCTGCAGTAGGGCTCGCCGGCTCGCCCCATCCCGGTGTCCGATATCAAGTGAAATCACTATTGACCAGAGAGACATAGTGATATTGAGTGATATCTGACACCGTCGCCGCGTCAGAAACGCGGAGGCGGATCAGTCGACACGGCCTCTCGACACCCCGACCACCCCACGGTGCATCTGTCGAGTGGCCACCAACCCCGCTGTGCAGGTAAGCCAACACGAAGAGGTGTTCCGGATGTCCCCATCACCCGCTTTGAACCGTCGCCGACTACTCGGTCTGGGAGCTCTGGGAGGGCTGGCAGTTGCTACCGGCGTCCCCAGCGGCTCTGCCCTGGCCGCCCCCAGCTCGACCGCCGAGGGGGTGACCGTCGACGATCTGGGGCCCGCGGTGCTGAACTTCTCGCTGGCTGCCGGCATCCCGGTCGGCAATGACAAGGTCTTCGTCGCCTCCCGCAACATCGAGCCGATGCGGATCGTCGGCTACGACCTCACGACCGAGAAGGTCACCAGCATCACGCCGTGCCCCGGAATCAGCACGCAGATGTTGGCCGCAGATCCGGCGGGCCACTACGTCTACTCGGCGATCCGCGAGTACGCCACCGCCCCCGGGCCCGGGTTCATCCGACTGGACCTGTCCAAGCCAGGGGCGCCCAAGGAGGACCTCGCTGCCATCCCGGGGCTCGACCCCTACGCGATCACGGTCTCGCCCGACGGGGTGGTCTACTTCGGTGGGCAGGAGCGCGGACCCAAGTTGCGGCAGTACGACCCCGAGACCGGCCAGCTCACGGTCGTGGCCACCCCGGACCCCAACGTGCCCATGATCCGCAGCCTGGCGGCCACCGAGGACACCGTCTACATCGGCACCGGCGCGGTCCAGGGAGTCACACCGACCAGCACCAAGGCCGGTCTGTTCGCCCTGAACCGGGCCACCGGAGAAGTGCGTTCCATCTTGCCGCCGCAGTTCGCGGGCAAGGTCGAGATCCGTGAGCTGGAGATCATGGGTGACGAGCTGTTGGTCCATTGCCGGGGTGGGGCCTACGCCGCGCTTGCGTTCATCAAGCTGGCCGATCCGACCCAACAGCGGGTCATTGAGGGAACGGGCGGCCGGATGCCGAAGAAGCTCGGTGACAAGCTCTACTGGTCCGGCTCAGGTGGTGTGCGGGAGTACTCGCTGACCGACGGCTCGAGTCGGCTGATCACGCCAGCTGGGCTGGATGTCGGTGAGCTCTGGGGCCTGTGGATCCGTGACGGGAAGGTGATGGTGGTCTCGGCGTACGGGCTGATCATCGAGATCGACCCGGTGACCACGCAGGGCAAGATCTACGACCTGGTGGCTGGCGGAGCACCGGTCGGTCCGCAGTTGGCGATGTCGGTCGCCGCCGGCGCGAAAGCGGTCTATGTGGGGGGCAACAACGCGGTGGCCCGTCACGACCTCACCAGCGGCAAGCAGTCTCGCATCCTGGCCCCCGGCGAGGCCAAGGACACCCTGATCCGCGACGGGGTGGCGTACTTCGCGCAGTACAGCGGAGCCGGCATCCTGGCCTTCGATCCCACCGTCGATGATCGATGGGCGCGCAAGGTTGCCAGTTCCTACCCCAACCAGAACCGGCCGCACCAGATCGTGTGGGACGACGTGAACCGGGTCGCAGTGGTCGGATTCCGCTCGGACACGCTGGAAGGCGGATCCGTGATGACCTTTGACCCGGCCACAAACGTGACCACCAACGCGGTCAACCCGATCGACGCCAGGCAGATGGTGCGTGCTGTGGTCTGCCATGAGGGCGTCGCCTACCTCGGCGGGCAGACCACGGACAACCGTGGCGGAACGTTGGTGGCTTGGGACCCCATCTCCCAGCGAGAGTTGTGGCGACTCACCCCGCAGAGCGCGCCGACGGGCATCACCGGGCTGGCGGTGCGCGGCGATCATCTGTACGTCATGTGCTTCGGCGGGGATTTCTTCGTGGTTGACCTGATCGCCCGCCAGATCGTCCATCGCGGCAACCATGGATCGGTGGTGCCGGACTACGGCACGCTCCTGGTCAGTCGCGGCCAGGTGTACGGGGCCTCGAGCAAGGCGTTCTTCCGCTTCGACACCCAGACCTTCGCCCGCACGGACCTCGTGCCCGACCTCAACGGTGAGTGGTACGGGATCCCACGCGCAGCTGTCGACGAGCGTGGCCAGTTCTATGCGATCAAGGGTCGCAACCTGGTGCGGATCACTGTCAGTCCCTCCCGACGATGACCTGGGAGACCAGCCGGTGGAACCGGCTGGCGTGGCGGATGTCCTGAGGCACGACACCCTTCGGAGCGCACCTGGTTGAGACAGAGTGACGTACCCCCGGCCCTCGTGGTCGGGGGTACGTCACGTGTGGACGCCCGGCCTACGCCACCGTGGCGAGGATGAGGTCATGAAGCGTGGCGGTCTCTGCGGCAACCAGCGTCGGGTCGTCATCCGGGACGAACTCGAGCAGGAGGTCACACGGCTCCGCGTCGCGAACCAGGCAGTCGGCGACCGCGGACCAGAGCTCCGAGCGTTCGTGGAGACGTAGCCGGTTCGCGCCCGGCCACCAGGAGAAGACGTGTATGCCGGCGAGCACCGTGACCAGCCGGCGCAAGCCTTCGACGCTGGGTCCGGTCTCCTCGTCGAGGCGGGGCTGCCAGTAGGTGCGCAGGGCATCGTCCCCCACGCGCTCGAGCAGGTCCAGCGTGGTGTCGACGGAGTCGGTGAGGGTGTCGGGGTGGAACTCCAGGGCGAGCTCGATGCCGTGATCCCGAGCGACAGCGCAGCCCTCGCGCAGAGAGTCCACGACCGTGTCCCAGGTCGAGCCGTCCGCCACGTCCGTGCCAATTTCACCCGCCCACACCCGAATTCGCGGAGCGCACAGGGTCGAAGCAGCCGTAACAACTGAGGTCAGCTCAGCCAGGGGCGAAACCCCGGCTCGCCAATAGCTCCCGTACGACGCCACCGTCAGCCCCGCGGCCAGGGTCAGCTCGCGCACCTCGGCCACCCGGCCCAGGTCAGTCGGAGGGGCGTGCACATCGGCACCCCACTCGATCCGGCGCAGCCCGGCGTCGCGTGTGACGTCGATGACCTCTGCGGGCGACAAGTGACGCAGGGTGACCGAGCAGATTCCGAGACGATCGGTCCAACTGCCACCCGTCACGGCGCCGCGCTCGCCAACGTCTCGCCGGCGCTGCCCCTCACCCGCAGCCTGGGCCGCAGCAACACCTGGTGCACCGGGCGGTCCGGATCCTTGAGTCGCTCCACGAGCAGGATGACGGCGTTCGTCCCGACCTCGGCGCGAGGCGGTGCGACGGCCGTGAGGGGCGGGTCGCAGAGCGCTGCGAGCTCGTCGTCGTAGGCCATCACCGCCAGATCCTCCGGAACGCGAATTCCGTTCTGCCGCAATCGACTCACGAGCGGCAGTGCGGCGACGTCGTGGTGCACGATGAGCGCATCCAGATCGCCGGAGCGCACGGCCTCAGTGACGACATCGGCGACCCGTTCGATCTCCTGATGGCTGTCGTCGCGCAGTTCCGTGGGGATCCCCTCAGGGGGCTGTGACAGACCCAGGGCAGACAGCGCCGCCTCGTAGCCGGTGCGCAGCCGCGGTGCGGTGATCGTGGCGAAAGCCAGCAGCCCGATGCTGCGATGCCCGAGGCCGGCAAGGTGCTGCACGGCCTCGAACGCGCCCTGCTCGTGGTCGCTCGCCACGTGTTCGACGCGCCCCGCTTCGCGGCCAGCGCGACGTTCGGCCAGCACCACCGGCACCGGAATCGAGCGCAGCCACTCCTGCGTCTCGGGGGAGTGCTGGGGGTCCTGCTGGGTGGCGAGGATGAGTCCGTCGACGCCGGATTCGAGCAGCCGCGCGACCTGGGCGCGTTCCTCGCCCAGGTTGTTCTGCGAGACGCCGAGCACGAGCCGCGCGCCGAGTGCCTCGGCGGCGGCGCGGGCACCACTCACCACCGTCGGGTAGTAGTACGACGCGTGCGGAACGACAACCCCCAGCGTGTATGCCGGGTGCTCGGCTCCCATGGTTCCCGCCACGACCGCGGGGAGTCCCGATCCGTTCACCGCGCCCCGTCCTGCGGTTGAGGCACCAGCACCCTCGCGCTGCGTTCCGGGCGAGAGGACCCGCGTGGCACCGCCGTGCACTCGGCCCACGAGTCCCCGCCTGGCCAGCTCGCGCACGTCCACCCGGATGGTCACCGCGGCCACCCCGAGGGCGTCGGCGAGGTCGCGAACGGTGACGGTTCCCCGCTCGGCGACGAGTTCGATGATCGCGCGGTGGCGATCCTCGGCCTGCATCGGTGGCTTGTCTCCCTGCATGGTGCTCATGGGCCAAACGATATCACTTGAACACAGCAAATCTGAGCACGTCGGCGACCCAATTCTCACCAATCTCTTGACATGGCATCATCTGATATCGAATGATGTTGCCAATCCCACCCCACGAATGGAGATCGACATGAGGAACTGGCGCAACGGCGCGGCAGTCGCCACGGCAGCCGTCATCGGCCTGGCGCTCACCGCCTGCGGTTCTGGCACGAGCACGACCGGCACCGACGCGGCAGCACCTGCCGGGTCCACCGCGAAGGCCAGCGGCGCCGTCACCTTCTGGTCCTTCGTCAAGGGATCGGATGCGGTCGCCAAGGCCTTCAACGACTCGCACCCCGGCATCACCGTGAAGTTCGAGACCCAGGCGGGTGGCCCCGACTACTACGCCAAGCTCTCCAACGCGGTGAAGTCCGGCGCGACGCCCGACGCCGCGGTCGCGGAGTACACCCGCCTCCCTGAGCTCGTCAGCCTCGGCGCGGTCCAGGACCTCACCCCGACTGCGGGAGGGCTCGTCAACACGACCTTCCCCGACTCGATCAAGCAGCTCGTCACCCTCGGCGGGAAGACGTGGGGCATCCCGCGTGACGCCGCCCCGATGCTCTACTTCTATCGCAAGGACGTCTTCGACAAGCACCAGCTCAAGCCGGCGACGACCTGGGACGAGTTCGCGACCCTCACGGCCAAGGTGAAGTCGCTCGACCCCAACGCCCGCGCCGGAGCCTTCCTCACGGGCGACGCCAACATCCTCACCGATCTTTCCTGGCAGGCCGGCGCCCGCTGGTTCGGCACCAAGGGTGACGCCTGGACTGTGGGCATCGACAGCGAACCGTCCACCAAGGTCGCCAACTACTGGCAGGGCCTCGTGGCCAAGGACCAGGTCCGCACCTTCCCGACCTACGCCGACGAGTTCTGGCAGAGCGTCCAGAAGAACCAGACGATCGGCTACGTCTGCGCGAGCTGGTGCGCCGGCGGCCTCAAGGCCACCGTCCCCGACCAGACCGGCAAGTGGGCGGTGGCCGAGCTCCCGAGCTGGGACGGCAAGCCCGCCTCGGCGATGTGGGGCGGCTCGTCCTTCATCGTGCCCAAGGGCGCCAAGAACCCCGCCGCGGCAGCCGAGTTCATCAAGTGGATCACCACGGACCCCACCGGCGTCGCTGCGTGGTACGCCACCGGCGCCAGCAGCATGTACCCCGCCTCGCCCGAGCTGGTCCCCGTGGCCAAGAAGTCCTTCGACACGGCCTTCTTCGGTGGCCAGGACATCTTCGCGGTCGGCACCAAGTCCTACGAAGCCGTGAGCTCCAGCTGGACCTGGGGTCCGACGATGTCGGCCACCGACAAGGCCGTCATCGACCGCCTCGGCCAGGTCAGCACCGGAAGCCTTGCCACGGCCCTCACGGAGGTCCACGCCGACACGACCAAGGCCATGCAGGCCCGCGGTCTGACCGTCGCCAACTGAGGCGCTGACATGACCACCGTCCCCCTGGCCCAGCGACAGCGACGAGCTGCCGGAGCCTTCCTGGCGCCCTTCCTCGTCCTGTTCGTCCTCGTCATCCTGGCGCCGCTGGCCTACTCGATCTGGCTCAGCCTCTTCAGCGAGCGGACGTCGGGCCTGGGGTTCGGTGGCGTCGAAAGGGTCTTCGTCGGCCTGGGCAACTACGCCTCCGCCCTCGGCGACCCGGCATTCCGCAGCGGTTTCGCCACGATCGCGGCCTACATCGCGATCTACGTGCCGCTCCTCATCAGCGCCTCACTGGTTCTCGCACTCATCCTCGACTCCGGACTGGCGTGGGGGAGGCAGGTGGCCCAACTGGCCCTCTTCCTTCCCCACGCGGTCCCGGGTCTCATCGCCGCCCTCATCTGGCTCTACCTCTACACCCCCGGCCTCAGCCCCGTCATCGGCTGGCTCGGTGGCGCCGAGGGTGGCGGACCGGCCACCAACCACCCGCTCGGCTCGGTCGTGAACGTCGCGATCTGGCAGTGGCTCGGCTACAACATCGTCATCTTCTACGCGGCCCTCAAGTCGGTGCCGAGCGAGGTCCTCGACGCAGCAGTCGTCGACGGCGCCAAGCCGTGGCAGGTGGCCCTGCGCATCAAGGTGCCGCTCATCCGTCCAGCAGTCGTCATGGCGGCACTGTTCACCGCCATCGGAGGAATCCAGCTCTTCACCGAGCCCAAGATCCTCGACCAGGCCTCCGCCTCCATCACCAGCACCTGGACTCCCAACATGTTCCTCCAGAGCGTCGCCTTCGACCGCAACGACTACGGCCTCGCCGCCGCCTCCTCCATCCTCATCGCGCTCGTCGCGGGCGGCCTGTCGTTCGCCCTCATGCGCATCGGCAACAGGGGGCAGGCATGAGCCCCAGCCCAGCTGCGGTCGTCACCGAGGACCGACCGGCCGTTCACGCGGAACGGGTGCAGCCGGCATACAGGAGTCCTGATCGGCGCAAGGCCGGTCGGCCTCGCCCGGCCTGGCTGTCCGGCACGGTCGCCAACACGGTGCTCTTTGTGGCTGTCGCGTATGCCCTGCTGCCAGCCGTGTGGCTCGTCATGGCCTCGACCAAGAACCTCGCGGATCTGTTCGGCACCAACGGTTTTGCGCCCGGCCGCGAGTTCAACCTCGGTGCCAACCTCAGCTACCTCGTGCAGGCGGAGGACGGGATCTACCTCCGCTGGATGCTCAACACCATCGTGTATGCCGGTGTCGGGGCTGTCGTTGCCGCTCTCGTCTGCATGATGGCCGGCTACGCCTTCGACAAGTACCACTTCCGCGGCAAGGAGAAGCTGTTCGGGCTCGTCCTCCTCGGGGTGATGATCCCGAGCACCGCCCTGGCCCTGCCGACGTTCCTCCTCGCGTCGAAGGTCGGGCTCACCAACACCTTCCTCGGTGTCTTCCTCCCGGGCCTCGTCTTCCCCTTCGGCGTCTACCTGGCACGCATCTTCAGTGCCTCGTCGGTGCCGGACGCCGTCCTCGACGCGAGTCGGGTGGACGGGGCCGGGGAGCTGCGGACCTTCTGGTCGGTGTCGTTCCCGATGCTGCGCCCGGGGTTCGTCACGATCGTGCTCTTCCAGTTCACCGCGATCTGGAACAGCTTCTTCCTCCCGCTCGTGATGCTCTCCGACCCCAAGCTCTACCCGGTCAACCTCGGGCTCTACGTCTGGAACACCACGGCGCTGAGCCAGGGCCACCCCGAGGACTACCTGCTCGCAATCACCGGCTCGCTCGTCTCGATCGTGCCCCTCGTCCTCCTCTTCCTCTCGCTGCAGCGGTTCTGGCGCTCCGGGATGACTGCGGGGGCAGTCGATTGAGCCGCCCCAGCGTGAATCGTCCCCGTGCCCTCATCGCCATGTCACCGACGGTCTGGCGCGAGTTCCTCACCCCCGAGCTCGCCGAACGACTCACGGCCACGGCGGACGTCGACCCGTCCACCGCGGTCCAGGACTTCGGATCGGTGGCGGACCTCGCCGACGTCGAGGTCCTCATCACCGGCTGGGGCTGCCCGCCCATCGACGAAGAGGTCCTGAGTCGCGCGCCTCGACTGCGCGCCATCATCCACACCGGCGGATCGGTCAAGCACCACGTCACCCAGGAGTGCTGGGACCGGGGCATCACCGTGTCGTCGGCCGTCGAGGAGAACGCCATCCCCGTCGCGGAGTTCACGCTGGCCGCAATCCTGTTCTCGCAGAAGCGGATCATCGAGGTCAGTCACCACTATCGCGTCAGCCGAAGCCGGCAGTCCTGGGCCGCGGCCTACCCGTCCATGGGCAACTATCGGCGCGTCGTCGGCATCGTGGGCGCTTCGCGCATCGGGCGCCGCGTCGTCGAGCTGCTGCGTCCCTTCGACGTGGAGGTGCTGTTGGCCGACCCGTACGTCGACGACGCCGAGGCGACACGCCTCGGAGTCAGACTCGTCGAGCTCGACGAGCTCATGAGCAGCTCCGACACGGTCTCGCTGCACGCCCCGAGCCTCCCCGAGACGGCGCGGCTCATCGACCGGCAACGGCTCGCATCGATGCGCAAGGGCGCCGTGCTCATCAACACCGCACGCGGGGCCCTCGTCGACGAAGCCGCCCTGACCGAAGAGCTCGTCTCGGGTCGGCTGCACGCCGTCCTCGACGTCACCGACGACGACGTCCTCGACCCGGACTCGCCGCTCTACGACCTCCCGAACGTCCTGCTCACACCGCACGTCGCCGGGTCAATGGGTGACGAGCTGACTCGTCTCGTCGACCACACGGTCGACGAGCTCCAGCGGTGGACTGCAGGAGAACCCTTCGCCACCCCCGTCGACCGGGACCAGCTCGGAACCTCTGCCTGACACCCCTACCCGAAACCCCTGCCACCCACCGATGTCCACGACCAAGGAGTAGTTCAATGACGAACGCACACCCCACCCGGCGCACCCTGCTCCACGCAGGAGGCGCAACCGGACTCACCCTTGCCCTGCACGCGGCACTGGGCTCACCGGCATACGCCGCGCCCGTCAGCAACGCGACCAACGGGACGCGCGAAGCGACGGTGACCGATCTCGGACCCGCGCTCGTGCAGTTCTCCCTCATGAGCTCCGTGCTCGTCGGGGACATCGTCTACATCGGCTCACGCAACATCCTGCCGGCGAGGATCATCGCGTTCCACCTGCCGACCCGCAAGGTCATCGCCCGCACCGATCTGGCCACGGGATACTCGATCCAGGCCATGGCAGCGGACCCGACGGGGCGCTACCTGTATGCCGGCGTCCTGCAGAACTCCGGTGGACCGCAGGACAACCTGTATCGCTGGGACCTCTCTGACCTTGACGCTCCTGCCGTCGGCATCGGTCGCATGGGGGACCGGGACGTCCGTGACATGGCGGTGGCACCCGATGGTGTCGTGTTCGCCGTCGGCGGTGGACCTGTCGGTTCCCCGGCGCCCGCCCTCTGGCAGTTCGACCCCGCGACGGGCGCCGTCACCAACCTCGGAACTCCTGACGCTTCCTCGACGCTTGCCCGGGCCGTGGCGGCCACCGAGTCGACGGTGTTCTTCGGTGCCGGGAGCACGCTCGGTGGCGGAGGGACGGCCAGCCGCGCGTCCCTGTTCGCCTTCGACCGTGGTGCAGGTGGCTTCACGAACATCACTCCGACCGAGATGCTCGTCGACCCCAGCATGCGCGAGCTGAGCGTCGTCGGCGACGTGCTCGTGGCTGGATCAGCCGGCGGGACCGAGCCCGCCAAGATGGCGATCCTCGACCTCGACGACACGTCCTCGTACCGCATCACGCAACTCAGCGGGAAGGTGACGAAGATGTATGCCGTCGACGGCGACTCCCTCTACTACGCCACCGAGACCTCGCTCGAGGTGTTCTCGCTGTCGACGCTGGCCGTGTCAACCATCCCCATCGACGGGCCTCCCCTCGGCGAGGTCTGGGGTGTTGCCGTCCGGGATGGTGCGGTCATCGCCGTCTCCGGCTACGGCTTCGTCGCCGAAATCGATCCCCAGTCGGGAGCCTGCGTCGTCACCGATCTCGGCGAGGCCGGAGCCCCGGCAGATCCTCAGGCCGTCATGGGCATCGCTGCAGGCGGCGGCTTCGCCTACGTCGGCGGCAACGGCACGATCGCCCGTCACGCGCTGGGTGCATCTCGCGAGACGACTCTGCTCCGAGCCCCGGGCGAGGCCAAGGACGCCGAAGTGCTCGATGGTGTCCTCTACACCGGGCAGTACAACTCCCAGGGAATCTGGAGCTACGACCCGACCGATGGTCAGGCGCCGCACCAGGTGGCGGACTACCCCAGCGACCAGAATCGGCCGCTCGACACCTGCTGGGACGCAGTCAACGGGCTCCTGCTCGTCGCGGTCCAGCGCGACACCGAGGGTGGTGGCGCGCTGTGGACGTACGACCCGGTGACCGGGGCGAAGGGCCAGTTCGCCAACCCGATCGACGACGTGCAGCTGTTGCGGGCCGTCGCGACGCGCGACGGGATCGCCTACGTCGGTGGTGACAACGCCCAGAAGACGGGCGCGCGCGGCACCGTCGTCGCGCTCAACCCGCTCACGGGCGAAGAACTGTGGCGCCTCGACACGGGGCAGGTCTACGGCATCGGCTCGCTCGCGGTTCGTGGTCACCACCTCTACGGGATGGCGCTCAAGGGCGGCTTCTTCGTCGTCGATCTCGAGACCCGCAAGGTCATCCACACGGCCAACCTGCGAGCTGTGTGCCCGCAGTGGTCGGCCATGGTGCTCAACCGCGGGCGGATCTACGCGGCCACGGACACTGCGCTCCTGCGCTTTGACCACAAGACCTTTGCGATGTCCGTCGTCGTCCCCGCGCTCAATGGCGCTTGGTACAGCGGCTGCCACGTGAACCGCGACGAGGACGGCGTCCTCTACACGATGCGCGGCAACAACCTCGTCGCTGTCGACGATCACTGACCCTTCGCCCGTAGGAGAACGACACCATGAGCACTCGCACCATCGGCATCGTCATGAACGGCATCACCGGGCGCATGGGCTATCGCCAGCACCTCGTCCGGTCGATCCTCGCCATCCGGGACCAGGGCGGCGTCGAGCTGTCGGACGGCACCCGCCTGCAGGTCGATCCGATCCTCGTGGGTCGCAGCGCCGAGCGGGTCAAGGAGATCGCCGACCGCCACAACGTCCCGCGCTGGACGACCGACCTCACCGAAGCCCTGTCCGGTGACGACGAGATCTACTTCGACGCGCAGCTGACGACGGTGCGCGAGGAGTCGATCCTGCAGGCCATCGCCGCGGGCAAGGCCGTCTACACGGAGAAGCCGATCTCGGAGTCGCTCGAGGGATCGCTGCGCCTGGCCAGGGCGGCACGCGAAGCGGGTATCAAGGACGGCGTCGTGCACGACAAGCTCTATCTCCCCGGGCTGCTCAAGCTCAAGCGACTCATCGACAGCGGCTTCTTCGGTCGCATCCTCTCGGTGCGGGGCGAGTTCGGCTACTGGGTCTTCGAGGGTGACCAGCAGGCAGCGCAACGGCCGAGCTGGAACTACCGCTCCGAGGACGGTGGCGGCATGACGACCGACATGTTCTGCCACTGGAACTACGTGCTGGAGAACCTCTTCGGCGAGGTCGAGTCGGTCATCGCCAAGACCACCACGCACATCCCGACCAGGTGGGACGAGCAGGGCAAGCCCTACGAGGCAACGGCGGACGACGCGGCATACGGGATCTTCGAGCTCACCGGCGGAGTCATCGCGCAGATCAACTCGTCCTGGGCGACGCGCGTGCACCGTGACGAGCTCGTCGAGTTCCACGTCGACGGGACCGAGGGCAGCGCAGTGGCCGGGCTCCACAAGTGCGTCGCCCAACACCGCACTGCCACACCGAAGCCCGTGTGGAACCCGGACCTCGCCGAGACCCAGTCCTACCGCGACCAGTGGCAGGAGGTGCCGGACAACGCCGAGTTCGACAACGGGTTCAAGGCCCAGTGGGAGCAGTTCCTGCGCCACGTGGTCGGCGACGGCTCACACCCCTACGACTTCCTGGCGGGAGCACGTGGCGTGCGGCTCGCTGAGGCCGGGCTGGAGTCGTCGGCCACCGGGCGACGTGTCGAGCTCGCTCCCCTCCAGGTCGATGTGCCCGTTCTGGACCGGTCGTGACCTCGCTCCGACTGCCCACCGAGGATGGTGGGCAGGCCGACCACGTGGTCACGTCGACCGGGGGGCTGCCTGCGCCCCGCGGTGCCGCGACCAACCGGGTGGCCTTCGCTGCCGCCCACGTCGTCGTGGATCCGTTGGGCGACAACACCCCCGGTCAGCCACCGACCATCGACTGGGAGTCGACGCTGGGTTTCCGGCGGCACCTCTACTCCTATGGGTTCGGTCTGGCCGAGGCCATGGACACGGCCCAGCGAGGCATGGGGCTGGACTGGCCCACCGCCGAGGAGCTCATCCGGCGATCGGCCAAGGAAGCGGAAGCTGCGGGTGCCCGCATCGCTGCCGGCGCCGGCACCGACCAGCTGCCCGTTGGGCCGACCGACCTCGAGACGGTCCGTCGGGCCTATGTCGAGCAGGTGGCTTTCGTCGAGGACGCCGGTGCGCAGCCCATCGTCATGGCATCGCGCCACCTCGCGGCAGCCGCCCGCGGGACCGACGACTACTGGTTCGTCTACGACTCGGTGCTCAGCCAGGTGTCGAGTCCGGTGATCCTGCACTGGCTCGGCACGGCGTTCGACCCGGCACTCGCCGGCTACTGGGGCAGTGATGACGTCGCCTCTGCCACCGACGCCTTCGTCGACCTCGTCACGGCCCACGCGGACCGGGTCGACGGGGTCAAGGTGTCCTTGCTCGACGCCGACCACGAGAAGGCCTTGCGCGCCCGGCTGCCCGAAGGCGTGCGCCTCTACACCGGCGACGACTTCAACTACCCCGAGCTCATCCGCGGCGACGGACAGCACCACAGCGATGCCCTCCTCGGCATCTTCGCCGCCATCGCACCCGCGGCCAGCGAGGCACTGCACGCGCTCGACCGAGGTGACCACACGGCATACGAGACGGCGTTTGCTCCCACGCTCCCGCTGGCGCGACAGGTCTTCGCGGCACCGACGTACTACTACAAGACCGGGGTGGCCTTCATCGCGTGGCTGTCCGGCTTCCAGCCCGGCTTCACGATGGTCGGCGGGCTGCAGAGCGCGCGCAGCATCACCCACCTGGCCGAGGTGTTCCGGCTCGTGGATGCGGCGAACCTGCTGCCCGACCCCGAC
Source organism: Janibacter sp. HTCC2649 (assembly GCF_000152705.1). Lineage (GTDB taxonomy): Bacteria > Actinomycetota > Actinomycetes > Actinomycetales > Dermatophilaceae > Knoellia. Next base: position 2,252,728 of record NZ_CH672413.1, on the reverse strand, counting down.
CTGGCCGCACACCGCATGCGCCTCCTGCTCGAGACCGCAGGCGTCACCTCATGAGCGGACTCGAGCGCCTGTCGCTCAACCAGAAGACGACGAACTCCTGGACCCTGCGTGAGGCCATCGAAGGGTGCGTCGCGGCCGGGCTGTCCTCCATCGGGGTGTGGCGAGAACCGCTGCAGGACATGGGTGTTGACGCCGCCGCCAAGGCGCTGGCCGACGCCGGGCTGCGCGTGTCCTCCCTCTGTCGCGGCGGGTTCCTCACGGCCGAGGGTGACGGGGCCGGGCGCCACGCGATTGCCGACAACACCGAAGCCATCCTCGAGGCCGCGGGCATCGGGGCCCAGTGCCTGGTCCTCGTCGTCGGAGGGTTGCCCGAGGGGTCGCGCGACCTGCCTGGCGCCCGGGGCCGAGTGCGCGATCGGCTGGCCGAGCTCGTCCCGATCGCGCATGACCACGGCGTCCGGCTGGCCCTCGAGCCGATGCACCCGATCTTCACTGCCGACCGTGGAGTCCTGGCAACGTTGGGTGAGGCCCTCGACCTCGCAGAAGCCTTTGACCCACAGGATGTTGGCGTCGTCGTCGACACCTTCCACGTGTGGTGGGACCCGCAGGTCGATGCGCAGATCGAACGTGCGGCCGGGCGCATCGCGAGCTACCAGGTCTGCGACTGGATCACCCCGCTGCCTGCCGACACCCTGCTCTCCCGCGGGATGATGGGCGACAGGCACATCGACTTCCGGCGGCTCACCGGTCTCGTCGAGGCGGCCGGCTACGACGGCGACATCGAGGTCGAGATCTTCAACGCCGACGTGTGGGCCGCCGACCCCAGCGAAGTCGTCACAACGATGTCTGAGCGATACCTGCAGCACGTGGTGACGGGCTAGCCGATGCGCGTCGTCATCGCACCCGACTCCTTCAAGGGTTCGCTGGACGCCGTGCGGGCAGCGGATGCGATCGCATCCGGTTGGAGGCGCGCTCGGCCTCATGACGAGGTCATCACCATTCCGTTGGCCGACGGCGGTGAGGGCACGACGGACGTGCTGCGCCTCCTCCACCCCGACGCGGTCGAGCACCACCTCACCGTGAGAGGTCCCGACGACCGGCCCGTGGAGTCCGGCTGGCTGACCCTGGCCGACGGAACTGCCGTCGTCGAGCTCGCCCGCGCCAGTGGGCTCCCACTCATGCGGCGCCTCGACCCGTTGTCGGCGCACACGTATGGGCTCGGTGAGGTCCTTCGAGCGGTTGTCGCACATCCGTCGACCCACCGGATCGTCGTGGCCCTGGGCGGCTCCGCCTCGACCGACGGCGGCGCCGGAGCACTGGCCGCCCTCGGAGCGCGCTGGCTCGACTCCGACGGCTGCGAACTCACGGGCGGCGGCGACCTGAGTCGATGCGTTCGCGTCGACCCGTCCGAACTCGTGGGGGCGCCGGTCGGCGGTGTGCGGCTGCTCGTCGACGTCGAGGCACCCCTGCTCGGACCGCTCGGCGCGGCGCAACAGTTCGGTCCGCAGAAGGGTGCCGGGCCGGCTGACATCGCGCACCTCGAGGCCGCAATGGCGGCCATCGATCGCGTATGCCGTGTCGCACCTTCCGCAGACCGGCGGACTCCCGCTGTGAGCGCCTTGACCCCGGGTGTGGGCGCTGCCGGTGGCACGGCCTACGGACTCGCCGCTCTCTGGGGAGGGACGTTGGTCGCGGGCGCGCCCGAGCTGGCTCGCCTCGCCGGCCTTGACGAGGTCCTCGAAGGGGCTGGGCTCGTCATCACTGGCGAGGGTCGGCTCGACGAGCAGTCACTGCGGGGCAAGGTCGTCGGCAACGTGGTGCGCCAAGGGCGAGCACACGGCATACCCGTCCAGGCCTGTGTCGGCACAGCCGACCGCGCCACCGCGGACCAGCTCGAACGGTGCGAACAGCTCGTCGCCCTCGCCGGCGGACTGGACGCCGCCCTCGATGACCCGGCCCGATGGCTCGAACTCGCCGGCGAGGGCCTGGCCCGAGCCCGGACCCACCGAGACGCGACCGATGCAGCATCAACCTCAGGAGCAGCATGACCATCACGACGCACTCCACGCCCGCCCTCGAACCGACCGCGCCGGGGTCCCTCATGCGCACCGAGATCAGCGAGCAGGCCAGCATCGTCGAGTCCCTGCTCGGCGCCCGGCGCGCTGTTGACGCGATCACGGCCGAGGTGAGGCAGCACGACATCCGCTATGTGCTCCTCGCCGCCCGCGGGAGCAGCGACCACGCGGCCCTGTATGCGAAGTACCTCGTCGAGACGGTCCTCGGACTGTCCTGCGGTCTGGCATCGATGTCGACCGTGACCGGGTATGGCGCGCGGTCTGACCTGCGCGGCGTGCTGTGGGTGGCGATCAGCCAGTCGGGTGGTTCGCCGGACCTCGTCGCGGCAACAGCAGCTGCCGGAGAGGCGGGCGCGCTGACGCTCGCTGTGACCAATGCCCCGGCCTCGGACCTGGCGGGCGTTGCCCAGCTGCACCTCGACATCGCCGCCGGTGTGGAGCGGTCGGTCGCGGCGACGAAGACCTACACGGCCGAACTCCTGGCCCTGTGGCTCCTCGTCGACTCCTGGGTGGGGCGCGACGGGCGGCTCGCCGCGGGGCTGCCGGAAGCCGTTGCCAGCGCCGCGGTCGTGGACGTCAGCCACATCGTCAACCGCTACCGCTACGCCGCCCGAATCGTCACGACGGGTCGCGGCTTCTCGTACCCCACCGCTCGCGAGGCCGCGCTCAAGCTCATGGAGACGTGCCATGTTGCGGCCACGGCCTTCTCGGGCGCCGACCTGCTCCATGGCCCGGTTGCCCATGTCGACGGCATGACCCCGGTCATCGTCGTGTCGCCGGGTGGCGTCGGCGGTCGGCTGCTCCGGCCGGTGCTGGACGTCCTCGACCGTCACGGCGCGGAGGCCTGCGTGGTGGGAGACGCCCTGTTGGGTGCGCAGTCGGCCCTGCGCATCCCGGTGCCCCCGGTTGTCGAGGAGCTCACCCCCATCGTCCAGATCGTTCCACTGCAACGCCTCGCCCTGGGCCTGGCCCTTTCACGCGGCCTCGACCCCGACCGGCCGCGAGGACTGTCCAAAGTCACGTCCACCCTCTGACGATGCGTGCTGCGATGCAGCCGAGTCGACCTGAGGATCGCCGGGCCGTCAGGGAGTGATGTCGTCGATCACGACGTCAACGGGCACTCCGTCCTCGGGCAGAGCATCCGACCCGAGGAGGTCGACCAGGGTGGCGCCAACGGCATCGCGCACCGTGCCGGCGGCATCGGCGAGCACCGCGCCATACGTGGCGGTGATGTGCACCCGCGCCGAGACGCACTGGTTGGCATCCAGCCCCACGACGATCTGGGTGGGGGTGACGCCCGCAATGCCCACGACCACCTCGCGCAGCTGCCCCACGAGCACCCATTCGCGCACGACGAGCGTGTCTGCACTGTCACTCCCGGCGCTGGGGAACACCGCGTGGACCGGTCGCGACCGGCGCGTCGTCGCACGGACCGTGGAACGAATGCGCGCGTTGAGGTCGATGAAACCCTCGGGTCCTCGGCCGCGAGGGCCCGAGCGGAGCGGGCGAGGAGGGTCTCCTCCTCGATCGTCACGTCGGGCTCCGGCACCTGCTCTGCAGGGCCGGGGGGAGTGGTCATGCCCTCCACTGTCGCATCCTCTCCACAAGTCCACGTCGTGCGCGGAACAGCTGTCCGCGAACGGCATCGGGTGTCAGGTGCAGGACCTGAGCAACTTCTGCCTGGCTCAGACCTTCGACCTCGATGAGGACCCACACGCGACGCTGCTGTTCGGGCAGTCCTCGCAGGGCGGCGTCGAGTGCGGCGCGCAGCTCGCTGTTGGAGGCGACGTGTTCGGGGTCAGAACGCCACCCGGTCTCGGCGCGGTCCAGGCGCGCGTCCTCCACCGGCACGGCGGTGCGGCGGCGGCGGGCGCTGGCGATCTTGTGCGTCGGGGTGGCTCGGTCGAGCGGCTGACCGGTCGCTCCAAGCCCGGCGTCGAGCTGCGCCGCTCGGGTGACCGCCTGCGCGTGGTGGTCTCGGTCGGGCTCGCCTGGCCCGAGCCAGTGGCCGAGACCGCTCGCGCAGTTCGCGACGACGTGGCGACGATCGTGGCTCGTGTCAGCGGGATGACGGTCGAGGCCGTCGACGTCACCGTGACCCATCTCGAACCCACCGACAGGAGGATGACATGAGCACCGTCGCCATCTCGGAGCACGAGGACACGCGCTCCGTGGCCGGGACCACTCTCGCCACACCGGAGGTGCCTCGTCCCACCGGCTCCCTCCCCGCGACAGGTCCTGCCCTGGCCATCAGCATCGTGCTCATCGCCGTGGGTGTCGCAGCCATCCGTGAGGCAGTCGTCACTCTCGGGTGGGCCGCCGGCGAACCGTGGGCGACCAACGTCCTTGAGGCCTTGTCGACTGGTGTCGAGCCGTCGACTCCGCTCATCGTCGTGGGCGCGCTCCTGGCCCTGCTCGGCCTGTGGTTCCTGCTGCGAGCGTTCGGTCGCAGGCCCCGCCGTGACCTTGGCCTGGGAGGCGACAGCCACGCCTGGATCGCTCCCCGGCCGTCACTGCGACCGTCCGCGCCGAGGTGCGTGACCGGGTTCGTGACGCCGTCGTCAACCTCGAACCGACGCCGCGTGTCTCCGTGCGCGTCTCAACCCTGGGGCGTGCGTCATGACTCGTGCAACCACCCGCTTCGACCGCTTCGTGACGGCCCTCGTGGGCCTCGCCCTGCTCGCGATCGGCGCACTGTCCATCGTCTGGTCGCTCGACCTGGTCCCGGCACTGGATGCTGATCGGGTCGCGCTGACTGGCGCGGACGGACTGGCGGAGATCCCTCATGGGTATCGCAGACAAGGCGAAGAACGCCGCTCAGGACCTCGCCGGCAAGGCCAAGGAGGCCGTGGGCGACGCCACCAACAACGAGCGTCTCGTTGCGGAGGGCAAGGCCGACCAGGCCGAGGCCACCGTGAAGAAGACCGGTGAGAACATCAAGGACAAGCTGTCCTGACCGCCTCACGTTGAACGAACGTGGCCGGTGCCGCCCACAGGGGGGTGGCACCGGCCACGGTCGTTGTGCCGGCGGGTGCGGTCAGTCGGCGGCCTGGAGCGCCTTGACCTCGTCACGGGCCGCGACCACGGCCTGGTGCTGGCGCGAGACGACCTCACGGAAGCCAGCGCTGAGGTCCTGCTCCAGAGCCTTCTCGTACTCGGAGACCGCGTGGTCCTCACCGGTTGCGGCGGCACCGAGGACGCCACCGGCGTCATCGCCGGTCAGGGCGTCCTTGAGGGCGATCCAACCGCGGTGGACTGCTGCCGCCGCGGTTCCGCTCTCGTCGACGTCGTCGCCGTAGTCGTGACCGAGCGCAACGATCTCCTGGCGGAACCCGGCGCGTTCCTCGGACAGGCGCTGCATCAGGGTCGCCCACTCGGGGTGGTCGCCGTCGCGCAGCTTGTCGGCGGCCGCGGTGAAGCCTTTCTCGCCGTCACGCAGGGTTTCGACCAGTTCCTTGGCGGCCTTCTCGTCGTCCGACATGGGTGCTCCTTCGCATAGGGGGTGGACCCGGTGGGGTCCGTCCTCGACGCTACGCGTGCGGGACCGTCCAAAGGGTCAAAGAGGGCACCTGACCTGCGAAAATGTCACCTGACGCACAGTGTCGGTGGTCACCCGGCATACGGTTGGGTGCATGGACTACCGATACCTCGGCAACAGCGGACTCAAGATCTCAGAGATCACCTACGGCAACTGGCTCACCCACGGCTCCCAGGTCGAGAACGACATGGCAACGCAATGCGTGCGCGCCGCACTCGAGGCTGGCATCAGCACGTTCGACACCGCCGACGTCTACGCCAACACCAAGGCGGAGACCGTCCTCGGCGAGGCGCTCAAGGGCGAACGCCGCGAGAGCCTCGAGATCTTCACCAAGGTCTACTGGCCCACCGGACCCGGAGGGAAGAACGACACCGGCCTGTCCCGCAAGCACGTCATGGAGTCCATCAACGGGTCGCTCCAGCGACTGCAGACGGACTACGTCGACCTGTACCAGGCGCACCGCTACGACACCGAGACGCCGCTCGAGGAGACGATGCAGGCGTTTGCCGACATCGTCCGTCAGGGCAAGGCGCTCTACATCGGCGTCAGCGAGTGGACCGCGGACCAGATTCGCGCGGGTGTCGCCCTGAGCAAGGAGCTCGGCTTCCAGCTCATCTCGAGCCAGCCGCAGTACTCCATGCTGTGGCGTGTCATCGAGGACGAGGTCGTGCCCACGTCCCAGGAGCTCGGCGTGAGCCAGATCGTGTGGAGCCCGATCGCTCAGGGCGTGCTCACCGGCAAGTACCAGCCGGGGCAGGCGCCGCCGGAAGGCTCGCGCGCGACGGACGAGAAGGGTGGCGCCGACATGATCAAGCGGTTCATGAACGACGACGTCCTGACCCGCGTCCAAGGACTCAAGCCGATCGCTGACGAGGCGGGCCTGACCATGGCCCAGCTCGCCGTCGCCTGGGTGCTCCAGAACGACAACGTCGCCGCCGCACTCGTCGGGGCCTCGCGTCCGGAGCAGGTCCACGAGAACGTCAAGGCTGCGGGTGTGCGCCTCGAGCCGGCAGTCATGAAGCAGATCGACGATGTCCTCGGTGACGTCGTCGAGCGTGACCCGGGCAAGACAGCGGAGACCGCACCCCAGAAGCGGGTCGCCTGACCCTTGGCGGTGTCGGGCCCCACCTCGGTGGCGGTGGGGCCCCCGTCGGCCGTGAGTGACACTGTGCAGATGCGGATCACGGGCGCGCACGTCCTCCTCACCGGCGCGACCGGGACGATCGGCGTGGCCCTGGCCCACCGGTTCGTTCGCCAGGGAGCCCGGGTCACCCTGGTCGCACGAACCCTCGAACCGCTGCAGGCACTGGGCCAGGCCACCGGTGGCAAGGCCTTCCCCGCGGATCTCTGCGACCCGGAGACGCTGCACGGCCTCGTTGGGCGGGTGGAGGCACGGCACGGCCCCGTCGACGTCCTCGTCAACAACGCCGGTGTCGACGCCACGGGGTTCCTGACAGACCTCACGGCCCAGGATCTGCGTCGCGCCATCGACCTCAACCTCACCGCGCCACTCGAGCTCTGTCGACAGGTGCTCCCCGGAATGCTCGCCCGGCGCAGCGGACACCTCGTCAACATCTCGTCGCTGGCGGGGGTGGCGACCTTCCCCGGGCTGGCCGTCTACGGCGGGAGCAAGGCCGGCCTGACCCACGCCACCTCGGGACTGCGCGCGGACCTGCGGGGGACGCCCGTCGGGACCCTGACGGTCGAGATCGGCCCGGTCGTCTCCGAGATGATGAACCGCATCGGTCGTCATGGACCCAGCGATGCTGCCTTCGCCAGAGTGTTGGGGGCGCGGCTGCTCACCCACCTCGACCCCGACGACGTCGCTCGAGGGATCGTGACCGCCATCGAGCAGGGTCGCCCCCACCTGCGCCTGCCCAGGCGAGCCGCGCCGATCGCGGCGATGACCGGAGCGCCCCGGGCGCTCGCACGGATCGCACTCTCCGGCATACCGGCTCGTGCAGTCACGCAACGACCCGAGACGCGGTCGGCACCATGAGCAGGCGACGCACCTCGACCCGCAACAAGATCGCGGTGGCCAGCTGGCGGCCGTCGAGCGACGGGCGGATCTACACCCGCATGGAGCTCGATGCGAGCGCGGTTCTCGCCTACGTCGATCGGGTGCGATCCGAGTCGGGGGAGCGGGTGACGATCACCCACGTCGTCGGGGCGGCACTCGGGCGAGCGCTCCATCAGGTGCCCGAGGTCAGAGCCCGGATTCTCCTGGGTCGGCGCCTCGACCTCGACACCTGCGACGTCGGCTTTGCGGTCGACATCGAGGGCGGGTCGGACCTGGCTCCGGTCAAGGTGCGCGACATCGACCAGCTGAGTCCGCTGGAGGTCGCCCGAGCGCTGGGCGCGGGTGCCAGCCAGCTTCGCGCCGGCGAGGACGTCGCCTACCGCCGCACCTCCGGGATCGTGCGGTGGGCACCGAGCTGGGCCGTGCGCCCCGCGCTGGCTGTCGCCAGCATCGTCGCCGGCGGTCTGGGGCGGCCGGTCCTGGGCCAGCCCGGATTCCCGCTCGGCACAGCCTTCGTCTCCAACGTGGGTTCGCTGGGCCTCGACGAGGCGTTCCTCGCCCCGCTGCCCTTCGCCCGCACGCCGGTCTACCTTGCAATCGGGGCGGTCCAGGACAAGGCGGTGGTCGTGGACGGCGAGGTCGTCGTGCGCCCGGTTGTCGTGCTCGTGGCCACCGCCGACCACCGCATCGTCGACGGTTCGCACGCCGGGCAGCTCGCCGCCATCCTGCGCGACCTCGTGCTGCATCCCGACCGTCTCGACTCCTCCGCCTGACCCACGTGCACCCATCCCCTCGACAAGCATTCGGCAACGCCCCGGCCCGAGTGTCACACTGGCTGCGCCCCAAACGGCTGGGGCCGCTTGAACCAGGAGGATTCGTTGCTCAACTCGACGCTGCTCATGTCATCGGCGCACTACTTCGGCAACGATCACAAGCTCAACCCCTATTACGAGGACGGCGCAACCGTCGACACGGCGAAGGCCGAGATCGAGCACAACGGCATCAAGGACGCGTTGCACCGCGCCGGCGCCGAGATCGTCACCGTCGACGCGCCCCCGACGAGCCAGGACGGCGTCTACACCGCGAACTGGGCGCTCGTTCGTGGCGGTCGCGCGCTCATGGCGACGCTGCCCCCCTCCCGCCAGACCGAGGAGGCGTGGGCCCGCACCCAGCTCACCGAGCTCGGCTACCAGATCGACGACCTGCCGCAGCCGTGGCGCTTCAGCGGGCAGGGCGATGCCCTGATCTGTGGTGACCTCGTGTTCTGCGGCGCCGGCTACCGCTCGGACGAAGAAGCCCTGGAGTATGCCGCCCAGCACTTCGGTCTCCAGCGCATCCAGTTGCAGACCCTTCCGCAGCTCGACGACGCCGGCCAGCCCGTCATCAATGTGGTGAGCGGGTGGCCCGACAGCTACTGGTACGACATCGACCTCACGCTTTCGGTTCTGCGCGAACCGGATTCGACGAGCAAGGGCCTCATCGCCTACTGCCCCGAGGCCTTCACGCCCGAGAGCCGCGAACTGCTCGCCAACCTCGACATCGTCGACAAGATCGAGATCTCCGAGGCCGAGGCGCGGGCATCGTTCGCGTGCAACCTCGTCTCGACCGGGACGACCGTCGTCATGAGCGACAGCGCACCGCAGCTGCGGGCCGACGTCGAGAGTGCTGGCCTGTCGGTCATCACCCCGCACGTCGACGAGCTCGCCAAGGGCGGCGGCTACATCCGCTGCACCAGCCTCTGGATCTGACGCCCAACCTCGACTTGTTGCGCAATCCGCCGTCCCCCGCTGCGCTCCTCCCGACGGATTGCGCAATAGGTCGAGATCAGGGACGGGACTGTTCGGCGCGGGCGTGCCTCTCGTGGAGGCGCTCGCGGATCTCGTCGGGGGAGTAGGCCCGGCGCTGCCGCTCGTTGCGCGCGATGACCGCACCGGTCGCGACGACTGACGCGACGCCGGCCAGTCCGAGAACCTTCCACCAGTTCGACTGCATGCAGGAAGCGTATGCCGCTGGGCGGCATACGCTGCCGTCATGCCTTCCGCGCACGAGACGTCCGCCGGCCTCTCGCTCGATGAGGCCGTCGACCTGACTCGCACCGGCGACGTGTGGATCTTCCGGGGACGGTCCGTGGCCGACCGGGCCATCCAGACCGCGACGAACTCGCCGGTCAACCATGTCGGGATGGCCGTCGTGCTCGAGGACCTGCCACCGCTCATGTGGCACGCCGAGCTCGGGAGGTCGTTGCAGGACATGTGGACCGGCGACTTCCACCGCGGCGTCCAGCTGCACGACCTGCGCTCCGCAGTGACGCGGTGGCAGGAGACCTACGAGCAGCAGGCCTGGCTGCGCCAGCTCAGCCCCGAGGTGGGGGAGGAGCACGAGGATGCGGCGTTGCGCTGCGTCGCTCGACTCGACGGGGTCTCCTTCCCGTCGACGGGGCGGCTCGCCTGGCGGTGGCTCAAGGGTCGTGACGCCCACCTCTCACGACGCGACCTCGAGCTCAAGGCGATGCGGCCGGAGATGGCCTACTGCGCCGAAGTCGTCGCGTTGACCTATGAGGAGATGGGCCTGCTCACGCCGGATGCGCCGATGAACTGGTACGACCCCGGCCGGTTCTGGAGCGGGGACTCGCTGCCGCTCGTCCATGGGTGGGAGCTGGGGACCGAGATCGCGGTCGCTCGCGGAGCGGAAGGAGCGGGCGATGCAACCTGAGTCACAGGTGGTTACCGGATGACAAGTTTGCGGTACTCTCGGTATCAGGCACTAGCGGTATCGGATAGTTTCGGCCGCTTCAGTGCGTGACCGACGACGTTTCCTCGAAGGGAAGCCCACCATGGCGATGACGCCACCCACCCTCGCCGACCGGGGCCAGCGCCTCGGCCTGCGTCTCATCTCCAAGGCCGGCGGTCTCCCCGTCATGGCCGACCCCAAGGTTCGCGGCCGCGTTGAGAAGCTCCTCAACCGCAGCGCCCACTCGGGGTTCAAGGCACAGGTCGCCGTCGGCCGTGCCTTCAAGAAGTCCAAGGGGTCCGGCAGTGCGACCCGCCCGGCAACGGCCAGGCGCGGCGGTCTCTTCGACCTCACGCCGACCGAGGACCAGCAGATGCTCCAGCAGGCCGCGAGCGATCTCGCCGACGAGGTGATCCGGCCGGCCGGGTCCCGCGCCGACGCCGAGCGCGCCGTGCCCGACGAGGTCCGTGAGGCCATGCAGGAGATGGGCCTCGCGCTCGTCGGTGTGCCCGAGGAGCTCGGTGGCATCGCCGAGGAGCGTTCGGCCGTCGCCGGCGTCCTCGTGCTCGAGCAGCTCGCCCGCGGCGACATGGGCATCGCCGTCTCGCAGATGGCCACCGCCGCCGTCGCCACTGCCCTCGCCCTCTATGGCGACGCTGACCAGCAGGCGACCTACCTGCCGCACTTCACCGGTGACGAGCCCGTGGCCGCCGCAGCCCTGGCGTTCCAGGAGCCGCAGCCGCTCTTCGACCCGTTCGCCTTGACGACCACCGCTGTCGCACAGGGTGATTCGCTCGTCATCAACGGGACGAAGGCCATCGTGGCCAACGCCGACAAGGCCGAGATCTTCATCATCTCGGCGATGGTTGACGGCGAAGCCCGCCTCGTCGTCGTCGAGGCAGCGACCGACGGCATCACGATCGAGGACGACCCGGCGATGGGCGTGCGCGCTGCCCACACCGGTCGCGCGATCTTCACCGACGTCACCGTGCCCGCGACGAACCTGCTCGGCTCCGCCGACGACCACCGCGACGCCGTGCGCCGCGCCCGTGTCGCCTGGGCCGCTGCCGCCTGTGGCACGGCCAAGGCCGTCCTGGACCAGGTCATCACCTACGCGCAGGAGCGCAAGGCCTTCGGCGAACCCATCGGCCAGCGCCAGGCCGTCGCCTTCATGATCTCCGACATCGCCGTCGAGCTCGACGGTCTCCGTCTCGTCACTCTCAAGGCGGCCGCTCGCCTCGACTCCGACACCGATGCAGCCCAGGTCATCGGCGAGGCCCGCGCGCTCACCTCGACGTATGCCGCCCAGATCGGCTCGCACGCAGTGCAGCTGCTCGGTGGTCACGGCTTCGTCAAGGAGTTCGACAACGAGCGTTGGTACCGCGACCTCCGTGGAGCGGGTGTCCTCGAGGGCACCCTGCTCGTCTGACCGGCATACCGAAAATCCAAGGACACAGACATGATCGATCTTGAGGTTCCGAAGAAGTTCCGCCCGCTCATCGAGCAGGCGCGCGGTATGGCCGAAGAGGTCTTCCGCCCCATCTCTCGCAAGTACGACCTGGCCGAGCACGCCTACCCGCAGGAGCTCGACCTCATCTCCGCCCTCATCGACGGCATGGGTTCGTCGGGCGCCGGGCAGGGGGCTGGCGCATCCAGCTCCACCCGCGCCAAGGACGACGACCAGGAAGGTGTCGTCGCGGCCGTCGGCTCCGGCCGCAACACCCGTGAGGACAAGAAGGTCAAGAACGGCTCCAACCTGTCCTCGGTGCTCTCGATCCTCGAGACCTGCCGCGGCGACGTCGGCCTCACCCTGTCCCTCCCGCGCCAGGGCCTGGGCAACGCGGCCATCGCGGCCGTCGCCAACGACGAGCAGAAGGCGAGGTATGCCGGCAAGTGGGCTGCCATGGCCATCACCGAGCCCGAGACCGGTTCGGACTCCGGTGCCATCCGCACGACCGCGGTCAAGGACGGCGACGAGTACGTCCTCAACGGCGAGAAGATCTATGTCACCTCCGGTGAGCGCGCCGAGCTCGTCGTCGTGTGGGCGACCCTCGACAAGAGCCTCGGCAAGCAGGCCATCAAGTCGTTCGTCGTGCGCCGCGACAACCCGGGCATGAAGCTCGTGCGGCTCGAGCACAAGCTCGGCATCCGCGCGTCCGACACGGCCGCGTTCCACCTCGACAACTGCCGCGTCCCCGCCGACGACCTCCTCGGGGACCCGGAGATCAAGATTGAGGGCGGCTTCGGTGGCGCCATGCAGACCTTCGACAACACCCGCCCGCTCGTGGCGGCCATGGCCCTCGGCCTGACCCGCGGCTGCCTCGACACCACGACCGAGCTGCTCGAGAAGGCGGGCGTCACGGTCGACTGGGACAAGCCGGCATACACGCAGTCCGCCGCGGCAGCCAAGCTGCTGCAGATGGAAGCCGACTACGAGGCTGCCCACGCACTCACCCTGCGGGCCGCGTGGATGGCCGACAACGGCAAGCCGAACTCCATGGAGGCCTCGATGGCCAAGGCGAAGGCGGGACGCACCTGCGTCAACGTCGCCCTGGCCTGTGTCGAGCTCGCCGGCGCGACCGGCTACAGCGAGCGCGAGCTCCTCGAGAAGTGGGCGCGCGACTCCAAGATCCTTGACATCTTCGAGGGCACCCAGCAGATCCAGCTGCTCGTCATCGCCCGCCGCCTGCTCGGGATGAGCTCGAGCCAGCTCAAGTAGTCAGCGGGTCAGCGGCGGCGGTCGCTTTGCCGCTGGCGCTGGACCCACGGCACACCAATCGCCAGCGTCGCGAGGGCGAGCACCAGGGCCGCCGCGAGCACTCCGCACAATGCAGCGAACCCGACCTTGATGATGCCCTCCCACACGAGGTGGTCATAGGCAAGGTCGGGTTCGTTCTGCGTGCCCGTCCAGAAGCCGAGGACAAAACCGAGAGCCGCGAGGATCATCAGGCCGAGCGAGAGGCCTGCGCCCTTGGCCATCTGCGCAGCGTCGATCGGTGCGGCGGACTCGTCGCCCTCGTCGACCCGATGGGCAAACGTCTCGAAGACGTCGGGCATCGGCTCAGAGCGGCGGCGCTTGGGCATGACGCGAAGCATAGGCCGGATCTGGTCATTCCCAACGGTGTTCATCGCGGCGTCGCCGCACTACGTTGAGTTTTGGTGCGCAATGGGGCGTGCCACACACAGAGGAGGAACACATGCGACGATCTCGCATGCTGGCTCTGACCGGGACGGCTGCACTCGTTGCTGCCATTGCCGGCTCGGCCACCGCCACCGCCGTTCCCAGCGCGCCAGCAGCAGCGTCCACGGGCAACGGAAGCTATGTCGTCCTGGCTGACGCCGGGACGAATGCCAGGGCAGTGGCCGATGCGCTGCGCGCGGCAGGAGGAACGGTCACGTCGGTGAACACCGACATCGGCCTCATCACCGTCAAGGGTTCGAGCTCCCTGCTGACCAAGGCGCGAGGAATGAAGGGCGTCGATGGTGCGGCCCACGACCGCACGATCGGCCGCAGCCCACAGACCACCAAGAAGGACGCCGTCCTCAAGGAGCACGCGGCCCTCGCAGCGGCGACCAAGGCCAAGGGCAGTGCCAAGGGCGGCACCGGCACCAAGGGCGCTCCGTCCACGTCCGACCCACTCGACAGTCTCCTGTGGGGCATGGACATGATCAACGCCCCCGAAGCGCACCAGACCGAGATGGGCGACAAGCGCGTCCGCGTCGGCATCCTCGACACCGGCGTCCAGGGTGACCACCCGGACATCGCGCCGAACTTCGACGCGAAGCTCTCCCGCAACTTCACCACCGACATGACCGACATCGACGGCGAGTGCGAGGTCGCGTCCTGCGTCGACCCGGCTGACGTCGACGACAACGGTCACGGCACGCACGTCGCGGGCACCATCGCCGGTGCCATGAACGGCATCGGTGTCAGTGGTGTCGCACCGGACGTGGGCATCGTCAACATCCGCGGTGGCCAGGACAGCGGCTACTTCTTCCTCGGCCCGGTCGCCAACGCGCTGACCTACGCCGGTGACGTCGGCATCGACGTCGTCAACATGTCCTTCTACGTCGACCCGTGGCTCTACAACTGCGCGGGTGGCGCTCCCGAGGACAGCCCGGAAGAGGCCGCCGAGCAGGACGTCATCATCGACACGATGAACCGTGCGCTCGAGTACGCCCACTCCAAGAACGTCACGCTCGTCGCCGCTCTCGGCAACGACCACGACAACATCAGCGCCCCGCGCAACGACGTCAGCAGCCCGGACTACCCGGGCGGCACGGAGCACTCGCGGACCATCGACAACGCGAACTGCTGGGACCTCCCCACCGAGGGCCCGCACGTCATCGGTGTCTCGGCACTCGGCCCGTCGGGCGAGAAGGCCGACTTCTCCAACTGGGCGAGCGACCTCACGTCCGGTGAGCTCGAGGTGGCTGCACCCGGTGGTTGGTTCCGCGACGGCATCGGCACCGACACCTACCGCACCAACGAGAACCTCATCCTCTCGGCGGCTCCGCTCCACGTCATGCAGGCCGAAGGCCAGGTCGACGAGGCCGGCAACATCACTCCGGACGGCGCCGCTCTCGGCACCATCAAGGACTGTGGTGTCGTTCGTGGTGCGACGGTCTGCGGGTACTACCAGTACCTCCAGGGCACCTCGATGGCGTCACCGCACGCTGCGGGTGTCGCCGCTCTCGCGGTGAGCGCTCACGGCAAGGTCCAGGGCAAGGCCGGGTTCGGTCTCGCGTCGGACTCGGTGCGTGACCTGCTCATGGGCACTGCCACCGACCACGCCTGCCCGGCTGGTGGCGTCCGGTCCTACGTCCCGGAGGGTCGCGACGCGTCCTTCACGGCGACGTGCACCGGCACCACGGACTTTAACTCCTTCTACGGCGACGGCATCGTCAACGCTTTGGGAGTGGTCCAGTAACACCGTTTGTCACCTGACAAACGCAGCAGGTATGCCGTCCGCTCACGTGAGCGGGCGGCATACCTGCGTTGGGGGTCACCGCTCTTCGACAGGTCTGTCGGTGCCCAGTTGTAGCGTCGAAGCCTCGGGGTTGACGGCCGGTCCGTTCGTGCTGCCCAAGTCGCGAATTCGGTTGTGCCAGTTCGGAATTCAGCCCAGAGCGTAGTCGAAAATGCTTGACAGTCGAACGTGAGTTCTAGGACAATTGGGGGCATGGACGAGGCACCCGCAACCGACATTGCGCGACTGCGCGCAGCGTTGGAGGGTGCCCGTGACGCGTTGGATTCCGACGGCTCGGGGGCGGGTCCGTTGGGGGATGTGTTGACCCGGCTGAGCGGCCCGGAGCTGGCGGAGTTCATGGCGTTGATGGATGACGTGAAAGCACGTGCGGCTGCGGGTCAGATCAGGGTGACGGCGGAGGCGGCGCATCGGGGTGAGTTCACGTCCGCTCGTCGCGGGGTGGGGTCGGTGCATGCGTGGGTGCGTGAGCATGCACCGTCGTTGCAGCAGGATGGTGCGGGTCAGGTTGCGCAGTTGGCGCAGGATGTGGCGTGTTCGGTGCCGGGTGGGTTGTGGTCGACGGCGGGTCCTGGGGTGGGGGCGTACGCGGACCCGGAGAAGCCTGAAGGGATTGTGTGGGCGCGGGTGCTCACCGGTGAGGTGGGGGCGAAGCTGGCGCTCAAGGTGTTGCGGGAGGCTGCCCGGTTGGAAGACATGTTGGAGCCGGAGGCGGTGCCCACGGTCGCGAAGGCGATGTGCGATTTCGGGGTGGCCTGGGGTGCGGGCGAAGTGCCGAAGCTGCGTCATGAGCTGATTGCCCGGTTCGGGCGTGAAGGGGAGTTCGATGACGTGCAGGACCGGTTGCGGTCCGGGGCGTACCTGTCCAGTCCTCGTATCCAGGATGGGGATGTCACGGCGTACGAGTTGGCTTTGACTCCGGAGCAGGCGGCGATGTTGGAGGCCGCGATCGGCCCGTTGTCCCAGCCCGCCCCCAACGAGGTCACGGGGGAGCGGGACCACCGCCCGGCAGGACAACGTCGGGCGGAGGCGTTGGCTGCGGTGTGTGGTCGGGTCGCGGGGGAAGACGCCGCGGCGCAGGATTCACCGGGTGGTGCGTCGACGACGGTGCACGTCAACATTGACTTCGATGACCTCCTGGCCCACTTCCCCGACCACGAAGACACTGACACTGCGCCTGACCTCGACCGTGAAACGGAGGGTTCGGGGTGTGGGCGGGTGATGGTGTCGCGGGCTCAGGCCACGATGCTGTCCCCGGCGATCGTGCGCCAGCTCGCGTGCGACGCCGACATCATCCCGGTCGTGTTCGGCTCGAACGGGGAAATCTTGGACGTGGGGCGCGCGGTCAGGTTGTTCACCAAGGCTCAGCGCCGCGCCCTGTGGCACAGGGACAAGCACTGCACCTATCCCGGCTGTGATGTTCCGGCCGGGTGGGCCAAGGCGCACCACCTGGTTCATTGGGTCGATGGTGGCGATTCGGACCTGGCCAACGCGGCCCTGCTCTGTCAACGCCACCACACCCACGTCCACGACAAGCGGTTCATCGCGACCGTGCACGCACCCGATGAACACGGCCGATCCGTGACGTGGGACCTCAGCCCGGGCTCGTACGACCGGGAACTCCCCGCCCGCCTGAACAAGATCCGGCGGGAGCGCGCGAAGAAGCAGGCGACGGCTGATCAGGGCGCGGCGGAACGCACCCGCCTCGACACCGGACCCCCCGACCCCTGGGCCAACGAACCACCCGACCACGTCATCGAAGCCTGGATCGAGGAGTGGACCGCCGAAGAGCAGGACCGCGAACGCCTCGAAGCCCAACGAGAGGCGCAGTTCGACGACGCCCTCGCCACCATGCTCGACGAAGAACGCACCCACACGTCCTGAGCCGTTGAGCCGGACGTCAAGGCCTGTCGGGGGCTCGATCTAGAGTCGGCGCATGGCGTCAGTCGAGCGACCCCTGGTCCCGGTCGAGTGGATCGAGCGGATCTCCGAGATCCTCAGCGCCTTCCCCGAGGTCCAGGAGCACGACGCCTGGATCGGGATGGCGTGGAAGGTTCGGGCTGCCACCATCGCGCACATCTTCGGCGGCGAGGACCAGCTGTTCCGCATCACCTTCCGGGCCGAGCCCGATGAGGTGGTGGCCTTCGAACACATGGGCGCTCCCTACTTCAGGGCGAGTTGGGGAGGCAACGTCGTGGGCCTCCTCGTCGATGACCACACCGACTGGGAGGAAGTGGCCGAGCTGCTGACCGACTCGTACTGCATCCAGGCGCCGAGCGCCCTCGCGGATCAGGTCCCCCGCCCCGGCTGACGACTACTCAGCCGGGGTCGCTCCATCGCCTACATTCGGGACGTGAACGCCGTGCCCCTCTTCCGGATGAGCTGGACCCGCAACGAGCGCCTGCTGGGCGTCGGGTTCGCCGTCGTCGGGCTCGCGATCGCGGCGGATCGGGTTCGACAGCCGAACCCGGGTGTCTTGGAGATGATCGGAATCCTCGTGAACCTCTTGGTGGTGCTCGAGGTCCTCAGCCGTGCGACCGCGGCAATCGAGGTCACCAGCGAAGCCGTCCACGCAGTCGGCGGTCACGCGGTCCGCACCATTCCGCTCGGGGGAGTCGCCGAGGTGAAACGTCGTGGCGACGGTGTCCGTCTCGCCCTCGTCGATGGAAAGGACATCGACCTTGACCCTCCGGTGTCGCGCTGGGGCAACTCGGACGCGTCCCACGCAGCAGCAGCCCTGGTCGACGCGATCGAGTCGGCGCGACGTTCGGCTCCGCAGTACTCCACCGTTGCAGGCATGCGACGCCAGCCTCGTGGGTTGTCCGTCGCGCTCATGACGCTCACGGTCGCCGTCGCGGCCTGGCTGGCGTTCAACCAATGGTTCAGCTGATCCACCATTCCTGCCGCATCAGCGGAAAGTGGTCGTGGCGTGGTCAGTGGTCGCTCGGCAGGAGGCCGGGTTGTCAGGAGGTCAGGGCCCAACCGAGCCAAGCGGCGCCGAGGCCGAGGACGAGGTGGAGCACCAGCGTCGCCGCCGCATGCGGCGTGCGTCGCTCGATGATCGCGTCCCACACCTCGAGCGCCAGCGTCGACATCGTCGTGAGCGCACCGCAGAAGCCCGTCCCGATCAGGGCCAGCGCGTTGCCTTCGACACCTCCACCGACGAGCAGCCCGAGGATGAGCGAGCCGACGACGTTGACCACGAGGGTTCCGGCGTGGGTCGTGGCGCCGCGATCACGCAGGCCCTGCGTCACGGCATACCGAAGGGGTGCCCCGACCGACGCACCCAGGGCGACGAGCAGCCACGTCGTCATGGGTGCCGCCAAAGTGTCTGCGCCACAACGGTTCCCATTCCAACGGCACCTACGCACGCCACGAGCGTGACCACGACGTATGCCGCGGCGAGACCGCCGTGCCCACTTTCGGTCAGTGCCACCGTGTCGACTGCGAACGCCGAGAAGGTGCTGAATCCGCCGAGGAAGCCCGACATGAGCAGCGGTCGGACCCAGTGGGCCGCGTGACGCCAGTACGCCCACCCGGCCAACACCCCGATCGCCAAGGACGCAATCACGTTGACGGAGAACGTCGCCCACGGCCAACCGGCAGCTGAGTGCGGAACGGCAGTGCCCACGGCATACCGGCTGATCGCACCGAGGGCACCACCCACGGCGACCAGCGCGAGGTCACGCGACCGAAGCGCCATCGATCAGCGGCGGATCGTCTCGAGGTACTCCGCGATGCGGCCGATCGCCTCCGTCAACACCTCGGTGTCGGGCAGGGTCACCAGCCGGAAGTGATCCGGCTCGAACCAGTTGAAGCCCGTCCCGTGAGTCACGAGGATCTTCTTGGCGCGCAACAGGTCGATGACGAACTGCTGGTCGTCCTCGATCGCGTACGCCTCCGGGTCGAGCCTGGGGAAGCAGTAGAGCGCTCCCTGCGGCTCCACGCACGAGACACCCGGGATCTCGTTGAGCAGCCGGTTCGCGAGCTTGATCTGCTCGAAGAAGCGACCGCCCGGGACGATGAGCTCGTTGATCGACTGGTAGCCACCGAGTGCGGTCTGGATCGCGTGCTGCGCAGGCACATTCGCGCACATGCGCATGTTGGCGAGCAGGGTCAGGCCCTCGAGGAAGTCCTCGGCCATGTGCTTCGGCCCCGACACCATGACCCAGCCGGCGCGGTAGCCACAGACGCGGTAGGCCTTCGACAGCCCGCTGAAGGTGAGGCAGAGGACGTCGTCGGCGGCATACGTCGCGACGTGGTGGTGGATCGGCGTGACGGCCTCGTCGGCGTAGAGGATCTTCTCGTAGATCTCGTCGGCCATGAGGACGAGGTTGTGGCGGCGCGCGATGTCGACGAGCCCCTTGACGATGTCCTCGCTGTAGACCGCACCCGTCGGGTTGTTGGGGTTGATGACGACGAGGGCGTGCGTGTTGGGCGTGATCTTGGATTCGATGTCGTCGAGGTCGGGGTTCCACCCGTTCTCCTCGTCGCAGCGGTAGTGCACGGGCGTCCCACCGGACAGGGACACGGCACCGGTCCACAGCGGGTAGTCGGGCGCCGGGATGAGGATCTCGTTGCCGTCATCGACGAACGCCTGCAGCACCATCGAGATCAGCTCGGAGACACCGTTGCCGATGTAGACGTCGTCGACGACCGTGTCGGTGAGGCCGCGCGCCTGGTAGTACTGCGCAACAGCGGTGCGAGCGCTGTAGATGCCGCGGGAGTCCGAGTAGCCCTGCGCGTCAGGCAGATTGTGGATCATGTCGGCCACGATGGCCTCGGGCGCCTCGAAGCCGAAGGGTGCCGTGTTGCCGATGTTGAGCTTGAGGATCTTGTGGCCCTCGGCCTCGAGCCGCTGGGCCTCGACGAGGATCGGTCCTCTCACGTCGTAGCGGACGTGCTGCAGTTTCTTGCTCTGGACGATCGGGCGCATGCACGCATGCTCGCAGACGGCGTATGCCGTTCGCTCACCTGTTTCGTCGGGGCGCGCCTCTCGCTGTGGTCGGGTTGGCGAGCGAGGCCCTCGTCAGGGAGTGCCGGTGAGACCGTCGAGGACGTCGGTGAGTGGGCCCGACGTACGGTCCCGAGGCGGCCAGGCGATGGTGTGCCACTCGCGGGTCACGACCCGCTGCCACCGGTCGACGTCGATGGGCGGGTCGAAGATGACGTGGTGCTGGCTGCGGTGTTGGAGCAGCCCGGCGACCGTCCGGTGGGCCACTGACGTGGTGTCGACAGTGATGTCGATGGTCTCGTCCGGCACCCCGCGCATGTGATACATCGCCGTGGGGTCGAAGACGGGCAGGCCGCGCAGGGCCCGCTGCGAGTTCCACCGCTCGAAGACCGTCTGGGGGATCACACCGTGGATGAGGCGCCGAAAGCCCGGGCCGCCGTCTGCCACCCCGCGGGCGAAGGCCGCATCCGTGGCGGCACCGACCGCGATGTGATCGGGATGCCCGAAGATCCCGTCCGGCCCGAAGGTGCACACGACGTCCGGGCGCTCCTGCTGGAAGATTCTCCAGATGTCATCAACAAGGTCCTCGGCCGGCACGTCGGCAACGCCGCCGTCGGGATGGCCGAGCCACTCGTGAAGGTCGGGTTCGCGACCGACGGCCCGCCAACCGGCCTCGTCCTCGGCCTGTCGGACGGAGCCCAGCGTCTCGGGTGTCGCGTCGAAGTCGGGACGGATGTCACCGGCCCCGCCGTCCGTCGCGTGGATGAGCACGAACCTGAAGTCGGGGTCGTCGGCGTGCAGCCCCACGGTGCCGGCGATCCCATAGGCGTCATCGTCGGGATGGGCGAACACGCCCGCGAACGTGACCATGCCCGATTCTCGCGCGCCCGGCTCCCTAGGGTGGGTGGAATGACGGCCCCGTACGCCCTCGTGCCCGCCGCCTATGTCTAGCGCGTGAGGCCGGGTTCGCACGGGGCCAGCGAGGAAGTGTTGCTCCAGCAGCGGGCGCAGACCGGCTACATGGACGGGCTCTGGGTGGCCGGAGCCGCGGGTCACGTTGATCCGGGTGAGACGGCCGTGAGCGCTGGGGTGCGTGAGGCGGCGGAGGAGATCGGCGTCATCATTCGGCCGCAGGACCTGACTCTCATGACCGTCTTGCAGCGCACTGACGGTACGGACGATCCTGTTGAGCAGCGGGTCGACTGGTTCTGGTTGACCGGGTCTGGTCTGGTGAGCCGAGGATCGTCGAGCCGCACAAGTGCACCGGGCTGGAATGGTTTCCGCTCGCTCGGCTGCCCGACCCGATGCCGGACTACGAACGTGCCGTGCTCGACGGCTTCGGCCGCGGCGACTTGTCTCTCGCGACGAGCGACGGATGTGGACCGGCGAGTTGAGGAGGTCGACCGCCGGCTGTCGCTTCACCTTGGGACTGACGAACTCTGTGACTCACTGATCGGCGAGTCGCGGCGCTGGTGTCAGCCGGTGGGAGCCTTCTCGTACTCCGAGGTCAGTTCGGTCCAGCGCTGGTTCCAGCCCGGGGCCGGCCGGTCCTCCGCCCAACCTTGGGGATGGATGGGACCGGCCTGCGCAAGCGAACGTCGAAGGTCCTCCAGGTGCGCATGCCATCCGGCCCCGTAGAAATGCAGCTTGTCCACGGGCAGTCCACGCTCCTCCACCACGAGACGGGTCTGTGACCCCTCTTGGGTGAGCCATGCCTCGAGTTGGCCTTCGCCCTCGGCCCCGGGTTCGGTCGTGAGCAGCACATGGTGCGGTGCGTCGCACACGTCGATCCTGGCTGGACCGGACCACGTGCTGGTGAAGACGGCCTGGACGGTCGCGCCCACCTTGAGGTCACCCGAGACGTCGGCGATCCAACGGGAGAGCCGCTCCGGCGTGGTGCACGCCTGCCACAGGTCTGCGATGTCGGTGTCGTAGAGATCCTCGACGCGGACCGCGCCATGGGTTTCGCCTAGCGCTCTCATCGTGCCGTTGACGGTCATTTCTGTGCCTTCTTTCCTCGTGCGATCTCGGTGTGAAGCGCGTCGAGACGGTTCTGCCACAGCGCTCGGTAGTCCTCCAGCCAGTCGTCCACCTCGACCAGGGCCTCCGGTCGCAAGGTGTAGATCCTGCGCTGGGACTCCTGGCGGACGTCGACCAATCCGGCCTCTCTCAGGACGCGGAGGTGTCGTGAAACCCCTGGTCGCGCGATCGGCAGGGCCTGGGCCAACTCGCCGGCCGTTGCCGGGTGTTCCCGCAGTATCTCCAGAACCGTGCGTCGACTCGGGTCGGCGAGGGCCTGCAACACTGCGTCCATAGATCAAATGTACCCATTCTGGTACGTAACCGCAAGGGTACAAAAGAAGGTTTGATCGTCGACGGTCCGGACCCCGCGCCATTCGTGACCACCACGTCAGAAACCGTGGGGCCCGCTCGGCGACCTGTCAGGTGTGGAAGCCGGGCCGGGGTGAGGGCGTCTCGGGGGCGAGGAGTTGAACCACCTGGTCGGCGGTGACTCTCGCGGCTCCGTGGGTGACGACGTGGGTCGTACCGGTGGGGGCCGTCCACCCGGGCCACCCGGTGTCGATGACGACGGCGTCGGGTCGCGCCGCGAGCAGTGTGGCCAGCGCGGGAGCCATCCAGGCGTGACGATGTGGGTCGCGGACACCGACCCACACGTTGTGACCGTCCGCGCCGGGCAGGGCATCGAGGAGCTCGCGCTCGTTGCTCACCACTGTGGTGCGGGCCCCGGGCCAGCGCCCGGCCACGGCTGTCGCGATGCCACTGAGAGTCTCGTCGCCGACGGCGATGTTGCTCGGCGCGGCGAGTTCGATGACGGTGGGTGCCTTGTCGGTCGCGGCTGTCGGTGCTGGACCGTGCACGACGATCGCCCGCCCTGCGGCCTCGACCCCGGACACGTTGTGGACACCAGTCGCGGACGCCCAAGTCGCAGCGGCGGTCTTGGCAGAAGCCGCTGCTGCTGCCTCGCGGAGTCGGGTCCGTTCGTCGGCGGCCCGGCCCACCTGCTGCGCAGCGTCCACGAGGCGCGACTCCTCGAGGCGGCCGTCGTGCACTGCCGCGACGAGTGCTTCAGCCACCTCGAGGACGGTCTGTTCGTCAGCGAGTCCGCCACCGATGCAGAGCAGGTCGACGCCAGCGCCGATGGCTCGGACGCACCCCTCGGCGAGGCTCATGGAGCCGGTGATGCCGCCCATCTCCATCCCGTCGGACAGGACCAACCCGGTGAACCCGAGCTGGGTACGCAGCAGGTCGACGAGGACCTTGCGCGAGAGCGTGGCCGGCTGGTCGTCGAGGCCCTGGACGACGATGTGGGCGCTCATGATCGACGCCGTCCCTGCCTCGATGGCAGCACGAAATGGTTGCAGGGCAACGTGTTCCAGCCCCTCGAGAGTGACGACGGGCAGAGCCAGGTGACTGTCGGTGGCTGTGTCGCCATGTCCCGGGAAGTGCTTGGCGCAGGCCAGGACGCCGGCCGACTGGAGTCCCGTGATCCAGGCTGCGGTGTGCCTGGCCACCAGCGCAGGGTCCGCCCCGAAGCTCCGGACACCGATGACTGGGTTGGCCGGGTTGTTGTTGACGTCGGCGTCAGGTGCGTAGTCGAGGTCGATGCCGACGCGGGCGAGGAGCGTGCCGATCTCGCGTGCCACTGCTTCGGTGAGCGCGACGTCGTCCACGACACCCAGAGCGAGGTTGCCCGGCCAGGATGATCCGGTCGCGTGCTCCAGCCGGGTGACGTCACCGGCCTCCTCATCGACAGCGATGAGCGCGCGCGGGTTGGCCGTGTGGATCTGCGCGTTGAGTGCCGCCACCTGCTCGAGCGTGTCGATGTTGCGAGCGAACAGGGCCACGCCGCCGAGGCCCGCCTCGAGCTCACGCAGCACCCAGTCCGGGGGAGTGAGCCCGACGAAGCCCGGCTGCATCACGGCAAGCGCGAGAGCCCGGAGGTCGGGGGAGCGGTGGGAAGAGCGGGCTGACTTCGAGGTGCCGTCCATTGCCTCGAAATTATCAGGCGGTGGTGTTCTCGTGGTGCCGATGAGCGTGGCTCGAACCTAGGGAGTATGCCGTCCGCCCGCCGTGTCGACTCCTCTCGCCCGGGTGACCACGGTCGTGACCACGGTGGTCACGGACGGCGTTCGAGGGGTTGACGAGAACCCGAAGCGACAGGGTGGGTCGATGTCCGACAGGGCGCCGAGCTCTTGCCCGTCGAACCGACCGGTGGACGCGGTGATCCGCCGCAGGTCCGTGGCTCCGTAGAACTCACGACGACCTTCCAGCGCCGTGCCGACGGTGCGCACGCCCGGCAGCACCACTCGCGCGACCGGGTCGACGACCCGGGCCCACGTCGGACTCGCGCCGAGCGCGGGCGGGACGGCGCGCAGGAGCCAGCCCAACGGCATACGCCCACCGACCGTGAGGTCGAGCGAGAGTGACGCGGATCGAACGGACCACCTCGCGTCAGTGTCGCTGCAGGACAGCGGTTCCACCCGGACCTCGTCGAAGGAGTAGGTCGCCGTGACGTAGGCGGCGACGTCATCACGTGGGGCCAGGAGCACGCGGTGCCCCGACGCCGTCTCGATCATGACGTCCGTGAACGGACCCAGTGGCGTGGCATGCCAGTGGCCGACGACGAGGCGCACGCCAGACGTCGAGCCGACACCAGCGATGCGTCCGTGGAAG
This sequence comes from Janibacter sp. HTCC2649, assembly GCF_000152705.1. Classification (GTDB taxonomy): domain Bacteria; phylum Actinomycetota; class Actinomycetes; order Actinomycetales; family Dermatophilaceae; genus Knoellia. Next base: position 2,227,728 of record NZ_CH672413.1, on the reverse strand, counting down.
CGGTCGCGCCGCGCGGTCACCTGTCGTCAGCTCGTCGGTGCAGCGCGGACGACCATGACGGGGCAGCTCGCGGTCTCGAGGACCTGCTGGCTCACGGAGCCCAGCAGCATGCCGGTGAAGCCCCCGCGTCCGCGGGTGCCCATGACGATGAGGCCCGCATCGACCGAGCGCTCCGTGAGGACCTTGGCTGCGGAGTTGCGCAGGACCTCGACGGTGCAGTCGACATCGGGGTGTGTCTCGCGAAGCGGGTCGACGACCTTGTCGGCGATGGCGCGGTACTTCGCCTCGGTGGCGTTCCAGGCGTCGGTGCCCGGCGTGGTCACGACCATGCCGTCGACGACCTCGACGTTCCAGGTCGTGAGGGCGACGAGCGGTGCATGGCGCAGCTCGGCGATCCAGAAGGCGCGCTCGGCCGCGGCCGCACTGTGGGCAGATCCGTCGATCGCGACGACGACCGGGCCGTCGGCGTTGGCACGTGAGCCCTGGGGGACGATCACGACGGGGCACTTCGCGTGCATTGCGGCGGCGAGCGAGGGCCGCCCGAGACCGAGGCGTTGCAGGGCGCTGACCCGGGCAGCGCCGACGACGACGAGCCGGGCGTTCTGGGAGGCGTCGATGAGCGCCTGCTCCGGTCGGACGAACGGCTGGCTCCCGGTGACCGGCACGTCGGGCCACCGCTCCCTCGAGCCGGCCAGGGTCTCGGCGAGCAGGCTGGCATTGCCGAGGTCCCCGTCGGGGCCGAGCGAGATCGCGTTGCCGGCGACGGGGTCGATCGCCGCCATCTCGGCACTCAGGTCATGCGCGTGGAGGATGTGCAGCGGGCTGCCCGAACGCTGGGCCGAGTTTCCTGCCCAGGTCAGCGTCTCGGCGTCCCGGTCGCTGTTCCCGATCCCCACCACGACCGCGCCGTCGGGGATGGCATCACCTTCGCGTTCGTCCATGTCCGCGACCATACCCATGGGCCGGGCCTGCGGGGTACGTTCGGATCCGGACACCCGTTCCCTCGGGTGATGCCCGGGCACCCGGCGAAAAGGATTCAGAGAACCATGACGACCGTCGATCCATCCCTCTCCCACGCCACGGGCCCGAACGAGCCGTCCCTGCTGGAGCAGACGATCGGGGCCAACCTCGACGCGACGATCGCGGTCCACGGTGACCGCGAGGCGCTGGTCGACCGCGCCCAGGGACTGCGGTGGACGTATGCCGCGTTCGGCGCCCACGTGGACCGGCTCGCGAAGGCGCTGGTCGCCGCGGGCCTCGAGAAGGGTGACCGCGTCGGGATCTGGGCGCCCAACTGTGCGGAGTGGACCGTCGTGCAGTTCGCCACGGCGAAGGCCGGCGTCATCCTCGTCAACATCAACCCGGCATACCGGTCGCACGAGCTCCGATATGTCCTCGGGCAGGCCGGGATCCGCGGTCTGTTCTCGGCGGAGTCGTTCAAGGCCTCGAACTACGTCTCGATGATCGACGAGGTGCGTGCGGACTGCCCGGACCTCGAGCACGTCTGGGTCATCGGGCAGCAGAGCTGGGCCGACCTCGTCGCACTTGCCGACGGGGTGAGCGACGAACGCCTGCAGCTCATCGGCGCGGAGCTCTCGCCGGACGATGCCATCAACATCCAATACACCTCTGGCACAACGGGCTTCCCCAAGGGCGCAACCCTGAGCCACCGCAACATCCTCAACAACGGCTACATGGTCGGCGAGATCTGCGGCTACACGGAGGTGGACCGCATCTGCATTCCGGTGCCCTTCTATCACTGCTTCGGCATGGTCATGGGCAACCTCGCAGCGACCACCCACGGCGCCTGCATGGTGATACCCGCGCCCGGGTTCGACCCCAACCTCACCCTCACCGCGACCGCCGAGGAGAAGTGCACCAGCCTCTACGGCGTGCCGACGATGTTCATCGCCGAGTGGGCGCTACCGAACCTGGGCGACTACGACCTCAGCACCGTGCGCACCGGGATCATGGCCGGCTCACCCTGTCCGGCCGAGCTGATGAAGAAGCTCATCGCGTCCGGGATCGACGAGATGACGATCGCCTACGGCATGACGGAGACCTCGCCGGTGTCGACTCAGACCCTCACCGACGACGACTTCGATCGCAAGGTCGGCACCGTCGGTCAGGTGGGCCCCCACCTTGAGGTCAAGATCGTCGACCCGGTGACCCTCGAGACCCTGCCGCACGGAGAGCCTGGTGAGTTCTGGACCAAGGGCTACTCGGTGATGCTCGGCTACTGGGGTCAGGACGACAAGACCGCCGAGGCCCTCGTCGACGGCTGGATGCGCACGGGCGACCTCGCGGTCATGGACGACGCGGGCTTCCTGCAGATCACCGGCCGCATCAAGGACATGGTGATCCGCGGTGGCGAGAACATCTATCCGCGTGAGATCGAGGAGTTCCTCTACACCCACCCTGACATCGTCGACGCCCAGGTCATCGGTGTGCCCGACGAGAAGTATGGCGAGGAGCTCGCGGCCTGGATCCGGATGCGCGACGGCGCGCAGCCGCTGACCGCCGAGACGGTTCGCGCGTTCGCCACCGGGAAGCTCGCGCACTACAAGGTGCCGCGCTATGTCCGCATCGTCGAGGACTTCCCGATGACCGTGACCGGCAAGGTCCGCAAGGTCGAGATGCGCGAGATCACGGTGGCCGAGTTGGGTCTCGGCGAGGGGTCCGAGACGGCCAGTAGTTGACGGCCCATCGGCGCAGGTCGGACGGTAGTTTGGGGGCAGTAGCGGGTGCTGTCGCACTCGACGTCAACCGTCAGGAGCACACGTCCCATGAAGTACCTCATCGGCGCCCTGGTCATCCTCGCCCTGCTCTTCCTGGTCTGGTGGTTCGTCTCCAGGGGCAAGCAGCGTCAGCTGGACGAGCAGCGAGCAGAGGCAGCGACCATCCGGGCCGCCGCAGACCAGCGCGGTGCGACGATCCGCGGGCAGGAAGCGTTCGCTCAGCAGGCCGATGAGCGAGCCTCGTTCGCGCGCCAGGAGGCCGAGCAGCGCGCCCGGCAGGCGGAGGAGAGCGCCCGTGAGGCCCAGCGCGTCGAGGACGAGGCGCGTCGTCACCAGGAAGACCTCGAGCGCGCCCGCCTGGCCCACGACGCCGAACTGCGTCGCGCCGACGAGATCGACCCCGACGTCGAGGTCGCTGCCGACGACCCGCGTCCGCTTCCCGAGGACCTCGACGATGACATCCGTCCGCTCGACGAGACCCGCGTCCACGCCCCCGTCCCGGCGGCGCAGTCCGACGCTTCTGCCGTCCCGGCGGAGAACGTCACCTACCAGCCTGCTCCCCCCGTCGAGTCGGCACCCGCGCCCGTCGCAGAACCGGTCGTCGAGGCAGAGCCCGAGCCGGTCGTCGAGGCCGAGCCCGAGCGTGACCGTGGCAGTTGGGGTACCGGGGCAGCTGCCGCCGGTGCCGGTGCGGCCGCCATCGGAAGCGCGTATGCCGCCACCCGCGGCAACGTGACCGACGACGAGGCCGCGCGCCTCGCGTCGGGAGCCGACTACGCCGACAACGAGCCCCTCGTCCAGGAGCCGGCCGCTGAGTCGGCCACCTCGTGGGATGCCCCGGCCGCCGAGCCCGAGTTCGTGGAGCCCCAGTCGGTTCAGTCTGGTGCGGTCGAGCCTGGTTCCGTGGAGTCTGCTCCGGTGGAGTCCGAGCCGGTCATGTCCGAGCCCGTCACCCAGGACTGGGACGCCGCAGAGCCCGCCGAGTCCACCGAGTCCACTGAGTCCACTGAGGCGGCAGGGGACACGGCGATCATCAGCGACGTCGAGGACTACGCCTCCACCGAGCCGTTGCCTGCCGAGTCGGCTGCACCCGCGCTCGATGAGACTCGCTCCCCCGAGGACGCTGCTGTCGCGGAGCCGACGACGCAGGAGTGGTACACCGCAGAGCCCAGCGACGTCGACGAACCCGTTGCTGCCGACGAGCCCGCTGTGGTGGACGAGGACCGCGCTGAGACCGCTGACGTCGAGACCTCTGACGTGGAGACCGCTGACGTCGAGACCTCGGACGCACAGTCGGCGGACGTCGAGTCCTCCGAGTCGGCAGGGGACACGGCGATCATCGGTGACATCGAGGACTACGCCTCGACCGAGCCGCTGCCCGCCGAGTCGGCCGCGCCGGCCGACGAGTCCGTGACAGATGAGTTCGTGACCGATGAGTCCGACTCCGGTGAGGTGATCGCGGACGAGCACACCTCGGCCGCGACCTACGACGGATCGCGCGACGACCTCGGTGACGAGGACGTGACAGCAGAGAAGCCTTCGACTGGCGAGGTGGCCACTGGCGAGGTCGCGGCCGAGGAGCCGACGACGGAGGAGACCTGGGACGACGAGGACACCTCCGTGGCGACCGAGGACGCGGCCACCGCGGACACTGATCCGATCGTGGACACCGAGTCGACCACCGACACCGAGTCGACCACCGACACCGAGGCCAGTACCGATGGCGGCGACGCCACCCACTGGCCGGATGGCACGGATCGCATCAACCCCGTCGACGACGAGTCCGCGAGTGACGATTCGGCCGATGTCGAGGACACGGGTTCAGACGCGCCGGTCTCCGACGAAGCCGACACCCACAACGACGCCGGCACCACGTCCGACGTCCCCGATGCGGGTTCGCAGGACGAGCTCACGGACGGTGAAGGCTCCGGCGAGGGCGGCGGGTGGAGCCGACGCATCTCCGGCGTCGACGAGATCCGCGACGGTGGCTTCGGCGTCGGTTCGGCCGCACCGTTCGAGGACCGCGCGCAGCCGGCCGACCACCCGGTGCAGGCGTACAACGACACGCGCACCTTCCGTCTCCCCGGCGCCGCGGGCTACGACTCGGCCGAGCCGGACGTGTGGTTCTACAACGAGGAAGCCGCCCGCCGCGCCGGCTTCAACCCCTCGGAGGGCTGACCACTCCGCCTTCTGCATCGAGACGGGGCGACACGCGGTGACCTGAACCAGGCCACAGCGTGTCGCCCCATCTCGTGGGACCAGAGTTGAACCGCGGCTCCCGAGGGCGGCTTCAGCCAGTCACCAGTGACCGCCGCGCTCGCGATCGCCCTCGTCCAGCGGCGGGCGTGGACCCGTGTTGTCGACCTCGACGTGGTGCTCGTAGGCCTGTTCCGGCACGACAGCGGACTCGTCGTCGCCCCAGGAACGGGACTCACCGGCATACCCATCGGTCGCCTGTTGCGGCGGAACGCCGCTGCCATCGCGCCAACCGGCGCCGCCGAGCCGACTGAGCGGGACGGTCTGGTCGAGCACGGCGTCATCGGCAGCGGAGCCTCCGAAGGTGAGGCCACTCGCCCCGGACTGCCCGGTGACGGTAACTTCTGGTGCGCCGTAGTCGTGGGGTGACACGGACGTGTCGGCACCACCGCGCTGCCGCAGGACCCAGATGAGGGCCGCCACGACGATCACGAGGGCGAGCGCGCCGATGAGCCACAGCTTCGTGTCATCCATGGCACGACCGTAGCCAAAGCAGTGGCTGCAGCGGTGGGTTGAGGACCGAGGAACGGGACGGCACCGTCGTGGCAGTCACATGGGGAGCGGTGGATGGGGTCGTCCTAGTAGGTTCACGGGCGTATGTCTGTCCCCGGACGAGGAGGTCTCCTGTGCGCATCGGTGTGCCGTTGGAGTCGTTGGCTGGCGAGACCCGCGTGGCCGCGACTCCCAAGACTGTCGAGCAGCTCATCGGACTCGGGTATGCCGTGTTCGTCCAGCATGGTGCCGGTCACCGCGCGACGTTCGAGGACGATGCGTATGCCGCGGCGGGCGCCGACGTCGTGGGTGACGAGGTGTGGAACACCGACATCATCCTCAAGATCAACGCGCCGTCGACCGAGGAGCTGGCGCGGCTGCGCAGCGGCCAGACGTTCGTGAGTCTCCTGTCGCCGGCCCTCAAGCCCGAGCTCGTGGCGGGGCTGGCCGAGCGTGGCGTGACGGCGCTCGCGATGGACGCGGTGCCGCGCATCTCGCGTGCCCAGTCGCTCGACGTCCTGTCGTCCATGGCCAACATCGGCGGCTATCGCGCGGTGATCGAGGCGGCGCACGAGTTCGGTTCGTTCTTCACCGGCCAGGTCACGGCGGCGGGCAAGGTGCCGCCGGCCAAGGTGCTCGTCATCGGTGCTGGCGTCGCGGGTCTGTCCGCGATCGGCACCGCGGGGTCACTCGGCGCCGTCGTGCGCGCCTTCGATGCCCGCAGCGAAGTGGCCGAGCAGGTCGAGTCGATGGGCGCGGAGTTCCTGCGCATAGAACTTCCGGACGGCCCCGACGTGCCCAGTAGTGACGGCTATGCCAAGGAGACGGGCGAGGACTTCAACCGCAAGGCCGCCGAGCTGTATGCCGCGCAGGCCGCGGACGTCGACATCGTCATCACCACCGCTCTCATCCCGGGTCGCCCGGCGCCGCGCCTGCTCGACGAGGCGATGGTCGCCTCGATGAAGCCGGGCTCGGTCATCGTCGACATGGCAGCAGCCAATGGTGGCAACGTCGCTGGCTCGGTCGCTGACCAGAAGGTCGTCACCGAGGGTGGCGTGACGATCCTGGGCTACACCGACCTGCCTGGTCGCCTCCCGACCCAGGCGTCGCAGCTGTTCGGCACCAACCTCGTCAACCTCCTCAAGCTCGTCACCCCTGAGAAGGACGGCAACTTCACGCTCGACCTCGAGGACCAGGTCCAGCGGGGGATGACCGTCGTCCACGAGGGCGAGGTGCTGTGGCCCCCGCCCGCGGTGCAGGTCTCTGCCGCCCCTGCGACTGGTGGTCAGGAGGCGGCCGCGTCCGCAGCGGCTGCGCTGGCTGCGGCCAAGGAACCCAAGAAGCCGCGCGACCCGCGGATGAAGTATCTCTGGATGGCCATCGGGGCACTGGTGTTCGCGCTCGTCGCGTCGGCGTCGCCCGCGGTCTTCCTCGGACACTTCACCGTCTTTGCGCTCGCGGTGATCGTCGGCTTCTACGTCATCTCCAACGTGTCGCACGCCCTCCACACGCCGCTCATGGCCGAGACCAACGCCATCAGCGGAATCATCGTCGTCGGTGGGTTGCTGCAGATCGACTCGGACGACATGGTCGTCAAGACGCTCGCGTTCCTCGCGATCCTCGTCGCCAGCATCAACATCTTCGGAGGCTTCGCTGTGACCGGCCGCATGCTCGAGATGTTCCGGAAGGACTGAACCGGTGGCTACCAGCAACGTCGTCTCTGCGGCATACATCGTCTCTGCCGTCTTCTTCGTCCTGTCCCTCGCGGGGCTGTCCAAGCACGAGTCCGCGAAGGAGGGCAACGCGTTCGGCGTGACCGGCATGGTCATTGCCCTGGGCGCGACCATCTGGCTCACCCTGTCGCGGTCGCCGCACGCCCTGTCGACCCTGCTGCTCATCGCGCTGGCCATGGCCATCGGTGCCGCCATCGGCCTGTGGCGGGCGCGCAAGGTCGAGATGACCCAGATGCCCGAGCTCGTCGCGATGCTGCACTCGTTCGTCGGCTTGGCGGCGGTGCTCGTCGGCATCAACTCGCACCTCGTCGTGGGCGACACCTCCGACACGATCCACTCGGTCGAGGTGTTCCTCGGTGTCTTCATCGGTGCGGTGACGCTGACCGGCTCGATCGTCGCGTTCCTCAAGCTGTCGGCGCGGATCAAGTCGACGCCGCTCATGCTGCCCGCGCGCCACTGGCTCAACCTGGCCGCGCTCGTCGTGTCGGCGCTGCTGCTCGGCTGGTTCATCCAGTCGCACTCGATCGTGCCGCTGCTCCTCATGACCGCCATCGCGCTGGCATTCGGCTGGCACCTCGTCGCATCGATCGGTGGCGGCGACATGCCCGTCGTCGTGTCGATGCTCAACTCGTACTCCGGGTGGGCCGCGGCGGCTGCGGGCTTCATGCTCGGCAACGACCTGCTCATCGTCACTGGTGCGCTCGTGGGTGCCTCGGGTGCGATCCTCAGCTACATCATGTGCAAGGCCATGAACCGGTCGTTCGTGTCGGTCATCGCCGGCGGCTTCGGCCAGACGGTCGTGGTCGGTGAGGACAAGGACTACGGCGAGCACCGGGAGGTCACTGCTGAAGGCGTCGCCGAGCTGTTGCGTGATGCGTCCTCCGTCATCATCACGCCGGGCTACGGCATGGCTGTGGCTCAGGCGCAGTACCCCGTCGCCGAGCTGACGAAGCGGCTGCGGGACAGGGGTGTTGACGTGCGATTCGGGATCCACCCCGTTGCCGGCCGGTTGCCCGGGCACATGAACGTGCTCCTCGCCGAGGCCAAGGTGCCCTACGACATCGTGCTCGAGATGGACGAGGTCAACGACGACTTCCCGTCGACCGACGTGGTGCTGGTCATCGGTGCCAACGACACGGTCAACCCTGCCGCTGCCGAGGACCCCACGTCGCCGATCGCGGGTATGCCGGTGCTCCAGGTGTGGAACGCCAAGGACGTCATCGTGTTCAAGCGGTCGATGGCCACGGGGTATGCCGGTGTGCAGAACCCGCTGTTCTTCCGCGAGAACTCGCAGATGCTGTTCGGCGACGCCAAGGACCGCGTCACCGACATCCTCACCGCCCTCTGAGGGGTCAGCCAAGGGCTCCTGCGCGATCGAGGTAGTACGAAACGCCGAGACCAGCCGCGTGGTCTCGGCGTTTCGTACTACCTCGACGTGGGCTGGGGACAACTCCGCAGCCCTGAGGTGTCATTCGACCATCATCTTTGTCGATGAAGCCTTTGCCGGACGCGCTCTCGAGCGGGCCTTTCTCGACTCGAGAGGCTCGTTCGCTCGGCGTGCGTCCCACGGACCTGCGTGACCCTGGCCTCGTGGTGGTGACGCACGGTTCGCGCGCTGTCGAGGAGCCCAGCACGTTGGCGGAGCGGGCCAGTGCGTTCCTCGTCGCGATGCATGGCGCAGTGGCGCTCTCACATGTCTCCGCCGCTCAACTGTGGGAGATCCCGTTGCCCAGACGAGTGGAGGCTCAGGAGGACCTTGACGTGATGTGTGGACCCAGAGCCGGTCCGGTGAAGCGGGTCGGGTGCATTGGTCACCGAGGTCTGACTCGTCGCACGGTCGTGAGGCACGGCGAAGTTGCAGTCACCGGTCTCGCCGACACCTGGGTGGACCTCGGTGAAGTCATGAAGCGAGGGCTGGACCTTGACGACCTCGTGGTGGCGGGCGATGTCGTGGCACGCAGGCTCGAAAAGATGTTGGGTGACGACGCCGCAAGAGGTGAGGGCGTCGCCTCGATGCGCGCGGTCCTGAATTCCCGGGTTCGGCCTCGCGGCAAGAAGGTCCTGACCGAGGCGCTGTCGCTGGTCTCACCCAGGTCCAAGTCGCCCATGGAGACCCGAGCCAGGCTCATGTTCCATCGGGCCGGCCTGCCAGCGCCCGAGCTCAACATCCATGTGGAGTTCGACGAGAGCGGCGGTGATGGGGCTGTCGAGGGCGGAGCGGGCTGGATGCTCGAGGGTGACTTCGTGTGGCGAGATCAGCGCGTCATCGGCGAGTACCAAGGGGAGCATCACAAGGAAATTCGTCAACGTGCCGTGGATGTGGCCAGGCGACACCTCGCAGAGGACGAGGGCTGGACCTTTGTGGAGATCTTCGCTGGCGATGTCTACACGCGGCCCAAGCGGCTCGCCATGCTGCGTCGCCTGGCCCGTGAGTTGGGAGTCCCTGCGTCGGATCTTCATCTCGCCTGAAGCGGAGTCGAGGTAGTACGAAACGCCGATCCCACGGCGGTGGGATCGGCGTTTCGTACTACCTCGACTCGTGGCGCGGGGCGCGCACGGTTTGGCCTCGGGTCAGGTGGAGGTCATGCTCGGGATGTCGCCCTCGCGCGCGTTGCCGGAGAGTCGCGAGCGGTGGTAGCCGTAGCTGAAGTAGATGACGAAGCCGAGGGCCATCCAGATGAGGAAGCGGATCCAGGTCTCCAGCGAGAGGTTCATCATCAGGTAGACCGAGGCCAGCGCCGCGAAGATCGGCAGGTACGGCGACCACGGCACGGTGAAGGCCCGCTTGAGGTCGGGTCGCTTCTTGCGCAGGATCGGCACCGCGAGCGACACGAGCGCGAACGCCGACAGGGTGCCGATGTTGACCATCTCCTCGAGGTTGATGTGGTTGCCGAGCCAGGACCCGATGATGGCGACAATGAGGCCCACGATGATCGTGATCCGCACCGGCGTGCCGGTCTTGGGGTTGGTGCGCGCCAGTGACGGCGGCAGCAGGCGGTCACGGGCCATCGCGAAGACCACGCGGGTCGCTCCGATGATGAGCGTCATCACGACGGTGGTCAGACCAGCGACGGCGCCCGCCGAGATGATCGTGCTGTAGCCGGGTTTCCCGACGTCGGCGAAGGCACTGGCCAGCGCGGCTGACGGGTCGATCTTGTCGTACTTGACCATCCCCGTGATGACGAACGCGACCGCCACGTAGAGCACCGTGCAGATGACGAGCGAGGCGATGATGCCGATGGGCAGGTCGCGCTGCGGGTTCTTGGCCTCTTCGGCGGTGGTCGCGACGACGTCGAACCCGATGTAGGCGAAGAAGACGATCGAGGCCCCGGCAAAGATGCCGCCGACGCCATAGGTGCTCGGGGTGAAGCCGAAGGCCCACTGGATGAGTGGTTGGTGGATGCCCTTGGCCGCCTCCGTCGCCTCGGCCGGCGGGATGAAGGGGCTGTAGTTCGACGCCTTGATGTAGGCCAGCCCGGCGAAGATGACGAACAGCACCACGAAGAGCTTGATGGCGACGAGCACGAGGTTGACGCGCATCGACTCCTTGATGCCCCAGGCGACGAGTCCGGTGAGGGCCACGATGAGCACGAACGCCAGGATGTTGAACTGGCCGCCGGGGTTCTCGAGGGTCTTGGGCGCCAACGCGTCGGGGAGGTGGATGCCCGCGTCGGTGAGCAGCAGGTTCGCGTACTGCGACCATCCCTGCGAGACGACGCCGGCGCCGAGCGCGAGCTCGAGCAGGAGGTCCCAGCCGATGATCCACGCGACGATCTCGCCGAGCGAGGCGTAGGAGAACGTGTAGGCCGACCCGGACACGGGCACGGTCGAGGCGAACTCGGCGTAGCAGAGCGCCGCGAGTGCGCACACGACGGCGGCGACGACGAACGAGATGACGATCGACGGACCCGCATACGCCTGAGCGGCCTTGCCGGTGAAGGTGAAGATGCCGGCGCCGATGATGACACCGATGCCGAAGACGGTGAGGTCGATCCACCCCAACGACTTCTTGAGCTGGAACTCCGGCTCGTCCGTCTCTCGGATCGACTGCTCGATCGACTTCGTTCTCATCACGTTCATCGGGGGTCCCTTCGTCGTCGTTGACCGGGTCGTCCTGCTGGCCTTGACCTTATGACCGGAATCTCTCCGGTGTCTTCCAGGCGCGTCGACCGCACGAGGTCCGAGCTGCGATAGAGCGTCTCGGGCGTGTCGTTGAACTCACTGATCGGGCTGCGTATGCCGTCCGCCCCCGACCCGCTTCCATCTCGCCGGAGGTAGTCGCGCCATCCGTGGGGGTCGTCCCAGCCTTCCTGCCACCCGTCGTCGTAGGCGTCGCCGGGGCCGCTGGTGGGCCCGCCGCGACCGCCGCGACCGCCGCATCCGCCTCGTCCACCGGAGCCGCCGTCGTCGGGGCCGTCGAGGTCGTCGTCATCGTCGGCCCACCCGTCTTCGGGGTCGTGGGCTGCGTCGGAGCCGAAGAGGACGGTGCAGATCGCCTTGTAGTGGCGTTCGGCATTGGGGACGTACTCGACCTTGGACAGGGCCTGGTCCTGACCGGCCGACTCCATGAGGAAGCTGCCGTAGCCGATGATCCGGCCCATGATCGAGCGGTCGAAGGTCATGTCGGTGACCTTCATGAGGGGCATCATCGCGACCTTGCGGCGGATGAAGCCGTAGAAGAGCAGGAACCGCTTGTCGGTCGCGATGAACCAGTCGTGGCGCCAGTTCAGGTAGCGCCACAGGAGGTACGCACCGCCGGCCAGCGCGGCATACCAGAAGAAGTTTGCGAGCATCGCGCCGGAGCGTGTCTGGGGCGACTCGGCCTCGACGTAGGTCGCGAGGAAGAGGAGTCCGACGAACGCGGCGATGGGGCGCAGCTGCGAGAACCAGTGCATCCGGACGACCGTGACGACGCGCTCGCCCGGGACCAGGTAGCGCTCGAGTTCGCGGTCGAGGCGCCCGGCCGCCAAGGTCAGCTCCGGGCGATCAAGGAGTCGAAGAACTCGCCGATGTTCTTGATCGCGTTGCTGATGACATCCCACGCGCTGCCGACGATGTCCGCGGCGTCATTGGGGGAGGTGAAGATGGCATAGAGCAGGAAAATGACCACAAGCCACATGACGATCTTCTTGACCGGGGGCATGGACACGACTGCTCTCTCTCGTTTCAGATCCTGTGCGGGCGCGCACGAGGACTACACACTGCAGCACTCATGATGGCGGATGTGACTGGTGTGACTCGTGAGGTTGGCTCCGGCGTGTCGTTCCGCGTGTCGCGGGGCTCAGACGACGCCGTAGAGCCGGTCGCCCGCGTCGCCCAGACCCGGCACGATGTAGCCGAGCTCGTTGAGCTTCTCGTCGATCGATCCGGTCACGAGCTGCACGGGAACGTCGACGTCGGCGAGCGACTTCTCCATGGCCGCGATGCCCTCGGGCGCAGCGAGCAGGGTGACCGCCGTGATGTCGTCGGCGCCGCGCTCGAGCAGGAACTTGATGGCGTCGATCATCGAGCCGCCAGTGGCGAGCATCGGGTCCAACACATAGACCTGACGGCCCTTGAGGTCGTCGGGCAGACGGTTCGCGTAGGTGATCGCCTCGAGCGTCTCCTCGTTGCGCTGCATGCCGAGGAACCCGACCTCGGCGCTCGGCAGGAGGCGCACCATGCCCTCGAGCATGCCCAGCCCGGCGCGCAGGATCGGCACGATGAGGGGCTTGGGGTTGGAGAGCTTGATGCCCGTCGTCGGGGCCACCGGAGTCTCGATGTCGAAGGGCTCGACCCGCACGTCCCGCGTCGCCTCATAGGCGAGCAGAGTCATGAGCTCCTCGGCCAGCCGGCGGAAGGTCGGGGAGTCCGTCCGCTTGTCCCGCAGGTAGGTCAACTTGTGAGCAATGAGCGGGTGGTCGGCAACGTGAACGCGCATGGGTGAAACTTAGCGTGTGAGTTCCACTTCTGGACCAGCGCGCGAGGAGTATGCCGCCCCGATGCGTCACGCCCTCGACCTCGCCGTGCGCGCTGGGTCCGCGGGCGACGTGCCGGTCGGCGCCGTGGTCCTCGACCCGGGTGGCGCGGTCATCGGCGAGGGCTGGAACCTGCGTGAAGTGGACGCCGATCCCACAGCGCACGCCGAGGTCGTGGCACTGCGGGCGGCCGCACGGCATACCGGATCGTGGCGTCTGGAGGACTGCACCCTCGTCGTGACGCTGGAGCCGTGTCCCATGTGCGCCGGCGCGGCCATGCTCGCGCGGATCTCCCGCATCGTGCTCGGCGCGTGGGACCCCAAGCTCGGCGCGACCGGTTCGGTCTGGGACGTCGTGCGTGACCGGCGGGCGACGCACCGGATCGAGGTCGTCGGGGGAGTCCTCGAAGCCGAGGCGTCCCAGCTGTTGCTCGACTTCTTCGGAGAGCGCCGATGATCGATCTCCTCGAGACCCTGCTCGACCAGGACCCGTGGATCATCCTCACCGTGGCAGGGCTCGTGGTCTTCTGCGAGTGCGCCCTCCTCGTCGGCATGGTGATGCCGGGTGAGACTGTCGCCGTCCTCGCCGGCGCCGCGGCGGCTCTGGGCCGCACCTCCCTCGTGACCGTGCTGGTCGTCGTGCTCGCCGCCGCGATCGTCGGGGACAACGTCGGGTATGCCGTGGGGCGTCGCGTCGGCCCGCGGCTCCACCGTCGCGTGTCGAACCCGGGGCGTCGCAAGCGGCTGGCCGGCGCCGAGGCGCGGCTGCGGTTGCGTGGTGGGCCGGCCGTCCTCATCGGTCGGTGGACGCCGTTCGTCCGTTCGGTCATGCCTTCGCTCGCCGGGATCTCGGGTATGCCGTACGCCAAGTTCCTCGCCTGGGACCTGTTGGGTGCCGGGTCCTGGGCGGTGGGCAGCGTGCTCGCGGGCTTCGCCGCTGGCAAGTCCTATGAGCAGGTCGTCACGTGGTTCGGGACGGTGGGCGCCGTGCTCGTGTCTGCCGTGGCGGTCGGTGCGATCGTGACCTGGGTCTGGCGTCGACGGACCGCCCGGGCCGCCGCAGCGGGAGCGGAATCCGAACCGGCGGACGCCTGACCCGATGGTCGAGTGGGACGAAATCCTCGAGGCGGTCGGTGAAGCACAAACGGCGGCTCATGACATCACTCGTGACCAGTTGATGGCGCTGTGGCAACGGACGGACCACCCCGCCCAGCGTTGCGTCCTGGCGCACTTCCTCGCCGATGCCCAGGACTCCGTCGACTCAGAGGTGGAGTGGGACGAAGCGGCCTGGAGGGCCTTCGGCGAGGTTCGCGATGCCGATCTGGAACCCATCGGGGTGCCCGCCGCTGCGGGCTTTGCGCCGAGCCTGCACCTCAACCTCGGTGACGGCTACGCGCGGTTGGGGCGGGTCGAGGATGCGCGACGCGAGCTCGCGCTGGCCCGGGAGGCGGTGGCTGCGCTGGCTGATGACGGCTACGGCGCGATGATCCTGCGCGGGTTGGACGGGCTCGAAGCGCGGCTCGACGGTGGATCTGTTGGGCAGTGCCCGGACCTCACCACGTGATCTCGTGGCAGCCGGTGTGGGTGTCCGGCTCGACCTGGAGGGTGGCGTGTTCGACGCCGTAGTCACTGCGCATGACCTGTCGGGCGCGGTCGAGGACGTCGTGGGGGTCGGTCGCCTCATGAACGACGAGGTGGGCCGTGGCGACGTTCATGCCCGACGTCAGCGTCCACACGTGGAGGTCGTGCACGTCCGTGACACCGGGGACACCCGCCAGGGTCCGGGCGACGTCGTCGGGATCCATGTTGCCGGGCGCATGCTGCCCCAGGACGGCGAGGACCTCGCGCCCCAGCATGATGGCGCGCACGGCGACGAAGGCAGCGATGGCCAGCGCGATTCCGGTGTCCCACAGCGGATTCCCGGTGAGGGAGATCAGGATCGCCGCCGCGATGACGCCGACCGAGCCGAGGGTGTCGGCGACGACCTCGAGGTAGGCACCCTTGACGTTGAGGGACTCCCCGGCGCCACCCCTGAGCAGGGTGAGGGCGATGAGGTTGACGACCAGACCGATGATGCCGACGACGAGCATCGGTCCCGTGGCGACAGAGACTTCCTCGCCGAATCGCTCGATCGCACCGATGACGATGTATGCCGCGACGCCGAGCATGAGGAGCACGGCCAGTCCCGATGCGAAGACTTCCGCACGGTAGGACCCGAAGGTCCTGCGCCCGGTCGGGTCGGGGCGACTCGCGATGCGGGTGGCGACGAGGGCCGCGCCGAGGGCGACCACGTCGGCGGCCATGTGCCCCGCGTCGCTGAGGAGCGCCAGCGAGCCTGACGTCACGGCGGTGACGAGCTCGACGACGAAGAAGGCGGCGATGAGGCCGAAGGCGACCTGAAGGCGCCAGCGGTGTGTTGCGCCGGCGCTGGCTCCCACCGGGGAGTGGGAGTGCGAGTGCCCGCTCATCGGGTTGCCTCCGTCGTGCAGCAGGCTTCGCCGCGCCAGGACTCGAGTCCCTCTCGCACCGCCACGGCCCCGATGACCAGACCGGCGAGCGGATCGGCCCACCACCAGCCGAGGACGGCGTTGGCGAGCAGGCCGACGAGGAGAACGGCCGACAGGTAGGTGCAGAGCATCGTCTGCTTCGAGTCTGAGACGACGGTGCCTGATCCGAGTGCGCGACCCGTGTTGCGTTGGGCCCGCGAGAGGAAGGGCATGACGAGGAGAGAAACGATGGCGAGACCCACGCCCACCGGGGATGCGTCGGCTTCGTGACCCCCGAGGAGGACGCGCACGGCGTCGACCGAGACGTACGCGGCGAGGAGGAAGAACGCACCGGCCATGAGGCGTTGAGCGGTGCGCTCGCGGGTCTCGGGCAGGACGTGTCGGAACTGCCAGAGGACGATGAGTCCCGAGGCGACCTCGACAAAGGAGTCCAGTCCAAAACTGACCAGGGCCGAGGAGTTCGCGGATCGGCCGGCGGTGATGGCGACGACGCCTTCGATGACGTTGCAGGCGACGGTAGCGCCAGCCAGTAGCTGGGCTCGTCGGATCAGGGTTGCCCTTCGGGCGCCGGTCTCGGCGAACGTGACGGTCTGGGTCATGACGCGTCCAGCCCGGAGGTGTGGCAGAGGGTGACGGCGTCCCCGGTCGCCGCGAGAAGCTCTTCGGCGGCCGCAAAGACACGGGTCACGAGCTCGGGGTGGGTGAGTGAGTACGCCGACGATCGACCGACCGGGCGCGACGTCACGAGGCCGCATTCGCGCAGGCAGGCGAGGTGCTTCGAGACGGTGGACTGGGCGAGGCCGAGGTGCGCCGTCAGCTCGACGACGCGGTGCTCGCCCAGGAGGAGGTGCTGCAGGATCCGCACCCGGCCCGGGTCGCCCATGCCCCGGAAGAGGCAGGCGGCGGCCTGAGCCGCAGCTGCTTCGAGGTCGCCGAGCCCGTCGCCCGGGCCGTCGTCGGAGGCCGTGGAGGCGGCCTCGGGTGCCTGCGCCGCACGCTGAAAAATCATCGCCATTTGACGATGATAGCGACGTGGGTCGATGCCAGGGTCGGAGGGGTCGGGACCCGCCAGGTCGCGATCCAAGGGCTCAGGGCAGGTGGGGGATGCTGCGTGCGGCTGTGTACATCGCGACGGCGATGAGCAGGACGGCAAAAGCCCTTGCGAGGTGTGCTGGCGTGACCCGTGACGCGAGGCGTCCGCCGATGAGGCTGCCCACGATCGCGGCAGCGGTGAACATCGCAATCAGAGGCCAATCGAGGTTTGTGCCGCCGACGGATGCCCGGGCCACCAGTGCTGTGCCGCTGTTGACGGCGATCACGAGCAGTGAGGTGCCGACCGCGACCGGCATCGGGAACCCCATTGCGAGAATGAGGGCTGGGACGAGGAGGAAGCCACCGCCGACGCCGAAGAACCCGGTGAGCAGGCCAACTGCGGTCGCGGTGACAACGACCTTGGCGGCGCGCGGACAGGCGCACGACAGTGGACGCAGCGTGAGGATCGGCTCGACACTCGGGTCGCTCGCTGCAGAGCCGTCGGCCACGTGTCGAGCGCGGGCCAGCATGATGAGCGCGACGACCAACATGAGGCCTGCGAACCCGGACAAGAGCACCTGCGGGGCGACATGCGACGCGAGCGCGGACCCGGCGAACGACCCGCCAGTGCCCAACGCGCCGAACAGCAGGCCCTGGCCCACGCGCACCCGTTGCGCGCGGGCGTGGGGGACGAGTGCGATGAGTGATGTCACGCCGACGATGAGCAGCGAGCCCGTGGTGGCGCTTCTCGGGTCCTGGCCCAGCACATAGACCAGGGCGGGCACGGTGAGGATCGATCCACCCCCACCGAGAGCACCAAGGCTGAGCCCGATGAGCAGCCCGAGCGGCAAGGCCAGGGGCAGGAGCTGGAGCGACACGTCGTGGGCGATGAGGATCAGCTGCGACCGAAGATCTTGCTGAAGAACGACGCACTGTCGGCGGCGGACTTCACCTCGGTGGCGTGGCCGGGGCAGCGCTCACGGGTCGGGATGCCCTCCATGACCTGATCGACGTGCTGGCCGCAGCCGGCCCAGGTGGTCTTGCCACAGGTCTTGCAGTTGACGGGACGACACATGGTGGTGCTCCTTCGGATGGGAATTTCGGGGCGTGTGCGTATGACGGCACGGGTGTGAACGGGTGGGATCAGGTTGACGCGTTGGTGAGCGGAAGGCCGGAGCTCGTGGCGTTGTCGAAGCTGTCGTCGACGGCCACGACCGGGACGCCGTGGCCTGCGAGGATGGACGCAGCGATCGAGGCCCGGTAGCCGCCGGCGCAGTGGACCCACACCTCGCTGGTGGGCACCTCGGTGAGGCGGGCGAGAAGGTCGTGGAGGGGGATGTGAGTGGCATCGTCGATGTGGCTGGCGTCGAACTCGCTCGTGCGGCGGACGTCGAGGACGAAGACGCGACGGTGATGACGGACCTGCGCCAGATCAGCGAACGTGGCCCGCTCGAACGTGCCCAAGGGTGCTTCGGACCACTGGTCCGGGGTTCCGGTGGCGGCTCCCGCGAGGTGGTCGATGCCGATGCGGACGAGCTCGCGGTGGGCCTCGGCGACCTGCTCGGCGGACTCGCCGAGCAGGGTGAGTGGGGTACCCCAGGGGATGAGCCACCCGAGGTAGGTGGAGAACTGGCCGTCGAGGCCGAAGTTCAGCGTGCCGGTGACGTGCCCTGCCGCGAAGGCGGTGCGAGTGCGGAGGTCGACCACCCATTCACGGGCAGCGATGCGGTCGGTGAGGGTGGCCCGGTCGACGACTTCCGGTGTCCTGAGGTCGGGTGCGTTCGGCCCGGCACTGTTGGCAGGGGCCATGTGGGCGTAGTAAGCGGGGTAGTCGTCGAGTCCGGCAAGGGTGTCGGCGATCCAGGCTTCTTGGTCCTGGGTGAGCGCGGGGTTGCTGCCCCTCTCGTGTCCGATGGTCGACGCGGTCGTGTCGCCCGTGGAACCGGCCGAGCAGAACGAACCGAAGCCGTGGGTGGGCAGGACGTGTACGTGGTCGGGGAGCTCGTGGGCCAGGCGGTGGGCCGAGGCGAACTGGTGGTGCACGAGGTCGTGGGTGTGGTCGTGGCCGAGCAGGTCGGGTCGCCCGGTGGCACCGAAGAGCAGTGACCCGCCGGTGAACGCGCCTACCGGCTCCCAGTCCGCGCCGACCGCCCGGCGTGCGTCGAGCGCATAGGACAGGTGCGTGTAGGTGTGGCCCGGGGTGGCGATGACGCGAAGACGCATCGTCGGGGAGATCTCGACGATCTCGCCGTCAGAGATCGCAATGCGCTCGAAGCCGACGTCGTCGGCCCGGTTGACGAGGTATGCCGCTCCGGTCGCCTTCGCGAGGGCGAGACCGCCGGTCACGTAGTCGTTGTGGATGTGCGTCTCCAGGACGTGGGTGATGCGCACGCCCTCCTTGGTGGCGAGGGCGAGGACCCGGTCGATGTCGCGCTGCGGGTCGATGACGAGGGCGACCTCGCCGTCATGGGCGAGATACGAGCGGTCACCCAAGGTGGGGGTGTCGATCGTGACGATGATGGGTGCGCCAGTGACGGGCGCTGCGTTCTGATCGCGGGTCGTCTCGGGCATGTGGTCTGCTCCTTCGGAACACGGGTATACCTAGGGGGGTATCCATTTCACGGCTGACTCTAATACCCCAAGGGGTATAGTCGTCAAACACGCACATACTTCCTTCGGATCTCCAGGAGCCCCCATGGCCGCACTAAACAGCGACGACATGACCCCCGTGATCAACCGCCTGCGTCGCGCGCAGGGTCAGCTCGGGGGAGTCATCCGACTCATCGAGGAGGGCCGCGACTGCAAGGACGTCGTCACCCAGCTCGCTGCTGTCAACCGCGCCCTGGACCGCGCCGGGTTCGCCATCGTCTCGTCCGGTCTGCGCGACTGTCTCACCTCGCCCGAGGGTGTCAATGAGGAGGACAAGGCCCTGATGGAAAAGCTCTTCCTGACTCTGGCCTGATCGAGGTTCTTGACCAACTCCATACCTTCCACGCTCTGGCGGGGAGGGCCTTCCTGGGGCTAGCGTCACGAGCGGGGTCGCTCGAACGTGCGCTATATGGAGGAAAATCGATCATGTTCAGTCATAGAAGTGGGCAGGTACTCGCCCTGGTCGCCACCGGAGCCTTGGCCGCGGCCGGGCTCGTCGCGGTGCCGGCAAGTGCCCAGGCTGCCACCGGCCAGCTCGGCAACATCACGTCCTTCGACCAGGACGGCGACACCTACACGGTGCGGTCCGGCGCGGCCGCCCTGCGCGTCGTCGCCGAGGACAACGACCTGCTGCGCGTCGAGGTGGCACCCGACGGCACCTTCACCGATCCGGCCAACGATGACCCGGCCGACCCGGCCGCGCCCGACGCCGACATCATCGTGAAGACCGACTACGCCGGTGCCAGCTCTGCCGTCAAGGAGAGCGCGACGGCATACGAGATCACCACGGGCGCGGCCAAACTGACCATCACGAAGTCCCCGATCACCCTTCACCTGGCCAAGGCCGACGGCACCCCGCTCTGGGACGAGACGGCGCCGTTGTCGTGGAATGACTCCGGCACGACGCAGAGCCTCAAGCAGGGTACGACCGAGCAGTTCTTCGGCGGCGGCATGCAGAACGGCCGCTTCAGCCACCGCGATTCCGAGATCACCATCTCGCGTGACTACAACTGGAACGACGGCGGCAACCCCAACGCGTCACCGTTCTATGTCTCGAGCAAGGGCTACGGCGTCCTGCGCAACACCTTCGCGCCCGGCACCTACGACTTCCACGCGCCGGTGAAGACGACGCACGAGGAGCAGCGCTTCGACGCCTACTACTTCGTCGGCGACGCCAAGCAGGTCATCAACGGCCTCACCGAGCTCACCGGTCGACCGCTGGCCCTGCCGATGTACGCCCTCGAGATGGGTGACGCTGACTGCTACCTTCACAACGCCAACCGCGGTGAGCGCGAGACCCTGCGCGACTCCACGGCGATCGCCAAGGGCTACAAGGACAACAACTTCCCGCTCGGCTGGATGCTTGTCAACGACGGCTACGGCTGTGAGTACGAGGACCTGCCCGCGACCGGCGACATGCTCCACGCCAACGGTGCCGAGCTCGGCCTGTGGACCCAGCGCGACCTCACCGAGCAGGACTCCGAGGTCGCCGCCGGCGTGCGCGTCCGCAAGACCGACGTTGCCTGGGTCGGCCCCGGCTACCGGTTCGCCCTCGACGCCTGCGAGAAGGCCCGCGACGGCATCGAGTCCAACAGCACCGACCGCGCGACCGTCGTGACCATCGAGGGCTGGGCCGGAACCCAGCGCTGCGGCATCCCGTGGTCCGGCGACCAGAGCGGCTCGTGGGACTACATCAAGTGGCAGATCCCGACCTACGCAGGCTCGACGATGTCCGGCCAGCCGGTCACGACCGGTGACGTCGACGGCATCTTCGGCGGCAGCGCGCAGACCTACGCCCGCGACCTGCAGTGGAAGATGATGCTGCCGATGACCTACGCCATGAGTGGCTGGGCGGCGAGCGACAAGCAGCCCTACCGCTACGGCGAACCGTTCACGAGCATCAACCGCAAGTACATGATGTTGCACGAGCGCCTGCTCCCGTACTTCTACACGCACACGATGAACGCGTCCTCGGACGGCGTCGGTGCCACCCGGCCGCTCTACCTCGAGTACCCCGAGGACCCCAACACCTGGGGCGACGCGGCGAAGTACGAGTTCCTCGCCGGTGACGACTTCCTCGTGGCACCCGTCTACTCCGACACGAGCGTCCGCGACGACATCTACCTGCCCAAGGGTCAGTGGGTCGACTACTGGTCGGGCCGGATCTACCAGGGTGGCCAGACGATCGACGGCTACAAGGCGCCGCTCGACACCCTGCCGATGTTCGTCCGCGCCGGGGCCGTCGTGCCGATGTTCCCCGAGGGCACGATGGACTGGAAGGAGGGCAAGGACGCCGGCCAGCTCGACCTCGACGTCTATCCCTCCGGCACCTCGACGTTCACGAACTACGAGGATGACGGCCGTTCGCAGTCACACGCCTCGGGTCAGTCCGCGACCCAGCGCTTCGATGTGACCGCCCCGGTCACCGGTCGTGGACCGGTCACCATCGCGCTCGGTTCACTCAATGGTGCGTATGCCGGGAAACCGGCTTCGCGTCACTACGGCCTGTCCGTGCACACCGACGCAGCCCCCGACGGTGTGACCGTCGGGTCCACAGCCCTCAAGGCCGTGGCGTCCGCGGACGCTCTCAAGGCGGCTGCGTCCGGCTTCTTCTACGACAGTGCCACCGGCGTCATCAAGGTCAAAACTCCCTCTCTCGCAACGGGATCCGCGGCCTCGGTCCGCATCACCGGTGCAGGAGCCGTGGGTGGATCGCACCCCCAGGAGCGTGACGTCACCCTCGACCTGACCGTGCCGCGCATCTCCGTCTCGGGTGACGCGACGCCCGTGAAGGCGACGTTCACCAACGACACCGGCAAGCCCGTCGATGTCACGTCCACCTCGATCACGGCCCCGGCCGGCTGGGCCGTCAAGGCTGTTGGTCCGACCACGGCCACCGGCGTGAAGAATGGCGCGACGTTCACCGCGAACTTCACCGTCACTCCACCGGCCGACGCCGAAGCCGGAACGCGAGAGCTCACCGGCACCACGGCATACACGGCTCGCGACGTCAGTCGCACGATCACGGATCGGGCGACGACAACGCTCGCGTTCGGCGAGCTGGCCGATGCGTTCAACAACGTCGGCGTGACCGCGTCGGCCAACCCGGCGCCCGGTGACATCGACGGCGGTGGCTCGAGCTTCCTCGCCGAACGACTGGCGGAGAAGGGCGTGACCCCCGGCGCAACCGTTGCGGCGAACGGGTTCTCGTTCACCTGGCCGGATGCCCAGCCGGGCACGAAGGACAACGTCGCCTCCGGCGGCGAGACCATCAGCCTCCAGGGCAAGGGCAACGCGCTCGCCATCCTCGGCACGGGCACGAGTGGGTCCGCAGCTGGCGGGGCGACCGTGCACTACGCCGACGGGACGGTCACGACCGGAACGCTCGGAGTGCCGAACTGGTGCTGCCTCGCGACCGACACCTACGGCTCCAAGATCGCCGTGGTGACCAAGGGCAAGAACACGCCCACGGGTCCGGCCTATCCGACGACCGAGTACCGGCTCTACACCAAGACGTTGCGCATCGACCCCGCCAAGGATGTCGTCGCGGTGACCCTGCCGGCCAACGCCGCGGTGCACGTGTTCGGGATGACCGTCGGCACCGAGGAGGTCATTGCGCCGCCGATCGCGGACGGGCAGTACTCGATCACGACCGGTGGCAGGGCGCTGGAGGCCACCGACCAGGAGCTGGGGCAGCTCATTGCGGCGACTCCGAGCTCTGACGCCGACCAGAAGTGGGTGGTGACCCGCAACGCCGATGAGCTGACCTACCAGCTCAAGAACGCCGGCACCGGGCTGTGCGCCGACGTCCCCTACAGCTCCACGACGAGTGGGCAGGGCGTCGGGCAGTACACCTGCGGTGGCACGCCCAACCAGCAGTGGGTGATCAGCAAGGCCGGCAGCGTGCTGACCTTCAAGGCCAAGCACAGCGGGCTGTCGCTCACGGCGCAGGCTGACGGCAAGGTCGTCCAGGCGACCGACACCGCCGCTGCAAGCCAGCGATGGGCGGCGGCCGCCAACTAACGGGGGCTCTCCTTCGTCGCTCTGACGTCCGCGTCGATGGCCGCAATCGCGACCATTGGCGCGGACGTCTGTCGTTGGGCGTGGGCTCAGTGGGTGTCGGTGAACGCGAAGGGGGGAGGTCCAAGGAGTTTGATCCCACCGTTCTCGCGAGCCGATGCCGCGAATCGGTCGAAGTCGACGACGCCGGTCGTGGTTCCGGCATCGATCGGGTCGCTGGCTCCGAGGTAGAAGGCCTCACAGGTCCCCGGCGTGTGCAGGCACAACATCCGGGCCGGGCCCGACGACACGAGGAACGCGTGGGGCACTCCGGCCGGCGCGATGGCCAGGCCGCCTGGGCGCACGGTGTGCTCGACCCCGTCCAGATGGATGAGGAGCTCACCCTCGAGCACGATGAGCGTCTCGTCTGCCGGATGGGTGTGAAGGGGGGTGGCCTTGCCCTGGGCCATCTCCATCTCGCAGAGCAGGAACGTGCCGCCGGTGTCCTCGGCCGTCGCCAGCCAGGTGTGCACGCCTCCTCCGGCAAACCAGCGCCGGTCGCCCGACTCAAGGTTGCGGACCAACGTGCTGGTCGTGGTCGGTGCGCTCATGACGCCTTCTCTCTGAGGGGTCCACGGTGCAGATTTGGGATCGTGGTACCAAATTGAGACTGACGTACCATCTCTCTCATGTCAACCCCCTACGAGCAGGGCGGCTACGTCAACCTCAAACGGCGCACGCGTGAAGCTCTCGTTACCGCAGCGCGCGAGATCGTCGCGGACGGACGGACGCCCAAGGTCGAGGATGCCGCGGCGTCAGCAGGCGTCTCCCGCACGACGGCCTACCGCTACTTCCCGAACCAGGCGGCACTGCTCGTGGCTGCGCATCCCGAGGTGGGAACAGAGTCGATGCTGGACGCCGACGCACCCACGGACCCGCGTGTCCGCATCGACGTCGTGGTCGATCGGGTCATCGAGATGATCCAGTCGACCGAGCTCCAGCAACGCACGATGCTCCGGCTCTCGCTCGACCCCAATCCCGAGCGACGCGCCGAGCTGCCGCTGCGGCAGGGCCGGGTCATCCCCTGGCTCGTCGAGGCGCTGGACCCACTGCGCGCCGAGATCGGGGACGACGGCGTGAGGCGCGTCGCGGTGGCCATCCGCAGTGCGATCGGCATCGAGGCGCTCGTCTGGCTGGTCGACGTCGCCGGACAGACGCGTGCCGAGGCCGCCGACACGATGCGCTGGTCCGCGCGGGCCATGCTCACGTCTGCCCTCGAGGGTCGCGCTCCCGGCAAGTGAGGTCGGCGTCAATAACCCGCCAAATAAAGGTGTTGCGCCGGTGCCCACCTCGGATCTAGCGTCAAAGGACACAGATGGGAGGTGGTCCACGAAGTGATTTCAGATTGGACGCGTGAGGTGACTGCGCGCTAGCGCACCTCGACTGCTTCGAGGGGCGCCGCCCGGCGCAATTCCCAGCAGTTCACCGCAGCCCGTGGGCCGTGCAGGTCGTCCCCTGCACTCGTCGCACCGAGTTCGCTCGGTCGACAGGCCCGCGGGCTGTTCCATGTCCGTTGGCGGGCACAGGGAGCGGCAAAGGGCCCCCATCGCCGACGCGTTGAGCGTGGCAAGCCCTTTCAGAGCAGCGTTTGCCGCTCCCCGTGCCCAGCGTCGGCCTCAGGTCAGCGGGAGGAAGGCGTCTGTCTCCTCGTCGAAGATCCAGCGCGCGGCGACGTCCCGAGCCATGGCCCGCTGGACCACTTCGGCGCGTGTTCCGATGCACGTGTCGCCAGGCCTGGGGCGAGGCCACTCTCCGTCCCGCTCGCCCAGGTAGAGCCGCCATACCCCGGCCCACTGGTCGACGCCCTTGTCCGGCACGGTCACCACGACGTCCCCCTGAGCGGGTGAATCCAGTGAGGAGGGCATCACCACCTGCAGGAGGAAGTCCACAGGTTCGGGTGCTGCGTCGCCCAAGTAGTGGGGGTGGCGGGGCCAGTTCATGCAGCGACGATAGCGATCCCACCGCTGGACAGGGCCAAGGCAGGTGGTCGAGGACCAATGGACATGCAGTGGGTGCCACGGACGCCGGGTCGCACGCGAGGTCGGGTCACGGGTGAGCCACGCGAGAGCACCACGGCATGTCTATTGGCGCGGTGGCGCGGGGGGGATCGCGTCTGCTCTTCCGTCGCATCCGCGAGTCTGCGCTCCCTGCATCCCCTCGCCACCCGCGCAAAGGAAAAGCCCCGGTCGCAAGCTCCCGGGGCAATTCCAGTTGGCGGTGGCGGTGGGATTTGAACCCACGGAGGGCTTTCACCCTCACACGCTTTCGAGGTCTGCACCATGACGTTCGCCCCGGTTCGCGGAGGCCGGGCCGTGCTCAGTCTAGTGAGACGTGGACGTGCCCGAACGGTCCGGAACCTAGGCGAATGAGACCAAAATTGCGACCACGAACGGCTCGCGGTCAAAGGTCGCAGAGGCCGTTGATGTCCAGTTGAGAGTCGGACGACTTGTCGCTCGGGCTTTGTTAATCGTGTACGCACTGACTTCAAAGCCCAATGAGCCCGATGCCTTCGCGCACAGGTTTGTTCACGTGGAGCCACCGCATCTGTGAGAGTGGGACCGTGGCACTCCGAGTCCTGTCCGTAGACGAGCTGGTCCAGGGTGGGGCAGGCCTTGGGCTGAATTCCTCCGGGCGCCCTGAGGACTCACTGCTCGCCGTGGACCTCGATGGCGTCGGCCCGGAGTACCCGGCAGGGCCCCTGGCCCGAGCGGCCCAGGCTTTGAACCATCCGCACGTGCCCGTCGTGGGCTTTGCCGCCCGCCCACTCAGTGGGCCAGCGGGGGTCCTCGCGCGCGCGTTCGACACCACTCTCGTGGCACGTGCCGCGGACCTTGGCGATCGCGCCACGGTCGCCTGCGATGACGTGGATCAGGCTCTGGACCGTCTCGCCCTCTCTGTCGCAGCTCGTCCGATCACGGCGACGACTCTGTGCCAGGTCGTGCGTCTGGCGCCGGCTCTCAACGTGGCTGACGGACTGGTCGTCGAGTCGCTGGCCTACTCGATGCTCCTCGCATCACCGGAGTTCTGGGACTGGCGGGCGACCACCCCTCGGCGAGAACTCCCACCCGACAGTGGTCACGCCGGCGACCTCGTCGCGATGACCCGCGACGGCGATCTCCTCGACGTCGTCCTGAACAACCCGAACCGACGCAACGCGTACTCCCGGCGCATGCGTGACGGGCTCCTAGAAGCCCTCGAGTTGACGGCCCTGGATCCGACCCTGCGCGAGGTCACCCTGTCGGGTGCTGGCCCTTCCTTCTGCAGCGGCGGTGACCTCGACGAGTTCGGGACGATCGACGATGTCTCGGCAGCTCACCTCATCCGTCTGCGACAGGGTACCGGGGCGGCGCTCGAGAAGGTGCGCGATCGGGTGAGCGCCCGGCTTCACGGGGCGTGCATCGGCGCGGGCATCGAGATCCCTGCGTTCGCGGCCGTCGTGGCCGCCCACGCCGACACGACATTCCGCCTTCCCGAGCTCGCGATGGGTCTCATTCCCGGAGCGGGGGGGACGGTGAGCATCACCCGACGCATCGGCCCGTGGCGGACGACGTGGCTCGCCCTGTCGGGCGAGGCGATCGGCGCGGACGTCGCGCTCGCCTGGGGGCTCGTCGACGCCGTCCACTGACCCGGGCGTGCCGGGCAGCGTTGATGCGTATGCCGTGTGTCCGGTTCAGTGAAACGTCGTGAACTCGTCCAGGGGCACCCGATCCGACGTCCAGCGGTTCACTGATGAATTCGGGTCCGGGTGGCCAATGGCGATGCCGCAGAACAGCATTCGCTGCGCCGGGGTTCCGATCTCGCGAGTGACGAGGTCGTGGTGGACCGACCATGCCTCTTGGGCGCACGTGCCCAACCCTTCCGCGTGAAGGAGGAGTAGCAGCGTCTGGATGAAACCGCCGAGGTCGGACCACTGAGCTGCTCCCATCCGCCGGTCAACAGTGATGAAGGCGCCGACGGGCGCGCCGAAGAACTCCCAGTTGCGGGCGAACTGGACCAGTCGGAGAGAGCGGTCCTCTCGTGCGATGTCGAGCGCGGCATACAACTGCTCACCGTTGGTGAAGCGGCGCTCGCGATGGGGCGACCACAGCGAAGGGGGATACACGGCATACTCCGCCTCGGGCGGCGGCTCGCCCCGCTCGAGGCGCGCCAAGACCGACTCCACGAGCGCGTCCCGCGATTGACCGGCGACCACGTCCACATGCCACGGCTGCAGGTTGCCTCCCGACGGGGCTCGTGAGGCCGACGACAACGCGCGCACGAGCACGGCACGATCGACCGGTTCGGCCGTGAACGCCCTCGTCGACCGCCGGCCCGCAACGGCTTCCCACACGTCCACGGGCGCGCTCGGCTCAGCCACCGGGGAACACGGCCGGACGCCGCTCCCGGAAGGCCGCGGCACCTTCATCGAAGTCTGTGCTCGCGAGCAGAGCCACCTGACCTCGCTCCTCTCGCTCCAACGTGGACTCCAGATCGAGGGTCGCAGCGTTGATCGCGAGCTTGGTGAGCTCGGTGGCGCGTGGAGCGAGGGAGAGCAGGTGATCGACCACGGCCTCGGACCGCGCCGAGAACGAGGCGTCCGCAACGGCCTCGGCGATGAGGCCCACTTCGGCCGCTCGCGCTGCAGTGAGGTTCTCGGCCGTGAGGGCCAACCGCATGGCGCGAGCGCGACCGACCGAGGCGGCCACGAGTTCGGTCGCACCACCGTCGGGCATGAGCCCGATCTTGCTGAACGCGAGGACGAACGACGCAGACTCGGATGCCAGGCAATAGTCGGCGGCCAGGGCGAGGGACATGCCCACACCGGCAGCGACACCGTTGACGAGCGAGACCACCGCCTGCGGGGCCTTCGTCATCGCCTGAACGGCACGACCTGCGGCCTGGACGGTGGCAGCGCCAATCTCCTCCCCCTCCCTGACGAAGAGGTTCACCCCGGCGCAGAAGCCATGCCCCGTCCCGGTCAGGGTGATGACTCGCACGTCCTGCCGTGCCCCCAGTTCCTCGAACGCGTCAGCCAGAGCCGTGAGCATGGCGGTGTCGACCGCGTTGAGCCGATCTGGCGCGTCGAGGGTGACCCGGCCGATTGGTCCGTTGACTGCGACGTGCACCGTACGGACAGGGTTTGTCGTCATGCGCGGACCTTCTGCGCGACGAGACCACCCAGTCGGCTGGTGATGAGCTCCTCTGCCTCCCGGACAATGCGCTCGATGAGTTCTCCCGCACTGGGGATGTCAGTGATGAGACCCTGCACCATCCCGGCGGTCCAGATGCCCGCGTCGGTGTCTCCGGACCCATAGACGGTGCGGCCACGCGACCCACTCACGAGGTGCTGGACATCGGAGAACTCGCCGCCCGCGTTGAGGATCTGGACCGTCTCCTCGCTGATCACGTTCTTGGCCACCCTGGCCGTGTTGCCCAGCTGGCGGAAGATCAGGTCGGTGTCCAGCTCCGTGGCGGCGACCATCCGCTCCTTGACGGCCTGGTGGACCGGCGCCTCCGCGGTGCACAGGAAGCGCGTGCCCATGTTGATCCCATCCGCTCCCAGGGAGAGGGCGGCCACGAGCCCCCGGGCGTCGGCGAAACCACCGGACGCCAGCATCGGGATGGTGATCTGGGCGCGTGCTGCCGGGATCAGCACCAAGCCGGGGATGTCGTCCTCGCCGGGATGGCCGGCGCACTCGAAGCCATCGATGCTGATCGCGTCGACACCGACCTTCTGCGCCTTGACCGCGTGACGCACGCTCGTGCACTTGTGGATGACCTTGATGCCGTTGTCGTGGAAGAAGGGCATATGTGGCTCGGGGGAGGAGCCGGCTGTCTCGACGATCTTCACTCTCGCGTCGGCGATGGCATGCCGGTATTCGTCATACGGCGGCGGCGTGATCGTCGGCAGGATCGTCAGGTTGACGCCGAAGGGTTTGTCGGTGAGGTCCCTGCAGCGGGCGATCTCGTGGGTCAGCGCCTCCGGCGTGGGTTGGGTGAGTGCAGTGAGGAACCCCAAGCCACCGGCATTGGCGACCGCGGACACCAGGTCGGCCGTGCCGACCCACTGCATCCCTCCCTGGACGATGGGGTGCTCGATGCCGAAGGTCTCGGTGAAGGCGGTGCGCAGCATGAAGGCTCCATCCGTCGAAGGGCTCTGGGCGTGGTCAGCGCCGCGCGCGTCGACTGACCTCAAATAGTTATACGATTACACTATATGAGTCCATGTCCGTGACATGAAAGGTGCGTCGTGAGCATCACCCCGCAAACCCGTCAGCTCGCTGGCCTTGACGGTCTGCAGCTCGTCATCGACGAATGGCCAGCGCCCGGACCGCTCGTGATGCTGCTCCACGGCGGTGGTCAGACTCGACACTCCTGGAAGGATGCTGGCTCCCGGCTCACCGCTGCCGGCGTCCACGCGGTGAGCCTCGACTTGCGGGGCCATGGTGACTCCGCCTGGGCGCCGGACGGGAACTATGGGCTGCCCGCTCTGCGCGGTGACATCATCAACGCCCTCGAGCAGCTGGGCCGTTCTGCAACCCTTGTCGGGGCCAGCCTGGGCGGCCTCACCTCCTTGCTGGTTGCCCAGGCGCGCCCTGACATCGTGGAACGACTGGTGCTCGTCGACGTCGTCACTCGGATCGAACCTGCGGGTTCGGAACGCATCCGCGGCTTCATGCAGTCGGCTCCCGAAGGTTTCGCCGACCTCGACGAGGCCGCCGAAGCGGTGTCCGCCTACCTCCCGCACCGCGCCCGTCCTCGATCGACCGATGGCCTGCGCAAGAACCTCCGCCAGCACGAGGACGGTCGCTGGCACTGGCACTGGGACCCAGCCATGTTCCAGCTGCCACAGGGTGGCAGCCCCGAGGGCAACCCCTTGACGATGCAGGCCGAGCTCGACGACGCTGCGCGATCGCTGCAGGTGCCGACCCTGTTGCTCCAGGGCGCGCTCAGCGACGTGGTCAGCGATGAAGGCGTCGAGCACTTCCGCAGCCTGGTCCCACACCTTCGCGTCGAGCGGCTGGCCGACGCCGCTCACACGGCTGCCGCTGACGACAATGACGCTTTCACCCGGTCGGTCCTCGACTTCGTCCTCGAGGCGCCCAACTCGTAGAAGCCAGTTGCAGCTAGAGGCGGTGCTCGATGTCACTGCGCTGGGTGACCGCACCCGACGTGATGAGTTCCTCGAGCTCCCCCTCGCGCCAGCCCCAGGCCGCGAGTGCAGTGCGGGTATCAGCGCCCGGCGCGCGCTCTGGGGTCGGCTCACGGCCCGGAGTCTCGGAGAACCGCGGTGCCACGCGGGGCTGGGCGGCGCCCGCCACGTCGGCGAAGATCCCTCTGGCCTGCAGGTGCGGATGATGGGGCGCCTCGGCGAGGGAGAGCACGGGCGCGACACAGGCGTCGGTGCCCTCGAACGCGGCTGCCCACTCGTCCCGCGTGCGGGTCCGCAGTCGCTCCGCGATCACCCGGCGGTGCTCGGGCCACTGGGTGGTGTCGTACTGCTGCCCAGCGAGCTCCTCCAGGCCGAGCCCGGTGAGGAGCTGGGCGAAGAATTGGGGCTCGATCGCGCCGACGGACACGAATTTCCCGTCGGCACATTCGTAGGTGTCATAGAAGGGCGCGCCGCCGTCGAGGAGGTTGACACCCCGCTCGTCACGCCAGGAGCCGGCCCCGTACATCGCATACATCATCGTCACGAGGGACGCTGCGCCGTCGACCATTGCCGCGTCGACGACTTGGCCGCGTCCGGTCGACCGGCGGGACTGAAGTGCGGCCAGGATGCCGACGAGGAGATACATCGTGCCGCCGCCGAAGTCGGCCAGGAGGTTGACGGGCGCCATCGGGCGCTCCGCGGGGCCGACCAGGTGCAAAGCACCGGACAGTGCGGCGTAGTTGATGTCATGGCCAGCCATCGACGCCCACGGCCCGCTCTGGCCCCAGCCGGTCATCCGGCCGTAGACCAGTTGCGGGTTGCGGGCAAGGCACGCATCGGGACCCAGACCGAGGCGTTCGGTCACCCCTGGACGCATGCCTTCGATGAGGATGTCTGCCTGCTCCACGAGCCGCAGGACCACGTCACGGCCGGCATCGGACTTGAGGTCCACGGCAATGCTCGGTCGACTGCGTCCCAGCCCTCCGGTCAGGTCGACCGAGTCGGTGGCCACGCTCGGACGATCGACCCGGATCACGTCGGCACCCAGCTCAGCGAGCAGCAGCGCGGCGAAGGGCGACGGTCCGATCCCGGCCAGCTCGACCACCTTCACTCCCGCGAGCGGGCCACCGGTCGATCCCGTGTCGCCAACATGCATGGTGTGAGCCTTTCGGAGAGGTGATGGGTCACGTCAGCGTATCGTCACCAGTAAAATGAGTGCACTGATTCTCGGCGAGTCGCTCGTCGACGACGATGGGCCTGTGAGCGTGGAGAACGAGATCGTCGGGGATGGACCCGCAGCGCGTCATGCGCGGGCGCTGGCGCCTGTCCTCGCACCGGTCCTGGGTGTCGACGGTGCCGCGATCGTCGGCCGCATCAAGCTTGCCGATGCACCCGACTCGGCGGCTGACTGGGCCCGCTCCGGTGGTCGTGCCCTGACCGGCTACGCACACGCGGGGCCGATGGGGGTGACCGGCCATCCGGCCCCCGCCACCCGGGGTGCGCTGGCCTGGCTGACCGCGATCTCCGGAGCCATCGGGCTGCCCGGGGTTGAGCTGCTGGGGGAGCGGGCTGCCCTGACTGGCCTGGAACGCAATGCGCCTTGGTCGTGCGGGGGCGCCATGCGACTGCTGCCGTGTCGTGACGGGCATCTGGCGGTCTCGCTGGCACGCCCGACGGATGCTGACCTCGTGCCCGCTATCGTCGAGTCCACCGGTACCGGGGACGTGTGGGCGGCACTTGAGACGTGGGCGGAGCATCGCTTGGCAGTGGAGTTGGCGCGTCGTTGTCAGCTGCTCGGAGTGCCGGCCGCACCGGTGACACAGCATCCCGACGCGTCCCGTCCCTGGCTCGTGGCGACCAGGGGCGGAACGTCACGACCCCGCATCAAGCCTCCCGTCATCGTCGACCTCACTGCCCTGTGGGCGGGGCCGCTGTGTGCACGACTCCTTCGCCAGTGCGGTGGTTCAGTCACCAAGGTCGAGAGCACCCGACGACCCGACGGAGCCCGCGCCGGATCGCCGGCGTTCTTCGAGCACCTGAACCAGGGCTCGGAGCACGTGGCTCTCGACTTCGACTCGTCCCGGGGACGCGCTGAGCTCGCCGAACTCATCGAGTCGGCAGACGTCGTTCTCGAGGCGTCCCGACCGCGCGCCCTGCGACACCTCGGCATCAGGGCCGAGGACGCGGTCGCCACAGGGACAATCTGGCTGTCGATCACTGCCCGTGGCCGGGGCAGTGACTGGGTCGGCTTCGGCGACGACATCGCGGCGGGGGCCGGGCTGCTCGCCGATGCGGATGAGGCGCTTCCGGCCGGAGACGCGCTGGCCGACCCTTTGGCCGGAGTCCATGGTGCGGTGGCAGTCGCGGCGGCGTTGAGGAGTGACTCAGGGTGGTTGCTCGATCTGTCGATGCACGACACCGCTCGGCTCTGCGCTGACGAGCGTGGAACAGCATGACGGATCGGCCCCCCGAGATCCTCTTCACGGACGTCGAGGTGCGGGGAGAACGCACTGACGTCCGGGTCGTTTCGGACCGGGTCGCCGAGATCGGCCGACGACTGCGCCCGAACTCAACCGATGCCGACGTCGTCGAGGGCAGGGGCGGAGCCCTGATCCCGGGCCTGCACGACCACCACGTCCACCTCTTGGCGATGGCCGCAGCGGCCACCTCCATTGACCTTTCGGGGGCTGGGCCAACATGGACTGCGCGACTGCGCGGCGCCCGGCCCGACCGGTCTGGGTGGATCCGCGCGACCGGCCTTCACGAGGTGTCCGGGGACGAGGGCACCGTGGATCGCCGCGCACTGGACCGGGCGCGTGATGACGTCCCCGTCCGCGTCCAGCATCGCGGCGGTGCACTGTGGGTGCTCAACACGCGCGCACTGGCCCAACTGCCCGATATCCCCGGATCCGACGGCGACAACGGCGTGGAGCGCGACCCATCCGGCCGCCGGACCGGGCGCATCTGGCGCCGTGACGACCTCGTTCGCCTGGCCTCCGGCGGCGTCCTCCCATCGACCGCGGACGTGCAGCGTCAGCTCCGAAGGGTGGGTTTCACCGGGGTCACCGACGCCTCGCCCGACCTCGACGAGGACGCCCAGACTCATCTGGCGACCTCTCTGTCTACCGGCGCCGATCGACTGCGGCTCACTCTGCTCACCGCGAACCCAACGGTCGCCGTCTCGGAGTGGGTCCGGATCGGGGCGCGCAAACTCCACCTTCACGACCACGACCTGCCAGACCCCGACACGCTCGCCGCGCGCATCACGCAGGCACGCTCCGTCGATCGGGCTGTCGCCGTCCATTGCGTCACCCGCCAGTCGTTGGTGCTGACCCTCGCAGCGCTGGAGTTGGCGGGGCCAGTCGAGGGCGACCGCATCGAGCACGGTTTCGTCTTCCCTCCGGAGCTCGCCGAGTGGGCCGCCAGTCTCGGGGTGCGGGTCGTGGTCCAGCCGCTCCTCCTACGGGACCGAGGCGATGACTACCTGCGGGAGGTCGAGCCGCAAGACCTGGACCACCTCCACCCATACGCCACGTTGCTGGCTTCCGGTCTCAGGGTCGCACCGTCGAGCGACGCTCCCTACGCTCCCGCGGATCCGTGGTCGACCATGCGCGCTTCCCGAGATCGCCTGTCCGCCAGGGGAATTCGTGTCGGCGCCGACTGTGGCGTGGATCCCCGGACCGCACTGCGCGGATACCTTTCGGCACCGGACGACCCGGGTGGTGCTCCTCGTCGGGTCGCCCCCGGCCTACCTGCCGACCTGTGCCTGTTGTGGACGGGACTGGACGAAGCCCTGAGCCAATGCAGCGCCGACTTGGTCCGGAGCACCTGGGTTGGCGGCCCCTGACGACGCCGAGCTGCCCGACCCAGGCGACCAGTTTGAGCGACGGCTTCAGGCGTGTGAGGGCTCTGGTTCGCTCGCGATCGCAGCCACCACGTGGCGCCGGATGAGCTTGCCCGTCTCGGTCCGGGGCAGCTCTGGGAGAACGTGGATCCGATCGGGAGTCTTGCTGCCGCGCAGATGGGCGCGCAGATAGTCCCGCAGCCCTTCCGGATCGATGGACCGTCCCTCGCGTGCAACGACCGCAGCCTCGATGCGTTGACCCCACTCCTCGTCGGGCACCCCGACCACAGCGCAGTCCTCGACGTCCTCGTGGGCGAGGATCACGACCTCGATCTCGGAGGGAGCGATGTTCTCACCGCCGCGGATGATCGTGTCATCCATCCGTCCGCCGATGAAGAGATAGCCACCCTCGTCGAGGTATCCCTTGTCGCGCGTGTCGAAGAAGCCTTGGTCGTCAACGGTCCGGCCCACGCCGGCATACTCCGCAGAGACCTGATCCCCACGCACACAGATCCGTCCGACCTCACCGACAGGCAACACCTCATCGAACGGATCACGGATCTCGATCTCGACGGTGGGCAGTGGCTGGCCCGTCGAGGCGAGCCGGGCCCGAACCGCCGGGTCGTCGCTCGCGAGCGCTGCACGGTGGTCCTCGGGTCCGAGCACTGCCACCGTCGACGAGGTTTCGGTGAGGCCGTAGGCATTGACGAAGCCGACGTCGGGCCACAACTTCAGAGCGGTCGCAATGATGCGGGCGGGCATCGGCGCACCGCCGTAGGCAAGGTTGCGCAGGGTCGGCACTGATGTGTCGCCCTCGGTCGCGACGATGCGAGCCAACATGGTCGGCACCACGAGCGCGTTGGTCACCCGCTCGTCGCGCACGATGCCCAACCACTCCTGCGGGGTGAACTGCTCCAGCACCATGGTGCGGCGACCGCTGTAGAGGTTGCTCAAAACGTTGGCGACGGCGGCAATGTGGTAGGGCGGCACGCTCACGAGGGCTGCGTCCTCCTCCGCTGCGCCGGCGAACTCGACAGAGCCGAGGACATAGGACACGAGGTTCTCGTGACGTAGCAGGACCCCCTTGGGTTTGGACGTCGTCCCGCTCGTGTAGATGATGATCGCGGGTTCGCCGGACCACTCCGGATCGCTGTCGTCGTCGGTCTGATCCGTTGCCGACAGCCACTCATCGGGTGTGACCGTGTCCAGACCTGCGGCCGCGACAGCCTGCCGTGACTCCGGCGCAGCGATGGCCAGCGCCCCGGGGTGGTTGGCGAGAAGGTAGTCCAGCTGCTCCTCGCCCAGCCGGTAGTTGACCGGCACGAGCGGCACGCCTGCGTAGGCTGCGGCGAACATCGCGACCGGGAATGCCGGACCGTTCACCGCGACGTAGATCAGGGCCTTCGCCTGTCGTTCGCGCAGCAGGGCGGCGCCGGCGCGCGCCCGACGGCGGAGATCGACCGCAGTGAGCCCCTCGCTGGAGCGACCGATGAGGACGCGGTCTCCGAATCCGTCGGAGGCCATGTCGAGAAGCATCGACAGGTGCATGGCGAAGTCCCTTCGGGAGCAGAGCGACGGGAGCCGTGGCCCCTGGCGGGTCAGTCGGAGGCGGGTAGCGGCTTGGCGTTGCGCAGGGTCAGCGCCTGACCGTCGATGGCCAGGGAGCCCTTCCCGGGCTTGGTCGCCAGGAGCTCGATGTCGTCGGCCTCGGTGACATAGCGCTTGCCAATGAGTGTTCCTGCGAGCTGTGCCTCGTCGACCTCGCCCTCTGGCCGGGCGTCCGAGCGGGGGTCGTACATGGGCAGTCCGCCCGACGTCAGCTCGACGTCGGCCTCGCTTGCTCGCACGACGACGACCGTCGCGCCATCGACGGCGCTGGCGAAAGTCTTGCCGACCGTGAGCTTCATGTCTGCCTCCTTGCAGGCCATGCGTCGTTGCGACGCGTTCAACGAATATGACTATATCAGTTTACTGATTCGAGTCCAGGGCTCTTGGTGAAGGTTCGCGGCAGGATCGCGAGGGTCAACGACCCGTCCAGACGGGGGGGCGCTTCTCGGCGAAGGCGGTCGCACCCTCACGGGCATCGGCCGACTCAAAGACGGGCATCATCAGGGCTTGTTGCTTTGCCCAGCCGTCAGAGGTCGTCCAGTCGGACGTGCTGCGGGCGATCTCCTTGGTGACGGCCACAGCGAGTGGTCCGTTGGCGGCGATCACCTTCGCCAGCTCGAGCGCGCCGCCCAGGGCTCCACCCTCCGGGGTCACGCGGTTCACCAGCCCGAAGGACGCGGCCCGCGTCGCGTCGATGGGATCGCCGGTGAGCAGCAGTTCCAGAGCGATTGCCGTCGGGATTCGCCGAGGCAGAAAGAGGGCCGCGCCGCCGCCGGCGAGCAATGCTCGCTTGACCTCGGGGATCCCGAACCGGGCCGTCTCGGCTGCGACGACGAGGTCGCACGCGAGCAGGAGTTCGAAGCCTCCGGCGAGTGCCCAGCCCTCGACGGCACCGATGAGCGGCTTGCGCGGAGGCGTCTCGGTGATGCCGCAGAGCCCCCGCCCCTCGATGGCCGGCGACTCCCCGGCGAGGAAGGCCTTGAGGTCCATTCCCGCGGAGAACACTCCGCCGGACCCGGTGAGGACGCCCACCCGGAGGTCGTCGTTGGCGTCGAGCTCGTCGACGGCCGCGGCCACGGCCGTGGCGACTTCGAGGTTGAGTGCGTTCTTGGCCTCGGGTCGGTTGATCGTGATGATCTGGACGCCGTCCCGGGACTCGACGAGAACCTGCTCGGTCATGTGTCTCTCCTGCTGCTGGTGGGTCTCGATGAGAAGTGGAGCTCAGAAAGGTTGGAAGGTGGGCCAGGACGTGGACTCAGAGGAGCTCGAGAATGGTGGCGTTGGCCATGCCGCCGCCCTCGCACATCGTCTGGAGTCCATAGCGGATCCCGTTGTCCTTCATGTGATGGACCATCTGGGTCATCAAGCGGGCCCCGGATCCGCCCAGGGGGTGTCCGATCGCAATGGCACCTCCATTGGGGTTGAGTCGCTCGGGGTCGGCTCCGGTCTCCGCCAGCCACGCCATCGGCACCGACGCGAAGGCCTCGTTCACCTCGAAGACACCAATGTCATCGACGGTCAACCCAGACTTCTCCAGCACTTTCTGCGTAGCGGGGATCGGTGCAGAGAGCATCATCACCGGGTCATTGCCGGCGACGACGCCCGTGTGGAAGCGCGCAATGGGCTTCAGTCCCAACTCCTCGGCCTTCTCGGCCGTCATCATGAGGAGGGCTGCGGCGCCGTCGCTGATCTGCGAGGCGTTGCCGGCGTGGATGACGCCGTCTTCCTTGAATACCGTCTTGAGTCCGGCCAGTGACTCCACCGACGTCCCGCGGCGCAACCCCTCATCGACCGAGAAGGTCGATCCGTCAGTCAGGGGAACCGGAGTGATCTGGCCGGTGAGACGCCCGCTGTCGATGGCATCGGCCAGCTTCTTGTGTGACTTTGCCGAGAAGGCATCGAGGTCCTCACGGTTGAGCCCCCACTGCTCAGCCATCATCTCGGCGCCGACCCCTTGGTTGAACCGATCGATGCCATAGCGGTCGAGTAGCGACTGGGGGTGGCCGGAGCCGAAGTCGGCCACCGCGGTTGACGCCCCGATGGGGACCTTGCTCATGATCTCGACACCACCTGCGACGACGACGTCGTACTGCCCGGAGATCAGGCCGGCCGCTGCGAAGTGCACCGCCTGCTGGGATGACCCACACTGTCGGTCCAACGTGGTGCCGGGCACCGACTCGGGCCATCCCGCGGTCAGCACCGCATTGCGAGCCGTGTTGAGCGACTGGTCCCCGACCTGGTTGACCACCCCCCAGATCACGTCGTCGACCTCGGCCGGGTCGAATCCGGTCCGCTCCTGCAGGGCAGTGAGGACATGGGCGGACAGTTCGACCGCATGCTGGTCGGACAGGGAGCCGTTGCGGCGCCCGACAGGGGTGCGGACGGCGTCGACGATGACAGCATCACGAGGGGACAACGGGACCTCCGGTCAGATGGCCCGCCGTCGATCGTCGGGCGCATCGTATAGTTTAATGATTTAACTCAGTGATGCCAAGGGGTGTCGTCGGAATCGAGACACTCCTCGTCACAAAGGCCCCTGCCGAGAGGACGACGAACCCGTGTCCGAACATCGCAACGATCGGTCCATCGCCTCGATCCTGACGTTGGATCAGCTGGACGAACTGACCTTCCGAAGCACCCTCACGACCGAAAGAGCGACCCGGACCTTCGGTGGTGAGGTGGCCGGCCAGGCGGTGATGGCCGCAGGGCGGACCGTGTCTCAAGACCGAGTGATCCACTCGGCCCATTGCCACTTCCTTCGGCCCGGCGACTCCAGCGAACCCGTCACCTATCAGGTCGTTGGGGTTCGCGACGGAGGCTCCTACAGCACTCGTCGAGTCGAGGCGATCCAGCATGGGCGGCTGATCTTCCACCTCACTGCCTCCTTCCATGTCGGCGATGTCACAGACATGGATCACCAGGCGGGCAGCCTGCGAGTCGCGTCGCCACACGAGACACCCCTGCCCGAGGTGGCCTTCGCCGACGATGAGGAGATGCTGGCGTGGATCACGGCTCTGGCAGAGGACCTTCTCGTGGACATGCGGTTCCCGGAGTCGCCGACCCGGGCTCTGGTTCGGATGGGCCGTCCGACGCCAGCAAGACAAAGCCTGTGGCTGCGAGCCACCGGCACACTCGGTGACGACCCGTTGACACATGCTGCCGCTCTCACCTATTGCTCCGATCTGCTCCTGCTGTCGACCGGGCTCGGGCCGCACGCGAGGAACTTCACCGACGGTGATCTTCAGTTCGCCACCCTGGACCACACCCTGTGGTTCCACGACGCCACTCGGGCAGACCACTGGTTCCTCCACGACATGGAGGGACTGTGGACCGGCCGCGGCCGCTCCCTGTCCCGAGGCTCGATCTTTGAGCAGGGCGGCCGACTGGTCGCCTCGACCATCCAGGAAGGTGTCATCCGCCCTGGCGTGCGGTGATCGAACGGCTCAAGCGCTCCTCGGGCCACGACGACCGACAGCGAGGAGTCCAAGGCCAGCCACCGTCCCACCCAGGGCTGCGGCCAGTGCCCAGGGCGCGCCTGAGACATCCAGGCCGAAGAGGTGGTCCAGGGACCAGTGACCCGGACCGCCGGCGGCGAGTGCCACCGCGCACATGGCCACGAGCAGGACGTATTCCCAGCCGCCCTTGAAGACGAAGTAGCCCTTGCCCCGGTGGTCCGTCAGCATCGCCACGACCATAAGGCCCACGAAGGCCAGCGCGGCCAGCCCTGTCGCCAACCCCAGGGTGACGAGAAGGCCAGCGCCGATCTCGGTGACCGCCGCGAGCCGGGCGTGAAGCCACGCCGGTCGAAGTCCCAGCGACTCGAACCAGCCGGTCGTCCCGGCGATCCCCCCGGGGCCGAACATTTTGTTCGC
Source organism: Janibacter sp. HTCC2649 (assembly GCF_000152705.1). Lineage (GTDB taxonomy): Bacteria > Actinomycetota > Actinomycetes > Actinomycetales > Dermatophilaceae > Knoellia. The sequence goes on along the minus strand of NZ_CH672413.1, from coordinate 2,187,850 downwards.
CCCGTGCAGAACCAGCATGGGACCCAATGCGAGTCGAAGGATGAGCAAGGCGAGATCTGAGTCCATAGGTCCTCCGAGGAGTGTGTGACAGTGCTAGCGCGCCACAACAATGAATGAGTGAACTCATTGCACTATAGTGCGCACATGACTGCCATGCACGAGACGTCAGACGACGCGGTCCGCAGCCAGGCCGACTTCGTTGCCGGCGTGGACTTCAGCGAGGTCATGGCGCTGGAAGAGATCGAGCCGGACCTGTTTCGGGCCAACTTCGTCTACGACGACGAGTTCCGCCTCTTCGGTGGACAGGTCGCAGCCCAGGCGCTGCTCGCTGCGGGACGAACAGTCGGAGCGGACAGGCTCCCCCATTCTCTGCACGGATACTTCTTGCGCAGCGGGCAGTGCGCGCATCCCACGTTGTTCGAGGTTCATCGGGATCGCGACGGACGCAACTACTCGGCACGCCACGTCGTCGCACGTCAGGGCGGCCAGGTGATCTTCACAGCCGTCATGTCCTTTGCGGTGGACAACCCCGGCGTCGACAATCAAGTGATCGTCGCTCCTGAGGTCGCTTCTGTCGACGAGTGTGAGCAGATCCCTGTGCCGCGGCTCTTCGCGCACGAGTGGGGCCTCTTGGACCAGCTCACGCCGGAGCTGCCCTTCCCCGAGCGCTTCTGGTCTCGATGCACGAGCAATCTCGGCGACGACCCACTGCTCCATGCTGCAGCCGTGACCTACATGTCTGACGGATCGAGCGGTTTGGGCCGTCTGCATGATGGGTCGAACACGACGGGGGCGAGCCTCGACCACGCTGTGTGGTTTCACCAGCCGGTCCGCGCCGATGAGTGGCTCCTCAACGTCATGGAGCCGACGCGCACGGCGCACGGCCGCGGGCTCTACACCGGATCGATGTTCACGCAGGATGGCGTCCTCGCGGTCAGCCTGGCCCAGCAGGCACTTTTTCGGCCCCTCGGCTGAGCCGTTGGGACCCAGCAGCGGATAGGCCAACAGGATCCGGTCAACAGGGCCGCGGGGCGCATCATTAAGATGATGTGACTGATTGGGACGTAGACTCTCACCATGACCACGAGTTCTCCATCCACCGTCGGCCGCATCGTCCGGGCGCCCAAGACTGCCGAGCTCATCGCCACGGATCTGCGGCGCCAGATCGTCAAAGGGGACTTGCAGCCCGGAGCGACGCTGCCTCCAGAGGTCCAGCTCATGGGCCAGTACGGCGTCTCCCGGCCCACTCTGCGTGAGGCCTTCCGAATCCTTGAGACCGAAACGCTCATCATCGTCCGCCGGGGTTCGCGGGGCGGGGCTCAGGTCATGACTCCGGACAGTTCCGTGGCCGCGCGTTATGTCGGACTCCTGCTCCAGTTGCGGCAGACGACGGTCCTCGACGTCTACGAGGCGCGAATGGTGGTCGAGCCATACTGCGCGCGCCTGCTCGCCAAGCGACGCACGACAGCAGACCTTGCCGACATGCGCCAATGTATCGCCGACCTGAGCGCCGTCGTCGAGGCCGGAATCGAGGCCGTGCCGGACGCACGTCTGTGGACCGACCTGACCTATCAGTTCCACGTGCTCATCTTCGAGCGCTGTGGCAACCAGACCCTCGCCGTGCAGTGTGAGGTGCTGGCCGAGATCGTGGCTACCCACTTGCACCAGACCATCGTCCAGGGCTTCTCGGCGGACAATGCCCCGGCAGCCCGCTTCCGACGAACCATTCGCTCCTACGAGAAGATGGTCGGCTTTGTGGAGGCCAAGGATGCAGAGGCGGCTGAGGCACACTGGCGCTCCCACATGGAGGGTGCAGGCAAGACGATCTTTGCCGACCAGCCACGCGACCGTCCGGTCGTCGACCTGTTCAACTGACCCCGGTCACTCACACCGAAGCCCCCCGTGGCCGTACCACGGGGGGCTTCCGTACGAGTGGTGAGATTCGGTCAGCGAGGGCCAGTGAGGAACTTCTGGTTCTCGTGGAGGGCCTTGCGCATGTCTTCAGCGCCGAGGACCTCGAAGTCCGCGATGGCGCTGCGCGGTGTGGGCAGCCCCTCGGGGTGCGGCCAGTCCGAGCCCAGCAGGATGCGGTCGGCGCCCTGGACTGCACGGAGCGCGTCGACCTTGTCCTCGTAGAACGGTGCGATCCACACGTGCTCGCGCAGGGACTCGATCGGGTCGCGCTTGTACATCTGCGGCGTCTTGCCGTAGGAGGCGCGCAGGCGACGGTGAAGATCGGGCAACCACGCGGAGCCGAGCTCAACCGTCGCAACACGCAGGGCCGGGTGCCGATCGAACAAACCGTGGCAGACCATGGCCGCCATCATGTCGAAAATGGGCCGCTCTACTCCGAGCGAGAGGACCTCGGTGAGGGTGGAGGTCTTCAGGCCGCTGTAGCGGGTGCTCTCACCCCAGTCACCGAGGAACTTGGTGTAGCCCGCATCGCCCGCGTGGATGACGACAACCGTGTTCGACTCGGCCAGACGTGCCCAGATCCGGTCGAACTGAGGGTCTGCCGGCGACGGTGGACGACCGTAGGGGTTGGCCACGGGGCCGGCCTTGAGGATGACCATTCGGGCGCCTGCCTCGAGGACGCGGTCGACCTCCTCCTCGGCCTTCTGGGCGTCGATGAGGGTGATCATGGGTGGGGCGATGATTCGGTTGTCTCGCGCGTAGCCCCAGTCCTCGTCGAGCCAGCGGTTGTATGCCGTGAAGATCGCCGCTGTTGACTCCGGGTCCTCCTGAAGCATCTCCTCGATGCCGAGACCGAAGCTCGGCAGCAACCAGGTCTGCTCCACGCCCTGCTCGTCGAGGCGCTTGACCCGGGCGTCCCGGTTGCGGTACTCGGGCTGAATCGGGTGCATGGTGACCATGTCCCGCAACTCCTTGCCCTCGACGTTCTCGGAGCGGAAGTAGGTCTCGAGCGACCCGGGCTCGGCGACGGGGTCGTAGGTCGGGTTCGGCACCACCGTGAGTTGGCGGCCGTTGATGAGGACCGTCTTCCGGCCGCCAATGTCGGCCCAGCGGACGATGCCGCGGTACTTGGGGTCGAGGTGGCGGCTGATGCAGTCCGCCGGCTCGTAGTAGTGCTCGTCGGCGTCGTAAATCGGGTAATCCACATCGGGACTGGCCTGACTCGTCGGCACGGCTTGGGTCTGGGTCGACATCCGTCACCTCTTCGCTTGTGCCCGGGAGGGCTAGACTTGACGTTTTCGTCAATAAATACAGAGTAACGCGATTCTGGTCTGCTGTCGAGGCTTGAAGTGCCGCTGGGAAGATCCAGTTATGGCACTGCCAGCGCGGCGCGACAGATCGGGGTAAAAACGTCAACTATGCTTCGAAGACCGGGTGCCACAGCACCCCGACACCACGTCAGGAGAACTCATGGACACGCGTCCCACGACTTCCGCACCCGAGGCGGCGCTGGCGTTCGACACCAACGAGGACGACGCCTTGGGCTGGCGTGCTCAGCGCACCCGGGAGTCGATCCTCGAGGCCTCCCGCAAGCTCTTCCTCGAACGTGGCTACGCCGGCACGCGGATCAACAACATCACCGACACCTGTGGCATCTCACGAGCAGGGTTCTACACCTACTTCAAGGACAAGCGCGAGGTCTTCAACCTCTTGGGCCAGACGGCATACGACGACATCTTGGCTGTCATCGCCCTCTGGGACGGGCTGCCGATGAGCCCAAGTCGCGAGGACATCGTCGGGTGGGTCAACGCCTACTTCGCCTTCATGGACCGGCACGGTGCCTTCATCTTCTCCTCGGCACAGTCCGGGCCGACCGACGCCGATGTCCGCGCGCTCTCCAAGCGCATGCAGCTCCGCGTCTCGTTCCTGCTGGGCATGCACCTGCGGTCGAGGCAGACGGAGCCGACCAGTGCCCCGGAAGCCCTCGGGCTCACCGCCCTCGCAGGACTGGACCGCTCGTGGTTCCTCGTCACCGTGCAGGACCTCGGCGTGGGGCGCGACGACGTCATCCAGGCGATTGCCTCAATCATCCATCGAGGGGTCAGCGACGGCTGACCCCTCGATGGGGTTGGGCAGCGTCAGCGAGGACCGAACCGCTGGGCGCCATCCAGCCGGATGACTTCACCGTTGAGGTAGGGATTGGTCAAGGCGTGCAGGACGAGCGCGCCATACTCCGAGGGTTTGCCCAGACGCTTGGGGAAGGGCACGGCCGCCTCGAACTTCGCCAGCATCTCGGGCCCGACGGACTCCATGATCGGCGTCTTCATCGTCCCCGGTGCGACGCAGACAACCCGGATGCCCGCAGCACTGAGATCACGCGCCGCGGCAAGGGTGAGCCCGACGACTCCGGCTTTGGCGGCGGCATACGCCGTCTGACCGATCTGGCCCTCGTAGGCTGCGATGCTCGCGGTGGTGACAATGGCCCCGCGCTCACCGTCCTCGTTGGGCTCAGCAGCTGCGACGGCTGCGGCGACGAGACGCACGATGTTGTAGGTGCCGTTGAGGTAGAGGCCGACGGTCTTGGCGAAGCCCTCCATGGGTGCCGGTGTGCCCTCGCGGTTGACCACCCGGTCGGCGACCCCGAATCCGCCGTGTGAGGTCACCGCATAACGCAGCGTCCCGAGTGACTGGGCCGTCTCGATGGCTGCCGTGACCGTCGCGTCGTCGAGCACGTCGGTGCGCGCGTAGCGGACTCGGTCGCCGAGTTCCTCCGCCAGCGCCTCGCCTTTGGCGTCGTTCATGTCGGCGATCACGACGGCGCATCCGGCGGTGACCAGGGCCCGAACAGTCGCCTCACCCAGCCCGCCGGCGCCGCCGGTGACGAGGGCGACGTCACCACTGAAATCGGTGTTCATGCGTGTTCTCCTTCGTTGTTCGTGGTGCTCAGCTCACTGAACTGCGAGCGGAGCGTGGCCTTGGCCACCTTGGACAGGCCGGTGCGGGGCAGTTCGGGCAGGACCTCGAGCTGTTCGGGGAGCTTCTGCTTCATGAGTCCCTGAGCGCTCAGGTATGCCGTGAGCTCGGCGAGCGTGGGTGCGTTGCCTCCCGGCGTGGGCACCACGACGGCGCAGACACGCTCCCCGCGCTCTGCGTCCGGCAGGCCGATGACGGCGACCTCGGTCACCCTGGGGTGACGGCTCAGAAGGTCCTCGATCTCCAGCGGGGCGATCTTCTCGCCCTTGCGGATGATCATCTCCTTGATCCGTCCGATGACCTCGATGTGACCGCTGGGGTGAATGCGGCCGAGGTCGCCGGTGCGGAACCAGCCGTCGTCCGTGAAGTTCTCGGCGTTCTTGGTCGGGTCGGTGTAGCCCTTGCACACGCCTCCACCACGGACCTGAACAAGACCATCGACCCCTTCGGCCACCGGGACGTCGTCAAGGTCGACCAGCCGAACTTCGTTGCCGGGCACCACAATTCCGTCCGTCAACCGAAGGACGGCGGAGTCTGTGTAGGGGTCGGCTGCCGCAATCATCGGGACCTCGGTCATGCCGTAGTCGTGGGCGATGACCACCCCGAGGACGTCCAGGCCCTCGTCGAGGTACTCCGGTGGGCAAGGGGCCCCACCTCCCTTGAGCAGGGTGAGATCGGGGAACAGCGGCTCGGGTGACGCCTTCTGCATTGCCATGAGGCCGGCATACAGGGCAGGAGCCCCGCCGGTGCTGGTGACCTTGTGCTCGCGGAACTGCGTGACGATTCGTGCCGGATCGAAGGCCTCCAGGACCAGCATGGGGAAGCCAGCCGCCAGACAGGTGATCTGATAGATCGCCCCACCGATGTGGGCGACAGGGAAGGCCATGGCGGACACTTCGCCCGGGCGGGTGCCCATCCGGCCGAGACCGGCGAAACCCGTGGAACCGGTGAGGATTGTCGCGTCGGTGTGGCGTGCACCCTTCGGCACACCGGAGGAGCCGGAGGTGAAGTAGACCCAACGGAACTGCTGTCCGTCGTCGTCCGTGGATGGCACGGGCGGCAGGCTCGACGTGTCCGCTGTCTCGGGGGCGTCCACCCCGACCTCGAGGAGAGTCGGGCTTGGACCATCGGCATCGGCTATCGAGCGGGCCATGGCCGTGAAGTCGAAGCCGCCCCACACTCCTGGAACGATGAAGTGGGTGGGCTCAACGGCCTCGAGAGAGGCCCGCACCTCCCGCTCTCGATAGAGGTGAATGATCGGCGCCTGGATCGCGTCGAGCCGGCGGAGGGCAGACATGACGAGCAAGGTTGAGATGCGGGTCGGCAGTTGCCAGGCCACGACGGCGCCGGGCCCGATGCCCTCGGCCGCGAGCGCTGCCGCAACACGCTCTACCCTCTGCGCGAACTCGCCGAAAGTGAGTTCGGTGCCGTGCGGGTCGATCAGGAAGCGGGTGTCCGGTGTGACTGCAGCACGCTCGGCGATGAGGCCGCACCAGCTGCGCCCTCGGATCAGCCAGGTGAAGTCATCCGCCGTGACCGTTCGCGGGTCGTGCGGGGTGGGCGCGATGGCCGACGTGGGGGCGGTCATGGCGTCGAACCTTCGATCGGGTCACTGCTCGCGTTGAAGTAGTAGCGGCTGACGAGTGTCGCGACGCATGCGGGCTTGGCAGCGTCCTCGACCTCGACCGTGATCGTCGTCGTGAGCTGGACCCCGTTGTCCGGCAGCGCCTGAACGTCATCCATGCGCATCCGACCTCGGATGCGGGTGCCTGTCGGCACCGCCGCCGGGAAGCGCACCTTGTCGAGGCCGTAGTTGATCCCCATCCGCACCCCGTCGAAGCGGCGCAGGGAACTCATGAAATACGGCAGGAGTGACAGGGTGAGAAAGCCGTGCGCGATCGTGGCGCCATAAGGGCTCTCGGCGGCACGGGAGGGATCCACGTGAATCCACTGGTGGTCCTCGGTCGCGTCCGCGAAGGCGTCGATCCGGGCCTGTTGCATGGTGAGCCACTCGGTCGGCCCCAGCTCCTGACCGATCGCCGCGAGCAGGTCGTCGACACCTCGATAGACGGTGACGTCCGCCGGTGCGGTGGCGGGATCAATGATGTCGGGCACGTGAGCTCCTTTGCTCGGGCGGATCGGGTCGGTGGGTCCGGTCGGGTGGGTGGGTCGTGGGATCCGGGTCAGCGGGCGCTGAGCAACAGCGAGCCGGCCACTGGGCCACCGCCCACGGCGACGACGGCGAGGCTCGGGTCGTTGCGCGACTGACGGTCGCCACCTTCGCCCCAGAGCTGCACGCAGGCTTCATGGAGGAAGCCCATGCCGTGCAGACGTCCGCCCGAGAGCTGTCCGCCACTCGTGTTGAGGGGCAGGGATCCGTCGAGGCCGAACCGTCCACCCTCATCGATGAAGGCACCCGCGGCGCCGTGGTCGAAGAAGCCGAGGGCGTCCAGCCAAGTCACCGTGAGGTAGCTGAAGCCGTCATAGAGCTCGGCGTGGTCAATGTCGGACGGCCGCAGGTCGGTGCGGTCCCACATCGTGGCCGCCGCGTCGTGCGCAGCCATCGTCGTGAGGTCGCGACGCTGGTCCCACGTGGCGCGCTCGAGCATTCCGGTGCCGACCGACTCCACGACCAGAGGCGTGCGGGGGAGGCTCGCTGCGGCGTCGCGACGGGACACGATGACAGCCGTCGCGCCATCACACGGGACGTCGCAGTCATAGAGGCAGAACGGCTCGGAGATCATCCGGGAGCCGAGGTACTCCTCCATCGTCAGGGGGTCGCGATACACGGCGTCCGGGTTGAGGCCGGCGTGGGTGCGCGCGTTGATCGAGATCGCACCGAGGTGCTCCCGGGTGAGACCGAAGTCGTGCATGTAGCGCTGGGCGGGCATGGCGAGCCAATTGGCCGGGGAGAGCGCACCGAAGGGTGCGAAGTACTCCAGGTGTCCGGTGGCCCTGCGGCCGCCACCGAGAACCGACGCCCGGTCACCCGAGGCCTGCGCCGTGGACTCCCACACTGACCGGAAGACCACCACGTGGTTGGCGAGGCCCAGCGTCACTGCCATGCAGGCCTCGATGACCGGCCCGACCTGGCCGGCGGTCTCAGCCCCGCTCATGTACCACTTCGCGCTGATGCCGAGCGCGTTCTGGAGCTCGTGGGTGCTCGCTCCGGAGAAGCCGGGCTGAGGTACCCCACCACCGGGATAGCTCGCGACACCGTCGATGTCGTCGACGCTCAGGCCGGCGTCCTCGATGGCGCGCAGGCAGGCTTCGACGGTGAGCTCGAGTCCGGTGCGACCGAGCCGTCGGCCAACCTGGGACTTGCCGGCGCCGGTGATGACCGCCTTGCCCTCGAACGGTCCCTGACTGCTCATGCGGTTGCCCCTTGGTCAGCGTCGGCGGGGGTGGTGGGGCGGAAGAGCGGGATCCAGACCCGGTCCTCACCTTCGCCCCACTCCTCGAAGAAGGCCTCGACCTCGAGGCCCACGGCCAGGTGCTCGGTGTCGACGTCCACGAGGTTGCTCGTGATCCGTACGTCCCGGTCCTCGGCGAGCTGGATCATCGCCACGACGTAGGGCGGGAGCATCCCCGGCAGCCACTGCTGGCGGTTGATCGTCCAGGCAGCAACGAAGCCCCGCCCTGACGTGGGCTCGGGAGCGACATCGACGCTGCGGCACCGGAAGCAGACCGGTGCCGGGGGGTGGAAGAAGTGGCCGCAGGACTGGCAGCGCGCGATGAGCAGCTCGCCTCGTTCACCGCCTGTCCAGAAGGGGCGGGACTCGGCCGTGGGCGCCGGGGCGAGACGGAACTCTGGGCGAACGTAGGTCTCCATGGTTCATCCTCTCCGGCTCGAGAGCACAGTGACGGCCGACACCGCGGTCGGACCGCCGATGTTGTGGGCCAGGGCCGTCGTCGCTCCGTCGACCTGGTTGGACGCCTCGCCACGCAGCTGTTCGAAGAGCTCGACACACTGCGCGACGCCGGTGGCCCCCGGCGGGTGCCCTTTGGACTTGAGACCTCCGCTGGCGTTGACCGGGCGTGCTCCTCCGACGGTGGTCGCTCCGCTCTCGATGTAGGCCGCAGCCCCGAATCGCTCGGTGAAGCCGAGGTCCTCATAGGAGATGAGCTCGACGGCGGTGAAGCAGTCGTGCACCTCTGCCAGGTCGATGTCTTCCGGACCGATGCCAGCCATGGCGTATGCCGCCTTGGCCGCTTTGACGGTGGCGGGGAAGGTCGTGAGGTCGGCCTTGTGCTGGTGCATGACCCGGTCCAGACCCAAACCGACGCCGCGCACCCACACGGGGCGGTCGGTGTATTTGTCCACGACGTCCTCGGCCACGATCAGGAGCGCGGCCGCACCATCGCTCTGCGGCGTGCAATCGAGCAGCCCGAAGGGCGCGACGATCATCGGCGCGTTGAGCACCTGCTCGATGGTGATCTCGTAGCGCAGCTGGGCCTTGGGGTTGGGGAGCCCGTGCTTGTGGTTCTTCACTGCAACCATCGCGAGGTGCTCGCGCGTCGCCGGCGACTCGTGCAGGTAGCGGGCCGCGTGCAGCGCGAAGTTCGCAGGGGCGACGAGTCCCACGGGGTAGTCCCACGCCACGTCGCGGGTCAACTTGGCCCACTCCCAGAAGGTGGCTCGTGACGAGGACTCACGCACCTTGTCCGCGCCCACGACCAGGGCGACGTCGAACGCACCGGAAGCCACGGCATACGTCGCATTCCGAACGGCATCGTTCCCGGTGGCGCACGCGTTCTCCACCCGAGTGACGGGGATGTCGAGCAGATCGCACGAGTCGGCAAGGATGCCCGACGGGAAGCCATCCGTCGTCGTCAGCTCCCCGAACCAGGCGGCCTGGATGTCGGCCCGATCCAGGCCCTTGTCGACGCTGGCGGCCATCTCGCTCACGGCCATCGGCACGAGATCCTTGATGCCGAGATCGAAGTGCTCCTTGAAGGCCGTCATCCCGGCCCCGACAACTGCGACGCGCCTCATGCGGTTTCTCCTTGCGGCTCGGCTGGGGCTGGCAACAACGCATGCCCGTAGTCAGGGACGCCTGAACGGGTATCGATCAGGCGGAGGACGAGTCGGCCACGATCTCCGATCTCAACGCTTCCGGAGGGCGCCCCTGTCACGGTGACGAGGGTGCGCACGTCCGTATCGTCGAGCGCAACGATGGCCAACGAATAGGGCGTTGCTCGTCCCGGGACCGGGACGTGGATGTCGACCTTGGTGTAGACCTCGCCGACTCGCGGCAAGGGGGTCAACGTCCAACCGGCCTCTGAGCCGCACCCCAGGCACCGCAGGCGGGGGGGCATGGCCAACTGGCCGCACTCGTCACAGCTGCCCGCCTCCCACCGCACCTTCGCGTCGAAGGCCCTGTCATAGGCCGGCAGGGAGATGCCGATGTCCGGTCCGGGCGTCATCCGTGTCCTGGGCAGAGGCTGGGGGGCTGCCTCGTCCCGCCAGACCTGCGGCGCGCCCGTCAGGGCCGCCGCCACAGCGGAACCTTGCTCGGCCGCGGCCACGACGTCACCGGCTGACGCGGCGGCGAGGGCGAAGATGGCGGAGCTCGCACCCGTCGTCGGCAGCGCCGGAGATCGACCGCCACTGAGCTGAGCCGCGATCTTGGGCGTGACTCCGGAGATCACCGACGGCGGATCTTCGAGGTCGAGTTTGGCCAGGGCCGCCTTGGTCCCGCGTTCGAGCAGGAGGCGAGGGTCGTCGTAGTCCCAGCGTCCCCCGTCGCGGCCGCGGCTGCTGAGGGGCAGGCTCCGGGCGACCCGCGCCAGCAGGCTGAGCTCGGCACCACCTGGGGTTGGCGCAGGGGTTGTCTCCCCGATGAGGGCGGCGGCGGCGCCCGCAGGCTCCAGGTCGGCCGCGACGACGAGCGTGCCGGGTGAGGCGGTGGCGACCGCGTCGAGGACGGCTGGGCCCCCGCCGACCTGTTCCACGACAGGCACGTCGTCATCGAGGGCGAGGCCGGCGAGCAGGGCGGCGCTGTTGCCTCCTTCGAGCAGGGGGAGGTCGCGAGTGATGAAGACGACCTGACGCACGTCCGTGGATTCGGTGTCCGCTCGGGCAGACAGTCCCTCGAGCAGGGCGCGGCCGGCAGCCACGGCCAGAGTGAGGGCGTCCTCGTCCAAGCCTGCCGTCCGGCGTCCCGAGACCTCCCACACCGGCAGATAGGTCCCGATCCCGACGATCGTGGTCATCGCGAAACCGCCGGGGAGCCGAGGGCTGCCAGACCGCCGGGGAAGGCGCCGAGGGCGCGACGCAGACCGAGGTCGATCTCGGCGGCGTCGAGCCGCTCTCCACTGCGCGCGACGTGTGAGCGGCCGGTGGCCCAGGGTTCCATCGCGATGAGGGTGTTGCCGTCGATGCGGAGGACCTGGCCCGTGATCCACCCCGACTGCTCCGAACACAGCCACGCCACGACTGGTGAGGCGTTCTCTGGGTCGAGGGGGCTCCAGCCCTGCGTCTCCTCGGTGCCGAGGCCTGCGCTGGCCATCATCCGGGTGGCTGCGATCGGGGAGATGGCGTTGGCCGTGACGCCGTAGCGAGAGCCCTCCATGGCGGTGACCTGGGTCAGCGCGATGATGCCTGCCTTGGCGGCGGAGTAGGCCGCCTGACCGACGTTGCCGGCCAGGCCGGCACCTGAGGTCGTGTTGATGATCCGGCCCTGCACGGGATTCCCGGCCTTGTGCTCCGCGCGCCAGTAGGTGCAGGCGTGATGGGTCAGGGTGAAGGTGCCCTTGAGGTGGACGTCGAGGACAGCGTCCCAGTCCTTCTCGCCGAGGTTGGGGATCGTCGCATCACGCAGAATTCCGGCATTGTTGACGATTCCGTCGAGTCGTCCGAAGGACTGCACCGTCTCGTCAACGACGGACTGCATGGCCTGCCAGTCGCTGGCCGATCCCGGGCCAAGAGCGGCGGTTCCGCCGGCCGCCCTGATGGTGTCGACGACTTCCTGAGCGGGGTCGTCCTCCGAGCTCTCGCCCGCCAGACCCACACCGAGATCATTGACAATCACAGTGGCACCATGGGCGGCCAGTTCGAGGCAGTGGCTGCGGCCGAGACCCCGCCCACCGCCGGTCACGATGATGACTCGCCCGTCGAGCAGACGCTCGTTGGTCATGCCGGACTCCTTCGTCGGATGAGCAGGGGGACACCTCGCAGGCTAAGTGTTACTTGACAGATTCGTCAACTACCGTTGTGATGGAATCTCACCGCTGCCAGGAGGACTCCATGGACCACCCTTTCGCGCCCGAGCTGCTCATCGAGTCGCGCGGTCCCGTCCGCATCGTGACGCTCAACCGTCCCGAGCACCTCAACGCGACGAACGAGGCGCTCCATGGGGCGCTCATCAAGGTCTGGCGCCACCTGGCCGAGGATCGGGACGCTCGAGCCGTCGTCCTCACTGGCGCGGGCAAGGCGTTCAGCGCGGGGGGCGACTTCGACCACTTCGTCGAACTTTGGGGCGACCGCGCCGCTCGCCGTCGCGAGATCGACGGCGCGCGCCGCCTTCTCGAGGAGATCCTCGACTTCCCCCTCCCGGTCGTCGCCGCGGTCAATGGTGCGGCCGTCGGACTCGGCTGCAACCTTGCCGTCACCAGCGACATCGTGATCATGGCCGAGTCCGCGTTCATCGCCGATCCGCACGTGAGCGTAGGGCTGACGGCTGCCGATGGAGGTGCACCGACGTGGCCTCTGCTCATGTCGATGCTGCGTGCCAAGGAATACCTCCTCACCAGCGAGCGCATCCCGGCGGCGAAGGCGGTCGAGCTCGGTCTGGCCAACCACGTCGTCCCGGATGCCGAGCTCATGGACCGCGCCCTCGCCCTCGCAGACAAACTCGCGGCTCAGCCACCGCAGGCCGTCCAAAGCACGAAGCGGGCGCTGAACATGCACATGAAGCGGGCCATCGCGGGGGTGCTCGAATACGCCCTCATGGAGGAGTTCACGTCCTTCGACACCCCCGAGCACCAGGACCTCGTCAAGGCGTTCCTCGCACGCTCGGCTTCTCGGGCCGCGAAGGCCACGACATGAGCGACGTGGCCGACACTGCGACCGAGACCGCGTCGTTGATGGTGTCGGACCTTGACCACTATCGCTACGCGTTGCGCCGGCACCTGGCCAGCACACCGGAACTCACCCGCTTCCGGGGACGTGATCACGTCACCACAGAGGAACGGATCGCGGGCGACGCCGAACTCATGGCCGCCCTCGCAGGCAACGGCGGGTGGAATCTCTATGGGTGGCCAGAGCGGATCGGCGGACTCGGTGGCGACGAACGTCACCGCGGGATCTTCTATGACGAGCTGTCCCGAGCCGGACTCCCGGTGCCCGAACCACAACTCCTGCTCGAGACCCTGTGTCCCGCGGTCACGCGCTTCAGTCCGCACCTCACCGAGCAGTACGCGCCGGCATACCTGCGTGGCGAAGAGTGGTGGGGCCAATGTTTCTCCGAGCCCGAGGCCGGCAGCGACCTGGCGTCCCTGCGGACCCGGGCCCAGCGCCAGGGTGACCACTATGTCGTCTCCGGTCAGAAGCTGTGGACGAGCCACGGCGCGACGGCCACCCGACTCGTCTGTCTCGTGCGCACAGGCACGACCGAGGCGCGGCACCGTGGGCTGTCGATGATCATGCTCGACGCTGACTCCCCTGGGGTCACCGTGCGCCCGATCGCACTGGCCAGCGGCGACAACGAATTGGCCGAGATCTTCTTCGACGACGTCCTCGTACCTGCCACCCACCTCGTCGGGGAAGAAGGGCAGGGGTGGGCCGTCGCCATGTTCCTTCTCCAGTACGAACGGGCCATGTACGCGTGGCAGAGCGCCTCGGTGGCACTGCGCCGCATCAGCCAACTCCGGGATCTGGTCGCCGAGCAGTCGGGACCCTTGCCCGACGGTGCCCTGCGTCGCCTGGGGTCCTGCTACGTCGACATCGTCACCCTGCGCGCCCGGAGTTCCGAGACGGTCCGGCGGCTCGCAGCCGGTGAGATCGTTGGCCCTGAGGCAAGTGTCGACAAGGTGCTCCTCGCTGCGGCGGAGCAGGGCCTGCACGACCTGGCCCGTGACCTGCTCGGACCCCAGTTCCTGTTGTCGGACTCACCACGGATGCGGGCATGGCGCGCAGAGTGGTGGTACAGCCGATCGGCGACGATCCTTGGCGGTTCCTCGGAAGTTCAGCGCACGATCCTCGCCGACCACGTGCTCGGCCTTCCGAAGGAGGTCGTCCGATGACGACCCAGCAGACCGAATTCACCCTGGACCCCGACGTGCGCGTTGCGCTGGCCAGTTCCCTTCGAGAGCTTTTCGCCGGCGCGTCTGACGGTCCCGGGATCACGTCTGCCCTGGCAGAACTCGGCTGGGCGGAGGTCGAGGCGGAGGACCCAGCAACGGCCGTCAGCCTGCTGTTTCGCGCTCACGGAGCCTCGCTCGCGAGCTCAAACCTGTTGTCGGACACGATGATTCGTTCCTTCGGACCGGATTTCCCGTATGCCGGCACGCCGGTGACGCTCCTGCTTCCCCACCCCACTGAGGACGCCGCTCGGCCGGCCTCCTGCCGCAGGTCCGGGGCCGCCGGAATCCTCTTGGAGGCACCTGTCGCCGACAGCCTTGTCCTCGTGCCGACCTGTCAAGGCGACCGGGTCACGCTGCACCCCGTCGCTGCTGACTGGGTTCTCGCTCGGACCAAGGCGTCCACTGGGTTCGATGCCTCGTCCACGTGGCTCGTGCTGGAGACCGCAGATGTTTTGCCAGACGCCAACGCCCCCGTCGCCGTGGACTGGATAGCAGCCACCGCTCTGGCCCGACGGGCCCTGTCCGCCGAGATACTTGGCGTCTGCGATGCGGCGTTGCACATTGCCTGTGAGCACGTCACGTCCCGTCATCAGTACGGCCGGGCGATCGGCTCGTTCCAAGCAGTGCGCCACCGGCTGGCCGAAGGGCACGTTGCCGTCGAGTCGGCGTCGTCGCTGCTCCTGGCCGCGTGGAGAGGGGTCTCTGGTGGCGGCGTGCCTGACACTCCGCCCGAATGGGCCGCCGCGGTGGCCAAAGCCCGTGCCGGCCGAGCCCAGGCCGAGGTCATGCGCACCGGAGTGCAGGTTCTGGGCGCAATGGGGCTGACTCTGGAGAGCCCGATGCACCGTCACGTGACGCGGGCTGCCGCACTCGACCTTCTTCTGGGCGGGCAGGCCAGCCTCGAGCAGTCCTTGGGTGACGCCCTGCTCAGCGGCACCACCGCCTATCCGCTCGCGTCGATCTGAGGAGTCGCACATGATCGAACAATCCCAGCAGTTCGCCTCCGCAGACATGGCGGTCTTCGCTCGCGAGGCGCGCGCCTTCCTCGATGCTGCGGCGTCACGTCGCGCCCCTGAGACTGAGGTCATCTGGGGAGTCGGCGAGGACCGAATCACCTACTTCGGTGACGACACTGTGGAGGAGGCCCGGCGTCAGGTTGACGCCGCTCGAGCGTGGCAGAAGGCCCGTTACGACGCAGGATTCGGCTGGATCACCGGCCCGTCGGAGTTCGGTGGTCGCGGCCTCACACCCGTCCACGACCTCGTCTACGACGGGCTCGAGGCGGAGTACGACACCCCAGACACGGGTGTACTCTCCCTCATCGGGCTCGGCATGATCGGACCGACCATCCTCGCCCATGGCACGCAGGAGGCCAAGGCTCGCTACCTTCCGGCGATGTATGCCGGTGACGTCATCGCCTGCCAGCTGTTCAGCGAGCCGTCCGCCGGATCTGACCTCGCCAACGTCTCGACCCGCGCCGTGCGTGATGGCGACGAGTGGGTGATCAACGGCCAGAAGGTCTGGACCTCCGTGGCCCAACACTCCCAGCTGGGCCTGGCACTGTGCCGCACGAACCCCGACCAGCCCAAGCACAAGGGCATCACGGCCCTCCTCGTCGACATGGACTCTCCAGGCGTCGACGTCCGACCCTTGCGCCAGATGAGTGGCGGGTCGGAGTTCAACGAGGTCTTTCTCACCGATGTGCGCGTGCCCGACTCCCAACGTCTTGGCGAGATCGACGGTGGATGGCGCGTGGCCCTGACCACCTTGATGAACGAGCGGGCCAGCGTCGGCTCCGAAGGCGCCGGCCCCGCGGGGCGTGCGATCTCCTTGCCCTTCCTGTCGGCCCTCCTGCGTGAACGCGATCGGCTCGAGGATCCGGCTGCGCGCCGTCGCCTCGCCGAGCTCGTTGCGGACCAGCTCGCGACGTCCTATCTCAATCGGCAAGCACTCGACCACCTCATCGCCGGTGGGCAGCCCGGTCCTGAGGCCTCGGTGTCCAAGTTGATGTATTCCCAGAACCTCACGCGCGCAACGCATTTCGCCACCGAGATCGTCGGTCCCCAACTGCTTGCCGACACCGGCGCCTGGGGCACCTTCTCCTGGAACGAACTGTTGCTCTCAACACCCGCCCTGCGCATTCTCGGGGGCACGGAGGACATCATGAAGAACATCCTCGGCGAGCGAGTCCTCGGACTGCCCAAGGAACCCAGTATCGACGCCACCACCACCTACCGCGAGCTGCGTACCTCTGGGGCGGGATCATGAGCGGCACGAACGCGGGGGAGCGAGAGGATCTTCGCCGCAGCCTGCGTGACCTGCTGTCCGCTCTGGCTGACGCCCCGGCACGACAGGCCGCCATCGAAAGCGAGCACGGCCACGACCCAGAGTTGTGGCGGCGTCTGGCCGAGCTCGGTGCGCTGTCGCTCTCCCTTCCGGAGACCGTCGGCGGGGCAGGGTTCGGTGCAGTGGAGCAGTCGGTCGTCCTCGAGGAACTGGGCCGCACCCTTGCCCCTACCCCGTTCCTCGGAACCGTCGTCCTTGCTGGGACCGCCCTGGAGGCAAGTGGTGACGAGCGCGCCCACGAATACCTCACTGGGATCGCCGAAGGGGACACGCTTGCCGCCCTTGCGCTCGCCGAGGCAGACGGAGCGTGGCGGACCTCCGGGTTTGCCACACGCGCCGAGGACGGGCCGGGCGGGTGGCGCCTGAGCGGAGCCAAATCCCTGGTCGTCGACGGCGCCGTCGCAGATCTGCTTGTCGTCGCCGCCGAGACCCCGGCCGGGCCCACCCTGTTCGTCATCACGTCCGATGACGGCGTGACGAGACAGCCGCTGCGCACGCTCGACCTCACCCGTCGGATGGCCTCAGTCACCTTCGACGGCACGCCGGGCACGGTGATTGGTGAGCTGGGGAAGGCCGGCGAGGTTCTCGAGCGTGTCCTTGACGCCGTGATGGTCGCTCTCGCCGCCGAGCAGGTCGGCTCCGCGCGTGCCTGCCTCGAGGCGAGCGTGGCCTATGCCAAGGATCGGGTGCAGTTCGGTCGTCAGATTGGGTCCTTCCAGGCCGTGAAGCACCGCTGCGCCGACATGTTTGTCCGCGTCCAGCTTGCTGGTGCCGCGGCTCAAGAAGCTGCCCATGCCGCGGACGGGGAGTCAGGCCGGGGGCCAGCGGATGTCGCAGCAGCGGTGGCGCACTCCGTCTGCTCCGAGGCGGCGATGATGACCGCCACCGAGAACATCCACGTGCATGGCGGCATCGGCTTCACCTGGGAACACTCCGCCCATCTGTACTTCCGCCGAGCGAAGTCCTCGCAGTTGCTCCTCGGTGGCCCCGGCGTCGGTGGAGAGCGCCTCCTGGCCCGGTTGGGCACATGAGTCCGCTCGCGATCGCCCCCACGCTGGTCGCAGCGGGCAGGGAGACGGTCCGGCGAGTGCCGAATGCCGAAGCGGTCATCGACCTCAGCTCCGGTCTGCGCCTGACGTACGCCGAACTCTGGCAACGCGCCAGTCGGGTCGCTGGCGGTCTTGTCGGAGGTGGGGTCGGTCCCGGTGATCGGGTGGGCGTGGCCCTGCCCAACGGAGCACCGTGGATTCTGGCGTTCCTCGGCACGTTGCTTGCCGGCGCGGTGCCGGTGCCGATCAACCCGCGGCTGACCGGACCCGAGCGAGCACACATCGTCACGGACAGCGGAGCCCGACTCGTGATCGAGGCGGAGCTTCCCGACGGTGAGCCGATTGAGATTGCAGGGGACGACCCCGAGTCGCTTGCCGCGATCTTCTACACGAGTGGCACCACAGGCGCACCCAAGGGCGCCATGTTGTCGCACCGTGCGCTGCTGTCTGCGGCGGAACAGGTGCGGCTGGCCTACGCGCTGGAATCTCACGACGGACTGCGTGCCCTCGTCGCTGCACCCCTATTCCACGTGCTCGCCTGTGGGATGCAGTGGGTGCCAGCCCTCGTCACGGGCGGCTGCGTGGTGATCCTGCCGGCGTTCGAGGTCGGAGCCTGGGTGTCCGCCATCCGTGAGGAGAGGATCGAGGTCCTCAACGGCGTGCCAGCAATGTTCTGGCACGCCCTGCGCCACCCCGACTTCACCGAGCTCGACGTGAGTGGCATCCGGATCCTCAGCTATGGCGCTGCGCCGACACCGCCGGCCCAGGCGACCGCATTGCGCGAGGCCTTCCCCTTCGCGAGGCTCGCTCCCGGCTACGGACTGACCGAGGCGCCGTGCGTCACCGGACTTCACGACGGCGACGCTCAGTCACACTCGGGCTCGGTCGGAACCGCCGTCGCCGCAACCGAACTGCGCCTCGTCGGCCCCGAGGCCGCAGAGGGCATCGGTCAGCTGCTCGTTCGTGGTCCACAGCTCATGTCGGGCTACTGGGGACGTCCGGAGGCCACCGCTGCCGCCCTCGTCGACGGCTGGCTCCACACCGGTGACCTCGTCCGGATCGATGACCAGGGTCGCGTCTTCATGCTCGACCGTCGCACGGACCTGATCAACCGCGGCGGAGAGAACGTCTACAGCGTCGAGGTGGAGGCAGCCCTCGCCGCCTACCCGGCGGTCGCGGAGTCGGCCGTCGTGGGCATCCCTGACGAGCGGCTCGGGAGCCGCGTCGGCGCCTGCGTCGTGCTGCGGGCCGGTGTGCCTTTCGACGCGGACGAGCTCGTCCGGGTTGCACACGCGACGCTGGCCCCCTTCAAGGTGCCGGAGTTCGTCTGTGTTCGGTCAGAACCGTTGCCCCGCAACGCTGCTGGCAAAGTGGACAAGCACGCCGTCCGCCAGCAGTCAGTTTGGGTCCCGCTTCCGCGCTGATCCGCGACCTCTGATCCGAAGTCGCGGATCAGGGGCTTTGGCCTCCGCGCGTTCCCGGATCAGCGCGGGAGGCGCAGGACCTGCTGGGCGAGGATGTTCTTCATGACTTCGGTCGTCCCGCCAGCGATCGTGGTGGCCCGAGACTCCAGCGCGCCGTGCCGGGCCCCGGTGCCTGCATCGCCCGCGAGGGCAAGGGGTCCGGCGACAGCGAGCCGGGTGTCAGCGATCTGTTGAGCACTCCTGGACCAGACGAGCTTGATGACCGAGTGCTCCGGCCCTGGCGCTCCCTTGCGTTCGATCGTGCCGAGTGCCCGCTGTCCGAGCAGACCCAGAGTGCGCGCATCGACGAGCCGGTCGAGCAGCGACGAGCGAGCCGACTCCGACAGCTGTCTACCGTCGAGCTCGGTGAAGATGTCCTCCACCTCCTGCTCGAGACGGCTGGCCATCATGATCACACCGGCTCGCTCGAAGGCGAGCGTGGTCATCGTGACCATCCACCCCTCGTGGAGGGGCCCGAGGAGGGCGGAGAACGGCACCCGCACCTCATCGAAGAACATCTCCGCGAACCCGCCGCCGCCGGTGATCTGCGTGATCGGGCGTCGGGTGATCCCAGGGGTGTCGAGGGGGACAAGAAGCGCCGAAATCCCCTTGTGGGCAGGCGCTTCGGGGTCGGTGCGTACGAGCAGGAGGCAGTGCGTTGCTTCCATTCCCTCCGAGGTCCACACCTTCTGTCCGGAGATCACGAACTCGCGGTCGTCACCGTCCCCTTCGATGCGCGCACGGGTACGCAGGGAGGCGAGGTCACTCCCCGAGCCGGGTTCGGAGAAGCCCTGACACCAGATCTCCTCGGTCGACTGGATCTTCAACAGATGCTCCTGCTGCTCCGGTGTGCCGAAGCGCATCAGTGTCGGGGCGACATTGTTGAGGCCGAGGACGCCGGCGAAGGTCACGGGTGCGCGGCGGCTGCCGAGCACCCGGTCGTACTCCACCTGGTCGACGATGCCGAGGCCGCGGCCGCCGAAGTGCCCGGGCCAGTGGGGTGCGATCCACCCGGACGCGTGCAGACGCTGCTGCCAGACCAGACGCGAGGCGTAGTCATCGCTCGGGTGCTCCGCACGGTGGGCCGGGAGGGCCTCGTCGACGAGGGCCGCGAAATCGGCGAGAGCAGATGAGGGTGCCACGGGCTCCGAGACCACGGGGCTGATCGCGGCCTTGCCCGCGGCGGGACCTCCGAGCAGCCCCTGCGCGGCGCATGCGCGCCGATAGAACAGATGGGCTTCGTGCTCCCACGTGTAGCCGATCCCACCGAGGACCTGGATGTAGGCGTTGCCGGCCACGACCGAGGCAGGCACGACCGAGGCGAGCACCAGCCCGGCGGCATCGGAGATGGCCCCGGCACTCATGGCCGGTTTGTCGAGCAGCCCTGCGAGGTGGCGGACCGTGGCCCGGGACAGTTCGACACCGGCCAGGACATCGGCCAACCGGTGCTTCACGCCCTGGAACGAACCGATCGGCTGGCCGAACTGGGAGCGTTCAAGCGCATACGCCACGGCAGCCTCGAGGGCGTGCCCCTGCACCCCGACCAGCTCGGACCCGAGTGCGAGGACCGCGGTCGCGAGTCCCCGCCGAAGGGCGTGTTCGGCATCCTCGCCGGTGGCGAGGACACGGGCCGTGGCGCCGGTGAGAACCACCCGCGACACCTCACTGGTGAGGTCCATTGACTCCAGACGTGTGATGTCGACGGCGGGGTCGACCTCGATGGCGACGAGCACGGTCCCAGATTCCGTCGTGGCCGAGGCCAACAGGAGGTCGAAGTCCGCGCCGAGGACGGCGGGGAGCTCCCCTTCGATCACGAGCTGGGCGCCAGAACCCCTGGCGTGCAGGGGTTCTGAGTGCGCTCCCGCGGCTGCGACAGCCGGGATGACCGCGCCGGACGAAATGCCCTCGACCAAGTGGGCGACTCTCACCGAGGCGCCGTCCGGAGCCCCGTCCGGAGGCAAGGACATCAGGGACCCGAGAGCGGCGGCGACAGCGATGAAGGGTGTGGCCGCGACGGTGCCGCCCAACACCTCTCCGGCGACGGCGAGGTCGGCCCACGTCCCACCGGAGCCGCCTTGCTCCTCGGGAACGGGGAGTCCGGGCAACCCGACCTCGGAGAGCGCGGACCACGCCGGCCGTTGCTCGGGCAGGGTGCGCTTCGCTGGATCGAGCAGGCCGGACGGGTTCCATGCTCGGGCGAGAACGCCCCCTATCGCTGTGACCAGCGCGGCCTGGTCGTCGGTGTCGGGAACGCCAACCTGGTTCAGACTCATGAAACTTCCTCTGTCGGTGTGCGGCGGGTGCAGGTGATCAGTGGCCCCAGAGGGCGCGGATGGCACGAGAACGCTCGGCGCGGTCCAGGCCACGCAGGTCAGCACTCCCGTTCTCGGTGACGAGGACGTCGACGTCATGGCCCGGCGTGCTGACCGGGACCGAGAGGCGGTCCATGAGTGTGGGTCGGCCTTGGTGCTGGGTCAGGAGCGCGACGATGCTCAGTCCACCCACGGACCGCGTTGCGGCGACGGCGTAGTCGGCGTGACCGCCGACTCCTCCGACCGCCGAGGTGGGGAACCCCTCGACGTTGACCTGACCCTGGTCGTCGATCTCGATCGCGGTGTTCACCGCGATCAGGGGCGCGCCGGTCGACAGGCGCGTTCCGTCGTGGGTGTGCCCGAGGGGGTGGAGCAACGGGCGACCGTCGGCCCACTCCAGCAGACGTGGCCCGCCAGCGAGATAGGTCGTGACGGGCTCTCCTCGCAGAAGTCCGCGGGCCGCCAGGTCGACGACCGCGTCGGGGAGCAGGCCGGAGTCGATGGCGACAGGACGACGCACGGCGTCGAGGACCGCAGTGCCCAGGGCGCCCGGGCCGACCTGCAGCCGGGCGCCCTCCGGGATGAGTGCCGCGGCTCGCTCGGCCATCACCCGGTGAGGCTCACTCGGGTCGACCACGATGAGATCGATCGGTGGCTCGTCGGACTCCCCGACCACCACTACCCGGTCCGAGGGGAGCGCCGGACCGACCTCGCAGTGCGGCCGGTTCGCGTTGATGACAGCGGCGATCGTGGCCCCACTCGAGATGGCGGCAGGCAGCCAGGCGACTTCGGTCCCCAGTCCGAGGGACCCATCCGGCCGGGGGACGGCGGTGACGACGACGACGTCGGGGCGCCACGGCCCGCCGAGGAGGGCGGGCGCGGCGGAGAGCCGCAGTGGTGGTGCGTGGACGGCGCCGGACTCGACGTGCCGTCGAAGTCCCCACCCGCCCATGATCGTGCGCACATCGGCGTATGCCGTGGGGTCCAGTCCGTCGTCTGCCTGAGGGCACCAGCCCACCACCAGCCGTACCCCACCGACCGACCGCGCAGCCGCAGCCAACTCCGGGAGGATGCCGCGCGGCATACCGATGCCGTCGGCGAGAGCCACGCGACACCCCGGCGTCAGCAGGTCAGCGAGGCTGCCGGTCCTGAAGTTCACGGCTTGGGCTCACGAGGAAGACCGAGGATCCGCTCGCCGAGAATGTTGCGTTGGATCTCGGTCGTGCCGCCGAGGATCGTCTGGGCATGGGCGACGAGCATCCGGTCGACGAGCGGCTCGACGGTTTCGGAGGTGAGCGCATCCAGACCCAGCGCCTCCATCCCGAGGTCCCCGATCGCCTGGTAGGTGCGCGTGCTGATCAGCTTGAGGACGGAGAAGGCAGGCCCACCCGGCGGGGTTCCCTCGGCGATGGCACGCTCCCACGTCGAGCGCAGGAGCCACACTCCGAGCCAGGCGTTGACCACCTCGCCCCGCACGTGGTCATCGAGTCGACCCCGAGCGCGAGCCGCCGTGACGATCTCCTGGAGAGCAGTGAGCATGCCGACGGCGTTGGAGCCCAGGGACAGTCGCTCGCGACCGAGGGTGGCCGTCGCCACGGCCCAGCCCTCGCCCTCGGCGCCGATGAGGGAGTCGTGGGGGAGGAGAACGTTGTCGAGGAAGACCTCGTTGAACTTGCTCTCGCCGTTCATCTGTTGCAGTGGGCGAACGGTGATCCCGTCGGTGTCCATCGGGACGACGAAGGCGGACAGTCCCGCATGCCCTGGACCCCCCGTGCGCGCGAGGAGCAGGCCGTACTGGGCGTCGGCGGCGCCGCTCGTCCAGACCTTCTGCCCGTCGACGACCCAGCCGCTGTCACTCGCCAATGCCCGCGTGCGCACACTCGCGAGGTCCGATCCGGCACCGGGTTCGGAGAAGAGCTGACACCACAGGTGCTCGCCGGTCCGGATCGGTTCGAGCAAGGCGTCGCACTGTTGCGCAGAACCGTGGGCCATGAGGACCGGGCCGGCGAGATCCGGTCCCACGAGATGGAACTGGCGCGGAACACCGGCAAGGGCGCACTCCTCCGCGAAGGCGGCCTGGTCGGCCACGGACGCCTCGCGGCCTCCCCGATTTTTCGGCCAGTGAAGGCAGGCGTAGCCCGCCTCGGCGAGCAGTCCTTGCCAGGCTCGACCGGCCGTGATGTCGTCGGGCGTGGGGGTCGGGCCGTAGTCGTGCAACCCCTCCGGTCGGGGGGTGGTGTCCAGCCAGTCGCGGACCTCCATGCGGAAGTCCTCACCGGGTGTCGCGGTCGCCATCTCGGGTCGCCCTCTCAGGTCGACAGGATCGTGACGGCCGCGGTGCCGGGCATGCCGTAGAGCTGGGCATATCCCACCTTGGCGTCCTGCACCTGACGGTCGCCGCACCGGCCCCTCAGCTGGTTGGCAAGCTCGTAGACCTGACGCAGCCCGGAGGCGCCGACCGGCTCACCGTTGGCCATGAGGCCACCGTCAGTGTTGACCGGGAGCCTGCCGCCGATGGCGGTGGCTCCCTCGGCGAGGAGTTTCTCCTGCTCACCATCGGCGCAGAAGCCGTTCTCGGCCATGTGGATGAGTTCGGACCCGGCGTCGGTGTCCTGCAACTGGATCACGTCGACATCCTCGGGCGCGATGCCCGCTTCCTCGTAGGCCTGACGCGAGGCGAAGATCGTCGGGCTCGGTGTGTCATCGAGGGACAGCGACGGACTCATGAGTTCCAGGGCCCCGTCGCGGCGGGACACGAGCTGACTGGCCCGTAGGTAGATCGGGGTGTCGGTGTACTTGTGTGCGATGTCTGCGCGGCAGAGGACGGCCGCGGCGGCACCCTCATCGGGGCCGCAGTACATGTATTGGCGCAGAGGGTAGTTGAGGTACTGGGAGGCGAGGATCTCCTCCTGGCTCATGGGCGTACGCCGCCATGCCTTGTCGTTGAGCGAGCCGTTGCGGAAGTTCTTGGCCGCCACCCTGGCCAGCGCCGACTCGGTGATCCCGTGGTCGTGCATGTAGCGGTTGATCTTCATCCCGAAGAAATGGGTTGTGAGGAAGAGGCCCGCCTGGCCGTACCAGAGGGGGAGTCCGGACACGGAGGGGTCGGCGGAGAAGGCTCCGCGTGGGTGCTTATCGAGTCCCACGGCCACGGTGATGTCCTGGCCGAGCCGAATCGCGTTGGCCGCCTGGGCAAGGACTGTCGCACCCGAGGCGCAACCAGTGAAGGTGGACCGTGCAGGGATGCCGGTCATGCCGAGCAGTCCCGTGATGGCCTCGGGGTTCTTGACCTCCATGCTCGAGGCCCACAGCTCTTGCACCTGGTTCCACGCGACACCGGCGTCACCGAGGGCCTCAATGACTGCGTCCTCGCCCATCTCGAGGGCGGACTTGTCGCCGTGGCGTCCGAAGGCATGCATGCCGACGCCGATGATCGCCACGTCCGGTGCGCTCATGCCGAGGCCTCCCGGTCCACAGGGGCGAAGGCATAGATCATCGTCTGGTTCCCGTCCTTGTCCTTGCCGAGGGGCACGATCCGCAACTCCATCTCCTGGCCGATCTGGAGCTTGGCCGGATCGGGCTCGGTGAGCCGGGCCTCGACTCGCAGCGCTCCGGGCAGTTCGACGTAGCCGACCGTGAAACCCTGGAACGTCTCCGGGGTGTCGTCACCGGCATACGGCGGAGAGGTCGGGCGGAAGAGCTGGGTGGTGAAGGTCCACAGTGTGCCCCGACGGGGAAGCTCGACCTGCTCGAGTCGCTCCCGAACACCGCCGATGAGCCGGTGCTCGCGGAAGGGGAAGACGAGCGAACCGTCACTCCCCCTGCCGGCAAGGAGCGCCGGATCGTCGGACGGCCAGGTGAACAGGCCTTCGGCCACGGGGACCTGGCTCATCGAAGTGCTCCTTCGTCTGCCCACGCGTGGGCCTCGTCGGTCTCGGTCAGGAGGGGCAGCAGTGCGCCGATGCGGGCACGGTGCTCGGCCGGGGTGCCCAAGAGGGCTGCGGATCCTCGGGATCGCTTGACGTGCAGGTGTGCCGAGTGCTCCCACGTGTAGCCGATGCCGCCATGGACCTGGACGTTGCCCGAGGCGGCCTTGACGTAGGCGTCGCCGCAGACGGCAGCCGTGGCTCGAGCGAGAAGCTCGACGTCGGCCTGATCGTCATCGACTCCGCGGACCGTGGCCCACGTGGCCGATCGGCACTCCTCGAGGGACACGAGAACGTCCGCGAGGCGATGCTTGATCGCCTGGAAGGAACCGATCTGGCGGCCGAACTGTGTGCGTTGCCCGGCATACGCCACGGACTGGTCGAGAGCGGAAGCTGTGCCGCCGGTTTGCTCGCACGCAAGGGCGAGCAGGGCCTGCGGCCGGGCTGAGGACACCGCCCGTGCTCCCGCGTCGGCGTCGCCCAGTCGTCGGGCGACGGCGCGGTTGAGTGAGAGTCCGATGATGCGACGGGTGAGGTCGGATGTCACCCGCGTGTCGATCGTGACGCCCGCCGCGCGAGGGTCGAGCGCATAGAGGCCGACTGCGCCGTCCTCGGTGCGGGCGAGAAGGAGCACGAGGTCCGCCACCTGCCCGTCGAGGACGTGCCGCACCTCACCGGACAGTGACCAACCAGGCTCCGACGGGGACTCGTGGACCGCACGCACGGCACAGGCCGCGACGGGATCGGCGCCGAGCAGGGCGGCCGTGGCGATGGTGTCGCCCGCCAGGATTGCGGGGATGATCTCGTCGCAGGCGGTGTCGTCCTGGCTGGCGATCAGGGCCGGCAGGGCCAGGCCGATGACGGACAGTGCCGGAACGCAGGCCAGGGCTCGGCCGAGCTCCTCGAAGGCCACCCGGTGGGCCGACCAGCCGACACCTGCACCGCCCCAGTC
Source organism: Janibacter sp. HTCC2649 (assembly GCF_000152705.1). Classification (GTDB taxonomy): domain Bacteria; phylum Actinomycetota; class Actinomycetes; order Actinomycetales; family Dermatophilaceae; genus Knoellia. The sequence continues at coordinate 2,161,609 of NZ_CH672413.1, read as the reverse complement.
CGTCGGGACCGCGAGAGCCGGGAGGTCGAACTCGCGCACGAGCGACTGCCACAGCTGTAGGTCGACACCCGCCTCCGTGGCCATCGTGGCGCGTACCGCGGGCTCACCGCAGGAGCGGTCGAGAACCCCGCGCACCGAGGAGCGCAGGTCTGCGAGGTCGTCCTCAGCGAGTGGGGTCACATCGTCAGATTAGGGCGCTGATTGAGCGTTGTCAACGAAAGTGTCAAGTTATGTGGATGCGGGCTGCCGAGCCTATGAATGGTGTCCTCGGCGGTCTGGCGCTTCAACAGCGCCTCGTATCTGACGAATTCGTCAAACAGGCTGTTGAGGCCGTCTCACTTCGGAGCGGGGGCGGGCCACGAGCTCGATGACCGTCCCGTCGGGGTCCGTCAGGAAGAGCACGGTGAAGCCGCCGGTGGGAGTGTCCACCATGGGGATGAAGACCGGGTCCGGGGTGGTGGGCTCCGCTGCCCGAAGGGCAGTCGCCGCCTCGACGACGTCCTCGACCCCGAGCGCGATGCGATAGAGGCCCTGCTCGTTGGCCCGATCCGGCGAGGGAGCCAGTTCAGAGTGCTCCTCGAGTTCGAGCGAGAAGGTCGGATCCTCGGGCAGCGTGATGGATGCGCTCACCCCATCGCGGTGCAGCACCGCAAAACCGATGGTGGCGTACCAGTCGAGCGAGCGCCCGAGGTCGGTGACGCGCAGTCGCTCGTAAGCCAGGGCCGGCCCGCTCCCGTCGGAACCGTGAGCGGTAGGCGCCGAGACGTCGGCGATTTCGACGACTTCGACGCGGACCCCGTCGGGGTCGACGAGTTGGAGGGCCGGAAGGCTGTGGCCGCGCACCGAGGCCCGAGTGAGGCTCGCACCGAGGGCCTCAAGAGCTGGCCGGGCTGCCACGAGATCGCGGACGCGGTAGCCGATCGTGGTGAAGCCAGCACGGGGGTGATCGTCGGCAGGCACTGTCGCCGGGTCCGACCAGCCGACGAGCTCGAGGGCTGGCGCCGCCCGCGGGCCACGCTCGTCCCACACGAACGCGGTGACGCTCGAGGTCCGCTCACCCAGACCCATGGCGCTGGCGTCCTGATCGGTGCCGACCGATCTGAACCGGGGTTCGCGCCCGGCGACGACGCGATAGAACGCTTCGGCGGCGGGCAGGTTGACCGTGTTGAGATTGCAGTGCATCGCGGCGTGCGCATGCTGGGGAGCAGGTGACGTGCTCATCAGGCCTCCGGGAGGAACCAGCTCGGGGAGAGGTCGTCCTCGGCGTCACCGAGCCGGTAGACGCTCAGGTCGGTCACCCCGGCTCCACGAAGGACATCCTCGTCGGTCATCAGCTGGCCCGTGCGGTCGCATGGGCTGCGTCGCAAAATCTCCAGGGCCGCATCAGCCATCACTCGCGGGGTGCGCGAACGCGCCGATGCGACCTCATCGCCCAGGATGGTCCGGATCGCTTCCGTCGCAACGGAAACGCTGGGCCACAGCGAGTTGGCCGCCACCGGTGTCGACGCGAGCTCGGCGGCCAACCCGAGAGTCATCAGGCTCATCGCATACTTCGAGACGGTGTATGCCGTGTGCGGGCCGAGCCATTTCGGGTCGAGGGTCAGGGGTGGTGAGATCGTGAGGACGTGCGCATGGTCGGACTGGACCAGGTGCGGCAGGGCGGCGCGGGTGAGGGCGAAGGCGCCGCGGGTGTTGATCTGGTGGAGCAGGTCGTAGCGCTTCATCGACATCTTCGCGGTCGGCGTCATGTCGAAGGAGGCGGCGTTGTTCACGACGATGTCGAGGCCCCCAAACTCGACCACCGCAGCCGCGACCACGGCCTCGATGTCGGCATCGTTGCGCAGGTCGCCGACATGCGGCAGGACGGCGCCACCGAGTGCGCGAATCTCGTCCGCGACGTCGTGCACGGAGCCCGGCAGTCGACCGGGGGTGTCGGTCCCGGACTTGGCGAACAGAACCACGTTCACGCCTGCTGCGGCCAGAGCCGTGGCGATGGCTGCCCCAATCCCGCGACTCGCCCCGCTGATGATGGCCGTGCGGCCTGCGAGCACGGAGGTGTCCGTGCTCGCAGGCCGCATGGTCGGGGTCATGCCATCGGTCACAGGATGGCGCCGCTCGACTTGTGGGCGATGATCTCGTCCCAGTCGAGCCCGAGCTCCTGGAGGACCTCGTCGGTGTGCTCCCCATGCTCGGGAGCGCGACGTGACGCGTTGGGCCGCTCGTCGAACTGCACCGGGGAGTCCACCACGGCGAAGTCGACCCCACTGGTGTTGGTCAGCCGCGGCAGATATCCGTTGACCTGGGCCTGTGGGTCGCTGTGGACGTCGAGCGCGGACTGGACGACGTCCCACACCCCGTCGAAGTCGGCGAACTTCTCCTGCCAGTGGGCCAGAGGGTGGGCACCGAAGGCCTTGCGGATCTCGATGATGCAGTCCTTGCGGTTCACGAACCGCACCTTCTGGTCGCTGTAGCGCTCGTCGTTGATGAGGTCCTCGCGGACCATCCGGGTGCAGAAGTCCTCCCAGAAACGGTCGGACTGCAGGAGCACGAACGCGAGGTGGCGCCCGTCGCTCGTGGGGAAGAAGCCGACCGCGGGGTTCGGTGATTCCGCGAGGTTGAACTTCGGCACGTTCTGTCCGGTGACTCCGGCGCCGACGATGTCGGGTGCCAACTGCCACATGGCCATGTTGAGCAGGGAGACGTCCACGACCGACGATTCACCCGTGCGCTCGCGCTTGAACAGTGCGCCGACGATGCCGGAGGCGATGGCGAACCCGGCCACGACGTCGCCGAAGGCCGGGCGCTGCACCGGCGGGTAGGCGTCCGGCGCTGACGATGTGTAGGCCTCGCCGATTCCACCGCGCGCCCAGAAGGCGGCGAGGTCGAAACCGCCCCGATTGATCTGCTCACCCTTGGAGCCGTAGCCGTGACCGCGGGCATAGATGATCTTGGGGTTGCGGGCCCGGATCGCATCGACGTCCACGCCGAGGCGCTCGCGGCTCTCCGGAAGGAGGTTCGTGACGAACACATCGGCCTGCTCGACGAGCTTCATCAGCAACTCGAGACCGTCCGGATGGGAGACATCGATGGCGACACTGCGCTTGCCACGGTTCGGCTGTTCGATGAAGTGGTTCACCCCGCCGGCACCGCTCACCATGCCCGAGTTGATGAGACCACGCTGAGGGTCTCCGGTCTCCGGATGCTCGATCTTGAGGACGTCGGCGCCCCAGTCGGCGAGTACCGCCCCTGCAGTGGGGACGAAGGTCCAGGCGGCCAGCTCGATGACCTTGATCCCGGACAGGACCTGCTGAGCGTCGTTGCTCATGCTTCACCTTAGGGTGTAGTTGGGGTTCTTGGGTCCCAGTAAAGCCGAAGTTGACGAAACTGCCAAGGAGCTGGGGAAGTTGGTCCATGGCGAGCCCTTGCCTCAGCGTTCGCTCCGGCGCTACGGTCGATTGACGTAATCGTCATATTCTTGGAGCTGCGATGCACACCTTGACAACCGGACAGGCTCTCGGTGCGACCACCTCTGCCAACGCACGGCACCACGCGAACCGGCCCGCCTACGTCCAAGAGGCGAGGGTTCGCACCCATGGTGAGCTCCATGAGCGAGCAGTGGCACTCGCGGCGGCCCTCGCCGATCACGGCGTGCGCCACCAGGACCGGGTGGCGATTCTGGCGAGAAACAGCATCGAGTTCGGCGAGGTGCTCTCCATGGCCCACGTCAGCGGGATCGTGGTGGCCACGGTGAACTTCCGTCTCGCGGCGCCGGAGATCGTCGAGATCCTGCGCGCCGCCGACCCCAAAGTGCTGTTCTGCGGACCCGACCATCTCGAGCTCGTGTCGATCCTGCGGCAGGAACTGCCCGGGCTCGAGCTGATCGTCGCGCTGGGCGAAGCGCCGAGCACAGCAATGACCGTTGGGTACGAAGACTTTCTCGACCGAGGTCGTGGCCGGGAGTTGCCCTTCATCTCCTCGCCACAAGACATTGCCTTCCTCATCTTCACGAGCGGCACGACCGGGACGCCCAAGGGCTGCGTGCTCGGCCACCGCGAGCTGCGCCTGCTCGCCAAGGAGATGGCCCACCAGATGCGCACCGGCTGTGAGGACGTGGGACTGCTCGTCATGCCGCTGTTCCACATCGGTGCCATGGCGATCGCTCTTGGCCTCCACGTCCACGGTGGGGCGGCCGTCATCGAGGAGGCGTTCGACCCGGCCGCGTATGCCGGTCGGTGCCGGGCCGAGCGCGTCTCCGTCCTTCACCTCGCACCGACGATGGTGCAGGCGGTGCTGGACGCCGACCCCGCGCCGGCCGATCTCGCCGGGGTCCGGACTGTTCTCTATTCGGCGGCACCGATGACTCTGCCCACCCTGCGCGCAGCCATGAGGGTCATGCCTGACGCTGGGTTCCTCAACCTCTACGGGCAGACCGAGATCATGACCTCCGGTCTGCCTCGGGAACTGCACTCGAGCGCTGACGATCCGACGACGCACCGGCGCCTGTCCAGCGTTGGAATCCCGTTCTCCGAGTGTGAGGTTCGGTTGACCGACCCCGAAGGCCGTGACGTGGCCGAAGGCGCACCGGGGGAGATCACCGTGCGGACCGAGGCCATGTTTCGCGGCTACTGGCAGGACCCGGACACGACGGCGACCCAGGTGCGCGACGGGTGGTTCCGCACGGGCGACGTCGGAAGGTTCGACGAGGAGGGGCTGCTGCATCTGGTGGACCGGACCAAGGACATCGTGATCTCCGGCGGCGAGAACGTCTACTGCCCCGAAGTCGAGAGGGCGGTCGAGTCCCATCCGGGCGTCGCTGGCTGTGCGGTCATCGGTGTTCCCGATCCGCGATGGGGCGAAGCCGTGTGTGCGGTCGTGGTCCGCGGGTCAGGCGTCGAGGCTGTCGCGGAGGTGAGCGCCAAGGAGGTCACTGCGCACGTGCGCGCACGAATCGCCGGCTACAAGGTCCCCAAGCGGGTGATCTTCGTCGGGTCACTCCCAGTGCTGGTCACGGGGAAGGTGGACAAGGTTCAGCTGCGTGCCACCCACGGCGCCATCTGACAAGCCTGCGAACCGGGTTCAGGTGTTGCGTCTCGCGGTCCCTCGATACCCGAAGAACTTCTCGAAGTTCTCGTCGTTGATCCGGTTGCGGGTGTTGCGATCGGTGGCGTCCACCAGGGCGTCGAGCCGGCGTTGGGCCGCGGTCACGTCCCGACCCGCGGACTCCAGCTCCGCCACCAGCGCGCGCTGGGCCCGGACCTCCTCGTGGAGCCGCACCCTGACCTCGCCGTAGGTCAGGAGGTCGTGGTCGTCCTCGTCCTCGCGCTCAGGCGTCGGCTCGTCGGTGATCGGGGGCATGTCGGGTTCCCTTCCACTGGATTGGCGATTCCGTCAGAACATTACGCCGTGCGCCTCGAGATGGCCAGAGATTCCAGGGTTTGAGCACCAGTCAAAGAGGTGACAGTTTCGTCAACTCGGGCTATCGTGCGAGGAACACACTCACCGCAGGGAAGCAAGGGAGCTTCGGATGCCGCTTCAGGAAAGCCACCAGATCATCTCGGTCGACGACCACCTCATCGAGCATCCGAAAGTGTGGCAGGACCGGTTGTCCAAGGCCGATCAGGAGAAGGGGCCGCGCATCGTCGAGAAGAACGGCATGCACCTGTGGCACTACGACGGCATGGTGGCCCCCACGATTGGCCTCAACGCCGTCGCCGGGAAGCCGGTGGAGGAGTGGGGCATGGACCCCGTCCGCTACGAGGACATGATCCCGGGGTGTTATGACCCGATCGAGCGACTCAAGGACATGGACGCCGACGGTGTCGAGGCCACGCTGGCCTTCCCCTCCTTCCCCGGGTTCGCCGGTGGCACCTTCCACCGCGCACCGGACAAGGACCTGGCCCTCAAGTGCGTCCAGGCGTGGAATGACTTCAACGTGGAAGAGTGGTGCGCCACCGACCCCGCGCGTCTCATTCCGATGGCGATCCTCCCGACGTGGGACATCGAACTCGCGGTCGCCGAGGTCCGTCGCACAGCGGCCATGGGTGCGCGAACCATTACCTTCCCCGACAGCCCTGTCCCGCTGGGTCTGCCCAGTTTCCACAACGCCCACTGGAACCCGTTGTGGGAGGCGTGCGAGGAGACGGACATGCCGATCTCGCTCCACTTCGGCTCCAGCAGCTACGTGCCGGGCTTCTCCTTCATGCAGACCCAGGCGACGAACAACATGGTGCTTCCGGAGGCGCCCTTTGCCGTGGCCATCACCCTCTTCTCGTCCAACCTCATGTGGTCCGCCGTCGACCTCATGTTCTCGGGAATTCTCCAGAAGTACCCCAAGCTGCAGTTCTCGCTCGCTGAGGGCGGCATCGGTTGGATCCCCTACATCCTCGAACGCGCAGACTTCGTGTGGGATCGGCACCGCCACTACATGAAGAACATCGACTTCGACACCCCGCCCTCGGACCTGTTCCGCAAGCACTTCTGGGGCTGCTTCATCGATGACGAGTTCGGAGTCGAGAACCGTCACAAGGTCGGCGTCGACAGGATCATGCTCGAGATCGACTACCCGCACTCGGACTCGAACTGGCCCAACAGCCGCAAGCGAGCCTCCGAAGTTCTCGCCAACGTGCCCGACGACGAGGTCGCCAAGATCACCGAGACCAACGCCCGCACGATGCTCCGCTTCCCGAGGGTCAGCTGAGCCCACGACATCGGCCCGGTCCCAGCCGCGTGCTGGGGCCGGGCCAACGCATGCCCAAGGACAGAAGGAGTCGGTGGGAGCCCGGGGGAGTCAGGCCGAGGCGAGGATCCTGCGGGCCGCGAGCACACCCATCGCCATGAGCGGCGCGTTGAGGTTTCCGGCGACCATGGTCGGCAGGACCGAGGCGTCCATAATGCGCAGCCGCTCGACACCGCGCACACGCAGGTCGGCGTCGACCACGGCGTCGTCGTCGGGTCCCATGGCGCACGCACCAGCGGCGTGGAAGCTCGTCCCGCCACTGATCAGAGCGTGGTCGATGATCCCCTGAGGATCCTGGAGCGCCTCGCCCGGTTGCGTCTCGCCCACCACGAGTTCTGCGAGGGGGGATTGGGCGACGATGTCGCGCATCCGACGGAACATGGCGATGGTGACGTCGCGGTCGTGCTGGGTGCGCAGATAGCCCGGGTCGACCCTGAGCGGGGCGTCGGGGTCACGGTCGGTGATGTGGCTGGAACCCAGGCTCGTCGGCCGCAAGGGGTAGCCGAGGATTGACAGTGCTGGCCGGGTCTCGAGGCTGATGTCGAGGGGGCGTGCGCCCATGGCGAACGGGGTGAGCAGGAGCTGCGCGTCCGGTCGTTCGGCTTCCGCCGAGCTCCGGAGGAAGGCGAGGAGGTCGTATGCCGGTGTGCCGATGGGCCCCTTTCCGGTCACCGCGTACCTCAGCGCAGATCGGGCCTGCCCCCACGGCGAGCTGAGCAGAGGGTTGTAGCCGATGCGGGAGGCGAGCCTGACCTGGAGAGGGACGTAGCGGTGCTCCCGGACGTTCTCGCCGACACGTTCCCGCTGCAGCCGCACATCCACGCCGGCAGCCCGAAGGACGTCCGCGCCACCGATGCCACTGAGCTCGAGGAGCCGGGGTGTCTCGAGGTTGCCCAGACAGAGGATGACCTCCTTGGCGGCGTGCGCCTCGACGACGGAGCCCCCGACGATCGCCTTCACCCCGATCACCGCGTCGCCGCGGAAGAGCAACTGCGTCACCTGTGACTTGGTGGCGACGGTGAGGTTCGGACGGGTCATCGCCGGACGGAGGAACGCGCGGGCAGCGCTCTGCCTCCGACCACCGTGGATGGTGGCGGGGGAGTAGCCGACGCGCTCGTCGTCCGATCCGTTGAGGTCATCGACGCGCAGCAGTCCGATCGCCTCGGAGGCGCCGATCATGGCCTCACTGACCTGCTCCCCGGAGGTGGGAATGGTGACCTTGAGGGGGCCGCCCACACCACGGACCGGTGAGGGTCCGAGCTCGTGGTCCTCGATCTCCCGGTACGCGCCGACGATGTCATCCCATCCCCAGCCGGGGTTGCCTTGCGTGACGAGCTCGTCCCAGTCGGGCGCCCATCCGCGGTTGTAGACCATCCCGTTGATGGCGCTGGAGCCGCCGAGCACACGCCCTCGCGACCAGATCTCCGTCTGCCCGAGAGGTCCGTAGGGCACCGTCTCGTAGGTGTAGGACCACTTGGGGTTGTGGATCGTGAAGGCGAAGCCCTTGGGGATGTGGAAGACGGGATTGCGATCCGAGCCTCCGGCCTCGATGAGCAGCACCCGGCACGACGGGTCCTCGCTCAGGCGGTTGGCGAGCACGCATCCGGCGGAGCCGGCGCCGACGACGATGTAGTCGTGGATGGTCATCGAGACGCTCCTGGTCCGGGGGTCATTCGTGGATGTCGTCGGTGAAGCCGACCGACTTGGTCTCGAGGTACTGGTCCAAGCCCTCGAGACCGCTCTGGCGCCCCACGCCAGAACTGCCACGCCCGCCATAGGGAGCATCCGCGCCATAGAACAGGCCGCCGTTGACCATGACGCTCCCGACCCGCAATCGGCGAGCCACGGACAGTGCGCGAGCGCCGTCCCCCGAGAACACGCCCGCGGACAGACCATAGGGGTTGTCGTTGGCCAGGCGCACCGCGTCGTCCTCGTCGTCGAAGGGGACGACCACGAGGACTGGTCCGAAGATCTCCTCGCGGGCGACGGTGGCGCGGTTGTCCACGTCGGCCAGCACCGTGGCCTCGACGTAGTAGCCACGGTCCATGCCCTTGGGCCGTCCGCCTCCGACCGTGACCCGAGCTCCCTCCCTCCGACCCGTCTCGATCAGACCCAGCACGCGGTCACGTTGCAGGGCACTGATCAGCGGCCCTCCCATGTTGGTGGGATCCGTGGGATCACCGATGCCGATCTGTCGGAACGACTCGGTGGCCAGTTCCACGGCTTCGGCATAGCGCGATCGGGGAACGAGCAGGCGAGTCTGCAGCGCACAGCCCTGACCGGAGTGCATGCACATCAGGGATGAACCGGGCACGACCGACTCGAGGTCGGCGTCGTCGAGGACGATCATGGCCGACTTGCCACCGAGCTCGAGCAGGAGGCGCTTCATCCGTGGCGCAGCCAGTCCGGCGATGCGTCGACCAACCGCCGTTGACCCGGTGAAGGAGATCATGTCGACGCGGTCGTCGAGGACCAGCTGCTCGCCGACGGCACTCCGAGACGACGTGAGCACGTTGAGGACTCCCGCGGGAATGTCGGTCTCCTCAGCCACGATCCGGCCGAGACGGGTGGCGTTCCACGGGGTGTCGGGTGCAGCCTTGACGACGACCGTGTTTCCGGCGGCCAAGGCCGATCCCACCTTCCCGAGGGTGACCTCGAGAGGGAAGTTCCACGGGCTGATGGCGGCAACGACACCGACCGGCTCCTTCCAGAGCACGCGGTGGCTGTCCATGCCGAAGGCCTCACTGTCGGGCAGCTCGCGCTCCCACCCGCCGTCGGGGATCTGCTCGGCCGGCCAGCGGATCGCGTCATCGAGCGGCCAGTCGACCTGCGCGGCATACGTGATCGAGATGGGAGCCCCGACCTCGGCGACGATCTCGGAGCGGATCTCCTCACGCTCGCGGTTGAGGGCCTCGTGGAGCTGGAGCAGGCAGTGTCGTCGGAAGGCGTGGTCGGTCGCCCAGCGGCCCTCGTCGAAGCTGCGACGCGCTGACGCGATGGCACGCTCGACGTCCGCACTCCCGGCATCGGCCACGTCGCCCAGAACGTGCTCGGTGGCGGGGTTGACATTGTCATAGGTCGCCCCGCTCGCTGCCGGAGTGAGCTGCCCGTCGATCAGCAGCCGCGACTCTCCCGTCACTGCATCCATACTGACTCCGATTCTTCGCCGATCACGAGAATTTGACGCTAGCATCAATTGTGTCGACAGCCAGATCGGATGGCGCAGATTGATTGAGACGTAAGGCTGTTCAACTGAACCCCTGGGTCTCGTCGGCGTTGTAGCCGATATAACATGACGGTTTCGCCAGGAATCCGTTCGAGATGAGGAAGCCCGTGACCACAGTTCAACGCACCGCCGAGATCGCCGCCACCCCGGCCGCCCTCATCGACATCATGTTGAACGTCGCCGACCACCACACGTGGCAGCGCGAGATCGAGCGGATCGATCTGCTCGAGACGGACGCTGGTGGCCGCCCGGCACTGGCCAAGGTGCACGTGTCCGCAATGGGCCAAAAGGCGAGCTATACGGTGCGCTACGCCTACACCTCCCCTACGTCCTTCGAATATCACCTCGTTGAGGGCGACCTCATGACGAGCAGTGACTTCACCTTCTCGGCCGATCCCGTGGGTGTGGACTCAAGTCGGGTGACGGTCAGTCAGGCACTCACGGTGAGTTGGCCGCTGCCCGGCTTCATGGTCGATCAGCTCACCCTCAAGGGGGTCAAAGACATGCTCAAGGCGTTGGCGGCGCGAGCGGAAGCTGCGGCAACGAGCAGCTCCTGACGCGGGCATCGAACGCCCTGATGCTGCTCAGTCGATCCGGGAATGGAGGACGGTGGCGCTCGCGGCGATCGACTCGTGTCGGTTGGCCGGGTGTCTCAGGGCTTGGTCGAGGAGTCAGGCACGTTCGAACATCGCCCTGAGGATGAGGCCCAGGCCGGACTGGCTCACCGAGGTCTCGCGACGCACGGCGGATCGCCCTTGGGCCGAGCACGCTGGACCCACCGACACGAGAGGACCTGGCGGCAGCAGAGGACGACGTCAGACTGGCGCCCTTCAAGCGCGTGCCAGTCCTGCACCTGGTCGATGGCCTTCCCCGCAGCCCGATGGGCAAGCTGGTGAAGCCGGCGATCCTTGAGCTCATCAGTGGCGGCGCCGTTCCTTGACGTCCACTCTCTGCCGATCTAGGCTGAGTTGACGAAATCGTCAACTTCTTGTCTCGCCACACAGTCAGGTACCCCCATGACCGACATCGTCGTCCTCAGCGCCGTCCGCACGCCCATCGGCGTCGCCTTCAAGGGAAGCCTGCGTGACGTGCCCGCCGAGGACCTCGCGCGGCTCATCGTCACCGAGGCCATCGACCGGGCCAAGGTCGACAGCCAGGACGTCGACGACATCGTCCTCGCCGAGTCGATGTACGGAGGCGGCGACCTCGCCCGGCACGCTGCTGTCGCAGCTGGCCTCACCGCCGTCCCCGGCCAAGCGGTCAACCGGCACTGCGCCGCGAGCCTGACCGCGGTGGCCAACGCGGCCGGAAGCATCGCGGCCGGAATGGACACGGTCGTGGTGGCGGGAGGCGTGATGTCATCCTCCCTGATGCCTCAGCTCACGTGGCGCACTCCCGGCACGGACGAGACCCACGCGGGCATGCCACCCACCTTCCCGTATGCCGAGGGTGTCACCGACGATGTCACCCTCACCACTGGTTGGGCCCCGGCTCAGGAGGTCGGACTCTCCCGCGAGGACGTCGACGCCTGGGCGTTCCGGTCCCACCAGCGCGCGATCGCGGCGATCGATGCCGGCACTTTTGACGACGAGATCGTCGCTGTGCCCATCACCGGCGTCGATGGGATGAAGGGGAGCTTCGCCGTCGATGAGATGCCGCGCCGCACCACGTCCTTGGAGCGTCTGGCAAGTCTCGCGCCCTTGCACCCCGAGATCGAGGGTTTCAGTGTGACGGCTGGCAACGCCAGCGGCGTCAACGACGCTGCTGCCGCCCTCGTCCTGGCCGACGCGGCGTATGCCGCGAGCCACGGCTTGGAGCCCCTCGCCCGGATCCGGGCGTGGGCGTCAATCGGAGTGTCCCCGGCGCGGACCGGAATGGGCGCCGTCGAGGTCATCCCCAAGGTGCTGCAGCGATCCGGGCTGCAGGTGCAGGACGTCGACCTGTGGGAGATCAACGAGGCGTTCGCCTCCGTCCCCCTCGCTGCCAGCCGCGTGCACGGCCTCGACGAGGACAAGGTCAACGTCCACGGCAGCGGCTGCAGCCTCGGGCACCCCGTCGCGGCCACCGGCGCCCGGATGCTCACCACCCTCATTCACGAACTGCGCCGCAGAGGGGGAGGCATCGGAGTCGCTGCAATGTGTGCCGGTGGCGGGCAGGGCGGGGCCGTCGTCATCGAGGTTCCCACGTCATGAACGAGCCCGTCCTCGTCGAACGCGAGGGCTTCGTCGAGACCTGGACCCTGAACCGACCGGAGCAACGCAACCCGGTTTCCGACGGTGACACCATCGAGGCGATCGTCAGCCACGCCGCCCGCGTCGACCACGACCCGGGCGTCCGCGCGGTGATCCTCACCGGCGCCGGAAGCGCCTTCTCGGCGGGCGCCAACCTCAACCAGGTGCGCAGTGACGAGGTTCCCTTCGGAGGACCACTCAGCCGCGCACGCAACGGCTACCGACACGGCATACAGCAAATCCCCCTGGCCCTGCACGGGTGCGAAGTGCCCCTCATCGCCGCGGTCAACGGTCCCGCAATCGGCGCCGGCTTCGACCTGGCACTCCTCTGCGACCTCCGCATCGCGTCGCACTCTGCGACCTTCGCCGAGAGCTTCGTGCGGGTGGGACTGATCCCCGGTGATGGTGGCGCGTGGCTCCTGCCCCGTGCGATCGGGGCGGCCCGCGCAGCCCAGCTGACCCTCACCGGTGCGTCGATTGACGCCGTCACCGCGCTGGACTGGGGGCTGGTGTCCGAGGTGGTTCCCGGCGAGCAGCTCCTCGAGCGAGCCCACGCGCTCGCCGACCTCATCGCCGCGAACCCACCCGCCACCGTGCGCATGGCCAAACGGCTCCTGCGCGAACAGGACCACCAGAGCCTCGCCTCGAATCTCGAGCTGGCTGCCGCCCTGCAGCCGCTGGCGCAGCGTTCCCTGGACCACACGGAAGCCGTGGAGGCGATGCTTGCGAAGCGCAGTCCCAGGTTCATCGGCGAATGACCGTGAACCATCTCGTGCCCGCAGGGGTCCCCGAGACTCCCGCCCTCACTGAACTTCGCCACGAGGTCCGCGCCTTCCTCAACTCCCGCATCGCAGACGGTTCCCTCACCCCAAGAGTCGACGCCTGGATCACGGGCTGGGACCCGGACTTCTCCCGGGAGCTGGCCGCGCGCGGCTGGGTCGGGATGACCGTCCCGGCTGCCTACGGGGGACACGGCAGGACCTTCGTGGAGCGATTCGTGGTGACCGAGGAGCTCTTGGCTGCCGGTGCGCCGGTCGCCGCCCACTGGGTGGCCGACCGCCAAGCCGCGCCCAGCCTTCTCCGCTTCGGCACCGAGGAGCAGAAGCAGCACTACCTGCCACGCATCGCAGCGGGGGAGTGCTTCTTTGCGATCGGGATGTCCGAGCCCGACTCCGGGTCGGACCTGGCCAGCGTCCGCACCCGCGCCCGTCGCGTCGACGGTGGCTGGTCTGTCACCGGCACCAAGGTCTGGACCTCCGGCGCGCACGCGGCAGAGGCGTTCTTCGTCCTCGCCCGAACCAGCCCTCTGGACACGAGTGCGCGTCACGCCGGCCTGAGCCAGCTCATCGTCGAATTGCGCTCGGACGGAGTGCAGGTGCGACCGATCGTCTCGATGACCGGGCAGCATCACTTCAACGAAGTCCACCTCGATGACGTTTTCGTCCCCGATGCCCGTGTTCTGGGAGACGTGGGCGCAGGGTGGCACCAGGTCACGTCGGAGCTCGCCTATGAGCGCAGTGGGCCCGAGCGCTTCTTGTCCACCTTCCCGCTCTTTCGCGCCCAGGTGAGAAGGGCTGCCGCGCAACCCGAAGGAACTCCGGCCGACCCTGCGATCGGCCGCGCACTCGCCCGGCTCCGCGGCCTGCACCACATGTCGATGGCCGTCAACGCCGCTGTCGAACGGGGTGACCGCGCGGACACTGCAGCCGCTGTCGTCAAGGTGCTCGGCACCTCGTTTGAGGGTGACCTCGTCGAGGCCGCCCAGCTCGGCGGAGGGCTGCCGGACAGTGACCCCCTGCTCGCCGCGGGCCTGCTCCAGCGGCCGGGCTTCACACTTCGCGGTGGCACCAGTGAGATCCTGCGCGGTGTCATCGCCCGAGGAATGGGACTGCGATGAGCACGCCACAACAGGCCGACCCCGAGTTCGTCGCTCTTGTCACCGAGGTGCTGCGCAAGCACCGCCCCGATCCCACTCGGGAGTCGGGAGTCCTCGATCGTGACTTCTGGACACTGCTCGAGGGCCTCGGACTGAGCCGGCTGACCGGCGGCGAGGCCTCGGGCGGGTCAGGTGCGAACTGGTACGACGCGGCTTTCCTCCATGAGCAGGTGGCCGCCCACGGACTCCAACTGCCGCTCGCCGAGCACGACCTTCTCGCCTGCTGGTTGCTCGAGGAGCTGGGGCTCGATCTCCCCGGTGGTCTCACGACGCTCGGCCACGTGGGTGCCGATGGCGCAGCTCACGCCGTGCCCTGGGCCGCTGTTGCCGACCAGATTCTTCTCCTTCGAGGGCAGGGCCAGGGACCTCGCCACCTCCAGGTGGTGACACCAGGTGAGGTGTCTCTCGACCCGGGCCGCAACCTCGCCGGTGAAACCCGGGACACGATCTCGGGACTCGACACCCTCAACTCGCGCCGATTCGAGGTCGGCACGGATCTGGTCGAAGCGCTGAGGCATCGGGCGTCCCTGATCCGCGCCATCCAGGTGTGCGGGGCGCTTGATGCCGCGGTCTCCGCCACAGTTGACTTTGCGAGTGAACGCGTCCAGTTCGGGCGGTCCCTGGCCCAGTTCCAGGCGGTGCAGCACCGGCTCGCGGATGCCGCAGCCGAGGCCGCCCTGGCGCGCGCGGCTACCCGGGCCGCACTTGACGAAGCGGTCGCGACCCAGTTCACCGGTGGTGGTCTGACGGTGTCGATCGCTGCTGCTCGATCCTGCGCCGGCCACGCCAGCTCGGTCGTCGTGCGCGCAGCCCACCAACTGCATGGGGCCATCGGAACGACTCAGGAGCATGCATTGCACCTGCTCACTGTCCCCGCGATGGCTTGGGTCAATGAGTACGGCACGGTCGGCGAGTTCGACACGGTGCTCACCCGCGCCGCGCTGTCCGCCGAGGCCGCGGCAACGAACTCACCAACCGACCTGACATCCGCCGCCGCGGGTGGCGTCTGGTCGCTGATCAGCGACCAGACTGCCAGTGCTCCCTCAGGTCACTGACCGTCGTCAGGGCCGCCAGCATTCCGAGGGTATGGCGCAGCGCCTGCTCGGCGTAGTCCGTCGGGGTGCCCGCGACGGCATCGCGGGGAACGACGACGTGGAAGCCCTCTTCGGTCGCCTCGCCGGCGACCAGCGGCAGGGCCAGGTTGACCGAGACCCCGGTGAGGATGATCGTGTCGACACCCTTGCCACGCAGGACAGGGAGGAGTTCGGTGCCCTTGGCCGGGTTGAGGCCATGGTGCCGAGGGAGCACGAGATCACCCTCACCGAGCAGCGCGGCGAGGACCCGGGTTCCCGGGTGATCGTCGTCCCAGACATCGGTGACCGGCGCGAGAGCCCGCCACAGCGGCGCGGTGCCCATGGCCGTCCCACCCAGCGGTCCGGCATACGTCGCATGAATGACCGGGACGCCAGCAGTACGTGCGAAGGTGAGCAGCTCACTCAGGGGCCCAACGAGAGACTCGGCCGGGCCGGCGAGGTCCGGCAGTACCGAGGTCGTGCCGAGCACGCCCTCCTGGCACTCGACGACGACGACGGCTGTCCGGGTGGGCTCTCCCAGTCGGGGCCTGGGGCTCATGTCTGGACCTTCTTTGCTGCTCGGGGGACGGTGAGGGCTCGGGCGGGGGAGTAGTCGGCGATGAGTTTCCGACGAAGGACCTTGCCGCTGGGGAGCCGCGGGAAGTCATCGACGAACTCGATCGTGCGCGGAAGCTTGAAGCCCGCGATCCGACTCGATGCCTCTTGCGCGAGGTCGGCCGCGAGTTCGGCACCCGGCGTGACGCCATCTGCCACCTGGACGATGGCGTGGACGCGCTGGCCCATCTCGTCGTCGGGAACACCGATGACGGCGATGTCCTGGACAGCGGGGTGTAGGGCGAGAGCGTCCTCGATCTCACGCGGATAGATGTTGACGCCCCCGCTGATGATGAGGTCGGTTCGGCGGTCCGCGAGATAGAGGTAGCCCTCGTCATCGAGCCAGCCGAGGTCGCCGAGCGTGCTCCACCCGCGTGCGTCGTGCGCCGACGCTGTCTTGTCGGGGTCCTGGTGGTATTCGAAGTCGGGTCCGTCGAACCAGAGTTGGCCGATTTCCCCGGAGGGCAACTCGTGTCCATGCGCGTCGCACACGTGGGCAGTGCCGATGACGGCCTTGCCCACGGATCCCCTGTGCTCCAACCATTCGGGGCTGGTGATGACGAAAAAGCAGTTGGACTCACTGCCCGCGTAGTACTCGACGATCTTGGGCCCCAGCCAGTCGATCATCGCTTCCTTGACCGTGATGGGGCAGGGAGCGGCAGCGTGAATCGCCACCATGAGCGAGGAGACGTCGTACGCCTGTCGAACCTCGTCGGGGAGCTTGAGCATCCGGACGAACATGGTCGGCACGAACTGCGCATGAGTGACCCCCAGATCCTGGATGACCCGCAGGGTGAGCTCGGGATCGAACCGACTCATGAACACGGCTGTTGCACCGTTGCGGATGGTGCCCATCGACCAACCGACGGGCGCCGCGTGGTAGAGCGGCCCGGTGTTGAGGTAGGTCGCCGCGTGGGAGAAGCCGAACGTCGGCAACTGATGGTCGAGCGTCAGGCCCGTGCCGAACGGCACATCTGCCATCGCCGGCAGAATCCCCTTGGGCCGCCCGGTCGTGCCCGAACTGTAGAACATGTAGTAGCCCTCGGACTGGTTCTCGACTGGGGTCGTGGGGAGGACTGCCACCGCCGACTCGAGGGAGTCGACTCCATCGACCTCGCCGCCGACGACATATCGCTGTTCGAGGTGCGTGGCGGTCGCAGCTGCATGTGCAGCGATGTCCTCGAGGTCGACCGAGGAGACGAGAACCTTGGCCTCGCAGTTGTCGACGATGTATGCCGCCTCGTCCCGGGTGAGGTGCCAGTTGACTGGCGTGTAGTAGAGGCCCGTTCGCTGGGCTGCCCAATAGATGGGGAAGGCGTCGAGGCGGTTCTCCATGAGGATGGCTACGTGATCGCCGCGCCTGAGTCCCAGGTTGCGGAAAAGGTGGGCAACGCGGTTCGAGCTCTCCTCCAGCTCCCGATAGCTCAGGGATTCACCCGTGTCCGCGAGGACGTAGGCGGGCTTGTCACCGAGGTCATCGGCAAGGACGGTGAGGTCCATCGGTAGCGGCATGGGGGCTCCTTGGGTGGTCAGGTCAGGCCGACGAGGGCTGCGTAGTTCTGGAGGGACTCCACGGCCGCGTCGGTGCCGCGAGGGGAGGGCCGAACCAGGAACTGGTCCACCCCGGCCTCTGAAAGCTGGCCGAGGTGGTCGTGGTGCTCCTCGACCGAACCCCCGGTGCTGGGAAATTCGAGGTGTGGTGTCGCCGCGTTGAAGATGATGGGCCCGGGGTTGCCGTTGTCCTCGGCGAGTCGACGGACCTCGGAGATTCCTTTGGCCAGGTCAGCGATCGAGGTGAGGGCGCGGGTGCGCGTCGAGGCAGCGACCTCTTCCGACAGCAGCATGGGAGACCAGCCGTTGAGGCGTGCGGCGCGCCGCCGACTCAGGCCGCTGTTGCCGCCGACGATGATCGGCGGACCGCCCGGAGTGAGTGGTCCGGGGACTGCGGCAACCCCTCGGGCGGTGACGTTGTCGCCCTCGTGGTCGTACGGACTCGTCGACCAGACACCGCGCATCACCTCGACGCCTTCCTCGAAGAGGGCGTTGCGCTCTTCCATGTCCACTCCCAGAGCGAGGAACTCCGATGCGAGGTAGCCGCTACCGACCCCGACAACAAGACGGCCGCCGGAGAGTCGGTCGAGGGTGGCAAGACCTTTCGCGGCAAGGAAGGGGTTGCGATAGGGGACCACGAGCAGGTGGGTCATGATCTGCAGTCGCGTGGTCAGTGCTGCCACATAGGCCAGCGCCGTCATCGGATCGAAGGTCTCGTGCCCCCCGTGCGTGAGCCACTTCAGGGAGGGGGCAGGGTGCTCGGGGAGTGCGACTGCGGAGTATCCGAGCCCTTCGGCGGCGCGGACCACCGTCGCCAGCCCGTCCGCACTCGCAAGGGATCCACCGTCGGCCGTGCTGTCGACCACGTACTCGAAGGCAAACTTCACCTGACCTCCTTGTCGGTGCCGCAAATCACTCAATCAGTGAGCGATATGTACTTTATGACACTTCCGTCAAAAAGTCGATCAAGGCTCACGGTCGCGGGCTCGGCCCGATGCCTGACGCCACAACTCAGTCGCAGGCCACGCAAGGTCCTGGCATCGTCCGGATCAGAACGCGCGGGATCCAAAATCGATGTCGCGCAGACTCGTGAAGGGCGCGAAGCCTTCCTTCTCGTACCACGAGGGACGAGCCACGTGGCCATCGTCGGGTCGAGCCCAGTCCACCCACGGACCCCAGTCCTTGCGAGAGAGCTTCTGCTCCAAACTCTGCGGAAATCGTGACTCCGCCTCGGCGTATCGCTGGGCAAAGGCTTTCATCTCACCCATGACCCAGATGTCCTCCTCGTAGCTCCACTTGCCGTCGCCGGCGTAGTCGATGACCTGGAACGACGGAAAGTCGATCGGCGGACCGCCCGGCTCCGGGTTGTCCGCTCGATTGAGTGCCTCGTAGACCACACGGTTGCCGTCGATGGCATACCACTTGAGGACGGTATAGACGCAGGGCGAGCCGCCCATGGTGCCTTCGAGGTAGGGCGCGATCTCGTCTGGCCCGGTGAACGACCCGTAGAAGTGGTCGAAATAGGTTGCGTCCTCCGTGAAGAGGTTGGCCCAGCCCACCCAGTCCTCCATCACAGGACCGACCATGTAGTAGTGCCTGAACTGCTCTTCCATCTCCGCGCGTGAGTACATGACACTTACGTTAGATGTAGCAGTCCGATACCTCAAGAGTCGAAGCAATCGTGCTCAGAAGTGATCAAGTAAGGGGGTGGCAGTATCGTCAACTTTCCCGTTAGGGCCCGGCTCTATCGTGGCGCCGTCGGCCAACTGTTGAGCAGGCCGGTGGGTCGACAGGGAGCACGCTTTGGGAGCGTGTTCCTCGCGTCAGCTGTGGTCGAAACGGACGCGCCTGGACGATGACGAACGCTGGCGAACAGCTGATCAGCGGCGGTGGCGGTGGGAGCCGCGCGGATCGCGTCTGCTCCTGCGTCGCATCCCCGAGTCCGCGCTCCCGGCATCCCCTCGCCACGCGCCAACAGGAAAAGCCCCGGTCGCAAGCTCCCGGGGCAATTCCAGTTGGCGGTGGCGGTGGGATTTGAACCCACGGAGGGCTTTCACCCTCACACGCTTTCGAGGCGTGCTCCTTAGGCCGCTCGGACACACCACCGCGAAGCAGAATACGCAACGACGCGGCGGGAGCGAAATCGGGCCCGGCCAGGCGGTGAGTCGAGCAGAGCGTCAGGGCTTGCCGGCGAGCATCTGCTCCATGACCGCGATCTCGGACGTCTGGGCCGACTTCATCGCGCCCGCCAACGTCACGACCTCGGTGCGCTTCGAGCGCGCGAGAACGGCATCGGCCATCTCGATGCCGCCGCGGTGATGCTCGATCATGAGCGACAGGAAGATCCGGTCGGCATCGACTCCACGCGCAGCGGTGAGGTTGGCGATGTCGGTCGCCGACGCCATTCCGGGCATGGCCACGGACTCGGCCGCGCCAGCCGTGGCGCCGTGGTGCTCAGAGCCCATCCACGCCATCGCCGGCTCCGAGCCCGTGGGGGACAGCCCCCACACCTCGAGCCAACCGGACATGCGACCGGCCTGGCCCTGCTGGCTGGTCATGATGTCGTTGGCCAGGGTGCGCACCGCGGGGTCCTCGGTGCGCTCGGCGATGAGCAGTGACATCTGGACTGCCTGCCCGTGGTGGGTCTGCATGTCGCGGGAGAACCCAGCCTCGGCCGAGTTGTCCAACGGGAAGCCACCGCGACCAAACACTGCCCACCCGAGGACGAGCCCGGCCAGCAGGCACATCACGCCGAGGAGCACCGACAGACCGACGACCTCACCCCGTGAACGGGACGAGGTCGTCGGGTCCTGCAAGGAAGCGTCGGTCACGACTTCGACGGCGAGGGAGTGGCCGACGGCGAGACAGAGGTGGACGGCGTGGCCGAAGGCGAGGCGCTCGGCGAGACCGGGGTCTGCGGCGTGGCGTTCTCGTCGGTGCCGTCAGTGCCACCGGTGCAGAGCGCGTTGGGCTCCGGCGTCTGCGGACCCTGGCGGTACTCCTTGATGAAGGCCTCGAGCCGGTTGTCGTTCACACCAGTGAGGGCGAGCTGCTTGCCCCACGCCGAGATCACGACGGGCGAGGTCAGGCCCTCGTAGGGCGACAGGACGGCATACGTGTCAGGAGTGATCTCCTTGAGCTTCGCAATGTCCGCCGCCGACAGGTCCGGCTTGTAGGTGATCCACACGGCGCCGTGCTCCATCGAGTGGACGGCGTTCTCCTTGGGCACTGGCGTTGTGTAGACACCACAGTTGAGCCACACGGGGTTGTGCTCTCCACCCACGGGCGGGGACTCCTTGTAGGTGACCTGGTCCTTGGTGTGCGCGCCCGCGTCGTACTTGTAGGACTTCACGGCCGACAGGTTCGGCTTGTTCGCGTTGCTGTGGATGACCGCGAAGGTCACCGCGCCGACGATGATCGCGATGGTCACGGCGGCCGCACCCCAGATCGCGATGAGCCGACGACGGTCCTTCGCCTGCTGTTCCTTGCGCATCTGCGAAACGCGGTCGGAGGCGTTGCGCTGGTTGGCGCGCACCTTCTTGCTGCCACTGCCGGACGGGGCCACGAGACACTCCTGAAGATCGATCGATGTCGACAGATTGTGACTCATGCACCTGTATGCCGGCTGCGCGAGTCCGTGTCAGGCCACCCAGTGTCGCGTCGCGACGGCCCACGTGGCACCCAGAAGTAGGGCGGCCGACAGTCCCAGCCCCACGGCATACACGCGCCGGTATGCCGGGTGGTCCCGCATCGTGGCGATGGCCAGGTAGGCGGGGAACCAGGTCAAGGCGTAGCGGGGCGTGGAGACCCAAAGGTTGGAGCAGAGGACGACGCCGACCGTGAGGGTGAGGTACGTGAGTTCTGGCCAACGGCGCTGTCTCGCAAGGAGAATGCACAGGGCGACACCGAGCAGGACTGCCGCGATGTCGGCGGCTCGGCTGGCCGCGAGCCACGCGTCGGGGCTGTCGAGCAGCGACCGCCAAGCCGTGGACAGGCCCTCCCACGGCCACGCGGTGGCACGGTCCCAGCCTTCGTGCTCGGCCTCACGCCAGGCATCCCAGGAGCCGGTGCGACCGTGGAGGTGGGTCATGAAGGCTGCGACACTCACGGCGGGCAGGCCGAGAGCGAGGACGTCGAGGCGCGGTCGGGGGCGGCCGTCGTGATGCCACTGGACGGCATACATGACGGCCAGGGCCGCGGCGAGGAAGAGACCGTTGACGCGCACGCCCGTGGCGAAGGCGGCGAGGATCCCGGCAAACCACCAGTGGCGGCGCGTGGCGAGCAGCCAGGCGCCCAGGGCCAGCGCGAGGAACAGCGCCTCGGTGTAGACGGCGACGAAGAAGAAGCCGGTCGGTGCGAGGGCCAGCAGGGTGACCGCCCGTCGGGCCGCGACCTTGCCTCCTCGCGCGTCTTCGGCGACGAGCATCCACAGGAGAGCGGCGGCGACGGCTCCCGCCACGAGGCTGATGAGCAGGCCTGCGGCAGTGATGTTTCCGCCCGTCAGGGGAGCGACGGCGGCCATGAGCAGTGGATAACCGGGGAAGTAGGCCTGGTCGCAGCAGTCCAGCCCCGGAGGCAGATAGCCCAGTGTGGCGATGCGGATGAAGTGGTAGCTGTCCCACACCGAGAAGCGGTCGAGCCACCAGATTCCCGTGGCCCACTGGTGATGGACGGCGCCCTGGCCGGTGGCGCCCGCGACGACAAGGACCGTGAGGGCGAGGAGGATCCGCGACGCGAAGAAGGCTGCGCCGGCTCGGACCGCGCCGCTCGAGCGGAGGGTCCTCACCGCAGCGGGGGTCGCCAGAAGGGGCCGCGGGCAACGATGTCGGCGTGCGCGGCGACGGCGCGGGCGACCAGGGGTGCGGTCTCGATGTGCGGCGGCGTGGCGCCGACCAGGTCAAGGATGTGGCGGGTCGTCTGGATGTCGCGCAGGTCGCCCAACGCGTCCTGAAGAGCAGCCACGGAGTGGGTGAAGTCCTCGGCAGCGGAACCGGCGGCCGAGTCGGAACCGGGCGTGACGGCATACAGGGTGGAAAAGAACTGTGCGCCGTAGCGCAGCTTCTTGGCCTCGATGCGCACCCGGTGGCGCTCCGGGGCGTGCGATCGCTCGATGAGGGCGCCGCGCCGCGAGACGCGACGGAACCGCCGGTCCAGGGCTTCGCCCGCAGCGTCGGCGATGGGCGGGTCGACCGGAACGTCGTCGTGGATCTTGCGGAGGAACCGGTCGAGGTGGGCGGTGAGGTCGTGCCAGCGATCCGAACCCACGACCGCGAGCGCCTCGTCGTAGGCACCCTCGCGCAGCTCGAGCAGCTTGCGTCGGGAACTGCCGGTGAGTCGATCGCCGTGATCGCGCACGGCGACGTCGAGGTCGCGGGCGTGGCCGAGCGGTGCGGCGAGGTCGCGGGTCTCGATGCTCACCCAGGCGATCTTCTCGCCGTCGCCGAGGGGCCGACGAAGCAGGGACAGGGCCGCGCGCAGGCGGCGGATCCCCACCCGCATGTCGTGCAGGGCCACCGGGTCGCGGGTGTCGAGCAGGGGATGCACCTGGTCGAGGACCTGGCGCCCACAGGAGCGCACGATGACGTCGAGCGCCTGAGTGGTCGACAGGTCGCGGGTGAGCACGATCGCCGCCGGAGGAGCCGGCACGATCAGCGCGCAGACGAGGAGGCCGACGGGGAGGCTGACGGGGTGGAGGTGGGAACGGTGCTCGGGGAGGCGCACATCGGCTTGCCCGTCGGGGAGGGCGCGGGTGCGAGGGTGGTGAAGCTGGTGCCCAGGACGAGGTCGATCGTGACGCTCTTGCGCTTGTCGGCGACCTGGGTCGTGCCCTTGCCGCCCAGCGGGACGAGGAGCTGCGCGCGCGACTTGCCGGACGGCCCGAAGCGGACCTCAGTGGCAGCGACCTTGCGCTTCAGCGGGTCGTTGGACACGTCGCCGATGGTGAAACCGCGGCGCTTGAGCTCGGTGGCGGTGCGGGCCGCGAGGCCCTTCTTGGTGGTGGCGTTGTAGACGTTGACCGTGGTGTTCGCGGGGGTCGCGACCTTGGGGTTGAAGGGCGTGCACGCGGAACTGGTGCTGCGCGGTGCCGCCTCGCCAGTGGAGCTGCGGTAGTAGGAGTAGGCGTACCAGAACGCGAAGAACAGCATGAGGATGACGACGAGGATGGTCGCTGTCGTGCGGCGCTGCTGATGACGGTGCCTCAGCTCGGAGGTGAGTTCGCGTTGCGGCATGTGGGGCCCTTACTCAATGACCAGGACGCGCGCGTGGAGCGTGGGTCGCTGGTGCAGCGCAGCGCGGAGCGCGCGATGCAGTCCGTCCTCGAGATAGAGCGTCCCCTCGAACTCGACGACGTGGGCGAACAGGTCGCCGTAGAAGGTCGAGTCCTCCGACAGAAGCATCCCCAGGTCGAGCGTGCGCTTGGTCGTCACGAGGTCGTCGAGACGGACGAGGCGCGGGGGCACGTTCGACCATTGACGCGTGCTGTACCCGTGTTCGGGGTACGGACGCGTGTCGCCGACGGCCTTGAAGATCACGCCGCCACTGTATGGGGCCGCGTCACCGGAAGCGCGTCGCCTCTCGGGTCGTGAGCGCACTGTGACCTGCCGACGACGAGCAGGTATGCCGTCCGCTCGCCTGTGCGTCGCATCTCAAGTCAGGGTTTGCGCACGCTCTGGATGAGCTCGCGAATGGGGGCGTAGTGGGCGGCGACTGCTTCCTGGAGGGCCTCGATGTCGCGGGCCTCGGCAGCATCGACGATGGCCATGTGCAGGCTTGCGGTGAGGCTCAGCGCGGAGCGGTGGTCCTGCCCGAGAGTGGGAGTCACGATCGACTGGACCTCCCAGAACGCTCCGGTGAGCTGCTGGATGAGGTCGTTGCCGAGGGGCTCCATGAGGAGCAGGTGGAACTCGCGGTCGAGCTCGAGGTACTCCTCGCCTCGGGCGGCCGCCTCGGCCATGCCGGTGGCGAGTGCGCGGAGTCGGATGAGCTGGTCCGCATCGAGGCCGGCCACCACGCGGGGCGCCAGACCCTGCTCGATGGTCTGGCGGATTTCGACGACCTGTCCGAGGACGAGGTGGTCGTCCTCGCTGCTGAGCAGGCCACGGAAGGCCAGGCTTTCGACAAGGGCGGCGAGGGACATGCGCCCGACGTAGGTGCCGTGGCCGTGGCGGACCTCGACGATGTCGAGAGCGCTCAGCGTCTTGACGGCCTCGCGCACGCTTGAGCGGCTCGCCCCGACGGCGTCACAGAGTTCGGTCTCCGTGGGCAAGGGGTCGCCGGGCTTGAGCTGATGGGTCAGGATGTAGTCCTTGATCCCGTTCGCGACCTCTTGACGTCGGTGTCCGGACCGGGTGGTGCGTGCGGACCCTGCAAGTGTTGTCATGCCCAAACCCTCTTCTCATGGATCATGTGCCGCCAGCGTAGTCGCTGTCAGATATCAGACGTCATACATTTAGCTGAACTGGTGTCGTGTCGTGTGTGTCGAGTGCGCAGGTCGAGTGACGAGCCGTCGGGCCGGGGGATCCGGCCCGACGGCGTCCCTCAGGACTTGGAGTCGGTGAGCCAGCTCAGGGGAAGCCGGCTGAAGTACAGACGCTGGTCCTGAAGTTCCCACTGGATGGTGGGGTTTCCGCGTCCAGACGTTCGGCGCAGCGGACAGCCGACATCTGACGTATGACGTACGTTATTCCCCCGATCACCTCCGCACAAGGGGGAAATTTGCCTGGGTGGATTTCGCCGAATCCCTTGCTTTGCGCCGACGGGCTGGGGCACAGTCTCGGCAACGGCATAAGACGTCAGATGTCAGACGAGCCTGTGCCACACCGACCCAGAGGACATGGACGTCCTCAAAACGCCCCGGAGGTCCCCCCGCAATGAGCACCAAGTCCCCCGCCCCGGCGACCGGCCTCGGCCAGGTCAACGTCAACCGTCGTAACTTTCTGCGGGTCACCGGCGGTCTGTCACTCGGCGCAGCCCTGACCGCTTCGGTGAGTGCCTGCAGCGGCCCCGCCTCCAGCAGCAACGCCGGACAGGGCGACGCCAAGACGCTCGACCACATCGACGTCGCCATCGGTTACAACAACAACAGCAGCTGGGACCCGCACAACACGGGCTCGGCGTTCGCGATGGCCGCCCACAACCACGTGTACGAGTCCCTCTGGGATGCGGCCCCCCGCACCCGCGAGCCGTACTGACAAGGAGACATGATGACTTTCGAACAGCCCACTGCCGCAGCGGTTCCCGGTGCACTGATGGCAGCCGAGATCGCGGAGCAGCCGGCCGTGTTCGACCGGATTCTCGCCGAGGGCCTCGGTGACGTGGGTGTCGTCGCAGCCCGGATCCGGGAGACCGCGCCGCGGTTCGTCCTCATCGCGGCACGCGGCACGAGCGACCACGCGGCGCTGTACTTCAAGTACCTCGTCGAGATCGTCCTCGGACTTCCGTGTGGGCTCGCGTCACCGTCGACGACGACGGCCTACGGCGCCGAACCCGACCTGCGCGACGTCCTCTGGGTCGCGGTGAGCCAGTCCGGCGGATCTCCCGACCTTCTGGAATCCACTCGGGCCGCGGGTCGTGCGGGAGCCCTCACCCTCGCGGTGACCAACAACCCCGACTCGCCCCTGGCTGCGGCGGCGGAGCTGCACCTCGACGTGCGTGCCGGCCACGAGAAGGCTGTGGCTGCGACGAAGACCTACACGGCAACGCTGCTCACCCTGTGGCTGCTCGTCGATGCCTGGAGCGACCGACGCCAGGTCGATGGCCCGGGCCTGGTGGCGGCAGCCGAAGCGGCGGTGTCGCTCGATGGTGTCGCCCAGGTGGCCGGCCACTATCGCTTCGTCGAGAAGCTCGTGCTCACAGGACGCGGCTACGCCTATCCGACGGCGCGCGAGGCAGCGCTCAAGCTCATGGAGACGTCGTACCTCGCGGCGCACGCCTTCTCGGGCGCGGACCTGCTCCACGGCCCGCTGGCCATGGTCGACTCGGAGCGCCCGGTGCTGGCCCTCGTGCCGCACGGCGTGGCGGGTCGCGCGATGGGTCCGGTGCTCGAGCGACTGCGTGACCGCGGCGCCGACCTCACCGTCGTCGGTGACGCCGAGTCGGCTGGTCAGGAGCCCGCGATCATCCTGCCGCGCGTGGCCGAGGAGGTCAGCCCGCTCATCGAGATCATCCCGATGCAGCGTCTCGCTCACGCCATGGCGCTCGCCCGGCACGAGAATCCGGACGCACCCCGCGGCCTCAGCAAGGTCACCCGCACCACCTGAAAGCCCCGACGTATTGCGCAATAAGTCGATCAGGAGGCCCAGGAGGCGAGGTGGCGCTCGACCTCATCGGCGGACAGCACGTGCTGGATGACCATCGTCGCCGCGCCGATGACGCCCGCGTGGTCGCCGGTGCGGGCCGCGACGATCTGGAGCTCGCCGGTCGCGAGGGGGAGTGAGCGTCCGTAGACGACCTCGCGGATGCCCGCGAGCAAGCCGTCGTTGGACTGGGCCAGCAGCCCTCCGATGGCGATCACCGACGGGTTGAGCAGGCTGACGATCGAGGCGAGGACGGCGCCGATCTCGCGGCCTGCCTGACGGAGCGCGGCGACGGCCTCGGGGCTGCCGGAGCGGGACAGCTCGAGCAGTGCGCGGCTGTCCTTGACCTCGATGCCCTGCTCGGCGAGCCGCGCGACGATGGCCGGACCGCTGGCCACGGCCTCGAGGCATCCTTCGTTGCCGCAGCGGCAGATGATGCCCTCGCCGTGGGGGGCCGCGACGTGGCCGAGGTCCCCGGCCGAACCCTGCGCCCCGCGGTGGAGCTGGCCGCTGCTGATGATGCCGGCGCCAATGCCGGTGGCGACCTTGACGAAGACGAGGTGCTCAACGTGGGGATAGCTCGTCGCGTGCTCGCCCAGAGCCATGATGTTGACGTCGTTGTCGACGAGAACGGGTCCACCGAGCTTGGCCGAGACGTGCGCCGGAACGTCGTAGCCGTCCCAGCCCGGCATGATCGGCGGCGAGGCCGGTCGACCCGTCGAGTGCTCCACCGGTCCGGGCAGGCCCAGCCCGACGCCGACGAGCCGGCGCTTCGTGTGGCCGGCCGAGCGCAGCAGGCTCTTGCCGATCTCGACGACGGCGTCGAGGACGACCTCAGGTCCCTGGCGGATGTCGAGCGCCTCGGAGGTCTCCGCGACGACTCGGCCGCCGAGGTCCGTGAGGGCGACGGTCACGTGTGTCGCGCCGAGGTCGGCGCCGAGGACGAAGCCGGCTTCGGGGTTGAAGGCGAGCCGCGTGGGTGGCCGTCCGCCAGTGGATCGTGACTCACCCGCAGGCGTGAGCAGGCCTGCGGCGAGCAGCGATTCGACGCGTGCGCCGACGGTGGACCGGGCAAGACCGGTGATCTCGATGAGCTCCGCGCGAGTGCGGGGTTGGCCGTCTCGCATGAGCTGCAGGAGGGCTCCTGCGCCGGGGGCTCCGGTGCCGGGTGCGGGCGACGCCCCGGTGCTGCCGGGTGCCTTGATGCTGGTGGGTCCACTCACGTTCGTAGTGAAGCACAACGCACGACTTCCGGCACGCCGAGAAACGGAAGAATGTCACGGCATACAAACTTTTGCTTGACGCGCCGACAAAAGGGCAATAGCGTCCACGCCATGATCAGAGGCAATGACGCCTCACCTCTTCTGGTGATGGCAGGGATCGTCAAGCGATTCCCAGGTGTGACCGCGCTCGGAGGTGTCGACCTCGACGTGCGGCCGGGAGAGGTGCACTGCCTCCTTGGCCAGAACGGTGCCGGCAAGTCGACGCTCATCAAGGTGCTCGCCGGTGTCCACCAGCCCGACGAGGGCGCGATCACCTGGAACGGCGAGGACGTGACCCTCGCGCACCCGCAGGCCGCGATGGACCGCGGCATCGCGACCATCTATCAGGAGCTCGATCTCGTCGAGGGACTCACGGTCTCCGAGAACATCTTCCTGGGCCAGGAGCGCTCGCGCTTCGGCTTCTCCCAGCGGTCGGTGGCGCGGGCCGAGACGGCAGCACTGCTCGCCCGACTGGGTCACCCCGAGATCTCGCCGTCCACCGAGGTGGGTCAGCTGTCCGCAGCCGGGCAGCAGATCGTGAGCATGGCCCGTGCGCTGTCGCGCGACGCCCGACTCATCGTCATGGACGAGCCCTCCGCCGTGCTCGACGGCGGAGAGGTGGAGCGTCTGTTCGACGTGATCCGCGACCTCACTGCCCAGGGCGTGGCCGTCGTCTACATCTCCCACCGCCTCGAGGAGATCCGGGTCATCGGCGACCGGGTCACCGTCCTCAAGGACGGGCGCACCGTCGCCACGGGCCTCTCGGCCAAGGAGACGCCGACCTCCGAGGTCATCAAGCTCATGACCGGACGTTCGATCGAGTACGTCTTCCCGGCCAAGGACGTCGTGCCCGAGGGCGAGCCGCTCCTCGAGGTCGCCGGCCTGACCCGCCGCGGCGAGTTCACCGACGTCAGCTTCACCGTTTCGCCCGGTGAGGTCCTCGGCCTTGCCGGACTCGTCGGCGCCGGGCGGTCCGAGATCGTCGAGACCGTCTTCGGTGCCCGTCGGGCAGATGCCGGGACCATCGCGGTGGGCGGCAAGCACCTGAGGTCCGGGTCGGTCAGTGCGGCAGTCGACGCCGGCATCGGTCTGTGCCCCGAGGAGCGCAAGAGCCAGGCCCTCGTGCTCGGCAACAGTGTCGCCTCGAACATCACCATGGCCACCCTCACGCGGTTCGCGAAGGCAGGCTGGCTCGACCAGGGCGGCGAGCGGCGAGCGGCCCAGGAGCTCGCGACCGACCTTGACCTCCGTCCGACCGGCGTCACGCGCGAAGTGCGCACCCTGTCCGGCGGCAACCAGCAGAAGGTCGTGCTCGCGCGGTGGCTGCTGCGCGGCTGTCGCGTCCTGCTCTTGGACGAACCCACGCGCGGCGTCGACATCGGCGCCCGCTCCGAGATCTATGCCCTCGTCCGGCGCCTTGCCGACGACGGCGTCGCCGTGGTCGTGGTCTCGAGCGAGATCGAGGAAGTCCTCGGTCTCGCCGACCGAGTCCTCGTCGTCGGTGACGGACAGGTGCTCCACGAGGGGCCCTCCACTGACCTCGACGAACACCGCGTGCTCGACATCATCATGAGAGGAGACGCCGCATGAGCGTCGACACACCCCGAACTGCTCCCGACCCCGACAGCACCCAGGAGATGGCCAGTCCGGCCGCGCCCGCGGCGTCGGCCAGTGCGCTGAGTCGCTTCGTGGGGAGCTCGGCCACCCGCAACCTCGGCCTGGTCATCGCCTTCGCGGTGCTCTTCATCGTGGGGGTCGCGACGGGCGGCGACCGGTTCGCCAGCTTCGACAACATCCTCACGATCCTGCGGTTCGCCTCGGTCATCGGAGTGGTCAGCATCGGGATGACCTTCGTCATCTCCGGTGGCGGCATCGATCTCTCCGTCGGCGCCATCGTCGCGCTCTCGTCGGTGTGGGCGACGACTCTCGCCACCCAGACCATGGCCGAGAACACCCACTGGATTGTCATGGTCGGCACCGCCCTGCTCGTGGGCGCCGCGTGTGGGCTCGTCAACGGTCTGCTCATCGCCTACGGCAAGGTGGCCGCCTTCATCGCGACGTTGGCGATGCTCGCAGGTGCCCGAGGACTGGCCGAGATCATCGCCCAGCGCAAGACCCAGATCATCCGTGACCGAGGGTTCATCGACTTCTTCGGCGGCAGCGTCCTCGGCATCCCGGTGCTCGTCATCATCTTCGCGGCCGTCGCCGTTGCTGGCTGGATCCTGCTGAACCGCACCACCTTCGGGCGACGCACCCTGGCGATCGGAGGCAACCCGGAGGCAGCGCGACTGGCGGGGATCAAGGTCCAGCGCCAAACGGCATACCTGTATGTGTTGCTCGGTCTCGCCTGCGGACTGGCGGCCGTCATGTTGATGGCCAGGACGACGACCGGCACCTCGACGCACGGGCAGCTGCTCGAGCTCGACTCCATCGCCGCCGTGGTCATCGGCGGCACCCTCCTCAGCGGCGGACGCGGAACGATCGTCGGCACCGTCCTCGGCGTCCTCATCTTCGCGACGCTCACCAACGTCTTCACGCTCAACAACCTCGACACCTCCACCCAGGCCGTGGCCAAGGGCGTGATCATCGTCGCCGCCGTCCTGCTGCAGCAGCGCCTGGCCTCTCGTCGAGCCAGTCCCTAGGCACCTCACCCATCACCTCGGCACGTCCATCCACCCTCTCCCATCCCTTCGGCACGACCCAGGAGCACTTCATGAACCGTTCCCGCCTCACCCTCACCCGGCCCGTCCGGACCGCAGCAGCGCTCGGCGTCGTCGCCCTCGTCGCCGCGGGATGTACGAGCAACACTCCCGAGACCTCGAACGACTCGGCCAGCAACGCGGCCCCGGCCGGTGACAACGCCAAGCCCGGCGAGAAGGTCACCATCGGCTTCTCCGGACCCGCCTCCGACCACGGCTGGCTCGCGGCCATCAACTCCTCCGCCCAGGCCGAGGCCAAGAAGTACAGCGACGTCGAGTTCCGCTTCGCCGAGGGCACCAACGACGCGAGCCTGCAGATCTCGCAGATCGAGACCTTCATCAACGACAAGGTCGACGCGATCGTCCTGCTCCCGACCGACGGTGCGGCACTCACCGAGGTTGCGACGAAGGCGACGCAGGCCGGCATCATCGTCGTCAACGTCGACCGTGAGTTCTCCAGCCCGTTCGCGGCACGCACCACCGTCCTCGGCGACAACTACGGCATGGGCGTGAGCGCTGGCACCCGTGCGTGCACGGTCATCGCCGACAAGAAGCTCACCAACCCCGTCATCGCGGAGATCGCGGGCATCGATGCCCTACCCCTGACACAGGACCGCAGCAAGGGCTTCGCCGACGCCCTGAAGACGTGCAACCAGACCGTCGACAACCGCGTGGCCGCCGAGTTCACCGTCGCGTCCGGCGAGAGCGTTGCGTCCAACCTGCTGCAGGCCGCGCCCAAGATCGACATCATCTGGAACCACGACGACGACCAGGGTGTCGGCGTCATGGCCGCCTTCGACAACGCCAACCGCAAGGAGTTCGCCTTCATCGGCGGCGCCGGATCCGCGAACGCCATGCGCTGGATCAAGGAGGGCAAGATGGACTCGACCGTCATCTACCCGCCGACCCAGGCGGCCGACGGTGTCCGACTCGCCCGCCTGCTCGCGCAGAACAAGGGCATGACCGACCTCGTCCAGGTCGAGGTGCCGCGCCGCATCGTCCTCAACGCACCGGTCGTCACCAAGGACAACGTCGACAAGTACCTGCCTCTCGGCTTCGAGTCCTGAGCCGGCGCGGGGATCGACAGATGACCAGGACACCTGACCCGACGCAGCCTCAACGGCTCGGCGTGGCCCTCATCGGCTACGCATTCATGGGCAAGGCGCACTCCCAGGGCTGGCGCAACGCCCGCAGCTTCTTCGACCCTTCGGTCGTGCCGGAACTGCGCGTTGTATGCGGCCGCGATGCCGAGGCGGCTGGCGACCTCGCCCGCCGCTTCGGCTGGGAGTCGGTCGAGACCGACTGGCGCGCAGCCATTGCGCGCGACGACGTCGACATCGTCGACATCTGCACCCCCGGTGACACCCACGCCGAGATCGCGTTGGCGGCCCTCGCTGCCGGCAAGCACGTCCTCTGCGAGAAGCCCCTGGCCAACTCTGTCGACGAGGCCGCCACGATGGCCGAGGCCGCGGAACAGGCTCGGGAGAACGGCATACGCAGCATGGTCGGGTTCACGTACCGGCGGGTGCCGGCCATCGCGCTCGCGCGCCAGCTCGTCGCCGACGGTCGGATCGGGGAGGTGCGCCACGTGCGCGCTCAGTATCTCCAGGACTGGCTCGTCGATCCGGAGTCGCCGCTCACGTGGCGGCTCCAGAAGGAACGCGCCGGGTCGGGTGCGCTCGGTGACATCGGCGCGCACATCATCGACCTGACCCAGTTCGTCACCGGCGACCTCGTGGCCGGGGTCAGCGCGCTCACCGAGACCTTCGTCAAGGAGCGCCCGTTGCCGGCGAGCTCAAGCGGTCTGTCGGCCACGGTCGGCTCGGGCACCGGGCCCGTGACCGTCGACGACGCCACCGTGTTCATCGGCCGGTTCGCGCGCGGGGCGGTGGCCTCGTTCGAGGCCACCCGCTTCGCCACGGGCCGCAAGAACTCGATTCGGTTGGAGTTCAACGGAACTCGCGGCACCATCGCCTTCGACTTCGAGGACATGAACGTCCTCGAGATGTACGAAGCCGACGCCGACCAGCCCGGCTTCCGCCGCATCATCGTCACCGAACCCGACCACCCCTACGTGGCCGCGTGGTGGCCACCGGGCCACGGGCTCGGCTACGAGCACGGCTTCACCCACCAGGCCGCGGACTTCCTCTCGGCGATCGCCGAGGACCGCGACCCCACACCCTCGTTCGCCGACGGACTCGCCATCCAGTGTGTCCTCGAAGCCGTCGAGAGCAGCGCCGCCAACGGCGCCACCTGGACCCCCATCGAGCCGGTCCCTGTCAGCTGATTCCTGTCAGCCAGCCCGGCCCGCGCCCACCACCATCCCTGGAAGGAGAGACGTCAGTTCGTCCCGCTTCACCCCCCGTCATTGCAGTGACCAAGGAGCAGCATGAACACCGAGCACAACCCCAACCCCCTCGCCCTCGCCAAGGGCCTCGGTCTCAACCGACGTCAGTTCTTCGCGGCCACCACCGGGATGGCCGCAGCCGCAGCCGTCTCCAGCGTGCCGCTGGCCGCCGCGGCCAGCGCCGCGCCCGGACCGAATGGTGTCCTCATCCCGGCCGCCAAGCGCGGCATCATCCTCTACACCGTTCGCGACGCCATCTCGCGTGACCCGGCGACGTCGCCCTTCGCCTCCGGCTTCAAGGCCGTCATCGAGGAGCTCGGCCGCATCGGCTACAGCCAGCTGGAGTTCGCGGGATTCAACCAGAACGCCAACGCACCTGGCGGCAACGTCAACACCGTGGCCGGCGCCCAGTTGCTGCGAACGTGGCTGGACGACAACGGAATTGAGGCAGAGGGCAACCACGGCAGCATCCCCTCGACCATCACCGAAGCGTCACTGGCACAGTTCGACAACGCCTGCGAGGTGGCCAACATTCTCGGCATGGGCCACATCGGCACGGGCAGTGACCCGACCAACAGCGCCTACGTCGCGGACTGGGCTGCGGCCGCCGAGCGATGGGACATCCTCGGTGAGCGGGCCAGGGGTCACGGGCTCAAGCTCTACACGCACAACCACGACATCGCCTACAGCTTCCTGCTCGACAGCGGACCGCTCGATGACCAGGGTCGGCCGACGAGGTCGTCCGGCATCCGCCGCCTCGAGTACTTCCTCGCCAACACGGATCCCAAGAATGTCTTCCTCGAGATGGACATCTACTGGGCCCACGTCGCTCAGTACAAGCACACGGCATACACAGCTGCGGACGGAAGCACGGTGGCCTCGATCTTCGATCCGGCCGGCGTGGTCGCCGCGCAGACGAAGCGCTTCCCGCTGTTCCACACCAAGGACGGCAAGAAGGACGCCACCCAGGCCAACGGCTACGTCATGGCGCCGTTCGGACAGGGCGACATCGACTACTCGACGTTCCTGCGCCGCGTCGGTGCCAAGGGCTCGCACAACGCGATGTGGGAGCAGGACACCGCGCCCGGGGGCACTGCCAACCCGGGACAGTCGCTCGACCTTGCCCAGGTCAGCTACACCAACATGGCCGCACTTCGCGGCTAGAGCTCGTCACCGGTGCCGGTGCGGTCCACTGTTGCAGCAGCGGACCGCACCGGATGCCGGCTTCCGACCCGACTTTCGACAATCGAGACGTGACCCGGATTC
The DNA here is from genome assembly GCF_000152705.1 of Janibacter sp. HTCC2649. Classification (GTDB taxonomy): domain Bacteria; phylum Actinomycetota; class Actinomycetes; order Actinomycetales; family Dermatophilaceae; genus Knoellia. The sequence goes on along the minus strand of NZ_CH672413.1, from coordinate 2,127,371 downwards.
TACGTTCGTGGAACCCGACAAAGATGGAGCATGGAGGACATCGTGGGACGACCGATCACCCTGTTCACGGGACAGTGGGCCGACCTGCCCTTCGAGGAGGTATGCCGTCTGGCCGCCTCCTGGGGGTACGACGGCCTCGAGATCGCCTGCTGGGGCGACCACTTCGAGGTCGATCGGGCTCTGGCCGAGGACGACTACGTCGCCGGGCGTCGCGAGATCCTCGAACGCCATGGACTTGGTGTCTGGGCCATCTCCAATCACCTTGTCGGACAGGCGGTCTGCGACGATCCCATAGACCAGCGGCACCAGGACATCCTGCCGGCCGACATCTGGGGCGACGGTGATCCCGAGGGGGTGCGGCAGCGGGCTGCGGCTCGCATGGCTGACACCGCTCGGGCCGCTGCACTGTTGGGCGTCGATGTCGTCATCGGCTTCACGGGGTCGGCCATCTGGAAGTACGTCGCGATGTTCCCGCCGGTGTCGGCGGAGACGATCGAGGCGGGCTACCAGGACTTTGCGGACCGGTGGAACCCGATCCTCGACGTCTTCGACGAGGTCGGTGTGCGGTTCGCCCACGAGGTGCACCCGAGCGAGATCGCCTATGACCACTGGACGACGGTGCGCACGCTCGAGGCCATCGACCACCGCCCCGCGTTCGGCCTCAACTGGGACCCGTCGCACATGGTCTGGCAGGACCTCGACCCGGCGGCCTTCATCTGGGACTTCCAGGACCGGATCTATCACGTCGACTGCAAGGACGTGCGGATGCGAGTCGGCAACGGCCGCAACGGTCGTCTGTCCTCGCACCTGCCCTGGAACGACCCCCGCCGCGGCTGGGACTTCGTCTCCACCGGACACGGCGACGTGCCGTGGGAGGACTGCTTCCGCACCCTCGGAGCGATCGGCTACGCCGGGCCCATCTCGATCGAGTGGGAGGACGCCGGCATGGACCGCCTCGTGGGAGCAGCCGAAGCCGTCGGATTCGTGCGCCGGCTCGCCTTCGAACCACCCGCAACCGCCTTTGATGCCGCCTTCAGCTCGAGCAAGGACAACGCCTGATGACCACCTCCGCCCACGACTTCACGCCCACCCGTGACGACAAGTTCTCGTTCGGCCTGTGGACCGTCGGCTGGCAGGGCGTCGACGTCTTCGGCGGCGCGGTCCGCCCTCCGCTCGACCCGGCCGAAGCGGTCCACAGACTCTCTGACCTTGGTGCCTGGGGCATCACCTTCCACGACGACGACGTCATCCCCTTCGGGGCGAGCACCCAGGAGCGGCTCGACCACCTCGCGCCGTTCCGCAAGGCCCTCGCCGACACCGGGCTCGTCGTGCCGATGGTGACGACAAACCTGTTCTCCCACCCCGTTTTCCGCGACGGTGGCTTCACCAACAACGACCGCGACGTCCGCCGCTTTGCGATCAGCAAGGTCGCCGACAACATCGACCTCGCCGTCGAGCTCGGTGCCACGACGTTCGTCGCCTGGGGTGGGCGCGAGGGCGCGGAGTCGGGTGCGGCCAAGGACGTCCGGTCAGCCCTCGACCGCTACAAGGAGGCTTTCGACGTCCTCGGCGCCTATGTCCTCGAGCAGGGCTACGACCTCAAGTTCGCTCTCGAACCCAAGCCCAACGAGCCTCGCGGCGACATCCTGCTCCCGACCATCGGCCACGCCCTCGCCTTCATCAACGAGCTCGAGCACCCCGAGCTCGTCGGCCTCAACCCCGAGGTCGGACACGAGGAGATGGCCGGGCTCAACTACGCCCACGGCATCGCCCAGGCGCTGTGGCACGGCAAGCTCTTCCACCTCGACCTCAACGGTCAGCACGGTCCCCGCTTCGACCAGGACCTCCGCTTCGGGGCCGGCAACGCCCGTGGCGCCTTCTGGACCGTCGACACCGTTGAGCAGGGTGGCTACGACGGCCCGCGCCACTTCGACTTCAAACCGCCCCGCACCGAGGACATGGACGGGGTGTGGGCGTCGGCCGCCGGCTGCATGCGCAACTACCTGATCCTGCGCGAGAAGTCGCGCGCCTTCCGTGTCGACCCGGAGGTCCAGGCGGCTCTCAAGGCCTCCCGCCTCGACCAGCTCGCCACCCCCACCCTGTCGCCGGGCGAGGGCCTCGATGCCCTGCGCGCGGAGAGTTTCGACCCGGAGGAGGCAGCCGCCCGCGGCATGGCCTTCGAGCACCTCGACCAGCTCGCTCTCGAGCACCTCTACGGGATCCGGTGACGCGAGGTCTTTCGCCGTCCCGCTCTCCAGATGCCCCGCGCTCCTTCAGTGGTTGCTCAGGTTCCCGCCTCCATACTGAGGTCTCCCGACTGACGGAGGACTCACGTGTTCGATCTCTTCAACGGACTGCCCGTGCACCCTTTGGTGGTTCACGGCGTCGCTGTGCTCGTGCCACTGGCGGTCCTGGCCACGATCGCCATCGCGCTTCGGCCGGCTTGGCGCACCCGCTACGGTCACCTCGTCGTCGCCGTGTCGGCGGCGGGGACCGTTCTCATCCCGATCGCCACCCAGAGTGGTGAGGCGCTGGAGCGACGCGTCGGTGACCCCGGGGAGCACGCCGAGCTCGGCGACCAGCTGCTGTGGTTCGCCCTCCCGATGCTGATCCTCGCCATCGCTCTGGTCCTCCTCGAACGCCGCCGCGCCTCTGGAGCCGACAGCATTCGACCCGCAGTGTTCAAGGCCGTCGCCGCTCTGGCCATCGTGTCTTCGGTGGCCTGCGCGGTGCAGGTCTATCGCGTCGGTGACTCCGGGGCACGTGCCGCCTGGGCCGACCAGGTGACGTCTCCGTGAGCGAGCAAGCCCACGTGCCTTCACGACGGCGTATGCCGTCGACTCGCCGTGCGCTCGCACTAGAGTGCCGAGGGTGACCGAGAACGTGACGCCAGAGCAGTCCTCAGCCGACGCACCCGCGGCTCCCGCCCCCGTCGCGGAGGAGGCTGCTCCCGCTGCGGAGACGGCACCCGCGGCCCCAGCAGAGCAGGCTCCGGCCGCGAAGGAGGTGCCCGCCGAGAGCAGCGCCCACCTCGATGAGATCCGCGCCGGCTACGCCTTCGATGGCCCGGCCCTCGACTTCGGCGCGGCCGTCATCGACGACGTCGCCCACCCGGACACTCCGGTGCGCATCCCCCTCGCCGTCCTCAACCGCCACGGCCTCGTCGCCGGCGCCACCGGTACCGGCAAGACCAAGACGCTCCAGCTGATGGCTGAGCAGCTCAGCGGCCAGGGCGTTCCCGTCTTCCTCGCAGACATCAAGGGCGACCTGTCCGGCATGGCCAGCCCCGGAGCGCCCAGCGACCGGACCACAGCGCGAGCCAAGGATGTCGGACAGGACTGGCAGCCCACGGCATACCCGACCGAGTTCTTGTCTCTCGGTGGTCAGGGCAAGGGCATTGCCATCCGCGCGACCATCACCGACTTCGGACCGACCCTGCTCTCCAAGGTGCTCGGCCTCAACGACACCCAGGAGTCGAGCCTCGGACTCGTCTTCCACTACGCCGACAAGAACGGCCTGCTGCTCCTCGACCTCAAGGACCTGCGCGCCGTCATCAGCCACCTCGTGAGTGACGAGGGCAAGCCGGAGCTCAAGGCGCTCGGTGGCCTCTCGTCCGCGACGGCCGGCGTCATCCTGCGCGAGCTCATCGCCTTCGAGGACCAGGGCGCCGACGCGTTCTTCGGTGAGCCGGCGTTCGAGACCAGCGACCTCATCCGCACGGCCGCCGACGGCAAGGGGCTCGTCACCTGCCTCGAGCTGCCGGGTGTGCAGGATCGGCCGGCGCTCTTCTCGACCTTCCTCATGTGGATGCTCGCGGACCTCTTCCACGACCTGCCCGAGGTCGGCGACATCGACAAGCCCAAGCTCGTCTTCTTCTTCGACGAGGCGCACCTGCTCTTCGCCGACGCGAGCAAGTCCTTCCAGGAAGCCATCGAGCAGACCGTCCGCCTCATCCGCTCCAAGGGTGTGGGCGTGTTCTTCGTGACGCAGTCGCCCAAGGACGTTCCCTCGGGCGTGCTCGGCCAGCTCGGCAACCGGGTGCAGCACGCTCTTCGTGCCTTCACGCCCGACGACGCCAAGGCTCTCAAGGCGGCAGTCGGCACCTACCCGCACAGTGCCTACGACCTCGAGGAGCTGCTCACCTCGCTCGGCACAGGCGAGGCCGTGGTCACGGTCCTGTCCGAGAAGGGCGCACCCACCCCGGTGGCGTGGACCCGCATGCGTGCACCGCTGTCGCTCATGGCACCGTCGTCCGACGCCGTGCTCGATGCCGCGATCGCCGCGTCGCCCATTGCCTCGAAGTACGCCGCGGTCGCGGATCGCGAGTCGGCCTACGAGAAGCTCAATGCCCGCGTCCAGGCACCACCGGCAGCCGAAGCCCCGCAGCAGGCGCCGGCCCCCACCGCAGCCAAGAAGACCGCTGCGCCCAAGGAGGACCCGAGTCTGGTGAGCCAGGTCGTGAAGTCCAGTGCCTTCAGGTCAGCGCTGCGCTCGGCGGGCACGGTTCTCGGCCGCGAGATCACCCGCTCGATCTTCGGCACCCGCAAGCGCTGATCCGCTCGAGACGACCAGTTCCTGGTGAGGCGACCAGCTCCAGCTGGTCGTCTCACCAACAACTGCTCCGCCGAACACGAAGTCTGCTGTTCAGAGGGTGAGCAGGGCCCTCGCGTAGGCACATTCGACGTCCGAATCCGTGAGCGTATGCCGCGTGCCGTCGCCCGCGGCATACGTCACCTGCCAGCCGTCCCCGACTCGGCGGAGCGACTCGAGCCGGTCGCCGAGCAGCGCGCGCAGCTGGTCCTCGCGGGGGAGCCAGAGGGACTGGTCCAGGCTGACCGAGTCGAGCGCCCACTCGGTGGTGCCGTTGAAACCGAGGACGGTCTGGTCCGCGAAGTGCTGTGGCTCGATCGTCAGGTTGCTGATCCAGAAGACCTCGTCGGCGAGGTTTGCGGTGTCGATGACGAACCGGTCACCCGTCGCGGGCTCCCACAGGACTCCCGCGTCGTGGGCCAGGCGGCGGGCGAGTTCGAGGCTGATCATCGCCCCATCATGACCCGACTCGCACGCGGACGTTGCGGTCTCACCACCAGGTGAGGACTGCGGCCGTCCCGGAGATGACGGCCCAGAACCTCAACGCCCGTCCGATCAGCCCGGTGATGAGGAAGACCGACAGCCGCACCCGCAGGGCGCCGGCGACCACGGCGAGCACGGCATACGGAGGAAGGCCGGCGGCAGCCGACACGAGCAGGAGCCCGGCCATGAACCACGGTCGGCCCTCCGTGCGGGCGCGCCATCTCTCCATCGCCGCGCTCGCCCTGGGCTTGCGCATGCGACGCGCGACGAAGGGGAAGCGTTCGAGCTCTCGACCGCCGTAGTACCAGAGCAGCTTGCCCGCCATCTGCCCGATCGTCGCCGCGGCCACGAGGAGCCAGGTGGGTGCCCGGTCCTGGGCCGCGGCCACGACGATGAGTGCCTCGATGTTGATGACCGGCACGATCGCAGAGGCCACGCCGAGACCGGCGGTCGTCAGGCCCTCAAGCCACATGCGTTGTGCCCGGCACGGGTAGTCCGACCCGCATCAACCGGGTCAACGACCAGGACTTCATGGCGAGCAGTGCGACGGCGACGGCCAGCCCCACCCACATCCAGCCGGTCACGAGCAGAAGCACCGCGAAGAGCGCGCTGTTGACGGCCTTCGCGGGCTTGGACCAGTTCCACAGCCAGATCTGGCGGTCCACGACGTAGAAGTAGTTGGGGCTGCGGATCGGCCACGCCAGGAACGCGATCGACAGGAAGCAGTCGACGACCATGAACTCGGCGAGGTAGACGAAGACCGCCGGCGCCAGCTCGGGCTGCAGCCAGGCCAGGCCGAAGTAGAAGGCGCCCGCGTTGAGCCGGTCCGAGAAGATGTCGAGCACGGCACCGATCCGCGTCTCGCACCCTCGACGTCGCGCCCACGCCCCGTCAGCGATGTCGCCGACCCAGTAGATGCCGAGGGCGACGACGAGCAGGGTGAGGCTGCGGTCGTGCACCGCCCAGGCAGCCACCCCCGCCGACGCGATCGTGCGCACGGCCGTGATGACGGTCGCGCCCGTCCACAGGCGTTCATGGCCGATCCCGACATCAGTCGAGTGCTCCCCCAAGAGCGCAGATCCCCACATCGGCTCAGGATAGGTCGCTCACTCCGGCAGGGGAGTGCCGATGAGGATCATGGGTTCAACCCCGTCGCGATCCTCGTCGCCGCGACCGGAGGCTGAGCCCGTCCAGTGGGTAGCGAAACGTCCGCCCGGTCGTCCACGTCCACACGGCCGCGAGCAGGTTGGTCAGGGCCCACAGGCCGACGACGGTCGCGGCGGCCGGTCCCACGAGGTCGGTCCGCCCGGCCAGCAGGGGCCCGAACACGGCCAGGATCAGCACCACGACAGCCTTGAGGGTGAAGCGCCACACCCCACCAGCTGCGTTGGTCACGAGAGGTCGCTTGTCTCCACGCGAGATGAGATGGATGGCGAGCGAGACGATGAACAGCGGGCCGAGGAACACCGGCGCGAGGTGCACGAGGCCGGCGATGACCCGTCCGTCGGTTCGCCACGTTCCCGGACGTCGTGGGACCGGGGCGCCACGCGGATGCTCCCCCTGTCGGAGGGCGTCTTGGTAGAAAGGACCGTTCCCCATCCGGCCAGATTAGGTCGATCAGCCGAGAAGCGCGGCGACGACGAGGATCACCGGCACCGAACCCATCGTCGTGATGAGGATGGTGTCGCGCGCGAGCACCGTTGCCCGTTCGTAGCGCGTCGCGTGGACGAAGATGTTCTGCGCCGTGGGCAGGGCCGAGCAGACGACGATGGCGAGCAGGGCGTGACCGTCGACTCCGAGCGCGAAATGCGCGACGGCATACGCGACAACGGGTTGGACGACGAGCTTGAGCGCCGACGTCGTGGCGAGCTCGCTCACCGATCCGGCGGCGCCGAGGCCGGGGCCGAGCCGCAACGCGATCCCGTAGGCGATGAGCATCGACGGCACCGCGAGGTTGCCGAGGAGCTCGAGGGGGTTGCCGACGAAGTCCGGCAGCGTCCACCCGGTGACCGACAGCAGCACCCCGATGAGCGAGCCGACGGTGAGCGGGTTCTTGAACGGTCGGGTCAGGAGCTGCACGAACGACGGCGACCGGCCCAACGCGTCAGCATCCAACAGCGCCAACGCAATGGGCTGCAGCACGAGCAGCTGCAGCAGCAGCGTCGGCGCGACGTAGGACGCATCACCCAGGACGTAGCTCGCCACCGGGATACCCAGGTTTCCCGCATTCACGTATGCCGCCGAGAGGGCTCCGATGGTCGCGTCACCCAGGCGTCGCCGCCAGACAAACCGGGCGAGCCCGGCATAGATGGAGAGCGGGACGAGCACGGCCACGGCGGTGGCGACGAGGTTGGCCGACAGGACCTGGTGGACGTCGGCCCGACTCAGGGTCACCACCATGAGGGCAGGCGACCCGACGAAGAACGCGACCTGCGACAGGATCCGCTGGGCGGTCAGGTCGAGGATGCGCAGGTGGGCGAGGAGGGCGCCGACGCCGATGACGACGGCGATCGTCGCGAACCCCGTGAAGACTCCCTGCACCCGGTCAGGCTAGAGCCGCACGGCCCGGGGGTGCGTGGCCGTCTCGTCAGCGGCCGGGTGCTCGGACGAGTCGGTGGCGGGTGTTCTTGACGCGGTTCTGGCAGGTGACGGAGCAGAAGCTGCGACTGCCGTTCTTGGAGAGGTCGACATAGACGCGGTCGCATTCGGGTGCGCTGCAGACGCCGAGCCGCCCCGCGCGCTCGCTGCCGATCGCCAGGGCAAGCGCTGCCGCACACCCTGCTGCCCAGCCGTCGCCGAGGCGGTCGGTGGGTCCGTGGAAGTGCAGGTCCCAGACCGAGCCGTGCTGGTCGAGTCGGGGTGCCGGGCGGGACCACGCCAGGAGCTCGTTGGTCGCAGCCGCGGCCCGCTCGAAATCCTCGTCGGCGGCGGCCTCGAAGACGCGCCGGGCGTCGCGCGCGAACCGGGCCAGGACCTTCGCGTCGCGCTCCTCCACGCGCGGCTCCCGCCCCTCGCGCACGAGGACGGTGGCCAGCTCCCGGCGCAACGCTGCCCCGGTCGGGCTCTCCGCAGGGCGACCTCCGGCGTGGCGGCAGGTCTGCGTGTTCACGAGGTTCGTCGCCACCCGGAGCAGGTCCACGACGTGACTGTCAAAACGCATTTGAACAGGTTACGCCCTGGCTCTAGCGTCGGAGCCATGACTGACAAAAGCCCCATCACCAGTCGCCTCGCCTCACTGGGAGGTGGACTGCCGCGGTCGGTCAAGGTGCTGTTGGTGGCGCGGTTCGTCAATCGGCTGGGCGCGTTCTCGATGCCCTTCCTCGCGGTGCTCCTCGTGCAGGACCACGGGGCATCCGTGACTGTCGCGGGTCTGGTCGTCGGGGCGTTCGGGGCCGCGACCATCCCTTCGCGTCTCCTGGGTGGGCGACTGGTCGGCGAGGTCGGGTCGAAGGCCGCCGTGATCATCGGTCTCATCGGCACGGCAGCCGCTCAGCTCGTCATCGCCGCTGCACCCGGCCTGGGCGTCGCTCTCGCCGGGGCGATCCTGCTCGGGCTCTGCTTCGAGATCTATGAGCCCGCGAGTCAGGGCCTCATCGCCGATGTCACGCCCGACCACCTCCTGCCGTCGGCCTACGGTCTGCTCGGCGTGACCCTGTCGGCGGCAGGGCTTGTGGCCGGCGTCATCGCCGCCACTGTCGGGCGGCTCGGGCTCGAGTGGCTGTTCGCCATCGACGCCGTCACTGCACTGGCCTGTGCGCTGCTCGTCGCCACCACCATGCCGCCCACCCCGCGTCCGGCCCGGGAGCTGGGCGCGCCCTCGCGACCCCGGTCCGATCGCCGCCTTCTCGTGCTCATGGCCACCGGCACCAGCTTCGCCACGGTCTACCTCGCCATTCCCATGGCCCTGCCCATCTCTCTCGCCGCTGCGGGTCGCCCGCCTTCGGATGCGGGGTTGCTCGCGACGTTGGCCGCGCTCGTCATCCTCGCGGCTCAACCACTCCTGCGACGCCACGACGATCCACACCGACGAATGGTCGGCGGCTACGTGCTCCTCACGGCCGGACTCGCCATCGCCGGGGTCGTTCCGACGACCATCGGCTACACCCTGTCGACCGCGGTAGTCGCGCTCGGCGACGCGCTCCTCCTCGGCTACGCCTACACGCTCGTGGCGCGGCTGGCTCCGCCCGGAGCGAAGGCCGCTTACTTCGCCGCCTACGGCATCACGTGGGGCATCGCCCTGACTCTCGGGCCACCCGTGATGGGGCTGATGCTGGACCAAGGAACGCGGACGTTCTGGCTCGTCGCCTCCTCAGCAATGCTGACCACCGGTGTGGCACAGCACCTTTCGGCCCGCACACTCTGGGCACCACGGCCGCGAGCGAACGTGAGCTAGTTCGACTTCCGCAGCACCGGGGCGAGAGTGTCGAGCACGGAGGCATCCTCGATCGTGCCCGGCACCACCGGCGTCCGACCGTCGGCGAGCTCGCGCATCGTCTTGCGCAGGATCTTGCCGGAGCGCGTCTTGGGCAGCGCGGCGACGATGTCGACCTGCCGCAGCGCGGCCACGGCACCGACCTCGTCACGGACCCGCTGGACGAGTTCGCGACAGATCCGCTCACCCTCCGCGCCGGTCCCATCGATGCCGCCCTTGAGGACGACGAGCCCACGCGGCACCTGTCCCTTGAGTTCATCGGCGACACCGATGACCGCGCACTCGGCGACGTCGGGGTGACCGGCCAGCGCCGCCTCGATCGAGCCCGTCGACAGTCGGTGTCCGGCCACGTTGAGGATGTCGTCGGTCCGCCCCATGACATAGAGGTAGCCGTCCTCGTCCACGAGCCCGCCATCACCCGACACGTAGTAGCCCGGGAATGTCGACAGATACCCATCGACGTAGCGCTGGTCGTCGCCCCACAGCGTCGGCAACGTCCCCGGCGGCATCGGCAGCTTGAGGCAGATCGCACCTTCCTGGCCGGCCGGCAGAGGCGCACCGGACTCGTCGAGGATCGCCACGGCATACCCCGGCACGGCAACCGACGGAGAACCCGGCTTGAGCGGCATCGGTTCGAGCCCGCGCAGGTTCGACGCGATCGGCCAGCCCGTCTCGGTCTGCCACCAGTTGTCCACGACGGGCACGCCGAGCATCGAGGTCGCCCACTCGTAGGTGTCGGGGTCGAGCCGCTCGCCCGCGAGGAAGACCGTGTCGAGGGACGAGAGGTCGTGCTCGCGCATCAGCTCACCGTTCGGGTCGTCCCGTTTGATGGCCCGGTATGCCGTGGGGGCGGTGAACATGGCCCGCACCTTGTGTTCGGCGATGAGTCTCCAGAAGGCGCCGGCGTCGGGGGTGCCGACCGGTTTGCCCTCGTAGAGAACGGTGGTCGCGCCGGAGAGCAGCGGCGCATAGACGATGTAGGAGTGGCCGACGACCCAGCCGACGTCACTCGCGGTGAACCACACGTCGCCCGGGTTGATGCCATAGATGTTGTCCATCGACCAGCGCAGGGCGACGGCGTGACCACCGTTGTCGCGGACGATCCCCTTGGGGCGGCCGGTCGTGCCGGAGGTGTAGAGGACGTAGAGCGGATCCGTCGCCGCGACCTCGACACAGTCAGCGGGTTCGGCGTCGGAGACGAGCTCGTCCCAGTCCATCTCCTCCCAGTCGGTGTCGCGCTCACCGACCGCGGCCCGGGCCTGCTCGCGCTGGAAGACGATGACCGACTCCGGCTTGTGCGAGCTGCGGTCCAGGGCGGCGTCGAGCATCGGCTTGTACTCGACGACCCGCGTCGGCTCGATCCCACAGCTCGCGGCCACGACGACCTTGGGCTGCGCGTCCTCGATGCGCGCCGCCAGCTCGGCCGGTGCGAACCCACCGAACACCACCGAGTGGATGGCCCCGAGCCGGGCACACGCGAGCATCGCGACGACGGCCTCCGGCACCATCGGCATGTAGATGACGACGCGGTCGCCTGATCCGACGCCCAGGCTCGCCAACGCACCGGCGAACGTCGCCACGCGACCCAGCAGGCCGGCATACGTGATGGTCTGCTGGGTTCCGGTGACGGGACTGTCGTGGATGAGTGCGGGCTGCTCGCCGCGGCCGTCGCGCACGTGACGGTCGAGCGCGTTGAAGCACGTGTTGAGCGTCGCGCCGGTGAACCAGCGATAGAGCGGCGGGTTCGAGCTGTCGAGGATCGTCGTCGGGGGAGTGATCCACTCGATCCGTTCGGCGGCCGTGCGCCAGAAGGTGTCCGGGTCGTCCAGGGATTGCCGGTATGCCGCCGCGTAGCCGTCGTGGGTCATCTCGCCATCGTGGCCCGTTGCGGACCGCTCGGCCAGAGGTTCACGTGAACCGGCTGGCCGAGCGGCGTCGAGGCTGCGGCGAATGGGTGGGCGGCTCAGCCCCAGTTCTCGGCCTTGGTGAGGCAGAAGGGGTGACCGCTCGGGTCGAGCAGGACGCGCCAGGTCTCTCCGGGCTGCTCGTCGGGGAGGGTCCCGCCGAGAGTGACGATCTCGGCGGCGGCAGCGTCGAGGTCGTCGACGGCGAGGTCGAGGTGGAACTGCTTGGTGCCGTGCTCGTTGGGCCAGCCGGGCTCCTCGTGGTCGGGGAGGGTGCCGAAACCGAGGGCGTGGTCGGGGCCGGTGAGCATGGCGTAGCCGTCGCCGTCGGCGGCAACGTCCCAGCCGAGGACGGCCGACCAGAACTTCGCGTCGCGGCTCGCGTCCGAGCTGTCGAGGGTGAGCATCTTGAGGGTGGCGATGGCCATGTGAGGGCTCCTTGGTCGGATCGGGTTGCTTGTCACCGAGTCTCCCTAGGCTGGGCCGGTGCCCGATAGGACAAATCCGCCACCGGTGTCGACGACAGCCACGGCGACCTTCGCCGGGATCCTGCGACCCGAGCAGCTGGCGGAGTTCGTTCAGGTGCGGCGGTGGCCGGCCTCGGCCCGGGTGTCCCACTGGGTCGAGAACCACTGGTCGCTGCGGTGGGACCTGCCTGAGGGTGCGTCATTCGCCAGTGAGGTGCTGCCTCATCCAACCTGTTCGCTGACGGTCGAGCGCGGCGATCACCCGCGGCCCGAGGCGGCGGGTGAAGAGGTCGTGGTCACCGGGGTCGTGACGCGCCGCTTCGATGTAGAGATCCGGGGGAGTGGGCGGGTCGCGGGGTTGCGGTTCCGGCCCGGTGGGCTCGCGGCGCTCAGTGGGCTGTCGGCGAGGGCATGGACCGATCGCACGGTCGCTGCTCGTGATGTCGTGCCCTCGGGGGTTGTCACGGCGCTCGCGGGCCTCGACGTGGAGGGCGACGACGGTGCTCTGGAGGCGGGGATGAGTGCGGTCGAGGAGGCGTTCCCGGCTGCGCCGGTGGGCGGGGACGCGCGCTACGACCGGGTGCTGCGGGTGGTGGCCGACATGCTGGAGGACCGCTCGATCCTGGCCGTGGCCGACCTCGAGGAACGGCACGGTGTCTCGGCCCGGACCCTGCAACGCGACTTCCTCCACTACGTGGGGGTCGGGCCGAAGTGGGTGCTCGGGCGCTACCGGATGCACGATGTCGTGGCGGCTCTTGACGGTGGATACGACGGGTCCTTGACCGATCTCGCGCTGCGCCACGGTTGGTACGACCAGGCCCACTTCACCCGCGATTTCACCGCCCTGGTGGGCGTGCCGCCGAGCCGCTACCGGGGCCAGAAATGAGCGGATTTCGTGGGGCATCAGCGCTCGGGTAATCTCCTCCGTTGGAGGATTCGCATAGTGGCCTAGTGCGCGCGCTTGGAAAGCGCGTTGGGGTAACACCCGCAGGGGTTCGAATCCCCTATCCTCCGCCAGATCAAGGGCCCCGACCACGTGTCGGGGCCCTTGCTGCATCCCCTCCGCGCCATCCATGGCGTTCTCACTGGGCCATGTCCCCAGGGCGCCATGGCCCAGCGAGACCGACGTGGATGGGCGAGACCTGCAGACTTCGCGCCACGTCAGGCCGCGCAGTGGGAGCATCTGGGCATGACCGCTGACGTCACGCCGGCCGCTGACGCTCCAGCCCCGGAGCTCGCTGCCCCCCGTGACCGGCCGACGGTCCGTCGTCTGCTGGCGCTGCTCATGGTTGCCTCCTGGCTGGCGTGGGCGGTCCCGGCGTGCCCGCAGCTGGCGCCGACGGGTTTCCCGAGGAAGTGGCGCTCTCGCAGGTGATCTACACCGTCGACGGCGGACGCACCCGTGTGGTTGACCTGCTCGTCAACGGACCTGACCCCTATGAGGCACTGCGCGCATCGGGTGCCGGCCAGTTCACGCCGGCGACAGCGCCCCCGAATCGGGACTGGGCGGCATACCCGGGTCTTCTCATGCTGGTGCTCGTCATCGGAAGTCTCGTGGCCTGGCCACCGCGCAGGGGCACGCGCCCGTTCTGGGTGCTCGTCGCCACCGTCTTCGCCGGACTCGGGGTGCTGGCCTATGCGCTTCGTGAACTCGCGACTGAGCCTCATGCCGGGCCGGAGGGGCACCGATTGCGCTGGACCCACGGCTTCCTCGCCGCGGTCGTCGGCGGCCTCTTCCTGCCGCCGCTGCTGGGCCTCCTGCTCTGACGACAGGCGGCGTATGCCGTCCGCTCCCGTTCCGAAATGACCACTCGATAGCGGTTGCGCGGACCCTTCTCTGTGGCTAAGTTCCACTAGGAAGACCTAGTGCGTCAATTGTTCACAGTGCTGTGACACGCCGACACATCGGAGAGCCCCGCATGCCCCGTCCGTCCGTCACCCGCCGCACCGCGATCGCCTCGGCGGTCGCTGCGACCCTTGCCGCGGGGGCCTTGCCGGCCATGTCGGCCGATGCCGCGGTCCCTGCCGGCCCCACTGGTTGGGTTCAGTCGACCCTGGCCCGGATGACGCTCGAGGAGAAGGTCGGACAGCTCTTCGTCCAGTACGCCTACGGCAAGGACGCCACCACCGCCGACAGCCGCAACATCCCGATCTTCGGGGTGGCCACCCCTGCCGAGGCCGTGCAGAAGTACCACCTCGGTGGTGTCATCTACTTCGCATGGACCGGCAGCGTCCAGAACCCGCAGCAGATCGCGGCCCTGTCCAACGGGCTCCAGCAGGCTTCGCTCACCCAGCCGTCCAAGGTGCACATCCCGCTCGGCATCTCCACCGACCAGGAGATGGGTGTCGTCACTCGCGTCGGCCCTCCAGCCACCCAGTTCCCCGGCAACATGGCGCTCGGTGCGGGTCGGTCAGCCACGGACGCCCGCACAGCAGCAGGGATCACGGGCCAGGAGCTGCGCGCGCTGGGCATCAACACGAACTTCGCGCCGGTCGCCGACGTCAACGTCAACGCGCTCAACCCGGTCATCGGCACCCGGTCGTTCTCGGGCAACCCCGCGCTCACCGCCGAGCTGGTGGCGGCCCAGGTCGCGGGCTACCAGCAGGACGGCAACGTCTCCTCGAGCGCCAAGCACTTCCCCGGCCACGGCGACACCGCCACCGACAGCCACGTCGCGTTCCCGATCATCACCCACAGCCGCGAGCAGTGGGAGGCCATCGACGCCCCGCCGTTCAAGGCGGCCATCGAGCAGGGCATCGACATGATCATGACGGCGCACCTCAACTTCCCGGCCCTCGATGACTCCGGTGACCCTGCGACGTTGAGCAAGCCCATCCTCACCGACCTGCTCCGCAACGAGCTCGGCTACAAGGGCGTCATCATCACCGACTCCCTCGAGATGCAGGGTGTGCGGGACCGCTACGGCGACGCCGAGGTGGCCGTGCGTGCTCTCGAGGCTGGCGCCGACCAGCTCCTCATGACCCCGGTGATGACCACGGCCTTCCCTGCAGTCGTCGACGCGGTGCAGAGCGGGCGCATCAGCCGGGCCGACCTCGACGCCAAGGTGCGTCGAGTGCTCGAGCAAAAGGTGCGTCGGGGGATCGTCAGCGATCCCATGGTCGACGCGGACACGATCAGCAGCATCGTCGGAACGCCCGAGCACCTCGCGGCCGCCGACGACATCACCAACCGCACCGGCACCCTCGTCCGCAACGACGACGCCGTCCTCCCCATCGCGGCCGCGGGCAAGAAGGTCCTCGTCACCGGCTACGGCGACGTGGCCACGACGACCCTGGCTGCGGCCCTCGACAGGGCCGGCACGACGAGCACACGCGTCACGACCGGCGCCGCCCCCACCGATGCCCAGATCGCTGCCTCCGTCGCTGCCGCGGCCGGCAAGGACTACGTCGTCATCACCACGATGAAGGCGTGGGACACCGCCGTCACCGACAAGAAGGCAGGCCAGCAGCGGCTCGTGAAGGCGTTGCAGGACAACGGAGTTCCCGTCATCGTCGTCGCAACGCGCGACCCCTACGACATCGCCTACCTGCCGGGGACGCGCACCTACCTCGCGACGTACTCCTACAACGCCGTCTCGATGGAGTCGGCCGCCAAGATCATCACCGGCGCGGTCGCACCGACCGGCAAGCTCCCCGTCGACATCCCCACCAAGGACGACCCCGACACCGTGCTCTACCCGTTCGGCCACAGCCTCGCCTACTGAAACCCCTGGCCTTGTGTGTGTGAGCCCACGCCCTGACGTGGCGTCAGGCACACAAGGCGTGATGAATGGAGAGAACCATGACCAGTCCCAACCGTCGCCAGCTCCTCACGGGCGGGGCCGGGCTCGCCGGAGCCGCCGCCCTCACCCTCGGTGCCCCGGCAGCGTTTGCCAGCCCAGCGGCATACCCCTCCGTCGTGAATGACCCCAAGCGCAAGGTGACGCCCGGTGCGGATGTCGCCGCCGCCGCGAACTGGTCCGTCCTGGCCGGACGCAAGGTCGGCATCATCACGAACCCCACCGGCATCCTGATGAACCTGCGCACGATCGTCGACGAGATGCACGAGTCCGGTGCCGTCGACATCAAGGGCGTCTTCGGGCCCGAGCACGGCTTCCGCGGCACGGCTCAGGCCGGCGAGGCGGAGGACACCTACGTCGACGAGCGCACCGGCCTGACGGTCTATGACGCCTATGGCGCGACGACCGCGAAGTTCGCGCAGATGATTCGCACTGCTGGCGTCGACACGGTCGTCTTCGACATCCAGGACGTCGGTTCGCGGTTCTACACCTACATCTGGACGATGTACACGGCGATGAAGGCGTGCGTGGAGACCGGCGCCTCCATGGTCGTGCTCGACCGCCCGAACCCCATTGGCGGCAAGGCTTTTGGGCCGATGATGACCGACGCGTGGACCTCGGGTGTGGGCGCCGAGAAGATCGTCCAGGCGCACGGTATGACCGTTGGCGAGCTCGCGAAGTACCTCGACGCGATCATCCTGCCGACCGACACCAATGGTGGTCACCTTTCCGAGCTCAAGGTCGTCGAGGTCAAGGGCTGGCGACGTGATGTCACGTATGCCGGGACGGGACTTCCGTGGGTCATGCCCAGTCCCAACATGCCGACTCCCGACACCGCACTCGTCTACCCGGGGACGGGCATGTTCGAGGGCACGAACCTCTCGGAGGGTCGCGGGACGACGCGGCCGTTCGAGCTGATTGGCGCGCCCTACATCGACCACAAGTGGGCCGATCGTCTGGCAGGCCGCGGGATTGCCGGAGTCGGCTTCCGCGAGGCCTACTTCACGCCGACGTTCAACAAGCACGTCGGCTTGGTGTGTGGCGGCGTGCAGGTCCAGATCCTCGAGCCGTCCGCCATCGACCCGACGCGGGTGGGCGTCGAGATGCTCGTCGCGGCGAAGGCGCTCTACAGCGCGTTCCAGTGGCGCTACGACACCTACGACCCGGCGCGGCCGTACTGGATCGACAAGCTCTCTGGCTCGACCCGACTGCGCGACCAGATCACGGCCGGCGCCGACGCCGACACCGTCATCGGCGCATGGAAGGACGAGCTGGCGGCGTTCGACGCGGCGCGACAGCCGTTCCTCATCTACGGGGGTCCGACCCGATGAACCTCTCGCGACGCGTGGTCCTCGGTGGCGGATTGGCCGCTGGCACAGCGTTCTTCGCACCAGGCGTGGCCAGGGCTGATGACTTCGACAAGCCGTTCACCGGGTTCGCCCCGCCGTCGACGGTGTTGCGCGACGGGACCCCCGCGTCGGTCGGTCTCGACCCGGCTCCCATCGAGGTCGCCAAGGCACAGGTGATCGGCCACCAGACCGCGCCGGCTGGCGGCCACCCCCTCTATCCCGGACACGTCGGGCTCATGGCCCACGACGGGGTCGTCGTCGCCACGCAGGCCGATGGCTACGCGCTCCGCTACCGCAACGCGACGGAGGAGCTGCCTCAGAGCGAGTGGCTCCCCATGAAGCGCGACACGATCTTCGACATGGCTTCCGTGTCAAAGCTGTTCACCTCGATCGCCGTCGTCCAGCTCATCGAGGAGGGGCGGGTTGGGCTGGAGACGGCGGTCGCGGAGTACCTCCCGGAGTTCGGGGCCGCGGGCAAGGAAGCGGTGACGATCCGGCACCTGCTGACCCACACGAGCGGGTTCGTCGCGTGGCTCCCGCTCTACAGCAAGTACCCCGACAAGGCCTCACGCATCGCTGCCGTGATGAACCAGCCGCTCACCAACCCCGTGGGCACGGTCTATCTCTACAGCGACCTCAACCTCATCACACTCGGCGTTCTCGTCGAGCGGCTGCGGGGCCAGTCGCTCGACGAGGTCGTCGGCGCGCGGATCACCCGGCCGTTGGGCATGAAGGACACGGGCTACAACCCCGCGGTCAAGGAGCGCACAGCAGCGACCGAGTACCAGGCGGTGCCCGCCCGCGGCATGGTCTGGGGCGAGGTGCACGACGAGAACTCATGGTCCCTCGACGGAGTCGCCGGTCACGCCGGAGTGTTCTCGACCGTGGACGACATGGCGGTCCTCTCTCAGGCCCTCCTCAACGGTGGCACCCATCGCGGCGCTCGCATCCTCGACCGCAAGAGCGTCTCGCTGCTCATCACGAACTTCAACCAGGCCTTCCCCGGCGACGACCACGGACTCGGGTTCGAGCTCAACCAGACCTGGTACATGGATGCCCTGAGCGGGCCGCGCACTGCTGGCCACACGGGCTACACGGGAACGTCGATCGTCATCGACTTCACGTCGCGGTCCTTCGCCGTCCTGCTCACCAACCGCGTTCACCCGTCGCGGGCGTGGGGCAGCATCAACGTCGCTCGCCAGGAATGGGCCGGCGGCCTGGGTAGGGCGCTGCCGATCACGCCGCGTGGCAGCCACGTGGAGTGGGAGGCACAGGCGCTCCACGCGACCAACGCGGTCCTGTCGGTGCCGCTCGCTGTCCCGGCGGCTGGGGCACGTCTCGGTTTCGACCTCATCGCCGAGACCGAGGAGACCGACATCCTCCGTCTCGAGTCCTCGACCGACGGCACGACGTGGACGCTCGTCCCGATGGAGATCCGCCACCCGGGCGATACGCGCACGGGCGAAGAGGACGGATCCGTGAGCGGGACTCCCGGTGAGCGACGCTGGTCCCAGGTGCGCGCCGAGCTCGCTGGCGGCCAGCAGACGCTGAGATGGCGCTACACGACGGACGGCAACACCCTGGGGCGCGGCGTCGCGGTGAGCAGGATTCGCGTCGTTGGCCAGGGTGGCGTGGTCGTCGACAGCGATGCTTCCTCGAACACATTCTCGGCTTCGGGCTGGACGAAGCGATCGAGGTCGTAGTTTTGGGCCATGTCATCACCGATTCCGCTGTCCGACGTGGCTGACGCGCCACTCCTCGTTCGCCTGCGTGGGATCCGCCCCACGCTCACGCCAGCCGAGGACCGGGTCGCGGCGCAGGTCCTGGCGGATGCCCGGCGCGCATCCGACCTGACGATCACCGAGCTGGCTCAGGCAGCACAGACGTCCGAGACGACGGTGCTGCGCTTCTGCAAGCGACTCGGCCTCAAGGGCTACCCACAGCTCCGCCTCGGCCTGGCTGCCGAGTCGGCCCTGCCGCGGGAGCAGCGCATGGCGGGCAGCGACATCAGCGCGACGGACACGATCGACGACATCATCGCCAAGGTCGCCTCCCTCGACTCCAGCGCCGTCGAGGAGACCGCGCAGCAGCTCGACCGCCAAGCGCTCAAGAAGGCGGCCGACGGGCTGGCCGGTGCGACCCGCGTCGACATCTACGGCATCGGTGCGAGCGCGATCGTGGGGAGCGACCTGCAGCAGAAGCTCCACCGCATCGGCGTGGTCTCGTTCGCCTGGAACGACCCGCACATCGCCCTCACGAGCGCCACGTTGCTCACCAAGAAGGACGTGGCCATCGGCATCTCCCACTCGGGGGCGACGAGCGAGACGATCGAGTCGCTGGCAGCCGCGCGTGAGCGAGGCGCCACGACGATCGCCATCACCAACTTCCCGCTCTCACCGCTCGCGAAGGGGGCCGACATCGTGCTGACGACGGCCGCCCGCGAGACGTCGCTGCGGTCGGGAGCGACGGCGAGCCGCATCGCCGCCCTCACCGTGGTGGACTGCCTCTTCATCGCCGTGGCCCAGCGCGACCTGCCCCGAGCCCGCAAGGCCGTGGTCGAGAGCCGCAAGGCCGTGTCGGGCCATCACCTCGCGTAATGAATTCACATGATTGACGCTGACGACGTGAGAAACTAACCTACGAAAATGGTCAGTGACGTCCGGGTGAGCGCACCCACCGAAGAGCGGCATCCGGGCACGACCGGCATCGACACAGCATCGACGCTCGAGATCCTCACCCTGATGAACGATGCGGATCGCACGGTGGCCGACGCCGTCGCCGAGGTCCTTCCCGAGCTGGCCCGCCTCGTCGACCACGCCGTCGAGGCGATCCGCGCCGGGGGGCACGTCCACTACTTCGGCGCCGGGACGTCCGGGCGCCTCGCGGTGCTCGACGCAGCCGAGCTGCTGCCCACCTTCAACGCGCCGCCCGGGCTGTTCGTCGCGCACCACGCCGGTGGGTCCGCCGCCCTGGTGAGTGCGGTCGAGAACGTCGAGGACGATGTCGAACTCGGTCGCGCCGAGGCCTCCACCCTCACCTCACACGACATCGCCATCGGCCTGACCGCCTCCGGCCGCACCCCCTACGTCCAAGGCGCACTCGCGGGCGCCCGCGAGCGGGGAGCGCGCACAGCGCTCGTGACGGCGAACCCGAGAGCCGAGCTGGCGGCATACGCCGATCACCTGTTGGCCCCCGAGACCGGCGCTGAAGTGCTCACCGGTTCGACGCGGCTCAAGGCCGGCACGGCTCAGAAGCTCGTCCTCAACGCGTTCTCGACTGCGGTGATGATTCGCCTCGGCCGCACCTGGTCCAACCTCATGGTCGACGTCGTCGCGACCAACGCCAAGCTGCGCGGGCGCGTCGTCCGGATCCTGCAGGAGGCCAGCGGCGCCAGCGAGACCGATGCGCGCGCTGCTCTCGAGGCCTCCGATGGCCAGCTCAAACCGGCGCTCCTCTCGCTCCTCGCTGGCGTACCCGTCGAAGCCGCGGTCGCCGCGCTCGGTGCCCACGACGACTCCGTCGCGGTCGCGCTCACCTCGCTGACGTCCTGATGGGCGCCGTCGTCGGCGTCGACGTGGGCGGTTCCGGACTGCGACTGCAATGGGCGTATGCCGGTGAGCTGAGTCCCGTGCACACCGCACCTGGCGCTCGCATCGTGGAGCGAGGCGTGGACGTGGCCGCGCTGACGGCAGACGCGGCCGGGCTGCTGGCCGAGGGCGGGGTCGGCGCAGGGTCTGAGGTCGCGATCGACGCGGTCTGCTGGTCCCAGCGTGGGTTGCTCTTCCTGTCGGATCCGGCCGAGGTCGTCTCGACGGTGGCGTCCGGGCTGGGTGCTGCGAGAACGGCTGTCGTGAGTGACGCCGTCGCCTCGCTCGTCGGCGCGCTGGGGTCGGTGCGGCCGGGGGCGGTCGTGGCGGCGGGCACGGGTGCCGTGGCGTTCGGGACGGACTTCGGTGGGGAGGCCACCTCGGTCTGGCGGCTCGTAGATGGCTGGGGTCACGTGCTCGGCGACCGGGGTTCCGCCGCATGGGTCGGGCTCTCCGGGTTGCGGGCGGGCTTGCGTCGTCATGACGGTCTCCGCGACGGGTCGGAGCGGCTGCTCGTGTCGGGGGAGCTGGCGTTCGGTGCGACGTCGCGCTGGCCCCGTCGGGTGATGACCGGCACCAACGCACCTGAACTGTTGGCGTCCTTCGCGCCGCAGGTCGTCGAGGCTGCCCTGGCAGGGGACGCAGTGGCGGCGCAGATCTGTCAGGAGGCGGGGGAGTCGCTGGCGCAGTCGCTGTTGTCCGCCGCCGCGGGCATCCCGTCGCCCACGTTGGTGGCCACGGGTGGGCTGCTCAACGCGGCGCCCGTGCGCTCGGCGCTCGAGTCGGCGGTTGCCGCTGCCGGCGCGACCCTGACGCCGGCCGCGGGTGGCGCACTCGAGGGAGCTCTCCTCCTGGCCGAGATGCTCGGTGAGACGGGCGCAATCCCCAGGCACCCGGCATACGTCCATCTCTCCTGAAGGCGGTCGCCGACCGGCCGACTATCAACCCATCTCTCCCGGCAACCCCACTCGGCGTGTCGCGATTTCAAACCTCACGGTTGATCGTCCGCCGGTCGACAGGGAGTGACATCGGTGACGACCTTTTCGATGGCTCGGCGAGTGCTTGCCCAACCTCCGAACTGGCGCTCGAGCCCGAACAGATCGGTGCGCATCAACATCCGCGCTCGCCGCGGGATCTGCCGGTACGTGGCTCGCACTGCAGCGTCGAGGACATGGACATCGCCCATGAGGCGCACTTGCCGGCCGAGGACGTCGAGGAGTTCGCGCAACGCAATGTTGATTCGCCAGTCGAATTCCTGCGATGGAACGGTCAACACTTGCTCCTGCCTGCGTCGCGACAGGGTGAACGTGATGGCTTCAACGGGGAGTTCGCTCTCGCCCTGGCCCAGCAGCAGGTCGAGCCACTGGAGTCCATGGGCCACTCGACGCGAGGTGGTCGGCACCTCGATTCTGAGGGACAGCACGTCGTCCCACGGGATCAAGGCACTCTCGGTCCGGATTCCGTCGGGGCCGGTGCTGATCTGGGATTCGGGGTCGTCGGCTGTGCCCCACTTGGCTTCTGTTCCTTCGACAACCCACGGCAGCATGTGGGCATCGTGCCACCGCCCTGGTGCATGTCCACCGAGTTGGAGTCGGTCCCGACTGCCGGGTTAGACTTGGACCCGGCACCCCGCGTGGTGGTACCTCGCCGAACTCCCCCAGGGCAGGAATGCAGCAAGGGCAGGTGAGCTCTTCCAGGTACGCGGGGTGTCTTCTTTGTCCCGGCAGCACAGAAGGTCCCACGGAACGCGGCATAGAGACCGCGAGGTGTGGGACCTTCTTCCGCTATGGGGCCGTCGAAGGTGGGTCAGGCGCCGCAGCCGCAGCCGCCCTCGCACCCGCCACAGCCACCCGCGGCGGCCTCGGGACGGTTGGCCCGGTCCTCCCACGTCAGCTCGAGCGCGCGCAGCAGCCCGTCGACGGGCTGGGCGCCGGTGACGGCGAACTTCTGGTCGAGCACGAACGTCGGCACGGCCGTGACGCCGATCTGGTTGGCGGTCGCCTCGTCGGCACGCACGTCATAGCCGTAGGCGTCGGACCCGAGCATCTCGCGCACGTCCTTCTCGCCGAGCCCGCCGTCGACCGCCAGGCCGACCAAGGTGTCGGTGTTGCCGATCGCGGCGCCCTCGGAGTACCAGCCGCGCATGATCCGCTCGGTCACCGGCGCCTCGAGGCCACGGGCCCGGGCGAGGTGGATGACGCGGTGGGCGTCGAAGCTGTTGCCGCTGACGACCTTCTCCCACTGGAAGTCGAGCCCGACCTCGGCCGCCTCGGCTGCCATGGCCTCGTGCTGGGCCACCATCTCTTCGCGCGACTTGCCGTACTTCGCGGCGATCCGGTCGACGTTCGAGCCCTCGAGGACGGGCGGGGCGGACCGGTCGAGCTGGTAGCTGTGCCAGGTCACCTCGACCTCGTCCGCGTGCTCAAACTGCTCGAGGGCGAGTTCGAGACGGCGACGGCCGATGTGGCAGAAGGGGCAGACCAGGTCGGACCAGACATCGATGCGCATGCATCAACGATAGGTCGACCCGGCCTGCACCCTTCACTCAGCACTGTCGATCGCACATCAGTCGCAGGTCTGCAGCCGCTCCGGCTGGTCGGAGCCGTAGCGGTGACCCGAGCCGGCCGGCACGGCCAGCGACTCGACGAAGTCAGCCCCTGCGTGCACGAACGACACGACCGGCAACCAGGGCCGACCCTCGCCCGTCGGCGTGAACAACATCGACGGGCTCGCGTGGACCACTGGGTCGTCGGCGTTCGCAGCGATGGTCTCGCGGGGCAGCCCGGTCCGACCGTCACCTCCCGGGATCCCGAGCCAGAACGTCGAGCACACGACATCGCGCACGTCGGCCGCAGCCGGGTCGCGCAGCGCCGCGAGTCCCGCCGTCGCACCAAGGCTCTCGCCGACGACGTGGACCTGTGGCTGTTTGGGCTCGGGCAGGGTGGCCACCTCGGCGGCGACGGCCTCCAGCAGAGCGCTGGCCCCGTCGATGGCGCCGTCGCGGTTCACGAGGAACGCCACCCAGCTCGGGCGCGTGTCGTACTGCATCGACACGGTCGCCACGTCGGCACCGAACCGACGCTCGGTTCCTTCGACGAACGCCGGGTTGACCCATCCCGAGCCCGTCGGGATGGCCACGAGCAGGTGCTTGCGCGTCAGGCCTCCGGCGGCGACGAGGCGTTCGACCGCGATTCGCGCACGCGTCGCGCTGTCCGCGGAATCGGCCATGCCGGCATATGCCCGAACGGCACCGACGGGGGAGGCCGTGAGCAGGACCTGGTCGGACGCCGGCGCGACTGTGCCGGCATCGGCCTGGGCGCTCGGCGCGAAGCTCAGCAACGACAGGCCGGCCACGACCGCGACGAGGCGACGTGACACCCGGGCCCGTCGCCGCCACGCCCAGCGCACCCCACGGACGAACCCGACGATGGCCAGAGTGGTCGCCGCGGCGACGCCAATATCACTGAGCGACAACGCATCCATGCCGATCCGGGCGCGCATCCCGTTCTGCGTCGAGACGGAAAGAACGGCGATGTATGCCGTGAGCGCACCTCCCAGTCCAACCGCCAGGTGGTGGGTCCGACCGGTGAAACGCTGGCGCGGGCCGGCGATGCGGCGGGTGAGGCCGAGCACGACGAGGAACGACAGGGCGCCCAGGATGCCGAGGGCGATCGACTGCTGGGGGAGGAACGACGGGAACGTCGCGGCACCGAGGGCGACAGGCGTGGCGAGGGCGGACGACGCGCGGGGCAGGCGGAACGTCAACGCGCCCATAACCCGCGACTCATTGCGCAATCCGGCGTCACTCGCTGCGCTCCCTCCGACGGATTGCGCAATAAGTCGGCCCTGGGGGCGACCAGTCAGGGCGGTCATCACGCACCCCCGATCCGGCGTCGCAGGCCCGGGACGAGCAGCACCACGCCTCCGGCTGCGGCGACGCCGAGGCTGACCCCCGGCGCGATCGACCTGGCCGTCTCCGACTCGGGCACGTCGTAGCCCTGGCGGGCGCTGTTGATCCGCACGAACCCCTCGGCGATGTCGGC
Organism: Janibacter sp. HTCC2649; assembly: GCF_000152705.1. Classification (GTDB taxonomy): domain Bacteria; phylum Actinomycetota; class Actinomycetes; order Actinomycetales; family Dermatophilaceae; genus Knoellia. Next base: position 2,102,716 of record NZ_CH672413.1, on the reverse strand, counting down.
CCAGGCAAGGCACGTGGCCCGGCTCAGGGACTCCTCGCGCGTCGAGCACGAGGTCGCCAGATTCATGCCCAGCTGGGTGTCGACGGACCGGCGCGCGTCGGGAGCGAGAGCGCGACCGGACCGGCCGGCATACCTCAAAAGGTCGTATCCCAGGTCGTGCTGACGGCACGCGGCCGTGAACTCGGCCGGCAGCGGGACGGGCGATGAGCACTCACCGGACGGGTCCCCGAGGAGCCCGTTGGCGACGGTCGGCCGGTAGCCGAAGCGGGCCTCGAAATCCTGCGGCACAGCGGAGTTCGCTGCGGCTGCGGGCTGCGAGACCAGTGCGGTGAGGGCCTGCTCGGCCGCACGGTCCGGCACTGGCCGTGACGACGCGGTCGGGGCGAGCAGGAGGCCGGCTGCCGTGGCGAGGCCGGTGACGACGACGACTCGAAGTGCGTGGTGTCTCGTGAACATGCGGCAACACTCGGAGTCGGCAGCACTCGCGGTCGTCGCCCTCGGGAGCGGTTCACGGGCGGCACCGGAGGGCGACCAGCGAAGCCGGGTGATACCCAGGAGTGACCCCGGGTTCACTCCGTCGTATGACGACGCGGCCGCGCTCGCTGCCTACTGTTGGGGGCATGGTCGGAGGCAGAGTGATCGGAGCCAGCGGGCGTGCAGTCCGTCGGCTGATGCGCCCGTTGTGGCGACCTCTGTGGCATGGGCTGCGGTGGGTCGCCGGTCACAACGACGCCGTGCTCGGCCTTCTCGCCCTGGTCATGTTCATCATCGGCTGGTCCACGATCTCCCTCACCCACGACGTGCCGGTGTCGCTGCTGCCGGTCCTCGCACTGGCCGAGGCCGTGCCCCTGGTCCTGCTGAGGCGGGCGCCCTTCGTCGGCTGGGCGATCGCGGCAGCCGTGTCGGTGCTCTGGTGGGCGGTCGTTCCAGCGTTCTTCGACTCACCGATGCCGTGGCCGGTCGTCCAGTTCCTCGTGCTGCTCGCGACGATCGTGGCCGTGGGCCTGTGGGGTCGGTGGCGCGAGATCCCCGTCGTCATCATCGCGACCGGCGTCCTCCTCGTGGTCGCCATGCCCGACGACCTCAAGCCGTGGGCGCTCGGTCAGGCGCTCGTCATGGGCGTCGCACTCCTCGTGCGCTGGCTCGTCATCTCGCGCCGCCAGCTCGCCGTCCAGAAGGACGAGGTCGAGACCGAACGCGCCCGCCGAGCCGTCGTCGAGGAGCGCAGTCGCATCGCCCGTGAGCTCCACGACGTCGTCGCGCACCACATGTCGATGATCGTCGTGCAGGCGCAGAGTGCCCCGATCCGCCACGGGGTCACCGATCCCGAGGTTGTCGCGGAGTTCTCGGCCATCGAGGGGTCAGCGCGTCAGGCCCTCACCGAGGTGCGCTCGGTCCTGGGCGTCCTGCGCGACGAACGCGGCCCTGTCAAGACCGCCCCCCTGCCGGATCTCACCCAGCTCCCAGCGCTGGTCAAGGCTTCGAAGGCGGCGGGTATGCCGCTCACCTCCCGTTTGCGTCTCGACCCGACCCAGGTGCCGCCCGGGACCGCGCTCGTGCTCTATCGCGTGGCCCAGGAGTCGCTGGCCAACGCGGCCCGTCACGCGCCGGGTGCCGCGGTCGAGCTGACGCTTGAAGAGGACTCCGGCTGGGCCCGGCTCATGGTCCGCAACTCCCCGCCGCCCACTCACAACGTCCGCGCCGTTGGTCGCGAACCCGACCATCCGCGCGGACGCAACGGCGAGGGCGCTGGGACTGGCGGCGACGACGAAGGCGGAGGGAACGGCATACCCGGCATGTTCGAACGGGTCCGCGCAGTCGGCGGAACGTTCGAGGCAGAGCCGGTGGGCGCAGGGTTCGTCGTCATCGCGACGGTGCCGCTGACGGGCCGCCCGCAGGTCAGCGGACTAGGTTGAACCGCATGATCACAGTGGTCATCGTCGACGACCAGGCGATGGTGCGGCAGGGGCTCGGCGCCCTTCTCAATGCCCAACCGGACCTCCATGTCGTCGGTGAGGCGGCCAACGGGGCGGAGGCCGTGCGCGAAGTTTCCCGGCTCAAGCCCGACGTGGTCCTGATGGATGTGCGTATGCCGGAGGTCAACGGTCTCGACGCAGCCGCCACGATTCTTGCGTCGCCGAGTCCGGATCGCCCGCACGTGTTGATGCTGACGACGTTCGACGTGGACGACTACGTCTATGAGGCGTTGCGCATCGGGGCGAGCGGATTCATGCTCAAGGACGCGCCGTCGGAGGAGCTCGCGCGGGCCGTACGCGTTGTGGCGGCGGGGGATTCGCTCCTCGCGCCCTCGGTGACGAAACGGCTCATTGCTGAGGTGACCAAGTCGCGGTCGGGTGTGCCCAAGGACTCGCCGCGGCTGCGCGAACTGACGCCGCGCGAGCTCGAGGTGCTCGAACTCATCGCCCGCGGACTGTCCAACGTCGAGATCGCGACGCGGTTGTTCGTCGCGGAGCAGACGGTCAAGACGCACGTGTCGCGGGTGCTCGCCAAGCTGGGGCTGCGCGATCGGGCCCAGGCCGTGGTGTTCGCCTACGAGCACGGAGTCGTCAACGCCGGCTGAGCCTGCAGGTCTACGGTGACGGCATGGGCTTCCTCACGCGCAAGGTTCCGGCCACGCTCTCGCAGAACCTCACCCGTCTCGCGCTCGGCGTCTTCATGGCCGGGGCTGGGGTCACGCACCTCACCGTTGCCCGGGATGAGTTCCGGGCGCAGGTTCCGAGCTGGGTGCCTGTCGATGAGGACCTTGTCGTGCTCGGATCCGGTGTCGCCGAGGTGGGGCTCGGCCTGGCGTTGCTCGCGCTGCCGAAGTACCGCCGCACGACCGGCCTCGCGCTCGCCGCGTTCTATGTCGCGATCTTCCCGGGCAACATCGCGCAGTACGTCGACGGTGTCAGCGCGTTCGGCCTCGACACGGACACCAAGCGGCTGATCCGCCTCTTCTTCCAGCCCGTGCTCGTCGGCGCAGCCCTGTATGCCGCTGGGTTGCCCGAGCGCCGCCGCGCGGCCAAGTCGTCGTAGCCCCGGGCGACTCAGACGTCGCGGTGGGCGAGGTTCTCTCGCTGCACCCGGTTGAGGCCGGCGTACACGAGCCAGAAACCAGCGACCCAGGTCGCGATGACGAAGTAGCCATTGGTGGGGAATTGCGTTGCGCCCCAGACCATCCCGCCGATGAGCAGGGTGCCGAGGAGTAGTGGGAACGCGTACCAGATGGCGACGGTCTGAGGACTCGGGACCGGGTTGAACGGGCTCGACGGCGGACGCCCACGGTAGGCCGCGAGGAGAGCTCCGCCCGCGAGGAACACCGTGGTCATGACGAGCCAGGGCAGGACCGAGCCGAGGTCGGCGCCCAGGGAAACCCCCGTGATGCAGCCCACGAGAACGGTTGTGACGAGGTGGATCGCGCCGGGAACCAGCAGGTGCGCTGCAGCCGCCCGCACCGGAGGCGCACCGAACAGAGGAGGCGTCCCCATGGTGTCGGCCTCAAGACGCAGCCCCTCGGACAGCGCGCCGAAGCCGAGGTGGCTCACCAGCCCCGCCACAAATCCGACGAGCGGCGGGACGGCGGTGCTGCCGAGGGTCGCGCCCATTCCGCCACCAGCGGCAGCGCACAGGAGCAAGCCAACGAGACCGGCGCCGGGCGAGCGCCGAAGTCCCAGAACGTCCCTCGCGACCAACGTCATGATCGGCCCACGATGCCGCAGCCGCAGATCGCGACCGCGCGTGACGGGCCGAGCGGCCTCGAGCCGGACGGCGCGCAGGTCACCGGCCTGGACTCCACCGACGATGCGGTTGGACCGGGACGACTGCGTGCGCAGGTCGTGGACCCCGAGTCGTCGCACCTCGCGCACCCACCACGGCCCGCTCCCGGGCGGCGGCGGGGGAGAGAGGCGACTCTGGCCGACGAGCCACGCGGTGCCGGCGAGCAGTCCGACGAGCAACCCCACGACGAGACCGACCGGCAGGATCCACCACCCGGCGGCATGTGCGCCGGCGAACCCGCCGCCGACTGCCAACCCAGCCAGACCACCCGCGAAAAGCGCTGCAAACAGTGAGTATCCGAACCACGACCGCAAGCTCGCCCACCGGTCGATGGACGACGCCACGACATGGTCGATCCACGGAACAGGAGCAACGATCGGCCCGCGCACCCGCCCGGCCTCTCGCGCAGCCAGCGCCACAGCCGCCACGGCGACGATCAGGACCAGCGCCGACCAGGGCGAGCGCAGCGCCGACGCCATGGTGTCCCGGTCGGCCGCAATGACGAGAGCGCGCAGCAACGGGAAGCCGTAGAGCCCCACGACGATGACGGCGACGTACGCGGCATACGCCACTTCCTTGCGGGCGGGATTGCCACCCGATCCGTGGAGGACGTGGACGGTGTCGGCGAGCCGTTCGGCATCGCTCGCGTGGGTCTCGGACATGCGCGTCAGCCCTCGGCGGCGACGAGGTCGACGACCTGATCTGCCGAGCCTGCCGTCACGCGCTCCGTGATGATCGGGTCGTGGCAGGCGAGGACGACGGTGGTCCCCGCGTCGCGCCGGGCAGCGATGAGCTCGGCGACGAGGGTTCGCTTGGAGGTGTCGAGCCGCTGCTCGGGCTCATCGAGGACCAGCACCGAACTCGGCCTGAACAACGTCAGGGCCAACCGGAACAGCTGTGTCTGCCCCGACGACAGCTCGTGCGGGAACCTGCCACCGAGCGCCCCGATCCCCAGGGACGAGAGCGCCGCAGCCACACGTTCGTCCGTCGTGTCGGCATCCCCGGCCCAGGTCGCGTCGAGGAGGACGAGGTGGTCGCGCAGGGTGAGGTCGCGATAGGTGGCAGGCGCTCCGGCGAGAGCAGCCACGGCCGCCCGCACGGCAGGGTCGCGCTCGTCCGCCTTCGTCTCGCCGATGAACGCCTGACCGGTCGTCGCCGGCATCATCCCGATGAGGATGCGCAACAGCGTCGTCTTGCCAGAGCCGTTGGGGCCGCGCAGCACGAGGCACGACCCACTCGGGGCGGTGACGGTGACGGGCGCGAGCAGGGTCGCCGGGCCGATCACCTTTGACACGTCTTCGGCTCGGACATCCATGGCGCCACGCTAGCGACCCGCTGCCGCGAGCCCCTCCACAGGCTGGTGAACGCGGCATACCGGCTGTCGTTCACGGCGACTAGGTTGGACGCCGTGAGCACCGCCCTGTACCGCCGCTATCGCCCCGAGACGTTCGTCGACGTCATCGGGCAGGAGCACGTGACCGAGCCGCTCATGCAGGCGCTGCGGACGGGACGCGTCAACCACGCCTATCTCTTCAGCGGACCGCGCGGGTGTGGCAAGACGACGAGTGCCCGCATCCTCGCCCGCTGCCTCAACTGCGAGCAGGGCCCGACGCCGACCCCGTGTGGCGAGTGCGACTCCTGCGTGGCGCTGGCCCGCGGTGGCGCCGGCACGGTCGACGTCATCGAGATCGACGCGGCCAGCCACGGTGGTGTCGACGACGCCCGTGACCTGCGCGAACGCGCCAGTTATGGCCCGGCGCAGAGTCGCTACAAGATCTACATCATCGACGAGGCGCACATGGTGACGCCGCAGGGCTTCAACGCGCTGCTCAAGATCGTCGAGGAGCCGCCGGAGCACGTGAAGTTCATCTTCGCGACGACCGAGCCCGAGAAGGTCATCGGCACGATCCGTTCCCGCACCCACCACTACCCGTTCCGCCTCGTGCCGCCGGGGCAGCTCACCGAATACATGGAGAAGCTCTGCGTCTCCGAGAAGGTCGCGGTGGCGCCGGGTGTCCTGTCGTTCGTCGTGCGCGCCGGTGGCGGGTCCGTGCGTGACTCGCTCTCCGTGCTCGACCAGCTCATCGCCGGCTCGAGCGCCGAGGGACTGACCTATGAGTCGGCCGCCGCGCTCCTCGGCTTCACCGACAGCGAGCTCCTCGACGCCGCGATCGATGCCTTCGCCGCGGGCGATGGTGCGGGCGCCTTCTCGTCGATCGAGCGGGTCATCGAGACCGGGCTCGACCCTCGTCGCTACATCGAGGACCTGCTCGAGCGGCTGCGTGACCTCATCGTCGTCGCGGCGGTGCCCGATGGCGCCTCTGCTGTTTTGCGTGCCCTGCCCCCGGACCAGCTCGAGCGCATGCGCCAGCAGGCGGCCGCGTTCGGCCCCGGCGCCCTCTCGCGCGCCGCCGACATCGTCAACGCCGGACTCTCCGAGATGACCGGTGCGACGGCGCCGCGCCTCCAGCTCGAGCTCATCGCGGCTCGCCTGCTGCTGCCCGGCGCTGCCGGAGAAGCGGGGTATGCCGCTCGCCTGGATCGTCTCGAACGTCGCCTTGACGTCGGCGGAGTTCCGACGGGTGCGGCTGCCGCTCCGCCCTCGGCGCAGGTGCGCCAGCCGAGTCCGCCCAGTCCGCCGGTGCAGCAGTCGCAGCCGGTTCAGGTGCAGCAGCCGGCGCAGGCTCAGCCCGTCCAGGCGCCGGTGCAGCCGGTCGCCCCGGCGGTCCAACCGAAGACCGAACAGGATCTCCAGCCGCCCCGGCAGAACGTCGCCGCTCCCGCCCCTGCGTCCGTCGTTCCCGAGCAGTCCATGGACGAGCCGCCCGAGCTGGACGAGCCCGAGTTCATCGAGCCCGAGGACCACTACCAGCAGCCCCGAGAGCCGCAACGCGCGCCAGAGCCGCAGCAGCAGTCCGCGCCTCAGGCTCCCGAGTTCCAAGCGCCCCAGCAACAACCGCAGTCCCCGCCGCAGCAGCCTGCCCAGCAGACTTCGGAGCCTGTCGCGGCCCCTGTGGCTCAGGACCCGGTCGATGCCCCGCCCCAGCAAGCCCCTGCCGCACGCCCGGCCGGACTCGACACGGCGGCCATCCGGCGCTCCTGGCCCGACGTCCTCGCCAAGGTCTTCGAGCTCCGCCGCACGACGTGGACGTTCGTGTCCGAGCACGCCCAGGTCCTCGACTACGACGGGGAGCGGCTGCTCCTCGGCATCTCGACGACCGGTCTCGCCAACACCTTCCGCCGCGGACCGCATGCGACCTACGTGCAGCAGGCGCTCATCGACGTCCTCGGCATCGACACCCGCGTCGAGGGTGTGCCCGCCGATGGCTCCGCTCCCGCCGGAGGCGTCCCCGGGGTCGCGACCATCGACCCCAACCGTCCCGAGCCCGTGGCCGCACCCCGCACCGAGCAGGCCCGTCCGGCCCAGAACCAGCAGTCGGCGCAGGCCCGGGCCGAGGCCAACGGCGCCAAAGCGCAAGGGCAGGCGGACCGCGAAGGCGAGCAGGCGGCATACGTGCCAAGTCAGCCGCCCACAGCGCAAGCCGAGTGGGGGAGCGGACCCGCCGACGGCGCAACCGCCCCTGCGTGGGCCAGCGGAGGCGCCACGGACGAGGCGGTGAGCCCGTTCGCACGCGCCAAGGTGGCCGTCGCGTCCGAACCCGACCCCGACGAGCCGCAGGTCGCCGACGACTCCGCACGCAGCGACGACGACGAAGACATGGAAGGCCTCGGGGAGGTTGGCGTTCCCGTGATCGAGCGAGTCCTCGGCGGCAAAGTCATCCACGAAGAGGACGCATGAGCACGTACTACTGGGTCGGCCGGACCGCCATGATGTCGCTCTCGCACGCGATCTGGCGCCCGAAGATCCTCGGCAAGGACAACGTCCCCAAGGAGGGCGGCGTGCTCCTCGCGAGCAACCACCTCTCCTTCATCGACAGCTTCGCGATCCCGGTCGCCGCACCGCGCAAGGTGTCGTTCCTCGCCAAGCACGACTACTTCATCGGCACGGGCATCAAGGGACGACTCGTTCGCGGCTTCATGGAGGCTGGCGACGCGATCCCGGTCGACCGCGACGACGCTGGTGGTGCCAAGGATTCGCTCGACCTCGCGCTCACGGTGTTGCGCGACGGCAAGGCATTCGGCATCTATCCCGAGGGCACGCGCTCGCGTGACGGCCGCCTCTATCGCGGCAAGACCGGCGTCGCGTTCCTGTCCCTCACCGCAGACGTCCCCGTCGTTCCTGTGGGTCTCATCGGCACCGACAGGGTCCAGCCTGCCGACAGGCGCGGGCTGCGATTCGCCGACGTCACCATCGCGTTCGGGAAGCCGATCCTGCCTTCGGCGTATGCCGGCCTGCCCGCCGGGCGTGCCCGTCGCCAGCTCACCGACGACGTCATGGACTCGATCGCCGCCCTCACCGGGCAGGAACGGGTGGACAGCTACAACGAACGCCCCGCCACCGACCCCGACGACTGACAGCCCGGGCCAGCCGCGAGCCACTGACGGTCGAGTGGCCTAGTCTCATGGTGTGTACGAAGGCGCAGTGCAGGACCTCATCGACGAACTCGGACGACTCCCGGGCGTCGGTCCCAAGAGCGCGCAGCGGATCGCGTTCCACCTGCTCACGCAGGACGCGGTCGATGTGCAGCGACTCGTCGATGCCCTGACCCAGGTCAAGGTCAAGGTGCGCTTCTGCGTGACCTGCTTCAACATCGCCGAGTCCGAGCAGTGCCGCATCTGCGCCGACCCCCGCCGCGACCTCACGAGCATCTGCGTCGTCGAGGAGCCCAAGGACGTCGTCGCCATCGAGCGGACCCGTGAGTTCCGCGGCCGCTACCACGTGCTCGGCGGCGCGATCAGCCCCATCGACGGCATCGGACCCGACGACCTGACCTTCCGTGAGCTCATGACCCGCCTCGCGAGTTCCGACGTCACCGAGATCATCATCGCGACCGACCCCAACCTCGAGGGTGAGGCGACGGCGAGCTATCTCGCGCGCTTCCTCAAGGGCATGGACATCAAGGTCACCCGCCTCGCGTCCGGCCTGCCCGTGGGTGGCGACCTCGAGTACGCCGACGAGGTCACCCTCGGCCGTGCCTTCGAAGGGCGGAGACTGCTCGATGCCTGACCAGGTCACGCCTGCAACCGCCGCAGCCTCTGGTGCGGCCGATCCTGAGCACCTCTCGGACCTGCGTGCCCTCGCGGCGGACTCCGCCGAGGAAGCCCGCGTCTACCTCGCCACCGTCACGGACATCGCCTCCGGTGCGAACCCCGCAGCCGCCCTGCCGCTCGGACTCCTCGCCCTCTCGCAGGTCCTCGTCATGGGTGCCCGTCTCGGCGCGATCGAGGACATCGTCCCCGAGGACCGCTTCGAGGTGGACCCGGGCCCGGACGTCGAGCTCGATCCGCTGCGCGAGAACCTCACCAACCTTCTCGAGGGCCTCGACGACTACGCCGACGTCGTCGACCCCGTCACCGAGCCTGAGCTCACGACCGGCTCGCTGTCCAACGACCTCACTGTCGTGGCGTCCGCGCTCGCCCACGGCCTGCGTCACCATGAGGAGGGTCGCATCCTCGAAGCCCTGTGGTGGTGGCAGTTCAGCTACCTCTCCGACTGGGGCGAGCGCGCGGCCAGCGCGCTGCGCGTCCTCCAGGCGCTGCTCGCGCACATCCGCCTCGACGCGGACGCGGATGCCGTCTCCGAAGCCGAGTTCGACGCCCTCCACCCGTAGTCAGGGTTCGTGGTCAATGGCCCACCCGAATGGATGTGGACGGCGCCACCTGCGTGGTGCCACCGTTGACCCATGACTCGCACTGTCGAAGCCGACTACCTGGTGGTCGGCGCCGGTGCCATGGGGATGGCGTTCTCCGACGCGGTCATCGACCACTCGGACGCGCGGGTGGTGATGGTCGACCGCCGACATGGCGTCGGTGGCCACTGGCTCGAGGCCTATCCGTTCGTCCGGCTGCACCAGTCGTCGGCGTTCTACGGCGTCGCGTCCACGATGCTCGGCGGCGGCAAGCTGCAGGAGAGCGGACCTGAGGCAGGGCTGCAGGAGCGAGCGACCCAACCGGAGATCACTGCGTACTACGCGCGGGCACTGGATCGGATGGTGCAGACGGGTCGGCTCGAGTTCTTCTCGAACAGCGACTACGTCGGCGACCGCACGGTCGTGTCACGCATCTCGGGTGACCGCTTCGAGGTGCCCGAGTCGTGCCGGATCGTCAACGCGCGCTATCTCGCTCCCAGCATCCCGGCCGAGAAGCCGGCGCCCTTCGTCGTCGGCGAGGGTGCCCGGGTACTGCCGGTCAACGACCTCGCTCGCCTGGACGAGGCACCGAGCGAGTACGTCGTCGTCGGCTCCGGCAAGACCGCCACCGACACGTGCATCTGGCTCATGGCACGAGGCGTCGACCCGGACGCCATCTGCTGGGTTCGGCCCCGCGAGCCGTGGATGCTCAACCGGGCTCGGGTCCAGCCCGACCCGGCGATCTTCCTGGGTCTCGCGGCCGACATCATGCAGTCGGCGGCGGGGGCCAGCACCCACGACGAGTTGTTCCTCCGCCTGGAGGACGCCGACGTGATGATGCGGATCGACCGGTCCGTCATGCCGATGATGGCCAAGGCGCCGACGCTGGCGAAGTGGGAGCTCGAGGAGCTGCGAACCCTGCAGAACGTCGTGCGGGGCGGGCACATCAAGGCCGTCGACCGTGGCCAGCTCCACTTCGCCGACGGGTCGGTCCGGGTCGCCGACGATGCCCTCGTGGTGCACTGCGCCGCGGACGGGCTGAAGTACCCGCCACTCGTCCCGGTGTGGCGTCCCGACGTCATCACGCTGCAACCGGTCAGGCCCGGCTTCCCGTCATTCGGAGCGGCCATCGCCGGTTTCGTCGAGACGACCCACAGGGACGACGACGAGAAGAACAGGGTCTGTCCGCCGTCGAACTACGGCAACTCCAGGGCCGACTGGGCGCGCATGTTCTACCGGGGCAACCGGGCGGCCATGACGTTCTCCGCCGAACCCGACATCAAGGCCTGGGCCGACGGGATCTCCCTCAACCCCACCCGGGTCCCTGCGGGCTATCCAGCGTCGCCCGCTTTGGACGACGCCCGCGAGCGCCTCGCCACCCACACCCCTGCGGGAATGGCGGGCCTCGCCGAGCTGGGCGCGCCAACGGACCTGCAGTAGTCGGGTGCAGCGCACAACCTGAGCACGGCCACCACCCATCAGAACGAAGGGTGCATGTCCATGGGAAAGCGCACCGAGATCGGGCGAGCGACCGGCATACGGGCGTCAGTCCAAGGACCCGACCCCGTCGTTAGACTCGCTGGCGACCGCTCAACCGACCCCGCGAACCACCGCATGGGAGTGCACACGTGCCCATCGTCGTCCAGAAGTACGGCGGCTCCTCGCTCGCCGATGCCGAGAGCATCAAGCGCGTGGCGCGTCGCATCGCCGAGACCAAGAAGGCCGGCAACGACGTCGTCGTCGCCGTGTCCGCGATGGGGGACTCGACCGATGAGCTCGTCGACCTCGCCCAGGACGTCAGCCCGGTGCCGGCGCCGCGCGAGCTCGACATGCTCATGACCGCCGGTGAGCGGATCAGCATGGCGCTCGTCGCGATGGCCATCCACGACCTCGGCATCAGCGCGCGTTCGTTCACGGGCAGCCAGGCCGGCGTCATCACCGATGAAGCGCATGGCAAGGCCAAGATCATCGATGTCACGCCGGGCCGCATCACCGAGGCCCTCGGCAAGGGACACGTCGTCATCGTCGCCGGGTTCCAGGGCGTCAGCCAGACGACCAAGGAGATCACCACCCTGGGCCGCGGTGGCACGGACACGACCGCCGTCGCGCTCGCGGCTGCTCTGGGCGCCGACGTCTGCGAGATCTACACCGACGTCGACGGCGTCTTCACCGCCGACCCGCGCATCGTCCCCAAGGCTCGCAAGATCGACCGGATCTCCGCCGAGGAGATGCTCGAGCTCGCGGCCAGCGGGTCCAAGGTCCTGCACCTGCGCAGCGTCGAGTATGCCCGTCGCTACGACATCCCCATCCACGTCCGGTCCTCCTTCACCCCGAAGGAAGGCACCATCGTCAGTGACCAGCCCGGCCCCGCAGGCGCCGAAGGCACAGAAGGAGAAGCCGTGGAAGCCCCGATCATCGCCGGCGTCGCGCACGACCTCAGTGAAGCCAAGATCACCGTTGTCGGGGTCCCCGACACAACCGGCAAGGCCGCCCAGATCTTCCATGCCGTCGCCGATGCCGAGATCAACCTCGACATGATCGTGCAGAACGTCTCGGCCACGGACACGGGCCTCACCGACATCTCGTTCACGTTGCCCAAGACCGACGGCCAGACCGCGATGGAGGCGCTCACCGCGATCCAGGAGCAGGTCGGCTTCACGGGTCTGCAGTACGACGACCAGGTCGGCAAGCTCTCCCTCGTCGGAGCCGGCATGCGCTCCAACCCGGGCGTCTCGGCGACCTTCTTCCGCGCTCTGGCAGACGCCGACGTCAACATCGAGATGATCTCGACGTCGGAGATCCGCATCTCGGTCATCACCCGTAGTGAGCTCCTCGAAGAGGCCGTCCGGGCGGTGCACACCGCCTTCGGGCTCGACTCCGAGGACGGTGAAGCGGTCGTCTACGCCGGTACAGGCCGCTGACAGGTGGCGTACAGGTGGCGATGATCGGATGACCGCTGTGACTACAGCACCGCCGACCCTGGCCATCGTCGGAGCGACTGGAGCCGTGGGCACCGTTGTCCTCGACGTGTTGCCGATGCGACGACACATCTGGGGCCAGGTGCGCCTTGCCGCTGGGGCCGAGGACGTCGGCAAGGTATGCCGTGTGGCTGACGAGGACTTGGTCGTCCAGGCCCTGACCCCAGAGTTCTTCGACGGCGTCGATGTCGCCGTGGTGGACGTGCCGCCGGAGATCTCCGCCAAGTGGGCGGCGATCGCGGCCGAGCGTGGGGCCATCGTCATCGACAACAGCCCGACGTTCCGCCGCGACCCCGCTGTGCCTCTCGTCGTGCCGGAGATCAACCCGGAGGCCGTCAACGATCGGCCCAAGGGTGTCATCGCCAACCCCGGCGCCACCGTCATGACGATGATCGACGTGCTCGCCGTGCTGCACGCGCAGTGGCAGCTCACCGAGCTCGTCGTCACGAGCTTCCAGGCGGCCTCAGGACTCGGCCGGGCAGGCATGAGCCGGCTCCATGACGAGATCGCCGTCGTCGCCGGTGACCGTGAGCTCGGGATGCGCCCGGGCGACGTGCGTCGGGCGATCGACCACGAGCTCGGCCCGAGCATCTTCGGCGGGCCGCTGGCACTCAACGTCCTGCCCTTCGCGGGGTCCCACGTCGGTGACGGGTGGAGCTCGGAGGAGTCCAAGATCCGCCAGGAGACCCGCAAGATCCTCGGGATGCCCGACCTCAAGGTGTCGGCGACGTGTGTGCGGGTCCCTGTCGTCTCGACCCACTCCGTGTCGGTGCACGCGACGTTCGCGAAGTCGATCACGGTGGCCAAGGCGCGCCAGGCCCTCGTCGAGGCGCCGGCCGTCGTCGTCCTCGACGACCCGGACCAGGGGGAGTACCCCACACCCGTCGACATCGTCGGCGCGGACCCGCGCTTCGTCGGTCGGCTGCGGCAGGCCATCGACTTCCCGCGCACCCTCGACCTCTTCGTCTGTGGCGACAACCTGCGCAAGGGTGCTGCCCTCAACATGCTGCAGACCGCCGAGCTGGTCGCCAACACCCTCTGACCGAGCCACTCTCTGACCGCGCCATCACTTTTCGCCCAATAGGTCACGAATGGTCGCCTCAGCCGAAGCCGCCGGAGCCTGCCGCCGCCGTTCTCGTCTAATTGGTCACGAATGGTTCGCGGCGCACTCAGCCTGAGCGGGCGGCATACCCCGGTCGTGGTTCGCCGCGCAGGGAGACACGCCCTGCGTGACACCGACGTGACCTCGTGGACAGACTCCGTCCATGTGGCTCTGCCACGGTGCGAACCAGCGGGGCAGTGGGGCAGGGGCCGGTCGAGTCAGCGGGGATATCGATCAGGTGACGGTATTCGGCGTGTTACTAGTGTGACGGGTGTGACTCATGGTGCAATGCGTTCAGCGGTTGTGGGACCGCTGCGACAGGTCGAGCCATGAGGAGAAGTCGTGTTCAGGAAGTCAGCACCAGAGCCCGAGCGCTCGCCGCTGCCCCTGCGCGCCGCATCTGCTGCTGGTGACCTCGCCCGTCGTGGTGTCGACATGACCCGCGACACGGTGCACAAGGAGCTCCTCGAGCGCGCCAAGTCCCAGGAGGCGCTGAGCGACGACCAGATCTGGCGCCGCTACCAGTTCCGCCACCTCGCGGCCTTCATCACCATCCCGGCCCTGCTGCTCGGCACGGCCAGCATCGCGGCCGCCTACGGCACCGGCCTCATGCGCGGCGAGCAGCCCAAGGTGGTCTGCCAGCCGCTCGTCGTCCTGGCCCCTGCCATCGGGTCCTTCAAGGTGACCGTCCTCAACTCCTCCGGTCAGAACGGCGCGGGGCACACCGTCGGTCGCGACCTCAGTCGCCGTGGCTTCGCCGTCGGCGACGTGTCGAGCGCGCCGCGCACCCTCTACGTCAAGGCTCCTGCCCGGATCTACCACGGCAAGGCAGGCCTCGACCAGGCCCTGCTCGTGGCGCAGACCATCGACGGGGCCGAGCTCGAGAACGATGGCCGCGCTGGCACGGGAGTCACGGTTGTCGTGGGAGCCGACTTCACCAAGATGCTTCCGGCCCCGCCGCCCAAGCCGCCGGACCAGAAGTCCTACAAGGTCAACGTCTACAACGCGACGTGGCGCTCGGGCCTGGCCAAGGCGACTCTCACCGAGCTCACCGCGCGCGGCTTCTCGCCCGGCAAGCAGGGCAACGACCCGGACAAGTCGTTCCTGCCCAACGACGTCGCGGTCATCCTCCATGGCCCGGAAGCCGACCTCGCGGCCGCCCAGGTGCAGAGCCACATCAAGGGCGCCGTCCTCAAAGAGGTTCCGCGCGACAACATGACGATCGACGTCATCCTCGGCAACCTCTACAACGGGGTGATTCCCGCGGCTGAGATGCCCCCGAAGCAGGCCGTGCGCAAGGACCCGCCGCCCACCGTCTCGCGTCCCTGCGAGTGACACTTCGGGCGCCGAGCGTCCACCTGTCGGTCGAGTGCTGCCTGTGTCGCCGCTCACACTGAGAGACTGACGCCCAGTCCGTCCCGTGATCTCAGGAGAGCAGCCCATGCCCGTCCAGACCGTCGCCCTGCTCACCGCTGGTGGCCTCGCGCCCTGCCTCTCGTCAGCGGTGGGTGGACTCATCGAGCGCTACACCGAGCTGGCGCCGGACGTGCGGATCATCAGTTATCAGAACGGGTATGCCGGTCTGCTCACCGGCCGCTCGGTCGAGGTCACCCCCGAGGTCCGCGCCGGTGCCGCACTGCTGCACAAGTTCGGTGGCTCGCCGATCGGCAACAGCCGGGTCAAGCTCACCAACGTCGCCGACTGCGTCAAGCGCGGCCTCGTCCAGGAGGGTCAGGACCCGCTGCAGGTCGCGGCCGAGCAGCTCACGGCCGATGGCGTCGACGTGCTCCACACCATCGGCGGCGACGACACCAACACCACCGCAGCCGACCTCGCGGCCTACCTCGCCGAGCACGACTACCCGCTCACGGTCGTCGGACTGCCCAAGACGATCGACAACGACATCATCCCGATCCGGCAGTCGCTCGGCGCCTGGACCGCCGCCGAGCAGGGTGCGATCTTTGCCCGCAACATCCTCGCCGAGCACTCGTCCAACCCGCGGATGCTGATCATCCACGAGGTCATGGGGCGTCACTGTGGCTGGCTCACGGCCGAGACCGCCCGCCGCCACCACGCGTGGGTCGCCGGTCAGGAATGGCTGCCCGGCGTCGGGCTCGACTCCCGCCGCTGGGACGTCCACGCCGTCTTCGTGCCCGAGCTCCACATCGACCTCGCCGGCGAGAGTGAGCGTCTCAAGGCGATCATGGACGAGGTCGGCTGCGTCAACATCTTCCTGTCCGAGGGCGCTGGCGTGGCCGAGGTCGTCGCCGAGCTCGAAGCCGCCGGGCAAGAGGTGCCGGTCGACCCGTTCGGCCACGTCCAGCTCGACAAGGTCAACCCCGGCGCGTGGTTCGGCAAGCAGTTCGCGCAGCTCCTCGGTGCCGAGAAGGTCATGGTCCAGAAGTCCGGCTACTTCTCCCGCTCGGCCGCTGCTGGCGACGAGGACCTCGCGCTCATCAGACAATGCACGGAGTATGCCGTTGACGCCGCTCTCCGGGGCGAGTCCGGTCTCGTGGGTGAGGACGAGGAGCGCGGCAACGAGCTGCGCGCGGTCGAGTTCCCGCGCGTCGCCGGAGGCAAGAAGTTCGACGTCGCCGCACCCTGGTTCGCGGAGCTGCGCACCTCGATCGGTCACGGCTGAGCGAAAGGCGAGCGGGCGGCATACGCCGCAGGTATTTGGGCGGATCCTCGCGCCTCCTCCTGGGTGACACCGTCACGCAGAGGAGATCGCCATGCACGACACGACCCAGATCGTCGCCACCATCACTCCACCCCGGGTGCGCGCCAGCGCGGCGGTGCGGACCTACCGCTACCTGCGGCTGAGCCTCGTCGGGCTCGTGCTCTTGCTGCTCGGGTCCGTGTGGCTCGAACGGCTCACTGGCGTCGAGATCAACCAGCACCTCGGCTCGATCAGTGCCTACTACTACACGCCCGCTCGCAGCGTCTTCGTCGGAGCTCTCGTCGCTGTCGGGATCAGCCTCGCCGCGATCGTGGGTCGGCGCGGCTTCGAGGACTCGGCGCTCAACATCGCCGGGATGCTCGCGCCGATCGTCGCGTTCGTCCCCACGCCGCGCGGTGCCGGGGGAGCGCCATGTGACCCGGACGGGCGCTGCTCGGTGCCGCCGGAGTTCGTGCCGTCGGTCGTCAACAACGTGTGGTGCCTCATCGGGCTGGGGGTGGCGGCTCTGGGGCTCGGCGCCGTCACGATCCTCCGTCGGCCGGAGACGTCGCGGGGGACCCGGATCGGATTCGTCGTCGCTGCCCTGACGTGGGTGGCGTTCGTGGGGTGGTTCGTGTTCGGGCGGGAGTCCTTCCTCGGGGGTGCGCACTTCGGCGCCGCCGTGCCGTTGTTCGGGCTCATCACCGGCGTCGCCTACGTCAACGCTCGTCGGGCGTCGGCGCGGCGTGAGGGTGTGCCCACCAGGGAGGCCAGGACGTACACCGCCGTCTATGGCGCCGTCGCAGGAGTGATGGCGGTGACGTTCGCCGTGGCCATCGTGCTCGTGATCGTCGACCAGTTCCTGGGTGGCGGCACACCGACCGAGTGGGTGCTGTGGGTCGAGGTCATCCTGCTCGTGGCGTTCGCGACCTTCTGGATCACGCAGACCTTCGACTACTGGGCAGACGGTCTCCCCGAGGAGGCTGCGACGACGCCGGCGCCGACGCCAGCCCCGGCGCCGACGCCAGCCCTGGCGCCGACACCGACGCCGGGACCCGGGTCAGGGGCAGCGTCCGTCAGCGTGCCGCCAGCCCCTGAATGATGAGGACGATGCCGAAGACGACGAACGCGACGGTCGCGCCGATCTTGATGACCCGCTCCGGGAGCTTCTTGCCGAGCATCGCGCCGACCGCGATGGCCAGGGCGTCGGCGAGCACCATGCCGAGGGTGCTTCCGACCCACGTCCCGAACCAGCTCTCCTTCGTGGCGAGGGTGATGGTCGCGAGCATGGTCTTGTCGCCGAGCTCGGCGAGGAAGAAGGCGACACCGACGGCGACGATCGCGGCACCCTTGCTCCGGCCCGCCTTGGCGGCCTCGTCGTCGGTCAGCTCGTCTCCGCGCAGGGTCCAGGCGGCGAAGGCGAGGAAGGCGACGCCCGCGACGATGTTGATGATCCACTGGCTGTCGGCGAACTGGGCGCCGACGAGGCGGCCGATGCCCACGGATGCCAGGTGCACGATGGCGGTGGCGACCGTGATCCCGATGAGGACTTGTCGGACGGTGTAGCGGGTCGCAAACGTCATGGCCATGAGTTGGCTCTTGTCGCCGAGTTCGGCAACGAAGATGACGGCGGTGCTGAGCAGGAAGGCGTACATCTGGGTGTTCTCCTCGCAGCCCGGCCGAAGGAGAACGGAGTAGGACGTCCCTTTCGACCAGGCACGTCCGTTGGATGGGTCGTGAATCTGGTCGAAAGTCTCGTCCGCCACGAGAACGTGGCTCAGGCACCGGACCCGGGGTCAGTATGTCGACGCGCTGATTGGGGACTACTCCCTTTCGTGCCTCCAGACTACCGACGGGCGGCGGTCCGGAGAAATCCGTCTCAACCGTGGGAGCGGCGCTCGAGGTGGGGGAGGTCGTTGACATGAGAGTGGGCCTGCCGCTCGATTCTCGTCGATCCAGCAGGCCCACTCATTTTTGTCGGGGTGACAGGATTTGAACCTGCGACCTCTTCGTCCCGAACGAAGCGCGCTACCAAGCTGCGCCACACCCCGTGGCTGTCACCGCCCTTGCAGGCAGCGACACCAGAGGATAGCCGACGCCGACCCACCTCCCGAAATCCGTTCCGCAAACAGGGCAGGCTGGGGTCCATGCGACGGACAGCGGGGACCGGTCGAAGCCTGAGGAGCGGACTCGCAGCCGTCGGATGTGCAGCCCTGTTGATGGCGACTTCGGGCTGCTCGCAGCCCGAACCTGACGAGCAACGCGTCGCTGCTGCCGTCGGCAAACTATCCGGCGTCGTGGCCGTTGATGCGTCCTTCACAGGCACGAGTCTCGGTGGGGCAGGGGACCAGTCGCTCGAGGTCGAGGTCGCGAGCCCACCCGACGCCCAGCAGGTCGAGGACCTCGTTCGCCTCCTCCCCACCTCCCTGCGGGGCATCAAGAATGCCGACGGCTACGACGAGTTCGTCATCACGGTGCGCCCCGCCGAGGGTGCTGAGGCGGCGACGGTGGGAGCCAGCCTTGCGTTCGGCCCGGAGCTCACCCCGCCCGGTCTCGCCACCAGGTGGGCCAACGCCGTGGCGACCTCCTCCACCGGCGGACTCCGCGTCCAGGTCTGGCCGGCACCCCGCACCCCGCGGGCGTCGATCTCCACCCATGAACCCGTCGGCGAATCGCTCACCTGGGCGCTCACCACGGAGCTCACCGACCTCGACTGGGACATCGCCGAGTACCAGACCCCGGGCACGCCCTACGTCCGCTTTGCCCCCGGTCGGCCCCTCACCGCGTCCATGGTCGCGGACTGGAAGGCCATCGAGACGACGTATGCCGGTGACACCGGTGCCGCATCCATCGCGCGCGTGGTCGTGGTCGAGGACGTCGCGGATGTCCGCAAGGTCCGGGTCCAGGTCTCCTTCCCGGCCGTCAGCGGCCCCCTCACCGAGACCGCGCATGGCGCTGCGATCTGGCCCATCGTCGAGGCGATCAACGACGCCATGCCCGCCGGCCACAGGCTCGACCTCGAGCTCGGCCGCTCCGAGAGGGGCGAGCAGAACGGCGGGTCCGGCGACGGGGACCTCGTCGACGGCGGCAGCGGGTCAGCCGACTGGGAAGCCGCCTATCGCCAACGCTTCCCCGACGCGGTGCCCGTCAGCACGACACCAGGGTGAGCAGGGTCGCCTCGGGGCGGCACGCGAAGCGCACCGGCGCGTACGGCGAGGTCCCCAGACCCGCAGAAACATGGAGGTATGCCGCCCGCTCCGGTTGCGTCGGCACGTCGCCTCCCGCTCCGGGCCACCACCGGGACAGTCCCTTGGCCCGGCCCGTGTCGAGATCGCAGTTGGTCACGAGTGCGCCGTAGAAGGGGAGCGCCAGCTGCCCGCCGTGGGTGTGCCCGGCGAGGATGAGACCGACCCCGTCGGCGGTCATCGCGTCGAGGACCCGCTGGTAGGGCGCGTGCACGAGACCCAGGGTGAGCGCAACGTCCGCGGCAGCGGGAGCCGACACCGCGGCATACCTGTCGCGTTGTATGTGTGGGTCGTCGACTCCGACGAGCTCGATGCGGTGGGGGCCGACGGCCACGGTGGTCCTGGCGTTGTCGAGGTCGAGCCATCCGCCGGCGCGCAGGCCCGCAGTGAGGTCGTCGACGGGGAGGTTCGGCCGGGTCGCGCGCGGAGCGCGGGCGTGGTCGCGGGTGAGGTAGCGGGCCGGGTTCTTGGGGACGGGGCCGTAGCGGTCGTTGGACCCCAGGACGAACGCTCCGGGGAAGTCCATGAGCGGCTCCATGGCCCGGAGCAACCCGGGGACGGCGTCGACTGCGGCCAGGTTGTCTCCGGAGTTGACGACGAAATCCGGTGTGAGAGAGGCGAGTTCACGAACCCACTCGATCTTGCGGCGCTGGCCCGGTGTCAGGTGCAAGTCGCTCACCTGCAGGATGCGCAACGGAGCGGAACCCGACGGCAGGACCGGCACCTCGAAGCGACGCAGGGTGAAGAGGTTGCGTTCGACGAGCCCGGCATACGCCACGCCCGCCACTCCGGCGGCCGTGACCCCGGCAAGGGTCTGCAGGACTGCCCGGGTCGTCGACGTCATCGACCCAGTATCCCGGTTGACCCTGAGTGCGAGACTGGAGCCATGACCGACACGACTCTCAAGGGCACGCTCCGGAGCGACCTCCACGACGCCATGCGCACCAAGGACAAGGTCCGCGCCGGCACGTTGCGCATGACGCTCACCGCCATCACCAACGCCGAAGTGGCCGGGGTCGAGGCCAAGGAGCTCAGCGACGACGAGGTCCTCAAGGTCATCGCCAAGGAGGCCAAGAAGCGCAAGGAGTCGTTCACGGCATACACGGATGCGGATCGGCCCGAGCTGGCCGCCATCGAGGAGGCCGAGCTGGTCATCCTCGAGGCCTACCTTCCGAAGCAGCTCGACGATGCCGAGCTCGAGCGCATCGTGCGGGCCGCCGTCGAGTCGACGGGGGCGACGGGCATGGCGCAGATGGGGCAGGTCATGAAGGCCGCCCAGGGCGAGATCGCCGGCCGCGCCGACGGTGGCCGGGTCGCAGCCATCGTCAAGCAGGTCCTCGCAGGCTGAACGCCTGGCACGCAAACCCTGACAACGAGCGACGGGCCGGAGGGACTCAGGTGAGTCACTCCGGCCCGTCGCTCCTGCGCTGCGGCTCAGCCCGTGGGTTTGGGTGGCTTGGGCCCCTTGGTGGGCTTGGGGAAGGTCGGGATCGTCGGGACGGCAACCGTGGGTTTGGGCGTGTTCGTCCGCGGCTTCGACTGCGTCTGGGTCTGCGGTTGCGCCGTGAATCCGCGGGAGATCAGCAGGGTGATCGTGCCGCCCGCCATGGCCCGGCTGCCGGGGCTGGTGCTCGCGACGCGGCCCTCCGTGACGGAGCTGTCGACGCGCGAGCCGACCTTGACCTTGAAGCCGGCGCCCTCGAGCTTGGAGGTGGCGGTGCCGATGCTGTTGCCGATGACGTCGGGGATCGCGACGTAGTTGCCGTTCTTGACCCGCTCCGACGGGGTCGTGAACGGCACGATCGGCAGCCCGTTGGTCGCGGCCGTCATGATCTTGCCCCAGACCGGACCGGCGATCGTGCCACCAAAGACGCTCTTCTTGCAGCCGTAGGTGCCGAAGCACTTGCCGTTGAGGGTTGTGAGATCGCCATTGGGCTTGCTGATCTTGAGGTTTCCGACCCACACTGCCGCGGCGCGCTGCGGGGTGTAGCCGACGAACCACGACTGGTTGTGGGCGTTGGTCGTGCCGGTCTTGCCGGCGGCCGGACGGCTGCTCGTCCACGAGCCCTTGGCCGTGCCGCGGGGGTCGCGGAGGGGGCCCTGCAGCAGCGCGTTGACGCCGTCGGCGACATCGGCCTGGATGACCTGCTTGCACGTGGTCGGCGGAACCTTGATGGCCTTGCCGTTCGACGTGGTGATCGAGTCGATCGGGGTCGGCTCGCAGAACTTGCCGCGTGCGGCAAGGGTGGCGTAGGAGTTGGCGATCGTCATCGGCGTGACGACGCCGGCGCCGAGGGCGATGGCCGGGATCGCCGTGTCGATCGGCTTGCCATCACCCTGGTGCAGGCCCATGCGGTTCATCGTCTCGTGGACCTTGCAGCCGCCGAGGTCGATGACGAGCTGGGCGAACGCGGTGTTGATGGACTCGGCCGTCATCTTGGCCAAGGACAGGTCGCCGCCACTCTTGTAGTCGTTCTCGACCTTCCACCCGGGCGGGGAGGTGCCGCACTTGTCCTTCATCACACTGGGCGTGAAGAGGTAGGGGCTGCTGGGGGACGCCGTCGGTGCATCCACCGTGCCACTGAGCGGCATTCCCGACTCCAGCGCGGTGACGAGGGCGTACATCTTGGCCGTCGACCCGAACTGGAAGCCGTACTGGCTACCGCCGTACTTCTGGTCGACGTTGAGGTTGAGCTGGCTCTTGGCGAAGTCGGTGGCCTGGGCCATCGCGAGGATCTTGCCGGTGCCGGGCTCGAGGACGGTCGAGGCGGCCCCGAGGTTGCTCCTGTTGCCGATGGGCACGGCCTTGGTGAGCTCGGCCAGAGTGGCCTTCTGCAGGGTGGGGTTCAGGGTCGTCTTGATGACGAGTCCGCCCTGGTTGATGTTCTTGAGACGCTCCGCCGGCGTCTTGCCGAGGACGGCCATCTGCGGCGACTTCTGGAGGTACTCCATCATGTACGCGCAGAAGAACGGCTCGCTCGAACGCTGGCAGACGCCCTTGGGTGGCTTGCGGTTGCCCAGCATGGCGGCCACTGGGACCTTCTTGGCAGCAGCGACCTCGGCGGCTGTCGCCGAGCCGACGACCTGCATGCGGTCGAGCACGGCGTTGCGTCGAGCCTGCGAGTCCTTGGGGTTCAGGACCGGGTTGAACTTGGTCGGCTGCTGCACGATGCCGGCGAGGAGAGCGGCCTGGCCGAGGTTGAGCTTGCCGGCGCTGATCCCGAAGTAGTTCTGCGCCGCCGCTTCCACGCCGTAGGCCTGGTCGCCGTAGTAGACGAGGTTGAGGTACCCGGTGAGGATCTGGTCCTTGGTGTAGTTGCGCTCGACATCCAGGGCGTACTTCAGCTCCTGGAGCTTGCGGGTGTAGGTCTTCTCGACCGCGGCCTTGGCGGCTTCCTTGTCGTCTCGGCGCAGGGCGTTCTCCTGCACGGTGATCTTGACGTACTGCTGCGTGATCGTCGAGGCGCCCTGGACGTCACCGCTGGAGAAGTTGGAGACCATCGCACGGGTGAAGCCGCGAACGTCGAGGCCGCCGTGCTCGTAGAAGCGTGAGTCCTCGATGGCGATCTGCGCCTTGCGCATCCACGGCGAGATGTTCTTGAGCGGAACGATGATGCGGTTCTCGTCGTAGGGGTTCGCAATGAGCTTGTTGCTGGCGTCGACGATCCGCGACTGCTGCGCCAGGGGCGAGACGGTGAACTCGCTCGGCAGGTCGTTGAAGGCCTGGACCCCGCTCTTGGTCGCGCTGCCGCCGGCCCCGATCGCGGGGATCGCCAGCCCGGCCATGAGCAGGCCCATGAGCGCGCTCAGGACGACGAGCCCCGTCAGCAGACGGAGGACATGGGGCAAGTTGTGGGCGCGACCTTCCATACCATCAGGGTAACCGCCGAATCCGTGAGGGCTACCGAGCCGCACCGGAGGCGGTCCGGGCGGGGTCTGGGGTGGTGTCTAGCCCAATAACTAGTTACTTTTAGCCATATAACTAGTCCCAAATTCGTCATGGTGTCGATTTCACCAACTGCCTAGTTTTCGTTTAGCGCCAGTCGGGAGGGACCGGCCACCAGCCAAAGGGAAAATACGCATGACGATCACCACAGCACCACTCGCCCAGAGCTCATCCGACTGGTCCACGCGCGGCACGTGCGTCGGAACCGACCCGGACGCGCTGTTCGTGCAGGGGAAGGAACAGCGCACGGCCAAGGTCGTGTGCCGCGAGTGCCCCGTTGCTCTCGAATGTCTTTCCGACGCCCTCGACAACCGCACCGAGTTCGGGGTCTGGGGCGGCATGACCGAGCGTGAGCGCCGCGCTCTGCTGCGTCGCCACCCCGGAGTTCGCTCCTGGCGCGAGGTCCTCAGCAAGACGATGGGCCGTCCGCCGCTCTGACACATTCTGCTGCGTATGCCGGGTCGTCACCTTCGTGGTGAAGGCCCGGTTTTCGCGTGTCTGGGCAAAGAAACAACCGGCGTGTGCCGGGTCAGCCGGCGAGCAGTCGACCGACCTCTCGCAGTCCGTCGAGGTCGTGCACGTCCGTCGCCGACGCGGCCACCGTAGACAGCTCGACGTCGGGGTGGGCCGCCGCGAAGCGGGTGACGACGGCGTGCTGGCGCGATGCAGTCGAAGCCAGGTCGGCGTGCAGGGCCAGCAGGCCAGCCGTGAGGGCGTCGTCGGCACCATCGTCGGCCAGCTGTTGGGCACCATCCTCCGCGCGCGACGCGGACAACGCAGCCGCCCCGAGCGACTGGAGACGGTTCACGACAACCCCGGCGAGCGGCATACGCTCCTCGCCCAAACGGTCCACGAAGAACGCCGCCTCGCGCAGCGCATCCCGATCGGGGGAGGCGACGACGACGAAGGCCGTCGTGTGTTCCTTGAGCAACGCGTAGGTGACGTCGGCGCGCTCGCGGAACCCGCCGAACATCGTGTCGAGCGCGGCGACGAACGTCTGCACGTCCTGCAGCATCTGGCCACCGAGCACCCGGCTGAGCGTGCGCTGCGCCAGGTCGACGCCGACGCTGAACACCTTGAGATAGGCGCGACCGCCGACCTTGGCCGGCGCCATGAGCAGCCGGACGAAGCGACCGTCGAGGAAGGAGCCGAGCCGCTTCGGTGCGTCGAGGAAGTCGAGCGCCGAGCGTGACGGGGGAGTGTCGACGACGATGAGGTCCCAGGTGCCCTCGTGTTCGGCCTGAGCGCGGAGCTGGCCGAGCTTCTCCATCGCCATGTACTCCTGCGTGCCCGCGAACGAGCTCGACACCGCCTGGTAGAAGGGGTTCTCCAGGATCTGCGCAGCCTTCTCGGGCGTGGCGTGAGCCTCGACGACCTCGTCGAAGGTCCGCTTCATGTCGAGCATCATCGCGTCGAGCGAGCCACCGCTGGAGAGGTCGACTCCGGCCACCGGGCGGGGCGTGTTGTCGAGCTCGGTGAGGCCGAGGGCCTGGGCGAGGCGGCGGGCGGGGTCGATGGTGAGGACGACGACCTTGCGACCGGCCTCAGCAGCGCGGATGCCCAGCGCTGCGGCGGTCGTCGTCTTGCCGACGCCGCCGGCACCGCAGCACACGATGATGCCGACGCCGGGGTCGGCGAGCAGCGCGTCGATGTCGAGCCGCGGGTGCTCGGGACTCTTGGTGGTGGCCATCAGACGATCCTTTGCTCGAGGAGTTCGTCGGCCAGGACCGCGACGCCGCCGTCCTCGATGCCGCCGACGAGGGCGGGCAGCTCGATGACGGGCGGCCCGGCGCCAGCAATCTCACGCGCCATGTCGTCCTGGAGGGCGAGGCGTTGGGCGTGGTCGCGGCCCTCGCTGATGAGCCCTCGCACCATGGGGTTGGTGGGGCGCAGGCCGGCGGCGGTGAGCTGGGTGCGGAGCAGCTCGTCCAGCTCGGCATCGCTGCCGCTGAGGGCCTCGACGTGGGCGGGCGTGAGGCGCGGCTCGCGGATCTGGTTGACGATGAGCGCGCCGATGTGGAGGCCGACGTCGGCGAGATCGCGCAGTCCGTCGAGGCTCTCCTGGACCGGCATCTCCTCGAGCAGCGTGACCATGTGGATGAGAGTGCGTTTGTCGCGCAGCATCCGGGTGATCGAGTCGGCCTGGGTCTTGATCGGGCCCATCTTGGCAACATCGGCGACCCCCGCGTTGACGTTGAGGAAGCGCACGGCGCGGCCCGTGGGCGGCGCATCGAGGACGACGGCGTCGTAGTGCAGTCCGCTGCTCTTGCCACTGCCGCGCCCGCCCCTGGGTCGCCCGGCCGCCTCGTAGACCTTGCCGATCAGCAGGACGTCGCGCACGCCCGGCGCGATCGTCGTCGCGAAGTCGATGGCGCCGATCTTCTCGAGGGCCGAGCCCGCGCGCCCGAGCTTGTAGAACATCTGGAGGTATTCGAGCAGTGCAGCCTTCGCGTCGACCGACAGCCCCCACAGCTCACCGCCGCTCTTGTGGGCGACGAGGCGGACCTCGCCGGTGCCGAGCGGCGGGACGTCGAAGGTCTGCGAGAGCCCTTGGCGCCCCTCCACCTCGACGATGAGCACGCGCTTGCCGGTGCTCGCGAGGGCGAGGGCCAGGGCGGCAGCGACGGTGGTCTTGCCGACGCCTCCCTTGCCCGTGACGACGTGCAGTCGGGCGCCCGCGAACTCGGCGGGAAGGGTCGGTGAGGGCACGGGCTCAGCGTACGGTGACCGGCACTA
This sequence comes from Janibacter sp. HTCC2649, assembly GCF_000152705.1. Taxonomy (GTDB): domain Bacteria; phylum Actinomycetota; class Actinomycetes; order Actinomycetales; family Dermatophilaceae; genus Knoellia. The sequence continues at coordinate 2,076,520 of NZ_CH672413.1, read as the reverse complement.
TGGTGGGCCACATGCAGAAGTGGGAGTACGCAACGGTGCCGCTGATGATCCACGCCACGAAGCAGATCCTCGACAACTGGGGTGAAGACGGCTGGGAGCTCGTCCAGGTGGTGACAGGTCCGGACGGCAATGGTCTCGTGGCCTACTTCAAGCGCCCGAAGGGAGCCTGACCATGAGTGCTGTCGAGGATCGTCTGGCCGAGCTGGGCCTGACCGTGCCGGATGTGGCTGCGCCCGTTGCGGCCTACGTGCCGGCCATCCAGGACGGGTCGCGCATCTTCACCTCGGGCCAGCTGCCGATGGTGTCGGGTGCGCTCGCCGAGACCGGCAAGGTGGGCGAGGGCGACGGGCAGGTGTCGCCCGAGCGCGCCAAGGAGCTCGCCCAGATCTGCGCCCTCAACGCCATCGCCGCCGTGAAGTCCATCGTCGGTGACCTCGACAAGGTCGAGCGCGTGGTCAAGGTCGTCGGCTTCGTCGCGTCCGACCCGTCGTTCACCGGTCAGCCGGGTGTCATCAACGGCGCCAGTGAGCTGTTCGGCCATGCCTTCGGCGACAAGGGCATCCACGCCCGTTCCGCCGTCGGTGTCGCGGTGCTTCCCCTCGACGCGCCTGTCGAGGTCGAGGTCATCGTCCACGTCGTTAACTGACCAGACCGTTCGGGTATGCCGCTACGCGAGTTCCCTGCTCCCCTCTCGAGTGCGTGGGTGGAGAACGCCCGGGCCTGGCTCGCGTCGCCGGGTGAGCCCTTGGTGCCCCGGAGGGCCGCCACGGTGCTCGTCGTGCGCGACACGTCCGATGGCCCGTCGGTGTTCGTCCAGCGGCGGGTGCCCACGATGGAGTTCGCACCGTCGATGTACGTCTTCCCCGGCGGTGGCGTCGATGCCGGTGATGCCGACGTCGATCTCGACGCCGGTGCGCTCGAGGCGTTGGCTGCGCGGATGGAGTTGCCGGCCATCGACGCGAAACCGTTGGTGGCAGCCGCAATCCGTGAGGTCGAGGAGGAGTGCGGGCTGCAGCTGTCCGTGACCGAGCTCGTACCACGTGCCCACTGGGTGACGCCTGCGTTCGAGAAGCGGCGCTACGACACGTGGTTCTTCGCGGCCCTCATGCCGGAGGGGCAAACTCCGGTGGGGGTCTCTGGGGAGACCGACCACGATGCGTGGGTGACCCCGCAAAGTCTGCTCGCGGCATACGCCGAAGGCAGGGCCGTGATGCTGCCGCCGACCGTCGTGATGCTCGAGCAGCTGGCCCAGTTCGCCACGGCGGCCGCGTTTTTGATGGATCGTCCAGCCTTGACCCTGGTCGCACCCGAGCTCGTCGACCTCGGCGACCGCCTCGTCATGCGCTCCCACATCCCCTGACGCGGTCCGCCCGGGCACGGTGCGCAGCAAACAGTCGCGCCACACGGGCATTCGTGCCCAGAACCTGGCGGGAAGCGCGGGTCGTCGGGCCTTTGCTGCGCAGGGTGCTCAGGCGGCGCGCGGCAGAACGTGCTTCGGGCAGGCGGGAATCTTCGTTCCGGCTCGGTGGGCCAACCAGGCCAACAACGTCCAGCGCACCCAGTCCTGCTCGAACATCGTGTCCTCGTAGGCATAGCGCAGGGACGTCCAGCCGAAGATGGCGAACTCGGTGTGCCGGCAGCAATCCCGCCTCAACCCCTTGCGCGTCCCATGGGTCTCGTACCCCTCGGCCTCGATGATGAGTCGCAGGTGTTCGCTGCCCAGGTCGACCACGGCAAACACCCCCGGCTCGGCCACGTGGAGCTGCGGCGTCAGTTCGAGCCCCACCTCGATCGTCAGTGCCCGCAGCACGGACTCCAACGGGTTGTCGGCCTTGTCGCTCGCGTGCTTGGCGACGAGTTTCACGGCAACTGACCCCGGCCCACGAGCGGCGGCGCCAGCGGCGATCAACTCCGACCGGGACACCTTGCGCGAGCGCAGGGCCGAGTCCGCGACCGCCAGAGCCTCGTCGAAGGGAAGGGTCCGGGCGCAGTCAATGACCGTCCTGAGCGGTGTGGTGACACGGTCCCGCATCTGGTCGGCGGGCAGATCGCTGTGGTGGACATGGACGCCATGGGTGCTCTTCCGCAGCGCTCCTCGCGTGCGTGGCAGCGTGATCCAGGTCTGCTCGGGGACCGTCTTGACCTTCCAGCCGTGGTGGAGGGCCGCACTGAGGTGACTCACGATGCCGCCCACGCGCAATGCCGTCTGCACGGCCTGGACCGTGCCGGGCACGGTGTAGCTGTTGTGCGCCACGCGGATGACTGAGCCTTCGCGCATGCCGCGTTCGATGGCGCGACGAGAATGCTGACGGCGCAGCTCCCGCCATGTCGCGAAGCCGCCCAGTCGCTCCACCGTCCGTCCCACTGTCACCTGCTCAGCCTGACCGAATCGCCGGAATCGACTGTCTGGTTTTCCACAGAGGAAGAACGCGGGCACCATGCGCAGCAAGCGGTCCGATGGCCGCGGAACCCACGCTCAGCGGTGAGGTGCATGGTGTCCATTGCTGCGCATGGTGCTCGTGGGCGACGCGGCGAGGGTGGCAGGGTGGGGGCATGGCTGAACTGAGCTGGGCCGGTGGGCAGATCACGACCCGGGCCCACTGTGTCCTCGCGCCCAACCCGGGGCCGATGACACTTGACGGCACGAACACGTGGGTGCTGCTCGAGCCCGGCTCCACCGAGGCCATCGTCATCGACCCGGGCCCGCTCGACGAGGGCCACCTCCAGCGCGTATGCCGTGTGGTCGCCGACGCCGGCGCTCGCGTCACGCACACGATCCTCACGCACGGCCACCACGACCACGCCGAGGCTGCCCCGCGCTTCGCCGAGCTCACCGGCGCACCAACCCGTGCTGTCGGCCGTGGCCACGACGACCTCGCCGACGGCGACCTCATCACCGCCGGCGGTCTCGAGATCCGCGTCGTCGCCACCCCGGGTCACACCAGCGACTCCGTGTCCTTCGCCCTCGCCGCGGACCACACCCTGCTCACCGGCGACACCGTCCTCGGGAGGGGCACGACAGTGGTGGCGCACCCGGACGGTGAGCTCACGGCATACCTCGCGTCTTTGGAAAAGCTCGCGAACCTGACGGGCAACGGAGAGGTGACGAGCATCCTTCCCGGCCACGGTCCCGTCGTGTCCGACGCAGCAGCGATGGTCGCGTTCTATCGCACCCACCGGCGGGAGCGGCTCGAGCAGGTGCGCCAGGCGCTCAGGGACGGCGCGGCACAGGAGTCAGACCCGGTCGAGGGCGTGCTGACGCGCGTGTATGCAGACGTGCCGCCGGCTGTGTGGCCGGCGGCACGTATGAGCATTCGAGCCCAGCTGGACTACCTGGGGGTGTGAGCGTCAGCGCGCGCGGCGCTGCAGACGCTCCATGTCCTGGACGAGCACGGCGCGGGCCTCGAGCTTGAGCCAACCGCGAGTCGCGAAGTCGGCGAGCGCCTTGTTGACCGTCTCACGGGAGGCGCCGACGAGCTGGGCGAGCTCCTCCTGCGTGAGGTCGTGGCTCACCATCACGCCACCGTCGACCGGACGACCGAACCGCTCGGCCAGGTCGATCAGGGCCTTGGCGACCCGACCGGGGACGTCGGTGAAGACGAGGTCGGCGAGCGACTCGTTGGTGCGGCGAAGGCGTCGAGCCAGGGCTGCAAGCAACGTGGTGCCGACACCGGGTCGCTCCGCGAGGAACGACTTGAGCTGGTCGTGGGTGAAGCCGACGATCTGCGTCTCGGCCACGGCCGTCGCGGTGGCGGTGCGGGGGCCCGGGTCGAACAGGCTCAGCTCACCGAACATCTCACCCGGGCCGAGGATGGCGAGGAGGTTCTCGCGACCGTCCGGCGACGAGCGGCCGAGCTTGATCTTGCCCTCTCCGATGACATACAGACGGTCGCCGGAATCGCCCTCGCGGAAGAGGACGTCACCGCGCTCCATGTGCTGAGGCGTCATGGACGCGATGAGGCTGTCGGCGGTCTCGTCATCGAGAGCCGCGAAGAGCGGGGCTTTGCGCACGACGTCGTGATTCACGGCGCCAGTGTGCCACGAGCGGCGGGTGTGCCGGGGGGTCTGCCGAGGTCCGGTCGTCGTCAGAGCCTCGCCGTAGGGTGATGGGCGTGCCTGCCACCACCCTTTCGTATGCCGCTGAGTCACCTGTCGCTCGTACGCGGCGGGCCCGCAAGATCTACCGAGCGCTCGTCGACCGTTATCCCTACGCGCATGCCGAGCTCGACTTCGAGACGCCGCTCCAGTTGCTGCTCGCGACGGTGTTGTCGGCCCAGACGACGGACGTCACGGTCAACAAGGTGACACCGGAACTGTTCCGACGCTGGCCCACCGCCGAGGCGCTCGCGGCCGCGGACCGCGAGGAGATGGAGGCCGTGCTCAAGCCGACCGGCTTCTTCCGGGCCAAGACCAACTCGGTCATCACGTTGGGCCAGGCCCTGGTGGATCGCTTTGGCGGGGAGGTGCCGCCGCGGCTCAAGGACCTGGTGACTCTGCCCGGCGTGGGTCGCAAGACGGCCAATGTGGTTCTGGGCAATGCCTTCGAGGTGCCGGGCATCACGGTGGACACGCACTTCGGACGGTTGGTGCGCCGGTTTGGTTGGACCGAGGAGACCGACCCGGTCAAGGTCGAGCACGCCATCGGTGCGCTCTTCCCGCGCAAGGACTGGGTCATGCTCAGTCACGTCCTGATCTTCCACGGGCGGCGCACGTGTCACGCCCGGCGGCCGGCGTGTGGGGCCTGCCCGGTGTCGCAGTGGTGCCCGTCCTATGGCGAGGGCGAGACGGACCCGGCGACGGCGTTGAAGCTGCTCAAGTACGAACTGGCTCCCGGCGCCGAGCTGCCCACCCCGCCGCCCGGTCCGTTGCCTGGTGAACAGCGCGTGGAGACGGCGTGAGAGCAGCGCCAGAGGGTGCGCCGCGGCCCGAGTGGATGGCCCGGGTGCTCGCCTCCGTCGGCGACGAGCTGCCCGCGGCCTTCGCCACGTTCAAGCCGCCGGAGGACCCGGACCGTCGCTCCGCTGTGCTCATGCTCTTTGCGCCTTCGACCGACGGGGGTACGGACGTCGTGCTGACCGCGCGATCGCGTGACCTGCGCGCCCACCCGGGGCAGGTGTCGTTCCCCGGAGGACGTGTGGATGCCACGGATGCCGGGCCGGTCGAGGCGGCACTGCGCGAGACGGAGGAAGAGGTCGGGGTCGATCCGGCGACGGTCGATGTCGTGGTCGAGATGCCCGCCCTGTTCCTCACCCCGAGCGGCAACGCCGTGACACCGGTGCTCGGCTGGTGGCCGACACCCGGTGAAGTTCGCGTCGTGGACCCGGCCGAGGTCGAGCGGGTCGAGCGAGTGCCGGTAGCCGATTTGGTGGACCCTGCGCGCAGGTTCACCGTGGCGCACCCGTCGGGCTATCGCGGGCCCGGGTTCGAGGCGGGCGGGCTGTTCGTGTGGGGTTTCACCGCGTTGCTGCTCGGTGCGGTCTTCGACCTCGCCGAGCTGAGTCAGCCGTGGGACGCGAAGGTCGAACGCCCGATCCCCGAGCACGTCCTGTCCGACTGGATGCGCAAGCGCACCTGACCACAGCCTGACTTCGTGCCCGGCACGGACACGTCGTCGCTGCGCTCCTCATGTCCGTGCGGGGCACGAAGACGAAGGTGCGGTGACAACGTCCGGCGACTCAACGGCATACCCGCCGAAGTGCCGCACGCACCGTCAGGACTTGAGGGTGGCGATCGTCTGCTGGGCCTCGGCGATCGCGCGGCTCGGCGCGGGCTTGGCCTTGGCGAGGGCGTTCTTGCCGAGGAGGCCGAGCACTCCCGCGACGATGAACATGATGAGGGTGACGATGCCGTAGCCGGCCCACACGGGCAGCCACACGGCAATGACGCGGGCCAGGGTGTGGAACAGGAAGATCAGGCCGAGCAGGCCGATGAAGCCCGCTCCTGCAAGGAGGCCGACACCCTTGCCCATGACCTTGGCGCCGGAGGAGACCTCGGCCTTGGCCAGGGCGATCTCGCTGCGGACGATGCCCTGCACGTCATGGGTGGCATCGGCGACGAGCTGGCCGATGGTCCGCTCGGGTCCGGTTTCGGTTGTCATGCGCTCACCTTTGCAGGTTGTGACGGGCTGGTGCGACTGCCCCGACCTTACCGAGTGGTATCCGGCCGGGGTGAGCCGTCCACCTCGGACCGGTCCTGGAAGGCATCGGGGACGCCGTCGCCGTCGTCATCGACGGTGTCCTCCTGCGCGATCCGGCGATAGATGGCGTTGCGTCGGCGCAGCACGATCGAGGCCAGGACAGCCGCCAACACGGAGCCGGCGATGACCGCGAGCTTCGCGTGCTCGTCACGCGGCGACCCCGGCCCGAAGGCCAACTCGCCCACGAGGAGCGACACGGTGAACCCGATGCCGGTGAGCAACGACAGCCCCACGACGTCACTCCAGGACAGGTCGTCGTCGAGTTCGGCGCGGGTGAAGCGGGCCATGACGTAGGTGCTGCCCAGCACGCCGATGACCTTGCCGAGGACGAGGGCCAGGACGATCCCGATCGCGACCGGGTCACGCAGGACCTCGCCCACCCCTCCGCCGACGACGGTCACACCGGCTGCGAAGAAGGCGAAGACCGGTACCGCCACCCCCGCCGACAGGGGCCGGAGCCGGTGCTCGAACCGCTGGGCCACATCCGTCTCCGCCGACAACGTCGACACCGACGGCACACTCGCCCGCGGCTTGACCGGGACGATGAGGCCGAGGAGCACTCCGGCCACGGTCGCGTGGATCCCCGACGCGTGGACCAGCGCCCAGGTCGCCAACGCCAAGGGCACGAGCAACCACGCGATGGCGATCCGCCGCTGCACGAGGAACCCGAACGCCGCCAGCGGCACCAACGCCAAGAGCAGCGCGGTGACGTCGAGCCCGGACGTGTAGAAGATCGCGATGATCGTGATGGCGATGAGGTCATCGACGACGGCCAGGGTCAGCAGGAACGAGCGCAGCCCCGAGGGCAGGTGTGACCCGATGACCGCGAGCACGGCGAGGGCGAACGCGATGTCCGTCGCCGTCGGGACCGCCCAGCCGCGCAGCGCCTCCGCGTCGCCGCCACCGACGAGCACGACCACGGTGAAGACGATTGCCGGCACCGCCACGCCAGCAGCCGCGGCGATGACGGGCACGGCCGCCTTGGCCGGACTCCGCAGGTCACCGACGAGGAACTCGCGCTTCAGCTCGAGCCCAGCGACGAAGAAGAAGATCGCCAACAACCCGTCCGCCGCCCACTGCCCGAGCGACAGCTCGAGGTGCCACGGCTCGAACCCCACGCGGAACTCGCGCAACGCGGCATACGCCTCACGCCAGGGTGAGTTCGCCCAGACGAGCGCGGCAACCGCTGCGACGAGGAGGATCGCGCCGCCGACGGTCTCGGTGCGCAAGGCCTTGGTGACGGCCTGGTTCTCGACCCAGGTCGGTCGACGGAAGAGGCGATCCTGGTGCTTGCGGGTGGTCATGAGGCCCTTTCGGGGTCGATGGCAACGTTGCCGACCAGACTTCCCGGCGCACCTGACGTCCATTCTAGCGGCGGGTCGCCGAGGTCTGCTCCGCTGAACTGTGGGTGAACAGTCGGCGGTATGCCGTGTGCCCGTCATCCGTGGTCCATCTCGCCTCGCGACCATGGTTGTCATGGCGTACCCCTCGCAGGTCGGCCCGCTCGCCATCGCCCACCGCGGTGGCGCAGGACTCGCACCAGAGAACACGTTGGCGGCGTTCGCGCGGTCGACCGCCCTCGGCATCCGCTACCTCGAGACCGATGTCCGCCTCACGAGCGATGGCCAGCTCGCGTGCTTCCACGACGAGACACTCGACCGGGTGACGACGGCGCGTGGTCCGGTGCGGGGCCACACCATGGCCGACCTGCGCCGCCTCGGCGTCGGTGGTGAACCCGTCGTCACCCTGTCCGAGGCGTTGGAGGCCTTCCCTCACTCGAGGTTCACGGTGGACCTCAAGGAGGCGGAGGCGATCGTGCCGATGGCACGGGTGCTCACCAGCCGCTCCGTCGGTGAGCGTGTCTGTGTCGCGGGGGCATGGGATGGCTGGTTGCGTCGTCTGCGCGAGCTCGCACCCCATGCGCACACTGCCCTGGGTTGGCGCTCGCTCACGACCCTCATCTCCTGTGCCCGGGCCGGCGTGAGCGCTCCGCGGTGGGTGCGCACCGCGGAGTTCGCGCATGTGCCCGTGTCGCTCGGCCGGGTGCCGGTGTTCGTCGACCGGCTCGTCGACAAGGCGCACGCACACGGCATACGCGTCATCGTCTGGACCGTCGACGAGCCGGCGCTCATGGACCGGCTCCTCGATGCGGGTGTCGACGGCATCATCACCGATCGCCCAGACCTGTTGCGGGAGAACTACATTCGCCGCGGCATCTGGGAGCCAATGCCAACGTTTCCCACCCTCAGGTCCGAACCCGCTCCGCGACGAGCAGGGTGACCAAGGCGGCCGCAGCCATCGCGGCACCGGCCCAGATCGTCGACACGTAGCCCAGTCCGGCCGCGATCGTCACGCCGCCGAGCCAGGCGCCCAGGGCGTTGCCGACGTTGAACGCCGCGATGTTGGCACCGCTCGCCAGGGTGGGTGCGGAGCCGGCATACGTCATGATCCGCAGCTGCAGACCGGGCACGGTGGCAAACCCGAAGGCACCCATGAGCACGAGCGAAACCATTGTGGCGACCTGCGATTCGGCTGTGAGCGCGAAGCCGATCATGACGACGGTGAGGATCGCGAGCACCGTGATGAGGGTGCGCGGCACGGAGCGGTTGGCGGCGCGTCCGCCGAGCAGGTTGCCGACGAACAGGCCGACCCCGAAGAGGATGAGCAGCCACGGCACCGCGCCGCTCGAGAAGCCTGAGACCTCGGTGAGCGTGAACGCGATGTAGGTGAAGGCCCCGAACATCCCGCCGAAGCCGAGGACGGTCACGAGCAGCGAGAACCACACCTGGCGGTTCGCAAAAGCAGACAGCTCATGGCGTATGCCGGTCGGCTGGCTTGCGCCGTCGGCTGCGCCTTCGTGGGCGTGGTCGTTGACCGAGGCGGGCACGAGGGTGGCGATGGCGACGAGCGCGAGGATGCCGATGGCGGTGATGGCCCAGAAGGTCGAGCGCCAGCCGTAGGCCTGACCGAGAAGGGTGCCGAGTGGGACGCCGAGGACGTTGGCGGTGGTGAGCCCGGCGAACATCAGCGCGATGGCGCTGGCCGCGCGCTCCTTGGTGACGAGGCTCGCGGCGACGACCGAGCCGATGCCGAAGAAGGCGCCGTGACACAGGGCGGCGACGATCCGGCCGATCATCATCAGCGTGTAGTTCGTGCCGACGGCAGAGAGCAGGTTGCCGATGATGAAGAGCACCATGAGGCCGATGAGGACCTGCTTGCGGGGGAGCCTGGCCGCGGCGAGGGTGAGGCCGACACCGCCGACGGCGACGCTCAGCGCGTAGCCGGAGATGAGCCAGCCGGCCGCGGTCTCGGTGACGTCGAAGTCACGGGCCACCTCGGGGAGCAGGCCGGCAATGACGAACTCGGTGAGTCCGATGCCGAAGCCGCCGACGGCGAGCGCAAGCAGGCCGAGCGGCATACGCCGCTGTGTGGTCGTGTCCTCGGGCAGTGCGAGCGTGGACGCCACTGCGGTTCCTTCCCAAACGAAATATAGCGCGTGTGCAACTACCAAGAGGACGTTAGTTGCACACGCGGGATATTGCAAGCGCTACTATTGGGCCATGGGTATCTCCGATGACGCGGTGCAGATCCGGTCCCAGGGCTGGCGGCGGCTCGCTGCGCTGCACCAGATGATCGAGTCCGAGTTGGAGCGCGCGCTGCAGGACAAGCACGCTCTCTCGGTCGTCGAGTTCAGCGTCCTCGACTCGCTCTCGCGACAGGACGGCTGGCACATGCGCATGTCCCAGCTTGCCCGCGCCGCGGCACTCTCGCCGAGCGCTTCGACGCGTCTGGTGAACCGACTCGAGGATCGCGGACTGCTCACACGAATCCTCTGCGATGACGACCGGCGGGGGATCTACACCGAGCTCACGGCGCCCGGTCGGGCCCTGCTCAAGAAGGCCCGACCGACGCACGATCGCGCGCTGGCCGCCGCAGTGGAGGCGGCCGAGGTGACACCTGAGCTCACCGATCTCGTCGCCGCCCTCCCCGAGCTCACCGGAGCGCTGACCGCCAGCTGAACGACCGACTTCGTGCCCGATACGGACACGCTCGCTGCGCTCGCGTGTCCGTGCGGGGCACGAAGTCGGGGGGTGGAGTCAGGCGAAGAGGCGGGGGAGGAGCTTGATCGTCGTCGCCTTCAGGTCGTCGAGGACGCCGTCGACGCCGGCGATGTGCCGGAGCAGGGCGCGTTCGAAGATGCCGTCGAGCATGGCGTAGGCCGTGGCGCTGGGCACGGTGAGGCTCGTGTCGCTGAGCTCTGCATAACGCGCGAGGACCCGCTGGATCATGGACTCGAGGCTCGCGTCGATCTCGAGGACGTCGTGACGCATGGCCTCGTCGAACATGCTCTGGGTGCGCAGGTCGTACCAGAGGCGGTGCATCGCCGCGTCGTCGACGATGGTCTCGGCGAGCTTGGCGGCGAATCCGGTGACCAGCTCGTCCGGGGTGGTGGCCGAGGCGACGACGTCGTCGTAGCGGGTAACGCACGTGGCCTTGTAGCGGCGCACGCTGGCAATGATCAGCTCCGCCTTGTCGCTGAAGTAGTAGTGCACGACTCCGTGGCTGAACGTCGAGTTGGCCGCGATCTCTCGCAGCGAGGTGCGCGCGAACCCGAGCTCCCCGAGGGTGACGAGGGCGGAGTCGACAAGCTCGTCGCGGCGGTTGGCCGACTTCTGGGCACGGCTGCGCCCTGGCTTCGACGTGGTCGCGTGGACGGACATGGGCGCCACTCTACGGTGCGCAAAGTTTTCTGACCAGATGGTCTTGACGAGTGTCAAGACTTTGGGCAAGGGTGAGCCCACGGCCCCCTGAGGGGTCGGGGTCCGCCCATCGACGTGATGGACCCGGGCCACCGCCAACTCTTGAAGAAGCGAGAAGCCCATGACTTCGATCGACCTCACTGGTCGCGTTGCCCTCGTCACCGGTGGAGCCCAGGGACTGGGCGAAGGCATGGCCCAGGCGCTCGCCGCCGCCGGTGCCCGCGTGATGATCGCCGACCTCCAGGAGTCCGGAGCCGACACCGCAGCCGCTCTCGGTGAGGGCCACGGCTTCGTCAAGCTCGACATCACCGACGACGGCGCGTGGGAGGCCGCCGTCGCCGCGACCGTCGAGCAGCTCGGCGGCTTCGACATCCTCGTCAACAACGCCGGTGTCGAGATCACGTCGCTCTTCACCGAGATCAAGGCCGACGACGTCCGCGCGATGCTCAACGTCAACATCCTCGGCACCACGCTCGGCATCAAGCACGGCCTGCGCGCGATGCGACCCGACGGCGCCGCAGGCAAGGGCGGCTCGATCATCAACATCGCGTCGGTCGCCGCGACCATCGCCTTCCCCGGCATCGGTGTCTACTCGGCCACGAAGTCGGCGGTCGACCGGCTCACCCGGGTGGCCGCCATGGAGGCCGGCAAGCTCGGCTACGGCGTGCGGGTCAACTGCATCTATCCCGGACTCGTCCCCACCGCCATGGGCGCCGGCCTGGCCAACGACGTCGCGGCGATCGGGCTGTTCGAGTCGGCCGACGCGGCCGTCGCCGCGGTCATCGACCAGACCCCCAGCGGGCGGTTGGGCCAGGTCGACGACATGGCGGACGCCGTCGTCTTCCTCGCCTCGGACGCCTCGAAGTTCATCACCGGTGCCGGCCTCGCTGTCGACGGCGGCATGGGGATGTAAAGGACGCCTCCGCCCACCGTGCGCGACACGCCGCGGTGGGCGGACGGCATACCCGAATTCTTTTCTCTTGCAACACGAAAGGCACACCATGAGTGACAAGCCCGTCGTCGTCTACGGCGCCTCCGGCTACACCGGACGCCTCGTCTGTGAGTACCTCCGCGAATACGGCGTGCCGTTCGTCGCGGCCGGTCGCAACGAGGACCGACTCAACGAGTCGATGAGTTCCCACGTCGCCGGCATCGAGACCGCTGACTACGAAGTCACAGTCGTCGACCACGACGTCGAGGCCCTCACCGAACTCTTCAAGGGCGCCAAGGTCGTCCTCAACACGGTGGGGCCCTTCAGCAAGTGGGGTCCGCCGGTCGTCGAGGCAGCTCTCGCCGCGGGGGTTCACTACACCGACACCACGGGTGAGCAGGACTGGCTCATCACCTGTGACGAGAAGTGGGGAGAAGCCTTTGCCGACAAGGGTTTGCTGCTCTCGCCGGGCATCGCGCAGATGTACACGACCGGTGAGATCGCGGCTCAGGTCGCCCTCGAGAAGCCGGGACTGGACACCCTCGACATCGCAGTCTTCTGGGGTGGCAGCCCGACGATCGCCTCGACCCAGACCATCCTCGTCAACGCCGCGACGTCCACTGCGCACTACCTCGAGCAGAACCAGCTCGTGGCCTTTGACGCTGCGGCCGGGCTCGTTCCCCTCGTCGTCCCCGGGCAGCACGAGCTCGCGCTCTCGCTGCCCTGGGGTGGCACGTCGCACCCGATCTGGTTCAGGCGCGACCCTCGGGTGGCGAACGTCAAGGCCCAGGGCGGCGTCTTCAACACGGCCCTCATGCACGGCGTGCCCCAGATCGTCGCGGCTGCCCTCGAGGCGACCAAGGACATGTCCGAGGAGGATCGCGACGCCGCGCTGACGGCCACAGCCGCTCAGGTCATGAACCAGATGCCGCCGCGCGAGAACCCCCGCGTCAACAAGTCCCTCGACTCGGTGCACGCCTCCGGGCCGCTCGGTCGGGCGCACTGCGTCATCCACGGCAACAGCAACTACAAGCAGACGGGGTTGCTGCAGGCCTACGCGGCATACAGCCTCCTTCAGGCTCCGCCCAAGCGCGTCGGGTTCGCGTCGGGTTGCCAGGCGTTCGGCCACCGCGAGCTGCTCGGGGTGCTCCGGACCTTCGGTCTCGTCTCGGAACCCGTTCTCACAGTTCAGGATTGAGCCCATGCGCCTCGTCAGCTTCCTCGACAAGGGCGCCTCGCTCGACCCGGCTGCGCCGTGCCTCGTCACGGACGACACAACCATGTCGTATGCCGCGGTGCAGGCGACGTCGTATGCCGTCGCTGCCGCTCTGGTCGGGTCCGGCGTCGCACCGGGCCAGTCCGTCGCCATTCTCTCCGCGAACGACCCCCTCGGCTTCTCGACAGTGTTCGGGATCAGCCGGGCCGGGGGTGTCTGGTGTCCGATCAACCCACGCAACGAGGCCGCCGAGAACGCGGAGCTGTTGGCGTTGTTCGACTGCGTGGTGGTCATCCACCAGCAGTCGTTCGCGCCGATGGTGGCGGCCATCCGGGACTCCCTGCCAGAGGTGCACACCTGGGTGTGCTTCGACGGGGAGGTCCCGGAATCGTTGACCTGGGACGAGTTCCTGAGGCGAGGTGGCGAGGTCGAGACCGTCGATCGCCCCGCTGTCGATGACGTCGCCATGATTGTCGGCACCGGTGGCACGACGGGCCGGCCCAAGGGGGTGGTCCTCACCGGGGCCAACCTCGAGGCGATGACCGCGATCACGCTGATGGGCTATCCGTTCGAGGGCGTGCCGACCTATCTCGCCCTCGCACCACTCACCCACGCCGCCGGTGTCCTGTGCTTTCCGATCCTCTGCCGCGGCGGATCCATCGTCATCATGCGTGCCCCGGACGTCGGCGGCTTCATCACCAACCTCGAGAAGCATCGCGTGACGCACACCTTCCTGCCGCCGACGCTGATCTACATGGTGCTCGGCCACGAGTCGCTCGACGGCGCGGATCTGTCCTCGTTGCAATGCTTCTGGTACGGCGCCGCGCCCATGTCGGTCGACCGGTTGCGGGAGGCGCTGACCCGGATCGGGCCGGTCATGGCCCAGCTCTTCGGACAGACCGAGGCGCCGATGATGGTCTCGCTCCTGCCACCCCGCGAGCACTTCACGCCCGATGGCCAGATCGCGGAGTCGCGCCTGGCCTCGGCCGGACGCCCCGCGCCCCTGGTCACCGTCGCGATCATGGACGACGACGGCACGCTGCTGCCGGCGGGGGAGCGCGGCGAGATCGTCGTGCGCGGCTCGCTCGTCATGCGCGGCTACCACCGCAACCCCGAGGCGACGGCCGAGGCGTCGCGCCACGGCTGGCACCACACCGGTGACATCGGCTACCTCGACGACGACAACTACCTGTTCATCGTCGACCGCGCCAAGGACATGATCATCACGGGCGGTTTCAACGTCTATTCCACGGAAGTCGAGCAGGCGCTCATGGCGCACCCCGGCATACGCGACTGTGCAGTTGTCGGGCTCCCCGACGAGAAGTGGGGCGAGCGGGTCGTCGCCGTCGTCCAGGCCCAGCCCGACGCCGAGCCTGAGCCCGCCGCCATCATCGCCTTCGTCAAGGAACGGATCGGCAGCGTCAAGACCCCCAAGGACGTCTGGGTCTGGGAGGACCTGCCGAGGTCCAAGGTCGGCAAGGTCCTCAAGTCCGAGATCAAGACCACCCTCCTCGCCTGACCTACACCGACTTATTGCGCAATCCGTCGTCACTCGCTGCGCTCGCTCCGACGGATTGCGCAATAAGTCGGCTTCTCAGTCGGAGGAGTCCTTGGACAGGCCCTGCTGGATGAGGTTCATGACCGAGGAGTCGGCCAGCGTGGTGACGTCGCCGATGTCGCGGTTCTCGGCGACGTCCTTGAGCAGGCGGCGCATGATCTTGCCCGAACGGGTCTTGGGCAGCTCGGGAACGACCATGATCGAGCGCGGCTTGGCGATCGGCCCGATCTCCTTGGCGACGTGGTTGCGCAGCTCCTGCACTGTCTCGTCCCCGTTGTCCTGCGCCCCTCCGCGCAGGATGACGAAGGCCACGACCGCCTGACCGGTCGTCTCGTCCGAGGCGCCGACGACAGCGGCCTCGGCCACCGACGGGTGCGACACGAGAGCCGACTCGATCTCGGCGGTCGAGAGGCGGTGGCCCGAGACGTTCATGACGTCGTCGACGCGACCGAGGAGCCAGATGTTGCCCTTGGCGTCGTACTTGGCGCCGTCACCGGCGAAGTAGTACTTCTCGCCGAACCGGCTCCAGTAGGTCTCCTTGTAGCGGTCCGGGTCGCCCCAGATGCCGCGCAGCATCGACGGCCAAGGCTTGGTGAGCACGAGGTAGCCGACCTTCTCGGCCTCCGTGAAGGGCTTCCCCTCGTCGTCGAGGATCTCGGCGCTGATGCCGGGGATCGGGCGCTGCGCCGAACCCGGCTCGAGCGTGGTCACACCCGGCAGCGGGCTGATCATGATCGCGCCGGTCTCGGTCTGCCACCAGGTGTCGACGATGGGGGCCTCGCCGCCACCGATGTTCTTGCGGTACCAGAGCCAGGCCTCGGGGTTGATCGGCTCACCGACCGAGCCGAGGACGCGGACCGACGACAGGTCGAACTTCGCGGGGATGTCATCGCCCCACTTCATGAACGTGCGGATCGCGGTGGGTGCGGTGTAGAGGACCGACACCTTGTACTTCTCGATGAGCTCCCACCAACGCCCCTGGTGCGGGGTGTCCGGCGTGCCTTCGTAGAGGACCTGTGTCGCACCGTTGGCCAGCGGCCCGTAGACGATGTAGGAGTGACCGGTCACCCAACCGATGTCGGCGGTGCACCAGTAGACGTCCGACTCCGGATGCACGTCGTGCACGACGGAGTTCGTGTATGCCGTCTGCGTCAGGTAGCCGCCCGTCGTGTGCAGGATGCCCTTCGGCTTCCCCGTGGTCCCGGACGTATAGAGGATGAAGAGCGGGTGCTCGGCGTCCATCGGCTCGGCCGTGTGCTCGGGGCTCTGCTTGTCGACGACGTCGTGCCACCAGACGTCACGGCCGTCGGTCCACTCGACCTCGGAGTCGGTGCGCTTGACGACGAGCACCTTCTCGACGGGGGTGTCGCCACCGGCGACTGCCTCGTCGACGGCCGCCTTGAGCGGTGCGGCCTTGCCGCGACGCCACTGACCATCGGCCGTGACGACGATCTTGGCCTCGGCGTCGTTGATGCGGGTGCGCAGGGCCTCGGCCGAGAAGCCACCGAAGATCACCGAGTGCGGGGCGCCGAGACGCGCACACGCGAGCATCGTCGCGATCGCCTCCGGGATCATCGGGAGATAGATGACGACGCGGTCGCCGGTCTGGACGCCCAGCTCGATGAGAGCGTTCGCCGCGCGGGACACGTCAGCCAGCAGGTCGGCATACGTGATCGTTCGGGTGTCGCCGCCGGCGCCCTCGAAGTGGATCGCGACGCGGTCGCCGTTGCCGGCCTCGACGTGTCGGTCGACGCAGTTGTAGGCGACGTTGAGCTCGCCGCCGACGAACCACTTCGCGAAGGGAGCGCCGCTCCAGTCGAGGGTCTGGTCGAAGTCCTTGCTCCACGTGATGCGCTCGCGGGCCTGACGCGCCCAGAAGGCTTCGTAGTCGGCGTCGGCCTCGGCGTAGAGCGCCTCGGTGCCGTTGGCCTGGGCCTTGAGCTCGTCGCTCGGGGAGAGGTCGAGCTCGGCCAGGTGGCTGGAGAGGTTCTCGTCGGTCACTTCGGGGCTCCTCGTCATGGGGGACTGCGATACGGGACACGTCTTGGTGCCCAGCCAACCGTGTCCGGCCCCGTGCATCAACAGTGGGTCCGCTCCTTGTCGCCCGGAGGCGGGAGACCTGCGACGGACGGTGCGCCGAGCGGCATACAAGGACAGACGGCGTATGCCGTCCAGTTCACTCCCAGCGGAAGGACCGGATCGCGAGTCCCCAGAGGACGACGAGCCATCCGCTGATGACGGCGAGGTGCTCCCACGAGGGCGAGAAGCCGGCGGCCGCCTCCTGCAGGGCGAGGGCGGCGGCGCCCAGTGGCGTCCACGAGACGATGTCGCCCAGGAGCCCGGGCATGGTTTGGACGGGCAACCAGACGCCGGCGGTGAACATGAGTGGGAAGAGCACAACCGACCCCAAGGTGGTGGCGACCTTGGTGGTGCTCGCGACCCCGGCGACGAGCGCGCCGACGGCGAGGCAGACCGCGAGGATGAGCAGCAGCACGAGGACATAGGCCAGGGCGTCACCCGGAAGGGGAACGCCGTGGGCGACCTTGGCCAGCGTCAGGGCGAGGGCGCCACCGAGGATGGCGGCCCCCGCGTGGATGGTGAACTGCGCGAAGAGCAGGTGGCCCGGGCGAGCAGGAGTGGTCGCGATCCGGCGCAGGATCCGTTGCTCCCGGTAGGCCGCGAGCACGATCGGCATCGTCGAGACACCGGCGAACAACATCGCCATCAGGATGGCGATCGGGACATAGAGCGTGATGAGGGGGACGCCGTCGAGATCCTTGATCGGCTCCTTCATCGCGGGGACGAGACCGAGCAGTCCGACGACGATGCTCGGGAAGGCGATGATCCAGAAGAGGGCGCCCGGCTCGCGCAGGAAGAGCCTGAACTCGGTGCGGATGAGAGCGCCGGTCGGTGAACTCATGACGGCACCTCGAGGTCTCGCTCGGGCGCATGGTCGGTGAGGTCGAGGAAGGCGTCGTCGAGGGTGGAGTCGACGATGCGCAGCCGCTCTGGCCGGACGCCTTGCGCGGTGAGCCAGGCGAGGACATCGAGGACGGCGTCGTCGTCGAGGCTGAGTTCGACGCGGCCCCCATCGCGACGGCGGGCGGAGGTCACGCCCGCCAGGTCTGCGAGGAGGCTGACGTCGAGTCCGTCGGGCGCGGCGAAGCTCATCATCGTCGGGGCGGTCGTGCTGCCGATGAGCCCGTCGGGGGTGTCGAGTGCCGTGATCTGGCCACGGTCGATCAGTGCGACACGGTCGCAGAGGTGGCGTGCCTCATCCATGAAGTGGGTGACGAGGACGATCGTGATGCCGTTGTTGCGGGCCTCCTCGATCAGGCCCCACACGGCGCGCCGGGACCTCGGGTCGAGCCCGGTGGTCAGCTCGTCGAGGAGGGCGATGCGCGGCCGACCGATGAGGGCAAGGGCGATGGCGAGGCGTTGCTGTTGACCGCCGGAGAGCTTCCCGTAGCGGGCATCGAGCTTGTCGCCGAGGCCGAGTCGTCCGGCGAGGGAAACGCCGTTGACGGGGTTGGGGTAGAAGGAGGCATAGAGCCCGAGTGCCTCGCGGACCGTGAGCTTGGCCTGGAGGCCGGCCTGCTGGAGCTGCACGCCGAGGACGGGGGTGATGCCGGTGCGGTCCCGTGCTGGGTCCAGTCCGGCGACGCGCACGGTGCCCGCATCAGGCGTGCGGAGGCCGGCGATGCACTCCACCGTCGTCGTCTTGCCCGAGCCGTTGGGTCCGAGGATGCCCAGGATCTCGCCCTCGGCCACGTCGAGGTCAATGCCGTCGACCGCCACGACCTTGCCGTAGGTCTTGCGGAGGCCCCGCACCTCGATCATGGTCATGGGTCTTGAGCATGCCGCACGGCCGCGACGGACGGGTGCATTCCGTGCCCCAGACGGACCTGCACTTCGTGCCCCAGACGGACACGCGAGCACAGGCGCCGATGTCCGTCCGGGGCACGAAGACGCAGGAGGGTCACGGGTTCGGGTGATCCGGACCGCTTCTGACGCCTTGGGTCTGGCGACTCGCAGTAACCTCGAGTTCATGGGCGACGCAAAGACACACGCCGACGTCACAGCTGACGCCGACACCACCGCGACTGGCACGAGCACCGCCACCACCGCGAGCACAGCGACATCAGAGACCGCGACGCCGGCGGCAGTGAGCGAGGCTCCGGCGACTCCCGTGGTCGCGCGTGACTGGAATGCGCTCGCGGGGAAGGTCTGGCCCATCGCCGCCATGGCGCTCGCGGTTGTCCTGTGGTGGCCTGCCGCGTTCTCCGGCACGGGCGACTGGATGACCCTTCCGGTCAGCGCGAAGACCGGCTCGTTCCTCTTCCTCGGCACTCTCGTCGGCGCTGCGGTCGTGTCTGCCCTGGTGAAGTCCCCGTGGCCCCGCTTTGGCAGTGCGTTCGGACTGACCGCCATCGGCTGGGTGATGACGGACGTGGCTCCCGGACTTCCGGGAGAGCGGACGGCGCTTGCTGCCCTGGCCGGGCTCGGCATGCTGCTCGGCCTCTGGGTCGGCGCCCGGGCTCACGGCGGACCCGTGGCGATCGCCAGCTTCCTCGCCTTGGTGGCCGGGCTCTCGCCGGCGACCTGGGGGAGGGGCCCGCTCCTCACGGTGGCGGTCGCGTTGCCGTTCTGGGTCGCGAGCAAGGACCGCCTGGCCCCGACCATTCTTGCGGTCGTTCGAGTTGTCCTCACGTGGCTCTTTGCGGTGCTCATCGCCGTGGGGTTGCACGCCGGGTGGTCCAAGCTGCGTCCGGGAGTGCTGGGCGATGATCCGCTCGAGGCGGCGAAGGTCGTCGGGCGCGAGTTCGTGACGTACCTGCGCTCCCAGTGGTCGGAGATCGTCGAGGCATCCGCTCGCGCCTACACCGACTGGATCTGGCTCGCTGTCGTGCTGGCGATCGTGTTCGTCGTGGCCGCCGAGGTCCTCAAGCGTCAGTGCGCGAAGACGAGCACCACGACGAGCACCAAGGCAAAGTGACCGCCTGACCTGAGCGGCGCACCTTGCGTCTGCGCATCTGGTGGTGAGAACAGCCGCATGCGCAGACGCAAGGTGTGCGTCAGCCGTTGTTGTAGAGGCGCGCCTTGGCCTCACGAACGGTCAAGTTCACCGGCGTCCCCTGGACGGTGACGGTCTCGGGGATGGTCATCCAGGCGCCGGTCCCGAACCGGAAGCGGCCGCCATAGAAGGTGTCAACGCGCGTCGCCATGGTGCCCGGCCGCTTGTACGTCCAGCGGATGTCGCCGTCGGGGTGGGGGCCGCCCAGCGACGTGGTGGGGCCGCTGCTGTTGCCGTCGCCGTAGACGTAGGTGAGTGAGCGCGCCAACGGCTGGATCTCGAGGCGGTACCCGAGAAGGTTGGTCACGTCACTCTCGTCGGGCCCGACACCGGCTTGGGGCCACGTCGCCGCGAAGTAGGTCGGGAGGTTGACGAGGGTGACGTTGCCGACGGGCTGGATGCTCACGTCGCCCTTGGCGAAGTCGATCTCCCGGAACGCCTTGAGGACCTGCGCCATCGTCGGAAGGGCGTTGCCAGGGAGCAGTTGCGGGTAGCAGGTGACGCCCCAGACGTGCCACTGCCCCTGCGCACCCGGTGCGGGAGCCATGGTCGACCCGCCGGGAACCGGCACCGCCGAGCCCGGCCCGGTGCTGCTGCCACTCGGCAACGGAGCGGGGGCATTGGTCCGCTGCACCGGCACCATCAGGCGGCGAAGGACGACCGCTTGGAACTGACCGTTGGTGCAGGCCTGCGCGGCGGTGCCACAGCCAGCATCGGGGTTGGTGTTGCCGGTGGCGCAGTTGATGTGGGTCTTGTACTCCCAGCGCGGCACCGGCTTGCCAGTGGCCGCCGCGGCCGCAGCCTTCGCTGCTTCGTCGCGCGCCCCTTGCATCTGCCTCAAGGTCAGCTGGACTTTGGATCCGCCGCCCGTGGTTGTTCCTGTGGTTGTTCCAGGTGGAGGAGCTTCTGGCTCCGCGGAGGCCGGACCGGTTCCACTCACCGCGATCGCAAGAAGTAGTGAGGCGGTCACA
This sequence comes from Janibacter sp. HTCC2649, assembly GCF_000152705.1. Taxonomy (GTDB): domain Bacteria; phylum Actinomycetota; class Actinomycetes; order Actinomycetales; family Dermatophilaceae; genus Knoellia. The sequence continues at coordinate 2,055,814 of NZ_CH672413.1, read as the reverse complement.
TATTTTCGATGTCGTACATCTGCCATGCGTCGTTCACCCACTTCAACGCGGCGCCCTTCTTCGTGCTCGCTGCAGGGACGGTGTTCGTCGTTTTCTTGCCATGCTGATAGAGCGTTTGTGACGCCTCCACATAGGTGAAGTTGACGATGACCTTCGGATCCGAGACCTTCGTCGCGAGGGCGGCGTTCTCGATGCGAATACCCGACTGACGCAGACTCCATCCGCCCTTGGCGTACTCGGCGAACAGGGCCTGAGTCTTCTTGCACGCGATGCAGTCCTTGTCCGCGTAGGCGAAGAGGTTTGGCGCATTCGGTGGATCAAGGAGTGCCTTGTTCGACAACTCGAGGAAGAACGTGAGGAAGGCGATGGCGCCGGCTTCGGTGCGGGCTCGTGCTGCTGCCGGGACGCTCGCGTTGGTCGACGGCGACGGGCTCGCGGACGCCGACGGGCTCGTCGAACCCGAGCTCGACGGCGACGCAGCCGACGTTGACGCGCTCGGCGTTGGTGTCGCAATTGGCTCGTCCTTGTCGCTGCACGCGGTCAACGCGAGCGCAGCGATGGACAGCATGGCCGCAGTACGGCCCCAGGTCTTGTTCACGGATTTCCCCACCCGTCGTGTGTCAAGGACTGCATCCAGTTTAGAGAAAGGTGCGCACAGCGCGACTTGAGTTGTCCACAGGGAGGCGAGCGGGCGGCATACCCCGTTCTTTGGTCTGTTGGACAAGATGTCGGGTATGCCGTCACTCAGGCTGGTCGGAACGTGCACTCTGTGCCCAGTGTGTCCGGCAACGGTGTCGCTTTGCGCTGTCGAATGGTTCCCTGAGGTCAACACGACCACAAGGAGGTGGGCCATGTTCGAAGAAGGCCAGCTGTACTCGCCCGTGACCCGGCGCGAGGACGGGACCGTTGAGGTCCACCTGAGTGACAACCACCCTGGGCGCGACGATCCCGCCTACATGGAACGTCGCGGTGAGATCGCAGCAGCCGCGATGTCTTGGACGCGCGGCGAGCCGATCCCGGTGATCGACTACGCAGAGGCCGAGCACGAGATCTGGCGGACGGTGAGTCACCAGCTTGCGCCGAAGCACGAGAAGTACGCGCACAGTGAGTACCTCGCGGCCAAGCACGCGCTGCGTCTGCCGACCGAGCACGTGCCCCAGCTGCACGAGGTGAGCGAGCGGCTCGAACCGCTGACCGGATGGACCTATGTGGCCGCGCCGGGGCTCGTCCCGTTGCGCGACTTCTATGGCGACCTCGGGGCGAACACGTTCAACTCGACGCAGTACCTCCGCTACGGCACCCAACCGCTCTACACGCCCGAGCCGGACATCATCCACGAGGTCATCGGGCACGGAAACCAGCTCGCCTCACCGCGATTCGCGCGGATCACCGAAGCCGCGGGCAAGGCGTCGCTGCGAGTGGAGACTGACGACGCGATGAAGTTCATCGCCGACGTCTTCTGGTTCTCGATGGAGTTCGGCATCATGCGCGAGCACGGCGAGGTCAAGGCCTATGGCGCCGGGATCTTGTCCAGCTATGGCGAGATGGACGAGTTCGGGCACATGGAGCACCGGGCGCTGGACCTGGTCGACATGGGCACGCTCAACTACGACATCACGAGCTATCAGCCGGTGCTGTTCTGCGCCGAGGGCATGGACCAGCTCGAGGATGTCGTGGGCACGTTCTTCGACGAGGTCGACGACGATCTCGCGGCCCGGCTGCGCGCCGAGGCCGACGCCCGCTGAATGTGAAGTCGAGGTAGTACGAAACGCCGAACCCAGTCGACCGGGCTCGGCGTTTCGTACTACCTCGACTTGCGTGAGGCGGGATCAGGTCACCACTTGTGGGCGACGTCGATGACGAGGCGGCTCGTGCCGGTTGCGGTGTCGTTGTAGCTGAGCACCCGGAAGGGCAGCTTCGCCCGCACCCCGAGAGCGATCGTGGACTGGCCCTCGAACGAGCCGGCCCACTTGACCTCACGGAACGTGGTGAAACCCGAGACGTTCGGCATCGCCGGCGCCGTCGTGTTGCGCGAGGCCCTGGTGATGACCTGCAGAGCAGCACCACCGGCGACGGGTACGGGGTTGCCCGAGCCGTCCTGGGTGACGACCGAGACGTAGCGGACGTCGTAGCCCGTTGCCTTGCCCTTCTGGTCGATGACGAGTCGGTCGTAGCAGTCGTGCCGGCCGGCGCGGAGGCCCGCGACGGACGTGACGTTCATGGTCGCGTTCGTCTTGGCGAGCGAGCCCCAGGTGATGCCGCAGTAGGGAGCGGCAGAAGCGGTGGTGGCGCCGATGGCGGCGGGTGCGGTGGCAGCTGCGAGGCCGATGGCCAGGGCGGCGGCACTTCGTCGGATGGTCCTGCGGTTCATGGTGTCCTCCTGCGTTGGTGTGCCTATACGGAGAAGACGCGTATGCCGCCCTGCCCGGTTGACACAGAAGGAGACTCGAGGGCCCCACCAGATACCTGCTGCCTGATTTCCCTCTGAACGAGGACGTGTCTGAGACGATCCTTGTCGTGTCTGGTTCCCGTGGTGCATCCGAGGTCGCCCGGTGGAGATCCCAAGATGACGTCTGGATCGATCACGCCACTCTCGTCGACTCGGATGAGGAGTGGCTCAGGTCCGCCAAGCGAGTGACCCTTTGGGCGGTGAAGCATCCGGTCGACTTCTTGGCACGACTGCCACGTTTGGAATTCTTGGACATTCGCGGCGGGTCTGGCGCCAGCATCAGCCGAGTTTCGGGCTGTCGGGCACTACGTGTGCTCGTCGTCAACCAGGTCCGTGGCATGAGTGACCTCACCGCCATTGGACAACTCGCCACTCTAGAACTGCTCAGCCTGTATGGCTTGCCACGCGTTCAGTCCCTCCCGTCGACTGAACGATTGCGATCGTTGACCCGCGTCGAACTGGGCTCGATGAAGGGGTTGTCCTCGATCACCCCTATCTTGGCGGCGCCCGGGCTCCAAGAGCTCCAACTGTCTCGGATGGTCAAACTCGACACCCACGATGTGTCGGCCATACGAGAGCACCCAAGCCTTCTCCGTTTTGGTTGGTTCGCCGAGGACGTGCCGGACAAGACTTGGAAACCAGTGGTGGACGCGATCGCTAAACCCGCTCCCCGATCCCTGAGGCCCGAAACCTGGCTCGATCAGCACCCAAGCTGAATGTTGTCGTTTGCCCCGTCGCGCGTGATCCGTGAAAGAGCCGGCCTCCACGTCCCACAGGGCAGCGTTCGGGCCCCTTCCCATCAGTGTTTGGGGCGCCGTGGGATCAAGGCGTGGGCGTCGGACTTCACGTCTTCCAAGGTGGTCAGCAGCTCGAGTGCATCCGTTCCATATGCCTCGTGCGTCAGCAGGATCGCTTCGTCCGGGTCAACTTGCAACGCGTTGGCCAGTGCAACGATGTCCCCTCGGTCGCGCGCTCGGCCCGCCGCCAGTTTCATGGCGAGAAGTTGCTCGAGTGACGCCAACTGAACTCGCAGCCCAGGGGAGGTGGGCGGTGTGAGGGCATCCGCGGGGATGGGCGGGAGGAAGGGGCGAGCAGCACCGTTGAGCCACCCCTCCGGCAGGCCGAGCTCGTCGGCCATCTGCGCGATGATCTCGGCCAGGCGAACCTCGGATGTGATGCCATCGATGTCTTGGGTCCGGCGTTCGGTCTCGGGAAGGTGAAGTGAGATCGCGGCGCCTCCGACGACGTAGACCGTCGCCGCGATCCCCGCAGCGCGAAGTCGTTCGTCGAGTTCGTCCAGCAGCTGTCGGATTTGCGTTGCGTCGAAGTCGAAGTTCACGCCGTAACCAACTCGCGCTCGTTGATCTCGATCCCGAGCCTGGCGAGGTTCTCGTCCAAGTGCCGTCCCGGCTTCACTGGCAATGGGGCCCAAGGTTCGCGCAGGGGCATGGGAGCGGCGAGCCACTTGGGAATCGGCCGCCCATCGCGGGCACTCTCACGCAGGACTGTGTGGGCCAAGGTCTTCCAAGGGCCAGTCAAAGGGCGCCGTGGGGATCCCGTGGCCCAGATCGCGCGGCGAGCGGGGGTGCTCAGTGCGAGTGACTGGTCGCGTCCTTGGAGCAGCATTCGCATCGCCCACATCGGATCAGACTCGGAATATGAGGCGACTGCGTCAATGACGTCTGCGGCTCGCATCCAGGTGCGGTTCTCTGCCTGGCCTGCTGCGTCTTCGAGCTCGAGCAGAACCAGGGCTGAGGGGATGGTGCGTCCGGCCAAGTAGTCCCCGAGTCGGGACGGCGTGCACCCGACGGCGTGGGCGGCCTGGCTCCGGTTGAAACCGGCAGCGTCGATGAGCGCCGCAAGGCGCTGACGAAGGCGGTAGTGCGAGTCCATACCAACGATCATATACCCAAATTTGGGTAGTCATATGGCCGGGCGAAGGTTGGCAGCGGGAGGGGAGCGGGCGGCATACGCCGCACAACGTAGTGTGCCCCAGCGGTCCCGGGAAGGGGCCGCTGGGGCACACGAGTCAACCGAGGGTCAGTGGTCGAGGGCCTTGCCCACGCCGTGACCGGTGAGGCTGCGCACCTCCATCTCGGCGTACTTCTGCGCGTTGTGCTCCTTGCTCATGACGGTTCCGAGCCAGCCGAGGAAGAAGGCCAGCGGGATCGTGACGAGACCAGGGTTGTCGAGCGGGAACCAGGAGAAGTCGATGTCCGGGTTCGTGATCATCGACGGGCTGAGGCCGGTCTTGGGATCCGCCGGCTTGCCCGACACGACCGGGCTGAAGATGATCAGGCCGATCGTCGAGATGAGTCCGCCGTAGATCGACCACAGTGCGCCCTGGGTGTTGAACCGCTTCCAGAACAGCGAGTAGAGAATCGTCGGCAGGTTGGCCGAGGCCGCGACAGCGAACGCCAGGGCGACCAGGAACGCGATGTTCTGGCTCTTGGCGAACATGCCACCGAGGATCGCGACGAGGCCGATGACGACGGCCGCGATGCGAGCGACCCGCACCTCTTGGTCAGACGTGGACTTGCCGCGCTTGATGACTTCCTTGTAGATGTCGTGCGCGTAGGTGGCCGAAGCCGTGATCGTCAGACCAGCGACGACCGCGAGGATCGTGGCGAACGCGATACCCGAGACGATGCCCAGCAGGGGCGAACCGCCGAGGTGGAACGCGAGCAGCGGTGCGGCCGAGTTGGCCTTGCCAGGTGCGGCGTTGATCTCGGCCGAACCCACGAGGGCTCCGGCGCCGTAGCCGACGACGAGCGTCAACAGGTAGAAGCCACCGATCAGCCAGATGGCCCACTCGACGGACTTGCGAGCCTGACGCGAAGTCGGGACCGTGTAGAAGCGCTGCAGCACGTGCGGCAGACCGGCGGTGCCGAGCACCAACGCGAGCGACAGCGAGATGAAGTCGATCTTCGTGGTGGTCGAGGCGCCGTACTTCACGCCGGGAGCGAGGAGCTTCTCGCCCACCTTCGGGTTCTTGTCGACGGCTGCCTGGAGCAGGGCCGAGAAGTTGAAGCCGTACTTGCCGAGCAGCCAGACCGTCATGATCGCGGTGGCCGTGATGAGCAGGACCGCCTTGATGATCTGGACCCAGGTCGTGCCACGCATGCCGCCGATGAGAACGTAGGCGATCATCACGAAGCCGACGAGGGCGATGACGAGGTTCTGCGCCGTCTCACCCGAGACACCGAGGAGCAGGGACACGAGGCCACCGGCTCCAGCCATCTGCGCGAGCAGGTAGAAGAACGACACACACAGCACCGAGATCGCGGTGGCGATGCGGACCGGGCGCTGCTTGAGGCGATAGCTGAGAACATCAGCCATCGTCAATCGCCCTGTGTTGCGCATCAGTTCGGCGACGAGCAGCAAGGCGACGAGCCACGCGACGAGGAAGCCAATCGAGTAGAGGAAGCCGTCATAACCCTGCAATGCGATGGCGCCGGCGATGCCGAGGAAGCTCGCGGCCGACAGGTAGTCGCCAGCGATCGCGACACCGTTCTGGCGACCGGAGAAGCCACCACTGGCGGTGTAGAACTCGCCGGCCGACTTCTTGCCCGACGCCAGCTTGATGATGATGACGAGGGTGACGAGGACGAAGCCGATGAAGATCGAGATGTTGAGGGCGGGGGAGCCGACTGCCGCCGTGGTGTCGGCGGTGATGAGGGAGGTCATGGCTCAGTGCTCCTTGTCGCCGTCGAGTCGGGCACCCAGGGCGTCGGCCAAGGGGTCGAGCTCACGGTTGGCCCACCGGGCATAGATGAAGGTGATGGCGAAGGTCGTCACGAACTGGCCCAGGCCGAACAGCAGCCCGATGTTGATGTTGCCGAAGACCTTGGTGCCCATGAAGCCGGGCGCGAAGATCGACAGCAGGACGTAGACGAAGTACCAGACGAGGAAGAACGCCGTCATGGGGAAGACGAAGCCGCGGAACTTGCGGCGCAGGTCCTGGAACTCGTCGGTGGCTTGCAGTGCGACGTAGGGGTCCTCGTCACTGCCAATGCGAGCGTCGTTGCTCACGGGTGCACCTCCAGTGGTCGGTCCCGGTTGGGGTCCGGGTCACCCCACACTGTCGATGCATGGGTATGCCGTCCGCTCCCGTTCGTGACCGCCTCTCGCCGGGCGGATGCGCACCTTCGTTCGGTGGCTGAGGTCCTCGCGCCGAGCGGCAGGTGAGGTGCGACGAGCGGTCAGGCGGGCGGCATACGCGCTGCTGGTTTCGTTGGGTCGGACCCGACCGGGCACAGCGCGCGGCAAACGACGGTCTGTCGGGGTCTGCTGAGCGTGGAACCGGAGCGATTCGAGCCCTTTGCCGCTCACCGTGCCCGGCGTGACGCGGTCTCAGTGCTGGCTGGGGGTGTTACGTGCCGGCGCCGGCGCGGTCAGTGAGGCCAGCAGGGCGAGGGCTTCGGCGGTGCGTGAGGCGGGTTCGGCTGCGTAGATGGTGAGCGTCAGACCCGGCTCGGACAGCATGTCGACGCTCTCGTAGGCCAGGTCGAGGTCGCCAACTGCGGTGTGGTGGAAGGTCTTGGTGCCGGCTCCGTGGAGTCGCACGTCGTGCCGACCCCAGCGCAGGCGGAAGTCGTCGCTGCGGGTCGACAGCTCACCGACAAGGTCGTGCAGGTGGGGGTCGCGCGGGTCCCGACCGGCCTCGGTGCGAAGGATTGAGACGCACGTGTCCGCGGCGGTGTCCCAGTCCCTGTAGAAGGTGTGCGAGTCCTCGTCCAGGAACGTGTAGCGGGCGAAGTTGGGCACGGGCCCGGTCGCGCGCTCGTAGAGGGAGGCGTGCATCGCCCGACCGAGCTGGTTCGTGGCGAGCAGGTCCATCCGACCGTTGCGGACGATGGCGGGTCCTCCGGTGATGCTGTCGAGTACCCATTGCAGCGTCGGGGGAGGCGTCCACACGGCCCGAGTTCGGCGTCGGGGGCTGGCCAGCGGGCTGGAGCCGGCCGCGGTCTGGGCGAGGTGGAAGAGGTGCTCGCGCTCGGCGTCGTCGAGTTGCAGGGCGCGCGCAATCGCCTCCAGCACAGAGGGACTCGCGCCGGCGATGGCCCCACGCTCGAGCTTGGAGTAGTACTCGATGCTGACGCCGGCGAGTGCTGCGACTTCGCCGCGACGCAGGCCCGACACCCGACGCTGGCCGACATCCGGGAGGCCGACGTCGCGTGGCGTGAGTTTGGCCCGTCGCGTGGTGAGGAACTCGCGGACCTCGGATCGGTTGTCCATGGGTTTCACCGTAAGGCGTCGCGGAGGCGTGAGGGATGCCCTGCCGGTACACCTCTTAGCGGTGACTTCCTGCGGTCTCGGAAGTTCGGTGTCATGGATGAAGACCGCACTCGAACTGGAGGAAATCCACCTTGTCCACGCAAGCCGCACACCGCGCACCCGGCCTCGAGAGCAGCGATGGCGTCTCCCGCGAGCCGGCCCGACTGCCGTTGGCTGCCCTGTTGGTGATGGCCCTGGTCGGCTTTCTCCTCATCGCCACCGAGACCATGCCCGCGGGACTCCTGCCACAGATCGCCGCGGGGATGAGCATCAGCGAGGGACTGGCGGGTCAGTTCGTCACGGCCTACGCCCTCGGAACGGTCATCGCCGCGATTCCGGCCGTCGCCCTGACGCGGAGGATGCGCCGCAAGCCGGTCTTCGTCGTGGCCGTGCTGGGGTTCCTCGCGGCCACCGGCGTTGTTGCGCTCTCCGGGAACGTGGGGCTGTCCCTCGGGGCACGCTTCGTGGCGGGCGCGTTCTCCGGACTGATCTGGGGGATCACTGCGGGCTACGCCCGCCGCATCACCGCCCCGGAGTATGCCGGGCGGGCACTTGCGATTGCGTCGCTCGGCACGCCGATCGGGCTGGCCGTCGGGACGCCGTTCGGCTCCTGGCTCGGCACGACCTTGAACTGGCGCTGGTCCTTCGGGGCCTTGGCGATCCTGTCGCTCATCACCGTTGCGCTTGTTGTGGTCCTCGTCCCCGACGCGCCCGGCCAGGCCGCGACCTCCCAGATGTCACTGCTGAACGTCGTGCGTCTTCCCGGCGTTGCGGTGATCCTGGGGGTGATCGTCGTGTGGATGCTGGCGCACAACACCATGTACACCTACATCTCCGCCTACCTGCGCTCCGGCGACCTGCAGCTCTCGGTGGACCTCGCGCTGATGACCTTCGGTGTCGCGGCGCTGATCGGCATCGGCATCACCGGCGTCGTCATCGATCGCCTGCTGCGACCCTTGGTGCTGGCCAGCATTGGCCTGTTCATCGTGGCGGGCGCCGTCTTCATCGTTGGTCGCGAGTCGCTCGTCGCCGTGGTGGCCGCGATCATCCTGTGGGGGTTGGCCTTTGGCGGTGCGGCGGCTCAGCTGCAGACCGCCATCAGCATGGCGAGCGGCGAGAACGCCGACGTCGCGAACTTGATGCTCGGAGTCGCGTTCAACCTCGCCATCTTTGGTGCCGGGATTCTGGGAGCCATCGCGCTCAGCGCCTTCTCCGGGCTGGTCCTGCCTCTGGTCATGGTTGGCCTCGCCGCGGTCGCGCTGACCATCGCGCTCGCCGGGCGGCGCTCAGCCTTCCCGCTGAAGCCATAGGCCTCCATGGAACGGCTGTGGCAGCGACCCACTGACCTCACGGCGCGAACCCTTTTGGGTATGCCGTGTCTGCACGTTTTGCGGTTGAGGCACGATGGCGCCGTGATGTCGCTTGTGGAGGTGCCCTTCGTCGACCCGAGGGTGCAGGAACTCGTCGCCGAGGTGCAGGCGCACTACGTCGTCATCTATGGCACGCCGGACGAGTCGCCGGTTGACCCACGCGAGTTCGCGGCGCCCATGGGGCGGTTCGTTCTCGGTGTCGAGGACGACCAGGACGGCGAGCCGGTCGCGATGGGTGGGTGGCGTTGGCGCCCTGACCTGGACGCGCGCTTCGGTGGGGACCGGGTGGCCGAGGTCAAGCGGATGTTCGTCCCCGCGCGGGTGCGGGGGCGGGGCTACGCACGTGAGGTACTCGCGTTCCTGGAGCGGACGGCATACGCCGATGGGGTGGAGCGGCTCATCCTCGAGACGGGACTGATGCAGCCGGACGCGATCGGACTGTACGAGTCGCAGGGGTACGAGCGAGTGGAACCTTTCGGTCACTATGCGGAGTCGGACCTGGTGCGCTGCTTCGGCAAGGACCTGCGCCGGGGCTGAGTTTTCGACGGCGACGTGGTCACGCCATGATGGGTGCCGTGCGCGCACTCGTGAAGACCGAAGCCGGTCCTGGCCTCCAGTTCATCGACGTCCCCGAACCCACGTGTGGTGACGCTGACGTCAAGATCCGCGTGCTGCGGGCGGGGCTCTGCGGCACCGACCTCCACCTCGAGCAGTGGGATGACTGGGCGGCGTCAGTGGTCAAGGCGCCGATGACGATCGGTCACGAGTTCTATGGCGAGGTCGTCGAGACCGGCGCGCTCGTGGACCACATCAAGGTTGGCGACCGGGTCTCCGGCGAGGGGCACCTCATCTGCGGGAACTGCCGCAACTGCCGGGCCGGCCGCCGCCACCTCTGCATCAAAACCGTTGGGGTGGGCGTCAATCGGGACGGCGCGTTCGCGGACTACGTCGTCATCCCGGCGATGAACGCGTGGGTGCAACCGGCTGACCTCGACCCCGACCTCGGCGCGATCTTCGACCCGCTGGGCAACGCAACCCACACGGCTCTGCAGTGGCCGGTCATCGGGGAGGATGTCGTCGTCACTGGCGCCGGGCCGATCGGTGTCATGGCTGTGGCGATTGCGCGGCATGCGGGGGCGCGTCGCATCGCGGTCACGGACATGAGCGACGAGCGGCTGGCGTTGGCCAAGGTTGCCGGTGCCGACCTGTGCGTGAACGTCGGCCGCGGCGAGAACCTCGAATGGGCGCAGAAGCAGCTCGGCATGCTCGAAGGCTTCGACATCGGCCTCGAGATGAGTGGCGCGCCCAAGGCCGTCGAGGACATGCTCGCCAACCTCAACCACGGCGCCCGCGTCGCGATGCTCGGCCTGCCCAAGGACCCGTACCCGATCGACTGGGGCCGGGTCATCACGCACATGATCACGATCCGCGGGATCTATGGGCGCGAGATGTTCGAGACCTGGTACCTCATGGGGTCGATGCTCGCCACGAGCGCCGAACTGCGCGATGCCGTCCAGTCGGTCATCACCCACCGCTTCCCGGCGGAGGAGTGGGCCAAGGGCTTCGAGGTCGCCCGCTCGGGTCAGTGCGGCAAGGTCGTCCTCGACTGGAGCTGACCGGCCCGGACCCGCGTTGTCCCCAACCGTCCAATTGGGTGAGCTCGGGACGCATGCGGGTGGGAGGCTGGGAGGCATGTCCCCGGCATACCTGATCGTCGTTCTGGCCGTTGTCGCGACGCCCGGCGTCGACGTCCTCGTCACCCTGCGCAACACGATCACGTCGGGGCGGCGGGCCGGATTCGGCACGGTCCTCGGGGTGGGCGCTGGGTCGGCGGTCCAGGGAGTGCTCGTCTCCGTGGGTGTCGGCGCGCTGATCGTCCGGGTGCAGCCGCTGTTCCAGGCGATCAAGTGGGCGGGCGTCGCCTACCTCGTGTGGCTCGGGATCAGTGCCTGGCGTTCGGCGCTGGCCGGCCGCTATGCGGAGATCGACGGCTCGGCCGACGCCGGGATGGCGCGTGGGTTCCGGACGGGTGCGCTGAGCAACCTCACCAACCCCAAGATGCTCGTGTTCTATCTCGCGCTACTGCCGCAGTTCGTCGAGCCGAGCGCGTCCGCGGCGGTCTGGCTCGGGCACGCGCTGATGCTGCCGCTCATCGGGTGCGCGTGGCTCGCGGTCATCGTGCTCGGTGCCTCGCGGGCTCGGGAGACGTTGCTCCGCCGCCGGACCCGTCGGGTCATCGATGCGGTGAGTGGGGCGTTCCTCGTCGGGTTCGCCGCCAAGCTCGCGCGCGAGGCCTGAGGCCCCGAACCTCAGCCGACTTCGTGCCCCGCACGGACCTGGCTCGCTGGGCTCGCCTTGTCCGTGCGGGGCACGAAGTCGAACGTGCCGGTCAGCCGACGGAGGCTGTCAGGAAGGCAGTGCCCTGGTCGTTGCAGAAGTGAGCAATGGCGCCGCCGGTCCACAGGTTCGCCTGGACGGGGTCGAGCTTCAGCGTCGTCTCGGCGTCCTTGATGATCGCCTTGGCCGTCGGCGCCGTGGGCGCAGCCGTGAAGTCCGCGCACATCTTCTTGCCCGCGGCGACGAGGTCAGCGTCGGGGGTGTCCGCGAGGGGCGGGATGGCCTTCTTGAAGCGGCCGGCCCACTGTTCGTCGGCCGAGCCGTCCGAGGCGCCACCCGGCGACGCCGTCGTGGTGGCTGCGGGCGTCGTGCCCGTGCTGCCGGACGTCGCGTCGTCGGCCTTCTCCGAACCGCACGCGGTGAGAGTGAGCGCCAGCGCAAGTCCGGCGGTGATGGACATGGTTTTGGTGATGGACTTCCCCGTAGTCAACATGCCGCCGACGCTACCCAACCCGAGCGCACGGTGCCTGATGGGGGGAGGTGAGTCACGGCATACGCCGCAGGGAGTAGTCCGAACCCCTCCCGTCGCAGGCCGTCCTGGAGTGCCCAAGGTCCCTACGCTGGCGACATGCCTTGGGAACGCGACGCCGAGACCTGGGGTCCGCCGCGCCGCCTGCCGCCGATCGCGTGGGTCATCGGGCCGGCGTTCCTCGCGATCATCTCGATCGGCGGCAGCCTTGGTGCGTCGCGCGGGCAGGACGGGACGCGGTCCATCGATGCCCTCGGGATCGCCCTGTTGCTGGTGGGCCCGGTCTCGCTGGCGCTCGCACGTTGGTGGCCGGTGCCCGCCGTCATCGCGGCCGGGGCGGCGGTCGGGGGGTGGCTCGCGCTCGGCTACCCCTATGGTCCGGTCTTTCTCGGGTATGCCGTTCTCACCGTCATCTGCGTCGCTCGCGGTCTGCGTTGGGCCGCGTGGGGTGCGGCTGTGCTTCCGGTGATCGGGCAGGTGGCCCGGGGGTGGATCGCGCCCGAGACGAAGTGGTCGTGGACGGGGACGGGCGGGATGGTCGCGTGGCTGCTCGTGGCGCTCGCGGTGGCTGAGCTGGTGCGGGCGCGGCGGGACCGATTCGCGGCTGCGCGGACGGCGCATCGTGAGTCGGTGAAGCGGCGCGAAGGCGAGGAGCGGCTGCTCATCGCCCAGGAGCTCCATGACGTTGTCGCCCACCACATGTCACTCATCAACGTCCAGGCCGGAGTGGCGCTGCACCTGTCCCAGCGAGAGAAGCCCGAGCACGTCGAGCCGGCGTTGCGCGCCATCCGCGATGCGAGTGGTGAGGCGCTGGGCGAATTGCGTTCTCTCGTGGATGTCTTGCGTTCCGATCATGCTCCGGCGCCGCGGGCTCCGACGGTACGGCTGGCTGCTCTCGGCGACCTTGTGGAGCGGAGCCATGCGGCGGGGCTCGACGTGACCGTGAAGCGGCTGGGCACCCAACGGGAGCTGCCCGCGGCGGTCGACCTCGCGGCATACCGGATCGTCCAGGAGGCGATCACGAACGTCGTTCGACACGCCTTCGCGACGCGTGCAGTCATCACGCTCGACTACGACATCGACCTCACTGTGACGGTCGAGGACAACGGTCATGGTGCCAATCCGGACACACTCGTCGTTGGCAACGGGATCTCCGGGATGACCGAGCGTGCGCGGGCGCTTGGTGGGTCCGTACGGATCGACGAGTCGCCGCTCGGTGGGCTGCGCATCATCGCGAGCATCCCTGCGGGAGAACGGGTTTCGTCATGATCCGCGTCGTGTTGGCTGACGACCAGCTTCTGCTTCGGGCCGGGTTGAGGGCGCTGCTCGACGCCGAAGACGACATCGAGGTGGTGGGTGAGGCGAGCGACGGCGCCGAGGCGGTCGAGCTCGTGCGGACGCTCACGCCCGACGTCGTGCTCATGGACATCCGCATGCCGGGGACGGACGGGCTCGAGGCCACGCGGCGAATTGCCGCTGACGAGAGCCTTGCTGAGACCAAGGTCGTCATCCTCACGACGTTCGATCTGGACGAGTACGTTTTTGAGGCGGTGCGGATCGGCGCGAGTGGGTTCCTCGTCAAGGACACGGAGCCGACCGAGTTGCTGCGGGGTGTGCGTGCCGTGGCCGGGGGAGATGCGTTGCTGAGTCCCCGGGTGACGCGTCGGCTGATTGGTGAGTTCGCCAGCCGGAGTCGTGACACGTCGATGCCGGCGGCTCGTGAGCTGGCGTTGCTCACCGACCGTGAGCGCGAGATCGTCGGGCTCGTGGGTGAGGGGCTGAGCAATGACGAGATCGCGACTCGGCTCGTGGTGTCGCCGGCGACTGCGAAGACCCACGTGAGCCGCGCGATGGTCAAGCTCCACGCCCGCGACCGCGCCCAGCTCGTCGTCCTCGCCTACGAGTCCGGCCTCGTCACGCCGGGCTGGAGCCAGGGCTAGCTCGACTTATTGCGCAATCCGTCGGCCCTACGGATTGCGCAATACGTGCGCGCATCCGACGGATTGCGCAATAAGTCGATGGGGTTGGGGTCGGGTGTGTCTCAGGGGTGACCCGTACGCCCCGGGGAGGCCTTCAGGTGCCGCCCTCTGTGGGATTCGGTGGAGGCGTCCGCCGCGAAGGATCAAAGGGTCAGATTCACCCCTCGATCCAGGAGCGATCATGAACACCCTTCTCACCACGGCAGCATCCCTCCCCATCCACGACGACCGCTGGCACGGTGGACCGGGACCGTGGTTCATCCTCTTCCCGATCTTCTGGTTCATCGTCATCGCCGCCTTCATCACGATGGCCCGCTTCGGCGGCATGCGTCGCTGGCGCCGCTTCCAGGCCGCCGAAGGTTCGCGCGCCGGTGAGGCCAAGCTGGCCGAGCGGTTCGCAGCGGGCGAGATCGACGAGCAGGAGTACGAGGCTCGTCGCGCCGTCCTCCGTCGTGGTCAGCAGTCATGACCAACGTCGTCGAGGTCCACGGACTCACCAAGCGCTACGGCGACCTGGGTGCGGTCAACGACGTGAGTCTGCAGGTTCGGGCCGGCGAAGTCTTCGGCTTCCTCGGTCCCAACGGTGCCGGCAAGACGACGACCCTGCGCATGCTGCTCGGTCTCGTCTCACCCACCTCCGGTCGGGCGCTCGTCCTCGGACGAGCGCCCGGGCACCCAGAATCGTTGCGCCGCATCGGTTCCCTCGTCGAAGGGCCCGGGCTCTATCCGTACCTCACCGGCCGCGCCAATCTCGAGATCATTGCCCGGTATGCCGGTGTCTCGCGTTCCGCGGTCGCCCCGGCTCTCGAGACGGTCGGGTTGACCGACCGGGCCGGTGACAAGTTCTCGAAGTACTCGCTCGGGATGAAGCAGCGACTCGGTGTCGCCGCGGCCTTGCTCAAGGATCCGGAACTCGTGATTTTGGATGAGCCGACGAATGGCCTTGACCCGCAGGGGATGCGTGACATGCGCGCCCTGGTCCAGTCGCTCGGACGTGAGGGGCGGACGGTCATCCTGTCGAGCCACCTCATGAGTGAGGTGCAGGCGATCTGCTCGCGGGTGGCGGTCATCGACCGGGGTCGCGTCGTGGCGGATGCGTCCGTCGAGGAGCTGCGCGGGCAGTCCGACCTCGAGGTCACGGCCCATCCTCGCGATGTGGCTCGCCGCACCCTGGAGGCGTTGCCCGAAGTGTTGTCGGTGCGCGACGCAGACGGTGGGCTGGTCGTGGACGTGCCGACACGGCATACGGCAGCTGTTGCTTCTGCGCTGGTCGGCGCGGGAGTCGCACTCACCGGGCTGCGCCGCACGGAGCGCGAGCTCGAGGACATCTTCTTCGACCTGACCAACCACGACACCATCCCGGAGGCATTGTCCTCAAGGAGGGCGTCATGAGCACCATGACTGACATCACGGGCGTGAGCGTCGGCAGTCGCGTTGCCGGCGGTCGGAGCTTCACCGGCTTGGGCGCCGTGACGCGGGCCGAGCTGTCCAAGCTGGCTCGTCGACCGGCGGCGTGGGCACTGGTGGGTACGGCCGTGGCGCTGAACCAGATCTTTGCGTACGTCATTCCCTACTTCGCCTATCGCGGCGACACCACGGGCGACTTCGCCGACGGTGGGTCGACTCCGGAACAGCTGCTCGCCGGGATGATGCCGGCCTCGCTCGTCGCCAACACGGTGGGCGCGTTCGCGGTGTTCGTCGGCGCGCTGGCGCTGGTGCTCGGGGCGCTCGTCACGGGTACGGAGCACACGGGCGGGACCTTGAAGACCTTGCTGACCCAACGGCCAGGGCATGCCGCGGTGGTGATCGGTCAGGTGCTGGCCGTCATCGCGGCGGTCGGCGTTGGCATCGTGGGTCTGGCGCTGACGGGTGCCTTGTCGGCGGTGGTCGTCGGGCTCGCTGAAGGGCAGACGCTCGTGTGGACGTCCGTGGGTGACCTGGCGTCCGGGCTCGGGGCCGGGTGGGCGATCCTCGCGATGTGGGGAGCGATCGGCGCCGCGCTCGGTGCGCTGCTGAGGGCGGTGGCGATGCCGATCGGACTCGGGGTCGTGTGGATCCTCGCGATCGAGAACCTCATCACCGCGGTGTCGCGTTCGACGCTGACGTCGCTGGCTGGGCTGCGGGATGTGCTGCCGGGGGTGAACGCGGGTTCGCTCATCGGGTCGATCCTGCCGAGCAACGGTGGAGCCGAGGGTGCGCCCGGTGTGAACACGCTGGTCGACGGGAGTCGTGGGTTGGTGACGGTGCTCGTCTATCTCGTCGTCGCCGTGGTCGCCGCCGCGTTCGTCACCAGCCGCCGCGACGTCGCCTGAGCCCCTGATGACGCCTGCAACTTCGTGCGCCGTACGGACACGTGAAGGAGGCCTTCGGCCGACGGAACCTGTCCGTACGGGGCACGAAGTCGGATTTGTGGGCGCAGAGATGTATCTGGGGGCGGGCGGCTGACTCCTTCTTCGTGGAGACCCTGCACCTGGGCAGGTCCGTGACGCAGGAGGATGCACATGAACGTTGAGCCGTGGAAGACCGCGAGTCAGGGTGCTGTGTCACAGGCCGTGTCGGGGATTCAGTACCTCCTGAAGGCGCACGGGCACGCGGTCGCCACGGACGGGTCGTTCGGGCCAGGCACGAAAGCGGCGGTGATCGCCTTCCAGAAGGCCAAGGGTCTGCCGGCTGACGGTGTCGTCGGAACCGTGACGTGGCAGAAGCTGGTCATTGCGACGAGCTCCGGGTCCGCGGGTGACGCGGTTCGTGCGGTGCAGCAGTTCGGACTCCTGTCCTCGCCCGGAGATGAACCGCTCGTCGTCGACGGCTCCTACGGACCAACCACCACGGCCCGGGTCAAGGACCTCCAGCGGTCCTGGGGGCTGACCATGGACGGGGCCGCGGGGCAGGAAGCGTGGTCGTTCCTCAGCACCTTTGCGCCGGGACCGCGCCCGTGGCCCCTGGTCAAACAGGGCGCCACGCAGGCCACCAACTGGCGGGTGCTGGCTGCCCAGCACCTGCTGCGGGCACACGGCGCCACGATCACTGCTGACGGCAGCTTCGGCCCGGCGAGTGGCAACGCGATCCGGACCTTCCAGCAGACCTTGCGAGCGACCTTCATCAGCACGACCGTGGGTCAGCTCGACTGGCCGGCGCTCATCGTCACGGTCAAGCTCGGCGACAAGGGCGAGGCGGTCAAGGCGGTCCAGACACTGGTGCCCGGCGGACTCACCGTCGACGGGTCGTTCGGCCCGTCGACCGATGCGGCGGTGCGGAACTACCAGACAATGTTCTCCCCGCCATCGGACGGCATCGTCGGCCCGAACACGTGGCACACCCTCACTTTGGCCATCTTCGACTGATGGCCCACCTACTCCTTGTGTGCCTCAGCGGATGCCAGGGACACCGCTGAGGCACACAAGGCTCAGCCGATGGCGGCCTTGGTCCAAGCGCCACTCTGCGGAGTGCAGAACTGCGTGATCGCACCCGTTGCGAAGATCTGGGCCTGAGTGGCATCGAGCCCGAGGCCCGACTGGGCGCCTTGGAGGATCGCCTCAGCCGTCGCGTCGGTCGGGGCGGCCTCGAAGTCGGCGCACACCTTCTTGGCGGCGGTCGCGACCTCTTCATCGCTCTTGCTCGCGAGCGGGGGTACGGCCTTCTTGAACACGGACGCCCACGTGTTCTCCGGGACGATGCCGCTGTTGGTGGGAGCCGGCGAGGAGCCCGTCGTGGGCGCCGTGGTGGTGCTCGAGGACGTGGTCCCCGAGGGGGCGTCAGGGGTCTCGGAGCCACACGCAGTGAGGGTGAGCGCGAGGGCTCCAGCGGCCAGCAGGGTCAGGGGCTTTCGGATGCGCAGCATCCGTCGAACGTAACCAGCGGAGGCGCCGAGCGCGACCCGAGAAGGTGAGCGGGCGGCATACGCTGCGATTGTGGGCAACAGATGGAGTGGCGTGACCGTCGACTGTCTCGACGTCGAGCGGGTGTCGGGGTTCTGGAGTGCGCTGCTCGGGCGCGAGCGAGGGCCGTCGCAGGACGGCTGGGTCTATCTCGGCGAGCGCGGGGATGCGTTGCCGCGGTTGGTGTTCCAGCCGGTGACGGAGGCCAAGCAGGGCAAGGTGCGGCTGCACCTCGACATCGAGGTCGACGGCATCGACGAGGGCATGGCAGATGTGGCGCGGCTCGGGGGTAGCGCGACGGGGGAGCGGCACGAGTATCCCGAAGGCGTGGTCGTCGTCATGGCCGATCCCGAGGGGCACGAGTTCTGCATGACGCAGTACTTCTGAGGGGTGCCGGGGGTGGTTCCCGAGGTGGGCGGACGGCCTACGCTGGCTGTCGTCTGCGACGAACAAACGAAGGGTATGCCGTGTACGGATCCGTGAAGGCCGAGCTCGCTGCGACGTTGGTCGAGATCAAGGACGCGGGGTTGTGGAAGAGCGAGCGAGAGCTCACCACACCGCAGTCATCGCACGTGGGGACGAGTGGCGGTCAGGCGCTGAACTTCTGCGCCAACAACTACCTTGGGTTCGCGGACCACCCGGAGGTTGTCGAGGCATCGAAGAAGGCCCTCGACGAGTGGGGCTTCGGGATGGCGTCGGTGCGGTTCATCTGTGGCACGCAGACGCAGCACTCGGTGTTGGAGCGGGCGCTCAGTGCGTTCCTGGGTACGGAGGCGACGATCCTGTATTCGTCGTGCTTCGACGCCAATGGGGGAGTGTTCGAGGTGCTGTTCGGCGCGGAGGACGCGATCATCAGCGACGAGCTCAACCACGCGTCGATCATCGATGGGGTGCGGCTGTCGAAGGCTGCTCGCTATCGGTATCGCAATGCCGACATGGCCGACTTGCGGGTGCAGCTCGAGGCGGCTGTTGCTGCGGGGGCTCGTCGCAAGGTCATCGTGACCGACGGCGTGTTCTCGATGGACGGGTTCTATGCGCCGTTGGACGAGATCTGCGACCTGGCGGATGAGTTTGAGGCCATGGTGTTGGTGGACGACTCGCACGCTGTGGGGTTTGTCGGGCCGAACGGGCGGGGCACGCCGGAGCTGTTTGGCGTGCAGGACCGCGTCGACATCGTGACGGGGACTTTGGGCAAGGCGCTGGGTGGGGCTAGTGGCGGGTATGTCGCTGCGCACCAAGAGATCGTGGATTTGCTGCGTCAGCGCTCGCGACCGTATCTGTTCTCGAACTCGGTGGCGCCTGGTGTTGTGGCCGGGTCGTTGAAGGCGCTGGAGCTGGTGGACTCGTCCTCGTCGGCGCGGGAGCAGTTGGTCGCGAACACGTCGTTGTTCCGTTCGCTGATGACGGAGGCAGGGTTTGAGCTGCTGCCGGGGTCGCACCCGATCACGCCGGTGATGTTCCCGGGTGAGGACGGCGCGCGGTTGGCGGCTGAGGTTGCGGATCGAATGTTGGCGGATGGCGTATATGTCATCCCGTTCTCGTTCCCGGTGGTGCCCCGTGGCAAAGCGCGGATTCGGGTGCAACTCAGCGCTGCTCACTCTGAGGAAGACGTGCGTCGCTGCGTCGACGCCTTCGTGGCGGCTCGCGACGCGGACGCCTGAGTAGCCGGCGTCATCGGTCATGCAGATCACGCCAGCGGTCGGCATCCCTGAGGTCTCCATCGGCGACTCCAGGTCGGACGTCGAATCGAGGTTGGGTGAACCGAGCTCGAGCGAAGAGGGTCGGGCGTTCTACTTCGACAGGGAGCCGAACTTCTCGGTCCATTACGACGGTGCCGGAACGGTGGAGCTCATCGAGGTCGTTCACGGTGAGGGCGCCGCGGAGGCTTTCCTTGGGGAGATCCAACTGACGTTCCGGCTCATGGACGACGTTGTGGAGGACTTGGAAATCGGTGGGTTCACGAGTCGGCCAGTCGACATCGGGAGGGTCTACGACGCTGGCTTCTGTGTGTTCTCGATGGCCTCCCGAGACCCCAGCGAACTCGTTGACGGCGCGAAGTTCGACGAGGATGACGAGCGCCTCGTGGTCGAAGGTGTGTCGATCGCGCCAGCGTCCTACTGGCGTGACTGAGGCTCAGCCGCGCAGGTGCTCACGCAGGATGCGCACCACAAACCTGTGATCGTCCAGCTGGGGCAACCCGGACACACCCATCCAGCCGACGACGCCGGCGCCCTCCACACGAAGTGGAACTGCGCCGCCGTGCGCCGCGTACTCCGAACTCGGCAACAAGAACTTCTCGGACAGGGTGGTGTTTGCGTCGCGGCAGAGCTGTCCCATGTAGAGCGACGAGTGCTCGAAGCGCCTAACGGTTCGGCCCTTGCGCTGCAACCACTCGTCGTTGTCCTGGGTCGAACCAGGGAGGGCGGAATGGAACAACTGGTGATCGCCTCGCCAAATGCCGACCACCACAGTGAGGCCCTCGGCCCAAGCAGCATCGGTCGCGCGCCGACCCAGGTCATAGGCGATCTTCTCCGAGAGAGCCGGAAGCACACTCTCTGACTCTTCTTGGAGAAGGTCGTCTAGCTTGGGCCACGCTTCCTGTGCTGACATCGCTGTTGATCCTCCCTGTGCCCTTGCCCGTTGAGGGTTCAGTACGCCTCGGCTGAGCGTAACTTGCGGCCAAGGGATCTAAACGGCTCCGAACGAGAAGGGCCGGTTGGCAGAGGTCATTCGCGGCGGTGCGACACGGGTTTGAGATCTTCAGGAGTCAACGAGTTGCGTGAGGTTCAACTTCGCAACGGGATCGTCATTCCGTGACTCGGCTCCAGGGGTACTGCAGCGTTGCGAAGCAAGCCTAGGGTGGGAGCGTGAATGACCCAGGTGTCGAGCCTGTCTCCCCGGAGGCGCCGGAGCTGACTGGGCGCGTGATGATGAACCAGAGCTGGCGCGACCTGACCTTCTTGCACTGGGCTGTCGACCCGGCCCTGGTCGCGCGCCTCATGCCGCCCGGCGTCCGGCCCGACACCCTCGACGGGGTCACGTACGTCGGACTGATTCCTTTCCGGATGGTCGGCGCTGGAATCGCGAGCGGTCCTGGGGTCCCTTGGCTCGGGTCGTTCCTCGAGACCAACGTGCGGCTCTACTCGGTCGATGAGACGGGGCGGCGCGGCATCGTGTTCCTCAGTCTCGATGCCGACCGGGCGGCTGTGGTGCTCGGTGCCCGCGGGGCGTTTGGGCTGCCCTATCGCTGGGCGCGGATGCGCTACGGGGTGAGCGGCGACGTTCACTCGTATGACGCCCGCCTTCGCCGATCCGGGAAGCGGCCAGAGAGCCATGTAGTCATCCGTGCGGGAGCACGGCGTCAGAGCACGGAGCTCGACGAGTTCCTCAGCGCACGCTGGGGATTGCACGTGCACTGGTGGGGCACGACGTTATATGTGCCCAACCACCACGAGGTGTGGCCGGTGCACGATGCCGAGGTGCTGGCGCTCGACGACGAGCTCGTGGCGTCGGTGGGGCTGCCGGGCCTGACCGACAGTCCGCCCGATCACGTGGCCTTCAGCCCTGGCGTGCGCACCGACTTCGCCTTCCCTCGATCGGCGAGCGCTCGCTGACCATCGGCTCGCCGAAAGGACGATTCGCTGAGGCGCCTTTGGGCGAGGTGGACCTTTTCGGGGGTGTGGAGGCGGACCATGAGCCTTGCCGTGTCACGGGGGGTGGTGGCTGGGTGGCGAGCGAGACGAGGATTGCCGTGGCGAAGGCCAAGGGCGTATGGGACGCGACCGGGTTGGCCAGTAGCGCTCCGGCCCAACCGTCCAGCGGCCCGGCCGCATAGGTCGTCACCGCAGCTGACGTCGCCGCCAGCGCGCCGACAACGGGCCCGGCAACAGCCCCGGCCCGGCTCAACCCCTTCCACCACACCCCCAGGATCAGCAGCGGCGCGAACGTCGCCGCCGCCAACGAGAACGCGAACCCCACCGTCGTCGCGATACCGATCTGCTCGACGAACCGTGCAGCAACAAACGGCACGGCCACCGCAGCTACGGCGACCAACCGGAACCCTCCAAACCCAAAGGCATCCCCACCCGCCAGCATCGCCGTCAGCAGGTCCGCGCCCAAGCCATCCACGACTCGCGCCGGCAGCTGGATGACGATCGTGTCGGACCGCGCCCCCGGCGGCAGTGACGGAAGGTGCAGACGGCCGAGCACGGCATGCACCGGCGGCCAGAGACAGAAGATCGCCAGCAGGGCCACGACCGAGACCGTCGTGCGCCGCGCGGCCACCCCGTCCGCGTTCGTGTCGAACCGCACCAGCACGTGCAGCAGCCCCATCGTCCCGAGACACAACGCGAGCATCATCGAGCCCGTCCGATAGAACGGGTGGTCGCCCGGCCCGCGCCCCGCGAACGACTCCTACACGACGGGCGCCTCACCGCCAGAACGGATCCACAACGCGATGAGCACGAACGCCGGCACCGCCAAGCAGGTCAGCTTGATCCAGTACTGCATCGCCTGGACGAACGTGATCGGCCGCTTGCCGCGACGAAAATGGCTGCAGCTCGCACTGCCGACATGCACAGGGACAGGACCACGCGGCACCGATCCGCAACCTCAAGTGACGCGGCCGAGGGCGCCCGAGCGTTCATCGAGAAGCGCGAACCCGCCTGGTCCGGCAGCTAGAGCCTGCGGGCGTCGGTGAGGCTAGGCCTGCGCGGAGGGGTAAGCGACGCCATCGCCGAACACCCGCAGCTTCAGCTGAGCGCCGACCCGCACGCCTGCTGGCTCCCAGTGACGGACGGTGAAGTCGGCCGCAGCCGTGTGCCCATTGCCAGCACCCGCAACAACGTCGGGTTCGAGGCGGAACCGCACGATGACCTCGGGCCCATAGAACTCCGTCGACACCACCGTTGCGCTGATGGGCCCGTCGTCAACCACCCGCACCTGCTCAGGCCGCAGCATCAGCCGCACGCGACCTTGGGGCGAATCGGCGCGGACCGACAGGTCTCCGAAGGCGCTGCGAGCCACGGTCCCCTCGACCCAGGCGTCAAGCACGACGGCCTCACCGAGGAACTCAGCCGTGCCCAGGTCTGCCGGCTGCTGATAGACGGTCATCGGCGCGGACACCTGGGTCAGGGACCCGTCGCGGATGACGGCAACCTGATCAGCGAACGACAGGGCTTCACCTTGGTCGTGCGTGACCAGGATGGTGGTGACGCCGGCTCGCTCGAGGACGGCGGCGACGGCACGACGGGTCGCGACTCGAAGGCCAGCATCGAGCGAGGAGAAGGACTCGTCGAGGAGCAGCAGTTGTGGCTCTCGGGCCAGGGCACGTGCCAGCGCCACCCGTTGCTGCTGGCCACCAGAGATCTCATGCGGGCCTCGACGGGCGAGCGACGGGTCCAGCGAAACCATCTCGAGGAGTTCGTCGACACGTGCCCGCGTCTGGGCCTTGCCCGCGCGACCGGACGCCGACTCCATCCCGAAGGCGATGTTCTGACCGACGCTCAGGTGCGGGAAGAGCGCCCCGTCCTGCGCCACGTAGCCGATCGCCCGCTGGTGCGGCGGCACCCACCGGCCGTCACCGGCAAGGACGGTGCCGTCGAGGTCCACGACCCCGCCACCGGGCCGTTCAAAACCGGCAATGACGCGAAGCAGAGTGGTCTTACCCGCGCCCGACGGACCGACGATCGCCGTGGTCGACCCGGGCCGAACCGTCAGCGACACGTCGCGCAACACGGTCTGTTCGCCGAAGGCCTTGACGACGCCGGAGACGGTGAGGTGGCCTCCGCCGGAGTTCGTCCCTGAGGAGATGGGTGTCGTCACTGGCCGGCGACCTTTCGGGACTGGCGGAACAGGATGTAGGTCATGGGCATCGACAACACAATCATCAGCAGGGCGTAGGGCGCGGCGCCCGTGTAGTTGATCTCGCTGCTCTTGCTCCAGAACGCCGTCGCGAGCGTCCGGGTGCCGTTGGGCGCGAGGAGCAAGGTGGCCGTCAGCTCGTTCACGACGGCGAGGAACACGAGGGCTGCGCCACCGGCTGCGGCGGGTGCGGAGAGTCGCAGGGTCACCCTCACGAAGGCCATCGCGGGGTGCCATCCCAGGGTCTGGGCCGCCTCCTCCAGCTCGGGCGGGGCCTGGGCCAGCCCGGAGCGCAGGCTCACGAGTGCCCTCGGGAGAAAGAGCAGTGAGTATGCCGTGATCAGGACTGCCGCTGACTGGTACAGATCGGGGACGACGCGAATGCTGATCGTCACGAAGGCCAGGCCCACAACGATGCCGGGCATCGAGCTCGTGACGTAGTTGGACAGCTCGAGGAAGCGGCTGAAGACGGTGGAGTGGCGAACGGCGAGGAAGGCCAACGGGAACGCGAGGATCACCGTGACCACGGCCCCGGCCGAGGCGTAACCGAGGGTCTGGGCCAGTGCCGTCAGCAGGTCATCGGCGACCCAGGTGCCGGGGCGTCCGGCAAAGGCCCACCGAAGCACGAATGACACGGGCAGCACGAAGGCGAGGACGGTGACGGCCACCAGTGCCAGCTGTGCCGGAGCCTGGAAGCGGTGCAGACGCGCCCGCGGGGGCAGAGCCTGCGACCCCGAGCCGATCCGGGACAGGCGGGCCCGGCCGCGAGTGCGCGCTTCGAGCCAGAGCATGAGGAAGCACAACAGGACGAGGACGCCCGCCAGCATCGAGCCAGCGACGCCGTTGAAGGTCGACTGGTACTGGCTCATGATCGCGGTGGTGAAGGTGTCGAACTGGATCATGGCGAAGGCGCCGTACTCGGCCAGCAGGTGCAGGCCGACCAGCAATGATCCTCCGCTGATGGCCAGCCGCAGCTGCGGCAGCACCACCCGGCGAAAGACGGCCCAAGGGCCGAGCCCGAGGGCTGCGGCCGACTCCTCCAGTGCCGGGTCCAACCGCGTCAGGGTGGCCGCCACCGGGATGTAGACCAGAGGGAAGTACGACAGCGTGGCGATCAGGACTCCCGCGTGCAGGCCGCCCAGAGAGGGCACGACGGACACCCAGCCATAGCTGTTGACGAAGGCGGGGATCGCCAAGGGAGCGGCCAGGGCGAGCGACCACCACCGCGCGCCCGCGAGTTGGGTTCGCTCCACCAACCACGCACCGCCCACCCCGATGACGATGCACAGGGGAACCGTGCAGGCGACGAGGAGAAGGGTGTTGACGAGGAGCTCACCCACACGAGGTCGGAAGATCAGCTCGGCGGCGGTGCCCCAACCGGTCTCTGCTGTCGCGCCGATGACGTAGGCCAGAGGCAGGAGTGACAGCAAGGCCGTTGCGGTGGCCAGGGCGCCGAGCGCGAGCAAGGCCCGCGACGGGCGAGGGCGAATGCCCTGACCCGTCGCGGTCCGCCGATCGGCGTCGACGGTGGAGCTCGTGTTGGTGCTGGTCACAGGGAGAACTACAGCAGACCAGCCTTGGTCATCAGATCGGTGACCGTCTTGGAGTTCAGCTTTGCCGGGTCGACCGTGGGGGACTGCAGGTCCGCGATCGGGACCAGAGCCGCGTTGGCCGGGACGTCGGAGGCGATGGCGTACTCGAAGGAGTCGCCCGTGTGGAGCACTTCCTGGCCAGCCTTGCCGGTGATGAACTTGAGCAGGGCCTGCGCGGCGGCAGGGTTCTTCGAGGACTTGAGCACGCCACCACCGGACACGGACAGGAAGGCTCCGGGGTCCTGGTTCTTGAAGAAGTACGGCGCGACGTTGGCCGAGTTCTCGCCGGTGCCGGCTTGGTCGCCGTAGTAGTAGTAGTGGTAGATCAGCGCAGTCTCGACCTCGCCAGCGTTGACGGCCTTCATGGCCGTGCTGTTGCCCTTGTAGGGCTTCGCGTTCTGCTTCATGGCGGTCAGCCACTGCTCGGCGGCGTCGGCACCCTTGAGCTCGATCAGCGCGGCAACGATGGCCTGGAAGTCGGCGCCGGTCGGCGACGCGGCCCAGCGTCCCTTCCACTCGGGCTTGGCCAGGTCGAGCATCGACTTCGGCAACTCGTCTTCTTTGACCTTGCGCTTGTCGTAGACGAGCACGGTGGACCGTGCCGCGATGCCGGTCCACTTGGCGGTGGACGGTCGGAACTGGCTGGGCACCTGCTCCAGCGTCGCCTTGTCGACGTCGGCGAAGAGGTCGGCATTCTCGACCTGGGCCATCGCCGGGGAGTTCTCGGTGAGGAAGACGTCGGCGGGCGAGGCCTTGCCTTCAGCCACGATCTGGTTCGACAGCTCGGTGTCGGAGCCGTTGCGGATGGTGACCTTGACGCCGGTCTCCTTGGTGAAGGCATCGACCCACGCCTGGCTGAGTTCCTCGTGCTGGGCGTTGTACACCGTGATGGCGCCCTCGACCTTGGCGTTAGAGGACGGGGCGCTGGTGTCAGTGGCGTCGCCGCCGCAGGCGGACAGCAGCAGCGCTGCAGCGGAGATGGCTGCCGTGGCGACCACGAGGCGAAGTGGGCGATGAGTCATGAGCGAAGCGACTTCCTGGTCGGGTGCGTGCATCCCGGACGGGACGACCAGAGCATATGACATAGGCAAGGCTTACCTTGCTTCCGTCCGCCGAAAGAAGCTTGATGGACGGGGTCAAGTGTTGGAGGGAGGCGCGATCCACGGGTCGCGGAGACCACCGCCCGGTAGCCCAAGCCACCGTCGCGCTCGCTCGTCCTCGATGACCTTCTGGTCTCGCCCCAATTCCACCAGGAGTGGCCCCAGAGCCGCCAGCAATCCACTGACGTCGTCGGTCCCCAGCTGGAGGCTGAAGCCAACCGTCTCGCCACTGATCGACAGGACGTCGCCGGCGTGGTCGTAATGGCCGTAGACCGTGGTGATGGATGCGACTGGGAGCGTCTCGACTGTTCCTCGGCTGCGTCGCGTCAGTGCGTCGCGGGTGAGTACGTACTCGGCGCTGGCGTAGAGGCGTGAGCCCGCAAAGATCACCGCGACCCAGCCAGAAATGAGCGCTGCCGCATTCCACCACCCAGCAATGGGTAGAGCCCAGATAACCAAACTCAGGACCCCGCCGTACAGCGCCATCGGGACCCACATCGCACCCGTAGGCGGATCCCAGGCCGAGGCAAGGACGGGCGGCTGCGACATGGGGAGATTGTGGCACCGGAGCACAAACCTGCCGACGCATTCGCGAGCAGGGGGAGACGCACCTTCGTCGGCGATGTTCTTGCGACGGTCCCTAGGTCCGCAGGCCTCATTGCCCTACCGTTGGTGCGAGTGGAGCCTTCAGGCTCCTTGGTGGCCGAGCGCTATGAGGCGTGAACCGCGCACCGGGCCGGATGTGAGCCGGCCGAGTGCGACAAGTCGAGGAACACCGACATGTCGTGCTCGAAATTGCCTTACAAGACTCAATGGATGGCGCTGCGGGCGATGCGCGCCATCGTCCGTCGGAGCGAGGGGAAAGACGTCAAGGTGCCAACGGGTGCCTACATCTGCAGCGAGTGCCGATGCTGGCACCTCACGTCCAAGTCAAAGACGCAGGTGCCTCCGTCCAAAAAGAGACGAGCTCGGACCGACGGGTCAGTCGGCGAGGCGGCTTCGGGCCAGGTGGACCTTCTCGGGGGTGTGGAGACGAACCATGAGCCGAGCGGTCTCGCGGGGGATCGTGGCCGGCGTGGCGAGCGACACGATGATCGCGGTCGCGAAGGCCAAGGGCGTACACCACGCCGCCGGGTTCGCCAGTAGTGCGCCGGCCCATCCATCCAGGGGCCCGGCCGCATACGTCGTCACCGCCGCTGAGGTCGCTGCCAGTGCCCCGACGACCAGCCCCGACACCGCCCCCGCTCGACTCAACCGCTTCCACCACACCCCCAGGATCAGCAACGGCGCGAACGTCGCCGCTGCCAACGAGAACGCGAACCCCACCGTCGTCGCGATCCCGATCTGCTCGACGAACCGTGCAGCGATGAACGGCACCGCCACCGCAGCCACCGCCGCCAGCCGGAACCCGCCAAACCCAAAAGCGTCCCCACCCGTCAGGCGCGAAAGCCGGGGCCGCAGGAACTCCTGGTGCAGCACCCCCGTGACCGACATCGCCAACCCTGACGCCGTCGACAGCAGCGCGGCAAAGGCGCCACCAGCCAACATCGCCGTCAACACATCGCCACCAAGACCATCCACGACCCGCGCCGGCAGCTGCAGCACGATCGTGTCGGACCGCACCCCAGCGGGCAGTGACGGTAGGTGCAGACGACCGAACACGGCATACACCGGGGGCAACAGATAGAAGACGCCCAACAGGGCCACGACGGACACGGTCGTGCGTCGCGCGGCCACCCCATCGGGGTTCGTGTAGTAGCGCACCAACACGTGCGGTAGCCCCATCGTCCCGAGGCACAACGCGAGCATCATCGAGCCGGTCCGATAGAACGGATGGTCGCCAGGACCGCGCCCCGCGAACGGCTCCGACCATGACTCCGACACGACGGGCGCCCCACCGCCAGAACGCATCCAGAGCGCGATGAGCACGAACGCCGGCACCGCCAGACACGTGAGCTTGATCCAGTACTGCATCGCCTGGACGAACGTGATCGACCGCATCCCACCCGCGCCAACCGCCACGGCAACGACCACAGCAACCAGCAGCGACCCCACCCACTGCGGCGCCCCAGTCACGAGCTGCAACGCCAACGACGCGCCCTGGAACTGCGGCACGAGATACATCCAGCCGATCGCCACGACGAGCACCGCCGCAAGCCGCCGCACCAGCACCGACCCGAGCCGCGCCTCGGCGAAGTCGGGCAACGTGTACGCCCCCGACCGCCGCATCGGCGCCGCCACCATCACCAACAAAACGAGATACCCCAACGTGTAGCCCACCGGCAGCCACAACAGGTCGACGCCCTGGTCATAGATCAGCCCGGCAACACCCAAAAACGAAGCGGCAGAAAGGTATTCGCCCGAGATCGCACTCGCGTTCAAGCGCGGCGACACCGTCCGACCGGCCACATAGAAGTCCGAGGTCCGCCGCGACAACCGCAATCCCCACGCCCCCACGACCATCGTCGTCAGGCACACGAGCGCGACCGCGACGATCGAGAAGGCGTCAGCCATCCCGAGCCTCGCGACCCTCACGCCCGGGCTCGACGATGTCGGCGAACTCCGACTCGATCCGCTCGGCCTGCCGCACATACGCGCGCGCCAGCAACCACGCCGCCGGATAGACGAGCACCCCGAGCACGAGCCACGGGAACGGCACCCCCGCCAACGTCATCGTCCGCGTGGAGGGCACGAGCGTCAGGAGCAAGGGGAAGCCCCCGATCGCCCCCGCCATCAACGCCAAAACGGTTAGGGCCAAGCGCAATTGGGCCCGCCGCAACCCGTCGATGTAGACGTCACCCAAGTCGGTCTGGTCGTCGAGGTCGCTGGCACGCACCCGGGCGTGCGCCGTCACCGCCGTCACCGCTGAACGCCGCGAGCTCGTGACCCGCACCCGCGGCGGCACACCGGACCGCTCGGCGGCCATCAGCTTCCCGTGCCTGGTCGCCTCAGCAGCACGTCCCGAAGCTGTCGCGTATGCCGTCTGCTCACCTGCAGCTCGACGTCACCGATGACGATCGAGCACCGTCCGTGGTCCATCCGTACCTCGGTGACGTGCGGCAGTGCCACGAGGGTCGACCGGTGGATCCGAATGAAGCCGTGGTCGGCCCACTTCTCCTCGAGGACGGCGAGAGGGATCCGCACAAGATGCGACCCCTCGGCAGTGTGCAGCCGGGCGTAGTCGCCGGACGCCTGGGCGTAGCGGATCTGGGACCGGGTGATGAAGCGGGTGACGCCACCGAGCTCGACGGGGATCGTCTCGTCCTCGGCCGGCGCCGGGCCAGCCCCGCCTGCAGACCCTCCCGGAGCGGAAGGTGAGCCGGTCTCACCGACGGGAGCGGGCGGCATACCCGCCTCGTCCTGCTTGGCCACGACGCGACGGACGGCTTCAGCGAGACGTTCGCCGCGCACGGGCTTCATCACGTAATCCGTTGCGGCGAGGGCGAAGGCGTCAACCGCGTGCTGCTCGTGGGCCGTGACGAAGACGAGCTGCGGGGGAGAGGCGAAGCGAGCCAGAACCCGGCCCAGGGCCATCCCGTCGAGACCCGGCATCGAGATGTCGCTGAAGATGACGTCGATCTCGTGGTCCTCGAGCATCTGGAGGGCCTCGGTGCCGTTGGTGGCCGTCAGGACCGCTCCGATCCGCGGGTCGGAGTCGAGCAGGAAGCGCACCTCGGAGAGGGCGGGGAGCTCGTCATCGACGACGAGGGCCCTCAAGGAGCCGTCATTGGCCATGCACCGAGGATAGTCATGGCCGTTGCCCAGGAACTCGTCTCGGAAGGACCGCTCATGGCTGAGCCAGGCCCGGACCTCACCCATCTCGCCCATGTCGTCCCGTCGGCGCGGCAGCTCGCGTGGCAGGAGCTCGAGTTCTATGGGTTCCTGCACTTCGGGATGAACACGATGACGGATCGGGAGTGGGGCGACGGCACCGAGAGTCCTGCGCTGTTCGCGCCGGAGACGGTGGATGCCGACGACTGGGTGGCGCTGTGCGCTGAAGCGGGGATGTCGGCGGTCATCCTCACCTGCAAGCACCACGACGGGTTCGCGCTGTGGCCCACCCGGCACAGTGACCATTCGGTGCGGTCGAGCCCGTGGCGCTCGGGTTCAGGGGATCTCGTGCGCGAGGTGGCGCAGGCGTGCGCCCGGGCCGGCCTCAAGTTCGGGATCTATCTCTCGCCGTGGGACCGGGCGGAAAAGACGTATGGGGAGGGGACGGCCTACGACGACTTCTATGTAGCCCAGCTGACCGAGTTGCTGACGGGGTATGGGCCGATCTTCTGCGTGTGGCTCGATGGCGCCAACGGTGAGGGGCCGAGTGGGCGGCGGCAGGAGTACGACTGGGACCGCTACCACCGCGTGGTGCGGGCGTTGCAGCCCGAGGCGGTCATCAGCGTGTGCGGACCGGACGTGCGGTGGTGCGGCAACGAAGCCGGGCACACGCGCCCCGACGAGTGGAGCGTCGTGCCGTGGGAGCTGCGGTCGGCCGAACTCACGGCAAGCCTGTCGCAGCAGGCCGACGACGGTGCGTTCTCCCGGGCGGTGCGGTCGGCGGACGAGGACCTCGGCAGTCGCGAGGCGCTCGAGGGCTATCCGGGTGAGCCGGTCTGGTATCCGGCGGAGGTGAACACCTCGATCCGTCCCGGCTGGTTCCACCACGACCACGAAGATGCCGAAGTGCGTTCTGCGCATGAGCTTTTCGAGATCTACCGGCGCAGCGTCGGGGGCAATGCGACGCTGCTGCTCAACGTGCCGCCGCGACGTGACGGCACGATCGCGGCGGAGGACGCCGTCGCGCTGCGCGGCCTGGGCGCCCTCATCCGGGAGTGGGAGGCGAGCGACATCGCCGGGGAGGCCGAGACGACGTTCTCCGCGAACTCTGTCGGCCCCTGCGTGACGCTCCGGTGGCCCGCCGAACGCGAGGTCAGGGCGGTGGTGCTCAAGGAGGACATCCGCCTGGGGCAACGCATCGAGGGCGTCGAGATCCATCGCGTCGACGGCGACGAACGCGTGCTCCTGGCCACGGCCGGAAGCGTGGGATACCAGCGCTTCATCGAGTTCCCGCCGACTCGTGCGCAGCAGATCGAGGTGACCATCACGAGCAGCCGTGCCACCCCAATGCTGGCCGGAGTCGGAGTCGTGCAGGCTGGCCAATTCGGACCAGATGCCACGTCGGGGGAACGGCGCGGAATCGGGGGTTGATCGTGAGTCACGCGCGGACGCAGGTCCCGGACCTGCAGGAATGCCCGATTCGGCCCCGAGGGCGCTCCCGGGAAGAAAGTAACTAGTAAACATAGTCACAAAAGGTCATATCGGCGGTTGACCGGGCAGTGGGACTGTGCTCTCTGGGTGGCCAGCGAGTGCCGTTGGGATGACCCAAAAATGACGATCCTTGAGGTGAAGGACCGGCACCAATTTCGGCTAGCGACTCCGGTAGCCGCCGCCACTCAGGGCCTGTCAAGACCCCGAGCCTCACGTCGGGGAACTCACGTGCTCGCTCTGCGCAGATCTGCTCTCGCATCCACCGTCACTCTCGCCATGCTCGGGACCCTGGGCATCGCGGCGGCACCGTCCGCTCAGGCGGCGGGACCGGACGCCGCGACCACGGCGGTCGGTGCCCTGTTCACCCGGCTCGCCACCGACTTCCTGCCGCAGGTCGCGTCGGGCACGGCCGTGGCCAAGCAGCTGCCGACACTGGCCGTCACCCCGGCCGAGTCCGTCGGGCTCAAGACCGCGTTCTCCTCGGCGCTGGGAGCCACCGGACCGCTCAAGGACTTCGGCACGCAGGACACCCTGGCGGACCTCAAGGACTACGTCGACGACGCGGACGACAGTGGCTGGGTCTTCACGTCGAGCAACCCCAGCGACACCTCCCTCACCGTCGGCTTCACCCGCACGCTCACCCAGAACGCCGGCCTCGACATCCGCGACGAGAGCGGCACCCTCAGCCTGTCGAGCGGCACCGGGATCGTCGTCACGGGGACGTTGACCGGCTCGTTCACCTTCGTCTTCGACTCCACCTCCGGCAAGGCCAGCCTGACCGCGCCCTCGCTGTCCATCGCCACCAGCGCCGACCTGCCGGCCACCACCACGATCAACGCCGGCCTCGGCATCCTCGGCGTCAGCGTGACGGGCACTGCCGACACCGACGACTACCGCCTCCAGAGCAACGTCAGCACCAGCTGGTCCAACCCGGACAACGACGCCGCCGGCCTGCTCGCCTTCGACAACCCCGACACCGCGGCGCCCGATGACGGCGAGCTCGCCGCCGAGGGCGCGGGCACGGGCATCGTCACCGCCACGCAGACGGGCAGCCTGGCCGGCAGCCTCGATGCGAAGCCCCGGGCCAGCGACCGAGTCGCCGGCCTCCCGAGCGTGGGGACGACCGTGACCCTGAGCTCGGCCGCGCCGGCCTCGTTCGAGGCGCCGCTCGTGACGGCCGTCGTCCCAGAGGCCGCGAAGCCGTTCCTCACCATGACCCCGCGCGACCTCGCTGCCGCGCTGTCCCAGGCGGCCTCCGCCGTCCTCGGCATGCAGAACGCCGGAGACGGCGACCTCCCCCTCATGCGTGGCTCCCTGTCGAACGCCATCGACGCCGTCGGCGGCATCAAGACCTTCCTCGCCGACCAGGTGCCGGACGCCGACCCCGACGACGCCACCCCCGGGCAGCCGAAGTTCGCCTCCCTCCAGGACATGCTCGCCGCCCTCGACGCGGCGGAGTACACCGACGGAGGCTGGTCCATCGACGTCCTCGACAGCGATGACGGCGACGGCACCGAGGCCGCGACCTATGACCCGGGGACCAAGAAGGTCAACTTCACCGTCGTCACGACCCGCGGTGGGAAGACCGACCTCGAGCTCAACCCACTCGGCGCGGCAACGTCCGGCACGGGCACGGCATACACGGCCACGGGTCTCACGGCCTCGGGAGTCGACCTCGACGGCCCGAAGAACGACGGCGCCGCGCTCCTCGCGGGCCGCAAGGTCACTGCCGGCACCTCGACCGGCACGGTCGCCACGATCGACAGCGGGACCAAGCTCACCCTCACCGCCGACGGTTGGACAGGTGGCACACCCACGAACGGCACGCTCTTCGCGATCGAGGCGGCCGACCCCAAGACCGGCGCGCCCCAGTTCGCCGACGTGCTCAAGACGCGGACCGGCATCGCTGGCGCCAACGCCGAGGTCTCCACGGCGAAGATCACCCCTGACGTCGTCGTCACGCTGCCGATGGTCCTGGACCTCAGGGATCCCGACACGTACACGAACGCGGCCAACGAGGTCGTCCTCGACTGCGACCCCGGGACCGGCACCGCCCCGTGCCCCTTCAAGCAGATCGACGACTCCGGGCTCGCCCGCATCATCACCTCTCTCCCGCTGCCGGCCGACCGCGTCCTGCTCCGGCAGAGCGTCCGCGACCTCCTCGTCGCCGACGCGGCCATCACCTCGCCCGTGCAGATCAGCACCACGAGCGGCTTCCTCGCCCTCGACATCACCGGTGACGTCGAGCTGTCGGTCCCCACGGGCCACCTCCAGACCCTCGCCCTGACCAAGACCGGAGACGTCCCCGTCCCCGCGTTCGTCGAGCAGGTTCGGCAGCAGACGGTGCGCACCGGGGCCTCCACCGACGACGTCTTCAAGCGGACCCTTGGCGGCACCGTCAAGGCGACCCTCGACATCTCCGTCCCGGACGCCCCGACCGCCTTCGGTGAGGACGAGGAGAACCCCGACTCGACGGGCGTCACCCTCACCGCCACGGTCGCCGCCCTGGCCGACGGCATCGACACCGGCGACGTCACGGTCGCGGCCGAGGACGCGGACCGCGCGGACCTCCTCAAGGCCCTCAACATCAAGGATGCTCTGGACAAGGAGCTCGAGCCGACGTCGCTCTTCGGCGGAGTGCGAGCGGCCCTCGAGGGCGCCGGCGCCGACCTCACGACGATGACCGGGGGCGGACTCGACACCCCCATCCCGTTCGTCGGGTCCTCGGTGAGCCAGCTGATCGGCGCGGGCGCCAGCGGAACCGCGAAGTATGCCGACCGTGCCGGTGTCGACGGCGGCCCTGCGGTCACCGTCCTCACCGACCCCGGCGCCTCCTTCACGAAGGCGTTCCTCGGCCGCCAGATCGTCGTCGGCTCGACCCTCGCGACGATCGTCGGTGCCGACGGCACGACCCTCGACCTCGCTCCGCAGCTCCCGAGCCCGCCGGTCGACAACACCCCCTACCTCGTCGAGAACGAGCTCCTCGGCGCAGTTCACGTCCTGAGCGCCATGACACCGGCCACCCTCCAGGAGACCCTGGCGATGGCCGAGGCCTCCCTCGGCAACGGCTCGACGATCGACTTCGGGCTCGCCAAGAACGGTGCCGGCGAAAAGCAGTTGCGGCTCGACCTCTCGTGGGCGCGCGCCTACGAGGTGACGCAGCCGGTGAGCCTCACCCTCGGGGACGACCTCGACGTCGTCGGTCTGTCGAGTGGTGGTGAGCTGAGCGTCGCGGCGAGCGGCACCGTCAAGCTGCGCCTCTACCTGCCGCTCACCGCGGCCGCCATGACGAGCCCGATCGAGAACACCAAGGTCGACAAGGACTGGTCCGAGGTCAGCTTCGCGGCGAAGGTCACCGCGGACAACGCGTTCTTCGGCGCCAACCTCGGCCCGATCAGCCTCGAGCTCGGCCGCGACAGCGACGGCGACCGGGGCTCGGTGCACGCCGGCTTCGCCGTCAAGGCGTCCGGCGCGACGACCAAGGACGACCCGTCGATCTCGGACTTCTTCACCGACGGCTTCGAGCTCGCCGTCGGCGGTGGCGACGCCTGCGACGAGGACGACCAGGTTGTCTGCGCAGCGTTCCCGTTGTGGGCCAACGGCACGAAGGTCACGGGCAACCTCAAGGTGACGACGACCCTCGGCGCCCAGGAGGACAGCCTCACGGACCTCTTCACCGGCGCGTCCACCGAGATCACCTACCCGCAGGAGATCAAGAGCATCCTCGAGAACGGCGCCTTCAAGTTCGGCTCCCTGCTCGAGGGGGTCCAGCAGTACATGTTCTACTCCGAGACCGCTCTGCGGACGGCGTCCAACGGCGGAGAGATGCCCGTTGTCGGCAAGGACCTCCAGGCCGGGGCCGACTTCATGGGCAAGGTCCGCGGTGATCTCGCGACCTTCATCGAGGACAACGGCGACGTCAGCCAGGTCGGCCCGGCCAAGAAGCTCCTCACCGACGAGCTCTCCAAGGCGCTCGGGGTCGTCGTCGGCGGCTCGTCCGGGATCGAGGTCAACTTCACCTGCAAGCTCACCCTTCTGCCCCCGACGGCACCCGCGGCCACACCCAACAACGCCGTCGCCGCCGACACGACGCAGTACGTCTACAAGGTCGTCTCGACCTACGCCCAGGGCACTGACCCGCTCAAGCGTTCCGTCCCGTCGGCCGCCACCGTCGTGGTGAAGAATGCCGCCACCCTCACCGCCGGCGCGAGCGGCAAGTTCAACACCGTCACGTGGACCAAGGCGGTCGGCGCCAACGGATACCAGATCATCCGGGCGACCCAGACCGGTACGACCGATCCTCCGGCCACGGCATACCGGCTCGTCGGCACCGTCGGTGCCCTCGCCACCTATGACGACCACCTCGGGACGCCCCCGACGCAGGCCTACGCGGCCGCGACGACGAACCCGCTCCTCCCCGCCACGACCTGCCCCGACGACACTCCCGTCCAGAAGGTCGACGGCGTGAGCCTCGGCCTGACGATGGGCCAGGGCGTCGTGTCCGGCGACAAGGGCTGTGTCGACGCCGCCGACGGCAAGAACGACTGCATCGGCGCCGAGCTGCCCGTCGACCTCGGGATCCCCGGGCTGTCGCTGCAGACCGGTGACTCCGGAAAGATCGTCGGCGACGTCGGCTGGCGCCTGTCGCTCAAGGTGGTCATGAGCCGGACCGAAGGCTTCTACGTCGACACCTCGACGCAGAACGAGCTGGCCGTCGGTGCCGCCCTCAGGCTCGACGCGCCGATCAACACGACCGCGCTCACCGCGCAGCTGTCGATCATCAAGGTCGACGTGTCGAAGAAGCACACACGGTCCGAGTTCGTCGGCTCCTTCGGGATCGACATCAAGGGCAAGGACGGCAAGCTCAAGCTCGCTGACATCGCCCGCACCCGCATCGCCGACGCGATCACCGTCAACCTCGACGCGATCGTCGACATCGCCTGGCACCTCGAGGGCACGGCCGACGCCGCCCTGCCGGGCATCTCGACCGACTTCGTCCTCAAGTGGGCCTGGAGCGCGTCCACGAGCAACGACCCCAAGAACCCGGCCGGCCTCCTCGTCCAGTTCAACAACGTGACCCTGGATGCCGGGAAGTTCTTCGGCAAGGCGCTCAAGCCCTACCTCCAGCAGGTCGTCGACGCGACGAAGCCGCTCCAGCCGGTGCTCGACACGATCTTCACGCCCATGCCGGTCATCTCCGACCTCTCGACGGCCGCCGGTGGTCAGCCGATCACGATCGCGACCCTCGCCGAGACCTTCAGCACCATTGCCGGCGGGCCGAAGATCAAGCCCTTCCTCGACGCCATCAAGACGACGAAGGACTTCCTCAAGAACGTCAACTGCCCTGACGCCACCGCGGGCGGCTGCGGCGTGAACATCGGCAGCTTCACCCTGTCGAAGACGGCGGTGACGACGACCCGCGCCTCGGCCGGCAACGCCTCGCAAATGATTGCCACCAAGGACCCGGCGCCGGTCGACTCGACGGGCAAGACGCCCGCCCAGCAGGTCGCGGCCAAGGACGCCTCGGGCCGGATGTCGAACACCGCGAAGCGGGCCCTCGCCGGCCTGTCCTTCCCGGTCCTGGACGACCCGACCCGACTCTTCGACCTCATCTCCGGCGGTGACATCCCGCTCGTGGAGTTCGACAGCGGGCCGCTCACCCTCGGCTTCCAGTTCCAGAAGTCCTTCGGCCCGATCTACGCACCGCCGCCGGTCATGATGGTCATCGGCGGAGGCGCCTCCGTCTCGATGCGGATCGCCGCCGGGTTCGACACCTACGGCATCCGCCGGGCGATCGAGGGCAAGGGTGCCGCCGAGATCCTCGACAGCCTCTACTTCAAGACGGTCGACCAGACCGGAAAGCCGATCCCGGTCGTCCAGTTCACCGGCTACCTCGAGGC
Organism: Janibacter sp. HTCC2649; assembly: GCF_000152705.1. Taxonomy (GTDB): domain Bacteria; phylum Actinomycetota; class Actinomycetes; order Actinomycetales; family Dermatophilaceae; genus Knoellia. The sequence goes on along the minus strand of NZ_CH672413.1, from coordinate 2,018,279 downwards.
CGGCGCATCGGTGTCCCTCGCGATCATCGAGGTCGGGGTGGTCGGCGGTGTCCGGCTCACCGTCGGCTTCTACTGGAACGACCCGAACAACGACGGCAAGTTCCGGCTCTTCGAGTTCGGCAAGGCCGTGGCGATCAACCCGATCTGTCTGTTCAACGTCTCAGGAGAGCTCTCTCTCTACATCAAGGTCTTCGTCACCCTCGGGTTCAGCCCGTTCTCGGTGAGCTTCGACTTCACCCTCATCAACATCAAGCTGCTCGACTTCAGCCTCAAGCCGGACTGCGAACCGGCCCCGCCGAGGCTCGCCGGCCGCACCGGGTCCACGCTCTACGTCTTCGCCGGCAAGTTCGGCACCGATGCCCAGCGTGGTGCTCCGTGGGGTGCGACCGACAAGGCCGAGACGTGGGTCATCCGGCAGGTGCCGACCTACAAGGACGAGGAAGGTGTCCAGCAGCCGGCCGTCGTCGAGGTCCGCGGGCTCGGGATCACCGAGACCTTCCCCGACACCGGTGACACGGCGATCTCGACCGTCGTCGTCGACGCCCGCGACACCTCCACGCCGCTCACCGTGAGCTTCACCGGTGGTCAGCCGCCGGTCGAGGGTCTCAAGGCCGAACCGTTCACGAAGACCGCAGTCGTCTTCGGCAGCGACGGTGACGACGTCATCCGCACCGGTGTCGGCACTTCGTGGGTCGACGGCGGCAAGGGCGCCGACACGATCACGACCCTCGACCGCACCGACCTCGCGACCGCGCCCGGCTCGGCGGTGGCGCACGTCGCCGGCGGCCAGGGTCCGGACGCGATCACCGTCGGCAACGGCAACGACGTCGTGGCCGGTGACGCCTCGCTCGCGCACGCCGACTCCTCACCCAGCGTCGCGCTGTCGCCCGACAAGGCCGGCTCGGTCACGCTGACCAACGCCGTGAAGGTCGACTCGACCCTCACCGACGCTGCCGACGCCGACTTCTACAGCGCGAACCCGACGGGCTCGGGCATCGACCAGATCGCGGCCGGTCTCGGCCAGGTCCGCCTGTCCGGCAACGGCGGCGCCGACACCATCGGCACCGCGAACGACAGCGTGCTCGCCGACTCGAAGGGCATCAAGGCTGGGACGACCGGCGGTTCGGCCGAGAAGGAGGCGCTCTACCGCGCGCAGGGCTCGGTGATCGTCGGCGGCGCCGGCAGTGACGTCCTCAAGAGCGGCTCGGCCACCGACACCGTCTACACGGGCACCTTCGCCGCCATCGGCGAGAGCGACGCGGGTTCCGGCGACGCCGACACGGACACCAACACGGTCAGCACCGGCACCGGGTCGGACACCGTCTACGGCTCCAACGGCTTCGACTTCGTCACCACGGCGTCGACCGCGACGCAGACGGCGACCGTCTTCGGCGGAGGTGCGGCCGACGTCCTCACCGGTGGACTGGGTTCGGACAAGATCTACGGCGGTCCGGGTGACGACTATGTCGTGGCAGCGCCAGCCACGGTCAGTGCTCCCGGCGCCATCACCGACGTGCTCGGGTCGGCCCGCGACGTGGCCGTCCTGCCCGACGCGGGCGGCAGCACCAAGCTGCTCGTGGGCGGCACCGGCAGCGACCGCATCTATGGCTCCGACGGCCCGTCGACGATCTTCGGTGACACCACCGTCGACGCCTGCGACGTGCAGTCGAACCCGGTGAGCGCCCAGCCGGCCGAGACGACCGTCTCCGCGGACGCGGCCGACCTCATCCTCGGTGGCAACGGCGTTGACGTCGTCAACGCCGGAGGCGGAAACGACTGGGCGTATGCCGCAGGCGCAAGTGACCGTCTCTGTGGCAACTCGGGTGCCGATCACCTCTACGCCGGCGACGCCGCCGACCTCGTCTTCGGTGGCAGCGGCGACGACCAGGCCTACGGCGAGGACGGACCCGACCAGGTCTATGGCAACGACGGCGCCGACTCCCTCTACGGCAGCACGGGGGCCGACCGGCTCCAGGGCAACGCCGGCTCCGACTGGGTCGACGGAGGTTCCGAGGCCGACGTGCTGCTTGGCGGCACGTCCGTGGCTGGGGCGGCAGACGGCGGTGACGTCCTTCTGGGCGCCGGTGGCGCCGACGTCCTCGTGGGCGACAACGCGCCCAGCGACGTCCTCTCCGACCAGCCCTACCCGACCGACCTCGGCTCGACCGACGCCACCCTCGGGGGCGCCGATTACCTCGTCGCTGGCGACGACGACGACCGCGCCTACGGCGGCCTCGCCGACGACACGGTCTACGGCGGCCTGGGCAACGACGTCGCCGAGGGCAACCCCGGCTCCGACGGCATCTGGGGCGAGGCTGGCGACGATGACATCATCGGTGGCTCCTCGCAGCTGGCCTCCGGCACTGAGCAGGGGCGGCCCGACTCCGGTGACACTCTCACCGGCGGCGACGGCCAAGACGTCATCACCGGTGACAACGCCACGGTGACCCGAGGCGGCACTGCGCACGCCGTCATGGCCGGCCGTGGGCTCACCACACCGCGCGGGGTCGACCTCGCCGACGAGGGCTCCGGCTCGCCGACCGGCGTGTCCGGCAACGACCTCATCGATGCCGGCAGCGGCGTCGACGTCGTCTTCGCCCAGCGCGGGAACGACACCGTCACCCTCGGTGACGGAGCCGACTACGGCGAGGGTGGCCCCGACACGGACTCCGTCACGGGTGGCGCCCAGGACGACGACGTCGTCGGCGGATCCTTCACCACGGCCTCGGGCGAGGCCGGTCAGGCGGATGCGGGCGACACCCTCACGGGCGGTGACGGCCAGGACGTCATCACCGGTGACAACGCCAAGGTGACGCGCGGCGGACCGGCCCACCCCGTGATGAGCGGTCGGGGTCTCACCACCACACGCGGAGTCGACCTGGCCGACGAGGGAGCTGGCTCTCCGACCGGAGTCTCGGGCAACGACGTCATCGATGCCGGCAATGACGCCGACGTCGTCTTCGCCCAGCGCGGGAACGACACCGTCACCCTCGGTGACGGAGCCGACTACGGCGAGGGCGGTCCCGACGCAGACTCCATCTCAGGAGGTGCCCAGGACGACGACGTCGTGGGCGGCTCCTACACCCCGGGTTCCGAGGTGTCGCCGCTGGTGATTGGTCAGCCGGACGGCGGCGACACCTTGGCCGGTGATGCCGGTCAGGACGTGGTGCTCGGAGACAACGGGTCGCTCACCCGTCCCGCCGGGACACCGCCCGTCTCACCAGCCACGCTCCTGACCTTCAACCGGGTCACCACGCAGCGGACGGTCCTGCCCTACGACCTCGGTGACTCCCCGGTTGCCGGCACCTCCGGTGCGGACACGATCACGGGCGACGCCGACAACGACGTGCTCCTGGGCCAGGGCGGCGCAGACCGTGCCGACGCCGGGGCTGGAGCCGACTATGCAGAGGGCGGACAGGGTGCCGACCTGGTGCTCGGCGGCACCGAGGACGACGACGTCGTGGGCGGGTCCTCCGCTGGCAGCGCCACGACCAGCACCGGCCAGGTCGGTCAGCCGGACGGCGCAGACAACGTCTACGGAGGCCCGGGTTCGGACCTCATCATGGGCGACAACAGTCTGCTCAACCGGCCCACGACTGAGCGCGACTGGCGCACGCTCCGGGCGAACGCGACCCAGACGGCGCTCGTCCCGTCGCGAGGTGTGACGTTCCACGACCTCGTCGGCCCGGCCCCTGCGGCCGCGAACGCCACGCACTCCGCCGGTGACGCACTGTCGGGTCAGGACGGCGTCGACGTGATCTTCGGCCAGGATGGCGACGACCGGATCAGCGGTGGCGGTGACGACGACTACGTCGAGGCTGACGGAGGAGCCGACACCATCCACGGGGACGTCGCGCTCGCGGCCACGGAGATCGTGGCAGCCCCCGCGGGTGCCGCCTGGTCCACGCCGGCAGTCGACGCTGCACCAGTCACCGCGGGTCAGGACGACCTCACCGGCGGCTGGGGCCGCCAGGGCTACCGCGACGGCAACGACGTCATCCACGGAGACGGCAACGACGACTTCGTGGTCGGCGACAACGGCTCCATCCAGCGAGTGGTCGACGGCGGGACGACGGACCGCGTCTACACGCCGCGCTACGGCACCTCACGTCTCGGCCAGGCCAAGGTCAGGGTCGCCGGTGGAGGTGCGTCGTCGACGCGCTTCTGCCCCACCACCGGCTCGACGACCACGTCGACCTGTGAGGTGGCCGGAGCCTTTGGCTCGGACACGGTGTTCGGCGACGACGGCCAGGACGTGCTCTACGGCCAGGACGGTGGCGACAACATCCTGGGTGGCGCGGACGACGACGACATCTACGGCGAGCTCGGTGCGGACACCCTGTTCGGCGAGGACGGTGAGGACGCAATCCTCGGCGACCGAGGCGGCATACAGAATCGGTTCGAGACCGGATCGCGTTCCACGACAACGACACTCACCATGCCTCCGGCCGTCAGCTTCACGACGCGTCGCGACGGTTCGGTGAGCCGGGAGGCCGACCTGCTGCACGACGTCAACGGCACCGACTTCGTCGGCGGTGCGACCAGCACCCCGATGCCGTTGAACGGGATCACCTTCGGTGGCGCCGACCGCATCCGCGGTGGCGCAGGCCACGACTCCATCCACGCGGGAGCGGGAGACGACCTCGCCAACGGTGACTCGGGCGGCGACTCGCTGTTCGGCGACCGCGGCAAGGACGTGATGTGGGGTGGGGCCGGCAAGGTCTGCACCTACACGGACGCGCTATGCCTGGCCGACGCGGGCACGAATGGTGAGTTCATCGACCACATTGCGGGCGGCAAGGACGAGGACGTCATCGACTGGCGGCCCCGTGGTGCCTATGGCACGGGAGCGGCGCTCACCGGCCGGACCTGCAGCACGAGCACGGACCCGGTCACGACCAAGAAGGATGGCACGACCGACCCGTGCTCCTGGTTCGAGATGACGGACCGCGCCGATGACGTCGTGACGACCACCTCGACCCTGGCCAACAACCAGCACCACCAGGGTGTCGACTGGGTCTACGGCGGCTGGGACCGTGACGTGATGCAGGGCGACCTGTCCAACAACGGCCCGCACAACGGCGACCGGCTCATCGACTGGTCCGGCGTCTACAACCTGTGGAGCCACTGCAACGCGGCCTATGGCGGCTTCACCGACGTCAGGGTCCCGGCCCCGGCGGTGGAGGACTTCCTCAAGGCCTGGGCCACGGGCAACGGTGCCGGTCGACCTGGCGGAGGCGGCGCCTCGGCGGACGTGCTGACGCCCGGGACCTCGGCCTACGACGAGCTGGCTCTCGTCTACAACCCCGACGGCAAGGACCACGGGACCGGTAGCGCCTATCCGACGACACCAGGTCACTTCGACGACGCGAACGCCTGCGCGGGTTACTGACCTGCCCTGACCTGCCCAGCAGGGGTGGGGCAGGTCAGGGCCGGTCAGGCCGGCCAGTCCGGTCAGGCAAGGCGGGGCGGCATACGCCGATCTAGTCCTGGTGAACGCCGGGTGCGTACTTCGGGATCCGGAAGCTCACCTTGGTCCCGGCGCCCACGGCCGTCTCGACGACGAGCCCGAACTCGTCGCCGTAGACCTGACGCAGTCGGGCGTCGACGTTGCCGAGCCCCACGGAGTCGGCGCGCGACTGGCCGTCGAGGATGCGCTGGACCTGCTCCGGGTCGGTCCCCACGCCGTCGTCCTCGATCGAGATCTCCGCCTCGCCCCCGATGTCGGCCGCCGTGATCGTCACGTGTCCGACGCCCTCCTTGGTGGCGAGTCCGTGCCGAACAGCGTTCTCCACCAACGGTTGTACGGCCAGATAGGGCACGCGCACCGGCAGTACCTCGGGCGCAATGAGCAGGCTCACCTGGAGCCGCTCACCGAAGCGCGCCTGCTCCAGCACGAGGTAGCGCTCGACGTTGCGCAGCTCCTCGGCGAGGGTTGTGAACGGGCCACCCTGGCGCAGGGCATAGCGGGTGAAGTCGGCGAACTCGAGGATCAGCTCGCGCGCCCGCTCGGGGTCGGTCCGCACGAACGACGCGATGGCGCCGAGGGAGTTGTAGATGAAGTGCGGGCTGATCTGGGCCCTCAGAGCACGCAGCTCCGCCTCCATGGCGCGGGTGCGGGCGCGGCCCAGCTCGGCGACGTCGAGCTCGGCCGAGACCCAGCGGGCCAGCTCGCCCGTGGCCTGGGCCAACCCGGCCGAGGTCGTCGGGGCGTAGGCCGTCAGGGTGCCGACGACGCGTTCGTCGGCGATGAGCGGAGCCGTGACGGCGGCACGGATGGGGCAGTCGGGGTCGCTGCAGGTGATCTCACCGGCGCCGATGACGGTGGGCGCGCCGGAGTTGCGCGTCGCCTCCGCGTGCGAGTGGGCGTCGTTGGAGTGGTGCTCGCCGGGGCCGGTCCACGCCAGGAGCCCCGAGGCGTCGCAGATGGCGACCGACCGGGCCCCGAGGATTGCCAGCAGGTGCTTGCCTGCTCGGTCGGCCGACTCCGGGGTGAGGCCGTCGGCAAGGTGGCGCGACGCGAGGGAGGCGGTGTGCAGCGTCGAGTAGGTCACCCGGTCGACCGTCGACAGGAATCCCCGCCGCCGCCCACGCCCGGCCAACCAGATCCCCAGCCCCAGCAGCAGCATGGCCCCCGCGACGACCACGGCAGTGGGAACGTCAAACGAGGGCGACATGCCGCGAAGCCTAGGCCTCCGCGGGTGACGCGACCGTGCGTCTGCGGATGCGGCTGCCAGATCCACCACATCGGCAGACGCAGCGGCCGGGGGTGCGAGCCCACGGCATACGCTCGTCGCCATGAGCGAGTTCGACGACATCGTCCGGATCACCCACGGCCAGGCCGAGCTCACCGACGGCTGGGTCATCGGCGAAGCCGTCAACGGCGGGATCGTCATGAGCCTCGTGACCCAGGCCGCCACGGAGGCGCTCGCAGCCGCCGGATCGCACACCGACTTGGTCGCCTTCAGCACGACCTTTCTTGCCACCTCGCAGCCGGGCACCGTGGACCTCGAGACGACGATCCTGCGCACCGGCCGCTCCTTCTCCACCGCCGAGGTGACGATGAGCCAGGCAGGCAAGGTCTGCGTCCGGCACACCGCGACCTTCGCCGACCTCGACGCCAACAGTGCGCCGATCCACCGCGAAGAGGTCCCGCCGGCGCTGCCCGACCCTGACCAGTGCGCCCCTGCGCTGCGCATGGGTTTTGCCGAGAAGATCGCCATCCTCGACCGCGTCGACATCCGCATCGACCCCGCGACGGCTGGGTGGGCCATCGGTCAGCCGGCTCGCGACGGGGAGATGCGCGCGTGGATCCGTTTCAAGGACGGCCGCGAACCCGATGTTGCCTCGCTCCCGTTCTTCCTCGACGCCCTGCCGCCGGTCACGATGACCTTCGGCGCGATGGGTTGGGCGCCCACGATCGCGTTCTCCGGGCACATCCGCTCGCGCCCCGTACCCGGCTGGCTGCGCATGCGCATCACCACCAACAACGTCATCGGTGGCCTCTTCGAGGAGGACGCGATCATCTGGGACTCGCGCGGTCGCGTCGTGGCGCAGTCGCGCCAACTTGCAGGCGTGCGTATGCCGCCCGCTCCCCACAGTGCCCCGGTCCCCTCCGCGTCCGAAACCGTCTGAGGCCCAACTCCCGTGTCCACCAACGCAACTCAGCTCTCCGCCTCCGTCAACGCCCTCGCCACGCTGCCCGGGATGCCCGAGAAGATCGACGCCGCCCGCGAGGCCTGCACCAAGCTTCGTTGGCACAACGCCCTGCGCCGCCGCATCCCCGAGGCCGCCGCCGAGTCCCGCGTCCGCGGCGCCTGGGCCAGTGGCGAGCTCGACGGCGCCCGCCTGTCCGTCGACATCGTCCGCGACCTCATGCGCGGCGCCGTCACCTGGCACGACGAACCCGACCCCGTCGAGCAGGTCATGCGCGGAGTCGTTGCCGCCACCGCCGAGACCGAACGCCTCGGCTCCGTCGTCCTCACCGCCCCGATGCAGGCCCTGGCCCGCCTCCACACCGCTGCCGCCGCCGGCTTGGTCCCCGACTCGGAGCTCGGTCGCCCACGTCTGGATGGCGAGGACAGCCGAGAGTTCATCGAGATCGGCGACGCCCCTCCGGCGGCCGAGGCCCGCGAACGCCTCCAGCGCGTCGTCGAGCTCCTCGCCAGCGCGAAGACCCTGCCCATCCCGATCGTTGCCGCCCTCGCCCACGCCGAGATCGTCACCGCCCGACCCTTCACCCGCGGCAACGGCGTCGTCGCCCGCGCCATCGAGCGCGCCGTCATCCAGGCCGGCGGCCTCGACCCCACCGGCGTCGCGGTTCCCGAAGCCGGGCACGGCACGGGAGGTGGGCCGGCATACCTCGGCGGGCTCACGGCATACACCCGCGGTGACGCCGCAGGCGTCGGTCTGTGGCTCACGCACTGCTGCGACGCGATCGTCGCCGGCGCTGCGGAGGGTGAGGCGATTGCTGACGCGGTCCTCGCCGGCCGCCTGACCTGACGCTTCACCTGAGCGAAAGTCAAGTCTTGTCGTTGTCGGGGCAGGGGAGTAGACAGGGTTCATCGGGCAGGCCTTCCCGGAACCACCCGTCCTTGAAACAACCGCGAGACGCAACAGGTACCCACGCGCGGGCAGTCCACTGATGGACCGGTCTGTTCGGGCTTGACCCGATACGACGGCAAGGAAATGCACGCTTGGTCGCCTCGCACGCTCGCGGCGGATGACGCCCCTCTTTCAGGGGCGTCATCGTCGTTCGGGTGACCATTGAATGGTCATTTTGTGCGAGTTTCAACGTTCACCTTGCGTGCATGGGATCGATGGGCAACGATGGAGTCATCGCTCCCCCTCGGGGTTGCAGCGACGGGTGGTCCGGCCTCTCCCCCCCGGGGCTCGGCCCGCCCGACGGCCCCGGTCATCCCCCCGACCGGGGCCGTCGCCTTTTCTTTTTCAGGTGCCGTTTTCGTGGGTGATTCCGTCGTCCACAGGCCGGGTATGCCGGGTGCTCTTGTCCACAGATCGGCTCACCGGGGTGGTGGTCGGGTCGGTTGGTGGGTGAGCGTCGTCGGCATGACTTCTCTTGTGACCCCTCTGGTGATGGTGCTCGGTGCCAGTGGTGGGCTGGGTGCCTCGACGTGGGCGGCCGCGCTGGCTCGACGCCTGTCCACGCACCTTGGTGAGTGTGTGCTCGTCGATGGCGACGTCCGCGGGGGCGGGCTCGACATGACCTGCGGCACGGAGCACATCCCCGGGCTGCGCTGGCCGGACCTGGCGCGGTTGCGGGGGACGACGTCGTGCTCGCGGTTGATTGCGGCCCTGCCGCGCGGGGAGGTGCCGGTCCTGTCGGCGGGTGGGCACGGCGCCGCGGTCGATGACTCCGTGCTGATCGACGTGCTCGGGTCGATCCGCTGGGACGTGCCGGTGGTCCTTGACGCTCCCTCCCTGACTCCGCTGTTTGCGGCTCTGGCCGAGGACGCCGCCGCGGTCCATGTGGTGTCGGGGCTTCAGGCGCGGCAGTTGGCTGACACAGAGGCGCTGCTGTCCGACCTGTCCGGCTCCGGGGTGGGGCTGGTGACGCGTTCGTCGAGCGGTCTCGGGGCGGAATTCGACGAAGTGCTCGAGCACCTGGGCACACCGCATTTGGCGCACGTACGCCACGACCCTCGTGTCCGTCGTGACGCGGAGCGGGGTGAGTGGCCCGGGTTGCGAGGTCCGCTGCGGGACACCGCCGATCACGTTGTGCTCGAGTTGTTGGACGACCTGGGGTGGAGGGCCGCATGACTGCTGGGGGTGTTGCAGGTGGTGGGGCGCCGAGGTGGCCCGGGATCGAGGAGGCGATCCGTGCCGGTCGGGCCCCGGATGCGGCGGCGATCTCGGACGTCACGGGGGCGGTGGTCGAGCTGGGTGCTCAGGGAGCGGCGGCCGAGAATGCGCTGCTGCGCGAGCAGGTGTTGGGGTTCGGGCCGTTGGAGCCGTGGATCGCCATGGGGGCGGTGACCGATGTGTTGGTCAACGGGGACGGTGCAGTGTGGGTCGACCGCGGTGGTGGCGTGGAGGACACCGGGGTGCGGCTCTCTCCTGGGGCTGCTCGGGCGTTGGCGACACGGTTGGCGGGGCTGGCTCGCCGACGGCTGGACGAGGCCCAGCCGTGGGTCGACGGCGTGCTGCCCGGGGGAGTCCGGCTGCACGCGATCCTGCCTCCGCTGGCCGAGTCGGGGACCCACCTGAGTCTGCGAGTGCCACGACACCAGCCCGTGGGAGTCGACGGGTTGGTGGCTCTCGGGGCGGTGGGCGACAGCTTGGCTGGGGTGCTGCGTCGGGTGGTGGCGGCTCGGTTGTCGTTCGTCGTGATCGGTGGGACGGGCGTCGGCAAGACCACGGTGCTCGGGGCGCTGCTGTCCGAGTGCGCCGCTGATGAGCGGATCGTGGTCGTGGAGGACGTGCGCGAGCTGGCTCCGGCTCACCCGCACGTCGTCCGGCTGCAGGGGCGCATGCCCAACGTCGAGGGCGTCGGCGGCGTGACGATGGTGGACCTCGTGCGGCAGGCGCTGAGGATGCGCCCCGATCGGCTCGTCGTGGGGGAGGTTCGCGGACCGGAGGTGCGCGAGATGTTGGCCGCGCTCAACACCGGACATGACGGCGGCGCCGGGACGGTGCACGCCAACGGTCTGGGCGAGGTTCCCGCGCGGATCGAGGCCCTCGGCGCGTTGGCCGGGATGAGTCGCGAGGCGGTGCACGCCCAGCTGCGTGGAGCGGTGCAGGTCGTCATCGAGGTGGGCCGGGTCGGACCGGCGCGGTTCATCCGGGCAGTGGGGGTGACGCGCTGGACAGGCACGGAGGTGGTGGTCGATGAGGCTGTTGTTGTCGACGGAGCGCCCGGGGAGGCATCGGCCGGCGGGGTGCTGGGAGCGCGTCCGTCGGGCGGGGTGCGCCGTGGGCCCGGTGCTGCCCGACTCGACGCCCTGCTGCGCCCCGCCGAGGCTGCCCTCGTTGCGTCTGCGGATCCGGTGGCTAGAACGACCGAAGGCGCAGACGCAAGCGAAGGTGCGCGGCCGGCATACGCCGCTGTTTCGGATCGGGACGTCGCGTGACCCTGCTGCTCGTCGCCCTCCTCGTGACGGCGATCGTCCTGTGGCCGCTCGCTCGCCCCGTGCTGGGCTCGAGACCCAGCGCCACAATCGTCCAGTTGGACGCAGATGGCGGCGCATCGTCGAGTGGATGGCCCGGGTGGCTGCAGGCTCTGCTGGCGCGAGAGGTTCGGTTCGGCCGGCGTCGCCGTGGGTGGGTGGCCGACTTCGCCGAGCTGTCCGCTGTGGGCCTCGACGCGGGACTGCCCGCAGCCGAAGCCGCCCGCCTCGCCTGTGATGTGGGCGGATCTGCCGCGACCCGACCGGAGTTCGCCGTCCTCGGCGAGCAGATCACGGCGGCACAGGGGAGGGGGAGCCCGATCGGGCAGTGCCTGCTGCGCGTCGCGGAGGGAGATCGCGACCTCGCCTTCCTGGCTGCGGCCTGGAGCCTCACGGATGAGTTCGGAGTGGCGGCGGCACCGGCTGCCCGGGCGTCGGCGGCGGTTCTGCGCGAACGTGCCGAGAGTGACGACCGGCGCATGGTTCTGGCCGCGGGCCCCCGCGCTTCGATGTGGCTACTCACGCTGCTGCCCCTGACTGGACCCCTCGTTGCCCTGGTCCTCGGTTTGCCTGTCGGCGATGTCTACGGCAGCACCGCATCGCTCGTTGCTGCGGTCGTCGGGCTCGTCCTCACGGGTTGCGGTTGGCTCTGGTCGCGAACGGTGCTGCGCCGGGCCCTGCGACCGGCGGAGATTCCGTGACCCTCGTCCTCGCCCTCTTCGCCGTGGTTGGCGGTTGCCTCCTGTGGCCTTCAGGTCGAAGCCGTGCAGCCCCCGCCAGCCTCGAGCCATCGGGTCCTGAGTCCGACGACGAACTGAGCCCCGGCGGTGATGTCGGCGCGGCGTCGGCCGCGATGCGCGATGCAGCCACCGTGTTGACCGTCGATGAAGCGGCTGATGCGCTGGTGCTGTGTGCCCTTGCGCTGCGTTCGGGGCTCGGCCCGATCGAAGCCCTCGAGGCAGTGGCCGACCACGTCGGCGGGGCTGTGGCACGCCAGCTGCGGGTGGTCGCCAGCGCTCACCGGTGGGGCCAGGATGCTGCGACCTCCTGGGCGCACGTGGGGGAGGCGTGGCGTCCGGCCGCCCTTGCCTGGCAGGCGGCGGAGCAGTCCGGCGCAGCACCGGCCGGTGTCGTCCTCGCCGCTGCCGAGCGGATGCGGCGCGAGGAAGCATCGCGGGTCGAGGCCGCCGTCCAGCGCGCAGGCGTCCTTCTCGTCCTGCCGCTCGGCGCCTGTTTCCTACCCGGCTTCGTCGGCACCACGGTGGTGCCGGTCGTGCTCCACCTCGCCCGATCAAGCCTCGGTGTCGGCTGAGCGAGTTGTCCACAGAAGGCCGCGTTGCTGTCGGTCGTCCACAGATCTCCGAACGGCGCTCGCGCTCGAGGAGCGCGTGCGCTGGACTCGTCCTGAAGCGGGGACTCGCCCCGCTCCGAATCGAGGAGATCCGTTGTGACACAGCGTCTTTCGCGTCGTCTGGCGCGCATCAAGGAGTCTGCCGAGGCAGGCATGACAACTGCGGAGTATGCCGTGGGCACGCTCGCCGCGTGTGCCTTCGCCGCCGTGCTCATGATCGTCGTCAAGTCCGGCCCGGTGAAGTTCGCCCTGGCGAGCGTCATCACCGCTGCTCTCGGCACGGGAACGTGATCCGAGGTCGACGCAGCGAGGGCGGCATGGTCACGGCGGAGATCGCCGTGGCCCTGCCGGCCCTCGTCCTCGTCCTGACGCTCGCTCTCGGCGCCGTGTCGGTGGTCACGGACCATCTCCGATGCGTCGACGCTGCGCGGGTGGGTGCGCGACTCCTTGCCCGGGGCGAGGACGCGGGTCGGGTTCGCGCCGAGGTGGCACTCCAGGCGCCGGAAGGCGCCGTCATCGGGTTCGACGTCGGCGCCGATGCGATCACCGTGAACGTGACGGCGGAGTCGCCACCCCTGCTCAGGGCTCTGGGTGTCAGCGCCCGCCCCCGGGGCATCGCCCATGCCGTCCCCGAAGCCGCCCCATGACCGCCCGTTCGCGCGTCCCCTCCCACGGCTCCCTGATGCCGGAACCTGCGCGAACGGGTCCTGAGTCGTCCTGCACCTGGCGGGAGCGGGGCTCCGGCACGGTGCTGACCGTGGCGGCCATCGGAGTACTCCTGGTCCTCACGACGGCCGGCCTCCAGCTCGGCGCCGCCGCGAGCGCTGCCCATCGCGCTCGCACCGCCGCCGACCTCGCGGCGCTGGCCGGAGCCGGCGCCCTTCAGTCGGGTCAGGCAGACGCCTGCGTCCGGGCTGCAGTCGTCGCCCGACGCAACGGCGCCCAGGTCGTCGAGTGCGCCCTCGGTGTCAACGAGTCGGTCTCGGTCCGGGTGTCCACACAGGTCGCGACGAGCTGGCCGGGCGTGCCTGATCGCGCCGTCGCCTCAGCCCGCGCCGGCCCCGCGTGACCGAGGGCGCAGAACGTGACCAACCGCACATGAATGCGGACGCGGCTGGTCAGCTTCTGCGCGGTTGGCGCCGGCCGCGCAGAAATGAGGAGCGCCCGGCACGGCATCGGTGGATGCCATGCCGGGCGAAGGTTCGCTCCCGGTGTCTGGGTCAGGCGCGGGGGTCGGTGCGCGGGGCCTCGCCGGAGCGAGCGCGGGCTTCGGCCTCGGCGATCTCGGCACGACGACGAGCCTCTTCGGTCGAGAGGTGCTGCTCCTCGACGCGGGCGTCGCCCTCGCGGCGCAGGGTGGAGGTCTCCTCCTCGTGGCGGCGACGCTCCTCGGTGAGCTGACGCTCACGCTGGGCGAACTCCTCCTGCATCTTGCGCTCGTTCTCGACGCGGCGCTGCTCGGTGAGGGCCTTCTCCTCCTTGGCCGCACGACGGCGACGGGCGCCGCGCTTGAACCCCTCACGCATCAACACCCATCCGAGCCAGAAGACGGTGATGACCGCTGCTCCGGTGATGAGCAGGGCCAGCGGCGGCAGGCTGAAGGTGCCGCTGAACGTGTCGATGTCGACCTTGTCGGTCAACTGGGAGGTGCCTTCAAACAGCAGGATTCCTGCGGCAATGGCGGCGAGTACGAGGATGAGTCCGAGGATGATCACGCCTGCGAGGCTAGCGCTCTTTTGACGCATCGTCCCTGTTCAGAGGCTCGCGTCCTGTCCCGAACTCACCCGATGGGAGAGATGGGGACGCTGCCCGCCCGTCCCCAACCGTCCAACTGGGTCACTTCGGGACGCCGGTCAGGAGGCAGCAGGGCGCGACAGGAGCACCAGGTCGAGCAGCGTGATCGCCCTCGCCTTGTCGAGGGGTTCGTTGCCGTTGCCGCACTTCGGCGACTGCACACAGGCAGGGCACCCGCGCTCGCACCGACACCTCGCCACGGCGTCACGGGTCGCCTCGATCCACTCGCCGAACGCCCCATGTGCCCGCTCGGCAAACCCCGCCCCACCCGGATAGCCGTCATAGATGAGGATCGTCGGCAGCCCCGTGTCGGGATGCATGTCGGTCGAGACTCCGCCGACGTCCCACCGGTCCGACGTCGCGACGAGCGGCAGCATCCCGATCGCCGCGTGCTCGGCAGCATGTGCCGCCCCGGGCACCTGCGCCTCCTCGATCCCCGCCTCCTCCAGCAGGTCGAGCGGCATCGTCCACCACACCCCACGAGTGACCAGCGAGCGCTCGGGCAGGTCGAGCGGGTGTGTCCCCAGAACCTCACCCGACGGCAACCGCCGCAAGAACCCCGTCACCTGCGTCGTCACCCGCACCGACCCGAAGCACACGTCGATCTCGCCCCACCGCTGCGTCCGCTTGGCGCCGAGGATCGAGAACGAGCTCTGCGACTGCGAGTGCGTGCTCCACCCCGGGTCGCCGCGCACGATCGTTGCGGTCGCCCCCGGCAGGTCGAGGTCGGTCACGACGAACGTGTCGCCCTGGTGCACGTGCACTGCGCCCGTGTGGACCTGCGAGTGCGCTGACGCCTCGTCGATCGTCCCCAGCACGCGACCACTGCGCCGCTCGACGATCGACACCACCTCGGTCGTCCCACGGAGGTTGAGGTGGTCGCCGGGCCGGTCATCACGCGCCCAGAACCACCCCGTCGGTCGCCGCCGCAGGATCCCGCGCTCGACGAGCAGGTCGACGACGCCCCGGGCCCCGGTCCCGAACATCGGCAGGTCCGCCTCGGTCAGTGGCAGCTCGTGAGCCGCGGCCGCAAGGTGCGGCGCCAGCACGTGCGGGTTCGCGGGATCCATGACGGTCGACTCGATCGGCGCACCGAAGATCGCCTCCGGATGCTCCAGGAAATAGGTGTCGAGTGGATCGTCAGCCGCAATGAAGACAGCCAACGACTCCCGCCCTGAACGCCCGGCCCGCCCAGCCTGCTGCCACAGGTTGGCCCGGCGCCCGGGCCACCCCGCCATGAGCACGGCATCGAGCCCGCTGATGTCGACTCCCAGCTCCAACGCGTTCGTCGCCGCGAGTCCGCGCAGCTCACCGTCGCGCAGTGCGCGCTCCAGCTCGCGCCGCTCCTGCGGAAGATAACCGCCCCGGTATGCCGCGATGCTCGCCTCCGCGCTCCCGCTCACCTGTCCGAGTCGTCGCCGCGCCGACGACGCCAACGACTCGACTCCGGCGCGGCTGCGGGCAAACGCCAGGGTCTGCACGCCAGCGGCCACGAGATCCGCCAGCAGCTCAGCAGCCTCAGTCGTCGCCGAGCGCCGCGATTCCTCAATGGTCGGCGGCTCCCACAGGGCAAAGGTGAGCGCCTCGCGAGGCGAACCGTCGACGTCAACGGGACTGACCGGCATACCCACCAAGGAACTGGCATGGGACGCGGGGTGGCTGACGGTCGCGGAGGCGAGCACGAACGTCGGCGTCGAGCGATAGCGAGTGCACACCCGCCGCAGGCGCCGCAGGACCGACGACACGTGCGAGCCGAAGACGCCGCGATAGATGTGGCACTCGTCGATGACGACGTACTTCAGGGACCGCAGGAACGGCGACCAGTTCTTGTGCCCCGGCAGCATCGAGTGGTGGAGGAGGTCGGGGTTGGTGAGGACGACGTTGGCGTGTTCGCGGATCCAGCGGCGCTCGTCGTTCGGGGTGTCACCGTCATAGGTCGCCGCGCGAACGCCCGGGATCGCGAGCGCCTCGATGCGCGCCAACTGGTCGGCAGCCAGGGCCTTGGTCGGGGCGATGTAGAGGACAGTGGCGCCACGCCCCGTCGGGGACGAGAGCCCGTCGAGCACCGCCGTCAACGCTGGCACGAGGTAGCCCAGGCTCTTGCCCGACGCCGTGCCCGTCGACATGACGACGTGCGACCCGGCGTGGGCGAGGTCCATGGCTTCGCGCTGGTGCGACCAGGGGCGAGCGATGCCGGAGCCCGTCAGGCTCGCCAGCAAGGGTGACGCCATCCAGTCGGGCCAGTCGGCAACCTGAGCGGCCCGGGCGGGCAGGCGTTCGACGTGGCGCAGCCGGGCTCCGCGCTCCCCGGCTGCCAAGGCAGCGAGGATCGCGGTTGGCTCGGCAGATGACGGCACAACGGTTACCGTAATGCGGTGCACTGACAGACCTCGTGGCGCGAACGCTTCGGGGGTCGGTGCCAAGGGTGGGCCCAACACATGGGCGGATTGCGAACAAGGAGCCGGCTGTAGTGAAGCTGACTGTGGCGACCACGGAACGCGATGACGTCACCATCGTCACCGTCTCCGGTGAGGTCGACGTCTACACCGCGCCTCAGCTGCGATCTGCCCTCGAGGAGCGCATCGCCGCAGGTCACACCGCCATCATCGTCGACCTGCAGGGCGTGGGCTTCCTCGATTCGACCGGTCTCGGCGTGCTCGTCGGCCGGCTCAAGGCTGTCAAGAAGGTCGACGGCTGGCTGCGCGTGGTCTGCACCAACGAGCGCATCCTCCGCCTCTTCGGCATCACGGGTCTCGACCGCGTCCTGCCCATCCACGAGTCCGTCGACGCGGCCCTCGCGGCAGGTCCCGACGACTTCCTCGAGCCCGACGTCCCCGCCTGAACCAGCCCTCTCCCTCGCCTTCGTGAGCGTGAGAGCAGTCACACCCACCCACTGAGGGTTCATGTGACCTGTGTCACCGGGTAAGGTCCACCCCGCGTCTGCCTGTGGTCCACGGGATCGCGAGAATCGCGAGACCTGTGGAGGTTCGATGACGCACACCCGTCAAGGAGGATGGAATGGCTGCACTCGCGCTCGCACCGGCCGAGGCGACGTCCACGCTGGAACTCACCGGATCGAACGTCACGCTCGTCGTGGGGGTCGCGGTCATCGCCGTGATCGCCCTCGCCATGGCGTTCGTCTTCCGGGCGCAGGTTCTGGCCGCGGACACTGGTACCGACAAGATGCGCGAGATCGGCGCCGCAGTCGAAGAGGGGGCTCAGGCCTATCTCACGCGTCAGTTCAAGACGCTCGGAATCTTCGTCGTGCTCGTCTTCGGGCTGTTGCTCCTCCTGCCCGCTCCCGACTGGGGTGTGAAGCTGGGTCGCTCCGGCTTCTTCATCGTGGGTGCGGTCTTCTCCGCGTCCATCGGCTACCTCGGCATGAAGCTCGCGACGAAGGCCAACGTCCGCGTTGCCGCCGCCTCGCGCGGTGAGAACGGTCGCGACGAAGGCATGCGCATCGCCTTCCGCACCGGTGGCACCGTCGGCATGGCGACCGTGGGCCTCGGCCTGCTCGGCGCCTCCATCGTCGTCCTCCTCTACAAGGCTGACGCCCCCAAGGTCCTCGAGGGCTTCGGCTTCGGCGCCGCCCTGCTCGCGATGTTCATGCGCGTCGGCGGTGGCATCTTCACCAAGGCCGCTGACGTCGGCGCCGACCTCGTCGGCAAGGTCGAGGCCGGCATCCCGGAGGACGACCCCCGCAACGCGGCGACCATCGCCGACAACGTGGGCGACAACGTCGGCGACTGCGCCGGCATGGCAGCAGACCTTTTCGAGTCGTATGCCGTGATGCTCGTTGCCGCTCTCATCCTGGGTTCGGTTGCCTTCGGGTCGTTCGGTCTCGTCTTCCCGCTTCTGGTTCCGGCTCTCGGTGCGATCACCGCCCTCATCGGCGTCTTCATCACCAAGGCCCGTGGCACGCAGAGCGCGCTCGACGCCATCAACCAGGGCTTCTACATCTCCGCCGGCATCGCGGCCGTGCTCTGCTCGGTCGCTGCCTGGCTCTACCTGCCCGCCACCTACGCCGAGCTCGGCTCGCGTGACCAGGCCATCGGCGCCCTCGACGGCAACCCGCGGATCACCGCGATCCTTGCCGTGATCATCGGCATCGTTCTCGCCGCGATCATCCTCTGGCTCACCGGCTACTTCACCGGCACCGACAAGCGTCCGACCAAGGACGTTGCCCGCACGTCGCTCACCGGTGCTGCGACCGTCGTCCTCTCGGGCATCGGCGTCGGCCTCGAGTCGGCCGTCTACACCGCCGCGATCATCGGTGGCGCGGTCTACCTCGCCTTCCTCCTCGGAGGTGGCTCGGTGGCCCTGTCGCTGTTCCTCATTGCACTCGCCGGCTGTGGGCTGCTCACGACCGTCGGTGTCATCGTCGCCATGGACACGTTCGGTCCGGTCTCCGACAACGCGCAGGGCATCGCCGAGATGTCCGGTGACGTCGGCCCCGAGGCCGCGCAGATCCTCACCGAGCTCGACGCGGTCGGCAACACGACCAAGGCGATCACCAAGGGCATCGCCATCGCCACGGCCGTGCTGGCCGCGACGGCGCTCTTCGGCTCCTACACCGACGCCTGGCAGACCGCTGTCCGCGAGATCAAGGCGCCAGGTGACACGACTCAGGAGCAGGCCACCCGCTTCCTCAACGATGCGGAAGCGGTCGTCACGAACCCGTCGACGCTCGTCGGCCTGCTTCTCGGTGCGGCCGTCGTGTTCATGTTCTCGGGCCTGGCCATCAACGCCGTGACCCGCGCTGCCGGAGCCATCGTCTTCGAGGTGCGTCGCCAGTTCCGCGACATCCCCGGAATCATGGAGGGCACGACCAAGCCCGAGTACGGCAAGGTCGTCGACATCTGCACCCGTGACTCGCTGCGCGAACTCACCACCCCGGGGCTGCTCGCTGCACTCAGCCCGGTGATCATCGGCTTCGGTCTTGGCATCGGTGCCCTCGCCGGCTTCCTCGCCGGCGCCATCGGCACCGGTTGCCTCATGGCCGTCTTCCTCGCGAACTCGGGCGGCGCCTGGGACAACGCGAAGAAGATCGTCGAGGACGGCACCCACGGCGGCAAGGGCTCGCCCGCCCACGAGGCCACCGTCATCGGTGACACCGTCGGCGACCCGTTCAAGGACACCGCCGGCCCGGCCATCAACCCGCTCCTCAAGGTCATGAACCTCGTTGCGGTGCTCATCGCCCCCGCCATCGTCATGTTGTCGGTGGGTGAGGACGCCAGTGCGCCGATCCGCTACGGCATCGCCGGTGTCGGTTTCGTCATCGTCGTCACGGCCGTCGCAATCTCCAAGCGTCGCGACCTGGCCATCGGTGGCGACGACGAGAACGAGCCCGTCGCCGCGTTCGACAACGAGGCCCCGGACTCGGGTGCGGTCACCGACCCCGGTCAGGCTGTCGACGAGACGCTCGAAGACGCCGAGGCTCCTGCTCAGCGCTAGGCGAGCACACGGCATACGCCACAAGCAGTGAACGGCGGCCGGCCCACCCGACAGGGTGAGCCGGCCGCCTGCTTTGTGCGCAGAGCTCGAGTCGACCACTCCGTGGTGGCGCGACCAAGTAGAGGTGGACGCCCCACCAAGAAGTGGTCCTGTGGCGGCAGGCTGTGGATGACGAGGCGGTGAGAATCGCCAAAACTGCGACCATCGGCCATGCCCACGTCACGTCCCGAACCGTTTCGTCCGGCCCTCCTGCGGCCAACAGCAGACCTGCGTCGGCTCGGCGAGACGCCGGAGGACCGCGATTCCACGGGTCAGCCGAGGTGGGCGAAAGTGCGTCGTGGGGTCGTTGTCAGGACGGACACGTGGAACGCGCTCACTCATGAACAGCGGCACGCTGCATTCGTGCACGCGACGGCTTTGCAGGCCAAGGGTGCGATGGCGTCCACCTACTCCCACGCGTAGGCGGCGGCGCTGTGGCGACTACCGCGGATCACTTCGTGGCCGAAGCGGATCGACGTGTCCATCGACGGCGGCAACATCCACTCGTCGGGGTTGGTGCGTCGTCACCGAGCACAGGTGGGAGACGTGGAGTGGATCGACGGTCTGCCTGTGACTCCGCTGGCGAGAACTCTCATCGACCTGGCCAGGACGGAGTGCCTGCCTGACGCCGTGGCCGCCGCAGATCACGCTCTGCATCACCATCTGTGCTCGCGGGAGGAGCTGTTCGCCGAGCTCGAACTGGTCCCGGCAGGAGCTCGTGGTCGAGTCCAGGCCGCCCTCGTCGCGGACTTCGCCGAGGCCGGTGCGATGTCGGTGGGCGAGTCGCTGTCACGCGTGCAAATGTTCCGGCTCAACATCCCCCGCCCGACTCTTCAGGTCCCGATCGAGGACGAGGGCGGCCTCATTGGCGTTGGCGACTTCGGGTGGGAGGGCGTCGTCGGTGAGTTTGACGGACGGATGAAGTACCGCGTGCGAGAGGGGATGAGCCCCGAACAGATCGAGCAGACCCTCTGGAGCGAGAAGGCGCGGGAGGACCGGATCAGGGCCAAGGGGAACAAGATGGCGCGCTGGGTGTGGGCCGACGCGACGCGCCCGATGCAGATGGTGGCCAAGTTGGAGGCGCAGGGGATCAGGCGGCAACCGAGGAACACGTGGTTCGACGCAGCATGACGACCAGGGGTCCACTTCTTGGCGGCGCAACCATCCAGAGGTGGACCTCCCGCTGAGAAGTGGTCGGCTCGCGTGTGGGTCCGCGGGCGGCTCTAGGCTGGGCGGCATGCGCTCCTCGACGGCTGACGCCCTGTGACCCCTCGCGTGCCTCGCCTGAACGAGGACCTCATCGCCCGGCTCCGAGCCGATCTCACGGCCGCCGACTTCAACGTCACGGGTGTCACGGAGTTCCTCGGTCCGCTGGCCAGCGGTGCCCTGCTGCGTGAACAGCCGCTGCCCGCACGTCGCGCGGCCGGTGCCTCCACCGAACCGGTTGCGATCCTCGTTCGCCTCTTCACGCTCGGCGACCCGGTCGATGTGGCCGAGGTCGACCGGGCACTGCCGACCCTTCGCGCTCAGGGGGCCGTGGCCCTCGGACTCGTGGACGAAGAGGGTGACGGTGTCGTCGCCCGCGTCGACGTGCGCCCCTATGCCGCCGATGAACGTCATTGGTGGATCGCCTCCGACCTGGCCGAGGTCGCGACCGGTTCGCCGGTGCGCAACGACCACGTCCTCGGGATCGGTGGGGCCTCGACGACGTTGGCGGCGTGGACGATTCGCCGGCCCGTGGGTGCCGCCCTCGACGTCGGCACCGGGTGTGGTGTCCAGGCGCTCCACCTCGGCGCGCACACCGACTCCATCGTTGCCACTGACCTCTCGGAGCGGGCGCTGGCGTTCGCGCGATTCAACGCCAACCTCAACGAGGTCGAGTGGGACGTGCGGGCCGGCTCGATGCTCGATCCCGTTGCCGGGCAGCGCTTTGACCTCATCGTCAGCAACCCGCCGTTCGTCATCACGCCGCGCTCGGGTGAGGTGCCGCTCTTCGAGTACCGCGACGGTGGCGCCTCCGGTGACGCGATCGTCGCCAACCTCGTGCGCTCCGTCGGTGAGCACCTCGAGCCCGGGGGAGTCGCACAGTTCCTCGGCAACTGGGAGGTGCCCCGCGGTTCGACCTGGACCGACCGAGTCGGCTCCTGGCTCGACAGCGCCGGCGTCGACGCCTGGATCGTCCAGCGTGAGGTCCAGGACCCGGCGGAGTATGCCGAGACGTGGTCTCGCGACGGCGGTCACCACCCGGGCACGGCGGATTTCGATGCCATGTATGCCGCGTGGCTGGATGACTTCGCAGCTCGCGATGTCGAGTCGATCGGTTTCGGAGTCATCACCCTCCAGCGCCCGGTGGGCGACCGGGAGCCGTTCGTCGACCTCATGGATGCGCGCGGCCCGGTGCCGCCGGCGATGGGAGACGTGGTCCGGGTGGGACTCGAGGCCCGCACCTGGTTGGCGGAGCACTCCGACGACGAGGTCCTCGACCGGGCGTGGACCGCGACCCCCGACGTCACCGAGGAACGCCACACACGCCCGGGTGCCCCCGACCCGTCGGTCATCGTGGCGCGTCAGGGCGGTGGGCTGGGACGGATCATCACGCTCACGACGGTGACGGCGGCATACCTCTCCGTTGCGGACGGTGAGCTCACGCCCAGGCAAGCGGCGAGCGCAATCGCCGGGATCCTCGAGGCCGAGACGGACGAGACCGAGCGCGAAGTGGTCGCCTTCATCCGCGACGCGGCCAAGGACGGACTGCTCGTCTGAGGGGTCCGCTGAGTGAGTGACACTCACGTGGGGAGTTGCCCGGGTTGGCATATGTGCAGGTCAGAAAACTTGTTGTGAGTGAGTGCTCACTCACTCATACTTGAGGACGTGCCACCTCGTGCCCCCGCCCTGAGCCCCGACGAACGTCGGGCCTCGATCATTGCTGCCACCCTGCCGCTGCTGCGCGCGAAGGGGAGCAGCTTGAGCACCAAGGAGATCGCCAAGGCGGCGGGCATTGCCGAGGGCACGATCTTCCGGGTGTTCGAGAGCAAGGACGCGCTCATCGAGGCAGTCATCCACGACGCCTTCGACAACTCGACCCTGGTCACCGAGCTCGGGGAAATCGACCGCTCACTCTCGATGCCCGAGCGACTCGCGGCGGGTGTCGCCATCATGCAGGTGCACCTGCAGGGAATCTTCCAGCTCATGACGGTGCTGGCTTCCTCGGGTCAGCCACTGCGGCCGCCCGTCGGGGGCGATGCCCACAAGCGTCGGCACGAGGCCACAGCGGAGCTGGATGCGGCCTTCGTCGAGGTCCTGGGGGAAGACGTGAGGTTGCTCCGCGTCCCCGCAACCACGTTCATCGGCTACCTGCGCATGCTCACCCTCTCCAGTGTCCATCCCATGCTCGACGGCGAAGCGTCCTCTCCTGAGCAGCTCGTCGACGTCCTGCTCGAAGGCGCGTTGAAGCGGGCCGCGACCAAGGCCACAAAAACCACATCCACCACGACCCGGAGGAAGAAGTAGTGCTGCTTCGACTCATGCGCGACTATCTGCGGCCCTATCGCGGGCCGCTCACGGTGCTCGTCCTGCTCCAGCTGGTCGGAACGATCGCCTCGCTCTACCTGCCCAGCCTCAATGGCCGCATCATCGACCAGGGTGTCGCCAAGGGCGACACGGGCTACATCCTGTCGGCCGGCGGCTGGATGCTCGCCGTCTCCCTCATCCAGATCGCGGCCACCGTGGCCGCCACCTATCTCGGTGCCCGCGCCGCCGCCGGTATGGGCCGGGACCTGCGCGCCGGCGTCTTCGCCCGCGTGGGGGACTTCTCCGCGCAGGAGGTGTCGCGCTTCGGTGCGCCAACCCTCATCTCGCGCAACACCAATGACGTCACCCAGGTGCAGACGGTCGTCTTCATGGGCGCCGCGATGATGGTGTCTGCGCCGATCATGATGGTCGGCGGCATCGTCATGGCGCTGCGTGAGGACGCCGGACTGTCCTGGCTCGTTGCGGTCGCCGTGCCGCTGCTCGCCCTGAGCGTTGCCCTCGTCATCCGCAAGATGATCCCGAACTTCCGCCTCATGCAGGAGTCGGTCGACTGGGTCAACCGGGTCCTGCGCGAGCAGATCACCGGCATCCGCGTCGTGCGGGCCTTCGTCCGTGAGGACCACGAGCGCGCGCGCTTCGCCGAGGCCAACACGCAGTACACCGGGACCGCCCTTGCGGTCGGCAAGCTCATGGCCCTGGTCTTCCCCATCGTCATGGTCATCTTCAACGCGTCGACGGTTGCGGTGTTGTGGTTCGGTGCCCACCGCGTCGACAACGGCCAGATGCAGATCGGCGAGCTCACCGCCTTCATGAGCTACCTCATGCAGATCCTCATGTCGGTCATGATGGCGACCTTCATGTCGATGATGATCCCGCGTGCCACGGTCTCGGCCGGGCGCATCGCAGAGGTCCTCGACACCGACTCGACGGTGGTCCCGCCGACGAATCCCGTCGCCATCCCGGTCGGCGGCACGTCCGTCGAGCTGCGTGGCGTCGAGTTCGCCTATCCGGGCGCCGATGTGCCTGTCCTGCAGGGGGTTTCGATCACAGCCGAGCCCGGCCAGACGACCGCGATCATCGGGAGCACAGGCTCTGGCAAGTCGACCCTGCTCTCGGTCATCCCACGGCTCTACGACGTCACGGGTGGCGCAGTGCTGCTCGGCGGAGTCGACATCCGGGACGCAACGCTCGAGGACGTCTGGTCGCGCATCGGACTCGTCCCGCAGAAGCCCTACCTGTTCACCGGCACCGTCGCGTCCAACCTGCGCTACGGCGACGCGAACGCCACCGACGAGGAGCTCTGGGAGGCACTGCGGATCGCCCAGGCGCAGGACTTCGTCCAGGCCATGCCCGACGGCCTCGAGTCGGCCATCGCCCAGGGAGGCACCAACGTCTCCGGCGGCCAGCGCCAACGGCTCGCCATCGCCAGGGCCCTCGTCGCCAAACCCGATGTCTATCTCTTCGATGACAGCTTCTCGGCCCTCGACCTGTCCACGGACGCAAGGCTCCGGGCGGCACTCAAGCCGGTCACCCGGCATACAACGGTCATCGTTGTCGCACAACGGGTTTCGACGATCATCGACGCCGACCAGATCGTCGTCCTCGAGGACGGCGCCGTCGTCGGCACAGGAACGCACGACGCCTTGCTCGAGACGTGCCCGACCTATGTCGAGATCGTCGAGAGCCAGCGCAGCGCAGAGGAGGCAGCAGCATGAGCGGGGACCGCATCCTCACCGAGGAAGAGAAGGCAGCTGAGCAGCGTCGGGGGCCAGCCGCGTCGCAGCGAGGTGGACCGCCGCACATGCGAATCGGTCAGCCGACCGAGAAGTCGACGAACTTCAAGCCGTCGGCCAAGCGTCTGCTCGGCCTGCTCAAGCCCGAACGCCTCGCGCTCTACGGCGTCCTGGCCTTTGCGCTCGCCAGCGTCATCCTCAACGCCATCGGCCCCAAGATCCTCGGCAAGGCCACCGACCTCATCTTCGCCGGGTTCGTCGGCAAGAAGCTTCCGTCCGAGGGGTCCGTCGACCAGATCGTCGCCGGGCTGCGCGCCAATGGTCAGGACACGTTCGCCGACCTCGTCGCGGGTATGCCGCACCTCGTCCCGGGCGCGGGCATCGACTTCGGCGCCGTCGGCCGCGTCCTGCTCTTCGTGCTCGCGATCTATGTCGTGGCGAGCCTGTTGCAGTGGGCCAGCAGCTTCATCCTCACCGGCGCGGTCAACCGGACGATCTTCAACCTGCGACGCGACGTCGAGGACAAGCTCAACCGGTTGCCGTTGCCCTACTTCGACAACCAGCCGCGCGGCGAGCTCCTCAGCCGCGTCACCAACGACATCGACAACGTGGCGCAGAGCCTCCAGCAGACGCTGAGCCAGCTGCTCACCTCGCTGCTGACGGTCATCGCGATGGTCGTCATGATGCTCTACATCTCGCCGCTGCTGGCCCTCATCGCGCTGGTGACGATCCCCATCACGATGCTCGTCACGGCGGCCATCGGCAAGCGGTCGCAGAAGCACTTCGTGCAGCAGTGGAAGTCGACCGGCGAGCTCAACGGCATCGTCGAGGAGACCTTCACCGGTCACCAGCTCGTCAAGGTCTTCGGCCGTCAGGATGAGGTTCGCGCCTCCTTCAAGGCCAAGAACGATGACCTCTTCGACGCGGGCTTCGGCGCGCAGTTCATCAGCGGCATCATCATGCCGACGATGATGTTCATCGGGAACCTCAACTACGTCATCATCGCCGTCGTCGGTGGGCTGCGCGTGGCGAGCGGATCGATGAGCCTGGGTGACGTGCAGGCGTTCATCCAGTACTCCCGCCAGTTCACCCAGCCGCTCACCCAGGTGGCGTCGATGGCGAACCTCATGCAGTCCGGAGTCGCCTCTGCGGAGCGGGTGTTCGATGTCCTCGACGCCCCCGAGCAGCAGGCCGAGAGCGCCACTCCCGTCGTCCTCGACGACCCCCACGGGAGCGTCGCGTTCGAGGACGTCTCGTTCTCCTACGTGCCCGAGACACCGCTCATCGAGCACCTCGACCTCACCGTCGAGCCGGGCCAGATGGTCGCCATCGTCGGACCCACCGGCGCGGGCAAGACGACCCTCGTCAACCTCATCATGCGGTTCTACGAGCTCGACTCCGGCCGCATCACGCTCGACGGTGTCGACATCACCGACCTCAGCCGGCACAACCTGCGCGGCGAGATCGGGATGGTCCTGCAGGACACGTGGCTGTTCGGCGGGACGATCCGCGAGAACATCGCCTACGGTCGCCCCGATGCGACCGAGGCCGAGGTCATCGCTGCGGCCCAGGCGACCTACGTCGACCGCTTCGTGCACTCGCTGCCCGACGGCTACGACACGGTGCTCGACGCCGAGGGCGGCAACATCAGCGCCGGTGAGAAGCAGCTCATCACCATTGCCCGCGCCTTCCTCTCCGACCCGGCGCTCCTCATCCTCGATGAGGCCACGTCGTCGGTGGACACGCGCACCGAGCTCCTCGTGCAGCAGGCCATGGCCGCGCTGCGGCAGGACCGGACGAGCTTCGTCATCGCACACCGTCTCTCGACGATCCGCGATGCCGACCTCATCCTCGTCATGGAGAACGGTCGGATCGTCGAGCAGGGTTCGCACGCGGACCTGCTCGCCTCCGGCGGCGCATTCGCGGAGCTGTATGCCGCACAGTTCCGTGCCGCTGTCGCCGAACCTGTCGAGTAGCCCAACTCCACCCCGCTGACGTCCGCGCCGATGGTCGAGAACGCGACCATCGGCGCGGACGCAAGGGAAGGGCCGTCAGCCGAAGAGGTCGATCCCGTTGAAGGTGCCGACAACGGGGCCGTTGCGAATGCCGGAGACCCCGTTGCCCGGATAGAGCACGAGAGCGCCGGTCGAGGCGGATCGGCCCATGAGGTCCTTGAGGCCGTCACCGTCGAAGTCGCCCGGGCCCACGAGGGCGTTGACGCTGCCCCAGCCCGAGCTGGGGATCGCGAGGGTGGTGCGCCAGGAGGCGAGACCGTTGCTGCGATAGAGGCGGAGCGTTCCGGCGCCCTTCACCCTGGCGATGAGGTCGGGATGCCCGTCGCGGTCGAAGTCGCCGACCGAGGCGAGCAGGTCGAGTGACTGCCAGCCCTGCCCGATGACCGATGCGGTGCCGAACCCGCCGACGCCGTTGCCGCGATAGAGGTGGAGGGCGCCGCTGGGGTCGGTGGCCAACAGGTCGGGGTGGGAGTCGCCACTGAGGTCGCCCATGGCAAGGATGCGGTCTCGGGTGTCCCAGTGGGTGCCGATGACCCGACCGCTGCCCAGTCCACCACGGCCGTTGCCGCTGTAGAGGAGAAGCGCTCCATCGGAGGCCCGGCGGGCGATCACGTCTGCGTGCCGGTCGCCGTCCCAGTCACCCGCACTGATCACCAGGTTGGCGAAACCCCAGTCCCCGGTGATGTCGGTTCCGGTCGGTTGCAACGCGCCCATGTCGTTGCCGCGATACAGCAGGAGCGCGCGATCGCTGATCCGTCGAGCGATGACGTCGGGACCGCCGTCCTCATCGACGTCGGTGGAGCGGACGGCGCCGTTGGGTCGCAGCAGACCCATGCGCTGCTTGACCGTGAGCACCCGCATCACGGAGGCGTTGACCTTGGCCCGGAAGGACGCGTTCGACGACATCGTGGAGATCACGCTGCTCGCCATTGCCGCGGCCTGCGACGGGTTGACGGTGAGGACCATGTCGCCGCCCGCCGCGATGAAGTTCACCGCTCGGGCGCCCACCGTGTAGCCGGACACCTGCTTGGCGGCGCCAAGGTCATCACTGATGATCACGCCGCGAAAGCCCAGGCCCTGGCGCGCCATGCCGGTCACGATGGTGGGGGAGAAGGCCGCGGGTCGGGTCGCGTCGATCTTGCTGTAGATCGCCGACGACATCATGAGGAAGTCCGCACCCGCGCTGACTCCGTCGGCAAACGGTTGGAGGTAGGGGTCGGTGCTCGTGGTCTGCGAGTCGGTCACTCCCGACGTCGTGTCGGTGTTGGCCGTGACCCGGCCGAGTCCCGGGAAGTGCTTGACCGACGTGGCAACCCCCGCCGCATGCATGCCGCTCACGAACGCGCTGCCGTGGCTGCCGACGGTGCTGGGGGTGTAGCCGAACTCGCGGTCGTAGTAGCCGATGGGGATGTTCTGCGGGGCGAACGCAGCACTCGGGACCGTGTCCATGACGGGGGCGAGGTTGAGGTTGACCCCGGCCGCGGCCAGCTGCTGCCCATAGGTCGTCGCATTGGTTCGCAGAGTGGTCGTGGACCACGTCCCCTGAACGAGAGCGGACGGCATACGCGTGAATCCACTGCCCTGGAGGACCTGGACCTGACCACCTTCTTGATCGGTCGCGATGGCGAGGGGCACCCCGAACGTGGCCGAGGTCGTGGCGCGCGACTTCAGGTTGTTCGTGACGGTCCGTGTGGCGCTGACTCCTGCAGTGCTGCGTCCGGTGAGGATGACGTTGCCGACGTGCGAGCTGGCGATCGCGGTCGCCGTCGCCGAACTCACCCCCGTC
Organism: Janibacter sp. HTCC2649; assembly: GCF_000152705.1. Lineage (GTDB taxonomy): Bacteria > Actinomycetota > Actinomycetes > Actinomycetales > Dermatophilaceae > Knoellia. The sequence goes on along the minus strand of NZ_CH672413.1, from coordinate 1,989,450 downwards.
GCGGGCGTCCCGACCATCAACAACTGGCCGACCCGTTGCGCCACGCTCATCCGGGCGAACACGTCCTGGGCGGGACTCGCCGTCACCGGAGCGAACGCCGACGCCGGGCTCCCCGTCGCGATCCCCAGTGCGGCGGTCAGCGCCCCCACGGATACCCAAGCTGCCCAGCGGTCCCTGCGCCCCATACCAACCCCGACCCTTCGTTTCTCCGTCCCCATCACTGTCTCTCTGCCGTGACGCGATGGCAAGGGATGGCGTATGCCGCACCGTCGCGTTCCGGGGGCAGGGTCAGCGGACGACGCAGAACCCACCGTTCCAGGAGACCTTCTCGCCAGCGGCAAGGGTGACCTGGAAATGCCGCCGACCTCGCCCCTGCCTGCGGGCGGCGGCGCCCGGCTAGGCTCGCGATCGTGAGTGGCAAGGACGAACCGCGCTGGTTGGACCAGACCGAGATGACCGCGTGGCTGCGGCTGATCGCGGTGGCCGAGCGCCTGCCGGGAGTGCTCGACTCCCAGCTGCGGCGAGAGAGCGCCCTCACCCACTACGAGTACCAAGTGCTCGCGATGCTGTCGGACGCGCCGGATCGCACGCTCCGCATGACCCTGCTCGGCTTCCAGACCAACGCGACCCTGCCGCGCCTGTCCCATGTCGTCCGACGCCTTGAGGATCGCGGCTTCGTCGAGCGTGTCGTGGCACCCGAGGACCGACGAGCCAGCAACGCCACGCTCACCGATGCCGGCTTCGACGCGCTCGAGGCAGCGGCTCCCGGCCACCTGAATGCGGTGCGAGAGAGCGTCTTTGACAACTTGACGTCGACGCAGACCGAAGCGCTGTCGGACGCCCTCGCCGCCATCCTCGCCAGGATCGACCCGTTGGGTCACGCGCCGCAGGACCCGCGCGACAGTCCCGCCTGACCTGCGCCGCTGAGGACTTCCGGGTCCCCGCCTGGCCCCATCGCGGAACAGAACGCGTCCGCGCTCCGTTGGAGATAGTTGTAAGATCAACTAACCAACGTCAAGGAGTTCGCCATGGGCATCAACCCGGTCCGCCTCAACCACGCCGTCTTCTATGTCTCCGACCTCGCGCGCTCCGTCGCCTTCTACACCGAGGTGTTCGGCATGGAGATCGCCGCGAGCGAGGCCCGCATGGGCGCGGCCTTCCTGCGTCTGCCCCGCTCGGGCAACCACCACGACCTCGGCCTCTTTGCAGTCGGGCCGGACGCCACCCCGAAGCGTCGTATCGGGCTCTATCACCTGGCCTGGCAGGTCGACGCGATCGAGGACCTCGACACCGCGCGCCAGCTCCTGACCGCTGCCGACGCCTACTCGGGCGAGTCCGACCACGGTGCGACCAAGAGCATCTATGGCACGGACCCCGACGGCAACGAGTTCGAGATCATGTGGATGCTCCCCGTGGAGAAGTGGGGTGAGTTCGACGACCTCGCACCCGTGCTCCCGCTCGACCTCCCCGGCGCCATCAACGAGTGGTCCGGCGTCCGCACCGCTGGCCGCATCGTCACCGAAGCCCCGGCGTGAACGACGCCAACTTCGCTGCACCCGCTGTCGCACAGGCTGGTTCGACCGAACCCGACGCCCCCCTCGTCGTTCTCCTCCATGGGCGGGGGTCGGACGAGACCCAGATCGTGAGTCTTGCCGACCACCTTCCGGTGGGGCCGGCATACGCCGCGGTTCGGGCACCGATCGCCGAAGGCGGCGGCTACGCGTGGTTCGCCAACCGCGGCATCGGTCGCCCCATCGCCGAGTCGCTCGAGCAGACCATGAGCTGGTTCACCACATGGCTCAATGATGTTGCGCCGCAGGGGCGCCCCGTCGTCCTGGTGGGCTTCAGCGGCGGTGCCGCCTTCGCCGGCGGCCTGCTGCTCGACAACCCCACGAGGTATGCCGGCGTGGCCGTTCTGTATGGCACGTTGCCTTTCGATGTGGGCCTGTCCGTCGCGCCAGGTCATCTGGAAGGGGCCTCGACCTTCGTGGCCCAGGGCGACCAGGACCACGTCATCCCGCGCGAACTGCTCAATCGCACGTGGACCTACCTCCACGACGAGTCCGGGGCCACGACCCGCTCGCGCCGTGACCCGGGCGGACACGGCATCACTCTCGAGACCTTGCAGGAACTCGGCGACTGGATCACCGAGCGAGTCGCCACGGTGGAGTGACCTGCGCCAGCGGATCTGGCCCACCGTCGCAGGTCAGGGGCGGTGCTGGTCCCCCGATACGGCACGGTGCGGGAGTAGGTTTGGGGCGTTCGGGCTCGTGGAGCCGCCCTCGATCCGAGGAGGTCGCCGATGTCATCGGCCCTCGCACCAGCACTGATCGCCGCTGAGCCACTCATCGACGCCAACGCCATCGACTACATCATCGTGGCGTTGTACTTCGTCTTCGTCATGGGAATCGGCCTCGCCGCCCGGCGAGCCGTCTCGGACTCGATCGACTTCTTCCTCTCAGGGCGGTCATTGCCTGCCTGGGTCACCGGTCTGGCCTTCATCTCGGCCAACCTCGGTGCCGTCGAGATCATGGGCATGTCGGCCAACGGCGCAAAGTACGGCCTGCCGACCGTGCACTACTTCTGGGTCGGGGCCATCCCGGCGATGCTGTTCCTCGGCATCGTGATGATGCCGTTCTACTACGGCTCCAAGGTGCGCTCGGTCCCCGAGTTCATGTTGCGGCGCTTCGGCAAGGGCGCGCACCTCGTCAACGCGATCAGCTTCGCGGTGGCCCAGCTCCTCATCGCCGGCGTCAACCTCTTCCTGCTCGGATCCATCGTCCACGCGCTCCTCGGTTGGCCCCTCTGGGTCGCCCTCATCGTGGCCGCGATCATCGTGCTGTCCTACATCACCCTCGGTGGTCTCTCGGCCGCGATCTACAACGAGGTGCTGCAGTTCTTCGTCATCGTCGCCTCGCTCCTCCCGCTGACCCTCATCGGTCTGCACCGGGTGGGCGGCTACGGCGGCCTCAAGGAGAAGCTCACCGCCTTCGCAGAGGCCGCTCCGCCCGAGGCGGGAGTCGCACCGGCAGCCCAGCAGCTCGAGTCCTGGCCGGGGCAGGCCCTCACCGGATTCGACTCCGGCTTCCTCTCCGTCATCGGCATCGTCTTCGGTCTCGGCTTCGTCCTGTCCTTCGGCTACTGGACGACGAACTTCGTCGAGGTCCAGCGCGCCATGGCCTCGAACTCGATCTCGTCGGCCCGCAAGACGCCGATCATCGGCGCCTTCCCCAAGATGTTCGTGCCGTTCATCGTCATCCTCCCCGGCATGGTTGCGGCCGTGCTGGTGCAGGAGATCATGGACCTCAAGAACGGTGGCACTCCTGCCGGTGGCGCGAGCGGCGAGGGCGTCAAGTACAACGACGCGTTGCTGCTCCTCATGCGTGACGTCCTGCCCAACGGGCTCCTGGGTCTGGCCATCGCCGGTCTGCTCGCGGCGTTCATGGCGGGCATGGCAGCCAACATCTCGGCCTTCAACACGGTCTTCAGCTATGACCTGTGGGAGCGCTACATCCGCAAGGACCGCGCCGACGACTACTACCTGCGCATCGGTCGGCTCGCGACGGTTGCGGCCACGATCATCGCCATCTTCACGGCGTCGATCGCCGGCGGCTTCTCGAACATCATGGACTACCTCCAGACGCTGTTCGGGTTCTTCAACGCACCGCTGTTCGCGACGTTCATCCTCGGAATGTTCTGGAAGCGCATGACCCCGACCGCTGGTTGGGCCGGCCTCGTCGCCGGAACCCTCTCCGCGGTCGCGGTGGCGTTCCTGTCCAAGGACTCGTTCGGCACGGCCAGCCTCGGTGTGATTCCGCTCGAGGGGCAGGGCGCCAGCTTCGTCGCGGCGTCCACGGCGTTCGTCGTCGACATCGTCGTCTCGGTCGCCGTCTCGCTGGTCACCAAGCCCAAACCAGCCTCCGAGCTCAAGGGTCTCGTCTACTCCGAGACGCCCAAGGAGGACCTCATCGACCCCGAGGAAGCGGGCCGTCCGTGGTTCCAGCGCACGATTCCCCTCGCGATCATCGCGGGTGTCCTCGTCCTCATCCTCAACTTCGCCTTCTAAGGGGTGCGCGACATGCCAAACACCAAGAAGACAACCGCCACGAAGGCCGACGGCAAGAAGACGGCCGGGGCCTTCGACATCCGCAACTTCATCGGGATGCTGCTCGGCCTCTACGGCATCATCCTCACGCTCACGGGTCTCTTCGGGGACAAGGAGCTGGACAAGACCGGTGGGGTCAACGCCAACCTCTGGACGGGGCTCGCCCTGCTCGTCGTCTCGGCCGGCTTCCTCGGCTGGGCCAAGGCCAAGCCGACGGTCGTGCCCGACCACGTCGAGCCGGTTGTCGATGACGCGACGCGACCTGCGCCGCGCAAGAAGCCCAGGTCCAACAACTCCAACAAGTCCAAGAAGAAGCGGCGCTGACTCCCAGCCCAAGGACAAACGCAAGAACGCCCGGTATGCCGGCCACCCGGCATACCGGGCGTTCTTCCGTTTCGTGGGGCGACCGTCAGGCGAACTGCCAGGAGCGCTTCGACAGGCCGAACCAGAACCCGTCGATGATGCTCTGGCCATCGATGCCACCGCTGGCGTGAGCGGCACCCAGGCTGACGAAGAGTGGCGCCCAGTGCTCCGTGCGCGGGTGGGCCTCGCGGGCGGCGGGGGCCTTGGCCATGAAGTCTAGAATCGCGTCGACATCACCGGCGTCGACGGCTTCGGCAGCCCAGTGGTCGAACTCTGCGGACGGCGCCGGAGGAGCGCTGTCGGCCCCGGCGTGCGGGTTGAACCATCCCAGGTTGTGGGTCGTGAAGCCGGAGCCGATGATCATCGTGCCCTCGTCGCGCAGCGGTGCGAGCCTGGTGCCGATGGTGAAGAGCTCCTGCGGATCGAGCGTCGGCATGGACAGCTGGATCACTGGGATGTCGGCCTCGGGAAACATCTCGACGAGCGGCACGTAGGCGCCGTGGTCGAGCCCGCGCGACGGGTCCTGGTGCAGCCCGCCCCCAACCTCGCCAAGGAGGCCGGCCACGGACTTGGCCAGCTCGGGTGCGGGCGGCGCGGCGTAGGTGACGTCGTAGTACTTCTGTGGGAAGCCCCAGAAGTCATACAGCAGAGGAGTGTTCGCCGTCGTGGAGCTCACCGAGATCGGTGCCTGCTCCCAGTGCGCCGAGACGACAAGAATGCTCGTGGGTCGCGGCAGGTCGCCGGACCAGGTGGCGAGCTCGCCGGTCCAGCGTTCGTCGTCCGCGAGGGGCGGGGCGCCGTGGCTGAGATAGATGACCGGGCTTCGCGTGTCCACGTCCCGACTCTAGGCCCACTTCCAAAACCCAGGGCTCACTCCACGCGGAGGCCCGGGTCAGCGCGCTGGGAGCCGAGTGATCCAGTAGGTCGCGGTGCCCGGTGAGGCGACACCGAACCGGGCGTTGACCGCCCAGAGCCAGCCACCGGAGAGCGTTGCCGTCGATGGCACGTCAAGGCTCTCGTCGGTGCGGGCACCTCGCCAGCGTGCGGCCCAGGCCGCTCCCACAGGGACGAGTTCGACGACCGACACCTCGGCCTGTCCGGACCCGCGAACGTTGTAGAGGGTGGAGCCTTCGAGGACGAGCCCGTCGCCCCCGACGATGCCGGGTCCGCCGCCGACAGGGATCTCGGAGGCCTCGCCGGTTGCCGGGTCGACCTGCCACAGGCCGCCGACGCGAGAGTTGTTGAGGATGAGGCTGCCGTCGGGCAGAGCCCGGATCCCGTTGGCGTTCACCGCGTTTCCATCGCCAGCAGGCCAGTCGCCGCCCAGCGGCACGAAGGTCGGGTCGGCGCCCGTGGGTGCACCCTCGGACGTGAGGGCGATGGCGGTGAGGCCGTCCGGGACGATGCGGGAGTCGGTCACCCACACGGTGTCCGAGGTGACGACGAGATCGTTGAGGAACACCCCACCGGGCACCTCGGTGTCCTGGACGACTGCGCCAGTTGTGCCGTCGACCGCCCAGACGTGGGCCTTGGAGCCGACGTTGCCGACAGCCCAGACGAGGTCGGTGCGCTCGTCCCAGAAGAGTCCGCGCAGGGCCCGCCCGGTCATGCCAGCCAGAAGTGTCGTCGAGGTCGCCGTGAGAAGGTCGCCAGCAACGATGCGTCCGTCGGCGAGTGAGCCGACATAGAAGCGCGTGCCGGGTCCGGACGTGATGCCTTCGGGGCGGATGCCGTCAGGCAGCGGGACGGTCTCTGGCGCCGGGGCAGCGCGACGTGGTTCGGCCGCTGCAGGGGTGGCCAGGGCGGAGGAGGACGCGACAACCGAAGCTGCGGCACCGGTCAGGATCAGGCGGCGGGATGGACTCGCTGGGGTGACCATGGTTCATTCTGTGCACGTCCGCGACGCGATGTCACGGGTCGTGCGTCAGGCGGTCAGCAGACCCACTGCGAGCGAGGTGAGGCTGACGGCCAGCAGTGCGGCACCGGCGAAGACGAGCACGATGAGCCTGTTGGGCTGGGTTCGGCCAGCCCCCATCGACGAGAAGAAGAAGCCTCCGGGCATGAGCAGCGCCGACGCCGCGACGCCGGATCGCGAGAGCCAGTTCAGGGCCCCGGTCTGGGTCGTGGAGTCGGCGAGGATCTGGCAGATGAGGGCGAGGAGGAGCAGCACACCGGCGTGTGCGTGACCGGCCCGAGCGAACTTCTCCTGGAACGCCGTCACGTCCGCGCCGCCGCGGACGACCTTGAGCAGGTACATCCCGCCGGTCTCGACCGTGACGAGTCCGAGCAGCAGGATCCCGGCGGTGGTGCGGGAGGCGTCGGAGAGGACGGCGGTGGTCGTGGCCAGGGTGTGGGGGTCGGTCAGGGCAGACATGAGAACTCCTTGGATAGTGGCTCTCTCCAATAGTGGATAGTGCGTCTATCCCATGTCAAGGGATGAGCCGCAGTCGTCCGGAGGGGAGCACGCGTTGATGGCTGCGTGTGCGGCGGCGAGGTCGCGCTCCAGGAGCGCTGTCGTCGCCTTCTCCTGCTCGGGCGACTCCCACTCGATGCTGGTGAGGTCGCGCTCGGCCGCCTCGACCACGGAGGTGAGGCCGGCAGCGGAAACCAGCCCGGCGGCATACGCCTCGAGGGCACCACCCACGGGGGTGTCGACGACGACGATTCCCTCTGATCGCAACGCTGCTCGCTCCTCCTCAGCAAGGGCGACCACGTCGTGGATGAGGATGAACCGCACCGCCTCGGGGTCGGCTGCGAGCATCCGGCGACCCACCTCGACGTCGCCCTGACCGCTGTCGCCGATGAAGACGACGTGGGTCTCGGGCATGAGCAAACGGAAGCGTTCGAAGTTCTCGATCTTGGCGCCAGCCATCGAGTCGTGGCTCGTCAATCCGTCGAACGTGCCGGAGAGCACGGCGTGAGGGGGCAGCCCGAGATCACGCAGACCGCGTCGCGTGTGCTGCTCGATGAGGCCGAACGGGTCCATGGGTCGCGCCGTGACGAAGGTGAGGTCACCGGGCGTTGTCGGGTCACCGGAGCGGCCGGCATCGAGGGCGCGATAGAGCGCGATGACCCCCGGATAGACCGTGCCGCGCGGATAGCGCCTGTCGTGGAGCGCGCACCGCAGGGTGTCGTCGATGTCGCTGAGCACGTGCAGGTCGGGCACCTCGATGGTGGCGGCCTCCGCGGCGATGTGATCGAGGATGTCCTGCCGGGCGCCCTCGTCGCCGACGACGTCGAAGACCAGGTGCTCGAGGTCGCGGTGGTCCGATCCCGCGCTGAGCAGGCTCTTGAAGCGGGTGAGGTCGGCGCCGTGCAGGGACAGGAAGGCGTCGCGGACGAGATGTTCCCGCGCATGGTCGGAGGACCAGCGGCGGCTGCGGTGGAGGGCGTTCGCGAGGTCGGCGAGGTCGCGCTCCGGATCGTCCACGAGGCGGTGGATGCGCTCGTCGGGGCTCTCGGCCACCTCGCGACTGCGCACGAGCAGGGCCGCCGGCGAGACCCCGAACTCGAGTCGGACGCCCTCGCCGACAGGGTCTCCGTCGACGTGGACGGCGGTGGGGGCGTCGAGGACGAGGACGACGTGGCGGGCGCGGTGGGTGCGCATGCCGGTCCAGCCGCCGCGACGGCCCGTCAGCACTCCGGCGCCCACGCCGAGCCAGCCGACGGCGCTCTGCGGTGCGATGGCGAGCACGTCGAGGCGGCCGTCGGTCATCGACGCCGTGGGCATGAGCGGCAGGCCGAGGGGGAGCACGCGGCAGTTGCCGACGAGCACGGTGCGCGCGGACTCGTGTGCCGAGGGGCGGTCGTCGAGCTGCGTTGCGACCGTGATCGGGTCGCCCACCGCACGTTGCGCGAGGGCCGCGAAATAGGCCGCCCACCCCATCCGGTGCTTCGTGCGCTCCTGGGTTGCGGCGAAGGCCTCGGCGTCCATCCCGACCCCAGCGACGACGGCGACGTCGTGCGTGCGGGTCGTGCCGTCCGCCCGGGTGATCGTCACCCAGGCGAGGTCGCTGTCTCGTGCCGGTCCGGCGATGGCGACGTCGGCCACGGCCTCGAGATCCCAGCCGTGGACGCCGATGGTGCGGGCCCACAGGTTGGCGGTGCCCGCAGGGACCACCCCCAGGGCGACCTGGTCGGACGCGGGTCCGGAGCGGGACAGTGCGGCGGCGACCTCACGCAGCGTGCCGTCCCCGCCGATGGCGACGAGGCGGTCGACGCCCTGGCCGAGCAGCTCGCCGACTTGGGTGGCGCCGGGTGAGTCGACGGAGGTCTCGAGCACCATTGGCTCCGGCCAGCCGCGGCGCCGCGTGGCCCGCCGCAGTGCCGCCAGTGCCGCGGCACTGCGTGGCTTGGCCGGGTGGACGATGACCCCGACGAGGTGCTCAGTCACTGGCGTCGTGGACGAGGATCGCGACCTGGACCCGGTTCTCGACCCCCAGTTTCATGAACAGCCGCCCGACGTGGGTCTTGACCGTCGGCACCCCCATGAAGAGCTCCGCCGAGATCTCGGCATTGCTCAGCCCCCGCCCCACGGCGTCCGCAACCTCGCGCTCCCGGTCGGTGAGCGTGTCGAGTCTGGCCCGGGCATCGGCGCGCTCGTCGGCGCCGGAGTCCGGTCCCGTGACGGCCGCGATGAGCTGGGCGGTGACGCTCGGCGAGAGCATCGGCTGCCCGGCGGCCACCGTCTTGATCGCCTCGACGAGCCGCGCCGGGGGAGTGTCCTTGAGCATGAAGCCAGCCGCACCGAGACGCAACGCCCGCAGCACCATGTCGTCGGCGTCGAAGGTGGTGAGCACGATGATCTTGAGCGACCGATCACGGCTCAGCAGAACCTCGGTCGCACTCAACCCGTCACGCACCGGCATGCGAATGTCCATGAGGACGAGCTCCGCACCGGACTCGGGCACGAGGGCGAGGGCTTCTTCGCCGTTGGTCGCCTCACCGACGACGGTGATCCCGGAGTTGCCGCCGAGCATCATCCGCAGCGCCGCGCGCACCATCGGGTCGTCGTCGACGATGGCCAGGCGGATGGGTGCAGGGTCGCTCACACCTGCCACGGTATCCACGCGTCGACGACATAGCCGCCCCCGGCGTCGCGCCCGTGTCGCAGACGGCCGCCGGTCAGCCCGACTCGCTCGTCGAGCCCGATGAGGCCGAGGCCCGAATCGGGCAGGGTGGAACGGGGCGAACCCACGGGGGCGGCGTTGCGGATCGTCACCGTCAAACCGTCGTCCTCGCTCCCGCTCAGTGTCACCGAGACGGACGTTCCCGGAGCGTGCTTGCGTGCGTTGGTGAGTGCTTCCTGAACGATCCGGTATGCCGTCCGCCCACGGTTGTCGGGCAGCTCACCGACGATGGCGTTGTCGAGGCTGACGCGCATGCCGCTCGCGCGCTCGTCCTCGACGAGGCGGGCGATGTCGCTGATGACCGGCTGCGGTCGCTCGGGGTCGCCGTCCGTCGGCTGCGTCGGATCTCGCAGGACTCCGAGGACGTCTCGCAGGTCCCGAAGGGCGCGATGGGCGTTGTCCTCGATCGTCCTGGCGGCTGTCGCCTGCTCCTCGGGGGTGAGGTCGGTGCGATAGCTGAGCGCTCCTGCGTGCATCGCGACGAGTGAAATCCGGTGTGCGAGAACGTCATGCATCTCGCGTGCGATGCGCGTGCGCTCGGCGGCCTGAGCCTGGGCCACGCGCGCCTGCTGCTCTCGCTCGGCCGTCTCGGCGCGGTCGCGCAGGGACTCGAGCAGGCTGCGTTGCGATCCCATCGCGTAGCCGACGGCGACGACGATCCCCACGATGAGGAACCCGAACAGGATGGACGCCCACAGTGGCAGGTCGTCCTCGCCGGGGTACAACCGCTCCTGGGCCACGCCCCCGAGGATGCTGAGGGGCACCACGAGGGTGAGCAGCCGCCAGCGGTTGCGCGCAGCAAGCGAACCGACGGCCCAGGTCGCCGGACCGGCGCTGGTTGCCGAGACGAAAGAGGCCAGGGTGGTGATCACCGCGACCTGACCCGGCCAGCGGTGTCGCCACCGGATGAGGACGAACGACGCCAGCCCCAGCGCGGTGTCACCGAAGAAGAGCCAGGCCATGATCGGCTCGCTCTCATCCACCTTGGTGTTGCTCACGGCGATGACGATCGCGCCCCACGCCACCGCACTGATGAGCAGCGCCAGGGCATAGCGCCACAGCGAGCTCAGTCGGCTGTGGGCGATCGGGGCGGTGTCGGGCATGGCCCGAGCCTAGGCAGCCCACGGGTGCGGGCACGTCAGCCCACGGACTGCGATCGGTGAGCGACCGGCATACCAAAGTCGTATGCCGGTCGGGACCGGCGGCCGATGTGCCTGCCCCGCGCACGGACCAGAGTGGTCACCATGATCACAGTCGAGAACCTCACGAAGCGCTACGGCGGGTTCACCGCGGTGGACGACATCTCCTTCGAGGTCCGCCCGGGGAGCGTCGTCGGCTTCCTTGGCCCCAATGGCGCCGGCAAGTCCACCGCGATGCGGATGATGACGGGCCTCACGCCCGTGACGAGTGGACGGTCGACCATCCTGGGCAAGTCCTACCGCGACCTCCACAACCCCGGCCGCCAGGTCGGCGTCATGCTCGACGCCTCGGCGCAGCACCCCGGCCGCACCGGCCGAGAGGTCCTGCGTCTCGCCGGGATCCAGATCGGTGTGCCGAAGTCGCGTGTCGACGAGGCCCTGGCCATCGTGGGGCTCACCGACGAGGAAGCCAGCCGCCGGGTCCGCAACTACTCCCTCGGTATGCGTCAGCGGCTCGGACTCGCCTCCGCCTTGCTGGGGCAGCCCGAGGTGCTCATCCTCGACGAGCCGGCCAACGGCCTTGACCCGCAGGGCATCCACTGGATGCGTGGGCTGCTCCGCAACTTCGCTGACGGTGGCGGCACGGTCCTTCTGTCGAGCCACCTGCTCCACGAGGTTCAGGTCATCGCCGACGACCTCGTCATGATCGGCCGCGGCCAGATCGTCGCGATGGGCACGAAGGACGAGTTGCTCAGCCGCGGCGGCACCACCGTCCGGTCGAACGACAACGCGGCCCTGCTCGCTGCACTCCAGCGCGCCGGGGTCACGGTCAACGACATCGCGTCCGGCCTCGTCGTCGACGCCGAGCCCGGCGTCGTCGGCCAGATCGCCCTCGACGAACGCATCGTCCTCCTGGAGCTCCGCTCCGGTGGCGGGGAGGCCCTCGAGGAGATGTTCCTCAGCCTCACCGCCGCCACGTCACGCGAAGGGACCGCAGCATGACCACCACCGACACCCGCACCCCCGAGATTGATCCCGCCCTCGCGCGGCCGGTGGCAACCCCCGCTCAGGACGGGCGACCCGGGGTCCCGATGTCCCGCCTGATCAACGTCGAGCTGCGCAAGATGGTCGACACGCGTGCCGGCCGCTGGATGCTCATCGTCATGTCGGCGATCTCGGTCCTCGTCGTGACCGCCCTCCTCATCTGGGGAGAGGCCGACGAGATGACCTATGGCACGTTCCTCGGGTTCACCGCGCTCCCGCTCGTCATGCTCCTGCCGATCGTCGGCATCATGGCCGCAACCGCCGAGTGGAGCCAACGCACCGGCCTGGTCACCTTCACCCTTGAGCCGCGCCGCGGCCGAGTCATCGTCGCCAAGGTCATCGCAGCAGTCGTGCTCGGCCTCATCGTCACGGCATCGGCGTTCGCGGCCTCGGCGATCGCCAACGTCATCGGCGGTGGCGTTGCCGGTGGTGACGGCACCTGGGACGTCACCTGGAAGGTCGCCGTCGGGGTCATCGTCGCCTTCGGCATCTATGTGCTGCAGGGCCTCGCGTTCGGGTTCGTCTTCCTCAACACGCCCTTCGCCATCGTGGCTTCTCTGCTGCTCCCGACGCTGTGGACGGTCGCGACCAGCCTCATCACGGCCCTCGAGGGCCCGAGCAAGTGGTTCGACCTCAACCAGGTGACCGACCCGCTCTTCAGCGGGACGATGACCGGCGAGAACTGGGGGCAGCTGGCGACCTCGTTCGGCGTGTGGGTCCTGCTGCCGCTGGCGATCGGGTCCTACCGGGTGATGCACCGCGAGGTGAAGTAGCCGCATGTGCGGGCGCTGCCGAGCAGGGTGAGGCAGCGCAGACGACGGACGCCCCCGGCGGAGGGTGCTTGGTGGGGGATCAGGGGCCCACTGAGCACTCCCCACCGGGGGCGTCCGTCGTTCGTGCGTTCCCGACTTCGTGCCCCAAACGGACACGCAGACGGAGGCCTTCGGCCAAGGATGCGTGTCCGTTTGGGGCACAAAGTCGCTGGCTGGATCAGGTGATGCTGGCCCGGAGTTCTCGGGCGAGGATCTTGCCGGTGGCGTTGCGGGGCAGCTCCTCGAGGAAGTGCACCTCACGTGGCACGCAGTGACGCGCCCGGTGCTCCTTGACGTGCGCCTTGACCTCGTCGGCGCTCAGCTGCGCCCCGTCGTTGAGGGCGATGAACGCTGCCAGACGTTGACCGAAGTCCGGGTCGGGGACGCCCACGACGGACACCTCTCGCACCGCCGGGTGGTCGACGAGCAGGGACTCGACCTCGATGGGATAGACGTTCTCCCCACCGCTGACGATCATGTCGTCGTCCCGACCGTCGACGTAGAACAGGCCGTCCTTCTCGTGGCCCATGTCGCCGGTGGACACCAGCCCGTCGACGAAGTCCTTGGTGGACCCGGAGGTGTAGCCGTCGAAGACGAGGTCGTTGCCGCAGAAGATCCGACCGGTCTCGCCCGGAGTGACCTCGTTGTTGTCGGCATCGAGGATCTTGACGACCGTGCCCAGCGGCGGCGTGCCGGCGGTGTCGGGGTCGCGGCGCATGTTCTCCGGAGTCGCGATGCAGATCCAGGACGCCTCGGTGGAGCCGTAGAGGTTGTAGAGCACGTCGCCGTACTCGTCCATGAACTTCGTCGTGAACCCGTGCGGGTAGGCAGATCCCGACGTTGCGACCGTCCGCAGGTTCGGGCGCCGCTTCTTGCCGGCGGGGTCAGCAGGCAGTTCCATCATTCGCTGCAGCATCACGGGGATGGCGAACATTGCGTGACACGCCTTCATCTCCAACAGGTCCTTGGCCGCCTGCGGGTCAAAGCGCCGCTGGAGCACGATCGTGGCCCGCAGGGCAAAGCTCAGCTGCATCGCGGCATACCCCCACGTGTGGAAGATCGGCGCGCTGATGAGGATCCGGTCCTCCGCGTGCAGGGGGATGCGCTCGATGATCGAGATGAGCGGACCGAAGCCGCCGGGGGTCTTGCGAGCGGCGCCCTTGGGAGTGCCGGTTGTCCCCGACGTGAGGATGATCGTGCGGCCGCCCTTGGCCGGGGGAGCCAATGAGGTGGCCACGGGCGCAGCGTTGAGCTCGGCCACCCAGTCACTCTCGCGAATGACCGTGATCGCGTCGGGCAGCTCACCGACCACACCATCGAACTCGTCGTCGTGGATGAGGGCGGTGAGCTCCTGCTGTCCGGCGACGAGGGCGAGCTGGCCCGCCGACAGGCCGGTGTTCATGAGCACGAGGTCGATGCCGACAGCCGACGCACCGGTCATGATCTCGATCGCCCCGACGTGGTTGCGCGCGAGGAGGCCGAGGCGCTGTCCGGGACGGAAACCCCTGGCGCTCAGCAGTTCCGAGACCTGCTCGGACCTGGCGAGCAGCTCGCCGTAGGTGACGGACCCACGCAGCTCGTCGATGACGGCGATCTGCTTGGGGCTCCGGTGTGCGGCCTGACGGAGTTCGCCGGCGAGGCCGAATCCCCACTTGTGGAGCGAGCGGAGCTGGCTGATCTGGCGGTGGGGAGGGCCGGGCGCGAGCATGCCGCGCTTGGCCATGACCGTGCCGACGGTGAGCAGGCTGATCGACATCCGATCAGGCCTTGGGGGTGTCGAACCAGTTCTGAAAGGCCATGGCCGCGCTGAGGTCCCCGCGAGCCTTGATCTTGCCCATCATCACCATCATGGTGGGGTTACCGGAGCCGGTGATGAGCTTCGCGAACTCGGCCGGGCCGAGCATGATCGAGGTCTTCGGCTCCTCGGTCGGGGACTTCTCGACCGAACAGGCGCCGTCCTTGACGACCACGGCGTAGGTGTCATCGGTGCCGTCCGGGCCACCGGTGATCCGCCAGTTGACGCGGGCGTCGGCGCCAGCAGCCTTCTCGGCGTTGAAGAGCGTGGGGAAGCGGTTGAAGATCGCGTCGAGGATGGCCTGACGGTGCTCGCCGCCCATGAGCTCGTTGATCTCCTTGTCGGAGAGCTTCTTGACGGTGGCCGCGAACTCGGCCGGGGCCATCGTGGCGAAACTCGTGGGGTCGATGTCAGTCATCGTGAGGCTCCTCCTCATTGAGGTACGTGGGGTCAAGGATCGACCCTACTTGTGAGTAGGTAGGGCGACAAGGCGCGCACTCCCGTGCCTCCGGTCACACCGATGGGGAACGATGCAGCCATGAATCGTGAGTCTCACCTCGTGGCGTTGACCGCGGCAACCGACCGGCTCGTCCGTGACGCCGCATCGGCTGGCCTCGACGCGCCCGTTCCGACGTGTCCCGGCTGGACGGTCCGCGACCTCCTCGCGCACCAGGGCGCCGTGCACCGTTGGGCCACCGCCAACATCGTGGGTGACGGCGAGGGTGCGCGTGACATCGAGGCCTTCGAGCGCGAGGGCCTGGCGCTCGCCGATCCGGTCCGCTGGGTGGCGGAGGGTGGCGCGGCGCTGGTCGCGGCTCTCGAAGCCGCGCCCGCCGACCTCGACGCCCTCGTCTTCCTCAAGGATGCGCCTGCGGCTCGCGAGTTCTGGACGCGCCGACAGTGCCACGAGACGACGATCCACGCGGTCGACGCGCTGTCGGCAAAGCTGTCGCGTATGCCGTCCGCTCACCTCGCCGACATCGGCGCGACTGTCGCTGCGGACGGGATCGACGAGCTGCTCACCGGCTTCCTGCCGCGCGGAAAGTATCAGCTGCGCAGCGAGACGCCGATGCGAATCGCGGTGCGCCCCAGCGATGTTGACCTCGCCTGGATCGTCGAGGTGAGCGCAGAACCGTTGGTGAGCACACGGCATACGCCGGGTGTTGCGGAGCTCGACGACGTTGACGTGACGTTCAACGGCAGCGCCGCCGAGCTCTATCTCGGACTGTGGAACCGCGGCGAGGAGTTCGTCGCCGACGACGCGGGGATGCTCGCGCGATGGCGCGAGTTCGCCCGGGTCATCTGAGCGGCTCTCAGAGGAAGATGCCCCAGCCGGTCCCGATCTGGGACGAGGTGAGGAAGCCGCCGCGGCCGTTGCCGGGATACATCCGGAGGGCGCCGGTTGCGGTGATGGCGCCGAGGTCGACCTTGCCGTCTCCGGAGAAGTCGCGCATCGGGAACACCGAACCGAACGCGGCCCAACCCGACCCAATGAGGACCCGTGCTCCGAAGCCCGCGCGCCCGTTGCCCGGGTAGAGCCAGAGCTTGCCGAGGCCGTCGACGCCGATGACGTCCGCCCGCGTGTCTCCGTTGAAGTCGCCGGGAGTGAAGATCGATTGGAAGCCGCCCCAGCCGGAGCCGAGGCGGGTGCCTCGGCCGATCGCCCCGGTGGAGGTGGACGGGTAGACGTAGAAGTCGCCGGCCGGCGTGATGCCGATGAGGTCGGCGATTCCGTCGCCGGTGAGGTCCGACGAGGCATCGATGGTGCGGAAGATGTTGAAGCCCTTGCCGATGACCTTTGTGCCGGCGGCTGTGGGCTCGACGAGGTCCGCGCCGGAGAGGTGGAGGGCGCCGAGTGATGCGCCGGGGCCGCGAGCCGTGGTGGCCCCGGGGAAGGGAGCCTTCGTGGCGGGGATCTGGCTGGTCATCGTGCCAGCGAACTTGCCAGCCCCTGCGCCCTTGTAGAGCCGCCAGGTCGCGGTGCTTTTCGGGTCGGTGGTGGTCGGAGCAGCCCAGAGGTCAGCCCTCCCGTCCTTGCTGCGGTCGCCGGCGCCGAACACGCGCATCGCCCCCATCCGAGGCGTAACGGTCGTGGTGGTACTGGGACCATTGCCGAAAGGCGACGTCGGCGTGATGGTCACGGTCTGCACAGTTCCGTTGGGCAGCGAAGGGAGGGTCAACGTTCGCCTATCGACCCCTTGGGCAACAGGCGCGTCTTCCAAGACCAGCCCGGCTGGCTGAACAGTGACCTTGAATCCAGCGGAGTAGTGCTGGTCCCAACTGATCGTCGCGCCCGCACTCCGGGGGACAGCGGTCACCGAGGTTGCCGCGGCGGGGAGGAACGCGACTCGGGAGGAAATGGCGAGGGAATGTCGCCCTGTGGTGGTGCCACCGAGGTTTGACGTCGCCGTGAAGGTGCCGTCGGGCAGGTAGGTGGCGGAGTTGCCAGCAATGTCCTTGAGAAGAACCTTGGTCACACGAATGTCGCCGACCGACTGCATCGACATGGCGAGAGGCCCGGTCGATGCCTTGTTGTGGAAAGCCACGAGAGTCTCGTAGGGATAGTCGCTTCGCACCCCGTAGATGTCGGTCTCACGTGGGAACGCTTCCGTCAGGCTGTACCGCCCAAACGCGGGCACGCCGACTGTCCCCACTTCGGGGAAGGTGAGGGAGTCAAGCCTGGGTGGGACGTCGTCTCGAGGGGAGTCGACGACAGTCAACTGCGCCGAGAGGTCCGCTGAGCCGCCCAGACCGTAGGTGGACGCACCCGCGCTGTTGATGAGGGTCACGAGCTGGATCTGGTGCTGACCGTTGCGAGGCGCGCTCGCGGGGCCGGCCGGCGTGGTGAAGGTGAGTTCGCCGCTGTGCCATCCCGCGGGCGGAACCTGGATGGTGAGCCGGACACTCTCCCCGAGAGAGATCGAGGGCTGCGTGAGGATGACATAGGCATTTTGAATCGGGGTGGGCGAGTCCACGTCGAACGAGACCGTGCCCTGCGTCCCAGGGACGTAAGGCAAGTTTGGCAACCCCACTGACCGCAGCACCGGCGTCGTGTCGGGCTCCGGCTCGGCGGCGGACGGCGAGACGAGGACTGTGGCGCCGAGAGCGGCGATGGCGAGGGAGGACAGGAGTCGTCGCAGGGGGGAACGCACAGGTGTGACTTTCAGGTGAGCGGCGGGCGAATCGTCAGCCCGCGAACGGCCGCCCCCCAAGGCACGGCAGCGTCAGAGTAGTCGCTGCCGTGCCTTGGGCTTGCACGATCAGAGGAAGATGCCCCAGCCGGTCCCGATCTGGGACGAGGTGAGGAAGCCGCCGCGGCCGTTGCCGGGATACATCCGGAGCTTGCCGTCGGTCGTGATGGCACCGATGTCGACCTTGCCGTCGCCGGAGAAGTCGCGCATGGGCAGGACCGACCCGAAACCAGCCCAGCCCGTACCGATCCCGACGCGTGCGCCGAAGCCGCCAC
The DNA here is from genome assembly GCF_000152705.1 of Janibacter sp. HTCC2649. Taxonomy (GTDB): domain Bacteria; phylum Actinomycetota; class Actinomycetes; order Actinomycetales; family Dermatophilaceae; genus Knoellia. The sequence continues at coordinate 1,971,597 of NZ_CH672413.1, read as the reverse complement.
GGCCATTGCCGGGATAGAGCCAGAGCTTGCCCAGACCATCGACCGCGACGAGGTCGGAGCGGGTGTCTCCGTTGAAGTCGCCCGGGGAGAAGACGGTGTGGAAGGCGCCCCAACCGCTGCCGAGCCGCACGCCGCGTCCGATGGCCCCGGTGGACGTCGACGTGTAGAGGTAGAAGTCACCTGCCGGAGTGATGCCGATGAGGTCGGCGATGGCGTCCCCGGTGAGGTCGGAGGACGCGTCGATCGTGCGGAAGATGTTGAACCCCTTGCCGATGACGCGCGGGTCGCCGGGTGTGGGCTCCACCAAGGAGGAACCCGAGAGGTACATGGCGCCAAGAGGTGCGCCCGGGCCGCGACCGGTGGCCGATCCGGGCAAGGGCGCAAAGTCGGCGGAGATGTGGCTGAGTCCGGTCTTGCCGAAGAGACCGCCGCCGAGCCCGGGTAGGAGAGCCACCGGTTCTGCTCTGTTGCCCCTGGCCGTGGGGCTCCCCAGAGGTCGTGTCCACGGTTGCTGATGTGGTGGTTCCCGGTGCCGAACACCCGCATCGACATGCGCGGTGTGGCAGTCACCTGTCCCGGAAGGCTGTCTGCCACGGTGGAGGTGGCCACGACCGAGAACGAGTATGCGGTTGCGTTGTTGAGGCCGGTGACGAGGACATCGCGCGCGCCTGCGCCTCCGGCGCCGGTGAGCACCCTTCCGCCGGGGGAGACCACGATGCGATGTCCCAGATCAGCCTGCTGGGACCAGCGAAGCCGCACAGAGGTGCTGGCAGCCTCCGCGGTCAGCCCGACTGGTGCCTTGGCGCGCACCGTGATGGGTGTCGTCGGCAGTGCGACGGAGTGCGTCGTGACCGTGGCCTCGTAGTCGTACTTGGCGCCACTGGTCAGCCGTCCATCTGGGTAGTAGCGCGCAACGTTTCCGAAGCGGTCGGCCACATCGACGCGTTCCAGCCTCACACGCTCAGGCAGGCCGTAGGACCACGTGGTGCTCCCCGTGGTGGGGAGGGCAGTCTGGGCGAAGAAGGCCAGTTGGGTCCACGAGTTGGTCTCGTCAAAGCCCAGCACGCTGACGCTGTACAGGGCGGGGTCCGAGGCGGAGTAGCTGATGGTGACCGGGGCGTCAGCCGTCACCGTGAGTGGTGAGATCGTCAGGCTCTTCAGGACCGGGGGTGTGTGATCGCGAGGGGAATCCACGAACGTCATCTCGGACGAGAGGGGAACGTCGTGGGTGTCGCCCGGCTGAGTCTCCGAGCTGAACGAACCGTCGGACCAGTAGCGCGTCCATCGTCCTTGCCGGTCCTGGAGGTTGACGGAGAGAAGGGGATAGGTGACGTCCGCGAACGGCATGGTGCTGAGAGACGTTGGAACCACGTAGGGCAGGGTTGCGACTCCCGTGACCGGGGAGTAGTCCCAAGACGGCTTGAAGCCATCCAGGTGCCCGGTCTCGGACTCGCGGTACTCGACCGACACCCTCTGCAAGAGGTCGGCGTTGCTGATGCTGAAGTGGAAGTCGATGAGGTCCCCAGGGCGATACGGACCGGGGTCGACCGAGAAGGACGTCAGTTCTGGCGAGTCAGTGGTCGGCTCGGCGTAGGCGCCCGACGAGGCCGTGAAGAAGGTGGTCACGAGGGCCACCGCTCCAAGGATGGACAGGGCCCGTCGGAGGGAAGCGCGCATCACAGGTACACGCCCCAGCCGGTGCCGATGGTCTTGGCCGTGAGGAAGCCATTGCGACCGTTGCCCGGGTACAGGAGCAACTTGCCGTCAGTGGTGATGGCGCCGATGTCGGCCCGGCCATCACCATTGAAGTCGCGCAGCGGCAGGACCGCGCCGAAGCCGCCCCAACCGCTGCCGATCCCGACGCGTGCGCCGAAGCCACCTCGGCCGTTGCCCGGATACATCCACAGGCGTCCGGCCGTGTCGACAGCGACCAGGTCCGCCTTGCGATCACCGGAGAAGTCACCGACCTGCAGGAGCGCGGTGAAGGCGTTCCAGCCGCTGCCGAGGGTCGTCGTGGAGACGATGCGACTCGCGGATCCTGTCTGGTAGATCTTGAGCACGCCGTCGGATGTCACGCCGACGATGTCGGGCCAGCCGTCGCCGGTCAGGTCCTGACCGCCGTCGACGAACCGCATGGACGACCACCCTGCTGTGCCGATCACGGTTCCGCTGCCATCGCGGCTCAGCGCGGTGAGCGCGTTGCCGTAGCAGAGGACCTCGGACCGATACAGGTCGTAGATGTCGCCTGGAGCAACGCGGGCGCAGTTCCTCTCCTCAGCGCCGAAGCCAGTGACGCGGCTACCCCATGCACCCTTTCCGTTCGTCGGGTAGATGTAGGTCTGCCCCTCAGTGGTGGTGGTCCTGGGCTGTCGGGCCACGACGTCGACGTTCAGGTCACCGCCAGTGGCGTCCGTGACAGCGAAGACGTTCGTGGACTGCATGGGTCGCACGGACAGGGTGGTCGCAGCGCTGTCACCGGCCGTGCTGCGGCCGATGGTGGAGGCGCTGTAGGTGGTCCCGTTGACAAGGCCCTTGATGTCGATCTGGGTGGCCCCTTCACTGATGGGGACGTCCCGCACGATGTTGCCGGGGTTGACGACGACTCGCCATCCGGTCAGGGCCTTCGCCTCTTCCGCAGTGGCGTGGAGATGAACCCGCACGGACGCCGGGTGCGGCGTGACGATGGGGGTTGGTGCCGCCGGCTTCTGGGAGAAGTCGAACCGGGAGAAGTCCAACGTGTGGGTCCCGCTCCATCCAACCGAGGTCGCCCTCCCGGCGCTGTCGTACTGGCGGCGGTTGCCGCGTTCGTCCGTGACGATGATGTAGGCCAGTCGGTGGGTGCCGGGAAGGCCGAGTGTGAATGGGACGTTGATCCGACCACCGGTGGCAGTCTGGGGGCCGAACGTGTACTCACTGTCTGCGGCGAAGCTGGCCCAGACGATTGAGGCGGTCACGGGACCGGCGTCATCGACCGTGAACTCGAGACGTCCCGTGGAGCCAGCGGTGGACGGCTTGATCGGCAGGGCGACCGAGGTGACCCGCGGCGCCGTGAGGTCGGCGCCGCCGGTGACGGCGAACGCCGTCGCCGCGAGGTCGAGGGAGTGGGTGGTCGGCCCGTCGGGCACGGCCGGGGTGAGGGTCAGTTTGCGGCCTGCAGACAGGTACTCCGCCTTCTTGCCCGAGGCGTCCGACAGCGTCACAGCACGAAGTGAGTAGGGCCCGTTGGCCAGCTCCGCCGAGGTTGAGACCGAGAGCAGCCCGTCGCTGCGCCAAGGACGCGTCACTGAGATCGTCTGCAGGTAGTTCTCGGTGTTGACGAATCGAATGGAGACCGACGTGATGCCGACGTCGTCGCTGGCGTCCACTGCGGCAGTGATGGACGACCCGGCGGTCACGGTCGACTTTGTCATCGTGATCCCGTTGAGGGTCGGGTATGCCGCGTCCGCGGCTTCCGCGGAGGCGCCGGGCGAGGCCGTGACGAAGGTGGTCACGAGGGCCGCGGCCCCGAGGGTGGACAGGAGTCGTCGAAGGGCGGTGCGCATCGTGCCAGGCCTTTGGTTCTGGCGGACGTACCCCGTCCGCAGCGGCCGGCCCCCTTGGCACGGCAGCGTCAGGGTAGTCGGTCGCACCCGTCTGGCGTGCCGCAGTGGCGAGAACTCGCCACCGCCATTGCACATGGGGCCAGAGGCGCGGTGTGTCGCGCGTCTGGCCCCGTGTGAATGCCCGAGGTGGGGTCAGGCCTTCTTGGTGGCCTTCTTCGCCGTCGTCTTCTTGGCCGCGGTCTTCTTGGCAGCCGTCTTCTTGGTGGCGGCCTTCTTCACCGTCTTCTTGGCGGCGCGCTTGCGAGTCGTCGGACCCTTGGCGCGCTTCTCGGCGAGCATCTCGAACGCGCGAGCAGCGGTCATCGTCTCGAGGTCGTCGTCGCGGCGAAGCGTCGTGTTGGTCTCGCCGTCGGTGACGTACTCGCCGAAGCGGCCGTCCTTGACGACGACCGGCTTGCCCGACACGGGGTCGGGGCCGAACTCCTTGAGCGGCGGCTTGCCCGCAGCCCGGCCACGCTCCTTGGGCTTGGCGTAGATCGCCTCGGCCTGCTCGAGCGTGATGTCGAAGAGCTGCTGCTCGGTTTCGAGCGAGCGCGAGTCGGTGCCCTTCTTGAGGTAGGGACCGTAGCGACCGTTCTGCGCGGTGATCTCCACCTGCTTCTCGGACTCCTTGCCGTCCTCTCCCGTGACCTTGTCGGTCGTGAGGCCGACGACGCGGGGAAGCGACAGCAGTTTGAGCGCGGTGTCGAGGTCGAGAGTCGCCAGGTCCATGTCCTTGAAGAGCGACGCGGTGCGCGGCTTCACCTTGTTCTTGCCCTTGAGTGCGGCGACCTCCTCGGGAAGGACCTCGGTGACGTACGGACCGTAGCGCCCGGACTTCGCGATGATGTCGCGACCGGTCTCCGGCTCCTGGCCGAGCACGCGACCGTCGTCGGCGGCAGTGGCGAGCAGCTCGCGGGCCTTCTCGGGCGTCATCTCGTCGGGCGCGATGTCGTCGTTGATCGTGGCGCGACGCGGAGCGGCAGGAGCGTCGCCCTCGGACGCGGAGTCACCGGCATACGCCTCGGTGACTTCGCCGGTGACGGGGTCGACACCGGCGGGGGCGACCTCCTCGACGTAGGGGCCGTAGCGACCGACGCGCACGACGATGCCGTCGCCGATGTCGATCGTCGAGATGGCGCGCGCGTCGATGTCGCCGAGGTCCGCGACGAGGTCGCGCAGGCCTTCGCTCGACGTGGCTTCGTCACCGAAGTAGAAGCGCTTGAGCCAGGTCGCGCGCTGGGCGTCACCGTTGGCGATCTGGTCGAGGTCCTCCTCCATCGACGCGGTGAAGTCGTAGTCGACGAGTCGGGTGAAGTGCTCCTCCATGAGGCGCGTCACCGCGAAGGCGAGCCAGGACGGCACGAGCGCGTTGCCGCGGTTCGACACGTAGCCGCGGTCCTGGATGGTGCCGATGGTGGAGGCGTAGGTCGACGGGCGACCAATTCCCTTCTCCTCCATGGCTTTCACCAGCGTGGCCTCGGTGTAGCGGGCGGGCGGCGACGTGTCGTGACCGTCGGCCTCGGCGCGGATGACCTTGAGCTCGGTGCCCTCGCCCATGCGGGGGAGGCGACGCTCCTCGTCGGCGTTCGCGTTGCGCTGTTCGTCACGGCCTTCTTCGTATGCCGCCATGAAGCCTCGGAACGTGATGACCGTTCCGCTGGCGGTGAACTCGACCTGCTCCGCGGGCGCCTCGCGATCAAGGGTGGCGCCGAGCTTCACGGTGGCCGTCGAACCCTTCGCATCGGCCATCTGCGAGGCGATCGTGCGCTTCCAAATCAGCTCGTAGAGGGCGAATTCGTCACCGCGAATCTCGCCGGCGACCTGGGCCGGCGTGCGGAAACGGTCACCGGCGGGGCGGATGGCCTCGTGGGCCTCCTGCGCGTTCTTGACCTTCTTGGCGTAGTTGCGCGGTGCGTCGGGGACGTAGTCGCCGCCGTAGAGGTCGCGCGCCTGCTGGCGGGCGGCGGTGAGGGCGGACTGCGACAGCGCGGTGCTGTCGGTACGCATGTAGGTGATGTAGCCGTTCTCGTAGAGACGCTGAGCGACGCGCATCGCGTTCTTGGAGCTGAGGCGCAGCTTGCGCGAGGCCTCCTGCTGCAGGGTGCTCGTCGTGAACGGTGCGCTCGGGCGGCGGGTGTAGGGCTTCTCGGCGACGTTGGTCACCGTGACGTCGGCGGCCAGGACGGCGTGGGCGATCCCGGTCGCGGCAGCCTCGTCGAGGTGGGCGACCTCGCCCTTGAGGCGGCCGTCGTCGCCGAAGTCGCGACCGCTGGCGACGCGCTTGCCGTCGACCTGCGAGAGGCGAGCCGTGAAGGCGGAAGACGCGGCGTCGGGCGTGAACTCGCCCTCGACGTCCCAGTAGTTGGCGCTGCGGAACGCCATGCGCTCACGCTCACGCTCGACGACCATGCGCGTGGTGACCGACTGGACGCGGCCAGCGGACAGGCCCGCCTTGACCTTGCGCCACAGGACCGGCGAGATCTCGTAGCCGTAGAGACGGTCGAGGATGCGGCGGGTCTCCTGCGCGTCGACGAGGGCCGTGTCGAGGTCGCGGGTGTTGGCTGCGGCGCGCTGGATGGCTTCCTTGGTGATCTCGTGGAAGACCATGCGCTTGACCGGGACCTTGGGCTGCAGGGTCTCGAGGAGGTGCCACGCGATGGCTTCGCCCTCGCGGTCCTCATCTGTGGCCAAATACAACTCAGTAGAGCTCTTCAGTGCCTTCTTGAGCTCGGCGACCTTCTTCTTCTTGTCCGCATCGACGACGTAGTAGGGCTCGAAGTCGTTGTCGACGTCGACCCCGAAGCGACCGAAGGGGCCCTTCTTCATGTCGGCGGGCATCTCCGACGGGGTCGGGATGTCGCGGATGTGGCCGACGGACGCCTCAACGATCCAGTCGGGGCCGAGATATCCGGCGATGGTCTTGGCCTTCGCGGGTGACTCGACGATGACGAGCTTGCGGCCCGTGCTGGTCGGACTCATGGCGTACCTGTTCCTTTGCTGATCACCTCGTGCAGCGGATTCGTCGCTGCTCCGACGAGGGAACGACAAGGACGGTACAGGTATTCGTCAGTTCGGCGTTTTGAGGCCCAGAACCTCGGAGAGTCGCGCTCGCATCACGTCCCGGTCGGGACTGATGCCGTGCCAGAGCTCGATCGCGACCGCACCCTGGGCGACGAGCATGCCCAGTCCGTCGAGCGTCTGCGCCTCTCGTTGCGCTGCCGCGCGCAGGTATGCCGTGTGCGGCGGATTGGGGATCACGTCGGCGACCAGCAGCTCGGGTCTCAGACTCTCGAGGTCGATGGCGATGAGGGCATCGGCGTCGCCCAACCCGACCGACGTGGCGTTGACGACGACATCGGCACTGGTGGGGACGGCATACGCGCTGGTCCAGGGCTGGAAGTCCGCCGTGGCTTCGGTGCGGTCGCCCACGAGCTGGGCGAGGGCTTCGCCCCGGGCGATGTTGCGATTGACGACGGTGACGTGGGCCGCACCGGCGAGAGCGACCTCGACGGCGATGGCTCGGCCCGCGCCGCCCGCGCCGAGTACGACGACGTGGGTCCCGCCCGGGTGACGCAGCTCGCGCATCGCCTCGACGAATCCTTTGCCGTCGGTGTTCTCGCCGATGAGGCCGCCGTCGCGGGCCACCACGCAGTTGACGGCACCGATGAGCTCCGCCGACTCGCCGAGGCCGTCGAGGTGGTCGATGACGGCGACCTTGTGCGGCATCGAGCAGTTGAACCCGACCCACCCCATGGCCTTGGCGCCGAGGATTGCGTCGGCCAGGTCAGCCGACGACACCTCGCAGTTGAGGTAGCGCGCGTCGAGCCCCGCTGCTGCGTAGGCCGCCTCCATCATCGCCACCGTCGGGTTGTCGTCGGCCGGGGTGGAGAACGAGCCGGACAGCGCGCTGAGGAAGCTCATGGCTCACCCTCCCACGGTCCTCACGGGATGACGAGGGACTTGCCCTGCGCGTGGAACTCGCCCTGGCGGCGCAGGACCTCGGGAGCGTCCTCGAGTGACCAGCGCTGTTCGATGAGGGGTTCGAGGCGACCGGCGGCGATCTGGGCGGCGAGCCAGGACTGGTCGGTTGCGCTGCGTGACGCGACCTTGAAGGCGGGCGCGCTCTCGCTGGTGAGGGCGAAGTGGAGCGGGACGCTCAGCATGCGTGGCATCGGCTTGACCCACTTGGTCTTCGGGGCGGTGATCGAGACATAGGTGCCGCCCTTGACGAGCAGCTTGCGGCACTCGCGCAGGGACATCGTGCCGGCATTGTCGAAGAAGACGTCGAACCGGTCGCCGAGGTCGCGCACGTCCTCGCGGGTGTAGTCGACGACGCGGTCTGCGCCACCGGCCAGGGCGGCGTCCACGTTGCGGGTGCTGCACACGGCGGTGACGTGGCTGGCGCCGAGGAGCTTGGCCAGGCGCACGGCGAAGCTCCCGACTCCACCCGAAGCTCCAGCGATGAGAACGCGCTGTCCTTCGTGCAGGTTGCCCCAGTCGCGCAGACCTTGGAGGGCGGTCTCGGCTGCGACACCGAGCGTCGTGGCCTGCTCGTGGGAGACGCCTTGGGGCAGTGGCTGCCACCAGTCCTCCGGTGCGATGACATATTCGGCGAACCCGCCGCCGTCGACCTCACTGAAGACCGGGTCGCCTATGGCGTGACGGGTGACGCCCTCGCCGAGGGCGACGACCTCACCGGAGGCGTCAGCGCCGGGGACCTGACGCTTGGGGCGCCGCAGCCCGAGGCTCGGACGGGCAAACATCGGCAGGCCGGTGACGTAGTGCCAGTCGAGGGCGTTGACCGACGCAGCGCGGACCCTGACGAGGACCTCGCCCGGGGCCGGCTTCGGGGTGGGGACGGTGCGGACGGACACGACGTCCTCGGGGGCGCCGTAGCGCTCGTGGAACGCGGACCGCATCGTTGCGGGGACGGGGGAGTTGGTCGCGTGGTCCCGGGTGGGGGCCTGCGTTGAGTCAGTCATGACGAACCTCCTGGTGCGGGGTGGGCGGCGGGTTCGCCGACTACTTACGCTGTAAGGTAGGGCTTACGGTGTAAGTACGTCAATGGCCCGAACGGATACGATGCCCACCGACAGGAGGACACCCGTGACGAACACCGCGCGACGCACGACCGGAACGGCCCGCGCCGACGGCGCCGCTCGCCCCACGCGCCGGCCGCTGAGCCGCGACCGGGTGCTCCGCCGCGCCGTGAAGCTCGCCGACACCTCCGGACTCGACGCGGTGTCGATGCGACGCCTCGGGACCGAGCTCGGCGTCGAGGCGATGTCCCTCTACAACCACGTGGCCAACAAGGAGGCGCTGCTCGACGCGATGGTCGAGCACGTCGGCGCCGAGCTCAACGCGGAGATCTCCGGGCTTGACCTGCCCGATCCCACGAAGGACTGGGCGGGCGCAATGCGCTCCAGGTCACTCGCGGCCCGTGAGGTGATGCTCAGGCACAAGTGGATGCCGGCAGCGCTCCAGAGCCGCACGCAGATGAGCCTTGAAGTGGTGCGCTACTACGACGGGGTCGTGGCGATCCTCATGGCAGGTGGCTTCGGTCACGACCTCACCCACCACGCCCTGCACGCCCTTGGCAGCCGGGTCCTCGGGTTCAACCAGGAGCTCTTCGATCCGGGCGAAGGTGCCGAGGACACGTCGGAAGAGGTCCTCGCCCAAATGGCCGGGCTCGTGCCCAACCTCGTGGCCATGTTGGCGAATGCCGCCCACGTCGACGGCCCCGAGGAGACGCTGGGGTTCTGTGACGACCAGACCGAGTTCGAGTTCGGCCTCGACGTCACCCTCGACGGCCTCGAAGCCCGCCGCCCCCGCCAACCCTGACCCTGCACCACCCCCGTTGCGTCTGTGCATCTGGTCGTTCTGGCAACCGCATCCGCAGACGCAAGGGAAGGGACTTGACCCTCACGCGACGTGAGGCAGGACGGTTGCTCATGTGAGAACACAGACCGCAACTTCAGGTGTTTGGTCGCGAGACACTGGCGACATGGAGATGCTCACGGTGGGGCAGGTGGCCGAAACCTTCGGCGTGACGGTGCGAACGCTGCACCACTACGACGAGATCGGCCTCCTGAGCCCGTCCGAGCGCACCCGTGCCGGCTATCGCCTCTACACCTCAGAGGACCTGGAGCGACTGGCGACGATCGTCACCTACCGGCGGCTGGACCTGCCCCTCGACGAGGTGGCGGCCCTGCTCCGTGGTGACGGCTCGACCCTCGAGCACCTTCGGCGCCAACGCGACGCGGTCATGACCAAGGTCGAGGAGCTGCACGGGCTCGTCGACGCGATCGACCGAGCATTGGAGAGAGAGATGAACGACAAGCCGGCGACCCGCGAGGACCTCAAGGAGATCTTCGGCGACGGGTTCAAGGACGAGTACCAGGCCGAGGCGCAGGAGCGTTGGGGCGAGACCGACGCCTGGAAGCAGTCGGCTGGCCGGACCAAGAACTACACGGTCGCGGACTGGGAGAAGGTCAAGGCCGAGGCGGCCGCCAACAACGACGCCTTCGTCGCGGCGCTGAAGGCTGGACTGTCGGCGGACTCGACCGAAGCGATGGATGCCGCGGAGGCCGCGCGGGTCCACATCGAGACGTGGTTCTACGACCTCAGCCACGACTTCCACCGCAACCTCGCCGACATGTACGTCGCCGACCCGCGGTTCACGAAGACCTACGAGGACATCCAGCCGGGCCTCGCGGTCTATGTGCGGGACGCGATCCACGCGAACGCCGACCGCCACTCCCGCTGACCCCTCGCCTCGTGGGCCTCAGTGCGACCTCTGGCTCGCGCTGAGGCACACGAGGCGTCGGTGTCTCCCGGCTCGCCTAGGCTCGGGCGCGTGACACAGGGACTCTTCATCGCCTTCGAGGGCGGCGACGGCGCGGGCAAGTCGACGCAGGTGCGTCTGCTGGCCGCTGCCCTGGAGTCCTTGGGCCGCGAGGTCGTCGTGACCCGCCAGCCCGGGGGGACGCCTCTGGGTGCCCAGATCCGTGACCTCGTACTCCACGGCGACCACGTCTCACCGCGGGCCGAAGCCCTGCTCTTTGCCGCAGACAAGGCGCACCACGTCGACCAGCTCATCCGCCCGGCGATGGACCGCGGCTCTGTCGTCATCACCGACCGCTACACCGACTCGGCTGTCGCCTACCAGGGCGCGGGGCGCGACCTCGGTGCGTCCGAGGTCCACGAGCTGCAGATGTGGGCGGTCGGCTCCCTCGTCCCCGACCTCACGGTCATCGTCGACGTCACGGCGCAGGAGGGGCGACGTCGTCGTGGGGAGGTCCACGACCGGCTCGAGTCCGAGGCCGACGCCTTCCACGACGCGATCCGTCACCACTTCCTCGCCATGGCGCAAGGGTCGCCGGAGCGCTACCTCGTCGTCGACGGCACGACCCCACCCGACGAGATCCACGCAGCCGTCATGGGGCGCCTCGAGTCCTCCGGTCTCCTCGCCGAGGGTGGGCCGGCATGACGGTCTGGCGTGACGTCATCGGACAGGACCCGGCCATCGCCACCCTGTCGCGGGCCGTCACGGACCCGGCCTCGATGACCCACGCCTGGCTGTTCACCGGTCCGCCGGGGTCCGGCCGTTCGGTCGCGGCGCGTGCCTTTGCGGCCGCGCTGCAGTGCCCCTCGGGTGGGTGTGGCGAATGCCGCGAGTGCCGGACCGCTGCCGACGGAACCCACGCCGACGTCGACCTCATCGCCACCGAGGGCCTCTCGATCAAGGTCGAGCAGGCCCGTGACCTCGTCGCGCTCGCGGCCCACCGCCCGTCCGTCGGCACGTGGCGGGTCATCATCGTCGAGGACGCCGACCGCCTCACCGAGCGCGCGGCCGACGCCCTGCTCAAGGCCCTCGAAGAGCCCACGCCGAGGACCGTCTGGATGCTCTGCGCGCCCTCGGTCGAGGACGTCATCATCACGATCCGCTCGCGCTCGCGGCACGTGCGGCTGCGGACCCCGTCCGTCGAAGCCGTGGCCGATCTGTTGGTTCGCCGAGACGGCGTGGACCCGCCCATGGCCATGTATGCCGCCCGCGCAGCTCAGTGCCACGTCGGCCTTGCGCGTCGGCTGGCTCGCGACGAGAACGCCCGCATCCGCCGCCACGACGTCATCACCCTCGCCTCGAAGATCCGCACGGTCGGCGACGCGATCGATGCCGCCTCGGACCTGTCAACGATCGCCACCGAGGAGTCCCAGGCGTCGTCGGCCGAACGCGACGCCGCCGAGAAGGCCAAGCTCCTCGAGGTTCTCGGCGCCGATCCGTCGGCCAGGACCCAGCCTCCCCACATCCGCTCGCAGGTGACCTCCCTCGAGAAGGACCAAAAGGCCCGCGCGACCCGCTTCTCACGCGACATGGTCGACCGCGCCCTCGTCGACCTCCTGTCGGTCTATCGCGATGCCCTCGTCCTGCACACCGGTGCTCCGACAGCGCTCGTCAACGAGGACGCCCGCCAGACCGTTCAGCAGGTGGCCCAGGTGCTCTCCCCTGTCCGGGTGCTCGTCGCGATGGACGCCATCGGCACGGCGCGTGAGCGCATCGCCGCCAACGTTCAGCCGCTGCTCGCGCTCGAGGCGATGGCCCTGGAACTCCGCCTGCCCCGCTGACGGGGGCGGACGGCATACCTCAGGAACGGCCCGTAGGGTCGTCGCATGCGTCGTGTCGCCCCCATCGCTGCCCTGGCTTCGGCTGCCCTGCTGCTGTCGAGCTGCTCCGCCGTCGAGGACCTCTTCAACCGGGATGAGGTGAAGCCCGCCTCGGTCGGGCCGCAGACGCCGCCGGCCGGCATGGAGGGCACTGAGCAGTTCTATGCCCAGGACCTGAAGTGGCAGAGCTGCCAGGGCGGACAGTGCGCGCAGCTCACGGTGCCGCAGGACTACGCAAAACCGGACGGGGACACGATCCAGATCTCCGTCCTGCGGGTGCCGGCGAGCAAGCAGTCGCGGCGGATCGGCGCTCTCGTCGTCAACCCGGGCGGCCCCGGTGGCTCCGGTGTCGACTATGCGCGGGCCGCGGACTTCATCGTGGGTTCCGGTGTGCGCGAACGCTTTGACGTCGTCGGGTTCGATCCCCGCGGTGTGGGTCGCTCGGCGCCGATCGACTGCGTGAGCGACGCCGAACTCGATCAGTTCCTCGGTGCGGAGCAGACGCCGGACGATCCCGCCGAGGAGCAGGCCTTCGCCGCCAACGCCAAGGGTTTTGCCGAGAAGTGCGGCGCCAACGCTGGCCCCCTGCTCGGCCACGTCTCGACGGTCGACGCTGCCAAGGACATGGACATCCTGCGCGCGCGCCTCGGCGAGACTCAGCTCAACTACCTCGGCAAGTCCTACGGGACCTATCTCGGTGCGACGTATGCCGACCTGTTCCCGAAGCTCGTCGGGCGGTTCGTGCTCGACGGGGTCGTCGCTCCCGACCTCACCTCCGCCGAGGTGAACCTCGGCCAGGCCAAGGGTTTCGAGACCGCGACCCGTGCGTGGGCGCAGTTCTGCATCGACAAGGGGAACTGCCCGCTCGGCAGCACCGTGGACGGTGTCATGCAGGGCATCCGCGACTTCCTCGCCCAGGTCGACAAGACGCCCCTTCCCAAGACGGGCGACACCGCCGTCACCGAGCTCACCGAGGGGTGGGCGTCGACCGGGATCGCCTCCGCGATGTATGACGAGGGCATGTGGGACGCGCTCGTCGAGGCGATGCGGGCGGCGCTCCAGGGCGACGGGTCCGACCTCATGGGGCTCGCCAACTCCTACGCCGACCGGCAGCCCAACGGCGGTTACTCCGGCAACATCATGGAAGTCATCTACGCGGTCAACTGCCTCGACAAGCCCGAGTCGGCCGACATCCCCGAGCACGAGGCGCTGGCCGAGGCCTCGAAGAAGGAGGCGCCGACCTGGGGGCCGTTCCTCGCCTGGTCCTCGTTGACCTGCGGCTCCTGGCCGGTCAAGACCGAGCGCTCGACCGAGCCACCCAAGAAGGTGACGGCCGAGGGCGCTGAGCCGATCGTCGTCGTGGGCACGACCCGCGACCCGGCCACGCCCTACGAGTGGTCGGAACGGCTGCACGACCAGCTGGCCAAGAGCTCACTCATCACCTACGACGGCGACGGGCACACGGCATACATGCGCTCCAACAGCTGTGTCGACAAGCCGATCGACGAGTTCTACCTCAAGGGCACGCTCCCCAAGGACGGGCTCAAGTGCTGATCGGCTGAGCCGATGGACCTGCGGTGGGTATGCCGCCCGCTCACCTTCCGTCCCCAGCGCAGCTGGCGCTCCGGGCCCGACCGGCACCGCCACAGCTCCGTTGGGCCGCGCGAGCCAGGGGCTGGAGTGGCCGGTTTCGCGATGGGGCGGGGTTGTTCGTATACTCGTCCGGCGTGCTTGACCTTCGGTTCGGGCACCACGCCGCTTTAGCTCAGTCGGCCAGAGCGATTCACTCGTAATGAATAGGTCATCGGTTCGATTCCGATAAGCGGCTCAGTTGACGCCCCCGCCCTCGTGGCGGGGGCGTTTCTGGTTTCAGCGGGTGTGCCACATCTGCTTGGCGTGCGCGATCTCGGCGCGGATGGCGGCCATGATCGCGTCGGTGACCTCGCGAGCGGCGGCGTCATCCGTGCGTCCCGCCCACGGTGTCAGGTCGATGGCCGGCCCGACCGACAGGCAGGCGGTGTGCCGGTGCCAGAGGTGTTCGTTGCCCTGCTTGGGTCCCCACGTGCCCACGGGGATCACCGGTGCCTCGGGGTGCTGGAGCGCGAGCCGTGCGGCACCGGTGCGAGCCGGCCCCGGCATCTGGTCGGGCTCGGTCGTGAGCCGCCCCTCGGGATAGAGCGCGATGAGCTGGCCCTGCGCGAGCCGCTCCGACGCGCTGCGGAGGGCGTCGGCCGCGGACGCCGAACCGCGGGCCACCGGAATCTGGCCGGTCGCGCGCGCGAGCGCGCCGACACCGGGCCAGCCGAACACCTCCTGCATCGCGAGGAAGTGGGGGAAACGCCGGTGCCCGATGGCCACCCGCGCCACCGCGAGCGGGTCGGTCATCGTGAGGTGGTTGGCGACGAGGATGACCGGGCCGGTCCGCGGCACCGAGCCCAGGGTGCGGAACCGCACGCGGTGCGCTGCCTTGGCCGCGACCCACACGAGGGCGAAGCCAGCGGCGTTCTTCACGTGCTGCCGCGGCGACGTCACTGGATTCGCCCCAGGAAGCGGTCGGTGTCGACGATGACGCGGGTGATCTCGCCGGTGGCGACGACCTTCCCGTCGGTATGCCGTGCGCTCACCCTGAGTCGGTTCAGTCGCCCATCGGCGTAGGCCGGGTCAGCCGTGACGATGACCGTTGCGCCGACAGGTGAGGCGGCGCTGTGCTGCAGGTCGACCCGAGTGCCGACGCTCGTGCGTCCAACGCCGATCAACGGCTCGAGTGACGTGCACGTCGCCGCCTCGAGCCACGCGAGCAACCGCGGCGTGGCAAGGACGGGCAGGCTCCCCGATCCGAGCGCAGCAGCGGTGTCGTCCTCGGTCACCGTGAACGTCGCCTCGACCGACGTGGCCTGTGCCGCTGAGTTGTCCATCGACCCAGTGTCCCTGCCGGGCGGGGTCCTCAGTGTGAGGTCAGCTCGCCGGTGAGCCGCTGGTGGCGCGCGGCGCTGGCCTCGTTGAGGCCGACGATCTCCACCGTCTTGCCCTTCCGGCCGTACTTCGTCGTGATGGCATCGAGTGCCGCGACGGTGGACGCATCCCAGATGTGTGACCCGCTCAGGTCGATGACCACGCGGTCGGGGTCGTCGGCGTACTCGAACTGCGTGTAGAGGTCGTTGCTGGAGGCGAAGAACAGCTCGCCAGTGACGCGGTAGACCGCCAGTGCGCTTTGCCCGTCCTCGGTGAGCTCGCGGCCGGTCTCGGTCAGGTGCGCGACCCGGCGTGCGAAGAGGGTCATGGCCACGAGGACTCCGACGGCAACCCCGATGGCGAGGTTGTGGGTGGCGACGGTGACGGCGACGGTCGCGAGCATGACGGACGTCTCGGACTTGGGCATGCGCCGGAGGGTGGCCGGACGGATGCTGTGCCAGTCGAACGTGCCGACGGACACCATGATCATCACTGACACGAGGGCAGCCATCGGAATGAGTGCAACGACGTCGCCGAACCCGACGACGAGGATGAGCAGGAACGTGCCGGCGAGGAAGGTCGAGATCCGTGTCCGAGCACCGGAGGCCTTCACGTTGATCATCGTCTGGCCGATCATGGCGCAGCCGCCCATGCCGCCGAAGGCGCCGGTGACGACATTGGCCAGGCCCTGGCCCCAGGCCTCGCGTGTCTTGTCGGAGTGCGTGTCGGTGATGTCGTCGACGAGCTTGGCCGTCAGCAACGACTCAAGGAGGCCGACAAGGGCCATGGCCAGGGCATAGGGGGCGATGATCCGCAGGGTCTCGACGGTGAAGGGCACGTCGGGAATGACGAGCGACGGGAGGCTGTCCGGCAGTTCTCCTTCGTCTCCGACGTTCGGCACGCTGATCGACGCCACCAACGTGAAGGCAGTCAGCGCGACGATGGCGACGAGTGGGGCAGGGATGACGGAGGTGATCCTCGGGAGGCCGACGATGAGCGCGATGCCCACCGCGATCATCGGGTAGACGAGCCACGGCACGTCGACCAGGTGGGGGAGCTGCGCAAGGAAGATGAGGATCGCCAAGGCGTTGACGAAGCCCACCATGACCGACCGAGGGATGAAGCGCATCAGCCGTGCCACACCTGCGAGGCCGAGGATGACCTGCAGGGTGCCGCCGAGCAGCACGGTTGCGATGAGGTAGTCGAGTCCGTGTTCGCGCACCACCGGCGCCACGACGAGTGCGACTGCGCCGGTGGCGGCCGAGATCATCGCCGGTCGGCCACCGAGGAACGCGATCGACACGGCCATCGTGAACGACGCGAAGAGCCCGACGCGCGGGTCGACTCCAGCGATGATCGAGAACGAGATGGCCTCGGGGATGAGGGCCAGGGCCACGACAAGGCCGGCCAGGACCTCGGTGCGCAAGAGCTTGGGAGAACGCAGGGCCGCACGCACGGTCGGCTCAGGGGCGTGGGACAGGGCGGTGCTCATGCGGGGGTTCCATTCGTGGCGATGACGGCCGGCGACCTCGCCGACGGACGCGCCGACCCTACCCACGGCAGGCTCACCACTTCGCATCGTCCAAGTGGCCGGAGTGCGCGGCCAGCGGCCCAGCTGGGCTCGAGTGAGTCCAGGGTCAGCAGCACCAGCGCGGCCGTCCAGAGCAACCCGGCTTCCCTGATTCGGTGGCGGGATCCGAGTCGCATCCCTAGCCTCGATCCATGAACACCCCATCGCATACGGTGCGCTCGCTCATCAGGCTCTTCGTCGGACTGCTCGTGGGGGCGAGCGCCGTCGTCGTGCTGCCGACGACGGCGCATGCTGCGACCGCCTACAGCGTGCTGCAGATCAACATGTGCAACTCGGGCCTGGCCTCGTGCTTCACGGGTCGAGCCCAGGCCGGGACGATCGCGCTCATCAAGGCGCGAACGCCCTATGCCGTCACGCTCAACGAGTCCTGCTCGAACGACATCACCGCGATCGCGAACAGTGCCGGCTACCGCGGCCAGTTCACCCAGTCGGGCACCCAGAAGTGCACCAACGGCTATGCCTACGGCAACGCGGTGCTGTTCCGCCCGGGTGTGACCGCGACCTCTGTCGTGCGCCACACCTACACGGCCCAGAACTCCACGGTGGAGAAGCGAACGCTGTCGTGTGCCTCGGGGGCCTTCCGAGTCTGCGTGACCCACCTCGCCACCAGCGGCACCGCTCGCACGAGTCAGGCGGAGCAGATGAAGTCGATCATGGCGAGCTACAACAGCGGCGGTGTTGCCATCCTCGGCGGCGACTGGAACATGACCTATGGCGGGTCACCCAACGCGCAGACCTACGTGCCGTCCGGGATGTACCGCAAGGGCGACGGCTCCGTCCAGCACTTCATCGCCTCCAACGGGTTCGCGTTCTCGAGCACCCGCGTGATGAGCCTGGACTGGACCGACCACCCGGGTTTCCAGCTCTACGTGAGCCGGTAGGCGCAGCGGCTGTCCGGCACCTCGACGACCAGGTGCAGTGGGTCAGTGCGCCCTCGCGCGGCACGTAGGCTCGGACGATGGCACGTGAGATGAAGGTCAGCGACTCGGTCGTCATTGCAGGAGTCACCCCGGCCGAGGTCTACGCGCAGGTGAGTGACCCGTCGCAAATGGCGCGGTGGAGCCCGGAGAACACCGGTGCCGAGGTCGAGCGCGGCAGTCTGGGGAGCCTCACGGCCGGCGATGTCTTCGTCGGCGCCAACAAGCGCGGTGGCGCCCGGTGGCAGACGCGTTGCAAGGTCGTTGCAGCCGAGCCGGGGGAGCGCTTCATGTTCGACGTCGTCGGCTGGGGCCTGAAGTCGCCACTGCTCAGGATCGCGATCGCGCGCTGGGAGTACACCTTCGAGGCCACCACGGACGGCACCAAGGTCACCGAGACCTGGAGCGACGCTCGGCGCCACTGGCCGGATGTCGTCGCCAACGCGGTCGACAGCAGGCTCACGGGTGGTCGCACCTTCGCGTCGTTCCAGAAGCGCAACATCGCCAAGACCCTCGCGGCACTGCGCGAGGACTTGGCGACGCACGCCTCCTGAACTCCTGAGGATCAGTGCACGTAGGGCACGCGCGTCCAGCTGAGCACCGGCTCGTCCTTGTCGCGACCGACGGTGACCTCGAGCCAGTCCTTGTTGTTGTCCGAGCCGTCGACGGTGACCCGCGTCAGATTGCTCGAGCCTCGAACTCCATACAGCGACAGCCACTTTGAGCCCGCCGCGAGCGGGTGGTCGTCGTTGTAGACGTGGCTGTCGCCGTTGAAGAGGTAGGTCTCACCGGCAAAGGCAGACGACTCGTCGATGAGCAGCTGGACGAGCGGCGCGAACGCCGAGTCCTCCGCGAGCGTGGGCGAGTAGGTCGGGTCGAACATGTCGGCCTGCAGGAAGATCGCGACGGCGCGGTCCTGGCGACGGCGGGCATCGGCGAAGGCCTCGCGCACGGTCGCCAGGACGCTCCGCATCCGGGCGGACTCCTCGGCAAGCTGGGCGGCGTTCGCAGAAGTGGCGCCGGTCCAGGGGAGGGTTCCGTCGTTGCTGCCGACGACGTGCACGGCCGCCAGCGAGACGCGGTCCTCGCGCCAGCGGACGTTCTCCGGGTAGCCCGCGGACGTGTCGGCCGTGACCTTGCGGGTCGTCTCGCCGAGCGTCTGACCGGGCGTCGGGTAGAACGTCGACTTCACGAACGCCAGCCGGTCGAGGGGGTCGTAGCTGCCGTTGTTGGCGCGGTGGCAGTCGGTCCACTCGTTGTCGCCCGGGGTGTAGACGAGCGGGTTGGCGAAGGTGTCGAAGACCGTGCGGATGCTCGTGATGTAGGCGTCCGAGCAGACCGTCGAGCCGTTCTTGATGTCACCGACGTGGACGGTGAACTCCGGGTTCGCGGCGTTGATCTCCTGCACCCACGCGGGGAACCGGGCGATCTGGTCGGCGCCGTAGGGCACGTCACCGATGACGGCGAAATGGTCCTTCTTGGCGGGAGCCGGGTCGGCGACGGCGCCGGACGGGGCGAGCACAGCGGCAGTGAGCGCGACCACGGTCGCGGGCAGGACGGCATACGCAAGGCGTTGCATGGCAGATCTCCTCAGGGGTGGAGTGGCAGACGACCCACTCAACCGAAGTCGGGTGAACGCACTGCGCCGCCCGGGTGAACCCTGGGACGAGACTTCAGGTCATGACCCGGCTCTGGCAGTTCCGTCGCGACTGGACCACGGCGCGATGATGCGGTCGTGCGAACGCGGGATGGCGGCACTGCTCGAACGGCCGCTCGGATAGCCTCGGCGCGTGCCGGAACTCAACAGCTTTGGTCAGTCCGTCGGAGACGTCGTGCCCGGGTGGGAGGGGCGGCCGGCTCCTGAGTTGGTGACCCTGGAGGGCGACTACGTCCGCATCGTTCCCCTCGACTCGGTGCACTATGCCGATCTCTTCGCTGCCGTGTGCGGCCCGGAGGACGACTCGCTCTGGACCTACCGGCCGATCCCGAAGCCGACGTCGCTCGCCACGTTGTGGATGCACCTCGCCGACGTCCTGGACTCGCCCAACCTGACCTTTGCCCTGATCCCCTTGGAGGGTGAGCGGGCTGGCCTTGCGAGCGGGATCGCGTCGTTCTACCGGATCGACCCGCAGACCGGGCAGGTCGAGGTCGCGGGTGTCCTCTATGCCCGGAGCCTGCAGCGCACTCGTGGGGCCACCGAGGCGATCCACCTGATGATGCGCTACGCCTTCGACGACCTCGGTTATCGCCGCTTCGAGTGGAAGTGCGACAGCCTCAACGAGCCGTCGCGGCGGGCGGCACTGCGGCTGGGGTTCACCTACGAGGGGCAGTTCCGCAACCACATGGTCACGCAGGGCCGCAACCGCGACACCGACTGGTTCTCGATCACGGACGGCGAGTGGCCGCGCGTGCGAACCGCCCACGAGGCCTGGCTCGCCCCCGGCAACTTCGACGACACGGGCCACCAGCGAACATCGCTGGCGGCCCGGAAGTGACTGCTGGAGGGATCAGGAAGGAGAGTCGCTGAGGGGCCTCTCCTTGGTGGCGAGCTCCTCCTTGGCCTTGGCCCGGGCTGCCGCGTGCTCCTCTTCGGTGCGCGCAGCGGAAGCTGCGTGGTCGTCAGCGTCGTGACCCTCCGGCATACGCCAACGGGCCGTGGACATGCCGGCATCCTTGGCGCGCTGGACGGCCTCGTTGATGGTCCGCTCGGCGTCCTCGCGGCCGGCCCAGTGGGCGCCTTCGACGGACTTGCCGGGCTCGAGGTCCTTGTAGGTCTCGAAGAAGTGCTGGATCTCGAGGCGGTCGAACTCGCTGATGTCCTCGAGCTCCCTGATGTGCGCCTTGCGCGGGTCGCCCGCGGGGATGCACAGGATCTTGTCGTCGCCGCCGGCCTCATCGCGCATGTGGAACATGCCGATCGGGCGGGCGCTCACGAGGCAACCGGGGAACGTGGGCTCATCGAGCAGGACCAGGGCATCCAGCGGGTCGCTGTCCTCACCGAGGGTGTTCTCGATGTAGCCGTAGTCCGACGGGTAGGCCATCGAGGTGAACAGCATCCGGTCGAGGCGGATGCGTCCGGTCTCGTGGTCCACCTCGTACTTGTTGCGCTGACCCTTGGGGATCTCGATGGTGACGTCGAACTCCACGGTGGTGGCCTTCTTTCGGATGGGTATCAATGACCTACGCTCGGGATCATTGTCCCGCATGGATCGGGTGCTGCAGGAAAAGGGGTCGGATGCGACGGGCTGTTGTGGCGGGGGTCACGTGCCTCTTGGTCGGCGGTGTCGGGTATGCCGCCGCCGACGTCGTGGACATCGCTCCCGGCATCCTGACGTACGACGGTGCGCCGGTCGACCCGCCGACACCGACCGGCTCCTCCTCGGCGTCCCCGACGTGGGCTGCGCTGCCGAGCCCGACAGCGTCGGGTGCGTCCGCCCCTCCCTCCGCGGTCGCGGCCGCGGTGCCCACGGCAGCCGGTCTGACCAAGGCCATCGGAGCCCTCAGCAAGGACCCCTGGCTGGGTCCCAGCGTGGGCATCAGCGTGCGCGACGGCCTGACGGGCACCGAGCTGTATGCCGTGCAGCCCAACGTTGCTCGTGCCCCGGCGTCGACGCTCAAGCTCCTCAGCACGCTGGCGGTGACGCAGCACGTCGACCTCGACGCCCGCATGACGACGAAGGTCGTCACCGGCGACACCCCCAACCAGATCGTCCTCGTCGCAGGCGGCGACACCCTGCTTGGCGGGGGCGCCTCGAATCCCACTGCGGTCGAGGGCCGCGCCGGTATCGCGACTCTGGCCGATCAGGTGGCCCAGTCCCTGACCGACCGATCCGCCGGAGCAGTGACCCTGCGGATCGACGCGACGTATGCCGCTGGCCCGCGCTACCCCGCGACGTGGAAGAAGGAGGACATCGCCGCTGGCTTCAGCCAGTCCGTGTCGATGCTCGACCTCGTGTCCCAGCGAGCCGGTGGAGGCAGAGCGGCGCCACGGGTGCCCGAAGCCGGTGTGGCCTCAGCCCTGGCCAAGGCACTCACGGCCCGGGGCCACGCCACGACCGTGCTTCCGCTGTCTGGCCACGGCACGGCCGCGCCGGCCAGTGCCACCGAGCTCGGAGCCGTCGAATCGGCGACCTATGGCGAGCACCTCGAGACCGCACTCCTCCACAGTGACAACGCCCTCACCGAGAACCTCGTCCGCCAGGCGATGGTCGCCGACGGTCAGTCGCCCGCGGCGCCCTTGGCCCCGCCGCAGTTCGTCGTGAAGTCCCTCGCGGAGGCCGGTGTGCCCACTGCCGGGCTCAAGCTCCTCGACGTGAGTGGGCTCTCGCCGGGCCAGACCGTCACCGCCACGGCGCTGTCGGACGTCCTCACCCTGGCCACGACCGGCAAGCTCCCCGAGCTGCGCCGGGCCATCGCCACCCTGCCCGTCTCGGGCCTGAGCGGAAGCCTCTCGGATCGCTACCGAAACAAGCAGACCAAGGGTGTGGCCGGCATACCCCGGGCGAAGACCGGCACGCTCAAGGGCATCTCGAGCCTGGCCGGCACGACCGTCGACGCCGATGGGCGCCTGCTGACGTTCGTCGTCCTCGCCGACCGTGTGCCACCCTCATCGGGAACGCTCGGTGCACGTGCGGCGTTGGACCGGTTCGTCACCGCACTGACTCTGTGCGGCTGCACCTAGGAGGGCACGTGAGCAACAGTTACGTCGACTGGGAGTTCGCCAAGACCACGGGCCGGACCCTGGTCGCTGCGGGTCCGGCGGTGTCGGCCGACGAGGCCGCAGCCGAGGTGGGAGCCATCCACGCGGCCGCCCGCCGGGCGCACGGGCCGGTCGCCGAGACCTCACGCCTCTCCACTCCTGACAGCGCCCCCGAGGCCCTCGTCGTCGACCGCCCGACCTGGATCGCGATGAACGCCGACTCGATGAGCGCCATGCTGGAGCCGGCCTTCGAGCAGATCGTGAGCAAGCGCGGCGGTGCGCCCAGCGGTGTCGGCGCGGCCATCGGCGGCAAGGTCACGGGGGCCGAGGCCGGTGCGCTGCTCGCGTTCATGTCGAGCAAGGTGCTGGGTCAGTACGACCTCGCGCCCGGCGGCACTCCCTCCCTGTTGCTCGTGGCGCCCAACCTCGTCCAGACCCAGCGCGAGCTCGGTGTCGACGCCGAGGACTTCCGCGCGTGGGTCTGCATGCACGAGGAGACGCACCGCGTGCAGTTCACCGCCGTGCCGTGGCTGCGTGACCACATGATCGCCGAGGCCCGCCAGCTCGCGACCGACATGGCGCCCGACCCCGAGCGCGTCCAAGAGCTGGCCAAGCGCCTCACCGAGAAGCTCCCCGAGCTCTTCAGCAGCGGCTCCGGTGGTCTCACCGACCTCGTGACGACGCCCGAGCAGCGCGCCAAGCTCGCCGAGCTCACCGCGGTCATGTCGCTCCTCGAGGGTCACGCCGACGTCGTCATGGATGACGTGGGCCCGGCCCACATCCCGTCGGTCGCGCAGATCCGCGCAAAGTTCACCGAGCGCCGCAAGGGTGCCGGGGCGGTCGACAAGATGCTGCGCCGCCTGCTCGGGCTCGAGGCCAAGATGCGGCAGTACAAGGACGGCGCGGCGTTCGTTCGTGGTGTGCAGGAGAAGGTCGGCGTCGAGGGCTTCAACGCGATCTGGACCTCGCCCGACACTCTGCCCAAGCCGCTCGAGATCACCGATCCGGCGGCCTGGGTCACGCGCGTGCACGGCTGAGCTGGCCTGTCCCGTGAGTGGTCCGCACCCGTCGACGGCGAAGGTCCGGTATGCCGTCCGCTCATCTCTGGCGGACATTGCACCTGACGCTGTCGTCCTCGTGGCGTGCAGCGGGGGCGGGGACTCGATGGCGCTGGCCGAGGCGGTGGCCCACGAGGCTCGGCGGGCGTCGTGGTCGGCAGGTGCCGTGGTCGTCGACCACGGGCTGCAGGCAGGGTCCGCCGACGTGGCAGCGCGGGCTGCTGGTCGCCTGCGAGACCTGGGGCTGGGTCCGGTCGTCGTGGAACGAGTTGCGGTGGTGGACAACGGTTCCGGACTCGAGTCTGCGGCCCGAGATGCCCGGTATGCCGCGTTGTCCGGTGTCGCCGACCGGCTCGGTGCCGCTGTGGTCGTCGTGGGCCACACGCTCGAGGACCAGGCCGAGCAGGTGCTGCTGGGGCTCGTCCGAGGCTCGGGCGCGCGGTCCTTGGCCGGAATGGCGTCGGTGCGCGGGATCTATCGACGGCCCCTGTTGGGGGTGACGCGGGCCGAGTGCCGCGAGTCGCTCAAGGCCGAAGGCGTTGAGTGGTGGGACGACCCGATGAACGATGACGCAGCCTTCACGCGGGTGCGCGCACGCCGGGCCGTCGCCGACCTCGAGGCTGACCTCGGGCCGGGAATCGTTGCAGCACTGGGGCGTTCGGCCGATCAGCTCCGTGAGGACGCCGACTTCCTCGACTCGTTGGCCGACGATGCAGTTGCGGCGCTGGGCCCTGGGCCATGGGAGGTCACCCAGCTGGCCGCGCTGCCTCGGGCGGTGCGCAGCCGCGTGTGGCGAAGGCTCCTCATCGCGGCCGGTGCGCCGGCCGGGCAGGTGAGCACCCGGCATACCGACGCGTGTGACAGCTTGGTGGTCGACTGGCGCGGACAGGGCGCGGCCCACGTCCCGGGCCCCTTGCGCGTGTCGCGGACCGACGGTCGCATCCACCTCGCCTGAGGCCTGAGGGCCGAGCCCCGGTGCGTGCGGTCAGCCCTCGACGGGGGTCAGCGGGTGGATGGCCACCTCGCCGGCGAGCGCATCGCCGGCCGCGGCAAAGGCCGCCGCAACGTGAGGCGTCTTCATGTGGGCATCCAGTGCGTCCTGGCCCGTCCATCGCTCAACAGTGACGAAGACCCCGGGAGCTGCGGCCGATTCGTAGAGGTCGTAGGCCACGCATCCCTCTTCCCGCCGGGTGGCCTCGGCGAGCTGGTTCAGCGGACCACGCATCGCCTCGACGTGCTCGGGCTTCACGGGGATGGTCGCGACGACGTTGAGCTCGCTCATGGGAAGGGCCTCTCGTGGATGTGCCCGTTTCCGGGGTCTGTTTCGCACTCTAGGGCCAGGCACGCGTCGCGCGGGTCGTTCAGCCGATCGGGATCAGTTCGGCGCCTGCGTGCAGGCGGTGACGAAGGCGTCGGCCTCGGGGGAGTGCGGCGCCTGGATCTCGGTGCGCAGGGCGATCGAGCGGACACGTGAGGAGCTGGTAGCGCTGCTTACCTTCGTCCAAGTGGGTGGAGCGCTGATGATCGCGATCGGCCTGATCGGGACCCTGGTCCTCCTCGGACGCCGCCCCCGCGTGATCGCAGGGGACACGTCGGCGGTGGCCGAGGTGACATCCGGGTGATCCCCGGGTGTCCTCCGGTTGGTCGCGTCCGGTTGACTAGGACGCGACCAACCGGTTTGACCCAGGAACGACACAACCAGGGAGTGCACCGTGGACGCTGCCCACATGGGGGCCGACCTCGAGCGGGTCCTCATCACCGAGGACGAGATCCAGGCCAAGCTCGGCGAGCTCGCGCAGGAGATCGCCAAGGAGTATGCCGGCAAGGACCTGCTCCTCGTCGGCGTCCTCAAGGGAGCGGTGATGGTCATGGCCGACCTCATGCGCGCCCTGCCGATGACCGCTCCCGTCGACTGGATGGCGGTCTCGTCCTATGGGTCGGGCACCAAGAGCTCCGGCGTCGTCCGCATCCTCAAGGACCTCGACGCCGACATCTCCGGCAAGCACGTCCTCATCGTCGAGGACATCGTCGACTCCGGCCTGACCCTCTCGTGGATCAAGGCCAACCTCGAGTCCCGCAAGCCGGCCTCCGTCGAGATCGTCACCCTGCTGCGCAAGCCCGAGGCCGCCAAGGTCGAGGTCGACGTCAAGTGGGTCGGGTTCGACATCCCCAACGAGTTCGTCGTCGGCTACGGCCTCGACTACGCCGAGCAGTACCGCGGCCTCCGCCAGGTCGGCACCCTCGCCCCGCACGTCTACAGCTGACGGCGAAGGCGCCCTGACATGGCCACGGACCTGGTCGTCGAGCTCGCTCCCGGTGTGTGGCGCATTCGTTTGCTGCGCGACTTCATCAACGGGTTCATCTTCCGCGACGACGACGGCCAGGTGACCTTGGTCGACATGGGCCTGAAGTCCCACGGCCCCAAGGTCGTTGCAGCGCTCGCCGCCATCGGCTCCGGCCCGAGCGACGTGACGCGCCTCCTGCTCACCCACGCGCACCCCGACCATGCCGGCGGTGCCGCCCACGTCCAGCGCGAGACCGGCAAGCCGTTCGGCATCCACGAGGACGACGCCGAGTTCGCCCGCAGCGGTCAGTCGCCACCGCGCGACGACACCCTGCGGATCGGCGCCCTCGCCAACCGGCTCATGGGTGGCCGCCAGGCCTTCGAGCCGATCGAGGTCGGCGAGACGTTCGTCGACGGCCAGATCGTGCCCGTTGCCGGTGGCCTCGAGGTGGTCCACACTCCCGGGCACTCACCCGGCCACGCGGCATACCTTCACCGCGACAGCGGCGTCCTCATCACCGGCGACTCGATCTTCAACGTGCGTGGGCTCCGGTGGCCGGTCAAGGCGTTCTGCACCAACTTCGTCATGACCATGCAGACGGCCGAGCGCCTGACGACCCTCGACTACACGACTGCCGCCTTCACCCACGGAGCCGAGCTGCGCGACAACCCGCGGGCCGCGATCGGCGACTTTCTGGCCCACCACCGCAGCTGAGCGCGAAGGCATCGCGGAACACGCGGCATACGCCGGTCGTTGTCCCGAGCGGACACGCCCCGTGGAGCCAGCCTTGAAGACGGGTAGCGTGTGCACCCAGACCTGTGCCGCCCGAGCGCGCACGGTGATTTCGCTGATCAGGAGGACGTGGGGCCACTGGCCCCATTCACATTTCATGGATGCCAAGCGCGTGTTCAAGACCCCGTTGTTCTGGGTCCTTGCCGTCATCGCCATCACCGTGGTGATGTTCTCGCTCGGGGGTGACGGAGGCTACGCGACGATCGACACCGCGAAGGCCGAGAAGCTCATCACCGAGAAGAAGGTCGACAAGGCCGAGCTCACCAGTGACAACGTCCTCAAGCTCGACCTCAAGAAGGACGCGGCGTACTCCGACAAGAGCGCCAACATCACCGACGCCGACAAGGTGCAGGCCGAGTTCGTCGACGCTCGTGCGGAGTCCCTCGTCGCGCTGGTCTCGGCCAACGAGCCGACCAACGGCTACAACGACAAGCGCGAGTCCCAGAACCCCTTCTTCACGATCTTCATCAGCATCTTCCCGATCCTGCTGCTCGTCGGACTCTTCTGGTTCATGATGAGCCAGGCCCAGGGCGGCGGCTCCCGCGTCATGCAGTTCGGCAAGTCCAAGGCCAAGCTCGCCACCAAGGACACGCCCAAGGTCACCTTCGACGACGTCGCCGGCGCGGACGAGGCGGTGCAGGAGCTCTACGAGATCAAGGAGTTCCTCTCCGACCCGGCCAAGTTCCTCGCCGTCGGAGCCAAGATCCCCAAGGGCGTCCTCCTCTATGGCCCTCCCGGAACCGGCAAGACCCTCCTCGCGCGCGCCGTCGCCGGCGAGGCCGGGGTGCCGTTCTACTCGATCTCCGGTTCGGACTTCGTCGAGATGTTCGTCGGTGTCGGTGCCTCGCGTGTCCGTGACCTCTTCGAACAGGCCAAGGCCAACGCGCCCGCCATCGTCTTCGTCGACGAGATCGACGCCGTCGGTCGCCACCGTGGCGCCGGAATGGGTGGCGGTCACGACGAGCGCGAGCAGACACTCAACCAGCTGCTCGTCGAGATGGACGGCTTCGACGTCAAGACCAACGTCATCCTCATCGCGGCGACCAACCGCCCCGACATCCTCGACCCAGCCCTGCTGCGCCCGGGACGCTTCGACCGCCAGATCGCCGTCGAGGCCCCGGACATGCTCGGTCGCCACCGCATCCTCGAGGTCCACTCGCAGGGCAAGCCGATGGCTCCCGGTGTCGACCTGCTCGCCGTCGCCCGACGCACCCCCGGCTTCACCGGTGCCGACCTCGCCAACGTCCTCAACGAGGCCGCGCTCCTCACGGCCCGCACGGACAAGAAGCTCATCGACGACTTCACCCTCGACGAGGCCATCGACCGCGTCATCGCCGGTCCGCAGAAGAAGACGCGGATCATGTCGGCCAAGGAACGCAAGATCACGGCCTACCACGAGGGTGGCCACGCGCTCGTCGCCTCGGCGATGAACAACACCGACCCCGTCACCAAGGTGACGATCCTGCCGCGCGGTCGCGCCCTCGGCTACACGATGGTCATGCCGCTCGACGACAAGTACTCCACGTCGCGCAACGAGATCCTCGACCAGCTCGCCTACGCCCTCGGTGGCCGCGTCGCGGAAGAGATCATCTTCCACGACCCGACGACCGGCGCCGCCAACGACATCGAGAAGGCCACCGCGATGGCCCGCAAGATGGTCACCGAGTACGGCATGAGCGAGCGCGTCGGCGCCATCAAGCTCGGCCAGTCGCAGGGTGAGGTCTTCCTCGGTCGCGACCTGGGCCACCAGCGTGACTACTCCGAGAAGATCGCCGGCATCGTCGACGAAGAGGTGCGTTCGCTCATCGAGGCCGCGCACGACGAGGCGTGGCACGCGATCAATGACAACCGCGACCTGCTCGACCGGCTCGTCCTCGATCTCCTCGACCAGGAGACCCTGAACCAGAAGGAGCTCGCCGTCCACTTCGATGGCATCGTCAAGCGCCCCGTGCGTCCGACGTGGCTCTCGAGCGAGCACCGCGGCATCTCCCACCAGCCGCCCGTGATGACGCCTGCCGAGCAGGCCGCACTCAACGGCCACGACGCGTCCGGCGCTCCCGCCGGCGCCCGGGTCAACGAGGGCGACCCGTCGACCACGGCCGCGATCGACAAGGCCGCCACCGAAGGTGCGCACCCGGCAACTGCTGTCGGGGAGGAGCACCCGACGACTCAGGTGATCGAGGTTCCCGAGGGCCAGCGTGTCGACCCCGAAGGGCACTGAGCCCGGGTCGGCTCCGGTCGACGCACCCGAGACGCCTGACACCCGCGACGAGGTCGACAGCGTGCCCGCACGGCAGGTCGACCACGAGCGCGCCCGGGCAGCCGTGCGCGAACTGCTCTTCGCGATCGGGGAGGACCCCGATCGCGAAGGTCTGCGTGACACTCCCGATCGCGTCGCGCGCGCCGCAACCCAGTTGTATGCCGGCCTGTCCCAGGACCCGAGCGACGTCCTGTCCGCGCGATTCTCGATCGACCACGAAGAGCTCATCATCGTGCGCGACATCGAGATCTTCTCGACGTGCGAGCATCACCTGCTGCCCTTCCACGGCGTCGCCCACGTCGGCTACATCCCGGCGCCCGACGGCACCGTGACCGGCCTGTCCAAGCTGGCCCGTCTCGTCGACGTCTTCGCCCGCCGCCCCCAGGTGCAGGAGCGCATCACCACGCAGGTGGCGGACGCGCTCGTCGAGCACCTGGGCGTTCAGGGTGTCATCGTCGTCATCGAGGCCGAGCACCTCTGCATGTCCATGCGGGGCGTGCACAAGCCCGGCTCCCGCACCATCACGTCGGCCGTCCGAGGCCAGTTGCGCGACCCCGCCACCCGGGCAGAGGCGATGTCGCTCCTGCTCGGCGGCAAGCGGTGATCTCGCTCGTCGCCGGTCCGCGTCCCCTAGTCATGGGGGTCGTCAACGTCACCCCCGACTCATTCAGCGATGGTGGGGAGTGGTTCGAGCCGGAGGCGGCGATTGCTCACGGGCGTGAGCTCATCGCTGCTGGCGCCGATCTCATCGACGTCGGTGGGGAGTCCACCCGGCCGGGAGCCGAGCGTCCTGCGGTCGAGGAGGAGCTGCGCCGGGTCGTCCCCGTCGTCCAGGCTCTCGCAGCCGAGGGTGTGGTCATCTCGATCGACACGATGCGCGCATCCGTCGCCTCTGCGGCCATCGACGCCGGGGCAGCCCTCGTCAACGACGTCAGCGGAGGCCTCGCCGACGGTGAGATGGCAGCGCTCGTGGCGCAGGCCGGCATACCCTTCATCGCCATGCACTGGCGCGGACACAGCACCGACATGCAGTCGCGTGCGGTCTATGACGACGTCGTCACCGACGTGTGCTCCGAGTTGACCGCGCGCGTGGAAGCGTTGCAGGAGAGCGGAGTTCGGGCCGAGAACATCATCCTTGACCCGGGTTTCGGGTTCGCCAAGAACGCTGCGCACAACTGGGCACTGCTCCGCCGGCTCGACGCACTCGTCGTGCTGGGCCACCCCCTCCTCGTGGGCACGTCGCGCAAGGCCTTCCTCGGGCGGCTCGGCCGACCCGAGGGTGCGCAGCCCAGCCCGCCCTCGGAGCGAGACCTCACCACGGCGGTGACGTCGTTCCACGCTGCACGGCACGGCGCGTGGGCCGTGCGCGTCCACGACGTGGCCGCCACCATCCAGGCGCTCGACGTGGCCGACGCGCTGCGCGAACCCCACGACGAGGAGACGGCATGAGCGATCGGATCTCTCTCAAGGGCATCTCGGCCAAGGGTTTTCACGGCGTCCTCGACTTCGAGAAGCGTGACGGCCAGACCTTTGTCGTCGACGTGGAGATGGAGGTCGACCTCGCGCCGGCTGGCACGAGCGACGACCTCATCGACACGGTCAACTACGCCGAGGTCGCTGGTGACATCGTCGACCTCATCGCCGGGGAGTCGCTCGACCTCATCGAGGCCCTGGCTGACCGCATCGCCGCCAAGGTCCTCACCCGCCCTCTCGTCGAGGCCGTCGTCGTGACCGTGCACAAGCCCCAGGCGCCCGTCGGCCATCCGTTCACGGACGTGGCCGTCAGCGTCGAGCGGCTGCGCGAGACGCCGGTCGTCATCGCCATCGGATCCAACCTCGGTGAGTCGGTCGAGACCATCCAGAACGCCGTCGGTTCGCTCTGGCTCGCCCTGGAGCTCAAGGGTGCCTCGCGCGTCTACGAAACCGCACCCGTGGGCGGACCGGCCCAGGCGGCATACCTCAACGCTGTTGTCGTCGGAACGACGTCCATGTCTCCCCAGCGGTTGCTGCGCACGATGCAGGACATCGAGCTCGACAACGGTCGGGTCCGCAAGGAGCGGTGGGGGCCGCGCACGCTCGACCTCGACCTCATCCAGTACGGCGACCCCGTCTTCGACACCGACGTGCGCCTCGAGACCGAGGCGCTGACGCTGCCGCACCCGCGAGCCCATGAGCGCGGATTCGTTCTCGTCCCGTGGGCCGATGCCGACTCCGAGGCGACGCTGCGTGTCGACGGTGAGGTGCGTCGGGTCGCTGAGCTCGTGGCCGAGGTCGGCACGGCTGGCGTCACCCTCGGACCCGACGTCGACCTGTTGGAGGACGGGTGGTGACCGGGCACGGCGTCCGCGCTCGGTCGGCGGTCGTCGTGGCCCTCGTCGTCGGGCTCGCGTCGTGGCTGTTGTGGCACCTCGTCACCGGCGACGGCAACCTCGTCCCGCGCCCGTCGTGGCTCGCCGCAGTGCTGCTCGCGGGCATGGCAGCCTTTGTCGTCGGCTTCGCCTGGCCCGTGCGTGCCTATCTCACTGGTCGTTCCACGCGGCGGCTCGATCCGTTGCGCGCTGCGCGCGTCGTCGTGCTCGCCCAGGCGGCCACCCTCACTGGCGCTGCTGCCGCTGGTTGGTATGCCGGTCAGCTGGCCGTCGCACTGAGTGACCTCTCGCTCGTGGCCAATGCCGACCGCACGTGGCGGCTGGCCATCCTCGTGGGCTCGGCTGCCGTGCTGTGCATTGCCGGGCTGGTGGGACAGCACTGGTGCCGCGTCGACCCGCCGAGTGACGACTAGAGCTGCACGTGGCGCGGTAGGAGACGTCAGGCGAGGGACGCCCAGACGACCCAGTTGCCCTTGTAGTGCCCGCCCTGGACCGGGGTGTCGGGGTCGCAGGTGATGAGTCGCAGGAGGGGAGCGGGATTGCTCGCGTCCCAGATGGAGTCGTCGGCGGGGACGGCCTTCTTCGACAGGGCCTGGGACCTGGTGGCGGTGAAGGTCACGGTCTGCCCGGACGTGTAGATCACGGTGATCCTGTCGCCGGTCCTGACCTTCGTGAGGTGGCCGAAGGTGTCGAGCTGGAGCTTGGGGGAGCGGCGGTTGATGTGGCCGGCCAGGATCGAGGCGCCGGGCCAGCCCGGCTTGGCCCATCCCTTCTCGGCGTACCAGCCGGCGACACCGAACGGCGGGGCGAGCACGCCCTTGGAGTCGAGGCGGCTGGGGACGAGGTTGGCGTCGACCAGGGTCTTGCCACTCGTGCTGACGACGACGACCCGCTGGGGTTCGCCTTGCGGTTTCACCGTGGACGGGCCGAAGGCAGGCGGTGCGCTCTGCCGCGCGGTGGTGGGTGTCGCCGTGGGACTGCTGCTCACGGTCAGTGAGGGCGTCGCGCTCGGCGTTGAGACGTGGGGTGAGGTGGTGGCGGCCGGGGCCTGGCTCTGCGGCAGCTCCTGAGAGTCACCACGAGAGGCCAGGCCCCAGACGACCAGGGCGACAACGGCGGCGACGGCCGCAACTGCCGCGATCAGCCGCCGTCGGTCAGCGGCGAGTGCCACGACGACGGGCGACCTGGGAAGCGGCACCCAGGATGAGGATCGAACCGGCGCCAGCGGCGGCGAGCGGCAGCCAGGTCGGCGAAGTGGGCTGAGCCGCGTCGGTCTGCACGACGTCCGGCCGAACGGGTCCGGAGGGTGTCGGGGTGGGGGTCGTCGTGGCAGCCTGGGCAGTCACCTGGTCGATGGTCAGGTCCTGGTCCTCGGCAGGGGTGCACTCGAAGGAGGTGAACGGACCCTCTGGATCGCCGACGAACGCCAGGAGGTCGCCCGCCGCGTAGGTGTAGGCGCCAGCCTTTGCGGCCTTGAACGACTCCGCCTCACCCGTGCCCGTCGCGGTGAAGCTGCCATCCCCGCCGCCGAACTTGTCGAAGTCGAAGATGGCCTCGCGGCTCTGACCGTCTTCCTCGATGCCGGCGTCGAGAAGCGCCAAGGCCTGTGCGGTCGGGAGGTCGATGTCGGCGAGGGCCGCCGTGACCGTCGCGGCCGGGAAGGTGATGGTCGTGGTCAACGGGGACAACTCGACCGTGGACCCGACGGGAACGACCGCGTCGTCGCCGATGGCGGAGTCGAAGACCGCCGTGACCGCAAGGTCGGGGATCTCCTCGAACGGGAGCTCGTCGGCGAGCGCCTCCAGAGCCTTCAGGGCCGAGGTGTCGCCACCCCTGGCCTTCTCGATCGCCTTGCGAGCGGTGTCGGACAGCTCGCCCGCGGGAAGGTCCGCGGGGACGAGGGTGGCCGTGCACGTGTAGTCGAGCGAACCGGACTCGGCGTGTGCCGGAGCAGTGGCCAGGAAGCTCAGGCCCGACAGGGCGGCAGTGGCGGCGGTGGCTGCACCCAGGGTGCGCAGCGTCAGGGCAGGCATGGAAGCCAACTTTCGAGAGGGTCGGAGAGGTGGATCGGGCGGGTCAAGGTGGATACGCGTGGGCGGAAACCCCGGTGCCCCCGCAGGCAGGATATTGAGTCCGCCCTGCTTCGGTGCTGCTTTCGCCGTATTGGTGCTGGTCAGCGACGGGTTGTCAGAGCTCGGTGTGCCGTTGACCGCCTGGGCGAGACCCTGCACCGTGACCGGCGAACCGGCAGTGAGGGAGGTGGGGGCTACTTGTCGACGTCGCCGACGACGAAGAAGGTCGAGCCGAGGATGGCCACCATGTCGGAAACCAGTGTCCCGGGGAGCAATTCGGTGAGCACCTGCACATTGTTGAACGACGCCGACCGCAGCTTGAGGCGCCACGGCGTCTTCTCTCCGCGGGACACGAGGAAGTAGCCGTTGAAGCCGAGCGGGTTCTCGGTGGCGACATAGGTCTCGCCCTCGGGGACCTTCAGCACCTTGGGCAGCCGCTGGTTGACCGGACCGGGCGCCATCGAGCCGAGCACCGACAGGCAGTGCTCGACGAGGTCGAGGCTGACGTGCACCTGCTCGAGCAGCACCTCGAGCCGTGAGAGGCAGTCGCCGGCGGGGCGCGTGACGACACGACCTGGACCGCCCTCACCGAACAGCTCGCCATAGGCGAGATAGGGCTGGTCACGTCGCAGGTCGATGTCCACGCCCGAGGCGCGCGCGATCGGACCCGAGACCCCGTAGGCCGCAACGGTCGCCGCGTCGAGGACTCCCACCCCGCGCGTGCGGGCGGTGAGGATCTCGTTGCCGATGAGCATCGACTCGAGGTCGGGCAGGCGACCGCGGACGGCCTGGACCGCGGAGTCCACGCGACCCAGCCAACCGGCCGGCACGTCCTCCTTGAGGCCACCCACGCGGTTGAACATGTAGTGCATCCGCCCGCCGGACGCCTCCTCCATGACCGCCTGCAGCTCCTCGCGCTCGCGGAATGCATAGAAGACAGGAGTGATCGCGCCGAGCTCCAGCGGGTAGGACCCGAGGAACATCAAGTGGCTGAGGACGCGGTTGAGCTCGGCGAGCATCGTCCGCAGCCACACCGCGCGCTCGGGCACCTCCATGCCGAGCATCTCCTCGACCGCGAGCACCACACCCAGCTCGTTGCTGAACGCGCTGAGCCAGTCGTGGCGGTTGGCGAGCACGATGATCTGCCGGTAGTCGCGGACCTCGAAGAGCTTCTCGGCGCCCCGGTGCATGTAGCCGATGATCGGCTCCGCGTGGACGATGCGCTCTCCGTCGAGCGTGAGGCGCAGGCGCAGGACGCCGTGGGTGGCCGGGTGCTGCGGCCCGATGTTGAGCACCATGTCGGCCGTCGCGAACCCACCGGCGCCGACGGCGACGGTCTGTGTCTTCACAGTCCCCGTGGGTGCGGTCGTCGGCTCAGGCATGGCCCCGAGTATGCCGCGTCACGGCCCAGTGGAACCCGCCGAGTCCGTGTGGGTCGGTGAGCGCGGCGATCGTCGAGGTCCGGCCGAGGGCTCGGACGTAGCCGAGGGGGTCGGTGCTGGCGCTCGCATGGTCGGGCGTGGTGGCCGTGAGGCCGAGCCGGTGGAAGAGGTCACGCTGCGTCACGACCTCGTCGGCGCCGAGCGAATCGGTGGCGACGTGGGCGGTGAGGTCGCGCTGTCCGTCCGGGACCGGATTGGTCAGGACTCCTTCCCGGTATGCCGTGAGCGAGCCTTCCGTGGGTCGGGTCGCCTTCGTGTGGCCGTAGTCCACGGCGATGGTGGTGCCAGTTCGATTGCGGGACAACAGGTCTCGCCACGCCAGGTCACGACCGAGGCCGATCTCGACCCGTTCGCCTGCCTCCGTGGCCGGCCACCAACTGTCGGCCCAGGCGCGGTCGGGCTCCGCGAGCTCGCCGCCGAGCGTTTCTGTCCCCGCCTCGTCGACGAGGACCTCTCGCAGGACTCCGTCGGCATCGACCTCGGCGATCGTGCACGGGACGACGTCGAGCCACTCGTGCGCGAGGACGAGGGCGTCGAGGTCGTGCAGCTCATCAGGCACGGCCGAGCCGCCGGGGGAGCGGAGCCAGTCCACGGATGTCGGGAGACTGGGGGGACGCTCGACCACGTCGACGCCCACCAGCTCGAGGTCGGGCCGAATGCTGTGGAGGTGCGTCAAGAGCTCGCCGCGCCCGCACGCAAGGTCGACCACCCGGCATACGCCGGCTTCGTCGGCAAGGCGACCCACGACGTCGGCGAGGACGGCACCCAGCCCGCCGTGCGCCGAGGTCGTGAAATGCCCCGCAGGTCCCTCATCGCGGCGATAGAACCCGTCCGGCCCATAGAGCGCGTCCCACCACGCGTCACGCCAAGGTCGAGGGTTCACGAGGCAACCCTAGGATCACGGCATGGGGCGCGTTGGGGGAGTGGTGTGGCGAGCGATCGTGCTTGCCATCGTGATGACGCCACTTGCCGTCGTGCCACTCGTCGTTTTCCTC
The DNA here is from genome assembly GCF_000152705.1 of Janibacter sp. HTCC2649. Classification (GTDB taxonomy): domain Bacteria; phylum Actinomycetota; class Actinomycetes; order Actinomycetales; family Dermatophilaceae; genus Knoellia. Next base: position 1,935,917 of record NZ_CH672413.1, on the reverse strand, counting down.
GTCGGCGCCACCACCTTTGGCGCTGACCGCGGCTGGTGGGATGGCGATGCGACGTGGAACGACGGGGAAGGTACGTGGGCATTGGCCGTGGGTGGCGCGCTGATGGCCGTCATCGTCGTGCTCGGCCTGGCCCTCGGTCGCGCCCTCACCCAAGGACGGCGGCGTGATCTGCCGTGGGTGCTCCTGGTGGGATGTCTGGTTCCGGTGCTGACCTGGCTGGGCTTCACTGCGACGTAGGGCCGAAATCCGTTCGCATCTCGCGGGGAGCGGAGGCAGACTCGATGCACGTGAACCCCTTGACCGAGAACGAGATCCGCAACAGCTTCGTCAATGCCTCGAAGCGTGAGGTGTCCCAGGCGAGTCTGCCCGACCTCGAGAGCCTCGACTGGGACCGGCTGGAATACCTCGGGTGGCGCGACAGCAAACGGCCGCTCGGCTACGCCGTGGTCGTGATCGATGACGTGGCGACCGGCGTCATCCTGCGCGCTGCACCCCCGGCCACTGCGCTGGGAGGTCGACGACGGAGCGCGATCTGCGCCTGGTGCGAGGACCCGATCGAGACGCAGGACGTGAGCCTGTATGTCGCCAAGCGGGGCGGGGCTGCCGGGCGCAAGGGCGACACGGTCGGCACGCTGATCTGCACGGAGTTCATCTGCTCGAAGAACGTGCGCCGCAAGCCGACGTTCACCGAGCTCGGCTCCGACGACCCGACAGCGCGGGAGCAGTTCATCGCGCGCCGCATCGAGGGGCTGCGGAGCCGCTCGGCCAAGTTCGTCGCTGCCATCTGACCCCGCGCACCCGTGGCCCGGGACGAGCACCTTGTGACGAGGCGACCACGTCTGCCCGGTCGCCTGGCCAAAATCTGGTCGGGTGGCGCCTGCCGGGGCCGCTCAGGCACCCAAGGCCTAGGTTTGGGGCGTGACCCATCCAGCCCGCCTCTCCATCGGCGTCATTGGCGCCGGTCGCGTCGGCGCGGTCCTGGGGGCCGCGCTCGCTCGCGCTGGCCACAAGGTCCATGCCGTGTATGCCGTGAGTGACGAGAGTCGTGAACGTGCCGCCGAGCTGTTGCCCGGCGTTCCGGTCAAGGACATCCATGGCGTCATCGATGGCGCCGACCTCGTGCTGCTCGCCGTCCCGGACGATGCCCTCGCGGAGCTCGTCGCCGGGCTCGCGGCGACCGACACGTGGCAGGCCGGGCAGATCGTCGTGCACACGAGCGGTCGCTACGGGACCGACATCCTGCGGCCGGCCCTGAGCGCCCACATCCTCCCGGTCGCCATCCACCCGGCGATGACGTTCACCGGGACGGCCCTTGACCTGGGGCGGCTCGACGAGTGCGCGTTCGGCATCACCGGACCCGACGCGTTGCGGCCCATGGCGGAGGCGCTCGTCGTCGAGATGGGAGGCGAGCCGGTCTGGATCGCGGAGGACCAGCGGGCGGCCTACCACGCAGGCCTGGCCCACGGCTCCAACCACCTCGTGACGCTCATCGCCGAGGCCATGGAGGTCCTGGCCGCCGCTGGCGTCGAGGAACCGCGCGCCGTCCTGGGGCCTCTCGTCCGCGCTTCCCTCGACAACGCCCTGCGACTCGGTGACGCAGCGCTCACCGGGCCCGTTGCGCGTGGCGATGTGAGTACCGTGGGCAGGCACCTTCGTGAGCTGGAGCGGATCTCGCCCGAGATCAGGACCACCTACGTCGCCCTGGCCCGAGCCACCGCGGTGCGTGCGCTTGAGAGCGGGCGGCTCCAGCCGTCCGCAGCCGAACCCCTCCTCGACACCCTCGCCGACCAGGAGCCCACCTCGTGACCCAAGCCGATGTGACCGAACCCTCCACAGCGACACCGGTCGTCGTGAGCACCCGGGACGAGCTGCGCGCGGCCCGCGCGGCACTGTCGAGCACCGACGTCGCCGTCGTCATGACGATGGGCGCCCTCCACGAGGGTCACGCCCAGCTGCTGCGCGAGGCCCGCGCCAGCGCCGAATACGTCATCCTCACGATCTTCCTCAACCCCCTGCAGTTCGGGCCCAAGGAGGACCTGTCGCGCTATCCGCGCACGTTCGACGACGACATGCGGATCGCCACGGCGGCCGGTGTGGACATCGTGTTCGCGCCGACACCCGACGTCGTCTACCCCGACGGCGACCCGGGCGTGCGGATCTCGGCTGGCCCCCTCGGTGACGTCCTCGAGGGCAAGTCACGACCCGGCCACTTCGACGGCATGCTCACGGTCGTCGCCAAGCTGCTCCACCTCACCGGAGGCTCGCGCGCGCTCTTCGGACAGAAGGACGCGCAGCAGCTCCTCCTCATCCGCCGCATGGTGCGCGAGCTCGACTTCCCCGTCGAGGTCGTCTCCGTCCCGACCGTGCGCGAGGACGACGGTCTGGCGCTGAGCAGCCGCAACACCTACCTCACCGAGTCCGACCGCGAGGTCGCCCTCTGCCTGAGCCGCGCGCTGACCGCGGGAGCCGACGCCTCGGCATATGGTCCGTCCGCCATTCGCCGAGCGGCCCGAGAGGTCCTCGTCGAGGAGCCGCTTGCCCTTGTCGACTACCTCGTCCTCGTCCACCCGAGCACCCTGCAGGACGTCCCGGAGTGGTACCGCGGAGAGGCACTCCTCGCGATCGCCGCCCGCGTGGGCACGACCCGCCTCATCGACAACACCCCGATCCTCGTGGGTCCCGGGGGTGGGAGACTCGACGTCTTCTCGAAGCCCGTCACCCCGGGCATCCCCGCCCGTCCGGCCAGCTGAACGCGCACCTCGACCAGGAGTCCTACTGATGTACCGCTACATGCTGCACAGCAAGATCCATCGCGCGACGGTGACGCAGGCCGACCTGCACTACGTCGGCTCGTTGACGATCGACCTGGACCTCATGGAGGCGGCCGACCTCCTGCCCGGACAGCAGGTTGACGTCGTCGACGTCGACAACGGCAACCGCCTCACGACCTACGCCATCGAGGGCGAGCGCGGTTCCGGCATCGTCTGCATCAACGGTGCGGCGGCCCGGCTCATCAGCCCCGGCGACACCGTCATCATCATCGCCTACGCCTCGATGTCCGACGAGGACGCGCGCGCCCATGACCCCCACGTGGTCTTCGTGGACAAGGACAACAAGATCGTCGAGGTCGGCGACGACGGGGGCGATGTGCCCGAGGGTTATGGCCTCATGACGTCGGCCGTCACGAAGCGCTCACACGGGTGACCTCCACCTTCTCGGGGCCAGATGGCGCCGGTATGCCGGCTGCTCCCGCGAGCCTTCGGCTTCCCCGTGCGCTCGCCGCACCGGCGCCCGGCTGGACGACGTCGGCCGACGTCATCGTCGTCGGCTCGGGCATCGCCGGCCTCACCTGCGCCCTGCGGCTCCGGGAACGGGTCGACCGCGTCCTGCTCGTCACCAAGACGGTGCTCGACGAGGGCTCGACGGCCTGGGCGCAGGGCGGAATCGCTGCAGCGCTCGACCCTGAGGACTCGCCGCAGGAGCACCTCGAGGACACCCTCGTCGCTGGTGTCGGCCTGTGCGACCGGGCCGCCGTCGAGGCCCTCGTCACCGAAGGCCCCAACCGCGTCCGTCAGCTCGTGGCGCTCGGTGCCGAGTTCGACCGGGACGCCGAGGGCGAGATCAAGCTGACCCGTGAGGGTGGGCACCACCGCGACCGGATCGCGCACGCCGGCGGCGACGCCACGGGCCGCGAGATCTCGCGTGCCCTCATCGCCGCACTCGACCGCGTCCGCGACGACCCGGGCATCGAGGTCGTCGAGCATGCTCTCGTCGTCGACCTGCTGGACGACGACAACGGGACCATCAACGGGGTCACGCTCCACGTCATCGGTGAGGGACAGCTCGACGGGGTGGGGGCGGCATACGCCCGTGCTGTTGTCCTGGCCACCGGTGGGCTCGGCCAGATCTACACGTCCACGACGAATCCGCCCGTGGCCACCGGCGACGGCATGGCTGCCGCGCTGCGTGCCGGAGCGCGGATGACCGACCTCGAGTTCATCCAGTTCCACCCGACGGTGCTCTTCCTCGGCGAGGGTTCGACCGGGCAGCAGCCGCTCATCTCCGAGGCGGTGCGCGGCGAGGGTGCGTTCCTGGTCGATGCCGCCGGCAACCGCTTCATGCAGGGCCGGCACGAGCTCGCCGACCTGGCGCCGCGCGATGTCGTGGCCCGTGCCATCCTCCAGACGATGCGCGAGCAGGACACCGACCACGTCTTCCTCGACGCCCGCCATCTCGGCGCGGAGTTCCTCGAGGAGCGCTTCCCGTCGATCGTCGCGTCCTGCCGCTCGCTGGGTTTCGACCCGGCGACCGACCTGCTGCCGGTGGCGCCGGCCCAGCACTACGCCTCCGGTGGAATCGAGACCGACCTGCGCGGGCGTTCGTCCCTGCCGGGGCTCTATGCCTGTGGCGAGTGCTCCTGCACAGGAGTCCATGGCGCCAACCGCCTCGCGTCCAACAGCCTCCTCGAGGGCCTCGTCTTCGCGAGTCGCATCGCCTCCGACATCCCTGCGCGGATCGCGGCCGGCGAACTCCCCGAGCCGCAGCCGGTGACGCCGGAGCGGGCCGGCGGGGCCGAGGCGGGCCCAGGTGCGCTGCTCGACAACTCGCAGCGCTTGACCGTGCAGCGCGCCATGACTGCTGGATCGGGACCGGTGCGCTCTGCCGAGTCGACCGCCGCCACGGCTGCGGAGCTCGCGGACCTCGCCGCGCTGCCACCGTCGACGGCCGAGCCGGGTCCCAAGACGTGGGAGACGACCAACCTCCTGCACCTCGGCCAGGCCCTCACCGAGCTGGCCCACCGACGCGAGGAGACCCGGGGCGGGCACGTGCGCAGTGACTTCCCCGAGCGCGACGACGCCCGTTGGCTCGTGCGCCAGAGCGTGACCGTCTCACCTGATCGCACCGTCACCGTGACCGAACGGAGTATGCCGTGAGCTCGTCCTCGTCATCCGACCTCGCCTTCCCGGTCGAGGACGCCCGTCGCGTCGTCACGGGCGCGCTCGATGAGGACCTCGGCGGGCCCGACGGCGTGGACGTGACGACGATGGCGACGATTCCGGCAACCCAGATGACACGAGCAGGGGTCATCGCTCGCGAGGACGGCGTCGTGGCCGGCGTCGACGTCATCGCCCTGACTCTGGACGCAGTGGCCACTCGGCTCGGTGCGGCCCCGGTCGAGGTCGAGGTGTTGGTCGTCGACGGCACCCGAGTCAGGCGCGGTGACGTCATCGCCGAGCTGCACGGCTCGACGCAGGTCACGCTGATCGCGGAGCGCACCCTCCTCAACATCATCAGCCGTCTGTCGGGCGTCGCAACGCACACCCGCCGCTGGGCCGACGTCCTGGAAGGTTCTGGCGCAACGGTGCTCGACACCCGCAAGACAACTCCGGGCCTGCGCGCGCTCGAGAAGTTCGCCGTCCGCGCCGGCGGCGGGACCAACAAGCGCATGGGTCTCTACGACGTCGCCATGATCAAGGACAACCACAAGCTGGCAGCGGGAAGTCTCAAGGCGGCATACGCCGCTGTTCGTCAGCAGTTCCCGGACGTGCCGGTCCAGGTCGAGGTGACCACAGCGGAAGAGGCACTCGAGTCAGTGGAGGCTGGAGCGCGGTTCCTGTTGTGCGACAACATGTCCACGGACCTGCTGCGGTCCACGGTGGACGTTGTGCGAGCGACCGGTGAGACCGTCGAGCTCGAGGCCACGGGAGGGTTGACCCTCGAGGTGGCAGCCGACTACGCGGCGACCGGGGTGGACTACCTCAGTGTCGGTGGGCTGACCCACTCCAGCCCCATCCTCGACCTCGCCCTCGACCTGCGCCCCTGACGTTCCGCCGCGATCAGCTGGAGAAGGGCTCAGCTGTAGAAGTGGTCGATCTTCTCGATGACGGGGATCGAGCCACGCACGACGACCCGCATGCGGTAGTAGGTGTCCTCGTAGGCCGTGGCGAGACTCCGGCACACCTTCGCGCCGGGAGACACGGCGAAGGTGATCACCGGACCACGGGTTGGCTGGCTGTCGGGGCGCAACGTCACGTCGAGCACGATGCCGGTTCCCGACTTGGCCTGGACGCAGAACTGGTCGCCGCCGTCGCTGTAACTGTAGTAGCCGCCGAACATCGGGCGGTCCTGGAAACTGTTGGCGTGCGCCGCGGGTGAACTGACGACGACAACGGTGGCGGCGGCCAGAGCTCCGAGAAGTGAGCGGTTGACGATCTTCATGAGCTTCCTTTGCTCCAGGCCGCCCGGACAGCTGGCCAGTTCTCCCCAGTGTTGGGTCTGTGTCGCAGGCCCGCCACTCGAGAAGGTGTGCCTCGGCAAAGGAGGGTCAGTGGCCCTTGCGGAGGGCGGGGGTGCCGGCGGCGATCGTCGCCGGGTGCACGAACAAAGGCAGGAGTCGACGTGATGCGGGCGTGCGCAGCGCCTTGACCGCGGCCAGGTGGGCCTCGCAGCGAACGACGAGCTCGTCGTAGGCGCCCTGGCCCATGAGCTCGACGAGCTCGGCCCGGTTGCTGCGATAGACCGGCTCGGCGCCGACGTGGGCCTCGGGGTTGCTGGAGCAGTACCAGTCGAGGTCGTGCCCGCCGGGGCCCCAGCCGCGACGGTCGTACTCGCCGATCGAGACCTCGAGGTAGCTCGTGTCGTCGGTCTGCTCGACGGTGCGGAAGGTGCGGCGGATCGGCAGCTGCCAGCAGACGTCGGGCTTCTGGGTGTGCGGCGGCTTTCCGGTGAGGACGGCGTGCTGGTGCAGGGCGCACCCGGCTCCCGCCGGGAAGCCGGGGCGGTTGAGGAAGATGCAGGCGCCGTCGACGACCTTGGTCTTGCGGGCGCCGTCCTCGAGCTCGGTCCAGGCCGAGACCTTGGTGGGGTTCTTGCGATCGGGGCGCAGCTGCCACTCGTCCTCGCCGAGCTCCTCGACGACGGCGGCGACCCGGTTGAGGTCGGCGTCGTCGGAGAAGTGGGCGCCAAGGGTGCAGCACCCGTCGTCGGGGCGATCGGCGTAGATGCCCTCGCAGCCGGACCCGAAGATGCACGTCCATCGCGAGGTCAGCCAGGTGAGGTCGCAGCGGAACCGCTGACCGGAGTCGCCGGGGTCGGTGAACTCCACCCAGGTGCGGGGGATGTCGAGCGGAGTCTCAGCCACCGGCTCACCCTATGTTGCTGAGGCCGACTACCGTTGCACCATGCGGCTAGGTGTCATCGACGTGGGTTCCAACACCGTGCACCTCCTCGTGGTTGATGCACACCTGGGCGCCCAGCCCCTGCCGACGAGTTCCCACAAGAGGGAGCTGCGCCTGTCCGAACACGTCACGGACACTGGCGAGATCGACGACGCGGGTCGTGAGCAGCTCGCCGACTTCGTCGCGGAGTGCCTGACCGTTGCCGAGGACCAGGGCGTCGAGGACCTCATGGGCTTCGTCACGAGCGCCATCCGCGAGGCCCCCAACGGCGACGAGGTGCTCGCCGAGGTCAAGGAACGCACCGGCGTCGTCCTCGACGTGCTGTCGGGTGAGGACGAGGCGCGCCTGACCTTCCTGGCGGCTCGTCGCTGGTTCGGCTGGTCAGCCGGGACCCTGCTCGTGGCCGACATCGGCGGTGGCTCCCTCGAGATCGCCCAGGGCATGGACGAGGACCCTGACGTCGCCATCTCGTTGCCGCTGGGGGCTGGTCGCGTCACGCGCGACCACCTGCCGGGTGACCCTCCCGGAGTCGAGGCCGTGCGGGCCGCGCGCAAACACGTGCGCGCGACGATCGCGCGCGAGCTGCGTCCCATCACCAAGGCAGGGCACGCGGACCGGGTCGTCGGGACGTCCAAGACGATGCGTTCCCTTGCGCGCATCACCGGCGCCGTTCCGAGCTCTGAGGGCATGTATGCCGCCCGCTACCTCGAGCGTGAGGCTCTCGACTCGATCCTTCCGAAGATCGCGACCATGCCTGCGGCACAGCGTTCTTCGCTACCGGGGGTCTCTGCGTCCCGAGCCCACCAGCTCCTGGCTGGCGGCATCGTGGCGTCCGCCACGATGGACCTGCTCGGTGTCGACCGCCTGGAGATCTGCCCCTGGGCGCTGCGCGAGGGCATCATCCTGCGCAGGCTCGACGGCATGCACTGATGGGCGCCGACGACGCCGTGTCCATCCCCGACATTCCGGTCGCGCTCTCCACGGCGTCGGTCTATCCGGAGAACTGCGCCGCCGCGTTCCAGCACGCCGCCCGGCTGGGCTACGACGGCGTCGAGGTGATGGTCTGGACGGACCCGGTGACCCAGGAGGCCGGAGCACTTCGCGCGCTGTCGGACCTGCACGAGATGCCCATCGTCTCGATCCACGCACCCACCCTGCTCATCAGCCAGCGGATCTTCGGCGTCGACGCCTGGGGCAAGGTCGACCGCTCCCTCGAGCTCGCCCACGACGTCGGGGCCCAGACGGTCGTCCTGCACCCGCCGTTCCGGTGGCAGAAGGAGTACGCCCGCGACTTCACCGACGGGATCGCCATGCGCGAGAACGACTCGGGCATCACCCTCGCCGTCGAGAACATGTTCCCGTGGCGCGTGGGCGGACGCGAGATCGAGGCCTACCTCCCGCACTGGGATCCCGTGCCTCAGCCCTACGACCACGTGACGCTCGACCTGTCGCACACCGCGACGGCTGGCTCCGACGCGCTGGCCATGGTGGAGGCACTCGGGCCGCGCCTGGCCCACCTGCACCTGGCCGACGGCCTCGGGTCGATGAGGGACGAACACCTCGTTCCTGGGCGCGGCTCGCAACCGTGTGCCGAAGTGCTGGATCGGTTGGTGCACAACGGCTTTGCTGGATCCATCGTGGTCGAGGTGTCGACTCGTCGACTGTCCATCGAGCAACGTGAGATGGCCCTGGCCGAGTCGCTCGCGTTCTGTCGCCTCCACCTTGCGGCCGCGCTCGGGGATGGGGACGAGGACGGGGGCGCCTCGTGAGCCCGCGAGGCCGACGGCCCGGGGGAGAGGACACGCGCGCCGCGATCATCGCCGCCGCCAGGGCCGAGTTCGCCCAGAGGGGCTATGACGGGACGTCACTGCGGGGCATCGCGCGTGAGGCCGGGGTCGATGCCAAGCTCGTGCACCACTACTTCGATGGCAAGGCCGAGCTCTTCGCCGAGGTGCTCGCGTTCCCGGCGGACCCGTCCGAGCTCATCGACCGCCTCGTCACGGTGCCGCGGGCCGAGCTGGGGGAGGGGCTCGTCCGGGTCTTCCTCTCGGTCTGGGACAACCCTGTCGGTCGGCAGCGGTTCGCGGCGATGTTCGCTGCCGCTGCGGCCAACGAGGAGCACGCACGCATGGTGCGGGAGTTCGTCGGACGCGAGATCTTCGTGCGTCTCATCGAGCGGATCAGTGAGGGCGTCGAGGCGGGCGAGGCCTCGGCGGTGGAACTGCGCGCAGCCCTCGGCGCCGCCCAGCTGATCGGCATGGGCGTGCTGCGCTACGTCGTGAAGATCCCCGCCCTCGCCGACGCGACCGTCGAGGAGATCGTGGCCATCCTCGGCCCCACCCTCCAGGAGCACCTCGTCCCGTCTCACCCCTGAGCACTGCCGAAGACGATCAGGTGGGCGGCAAGGGTTGTGCTCGACGACCCGTCGGGTCTAAATTCATCACATGATGAAAAACGCCCCCCTTCCCACGAACAGCCAGGCGGACGCGATCGTCGTCGAGCACCTGCGCGTGGTCCGCGGTGAGCGCGACGTGCTGCCCGACCTCAACGTCACCGTGCCCGCTGGTCAGGTCGTGGGCCTGCTCGGCCCCAGTGGTGGCGGCAAGTCCACTCTCATGCGCGCCATCGTCGGCGTGCAGAAGGTCGCTTCGGGCAGCGTGACCGTGCTCGGCGAGCCTGCCGGATCGGCGAGCCTGCGCCATCGCGTCGGCTATGTCACGCAGTCGCCGAGCGTCTATGCCGACCTCTCGGTGCGCCACAACCTCGCCTATTTCGCCAAGGTGCTGGGTGCGCCCAAGGACGCCGTCGACCGAGCCATCGATGCCGTCGACCTCGCCAGCCACGCCGATGCCTCGGTCGGCAACCTCTCCGGCGGGCAACGCTCCAGGGTCTCCCTCGCCGCCGCCCTCGTCGGTGACCCCGAGCTCCTCGTCCTCGACGAGCCGACCGTGGGCCTTGACCCCGTCCTGCGGCGCGACCTCTGGGACCTCTTCCGTCGGCTCGCGCACGATGAAGGGCGCACGCTCCTCGTGTCGAGCCACGTCATGGATGAGGCCACCCGGTGCGACCGACTCCTTCTCCTGCGCGAAGGCGTGATCCTCAGCGACTCCACCCTCCAGGAACTGCTCGCCCGCACCGGTGCCCCCGATGCCGAGCAGGCCTTCCTCGCCCTCGTCGACCAGGCAGCCGCCACGTCAAGAGACCGGTCATGAACCCCCGCATCACTCTTGCCACGGCCGCCCGCATCCTGCGCCAGCTCCGCGCTGATCGCCGGACCATCGCGCTGATGCTCGTCGTGCCGTGCGTGCTCATCGGGCTGCTGGCCTGGATCTTCGACGGCACGCCGGTCTTCGACCGGGTCGGGGCCGCCCTTCTGGGTGTCTTCCCGTTCGTCGTCATGTTCATCGTGACGAGCGTCGCCACGTTGCGCGAACGCACCTCGGGGACCCTCGAGCGCCTGCTCACGACACCGCTCGGCAAAGGCGACTTCATGCTCGGCTACGCCCTCGCCTTCGGCGTCATGGCGGTCGTGCAGGCCCTCGTGGCAACGGGATTCGCCGTTTGGGTGTGCGACCTCGACGTCGCTGGACCGACGTGGCTCCTCGTGGTCGTGGCAGTCTGCGATGCGCTCCTCGGGACGGCTCTCGGCCTGCTCGTCAGCGGCTTCGCCTCCACCGAGTTCCAGGCCGTCCAGTTCATGCCGGCGCTCGTCCTGCCGCAGTTCCTGCTCTGCGGCCTCCTCGTCCCGCGCGACTCGCTGCCGTCGGTCCTGTCGGCGATCTCGGACTTCCTGCCCTTGTCGTATGCCGTGGACGCGATGCGCACGATCGCGGCGGTTGCCGATCCGCTCGGCGACGTGGCGAGCGACATCGGGATCATCGTCGGTGCGATCGCCCTCGCCCTGGCGCTGGGCAGTCTCACTCTGCGGCGCAGGACTCCATAGGTCTAGACATCGGACATATGACGTCCTAGGTTGTCCGGAACGCGGGGAGCGACGGCGCTCCTCGGCAGCCCCGGAGGATCTCGATGTCAGCCCTTGCTCGCTGTGCCACTGCCGCCCTTGCCTGTGCGGCCCTGACGACAGCCACCCTGACCGGCGCGGTGAGCCAGGCCGCGGCCACGCCGATCTCGCCGCTGCCACCCACCTCCGCGCCAGGCACCTACAGCGAGCAGAACCTTGCGGCGGACCGCACGCCTGCCAACTTCTTCTACCGGATCCCGGCTCTCGCCCACCTCGGCAACGGTGTGGTCGTCTCGGCATGGGACGCCCGCCCGGGGAGCTCCGCCGACGCACCCAACCCCAACTCGATCGTGCAGCGGCGCAGCACCGACGGCGGCCGGACCTGGGGTCCCATGTCGACGATCGCTGCAGGCTTTGCCGGTGACGCGACCAGTGGCAAGTACGGCTACAGCGACCCGAGCTACGTCGTCGACCACGAGGCCGGCAAGGTCTTCGCCTTCTTCGTCTACTCCAAGGACGCCGGCTTCGCCGCCAGTCAGTTCGGCAACGATGACGCTGACCGCAACGTCATCAGCGCCGCCGTCGTCGAGTCCAATGACGCCGGGCTGACGTGGAGCACGCCACGCCTCATCACCGACGTCGTCAAGCCGGGCACGAGCAAGACCAACCCCCAGATCGGAGACGTGCGCTCGATGTTCGCGTCCTCGGGTGAGGGCATCCAGCTCCGCTACGGCGCCCACGCCGGGCGGCTGGTCCAGCAGTACGCGGGCTACGTCCGCCAGTCCAACGGCACTGATGTCATCCAGTCGTGGAGCGCCTACTCCGACGACCACGGAGTGACGTGGCAGAAGGGGGCTCCCGTCGGCACCGCCATGGACGAGAACAAGACGGTCGAGCTCTCCGATGGCCGCGTGATGCTCAACTCGCGTGACAGCTCCAACGGTCACTTCCGCAAGGTCGCCATCTCGACGGATGGTGGCCAGACCTATGGCCCCGTCACGGTCGACCGACAGCTCATCGACCCGACGAACAACGGCTCGATCACCCGGCTCTTCCCCGACGCAGCGCAGGGCAGCCCCGAGGCCAAGAAGCTCCTCTTCACCAACTCCGCCAGCCAGGTCGACCGGGTGAACGTGTCGGCCCGGGTCTCCTGCGACGACGGTGCCACCTGGACGGGACTGCGCAGCCTGCGGTCCGGCTTCTCGGCCTACTCGACCGCCACTCGCCTCGACTCCGGTCGGATCGGCGTCTTCTACGAGGGCAACTACACCGACGACCTGACCTTCGCGGCCTTCGACGACGCGTGGCTCAACTACGTCTGCGCCCCGGTGTCGACGCCCGACCGCACCGTCCAGGCTGGCTCGACCACCCAGGTGCCGCTGACGATCACCAACCAGGAGGCGACCCCCCTCGAGGGTGGTTCGGCGACGATCGCCACCCCCACCGGTTGGTCCGCTCCGGCGGTCACCGTCCCGACCATCGCTCCCGGCGCCTCTGCCACGGTCACCGTTCCCCTGACGGCCTCAAGGACGGCCACCGGCGCAACCCGTCTCGACGCGACCTTCACGGCCGCCGACGGACGCACGTCGCACTACGGCGTGGTCGTCACCGCGCAAGGTGCTCAGCAGGTCGGCCTGACGATCACCGGATCAGCGGCAGCCCGCGACGTCGTCGCGAACCCGTATGCCGTGGGCGAGCAGGTGGCCTACTCGCTCAACGTGACGTCGACCTCCAACGTGACCGCCGCGTCCGTGCCCGTGTCGGGTTCGTTCGACTCCGGGTTCCTCCCTCCCACGGCACCCAACTGCCGGTTCCTCACGTTGGCGGCGGGTGCGGCATACACGTGCACGACTCCCCGCCACACCGTGACGGCAGCCGATGTCGCCAAGGGTTTCTTCACGCCGACGGCGACGTTCACGATCACGTCCACCACGGATTCAACAGTGACGAAGACGGTCTCCTTCGCCGGCGCGCCGGTCTTCCTGCGCAACCCCGCGGGCATTGGCCTCGGAGCCTCGATCGCGGGCCAGCGAGCCGATGGCACAAGGGATCTGGCGACGACGCCGTATGTGGCCGGTGAACAGCTTCCCTACACGTTCAACGTCGCGAACACGTCGCCGTTCGTCGAGACGGTCGCGCCGACGAGTGGCACGTTCGCTCCCTTCGTCCCGCCGGGTGGTGGCAACTGCCGCTTCACCAACCTCGCCATCGGCGGCAGCTACGCCTGCACCACGCCTCGTCACCTCGTGACCCAGGATGAGGCCGACGCCGGCTTCTTCCGTGCCAGCTCCGCCTGGACGGTCACGGCGACCGGCAAGACCACCGTGAACTACGCCATCGACGGCGGAGAGATCGACCTCAAGGTCCGCCAGCCGGGCCTCGACGGACTTGTCACCCCGGTGTTCGTCGATGTGGATGGTGACCGCTTTGCGAGTGCCGGTGACCGCATCGACGTCACCCGCACGGTCGGCAACGCGGGCAACGTCTCGCTCACCGACCTCGTCGTCACCGGGGCGGACATCCCGGCGACGACCCTCGGGCTCGGACAGTCCGTCTCGTCGAATGCGTCGATCGTCCTCACCCAGGCCCAGGTCGACTCCGGCCAGGTCACCGTCGCGGGCTTCTCGGCCACGGCGGCCAATGGGGCGCAGGCCGTGAGTCAGGTCGTCGATGGAGTCACCGTGACGCTGGAGGCCAAGCCCACCATGCCCACGACGACGCCGACCCTGACGCGCAAGGACTATGACGGACTCACCTCGCCGATCAACCTCGGGCTCGACCGGAAGTACCGTGCGGGCCAGCTCCTCGAGGCAGACGGGCTCGCCTACGGCCAGTGGTACTTCCTCTACGTCAACGGCACGGGCCAGCCCCTCGGCTGGCACTTCGCCACCCTCGACGACACGATCGAGCTCATCCTGCCCGCGTCGGTCAAGAACGGGATGGACACGCTCGTCGTGCTGGACAGTGCCGGTCACGAAGTGGCCTTCGGCGCCTTCCACGTGACGCCGAAGGGGGCGTGACCGGCGGGGGACTGGAGCGGATAGCCTGACGCTCGTGGATGCCTCAGACCTGCTTCGCTCCAGTCTCCTGCACCTGTCCGACTCCTCGCTCGTGCGCAGCACGATCGAGAAGGCGCCGGTGAGCCGCTCCGTCGTGCAGCGCTACGTGCCGGGGACCGATGTGGCCCATGCGGTCAGTGCGGCCGCCGAGCTGCGCGCGACGAACCGCATGGTGACCATCGACTACCTCGGTGAGGACACGCTCGACGCCGGTCAGGCCGCCCACACCGTCGACACCTACGTCGGCCTGCTGCGGGCGCTCAAGGCACGTGACCTGACGCAGTTCGGAGCCGCCGAGGTGAGCGTCAAGCTCAGCGCCGTCGGCCAGGCGCTGCCCCAGGACGGCGAGCAGATCGCCCTCGACAACGCCCGCCGCATCTGCGAGATCGCCAAGGACGCCGACACCACGGTCACCCTCGACATGGAGGACCACACGACGACCGACTCGACGCTGGGGATCCTCGCCGAGCTGCGCAAGGACTTCCCCAGCACCGGGGCCGTCGTCCAGTCCTACCTCCACCGCACCGAGGCCGACTGTCGTGACCTCGCCACTGCGGGCAGCCGGGTCCGACTGTGCAAGGGCGCCTACAAGGAGCCGGCCTCGGTCGCCTACCAGGACGCCGGGGATGTCGACCTCTCCTACGTGCGCTGCCTCAAGGTGCTCATGGAGGGCGACGGCTACCCGATGATCGCCAGCCACGACCCGCGCCTCATCGACATCGCCCGGGCGCTCGCGAGCCGCCACGGACGCGAACCCGACTCCTACGAGTTCCAGATGCTCTACGGCATCCGCCCCGACGAGCAGACCCGCATCGCCGACCGCGGACACCAGATGCGCGTCTATGTGCCCTTCGGCGAGGAGTGGTACGGCTACCTCATGCGCCGCATGGCCGAGCGCCCCGCCAACCTGCAGTTCTTCCTGCGCAGTTTGGTTTCCAAGGGCTGAGTGCCGCGGAGGTCCACACACGAGATCTCTTCCTGCGCAGTCTCGTCTCCAAGGGCTGAGTGCCGCGGAGGTCCACACACGAGATCTCTTCCTGCGCAACCTCGTCTCCAAGGGCTGAGTGCCGCGGAGGTCCACACACGAGATCTCTTCCTGCGCAGTCTCGTCTCCAAGGTCTGAGTGCCGCGGAGGTCCACACACGAGATCTCTTCCTGCGCAACCTCGTCTCCAAGGGCGGAGCTGCCCGCGAGAGGCGGGCGGGCGGCATACCCGGCGATGAAACGCACGTGAAGCGCGACGTGACGAGGGCTTAGTCTCGCGACATGGGAACGGTTGCGATCTTCGGTGCTGGTGTCATGGGCGAAACCTTGCTCTCGGGTCTGCTGCGCTCCGGTCGCCCGGCTGACGAGCTCGTCATCACCGAGCGACGCGCCGAGCGCGCCGCCGAGCTGACGGAGAAGTACGGCGTGCGCGCCGTCAGCAACGTCGAGGCCGCGGCAGGTGCCGACACCCTCGTGCTCGTCGTCAAGCCGCAGGACATGGCCGCACTGCTCGACGAGATCAGCCCCCACGTCGCCGACGGGAACCTCGTCGTCAGCCTCGCCGCCGGCATCACGACCGAGTTCATCGAGAGCCGTCTCGCCGAGGGGCGCTCCGTCGTCCGCGTCATGCCCAACACCCCCGCCCTCGTCGACGAAGGCATGGCCGCCGTGAGCGGTGGCAAGCACTGCATGCCCGACCAGCTCGCCCACGCCATCGAGCTCCTCGCCGCAACCGGCAAGGTCACCGAGGTCCCCGAGAAGCAACTCGACGCGGTCACGGCGATCTCCGGCAGCGGACCGGCCTACATCTTCTACGTCGTCGAAGCGATGATCGAGGCGGGCGTCGTCCTCGGTATGCCGCGTGCCACCGCCACCGAGCTCGTCACCCAGACGCTCTACGGCGCGGCGACGATGCTCCGAGAGACCGGTCAGCACCCGACGGTGCTCCGCGAGCAGGTCACCTCGCCCGGCGGCACGACGGCTGCCGCTCTGCGCGTCCTCGACGACCACAAGGTCCGGGCCGCCTTCGTCACCGCGATGGAGGCAGCCGCGGTTCGCTCGCGGGAGCTGTCCGGTGGCTGACCCGAAGGGCCCGGCCAGCGTCGTCCCCGTCACCGAGGACAACTGGCGCACCTATCGCGACGTGCGCCTCGCCGCGCTCCTCGACACCCCACGGGCCTTCGCGAACACGTATGCCGTGAGCGCGGCCTACTCGGACGAGTCCTGGCTCGCACGACTCACCTCGATGCGTGTGTTCCTCGCGATGGTCGACGACCGACCCGTCGGCACGGTCTCCATCTGGCACGGCGCCGACCAGCCCGACGACGAGATCTACCTCATCGGAATGTGGGTCTCGGCGTCCGTGCGCGGACGCGGTGTGGGCGACCTCCTCGTCGCTGCGGCCCTCGACGCCGCAGGTCAGGACGGCTACGTCCGCGTCCACCTCGAAGTCGCCCAGGAGAACCTCCCCGCCCAGCGCCTCTACGAGCGGCACGGCTTCGCTCCCACCGGCACCAGCTGGGACAACCCGCTCTACGGCGGGATCAAGGAGATCGGGTATGCCGTCGCGGTGGACCCGGCTTGCCGCCCGCCGGTGTCGTCAGAGACAGTGGAGGCATGAGTGACATCAGCGTGCGCCCGTTGGGCGAGGAGGACTGGCAGCAGTACCGCGACACGCGACTGACCGCTCTGCGGGAATCGCCCGAAGCCTTCGTGGCCACCGTCGCGGATGAAGAAGCCTTCGACGAGGACCTGTGGCGCCAGCGGATGAACCGCTCGGCCCGCCTCATCGCCGAACGCCAGGACAGCCAGCTCGGCATCGTCAGCGTGGGCCGCTCGAGCGACGACAACCCCAACACCTCCGAGCTCTTCGGCCTCTGGGTCAGCCCCGAAGCCCGCGGCAGCGGCGTGGCCAGTGCCCTCGTGCGCGCCGGCGCCAACCTTGCCCGCGAGCAGGGCCAGTCGCAGCTTGCCTACTGGGTCGGCAGCGACAACGGCCGCGCCGTCGCGTTCGCCAGCGGGTTCGGGTTCCGGCCCACCGGCAAGCGTCGTCCCATGCGGGTCGTCAGCGAGAACGACGAGGACGAGGTCGCCATGGTGCTCGCGCTCGGCGGCGACCGCGGGTCAGTACCCACCGACTTCTGAAGCCGGGCTGCTGGGTCGCCTCTCGGCGGTCAGGGTCGAGCGGCGAGACGCTCCAACAGTTCTGTGGGACCACTGACGATGAGCGTGTCGTGGGCCGAGACCTTCGTCGAGGGCACGGCATACGTGAAGTCTTCACCGGGGGCCTTGACGCCCACGATCGTCACGCCGTACTTGCTGCGCAGCTTGCTCTGCTCCAGCGTGAAGCCGATGGCCTCGGTCGGCGGGCGCATCTTGACGATGGCGAACCCGTCGTCGAACTCGATGTAGTCCTGCAGCTTGCCGCCGACGAGGTGCGCGACGCGGCGTCCGGTGTCGGCCTCGGGGCGCACGATGTGCTGGACGCCGATCCGGTCGAGGATGCGCGCGTGCTCGGGTGACATGGCCTTGGCCCAGATGTCGGGGATGCCCTGGTCGACGAGGTTGGCCGACGCCAACACCGACGCCTCGATCGAGGACCCCACACCGACGATGGCGATCTTGTAGCGGGACGCCTTGGCGTCGCGGATGACCTCGGAGTCGCTGGCGTCGCCGTGGATGATCGAGCTCAACCGGCCGAGGAACTTCTCGGCGAGGAACCCGTCCTTCTCGATGGCGACGACGCGGTGTCCCAGGCGGCGCAGCTCGAGGGCGGCAGCGCCGCCGAATCGACCCAGACCGACCACGAGCACATCGAGATCGCTGTTCTTGGCGCCCAAGGCTTCCTCCTGCTGATGACTGACCCTGATGACTGACGGCGATGTCGCATCGTCAGGTGGACGTTCGGGTCGAGGCTAACGCTCATCGGGGGTGCGCCGGGTAGCGTGCCCGACATGGCTCATCGCACGCGCCTCGTCTGGGACGACGGGTTCACGGCTTACAACTTCGGGCCGTCCCATCCGATGGGGCCCGCAAGGCTCGCCCTCACCACCCGCCTGCTCGACAACCTGGGGGTCCTGGACCAGGTCGAGGTCATCGGCCCGGGTGTGGCCAGCGACGACCTTCTCGCGACCGTCCACGACCGCGACTACATCGCCGCCGTCCGAGCAGCCTCGCTCGATCCCGACAGCGCGGACGGGCGCCGCGGTCTCGGCACCGAGGACGACCCGGCCTTCGCGGGGATGCACGAGGCCAGCGCCCGCATCGTCCAGGGCACCGTCGACGTCTGCGACGCGGTGTGGAGCGGCGAGGCCGACCACGGCGTGAACTACTGCGGCGGCCTCCACCACGCGATGGCCACCAACGCGGCCGGCTTCTGCATCTACAACGACATCGCGGTCGGCATCCAATGGCTTCTCGACCACGGCGCCGAGCGGGTGGCCTACGTCGACATCGACGTCCACCACGGCGACGGGGTGGAGCGCATCTTCTGGAATGACCCGCGCGTCCTCACCATCTCGATCCACGAGTCGGGTCGCGCCCTCTTCCCGGGCACCGGCTGGCCCGCCGACATCGGCGGGCCCGATGCGCGTGGCACGGCCGTCAACGTCGCACTCCCGCCCGGCACCGGTGACTCCGACTGGCTGCGGGCCATCGAGTCGGTCGTGCCGCACGTCGTCGCTGCCTTCGATCCCGACGTGCTCGTCTCCCAGCACGGGTGCGACAGCCACCGTCAGGACCCGCTCGCCCACTTCAGCATTTCGCTCGACGCCCAGCGGCGGGCCCATGAGTGCCTGCACCGCCTCGCCCACGACCAGGCAGGCGGCAAGTGGGTCGCGCTCGGCGGTGGCGGCTACGAGCTGGTCGATGTCGTGCCGCGCTCCTGGGCGCACCTCACGGCCATCGCCGCCCACGCCCCCGTGTCCTCGACCACGGCCGTGCCCGCCGAATGGCTCGACCACGTCCGCGAGACGTTCGGTCGAGAGGGCCCTCCGACCATGGGTGACCTCGCCGAGAAGGACCTGCCGATCTGGGTGCGACCGTGGGGGATGGGGCACAACCCGGACCGCCCCGGTGACGCCGCGATCCTGGCAACGCGTCAAGCCGTGTTCCCGCTCCATGGCCTCGACCCATGGTTTGACTGACTCAGATTTCTCCCCACTTGGCCGCGTGTCGGCTGGACTTGGGAAAGATTCCGCTCCAACGACTTCCCCAATGGTCACACCAGCCCCTATGGTTGCTTCTTGCACGCCCGTAGTGAACGCCGACGGGGAAGTCGGCGATGCGAGCATGCAGAAGATCGAGGTGGCGATGTCTCAGGAACGCTTTGCCGAGGTGCGGTTTCTCACCGTTGCCGAGGTGGCCTCGATCATGCGCGTGTCGAAGATGACCGTCTATCGCATGGTGCACGGAGGCGAGCTTCCGGCCGTGCGTGTCGGTCGTTCCTTCAGGGTTCCCGAGGACGAGGTGCAGAAGTACCTCCGGGAGTCCTACATGGGCACCGCGTGAGCGAGCAGCAACCAACGCTGAAGGCCGGGCCGACAAGGCCCGGCCTTCGCCGTTTTCGGCCCCGTTTGGGCGCTCGGCTCGTGCGCCGGTAGTGTTGCCCCTCGACACACGCGCGCCGGTCGGCCGCGCAGGCCGATCAGCAGCTGCTGGTCCACCCGTCGTTTCGATTCTCTCAATCAGCAAGGACTGCTCATGGGTTCAGTGATCAAGAAGCGCCGCAAGCGCATGGCGAAGAAGAAGCACCGCAAGTTGCTTCGCAAGACGCGCCACCAGCGCCGCAACAAGAAGTGACGCGTTCCTGACGCGTGTGATCGGCCCTCGCCTTCTGGCGGGGGCCGTTCTACATTTCACGACGGCGTATGCCGGCCCACGCAGAGCGTGGGACCCGCGCTCGCCTCCCGCTGCACGTCCAGCCCGTGGGCTGCTGGGTGACAGGCCTCTCCAACCCCTCCCGTCACAGTGCGACGGGAAGTAGGGTCGGGCACGAAAGTGCGTGACCAACAAGAGAGGCAGTGCCCGTGGGCCAAGTAGTTCTCGTGACGGGGGTGTCCCGCTATGTCGGTGGTGTCCTCGCTCGGCGGCTCGCGGCCGACCCCGGCGTCGACAAGGTCATCGGCGTCGATGTCATCCCGCCGCCTCGCGACATCGGGGGAGCGGAGTTCATCCGCGCGGACATCCGCAACCCGATGATCGGCAAGGTCATCGCCCAGGGTGATGTCGACACGGTCGTGCACGCCAACGTCATCGCGACGCCGACCTTCGCCGGGGGCCGTGTCCCGCAGAAGGAGATCAACGTCATCGGCACCATGCAGCTGCTCGCTGCGTGCCAGAAGGCGTCGTCGGTCAAGCGCCTCGTCGTGAAGTCCACCGCTGCGGTCTACGGCTCGACGCCGCGCGACCCCGCGATGTTCACCGAGGAGATGAGCGCTCGGCGGCTGCCGTCCTCGGGGTTCGGCAAGGACTCCATCGAGGTCGAGGGATACGTGCGCGGCTTCGCCCGCCGACGGCCCGACGCCGAGATCCTCACACTGCGCCTCGCCAACATCATCGGTCCGCGAATCCGCACCTCGATCACCGACTACTTCAACCTGCCGGTCCTCCCGGTGCCCTTCGGCTTCGACGCGCGACTCCAGTTCATCCACGAGGACGACGCGATCGCCGCCCTGGCCCGCGGAGTCACCGGCTCGGCCACCGGCGTCATCAACCTCGCCGGCGACGGCGTCCTCACCGTCCTGCAGGCTGCCGCGATCGCTCGCCGCCCCGTGGTCATGGTGCCGTTGGCGGCCGCCGGCACCATCGGTGGGCTCGGCAAGCGGTTCGGCCTCGTCGACTTCAGTCCCGACCAGATGTCCTTCCTCGCCTTCGGCCGGGGCATGGACACCACCGCGATGCGTGAGTCGTTCGGTTTCAACCCGTCGTTCTCGACACGTGCAGCGTTCGAGGACTTCGCCCGCACCGTCAGTCCGGTCTATCCCTCGTTCGACGCCGTCACCGGTGCCGTCGGCGGGATCTTCGGTGCGGCACAACAGGTTCTGGGTCGAGGGAAGCACTGATGGCGACGAAGAAGACGACGACGAGCAAGACGACGACGAGCAAGACGACCGCGGCGGCCAGGAAGAAGCCCTCGTCCGTGGCCGCCGGCGCGGCCCGGGCCTCGGGCGAACGCGCGCGCCGCCGCTCGACGCCACTGCTGTCCGCCCAAGCGGTGATGACCACGGCCGAAACGCCGAAAGCCTCCACAACGCCGAAAGCGTCCAAGGGTGAGGCAGTGAAGGCCGCCAAGTCCCCGGCCTCCGCGGCTGGTCGCACGGCCCACCGTCCGCGACCGACGGCCAGCACGAAGCCCTCGTCCAAGGCCTCGAAGCAGGCCGGCGTACGCCCGCAGCGCCCTCAGAGTCCGCGCGCGAAGCGTGCGGCCGACGAAGCGGCTCGCCGCCACCTGCGGGTCGCGGCACCGCCCGAGCCCAAGCGACCTTCACCCGACCCGACGGCGACGCAGACCGACATGGCGCTGCCCGTCCCGGGCATCGACGAGCTGTTGAGTGCCTCGATCGCCGCCATGCGGATCGCGGCCCAGGGTGCAGGCATGTCTCCGGACGAGATCGAGCGCCGGATCGCGGCGACGCTGGCCTTCCTGCGCCGCCGCATCGAGGGCGACTTCTCGGTCGACGAGTTCGGCTACGACGAACACTTCGCCGAGAACGTCATCTTCCCGATGCTGCGTCCCATCTACAAGAACTGGTTCCGGGTCGAGGTTCGCGGGCTCGAGAACATCCCCGCCGAGGGTGGTGCGCTCATCGTGAGCAACCACTCGGGCACCATCGCCATCGACTCGCTCATGGTCGCGCAGGCCGTGCACGACGAGCACCCGCAGCATCGCGTCATGCGCGCGCTCGGTGCCGACCTCGTCTTCCAGACCCCCCTCCTCGGTGCGTTCGCGCGTCGCGGTGGGTCCACCCTCGCCACCGGCGACGACGTGGACCGCCTCTTCGCCAAGGGCGAGCTCGTCGGCGTCTTCCCCGAGGGCTTCAAGGGTGTGGGCAAGCCGTTCAAGGAGCGCTACAAGCTGCAGCGCTTCGGTCGTGGTGGGTTCGTCTCGGCCGCGCTCAAGGCCGGCGTGCCGATCATCCCGACCTCCGTCGTCGGTGCTGAGGAGATCGCCCCGATCATCGGCAACATGAAGACGGTCGCGCGCCTCCTCGGCCTCCCCTACGCGCCGATCACCCCGACCTTCCCCCTCCTCGGACCCCTCGGCCTCATCCCCCTCCCGAGCAAGTGGATCATCGAGTTCGGCGCCCCCATCGAGACCGCCAGCCACGGCAAGGCCTCCGCCGACGACCCGATGCTCGTCTTCGACCTCACCGACCAGGTCCGCGAAACCATCCAGCAGACCCTCTACTCCCTGCTCATGCAGCGCCGTTCCGTCTTTTTCTAGAAGCCGACGAGTATGCCGCCCCCTCCCGACCCCGTGCCGGCTCCCGAACCGCGCGTGACCCTGATCGCCAAACCCGGCTGCCACCTCTGCAACGACGCTCGCCAGATCATCGCGAGGGTCACGGAAGACCTGGGTGAGTCCTTCGACGAGCTCAACATCCTGGAGCGCCCCGACCTGATGGAGAAATACGCCGAGGAGATCCCGGTGACACTGGTCGACGGCAAGCAGCACGACTTCTGGCGAGTCAACGAGGCCCGCCTGCGAGCAGCGTTGACCCAGCCGAAGCGTTAGGCGACCCGAGGCACCCAGCGGAGCGTGGGTGTGCCGGTTCGCCGCTGGCTGGGTCTGGCGGGAGCGCGGAGTGCGTTCTACGCGCGCAGCGCGGATGGGATTGCGGCGAACGGCATACCCACGCGCAGCGGAACGCGAGTGGGCGGCATACCCGCGTAGGTAAGTCGACGGTGCGAGCGCAAGCGGTTTCGCATGAGCCTTGTACCAGAACGTAGTGAGGCCCGCGTCTCGGGGTGGGTTCGCGACTTTGTGCATCGCTTCACAAGTGCGTACCCTGACAGGGCATCACCACACCTTCCAGACAGGAGTCGAAGGCCACGTGTCCGCCGACGTCGCAGCTCGCCGGGGTATCCCCGACGCGTCAGTGGCTCGACTCCCGGGATACCTGCAGGCCCTCACTTCTCTCGCTGAGCGCGGGATCAGCTCCGTGAGCTCCGAGGAGCTCGCCGCTGCGGCTGGTGTCAGCTCGGCCAAGTTGCGCAAGGACCTCTCCCACCTCGGCTCCTACGGAGTGCGGGGTGTCGGCTACGAGGTCGACCGCCTGGCCTACGAGATCTCGACGGCCCTGGGGCTCACCCAGGACTGGCCGGTGGCCATCGTCGGGATGGGCAACCTCGGCCGGGCGCTCGCGGCCTACAGCGGTTTTGCCACGCGCGGCTTCAACGTCGTCGCGGTCCTGGATCGCGACGACGCTCTCGTCGGCGCCAAGGTGGGTGACCGCCGGATCCGTCCGATGGCCGACCTGGGTGCGCTCGTGCGCGAGGACCGGCTGGCCATTGGCGTCATCGCCACGCCTGCCGACTCGGCGCAGGACGTTGCTGATCGTCTCGTCGGGGCCGGTGTCCGCTCGATCCTCAACTTCGCGCCGTGCGTGCTCGACGTGCCGCAGGACGTCATGGTCCGCAAGGTCGACATGTCGACCGAGCTGCAGATCCTCGCCTTCCACGAGCAGCGTCGCACCGGTGAGCTCGACCTCGCCGGCCAGTCGGACGTCACGGAGGTCGCACTGTGAGCCTCCTCGTCCTCGGCCTCTCGCACCACGGTGCCCCCATGGAGCTGCTTGAGTCGGCCGTCCTCGACCAGGCCGCCCGTGGGCGCCTCGAGGCCGCGATCGTCTCCTCCGAGCATGCGGTCGAGGCAGTCGTCGTCTCCACGTGCAACCGCACCGAGGTGTATGCCGAGGGCCTCACCTTCCACGGTGCCCTCGCCGACGTGTCCGAGGCCCTCGCTGCCGCGACGGGCATGGACCTGACAGACCTCCAGCCCCACCTCTACGTGCACTACGAGGACCGGGGCATCGCGCACGCGTTCTCCGTCGCCGCCGGACTCGACTCGATGGCCGTCGGTGAGGCGCAGATCCTCGGCCAGCTCCGTGACGCGCTGACTCGCGCGCAGCGTCGCGGTCACGTTGGCCCGGCGCTCAACACCCTTCTGCAGCAGGCACTTCGGGTCGGCAAGCGCGTGCACACCGAGACGGCGATCGACGACGTGAGTCGTTCGCTCGTGGGTGCCGGACTTGCTGCGGCCCGTGAGGTCGTGGGCCCGATCGACGGCTCCCGCGTGCTGGTCCTCGGCGCTGGTGGCATGGGCGCGCTCGCGGCGGCCACCGCGAGCCTGGCCGGTGCCGCCTCGGTGACCATCGCCAACCGCAGCACCTCCCGTGCGGAACGTCTGGCCGAGCGCGTCGGCGGTGCCGCCCTCGCGTGGGACGCGCGCTTCTCCGCCTTGGCCGATGCCGACATCATCATCTCGAGCACCGGCGCCACCGGTGTCGTCCTCACCGCGTCCGAGGTGGCCGATGCCGCTGCTGTTCGCGGGGGTCGCCCCCAGGTGTTCATCGACCTGGCCCTGCCGCACGACGTCGATCTCGCCGTTGCCGACCTCGACGGCGTCACGCGCATCGGCCTCGCCGAGCTCGGCGAGATGCTCAGCCACGCCGGCGACGTCCCGCAGGTGCGCGAGGCTCGCGACATCGTCACGGGCGAGGTCGCGGCATACCTGACGGAGCGTTCTGCCGAAGCCGTGGCGCCCACCGTTGCCGCGCTGCGCTCGCGTGCGCAGGAAGTCGTCGACCGCGAGATGGCCCGACTCGAGCGGCGCACCCCGGACCTGGGTGACGGCGACCGCGCCGAGGTGCAGCGCACCGTTCACCGCATCGTCGAGAAGCTCCTCCACGCGCCCACCGTGCGCGTCAAGGAGATGGCCCAGTCCGGTCAGGGTGGCAGCTATGCCAAGGCCCTGAGCGAGCTGTTCGACCTCGACCCGCGCGAGGTGTCGGTCGTCTCGACCCCGCCGATCCTGCCCGTCATCGACGAGGAGGAGGTCGGCCTATGACCCTTCGCCTCGGCACCCGCCGCTCTGCCCTTGCCACCACCCAGTCCGGTTGGGTGGCAGACCAGCTGCGCGCCCTCGGCCACGACGTCGAGCTCGTCGAGATCACCACCGACGGCGACCGCGACCGCACGACCCCCCTCGCGACGATGGGTGGCACCGGCGTCTTCGTGTCCGCTCTGCGCGACGCCCTGCGCGCCGGCACCGTCGACCTCGCCGTGCACTCGCTCAAGGACCTGCCGACGACACCCGAGGACGACCTCGCCGTCGCCGCGATCCCGCCGCGCGAGGACCCGCGCGACGCTCTCGTCGCCCGCGACGGACTCACCCTGGGTGAGCTTCCGTCGGGATCGACCGTCGGCACCGGCTCGCCGCGACGTCGCGCCCAGCTCGAGGCCCTGGGGCTCGGACTCGACATCCGTGAGCTGCGCGGCAACGTCGACACCCGCCTCGGACGCGTCACCAGCGGTGACCTCGACGCCGTCGTCCTTGCCCAGGCCGGGCTCGCACGGCTCGGTCGCACCTCGGTCGTCACCGAGGTCATCGACCCCATCCAGATGCTTCCCGCGCCGGGCCAGGGTGCCCTTGCCGTCGAGGTCCGCGCCGATGACGCCGCCACCCGCGACGCCGTCGCCGCCCTCGACGATGCCGACACCCGTGCCTGTGTCGACGCCGAGCGGGCCGTGCTGTCCGAGCTCGAGGTCGGCTGCTCCGCACCCGTCGGTGCGCTCGCCGAGATCGTCCTCGGCGACGACGGTGACGAGCTCTCGCTGCGCGCCGTCGTCGCGAGTCCCGATGGCACCGGCGACATCCGTCGCTCCGCCACGGGAAGCCCGACCGACGCCGATGGCATCGGCCGCCGACTCGCCCGCCTCCTCCTCGAGGACGGCGCCGCCGACCTCGCCCCCGTCCCAAGCCTGTCCAACGGCACGACCGGCACCACCGTCAACACCGCCAGTACCGTCCACACCGAACGCCCCGGAGCGTGACCAGTGAGCACCACCCGCTCGATCCGACCCACCACGACCAACCGCACCCCCGCGAGGGTTGCCTTCGTCGGCGCCGGCCCCGGGGACGCCGGACTGATGACGGTGCGCGCACTCGAGTACCTCGCTGAGGCCGACGCCGTCGTCATCGACCAGGTCGCCCGTGAGGACGTGGTCGCCCGCTACGCCGGCCCGGAGGTCGAGGTCATCGACGCCGGCCACGGAGAGCACGGTCAGCCGCTGACCCACGCGTCCCGCGCCAAGCTCGTCGTCAAGGCGGCCAAGGCCCACCCTCGTGGCCTCGTCGTGCGCCTCATGGATGGCGACCCGGCGACCTTCAACGGTCTCGCCGAGGAAGCAGCCGCCTGCGTCAAGGCCGGGGTGCCCTTCGAGGTCGTCCCGGGTGTCAGCTCGGTGAGCGCCGTGCCGACCTACGCCGGAATCCCGCTCACGACGAGCAGCTCGCGCGGCATCCACGTCATCAGTGCCGGTGAGAAGCTCAAGGACATCGCCGTCGCGATCGACCCCGCCGTCACTGTCGTCGTCCTCGGTCAGCCCGACACCCTCGTCGGCACCCTCGAGGCGCTGCGCGCAGCCGGTCGTGCCGACCACACCCCCGTCGCCATCACCGAGCGCGGCACCACCGTGCAGCAGGTGACCATCACGACGACGCTCGCCGAGGTCGCCACGGCCGCCAAGTCGATGCAGTTCCCTGCCCTGGCCGTCGTCGGCGACAACGTGTCACTGCGCGAGAACCTCTCGTGGTTCGAGACCAAGCCGCTCTTCGGCTGGAACGTCCTCGTGCCGCGCACCAAGGACCAGTCCGGGACGATGGTCCGCCGCCTCGAGCGCTACGGCGCCCAGGCCACGACCGTTCCGACGATCTCGGTCGAGCCCCCGCGCACCCCGCAGCAGATCGAGCGGGCCGTCAAGGGTCTCGTCACCGGTCGCTACGAGTGGGTCGGCTTCACCTCGGTCAACGCCGTGCGCGCCATCCGCGAGAAGTTCGAGGAGTTCGGCCTCGACGCCCGCTCCTTCGCCGGCCTCAAGGTCGCCGCCGTCGGTGGCGTCACCGCCGATGCCCTGCGCGAGTGGGGCATCAACCCCGACCTCGTGCCCGAGGGTGAGCAGTCCGCCAAGGGACTCCTCGACGAGTGGCCCCCCTTCGACGAGCTGCTCGACCCCATCAACCGGGTCTTCCTGCCGCGCGCCGACATCGCCACCGAGACGCTCGTCGCCGGGCTCCAGGACATGGGCTGGGAGGTCGACGACGTCACGGCATACCGGACCGTTCGCGCGGCTCCGCCGGCCGCGCACATCCGTGACGCCATCAAGAGCGGCAGCTTCGACGCCGTCGTCTTCACCTCGAGCTCGACCGTGCGCAACCTCGTCGGCATCGCGGGCAAGCCGCACCCGTCGACGGTCATCGCGTGCATCGGTCCGGCGACGGCGAAGACGGCCGAGGAGTGTGGCCTTCGGGTCGACGTCCTCGCGCCGGAACCGTCCGCCGACGAGCTCGTCGACGCACTGGCCGACCACGGGCGCTCCCTCGCGCTCACGGCAGAGGAGTCCGGTACGCAGGCAGTGCGCCCGAGCCAGAAGCGGCCCACCGCACGTCGTCGCGCCAAGTGACTGAACCGGATCGGCGACACGTGAGCAACCCGCTGCGTCCTCGTCGGCTCCGTCAGTCGCCAGCGGTGCGGCGTCTCGTCGCGCAGACGCGGCTGCACCCGGCCGAGCTGGTGCTGCCCGTCTTCGTCCGTGAGGGCATCGACGAGCCGCAGCCCATCGAGGCCATGCCGGGCGTCGTCCAGCACACGCTCGACTCGCTCGTCGCCGAGGCGCATCGCTGCGTCGAGGCCGGGCTCGGCGGGATCATGCTCTTCGGCGTGCCCTCGTCCAAGGACGCGGTGGGCTCCGGCGCGGACTCCGACGACGGCATCCTCAACGTCGCCCTGCGCGCCGTTGTCGACGCCGTCGGTGACTCGCTCGTCGTCATGGCCGACCTCTGCCTCGACGAGTTCACCGACCACGGCCACTGCGGCGTGCTCGACGAGCAGGGGCGAGTGGACAACGACGCGACCCTCGAGCGCTACGCCTCGATGGCGCTGGCCCAGGCCCGCACCGGGGCCCACGTCCTCGGACTGAGCGGGATGATGGACGGTCAAGTGGCCCACGTGCGCGAGGCGCTCGACGATGCCGGCTTCACCGACACGATCATTTTGGCGTATGCCGCGAAGTACACCTCCGCCTTGTACGGCCCGTTCCGCGAAGCAGTGCAGTCGTCCCTGGAAGGTGACCGGGCGGCATACCAGCAGGATCCGGCGAACGCGACCGAAGCGGCACGCGAGATCGAGCTCGACCTCGCCGAAGGCGCCGACATCATCATGGTCAAGCCCGCCCAGACCCACCTCGACATCATCGCCATGGCTGCGGAGATGTCACCGGTGCCGGTGGCGGCCTATCAGATCTCGGGGGAGTACGCCCAGATCAAGGCGGCTGCCGAGCGCGGCTGGATCGACGGCGACCGGGCTGTCCTCGAGTCGCTGTTGCACATCCGACGCGCCGGCGCGCAGATCATCCTGACCTACAGCGCCCTCGACGTCGCGAACCAGCTCTAGGACACAGAACAGCGCCCGCGCGCTGACCTGGAGGGGATGGTCAGCGGCGCGGGCGCCGGTTCGGGGAGTGCTGCGTCAGGCCTGCTTGGCGAGCTGCACGTCGATGTTGATGGTGATCTTGTCGGAGACGAGCACGCCGCCACCCTCGACCGCGGCGTTCCAGGTGAGGCCCCAGTCCTTGCGGTTGACGGTGGTCGTGGCCTCGAAGCCGGCCTTGGTGTTGCCCCACGGGTCCTGGCCCACGCCACCGAAGTCGACCTCGAAGCTGACGGGCTTGGTGACGTCCTTGATGGTCAGGTCGCCGGTGAGGGTCGCGCCGTCGAAAGACGTCGAGACGAAGTGCATGGTGGGGTACGTCTCGGCGTCGAAGAAGTCGCCGCTCTTGAGGTGGGTGTCGCGGTCGGCGCTGCCGGTCTCGACGGAGGCGATCTGCGCGGTGACGTCGACGGTGGACTTCGTGACGTCCTCGGCGATCTCGACGGTTCCGGAGACCTCGCGGAAGGTCCCGCGGACCTTGCTGACCATGAGGTGGCGGGCAACGAAGCCGACCTCGGTGTGCGAGGCGTCGACGGCCCAGGTGCCGGCGGGGATCTGCAACTCAGTGGTGGCGCTCATGCGAAGACTCCTTGGGGAAGGGGGTGGGGTGCCTGTCGAAGGATCCAACAGCACCCATGAAAGAGATATTTCAACAAACTACAACCTTTTTCGGGTGAACGGCAGGTCAGGAGTTCGCCAAGCGTTCGCTAACCTGTGAGCGTGGCCGCCCCGGAGACCCCCGCGACCCGCTGGCTGACTCAACAGGAACAACAGGCCTGGCGGGCCTATCTGCGAGCCCATCGTGAGCTCCAGGTGGCGCTGGATCGTGACCTCACCGACTTCGGCCTGAGCCTTCCTGAGTACGAACTGCTGTCGATGCTCTCCGAGCAGGACGGTGACCGGGCCCGCATGTCGGTCCTCGCCGATCTCGTGGTGCAGAGCCGCAGCCGTGTCACGCACACGGCCAAGCGCCTCGAGCAGCGTGGTTGGGTGCGCCGTGAGCCCACGCCCGAGGACGGCCGAGGGGTCGCCCTGGCACTCACGCCGGCCGGTCGCCGCATGGTCGAGGGCGTGGCCCCCGTGCACGTCGAGTCCGTGCGCGCCAACTTCATCGACCTGCTGACCCGCGAGCAGCTCTCCGCGCTCCATGACTCCTTTGCCGAGGTGCGTGCCCACCTCGTCCCCGGTGCCCGGGCGGACGACGAGATCCACTGAGGCGGACAATGGACGCATGACGTCCAGCCCCACCCCTGCCTCCGCCACGCCCACCGACTCCGACGCGCCCGCCTCCGCGGCCCTGCTCGAGCGCGCCACCCGGGTCATCCCCGGTGGCGTGAACTCGCCGGTGCGCGCCTTCCGGGCCGTGGGTGGCACCCCGCGCTTCATCGCCTCGGCGCAGGGACCGTGGCTCACCGACGTGGACGGCAAGCGCTACGTCGACCTGCTCTGCTCATGGGGTCCGATGATCCTCGGGCACGCCCACCCCGACGTCCTCGAGGCCGTGCGCACGGCCTCCGCCAAGGGTTTCTCGTTCGGCACCCCCAGTGAGAACGAGGTGCTCCTCGCCGAGGAGATCGTCGCCCGCATCGAGCCGCTCGAGCAGGTCCGCCTCGTCTCGTCGGGCACCGAGGCCACGATGAGCGCCATCCGCCTGGCCCGAGGCGTCACCGGTCGCTCCGTCATCGTGAAGTTCGCCGGCTGCTACCACGGCCACGTCGACGCGCTCCTGGCCGCGGCCGGCTCCGGCCTCGCGACCCTCGCACTGCCCGACTCCGCCGGCGTCCCGGCCGAGATGACCGCCGACACGATCGTCCTGCCCTACAACGACGTTGCCGCGCTCGAAGCCGTCTTCGCCGCCCGCGGCAACGAGATCGCCGCCGTCATCACCGAGGCCGCGGCCGGCAACATGGGCGTCGTCCCTCCCGCCCCCGGCTTCACCGAAGCCCTGCGTCGCGTCACCACCGAGCACGGCGCCCTCCTCGTCTCGGACGAGGTCATGACCGGCTTCCGCTGCAGCAGGGCCGGTTGGTATGGCCTCGAGGGCCCGTATGCCGCCGGAGCGCCCGACATCTTCACCTTCGGCAAGGTCATGGGCGGCGGTTTCCCAGCGGCCGCCTTCGGTGCCAGCACCGAGATCATGGCCCACCTCGCGCCCCTCGGGCCCGTCTACCAGGCCGGCACGCTGAGCGGGAACCCCGTCGCCACCGCGGCCGGACTCGCCACCCTCAAGGGCTGCACCGACGACCTCTACCCGCGCCTCGAGACCACGGCCCGCACCATCGCCGACGCGGCCAGCGCGGCCCTCTCCGCCGAGGGTGTTGCCCACACGGTCCAGTGGGCCGGCTCGATGTTCTCCGTCTTCTTCCGAGACGCAGGCGTCACGAACTATGACGAGGCACGAGACCAGGACACGGCGGCATACGGGCGCTTCTTCCACTCCATGCTGGAGTCGGGAGTGCACCTGCCGCCGAGCGCTTTCGAGGCGTGGTTCGTCAGCGGTTCGCACGACGACGAGGCGATCGGACAGGTCGTCGAGGCCCTTCCCGCGGCCGCCAGGGCCGCAGCACACGGCGGCTGACGAACGCTCAGGTTCGTTTGCGACAATCGGTGCATGACCTCGTCCGCCCCGACCGCTGACCGCACGGTCGTGCACCTCGTGCGGCACGGCGAGGTCCACAACCCCGACCGGATCCTCTACGGCCGGCTGGCCGACTTCCACCTCTCGGACCTCGGTCGCGAGATGGCCGACCTCGTCGCGAGCCACCTCGCGGACCACGACATCACCCACGTCATCTCGAGCCCGCTCGAGCGCGCGCGCGAGACCGCTGCCCCCATCGCGGCCGCCCACGACCTCGAGATCCAACTCGATGAGCGTGCCCTCGAGGCCGAGAACGCCTTCGAGGGCCGCGCTGTCGCCGGGGGCAAGGGCATCTTCCGTGACCCCAAGCTGTGGAAGCTCATGGTCAACCCGATGCGCCCGTCGTGGGGGGAGCCCTACGTCGACCTCGCGGCTCGGATGCAGGCGGCCGTCGACTCGGCGCGCGACCTGGCTCGGGGCCACGAGGCCGTCATCGTGTCGCACCAGGCGCCGATCTGGATGCTGCGACTGGCGCTCGAAGGTCGCCGCTTCGTCCACGACCCGCGCAAGCGCGAATGCACCCTCGCGTCCCTCACGTCCCTGACCTACCGCGGCGACGAGCTCGAGTCGCTCGCCTACAGCGAACCCGCCGCGGCCCTCCTTCCCCTCGCCCACTCGGGAGCCGGTGCATGAACCGCAGAGTCACTTCGAGATTTTCGTATGCCGTCTCGCTCACCTGCGTTGTCGCTCTTCTTGCGCTCGGAGCCTGCACCTCTGACCCGAACTCGATCGCCGAGCAGGCCAAGCAGGGCGACCAGAAGGGCTACATCGCCGGGGACGGTGCGATCGAGCAGATCCCCGTCGACAAGCGCCTCAAGCCCATCACCCTCGAGGGCAAGACGCTCGACGGCAAGGACTGGTCGAGCACGTCCGTGCGCGGCAAGGACATCGTCGTCATCAACATGTGGGCCTCATGGTGTGGACCGTGCATCAAGGAGATCCCGGAGCTCGAGAAGGTCTGGACCGGGCTGCAGGCGGCCGACAAGCCGGTGCAGTTCATGGGGATCAACTTCCGTGAGGGGCCCGAGCGCGGTGCCGCCCTGGCGGCCAGCCAGAAGATGACCTACCCCAGCCTCACCGACAAGCCGGGCACGCTCCTCCTCGCCTTCGGTCGCCAGGCCCCGACGAACACGCCGTCCACGCTCATCCTCGATCGCGAGGGTCGGGTCGCTGCCCGGGCCAACGGTCCCGTCACCGCGACGACGCTCCAGGGCCTCATCGACGACGCTCTCACGTCCTGATTTCGCCCCTGATGACCGACACGATCGCTTCTGGAGCCCTGCCGCTCGCCGTCCTCGTGGCGGCGCTCGCCGGGCTCGTGTCGTTCGCGTCGCCGTGCGTGCTGCCGCTCGTTCCTGGCTTCCTGGGCTATGTCACCGGGCTGAGTGACACGGCTCTGGAGCAGCGGTCGCGGGGTCGGATGGTGGTCGGGGCTGCGCTGTTCGTCCTCGGTTTCGCTCTGATCTTCGTCCTCGGTTCGATCTTCATCGCCACACTGGGCGCCTCGCTCACCCTCCACCGGGAACTGCTGACGCGCATCGGTGGAGTGATCGTCATCCTCATGGGGCTCGTCTTCCTGGGCGTCGGCGCGGGCGCGGGTTCGCAGCGCCAGTTCGGGCCCCGATGGCGCCCGCGCGCCGGTCTCCTCGGTGCCCCGGTGCTCGGCGCCGTCTTCGGTCTCGGCTGGGCGCCCTGCACCGGTCCGACCCTCGCCGCAGTGCTGACCCTGTCGGCCTCGACCACGAACCCGAGCACGGGTCGAGCGGTCGTCCTGGCAACGGCATACGCGCTGGGTCTGGGTGTTCCGTTCATCCTGGCGGCGGCCGGGATCGAAAGGTTCGGGGCAGTGTCGGGTTGGGTGCGGCGGCACCACCGCGTCGTGCAGTACGTCGGTGGCGGGCTGCTCATCGTCGTCGGCCTGCTCTTGCTCACCGGTGTCTGGGAAGACCTCACGCGCTGGATCCAGTCCGAGCTCGTCTCCGGCTTCGAGGTGGTGATCTGATGAGTCTGTCGACCCAACCCAACGACCCGCGTCGTGACGACATCACCCAGCCCACGCTCGGCACCCTGGGGCTGCTCCGGTTCGGCTGGCGCCAGCTGACGTCGATGCGCACCGCGCTGTTCCTGCTGCTGCTGCTCGCCGTCGCCGCGCTGCCCGGGTCGATCTTCCCGCAGCGCTCGATCGACGCCGTCCGGACCGCTGACTGGATCGCGCGCCACGAGACCGCCGGCCCGATCCTCGACAAGATCGGCCTGTTCGAGGTCTATGCCGCGCCGTGGTTCGCCGCGATCTACCTGCTGCTGCTCGTGTCGCTCGTCGGCTGCGTCCTCCCGCGCTCCAAGATCCACTGGAAGGCCATGCGGTCCCAGCCGCCCAAGGCGCCAAAACGGTTGGAGCGACTGGCTTCTCACGAGTCAGTGACGTTCGACGGGACGCCCGACGAGGTCCTTGAGGACGTCCGCGCGGCTCTCAGGGGCGGGCGCTTCCGCATCCACTCGCACGACGCCACGACGGTCTCCGCCGAGAAGGGCTACCTCAAGGAGACCGGCAACCTCTTCTTCCACCTCGCGCTCATCGGCGTCATCCTCGGCATGGCCTGGGGGCACCTCATGGGGTGGAAGGGCGACGTCATCCTTCCCGTGGGCGAGACCTTCGCCAACACGGCGGCGCGCTTCGACACCCTCAACCCGGGTCCGCTCGTCGACACTGCGGCCTTCGCGCCGTTCACGATGAAGCTCACGAAGTTCGACGCGGTCTTCGAGACCGACGTCAAGGGCAAGGGCCAGTTCGGCTCCCCGCGGGACTTCACGGCCCATGTCGACTTCACCAAGGAGCCCGGGGCCAAGGTCGAGAAGAGGGTCATCCGGGTCAACGGGCCCCTCGAGACCGGCAGTGGCACGGCGTTCCTCCTCGGCAACGGCTACGCGCCACACATCACCGTCAAGGACGCCCAGGGCAAGGTCACCTACTCCGAGGCGACGCCGTTCCTCGCGCAGGACAACAACTACAACTCGGTCGGGGCGGTCAAGGTCGCCGGTGCCGGGCCCGCCGGCAAGCAGCTCGGGTTCGCCGGGCTCTTCCTGCCGACGGCCGTCCTCGACGACCAGGGACCGCGCTCGGTGTTCCCGGACGCACTCGAACCGGCACTGGCGTTGTCGGCCTTCGAGGGAACGCTGTTCCCGGGTGGGCGACCGCAGTCGGTCTACTCGCTCGACACGGCCGAGATGACCCAGCTCAAGAACAAGGCCGGCACCGATCTGCTGCGCATCTGGCTCACGCCGGGTCAGACCTACACGCTGCCCGGTGGGCAGGGGTCGATCACCTTCGACGGTGTCGAGCGCTTTGCCGGCATCTCGATCCGCAACGACCCCGGCAAGGAGCTCACCCTGGGGTCCGCCCTCGTGGCCCTGCTGGGACTCATCCTGTCGCTGACGATCCGTCGGCGCCGGCTCTTCGTGCGGGTCTCGCCCGCCGACGAGGAGGGCCGTACCGTAGTGAGTATCGGCGGCCTGGCCAAGGACGACGACGAGGGCATGGGCGAGCAGCTCGAAGGTGTCCTCACGCGACTGAAGGAACGACGCACGTGACCCACGAGACCATGGCGAACTACGCCAACCTCAGCCTGTACTCCGCGATGGCGGTCCTCACCCTTTCCATGCTCGGGTATGCCGCGTACCTCGCTGGGTGGCTTCCCACCCGTGACGCTGCTGCCACGTCCGTGGGGGCGGAGGTGGCCGCCGAGGACCGCGAGCTCGTCTCTGCCGGTGTCGGCTCCATGTCTGGTGGCGTCGCGCCCGAGGCCGGGGTGTCGACGAGCACCACGTCGGAGGTGCCGCTGCGGGCCCGCAAGGCCGGTGGCATCGCCCAGACCCTGGCGTTGCTCGGCACGGTGCTGCTCTTCGCCTCGGCCGCCCTGCGCGGGTGGTCGGTGGAGCGCTGGCCCCTGGGCAACATGTTCGAGTTCGGTGTCGCCGCCTCGCTGTTCACGATGATGGTCTTCGTCATCGCCGGAACGCGCCGGGACCTGCGCTGGCTCGGCGTCTTCGTCGTCGCCCCGGTGCTCATCCTCCTCGGGCTCGCCAACACCGTCTGGTACACCGAAGCAGCCGAGCTCATGCCGTCGCTCAAGAGCGTCTGGCTGATCATCCACGTCACCGTCGCGACCATCTCGGTCGGCCTCTTCGCGGTGGGGGCGACCGTCGCCCTGCTCTACCTGGCCAAGGACCGCTTCGGCGAGACCACTGGTGGCTTCCGCGTCCTGCGCGCGCTGCCCGACTCCCGCGCCCTCGAGCGCTTCGCCTACTCGCTGCACATCATCGCGTTCCCGCTGTGGACCTTCACCCTCATCGCCGGCGCCATCTGGGCCCGCCAGGCCTGGGGTTCGTACTGGAACTGGGACCCCAAGGAGGTCTGGACGTTCATCATCTGGGTCGTCTATGCGGCATACCTGCACGCCCGGGTGACTCGCGGTTGGCGCCGTCAGTCGGCGTCGTGGGTCGCGGTGGCCGGGTTCGCCTGCATCATCATCAACTACGCCGTCGTCAACGTGTACTTCGTCGGCCAGCACTCCTACTCGGGCCTCTGACATGGCCATGGTGCGCTACCTCATCCTGAG
This sequence comes from Janibacter sp. HTCC2649, assembly GCF_000152705.1. GTDB lineage: Bacteria > Actinomycetota > Actinomycetes > Actinomycetales > Dermatophilaceae > Knoellia. The sequence continues at coordinate 1,899,772 of NZ_CH672413.1, read as the reverse complement.
GACGATGATCTTCATCGGCTGCCTGTCGGCGGCCTGGCTGCTCGGCCTGCGTGACGGCGAGGAGCAGTTGCTGGCCGTGGTGATCGCTGCCGTCGCATCGATGGCCATCTCGGCGGTCGTGCTCAAGCCGTTCCGTCAGAAGGCCTCGGCCGCCATCGCCGAGCGCGTCGACCAGCGCATCGTGCGCAAGCGCGAGTCCAGTGGCGACGAGCTCGCCGAGGACACCGAGATCGAGACCCCCCACCGCAACACGAGCTCCGACTCCGACTTCCGCTGACGCCCCTTGGGGCTGCCGCCAGGTATGTCCAGTCAGACGCGGGCTAGAGCGCTCGTTTGGCTGGACAGAGCAGTTTCTCATCGTCCACAGGGCTTCTGACTGGGACTGGTGGTCCACAGATTCGCGTGCGCGTCTGGCGACAAGTGAGCGCTCGAGCGAGGCTCACGCCATGCCTCGAAGATCTGCTGCCGACCGCCAGCGCCTCGCCGCGGATCTCGCCAACGAACACGATGGTGTCGCGCACCGGGCAGGCCTGCGGCGTCTGGGTATCACGAGGCACGAGGTACGGGTCGAGCTCGAGGCCGGGAGGTGGATGAGCCTTGGCCGCAACACGGTCCGAGTGCTCTCGGTCGAGGTGAATCCGCGTGCGGAGCTCTGGACAGCGGTGTGGGAGAGCGGCTGGGGTGCAGTCCTCGATGGCGTGGCCGCTCTCGTCGCGCAGGGGATGACGGGCTTCGACCTCTCGACCATCGATGTGGCGCTGCCCAAGGGTGCCGGAATCCACAGGCGTGAGGGTGTGACTCCGCACGAGCGGCGGGAGATCGGACCGGTCATGGGCTCGGGACTGCCACGCACCCGCCCGGAGGTGGCACTGATCCGTGCGGCGCAGTGGGCGCGCACGGACAGGCAAGCGGCGCTCTTGATCTGCCTGCCAGTGCAGCAACGACTCGTGCGACCGGCAGACGTCCTGGCGGCGTGGGCGGGAGTTCAGCGATCCCCGCGGAGGGAGTTCCTTCAGGCGGTGATCGGCGATGTGTGCGACGGCGCCCACTCGCTGGGGGAGTTGGACTTCGGGCGGTGGTGCCGTGCCTACGGGCTGCCGACTCCGCAAAGGCAGTCCGTGCGGACGTCCTCGTCGGGGCGGGTCTACCTGGATGTCGAGTGGGAAGGGCTGGTCATCGAGATCGACGGTGGACACCATCTCGCCGGGCTCAACCCCATTGATGATGCCTTGCGCTCCAACGAGGTGGTCCTCGACGGATCCCCAGTGCTCCGCCTGCCCGTACTGGGACTCAGGCTCCAGCCTGACGCCTTCATGGCGCAGGTCAAGCGAGCGGTTGAGCTCTATGTCCTGTCGGACGCGGCCTAGGGCACGCGTTCCGCGGGACATAGTCGGCGAAAAGGGGAAGCGTCAGTTGAGGGCGCGGGAGGTGAGGATGCCGACGAAGACGGCCACGGCATACACGAGCTCGTACTTGCCGGTGGAGCCCAGCACGGGCACGAGGCTACGACCCTGCGCACCACCCATGACGACCTTGACGGCGCCCGCGATGGCCGCGACAGCGAGCAGGCCGAGCAGCGCCCAGATGTCCCAGACCGCCATGGCGCCGACAGCGATCACGCTGACGAGGATGAGGCCGAGCCAGAGGCGACGGGTGCCACGGTCACCGAGCCGCACCGCGAGGGTGTTCTTGCCCGACTCGGTGTCGCTGGGGATGTCGCGCAGGTTGTTGACGACGAGGATCGCGGACGCGATGGCGCCGACGCCGACCGCCGCAGCGAGGCCGAACCACGAGAGGGTGCCGACCTGCGCATACATGGTGCCGAGCGTGGCGACGAGCCCGAAGAAGACGAAGACGAACACCTCGCCGAGGCCGCGGTAGCCGTAGGGCTTGTCGCCGCCGGTGTACTTCCACGCGGCGATGATCGACGCGCCGCCGAGAGGCAGGAGCCACCACGCCTCGGCGATGGCGACGAGCGCGAGCCCGGTGATCGCCGCGAACCCGAACGTCAGGAACGCCGCGGCCTTGACGCTCTCGGGGCGGGCGAGCTTCTGCCCGACGAGGCGCACCGGCCCGACGCGCGCGTCATCGGTGCCCCGGATGCCGTCGGAGTAGTCGTTGGCGTAGTTCACGCCGACCTGGAGAGCCAGCGAGACGACGGCCGCGAGGATCGCGATCGCGTAGCTCGGCTCCGAGTGCTGGGCAGCGGCGGCCGTGCCGATGACGACGGGAGCAATGGCAGCAAAGAGGGTGCGAGGGCGCGCACCGGCGACCCACTGTTGAAACGTGGCCATGCGAGTTGCCTAGAGTCCTTTGAGGAAGTCGGGGTCGTCGTCCGGCCCGCGAGGCATCTGTCGACGCGGCGGCGGAGTCACCTTGGGGCGACCAGCCACGAGCCACGCGATCGAGCCGGCGAACGGGAACAGCAGGATGACGAAAACCCAGATGAGCTTGGGGAGGCCACGCACCTGGTGGTCATCGCTCTGGATGCAGTCGACGACGCAGTAGATCGACAACGCGAGAGCGATGAGCAGAGGCAGGAAGCGGAGCACGCCCCTATTCTCCCACGCTCTCGAACAGTGCTCGGATGGCCGCACGATCGGGCTTGCCGGGGCCTCGAACGGGGACCGCGGGGACCTCTCGAACCGCTCGTGGCAGAGCGTGATCCGGGAGTATGCCGCGCAGCTGCTCGCGCAGTGCGCTCACCGTTGTGGGGTGGCCGGGTGGGCAGTTCGCGTCCCGGGTGATGGCGACGGCGACGGCCTCGCCCCACTCGGGGTCGGGGATCCCGACAGCGACGGCCTCGGCGACGCCGTCGAGCCGGGCCACGGCTTCTTCGACGAGACGCGGCGAGACCTTGAGGCCGCCGGTGTTCACGAGGTCGTCGATGCGGCCGTCGACGTGGAGCCGCCCGTCGTCGCCGAGGTGTCCGATGTCGTCGGTGCGAAAGACGTGCCCTCGGCCGGGAAGGGCCGGGAAGGCAGCGGCAGTGCGGGCGGGGTCGCCGAGGTAGCCGTGGGCGAGGGTGTCGCCGGCGAGGTGGATGCGGCCGTCCTGGTCGAGCAGGACCTCGGTGCCATCGAGGGGTAGGCCGTCATAGACGCAGCCTCCGGCGGTCTCGCTCATGCCATAGGTCGTGACCGCGGTGACGCCTGCATCTGCTGCCCGTGCGAGAAGGTCAGGGTGGGTCGCGGCGCCTCCGATGAGGACCGCAGCGAACCTCGCGAGCCGCTCCGTGGCGGCTTCGTCGGCGAGGAGGCGAGTGAGCTGGGTGGGGACGAGGGAGACGTAGGTGGGGGCGTCCGTCGTGGGCAGCGCGTCGACACTGCTGGTCCAGGTTGTCGGGGTGAAGCCTCCGCTGAGGTCCATGGCGTGGGGGGTGGTGCCTGCGACGAGTGATCGGAGGAGGACCTGGAGGCCAGCGATGTGGTGGCCCGGCATGGTCAGCAACCACTGACCCGGGCCACTGAGCCGGGCGTGAGTGGACTCGATGCTGGCGCGCAGTGCTCGCGTCCCGAGCATGGCCAGCTTCGGAGTGCCGGTCGACCCTGACGTCCCCACGACGACGGCGAGGTCGCGCGGGAGGCCGGCCACATCGTGAGGTGGGAGGACTGGCGGAGGTGAGCCCGCGGCATACGGGGCAATGGGGTGACCGCCCTCGAGAGCACGCGCGAGACGCGGCAGGACGTCGAGCACGCCGGCGCCCGCGGGCACGGCGAGCGGCTCGATCCTCATGTGGCTCACTCTAGGCAGCGCACGCCATCGTGAGGATGATGGGCGGATGGACCCTGAGTTCGCGGCATACCTCGAACGTGTCCGGGCGCACCGAGCCGAGCTGGGTGAGTCACTGGCCGCGCTCGATGCTGCGCTGGCCCTGCCTCTGGGATTGGGGGTGCTGTGGCGGCGGCGGGTCCGGGCGGCCCTGACCGAGCTCGCGCACGACCTGCGCGACCACCGCGCCATCACGGAGGAGCCCGGCGGTCTGTATGCCGATGCCGTGGCTCGAGCGCCTCGCCTCGCCTCCGTCTCCAAGGTCCAGATGGACGAGCACCTCGACTTCGTCGAGATCGTCCAGCGACTGTTGGGGGAACGCGACGAAGGGCTCGAGAGCGCGGAAGCCGTTGCGGCGCACCGGGAAACGGCCACCGAGCTGGTCGGACGCATCATCCGTCACCGCCAGCGCGGTGCCGACCTCATCTATGAGGCCTACGAGGTCGACATCGGCGGGTCCGGCTGACCTAGATTGGTGTCGTGCTCGACGGGATCGACGACCTCGACTGGACGGCCATGCAACACGCCTACGGGCCGGCAGGGGACGTGCCCGCGATGTTGCGCGGCCTTGTCGCGGCCGACGCGGAGCTGCGGTCCGAGTCGGAGGAGGGGCTCTGGGGTGCGGTCCACCACCAGGGCGACGTGTACGACTCGACGCTCGCGACCATCCCGTTCCTCCTGGAGATCGCCCAGCGCCCGGGCCCCTCGCAGGCGACAGCGTTCGACCTGCTCGGGAGCTATGGCGGCATCGACACAGCTTCGCTGGTGGAGCTCGGCGAGGCTCGGCCCTGGCTGGCACCCGGTGGGACGTACGAAGACGCCCGGAGACTGATCGCCGACGCTCGTCAGGTCTTCCTCGATCAGCTCGCCTCCAGCGACGCGCGAGTGCGCGACTCGGCAATCGTGGCGAGCCTCGCAGGGCCACCCGACGGGCGAGTGGCCGAGGCGCTTCTCGCCCTCTTCGAGCGGGAGCGAGACCCTCGAACCCGGACGACGGCTCACGCAGCACTGGGCTGGTTGAGCCGACAGGGACTGAGCGAGCTCGACGACTGGGTGCGGGGGCAGCGGGAGAGCCCTGACCCCGGCGTGCGCATCGCTGCGCTCATCGAAGCAGCCCGAGCCGGTGAGCCCATCGCGACGCCGACCCTGGTGGCCACGGTCGAGGCCGCCTACGACCAGCACGGGCCGGCGCTCCCCACTTCGACTCGACGCAGGCTGTCCCGCCGGGCGCCACAGCGTGAGCGTCGCGCCGAAGCGGAGGAGCGAGTCATCGCCCGAGTCTGCGAGGCAGTCCCTGATCCTGCACCGCTGCTCATGGCCCTGCTGACCTCGTCGGACTGGGAGATCGCTCTCGACGCCATCAGCCCTGCCAGCGAGCACATCCGGAAGGTCCGCGGCGACCATGCGTCCCTGGTGCGCCTCATCGCCGCCAGGATGGACGAGGCGCCAAAAGAGGTGGGTCGCGCGTTGATGGTGGCCGGACCGCTCGCGGCGCCAGCCCGACCTGAACTGGTCAAGGCCCCCGTGGACGAGAGCGTGCTTGCTGCCCTCGTCAACGTGCAGGACCCCCACGCCGTGCCGCACCTCAGGACGGAGCTGCGGCGTGCGCACCCCAGCAGCAGTGTCGGCTTCCAGGTTGCGCGCCTGGGCCCTGTCTCCTCGGCGCTCGCCGACGACGTGGTTCGGGCCCTGAGGGCGGGTGGCGAGGCTACCTACGGGCTGCTGCAGGCCGTCGCGCAGCTGGGCCTTGCCGAGGCGGTGCCTGAGGTTCTGCGCGTGCTGCCGGACCCCTTCGCGATTCGTGCGCTCAGGCTTCTCGGCCCACCAGCGCGGCGAGTCGTGCCGCAGCTCCAGGATCTCCTGGGGGCTGAACCGAAGGTTGCTGTCGCGGCCGCCCACGCCCTGTGGTCGGTGGACGCAAACCGGAGCGGCCTCTCTGTGGTCCTGCACGAGCTCGACGCGCCCACAAACGGCTTCACCTACCGCGCGGCGGCGGATGCTGCCGGTGAGATGCGCGTCGAAGAGGCGATCCCGGCACTTCTGGTCGGGATGGAGGGTGATGACCGCCACGGCTGGCCGCAGCTGCACTCGGCACGCGCACTGTGGCGCATCGACCCAGAGCCTGCGCTCGCGCCCCGACTGGCCAGCGCCCTGCGAACGTGCTGGGTGAACAACGAGTCCATCCGCCTTGATGTCGCGCAGCTCCTCGTCGAGATGGGCCCGTCCGGGCATGCCCTCGCGGACCTGGTGCAGGAGGAGCTGGAGAATCCCCTGCGACTGACGTCGCGTGGCGGGGGTTGGTCGACGAGTGACGTTGAGCGCGACGAAGAGCTCCTGGCCACGCTCCGACGCCTGGCCTGAGGTCCGTCAGAAGTACCAGGGGAAGGGGGACCAGTCGGGGTCGCGCTTCTCGAGGAACTGGTCGCGCCCCTCGACGGCCTCGTCGGTCATGTAGGCCAGGCGCGTCGCCTCGCCCGCGAAGACCTGCTGGCCCATGAGCCCGTCGTCGACGAGGTTGAACGAGAACTTGAGCATGCGCTGCGCCTGCGGCGACTTCGACATGATCTCGCGAGCGACCTGGAGCGCATCGGCCTCGAGCTCGGCGTGGGCCGACACGATGTTGACCGCACCCATGCGGTGCATGTCGTCGGCCGTGTAGGTGCGGCCGAGGAAGAAGATCTCGCGGGCGAACTTCTGCCCGACCATCTTGGCGAGGTAGGCCGACCCGTAGCCGCCGTCGAAGGAGCCCACATCGGCGTCCGTCTGCTTGAAGCGGGCGTGCTCCCGTGACGCCATCGTCAGGTCGCAGACGACGTGGAGTGAGTGACCGCCGCCGGCCGCCCAACCGTTGACGAGGGAGATGACCACCTTGGGCATCGTGCGGATGAGGCGTTGCACCTCCAGGATGTGGAGGCGCCCGCCTTCGGCCTTGACCCGGCGCTCGTCGACGCCAGCAGCGGTGACATCGTCCGTGCCCTCCGCGGCGTACTGGTAGCCCGAGCGCCCGCGGATGCGCTGGTCGCCGCCGGAGCAGAACGCCCACTTGCCCTCGCTGCCGGTGCCGCTGGGTCCCGGGCCGTTGCCGGTGAGGAGGACGACACCGACGTCCGAGCTGCGACGGGCGTGGTCGAGGGCGCGATAGAGCTCGTCGACGGTGTGCGGCCGGAAGGCGTTGAGCACCTCGGGCCGGTCGAACGCGATGCGCACCGCACCCAGGCCCTTGGCCCGGTGATAGGTGATGTCGGTGAAGTCGAAGCCCTCGACCTCATCCCACGCCGTCGGGTCGAACGTCTCACTCACGCCATCGATCGCAGTCACGCGTCGGAGCCTAGCGTCGGGCCTGCTCAGCGCTGCCAGGTGTAGTTGTGGGAGTCCTCGGCCTGAGCCAGTTCGTCGGACACCACCACGAAGTGGGTCACCTCGCCCGACGCCTCGACGACGACGGCGCCGCCCGGGTCGACCGTCTCGAGGTGGGCGCGCAGGGCCTGCTCCGCGAAGTCGTTCCACGTCAGGCCGGCACCCTTGGCGTAGCCGCGGGCCTGCTTGAGGAGTGCCGAGTCGATGCTGATCGTGGTTTGCATGCCTCCATGGCACCCCATGTGGCCACCGATGGCAATGGCGGGAGCGCCCGAAATCGCGGGTGGTCTCTCCTTCGGGCACGACTAGGTTTGGCCCATGGCCCCACCGCTGACCGAGCCCTCGCTCGACGACGTCCTCGCCACGTTGCGTGTCGTGTCGATCCCCATGCGGGTGAAGTTCCGCGGAGTGACCGAGCGGGAGGTAGCGCTCATCGAAGGACCCGCGGGGTGGGGCGAGTTCGGCCCCTTCCTCGAGTACACGCCGCCCGAGGCCAGTCGGTGGTTGGCGGCTGCGGTCGAGGCTGCATGGCACGGCTGGCCGGTGGCGGTCCGGAACTCCGTACCCGTCAACGCCACCGTGCCAGCCGTCACCCCCGACGCCGTTCCCGGTGTGCTGCAACGCTTCCCGGGCACCACGACTGCCAAGGTCAAGGTCGCCGAACGCGGACAGACAACAGACGATGACGTATGCCGCGTCGCTGCGGTTCGCGATGCCATGGGACCTTCCGCTCGGGTCAGGATCGACGCCAACGGGGCCTGGGACGTCGCCACTGCGACGGACGTGCTCGGTCGGCTCGCGGCATACGACATCGAATACGCCGAGCAGCCGTGCGCGAGCGTCGAGGAGCTGCGAGATCTGCGAATTGCCTTGGCGCGCAGGGGAATCGGCATCCCGGTCGCGGCCGATGAGTCGATTCGCAAGGCAGAGGACCCGATGCGCGTACGCGATCTCGAGGCAGCCGACCTCATCGTCATCAAGGCGGCGCCCCTCGGGGGAGTGCGCCGCGCCCTCGAGGTCGTCGCCGAGTGCGGACTGCCGGCGGTGGTGTCGTCCGCCCTCGACACGAGCGTGGGCATGGCCGCCGGCGTGGCCCTTGCCGCCGCGTTGCCGCGGCTCGACCACGCCTGCGGCCTGGGCACCGTGGCGCTGCTCGACGGCGACGTCACGACCGACTCGTTGACTCCGGTGGGTGGCGCCCTGCAGGTGCGGCGGGTCACCGCAGACCCCGACCTCCTGGACCGATGTGCTGCGACACCTGAACGCGTCCAGTGGTGGCGTGAGCGGGTCAGGTCCTGCTGGCCCATCATGACGTCGTCATGATAGTTTCATGACATGGCGACCCTGCAGGTGAAGAACGTTCCGGACGACCTCTACGCCGCGGTCAAGGCACGCGCTGTCCGCGAACACCTGACCGTGAGCGACCTCGTCCTGCGCAACCTCCGCCGCGAGGTCGCCCTTCCTTCACGCAATGAGTGGATCGCCGAGGTCACGGAACGAGCCGAGACTGTGCGTGGCCGACGCATCGACGTGCAGTCGGTGGTGGACGAGGTGCGGGCCGAGTTCGAGTGATCGTCCTGGATGCGAGTGCTCTTGTTGACTTCCTGTTGCTCAGTCCGGGGTGGGAACAGATCCGAGGCCACATCGCCGGTGACGTCCAACTCGCCGCACCTGACCTCCTGAGCCTCGAGGTGTCGTCGACGCTGTGGCGGCTGGAGTGTGCGGGCACGATCACCAGCGAGGAGTCGGCATCGTGTCTGACGCAGGCGGGGAGGCTGGCAATTGAGCGCGTTCCCATGCTGGACCTCACTGCGGATGCGTGGGCCATGCGGCATTCTCTGCGTATCTCTGATGCCTACTACGTGGCCCTCGCACGCCAACTCCGTTGGCCGCTGCTGACCACCGACCAGAAGCTCGCGCGGGGTGCCACGGGCATCTCTGTCATCACCGTCAGTTCAGATTGAAGGAGCGTTCGTGTTGACCGTTCGGTGGATGTGGGCGTTTCTCGACACTGTTGAGGGCCATGCCGAGGCCTCGGAAGCGTTCTGGCGCAGCGTGACTCGCACGGAGGTCTCTCCTCGACGCGGTGAGCAAGGTGAGTTCGCCACCCTGCTCCCGGAGCGCGGCGACGCCTGGGTCAAGGTCCAGCGTGCCCTCGAGGCCGGAGGCGTGCACCTCGATCTCGACGTCGACCAGCCGCTCCCCGAGGCGGCCGCCGAGGCCATCCGGCTCGGCGCCACCGAGGTCGCACGTCACGACGACGTCATCGTCCTGCAGTCACCCGGCGGGTTCACCTTCTGCCTCACTTCGTGGGCCACCACCGGCTCGCCGACGACCCAGATCCGGGACGGCGAACCCGACCTCCTCGACCAGGTCTGCCTCGACGTTCCGAGCGATTTGTATGCCGCGGAGCTGGACTTCTGGGAGCGCCTCACCGGCTGGCCGAGGCGCGCCGGAGCGCTCCCGGAGTTCACATCGCTGACGCGACCGGACGGCATACCCGTCCGGTTGTTGTTCCAGCAGCTCGGCGAGCCGACCGGCCCGGTGGAGGGGCACCTCGACTTTGCCTGCCATGACCGCGAGGCGAGTCGGGCCGCCCATGTCAGCGCCGGCGCGAGCGTCGTCTCCGAGCACGAGTTCTGGACGGTCCTGCGCGACCCCGTCGGGCGCATCTACTGCCTCACTCACCGCCTGCCCTGACCGTTCGCCTCCCCGTGCACAGCGCGCGCGGTTAGCGTGGCGGGCAACCGGTGTGGATGGAGGGTCGATGACGACCAGGGACCTCAAGGGGCGACGCAGTGCCCTCGAGCGTGCCCGCGAGGAGTGGGCCGCACGTCGCGCCACCGGCACCGACGACGTGCCCGACACCATCGTCGACAGCTGGAACCGCAGCGCCCACCGCGTGGCCGACAGCGTCACCGAGGCCCCGATGGATGACCCCGAGCAGACGCAGGCGGCGTTCGAGGAGTCGCCACTCCACGTGGCCGTGGGCCAGCTCGAGACCGAGCTGCGCCGAGTCGCGGAGGACGGCGACCTCGTCGTCGCCGTGACCGACCGGGACACCCGGCTGCTCTGGACCTATGGCGGGCGAGTCATGCGCCGCAAGGCCGAACGCGTCAACTTCGTCGTCGGTGGGCGCTGGGACGAGGACAGTGTCGGCACGAACGCGCTGTCGCTCGCCCAGCAGACGGGCAGGACGCAGACGGTCTTCTCGGCGGAGCACTACGCGCCGATCGTCCACAACTGGGTGTGCTGGGCGGCCCCCGTGCGCGACCTCGCCACCGGCGAACAGCTCGGTGTCCTCGACCTGTCGACGACGTGGGACCGCACCCACCCCATCGGCGCCGCCACGGCCACGGCCCTCGCGTCCCTGCTCGAGCGTGAGATCCCGCGAGCAGGGCTGGGCGGCAGCGAGATTCGGACGGGAGCTGGCCTCACGTTGCGGGTCCTCGGTGCGGCCGAGGCCCACGTCGACGGTGTCCGGCTCCTGCTCACCCGACGGCAGAGCGAGATCCTCGCGGTCCTCGCCCTCCACCCCGAGGGGCTCAGCCTCGATGCCCTGCACGCCGCGGTCTACGGCGACGCCCGCGTCTCGCCGTCCACCCTCAAGGCCGAGGTGTCGCACCTGCGCCAAGCCCTGGGCGGTCGGCTGGCCTCTCGTCCCTATCGGCTCGACCTCCCCGTCGCCTGCGATGCCGTCGAGGTGATGCGCGCGGTCCGGAGCGGAGACGTGGAAGGTGCGGTCACGGCATACGGAGGAGATCTCATGCCGGGAACGGACTCACCCGAGCTGACCCAGACCGGCGACTACCTCGCAGTGGCGGTGCGTGAGTCGCTGCTCGCGGACCCGCGCCCCGAGGTCGTAGTGCGATATGCCCGGTCGGTGCCCTATGACACCGAGGTCGTCGAACGGGCTCTGGCAGCGCTGGGGGACCGCCCGCACACCGCGCGGGCCGAGCTCCTCGCCCTGCTCGCGGCCAACCTCTGACCAACCTTCGCCGACCTACGGTCCGGACAAGCGGTGGCGCACTGGCGCGTCACCTCAAGGACAAGGAGGTCCGGTCATGGTGTTTGCACCCCCCAATGCGGACGGCTCGAAGGTGGTTCTGCCCTCGCAGCTCGACAACTTCATCGGCGGCAAGTGGGTCCCTGCCCAGGATGGCGAGACGTTCGAGGACATCTCGCCAGTCGACGGCAAGGCGTTCGTGGTGGTGGCTCGCAGCAAGGCAGCCGACATCGACGCCGCCGTCCAGGCCGCCACGGACGCCAAGGACGCCTGGGGTCGCACGTCGACGACGGAGCGGAGCAACATCCTGCTCAAGATCGCCGACCGGCTCGAGCAGCACCTCGAGGAGCTCGCCGTGCTCGAGGCCTGGGAGAACGGCAAGCCGGTCCGCGAGACCCTCGCCGCCGACCTTCCGCTCGCGATCGACCACTTCCGCTACTTCGCTGGATGCATCCGCGCCCAGGAGGGCGGGATCTCCGAGATCGACCACGACACGATGGCCTACCACTTCCACGAGCCCCTCGGCGTCGTCGGTCAGATCATCCCGTGGAACTTCCCCATCCTCATGGCGACGTGGAAGCTCGCTCCCGCGCTCGCGGCCGGCAACTGCGTCATCCTCAAGCCGGCCGAGCAGACGCCCGCGTCGATCCTGCGAGTCGTCGAGATCATCGCCGACCTGCTCCCCGACGGTGTCCTCAACGTGGTCAACGGCTTCGGCGTCGAGGCCGGCAAGCCCCTCGCGTCCCACCCGGGCATCAACAAGATCGCGTTCACCGGCGAGACGACGACCGGGCGGCTGATCATGCAGTACGCCTCGCAGAACATCATCCCGGTGACCCTCGAGCTCGGCGGCAAGAGCCCCAACGTCTTCTTCGCGGACGTCATGGCGGCCGACGACGCGTTCCTCGACAAGGCGCTCGAGGGCTTCACGATGTTCGCGCTCAACCAGGGCGAGGTCTGCACCTGCCCCTCGCGTGCCCTCGTGCAGGAGTCGATCTATGACGAGTTCATGGAGAAGGCCATCGCCCGGGTCAACGCCATCACCGTGGGCAACCCGCTCGACCCCAACGTCATGGTCGGCGCCCAGGCGAGCAACGACCAGTACGAGAAGATCCTCAGCTACCTCGACATCGGCAAGCAGGAGGGCGCCAAGGTCCTCACCGGTGGCAACAAGCGCACCGTCGACGGGCTCGAGGGCGGCTACTACATCGAGCCGACCGTGTTCGAGGGCGACAACTCGATGCGCGTCTTCCAGGAGGAGATCTTCGGGCCCGTCCTGTCGGTCACGAAGTTCACCGACCGCGACGACGCCCTGCGGATCGCCAACGACACCCTCTACGGGCTGGGAGCCGGCGTCTGGTCGCGAGACACGAACACGGCATACCGGATGGGTCGTGGGATCGAAGCGGGACGCGTCTGGGTCAACTGCTACCACCAGTACCCCGCGCACGCCGCGTTCGGTGGCTACAAGCAGTCCGGCATCGGCCGCGAGAACCACAAGATGATGCTCGACCACTACCAGCAGACCAAGAACCTCCTGGTCAGCTACAGCCCGGACAAGCTCGGGTTCTTCTGAGATGACCGAGGCACCGGCGATGACCCGCGTGGATCTGTCCGCCTCGGCGGCGGAGCTCCTCGTCCGACTCGAGCGCATCCACGGTGCGCTGATGTTCCACCAGTCCGGCGGGTGCTGCGACGGGTCGTCGCCGATGTGCTTCCCGGTCGGCGACTTCATCACCTCGGACGCCGACGTGCTGCTCGGCACGTTGGCGCCCGAGGGGGTGACGCCGATCGAGTTCTGGATGAGCGTGACGCAGTACGAGTACTGGAAGCACACCCACCTCACCGTCGACGTCGTCCCCGGGCGGGGATCGGGCTTCTCGGTGGAGGCGCCCGAGGGCGTGCGGTTCCTCATCCGCAGCCGGCTCATGACCGAGGAGGAGCTCGTCGCGTTCGGTCTGCTCTAGGGTCACAGGGTGCCGCTGCTCCTCGACCTCGAACCGCTCAGGAGCAATCCGGACTACCGGCGCCTGTATGCCGGGTTCACCCTGTCGAATGTCGGCTCCCAGCTCGCTGTGGTCGCGATCGGCCTGCAGGTCTATGACCTCACGCGGTCCACGGGCTCGGTCGGCATCGTCGGGCTGTGCGCCCTCGTGCCCCTGGTCATCATGGGGCTCTACGGCGGGACCCTCGTCGACCACTTCGACCGACGCATCGTCGGGCTCATTGCGCAGTCCGTCGCCTTCCTGGTCAGCATCCTGTGCGCGCTCCAGGCGTGGATGGGCAACACCCAGGTGTGGGTTCTCTATGCGCTCGTCGCCGCGTGGAACGCCGCCTTTGCCGTGTCGTCACCGGCGCGCACCTCGATCTATCCGCGCATCCTGCGCCGCGATCAGTTGCCGGCCGCCAACGCGCTGTCGGTATTCGCGATGAATGCCTCGATGACGGTCGGGCCGCTGCTCGCGGGGTTCCTCGTCGACTGGGGTGGCTTCAAGACGGCGTACACCGTCGATGCGCTCATCACGACCGCGGCACTGTGGGGACTGGCCCGATTGCCCTCTCTCCCACCCGAACCCGCGCACGACAACGGCGACGGGGCCGTGAAGTCTCGCCCCGGCATACGCTCCGTTCTGGATGGTTTCTCGTTCCTCGCAACGCGACCCAACGTCCGCATGACCTTCATCGCCGACATCTGCGCGATGGTTCTGGCTCAACCGCGCGTGCTCTTCCCCGCCGCGGGTGCGGTGATCTTCGGGGGTGGGGCGACGACCGTGGGCGCCCTGTCGGCGGCGGCAGCTGTCGGTGGGATCGGCGCGATGTTCTTCTCCGGGCGGCTCGGCTCGGTGATCCACCAGGGGCGCGCCATCCTCATCTCGATCGTCGGCTGGGGCGCGGCGATCGCTGGTCTCGGCGCGGCGATGCTGGCGGCCGGTGACGTCCTCACCCGCGGGCAGGCCCTGTGGGTCGGGCTCGTGGCGATGGCCGTCGCCGGCGGGTCGGACTCGGTGAGTGCGGTCTTCCGGACGACGATCCTGCAGTCGGCGACACCTGACCATCTGCGCGGTCGGCTCCAGGGGGTCTTCATCGTCGTGGTGGCGGGTGGTCCTCGCCTCGGGGAGCTGCTCGGCGGGTTCGTCGCGGAGAACGTGGGCGAGGGCCTGACCGCCGTGATCGGCGGATTCGCCTGTGTCGCAGCGATTGTCGTCCTGGCCAAGCTGACGCCGAGCTTCCTGCGCTACGACGCCCGCAACCCCACCCCCTGACGGGCAGGGGATGGGGTGGGGCCGCAAGTCAGTCGTCGAGGGCGACAGCGAGGTCGGTGACGCCGCCGACACGGAGCTTGCCGATGGCCGGGGCGGCACCGGTGAGCAGGTCGACACGGTGCACCGTGCTGCCGACGACGGCATACGCCTTGATCTTGGTCGTCTTGCCCCGGCGCAGGTCGCTGTAGATGTCGAAGCCGATGTCGCCAGACACGTCCGCACCCAGGGCTCCCGTCGCGGCAGTTGATCCGGCGTTGGCCGGTGACTGGATGGCGACCTGGTCGCGCTCGGTGTCGATGACGAAGAGCGTGGTCGCCGTGGTGGCGTCGAGGTCGTTGTTCGTGTACGCCGCGGCCGTGACGCCCGTGGCCGGGACCGTTCCCGTGGCCGGTGCGATCGCCGGTCGGGTCAGGGGTCCGTCGACGATGGCGGCGGCAGCGGTGGCGAAGGGGACGCGCAGGTTCGTGCCGTTGGAGCTGACGATCCGCAGGGCGTTGGCGGCCGGGTTGAAGTCCACGCCGTAGGCGGAGCTGCCGTCGAGCGTGACGCGGGGACGGTCCTGGAGGACGGCCTTGCCACGCCGCGCGTCGAGGACGTAGATACCGCCCTGGTTGCCGACGCCGTAGAGCTCACCGTCCTGCACGCGGTAGTCGATGCCGATGAGCGCGGTGTCCTGGACGAGGCCCGTGACTGTCTGGGGGCTCGAGGCGCGACTCGGGCGCTCGGGGTCGAAGCCGACGAGCGTCGTGCCTCCCCCTGCGAGACCGACTGCCTTGGCCGAGCCGAACGCCGATGCGGCAGGAACGGTGCCGAGTCCGGCGACGATGACGGCGCCGGTGACTGCGAGGGCGATGGAGGTCTTCTTCATGATGGGTCTCCTGTGTCTGAGGCTGCATGGATGGCATGGATGGCATGGATTGAGTGGTGCGAGCGGGTCAGGTAAGGTCGGCGCGCATCACCTGCTCGTTGCTCGGGTTGCGGACGACCACGGCCCGCACATCGGCTCGTAGTGGTGCGGCGTTGAAGCGGCAGACCATGAGCACGTCGGCGACCGAGAGGAACGACCCTGCTTCGGTCGGGCCCGTCGTCGTCTCCAGACCGACGCGATAGACGGTGCCCGGAGGCAGGTCACGGACATCGAGCAGCACCTCGGTGCCCCACGTGTGGTTGATGAGTCTGGCGCTGGCGCTCACGCCAGCAGGGACGCCGGTGAGGGTCAGGGCCTCGGTCGGCACGGTTGGTTTGTCCTCGTCGCGGCCTCCCAGGACTCCGCTCGCGACCCCGCCACCGAGGGCGGCGCCGACCGTCGCCGCCGCGATGCCCACCAGAAGGGTCCGTCGGTTGCCGGGAAGGCGCGTGACGGGCGATTCGCCTGCGGCACTTGCTTGTTCGTCGCGCAGTTGGGCCGCTGCGCTCCGGATGGCCTCAATGCGGTCGGTCGGCGGCTCTCGCTGGTCGTCGTATCCCAAGGCTCGTCCCACCTCCATCAGGTCGTCGTCGTCGCGGGGGTCCCACAGGTCGTTGATCTCGTCGTCCTTCGGGTGATCTGTCATCGGTTCAACTCCTCGTACTCCGCGCGCAGCCGCCCCAGGGCCCGGCTCTGCGCCATGCGCACCGCGCCCGGCCGCTGTCCCGTCAGCGTTGCGACCGCCTGTGCGCCCAGCCCGGACACCACCCGCAGCTCGAGCAGCTCCTGCTCGGGGGCAGTCAGCCGGGCGAAAGCCCGCCGGACGATGTCGTGCTCGACCATGGCGACCACCTGCACCGCCGGATCGACGGAACTCGACGGCGCACCGTGCGGACGCAACCCCTCGGCAACCGGCTCCGAAAGCGTGGCCGGGTCGGCGGCATACGTGCGTGCGTCTGCCCGATAGGTCTCGAGCACCACGTTGCGGGCGATACCGAAGAGCCAGCCGTCGATGCCGACATCACCCCACACGAAACCGTCGATGCGGTGCATGGCGCGCGTGATGGTCTCGCTCACGGCGTCCTCGGCGGCGCCATCGCTGGAGAGGCGACGGCGCGCATAGGCGAAGAGTCGCGGGTAGGCGCGGCGATAGATCGCCTCCCACGCATCGGGGTCGGCGGTGCGCGCCCTCTCCACGAGGCGCTCCAGCTCCGTCGGTGATGTGTTCATCACCTGCTCATGACTCACCGAGTCAATTCGTCACACACCAGTTCTGAGATTGCCCTGGTGCGTGCGACGGTGGTCAGGCTGGGCGGTGACTCAGGGCCATCTTCGCGGCGAACGCGCCGAGCACCGTGCCACTCAGGAACCGCTGCGCCCGCATCGTCCGTGGGTGCTCACGCAGGTAGCCGGACACCTTGGCCGCGCCCAGCACGATGAGCCCGTTGACCCCAACGGCGATGGCGATCTGCACCGCGCCCAGCTGGACGAACTGCGTGAACGTCGAACCTGCCGCAGGGGAGATGAACTGTGGAATCAGCGCGGCATACAGGAGCGCGATCTTGGGGTTGAGCAGGTTCGTCATCAGCCCCATCGTGAAGAGCCGGGGGCGCGAGTGCGGCGCGAGCTCACGCGCATCGAACGGCGAGGCGCCGCCCGGGCGAAGCATTCCCCAGGCGAGGTGGGCGAGATAGGCGGCGCCCGCCAGCTTCACGACGGTGTATGCCGCCGGCACCTGTGCGAAGAGCGCCGACAGTCCGCAGGCGGCAGCCACGAGGTAGCAGAGGAAGCCAAGTGCCACGCCGGCGAGCGAGACCAGGCCAGCCGCGCGCCCTTGGGAGATCGAGCGTGAGGCGAGGTAGACCATGTTGGGGCCGGGGGTGAGCACCAGGCCGAGCGCGAGGAGCGCTACGCCGAGGATCGCTGTCGTGGAGACCATTCGTCAGTTCTCGGGCTCAAGCTCAAGGCCGAGCAGGGCGTTCTCGACGACCTCGGCGAGGGCGGGGTGAATCCAGTACTGACCGCGCGCGACCTCGTGCGCGTTCTGCCCGAACGACGCGGCCTGGATGAGTGGCTGGATGAGGGTCGAGGCGTTCGGCCCGAGGCAGTGGGCGCTGTGGATGAGCCCGGTCGTCGGGTCGGCGTAGACCGTGAGGATGCCGGTCGTGTCCTCGAGGGCCCACCCGTAGGCCGTGTCACCGAACGACTGCGTCTTGCTGACATAGGGCGTCCCGGCCTCGTCGAGCTCGGCCCTGGTCGGCCCGAAGGCCGCGATCTGCGGATGCCCGAAGACGGCGTGCGGCACGAACCGGTGGTCGGCCTCGATCGGCTCCCCGGCCAAGCGCCCGGCGTCGACGGCGAGGTTGTGCGCGACGACCCGCGCCTCGTGGTTGGCGACGTGCTTGAGCTGCCAGGAGTTCGCGACGTCGCCGAGGGCCCAGACACCCTCGGCCGACGTGTGCTGCTGCGCGTCGACGACGACCACCCCGCGGGCGTCGACGTCGATGCCACCGGCTTCGACCTCGAGGCGTGCGCCGTTGGGCGTGCGGCCCACGGCGATGAGCACCGCGTCCACCTCGACGTCGGTGTCGCCGTCGAGGCCCTTGAGCCCGAGTGTCCAGGTGCCGGCGTCGGAGCGAGTCGCCGACGACACGACTGTCTCGAGTCGCACGTCGTGCCGTCCCCGAGCCAACTCGGTGTAGCGCCGCGAGATCTCGGCGTCCTCGGCCCGAAGCAGCGCCCCCGACCGCTGGATCTGGGTGACCTCGACTCCCAGGGCACTGAAGACATGGGCGAACTCGCACGCCACGAACCCGCCGCCGACGATCGCCATCCGTCGCGGCAGCTCGTCCATCCGCATGACGGTGTCGCTCGTGTGAACTCCGCGGTCCGGGTCGACGCGGTCGAGCCCGTCGAGGTCGAGCAGGTCGGCGCGCGAACCAGCGGCGACGACGACACGATCGGCGGTGATCTCCTCGCCGGTCGACAGCGCAAGGCGACGTTCGCCGACAAAACGCGCAGTCGCGGCATACACGGTCACGTTGCCCTGGCTGCGCCGGTAGCGCTCACCACCCGCGGCGATCTGGTCGATGCGATCGGTGAAGATCCGGTCGCGGATGGCCGGCCAGTCGACGCTGACGTCTCGGCTGAACGTCACGCCGAGGCGCTCGGCCTCGCGCGACTCGATGACTCGGTCGGCGGGCAGCACGAGCATCTTGGTCGGGATGCAGCCGACGTTGAGGCAGGTGCCACCGAACTTCCCCTCCTCGACGATCGCGATGTCGAGGCCTTCGAGCTCTGGTGTGACGAGCGAGTTGCCCGACCCGGTGCCGATGATGATCAGGTCGTGGTGGGTCGCCATACCTTCAGCGTATGCCGTGTGGTCACCTGTCTCGCGGGCCGTTCCGTCGGCGGGTGTCAGAGGCTTCTGGTGGACTCTTTGTGTGGGTGGCCAGTCGTGGGGCGAGTGGCCGGTTCAGCCATGTTTGCGGACGCTGAAAGATGACGAGTTCCGCTGTGCTGCAGGCGAATTGGAGTGTGGATAACCTGCCGAGTGTCGGCGAACAGGTGTACGATGAGGAGCATGGAGGGGACACCATCACTCGCAGGGCCTGAGGTTCAGGTCTGCTCCTTCCTGTCCTCTTTGAGTGGCGTCGATCCCGAGGGATTGACCGAGCCGGAGCGGATCGCGGCAGTGTCCGCACTCGAGGCGTTGAAGGGTGCCGCGGCCGCTGCGCAAGCGCGTCTGACCGCCGCCGCTGTGGTGGATCGCGAAACATTGGGTGAGGACTCGCGCAGTGTCCGGGCCGACATCGCGCTGGCGCGGAAGTGCTCGCCGACGCTGGCGGATCAGCACGTCGGTGTCGCCAAGGCTCTCGTCAAGGAGATGCCCGAAACGATGGCCGCGCTGACCAGTGGTGAGCTCAGTGAACGTCGGGCGGGGATCCTGGTGCGCGAAACCGCGTGCCTGAGCGCGGAGCACCGCGCCGAGGTCGACAAGCAGTTGGCCCCAACCATGACCTCACTGGGTGACAAAGCCCTGGCCGGTGCAGCCCGGCGTGCCGGTGCCGCATTGGACGCGGAGTCGTTGGCTGAGCGGAACCGTCGCGCGGTCGCCTCCCGCCGCATGAGCGTTCGGCCCGCGGTGGATGGGATGGCGTGGTTGTCGATCCTGGGTCCGATGAAGGACGTCATCGGTGCCCACGTCGCCCTGACCGCTGAAGAGAAGCGACGTCACATCATCGACCCCACCCTGTCCCCCCAGGCGTGGGCGGCCGCCGCAGCAGAGGCCGACAGCCGAGGCAAGGGCGCCTGGCTGGCCGACCGCGCACTGGAGCTGTTGTCAGGTCGGGCGAAGGATCAGCCGCAGCCCGTCGAGGTCAACCTCGTCATGACCGACAAGGTGTTGCTCCCGGCAGCGTTCGGCGGTCAGGCCCCGGCCGATGACGTGGCCGTCATCCCCGGCTGGGGCCCGATCTCTGGCGAAGCGGCTCGCGCCCACATCGCCGACCTTTTGAACCACCGGACCGCCGCCAAGGACGCGTCGACGGGCGGCGACGACGCTGGTGCGGCTCGCGACGACGGTGCGTTCGTGTGGCTGCGTCGGCTGTTCACCGACCCAAGCGGGCGTGACCTCGTCGCCCTCGACTCCACCCGACGCCGCTTCCACGGCGGGCTACGGAAGTTCCTGCAACTGCGCGACCCCACCTGCCGGGTCCCGTGGTGCGACGCCCCAGCCATCGAAGCCGACCACGTCCACCCCGTCCACGACGGCGGCACCACGACGGGAGCCAACGCCGGAGGCCTCTGCAAACGCCACAACCAGATCAAGGAAGAGGTCGGCTGGTACTTCACCGTGCGGTCGACCGGGCTCGACGGAACGAGACCACACGGCATACGCATCCAAACCCCGACAGGTCGAGTCCACGACTCCACCGCACCGCCCATCCTGGGTGAGGGCTGGTCGTCGCCCGAACGCATACCCGACGAGTGGATGGACGACGTCCACCTCCAAGACCTACCCCTGCCAGAGGACCCCTGGGGCGGATGGATTCCGGACCCGCCAGACGACTGGTTCTACCTTCACGCCGAGTTGGTTGCCTGACGCTCCTCCCAATGGAGCCGGTGGTCGTACATCCAGGCCGTGTTCTTCGGCGTCACGGCGTACTTGAAGATCGCGCGCAGCATGACCTGCTGGAACGCGCCCGGTGACTTGGTGCTGCTGCTGCGGGCGCCGGTCTTCACGATCTTCTCGACCCGCGCGCGCCGGCGGGACTCGTAGGCCGCGAACGCCGAGTCGACGTCGGGCAGGTCGCGCAGGCACTGGGCCAGGACTACGGCATCCTCAGCGGCCATCGACGCACCCTGACCACTGGACGGCGCTGGGGCATGAGCGGCGTCCCCGATGACGATCATCCGATCGCGATGCCAGGTGGGTACGTGCCCGAGGTCATGGGTGTTGTCTCCGGTGAGCTCGAGGACGCCTCCTTCGATGATGCGCGTGGCGGGTCCGGTGTCGCCGTCCATGAGAGTGATGAGCTTCTGGCGCCACTGGTCGTCGGTGGTGCGAGCGCGCTCCTCGGGGGAGATGGCGGGTTCCGGCACGTTGACGAACCAGACGACGTCACCGTTGGGGTGGACGTGATGGCCGAAGAACGCGCGCTTGCCGAAGACCATGCGCCACTGCTCCGTCACGGCATCCACGCCGTCGAGCACGGCAGCGCCCCCGGGCATGACGCCACCAAAGTTGGTGAGCCCGACGTAGCGCGCAGCCGGTGCTGCCGGATCGATGAGGCAACGAGTGGGCGAGTGGACGCCATCGGTGCCAATGAGCAGGTCGCCGGTGAGGGTCGTGCCGTCGGCGAGGGTCGCGTGGACCTCGTCCCCGTCTCGTCGGGCGTCGATGAGGCCGGCGTTCCACCGGAAGGTGATGCCACGGCGCACCGCCTCGTGGACCAGGGCGGCGGTGAGCTCGGAGCGCTTCATCGTCAGCGCGGGAGTGCCATCGGCGAGCGGAGCGCCCAGGGGCAGGGCGCCGAGCTCGCGACCGGTCGCACCGACGAGGACATTGCGGAGGGTCGGGCTGCCGAGGCCCTTGGCGAGGTCGAGGACACCGACCGCATCCATCGCGTCGAGACCGTTGGGGGAGAACGAGAACCACGAACCGGACCGGGGGTCTGGAGGGCCGTGTCGCTCGACGACAACGGCTTCGATGCCTGCCCGCTGGAGGGCCATGGCCGTGAGTGGGCCGGCCACGCCGGCTCCGACGACGATTGCCTTCATGGCTATCCTTTCGTGAGAACTCAGTACTATTCGACAGATGCGACTATTCGAGAATCTGATAGTTCGAGAATCGAAAGATAATGCCGAAGGTCACACGCCGTCAACTCATCGCTGACGTGGGCGCTGCCACGCAGGCCTACCAGCGCGCCACGCAGGCCCTCGATGACGAGGTCGGGCGCGCTCTTGGAGTGGGTCCGGCGGATCTGCGTTGTCTCGACTGGCTCGTCGACCAGCCGCGGTCAGCGAGCGAGCTCGCCCGCCGGGTGGGCCTGACTCCCGCGGCCACGACGTCGATGATCGACCGGTTGGAGCGCAAGGGATTCGTGCGACGCACGGCCGACCCGGCGGACCGTCGGCGCGTCCTCGTCGAGATGACGCAGGAGGGGCAGGAGCAGACCTGGAAGCTCTATGAGCCGATGGTCATCGAGGGCATGCCGCTGCTCGAGGGATGCACGACGGCTGAACTCGAGTTGCTCATGAAGCACCTCACCGCTGTCCGCGAGATCACTGAGCGCTACGAGGAGCGTCTGCGTTCGCGTTGAGTGGGGCGGGCGAGTCGGTCTCGTCAAGGTCCGTCAGGTCGCGCAGCGTGCCGATGCGGCTCAGGAGCACGATCGCAACGTCGATGACGCCGACCGCGGCAAAGATGACCAGGGCCCACCGTGCACCCACCCAGGTCGCGACGAGGCCAGCGACCAGCCCGCCGACCGGGATGGCTCCCCAGGACACGAACCGCACGGTTGCCATGACGCGCGACAACATCTCCGGCGGGCTCGCCTGCTGGCGATAGGTCCGGGTCGCGGTGCTGAAGATGACCACCCCGCCGGCGAAGAGGACATTGCCCAAGGCGAAGAACAGCCACGCCACCCAGCCGTTGCCGATCGGGATGAGCAGCCCTCCGACGAACGACACGATCGACGACGCCACACACGCCCGCGCCGACCCGAGCCTGCGGACCACGCGCGGCGACAAGGCCGCCCCGATGAGTGACCCCACGCCCTCGGCCGCCAAGAGGAACCCGACGAAGGCTGCGGGAGTGTCAAGATCGCGCACGAGGTACAGCGCGAACAGCGCCAGCTGCGCGCCGCAGACGAAGTTGATCGCCGTGGCCGACCACATGCACGGCGCCATGACCGGGTGGCGCGTGACGTAGCGCCACCCCTCGCCGATCATCTGGCGCATCGGCGGCCGGTCCTCGGAGGCATCGGCAACGGCCGGGCGCGAGGGCAGGCTCCGCAGGAGTGCCGCGGACACGACGTAGCTCACGGCATCCACGAGCAGCGTCGGCACCGCGCCGAAGGCCTGGATGGCGAGCCCGCCGATCGACGGGCCGCCGAGCTGGGTCGAGGCGTGGGTCGCGGACATGAGGCTGTTGCGCTCGTGCAGCTGCTCGCGCGGCACGACGATCGGCAGGAAGGTCGAGTTCGCGACGTCGAACATCACGTTGGCGAAGCTGATGACCAGCGCCACGACGACGAGCTGGGTGATCGTGAGGTGACCCGACCACCACGCGATCGGCACCGACGCGACCGCCAGTGCGCGGGCCAGGTCCATCGTCACCTGGGTGCCGCGCAGGGGGAGGCGGGCCACGAGCGCACCGGCCGGAAGTCCGATCACGAGCCACGCGGCGTACGAGGCCGCGGCGATGAGGCCCATCTGCAACGGCGTGGCATCAAGGACCTTGAGCGCGGTGAGCGGCAGGGCGATCGCTCCGACCGCGGACCCCAGGTTGCTCGAGGCGCTCGCGCTCCAGTAGGTCCAGAACGAGCGTGCATCCCCAGTCATCGTGCGTCCTCCAGAGTGAGTAAGTTCCATATTGAAACGGACTATACTCACACCATGAGACGAGAGGACCTGGCCGACGAGGACTGCGGCATCGCCCAGTCGCTCGGCGTGCTCGGGGACTGGTGGACCTTCCTCATCGTTCGTGACGTCGCCGGGGGAGTGACTCGCTTCGATGCCCTTCAGCGCGAGCTCGGCATCAGCCGCCGCGCCCTCACCGAGCGGCTCGCCGGTCTCGTCGCCGACGGAGTGCTCGACAAACGCGCCTACTCGGAGCGACCGCCGCGCCACGACTACGTCCTCACGCCCAAGGGCGAAGGCCTGCTCCCCGTGCTCGTCGCCCTCCAGGACTGGGGCGCCCGCCACGTCCTCGGCGACGGGTCAGTGAGCGCAGGCATCACCGCCGACTCGGCCGAGTCGCGCCGCGTCGGCGACCTCGTGGGGCACGCACTGCCACCGATCACTCTGACCGGGCACGACGGCATACGCGTCGCGTTGTCGTCTGGTTCGTGGACCGTTCTCTTCTGTATGCCGGGTGCCTGGGCCCCTGCGGCACAGGGCTATTCGCCCGGTTGGGGTGAGATCCCGGGTGCCGCTGGGTGCACCGTCGAAGCGATGGCGTATGCCGCCCAGCACGACGCGTTTGCGGCTCGCGGTGTCGTGGTGCACGGGGTGAGTACGCAGCGGCCGGATCAGCAGGCGGCGTTTGCCGAGCACGCGTCGTTGCCCTACGTGTTGTTGTCGGACGAGGACGTGTCGCTGGCGGGGGCGCTGCGGCTGCCGACGTTCCGTGCGGGTGGGGTCGACCGGCTCAAGCGCGTGACGCTCGTTGTGGATCCGGCGGGTGTGGTGCGGGCCGTGCAGGCTCCGGTGACCGATCCAGCCGGCTCGGCGTTGGAGATGCTCGGTGTCCTGGACGAGTTGATGGCTGGGGTCGCGACCTCCGCCTGAACTGTCCACAGGGGAGTTGGGGCGCCCGGGTTTTCCACAGATTGCCCGCGCGTCGTGGACGCGAATGTCGCTGCGGGCGTTGGCTGTTCGCATGGTCAACACAGGGGATCTGAGGGAACGTGCACGACGATGGCGCATCGCCGCCGAGGACACTCGCGCGGAGTGCGCCATGCTCCGCAAGGTGGCCGAGCTGAGTTGGCGCGCGCCCTCGGCCGAGCAGTTCCGGCGGGTCATCACGACCCGGGTGCGCGAGCTGCGCGAACTCGCCGAGCGCGAAGATGCCGTTGCTGATCTCCTCGATCGCGTGGCCGACTCCGCCGAGCAGGCGGCGTGAGTGACGACTTCCGGGTCACGGGGGGAGCGGGAGGCATCGAGGTCGCCGTCGAGGAACTGCGCCGGGCGGCAGTGGTTCTGCGCCGCACCGCCGAAGTTGTTGAGGACGTCACCCCTCGTGAGTCGACCGTTGAGGTGCCGACTCCGGTCGCGCCCGCGGGCGGGGTCGACTGGGGCCTGGGCGCTCGTGCCCTCGGGTCGCCCGTCGATCTCGCGCCGCTGGTCGGCCGCTGCCGTCGGGAGCTCACGGATGTGATCGCCGGAGTGGCTGGCGCGGTCGAGCGTCTCCACGACCTTGCGCATTCGGTGACGAGCGCGGCGGCGACCTACGAGTGGGGTGAGGGTGCTGTGCGTGGACTCGTTGGAGGACTGCACGCGCAGGCGATGACGAGCGCCTGGCTCATCACCGAGATCATGGGCCAGCCGTACGGACTGCTCGACGAAGGTTCGGGATGGGATGTCGACGTCAGGTCGGTGGAGCCCCTGGGGAAGGTGCCGCCGCCGACCTCGACGGCCTCGCTGCTCGCCGGGGTGGAGTCGCTCGGGGTCGATGGCCGGGTCAGGGTCATTGAAGTGCCCGCGGCCGACGGAACCACCACGTGGGTGCTGCAGGTCCCTGGGACACAGGGCCCCTTGCTGCAGGGGTTGTTCAGGGGTGGTGAGATTCCCATGGACTGGCCGGCAAACGTCTCACTGATGCTCCGGGCGACGAGTGCCTCCAAGGTCGCGGCCGCGAAGGCTCTCGACCTGGCGCAGGCAGGTAGGGCGGGGCCTCGGGACCACGTCGTCATCGTGGGGCACAGCCAGGGTGGCATCGTCGCAGCCGCTCTGGCGTCCGACCCGGCCTTCACCCGGAACCACCGCGTGAGCCAGGTCCTCACGGCAGGGTCGCCGATCGATGCCTTTCCCATCCCGGACTCGACGTCGGTGTTGTCGCTGCAGCACGCCACCGATGCCGTGCCGATGCTCGACGTCTCGCCACCGCCCGAGCGGCGCAACTGGACGACGGTGGTGGCCGCCGCCCCCGCTGGTGTCTTCGCGCACTCCCTCACGGGATACGGCGTGACCGCCGCTCGAGCGCAGGAGTCCGGTGACGTCGCCCTTCGGCAGTGGCGAGCCGATCTGGCCCCCGCACTCACGGTCGCGCCGGGCTCGACCCCGGTGGTGCATGAGTTCCGCACCAGGCGGCGATGGCAGAATCGCGACTCGTGACCCCCAAACTGCTGTTCCGCCGGGTAGCCATCGCCGAGGCGATCACCTGGGCCCTGCTCCTCATCGGGATGTTCCTCAAGTACGTCACCGAGACGACCGAGCTCGGGGTGCGGATCTTCGGGATGGTGCACGGGGTCGTCTTCATCACCTATGGCCTCATCGCGCTCGCGACGTGGATCAACCAGAAGTGGTCGCTCCGCACCGGCCTCCTCGCGCTCGTGAGTGCCGTGCCGCCGTTCGCGACGATCATCTTCGACCGCAGCGCGGAGTCGGCCGGTCAGCTCGAGGGGCCCTGGCGCTTCGGTTCTGGTGGGGACGCTCCGGTGTCACTGCCGGAGCGCGTCCTGGCGTGGCTCACCCGCAACCCTGCGCTCGCGGCCGTGGTCGGCGTCGTTGCTGTCGCTGGCCTCACCGGTGTTGCACTGTTCGTCGGCCCGCCCGCGTCGGGCAGCTGATGAACCCGTCCACCGCGCTCGCTCGCGTCCTCGTCGACGAGCTGATCCGTGGTGGCGTTCGCGAGGTCGTCCTCGCTCCCGGTTCGCGCTCCGCGCCCCTTGCGTATGCCGTCCAGCAGGCCGAGCGCGAAGGTCGCCTTCGTCTGCACGTGCGTGTGGATGAGCGGACCGCCGGCTTCCTTGCGTTGGGGCTCGCAAAGGGTTCTCACACACCGGTTCCCGTGATCACGACGTCGGGCACTGCCGTGGCGAACCTGCATCCGTCCGTGCTCGAGGCGCACCACACGGGCGTGCCTCTTGTTGTCGTGTCGGCGGATCGTCCTGCCGAGTTGCGGGGGACCGGGGCGAACCAGACGACTGTCCAGCCGGGCATGTTCGGTCCTGCCGTCCGCTGGTCGGCGGACGTGCCGGCGCCCGAGCTCGTGGAGTCCGTCGGCGCCTTCCACCGCTCCACGGTGTGCCGCGCCCTGGTGGCAGCCCGAGGAACCGCCGCGGATGGCCACCCCGGCCCGGATGCTGGCCCGGTCCACCTCAACGTCTCCTTCCGCGACCCCCTGACTCCAGATCTCGGTGATGACTTCGAGGTGCATGCCGGGCGTGACGACGGAGACCCGTGGGTTCGCACCCCAAGGGGCGGATGGTTCGCCGGTCACAGCGCTGGCTTCAAGCACGTCCCGCGGACGCTCGTCGTCCTCGGTGACCTCGCGCGATCACCCGTCTCCTCGGCGCAGGTCGTGAGCTGGGCCGTCTCTCGCGGGTATCCCGTTGTCGCAGAGCCTTTCGGAGTGCATGACCGCACGGCTGTGGTGCCCCACGGGCCGCTGCTCCTCACCGCCGGAGACTGGCTCGCCGACCATCTCCCGGAGCGCGTTCTCGTCGTCGGCCGCATCACCTTGTCGCGTGCCGTGGCGTCGCTGCTGCGCACGGATGGCCTGCGCGTCGAGGTGTTCACCGGCTCGCCGCAGTGGCCCGACCCCGGCCACGTCGTCCACGAAGTGCACTCCTTGATGACGTTCGCCGGCAGATCGCCGGAGGCCGCTGACCCTGAGTGGTCGAACGGTTGGGCTGGCGCCGGATCGGCTGTGGCTCAGGCGGTTCAGGACCAGAGATCTCCGTGGGGCACGGGGTTGGCAGTGGCCTCGGTGGTGGGTGAATCCCTGCCCGAGGATGCTCAGCTGTTCGTCGGGTCCTCCAACCCGGTGCGCGACCTCGACCTCGGCATGAGCCGCGAGTCGGCCGTCTCCGTCGTCGCCAACCGTGGCCTGGCCGGGATCGACGGCTGCCTGTCGACCGCGATCGGCCTCGCCCTGACGACCGATGCACCGAGCTATGCGTGGGTGGGTGACCTGACCTTCCTCCACGACTCCAACGCCCTCGCGTTTGGACCGGACGAACCGCGGCCGAACCTCACGATCCTCGTCACCAACGACGGAGGTGGCGGCATCTTCCGCACCCTCGAGCACGGAGCGCCCGAGCGGGCAGACGACTTCGGCCGCATTTTCGCCACCCCGACGGGAACCGACTTCGGGGCACTGTGCCGGGCACACGGCATACGCCACGTTCTTGCGACCACGCGCGAAGCGGCAGCCGAAGCGCTGTCCGCAGCTCCCGACGGGATCACCGTCGTCGAGGTGCCGATCGACGCGGAGTCGCACCGCGGCGCGCACGAGCGGCTGCGCCGGATCGCGCGCGAAGCCCTGGCGATTTCGGAGTGAGCGCGCGACTTGCGAGAATGACCCGGTGACCACCCCCACCCGCACCGATGTCCTCGTCGTTGGAGCCGGCCCCTCGGGTTCCGCTGCTGCGGCCTGGGCGGCTCGCGCCGGACGCGACGTGGTGCTCGCCGACGCCGCAGTCTTCCCGCGTGACAAGACCTGCGGTGACGGACTGACCCCGCGGGCGATCGCCGAACTGACGCGCCTCGGGCTCGACGACTGGCTGCGCGGGCACACCGTGAACCACGGGCTCAAGGCGCACGGCTTCGGGCAGGTGCTCGAACTGCGCTGGCCCGGTGGATCGCTGCCGGACTGGGGTTCGGCTGTGGCGCGCACCGAACTCGATGACCACCTCCGCACCCACGCACTGAAGTCGGGTGCCGTCGGGGTCGAGGGTGCCAAGGCGGTCGATGCGCGGATCGAGGGCGGGCGGGTCCGCGGGGTGACGTTCCAGCGTGATGGCGAGACGTTCGAGATCGAGTGCGAGCGGCTCATCGTCGCTGACGGCGTGCGGTCGGGTCTCGGCAAGGTGCTCGGTCGGGTCTGGCACAAGGACACCGTGTATGCCGTGGCCGGGCGTTGCTACGTCGACTCGACGCAGGCGGACGACCCGTGGATTTCGAGTCACCTCGAGCTGCGTGGCGAGGAGGGCGAGATCCTGTCGGGCTACGGCTGGATCTTCCCGCTCGGTGGCGGTCAGGTGAACGTCGGCGCCGGCACCTTGGCCACGACGAAGCGCCCGGCCGAAGTGGCGATCAAGCCGCTCATGGCGCGCTACGTCGAGGAATGCCGGGACGGGTTCGGGCTGCAGGGGGAGGCGCGCATGGCGACCAGTGCCCTGCTGCCCATGGGTGGGGCCGTCAGTGGTGTCGCTGGACCGAACTGGGCGCTCATCGGTGACGCGGCCGCCTGCATCAACCCCTTGAACGGTGAGGGCATCGACTACGGCCTCGAGACGGGCCGCTTCGTCGTCGACCTGCTCGACACCGACCTGTCGGTGACCTGGCCGAAGCTGCTCAAGGAGCACTACGGCGAGGCGTTCTCGATCGCTCGTCGCCTCGCTGGCATCGTGACCGTGCCACGGGTTCTGCCTGCTTTGGGTCCGGCTGGAATGCGCTCCGACTGGCTCATGACGTTGGCGCTGCGGTGGATGGGCAACCTCGTCACCGACGAGGACCGCGATGGCGCTGCACGCGTGTGGCGTTGGGCCGGACGACAGTCCGTCCGCCTCGAGCACCGCCCACCCTTCACCTGATCCGATGCTGACAGAACGGGCTCCGGGGTCCCTCATGATTCGAGCGCCGGGCTACCTGGCGCTGTGTGTGGGCGTGCAACTTGCGTTTCTCCTCGTGTCGATCGGTGCGTTTCTCGATCCCGCTCTAGACGACACCCGAGACCCCGACTGGATGTTCTGGGCCTGGGCCGGTGCCCTAGCAGGCCTGCTCTTGCGTGCCCCCTTTGTGGGCTTGCGCATCACAGATGACCGCGTCATGCGCAGAGGGTGGGTGCGCACCAGGACATACCTCTTGGGTGATGTGAAGACCGTTGCCTCGCAGAGCTACTCGGGCAACCTCAATCGTGGGTCGCGTTCCAAGAGGTTTCGAATGCTCTACCTGAAACTGTCCAACGGTCGAATCGTTGATGTTCCAGAAGTGACCGGGCGAAAGCGCACGACACTTGACCGTGTGGCGGTGGCACGATCTCGCCTGGATATGGATCTGTGAACCCGGTTCGGCTAATCAACCCGCGGTAGACGTCGCGCCGGCTGCGACGATGGTGGACGTGGAGAGTCGACCGGTGGAGTGGCGGGGAGTGGCACAACTCGGGCCGTGCGAGATGAAGGTGTACGCGATGAGCGTCGCTGACTCTGAGTGCCCGGATGAGTTGGACCGTGCTGCGCAAGCACTCACCGTGGAGTTCGCTGAGTCGACTCCGGGCAGCGGTGTCGGTTATCTCCTGCTGCACCGCGCCCGCCCGGCGCACTTCGCGCTGGCTCACGTGTGGGACGGGGTTGACCTCATCCAGGCGTACTGGACCTCACCACTTGATCTCCCCGCTGAGTTGCGCCCGCATCGTGCTGGCGCGGTGGGATGCGTGTGGGAACTTGAGGTGCTCGCGTTTGAGAGCGCGCAGTGCGCTGCATCGTTCGAGGCAGCCGACCGCCGCGAGCGCTACCTGAGCACTCACCTGTAGGAGCCTCCCGGCGCGGTTTGACCTCTTGTGGGCTTGAGGTTGCAGTGTTGGCCGCATGACTGAGCGGCTGCGGATCGAGTTCTTCCCGAGCGATGTCGATCGGTCGGTGGCGTTCTATGAGCTGCTGGGCTTCGAGGTGACGGGGCGCAGTGTCGGCCCACCGGCATACGCGTCCGTGAAGTTGGGGGACGTGCGGATCGGGCTCTGCGAAGCAGCGCCCGTCGATCCGGCTGCTCGGACCCTGCCCGTCGGGACGGAGATTGTGATCGAGGTCGATGACGTCAAACAGCGCCGCGACGAATTCGTCGGTCGTGTAGTTGTGCTTGCGGCGGATCTGGTCGAACGTGAGTGGGGGTTGTCCGACTTCCGGGTGACCGATCCCGACGGCTACTACCTGCGGTTCACCAGCCACCGGTGACTTGAGGAGTCGAGGGTCGTGTGCTGCGCAGGGGGAGGCCGCGCACGACGAGGTCCTGGCGCAGGTTTTCGGGATCGGTGAAGTGGATCGCGTCGAGGCCGGCCTCCTGCGCTGCCTCGACGTTGGCCAGGGAGTCGTCG
Organism: Janibacter sp. HTCC2649; assembly: GCF_000152705.1. Lineage (GTDB taxonomy): Bacteria > Actinomycetota > Actinomycetes > Actinomycetales > Dermatophilaceae > Knoellia. Next base: position 1,868,987 of record NZ_CH672413.1, on the reverse strand, counting down.
ATGAAGATGCAGTCGTCGAGTCCGCCAAGGTGGCTCATCCGCTCCTCGAGGATCTCGAAGATCTCCGGATCCGGCTTGGCCACCCCCTCTTCGCCCGAGACGATGATGTCCTCGAACAGGTCGAGGAAGTCGAAGCGGTCGAGCGCCACGGGAAAGGTCTCAGCCGCCCAGTTCGTCAGGGCGAGGACCGGGATATCGGCGGCGTGGAGCTCACGCAGGATCTCGACGGTCCCCGCGATCTCCTCGACGAGTGAGGCCCCGAAGTGCGTCCGGTAGCCGCGGATCTCCTGCTCGAGGTGCGGATGCGCACTGACGGCCTCGCGCTCGGCCTCCTCGAAAGAGCGACCCGCGTCGTTCGCAGCGTTCCACGCGGTGAAGTCGAACGCCTCATTCGTGAGGAAGGCATGGGCTCGTTCGGCTCCGACCGCCGCAGCCACGGCTGGAGTCGGGTCCCACCGAATGAGGACGTTGCCCAGGTCGAAGACGACGGCGTCGACCGGCAGGGGCGCCCACTGATCGACAGAGTCGGTCTCGGCCGTCTGCTCGTGCGAGCTGCTCATCGCGCTCCGTTCGCCAGGGCGTCCTGGACGCTGGTCTCGGGTTGGCCGAGGACTGGGTCGCGGCCGGTGACGACGTCGCCGACTGCTTTGATGTTGGCAAGTTTCTCTCGGGTCCAGCCGATCCACCACTCGCGTGGGTAGCGCTCGCGCATCGACGTGTCCCCGACACCGTCCGTGGTCATGCCTGCCGCCCGGCACAGGGCCACTGCCCGACCCACGTGATAGCCCTGCGAGATCACCGTGACCTTGTCGACGCCGAAGATCCGGTGAGCGCGCTGGCAGGAGTCGTAGGTGTCGCGTCCGGCGAAGTCGAGGACGATCGCCTCCGTCGGCACCCCGGCAGCGACGAGGTAGTCGCGCATGGCAGTGGGCTCGTCATAGGCGTGGGTCCGGTTGTCGCCCGACACGAGGAGGACCTTGACCTTGCCTCCGTCGTACAGCTCCTTGGCCGCGTCGAGACGCGCTCCCAGAAAGGGGCTCGGCCGGCCGCCCTGAAGCCCGGCGCCGAGGACCAGCGCCACGGGGGTCTCCGGCGCGTCGGCCACCTCAGTGGCGTCGTGCACGCGCCCCACCGACGCAATGATGACCCACGCCCACGGCAGCAGCACCCCGAGAAGCCCGAGGACAACGGGCACGGCAAGGATCCGAGTCACCCGTCGCCCCCACAGCTTCTTCACGCGCCCAGTCTGCATTCAGACGATCGCCAAACGCGTCCTATTGGACGATTTGTGCGGGCCGGGAGAGTGGCGTGTCGCGTGCCCAAGCGTCCTATTGGGTGGGTCAGGGATGCGGGGCGGGGGCGGTGAGGGCGTCGCGCATGGGGATGAGCTTGGCGTCGGACTCGGCCACCTCGGACTCGGGCACCGACCCGGCGACGATGCCGCACCCGGCATACAGCGACATGCGCTGGTTGTCGTCGTGGTGAATCGCCCCTGAGCGCAACGCGATTCCCCACTCGCCGTCACCACTGGCATCCATCCAACCCACGGGCCCGGCATAGCGGCCGCGGTCCATGTGCTCCAGCTCGGAGATCAACGCGTCGGCCACGGCGGTCGGAGTGCCACAGACAGCCGCACTCGGGTGCAGCGACGCCGCCAGCGACAGAGAGGTCGTCTCGTCGGTCAGCACGCCGGCAACGTCGGTCGCCAGGTGCATGACGTTGGACAGGTGCAGGACAAAGGGCGCCTCGGGAACGTTCATCGAGGAGCAGTGCGGGGCAAGGGCATCGGCGACCGAGCGGACGGCGTACTCGTGCTCCTCGAGGTCCTTCGACGAACGGGCCAGCGACGCCGCCAGGGCCAGGTCGTGCTCGTCGTCCCCGGTGCGACGGATCGTCCCCGCGAGGACCCGTGAGGTCACGAGGCCCTTCTCGCGACGGACCAGCATCTCCGGGGTGGCACCCACCAACCCGTCGACGGCGAAGACCCACGTCGACTCATAGCTCTCGGCGAGTCGCCCGAGCAACCAGCGCACGTCGATCGGCGCAGCCGTCCGCACGTCCAGGTCACGCGCCAGCACCACCTTGTCCAGGTCGCCAGCCTGGATGCGCGACACCGCCTCAGCGACGGCGCCCGCCCACTCGGTCGGCGACAGGGACCCATCAGCAAAGGACACGTCGCCCGGCGACTCCACATCCGACGAGGCCACCGGAATCACGTTGGCCGGCAACGCATCCGTCGACGTCGTCGTCACCCACCACTGGTCACCGCGCCGGCCGACGACGACCGAGGGCACGACGAGAGTGGCACCGGAAGGTGAGTCAGCGGCATACGAGATCGCGCCGAAGGCGACAGGACCGGTGCCGGGCAGGTCGACCTCGTCACGCACCACTGCCGACCCCGAGACGTCTCGCCACCACGCCTCCAGGACCGCAAAACGATCGGCGCCGTGGGCCGTCACCGAGACCGTGCGGCCCCAGCCGACGAGGCCTTCGCCGCGACGAACCCAGGAGGTGGTGTCGCGCGGATTCGTCGCAGGCAGAAGCGCCAGCAGAGCCGTGCCGTCCGCGGGGGACAGCGCGACGGTGCGGGTGACGAGGGGTGCGAGGGGAGCGATGTCCGGCTCGGACGTGGGCATGGACGTCATCACCGGTGAGCGTAACCCCGAGGGGCGGCGGTCTCCGCATGGGCGCGGTGAGATGATGGCGACATGAGCCGCGCCTCCCTCGACAAGGACCCCCGCGACGTCGCCGCGATGTTCGACGACGTTGCCGAGAGGTACGACGTGACCAACGACGTGCTCTCTCTCGGCCAGGACCGGCTGTGGCGACGCGCCGTCCTCCAGGCCGTTGCCGCCAAGCCGGGGGAGCGGGTCCTCGACATCGCCGCCGGCACGGGTACCTCGAGTGAGCCGTTCGCCGACAAGGGCGTCCACGTCGTTCCCGCCGACTTCTCGCTCGGCATGTTGCGGGTTGGCAAGAAGCGTCGCGACGACCTCGGCTTCACCGCGGCCGACGCGATGCAGCTGCCGTTCGCCGACGGGTCGTTCGACGCGGTGACGATGTCGTTCGGGCTGCGCAACGTCGCCGACACCGATGCTGCACTGCGCGAGTTCGCCCGCGTCACCAAGCCGGGCGGTCGCCTCGTGATCTGCGAGTTCAGCCAGCCGGTCAACGGGACGTTCCGCAAGGTCTACAGCGAGTACCTCATGGAGGCGCTGCCGCGCGTGGCCCGCAAGGTGAGCTCGAACCCCGAGTCCTACGTCTACCTCGCCGAGTCCATCCAGGCCTGGCCGGACCAGAAGGCGCTCGCGACCCGAGTCGCCGAGGCTGGCTGGAGTGACGTCGCGTGGCGCAACCTGAGCGCCGGAATCGTCGCCCTCCACCGCGCCGTCAAGCCGGCCTGACCCTGCGCCTCGCCCACTTAGGTTCGCCTTAGTGAGCGGCCGAAAAACGGCTGCATAGAGTGGGTCGGTGTTCGTGAAGACTTTCACAAGCAAGGTGTGTCGTTGACCCTCGCCAAAGCTGCCGCTGGCCCCGCCAGTGCCGTCCGCGACTCTGCTCGCGGTGATGCTGCGTGCTGTCTCACCACGCCGACCAATCCTGCAGTTGAGACCTGCGTCACGCCCTCTACGATGGGGCGCGTGACCCGAGCCGCCGCACACCCAGGCACCGAAAGGGGAGTTGATCAGCGATGAGCAACCCCTACGTCCCGATCCTCTTCCTGCTGGCCCTCGGCTTCGTCTTTGCCGCTGGCTCGGTGGGCACCAGCCTCGTCGTCGGACCCAAGCGCTACAACCGCGCCAAGTCCGAGCCGTACGAGTGCGGGATCCAGCCGTCACCTCGCGCCGATGGGGGTGGTCGCGTGCCGATCAAGTACTTCCTCACCGCGATGCTCTTCATCATCTTCGACATCGAGTCGGTGTTCCTCTACCCGTTCGCCGTCGCCTTCGACTCGCTCGGCCTGTTCGCTCTGGTCGAGATGGTCCTGTTCATCCTCACCGTGTTCGTCGCCTACGCCTATGTGTGGAAGCGCGGCGGGCTGGAGTGGGACTGATGCCGTGCTTGCCGTGTATGCCGTGTGCTGACTTTGATCTGACTGGAAGGGTTCGCTGATGGGACTCGAGGAGAAGCTGCCCGCAGGCTTCGTCCTGACGACGCTCGAGAGTGTCGCCGGATACATGCGCAAGGCCTCGATCTGGCCTGCCACGTTCGGCCTCGCCTGCTGCGCCATCGAGATGATGGCCGTCGGTACGCCCGACTACGACATCGCCCGCTTCGGCATGGAGCGCTTCTCGGCGACGCCTCGCCAGGCCGACCTGATGATCGTCGCCGGACGTGTGTCCAACAAGATGGCGCCGGTCGTCCGTCAGGTCTACGACCAGATGCCCAACCCCAAGTGGGTCATCTCGATGGGTGTGTGCGCCAGCTCGGGCGGCATGTTCAACAACTACGCGATCGTCCAGGGCGTCGACCACATCATCCCGGTCGACATCTATCTGCCCGGCTGTCCGCCGCGACCGGAGATGCTGCTCAACGCGATCATCGAGCTGCACGACCAGATCCAGAACTCCAAGCTCGGCGTCAACCGGATCGCCGCCGCGCGTGCTGCCGAGGAGGCCGCCCTGCGCGCCACCCCGACGCACCTCATGCAGCCGACCCACGACCACGACGCCCTCACGGCGACGCCCGGGAGGAACCTCCTCGCATGAGTATTGAAGACGCAGGCAAGACGTCCGCTGAAGAGTTGCACGCGACGGACCTCGACCTTACCGAGGCTTTGGCCACCGGCGACACCGACCCCATCCAGATCGGCGAGCGCCGCGGGATGTTCGGCCCGACCAACGGTGGCGACACCACCGGCTACGGCGGCCTGCGCACCCCGATCCTCTTCCCCGGCGCATCCGAGAAGCCCTACGGCGGCTACTTCGACGAGCTGACGGGCACTCTCGAGAGTGCACTCGGGAAGTCCGGTGACACGGCATACGCAAAGGCAGTGGAGCGGGTCGTGGTCGACCGCGGCGAGCTGACCCTGCACGTGGCCCGCGAAGCCCTGCCGACCGTCGCGCGCGCGCTGCGCGACGACCCGGCCCTGCGCTTCGAGATCTGCACCGGCGTCTCGGGGGTCCACTTCCCGAACGAGATCGGGCGCGAGCTGCACGCGGTCTACCACCTGCTCTCGATCACCCACAACCGTCGCGTCCGCCTCGAGGTGACCGCGCCCGATGACGACGCGCGCATCCCCTCGATCGTCGAGACCTACCCGGCGGCCGACTGGCACGAGCGCGAGACCTGGGACATGTTCGGGATCGTCTTCGAGGGCCACCCCGCCCTCACGCGCATCCTCATGCCGGACGACTGGCCGGGACACCCCCAGCGCAAGGACTATCCGCTGGGTGGCATCCCCGTGGAATACAAGGGTGGGGTCGTACCCCCGCCCGACGAGCGGAGGTCGTACAACTGATGGCCACTCACGAAGACACCATCTACGAAGACGGTTCGGCGGACGCAGCAGCGGCTGACGGCGCGCCCGACCCCTACGCGACGACGGAGGCCGACCGCGAGGACGGCGCCCGCGTGTTCAACGCGACCGGCGGCGACTGGGGCGACCTCGTCGACGAGGCGACTGCCCTCCACGAGGAGCGCATCGTCGTCAACATGGGTCCGCAGCACCCGTCGACGCACGGCGTGCTCCGACTCATCCTCGAGCTCGACGGCGAGACGGTCACCGAGGCCCGCGCGGGAATCGGCTACCTGCACACCGGTATCGAGAAGAACATGGAGTACCGCAACTGGGTGCAGGGGGTGACCTTCTGCACGCGCATGGACTACCTCACGCCGATGTTCCAGGAGACGACCTACTGCCTCGGCATCGAGCGGCTCCTCGGCATCGAGGACCAGATCCCCGAGCGCGCGAGCATCATCCGTGTCCTCATGATGGAGCTCACCCGCATCAACTCCCACCTCGTGTGCCTCGGCACCGGTGGCATGGAGCTCGGTGCGACGACCGTCATGACCGTGGGCTTCCGTGAGCGCGAGCGCATCCTGCGGATCTTCGAAGCCGTCACCGGTCTGCGCATGAACAATGCCTACATCCGCCCCGGCGGCGTGGCCCAGGACCTGCCGCACGGCTGCCTCGACCAGATCAACGGCACGGTCGGTGAGCTGCGCCAGGGCCTGCACGAGCTCGAGCTCCTCCTCAACGAGAACCCGATCCTCAAGGGCCGCACCAAGAACGTCGGCTACCTCGACCTCGCCGGCTGCATGGCCCTCGGGATCACCGGACCGATCCTGCGTTCGACCGGCCTCCCGCACGACCTGCGCAAGAGCCAGCCCTACTGCGGCTACGAGACCTACGACTTCGAGGTCATCACCCGCACCGGCGCCGACGCCTACGACCGCATCCGGATCCGCCTCGACGAGATGTACGAGTCCCTCAAGATCGTCGAGCAGTGCGTCGAGCGCCTCAAGAAGGTCACCGGCCCGGTCATGGTCGAGGACAAGAAGATCGCGTGGCCGGCGCAGCTCTCCGTCGGCAGCGACGGCCAGGGCAACAGCCTCGACCACATCCGCGAGATCATGGGCACCTCGATGGAATCCCTGATCCACCACTTCAAGCTCGTCACCGAGGGCTTCCGGGTGCCGGCCGGTCAGGCCTATGTGCCGATCGAGTCGCCCAAGGGTGAGCTCGGCTGCCACATCGTGTCCGACGGCGGCACGCGTCCCTACCGGGCGCACTTCCGGGACCCGAGCTTCAACAACCTGCAGGCCGTGGCCGCGCTGTCCGAAGGCGGCCAGGTCGCTGACGTCATCGTGGCCGTTGCCTCTATTGACCCCGTCATGGGAGGCGTGGACCGCTGATGGAGCACTACGGACTGCAGACGGCCTCCGGGCACCTCACGGTGTCGGCCGAATCCAAAGAGGCGTATGCCGCAGACGTTCTCGCGGGTCTGCACGCTGACGCCGAGCTGGTCGTCGCGAAGTACCCGCAGAAGCGCTCGGCGCTGCTGCCGCTGCTGCACCTCGTGCAGTCGGTCGACGGCTACGTCACCGGCCGCGGCATCGACTTCTGTGCCGAGGTGCTCGAGCTCTCGCGGGCCGAGGTCTCGGGCGTCGCGACGTTCTACACCCAGTACAAGCGCCACCCCAACGGTGAGTACACCGTCGGCGTCTGCACCAACACGCTCTGCGCGATCATGGGCGGCGACGAGATCTGGGACTCGGTCTCCGAGCACCTCGGCATCGGTCACGACGAGACGACCGACGACGGCAAGGTCACGCTCGAGCGCATCGAGTGCAACGCCGCGTGCGACTACGCACCCGTCGTGATGGCGAACTGGGAGTTCTTCGACAACCAGACACCGGAGTCGACCAACCAGCTCGTCGACGACCTGCGCGCTGGCACCCCGGTGAAGCCGACTCGCGGTCCGAACTCGCTCTGCTCCTTCAAGCAGATGTCGCGCGTTCTCGCTGGCTTCAACGACGGCCTCGCCGACGAAGGTGTCGGCGCCGGACCGGCCTCGCTGCGTGGCCTCGAGGTCGCCCACGAGAACGGCTGGGCAGCCGCCAAGGGGACCGACTCCGACTCCACCAAGGACGCAGCCGACGACTCGACCAAGGCCAGCGCTGAGGGCGAGAAGGTCGACGGCAAGGCAGCCGGCAAGCACAGCTCGGTCAACGCGCCGACCAACGAGCCCGACGAGAAGCCGGGCGGCAAGCCGGCCAAGGACTCACCGGCGCCACAAGCCGAGGAAGCCACCCTCTTTGACGACGGATCCTCGACCGCAGAGGCCGAGCCCAAGGGCGACGCACCCCTGACGGGAACCCCGGCATCGCCGGCGTCCCAGGGCGCCACCGCGCAGACCGGCGGCGCGGCTCCGGCCGGGTTCAAGACCTCGTCGTTCGGGGACGGCACGGCCGACGCCGCGGCCGATGGTTCCGGCCCCGCGGGCTGGGACATCAAGGGCAACGCCAACTCGATGCTCTTCCACACGCCGAAGTCCCCTTGGTACGGCCGCACCAGGGCCGAGGTGTGGTTCCGTGACGAGGAAGCCGCGACCGCCGCAGGATTCACCAACGCGCTCGACCGCAAGAAGAAGGGCGAAGACGCATGAGCACCACGCTGACGCCGATCCTCACGAAGTTCTGGGACGACCCGCAGAGCTGGACTCTCGAGACCTACGAGAACAACGACGGCTACAAGGCCCTCAAGAAGGCTCTCGCGACCCCGCCCGCCGACCTCGTCCAGATGACCAAGGACTCCGGTCTGCGTGGTCGTGGTGGTGCAGGCTTCCCCACCGGCATGAAGTGGGGCTTCCTCCCGCCGCCGGACGGCGGACCCCGCTACCTCGTCGTCAACGCCGACGAGTCCGAGCCGGGCACCTGCAAGGACATCCCGCTCATGATGGCGGCGCCGCAGTTCCTCATCGAGGGCTGCGTCATCACGTCCTACGCCATCGGCTGCAACCACGCCTTCATCTACCTGCGCGGCGAGGTCGTCCACGTCTACCGTCGCCTCCTGCGCGCGGTCGAGGAGGCGTATGCCGCGGGTCACCTGGGCAAGAACATCCACGGCTCGGGTTTCGACCTCGACATCACCGTCCACGCCGGCGCTGGCGCCTACATCTGTGGTGAGGAGACCGCGCTCCTCGACAGCCTCGAGGGTCGTCGTGGCCAACCGCGACTCAAGCCGCCGTTCCCGGCCGTCGCCGGTCTCTACGCGCGCCCGACCGTCGTCAACAACGTGGAAAGTATCGCGTCCATCCCACCTATTTTTCTCCACGGCGCCGACTGGTTCAGCGACATGGGCACCGAGAAGTCCCAGGGCTTCGGCATCTTCAGCCTCTCGGGCCACGTCAAGCACCCGGGCCAGTACGAAGCCCCGCTCGGCATCACCCTGCGCGAGCTGCTCGACATGGCCGGTGGCATGCGCGACCCCGAGAAGGCGCTGAAGTTCTGGACGCCCGGTGGCTCCTCGACCCCGCTCTTCACGGCCGAGCACCTCGACACCCCGCTCGACTTCGAGTCGGTCGCTGCGGCCGGTTCCATGCTCGGAACCCGTGCCCTGCAGATCTTCGACGAGACGACCTGTGTCGTGCGCGCCGTCGACCGCTGGACCGACTTCTACAAGCATGAGTCGTGCGGCAAGTGCACCCCGTGCCGTGAGGGCACGTGGTGGCTCAAGCAGATCCTCGGTCGTCTCGAGCACGGTCAGGGTTCCGAGGAGGACCTCGACAAGCTCCTCGACATCTGCGACAACATCCTCGGTCGCAGCTTCTGCGCCCTGGGTGACGGTGCGACGAGCCCGATCACGAGCTCGATCCAGTACTTCCGCGAGGAATTCATCGCCCACCTGACTGAAGGATCCTGCCCCTTCGACTCCAGCGAGTCGACGCTCTTCCACAAGGACCGCGTGACGGCATGACTGTGATCTCGAAAAACGCAGCAGACAAGTCCGGCAGCGAAGCCGGAGAGAAGCCGGCCGTCGAGATGGTGGCTCTCACCATCGACGGCATCGACGTCTCCGTCCCCAAGAACACCCTCGTCATCCGGGCGGCCGAAGAGGTCGGGATCGAGATCCCGCGCTTCTGCGACCACCCGTTGCTCGAGCCGGTCGGCGCCTGCCGCCAGTGCCTCGTCGACGTGGCGACCCCCGGCCCGGACGGAACGCTCCGCCCGATGCCGAAGCCGCAGGCCTCGTGCACCATGACGGTCTCACCCGGCATGGAGGTCAAGACGCAGCACACCTCGCCGGTCGCCGAGAAGGCGCAGCACGGTGTCATGGAGCTGCTCCTCATCAACCACCCGCTCGACTGCCCGGTCTGCGACAAGGGTGGCGAGTGCCCCCTGCAGAACCAGGCGATGAGCAGTGGCCGCCCGGTCAGCCGCTTCGAGGACATCAAGCGCACCTACCCGAAGCCGATCAACATCTCGAGCCAGGTTCTCCTCGACCGCGAGCGCTGTGTTCTGTGCGCACGCTGCACCCGCTTCTCGGAGCAGGTCGCCGGTGACCCGTTCATCGCCCTCGTCGAGCGTGGCGCCCTCCAGCAGGTCGGCATCTACGAGGAGAAGCCGTTCGAGTCCTACTTCTCGGGCAACACCGTCCAGATCTGCCCGGTCGGAGCGCTCACGGGTGCGGCCTACCGCTTCCGGGCCCGCCCGTTCGACCTCGTCTCCACACCCAGCGTCTGCGAGCACTGCGCCGCTGGTTGCTCCACCCGCACCGACCACCGTCGTGGCACCGTCCTGCGTCGCATGGCCGCCAACGAGCCGCTGGTCAACGAGGAGTGGAACTGCGACAAGGGCCGCTGGGCCTTCCAGTACGCCACCCTCCCCGACCGCATCGAGCTCCCGCTGGTCCGTGAGGACGGCGAACTCCGTGTCGCCTCCTGGCGTGAGGCCCTCGAGGTCGCCGCTGCCGGTCTCAAGAAGGCCTCCAGCGCTGGTGTGCTCGTCGGCGGTCGCGTCAGCGCCGAGGATGCCTACGCCTACGGCAAGTTCGCGCGCACCGTGCTCGGCACGAACGACGTCGACTTCCGCGCCCGCCCGCACTCGGCCGAGGAGGCGGAGTTCCTCGCGTCCAATGTCGCCCTGACCTCACCCGAGACCGGGGCGGTCACCTACACGGACCTCGAGAACGCGAAAACCGTTGTCCTCGCTGGCTTTGAGCCCGAGGACGAGAGCCCGATCGTCTTCCTGCGCCTGCGCAAGGCATCGCGCAAGAGCAAGACCGCCGTGTATGCCGTGTCGCCCGTCGCGACCCGCGGTCTCACCAAGGTCTCCGGTCACCTCATCCCGGCTGCGCCGGGAACCGAGCCCGAGGTCCTCGAGGCCCTCGGCAAGGGCTCGGCCAGCGGCGCTGCCGGTGACGGCCCCGACACTGTCCGGGCCGCCGCCGAAGCGCTGCGCGGCGAGGGCGCAATCATCCTCGTCGGTGAACGCCTCGCCACCGTCCCCGGCGCCCTGACTGCTGCCGCCCGCCTCGCCGAGACGACGGGTGCCCGCCTCGCGTGGATCCCGCGTCGTGCGGGGGAGCGCGGTGCCCTCGAGGCCGGTGCCTTCCCGACGCTGCTCCCCGGTGGGCGTTCCGTCAGCGACGCATCGGCTCGCGCCGAGGTTGCTTCCGCCTGGGGTGTCGTCGGACTTCCCGACGCTCCCGGTCGTGACGCCGCTGCGATCCTCGAAGGTGCCCGCACCGGCAAGATCGGTGCGCTCGTCGTCGGAGGTGTCGACCCGCTCGACTTCGGTCGCGCCGACGCCATCACGGCGTTCGAGTCGACCTTCGTCGTCTCCCTCGAGATCCGTGAGTCGGCAGTCACCGCAGTCGCCGACGTGGTCCTGCCCGTCGCGGCACACGCCGAGAAGGCCGGCATGTTCGTCGACTGGGAGGGGCGCGTGCGCACCTTCCAGCAGGCGCTCGAGAGCGGCTACGTCAGCGACCACCGCGCGCTCGACATGATCGCCGACGAGATGGGCGAGTTCCTCGGAACCCGCACCGTCGCCGAGGTCCGCTCCGAGATGGAGCGCATCGGCCCCGGACGTCAGGAGAACAGGCCCGCGCCTCCGCAGGTTGACGCCGGTGAGGTGCCGAGCGCCGTCGACGGTCACCTGGTCCTCGCGACCTGGCGTCACCTGCTCGACAAGGGTCAGCTCCAGGACGGCGAGCCGTTCCTCGCGGGCACCGCAGCCAAGGCGACTGCCAAGGTCTCGGCGACGACCGCCGACTCGCTCGGCGTGATCGATGGCGACACGGTCACCGTCGTCGCCGGCGACTCGACCGTCACCGTGCCCGTCACGGTCACCCAGATGGCCGACCACGTCGTCTGGCTCCCGACCAACTCCGCCGGGTGTGACCTTCGGGGCACGCTCGCGGACGCACCGGCCATCCGCGTCTCCGTCACCAAGCAGGACAAGGTGGTTTCCGAATGAGCACGCTGTTGACCCTTGCGACCCTTCACGAAGCGACCAACACGGCAGCGACAGCAATGTCGGATCTTGGGCTGACCGGCATACACACGCTTGTTGCCGAAGGCAAGGACAACCCGAAGGCCGACTTCTCGGACACGCCGTGGTGGATCTCGCTCATCAAGGCAGTGATCATCTTCGTCTACCTCCTCGTGTCGACACTGATGGTCATCTGGTTCGAGCGACGCGTCATCGGTCGCATGCAGCAGCGTCCGGGCCCCAACCGCAACGGTCCGTTCGGTCTGCTCCAGACCCTCGCCGACGGCATGAAGGCGATGCTCAAGGAGGACGTCACCCCGGCCAAGGCCGACCGGTTCGTCTTCACGCTCGCCCCGCTCATCACGGCGACGATGTGCTTCATCGGCTTCGCGATCATCCCGCTCGGCGGCGAGGTCACGATGTTCGGCCACACGACGCCGCTGCAGCTCGCGGACTCGTCGATCTCGGTGCTGTTCGTCCTGGCGATCGCCGGCATCGGCATCTACGGCGTCGTGCTCGCTGGCTGGTCCTCGGGCTCGCCCTACCCGCTCATGGGTGGTCTGCGCAGCTCCGCGCAGATGATCTCCTACGAGATCGCGATGGGCCTCTCGCTGGTCGCCGTGTTCCTCTACAGCGGCTCGATGTCGACCTCGCAGATCGTGAGCTCGCAGCACAGCATCTGGTACATCATCCCGGCGTTCTTCAGCTTCTTCGTCTACGTCATCACGATGGTCGGCGAGACCAACCGCCTCCCGTTCGACCTGGCCGAGGGCGAGGGCGAGCTCACCGGTGGGTTCCACACCGAGTACGGCTCGATGCGCTTTGCCATGTTCTTCCTCGGCGAGTACATCAACATGTTCACCGTCTCCGCGCTGGCCACGACGATGTTCCTCGGTGGCTGGCAGGCACCTCCTGGCATCGCCGCGATCAACGACGGCATGTTCAACGAGGGCTGGTGGGGCCTGCTCTGGTTCACCGCCAAGCTCTGGATGTTCATGTTCTTCTTCGTGTGGCTGCGTGGCTCCCTGCCGCGAACCCGCTACGACCAGTTCATGCGCTTCGGCTGGAAGTTCCTCATCCCTGCCACGCTCGGCTGGGTCGTGCTCGTCGCGTTCTTCCGCGGTGCGCAGAACGGCTGGTTCGGTGACGGAGCCCTCGACCTCGCGGGTCGCCGCTTCCCCTACTCGTCGCTGGCCATCGTCGGCCTGGTCGCCATTGGCGCCCTGGCGTTCGGTTGGTGGTGGGACAGCCGGGCCATCGCCAAAGAAGCAGCAGCGGCGGTGGCTCAGCCAGAAGAGATCGATCCGTATGCCGGTGGCTATCCCGTGCCGCCGATGCCCGGCCAGCGCCTGCGCGAGACCGCTCGGGTCGGCGCACCTGCACTGCCCGAGGCTGACCCCCTGACGCCTGATGTGACCACCGACAAGGAGGCCCCTCGTGGCTGACGAAAAGAAGAAGGCGGGATTCTTCTCGGACATCTTCGCCCCCGTGGGTGGGTTCGGGGTGACCTTCGCGACGATGTTCCGCAAGGTCGCCACGACCGAGTACCCCGAGGTGAAGCGCCCGACGGCGCAGCGCTTCCACGGCCGCCACCAGCTCAACCGTCACCCCGACGGTCTCGAGAAGTGCGTCGGCTGCGAGCTGTGTGCGTGGGCCTGCCCCGCGGACGCGATCCTCGTCGAGGGCGCCAACAACGACGACGCTTCCGGGCAGCGGTTCTCGCCGGGCGAGCGCTACGGCCGCGTCTACCAGATCAACTACCTGCGCTGCATCTTCTGCGGCCTGTGCATCGAGGCCTGCCCGACGCGCGCCCTGACGATGACCAACGAGTACGAGCTCGCCGACAACAACCGCGCCGACCTCATCTTCACCAAGGAGCAGCTGCTGGCTCCGCTCCAGGGCGGCATGGCGCCTGCGCCCCACCCGATGGTGACCGGCATGGAAGAGCGCGACTACTACCTCGGCAAGGTCTCGGAGGCCACTCCCACCCAGAAGGAATGGGTCGAGGAGCACCACGCGAAGGCCGCGCAGGCTGCGACGCAGGAGGCTGCCAAGTGACCAGCACCGGAGAAGCGATCCTCTTCTGGGTCCTCGCGCCGCTTGCCGTCGTCGGCGCGCTGGGCCTGATCTTCGCCCGCAAGGCTGTCCACGCCGCGCTCGGCATGGCGCTGACGATGATCATCCTCGGCGTCTTCTACCTGGCCCAGGGTGCGGACTTCCTCGGCGTCATCCAGATCTTCGTCTACACCGGCGCCGTGATGATGCTCTTCCTCTTCGTCGTCATGCTCGTCGGCGTCGACTCGTCCGACAGCATCGTCGAGACCCTCAAGGGCCAGCGGGCCGCGGCCACCGTGCTCACGCTCGGCCTCGGTGCGCTGCTCATGGGAGCCATCGGCCGCATCACCATCGGTGACGCCCCGGCCAACAAGCTCGACGCGATCAACACCGACAAGGGCAACGTCTCCGGCGTCGCCGAGCTGATCTTCGGCCGCTACGTCTGGGTCTTCGAGGCCACGTCGGCGCTGCTCATCACGGCCGCCCTGGCCGCGATGGTCCTCGCCCACCGCGAGCGCCTGGGCTCCCGCCCCGACCAGCGCGCCTGGAGCGAGCGACGGATCCGCAGCGGAGAGAACCTCTCCGGCCTGCCCGTGCCCGGTGTCTACGCCCGCCACAACGCGGTCGACACCCCGGCCCTGCTGCCCGACGGCTCGCCGAGCGAGCTGTCCATCTCGCGTGTCCTCACTGCTCGCGACCAGGTCGGCTCCGCCGCACCCTGGGTCGACGCCGAGCGCGAGATCGAGCGTGATCTCGCGGAGGACCGCGACGCCGGCACCACCGACGAGTCGACGGAGAACCCGCGATGAGCCTGATCAACTACATCTACCTCGCGACGCTGCTGTTCGTCATCGGCGGAGCCGTCGTGCTCACCCGACGCAACGCGATCGTCGTCTTCATGGGTGTCGAGCTCATGCTCAACGCCGCGAACCTCGTGTTCGTCACCTTCGCCCGCATGCACGGCAACCTCGACGGGCAGGTCATCGCCCTGTTCGTCATGGTGGTCGCCGCGGCCGAAGTCGTCGTCGGCCTCGCCATCATCATGGCGATCTTCCGTGCCCGCCGTTCGGCTTCGGTCGACGATGCCAACCTGCTGAAGCTCTAAGGGGCCGCACTCGTGAATTCCCTCGCACTGCTCGCCTCGGAAGGTGAGGTGGCCGCGGCCACCGGCATCACGGCATACGCCTGGCTTCTGGTGTTGTTCCCGCTCTTCGGTGCCGGACTCCTCCTGCTCGGTGGCAAGGCCACCAACGCCTGGGGACACCTCCTCGCCACGGCACTGTCCTGGGCCAGCTTCGTCCTCGGCTTCGTCCTGCTCCTCGCGATGGTCGGTCGCGGCCATGAGGAGCGCGCCGCTCACGTGTCGGGGTGGAACTGGGTCCCCGCTGGTCAGTTCCAGCTCGAGACCGGGCTGCTCATCGACCAGCTGTCGATCGCCTTCGTCCTGCTCATCACGTTCGTCGGGTCGCTCATCCACGTCTACTCCATCGGCTACATGGAGCACGACGAGAACCGGCGCAAGTTCTTCGCCTACCTCAACCTCTTCGTCGCGTCGATGCTGCTGCTCGTCCTCGCCGACTCCTACCTCCTGCTGTTCGTCGGCTGGGAAGGCGTGGGTCTGGCGTCCTACCTGCTCATCGGGTTCTGGAACCACAACCCGGCGTATGCGACCGCGGCCAACAAGGCGTTCTTCGTCAACCGCGTCGGTGACGTCGGCATGTCGATCGCGATCATGTTCATGTTCTACACATTCGGCTCGGTGGACTTCGCCACGGTGCACGCCGGTGCTGGCGAGGCCGGCTCGACCGCGATGACCGCCCTCGGCCTGCTCCTGCTCGTCGGTGCCTGTGCCAAGTCGGCGCAGTTCCCGCTGCAGTCCTGGCTCGGTGACGCGATGGCCGGCCCGACGCCCGTCTCGGCGCTCATCCACGCCGCGACCATGGTCACCGCCGGTGTCTACCTCGTCGTCCGCTCGCACGACATCTTCAACGCCGCACCCAACGCGCAGCTCGCCGTGGCCATCGTCGGCGCGATCACGCTGCTCTACGGTGCGATCGTCGGTTGCGCCAAGGACGACATCAAGAAGGCGCTGGCCGCCTCGACGATGTCGCAGATCGGCTACATGATGCTCGCCGCGGGCCTCGGCCCGGTGGGTTACGCCTTCGCGATCTTCCACCTCATCACCCACGGCTTCTTCAAGGCCGGCATGTTCCTCGGCGCCGGATCGGTCATGCACGGCATGAACGACAACGTCGACATGCGCCGCTTCGGTGGGCTGTCGGGTGCGATGAAAATTACGTGGATCACCTTCGGGCTGGGCTGGCTCGCCATCCTCGGCGTCCCGCCGTTCTCGGGCTTCTGGTCCAAGGACAAGATCATCGAGGCCGCCTTCATCGGTGACGGCTGGCGCCCGTGGGTCTTCGGGTTCATCGCGCTCATCGGCGCCGGGATCACCGCCTTCTACATGTCGCGCCTGTTCTTCATGACCTTCCACGGCAAGAAGCGCTGGATCGACGAGGCAGAGGCCAAGGAGCTCGGGTCGCGTGCGGCTCACCCGCACGAGTCGCCGCTCCTCATGACCATCCCGATGATGGTGCTCGCCGTGGGCTCCGGCCTGCTCGGCCTCATCCTGTCGTGGGGTGGCATGTTCACCCACTGGCTCGAACCGGTCGTCGGTGGTCACGGGGAGGAGCACCCCGTCCTCGCGGTCCCGGTCATCATGATCCTGACGCTGCTGCTGGTTGCCGGCGGAGCGGCATACGCCTGGATGTTGTACTGGCGCGACGCGGTGCCGAAGACGGCGCCGCGAGGCTCGCTGGTCACCCAGGCCGCCCGCGCCGACCTCTACCAGGACGCCATCAACGAGGGCCTGTTCATGCGGCCCGGCACGCACCTCACCCGCGCGCTCGTCTTCACTGACGGCAAGGGTGTGGACGGGCTCGTCGGCACGTTGGCCGCGTCCATCGGTGGGCTGTCCTCGCGACTGCGCCGCCTTCAGACCGGCTACGCCCGGTCCTATGCCTTGACGATGCTCACCGGTGTCGTCGCCATTCTCGGAGCACTGTGGGTGATGAACTGATGTCCGGCCTGCCCTTGCTCACGCTCATGATGGTCGTGCCGCTCGTCGGCGCGGCGGTCATCTGGCTGCTGCCGTCCGCCTCGTCGCGGTTGGCCAAGCCGATCGCACTCGGCGTCTCGCTGCTGACCCTGCTGCTGGCGCTCGTCGCCTGGGGTCGGTTCGACACCGGGTCGGGTGATCACTACCAGCTGACCGAGACCCACTCGTGGATCCCGCAGTTTGGGGTCTCCTACGCGCTGGGTGTCGACGGGATCGCGCTCTCGCTCATCATCATGGCGGCGATCCTCACGCCGATCTGCCTGCTGGCTGCGTGGAACGACCTCGGTGACGATGCGGACCCGGCGCGGGAGAAGACCTACTTCGCGCTGATGCTGATCCTGCTCACCTTCATGGTGGGGGTCTTCGCGGCCCGCGACGTCTTCTTGTTCTACGTCTTCTTCGAGGCCATGCTCATCCCGGTCTACTTCCTCATCGGGCTGTTCGGTGGACCGCGACGCCAGTACGCCGCCGTGAAGTTCATCCTCTTCTCGCTCGTCGGCGGGCTCATCATGCTCGTCGCCGTCATCGGCCTGTACTTCCAGGGACCTGGTGGCGAGCAGGGCTTCCTCTACGAGGCCCTCGAGGGTGCCGTCGGTGGATCCACCGCGACCCAGCGCTGGCTGTTCATCGGCTTCTTCATCGCCTTCGCGATCAAGGCCCCGATGTGGCCGGTCCACACGTGGCTGCCCGACGCGGCCGCCGAGTCGCGTCCGGCCACCGCTGTGCTGTTGGTGGGCGTGCTCGACAAGGTCGGCACCTTCGGGATGCTGCGCTTCTGCCTCGGGTTCTTCCCGGAGGCAGCCAAGTGGGCGACCCCGGCCGTCATCACGCTCGCCGTCATCTCGGTGATCTACGGCGCGCTACTCGCCATCGGGTCGCGCGACATCATGCGACTCATCGCGTTCACCTCGATCAGCCACTTCGGTTTCATCGTCCTCGGCATCTTCGCGATGACGACGACGGCCGGCGGCGGCTCGGCGCTCTACATGATCAACCACGGGTTCTCGACGGCCGGACTCTTCCTGCTCGCCGGGTTCCTCATCTCGCGCCACGGGTCGCAGCGCATCGCCGACTACGGCGGCTGGCAGCGGGTCACCCCGGTGCTCGCCGGGACGTTCTTCATCGCTGGACTGTCCTCCCTGGCGCTGCCGGGTCTGTCGTCCTACGTGTCGGAGTTCCTCGTGCTCACGGGGACGTTCCAGCGCTACAAGGTGGCCGCTGCCATTGCCACGATCGGCATCGTGCTCGCCGCCCTCTACATCCTGCTCACCTATCAGCGCGTCTTCACGGGCCCGCGTCCGAAGTTCGTCGAGGGTGCCGAGCCGCGTGACCTCGGGCTGCGCGAGAAGCTCGTCGTGGCACCGATCATCGCGTCGTTCCTGCTGCTCGGGTTCTACCCGAAGCCGGTCCTCGACCTCGTCAACCCCGCCGTGAAGCAGACGCTCCAACTCGTCGGTGTCACTGATCCGACGCCGACCCACGCCACCGGGAGTGCCCAGTGACCGCCCTGACCACTGCGTTGCCGACGGCCTTCCAGGCTGTCGAGGTCAACTACGGCGCCGTCGCGCCGATGCTCATCATCGTGGCGGCCGCGCTCGTCGGGGTCCTCGTCGAGGCCTTCGCGCCCCGTGCGCAGCGTCACGTCATCCAGGTGTCCCTCGCGCTGGCTGCGATCGTCGTGTCCTTTGCGGTGCTCGCGCTCGTGTCGGTCGACAACCAGACGGTCACCGCCGGCGGTTCCATCGTCATTGACGGCCCGGCCCTGTTCATGCAGGGCACGCTCCTCATCTTCTCGGTCCTGGGTGTGCTGACGATGTCGGAGCGTTTCGGTGGCCGGTCCGCCGACGCCTTCACCCCGATGGGTGCGGCAACGCCGGGCTCCCCTGCTGAGGCCGCCGCTGACCGCGCGGGTTTCGCGACGTCGGAGGCCTTCCCGCTGACGCTGTTCGCCGTGTTCGGCATGCTCATGTTCGTCTCCGCGAACGACCTCATCACGATGTTCGTCGCGCTCGAGGTCCTGTCCCTGCCGCTCTACGTGTTGACGGGTCTGGCGCGTCGTCGCCGCCTGCTGTCGCAGGAGGCGTCGCTGAAGTACTTCCTGTTGGGCGCCTTCTCGTCGGCGTTCTTCCTCTTCGGTGCGGCCCTGCTCTACGGGTATGCCGGGTCGTCCGATCTGTCGAAGATCGCCCAGGCGATCACGACCGCCGACGGAGCCTACGAAGGGCTGCTCCTGCCCGGAGTCGTCCTCGCGCTCATCGGTCTGCTCTTCAAGATCGGCGCTGTGCCGTTCCACTCGTGGACCCCGGACGCCTACCAAGGTGCCCCGACGCCGGTCACCGGCTTCATGGCTGCCGCGACGAAGCTTGCTGCGTTCGGCGCGATCCTGCGCCTGGCCTACGTCGGCGTCGAGGCCTCGCGCCTCGAGTGGCGCCTCGGCGTCGCCGCGATCGCGGTCCTCACGATGGTCGTCGGCGCGGTGCTGTCCGTGACCCAGACCGACATCAAGCGACTGCTCGCCTACTCGTCCATCGCGCACGCGGGCTTCATCCTCGTGGGCGTCCTCGCCTTCGACAAGACCGGCGTGAGCGGCACGATGTTCTACCTCGCGGCCTACGGTCTCGCGACGATCGCGGCGTTCGCCATCGTCTCGCTCGTCCGCTCCGGCGGCTCCGAGGCGACCCACCTCTCGCAGTGGGCGGGCCTGGGCAAGAAGCACCCGGTCATCGCGGGCATCTTCGCGCTACTGCTCCTGGCCTTCGCGGGCATCCCGCTCACGTCGGGCTTCACCGCGAAGTTCGCGGTGTTCGCTCCGGCCATCTCACACGGGGGCATGGCGGGCATCCTCATGGTCGTCGTCGGTGTCCTCGCCTCGGCAGTCACCGCCTTCGTCTACTTCCGCCTCATCGTGCTCATGTACTTCACCGAGCCGACGGGTGACGACGTCGTTGCCCTGACTCCGTCGATCGCCTCCACGATCGCCATCACGGTCGGCGCCATCGGCACCGTCGTGCTCGGCATCGTCCCCGGCCCGATCCTCGACCTCGCCGGTCGGGTGTCGCAGTTCATCCAGTGACGCTCGCGCTGCCCGAGGTGTCGGCTGGGCTGCAGGAGCGGCTCACCGACGGGCTGGCTCGGGTCGAGGCCCTCATCGAGGAGCGCATTGACCATGACGACCCGTTCATCGCCGAGGCCAACGTCCACCTGCTTCGTGCCGGTGGGAAGCGGTTCCGGCCGATGCTCACGATCCTCGCTGCCGAGCTCGGCGAGGGGGTCAACGACGCGGTCGTCACGGCGGCTGCGGCGGTCGAGCTGACCCATCTCGCCTCGCTGTACCACGACGACGTGATGGACGAAGCGGACCTGCGCCGAGGAACGCCGACGGCCAACGCGGCATACGGCAACTCCACGGCCATCCTCATCGGTGACCTCCTGTTCGGTCACGCGTCCGCGCTGGTCGCCGAGCTGGGAGCGGAGGCCGTGCGGATCCAGGCCGAGACGTTCATCCGGCTGTGCACCGGCCAGATCCGCGACGACCGTCAGGCACCTGCGGGAGAGGACTCCGGGGCCTACTACTTGCGCGTCCTCGAGGACAAGACTGGCGTGCTCATTGCCACGGCCGCGCGATACGGCGCGATGTTCGCCGGTTGCGAGGACGATGTCATCGAGACGATGCGCGTCTATGGCGAGCGGCTGGGTATGGCCTTCCAACTTGCCGACGACCTCATCGACATCGAGTCCTCGGCCGAGGAGCTCGGCAAGCTTCCGGGCATGGATCTGCGCGAGGGCAAGCGGACGCTTGCCGTGCTGCACGCCCTGGCATCGACCTCACCCGAGGATGCGCGGCTTCAGGAGCTGCTGCTCTCGGATCTGTCCGGGGACGCCGAGCTTGCCGAGGCTCTGACTCTGCTGCGGGCGCACCCTGCGCTGGTGCGGGCCCGCGACGAGACCCGCGCGGTCGGCGAGCAGGCCCAGGACGCCTTGGTCGGGCTGCCGGACAGCGAGGCCAAGACCGCGCTGCTGGCCCTGGCCACGTCGGTCACCCACCGCGCTTCGTGACCTCGCCCTCGAGGCGACCACCATTTCGTGGGGCGACCACCTCCAACTGGTCGTATGGGCAACAGGTGGTCACGTCGCCACGGCGTAAGTCAGCGAAGGAGGAAGTAGGCCAGCGCGGGTGATGTGGAGACGTCCTGGCACGGGTAGCCCAGGCTCGTGACGTGCTCGGCGAAGTCGGCGTCGTCGCGCACACCCTCGAAGGCGCAGAGCACGCGGCCGTAGTCCGTGCCGTGGCTGCGGTAGTGGAACATCGTGATGTTCCAGCGCGTGCCGAGCTCGGTGAGGAAGCGGCTGAGCGCGCCCGGGTGCTCGGGGAACTCGAAACTGTAGACCTCCTCGTCGACGCCCGGTGACCGACCGCCAATCATGTAGCGCACGTGGGTCTTGGCGGTGTCGTCCTGCGAGAGGTCGACGGACTCGTAGTCCGCTGCCGTGAGGTTGTCGCGGATCTCGCGACCCTCGGCAGCGCCGCCGGCGAGCTGGACGCCGACGAAGATGCGGGCGAGGTCGGTGCCGTCCGCGCGGTAGTTGAACTCCGTGACGGAGCGGCCGGCGAGCACGTCGACGAACTCAAGGAATGCCCCCGCGCGGTCGGGGATCGTCACACCGAACAGCGCCTCGCGGTGCTCGCCGACCTCCGCGCGCTCGGAGATGTAGCGCAGCGTGTCGAACGGGACGTTCGCTCCAGAAAGGATGTGCGCCAACCTTTCTCCGCGTATGCCGTGTGCTTCGGTGTACTTCTTCAGTCCAGCAAGTGCCACGGCCCCAGCGGGCTCGGCGACGGCGCGCACGTCCTCGAAGATGTCCTTGACGGCGGCACAGATCTCGTCGGAGCTGACCGTGATGACCTCGTCGAGGTAGCGCTGGCACAGGGCGAAGGTCTGGTTGCCGATCTGCTTGACGGCGACACCTTCGGCGAACCGACTCACCTCGGGAAGCTGCACGGGGTGCCCGGCGGTGAGAGCGGCACTGAGGCAGGCGGCGTCCTCGGGCTCGACGCCGATGACCTTGATGCCGGGCATGAGGTTCTTGATGAGGCCTGCGACTCCGGCCGCGAGCCCGCCACCGCCGACCGGGACGAAGACGCGGTCGAGGTGTGCGTCCTGCTGGATGAGCTCGAGCCCGATCGTGCCCTGCCCCGCGATGACGAGGGGGTCGTCGAAGGGTGCGATGTAGGTGAGTCCGCGTTCGTCGGCCAGCCGCAGGGCCTCGGCCTGGGCGACGTCGAACGTGTCGCCGATGAGGATGACCTCGGCGCCGTGCCCACGGACGGCGCCCACCTTGATGGGTGCGGTGGTCGCGGGCATGACCACGACGGCGCCCAGGCCGAGCAGTGAGGCAGACAGGGCAACGCCCTGGGCGTGGTTGCCGGCAGATGCGGTGATGACGCCGCGGGCGCGTTCCTCGGGGGAGAGGGCCCGCATGCGCGTGTAGGCGCCGCGGATCTTGAACGAGTGGATCGGCTGACGGTCCTCGCGCTTGACCTGGACGACGTTGCCGAGGCGCTGCGACAGGGACTCCATGACCTCGAGCGGGCTGACGACTGCAGCCTCGTAGACCGGGGCTCGCAGGACGGCTCGCAGGTGCTCGGAACCGTTGGTCGTGGCAGTGGCTGCTTCCGAGGACATGAGGTCAAGCAAACCGCGAGAGTCCCGTGCGTGTCAGGTGCCCCCACCAGTCGAGATGAGATCACGCCGGCGCGGGATGGACAGGGCCACGAGGACACTGGCGAAGCAGAGTCCGGAGGCGAACAGCCACGCTGAGCTGTAGGAGCCCGATGACTCGCGCACCCAGCCGGCGATCGAGGCACCCACACCGGCGCCGACCATGTGCGACGCGAAGACCCAGCCGAAGACGATCCCGGAGTCGGCCAGTCCGAAGTGCTGCCGGCACAGCGCCACCGTGGGCGGGACGGTCGCCACCCAGTCGAGCCCGTAGAAGACGATGAACACCCACAGTGACGGCTGGACATTCGGCCCGAGGACGGCGTCGATGGCGAGGAGCGACAGCCCCCGGCCGCCGTAGTAGATCGCCAGCAGGATGCGCGAGTCGACCTTGTCGGTGAGCCACCCCGAGGCGACGGTCCCCGCGATGTCGAAGATGCCGACGAGGGCGAGGAGGCCGGCCGCGGTCTGGGTCCCCATGCCGTGGTCATGGGCAGCGGGGATGAAGTGCGTCTGGATGAGCCCGTTCGTCGACCAGCCACACACCCAGAAGGTCAGCATCAGGGCCCAGAAGGTCCACGTGCGACTCACTCGGACGAGCACGGCGATGGCCGTGCGGGCAGGGGAGACGACTGGTCCGGCGGCGGCGACCCGGGCCGCCTCAGCGGCCTCGCGCTCCGATTCCTCGGTGGCGCCGAACGGGAGCAGCCCCTTGGCGGCGGGGCGGTCGGCCATGAGGGTGCCGACGAGCACCGACACGACGAGGGCCAGCCCGGCGACCACGAGCGCGGCCGCGCGCCACCCGTGCTGGGTGGCGGCCCATGCGATGGCGGGCAGGAAGATGAGCTGACCGGTGGCGTTGGCCGCAGAGAAGATGCCCATGACCAGGCCGCGGTGCGAGACGAACCAGCGATTGGCGACGATCGCGCCGAAGACGAGAGCCATCGAGCCCGTGCCGATGCCGATGACGAAGCCCCACAGCACCCACAGCTGCCACGCCGACGTCATGAGGGTCGTGGCCCCGCTGGCCAACGCGACGGCGATGAGCGAGATCGTGACGATCCGTCGCACCCCGAAGCGCTCCATGAGGGCGGCCGCGAACGGCGCGGTGAGGCCGTAGACGATGAGGTTGAGGCTCACAGCACCTGACGTCGTCGCGCGCGACCAGCCGAATTCCTGCTCCACCGGCTCGAGCAGCACACCCGTCGACGAGCGGAAGGCGGCGGCCGCGACGAGCCCGGCCAAGGTGATTCCGGCGACGATCCAGGCCCGGTGGATGGGGCGACGCGGCGGGTCGTCGGCGTAGGGCTCGGCGTCGGCGGGGTTCACCGCGAGGTCGTCGGTCATGAGGGAGAGCCTGTCAGCCGCCGACCCCCATGCCTAGTGGCAGAAACGACACAATGTGCAAAGATCCAGCCATGCGCACTCCAGGCGTCCCCTCCCGCCACCAGGTCGTCGTCCTGCTGCTCGAGCCACTCATCGGCTACGACGCGACCATCCCGTCCGCAGTCCTGGGCGCCGCCCGCAGTGGCACGGACGGCCTGCCGTTGTACAGCGTCGAGATGGCCTCGCTCGACGGCGGCCCCGTGCAGACGACGACGGGGTATGCCGTTGTGCCACACGGCGATTCGTCGCTCCTGGCGTTGGCCGACACGGTGATCGTGCCCGGTACTCGCGCCCCGGGGCCACGCCATGAGGGCGTCCTGGACGATGCTCTCGAGCGGGCCCTGTCGCAGATTCGTCCGGGGACGCGCATCGTGTCGATCTGCACCGGCGCCTACGTCCTCGCAGCTGCCGGTCTTCTCGATGGCCGCCGGGCCACGACCCACTGGCAGAACACGGAGGACTTTGCCCGCCTCTTCCCGCAGGTCGATCTCGACGAGGATGTGCTCTTTGTTGACGACGGGGATGTCCTCACCTCGGCGGGCCTCTCCGCGGGAGTGGACCTGTGTCTGCACCTCATCCGCCGTGACCACGGCGCCACCGTGGCCAATGAGGTAGCCCGCTACTGCGTCGTTCCGCCGTGGCGTGACGGTGGCCAGGCACAGTTCATCGATCGTCCCGTGCCGGTCATGGACGATGCCTCGACGTCGAGCACGCGGGCCTGGGCCATGGCGCACCTCGACGCCGATCTCTCCGTCCCCGACCTTGCCCGGCGTGCTCGCATGAGCGAACGCACTTTTGCCCGGCGCTTCCGCCACGAGACCGGCCTGACTCCGGCGGCGTGGGTGACGCAGCAGCGGGTGCGCCACGCCCAGCACCTCCTCGAGACCACCGACCTCACCGTCGACGTCATCGCGACACGGGCCGGACTTGGCACGGGTGCCTCCCTGCGCAAGCACTGTGCTGCCACGCTAGGGGTCTCACCGCAGGCCTATCGCCGCACCTTCCGCGGCGCCACCGAGAGCAGGATCGCATGAGCCGCAGCGACGAACCCTTCGTCGACATCGATGCCCTCGAGTCGGCGACCGCCGGGCTTCCGGCACCTCTCGTCACCGTCGACCAGGACGCCTTCGACGCGAACGCCGACGACCTCGTCCGCCGCGCCGCCGGTCGGCCCATCCGGGTCGCGAGCAAGTCGGTTCGTTGTCGGAGCCTGTTGCGTCGCGTCCTCGACCGACCCGGCTTCGCCGGCGTGATGGCGTATGCCGTGCCCGAGGCCGTGTGGCTCGTGCGCCAGGGATTCACGGACGTCTTCGTGGCCTACCCCAGCGTGGATCGCGAGTGGTTGCAAACGGTCGTGGCGGACGAGCACCTGCGCGACGAGATCAGCGTCGCCATCGACAGTGTCGAGCAGGTGCGCTTCCTGGCAGACCTGCTCGGCCCGCACAGTGGTCTGCGCGTCGCTCTCGACGTCGACTGCTCTCTGCGCATCGGCCGCGTTCACCTCGGCGTGCGGCGCTCGCCCCTGCGCACGCCCGCAGACGCGCTCGCCGTCACCCGGGCCGCTCTCGATGCCGGACTGCGCGTCGTCGGGATCATGTTCTACGACGCCCAGGTCGCCGGACTGCCTGACCGCGGGCCCCACCTCAAGACCCTCAAGAAGCGCTCGCTCGACGATCTTGCCGAGCGGCGTGGACCCCTCGTCGAGGCGGTCCGGGCACTCACCGAGCTCGACTTCGTCAACGGTGGCGGCACCGGGAGCCTCGGACGGCTCGCCGCCGCCGACAGCCTCACCGAGTTCGCGGCCGGCTCCGGCCTCTACGCGCCCACCCTCTTCGACGCCTACGACGACTTCGCCCCCCGACCCGCGATGACCTACGCCCTCCCGGTGGTGCGCCGCCCCGCGAAGGGGATCGTCACGGCATACAGCGGTGGTTATGTCGCCAGCGGCGAGCCGGGCTGGACCCGGGTTCCCAGCCCGATCGGAGCTGCCCTCAAGCTCATTCGCTCCGAGGCGGCCGGAGAGGTGCAGACTCCACTGCGGGGGCCGGCCGCTGATGGGCTCGCTCTCGGTGATCGCGTGTGGATGCGCGGGGCCAAGGCAGGGGAGCTGCTCGAACGGTTCGACCACGTGCACCTCGTCCAGCAGGGTCGGCTCGTCGAGACCGTGCCGAGCTATCGCGGAGAAGGGCAGAACTTCGGATGACCTGGAGCAACTGGGCCGGCAATGTCAGTGCGACGCCGGCTCGTGTCCTCGAGCCCCGCTCGGTCGACGAGGCCGCTGATGTCGTGAAGCGTTCGGCGGACCGTGGCGAGCGCGTTCGGGTCGTCGGTGCGGGCCACTCCTTCACGCCGCTGTGTGCCACGGATGGGGCCCTTCTGCGGCTGACCCACCTGTCCGGAATCCGGGGCATCGACTGTGCGCGCCAGCGAGTGCGCGTCGCTGGCGGGACGCCGCTGCACGTCCTCAACCCCATTCTCGATGGGATCGGCCTCGCGCTGCCGAACCTCGGTGACATCGACCGGCAGAGCATTGCGGGCGCCATCGCCACCGGGACGCATGGCACCGGCCTGCGCCACCAGGGCATCGCTGCTGCGGTGACCGGGCTGTCAATGGTGTTGGCCGACGGATCCGTTGTCTCCGTGGATGATTCGCATGACCCCGAGCTGTTCCAGGCGGCTCGGGTGGGGCTCGGTGCGTTCGGTGTGGTCACCGAGGTCGAGCTCCAGTGCGTGCCCGCTTTCCGGTTGCGTGCGCTCGAGACGCCAGGACGGCTCGGCGAGGTCATCGATGGCTATGAGCAGCTCGTGGCAGAGTACGACCACGTCGACTTCCACTGGTTCCCGCACACGGATCGCGTTCTGCTGAAGCGCAATTCACGAGTCTCGGACGACGACCCCGGTCAGCCGCAGCCGGCGTGGCGCGAGCGACTCGACGAGGACATCCTCAGCAACAAGGTCTTCGGCGCCCTCAACCGTGCCGCTTCGCTTCGGCCCGGCATCGTCCCCAGCCTCAACCAGGTCAGTGCCCGCGTGCTCGGTGCGAAGGAATACACCGACACGTCGTGGAAGGTCTTCTGCAGCTCACGCGATGTCCGCTTCCGAGAGAGCGAGTATGCCGTCCCGCGCGCTTCCCTGCCCGCCGTCATCTCCGCGTTGCGCACCTGGATCGACACGCACGACGTGACGCTGCCCTTCCCCATCGAGGTCCGCTCGACGGGAGCCGACGACGTGTGGCTGTCGACGGCATACGAACGCGAAAACGCCTACGTCGCAGTGCATCAGTACCACCGGATGGACGACGGGGGAGTGTTCGCGGCGTTCGAGGCGATCGTGCGCGAGCATTTGGGCCGGCCGCACTGGGGCAAGCTGCACACGCTCGGCGCGGACGACTTCGCGCGGCTCTATCCGCGATTCGGCGATGCGCTGCAGGTCCGCGACCGCGTCGACCCCGACCGCCGCTTCACCAACGACCACCTGACCCACATCCTCGGCCCCTGACCCGAGGGGCAGCGACCGGCGGACTATCAGCTGAGGCAGTCAGGGCCGTCGTTCGTGCTCAGCAAGATCATGTGGATCGCGAGCTGATAGTCCGCCGGTCTGTCTTGCCCCGCTGGCTTCAAGAGGTCAGCAACGTTGGCAAGGTTCCTTGTGACAAGTAACCGTGCGAGGTGCGACGCTCGCTGAAAGACCTCATCGCGCACGCCGACGAGCTTGCAGACCAGTTCGAGAGCAACGACCCGCGACCTGAGGACTTCGCACCTGTCCTGGCGTGAAGTCGGCGAGGCCATCGGGACCAGTGGCGAAGCTGCCCGCCAACGCTACGCAGCCTCCTGATCCGGTCCCGCCCATGTCCAGCCAAGTGCGGGCTAGGGCACGCGTCTGACTGGACACTTCGAAGGAGGGGCAGTCAGGGGCAGGGTTCGGTCGGGTCGCCCTCTCGCGCGGCGCGGTTGTTGCGGCGGTTGGTTTGGCCCTGGCGCAGCGAGTCGATGGTCAACAGCAGCAGGGCGATCCAGACGATCCCGAAGCCGACCCACAGGGCGCCGGTCACGTGCTCGTCGAGGAGTACGACACCGATGAGCAGTTGCAGCATCGGCGTGAGGAACTGGATCAGCCCGATCGTCACGAGCGGGATGCGCCGGGCAGCAGCAGCAAAGAACAGCAACGGGATCGCCGTCACGACACCTGCAGCAACGAGCAACGTCATGTGCGTCGCGCCGTGTCCACCGAAGGTCGTCGAACCCTTGGCGGCCAGCCAGAACAGCACACCGACCGCGACGGGCGCCAAGACCAACGTCTCGACCGTCAACGAGTGCATGGCGTCCAGCGACGCCCCGACCTTCTTCTTCACCAACCCGTAGAACGCGAAAGAGAACGCCAACGTCACGGCGATCCACGGGAACTCGCCGCCCGCCACCGTGAGATAGACCGCCGCGACCGCGCCCACGGTCACCGCGGCCCATTGCAACGGTCGCAGCCGCTCGCGCAGGACGAAGACACCCAGCCCCACGGTCACGATCGGGTTGAGGAAGTAGCCCAGGGCGGCGGCATACGTTCGCCCCGTGATGACGGCGAGCACATAGACGACCCAGTTCGCCGCGATGAGCAGCGCCGCGAGCGTGAGCCCAGCGAGCAGCTTCGGCCGGTGGACGACCGAGGCCACCCACCCGAAGTCCCGTCGCACCACGAGCACGACCACACAGAACAGCAAGGTCCACAGGATCCGGTGCGCCAGGATCTCGAACGCACCGGACGGCTCGAGCGCATGGAAGTAGAGGGGGAAGAGGCCCCAGATGCCATAGGCAGCAAAGGCATACGCGGTGCCTCGCCTGAGTTCGGCGGCATCACCCGCGAGGGGTGGACTCATGCACTCACGCGACGGTCCAGGTGTCGCGACCGCGAAGCAGCGCCCCCAGGTCGTCGTCCGACGCCGGACCACCCGCGGTGTCGATGGCTGCCTGAACCTGCGCCCGCACACCGTCGTCGTAGGTCGGACGCGACACCGAACGGAAGATGCCCATCGGCACGTGTGTCATCTCGGGCGAGTCGAGCCGCGACAGAGCGAACGCCTGGCTCGGGTCCTCCGCACCAGCGTCGTGCACCACCACATCCGCACCCACAGCGTCAGCGGCAGGAACGAACTCGAGGCGACCACCCGGCATACGCACCAACGTTTTTCGGTCGTCCTCGGGCCCGACCTGCACCGGCTCACCGTCGATGAGGTGCACGAGGCGCGCCTCCTGCTGGGTGCGGTCCTTGATGAGGTCGAACGCGCCGTCGTTGAAGATCGGGCAGTTCTGGTAGATCTCGACGAGCGAGGTGCCGCGGTGTTCGGCGGCCGCTCGCAGGATGCCCGTGAGGTGCTTGCGGTCGGTGTCGGTCGTGCGAGCCACGAAGGTCGCCTCGGCACCGAGCGCCAGCGACACCGGGTTGAACGGCTGGTCAACCGACCCCATCGGCGTGGACTTGGTGACCTGACCGATGCGCGAGGTGGGGGAGTACTGACCCTTGGTCAACCCGTAGATCTCGTTGTTGAACAGCAGGATCGTCATGTTGACGTTGCGGCGCAGGGCGTGGATGAGGTGGTTGCCGCCGATCGA
Organism: Janibacter sp. HTCC2649; assembly: GCF_000152705.1. Taxonomy (GTDB): domain Bacteria; phylum Actinomycetota; class Actinomycetes; order Actinomycetales; family Dermatophilaceae; genus Knoellia. Next base: position 1,839,168 of record NZ_CH672413.1, on the reverse strand, counting down.
CAGCGCGTCACCATCACCGGTCACGACCCACACGTTCTGGTCCGGTCGCGACGTCGCGAGCCCCGTCGCGATGGACGGCGCACGGCCGTGGATCGAGTGCATGCCATAGGTGTCGAGGTAGTACGGGAAGCGCGACGAGCACCCGATCCCGGAGACGAACGTGATGTTCTCGCGCTTGAGCCCCAGCTCCGGCAGGAACGACTGCACCGCCGCGAGGATCGCGTAGTCACCGCAACCCGGACACCACCGCACCTCCTGGTCGGAGGTGAACTCCTTCTTCGTCTGCTTCGCAGCGTCAGGAGCAAGCAGGGGTATGCCGGCCAGTCCGCTCGGGCGAGCGGCTGCACCGTTCGTGGTGGTCACTTGATCTCCTCGAGGTGGGTGAGGATGACGTCGGCAAGGTCGACCGTGGAGAACGGCAGACCACGCACCGACGTGTGGGGGCGGACGTCGACGAGGAACTGGGCCCTCAACAGCATCGACAGCTGGCCGAGGTTCATCTCGGGGACGACGACGCGATCGTAGGACCGAAGGACCTCACCGAGGTTGGCAGGGAACGGGTTGAGGTTGCGCAGGTGCGCCGACGCGACGTGGTGGCCGGCGTTGCGAACAGCCCTGACAGCAGCGGCAATCGGGCCCTGCGTCGAGCCCCAACCGAGAACGAGCAATCGGGCATCATCCGAAGGATCCTCGACGACGACATCGGGGATGCCCGCGATGCCCGCGATCTTGGCGGCGCGCAGGCGGGTCATCTTGTCGTGGTTGTCGGGGTCGTAGGAGATGTTGCCGGTGATGTCGGCCTTCTCGATGCCACCGATGCGGTGCTCAAGACCGGGGGTACCGGGGACCGCCCACGGGCGGGCGAGCGTCTCGGGGTCGCGCAGGAACGGGTGGAAGACCGGCTCCCCCTTGTCGTCGACACCATTGGGCGCCGACGCGAACTCGACGGTGAGGTCGGGCAGGTCGGCCACCTCCGGGACGGCCCAGGGCTCGGAGCCGTTGGCGAGGTAGCCGTCGCTCAGCAGGAAGACGGGAGTCCGGTATGCCGTCGCGATCCGGACCGCTTCGAAGGCGGCGTCGAAGCAGTCGGACGGGGTTGCCGGCGCGATGATCGGGACGGGCGACTCGCCGTTGCGACCGAACATCGCCTGGAGCAGGTCGGACTGCTCGGTCTTGGTCGGCAGGCCGGTCGACGGCCCGCCTCGCTGGACGTCGACGATGATCAGCGGCAGCTCGAGCGACACGGCGAGGCCGATCATCTCGGACTTCAGTGCGACACCGGGACCGGAGGTCGTCGTCACGCCGATGGCGCCGCCGAAGCTCGCACCGAGGGCGATGCCGATGCCGGCGATCTCGTCCTCGGCCTGCATCGTCGTGATGTTGTGGCGCTTGAGGGCCGACAGCGCGTGGAGGATGTCGGAGGCAGGGGTGATCGGGTAGGACCCGAGCACGAGCGGCAGCTTCGCCTGGTGCGCGGCGGCGACGAGACCGTGTGCGAGCGCGGTGTTGCCGGTGATGTTCCGGTAGGTGCCCGGCGGCATGACGGCTGGTGCGATCTCGTAGCTCGAGGCGAAGTCCTCGGTCGTCTCGCCGTAGTTCCAGCCGGCCCGCAGGGCGGTGAGGTTGGCCTCGAGAATCTCGGGGTGAGCGCCGAACTTCTTGGTGAGGAAGGACTCCGTGCCGGTCGTGGGACGCGTGTACATCCACGACAGCAGGCCGAGCGCGAACATGTTCTTGGCGCGCTCCTTCTCCTTGCGGGTGAGTCCCTCGAACTTTGCCAGCGCGTCCACGGTGATCGACGTGAGCGGCACCGCGTGGACGTGGAAGGACTCGAGCGAGCCGTCCTCGACCGGGTTCTCGGCATAGCCGACCTTGGCGAGGGCGCGCTTGGAGAACTCGTCGGTGTTGATGATGATCGTCGCGCCACGCGGGACGTCCCCGAGGTTGGCCATGAGGGCCGCGGGGTTCATCGCGACGAGGACGTCGGGAGCGTCGCCAGGGGTGAGGACCTCGTGGTCGGCGAAGTGGAGCTGGAAGCTCGACACCCCGGGCAGCGTCCCCTGGGGTGCGCGGATCTCGGCGGGGAAGTTGGGCAGGGTAGAGAGGTCATTGCCCATCGCGGCCGTCTCGGAGGTGAACCGGTCTCCGGTGAGCTGCATCCCGTCGCCGGAGTCGCCAGCAAATCGGATGACCACGCGATCGAGCTTCTGGACGGTCTTGCTGGACATGAACACCTGACTCGAGAGCTGTCAGTCGGGACGCTTCGTCGTGACCCCGACGTGTCCCTCCATCGTACGACCGAGGTAAGGCAAGGCTATGGAGGTGTCCAACATCGATCACCCTCCCTTTTGTGGGGGAGCCCTCCCCATGGCGAACCCCTGTCGTCACTGACAGCATGGGCGGTCACAGGGGAGGGGTGCTCATGTCGTACGACGTACAGATCAAGGACCTGCGCGACTCCGCGAAAGCCGCGCGGTCGGCCGCGACGCAGATCGCCAAGGTCGCTCCGGGTGACGCCCTCACGGGGGCCGAGGCCGCCATGCCCGGGGCCTCGAGTGTGAGCGCGATGCAGCGGGTGAGCAGCGGTTGGGCCACCGAGCTGACCGACTGGGCCAAGGCCGCCAAGGCCTACGGCACAAACCTCGACACCAACGCCACGCAGTACGAGCTCGACGACGAGGCTGCCCGTGCAGCCTTCGCACCCGCGACGAAGAAGAACGACTGACGTGGCTCTCACTTGGGGCAACATCAAGCAGTGGTCACCGGCCACTCTCGACACGGCCGAGACCACCCTCCGCGAGGCTCGGCGGTCCATGCTCGACCTCGCCGACGAGCTCGAAACGATGGGCCTTCCGAAGCAGTGGCACGGTGACGCGTCGCAGGCATCGCGCACCAGGCTGACGAACGTCACCCAAGACCTCAAGGACCTGGTCGCGGAGGTCTCTGCGGCATACACCGCAGTGTGTGACGCCGCGGACGGAGTGCGCGGCGTGGAACAGGCCGTGGACGCGGCCCAGGAATTCGCCACGCTGCACCAGCTGAGCATCTCGGCCGATGGCACGGTCTCCGACATGGGCCCGGACATCGACACGGGCAACGACCACGACAACCAGGTCGCCCTCGACGAGCGTCAGGGCTGGGTCACCGAATGCGTCGACCGCATCGAGCAGGCCCTGCGCAAGGCCACCGACGTCGACACCGACCTCGGCGACGTCCTGGAGAAGATCGAGCTCAACCGGATCCACGTCGGAGCGGGCGGCTTGGCCACGGCCTCGAAGCTCGGTGAGGTCGAGGGAGACCTCACCCTGCTCAAGCCACCCGAGGGCGCGACCCCGTCCGACAGTGCGGCGTGGTGGGCCACGATGTCGCCGGACGAGCGCAAGGAGATCATCGCCAATCACCCGGGTTGGATCGGCAACCGTGACGGAGTCGACGCGACATCCCGGGACCTCGCGAACCGCAACATCCTCTCCTCTCGCCGGGACCACGTGAACACTCGAATCTCCGAGATCGAGAAGGGGTTCTACCTAGCAGATGGCAGCTTCGACCCCGTCTACTACGGGGCGCACATCGACGAGTACAACGAGCTCAGGGAGGAGAAGGGGGCCATTGGCACGCTCGACGGCATCCTGGCCAAGCCGGGCCAGCACCAGCTCCTCGGGCTCGACTTCAGCACGCCGCGCACCCAGGCGATCATTGCCAACGGGAACGTCGACACGGCCGACCATGTCGCGGTGTTCACTCCCGGGCTGACATCGACGGTCGAGGGGATCGACGGCTACAACTCGAACATGGCCGAGCTCCGGACCCGCTCCGAGGAGGAGCTCTTCCGAAACGGCGACAACGGTACGGTCGCGACGGTCACCTGGCTCGACTACCAGGCCCCCCAGTGGGGCACCACCTTCGCGGGCGACTCGGTCGCACTGTCCGGGTCGGCGGAAGACGGCGGCGAGGACCTCGCCGACTACTTCAGGGGCATCAACGCGTCGCGGCTGAACGACCCGGATCTCACCTCGTTGGCTCACTCGTACGGCTCGACCACTGCAGGCTACGGATTGCAGCACGAGGGCACAGGCGTCGACCGAGCCGTCTTCTTCGGCTCTCCGGGACTCGGCACGTCCGACCTCAATGATCTCCAGATCCCCGAGGGAAGCGCCTACTACGCGGAGGCGAAATGGGATGGGGTCGGCGACCTCGCCCGGTTCGGGAGCGACCCCACGGGACTCGACGGCATGCAGCACCTCCAGACCGGGGAGGCGACGTCCGCCGACGGGCGGTCGTGGGAGGGTGTGTCGGGCCACTCCAGCTACCTGCAGGACGGCTCGACGAGCCAGTACTCCATGGCGCAGATCGTCGGAGGCAACCCTCAAGGGGCAATCGAAGGGCAGAACGTGGGCTGGTTCACTGACCCGATCAAGTCCCAGCCATGGATTCCGGGGTGGCTCAAGTGAGGCCCCCATTGCAGTCACGCCGACCGTTGGCAATGCTCGTTGCAGTGCTGGCGGCCATGATCCTCACCGCTTGCCAAGGAGCTGACGTGGACACCCAACAACAACTCGAGTCACGCCGCACGTCGGCGCAGGCCCAGCGCGACAACCTGGCGCTCCTGTCGGAGGTGCGATCTGCGTTGAGCGAGGTCGCCCCGGCGCTTGCGTGGCGCTCTCCGGCGCCGACGGTCGAGTCGGGCTCCGGCTGCAAGGAGCCGTTCTCCCAGGTCGATGGCGCCACCTCGGAGGTGCTCACGAGTGGTGGCGCCCTGGGCGGCATTCCCGAGGCTGACTGGGACCGCGCCTGGGAAGCCGTCAAGGCCGTCGCGGCCAAGCGAGGCTACGGCGACGAGCACACCCTGCTCGACAAGCCCGGCGAGCACCAGATGTCGCTCTACGACGAGGACGGCTCGGAGCTGAGCGTCGGCACCGGGGCCAACACCGTGGCGAGCATCTATGGAGCCTGCTACCTCGAGTGACCTTGAGAGCCGTCACCCGCTGTTCATCTGGCGTGGCTAGGCTCTGAGTCATGACGGGATACCTCGCCGCAGCCGGGGTGCTGGGCATCGGACTGGTGCTGGTGATCGCCGCGATGGGCGCTCGCCGCCTCCTCGCCCCGCGGGCTCCCTCGACGGCCAAGCTCTCGACCTACGAGTCCGGTGTCGACCCGGTCGGCCAGGGCTGGGCCCAGAGCCAGGTCCGCTACCTGTCCTACGCCTTCCTCTATGTCGTCTTCGCCGTCGACGCCGTCTATCTCTTCCCGTGGGCCTACGTCCTGCGTGACGCCCAGCTGGGTGCTGCGTCGCTCGTCGAGATCGCAATCTTCATCGGCATCATCGTCATCGGCCTCCTCCACGCGGCCCGCCGCGGACTCCTCCGCTGGACGTGAGCGACCCCCTGCTCCGAGGGAGTGAGGCCCCCAGCCCACGCACCCTCGTTGACATCCTGCGCGCCACGATCGAGGCCCACCCTGACGCGCCCGCCGTCGACAACGGCACGAGCGTGCTCACCTATGGCGAGTTCGCCGAGGCTGCGGAGGACGTGGCCGACGCCCTGCGTGCGGCCGGCGTCGAACGCGGTGACCGGGTCGGCATCCGCATCCCCTCGGGCACTCTCGACCTCTACGTCGCCATCGCCGGCATCCTCGTCGCCGGTGCGGCGTACGTCCCGGTCGACTACGACGACCCGGACGAGCGCGCGCGCATCGTCTTCGGAGAGGCCGACGTCGCCGCGATCATCACAACTGACCTCGTGGTCCGAGCGGTCGGCGGCGGCTCCACGCACGGTGACGACACGGCATACGCCGCTGAGCAGACGGGACCACGCGAGGACCCGACGACCGACGACGACGCCTGGATCATCTTCACGTCCGGCTCGACCGGCAAGCCCAAGGGCGTTGCCGTCACGCACCGCAATGCGGCTGCCTTCGTCGACGCCGAGTCGCGAATGTTCTTGCAGGACAGGCCCATTGGTCCGGGCGACCGAGTCATGGCTGGCCTCTCGGTCGCCTTCGACGCGAGTTGCGAGGAGATGTGGCTCGCGTGGCGCTACGGCGCGTGCCTCGTCCCCGCACCCCGTTCTCTCGTCCGCTCAGGTGTCGAGCTCGGCCCGTGGCTCACTGCCAACCGCATCACCATCGTCTCGACCGTGCCGACCCTCGTGACCCTGTGGCCGACAGAGGCGCTCGCGGACGTCCGCCTCCTCATCCTCGGCGGCGAAGCGTGCCCGCCCGAGATCGGCGCGCGCCTGGCCAACGAGCACCGCGAGGTCTGGAACACCTACGGCCCCACCGAGGCCACCGTCGTCGCCTGTGGAGCCCAGCTCACTGGCGAACCACCAGTCCGCATCGGCCTCCCGCTCGCTGGCTGGGACCTCGCCGTCGTCGACGCGACCGGCCAGCCCGTCCCCGAGGGGGAGAGCGGCGAGCTCATCATCGGCGGCGTCGGTCTCGCTCGCTACCTCGATGAGGAGAAGGACAGAGCGGCGTATGCCGCCATGCCCACCTTGGGCTGGGACCGCGCCTACCGCTCGGGTGACCTCGTGCGCAACGAGCCCGAGGGGCTCGTCTTCCTCGGGCGGGCCGACGACCAGGTGAAGGTCGGCGGCCGACGCATCGAGCTCGGCGAGATCGACTCCGCTCTGCTGTCCCTACCCGGTGTGAGTGGTGCGGCCGCCGCCGTGCGCCGGAGCGAGGCGGGCAACACCCTGCTCATCGGCTACGTCACGACGAACGACACGTTCGACGCGAAGGCGGCAACCGAGTCGATGCGCCAGTCGATGCCGGCCGCCCTCGTCCCGCGCCTCGCCGTCGTCGACACCCTGCCCACGCGCACCTCCGGCAAGATCGACCGCGACGCCCTGCCGTGGCCCCTGGCCCCCACCAACCCCGCCGGTGGTGCCGACACGGGTGACACCGCCGGCTGGATCTCGGGGCTGTGGGCGAGCATCCTGGGCGGCCCGCCGACCACTTCCGACGAGGACTTCTTCGACGTCGGTGGCGGCTCGCTCAGTGCGGCCCAGCTCGTGAGCCGGCTGCGCGAACGCTTCCCCGAGGTCACGGTCGCCGACATCTACGAGCACCCGAGTCTCGCCGCCCTCGCGGTGGCGCTCGACGAGATGGAGACGCCCACCGGTCGACTCAACCGTGACGTGCCACCGGTGCCCGGCAAGACCCAGAGCGCTCAGATCCTCGCCTCCGTCGTCCTGCGCAGCATCGCTGGCCTGCGGTGGCTCACCTGGATCGGCCTCGGCAACGCCGTCGCACGGTCCGTCCTCGACCTCACCTGGCTGCCGATCGTGCACTGGTGGTGGCTCGCCCTCGGATGGGTCCTCCTCATCTCGCCGGTCGGGCGGATGGCCCTGGCCGCCCTCGGCGTCCGCACGCTGCTGCGTCACCTCGAGCCGGGGGAGTACCCCCGCGGCGGAGAGGTCCACCTGCGCGTCTGGCTGGCCGAACGCCTCGTCGACGAGCTCGGCGCCGCCAACCTCTCGGGTGCGCCCTTCATCAAGGTGTTCGCCCGGGCACTCGGTGCCCGCGTAGGAAGCGATGTCGACCTGCACTCCGTCCCGCCGGTCACCGGCATGCTCGACCTCGGCGACGGAGTCTCGATCGAGCCCGAGGTCGACCTGCGCGGGCACTGGATCGACGGCGCGAAGTTCATCGTCGGACCGATCCGGGTCCGCGAAGGCGCACGGGTCGGTGCCCGCAGCTCCCTCCTCCCCGGCGCGGATGTCGGCGAACGCGCCGAAATCGCCCCCGGCTCAGCCGTTTTCGGCGCGGTCCCTGCCGACGAGTCGTGGTCCGGAGCCCCAGCCGAACCCTCCGGCACGGCACGCGGCCCGTGGCACGACGCCCGCCCGGCCAACAAGCCAATCTGGTTGGGCGCGTATGCCGCGTCGGCCGTCGTCGTCTCGCTCCTCCCTCTCGCGGCGGTCGCCATCGGCGCCCTGGTGGCCCTTCCTGCCCTCGCGGACACGACCTCCATCGGCGGCGCTCTGGGGACCGCACTGCTCTGGATCCCCCTCGGGGCCACCGTCGGCTTCGTCGCCCTTGCGGTGATGGTCCTCGTCCTCGTCCGACTGCTCGCGATCGGTCTGCGCGCCGGCGCCCACCCCGTCCACGGACGTCAGGCGTGGCAGGCGTGGACGACGCTGCGCATCCTCGACGACGCGCGGACGTGGCTCTTCCCGCTCTACTCCAGCAGCCTCACACCGTCGTGGCTGCGCGGGCTCGGCGCCGACCTCGGCCCCGACGTCGAGGCCTCGACCGTCCTGCTCATCCCGACTTTCACCCGGGTCGGAGCCGGTGCCTTCCTCGCCGACGACACGATGGTCGCGGGCTATGAGCTGGGTGCCGGCTGGCTGCGGGTCGAGCACGTACGCATCGGCAAGGGCGCCTTCGTCGGCAACTCCGGCATGGCCGCTCCCGGTCGCAAGGTGCCCAAGCAGGGACTCGTCGCCGTCCTCTCGGCCGCCCCTCGCCGCAAGAAGGCCAAGGCCGGCACCTCATGGCTCGGCTCCCCGCCGCGGCCACTACGGCGCGAAGGCTCCGACGCGGACTCCACCCGCACCTACTCCCCGCCCACCAAGCTGCGCGTGGGCCGCGCCGTCGTCGAGGCCCTGCGTGCCGTGCCTGTGTGGATCCACATCGCCCTCGTCGTCCTCGTCGTCGCCGCCATCGAGCTATTGCTCAGCCACGGCCTCATCTGGGCCGTCCTCCTCAGCGGATTCGTCCTCCTCGCGGCCGGTGCGCTCGCGGCCGGGTGCGCGACCACCGCCAAGTGGCTGCTCGTCGGCAAGCTCCGGCCGGGCAACCACGCGCTCTGGTCCTCCTTCGTGTGGCGCAACGAGCTCGCCGACACCTTCGTCGAGGTCCTCGCCGCTCCGTGGTTCGCCCGCGCCGCGACCGGAACCCTCGCCCTCAACATGTGGCTGCGGTCGATGGGCGCCAAGATCGGCGACGGCGTCTGGCTCGAGACCTACTGGCTGCCCGAAGCAGACCTCGTCCGCCTCGACGACGGCGCCTCGATCAACGCCGGCACGGTCGTCCAGACCCACCTCTTCCACGACCGGGTGCTCTCGATGGACACCGTCACCGTCAAGCGCGGCGGCACCCTCGGCCCCAACTCGGTGATCCTGCCCGCCGCCCAGATCGGTCGGCACGCCACCGTCGGTCCCGTATCTCTCGTGATGCGCGGCGAGTCGGTCCCCGATCGGACCCGCTGGATCGGCAACCCTGTCGGACCATGGGTGGACGAGTGAGCGCGAACGCAACGGGCACGCAGGCTGACCCCTACATGCCCGGACACGGCGACACGGCATACGGCGTCGACCACTACGAGCTCGACCTCACCTACAAGGCTGCGGGCAACCACCTCACCGGTCGCGCGCACCTCACGCTGACCCTCGCCGTCGACACCCCGACCATCACGCTCGACCTCCACGCGCTCAAGGTGACTCGGGTCGACCTCACGGGGGCGAACTTGCGCCGTTGGGCGCACCGGGCATCACACCTCACGCTGCGCTTCGCGGACACCGTGCCCGCCGGCACCGTTCTCTCGCTGACGATCGCGTATGCCGGCACCCCCCGCACCGTTCCCGGTCCCGACGGTCGGGCGGGCTGGGAAGAACTCGCCGACGGCGTCATCGTCGCGTCACAGCCGCACGGCGCCCCCTCGTGGTTCCCGTGCAACGACCGAGCCGCCGACAAGGCGACCTACGCCATCAGCGTCACGACGGACACGGCATACGCCGTCGTTGCCAACGGCACGCTCGCCGAGCGACGCAAGGACGGGCGCGCGACCCGGTGGATCTACGCGATGGACGAGCCGATGGCGCCCTACCTCGCGACGGTGCAGATCGGTCGCTACGAGACCACCGAGGTGTCGGGGGCTCCCGTGCCGGTGCGGCTGCACCACCCGCCGCGACTGCGGTCCGCCGTCGCGGAGGCGTTCGCCGACCAGGCGCAGATGGTGTCGACGTTCGTCGAGCTCTTCGGTCCCTACCCTTTCGCGGAGTATGCCGTCGTCATCACCGACGACGTCCTCGAGATCCCTCTCGAGTCGCAGGCGGCGTCGACCTTCGGCTCCAACCACTGCACTCGGTCGTGGGAGGCGCAGCGACTCATCGCTCACGAGCTGTCGCACCAGTGGTTCGGCAACGCCGTCACCGCTGCGCAGTGGAGCGACATCTGGCTGCACGAGGGCTTCGCCTGCTACGCCGAGTGGCTCTGGTCCGAGGCGGCAGGGATCGCCACGACGGGGGAGCAGGCCGCACGTCACCACGAGAAGCTCGCCGCCCTGCCGCAGGACGTCATCGTCATCTCGCCGGGTGCCTCGGAGATGTTCGACGACCGCATCTACAAGCGTGGAGCCCTGACCCTGCACGCCCTGCGCCTCGAGGTCGGCGACACCACCTTCTTCGCCATCCTGCGCGACTGGGTGGCGCGGCACAACGGTGGCAGCGTCACGACGGCCGAGTTCGAGGCCCTGTCCGAGCGGACCGCCGGCCGTCGATTGAGCGGGCTCTTCCACGCCTGGCTGCGCGCCGAACCCCTCCCGGCACTCCCCGACGCACGCCGGCAGCCGACCGGATAAGGATTCGGTCGGCTGCCGGAGGTGGAGTCACGCAGGTCGAGTCGCGTGCCGATGGTGGCTGGCTCCCACGGTGGTGATGACGACTCCGCCGATGACGACGGCGCCCAGTGCGGTGAGTCCCAACGCGCCGGGTGAGACCCAGTTGGGGTTTGGCGGAACGCTCGCAGGGGCGATGGGCCCCTCGTAGTGAGCCGTCTCGATGTTGTAGGCGTCGAGGCAGGCAGCGAGGTCCTCCGGGACGACGTTGCTGCACGGGTGGGTGGCCATCGAAGCGGCGAGGGGTTCGCCGGGGCCGATGTCCTTGGCGTTGGCAGGGCCGGTCAGCAGGAGCACACCGAGGAACGATGTGCCGACTGCAGCGGCGCTGCGGGTGATGACAGTTTTCACGGTGATCAGTTCCTTCATGGAGTGGGTTCTTCTGACGCCTTCGACGCTAGGGATCGCGCACGGCGGGCACCTGACCACAACTGGCGAACTCCGTTTCAGCCCCGCCATGGTCAGATCTGGCCATGGCGATCACGATTGGGAAAGGCGGGCGTGCTGGGGTGCGGCCAGGCCTATCTTGGGGATGTGGTGGAGCGTTGGGCACCTCCTGATCTACCCGCCCGGTGGCGGTTCGCCGGCCCGCACTTTGTGGGGCGCCGGGCGGAGTTCGACGCCCTGGAGGAAGCGTGGACGGCGGTCGAGTCGGGGTTGCAGCAGGTCGTGTTCGTCGGGGGTGAGGCGGGGGCTGGCAAATCACGGTTCATCGCCGAGGCGGGAAGGATGCTCCACGCCCACGGCGCGACGGTTCTGCTCGGAGCGTGTGTCGCCGAGTTGGGCGCGCCCTACCAGCCATTCATTGATCCCCTGAGAGCCCTGCATGCGGCGGCGGCCACGGAGGTGGCGGCGAGCCTTGACCTGTTGACGGGAGCGACGAGTCAGCCCGACAACGTGGAAGTGACCAACCGACAGGTTCTGTACGACGCCGTGTGCGAGGTGCTTCGTGCCGCCAGTCGACAGCATCCGCTCGTCCTCGTCCTCGAGGACCTGCACTGGGCGGGCAAGACCTCGTTGGGCTTGTTGGCGCACATCGCCCAGCACGGGGGCGACATGCAGTTGTTGTGTCTGGCATCGCACCGAAGTGCGCCCCCCGACCGTTCGGACGCCCTCGTGACAACCATGACCCAGCTCTATCGACTCGATGGGGTCAGGCGCATCGATCTGACTCCCCTGGGGGCCGAGGACATCGCGGAGTACGTCATCGCCGAAACGGGAGCACCGGTGGGACGGGCCCGGGCGGCCTCGTCGATCTTGCGTGACCAGAGCGGGGGCAACGCCTTCTACCTGCGTGAGGTGTTGCGCGACGTCGAGGCGCACGGAGGACTGGACGGACTTGACCCGTTGCTCGCGGTCACCCCACAGACGGTGCGGGACCTCTACGCCGGACGACTGGCCGAGCTCGACGAAGAATGTCGTCTCCTCATCGAGATCGCCGCCGTGATCGGTGCCGACTTCTCCGTGCCAGTGCTCGCCCACGTGGCAGGACTTGAGGTGCCGGTTGTTCTCGCCGCCCTGGATCGTGCGGGAGCCGTGGGTCTCGTCGGGAACCTGGCCAACGACAGCTCCTCCTACGCCTTCGACCACGTCCTCGGAAGGCAGGCGATCCTCGACCTCATGCAGGTATCTGCTGTGCCTCGCACCCACGCCAGGATCGCGCTCACTCTCGAAGAGGGTTTTGCCAACGAGCCCAACAGGATCCAGCGCATTGCGCATCACTACGCCAGCGCTCGCGTTCTGGGCCATGCGCCAAAAGCGGTCCAGTATCTCCGTGAAGCCGCCCGCCTTGCGCGCGACCGACTGGCGCACCATGAGGCGGGCCAAGCGTTCGCCCGCGCAGCGAACCTCGCGGAGGGGGTCGCGGATCGAGACGACCTTCGACTCCTCGCTGCGGAGTCCTATCGCGACGCAGGGGCCTTCGCGTTGGCCCGCGATCTCGACCGCGCAGTGGTCGTTGGCGGGAGTCCCGTGAACAGACTCCGGGCTGCAGTCGCCTACGAGGATGCGTCTTGGCGGATCGGGCACCTGGGGTTCGATGCGGCAGAACTTCTGACGCAGGCACTGTCCGGATCGAATGTTCCTGACATCGACACCACCCGAATCACAGCGATTGCCAGCCTCGGCAGGGCGCTGAGGTATTCGGGCGACGCAGAACGAGGCGGTCTTCTCGTCGCCAAAGCTCTCGGCCTGGCGCGTGAGAACGGCGACCCTGCCACCCTTGCGCACGCTCTGGAGTGCAGCATCATCGCGATGCCCCGCCCATCGACTGCGGGCGCCGCTGCCCTCCTGTGCGCTGAGCTCGTGGCGTTGGGTCGTGCCGCGCACAGTCCAGCACTCGTGGTCCACGGAGCGACGGTGCTCGCCATGATCGGCTATCTCACCGGTGACCCGGAACGGCACGAGTCGGCCCGGGCCGAGACGGCGAGCGCTGCGGCGGCGACAGGAGCGTCCTTCCACCTCATGCAGTCGGGTTGCTACGAGTGGGCGCGCGCGTTCGCCTCGGGCGACGTGGGAACCGCCGATGCCATCAGCAGCCGCCTCATGCGGCTCGAAGACATCGGAGAACTGGGTGAGATGTCCGAGCGACTCTCGATGCAGACCTTCGTCCTGCGACGTGAGCAGATGAAACTCGACCAGGTGCGGCCACTGATCACAGGCCACGAAGATGTGGCTGCTCACTGGGCACCCGGGCTCCTCGCGCTGTACTGCGAGCTGGGTCGCCGTGATGGTGCGCGCCGAGCCTTGACCTGGCTGGTCGAGCACGACCTCGAGCCGTTCCGAGCCTCAGCCACCTGGCCCGCGACGATCGCGTTCGTGTCGGAGGCTGTCGCGTGGCTCGACGATCGCCGCTGTGCGGCCGCCCTGCGGCCCGTGTTCGCCGAGTTCGCAGGGTGCAATCTTGCCGTCGGCCCCTTGCTGGCCGTCTTCGGAAGCGCTGACCGCTATCTCGGCCTGCTGGACTCCGTGCTGGGACGCGAGGGAGCCGAGGACCTGTTGCGCTCGGCCGTCGCGATGGACCAACGCATGGGTGCTCCCCTGTTCGTCGGCTACGACCTCGCCGCCATCGTCGACCACCTGCGCAGGTCAGGGGCTCCCACCAGGCGCATCGAAGCCGCTCGGCGCGAAGCCGTGGCGACGGCGAGCCAGCTTCGAACGCCCAGGCTGAGAGGTCGTGTTGGGCTCGACGGCCCACACTCGGGCCCGGAGGGACTCACCTTCCGCGAGTTGGAGGTGCTCCGCCTGGTCGCGGAGGGGCTGAGCAACCGGCAACTGTCCGAGCGACTCTTCATCACCGAGAACACGGTGACCAACCATGTCCGAAGCATTCTGCAGAAGACCGGGGTGGCGAATCGCACGATGGCCGCACGCTATGCGGCGGAGCACGGCCTTCTCGATGTCGGGCCCTGAACCACGCCTGCTTCGTGCCGCCGTCTCAGCCGACGAGTTCGTCCGCGATGGGGTGGAGCAGACCGTCTGGCGTCACCGTTTGGGTCACCTCGATGATGAGGTCGGCCGGCACGCCAGCGCGCTGCGCCGCGCGGACGATGGCTTCGCGTGAATCGGCCTCGTAGAGGCAGAAGGTCCTCAGACCGTCCTGGGAGAGGAACGAATAGAACCAGCGGACGCCCTCGTCGGCGTTGATGAGGTTGAGTTCGTGGAAGGCCCCCGGCTCTGGCGTGAGCTGCTCGGCGAATGTGCGCTCGATCATGAAGATGGCCATGGGTGAACCTCCTGCGCAGCAGTCTAGGACCGCGGGGGCGGCGGGCCTAGGGGCTGACCTAAGGTGGGCTCGTGAGCACCGACCAGCCCGTGATGCTGCCGATGCCGCGCGTCGGGCCGCTTTCGGAGCACGCTCCCAAACCGATCCGCGTCGTCCTCAACTGGGGACGCCGCTATTCGCTCTGGGTCTTCAACTTCGGGCTCGCCTGCTGCGCCATCGAGTTCATCGCGGCGTCGATGGGTCGCCACGACTTCATCCGCCTCGGAGTGATCCCGTTCGCGCCCGGTCCCAGGCAGGCCGACCTCATGGTCGTGTCGGGCACCGTCACCGACAAGATGGCGCCCGCGATCCGCCGCCTCTATGACCAGATGCCCGAGCCGAAGTACGTCATCTCGTTCGGCGCCTGCTCCAACTCCGGTGGGCCGTACTGGGATTCGTACTCCGTGACCAAGGGCGTGGACCAGCTCATCCCCGTCGACGTCTACGTGCCCGGGTGCCCGCCACGACCCGAGGCCCTGCTCCACGGCATCATCAAGCTCCAGGAGCAGATCGCCGGCGAGCGGCTCTCCGGACGCGCCATCTCTGATCGCCTCGGTGGCGCCGGTGGGGTCGACCACGGCGACGGGTATGCCGCTGCACCTCGCTACACCGCGCACCGCACCGCCTCGGCGGGAGAGGTCACCCGCGGTCGAGTCGAGAGACCGTCCTGATGCTCATCGTGCTCGGACTGGTGGCTTTCATCATCGAGTTCGCGTTCATGGTCGGCGTCTTCATGCTCGGGTCGGGAGTTGTCGGAGGGGGCTTCGGGGGTCTCGTCGTCGGCGTGCTCGCCGTCGTGCTCGTGGCCGCGCTCTGGGGCATGTTCATCGCACCCAGGGCCCGGCGCCGGATCCCCAAGCTGCCGCGTGCCCTGGCTTCTGGGGGAGCGGTCGCCCTCGTCGGCGCCGGGCTCCTCGGCCTGGATCACACGCGGTTCGGGCTCGTCCTCATCGGCGCCGGTCTCGTCCTCGTGCTGGCCCAGCTGGCCCTCGACGAGAGTGTGCCGACGCGCCCGCAGGTTCCCCCCGGCGACACGCGCCGCGAACGCAACACCCGCCGCCGCCGCTGACACTGTCCTGTCAAACCTGGAGACCGACTTCGTGCCCGATACGGACACTCGTCGCTGCGCTCCTCGTGTCCGTATCGGGCACGAAGTCGGTTGGTGGGGTCAGAGGGTGAGGCCGAAGCCGAACGGGAAGAGCGGGTCACCCAGGCCAGGGACATCGACGGGGTGTTGGCGCACCTGCTCCATCGAGCGGGGCAGGTCGAAGGGCAAGAGCCCCTCGGGGGCGATCCGTCCACCCAGGGCATCTGCCAGTGCGGCGTCACACGTGCCATAGCTCGCGACGACCGCGGAGGCGAAGGGCAGCAGCGGCGTCAGCACGGCAGGGCGATCGAGGACCACGTCGACGATGAGCGGGCACGCAGCAGCGATGGTCCGAAGGCGCGACACGAGCCCCGGCGGGAAGTCGAGCGACCCCTGGTGGAACCACGCCTCGAGGAACAGGTCGTCCCGCGCATCGAACGGAGCGGTCAGCCGCACGATCGCGACCTTTCGAAGAAGGCGGCCTTGTCGATGCTCGCGGGCGTGGGGTCGAGGGCGTCCATGCCGGCGAACTCACCCATCCAGGTGCTGCCGACCATGGCGGCGTCGGGGGTCTGCCCGGCGGTGATCGCCGAGGCGAACTTGTCGTGCGCTGCGTCCCACGGGATCGCGGTGACCTTGACCGTGGCGCCGGGGTTGGCCGCCTCGAACTCCTTGGTGAGGGCCGGGAGCTTTTCGCCCTCGGCGCCGATGGCCCACACGGTGAGCTCCCCGGTGGCCTTGCCCTCGGAGATCGGCTTGGCGGTGGCGCCTGCGTCGGCACCCGCGCCGCCGGCCTCGCGGCCACAGGCGGAGAAGGCCAGGGCGCTCGCCGTCAGGCCGGCGACGGCGAAGACCGTTCGGCGTTTGAAGGAGGGGTGGTGACTCATGGGAGGTGCCTTTCGGGAGGGGATGTGGTGCAGCCGCAGGAGGAGCGGATGACCACCTGCGTGGGGAGGATGTCGTGGGTGGGGGATGCGGCACCGGCGTCGGTGGTGCCGTTGAGGTGGGCGTGGAGGCGATCGCTGGCGAGGGCTCCGAGGTCGCGGACCGGCTGGCGCACGGTCGTGAGAGCGGGGCGGACGTAGCGCGCGGCCATGACGTCGTCCCAGCCGACGACGGCGACGTCGGCCGGCACGTCGACACCGTGGTCCTGGAGGTGGGCGAGGACGGCCAGGGCGAGTTCGTCGTTGGCGCAGACGAGCGCGTCGGCCCGGTGCTCGCCCGCGAGGTGGGCCGTCGCGAAGGCGGCACCATCCGACTCGCGCAACCCGATCCGGACCGGCTCGGGCACGTCGAGACCGCGAGCCGACAGCGCAGCCGAGAACCCGGTATACCGGCCGGCAATGTCGGCGCCGGCGTCGGGGTCTCCGAGGAAGAGCAGCGAACTGCGCCCGTGGTCGAGGAGGTGAATGGTGAGCTGTTCGGCGCTCGCGGTGTTCTCGGCGGCGAGGCTGTCGATCGGCCCGTCGGGGATCCCGGCCAGTGAGAGCAGCGGCTTGACCGTGGCCAGGTGCGTGAGGGCGTCGTCGTCGAGGTCCGAGCCGAGGACGGCGATCGCGTCGACACGCGACATGAGCTGGCGGATGGCGCGGCTGGGGTCGGGCTTGCCCTGGGTGACGACGACGATGACACCGAGCCCGAGTTCGGAGGCGCGGGACTCGAAGCCCATGAGCAGCTCGGAGTAGTAGGGACCACCGAGTTCGGGGAGGACGAGGCCGAGCAGCTCGTGGCGCGAGACGGCGAGGCTGCGGGCGGCGCCGAGGGGCACGTAGTTGAGCTCGTCGGCGGCGGCGAGGACCCGCTCCCTGGTGCCCTGGGCGACGATGCTCGTGCCCTGGAAGACCCGCGAGACAGTGGCGATGGAGACGCCGGCGGCGGCGGCGACGGAGTAGATCGTCGCGCGCTGGCTGTGTGCCGCGGATCCAGTCATCAGCAGGTGCTCCTTCGCCTCGTCGTTGAGTCGTGGTGGTGCGTCGTCCTCGTCGTTCGGCGCTGTGAAAATCCTTGTAAGCGCTTACAACGGCTGGGAGCCATCGTGCACCAGAACGCCGGGTCTGGCAAGGGTCAGCGTCCGGTATGGGCTTGGCAAAGGGTTGGTGACAAGCCTTCGCGCACCCCGTGGATGGCCCTAGGTTGCGATCACCAACCGCGAGGTCCACGACCTCACTTCAGTGGGAGATGTCAATGACGACAATCCGAAAGATCGGCCTGCTCGCCGCGTCCGCAGCAGCGTTCAGCCTTCTGCTTGCCGCCGCCCCAGCACAGGCGGCCTCGTCCTACGTCGCCCTCGGCGACTCCTACTCCTCGGGCACGGGGACGCGGAGCTACATCAACGACGGGACCTCGTGCCTGCGGTCCACGAAGGCCTATCCCTCGCTCATCGCCGCGGCCAAGGGATACACGCTCAACTTCCGGGCCTGCTCGGGAGCCAAGATCGCCGATGTCACCAACACCCAGCTCAGCGCCCTGTCCTCCTCGACGACGCACGTCAGCATCTCGATCGGCGGCAACGACGCCGGCTTCGCGGACGTCCTCACCGAGTGCGCGCTGCCCGGCTGGGCGAGCAACTGCAACGGCAAGATCGACGGCGCCCAGAACTACATCAACAACGTCCTGCCCGGTGCCCTGAACACGCTCTACACGTCGATCCGGAGCAAGGCGCCCAACGCCAAGGTCGTCATCGTCGGCTACCCGCGGATCTTCCAGGGCGAGGACTGCAACGCCTTCACCTGGTTCTCCCCGGCGGAGGAGACGCGCCTCAACCAGATGGCCGACCTCATCAACTCCAAGACGTCAGCAGCCGCTGGTGCCAAGGGTTTCAGCTTCGCCAACCCGACGTCGCGCTTCATCGGGCACGCGGTCTGTGACGACGTCGAGTGGCTCAACGGCCTCTCGAACCCGATCGAGGAGAGCTACCACCCCAATGTCGCCGGCCACGCCAGCGGCTACGTCCCGACCGTGAGCACCCCGCTCACCGGGTCCGCCCTCAAGGTCAACGCCACGACGCTCCAGCGTGCCGCCGCATCGTCGGAGCGCCTCGCCGCCCAGCAGCGCACCTACGCCGCAGCCGACTCGAGCATCCAGCCCGAGGTCGTCGGGGTTCCGGACCTGAACTCGGCTCGCGTCAAGGCAGCCGCTGCCCGCGCCGGGGTCGACCTGTCCTCGCGCGCCAGCATCGACGGCGCTGACCGCACCTGGTCAGCACGCCAGGCCGCCGAGCACGCCGCAGCCACCCGCTGAAATTCGACTTCGTGCCCGAGACGGACATTCGTCGCCGGGCTCCTGACGTCCGTCTCGGGCACGAAGTCGTCGGCGGGGTTCTGTGGCTAGGCTTCGCCACGTGAGCACCGACGAGCTGCATGACGTGGCCCTGGCCGACTGGCACGAAGCCGTCGCCGCCGCCCAGGCCACCGGGTTCACCTTCTTCGACTGGCTCAGCGCCGTCGACCGCACCTATGACGACGCAGCTCCCGGCTATGGCCTCGTCCTGCGCGCGCTGGACATTTCCCACGAAACGGACGGACGCGGCATACGCGCCATCCGCCTCACGACGCGCGTCGCCGAAGGCGCCGCGATCGTCTCCGTCACCGATGTGTATGCCGGTGCCGCCTGGCACGAGCGCGAGACCCACGAGATGTTCGGGGTCGAGTTCACCGGCTTCGACGACGGCTCCGGCTCGGGCATGCGCCCGCTGCTCCTTCCCGAAGGTTTCGAGGGCACGCCGCTGCGCAAGTCGTTCGTCCTCGCGGCTCGCGCGTCCAAGCAGTGGCCCGGCGGCAAGGAGCCCGGGGAGGGGCACGACTCCGCCAAGTCCCCGTCGCGTCGTCGCGTCCAGGCACCCGGGGTTCCGGGCCCCGACTGGGGACCTCGCTGACCCGTCCGGACGCAACCACCCTGGAGCGTGGCCAACTACTAGGCTGCCCACGATGAGCGTGCTCGAGGTGGTCGTGAGGTCGGTGGCCGTGTTGGCCGCCTTCCTGGTGTTCCCCCTGCTCGTGGGGCAGACGGAGCACAAGCTCATGGCGCACATGCAGGGTCGACTCGGACCGATGTATGCCGGTGGGTTCCACGGGTGGGCCCAGCTCGTCGCCGACGGGGTGAAGTTCGTCCAGAAGGAGGACATCACTCCGCGTGCGGCCGACCGGACGATCTTCAAGATCGCGCCCTTCGTCGCCCTCATCCCGTATCTCCTGGCGATGGCGGCGTTGCCGCTGCAGCACGACGTCGTCGCCATCGACGTCCCCGCAAGCGCTGTCCTCATCCTTGCCGCGACGAGCGTCGGCGCCCTCGGCACGCTCATGGCCGGGTGGGCCAGCGCCAACAAGTACGCCCTGCTCGGCGCCCTGCGTTCGGCCGCGCAGCTCGTGTCCTATGAGCTGCCGCTGGTGCTCGCCGTCGCCTCCGCTTGCTTGGCCGCCGGGACGCTGAGCCTGTCCGGGGTCGTCGAGGCCTGGTCGCCGTGGTGGCTCATCTGGCAGCTGCCCGGCGCCATCGTCTTCCTCGTTGCGGCGCTTGCCGAGCTGCAGCGTCCGCCGTTCGACATGCCCATCGCCGATGCCGAGCTCGTCATGGGCCCGTGGACCGAGTACACCGGGTTGCGCTTCGCGTTCTTCCTTCTTTCGGAGTATGCCGGGATCGTCATCTTCTCGTTGTTGTTCGCCGTCCTCTATCTCGGCGGATGGCGTGGCCCGTTCGACGACCACATCGGGTGGTTGTGGACGCTGCTCAAGGGCTTCGTCATCGCCATCCTCGTCATCTGGTTCCGCGTGGCCTGGCCGCGCATGCGTGAGGACCAGCTCCAACGACTCGCGTGGCTTGTCCTCCTGCCCATGGCCCTGATCCAGTTGGCCCTCACCGGAATTGGCGTAGTGATGACGCAATGAGCAAGCACAACGACAAAGGCATCCTGCCCGGCATACTCAAGGGTTTGGCGACGACTGCCAAGACGGCCATGAAGCCGGTGCACACCCACGAGTACCCCGACGTCGCACCCGACCTGCCGCCCCGCAGTCGCGGCGTCATCGCGCTCCTCGAGGAGAACTGCACGAGCTGCATGCTCTGCGCGCGTGAGTGCCCGGACTGGTGCATCTACATCGAGTCGCACAAGGAGACGATCCCCGCGACGACCGAGGGCGGCCGCGAGCGCCAGCGCAACGTCCTCGACGACTTCTCCATCGACTTCTCGCTCTGCATGTACTGCGGGATCTGCATCGAGGTCTGCCCGTTCGACGCGCTCTTCTGGAGTCCGCAGTTCGAGTACGCCGAGACCAGCATTTTGGATCTGCTCCACGACAAGGACCGGCTCGGCGGCTGGATGGAGACCGTCCCGGCGCCGCCCGCTCTGGACGAGCGCGCCGCGGAACCGGCCGAGATCGCCGCCATCAACAAGCCTGCCCGGACGCCGCGGCCACCCGCGAAGGAACCGGACGCATGACCTCACTGGACCTCGCCTTCGCGGCGTGCGGGCTGTTGGCGGTTGTCGCCGGCCTGCTCGCCGTGACGACCCGTCAGGTGGTGCACGCCGCCCTGTGGCTCGTCGTCGCGCTGCTCGGCGTGGCGGGGTCCCTGCTCGTCCTCGGGCACGAGCTGGTGGCGCTGGTCCTGGTCCTCGTCTATGTCGGGGCCGTGGTCGTGCTCGTGCTCTTTGCCCTGATGCTGACTCGGGCGCCGATCGGTCCTGATCTGGCGCACGACGTGCCGGTGTGGCGTCGGGTGGCGGCTGGTGTTGCGGGAGCCGCGACCACCGCGCTGTTGCTGGCGGCGCTGCTGCCACTGGCCGGTGGCGCCGTCGAGCGTCGCGAGATCTCCAACCAGGCTGTCGCGACCGAGCTCTTCGGGACGTGGGTGTGGCCGTTCGAGGCACTGTCGGTGCTGTTGCTCGCTGCGTTGATCGCCGCGCTCGCCGTCTCGCGCGGCAGAGCCACTGACCCTGGGGTGGTGGGGTCGTGATCCACCTTGCTGGGCCCTATGTCCTTGCCGCGATCCTCGTGGGCCTCGGTGTCATGGGCGTGACCGTCCGCCGCAACGCCGTGCTCCTGCTCATCGGCGTCGAGCTCATCTTGTCGGGCTCGCTCGTCCTGCTCGTCGCGTCCGGCGCGACCTCGCCCTCTCGCTGGGAGTCGTCCAGCGTCCTGCCGCTCTTCGTCATCACCATCGCCGCGGCCGAGGTCGTCGTCGCGCTCGCGGTGATCCTGACGGCGTTCCGCCACCGCGGCTCGATCGACCTCGACGAACCCCTGGAAGGCACGAAGTCGAGTGAGGGGAGGGGGACGTGAGCGCTCTCCAGGTCTCCTCCCTGCTCGTCCTCATCCCCGTCATCGCGGCGGTCGCCACGCTCGCGCTGCGCCGGACCCCGCACTTCGCGGCATCGCTGGCCACAGTGGCGGCGCTCCTCTCTGCGGTCGTCTCCGTCATCGGTCTCATCGTGGCTCCGACCCGTGGCGAGGACGTCGTCCAGCTGCGTGAACCGCTGCGCGTCGGCGCTCTCGAGATGCCCCTCCAGCTCGGTGCTGGCCCGGCCACCGCCGCTGTGGCCGCCGTGGTCGCCCTCGTCGTCGTCGCGGTCCTCGTCTTCACCCGCTGGTACCTCGCCGACGACGACCGTCTCGCCCAGTTCGCTGCCACCGTCTCGCTCTTCACGGCCGCGATGATGCTCGTCGTCCACGCCCGCGACCTCGTCCTCACCCTTGTCGGGTGGGAGGTCATGGGCTGGTGCTCCTATCTCCTCATCGGTCACTGGTCGCGCAAGGAGTCGGCCCGCCGAGCGGCCTACAAGGCGTTCATCGTCACGCGTGTCGCCGACATCGGCTTCGTCCTCGGCATCGTCGGACTGGTTGCCGGTGCCGGGTCGTCCGGCCTCGACGCCGTCATCGCCCACTGGTCCCGGTCGCCGGGCGCCGAGTGCGTCGACTCGGCCACTCAGGTGGCGGCCTGTGTCGCGCCCGGTGAGCCGTGGTTGCGCTCCCTGTTCATTGCCCTCGTCGTCATCGGCGTCCTCGGCAAGTCGGCGCAGTTCCCGTTCCAGGACTGGCTGCCCGATGCGATGGAGGGCCCGACGCCGGCCTCGGCCCTCATTCACGCGGCCACGATGGTCGCGGCCGGAACCGTCGTCCTCGCGCAGCTCTTCCCGATCCTCGTCCTCGCCGACGGTGCCCGCTGGCTGCTCGGGGCCGCGACCGCCGTGACGATGGTCGGCGCAGCGGTCCTCGCCCTGGGCCAGTCCGACCTCAAACGCCTTCTCGCGTGGTCGACGGTGAGCCAGGTCGCGATCATGCTCTCGGCGCTGGCCACCGCGACCAAGGACATCGGCCCCGACCCGGCGCTGTTCCACATGTGGTCGCACGCGCTCTTCAAGTCCCTCCTCTTCCTCACGATCGGCTGGCTGTCGGTCGTCGCCGGCTCGACCCTTGCTGTCGCACTGCGCGGCGCCGGGAACGTCCACCAGCTCGCCCGGGTCGCCTGGCTCTTCGGCCTGCTGGCCCTCGCCGGGGCGCCGTTCGTCGTCGGTGGGCTCTCCAAGGAACACGTCATCGTCACGGCCTACGAGGGCGCGATCACCACTGGCGGACCGGGCATCCTCGTCCTCGCCGCGCTCCTCGTCACCGTCGTGCTCACTGCCGCCTACGCCACCCGCGCCCACCTCGTCGTGAGTGCCCCCCTCGAGATCGAGGAGCGGGAAGACCACCACGCGGGTATGCCGTGGGACTCCGTTCTCGCTGCGCTGGCCGTTCTCACCGTGCTCACCGTCGTCGGTGGGCTCGTGCTCATCACCGGACTCTTCGACATCCACGGTGTGTCGTTCTGGTGGATGTTCCTCACCCTCCTGCTCATCGTCGTGGGCGCCGGTGTCGCCTACCTGGCCCGAGGCTCGGGGGACCCGCGGGACGCCTTCGTCCGCACCCCTCGCCAACGCGAACTGGCCGATGCCGGCCTCGGGTTCGACACGGCATACCAAACGCTTGTTGCCCGACCCGTGCTGGGACTGGCCAGGATCGTCGAGTTCCTCGACCGTGAGGTCGTCGACGGCTACGTGCGCGGCGCAGCAGCATCGGCTGGCATCGCTGGCTGGTTCGCCGAGCGCGGACACCGTCGGGAGGCGCCGTCGGCCGGCGTCGGACTCATCGCCCTCGGGCTGATCGTCGCGGCCGGGACGGCGGTGCTCACATGGCGCTGATCCTCATGCTGCTCGTGCCCGGCGCGGTCGGGCTGTGGCTCGTCACCGGCGGTCGTGCTCTCTCGGCGTCGACGGCACGACTCGTTGCGCTGGTTGCGGCGTCGGTCGGGGGAGTGGCGGCCGTTGCCGCGACCGTGATGCGGCCCGTCGTCGACCGGGCGTGGATCCCCGACCTGGGCGTGCGATGGCACTTCGAGGTCGATGGAATCAGCGCCCCGCTCATCGTGCTGACCGCCGTCATCGGCGTCCTCGTCGTCGCGCACTCCTGGGCCGAGCAGCCCTGGGCCGACTCGCCGTCGAGTGGGAGTGCGGCGACCTATCTCGGGGCCCTGCTCCTCGTCGAAACGGGAGCACTTGCGGCCTTCTCGGCGCGCGACGCCGTCCTGTTCTTCATCGCGTTCGAGATCGTGCTCGTGCCGATGTGGGTCCTCATCAGCCGCTACGGCGACCCGCACAGTGCAGCCAAGCGCGCTGACGCGTCGGCCCGCTTCATCCTCTACACGGCCATCGGTTCGACCCTGATGCTCGTCGGCATCCTGCTCCTCGTGACGAAGGCGCGCACGGCCGACTTCGCCGCTCTGCCTGCCGCGGCCGCAAGCCTGAGCCCCGGTCAGCAGATGCTCATCGCCGTGCTGCTCACGTTGGGGCTCGCGGTCAAGGTCCCCGTCTTCCCGCTGCACACCTGGCTCCCCGCCGCCCACACCACTGCCCCCACCGCCGGGTCGGTGCTTCTGGCCGCTGTGCTCCTCAAACTCGGCACCTACGGCCTCGTGCGGTTGCCGCTGGCGAGCGTGCCCGACGGCTTCACCCGCATCGCGCCCGTCCTGGCGATCGCCGGAGTCATCGGCATCCTCTGGGGCGGGCTCATCTGCCTCGTCGAACGCGACCTCAAGCGGCTCATCGCCTTCTCGTCCGTGGCGCACATGGGCTTCGTTGTCCTCGGCCTCGCCTCCGGCACCGAGACCGGCCTTCAGGCAGCGCTCATCGGCAACATCGCCCACGGCGTCATCTCGGCCCTGCTCTTCGTCATCGTCGGTGGCCTCAAGCACCGCTGGGGTTCGGTCGACCTCGCCGTCCTGCGACCCGCACTGCGTGAGGTGTCGCCCCGCCTCGGCTTCGGACTCATCCTCGGTCTCGCTGCCGGCCTCGGGCTCCCCGGGCTCGCCGGCTTCTGGGGCGAGTTCACGGCCCTCATCGCCGCGTGGAACCCGATCCAGCACACGGGAGTCCTGCGGACCTGCGCCGTCATCGCTGCCGTGGGAGCGGCCCTCGCCGCGGCCTACTCGCTGCGAGTCGCGCGCATCGTCTGGGTGGGTGACGAGGTCGCCGCCGACGCTCCCGATCGTGCACCTGACGCCCGCGGCGTCGAGCTCGGCGTCATCTCCGCTCTCGCTGTGGGCGTCGTTGCCCTTGGCGTCGCGCCGCATCTCGTGTTCTCCGTGACGTCCGACGCCGTGACCACGCTCATCGGAGGTGGCCGATGAGACTCGAACTCTCGTGGGCGCTGCTGCTGCCCGCGCTCATCCCCGTCGCAGCCATGGTGCTCGTGCTCCTCGTCGACGCGATCACGCCGCGTGCCCGTCTGGCAGCGCCGGTCATGGCGGGCCTCGGCCTGGCCGGAGGAGCGGCCGCCGCCATACCCGGACTGCTCACGACCGAGCCGCGGCTGACGCTCTGCACCCCCGCGCCCGACGGCCGCTGCATGTGGGACGGCAGCCCCCTCACCAGCACCCTCCAGATCGCCGCCCTCCTCGCGACGCTCGCCGTGCTCGCCCTCATGTCCGTGCGCAAGGCCGGTGTCATCGACGTGGTCATGCTGCTTGCGTCGGCCAGTGGCGCGGTCGCCGTCGTGGCCTCGCGCGACCTCGGCACCTGGCTCATCACCCTCGAGCTCGCGACGATCCCGGTCATCGCCCTCGTCGCCTGGCGCGACCGTCGAGCCGCGGCCCATGGCGCCCTCACCCTCCTGACCACCTCACTCGTGTCCTTTGGACTCCTCGTCCTCGGCACGGCGCTCTGGGTCACGGCCACCGGCGACCCGACATTGACCGGTGACTCGCTCGCCACCGCTTGGGCCGTCCCCGAGCAGCGCACCCTCGCAGGCCTCGCCACCGTCATCCTCATCGCCGGGCTGGCCTTCAAGATCTCGGCCGTGCCGTTCCACGCGTGGACCCCGACGACCCTGTCCTCCGGCCCGCTCCCGGTCTCGGCACTGCTCGCGTCGGCCTCCAAGCTCGCCGCCGTCGGTGCCCTCATCGTCGTCCTGGCCCCCTATGACGCGGTCGTCGGCCTGAACCCCGGACCCCACGTCGTCGTCGCTGCCCTCGTCATCCTCACGGTCGCCTCGATGCTCACCGGCACGGTCATGGCCCTGCGCCAGACCGAAGTCGTCCGACTCCTCGCGTGGTCGACGATCGCCCAGGCCGGGTGGGTCCTCCTGCCCCTCACCGCGCTCACCGTCGCCGGCCGTCAGGCTGCCGCGGTCTACACCGTCGTGTATGCCGTCGCCAGCCTGGTCGCGTTCGCTGCGGTCCGAGCCATCCACGGACAGCACGTCGAAGACGGACGGGAGCTCACGGCATACAAGGGTCTGCTCCGACGCGACCCGGTCGCCGGAGGGACGCTCGCCCTCGCGCTGCTCGTCCTCGCCGGTCTGCCGCCGGGGGTCATCGGGCTCGTCGCCAAGATCGTGGCGCTCAAGCCGGCCATCTCGGCGGGGCTCTGGCCGGTGGCGGTCGTCGCCGTCGTCGCTGCGGTCCTCGGGATCGCCGTCTATGTGCGGTGGTTCGCGGTGCTCTTCGGTGAGCCCGACGCCGATGCGCCGCCGCGGCCGCGGTCGCGGCGCGCGAGCCTGGGCGTCGCGGCGATCGGCAGCGCCCTTCTCGTTCTCGCCAGTGCACTCCCGCAGCTGCTCGTCGGCCTCGTCACGTGACCGAGCGCCCGACCTCCATCCGGTTGGTGACGCCGGACGACGCGGAGGCGCTCGCCACTCATCTCGCGCGTGATCGCGAGGCCTTTGCGACCTCGTCGCCGACGCGAACCGACGACTACTTCACGACCCGCGGTCAGCAGGAGAGGCTCGAGGGTTACCTCGCCGAGCACGCCGAAGGACGCATGTGGCCCGGTGTCGTTCTTGCGGGCGAGGAGATCGCCGGACTGGTGACCGTCGGCGGCATCCGGCGCGGGCCCTTCCTCGCCGGCTCGGTCGGCTACTGGATCGGCACGACCCACCAGGGACGAGGTCATGCGCAGCGGGCGCTCGGACTCCTCCTCGAGGTGATGGCCGACGAACTGGGGCTCCATCGCGCCGAGGCCATGACGTCAGCGGCCAACGTCGCGTCGCAGCGGGTGCTCGAGTCCCAGGGTTTCCACAACTACGGCACGACCACGTCGTCGTTCCTCATCGGTGGCGTCTGGCGCGACAGCATCATGTGGGAGCGGGTCCTGCAGACGGAACGTGGCGCCCCGGGTCTGCGTTAATAGACGCATGCACAACCATTTCAACGGCGCGAAGACCGCTGGCCTCTTCGGGCTCATCATGGCCCTCTTCCTCGGCCTCGGCTGGGTTGCAGCGACCTACTTCGGCAATCCGAGCTTCATCTTCATCTTCGCGCTCTTCGGAGTCGCGATGACGTTCTACTCGTTCTGGAACAGCGACAAGCTCGCCATCAAGGCGATGCAGGCGTTCCCGGTCAGCGAGACCGAGGCCCCGGCGATGTATCGCATCGTCCGCGAGCTCTCCACCAAGGCGGGGCAGCCGATGCCCAGGCTCTACATCTCGCCGACCGAGGCGCCCAACGCCTTTGCGACCGGTCGCAACCCGCAGAACGCGGCCGTCTGCTGCACCCAGGGGATCCTCCAGCTCCTCGACGAACGCGAGCTGCGCGGCGTCCTCGGTCACGAGCTCATGCACGTCTACAACCGCGACATCCTCACCGGCTCCGTGGCCGCTGCGATCGCCGGTGTCATCAGCAGTGTCGGCCAGATGCTGGCCTTCAGCTCGATGTTCGGTGGCGGCAACCGCGACAACGACAACCCCGGCGGAGCGATGGCTGGCCTCGCGATGGCGTTCATCGCGCCGATCGGCGCCATGGTCATCCAGCTCGCGATCACGCGCACCCGTGAGTACGACGCCGACGAGGACGGCGCCACCCTCACCGGTGACCCGCTCGCGCTCGCGTCGGCTCTGGCCAAGCTGGAGTCCGGGGTGTCGCGCGCCCCGCTCGCACCGACCAAGAACCTCGTCAACGCGAGCCACATGATGATCGCCAACCCGTTCCGCTCGCAGGACATCTCGCGGCTCATGTCGACCCACCCGCCCATGGCGGACCGCATCGCCCGCCTGCAGGCGATGGCGACGGGCTACCGCCCGAGCTGACCGTCCCGGCTGACCGCTCAGGCCATCGTGCGGCGTGCACCCGAGCCTGTGTGACACCATCGCGGCGTGCCATCACTGACTCGCGACGAAGCCCGGCAGCGGGCGCAGCTCATCTCTGTCCACCGCATGGAGGTGGATCTCGACCTGGACCGCGGGGCTGAGGACTTCGGGTCGACGACTCGGATCCGGTTCTCCTGCAGCACTCCCGGTGCGGCAACGTTCCTCGATGTGCGCGCGGTGAATGTCGAGACGGTCACTCTCAACGGTGACTCGATCGCGCCCGACCAGATTGTCGAGGGTCGCTTGCCACTGGCCGACCTCGCCGCCGACAACACGGTCGAGGTTGTCGCGACGATGGCCTACTCCCGCGACGGGCAGGGCCTTCACCGCAGCACCGACCCGGCCGACGACGAGGACTACGTCTACGGGCACCTCTTCCTCGACGCGGCGCCGACCGTCTTCGCCTGCTTCGACCAGCCCGACCTCAAGGCGCCCTACGCGGTGACCGTCCGGGCGCCCCAGGAGTGGGTCGTCCTCGGCAACGGCCGGGCCACCCAGACGACGCCGGGCCAGTGGGAACTCAGCGAGACCCTGCCTCTCGCAACGTATTTCGTCACCGTCTGCGCCGGTCCCTACGTGTCCGTGCGCGACGAGCACGACGGCATACCCCTGGGAATCCACGCCCGCCGCAGCCTGCAGCCCGAACTCGAGAAGCACGCTCCGCAGATGTTCGAGGTGACCAAGCAATCGTTCGACTACTACCACCGCACCTTCGAGGTCCGCTATCCGTTCGGTGACTACGACCAGATCTTCGTGCCCGAGTTCAACGCGGGCGCGATGGAGAACCCGGGTTGCGTGACCTTCCGCGACACGATGCTCTTTCGAGGCGCTGCCGCCCGCGAGCAGATCCTCCAGCGCAGCAACACGATCGCCCACGAGATGGCGCACATGTGGTTCGGCGACCTCGTGACGATGCGGTGGTGGGACGACCTCTGGCTCAACGAGTCGTTCGCCGAGTTCATGGCCTACACGGCGACGAGCAGGGCGACGGAGTTCACGGACAGCTGGGTCGAGTTCGGCATTTCGCGCAAGCAGTGGGGGTATGCCGCGGAGCGGGCTCCCAGCACCCACCCCGTTGCGGGGTCGCCGGCTCCCGATGCACAGAGTGCGCTCGAGAACTTCGACGGCATCTCCTACGCCAAGGGTGCGTCCGTCCTTCGCCAGCTCGTGACGTTCATGGGTGAGGATGCCTTCAACGCTGGTGTGACGGCCTACCTGCGTTCGCACGAACACGGCAACGGTGAGCTGTCCGAGTTCCTGGCAGCGATGGAGCAGGCACAGGGCGCCTCGCTCACCGAGTGGAGCCGCGCCTGGCTCGAGACCGCGGGGGTCGACGTCATCGCGCTCGACCGCGATGGCACCCTGACGCGCACGTCGCCGCCGAAGTACCCAGCCGATCGACTGCACTCCCTCGACGTCGCCGGCTTCACCGACGGGACCAAGGTCTTCCACGCCGCCGTGACGCTGGAAGCGCCGCAGGTGACCCTTGAGGGTGCAGTGCTGGACGCCACCGTCATCGTGCCCAATGCCGCCGACCTCACCTGGGCCCAGGTCGACCTCGACGAGGCGTCGTTGGCTGCCCTGCCGCGCGAGCTCTCACGCATCGCTGACCCCGTGGCGCGCTCGGTCCTCTGGGGCGCGGTGCTCACCGGCGTCTTCCGCGCGACCGTCGACCCGAGGCTCGCCCTCGACACCTTCACCGCAGCGTGGCCGCACGAGTCCGACGATGCGCTGATGACCCGTGTCGCTGCGGCCTTCACCGACCGGATCGTGCCGCATTTCCTGTCGCCCGAGCTCGTCGAGTCGGCCGGGGGTCGCATCGCCGGCGCAGCCCTCATGACGTTCGAGGGCGCCGAGTCGGGGTCGGACCGCGAGTTGGTCTCTGCCCGTCTGCTGGCGTCGACGAGCACCGATGAGGACCGCCTGCTCGCGTGGGTTGACGGAAGCAACCTGCCCGCCGGCCTCGAGGGCGACGCCGACTTCCGGTGGATCGTCCTGCGCACCCTTGCCCGCCTCGACCTCGCCGACGACGCCCTCATCGCGCGCGTCGAGGGCGACGACACCACTCTCTCGGGGCACCTGGCCGCACTGGCAGCGCGAGCCGCGCGACCCGGCATACCCGACAAGGAATGGGCGTGGGCGGAGCTCACGCAGAACCGCGCCCGCTCGAACTACGAGCTCAACGCCCTGGCCACCGGATTCTGGTCGAGCGGTTCACTCGAAGACCTGCGCCCGTATGCCGCTCGCTACGTCTCCGACGTCCCTCACCTTGCGCAGTGGCTGGGTGCGGATGCGCTGGATCGCGTTGCGACACTTGCGTTCCCGGCCCGTGTGGTCGAGGCCGAGACGGTGGACCTGGTGCGCGAGGCCATCGCTCGACCCGACCTCACTGCAGGAGTGCGCCGGTCGATGGCAGATGAGCTGTCCAAGCTCGAAGAGGCCCTGACCTCACGCGCCCACTGGGCCTGAGGTCGGAGTCGGTCAGCTGCCACCAACTGACTGGCCGGTCGGTGCGGGCAACGGAAGAGGGTGGGGGACGCGCCCTCCGGTGTCGATGGTCGCGAGCGCGAGCACGGCAACCAGGACGATTGCCCCTGCGACCAGACAGGTCATGACCAGAGTGATGACGACTGTGACACGCAGCTGCCTGCGGGCTCTCCCGACGACACGGTCGGGCCGGACCGTCGGTGCGGCGCGTACTGGGAAACGAGGGTGGTTGACCAGGCTGGTCATGAAGAGGCCTCCAATCGATACAGTCACGCTGTATCGAAAACAAAACCACTACAGTGTCACTGGTGTCAACAGTTTGAGGACAGGGAGTGATGGCAAGCAACAAGAGCCACGGCGCGCGGCGGCCCTACAGCTCGCCCGCTCGAGAGGCGTCGACTCGCCTGACCCGCCAGCGGATCGTCAACGCCGCGGCCCGGCTGTTCGTCGATGCGGGTTACGTCGCCACGTCGGTCCGTTCCATCGCCGAGGCTGCGGAAGTCGCTGAGAAGACCGTCTATCTGCAGTTCGCAACGAAGCCGGCCATCCTCACGGCGGTGGTTCGGGCGGCAGTCGTCGCCCCGGAACCGGATGTGCCAGTTGCACAGTCGCACTGGTTTCTCGATGTGCTCGCCGAGTCGCGGCTGGACCGCAAGATCGACCTGCTCGCCGAGGCAGCCTCGGCCCTGCACGAACGCACCGGGCCAGTTTTCGCCGTGGCACGGGAGGCATCCAGTGTCGACCTCGAAGTGGCGGCGCTGTGGAGCAGGGGCAAGCGAAGGCATCTGTCCGACATGACCGTCCTGGCCGAGAGCTTTGCGGAGCAGGGCCTGATTCCAAGACCTCTGGGTGTCGCCTGGGCCACAGAACTGCTCTACGTCCTCCTCGGGCCCGAGAACTGGTCTCTCATCCGTCGCGAGCTCGGCCACACCGAACGCCACTACCGTGACTGGCTCCGCTCGACCCTGAAACAGGCTCTCAGGCCCGTCAGCCCGCTGACGTGATGCGGGGGTGTCGGCGGGTCAGAGGCCGACCTTGGCCATGATCTGGTCGGCGTAGGCGCGTTCACCGGCAGCGTTCGGGTGGATCGGCACGAACTGCAGCGACCCGATGGCCGGCTCGACCCATCGCACCCAGGGCAGCTGGCACGCATCGCGACCCGCGGACGGCGCCCACATGTCGACGAACGTCGCACCGCTGTCGAGGGCGGCCTGCTTCACGGCGGCGTTGAGGGCCTGCTCGATGCCGTTGACGTAGGGCACGTCTCCCGACGCGATGGGCATCGCGAGGTAGCAGCCCTTCGTCGGCGGCAGCACCTGCGGGTAGCCGGGCACGACGATGGTGGCCTTGGGTGCCTTGGCCTTGGCGTCGGCGATGGCCTTCTTGACCGCGGGGTAGGTCTTGGTCGTGATCGTTGTCGTGTAGGTCGAGCCGTACTTGTCCTTGCACGGGCTGCCCTGGCCGAGCGTCGAGAGCCCGGCGGTGAGGCAGTTCTGGATGAGTCCGGTGAACAGGCTCGAGTCGTTGCCGCCGATGCCGATGGTCAGCAGGCGCGCATCGGTCGTGACGGCATTGAGCTGGGCGGGGGTCCCGGGGTACTGCGCCGTGTAGAAGTCGCTCGTGTCGGCGCCGCCGCAGGTCACGTCCTTGAGGGCGCGGCCGGTGCGCTGCGCGATGAGGTGCGGGTAGTTGACCGCCGACTGCGCGCACAGCGGGTTGGCGGTCGCACTGAGCGGCAGGACGCCGGAGCCGGCGGAGAAGCTGTCGCCGAGAGCGACGTAGGGGCCGGCCGGCACGCGTGGTCCGGGCTTGGCGGCGTTGGTCGCCTGGGCCGGGGCTGCGAGCCCGAGAGCGAGGGTGGCGGCGGCGGCGCCGGCGAGGGCGGCGACTCGAAGGGCAGGACGGCGCATCTGAACTCCATTGTTCGATCCGGCAGGGCCACGACAGTGTGGGTTACCGGAGCGTAACCAGAAGTGGAGCCGAACCGCCAGAGGTGAGCACCCGGCATACGCCAACGTCCGCGCGGTTGGTCACGAAGGTGACCATCCGCGCGGACGTCGTGGGGGAGCGTCAGCGGTAGTTCGTGAACTGCAGGGCCACGTCGAGGTCCGCGGCCACGAGCATGCGCTGCACCGCCTGGAGGTCATCGCGCGACTTGCTCGACACGCGCAGCTCGTCGCCCTGGATCTGCGACTTCACGCCCTTGGGGCCCTCGTCGCGGATGAGCTTGTTGACCTTCTTGGCGTTCTCCTGCGAGATGCCCTGCTTGAGGGCCACGTCGAGCTTGTACTCCTTGCCGGACAGGCGCGGGCCGGCCTCGGGGACGTCGAGGTGCTTGAGCGAGACCTTGCGCTTGACCAGCCAGGTCTGCACGACGTCGAGGACGGCGAGGACGCGCTCCTCGGAGTTGGCCTGCATCGCGATGGACTCACCGGAGAGCTCGACCGAGGCGCCGACGTTCTTGAAGTCGTAGCGGTTGGCGACCTCCTTGGCGGCAGCATTGACCGCGTTGGCGATCTCCTGCTTGTCGTAGTTGCTGACGATGTCCATGGAGCTGTCGGCCACGGTTCCTCCTCGTGTTGGGCACCCCGGATGCGGCTTCGGGGGGCACGGTTTCTGTTTCGGCGCTGTGGCTTGCTATCCTTCCACGCGCACGGCAGGTTGCCCGAGCGGCCAATGGGAGTGGACTGTAAATCCATCGCGAAAGCTTCGAAGGTTCGAATCCTTCACCTGCCACCACGTGCACGAAGGCCCCTGAATTCCGGCGTATGCCGGTCAGGGGCCTTCGTCATTCCCCTCACCTCCGCGTCGTGCGCCTGACCCTGCGCGGGACCGTCATCGGGTAGGCATGTCCTGACGAAGGGATGGTTCGCATGCCGGTATGGGCACAGGCAGGTCTGTGGGGCCTGCTGGCGGGCGGGGCGCTGGTTCTGGGCGCCGCCATCGCGTGGCTGGTGCGGGTGCCGCAGAAGGTCGTCGCGACGATCATGGCCTTCGGTGCCGGTGTCCTCATCTCGGCGTTGTCCTTCGACCTCGTGGACGAGGCCGAGCAGACCGGCGGGCTCGTCCCGACGGCCATCGGCTTCCTCGCCGGGGCCGGGATCTACGTCGCGGCCAACATCCTGCTGTCCAAGCGCGGCGCCCGTCACCGCAAGCGCTCGCACGAGATCCAGGGGTCGGAGGAGGACACCCCCGGCAGCGGGGCGGCCATCGCCATCGGGGCCCTGCTCGACGGCATCCCCGAGTCGATCGTGCTTGGCCTGACGCTGCTCAAGGGGGGAGGCGTCGGAGTCGCGGTCTTCGCGGCGATCTTCCTGTCCAACCTCCCTGAGGGCCTCTCGAGTGCCTCGGGCATGAAGGCCTCGCACCGCAGCGCCCGCTACGTCTTTGGAGTGTGGAGCGCCATCGCCGTCGCCAGCGGGCTAGCGGGCCTCCTCGGGGCCCTGTTCCTCGAGGGCGCCTCCCCGACGACCATCGCCGCGATCACCGCGCTCGCGGCCGGAGCGATCCTCGCCATGGTCGCCGACACGATGATCCCGGAGGCCTTCGAGAAGACCCACCTGTATGCCGGCCTGGCCGCCACCGTGGGTTTCCTCTCGGCCTTCGTCATCGGCCACGTCTAGTGCACGCCTTCAGGCACCGCTCTGGGGGGCCTCTCGTTCCTTGACAGTGCTTGCGCGCTGGATAGTTGTGTTCCTACAATAGTTGTATGAGCACAATCAAACCGACTCCGGTGGGCCTGTGGCTGTCGATGATGGGCCTGGTCATGGACAACAAGTGGTACTTCGCGGAGCAGTTCGCGACGATGCGACCCGTGCCCTACAGCCGCTATCGCGCGCTGCGACGCGTCGAGCACGAGTCACGCAGCCAGCGCGAGCTCGCCGAGGCGATGGGCGTCGACGCTCCAGCCATGACAGGCATCGTCAACGATCTCGTCTCCCACGGGCTCGCGGTGCGCACGCCCCACCCGGCCGACGGGCGGGTGAAGC
Source organism: Janibacter sp. HTCC2649 (assembly GCF_000152705.1). GTDB lineage: Bacteria > Actinomycetota > Actinomycetes > Actinomycetales > Dermatophilaceae > Knoellia. The sequence continues at coordinate 1,804,613 of NZ_CH672413.1, read as the reverse complement.
TGGTCTCGGCCACTGGGCTCGGACGTGAGTGGCTGGACGACGTGCGGTCATTGCCGGATGGCGCCCCGCCACTGATGAACAGCCTCACCGCCGCCGAACGACTCGAGCTGGCGAGGTTGCTCGACAAGCTGCAGGCCGCGGCACTGGCATGACGACCACTCGAACCACTGCACTCGCCGTGCCGGGCGAGCTCACCACGTCGCGTCGCTGGCTGATCGTCGGCATCTGCTGCCTGAGCCTGTTCATCGTCGGCATCGACACGACGGGGCTCAACCTGGCCCTGCCGTCGATCCAGCGCGACCTGGGTGCGACCTATTCGCAGCTGCAGTGGGTCGTCGATGCCTACACCCTCGTGATAGCCAGCCTGCTGATGCTGGCCGGGTCGGTGGCCGACCGGATCGGGCGACGCCGGGTCTTCCAGGTCGGGCTGGCACTCTTTGGCGCCGGTTCACTGCTGTGCTCGCTGGCGCCCACGGCCGGTGTGCTCATTGCGTCGCGGATGCTGCAGGCGATCGGCGGCTCGATGCTCAACCCGGTCGCGATGTCGATCATCACCAACACGGTCCGGGACGCGCAGGAGCGGGCCCGCGCGATTGGCATCTGGGGCGGCACCGTCGGACTCTCGATGGCTCTGGGGCCGGTCGTCGGCGGTGCGCTGGTGGACGCGATCGGCTGGCAGGCGATCTTCTGGCTCAACATCCCGGTGGTCGTCGTGGCCATCGCTCTGACCATCCGCTTCGTTCCCGAGTCGCGGGCACCGAAGGCACGACGCTTCGACCCGATCGGACAGCTGTGCGTGATGCTGCTGCTCGGTGCCCTCACCTACGGGATCATCGAGGGCAACAACCTCGGCTGGACCTCAGTCACCGTCCTTGGCCTGCTCGGGACCGCGCTGCTCGCCCTGGTCGTCCTCGTCGCCTACGAACGACGTCGCATCGAGCCGCTGCTCGACCCACAGTTCTTCCGAAGCGTCCCGTTCAGCGGCTCGGTGCTCACCGCCGTGCTCGGCTTCTCCGCCCTGGGTGGGTTCCTGTTCCTCAACACCCTCTACCTGCAGGACGTTCGCGGGCTTTCACCGTTCCACGCCGGCCTGATGACGCTGCCGATGGCGGCGATGACGGCGATCTGCGCTCCGATCTCAGGTCGCATCGTGGGATCACGCGGACCGAGGCTGCCGATGATCGTGGCAGGAGTGGGCATCTCCACCTGCGCCGCCATCCTGATGACCCTGCGGTCCGACACCCGGTACGCCGTTCTCGTCGTGGCCTACCTGGCGTTCGGGATCGGATTCGGGATGCTCAACGCCCCGATCACGAACAGTGCCGTGTCGGGTATGCCGCGTGCCCAAGCAGGCGTGGCCGCCGCCATCGCGTCGACCAGCCGTCAGATCGGGACGGCTCTCGGGGTGGCGGTGTTCGGTGCCATCACGCTCGGGCAGCTGAACGGTCCCGTGGCTGCCGGCCTGGCCCGGGCGAGTCACCTCGGCTGGGGAGTGATGCTCGGGTGCGGGCTCGGCGTCCTGGCCATGGCGTGGCTCACCACGAGTGGCTGGGCGCTGCGCACCCGCGACCTGGTGGGCGCCGAGATCGGGTAGGTGGACTTCATGGTGGGACCACAGGAGGAGGGGAGGTGCCTTCAGCCTCCGGGCGTGATGATCTGGCGGACCTCTGAGCCGGAGTGCAGTCGGTCGAGGGCCGCGTTGAGGTCGTCGAGTGGCACCGAGCGTGAGGTGACGAGGGCATCGGCCGGTAGGAGCCCGGCGGCATACAGGTCGAAAAGACGCGGCAGGTCGCGGCGCGGGACGGACGAGCCCATGTAGGAGCCGAGGATCGACTTCTCCTCGGCGACGAGCGACACGATCGGGATGCCGATCTCGTGCCGGGGGTGGGGGAGACCGGTGATGATGACGCGTCCGCCGACCCGCGTGGCGGCGTATGCCGTGGACAGTGCAGCCGGGTGCCCCGCGGCCTCGATCGCCACTGCGACACCGCCCCTGGTGAGGTCACGGATCTGTTCGACGGCATCGTCGCCCGCGAGGACGCCGTGGGTCGCGCCCACTGCTCGGGCGGAGTCGAGCTTGGACTCGACGGTGTCGACGGCGATGACGGGGTGGGCGCCAGCGAGGGCTGCGGCCATGATCGCCGAGATGCCCACACCGCCCAGGCCGATGACGGCCACGGCCTCGCCCGGGCGCACGGCAGCGGTGTTGAAGACCGCACCAGCGCCGGTGAGGACCGCGCACCCGAAGACGGCGGCCGTCTCGAGCGGGACCTCATCGGGCACCTTCACCAGCGATCGCGGCGAGACCACCGTGTACTCGGAGAAGGCCGAGACGCCGAGGTGGTGGTGGAGCTCGGCGCCGGAGGCGTCCCTGAACGGGCGGCGACCCGTGACGAGGCGTGCTTCGCGGTTGGCCGCCTGGGCGTCGACGCAGCGAACCGGATTCCCGCCGGCACAGTCGGAGCAGTTGCCGCAGGACGGAACGTACGAGCAGACGACTCGGTCGCCGACTCTGACATCGGTGACGCCCTGGCCGACCCCCTCGACCACCCCAGCCGCCTCGTGCCCGAGAACCATGGGCAGTGGGCGTGGCCGGTCCCCGTTGACGACGGACAGGTCGGAGTGGCACAGGCCCGCGGCCGTGATCCGGACGAGGACCTCGCCAGGGCCGGGCTCCTGCAACGTCAGCTCCTCGACCGCGAGTGGCGTCGACGTGGCGAACGGCTGGTCAGTGGTCGAGTGGCGCAAGACGGCCGCTCTCGTCGTGATGCTCATGGACCCACTCTGTCTGACAACCGGTCGCCGACGCCCACTCCATCTCAGGTCTCCTACGCGACCACACTCTGGGCGGTCGCCACCCGCTGAGCTCCGCCAGGTGGCAGAGTGACCGGATGGTTGACGGAGGGGTCGCCGGACTCGTTCTCGCGGCGGGCGCCGGGCGACGCATGGGAGGACCCAAGGCACTGCTTCGCCTCTCGCCAACCGGGCCGTCCCTCGTTGAGTCGACGGTCAGCAGGCTGCACGACGCGGGGGTCACCGAGGTCCATGTCGTCGTCGGCCACTCGGCTCCCAGCGTTCGACTGCGCGCCGAGCGGGTGGGTGGTCTCGTCGCTGAGGCAGAGGACTGGGACGAAGGGATGGGTGCGTCGCTGCGCCGGGGGATCGATGCCCTGGATGCGACCCAGGCCCGAGCGGTGCTGCTCATGCTGGTCGACCTTCCTGACGTGGGCGCCTCGGTCCACACGCGGCTGCTGACTTCGGTCGACGGTGATCTCGACAGGGTCTTGGTGCGGGCTGCGTACGACGGGCGTGCCGGTCATCCCGTGCTCATCGGTCGGTCGCACTGGCGGTTGATCCGCGAGCACGCGATCGGCGATCACGGTGCCCGGACCTACTTCGAAGGCCACCAGCCGGTCCTCGTCGAGTGCGGGGATCTCGCGACTGGGCGAGACATTGACCGGCCCGGAGACATCTGAACCGTCGGCTGTCAGAGGCTGGTTGCAGCGTTGTTGACGAGGCCCTGGGATTGCCTGCCTGCTTCGTCAATTGGGTTGTGCCCGTTGCGAATTCAGCCCAGAGCGTATCTCGAATTCCTTGACTCTAGAACTCACGTTCGAGTAAAATCAGGTCATGGAAAGCACCTCCGCGACCGCCGCCCTTGAGGGCCGGTATGCCGCGTTGCGTGCTTCCGCACACCAGTTGAGTTCCGAGGAGCTCCTGGACGTCATCGAGCTCGCGCAGCGTGAGAAGGACGCCGCGTCGGCCCGGCAGGCGGTCGCGTTGGCGCACCTGTCCGCGCGCGATGTCCACCGGCAAGAGGACGGCACCAGCGTGGAGGTCCATCACGGGTTGGGCCACCAGCGCCAGGACGGTCCCGAGCTCGCGGCGCCCCGGCTGGGGTGTTCGGTGCATGTCGCGACGAACCGGATCCTCGATGCGATCCGTCAGCTGACGCGCACCCCTGCGGTGGTGGATGCGATGGCGTCAGGTGATTTGGATGAGCAGCGTGCCCGGGTCGTCACGGAGGAGACGGAGTTCTTGTCGGCGGAGTCCGCGGCTGAGGTCGTGGACCGGGTCAAGGACGTGTGGGGACAACTGACCACGGGGCCGCTGCGCCGGCTCCTGGCGCGCACCGCGGCGCAGGTCGACCCGGACGCGGTCGCCCAAGAAGCTGAGGAGGAGCGGGCCCGGCGCGGGTTGACCCGCCGAACCGGGGAGCACGGCACCGACCACTGGCGCGGTGACTTCCGGGTCGAGGACGCCAGGGGTGCGTGGGCTGCCGTCACCGAACGCGCCCGGCAGCTGGTGCGCGACAAGAAAGCCAGCAACCTGGAGATGGCTCGGTCTGACGCGATGATGGAACTCATCCTCGAACACTCCGACGTCAAGGTCATCGTTCACGCCACCCGCGCCGCCGACGACGAAGCGCGACCCACCGACACCACCGCCGACGACACCACTCCTGCTGACGAGACCGCCACATCACGGGAGACCCCTGCACCTTCTGGCGCGGCGGAAGACCTCGTCGAGGTCGGTGGGCTCGGACAGGGTGGGACGACGTTCGTGCGCCGTGAATGGCTCGACGCTGCTGGCACCTCGAACCCCGACCGTGACCTGACCTGCGACACCGACACCGGTGCGCTCGTGCACGGTGACGTCCCAGCCGCGTACGCCCGTGGCCAGGCCCGAGCCCGACGCGCTCACCGCAAAGCCGAACGCTGCGGGCAAGACCTCGAAGACTTCAGCCAGTCCTACCGGGTGCCCGACGGCATGGCCCGACTCATCCGGTTGCGCGACGGATCCTGCCGCTTCCCCGGCTGCGGTGTGCCCGCACGTCAGTGCGACCTCGACCATGTCCGCCCTTGGCCCATGGGTCCCACCACACCCTCAAACCTGATGGCGTTGTGTCGACGCCACCACCAGATCAAGCAACGCGACGGCTGGAGCGTGAAGCTCCACCCCGACGGCACCGTCACCTGGAGCGACCCCACCGGGCTGCAACGCACCACCTGGCCCGTGGACCACCTCCACCTCATCACCGCCGGCGCTACCCACCGCGACCCCACCACCACAGGCCGCATCACAACCGACCCCGCCGACATCCCCACGACCTTCGAGGAAGAACTCATCGAACTCCTCGGCGGCCCCGCCAACGCCCAACCCCGTGCCCACACGATCACCTTCGACGTTCGCGGCAACACCTACGGCGGACCACCCCACCCCATCGACCTCGACTTCAACCCCAGCTGGAAGCGCTATGTGCTCGACTTCCCGCCACCCCCACCGGCTCCGCCACAGTCCATTCCGTTCTGAGCGACGCCCGTCCACGGGCAGACGTGTGACGATGCACCGTATGGAGTTCTCCACTGCTGCAGATCTGCGGTCCGCCCTCGCGGGCACCGGCTACCTCGCCGATGACGAGCTGGCGACCATCGCGTGGCTGGCGGCCCGTCTGCACCGGCCACTTCTGGTCGAGGGCGAGCCGGGTACGGGCAAGACCGCCCTCGCCGAAGCCCTCGCCCAAGCCGCCGGCGTCCCGCTCATCCGGCTCCAGTGCCACGAGGGGATCGACGCCAGCCAGGCCCTCTACGACTGGGACTTCCCGCGCCAGATCCTGCACCTGCGCGCCGTCGAGGCCGTCGACGGCGCCGCCTCGCTCGACGACGTCGAGTCCGGACTGTTCGACGAGCGCTTCCTCGTGCCTCGCCCCATCCTGCGCGCCCTGCGCGAGGCCCCCGCAGTTCTGCTCATCGACGAGATCGACCGCGCCGACGACGAGTTCGAAGCCTTCCTCCTCGAGGTCCTCTCCACCTGGCAGGTGAGCATCCCCGAGCTCGGCACGGTCAGTGCCACGACCCCACCGCTCGTCGTCCTCACCTCCAACCGCACCCGCGAGGTCCACGACGCGCTCAAACGCCGTTGCCTCTACCAGTGGCTCGAACACCCCTCTCTCGAGCGCGAACTCGCCATTGTGAGGTCGCGCGCGCCCGAGGTCCCCGAAGCCCTGGCCGAGCAGGTCGTGCGGGCGATCCACTCCGTCCGAACCGACGCCGAGCTCCTCAAGCCCCCCGGTGTCGCCGAGACCCTCGACTGGGCCCGGGCCCTCCACGAGCTCGGCGTCCGCGAGCTCGACACGGCCTCGGCCGCAGCATCCCTCGGTGTGGCCGTGAAGTACCGCGAGGACGCGGTGCGCGTCCGCGCCGCCCTCGATCGGATCCTCTCCCGGTGACCGTCGTCGCGCGCCCGGCTGAGGAGATCCTCCTCGGTTTTGCGCGCGCCCTCAGGGCAGCGGGGGTGGCCGTCACCGCCGATCGCGAACGCACCTACCTGCAGGCCGTCGCCACGGTGGGGCTGGACGACCAAGCCGCCGTGTATGCCGTGGGCCGGGCAACCCTGTGCGGCTCACCGGCCGATCTCGAACGACACGACCTCGTGTATGCCGCGTGGTTCGGCGCCGAACGCCCCGGCGTCGTGCGCAAGGCACCCCTTCGGCCGTCCACAACGATGGCCGACCTGCAGGACGCAGGCTCAGGTGAGTCGGCGGGGGAGGACGACCTTGAGGATGTCCGCGCCATGGCCAGTGCAACGGAGGTGTTGCGGCACAGGGACATTGCCTCGATGTCGGCCCGCGAACGGGCGGCCCTGACCGCGATGTTCGCTGCGCTGCGACCCCGTTCGCCTCGACGTCGCACGCATCGCCTGACCGCTGCTCGGAGAGGACGTGTCGATGCCCGGCGCACTCTGCGCGAGATGATTCGGCGCCACGGAGAGCCCGGCCCGATCCGTCACCAGCGGCGCGCAGAGCGAGCTCGAAAGGTCGTCGTGCTCATCGACGTGTCCGGGTCGATGAATGCCTACACCGACGCGCTGCTCCGACTCGGCCACGTGTGGTGTCGCGGAAGTGCCGCCGTGGAGGTCTTCACCGTGGGCACGCGTCTCACCCACGTGACCCGGGCCCTCCAGCAGCCCGATCCGGATCGGGCGCTCGTCGCGGCAGGTCAGGTGATCCCTGACTGGTCCGGCGGCACCCGTCTGGCCGACGGGGTGAGGGCCTTCCTGGAGCGCTGGGGTCGGCGCGGCATGGCGCGGGGCGCGGTCGTCGTCATCGTCAGCGACGGCTGGGAGCGCGGTGAGCCCGAGGTCCTGGCGCAGCAGATGCGTCGCCTCCACGCCCTGGCCCACCACGTCGTCTGGGCCAACCCGCATCGGGGTCACCCGGCATACGCGCCGGTCCAGCAGGGCATCATCGCGGCCCTGCCGTACGTTGACACCTTCGTGGCCGGACACTCGATGGCCGCCTTCGCTGAACTCCTGGAGGTCGTCGCAGATGCGTGAGGTGCTGACCGAGCTGCGCGAGTGGTGGGACGCGGGCGAGCGCTCGGCTCTCGCCACGGTTGTCGAGACGTTCAACTCGTCACCCCGCCCCGCCGGAGCCTCGATGCTCGTCGGACCCGACAGCACCGTGGTCGGCTCCGTCTCGGGGGGATGCGTCGAAGGCGCTGTCTACGAGGTTGGCCAAGACGTGATCGCCTCTGCCACAGCGCAACTGGCGCACTATGGCATCTCGGACGACACGGCATACTCGGTCGGTCTGTCGTGCGGTGGACAGCTCGACGTCTTCGTCGAGATGGTCGATCGCGAGTCCTTCCCCGAGTTCGGTGACGTCGCGGACGACATCGCCGCGGGTCGACCCGTGGCGGTGGCGACGGTCGTCGCGCACCCCGACGCCGAGTGGGTCGGGCGGCGCCTCATCGTCCGGCCGGACGCCGTCGTCGGCGAGCTCGGTAGTGACCGCGCCGACGAGGCCATCACCGACGACGCGCGCGGACTCCTCGCTTCGGGCCTCACCGAAACCCTCACCTACGGTCCCGACGGCGAGCGGCGCGGAGAGGGGATGCGCGTCTTCGTCGCGTCCTACGCGCCCAAGCCGCGGATGATCGTCTTCGGCGCCATCGACTTCGCGGCGGCGGTTGCCGAGGTGGGCCACTTCCTCGGGTATGCCGTGACCGTCTGCGACGCGCGCCCCGTCTTCGCCACCCCGGCCCGGTTGCCGGCGGCGGACGAGGTCGTCGTGTCCTGGCCGCACGCCTACCTGCGCGACGAGGTCGACGCCGGACGGGTCGACGAGCGCACGGTGCTGTGCGTCCTCACCCATGACCCGAAGTTCGACGTGCCCCTCCTCGAGGTGGCCCTGCGGTTGCCCGAGGTCGCCTACATCGGCGCCATGGGGTCGCGTCGCACGCACGACGAGCGGATGGCGCGACTGCGCGAGGCCGGTCTGACCGAGGCCGAGCTCGGACGCCTGTCGTCACCGATCGGCCTCGACCTCGGCGCAAGAACCCCGCAGGAGACAGCGGTCTCGATCGCGGCCGAGATGATCGCGCTGCGCTGGGGCGGACGCGGTGATCGCCTCGGCTCACGGGAGGGGCCGATCCACTCCTGACGGCGTGTCGTTACCTGTGGGTTTCGTTGAAACCTTGTGCAGTGTGGCGGGGCAGTGCAGGATCGCGAGTACCGCACATCCCCCAATACAGGAGTCAATGATGACTCGGATCACGGTCACGGTCGACGGCGAGAACTACACCGACGAGGTGGAGCCGCGCATGCTGCTCGTCCACTACCTCCGAGAATCGGTGGGCAAGACCGGGACGGTGATCGGGTGCGACACGAGCAACTGCGGCGCCTGCACCGTCCATCTCGACGGCCGGAGCGTGAAGTCCTGCAACGTGCTCGCCGTCCAGGCGGACGGCCACGAGGTCACGACCATCGAGGGGCTCGCGAGCAACGGCGAGCTGCATCCGATGCAGAAGGCGTTCCACGAGTGTCATGCCCTCCAGTGCGGCTACTGCACGCCAGGCATGATCATGCAGGCCATCGACGTGCTGAACGAGAACCCGAACCCCTCCGAGGAGGAGATCAGGGTGGGCCTAGAGGGCAACCTCTGCCGGTGCACCGGCTACCACAACATCGTCAAGGCAGTGCAGCAGGCGGCAGGACAGGGCGACCCTGACGGCGACCCGGATGGCGGCACGGCAGATGCCACGGTGGGCGCAACGGCCGGAGTGCAGTCATGACTGCCGTCGACGACCGCCCCGAGGCCAAGCCCACCAAGTCCGCGGAGATCGGCCGAGCCCGCCGCCGCAAGGAGGACCAGAGGCTCATCACCGGACGCACGAAGTGGACCGACAACATCCAGCTGGCCGGGATGCTTCACCTCGCGATGGTCCGCAGTCCGCTCGCGCACGCAACGATCACGAACATCGACACCGAGGAGGCAAAATCCGCCGCCGGTGTCGTCACGGTCTTCACCGGCGCCGACATCGCCGACATCCAGGGTGTCAACATCACCGCGTGGCCCATCACGGCCGACCAGAAGACGCCTGACCACCTGCCGATGCCCCTCGACCGCGTCGCTCACGCAGGCGAGATCGTTGCCGTCGTGGCCGCCCGCACCGCCGCTGCGGCCCGTGACGCCGCCGAGCTGGTCGACGTCGACTACGACGCGCTTCCAGCGGTCCTCGACCTCAAGGAAGCCGCGACGGACGCGGTCCTCGCGCACCCCGCGCTCGGGACCAACAAGTCCGCCTTCTGGCAGCTCGACTCCAAGGAGGGCGGCACCGGCGAGGACGTCGACGACGCGATCCGACAGGCCGGCATCGACGGGATCGTCATCGAGCGTGAGTATCGCCAGCAGCGCCTCATCCCCGCCTTCATGGAGCCGCGGTCCACGGTCGTGGATCCGACCGGCGAGCAGGTCACGATGTGGTCGGCCACGCAGGTCCCGCACATCCTGAGGTTCTGCATCGCCGCCACGACGGGCCTTCCCGAGTCCAAGATCCGGGTCATCGCCCCCGACGTCGGCGGCGGCTTCGGCGGCAAGCTGCAGACGACCCCCGAGGAGTTCGTCACCCTCGCGGTGGCGCGCAAGCTCGGCCGTCCCTGCAAGTTCACCGAGACCCGCTCCGAGACGATGATCTCCGCCCACCACGGGCGTGACCAGTGGCAGAAGCTCACCCTCTGTGCGAAGAAGGACGGGACGGTCACCGGGCTCAAGGTCGAGCTCATGGCCGACCTCGGTGCGTATGCCGCGATCGTCGGCGGTGGCGTCCCCGTGCTGGGCGCGTGGATGTTCAACTCGATCTACAAGTTCCCGGCCTACCGGTTCAACACGACGAACTACTACACCAACAAGACCTGGGTGGACGCCTACCGAGGCGCCGGGCGACCCGAGGCGACCTACGCCATCGAGCGGCTCATGGACGAGCTCGCGGCCGAGGTCGGGGTCGATCCCCTCGAGATCCGGGAGAAGAACTGGATCACGCACGAGGAGTTCCCCTTCACGACTGTGGCCGGCATGACCTACGACTCCGGCAACTACGAGGCCGCGACCGCCAAGGCCAAGGAGCTCTTCGGCTACGACGAGCTCCGCGCCGAGCAGCAGCAGCGGCGTGACTCGGGCGACCCCGTCCAGCTCGGCATCGGCGTCTCGACCTTCACCGAGATGTGCGGCCTTGCACCCTCACGCGTCCTCGGCTCGCTCAACTACGGCGCGGGCGGCTGGGAGTCCGCGAGCATCCGGATGCTCGCCACCGGCACCGTCGAGGTCATCACCGGCACCTCACCCCACGGTCAGGGTCACGAGACCGCGTGGAGCCAGATCGTCGCCGACCGGCTCGGCGTCCCGTTCGAGAACGTCGAAGTGCTCCACGGCGACACCCAGATCGCGCCGAAGGGCATGGACAGCTACGGGTCCCGGTCGCTCGTCGTCGGTGGTGAGGCCCTCGTGCTCGCCGCGGACAAGGTCATCGAGAAGGCGAAGGTGATTGCTGCCCACCTGCTCGAGGCCAACGCCGACGACCTCGAGTTCGCCGAAGGCACGTTCACGGTCAAGGGCACCGACAAGGGCATCGGCCTCACCGACATCGCCCTCGCGACGTTCGCCGGGCACAACCTGCCCGACGGTGCCGAACCGAGCATCGATGCCGACGCGACCTACGACCCGGTGAACTTCTCCTTCCCGCACGGCACCCACCTGTGCGCGATGGAGGTGGACACCGAGACGGGCGCGACGAAGATGCGCAAGTACGTCTGCGTCGACGACATCGGCGTCATCATCAACCCGCTCATCGTCGAGGGCCAGGTCCATGGCGGGCTGGTCCAGGGCATCGCCCAGGCGTTGTGGGAGGGCGCCGAGTACGACGAGCAGGGCACTCTCGTCTCCGGCTCCTTCGTCGACTACACGCTCCCCACAGCGGCTGACACGATCAACTTCATCACCGACCACACCACGTCTCCCGCGACGTCGAACTCGCTCGGCACCAAGGGCGTTGGCGAGGCGGGCACGATCGCCTCGACACCGGCTGTCGTCAACGCCATCGTCGACGCCCTGCGATCGCGAGGCATCAACGACATCACGATGCCGTGCACCCCCGAGCGGGTGTGGAATGCGATCCAGTCGGCCGGAGCCAACCAGTCCGAACCGACACCGGCTGAGGTCCAGCCACACTTCCAGGCCGATTCCACGAACCAGGACGATCCTGGCGCGACGACGCAAGGAGCAGGCCAGTGATCCCCGCAGCGTTTGACTACCTCGCCCCGACGTCGGTTGCCGACGCCCTGGCCGCCCTCGCCGAGGCTGGTGACGAGGCCAAGGTCCTCGCCGGCGGCCAGAGCCTCCTGCCCGTTCTGCGCATGCGGCTCAATGCGCCCGAGAAGGTCATCGACCTCGGGCGCATCGAGGAGCTGCGTGGCATCACAGAGGACGGCGACCACATCGTCATCGGCGCGATGACGACCTACGCCGATGCCCTCGCATCCGACCTCGTGCGCGAGCACGCCGCGGTCCTCCATGCGGCGATCAAGGAGGTCGCCGACCCCCAGATCCGGCACCGTGGCACGGTGGGTGGCGCTCTGGTCCACGCCGATCCCGCCGGAGACGTGGGGGCGCCCGCGCTCGCCCTCGACTCCGAGTTCGTCATCGCGGGCAGTGGAGGAGAGCGGACCGTCGCGGCCAGCGACTTCTTCAAGGACCTCTTCGAGACCGCGGTGGGTGAAGGTGAGCTCCTCACCGCCATCCGCGTTCCCAAGCACACCGGGTGGGGCGCGCGCTACGAGAAGTTCGTCCGGGTCTCGCACCAGTGGTCGATCGTCGCGGTTGCGGCGACCGTCCGCGTCGACGGTGGGTCGATCGCGGAGGCGCGCATCGGCCTGACCAACATGGGTTCGACGCCACTGCGCGCGTCGGCGGTGGAGGCGGCACTCGTCGGCGCAGCCGCGACGGACGATGCGGTGCGGGCGGCCTGTGCGGCAGCGGCCGAAGGCACGAACCCCCCGAGTGACCTCAACGGCACCGCCGACTATCGCCGGGCCCTCGCGCCGATCCTCACCCGTCGAGCGGTCCTCGCCGCCGCTGGGGGCTGACCTGTGGACCTGCACCACGAGTTCACCGTGCCGGCCGACGCCGACGTGGTGTGGGACGTCCTCCTCGACCTCGAACGGGTCGGGGGATGCTTCCCCGGCGCCACCGTCACGGAAGCCAGCGATGACGGCTTCGCCGGGACGGTCAAGGTCAAGCTCGGCCCGATTGCCCTCGTGTATGCCGGTTCGGGCACCTTCCTGGAGCGCGATCCGTCCGCGCACCGCGCCGTCATCGAGGCCAAGGGCAAGGACAAGCGCGGCAACGGCACGGCGGGCGCCATGGTCACGCTCCAGCTGTCTGCCGACGGCGACGCGACACGGGTCTCCGTGGACACTGACCTCGCCATCACCGGCAAGCCGGCTCAGTTCGGACGTGGCGTGATGCAGGACGTCTCCGACAAGCTGCTCGGACAGTTCGTGGCCTGCATCGAGAGCCAGTTCGATGCACCCGAGGCAACTGAGCCAGCCGAGGCACCGGCCGAGGTTGAGGCCAGGGCAGGCACGGAAACGGTTGCGGCAGAGCCGAGTCCGTCACCCCGTCCGCGGCCGACACCTCGACCGACTCCGCCCGTGGCCGACGCGATCGACCTCGGTGCCGTGGCACTGCCGTCGGCCGTCAAAAAGTGGGGCCCGTATGCCGTGGCCGCCCTCGTGGGCGCCCTGATCGGCTACGCGATCGGTCACGACCGCAGCTGACACTTATCGACCAATTGGTCGAAAGCTGCTGAGAACTGCAGGGGTCAGGCCGCCTTGCCGTAGGAGTCCAGGTCGTGGGTGCTGCGGCGGTGGTCCGCGTCGTGCGCGGCCGGGTGGCGGTAGTCGTCGACCCAGGGCGCTGACCCGTTGCGACGGTTGCTGCGCTCCAGGGCCCACACGAAGAGTGCGGTGAGGATGAGCGCGGGGATGAAGGGGGCGATGGTTGCGAGGAAGGTGCTCATGGCACAAGTTTGATGCTCATCCACATACTGCCACGAGTGGCAGACATGACACTCTTGCGCAAGATGCTGCCAACCTGCGATGCTGCGGAGATGGCCCTTCGCACCGTTGCCGTCGTCCTGCAGGATCCCGTGGCCGTCTTCGAGTTCGGAGTCCTCACCGAGGTCTTCGGCATCGACCGCTCCGATGACGGTGTGCCTGCCTTCGACTTCCGGGTGTGCACGGAGAATCCGGGTATGCCGTTGCGCGGGGACGGTGGTGTCACCCTGACCGCGCCCCTTGGTCTGGGCGCAACCACCGACGCCGACCTCGTCGCCATCCCGGCCAGCGACGCGGCATACACACCGTCCGAAGCGGTCAAGCAAGTGGTGAGGGACGCGGTCGACCGTGGCGCCTACGTCCTGTCGGTCTGCTCCGGTGCCTTCACCCTCGGCGCAGCCGGGGTCCTCGACGGACGCGAGGTCACGACGCACTGGAGGCACAGCGACGAGCTCGCCGCGGCCTACCCGTTGGCAAAGGTCAATCCCGACGTCCTCTATGCCCACGACGGCACGGTCATCACGAGTGCCGGGACTGCGGCCGGCCTCGACGCCTGCCTGCATCTCGTGCGCGCCGAGCACGGTGGGGCCGTCGCCAACCGCATCGCGCGGCGCATGGTCGTCTCCCCACACCGCGATGGTGGCCAGCGGCAGTTCATCGACCGGCCTGTTCCGGTGACCGAGTCCGAGAGCCTCAGCCCCATCCTCGAGTGGATGCTCGAGCACCTGGCCCAGCCACACACCGTCAGCGACCTCGCCCGTCGCGCCTCCATGTCGTCGCGCACCTTCGCGCGCCGGTTCGTGGCCGAGACGGGCACGACCCCGCACCAGTGGGTCACCGACCAGCGCGTCCTGCGGGCACGCGAGCTGCTCGAGGAGACCGACCTGTCGATCGAGCAGATTGCCGGCGACGTCGGGTTCGGCAGCGCCGCCCTGCTGCGTCACCACTTCGCACAGTGCACCGGCCTCACTCCGACCGTCTTCCGCACGCGACACCGCTCCCCGGCCTGAGCCGAGGAGCGGTGTGTGCGTTGCTGACTCAGCAGTGACGCCGGATCACTTGGGTGCGCTCGGCACGAGGCACTTCACCGACGCGGACTGGTTGCCCGAGCCGTCGATGGCGTAGAGCTCCGCGTCACCCTTGCCCTTGAGGTTCCATTCGACGGTGCCGCTGCCGGGCTTCTGGCTGGGCTTGGCGCCATTGGCCTCGGTGTACTTGATGTCGGTGTCGACGGCGAACGGACCCCAGACCTGGGAGCTGCCGTCGTCCTTGACGAAGAGGTCGAGGTCGCTGTCCGGCCACACGTCGTCATGGGCGACGAGGCGATAGAAGCCGTCCTGGTTCTGGCCCTGTCCGCCGTTGCCGGGAGCCGCGGGGACGTGGCCACCGGGATTGGTCGACGGGACGCACTGGGCGATCGGGGGAGTGGTGTCGCGCCACAGCTTCGACACCGTTCGCGTTGCCTCGTCACCGTGGATGGTGGCGGTCGCCGAGATGGTGTCGGTGCCGAGCGAGGCCGGCTCCTTCGGGACGTCGTAGGTGAAGGTGACGTGACCGGTGGCGTCGGTCTCACAGGCGGCTGGTGCGCACGTGCCCGACTCACCAGCATTCGGTCCGGCCGAGACCGAGAAGTCCACCGAGTGACCGCCGAGGTCTGACGCCGGACCCGTCACGGTCGCGGTCACCGTGTGGACGTTGTCGCTGCCCAGCTCGTTGATCGCCGCCGGGGGAGTGAGGGTGAAGCCGAAGACCGAGAAGCTCTCGCAACGAGTCGCTGATCCGGTGGCCGTGGCGTCACTGGCCGGCCCGACACCCGTGGCCGTCGCGCACACCTGGTGCAGTCCGGGAGCGAGGTCGTCGCCGGGCGCGGTCCACGTGATCGAGGCCGGTCCTGCGGTCGGCAGGGCCGTGCTCGGGGTCGACGCCGCCGGGTTGCCGTCGAGCGTGACGCTCAGCGTCTTGAGGGTCGTGCCGGTGACGTTGGTGATGACGTCGGGCAGGTCGGCCGGGTCGGGCACCGCGAAGCAGGTCGTGCCGCTGGCCGTGGCCATGTCGTTGAGCGTCCCGGCCGTGCCACCTCCGCACGAGCTCCCGCTGCCGACAGCGAACGGATAGATCGTCGCGCCCGCACTCACCGACGTGAGTGCCGTGGTGAAGTCGCCGATGGCTCCGGCATTCGACTCACCATCGGAGAGGAAGACGACGTTGACCTGGGTGCCCGAAGCGGCGCTGACGAGCGCGCTTGCCGCCTGCAGTCCGGCCGCGTAGTTCGTGAAGTCCGCGCCAACGTTCTTCCCGGTGAACTGGCCGATGGAACCCGCGCTGAGCGAGTCGACCACCGTGTTGACGTCGGTGCCCGAGGGCGACGTGAACTTCTGGTCCCCGGCGGTCCCCTGCATGTCCGCCGTGTCCGCGCCCTCGCCGAATGCCGCAACGGCGCTCTCGAGCGCAGACCCGTCGGTGACGACGAGGTCGTTGAGTCCCTTCACCGCGACCTTCTCGCAGGTGAGGATCGTCCGGCTGGCGTCGCAGTCGAGGCTGGTGCTGCCCGACACGTCGACGACATAGATCCAGCTCGTGCTCGGTGCCCCCGTGGCGACGCTGGAGGTGCCCGACAGAGGCACGTCGATCGTGGTGTCGCCCGACGGCACGATGAACGAGTCACCGTCGACCGGGGAGGTGACACCCACCGTGATCTCGGCTCCGTTGGGGAGGTTCCCCGACGTCGTGCCGGCCATGGCCATGGGTGTGACGAGGGCGGCGACCGCGAAGGCGGCGCTCCCGGTGAGAAGGGCGCGTCGGCGCGCCCGAGTACTTGTGTTCATGATGAGGTCCCCTCTGGTTGGTGCGACGCGTAGTCGCTGTGGGGAAGGAGCACCAGGGAGCGACCCAGATACAAGGGACGATCGCCCCCGGCACCGATCTTCACGAGATCTCCACAGGTCGCGCCCACGCCCATCCACAGTTGCCTCCTACTGTCGAAGGCATGAGCGCAATGGCAGCAGTGCTGGTCGTCGAGGACGAGCCGATGATCAACCAGGCCGTCACCGACCGCCTGCGCGCCGAGGGCTACACGGTCCACCAGGCGCACGACGGGCCAGCGGCCGTGGCCGCCTTCACCGAACACGCACCCGACCTCGTCGTCCTCGACGTCATGCTGCCGGGCTTCGACGGACTCGAGGTCTGCCGACGCATCCAGGCGATCCGTCCGGTCCCGGTGCTCATGCTCACCGCGCGCGACGAGGAGACCGACATCCTCGTGGGGCTGGGCGTCGGCGCCGACGACTACGTCACCAAGCCTTTCCGCATGCGTGAGGTTGTCGCCCGCACCCACGCCTTGCTCCGCCGGGTCGAGCGCGCCGCCGAGCTGGCGTCCACCCCTGCGCCCACGACGCACGTGGGCGCGATCGAGATCGACGGCCCGGCCCGCCGCGTGACGGTCGACGGTCAGGACGTCCACCTCACCCCGCTCGAGTTCGACCTCCTCGCCGCGCTCGCATCGACTCCGGGGGCCGTGCGATCCCGCGAGCAGCTCATGGGCGAGGTCTGGGGCTGGGCGGACGCCTCCGGCACGCGCACCCTCGACAGCCACGTGAAGTCCCTGCGCGCCAAGATCGGCGCGGCTCGCGTGCGCACCGTCCACGGCGTCGGCTACGCCCTGGAGGACGCGTGAACACCGACCAGCCCCTCGAGGGAGTCGGCTCGATCAAGATCAAGCTCGGGCTCCTCGTCGCGGTGAGTTGCGTTGTCGCAGCACTGTTCGCGACGATCGGCGACCGAGCGGGTATGCCGCTCTGGCTCACCCTGCCGGTCACCGTCGCTCTCGCTCTGGTCGTCACCCAGTGGCTCGCTCGCGGCATGACGGCGCCCTTGCGCGAGATGACGCACGCCGCGAGTCGGATGGCCGCGGGCGACCACGGCCAGCGGGTGTCCACCCGGTCGACCGACGAGGTGGGTCAGCTCGCGCGCGCCTTCAACGCCATGTCCTCGGACCTCGCCGACGCCGATCGCCAACGCCGTCAGCTCGTGGCCACCGTCTCGCACGAACTGCGCACCCCACTGACCGCCCAGCGCGCCCTCCTCGAGAACCTCGTCGACGGCGTCGTCCAACCCGACGACGCCGCCCTGCGAGGCGCGCTCACCCAGTCCGAACGTCTCAGCAGCCTCGTCGGAGACCTCCTCGACCTCTCCCGAGTTGACGCGGGCGTCCAACCCCTGCGCCTCGAGACGGTGTCGGTCATGGAGGTCCTGAGTCGCGCAGTGTCCGAGGCCGAGCTCGGGGCTCGACCCGTTCATTACGTATGCAGCGTGGCCCCGGACGACCTGACCGTCACTGCGGACCCCGCCCGAATCGCGCAGCTCGTCGCCAACCTCCTCGACAACGCCGCCCGGCACAGCCCTCCTGATGGTGAAATCCGCTTGGTGGCAAGGGTCCTCGACGATGACCGCTGGTCACTTGAGGTCACCGACGACGGCCCCGGCATCCCGGCTGACAAGGCCGACAACGTCTTCCGTCGTTTCGGCACCGGCGACGACGCCGGAGGCGGCACAGGCCTCGGCCTCGCCATTGCTTCCTGGGTGTGCGAGCTCCACGGTGGCTCCATCCACGTCCTTCCGACTCCACCCGCAATGCGCGGCGCGCGTCTGCGTGCGGTGCTCCCGCGGCATACCCGCACACACTCCAGAGCGACCACGGAGGTCACCATGACGACCACGCCCGCCCCACCACCTGCGGCGCCCCGACCCTCCGCGCCAGTGCAGCCACCGAGCGCCGTTGTCGTCAGGCCCGGTCCACCGCCGCTCACCGACACCCTCTTCGGGAAGTTCTGGCCGGAGACGGGTCTGGGTCCTCAGCCCAAGCTCCTCATCAGCGCCCTGCTCCTGGGACTATTCGCCTCGATCACCCTGCCCGAGAGGCGAATTGGGCTCGCCGTCGGACTTGTAGCGATCCTCTCCGCGGTGCTGATCCTCTCGGCAGCCCGCGAGAAGCGGACCCTGTGGTCACTCGCCTGCATCGCCGTGGGCGTCGGGCTCACAGCGATGTCCGTGATCCGCGCCGCGGAGTGGATCATCGTCCTGTCGGCGATGATCGCGGCCCTGCTGCTCGCGGCGACGGTCACCCGTGCCCGGTCCTTCGTGAGCATCCCGTTGTCGGCGATGTCCTGGGTCCTCGCTGGTCTGCGCGGTCTGCCGCTGCTCGGCCGGACTCTCACGGCGACGAGCCGCATGCCCCTGCTGTGGCCGGTCCTGCGCACCATCGCGATCGCCGCGGTGGGGCTCGTCCTCTTCGGCGGGCTCTTCGCCTCCGGTGACGCGCTCTTCGGCTCGTGGGCGCAGTCGCTCGTCCCGGACCTGCGCTGGGACACCATCATCGGGCGAGTCTTCGTCTTCATCTTTGTCGCTGGCATCGCATTGGCTGGCGCCTACCTCGCGCTCAACCCGCCGCGGATCGCCGACCTCGACGTCCCCCGCGGGCGCACTGTGACCCACCGCTGGGAGTGGCTCGTCCCGCTCGGCGTCGTCATCGCACTCTTCGTCGCCTTCCTCGCCGCGCAGGCCACCGCGATGTGGGGCGGACACGAATACCTGCGTGAGACAACGGGACTCACGTATGCCGAGTACGTGCACCAGGGCTTCGGCCAGCTGACCACCGCCACGTTCCTCACCCTGGTCGTCGTGGGGATCGCGACCCGCAAGGCCGCGCAGGAGACCGCCTCGGACATGCTGACACTCAAGGTTGCACTCGTCACCCTGTGCCTGCTCACCCTCGCTGTCGTCGGGTCCGCGCTCTATCGGATGAGCCTCTACCAAGGGGCCTACGGCTACACCGTGCTCAGGGTCTTCGTCGACGGTTTCGAGCTGTGGCTCGGTCTGCTCATCGTGCTCATGATCGTGGCGATCGTCCGCGGTGCTGGCTCGTGGGTGCCCCGCGCGGCGCTCCTCAGTGGTGCCCTGTTCTTCCTCGCGTTCGGTCTCATGAACCCCGACGGCTGGGTGGCGCAGCGCAACATCGACCGCTTCCACGAGACCGGCAGGCTCGACACGCACTACCTGGCCGGCCTTGGTCCCGACGCGATCCCGATAATGCTCAACGGCCTCGACGCGAAGCAGGCGGCGTGTGTCGTGAACTGGAACATGGAGCGCAGCGCCGACCTCGATGACGACGTGCTGTCGTGGAACCTCGGTCGGTCGCGGGCCTTCTCCGCAGTTGAGGCCAACGACCTGACCGTCGACACGTCCTTCTGCTCGACCTTCGGTGACGGCTACGTCCCCAACTCGACGTACCGGGAAAGTGAGTGACCGGCATACTCGGGCTCATGGATTCGACCACGGTGCTCGTCCTCAACGGCCCCAACCTCAACCTGCTCGGCGAGCGTGAGCCCGAGATCTACGGGAGCGAGACGCTTGCCGACGTCGAGCGACTGTGCCGCGCAGCCTGTGAAGCCGTGGGGCTGACCCTCGAGTTCCGGCAGTCGAACCACGAGGGCGTGCTCATCGACTGGGTGCAGGAGGGACGACGTGACATCGCCGCGCTGGTCATCAACGGCGCCGGCTACACGCACACGTCGGTCGCCCTGCGCGACGCCCTGTCCGCGGTGACCGTGCCGAGCGTCGAGGTGCACATCAGTGACATCCACGCACGCGAGGAGTTCCGGCACCACAGCTACCTCACCGACGTCACCGACCACCAGATCATCGGCCACGGCACCGCCGGTTATGTCGAGGCGATTCACTGGGCGGCTTCTCACCGAACGGCATGAGACAGGGCGTATGCCGCTCAGCCGGGCTGAGCGGCATACGCCCTGTTGCGTTGTGGTCGTGTGCCCGTCAGGGCACCTGGCCTAGCTGACTCCCACCTGCGATCTCACGATCGTGGTGCCGAGAACCGTGGGCGCGGTCATCTGCGTCTCCACGACGCCGGTTCCCTTCGCGGCTCCGACGACGCCCACGGTGTAGGTGAGCGACCCGGCTGGTGTGCCGGCGCTCGAAGTGACCCGCAGGTCCTGCGTGGGCAGGGTGCCCACGGGCAGGAACTGACCCTGGCCGAGCTGGTTCTCGGCGCCGACCAGGAAGGCCTGGCCGGGCGGGTTGGCCGGGAGGGCGGAGGGGTCGTAGGCGTACGTGACGTCCTGCGCCCCGTTGATGCCGATCCAGACCTGGAAGGTGCGCCGGGAGGTCGTCCCGAACACGTTGACCCGGTGCTCGATGACGATCCACGACGACACCCCGTCCGTGAGGACGTTCGCGTAGACACCCGGTGCACCCGTGCCGTCGAGGTCGGTCCAGAAGGGGGCCAGGACGTTGTTCGGCCTCGCCGGGCTCGGACCACCCGGCAGGTTGCAACAGTTGTTGTCCTCCGAGGTGCCACCCCCGACGACGAGGTAGCCATTGGAGTCGACGCCGATCCGGTTCCACGAGCGGCCGGAGTAGACGAACGAAGGAACATTGAAGTTGATGATCTGTTCGTCGCCGATCGGCGTGGGTTGGGTGCCGAAGAGATCGAGCGGGAGGAAGCCGGCGAGCTGACCCGGGCCGATCGCCGGGATACCCGGAGCCTCGGGCGCAAGGCTTGCCGTGGCCCGGGCCGACGTGGGCCCGGTGACGGTCGCCGGGGCACTGGCCGAGCCGACGGTGAGCTGCTTGTTCACCGTCGTGTTGAGGGTGACGTTCGCCGTCGTCGGTGAGCCGTTGGTGGCCGTGACGGTGCACGTGGACGTTGCTCCGCGCGCGATGGCCGTCGGGGTGCAGGACTGCGTCAGGCTCACGGCCGACTGCTTGTGCACGAACGCCACCGGAAGGTGGAGTGCGGCACCAGAACTCGGTGTGAACACGATCGTCCCGAATCGCTGCGAGCCGAGGGGCGACTGCGACGAGATGTTGATCGTGACGGAGCGGGACTCACCCGGGTTGAGCTTGAACTGACCCGGGCTCACCTTGACGGTGGAGTCGGCCGAGGTCGACCCGGCAACGGTGATGTTCTGCTTGACCGAGCTGACGTTCTTGACCGTCCGCTTCGTCGTGATGGCACCAGGCATGGTCGGCACGTTGACCGACGGCAGGTTGAGGTTCACCGAGGTGAGTTCCTCGGCGCCGAGCGCGAAGAAGTTCGCGGCCGTCTCGTCCAGGGTGAGAGCGGCAGCAGAGGCTGCGCCGACGTTGATGCGACCAGCGCCCATGTCGAACGGGTCGGCCGGTGTCACGAGGTTCTCCTTGACCACGTTGGTGATGGCCGAGGTCATGAGCGCGGACTTGACCTGTCCCGGGGTCCACGTCGGGTGGGCTGCCATCACGAGTGCGGCGGCGCCGGCCACGTGGGGGGAGCTCATCGAGGTGCCCGCGATCGCCTGGAAGTACTCTCCGGGAGGGCCGCCAGAGATCTCGTCGGGCGTCGGGGTGTTGCCCGCGAGGATCTGCACACCTGGCGCGGTCACGTCGGGCTTGACGTAGAGCCCGCCCGGCCCGCGGCTGGAGAACGCCGCCATGACATCGCCCTGTCCGTTGCGCTTGGCGCCGGCAGCGAACTGGCCCGTCGCCCCCGGGTTGGCGGCGAGGAAGGCGAGGAGCTGAGTGCCGTCGGCGAGGTGGACCGCCGGCAGCCAGTGGTTGTCGGTCTCCACGTCGGCGAGGGAGGGGTTGTAGAGCACCATCGCTGCGGCGCCGCCCTGCTTGATGTTGAAGCCCTTCTCGACGCGACCGTTGCCGCCGCGCTGGCAGGCCACGATCTTGCCGATGAACAGGCCCGGTGGAGCGGGACTCGTGCAGAGCGCGTTGTTGTAGGGCGCTGCGCTTGCCAGGACGACCGGCAGTGGTGCAGGCCAACTGGCGGCAGTGATCGAGGCACCGTCGACGTCGAGCGTCGGTGAGCCGCCGGCACCGGCAAGGTGCAGGGTCGTGGCGAACTCCCGCGTCTGGGTCGACGCGGCCACGGTGGTCACCCAGGGGCTGAGGTGTTCGGCGGTGGAGGCGCCGGGACCGGAGTTGCCGGCCGAGGCAGAGACGAACACTCCAGCGGCATACGCGTCGAGGAAGGCGAGCTCGACGGGGTCGCTGAACGGGTCGCTGCCACCGCTGATCGAGAAGTTGATGACATCGACTCCGTCGAGGATGGCCTGTCCGACTGCTGCCGCGGAGTCCGAGGAGAAGCAGCCCTCGATGCCGCAGACCTTGTACTCGGCGAGCCACGCTCCCGGAGCGATCCCGCGTACCGGTCCCCGGTCGACGCCGAGGACGGGTGCGGACGCCACGACGTTGCCGGCCGTCGTCGAGGAGGTGTGGGTGCCGTGGCCGCCGGAGTCGCGGGCCGAGTGGTAGGGCTCTGCGGCCGCCCGGGCGACGTCCGACAAGTAGGTGCTGAGGAACGGTCGACCACCGACGAGCTTGTTGTTGCAGGCGAAGACATCGGTCGCGGGCGTGAGCGGGTTGTCGCCGAAGTTGCACATCAGGGCAGGGCCGGGGCGAGCGGCCAGGTTGCCCTGGTCGGCGAAGGAGGGGTGCTCGGGCCAGACGCCGGTGTCGAGGTTGCCGTAGAGGATGCCCTTGCCAGCGTTGGCCGGACCGGCTACGCCTCCGAGGGTGTTCTGGAGGGTGGTGGCGTTGATGAAGTCCGAGCTCGCGTCGGTCAGGGCGTGCTGAAGGTCGTCCGGCAGGACCGCGACGACGCCGGGCACCTTGGCGATGTCCCTGATGCTGTTGGCCGGCACGCTCGCGGCGACACCGCCGTAGACGACCTGGAAGGAGGTGCCGATGGTGGCGGCAGGGGCGGCCTTGCGGACCGCGGCGCTGATCGTCCTCTCGCGACCCGACTGGAATGCCGCGTAGGTCTTCTCGGCGGCCGACTTCCCGGTGAGTTTGCGCTTGGTCACGCTCGGGCTCGTCGCGGCCAGGGACCGGACGCCGCCCGTGTAGCTCGCTGCGGCGTCGTAGTCGTACTTGATCATGACGTTGACGCGGGCCGAGTCGGTGCGCTTGAGGAGGTCCTGTGGTGTGCGGGCGAGCCGTGACGAAGGAGCCTTGTTGGCGCTCACGGTGTCGGAGGCAGTGAGGGGTGTGGCGGTGAACGGGCGGGTGGGCGACGGGCCCGGATCCGCTGAGGCCCCGAACGACGGGGTGGTGAGCGTCAGCGCGAGCACCGGCGCGGCTCCTGCCGCGACCAAGGCGCGCCGGATGGGTGATCTGGGCATCGCACGACCTTCCAGAGGGAGGGCGGCCGTCAGGGTTGCGGCGCTGGTCCGCACGCAACGGCCAGTTTTGATGCTCGGGACTCGAGCATCAAAACGCTACGCGCGTCGGGCCGGGTGCGGTGGCGCTTTCGCGAAAGCCGTCTACGGTGAGGATCTGGGCCCGACCGCGGCTCGGGGGAGCAAGGGGTCAGACATGAAGTACGTACTCGTCGGTCTCATCGTCGTCATCGCGATTCTGGCGTACCTGCTGAGTCGCCGAGGATCCACGGGCGTGAGCGGTGACACCGAGAAGTCCGTGGCCAAGGCGCTGGGGCAGTCCCACCGTGGGGGCCCGGGCAGTGGCGGTGTCGGCGGCGGCATCTGATCGCGCGGCCGAAGGTGTGACAAGTCTGGCTCGGGTTGTGACTTCCGCGTAGATAGTTGGACGTCCTACTATTTCTGTATGACACAGACGTCCCCTGAGCTGCACGTGCCCACGAACCCGGTGCGCATCGTCACCGCGTCGAGCCTGTTCGACGGCCATGACGCGTCGATCAACATCATGCGGCGCATCATGCAGAGCCAGGGCGCGGAGGTCATCCACCTCGGCCACAACCGCTCCGTCCAGGAGGTCGTCGACGCGGCGATCGAGGAGGACGTGCAGGGCATCGCCGTGAGCTCCTACCAGGGCGGACACGTCGAGTACTTCGAGTACCTCGTCCAGCTCCTGCGCGAAGCCGGCGCCGGACACGTCAAGGTCGTCGGCGGTGGCGGCGGCGTCATCGTCGCCGACGAGATCGCCCGCCTGCGCGAGGCCGGTGTCACGATCTTCAGCCCCGAGGACGGCCAGCGTCTCGGCCTCGTCGGGATGATCAACACGGTCATCGAGGCGTGCGACACGGACCTGTATGCCGCCGGGCCGGCTGACCTTGCCGCCGTCCTTGCGGGGGAGCGGGACGCGATCGCTCGCGCCATCACCGGCGCCGAGGCCGTTGCCCTGTCCGAGGACCTGCGCACCGAGCTCGAGAAGGCCGCAGCCGGTCACCACGTCCCCGTCGTCGGCATCACCGGCACCGGTGGTTCGGGCAAGTCCAGCCTCACCGACGAGCTCGTCCGTCGCCTGCGCGTCGACCAGCAGGACAAGCTCCGCGTTGCCGTCGTCGCGATCGACCCGACGAAGCGCAAGGGTGGCGGTGCCCTCCTCGGGGACCGCATCCGGATGAACTCGCTCGATGGGGACCGCATCCTCTTCCGCTCGCTCGCCACCCGCGGCGGTCGTGAGGTTCCCGAAGGCCTCGAGGACGTCATCACGATCCTCAAGGCCGCGGCATACGACCTCATCATCATCGAGACGCCCGGCATCGGTCAGGGCGACGCGGCCATCGTGCCGTTCGCCGACGTGTCGATGTATGTCATGACGCCCGAGTTCGGTGCGCAGAGCCAGCTCGAGAAGATCGACATGCTCGACTTCGCCGACCTCGTGGCCATCAACAAGTTCGAGCGACGCGGCGCGATGGACGCCCTGCGCGACGTCGGTCGCCAGCTCGTCCGCAACAAGGGCGCGTTCGGCAAGAAGCCCGAGGACATGCCGGTCTTCGGCACCTCGGCCGCGACGTTCAACGACGACGGGGTCACCGCGCTCTACCAGGAGTTGCGAAACCTGTTGTCCGACAAAGGTCTTCAGTTCGCCGAGGGCGCGCTGCCGCACGTCGATGTGCGCCACTCCTCGGTGCTGCGCCAGATCGTCCCGGCGTCGCGCGTTCGCTACCTCTCCGAGATCACCGACACGGTGCGCGGCTATCACCAACAGACCGAGGCGTATGCCGACCAGGCCCGTCGCGTTCAGCGGTTCGAGTTCGTGGATGACGAGCTGGCTGCCGCCGGCCATGAAGACCACGCAGTCGACCAGCTGCTCGCCGCCGCACGCAAGGAGCTCCCGGCTGCTGTCGAGGAGGCCATCTCGACGTGGGCTTCTACGGTTGCGGCCTACTCCGGTGACGAGCAGGTGGTTCGCGTCCGCGACAAGGAGTTGCACACGCTTCTGGTCAAGGAATCATTGTCCGGCAACAAGATTCGCCGCGTCTCGGTGCCGAAGTTCGCCGACCACGGTGACCTCGTGTCCTTCCTGCGACGTGAGAACCTCCCCGGCTTCTTCCCCTTCACCGCGGGCGTCTTCCCGTTCAAGCGCGAGGGTGAGGACCCGGCCCGCATGTTCGCCGGTGAGGGTGACCCGTTCCGCACCAACCGGCGTTTCAAGCTCCTCTCCGAGGGCCAGCCGGCCACGCGCCTCTCGACGGCCTTCGACTCGGTGACGCTCTATGGTCGCGACCCCGACCCGCGCCCCGACATCTACGGCAAGGTCGGCACCTCTGGTGTCTCCGTGGCCACGCTCGAGGACATGAAGGCGCTCTACGACGGCTTCGACCTCACATCCCCGACGACCAGTGTCTCGATGACGATCAACGGCCCGGCGCCGACGATCCTCGCGTTCTTCCTCAACACGGTCATCGACCGTGAGGTCGAGAAGTTCGCCGCCCAGCACGACCGGCAGCCGGACGCGGAGGAGGCGAGCGGCATACGCGCTCTTGCTCTTTCGTCGGTTCGAGGCACGGTCCAGGCGGACATCCTCAAGGAGGACCAGGGCCAGAACACGTGTCTGTTCTCGACCGAGTTCTCATTGCGGATGATGGCCGACATCCAGGAGTGGTTCATCGAGCAGCAGGTCCGCAACTTCTACTCGGTCTCGATCAGCGGCTATCACATCGCCGAGGCCGGGGCGAACCCCATCAGCCAGCTCGCGTTCACGCTGGCCAACGGGTTCACCTACGTCGAGGCCTACCTCGCGCGCGGCATGGACATCAACGACTTCGCGCCGAACCTGTCGTTCTTCTTCTCCAACGGCATGGACCCCGAGTACTCCGTCATCGGTCGCGTCGCCCGCCGCATCTGGGCCGTGGCGATGCGCGAGAAGTACGGCGCCAACGAGCGCAGCCAGAAGCTGAAGTACCACGTGCAGACGAGCGGCCGTTCCCTCCACGCGCAGGAGATGGACTTCAACGACATCCGCACGACCCTGCAGGCGCTCATCGCGATCTATGACAACGCGAACTCGTTGCACACCAACGCTTTTGACGAGGCCGTCACGACTCCCGGCGCCGACTCGGTCCGCCGTGCGCTCGCCATCCAGCTCATCATCAACCGCGAGTGGGGCCTCGCGATGAACGAGAACCCGCTCCAGGGCTCGTTCGTCATCGAGGAGCTCACCGACATGGTCGAGGCGGCCGTGCTCGAGGAGTTCGACCGGATCAGTGAGCGCGGGGGAGTCCTCGGCGCCATGGAGACGGGCTACCAGCGCGGCAAGATCCAGGACGAGTCGATGCTCTACGAGCACCGCAAGCACGACGGGTCGCTGCCGATCATCGGCGTCAACACCTTCCGCAAGCCCGACGCCGAGGGAGGAACGCCCCAGCACATCGAGCTCGCTCGGGCATCCGAGGACGAGAAGAAGTCGCAGCTCGAGCGGGTCAACGCCTACCGCGAGGCGCACCGTGAGGAGTCCGAGGACGCGTTGCAGCGTCTGCGTGAGGCGTCGATGAGCGGCGACAACGTGTTCGCCGTGCTCATGGATGCGGCGCGCGTCTGCACGCTCCAGCAGGTCACTGACGCCTTCTTCGAGGTGGGCGGGCAGTACCGGCGCAACGTCTGACCCTCATGCCCTTCGAGGGGTAGCGGGAGCAACCGCGTTGTCGAGCAACTGCACGACGCGGTTGCTCGCGAGGACGACGTCCCAGTCGGGGTTCGAGGTGAGGACACCCGCTGCCTCCTCGGCGCGGGCAGTGAGGGCTTCCAGGGTCGGCGGCAGTTCCTGCTGCGAGGCGGCGAGCAGGAGCCGCCCCAACCCGAGCACCTCTGCCGCGGTGACGTGGCCCAGGGCCGCGAGGGCGCTGCCAGCGCCCATGGCGGCCTCGGCGACCGTCGGGGCCGCCGTCGCCGCCTGCGGTCCGGTGAGTGACTCCCGAAACCAGCACAAGGCGCTCACGCCGTCATCGATCGCCAGGGCGGCCCATCCGGCGTTGATCGCCGTCGTGCTCGTGGGTCGGATGCCGAAGCGGGCCTCGGTGTCTGCGGCGGCCGTGGTCAGGAGCTCCAGGGCCTCACGGGGCTTCCCGGCGTCGAGCAGGGCGAGCGCAACCTTCGGGACGACGGTGACGGAGTGCACAGCCGATCGGGTGATGCCGACCCGGGCGATGGCCTCGCGGGCTCCTGCGAGAGCAGCGTCCACATCTCCGGCCGCCGCGTCGACGACGGCGCGGGTCGCGATGATCTCCGGGAGCAGCGAGTGCAGTGATGCAGCTGCCGTGCGGGCGAGGTCGAGGTGTCGTCGCGCCCCTGGCACGTCCCCCAGCGCGTAGGTCGTGATGGCACCGGTGAGGTCGAGGAGAGCGCTCCATTCGGGGTCGCCCTCGAGCGCATCGCGGAGCTCCTCGTGGTGCGCCGCGTCCCAATCAGCACCCTGAAGGAAGCCTGCACGGCAGATCTCGAGGCGGGCTCTCTGACGGTCGGTCAGCCCCCTCCGGTCGAGCACACGTGTTGCCCAGCGCGTGCCGACTGCGCTCGCCTCGACGAACTGCCACCGCCGGCACAGGGCCAGGGCGATGTCGCCGGCCGCCACGTCGTCATGGTGGGCGAGGGCGTCGGTGAGCGCCTCGACGTGGTCGTCGTGGGTGCGCCCGACGTGCTCGACGAGTTCGTCGCACAGGGCGGAGTCCCGCCAGGCGCCCGCGAACCACCGACGGTGGCGCTGTCGCGTCGCCTCGACCTCTCCCGCCACCGTCAGCTCGTCGCGAGCGAGGTCACGCACGACGCGCAGCATCCGGAAGGACAACGTCGTGGGGGCGCGCTCGACCTTGAGCAGGTTGTGCCGGGCGAGCTCACGGACAGCACGATCCACCTGTCCCGCGCCCTCGCCCACCACGGCCGCCGCAGCCGCCGTCGTGAAGGGTCCGGCAAACACACCAAGGCGTCGCAGCACGACGCGCGCCTCCGGGCCGAGCCGACCGACTCCCCAGGTCAACGCCTCGCGCAGCGACCGGTGCCGCTCATCGCGCCCGTGGTCCTCGACCTCGACGTCCAGGGCCGCGGCGGCAACCTCGGGCAGGTCCAGCAGGGGTCCGCCCGCGGCGGCGCCGGCCACGATCTCGAGGGCCAGGGGCAGGCCGTCGAGTCGGTGGGCGACCTCGGCCACGACGCGCAGCTCCCCGTCGGCGATCTCCTGCACGTCGGCCGAGAGGTCGCCACGATCGGCCAGGCGCTCGACCAGGAGGCGGACGGCCGCCGCGGCTCGAATCTCCTCCATGGGCCCTCGGGGGTCTGCTGTCGCGAGTGGCTCGAGGACGACGATGCGCTCGCCGACGACGGACAGGGGAGCCCGCGAGGTCACGACGATGGTCACTCCGGGGGCACCGGCCAGCAGGGCGGATGCGAGCGCGGCGGCCGACTCCAGAACCCACTCGGCCTCGTCGGCGAGGATCGTCACGGTCGAGGTGCGGAGCGCTGCGACGAGCCCCGCCACCGGGTCGTCGTCCACGAGGGGGAGTCCGGCGGCGAGAGCCACACTGGCGGCGAGCTCGTCGACGGGCAGGGCAGCGTGCCCGCCCAGGGCGATGTGGGCGACCTCGCGTGACCCGGCGAGGGCGGCCCCCACCTCGGCCAGCAGCCGAGACTTGCCGACCCCGCCCGGTCCCGTCACCGTCACGAGTCGGCGTCCCGAGGCGAGCGCGTCGAGCACCGTCGCGACGTCGTCCTGGCGACCGATGGTGGGCGACGGCGGGATCGGCACGAGTCGACCCGGGTGCAGTGAGGTGAGCGGCGAGGCAGGAGTGGATCGCTGGTGGGCTGCCTCCAGTGACGGGTCCTGCGCGAGCACGCGCGCGTGGAGGTCACGGACCTGCGCGCCCGGCCTCACGCCGAGCTCGTCGCGCAGGGCACGTCGGAGGTCTTCGTGGATCTGGAGAGCCTCCGCCTGTCCTTCGGATCGGTATGCCGCACGCATCGCCAAGGCTGCCGCGCTCTCGTCGAGAGGGTTGGCGTTCACGAGCGCTCGCGCGAGGTCGTGGGCCTCCCTGCCCTCGGGTGCCCCACCAAGCTCCAGGAGCGCGCCCGAGAGGTGGGCGATCGCACGGTCGCGCAGGTCGTCCAGGCGGGCGCGTTCGGCGAGGACGAGGCGGTCGCTCACGCCGGCATACGCACTCGGCCCGCTCCACAGTGCGAGGGCGGCACGCAGACGGTCCACGCGCAGCGCCGCGTCGAGAGCGTTGGTGTCGGCCACGAGCTCGCTGAAGACGTCCGCATCGCACTCGACGTCGTGGGAAATGGCGTAACCGAGGTCCGTGGTACGCACCAGGTCGGCCTCGGTCTGGCGGCGCAGCCGGGCCACCGCGGTGTGCACAGCGGTGGGAGTCAGCCCGAGGGAGTCGTCGCCCCAGACGAGGTCGAGCAGCGTCTCCGTCGGGACCGGGCGACCGCGTCGCGCCACGAGGACGGCGAGCAGATCGCGCGAACGAGCGCCCCGGGGCGCCGAGACCCGGGCGTCGACCTCGACCCGTAAGGGTCCGAGCACCCCGACCCGCACGGCTCCATGCAACCACGGGCCACCGACATCGGTCCGGGGGTCAGGGAAAGTCGGAACGGGTCGTCGCTGCACGTCGGCACCGGGGCCCCCAGACGTCGAAGCCACGTGATGACTGTGCCGTTCTCTCGATGGACGTAGGCCACGAGCTCGCGCGCTCCCTCGGCCCGGGCGGACGCCATGGTCTCGCTCAGCAGCTGGCCACCGATGCCTTGGCCCTGCACGGCATCCGCCACCTCGACTGCAACCTCGACCGTGTCCGGGTCCAGCGGGTCGCGGATCCATCGGGCGAGTCCGACCGGTTGCCCGTCGAGCTCGGCCACCAACACCTCGTGCTGCCCTGGCGACACCGCCGCAAGGCGACGGGCCATCGTGTCGGTGAGACGCGGCATACCCGTCTGGAAGCGCAGCCAGACCGAGGTCAGCGACAGCTGGGCGAAGACCGCATGCACGGTGTCGGTGTCACCGGGGCGGAGCCGAGCAATGGTCAGCTGGGGGAGACCAGAGGCAAGGGGGATGGCGTTCGTCGTCATGCAGTCGAGAGTCGCCCGTTCCCCGGTCGTGGACCTGTCGTCCACCTGTCGCGGGCTGGCAACTGCCGGGCAACGGTGCCATCGCCTCGTCAAGGTCACAAGGGTCTGGCGATCCGCTCGTGGAACTCTCGCAGAACGCGCATTTGGCGGCTTCGACTGCTCATTGCCGACGCTCGTGCCGACAGCTGGCCGCACTCACTGGGATGATCGGCCGATGAGCTTGGAAAGTGAGCCATCGGACCCGGCCGCCGTCCGTCGACGGGAGGCGCGAGAGAACGCCGAGTACCACTACGCGGCGGCTGCGCGGGCGGCGGAGGCCGAGGCGCGACGGACGGCCCCGATGGTGATGGCCTTCGCCGAGGAGATGCGGTCGGCAGGCGTCGAACCCTCTCGGCTGCGGGCCTTCCCCTACAGCGGGGCTGGGACCCTTCGCACCGACGTCGTCGGCTGGTACGTGCGACGGGACCGCCGGGCTGCCGTTGGCACGGACGGCCGCTGGTACGTCCTCGTCGTGGCGCCCAGCCTGCGCGGACGGTTGGCCGGCGTCCACGTCGAGCCCACCGACGCCCCACTCCAGGTCGGAGCGGGTGGGCGGGACGGCGACTCGGTGGCTCTGGACGTCCTGCTCCAGCTCCGTCTGGATGCAGGGCCCGACTTCCCCTCCTGACGCCCACAGACGCAAGGGACCTTGCTCACCGCTTCGGTCGGCTTGGCCCCTGAGTTTGGCCACTCGCGAGACAGTGGTCACTGAGATGCCACCCAGCGCCGGGAAGGGTGACAGGACCGTTCAGTCGTGCGCTGCGTCGTGCACGAGGATGGCGAGCTGGACCCTGTTCGTGAGGCCCAAGGCGCCAAGCACACGGGAGACGTGGGCCTTGCCCGTCGATTCGCTGATGAAGAGCGCGGCGGCATTCTCGGCGTTCGTTGACCCGGCGCCGATCGCGGTCGCGACTTCTCGCTCTCTGTTGGTGAGGGAGGACTGGCGGCCATGGGTGACCGCGTTCGAGGAACCTCACGACATCGAGTGGCTCGGGCGCCTGGGAATGCCAGGTGTCTTCGACGGTCGGCACAGCTTCACCCTCACCTCCATGGCTGCCGGACGCACTCTGCTTCAACAGGCTGAGACCTTCTCTGTGCTCCACCAGTTCCTGTCGTCGGGCTGACTGACGCCACCCGCAACCGAAGATGTCGCGGGCTGGGCCTCCCGGGCCGCGCGCGGCCGAGGCGCAGTGACACCTCTGACGGCTCTCGCCCGTCACCCACCAAACGTCTCGGGGACGTCGTTCCCGACACGTACTCTCCCTGGAAGGGAAGGAAAAGATGACCACCATGGCTGCGGCAATGATCTGCGGGCTTCTTGGCCTCTTGGCGGTGTTCCAGGCGTTCCTGGCGCTCGGTGCTCCCCTGGGTCGGTTCGCCTGGGGAGGGCAGCACCAAGTCCTGCCCACCTCACTACGCCTCGGCAGTGCCGTGTCCATCGCTGTCTACGCGCTGTTGGCCACCGTCGTTCTTGCCCGCGCGCGCGTCGTGGACACCG
The DNA here is from genome assembly GCF_000152705.1 of Janibacter sp. HTCC2649. Lineage (GTDB taxonomy): Bacteria > Actinomycetota > Actinomycetes > Actinomycetales > Dermatophilaceae > Knoellia. The sequence goes on along the minus strand of NZ_CH672413.1, from coordinate 1,772,363 downwards.
GTCTCCCGGAAGCGGTGGTGCGCACGGCGACGTGGGTCGTCGTGGGCTACTTCTTCATCGGTATCGGCATGAACCTGGCATCGCGCAGCAAGTCCGAGCGTGCCGTCATGACTCCGCTTGCTGCAGTGTTGTGCGGACTCTGCACGGTAGTGGCGTTGAGCTGAACCCATACGGGGCTGGCAATTTCTGCGTGCCGCCTAGTGTGAATCACATGGACGCTTCTCAGATCACCCTTGGATCCATCAACATCGAGGCCGCAGATCCCAGCGCACTGTCCAAGTTCTGGGCGGGGGTCACAGGCGGCACGCCCTCTCCCAACGACGATTCGGTATACCTGCCACCCGCTGGTCCGGGAGGTTTCGCGATGTTCTTCCAGCCGCTGACCGGTCCGCGCCCCACCCGCCTCACGATCCACCTCGATCTCACAGTGCCGTGGCAGACGCGATCGCGAGAGGTCGACCGGCTGATCTCGATCGGTGCAACAAAGCAATGGGACGTCCTCGACGAGCATCCGCACGTGCAGTGGACGACGTTGGCCGACCCCGAGGGCAACCTCTTCTGTGTCGCCGAGCATCCGCCCAGTTCCTAACGGCGGGGGCGCTCAGCCAGTCCCGGTCGTTGCGTCATATGGCCGCATGGCTGGGGCTGCGTGGTCGCTTCGACGAGGTGGCCGCCGCTTTGGCTCGAGGCTAGAGCTTGGTCATCTTGCGGAACGGCGTCTCGATCCGCAAGGTGCTGCCGCCGAAGTCAACGGTGGCCCCGCCGGTGTCGATGCTTAGGACGCGACCCAGGCCGTGCGAGTCGTGACAGACGCGGTCGCCCGCCACGAACTGTTCGATCGCCACCTCGGCCTGAGGCCGAAACGGGCTGTTGGCGTGCTGGGGCCTGCGGTGTGCGGATGCAGTGGTCATTCCTCCGAGTGTGGGCCCTTTCGGCCCGAACTGCGAACTTCCGTCGGAAAGCCGACGGTTGGCGAGCCTCGACGCGTAGGGGTGCCGGTGACATTCACCTGCAGTGACAGGATGTTGCCCATGCAGATCGAGCACACTTCCGCCATCGTCACCGGAGGCGCATCCGGCCTCGGCGGCGCCACCGCAGCAGCCCTCGCAGCCCAGGGCGCTCACGTCTACGCCCTCGACCTTCCCTCGGGCATCGAGCAGGCTCCCGAGGTCGACGGCATCACCTACATCGCGACCGACGTCACCGACGAGGAGCAGGTCCGCGCCGCCGTCACCCAAGCCAGCGCCGACGCCGCAGCACCCCTGCGAACGGTCATCAACTGCGCCGGCATCGGCCCCAGTGCACGCATCCTCGGCAAGAAGGGCGTCCACGACCTCTCGCTGTATCGCAAGATCGTTGAGATCAACCTCATCGGCTCGTTCACGGTCCTCGCGATCGCGGCCGAGGCGATCGCCCAGACCGAGGCCGACGAGAACGGCCAGCGAGGCGTCATCATCAACACTGCCAGCATCGCGGCCTACGACGGCCAGGTCGGTCAGGCGGCCTACGCCTCGTCCAAGGGCGGCATCGTCGGGCTCACGCTCCCGGCCGCGCGCGACCTCAGCCAGTACGGCGTCCGCGTCTGCACGATCGCCCCCGGCATCGTCGAGACGCCGATGCTCGCCACGGTCGCCGAGGAGTTCCGGGCCGCGCTCGCCGCCGGCGTCCCGTTCCCGAAGCGCCTCGGTCGCCCCGACGAGTACGCCAAGCTCGCCCTGTCGATCATCGACAACGACTACCTCAACGGCGAGACGATCCGCCTCGATGGCTCCCTCCGGATGGCGCCTCGCTGACGTGTCGCTGAATCTCGAGCTGCTGCCCGAGGTCGACTGGTCCATCAGGATCGTCGACCTCGGCAGTGGCGAGGTTCTCGCCTCACACGACCCCGATCGGCTGCTGTCGACAGCGAGCGTGGGCAAGGTCTTTGCCCTCATCGAGCTGGCCGAACGCCTGCGCGACGGCCGGCTCGCCGCCGATCAGCTGCTGGACCGTCGATCGGTTGCGCCGGTCGCGGATTCCGGTTTGTGGCAACACCTTTCAACGGATGTCCTCCCGCTCACCGACGTGGCACGCCTCGTCGGGGCGGTGAGCGACAACCTCGCCACCAACGTCCTCATCGACCTGTTGGGGCAGGACTCCATCCGTGAGCGAGCGGCACAGTGGGCACCTCGCGGCTCGGACCTCGTCGATGTCGTGCGCGGCCTGCGCGGCCCCGACGATCCGCCCCACCTCAGCCTCGGCTGCGCCTCCGACCACGTCGACGTGTTCGCTCGCATGTGGAGTGAGCGCACCACCCGGGGGTCCGTCGGCGATCGCGTCCTCGGTTGGCTGGCGCCCGGCATGGATCTCTCCATGGTCGCCTCGGCCTGGCACCAGGACCCGCTCTCGCACGCGGAGGAGTACGCCGGGCCGATCCTCGTCAACAAGACCGGCACCAACCTCGGAGTCCGCGCCGACGTGGGTGTCATCGACAGCGGCAGGCGAGCCACGGCATACGCCGTTCTCGCCACGTGGTCGGAAGTGCCGATGGGTCATCGTCGGGACGACGTCATGGACGCGCTTCGCGACATCGGCAAGGCCCTGCGGCTGGCCGTGGGCTGACGCGCCGGGCGACGTGACAGGGTGAGAGTCATGAGTCCCAGCGGGCACGACCACAGCCACGATCACGCCCACTTCGACGCCGCCGCGAGCACGTGGGACGCCGACCCGGCCAAGCTCGAGCGAGCGCGTGCGACAGCGGTCCTGCTGCGCGACACGTTGGGGCTCACCGGGACCGAGCGCGTGCTCGAGATCGGTGGCGGCACCGGTCAGCTGAGCATCGCCCTCGCCGACCACGTCGGATCGGTGCTCGTCACGGACGCCTCCCCGGGCATGGTCGACGTCGCCCGCAGCAACATCGAGAGCGCGGGGCTGGCCGATCGCCTCACGGTTGAGCGGCTGGACCTCGTCACCGACCCGCCGCCCCAAGGCAGCTTCGACGGGGTGTGGGCACAGCTCGCGCTGCACCACGTCCGCGACGTCGGCGTCCTGCTCCAGCGCGTCAAGGCGCTCCTGAGTCCCGGTGGTTGGGTCGCCGTGGTCGAGCTCGATGACGACCGGGCTGGCGCGTTCCACGCGAACTACGAGAACTTCACCGGCCATGACGGCTTCGACCGTACGTCGTTCGCAAACCTGTTGCGCGACAGCGGATTCCACGATGTCTCGGTGGTCGACGCCGGCTCGGTCGAGAAGGAGCTCGGTGGCGACCACCAGGGCCGCGGAACCTTTGCGACCTTCCTTGCCGTCGGCCGCGCCTGAGGCTCGGCGATGAGCCGAACGCTGCGCGATGACCTCGGTCACGCCGTGGACCTGCCAGACGACGGCGTATGCCGTGTGGTCTCGCTCGTCCCTTCGCTCACCGAGGCGGTGGCTGCGACCACCCCGGGCGCTCTCGTGGGGGCAACTGACTGGTGCACGCACCCGACGGACATCGAGGTCACCCGGGTGCGGGGGACGAAGAATCCCGACCGCGCGGCCATCGCGGATCTCCAACCCGACCTCGTCATCGCGAACAAGGAGGAGAACCGCGAGCTCGACGTCTCGCGTCTGCGTGCGGCGGGAACTGCCGTGTGGGTCACCGACATCGAGACGGTGCCGCAGTCGTTGGCGTCGATGCGCCGGCTCCTCGTGGAGGCCTGTGGGTGGGCTGCGCCGCAGTGGCTCACCGAGGCCGAGGAGGCGTGGTCCGGCGAGGTCCCGACCTCGGGCGCACGGGTCATCGTGCCGATCTGGCGGGACCCGTGGATGGTCGTCGGCCACCCCACCTTCACGGCCGACCTGCTCGCGCGTCTGGGACTCGAGGTGGTGACTGCCGGTGCCGTGGGGCGCTATCCGCACGCCGACCTGGAGCAGCTCGACGCTGCCGGTGCCGACCTCGTCCTGCTGCCCGACGAACCCTATGTCTTCACGGAGGCTGATGGGCCAGAAGCGTTCTCCCGCACCCCAACTCGGTTGGTGAACGGCCGGCTCATCACGTGGTACGGGCCATCCCTCATCGAGGCCCGCCAGATCCTTGCTGCCGTGGAAGCCAGCTCCGGCGACGAGGGCTCGGAGCGTGTCAGGCGTCCTGTGGACAACTCCGGAAGCTGACCCTGCGATCCCGTCTACGATGCCTGCGGGGGAGGAGGTTCCACGTGGACGCGTCCGAGCCCGGATCGTCGACCCGGAAGGAACCATGGCCGCTCTCGTCTCCCTCGCCGACCTCGCACCTGGTGTGATCGTGCACGTGCAGGGTCGTCCCGCGCGCATCATCGGCTCGGTCCGGCTCAGTGAGGATGGCGATGCGTGGTCTGAGCACCTTCTGGAGGGTGCCGGGCTGGGTGCGCAATGGCTGTCGGTCGAGATCGACGATGGTCCCTGGTGAGGCTCTGGACATCCCGCCCTGACCTGAACGCAACGCCAGGTGCGCGTCGGCTCACCGTCGACGGCCGGCGGTGGACGCGGCACGAGAAGGGCGTGGCGGATTACTCCACTGAGGGACGCACGCCCTACGCCATGTCGGGCAGGTGCGACTACGTGGAGTACCTGCACGAGGGGCTGTTCCTGTCGTTCGAGCGCTTCGGCGCGCTGTCGTGGGAGATCAGCACGGGAAGCCCGGTGCCTGCTGACCTGGTGACGGCCTACCGGGAAGGTGACGATGCACCACCGGCTTGATCTGCCCTATCTCGACACCAGCGCCGAGCAACTGCGTTGGTCCCTGGATCACGACGCGCTGCCGGCACTCGCCGCGGCGCGCCCCGTGGGGTTCCCCATGCAGCTGCGCATCCTCGGGGCATCGCACCAGGTCGTGTTGTCGCGCGCCGGGCTCCCCGACCTCATCGAGACCGTGGCCTGTGTCCCCGGCGTCGCGACCCCCCTGCCGAGCCCCGGCGTGAGTCGTGCCCTGGAGGGTGGGCTGACCTATGACCTGACCACGACCGTGGTCGAGCTGTCTGCGGCTGATCTGCGCGCCCGCGTCGATCAGCTCCTCACTGATCTGCGCGGGCGACGCGGTGCCCTCAGTGCCTCCTTCCCGGGCAACTCCTACGCTGTCACCGCGCTTCACGCCGAGACCGGAGTCGACGGTGAGGTGCGATGGCGCACGTGGCATGCCTATCCGCAGCACGGCCAAGTCGTGAGCACCCGCACCCACATCCGGTTGACAAACCCCGCCAGCCCGGCCAGCCCCGCCGCGCCGGCAGCTCTTCAGGAGGAAGTCCCATGCGACGCCCGTTGACCGCGCTGCTCGTCGTCCTCACCTCGATGACCCTGCTCTCCGGGTGCGGCGAGGACCGCCAGTGCATGAAGCGCTACAAGGAGGACCAGCGCTCCATCACTGGTACCACTCCCACGGACCAGCAGGCGCGCGATGCCTGTGATCGCGACTCCGGTCGCAGCTACTACGGCTCCGGCGGCAGCCGCGTGCGCGGTGGCGGCTCCGGCGTCGGCAAATGAGCTCCCCGACCGCACCCCTGACACGCACCGTCGAGACCCGAACACACCTGAGAGGCACACGATGAACGCTGGAGATCTGCTGAACGATGTCGGGGCGATCGCTGCCTTCGGCGCCGTCGGACTGCTCCTCATGGCAGCCGGATACGGCGTGGTCGACGCGCTGACGCCCGGCAGCCTGCGAGAGCTCATCTGGGACAAGCGCAACGGCAACGCCGCCCTCTTGCTGTCGTCCAACATGCTCGCCGTCGCGATCATCGTTGTCACCGCGATCCGCTCCAGCTACGACGGGTTGGCCCACGGGTTGATCTCCACCGCTGTCTACGGGCTGCTCGGGCTGGTCATCATGGCGGTCTTCTTCGTCGTCATCGATGCCTTCACTCCCGGTCGACTCGGAGATCTCGTGACCGATCAGGAGCGGCACCCCGCGGCATGGGTCGGTGCCAGTTCGCACCTCTCGGTCGCGCTCATCGTGGCTGCCGCCATCAGCTGAGATGGGATCCTCACGCGCCGACGTCACCGACGTCACTGTGGACCCAGCGCGCGAAGGTCGGACGGCACGCGTTCGCCGGTCGCTCGTCCTCACCGCTGTCTTCGTGTGTGCGGCCTGTGGGTTGGTCTACGAACTGGCCCTGGTCGCACTCGGGTCCTATCTGCTCGGCAACACGATCACCCAGGCGTCCGTCGTCCTGGCGCTGATGGTCTTCGCGATGGGTGTGGGGTCGCTCGCGGCCAAACCGCTGACTGCTCATGCTGCTGTCGCGTTCGCAGGGGTCGAGATCGTCCTCGCGCTCGTGGGCGGCACGAGCGTCCTCGTGCTGTATGCCGCCTTCGCCTGGTGGTCGTTGTACCAGCCCGTTCTCGTCCTGCTTGCCCTCGCCATCGGCTTCCTCATCGGCGCCGAGATCCCCCTCCTCATGACCATGCTGCAGCGCATCCGGGAGCAGGAGGCCTCATCGGCGGTGGCCGATCTCTTCGCTGCGGACTACGTCGGAGCGCTCGTTGGGGGGCTGGCCTTTCCGTTCGTATTGCTTCCGTGGCTGGGCCTGCTCGAGGGCACGCTCGTCGTCGGCGCGGTGAATGCCGCCGCGGGCGCAGCCGTGACGTTGGGACTCTTCCGACGTGAGGTGCGTCGGGGAGTCAGGGCGGCTCTGGCGGTGGCGCTGCTTGCCTGTCTCGCCGTGCTGCTGGTGTTGGCCGCCCAAGCGTCGTCTTTCGAGGCGACGGCGCGACAACGGATCTTTCGGGACCCCGTCGTCCACGCGGAACGCAGCGCCTACCAGGAGATCGTCGTGACCCACAGTCTGCGCGGTGGCGACATGCGACTTTTCCTGAACGGCGATCTCCAGTTCTCCTCGATGGATGAGTACCGCTATCACGAATCCCTCGTTCACCCCGCGATGACGGGCCAGCACCAGCGCGTCCTCGTGCTCGGTGGTGGCGATGGCCTCGCCGCGCGAGAACTGTTGCGCTACAACGATGTTGACGCCATCACACTGGTGGATCTTGATCCGGCAGTCGTCGATCTTGCCCGCACCAATGCGACGTTTCGGCGCCTCAATGCGGATGCCTTCGCTGACCCCCGACTCAAGGTGGTCAACGCTGATGCGTTCGCCTGGCTGCGTTCCAACCGCGACCAGTTCGACGTCATCGTGGCCGACATGCCGGACGCCGACGACGTCGCCACTGCAAAGCTCTACTCGGTTGAGACCTACGGCCTCATCCGAACTGCGCTCGCCCCCGAGGGTCGCGTGGTCGTGCAGGCAGGCTCGCCCTACTTCGCACGGGAGGCCTACTGGACCACAGCGGCCTCGTTGCGAGCCGCGGGACTGCGCCCCACGGCATACCACGTGGATGTTCCGTCGTTTGGTGACTGGGGCTTCTTCCTGGCGGCCGTTGGAGAGTCCCCCGCACTTCGGATGCCCCCTGACGCGCCCACGACCCAGTTTCTTGACGCCCGGGTGCTGATGGCCGCACAGGTCTTCCCGCGGGACCGCGCCGAGCTGCGGTTGTCACCTTCGACCCTGCTGAAGCCAACGTTGCTCGAGCGTCAGGGGGAATGGCGGGGCTACTGAGATTGCGCCGGGTGGGTGTCCGTCCCGTGTGAGTCGCGGATCAGTCGGAGTAGAGGACTCGGAACCTCTCCCACACCACGGGCATGTCGTTGGAGAAGCCGCGATCGTGATCGGCCACCTCGGTGAAGAAGCGCTGGTGCACTTCGCGCCAGTACGCCAGCGACAGGTCACCCTCGCCCTCGAGCCTTGCCTGCTCATCGGTGATCTCGTCGAAGGGGACGACCTGCACCTCGGTGGTCTCGATGAGTGCCCGGGGCCGCCCGAGGGAGTCCAGGATGATGCTGAGCGTGCCGATCTCAGGCAGGGCTTCGCCCTCGGCCTCGTAGTCCCAGAGGGCGCCCGCAGTTGCCGTCTTGGTGCCTTCGAGCACGAGTCCGAGGAGCTCGTCGGCCTGCTCCGCGCCCGCGCCGAAGGACCAGGCGGGCGGTGGAACGGAGTCCAGGGGAGTGGGCCCGAAATAGGCCGGAACCTCGCTGAGGTGGGCCTGCAGTCGAGCGACGTCCCAGAACGCCCGCACCTGCATCTCGGCCGCCTCGTCGACACTCTCGTGAATGCCTTCGGTCAGGGTGGCGTCGTCCGGGCGTGGGTTCTCGGCGTCGGTCATGCAGCAAGGGTGCCACTGGCCGGGGGCGCCAGGGCGGCAGGCGCGAGACTTGGGGCATGACGCAGAGCAGCCAGCTGACCCGGGACACGGCGCGATGAAGGCCATCTCCTACTCCGCCTACGACGAGACTCCCGCGCTGGTCGAGGTGCCAGAGCCCGACTGCGACCGCAACGGTGTGGTGATCGCCGTGCGAGCGACGGGTGTCTGCCGGTCGGACTGGCACGCCTGGAAGGGCCACGACCCGGTCCCGCTGCCGCAGATTCCCGGCCACGAGCTGGCGGGCACGGTTGCCGAGGTCGGCGCCGACGTCAGGCTCTGGAAGGTGGGCGATCGTGTCACCGTCCCGTTCGTGTGTGGCTGCGGCGTGTGCGACCTCTGCGTGGCCGGGGATGCCCAGGTCTGCCCCGACCAGACCCAGCCGGGCTTCACCGGGCCGGGCTCGTTTGCCGAGCGTGTCGCCATCAGCGCGGCCGACGTGAACCTGGTGGCCCTGCCCGACTCCATCGACTTCGTGACGGCCGCGTCCCTGGGGTGCCGCTTCGCCACCGCCTTCCGGGCCATCACCGCGCACGGTCGGCTTCGCCAGGGCGAATGGCTCGCGGTCCACGGGTGCGGCGGTGTCGGCCTGTCGGCCGTGATGATCGGCACGGCCCTCGGCGCTCGCGTCGTGGCCGTCGACGTCTCCGGGGCCGCTCTTGCCCGGGCAGGCGAGCTCGGTGCCGAGCACGTGGTCAACGCCCGTGAGGAGGCCGACACGGCCGCCGCCATCCGCGACCTCACCGGTGGGGGAGCCCATGTCTCGATCGACGCCCTCGGGACCCCGGAGACGGCCGTGGCGTCGGTGAGCTGCCTGCGGCGCCGAGGCAAGCACGTCCAGGTCGGGCTGCTCCTCGGCGACGCCGCCACGCCGCCGTTGCCGATGGACCGAGTGATCGCCCACGAGCTCGAGATCTACGGCTCGCACGGCATGGCGGCGCACGAGTATGCCGCGATGCTGGCGCTCGTCGAGGACGGCACTTTGCGTCCGGACCGGCTCGTCGGGGAGGTCATTGCCCTGGCCCGGGGCGGCACTGCGCTCGCCGCGATGGACCGCCCAGCGACGTCCGCGGGCATGACCGTGATCAGCCTTCCGGAGTGAGCCGCAGGCCGTCGGGCAGCCCACTTGGGGGACCGGATTTCACCCCCGCGCAGGTGTCCGTGTAGCATTCCCGACGCACTCAGCCCGGGTCTGACCCGGTGCCTGAAACGCCCCCTTAGCTCAGTCGGTAGAGCGTTTCCATGGTAAGGAAAAGGTCGTCGGTTCGATTCCGACAGGGGGCTCTGGTCAGGGCCATCACCACGTGTGGTGACCTCGGACCCCCAAGGCGGGGTAGCTCAGCTGGTTAGAGCGCACGACTCATAATCGTGAGGTCGCGGGATCGAGCCCCGCTCCCGCTACTCGGCGCGATTTCGGGGAATACCCGCACTCGCGTATTCTGTTGTGCTGGTCGTCGCGTGAAACCCCTCGTGAACTAGCGCGACACACAGTTTGCATCACACCACGATCAACTTTTTCGAGAGCAGGTTGCCCCGATGGCCAAGGCCACTGACGTCCGCCCCAAGATCACCCTGGCGTGCACGGAGTGCAAGGAGCGCAACTACATCACCAAGAAGAACCGTCGGAATGACCCCGACCGGCTCGAGCTGGCGAAGTTCTGCCCCCGCTGCAAGAAGCACACCGAGCACCGCGAGACCCGCTGACCCCAGCGTCTCGCTCGCCGAAGCCGCCCCACCTCACGGTGTCGGGCGGCTTCGTCATGTCCGGCCCCCGTCAGCCTCCCGTCAGCCGCCCCAAGAGCGGTGTCAACCGCGTGGGTCGACCGGTTCGAGCTTCCTGAGCGTCCGCGAGACCTGCCAGCCGAAGCCCGGCGTTGACGCCGAGATAGCGCAGCGGCTCCGGTTCCCATCGGGGTGAGACGTGACCGACCCACGGAAGGGCCGTCAGCGCCGTGTTGCGTCCCCCGATGAGGTCGGCCAGCGTGCGACCGGCGAGGTTGCTCGCGGCCACGCCGTCGCCGACGTAGCCACCTGCCCAACCCACCCGGGCGTCGGCGTCGAAACCCACGGACGGCTGCCAGTCGCGGGCCACGGCCAGGGGCCCACCCCAGGCATGGGTGAATTCGACGTCACCGACCTGGGGCAGGAGCGTCTTCAAGGTGCGACGCAGCGCCGCAAAGACCGTGGCGTCCTCGTCGAACCTCGGGTGGATGGCCGATCCCCAGTGGTAGGGCGCCCCTCGGCCCCCGAAGGCGATCCGGTCGTCCTCGGTGCGTTGGCCGTAGATGATGACGTGCCCGTGGTCCGAGAAGACCTCGCGACGGGCCAGCCCGATCTCGTCCCACACCGACGCCGGTAGCGGCGCCGTCGCCACCATGAGCGAGTACACCGGGACGACCTTGCGGCGAAGCCTCGGCAAACGTGCCGTCCACGCCTCGGTGGCGCGCACCACTGCGCCGCTGCGCACGATCCCGCCTCCGCTGACCCGCACCGCGCCAGCCTGGGCGTCGAGCACCCGTGCGCCCTCGACGATGAGCCCGCCACGACGGCGCACTGCGGCAGCCAGCCCCTGGGCGAGCCGCATCGGGTGGATGCGGGCACAGTGCGGTGACCACGTGGCGCCGTGGAGGTCGTCGACCGCGAGGATGTCGCGCGCCTCGGCAGGGTCGAGCCATCGCGTGTCATCGCCCCACTGTTCGCTCTCGGAGACCGAGGCCATCGCGCGCTGGGCCTGCGCCTTGCCACGGGCGGCGATGATCACGCCCCCGTGGGCGAAGTCGGCATCAATGCCTTCCTCACGGCAGACCTCCCCGACGTGCGTGACCGTGCTGCGCAGCCCGGCGAGCATGGCCTGTGCAGCCACCCGGCCGTGGCTGGCGGCGATCCGTGCGGGAGCCACCGGCCACAGTGAGGACACCCAACCGCCGTTGCGCCCACTGGCGCCGAATCCCACGTGCCCGGCCTCGAGCACGAGCACGTCGAGGTCGGGCTGCTCCCGCAGGAGGTAGTACGCGGTCCACAGACCCGTGTAGCCGGCTCCGACGATCGTGACGTCCGCTCGATCGGGTATGCCGGGTGCGTGCGTGGGTGCCCGCGTCTCGTTCTCCCACCACAGGGGTTGGGTCCAGGTCTCCACGGCGGCGCCTCAGCCCGCGGCCGGTCTCACAGGTGGTTCTCGGCCTCGATGAGGACGCCGCGAAGTCGCTGCTCGATGTCGTCGAACTGCTCGGGCCCGACGGTGAGTGGGGGCGCGAGCTGGATCACGGGGTCGCCCCGGTCGTCGGCGCGGCAGTAGAGCCCGGCCTCGAACAGGGCCTTGGACAGGAAGCCACGCAGCAGTCGCTCCGACTCGGCGTCGTTGAACGTCTCGCGGGTGGTCTTGTCCTTGACGAGCTCGATGCCATAGAAGTAGCCGGCCCCGCGGACGTCGCCGACGAGCGGCAGGTCGAGCAGCTTCTCAAGCGTGGCCCGGAACGTGGGGGCGTGTTCCTTGACGCGCTGGTTGAGACCCTCCCGCTCGAAGATGTCGAGGTTGGCCATGGCGACGGCTGCCGAGACGGGGTGTCCGCCGAAGGTGAAGCCGTGGGGGAACGTCGTCGTGCCCTTCTTGAAGGGTTCGAAGAGGCGGTCGCTCGCGATCATGGCGCCGATCGGGGCGTAGCCCGAGGTCATGCCCTTGGCGCACGTGATGATGTCGGGCACATAGCCGAAGTCGTCGCACGCAAACATCGATCCGATGCGACCGAAGGCGCAGATGACCTCGTCCGAGACGAGGAGGACGTCGTACTCGTCGCAGATCTCGCGCACCCGTTCGAAGTAGCCGGGGGGCGGCGGGAAGCAGCCGCCGGAGTTCTGGACGGGCTCGAGGAAGACAGCCGCGACCGTGTCCGGTCCCTCGAACTCGATGGCCTCGGCGATGCGGTCGGCAGCCCAGCGCCCGAACGCCTTCTCGTCGTCGCGCAGGTGCTCTGGCGCGCGGTAGAGGTTGGTGTTGGGCACCTTGAGTGCCCCGGGGACCAGCGGTTCGAAGGCCTCCTTGGCGGCCGGGATGCCGGTGATCGACAGGGCACCGTGAGGTGTCCCGTGGTAGGCGACCGCTCGGCTGATCACCTTGGTCTTGTTGGGCTTGCCGGTGAGCTTGAAGTACTGCTTCGCGAGCTTCCAGGCGGTCTCGACGGCCTCACCACCACCGGTGGTGAAGAAGACCCGGTTGAGGTCGCCGGGTGCGCCGGCGGCGAGCCGTTCGGCGAGGGCGATGGCCGGCGGGTGCGCATAGGACCACAGCGGGAAGAACGCGAGCTTCCGGGCCTGCTCGGCGGCGGCCTCGGCGAGCTCCTCGCGCCCGTGCCCGACCTGGACGACGAACAGCCCGGAGAGCCCGTCGATGTAGGACTTGCCCTGGTTGTCCCAGATGGTGTGTCCCTCACCGCGGGTGATGACCGGGACCGATCCGCCGTCCTCGAAGACCGAGTGCCGGGTGAAGTGCATCCAGAGGTGGTCGCGGGCCGCGTCCTGGTAGGACGTGCCGGCAGGCGTCGTCTGCGGTTCGGTGCTCTGTTCGGTCATCGCGTGCCCCAGTCATAGTGCTGCTTGTTGAGTTTGAGATAGACGAAGGTCTCGGTCGAGACGACTCCGGGCATGCGACGCATGCGCTGCGTGATGAGCTCGAGCAGGTGGTCGTCGTCCTCGCACACGACCTCGCAGAGGAGGTCGAACGTGCCGGCGGTCGTCACGAGATAGTCGACCTCGGGCAGCTCGGTGAGCTTGTCGGCGACGGCCAGGAGGTCACCGTCGGTGCGGACGCCGATCATCGCCTGACGACGAAAGCCCAGCTGCAAGGGGTCGGTGACCGCGACGATCTGCATGACGCCGCCGTCGAGGAGCCGCTGGACCCGGGTCCGGATGGCCGCCTCGGACAGCCCGACCTCCTTGGCGATGGCGGCGTAGGAGCGTCGACCGTCGCGCTGGAGGATCTCGACGATGCGTTTGGCCACGTCGTCAAGACGCGTCTTGGACGGCTCCGCGCTGGGTCGGGCTGCTTGGCTCACGCCGACATGGTGGCGCGGATTGCTGCCATGCGCAACCACATGACTGTCGGTATCCCTCATTTCGAGGGAGTCAACCTATGGATTCCGGATCAACTGCAGCCAAACTCTGGTTTTTCCACGCTTCGTCTGGCTAGAGTGCGACATCGATTGACCCCAAGGAGGTCCAGGTCGTGAGTGAGCCCCGAGTCCTGCGCAACTTCGTCGGCGGCGCCTACACGGACGCCCGAGGTGAGGCCAGGCAGGACATCATCAACCCGGCCACGGGCGCCGTCGTGGCCAGCGCGGCGGTGAGCAACGAAGCCGACATCGACGCGGCATACGCCGCAGCGACCACAGCGTTCGGTGAGTGGGGTCGCACCACGCCGAGCGAGCGGCAGCAGGCCCTTCTGCGCCTCGCCGACGCGATCGAGGCCAGGGCCGACGAGTTCGTCCAGCTCGAGGCCGAGAACACCGGCAAGCCGCACGCGCTCACGGCGAGCGAGGAGCTGCCGCCGGCGATCGACCAGGTGCGCTTCTTCGCCGGAGCTGCCCGCGTCCTCGAAGGACGTGCCGCGGGGGAGTACATGGCCGGCCACACCTCGTGGATCCGGCGCGAGCCGATCGGTGTCATCGGACAGGTCACCCCGTGGAACTACCCGTTCATGATGGCGATCTGGAAGATCGCACCGGCCCTCGCGGCCGGCAACGCGGTCGTGCTCAAGCCGAGTGACACCACTCCCGAGACGACGCTCCTGCTGGCCGAGATCGCCTCCGAGTTCCTGCCCGCTGGCACGCTCAACGTCGTCACGGGAGACCGCGGCACCGGGCGCCTGCTCGTCGAACACCGCACTCCCGCAATGGTTTCCATCACCGGATCGGTGCGAGCCGGAGCCGAGGTCGCGGCCAGCGCGGCACCGCAGGTCAAGCGGGTCCACCTCGAGCTCGGCGGCAAGGCCCCGGTCATCGTCTTCGACGACGCCGACATCGAGGCGGCCGTCGAGGGGATCGCGGTCGCCGGCTACTTCAACGCGGGTCAGGACTGCACCGCCGCGACGCGTGTCCTCGTCGGACCGCGCATCCACGACGACTTCGTCGCCGCCCTCGGCGACTATGCGCGCAACAACGCCAAGGTGGGTATGCCGGACGATCCGGACGCGCTGCTCGGTCCGGTCAACAACGTGGCCCAGCTCGAACGCGTCAGTGGCTTCATCGATCGGCTTCCCGACCACGCGTCCCTCGTGGCGGGCGGGCACCGGCTGGCCGGCCTCGGTGACGGCTACTTCCTCGAGCCGACGGTCCTGTCCGGTCTGCGTCAGGACGACGAGCAGATCCAGAACGAGATCTTCGGTCCGGTGATCACGGTCCAGTCCTTCACCGACGAGGCCCAGGCCCTGCAGTGGGCCAATGGCGTCGACTACGGGCTGGCCTCCTCCGTGTGGACCAAGGACTTCGGCCGGGCCATGCGGATGAGCGCGGCCCTCGACTTCGGGTGTGTGTGGATCAACACCCACATCCCCATCGTCGCGGAGATGCCGCACGGTGGCTTCAAACGCTCCGGCTATGGCAAGGACCTGTCGATGTACGGGTTCGAGGACTACACCCGGATCAAGCACGTCATGGCCAACATCGAGAGCTGACCCCAGTCCCACCTCGTCACACCCGTCCCACCCCGTCGTTCCCCCGTGCCGGACCCGCTCCCTGGGCCCGCCCCGACCAGCAAGGCGAGCGCACATGAAGCCTTTTCGTCCTCCTGCAGACCCCGTCGTCGCGGACCTGGTCCGTGCAGCCCGAGCGTCGACCCGACCGCGCTCGGTGACGCGGCGGTCGCTGCTCGGCGCCGGCGTGCTGGGTGGAGTCGCCACGACGTTGGCGGGCTGCGCACCCCCAGCCCCACCCGCATCGGGTGCCGCCCAGCTGAAGCTCCCCACGGACGTGTCGGCGACCGACAAGGTCGTCCGCTTCGCCAACTGGACGGCTTACCTCGACTACGACGAGGACGCCAAGAACTACCCGACGCTGGAGGCCTTCATCAAGGAGTCCGGCATCAAGGCGACCTACACCGAGGACGTCGACGACAACGACTCCTACTTCAACAAGGTCGCCCCGCAGCTGCGCGCCAAGCAGGACATCGGGCGCGACATCTTCGTCTTCACCGACTGGATGGCCAACCGGGTGATCCGCGACCAGCTGGCCCAACCGCTCGAGCTCATCCGGATGCCCCACGCGGCCAACCTGCTCGACGCCCTCAAGGACGTCTCGTTCGACCCCGGCCGGGAGTACTCCCTCACCTGGCAGAGCGGGTTCGCCGGGATCGGCTACGACCGGTCCAAGGTGGGCCGCGACCTCAAGACCCTCGACGACCTGTGGGCCGAGGACCTCAAGGGCAAGGTCGTCGTCCTGAGCGAGTTCCGCGACACCCTCGGTCTGGTCATGCTCAACCAGGGCGTCGACATCTCCGGCGGTTTCGGCAAGGCCCAGTTCGAGGCCGCCGTCGCCGAGATCGACAAGCGGATCGCCGACGGCTACATCCGCCGGGTCAAGGGCAACTCCTACATCGAGGACCTCAAGTCCGGCAACGCGATCGCAGGCATCGTCTGGAGCGGGGACCTCTTCGTCCTTCGGGCCGAGACCGAGAACGACAACTGGCAGTTCGTCATCCCTGAGTCCGGCGGGACGCTCTGGAGCGACAACATGATGGTTCCCATCACCTCGACCCACCGGCGCAACGCCATGGCGCTCATGGACTACTACTACGAGCCTGCAGTGGCGGCGCAGGTCGCGGCCTACGTCAACTACGTCTGCCCGGTCCAGGGTGCGCAGGCCGAGATGGAGAAGATCGACCCGGATCTCGCCAGCAGCCCGTTCATCTTCCCGGACGCGGCGTACCTCAAGGACAACAACATCCAGGGCTTCCGGGCTCTCAGCTCCCAGGAGGACGCCGACTACAGCGCCGCCTGGGCCAAGGTGGTGGGTAACTGATGAGTGTCTTCTCCAGCGCACGCGGCAAGGGTTCCAGGGGTTTCCGGCAGGCCCAGGGCGACCTGCACCTCGACGCCGTGACCAAGGTCTTCGGCGACTTCACGGCCGTCGACGACCTCACGCTCGACGTCCCTCGCGGGTCGTTCTTCGCCCTGCTCGGCCCGTCCGGGTGCGGCAAGACGACCACCCTGCGCATGGTGGCCGGCCTCGAGCAGCCCACGAGCGGTCGCCTCCTCATCGGCGACACGGACCTCACCGGCTCGCGACCCTACGAGCGCCCGGTCAACACGGTCTTCCAGAGCTACGCGCTCTTTCCCCACCTCACCATCCGCGACAACGTCAGCTTCGGGCCCAAGAGGCGAGGCGAGCAGGACGCGGTGAGGTTGGCCGACGAGGCACTCGAGCTGGTGCAGATGACCCACCTGGCTGCCCGCAAGCCGAGCCAGCTGTCCGGTGGCCAGCAGCAGCGCGTGGCCGTGGCCCGTGCCCTGGTCAACCGACCCGAGGTCCTCCTGCTCGACGAACCGCTCGGCGCCCTCGACCTCAAGCTGCGACGCCAGATGCAGGTGGAGCTCAAGCGGATCCAGACCGAGGTGGGGTTGACCTTCATCCACGTCACCCACGACCAGGAAGAGGCCATGACGATGGCCGACACCGTCGCGGTGATGAACCTCGGTCACATCGAGCAGCTCGGACACCCGGAGGTCCTCTACGACCTGCCCAAGACGTCCTTCGTGGCCAACTTCCTCGGGCAGTCCAACCTCGGCAACGGCGTCGTGACGGGTACGGAAGGCACGAACCTCGTCGTCGAGGTGGCGGGAACGACGGTGCGGATTCCCAAGGCCCGCTCCAGCGTCAGCGAGGGGCCGATCACCTTCGGGGTGCGTCCCGAGAAGGTCCGCATCACCGAGACCCAGCCCGTCGGAGGCGGCAACGACGTCAAGGCCACGGTCGTCGACGTGAGCTTCTCGGGTGTTGCGACCCAGTTCCTCGTGACAACGCCGTCGGGGGCCACCTGGGCGGTCTACGAGCAGAACCTCGACATCGAGCGCAACCATCTGCGGCCCGGCGACGCGGTCTGGCTCGAGTGGAACTCCGGTCACGCCTTCGGTGTCCCGGTCGATGACGCCGCCGCGGCCGCCGGTGCCGATGCCGCCGATGCCGCCTCCCCGACCGCGAGCGTGGACGCGTCGTGACCGCGGGAGTCGCGCACGTCGCCGGCGCCGGAACGGGTGTGGCCGGTCCGGATCCGGGCGCCGGACGCAAACGCTCGCGGACGGCATACCTGCTGCTTCTTCCGGGCGGGCTGTGGCTGCTCGTGTTCTTCGTGCTGCCGCTCGTGCAGCTGTTCACCGTGTCGCTGCAGTCGGGCTTCCCCGGGTTCCCGGGCTACTACTACCGGGACGTCAACGGCGGGAACTACCTCACGGCGCTGACCGACTTCGCCGGCCACTTCGGACGATCCCTGTTGTATGCCGGCCTGGCCACCTTGTTTGCCTTCGTCCTGGCCTACCCGCTCGCCTATGCGATGGCATTCAAGGCCGGTCGCTGGCGCAACGTCATGATGATCTGCGTCATCGCCCCCTTCTTCACGTCGTTCATCCTGCGCACCATCGCCTGGCGCCAGATCCTGTCCGACAACGGGCCGGTCGCAGAGACCCTGAACTTCCTGCACGTGCTGCCGGGAGGGCGGATCACCGAGACCTGGATGGCGGTCGTCGCAGGGCTCACCTACAACTTCCTGCCGTTCATGGTGCTGCCGATCTATGCCTCGCTCGAACGCGCGGACAGTCGGGTCATCGAGGCCGGGGGAGACCTCTATGCCAACGGGTTCACGACCTTTCGCACGGTGACCCTGCCGATGTCGATGCCCGGTGTCATCGCCGGCACGCTGCTCACGTTCATCCCGGCCGCTGGCGACTACGTCAACGCCGAGCTCCTCGGGTCCGACCGGAGCACCAAGATGGTCGGCAACGTCATCGAGAGCCAGTTCTTCAAGGTGCTCGGTGGCTTCCCGGTCGCGGCGGCGCTCTCGTTCACGTTGATGGCCATGATCCTGGCGATGGTCTTCGTCTACATCCGCAAGTTCGGGACGGAGGACCTGCTGTGATCGCTCTCAAGGACTGGTTCCGCACGCGGTTCGCGATGATCGCGGCGATCATCGTGCTGCTCTACCTGTTCGTGCCGGTCGCCTACACGTTCGCCTTCTCGTTCAACGACTACCGCAAGTCCAACATTGTCTGGAACTCTGCGTCCGGTCCGACGCTGAAGCACTGGAAGGACCCGTGCGGTGCGCCCGGGGTCTGTGACGCGCTGGTCACCTCGATCCAGGTCGGCGCGCTGGCCACCGTGGTCGCCACGATCCTCGGGACGATGCTCGCGTTTGCCCTTGTGCGACACCGCTTCCGTGGCCGCTCGACGAGCAACGTGCTCATCTTCATCCCCATGGCCACGCCCGAGATCGTCCTCGGTGCAAGCCTGCTGACGATCTTCGTGCAGGGCTTCTCGCGGTTCGGTCTGCGGCTGGGCTTCTGGACGATCGTCATCGCGCACATCATGTTCTGCATCAGCTTCGTGGTCGTGACGGTGAAGGCTCGCCTGCAGAGTCTCGACCCGCGGTTGGAAGAGGCTGCGCAGGATCTGTATGCCGGGCCGGGCGGGACGTTCTGGCGCGTCACCTTCCCGCTCGTGCTGCCGGGCATCGTGTCGGCCGCGCTGTTGTCGTTCTCGTTGTCTTTCGACGACTTCATCATCACCAACTTTGTCTCCGGCGACACGACGACCTTCCCGAAGTTCGTCTACGTCTCCTACTTACGCGGAATTCCCGCTCAGGCCAACGTGATTGGTTTCTCGATGTTCGTCATCGCGGTGCTCCTCGTCGTTGCCGGCCAACTCGTGGGCAACGCCCGCAAGAGATAGGACGCTTGTCGATGCGCATTCTCATGATCGGTGCCGGCGGGGTCGGTGACGCCGCCGCGCGGATCGCGGCCGAACGCGACTTCTTCGAGGCGTGGTTCGTCGCCGACTACGACCTCACGCGAGCCGAGCGGACGGTGGCGGCCGTGCAGTCCCGCAACGCCGGGGAGTCCCGCTTCACGGCTCTCCAGGTGGATGCGTCGTCGGCGGCGGCGGTCACCGAGCTCGCTGCCGAGGTGCGGGCGACCCACGTGTTCAACGCGGTCGACCCTCGCTTCGTCATGCCGATCTTCGAGGGGGCGCTCGCGGCCGGGGCGGACTACCTCGACATGGCGATGAGCCTGTCGGAGCGTCACCCGGAGGAGCCCTACGCCAAGGCCCACGTGAAGCTGGGCGACCGCCAGTTCGCCCAGCAGCAGTCGTGGGAGCAGGGTGGGCGACTGGCCCTGCTCGGGATCGGGGTGGAGCCCGGCCTGTCGGACGTCTTCGCCCGCTACGCCGCGGACCACCTCTTCTCGCACATCGACGAGCTCGGCACCCGCGACGGCGCCAACCTCGTCATCCGCGACGACGAGGGCAACGAGATCTTCGCTCCCGGCTTCTCGATGTGGACGATCATCGAGGAGTGCCTCAACCCTCCGGTCGTGTGGGATCGCGCCCGAGCCACGCAATCTGACGGCACTGTCGACGTCGAGAGCGGCTTCTTCACCCTCCCGGCCTTCAGCGATCCCGAGATGTTCGAGTTCCCCGAGGGCATCGGTCCGGTGGAGTGCGTCCACGTCGAGCACGAGGAGGTGCTTCTCATGCCGCGCTGGGTCGAGGCCGAGAAGGTGACCTTCAAGTACGGCCTGGGCGCCGAGATGATCGCGATGCTCAAGACTCTGCACACGTTGGGTCTGGACTCGACGACGCCGATCGACGTCAAGGGGGTCATGGTCTCGCCGCGTGACGTCGTCGCCGCCGCACTGCCCGACCCGGTGACCATCGGGCCGCGCATGGAGGGCAAGACGTGTGCCGGCCTCTGGGTCACCGGCACCGGGAAGGACGGACAACCCCGGCGCACCTACCTCTTCCACGTCGTCGACAACGCCGACTCGATGCGCGACTACGACGCCCAGTGCGTGGTGTGGCAGACCGCGATCAACCCCGTTGTGGCGTTGGAGCTGCTCGCCGCAGGTGTCTGGTCCGGCACCGGCGTCCTCGGACCGGAGGCCTTCGACGCGGCACCGTTCCTCGAGCTGCTCGCGGCACCCAAACCGCAGGGATATGGGTCACCGTGGGGCATGGAGGACCGATGAGCGAGAGGATCGAACAACGCCGCATCCTGGCCACGGCGATCCCCGGGCCGCGGTCACTGGCACTGCAGTCCCGCAAGCGCGTTGCCGTGTCGGCGGGCGTGAGCACGGCCCTGCCCGTCTACGTCGAACGTGCCGGTGGCGGGATCCTCGTCGACGTCGACGGCAACCAGCTCATCGACTTCGGGTCGGGCATCGCGGTGACGACGGTGGGCAACGCGGCGCCGCGGGTGGTTGAGGCCGTGCGTCGCCAGGTGAAGGACTTCACCCACACGTGTTTCATGATCACGCCCTACGAGGAGTACGTCGCCGTCTGCGAGAAGCTCGCTGGTCACACGCCCGGTGAGCACGAGAAGCGTTCGGCGTTGTTCAACTCCGGCGCCGAGGCCGTCGAGAACGCGGTGAAGATCGCCCGCTGCGCCACCGGCCGGTCGACGGTGGTGGTCTTCGACCACGCCTATCACGGGCGCACGAACCTCACGATGGCTCTCACCGCCAAGAACATGCCCTACAAGCAGGGCTTCGGACCGTTCGCCGGTGACATCCATCGCGTGCCGATGGCCTACCCCTACCGCTGGCCCACCGGGCCTGAGCGGTGTGCCGAGGAGGCCTTCACGGCGATGGTCGACTCGGTCCACGCGCAGGTGGGCGAGGGCAACGTGGCCGCAGTGCTCATCGAGCCCATCCAGGGCGAGGGCGGCTTCATCGTGCCGCCCCCCGGATACCTCTCCGCCGTCGCCGACTGGTGTCGCCAGAACGGGATCGTCTTCATCGCGGACGAGATCCAGACCGGTTTCTGCCGCACCGGCGACTGGTTCGCCTGCGACGCCGAAGGAGTGGTACCCGATCTCGTGACGACCGCCAAGGGCATGGCTGGCGGCCTGCCGCTCGCCGCCGTCACGGGGCGGGCCGACCTCATGGACGCCGTCCATCCGGGAGGTCTCGGGGGCACCTACGGCGGGAATCCCGTGGCCTGCGCCGCGGCGCTCGCCGCCATCGAGACGATGGAGGTCGAGGACCTCGCCGGTCGCGCCCGATCCGTCGAGGGCATCATCCGCCCACGCCTCGAAGCCCTGTCCGCCGCCCACCCCGGCGTCATCGGTGAGATCCGCGGGCGCGGCGCCATGCTCGCCGTCGAACTCGTCAGCGACGCGGACTCGAAGACGCCCGACGCCCCGCTCGCCGCGGCCGTCCAGGCAGCCTGTGCCCAGCAGGGCCTCGTGACCCTGACCTGCGGCACCTTCGGCAACGTCCTGCGCTTCCTCCCGCCGTTGTCCATGCCCGACGACCTCCTGGGCGAGGGGCTCGACATCCTCGACGGTGCCTTCGCGAGCGCCCGCTCGAGCGGCAACCGTTGACGTCGTCCCGGCTGGGTAGGGTGACGGCATGCCTGTGAATGTCGCCTTCGAGGGCCGGTCCTATCCGCCAAGCGGTCCGTATGCCGTGAGTGCGGCTCAGATTGCCGCCTTCGCCGATGCGGTGGGCTCGGCCGACCCCGTGCACCACGACGCCGAGGTGGCGCGGGCAGCAGGCCACGCCGATGTCATCGCCCCTCCGACGTATGCCGTGAGCATCGCGCAGCAGTGCGACCGCGCCTACATCCTCGACCCCGAAGCGGGCATCGACTACAGCCGCGTGGTCCACGGCGAGCAGCGCTTCGTCCACCACCGCCCGATCACCGCCGGGGACGAGCTGACCGGTGTCCTCACGGTCGACTCCGTCCGGATGGCCGGCGGTCACGCCATGATCACCACCCGCACCGAGCTCACTGCCGGTGCCGAGCCGGTGTGCACGTCGACGTCCACGATCGTCGTCCGAGGAGGGGAGTGACCATGACTGTTCGCACCGCAGCAGAGACCACGGCTGGTGACGTCTTCGGCCCGGTGACCGTTCCCGTGCGCCGTGACACCCTCGTCGCCTACGCCAACGCGTCCGGCGACCAGAACCCCATCCACCAGGACGAGGACTTCGCGAAGTCCGTCGGCCTGCCCGACGTCATCGCGCACGGCATGTGGACGCTCGGCGCGGCCGGCTCGGTCGTGTCCCACTGGGCGGGGGAGGCGGGGAGGGTCGTCGAGTTCGGGACCCGCTTCACCAAGCCCGTCGTCGTGCCTGCCACGGGCGCCGAGGTCATCATCGAAGGCACGGTCAAAGCCGTCGACCCCGAGACCCGCCGGGCGACTGTCGACCTGAGCGTCACGGCAGAGGGCGCCAAGGTGCTCGGTCGCTGCACGGCGATCGTCCAGCTCGACTGATGCAGGAACTCCACGACGCCCCGCTGTCCGACTACACGACCATGCGGGTGGGTGGCCCTGCGCAGCGTCTCGTCATCGCCGAGTCGATCGACGAGATCGTCGACGCCGTCCGTGAGGTCGATGACGCCGACGAGCCGATGCTCGTGCTCGGTGGCGGCTCCAACCTCGTCATCGCTGACGCCGGATTCGCGGGGACGGTCGTGAAGATCGCGACGTCCGGCATCGAGGTCGAGTCCGACGACTCGTGCGGTGGCGCCATGGTTCGCGTGGCCGCTGGCGAGACCTGGGACGACGTCGTCACCCAGGCCGTAGCGCAAGGGTGGTCGGGAATCGAAGCGCTGAGCGGCATACCCGGTTCCACCGGTGCGACGCCGGTGCAGAACGTCGGCGCCTACGGCCAGGAGGTGGCGCAGACCATTGCCCGCGTGCGCGTGTTCGACCGACAGAGCCAGAGCGTTCGCACCCTGACTGCGTCCGAGTGCCAGTTCACCTATCGCCACTCGTTGTTCAAGGCGAGCAGCCAGCTGGTCGTGCTCGACGTGACGTTCCAGTTCAGGATCGCTGACCTGTCTCAGCCCATTGCCTATGCCGACCTGGCCGCCGGACTCGGCGTCGAGGTCGGTGCACGGGTGCCGCTGACCGACGCGCGTGAGGCCGTGCTCGAGCAGCGTCGCCGCCGCGGCATGGTTCTCGACTCCGCCGACCACGACACGTGGAGCTGCGGATCGTTCTTCACCAACCCGATCATGTCTGCGGCCCGCTTCGAGGCTCTGGAGTCACGCGTTCGCGCCGAGCTCGGTGACGAGGGCCCCACCCCGCCGCGCTTCCCGGACGAGAGTGGCGCCGTCAAGACGAGCGCCGCGTGGCTCATCGACAAGGCGGGTTTCGGAAAGGGCTTCGGTATGCCGGGCCCTGCCGCCCTGTCGACGAAGCACACGCTCGCCGTCACCAACCGTGGGTCGGCGACGGCGGCGGATGTCGCGGCACTGGCCCGGCAGGTGCGCGACGGGGTGCACGACCGCTTCGGGGTCGCACTGGTCAACGAGCCGGTGTTCGTCGGTCACGACCTCTGACCGGGCCACGCCTCCCGACTTCGTGCCCCGCACGGACAACTCGCTGGCGCTCGCCGTCCGGGTGGGGCACGAAGCCGAGTGTCAGGCGGCGCTGCGGAGCTTGAGGTGCACGGAGCGGCCGGCGGTGCGCGCGTTCTCGTGGGACTCGGCGAGCTGGGCGCGGGCGATGTCGCGAAGGCCGGCCATCTGCGGGGTGACCTCGGCGAGGGTCAGCTCGGTCTCGATGATGTCGAGGTCGAGGCCCCAGACGTCGGAGAGGATGCGCTGCAGGTAGGCCGTGGCGTGGTCCCAGCCCTCGCGGGGGGTGCCTTCGCCGTAGCCGCCGCCACGTGCAACAACGAGGAATGCCGGCTTGCCCTTGACTGGAGTCTCGGCGCCCGGGCCGAAGCGCGGGTCGGTGATGACCGTGTCGATCCAGGCCTTGAGGTGCTGCGAGACACCGAAGTTGTAGAGCGAGGTGGACACGACGACGACGTCGGCGGCTGACAGCTCGTCCGCGAGCTGGTTGGCGTAGGCCTTGGCCGAGGCCTGTTCGGGCGTCCAGTCGGCCTCGGGAATGTAGCCGGCGAAGGCGGACCTCGCCCACACGTCGGTTGCCACTGAGTCAGAGGCGACGTCGCGACGGATGACCGTCGTGGCCGTTCCTTCGGACTCGATGATCGAGGCCTCGAGGGTGTCGGCAACGGCGCGGCTGACGGAGCCCTCGGTGCGAATGCTGGAGTCCAGCCGGAAGATCGTGGTCATTACATGCTCCTGAGTTCGTGGTCGCTGAGCAGATGTCATCTGCAAGATCGATAGTATGCAAAACAGACGATCGTGACAAACGATGATAGAAATCCACGGTTTCGAGATAGGCTCAGGGACGTGACCGAGGTGACTGCAGTTCCCGAGAGCGCGCCGACGCGTGCCGGGAGCGTCGACCTCGGTCAGGCGTTGGGGGCGCTTCTGCGGCGCTATCTCGATGGCGCGCGCAGTGTGGTCGAGGAGGTGCCCGGTGGGCCGCGCGGCTTCCAGATCCTGTCCATCGCCGACGAGGGCGCCTGCGGCAACCAGGCCACCATCGCGTTGCGGCTCGGCATCGACCGCACGGTGATGACCTATCTCGTCGATGACCTGGAGAAGAGCGGTCTGGTCACCCGGCGGCCCGACCCGGCGGACCGGCGAGCGCGTCAGGTCGTGCTCTCGGCCAAGGGCAGGAGGGTGCTGCGCGCGTCGTCCAAGCGCATGGGCGACGTGGAGCGTGACGTCCTGGGTGGGCTCAGCGACGACGAGGCGGCCACGTTCCGGTCGTTGCTTGCCCGGGTCACCGCCGATGCCCCGACGGATCACTCGGCCTGCGACGGACCTCCACCCGTCTGCTGAGCTGCCTTTCTGCTGAGCCCTTTGTCGAAGAGGCCGCGTCGGCAGGGAGGTTCGGGTGCCGCTCCTGTGCACCTGCCGTTCTGGAAGTGCCTTTGCTCTTCCGTGTCCGGAGCAAGTCCGTCGCTGCGTGGTGATCTCAGGCCGCGTCGTCCTCATGTTCTTCGGGCGACGGGCCTCGCTCCGGTGTCGGTCGTGGCGCGTACCACTGCGGCTCGGGCCCCTGGCCTGCGAGGAACTCCCGGTGCCACCACCATCGCGGCGGGATGACGACGGCTCGGGTCTCGTGATGTGCCGGGAACCGCCGGCTCCCGTCGCGCACGCGCGCCAGCAGTTCCGTCAGCGGCCAGGACCCCGCCTCCACGACAGTGGCCGTGACATTGCTCCCATCCCCGTCAACGCCCTTCACCAGGGCGAGGGCGAAGCCTGTGTCCTCGAGGGCCTCGACCACGTCGTCAAGACGAAGGCTTCCTGCTGACGACTCCAGCGCAGCGATGGCTGCTGGCGGTCGCCCACGCACGGCCGCGTACGCCCGCTGCGACAGTCCCAGCCGACGTCTGTGGTCGCGCAGCGCCAGTCCCACGGCATCGGCCACCGTGAGCCTGCGGAAGGCTGCCTCGAGATCGGCCTGCCGTTTCGCTTCTCTTCGTTCGGGAGTCATGACCCGACGGTGCGCGATCCCACGCCACCCCGCCAGAGTCCATCCCGATTCTGTGGACAACAGCGATCGCCGGACCCCCCTTGTGGACGAACCCCCCGTCCTTTGCATCGCACGCCGAAGCAAAGGCACGTCTGAGACCCCGTGCGAGGTCTGGGCGCCGGCCGATTCGGTCAGGTGGAGCTGTTCGGCTCGGCTTCCAGCCAGGCGTCGATGTCGGCGTATGCCGTGTCCCGCACCGCTTTTGGCGCTCGCGACGCCCGCAGCGAGCCCCGCGCGAGCTCGGCCAGCTCCACGTCCGAGAATTCGAGCAGCCGGGCCACTTCGTACTGCGCCTGCAACCGCGACCCGAAGATCAGGGGGTCATCGGCACCCAGTGCCACCGTGGCGCCCGCGTCCACGAGCTGGCGCAACGGCACGTCCTCGAGCTCGTCATAGACCCCGAGCGACAGGTTGCTTCCGGGGCACACCTCGAGCGCCACCCCATCGGCCACGACCCGGTCCAGCGTCCGCGGATCCTCCACCGACCGCACCCCGTGCCCCAACCGATCGGGCTGCAACGACGTCAGGGTGCGCTCCACGGCATCCGGCCCCAACAACTCGCCGGCGTGTGGCACCAACGCCAACCCCGCCCGTCGAGCAATGGCGAACGCCGCCGCAAACGACTCCGTGTCCCCACGGCGCTCGTCGTTGCTCAGACCGAAGCCCACGACGGCTCCCGGCCCTTCGCCGGCATACCGAGCAGCCAAGCGGGCCAAGGTTCGCGACTCGAGCTCGTGCCTCATCCGCGAAGCCGCGACGATGACGCTCACCTGCGCCGCGCCCGCTTCCCGGGACACGGCAGCCGCCTCGTCGAGCACGATCTCGAGGGCAGGCGTGATGCCACCGACGAACGGCGCATACGAGGTCGGGTCGACCTGGAT
The DNA here is from genome assembly GCF_000152705.1 of Janibacter sp. HTCC2649. Classification (GTDB taxonomy): domain Bacteria; phylum Actinomycetota; class Actinomycetes; order Actinomycetales; family Dermatophilaceae; genus Knoellia. The sequence continues at coordinate 1,745,694 of NZ_CH672413.1, read as the reverse complement.
CTCCAGCCACCGCGAGCCCTCGGCTCCATCGTCCAGCGCCGCCTCGCGCACGATCCGACGCATGTCGGCCTCACCTCGCACGCAGGCCCGCGCCGCGTCATACAGGCTCTGGAAGCGGAACCACCCGCGTTCGTCGCGGGTCTCGAACGTCACCGGCCAGTCGGCCTCGAGGGCAGATGGAAGTCGCAGACCGTGCCCCGCCGACATCTCGCGCACCGTCTCGATCCGCATGGACCCGGTGAAGTGGAGGTGCAGGTGTGCCTTGGGCAGCGTCCCGAGGTCGCGCTCGGTGCGTGACGGCAGTGGGCTCGCGCTCACTCCTCGACGATGCGCATGGCCGACTCCTCGGCCGTCTCCGCATCGGCGGAGCCTGCTGCCGAGTCGCCGAGGAAGTCGTCCGCAGCGTCGATGGCGTCGACGTCATCGCCACCCACCTCGTCGGACGGGCCGTCGAGGCCCGACTCGTTGTCCGGTGCGCCATAGGCGGAGTCGGGGTCCGACTCCTCCTGCGCGATGCGCTGGTCGATGGAGTCACCCTGTGCCTGCTCGGCAGCGGTGGTGCCCCACTCCGTGGCCCGCGACTGCTGGTCAGGAGGAGTGGCGGGAAGGTTGTCGCCCTCACTGGAGTCGAGCAGGTCGGGCTCGCCGCTGCCCGCATCCACTGCGTCGTCGAGGCTCACGGAGCCCAGGTCGTCGTCGAAGCTTTCGGTTCCAGTCTGGTCGCTCATGCCTCAGCCTTGCACGCCCGCCAGCTTTTCGGCGGCGGCGAGCAGGACGCAGGTCGCGACGCCGGCCATGGCGGTCTCGACCTCGGCCAGGACGGGGAACGACGGAGCGAGCCGGATGTTGCGGTCGCGGGGATCCTCACCCTTCGGGAAGGAGGCCCCGGCGGGGGTCAGTGAGATACCGGCCGCCTTGGCGAGCTCGACCACGCGCGACGCCGTGCCGTCAAGGACGTCGAGGTTGACGAAGTAGCCTCCCGAGGGCTTTGACCAGGTTGCGACCTCACGCCCGGCGAGCGCCGACTGGAGCGCCGCATCCACCGCCCCAAACTTGGGCGCGAGGATGTCGCGGTGCCGGGCCATGTGCTCGCGCACGCCCTCGGCCGAACCGAAGAACTGGATGTGCCGCAGCTGGTTGACCTTGTCCGGCCCGATCGACGCGTACTGCTGGTGGCCGAGGTACCAGTCCACGTTGGTCTGTGAGGCGGCGAGGAACGCGACGCCCGCCCCGGCAAAGGTGATCTTGGAGGTCGACGCAAACATGAGCGGCCGGTTGGGGTGACCGGAGCCGGAAGCCAGCGTGATGATGTCCGCGCTCTTGGCCTCGTCCTCGGTGAGGTGGTGGAAGGCGTAGGCGTTGTCCCAGAAGATCCGGAAGTCCGGCGCGGCCGTGTCCATGGAGGCCAGGGCGCTCGCGACCTCCTGCGAGCAGGTGCCACCCGACGGGTTGGCGTAGGTCGGAACGATCCAGATGCCCTTGACCGCAGGGTCCTTGACGAGCTCGCGCACTGCCTCGACGTCGGGTCCGTCGTCGTTCATCGGGACACTGAGCATCTCGATCCCGTAGGACGCGAGCATCGTGAAGTGGCGGTCGTAGCCGGGAACGGGACAGATGAACTTCACCGTCTCCTCCTGCGACCAGGGCTTGGGGGAGTCGGGTCCCCCGTGCAGCAGCAGCTGGACGAGGCAGTCGTGCATCATCGTCAGGCTCGAGTTGCCGCCCGCGACGACCTGCTCCGGCTCGACCCACAGGAGGTCGGCGAACATCGCCCGCAGCTCGGGCAGTCCGGCCAGTCCGCCGTAGTTGCGCGTGTCCGTGCCGCTCGCGTCCTTGTAGCCCCTGGGCAGCTCGAGCAACTCGTTGCAGAGGTCGAGCTGTTCGGCCGAGGGCTTGCCTCGCGTGAGGTCGAGCTTGAGCCCGTGTCCCTGCAGTTCGGCGTATGCCGTGCGCTGGGTTTCGAGGAAGGCCTCGAGTTCCGCGGGGGAGAGGGACGACAGGGGGGCGAGGGTGGTCTGCTCGGTCACCCGCCCATCGTTCCAGAACCTGTGCGGAAGGATCACCCCATGTCACCGAGTGGTCTGCACGTCGTCGAACACGGACCGGCAGACGGGACGCCGGTCGTTGCGATCCACGGGTGGTCGCCGGACCATCGCCTCATGACCGGCTTCCTCGAACCGCTCTTCGAGGTCGAGGTCGGCTACCGCCGCATCTACCCGGACCTGCCCGCGATGGGCGCATCGCCGGTGCGCGACACGGTCTCGACGAAGCAGCTCGTCGACCGGGTCGAGGCCATGCTCGACGAGCGCCTTGACGGCGCCCCCTTCCTCCTGGTGGGCGAGTCCTATGGCGGCTACGTCTCACGCGAGATCGTGCGCCGGCGTCCGGACCAGGTGCTCGGCCTCGCGCTCGTGTGCCCGATCGGACCGGTGCTCGACCGGGCAGCGCGAACCAAGGCGCCGGAGGTGGTCCTCGAACGTGACGAGGACTTCCTCGCCACGCTCGCCGACGCGGACCGGCTCGAGTTCGAGGACGGCGCGGTGGTCCAAACCGCCGGAACGTATGCCGTGTTCGCCCGTGATGTCGCGCCCGGTCTGGCGCTCATGGACCGCGAGGGCATGGCGCGAATCCATGCTGGCTGGGATCTCGGCCACCTCCCCGAGGACGGACGGACCTTCGACCGGCCCACCCTGTGGCTGCTCGGACGCCAGGACGCGTCGGTCGGCTACCGCGACCAGTGGGAGCTCATCGAGCACTACCCGCGATCGACCTACGCCGTCCTGGACCGGGCGGGCCACAACGCGCAGTACGAACGAACAGCCCTCACCCAGGCGCTGTTCGTCGACTGGATGGACCGGGTGCGCCTCGACTCGGGGCGTTTCGCGTAGGGACCGGGCTTCACGTATGCTGGTTCCTCGGTGATCGCACCATGATTCGTCATGCCTGTTGTCACCTCCGGAACCTCCCTCCCAGCGGGTGCGTTCCTAGGGCAGTGGCTCAATTGGTAGAGCACCGGTCTCCAAAACCGGCGGTTGGGGGTTCGAGTCCCTCCTGCCCTGCAGGTTCAGATCATTTCGGAGAAGAGGAACTGTGACGGAAGTGGGCGAGTCCCGCGACTCTCGACGTGCGAGCAAGAGCTCGGGCGACGGTCGCAACCCCGTGTCACGGCTCTTCGGGTCTCTGGGTCTGTTCATCAGCCAGATCCTCGACGAGTTGCGCAAGGTCGTTCGGCCCACGCGCAACGAACTGTGGAACTACACGCTCGTCGTCATCGTCTTCGTGACCGTGATGATGGCGCTCGTGTCCGCCCTCGACTTCGGCTTCGGCAAGCTCGTCGCCCTGGTCTTCGGCAACGGCGGCTGAGCCCCCGGTCGCGACCGGGAGGTCACGCCCGCACCACGTTTGAACTCAACGCTGCACAGGAAGTAGGTCTGCACGTGTCCGACCACACGACGTCCGATGGCGATACTGCCGACGAGACGGCGGCTCACGAGACGCTCGCCGTCGACGAGTCCGACAGTGCTGCCCAGCGTGAGTCGCTGACTCTTGGCGACACCGCCCCCGCGTTCCTCGACACGCTCTCTGACGGTCCCCGCGACAACGTCGAGACCGACGAGGCAGACGAGACCGCTTCCGACGAAGCCGAAGCCGATGTCGACGTCGACGCCGACGAGGACGACAGCGCAGACACCGACGCTCCCACCGAGGGCACCCTCGAAGCAGCGACGACCGAGTCCGACGAGGACGGCGACGTCATCCCCACGGACCTCGACCCGATCGCGGCCTTCAAGGAAGACCTGGCCTCGAAGTTCGGCGACTGGTACGTCATCCACTCCTACGCGGGGTACGAGAACCGCGTGAAGACCAACCTCGAGACCCGGATCCAGTCCCTCAACATGGAGGACTTCATCTTTGAGATCGAGGTCCCCATGGAAGAGGTCACCGAGATCAAGGGCGGTCAGCGCAAGCTGGTCCGTCGGGTCCGGATGCCTGGTTACGTCATCGTCCGCATGGACCTCACCGACGAGTCGTGGGGCGCCGTGCGCCACACGCCCGGTGTGACGGGCTTCGTCGGCAACGCCCACCAGCCGGTGCCGCTCAGCCTCGACGAGGTCTACACGATGATCAAGCCGGCCGAGCTCGAGCTGGCTGCGGCTGCTGCCGCTGGCGGTGGCTCGACCGGTTCCGGCGCGGGTTCCGCCTCGCAGGCCCCGCTCGTCGAGTTCGAGGTCGGCGAGTCGGTCACTGTCATGGACGGCCCGTTCGAGACCTTGCCGGCGACGATCTCCGAGATCAACGCCGAGGGCCAGAAGCTCAAGGTTCTCGTCTCCATCTTCGGTCGGGAAACCCCGGTCGAGCTGTCGTTCAGCCAGGTCTCCAAGCTCTGACCTGATCGACCGCACTGCAACCGGGTCATCGCCCAAGGCGTGGGCCCACAACCAACAAAAGGACACACAGCATGCCTCCCAAGAGCAAAAAGGTCTCCGGCTACATCAACCTGCAGATCCAGGCTGGTGCGGCGACCCCGGCTCCTCCCGTGGGCCCCGCCCTCGGTCAGCACGGCGTCAACATCATGGAGTTCGTCAAGGCGTACAACGCTGCGACCGAGCACCAGCGGGGCAACATCATCCCCGTCGTCATCACCGTCTTCGAAGACCGTTCCTTCACCTTCATCACGAAGACGCCCCCGGCGTCCGAACTGATCAAGAAGGCTGCAGGCGTCCAGAAGGGCTCCGGCGAGCCGCACAAGACCAAGGTCGCCAAGCTGACCACGGACCAGGTGCGCGAGATCGCCGAGCAGAAGATGCCGGACCTCAACGCCAACGACATCGACGCCGCGATGAAGATCATTGCTGGCACGGCTCGCCAGATGGGCATCACGACCGACCTCAACTGAGGTCACCAACAACGTTCGGTATGCCGCCCGCTCACGCGAGCGGGCGGCATACCGAAAAGCGTTTCGCTTGACTGAGCGAAGCGGGTGGGAGGGCCAGCGCTGGCCCGCACCACAACTCCATCTCTGAAAATCAGGAGAGAACATGAAGCGCAGCAAGGGCTACCGCGCCACCGCGGAGAAGATCGACGCCGACAACGCCTACACCCCGCTCGAGGCCGTGCGTCTCGCGAAGACCGGTGCGAAGGCCAAGTACGACGAGACCGTCGAGGTCGCCATGCGTCTCGGCATCGACCCGCGCAAGGCCGACCAGATGGTTCGCGGCACCGTGAACCTTCCCCACGGCACGGGCAAGACCGCCCGCGTCCTCGTCTTCGCCAACGGCGACAAGGCCGAGGCCGCTCGCGCCGCCGGTGCTGACTTCGTCGGCTCCGACGACCTGCTCGAGAAGGTCGCTGGCGGCTGGCTCGACTTCGACGCGATCGTCGCCACCCCGGACCTCATGGGCAAGGTCGGTCGTCTCGGCAAGGTCCTCGGTCCCCGTGGCCTCATGCCGAACCCGAAGACCGGCACCGTCACGATGGACACGGCCAAGGCCGTGACCGACATCAAGGGCGGCAAGATCGAGTTCCGTGCCGACAAGCACAGCAACCTCCACTTCATCATCGGCAAGGCCTCCTTCGACGAGTCCAAGCTCGTGGAGAACTACGCGGCCGCGCTCGAGGAGATCCTCCGCCTCAAGCCGTCGTCCTCGAAGGGTCGCTACATCAGCAAGGCGACCATGTCGACGACGATGGGCCCCGGCATCCCGGTGGACTTCACCAAGACCCGCAACCTGCTGGACGAGGATGGCCAGGCCGACGCCTGATCTTCCCCTCGCAGACGAAGCGACCCCTGTTCTTTGTGAACGGGGGTCGCTTCGTTGTTGTCCGGTCCAGGTTGGCGCGAGCCGCAGGCACCCTCGGCTGACCAGATCGGGGCCGTCGCCGACAGGTATATGGCCGAAATGGCCATGTAGCCTCTCACTCCAACGAGTCATGCCGCAGGGCGTCTCATGGCAGGTGTGACCTGTCTTGCTCTCGAGGGCCAAGGGTTGTGCCTGAGGTAACCCCGGGGTAACTTCACCAAAGCCCTGTTGCACCGTCGCCTCGGGTTCCACATCTCGCGGCGACGATTCCCTGCCACGCAACGGGACTGGAGAGAGGTGTTGCATGGGTGTCGCCATTGACGTCCAGGGACTGACGAAGTCTTTCGGATCGCAGATGATCTGGAACGACGTCACCCTCACCCTCCCCGCGGGCGAGATCTCGGTCATGCTCGGTCCTTCGGGAACGGGCAAGTCGGTCTTCCTCAAGACGCTCGTCGGCCTGCTCAAGCCAGACAAGGGCTCCATCGTCATCAATGGCGAGGACCTCGTCACCCTGCGAGAGCGCGACCTCTACGAGGTGCGCAAACTGTTCGGCGTGCTCTTCCAGGACGGCGCGCTCTTTGGGTCGATGACCCTCTACGACAACGTCGCCTTCCCGCTGCGCGAGCACACCAAGAAGTCCGAGTCCGTCATCCGCGGCATCGTGCTCGAGAAGATGGACCTCGTTGGTCTCAGCGGCGCCGAGGACAAGCTGCCCGGCGAGATCTCCGGTGGCATGCGCAAGCGTGCAGGTCTGGCCCGCGCCCTCGTGCTCGATCCCGAGATCCTGCTCATCGACGAGCCCGACTCGGGCCTCGATCCGGTGCGCACGTCCTACATCAACCAGCTCTTCATCGATCTCAACGCGCAGATCGACGCGACCTTCCTCATCGTCACGCACGACATCAACACGGCTCGCACCGTCCCGGACAACATCGGCCTCCTCTACCACCGCCACCTCGCGATGTTCGGTCCGCGCGAGATGCTGCTCAGCTCCGAGGAGCCCGTGGTCCGCCAGTTCCTCAACGCCCAGACCATCGGTCCGATCGGGATGTCCGAGGAGAAGGACGCCGACGAGCTCGCGTCCGAGTCCGGTCAGGAGCTGCCGCCGCTGCCCCCGATCCCGCTCCAGCTCAGCACGAGCAACGGGGCCGTGCGCGTGGCCGAGAAGCCTGCGGGGGACTGGTGCCGCGCCAACAACGTCACGCCGCCCCCGGATCCTTCCTCTCGGGCAACGCCGGCGTGCCCGGGGTCAACCAGTCCGTGGTGCTCGATCAGGCGGCCACCACGTGAATGTGATCACCGCCCCCTTCAAGCAGGCGGGCGCGCTCTTCGCGCTTGCCCTCGACGTCCTGGTCGCCCTGCCCAAGCGGCCGTTCCAGACCAAGGAGTTCATCCAGCAGAGCTGGTTCATAGCCTCGGTGACGATTGTCCCCACGGCTCTGGTGTCGATCCCCTTCGGTGCGGTCATCGCCCTCCAGCTCGGCACCCTCACCCGCCAGCTCGGCGCTCAGTCGTTCACCGGGGCGGCCAGCGTGCTCGCCGTCGTCCGTGAGGCGTCACCCATCGTCACAGCCCTCCTCATCGCGGGGGCCGGTGGGTCGGCCATCTGTGCGGACCTCGGCTCACGCAAGATCCGGGAAGAGCTCGACGCGATGGAGGTTCTCGGCATCAGCCCGATCCAGCGCCTCGTCGTGCCCCGCGTTCTCGCGACCATGCTCGTGGCGGTCCTCCTCAACGGGCTCGTGTCCGTCGTCGGTGTGGGCGGCGGCTACTTCTTCAACGTCGTCATCCAGGGCGGCACGCCAGGTGCCTACCTCGCGTCGTTCACGGCGCTCGCGCAGCTGGCCGACCTGTGGACGTCGGAGATCAAGGCCCTGCTCTTCGGCGCCGTCGCGGCGATCGTCGCCTCCTACAAGGGACTGACGGCGGGTGGCGGGCCCAAGGGTGTGGGCGACGCGGTCAACCAGAGCGTCGTCATCACGTTCATGTTGCTGTTCGTCATCAACTTCGTGATCTCGGCGATCTACTTCCAAGTCGTCCCGCAGAAGATCTGATGGGGAGCCGATGATGAGCCGCACCAAGGACCTGATCGCGCGCCCGGGCAAGGCGCTCGACAGCCTCAGCGACCAGATGCACTTCTACGTGCGTTCGATCGCCTGGAGCCCACGCACCATCCGCCGCTACAAGAAGGAGATCCTCCGACTGCTCGCCGAGGTCTCACTGGGCAGTGGCGCCCTCAGTGTCATCGCCGGCACGGTCGGTGTTCTCACCTTCATGGCCTTCTTCACCGGCAGCCAGGTCGGGTTGCAGGGCTACTCGTCCCTCAACCAGCTCGGCACGGGAGCCTTCGCCGGCTTCCTCGCGGCCTACCTCAACACCCGCGAGATCGCCCCGCTCGTCGCCGGTCTGTCCCTGGCCGCGACCGTGGGGTGTGGCTTCACGGCGCAGCTCGGCGCCATGAGGATCTCCGAGGAGGTCGATGCGCTTGAGGTCATGGGGATCCCGTCGCTGCCGTTCCTCGTGACCACGCGCATGATCGCGGGCTTCATCGCCGTCATCCCGCTCTACGTCATCGGTCTGCTGTCCTCGTACGCCGCGACGAGATTCATCGTCACGGACTACTTCGGGCAGTCCAAGGGCACGTACGACCACTACTTCCATCTGTTCTTACCGCCGATAGACATCTTCTACTCGTTCCTCAAGGTCCTCGTCTTCGCGGTGATCATCATCTTGATCCACTGCTACTACGGCTACACCGCGAGCGGTGGCCCGGCCGGTGTCGGTGTCGCCGTGGGCAAGGCCGTGCGCACGTCCATCGTGGCCGTCAACCTCGTCGACTTCTTCTTCTCCCTCGCGGTGTGGGGCGCAACGACCACAGTGAGGATCGCGGGATAGCCATGGCCGGATCCACCACCCTCGGACGCCTCGGGCACCGCACCTATGGTGTGGCGTTCCTGCTGATCATCGCCCTGCTCCTGTCCCTTTCGATCGCGTCGTTCAAGAAGGTCTTCACCGACGTCGTCGAGGTGACGTTGCGCACCGATCGCATCGGCAGCCAGCTTCAGGAGGCGTCGGACGTCAAGATCCGCGGCCTCATCGTCGGTGAGGTCCGGTCCATCGAGGCGGGTGTGGACGGGGCGACCCTGCACCTCGCCCTCAAGCCCGAGATGGTCAGCCTCATCCCCGCCAAGGTGAGTGCGCGGCTGCTGCCCAAGACCCTGTTCGGTGAGCGCTACGTCGACCTCGTCACTCCCGAGGGCGACCAGGGCCGCGCCATCCGCGCGGGGGACGAGATCCCCCAGGACCGCACGACTGTGGCCATCGAGCTCGAGAAGGTCTTCGAGGACCTCCTGCCGCTCCTGCGATCAATCGACCCGGCCAAGCTCTCGGCCACTCTCAACGCCCTCGCGACTGCTCTCGATGGTCGCGGCACGAAGCTCGGCAAGAACCTCGTGCTGGTCGACGACTACTTCACCCAGCTCAACCCGCACCTCCCCACGATCCAGGCCGACATCTCCGGTCTGGCCGACTTCGCGAGCACGTATGCCGTCGCCGCACCCGAGCTGCTCCGCGCGGCGAAGGCCTTGCTCACGACCAACGCGACGATCGTGGAGAAGCAGAACGAGCTGGCCGGATTCCTCGCCGGGACAGCCGGGTTCGCCAACACGACAGCTGGATTCCTTGAGACGAACCAGAACCGCATCATTCAGGTGGGGCGGGTCCAGCGCCCCACCCTGCAGGTGCTTGCCAAGCACTCGCCGATCTATCCCTGCTTCACCCAGGGTCTGGTGGCCTGGCTTCCCCAGGTTCGCGACGTGGTCCGCGACGGCATCTTCCACATCACCCTCGAGTTCCCCCCTCAGTCCAAGGCCTACCACCCGGGTGAGGAACCTGCGTGGGGCGAGAAGCGGGCCCCCAACTGTCAGGGTCTGCCGAAGCCCAAGGGCGGGCAGAACAACCCCTACCAAGCGCCAAAGATGGCGGACGGCACGGATGGGTCACCCACCCGGTCCAACCAGTCCGTGCTGCCGGAGGCCTTCCTCGCTCCGACCGCGGCCCGGATCCCCAGCGTCGAGTCCGGGCTTGCCGGAACGGCCGAGGAGCAGCAGATCGTCGGCGCCCTGACCGGTGTCGGGCCCGACGAGGACGCCTCCCTGGCAACGCTCCTGGCCGGGCCGATGCTGCGCGGGACGGTGGTGAACCAGTGAAGACGACCTCGAGCCTCGTGAAGTTCGTCATCTTCGCGATCGTCACGATCCTCGCGACCGGGACGCTGGCCGCCACGATCGCCAACATCCAGCCGGGTGACCGCAGTGCCTACACCGCCGTGTTCACCGACGTCACCGGGCTCGCCAAGGGCCACGAGGTGCGCATCGCCGGTGTTCGCGTCGGGTCGGTCAAGGACATCAAGGTCTCCGACGACCGCACTCACGCCGACGTGACGTTCGACGTCCTCACCTCGAGCGTGCTGACGCAGGGAACCGTTGCAACGATCAAGTACCGCAACCTCGTCGGCGAGCGCTACATCGCGCTCACCCAGGGGCCCGGCGGCGCGGCCACACTCAAGAGTGGCGCGAGGATCCCGCTCGAACGCACTCACCCCGCACTCGACCTCACGGTGCTGTTCAACGGGTTCAAGCCGCTCTTCGCGGCGCTGTCGCCCAAGGACGTCAACGAGTTGTCTGCCCAGATCATCTCGGTGCTCCAGGGCGAGGGTGGCAACATCAACACCCTCCTCGGGCAGACGGCGTCACTCACGGGCACGCTGGCTGATCGCGACAAGGTCATCGGCCGGGTGATCACCAACCTCACCACGGTGCTCACCACCGTGGAGCAGCACGACACTGCCCTCGGCGAGCTCCTCATCCAGCTGCAGCGCTTCGTCTCAGGGTTGGCGGCCGACCGCAAGGCCATCGGCGAGTCGCTCACCAACATCAACTCGGTCGCGGACGAGACCGCGCAGCTGCTCGCAGCGGGACGGCCCGACATCAAGACCGACATCGCCCAGCTCGGCGCCCTCACCAAGAACCTCAACAAGCCGGCCAACACCCAACTCTACGAGAAGTTCATCACCGGTGCCCCGGGGAAGATCAACACGATCACCCGCACGGCGTCCTACGGGTCGTGGTTCAACTTCTACCTCTGCCGGTTCGACGTCAAGAACCTCGTGCTGCCCACCGGTCCCACTCCCGGCGGGCTCGGCTACAACGTTGCTGCTGCGAGGTGCCGATGAACACGCCCTTCCGTGAGCGGAACCCGCTGCCCATCGGCATCGCGGGCATCCTGGCCATCGCCCTCGTCCTCTTCGCCTCGTTCAATGCCTCGAAACTGCCCCTCATCGGCGGCGGCCAGGCGTATGCCGCGTCGTTCAGTGAGGCGGGCGGCCTGCGCTCCGGCGACGAGGTCAGGATCGCAGGCGTGAAAGTCGGCAAGGTCACCGACATCAGACTGGCCGGCAACAAGGTCGACGTCGACTTCCGCATCACCGAGGACGTGTCCTTCGGCGCCCAGTCCGGGGCCTCGATCCGGATGAGGACCCTGCTGGGCCAGAAGTACCTCTCGCTCGAACCCCAGGGCCGCGGCCAGATGTCCGAGGGCACGACGATCCCGCTCTCGCGAACGGTGTCGAGCTACGACATCATCAACGCCTTCTCCGACCTGACGGAGACGACCGAGCGGATCGACACCAAGCAGCTCGCCACCTCTCTCGACACCATCGCGAGCGAGTTCACCGACACCCCGGCCAACGTCAGGCTGGCCCTCGACGGACTGACCCGTCTGTCGCAGACGATCGCCGGGCGCGACGCCGAGCTCAAGGCGTTGCTCAAGGCGGCCAACTCCGTCTCGGCGACGCTCGCGGACCAGAACAAGGTCATCGAGAAGATCATCACCGACGGTGACCTGCTGCTCGCCGAGCTCTACGAGCGCCGCGATGCGATCCACACCCTCTTCACCAACACCAGTGCCATGGCAGTGCAGATCACCGGGCTGGTCCGCGACAACCGCGCCCAGCTCGCCCCGACCCTGGCCGAGCTCAACAAGGTGCTCGCGACGCTGCGCAAGCACGAAGGCGACCTGACCAGGACGATCGAGGCCATGGGCCCGTTCACGCGGGTCTTCGCCAGCGCCCTCGGCAACGGCCGCTGGTTCGACACCTACATCCAGAACCTCACGGTTCCGGTCGGGGCGGTGGGTCGATGAAGAGCTCAGTCATCAGCAAGGTCGTCGCGGCGCTCGTCGTCGTTGGCCTCGTCGCGGCCGCCTTCGTGTGGTGGCCCCGTGGCGAGAAGGTCACGGTGACGGGCGACTTCGCGCGTGCGGTCGGCCTGTATGCCGGCTCCGACGTCCGCGTGCTCGGTGTCCGGGTCGGCAAGGTGACCGCGGTCGAGCCGCGCGGTGAGACGGTGCGTGTGACTTTTGAGGTCGACGAGGACATCAAGGTTCCGGCGAACGCCCAGGCAGCAGTCGTCGCGCCGTCGCTCGTGAGTGACCGCTACGTCCAGCTGCTCCCGGCATACACGTCCGGTCCTGTCATGCAGAACGGTGCCGCGATCCCGCGTGAACGCACCGCGGTCCCGGTCGAGCTCGACCGCATCTCCCAGTCCCTCGACGACCTCATGGTCGCGTTGGGCCCGGAAGGGGCCAACAAGGAGGGTGCGCTGAGTCGCGTGCTCGACACGAGTGCGCGCAACCTCAAGGGCAATGGCCAGAACCTCAACGACATGAATCGCGGTCTGTCACAGGCGGTTCAGACGTTTGCGGAAGGGCGCGGCGACCTCTTCGCGACCGTGAAAAACCTCGAGACCTTCACCGGGATGCTCGCCACCAATGACGCGCAGGTGCGCCGTCTCAACACCGACCTGTCCAAGGTCTCGGACCAGCTCGACGGCGAGCGCGACGACCTCTCGGCCGCCCTCAAGAACCTCGCGGTGGCGCTCAGCGAGATCTCGAGCTTCGTCAAGGACAACCGGGCAGTGCTCACGGATGACGTGGACCAGCTCACCAAGCTGACGACGGCAGTCGCGTCCAAGCGTGATGCCCTTGCGGCCACGTTGGACAACGCGCCGGTGGCTCTGTCCAACCTCGGGCTCGCCTACAACTCGGCGTCGGGCTCGCTCGACACCCGGACCAACATCGTCGGCCTCGACGATCCCGCCCTCGTCCTGTGTTCCCTCCTCACCGGGCCGACCGGCTCCGGCAACGCCAACCCCAACCTGTGCACCCTGCTCCAGAGCCTCATACCCAAGGGTGGCCTGATCCCCGGACTGCTCAACCTGCCGGGCCTGTCGGCCATCCCCGCGGCCCTCACCACGCCCGGCGTGGCACCCCTCGTGGCTCCCGTGCCGGCTGCTGCGACGTCGAAGCCCGACACCGTGGACGTGACGATCCGCGGGGCCGACTCGACCCTCGGCGGCCTCCTTCCGAAGGAGAAGCCATGACGTATGCCGTGCGCGCTTTGCGCGCCGTAGCGCTCGCGGTCGTCGTGACCCTGACCCTCAGCTCGTGCAACGGGGCCTTCGACCTGCCACTGCCCGGTGGGGCCAAGGGCGAAGGGCCGTCGATGCGGGTCAAGGTCGACTTCGCCGACGTTCTTGACCTCGTCCCCAAGTCCGCAGTCAAGATCAACGAGGTGTCCGTGGGCCAGGTGGAGGACATCGAGCTCAACGGTTGGACGGCCCGGGTGACCCTGTCGATCCCGAAGTCGAGCAAGCTGCCGGACAACGCGACAGCCGAGCTCAAGCAGACCTCGTTGTTGGGGGAGAAGTACATCTCCCTCTCGGGGCCCGCCGACGGCAAGGGTGTCGGAACGCTCTCCGACGGCGACCTGATCCCCCTCGACCGCACAAACCGCAACCCCGAGGTCGAAGAGGTCCTGTCGGCGATGTCTCTCCTCCTCAACGGTGGTGGCATCGCCCAGCTCGCCGTCATCGAGAAGGAGCTCAACAACGCGCTGCGGGGCAACACCGACGAGATCAAGCACCTCATCGGGCAGCTCAACACTTTCATCGGTGGGCTCGAGGACCAAAAGGGCGAGATCGTGCGAGCCATCGACGCGGTCGACCAGCTCTCTGCCAAGCTCGCGGCCCAGAAGGAGCTCATCGGCAAGACGCTCGAGGAACTCCCCAAGGGGCTCAAGGTTCTCGCCGACCAGCGCATCCAGCTCACCCAGATGCTCCAGGCGCTCAGTCGACTGGGAGCCGTCGGGACCAAGGTGATCCAGGGTTCCAAGGTCGACATGCTCGCCAACCTCAAGCTTCTCGCCCCGATCCTCACCCAGCTCAACGCGGCGGGTGACGCCCTGCCCCAGTCCCTCGAGATCTTGTTGACCTATCCGTTCCCGGACAAGATGCTCGAGGCGATCAAGGGCGACTTCGTGAACCTCTCGATCACGGCGGACCTCGACCTCAGTGAGCTCAAGCTGCTGGGCAACGGTCTGCCCGGTTCCCCGCTCCCTGGCGGGACCCTCCCGCCACTGCCACTTCCCTCGGTTCCGGTCCCGACGGTGCCGTTGCCCAAGGTGCCGGTACCGACGCCGACGGCGACGACCAAGAGTCCCCTGTGTCCGCCCCTTTGCCTCAGTGACGAGACCGGCCGCGACACGTCGTGGACCGCGCTCTACGGCGGGGGTGCCGCATGATTCGCAACTTCACCAAGGCGCAGCTCGCGGCCTTCCTCCTCATCACGATCGTCGGTGTGTCGATCCTGTCGGCGAACTACATCGGTCTCACCCAACGCCTCCTCGGGGGTGGCGCATCGTTCTCGGCGAGCTTCGCGCAGTCCGGCGGGATCTTTGTGGGATCCGAAGTCACCTACCGCGGCGTGAAGGTCGGGCGGGTGACCGGCCTGGAGCTCGAGAAGGACGGCGTTCTCGTCCAGGCCGAGCTGGACCGTGGGTCCGAGGTGCCCAAGGACACCCTCGCGGTCATCGAGAACCGCTCGGCGGTCGGCGAGCAGTACCTCGACCTCCAGCCACGATCCTTCGGAGGCCCCGTCCTCGCGTCGGGAGACACGATCCCGCGCAAGGACACGGCATACCCGATCCGGGTCGACGAACTGCTGCTCCACGTCGACAAGACGGTCAAGTCGGTCGACCAGGACGACCTGCGCACGGTGATCGACGAGCTGGGCGCGGGATTCGAGGGGTCGGGACCGGATCTGGCGCGCCTCATCGACAACGGCAACCTCCTCACGCAGGCAGCCATCGACGCGCTGCCCGAGACGGTGCGCCTGCTCAAGCAGAGCAAGACGGTCCTAGACACGCAGCGCGACACGGCTCCCCAGATCAAGAACTTCTCGACCGACTTCGCCAACCTGTCCGAGACCCTGCAGCAGTCCGACACCGACCTGCGCCTCATCCTCGACCGGGGTGTCGTCGCGTCCAAGGAGCTCGAGGCCCTCGTCAAGGACAACCAGGCAAATCTCGCCGTGCTCATTGCCAACCTCATCACCATCGGCCAGGTGACGACCTCACGCATCGATGGGATCGAGCAGATGTTCGTCACCTATCCGGCGGCGGTCGCGGGAGGCTTCACGGTCGTGCCCGGCGACGGCACTGCCCACTTCGGGTTGCAGACACCGCTCGAACCGAAGGCCTGCACCAAGGGCTACGAGGGCACGCAGAAGACCGACCCCAACCGCACCGAGAACCTCCCGCCCACCAACACCAAGGCCGGGTGCACCCTGCCGCGTGGGTCGGCCTCGAACGTTCGCGGAGCCCAGAACGCGCCCCGCCCGCGCGACGGGGTCGCATCGTCCCACCCTCTGTCCATGGCGAACCAGATGATGCCGTTGGGCAATGCCGCTGCTGCCGAGGGCTCGCCGCAGGTGTTCGCACCCCAGGCACCGACCGGGGGAGCGGCCGGGGCAGACTCGTGGTCGTGGATCATGCAGGAGGCCGCTCGATGAGCCGCCAGACGACCGCCAGGCTCCTCTGGGCCCTGGCGGCGATCGCGCTCATCGCGACGTTGGCCACCGGGGCAACGCGCGGCCGCGACTGGTGGAACGCGCGCGCGACCGAGCAGGCCCAGTCCGACGCCCTCGCGGCCGGTCGCCAGTACGCCGTGAACTTCGCGACCATCGACTACCGCAAGGTTGACGAGGACACCAACCGGGTCAAGGCCGGTGCCACGGGGGAGTTCCTCTCCAGCTACACCAGCCAGCTCGACGAGCTCAAGAAGGTCATCGTCGACAACAAGTCGGTGAGCAAGGTCGAACGCTCCGAGGCCGCTCTGGTCGCCGGCGATCGCGACTCCGCGACCGTCATCGTCGGAGTCATCGCGCCGACGAGCAACACCGTCATCCCGAACGGCGAGAAGAAGACCTATCGCACCAAGCTCGGTCTCCGTCTCGTCGGTGAGCAGTGGAAGGTGGAGCGCCTTGAGTTCGTCGGCTAACCGTCGCCCCCGCGTCGCCGGACAGCGCCGTCGACCCCTCCGTGAGGAAGGGCTGCTCGACGCCGGCCCCCAGACTCCGGACGCCACCGAAACCCCCCACTCCGACGTCGACCTCGAGGACGGAGAGGGCGCTGTCGACGAGGAGGACGTCGTCGAGTCCGAGAGCAGTGTCGAGGACGAGGGCGACGCCGAGCGGGACCTCGTGCCCGAGTCCGACCTCGACGGCGTTGCATCCGTTGAGCGACAGGCCATCTCGCGGTCGCTCGCCCTGCCCGCAGTCGTCCTGGCGCTGTGTCTGGCCCTCTTGGCCACGGTCCTCGTCGTCACGCACAAGGACCCGGGGGAGCGGGCCCGCGCTGCCAGCGCCGCCACCGCCACGGCTCGCAGCGCCCTCGAGCAGGTTCTCAGCTACAACTACTCAACGATGACCCAGCAGCTCCCCGCGAGCCAGGCACTGCTCACCGGCACCTTCAAGCAGGAGTTCGGCGAGACGATGACCAAGACGATCGTCCCGCTGGCCCAGAAGGACAAGACCGTGGTCAAGGCCCGCGTCTACGAGGCCGGCGTCATGTCGCAGACCGACGACACCGTCACGGTCCAGGCGTTCGTCAACCAGGCCCGCACGAGCGACACCCAGAAGGAACCGTCGATCGACCAGAACCGCGTCATCGCCACGATGACCAGGTCGGGCAACCGCTGGCTCGTCTCGTCCCTCAAGGCCTACTGACCAGCATGTTCGCGGCTCACCCGACCGCGCCGTTACGCTCGAGGCACTCAACTGGGAGGGAACCCATGAAGATCTCGATGCGCCGCTCCAGCGGCGCGGCCCTAGCCCTCACCGGCCTGCTCGCGCTCGGCGCCTGCGGCTCGTCCGAGGGCACCGCCGACTCCAGCGCGAGCCAGGCGAAGGGCGACACCGTCGACGCCGGCGACCTCGCGGGCCGCATGGTCGCGGCGATGGAGAAGGCCGGCAGCGGCACCATGACGATGGACACCGGCGGCGAAAAGGCCTCTGGCGACTTCAAGTACGTCGACGGCAAGCTGCAGCAGCACACCAAGGTCCCGGTCGAGGGCTCCGAGATGGAGATCATCTCCGTCGGCGAGTTCGTCTACCTCAAGGGTCTGCCCGGCCAGGCCAAGCCGTGGGTCAAGATCGACCCCAAGGCCAGCGACCCGGTCAGCCAGATGTTCAAGGGCATCGCCGAGGGAGGCATCAGCGACCCGACCAAGATGGCGGAGAACCTCAAGGGCACCAAGGCAACGCTGAAGTCCAAGGATGGCGGCAACTCCACCTACGAGTTCACCGTCGACTCGGCCAAGGCGCTCGGCACGACCGCCACCCCGGCCCCATCTCCTAGCGCCTCGGCGCAGGCCCTGACGATGACCTACGTCCTCGACAAGGACGACCGTCCGGTCACCATCTCGACCAAGGTCGCGGACCAGTCGATCAAGGTCACCTACAGCGACTGGGGCAAGAAGGTCGACATCACGGAGCCTCCCGCCGACCAGGTCGGCCCGATGAGCTTCCCCTCCAGCTGAGCCATCGACTTCGTGCCCCGCACGAAGTCGATCACAGGGCGACCGATTTGGTCGTCGGGGCGATGCGCCCGTACTGTGTCCCTTGACCAAAGACCGCCGGTTGTCTGGTGCACCCGCACCAGATCGAAGGTTCCGCGAGAGCGGGCAACCAGCGCAGGACGAGATTCGAAGATGTGCGTCGCTCGCGACTGCATCACCTCGAGCCCCGCGCCGTGCGCCGGGGCTCATTCTTTTTGTCGGGCCTTCAGCCAGAGGTCGTCCAGACGGAAGGAGGCCCAATGTCTCGTGCAGACAAGACGGCGGCGATTGCCGAGCTCGCGGACAAGTTCCGTAGCTCCAACGCCACTGTTCTGACGGAGTACCGCGGGCTCTCGGTGAAGCAGATCACCGACCTTCGTGGCGCCCTTCGTGGCAACGCGACCTACGCCGTGGTCAAGAACACGCTGACCGAGCTCGCCGCCAAGGAGGCCGGAGTCACGGCCTTCGACGGCCAGCTCGTGGGACCGTCCGCCATCGCATTTGTCGACGGTGACCCGGTTGAGGCTGCCAAGAGCCTGCGTGACTTCGCCAAGGCAAACCCCCTCCTCGTGATCAAGAGCGGCCTGCTTGACGGCAAGGCTCTCACCGCGCAGGAGATCACCAAGCTCGCGGACCTCGAGTCCCGCGAGGTGCTTCTCGCCAAGCTGGCCGGCGCCATGAACGCGTCGCTCACCCAGGCTGTCTACCTCTTCGCCGCGCCGCTGTCGCAGACCGCTCGGGTCGTCGACGCGCTGCGTGCCAAGGTCGAGTCCGAGGGTCCGGCTGTTGCCGCTCCCGAGGCCGAGGCCGAGGTTGCCACTGAGGAGAACCCCGCCGACGCCGCACCTGCGGTCGAGGCCACCGAAAACGTCGCCACGGGTGGCGACGAAGCCTGAGACCCCAGCATTTTGCTGAGGTTCCAGGAAACACACCACCGCCACTCACGGCATACACAGAAGTAGAAAGGCGCCATCATGGCCAAGCTCAGCACCGACGAGCTCCTTGAGGCTTTCAAGGAGATGACCCTCATCGAGCTCTCCGAGTTCGTGAAGCAGTTCGAGGAGACCTTCAACGTCACCGCCGCCGCGCCCGTCGCGGTTGCCGGTGTCGCAGCAGCCGGTGGCGGCGACGCCGCCGCAGCCGCTGACGAGCAGGACGAGTTCGACGTCATCCTGACCGCTGCCGGCGACAAGAAGATCGCCGTCATCAAGGAGGTCCGTTCGCTGACCTCCCTCGGTCTCAAGGAGGCCAAGGACCTCGTTGACGGAGCCCCCAAGGCTGTCGTCGAGAAGGTCGACAAGGCCACGGCCGACAAGGCCAAGGAGCAGCTCGAGGCCGCAGGCGCGACCGTCGAGGTCAAGTGACCTGAGCCTCCACCAAGGCTGAGCACTTCCGCGAACGGGCGGGATCGATCCACTGGATCGGTCCCGCCCGTTCCGCATGTCCAGGCTCAGTTCCCGCCCAAAAGGCGGTGTATGCCGGGTGGGCGCTTGACGTGCGCGCCTGCGCCAGTCATCCTTTCCGGGTCACACCGTGTGCTTCACGCACACGACGGCTGACCGGACCCGCGTCCCACGCACCCTGTGGGATTGGACAGGGTTGGACTGTTGCGCCCTTTTAGGTCTAGACTGTTGCTTTGCCCTGCCCATGACCTCCACCGCTCTCGTCGAGCGACCTCCGCCGTGCCCCCGCCGCATCTCGGCTACTGCACGTGTCCGGCTCACCGACGAAGAGGGGATCGGGTGCCGTGGGTCGTGCGACCACCGTAAAAACACATGGCCAGTGGAAGGACCATCCTTGGCTGCCTCGCGCACCGCGTCCAAGACCGTGACCACCGCATTGACGGCTTCGGGCCGACTTTCGTTCGGCAAGATCCGTGAGCCCATGGAGGTCCCCGACCTCCTCGCCCTGCAGACCGAGAGCTTTGACTGGCTCCTCGGCAACGAGCGTTGGCAGGAGCGTGTCGCACAGGCACGCGCCGCCGGCCGCGACGACGTCCCGGAGCGTTCGGGTCTCGAGGACATCTTCGAAGAGATCTCCCCGATCGAGGACTTCAGCGGCTCCATGTCGCTCTCGTTCCGCGACCACCGCTTCGAAGAGGTCAAGTACTCCATCGAGGACTGCAAGGAGCGCGACCAGACCTACTCCGCGCCCCTGTTCGTCACCGCGGAGTTCATGAACAACACCACGGGTGAGATCAAGAGCCAGACCGTGTTCATGGGCGACTTCCCGCTCATGACCGAGCGAGGCACGTTCATCATCAACGGCACCGAGCGTGTCGTCGTCTCGCAGCTCGTCCGAAGCCCGGGCGTCTACTTCGAGCGCACCCCCGACAAGACGTCCGACAAGGACATCTACACCGCGAAGATCATCCCGAGCCGTGGCGCGTGGATCGAGTTCGAGATCGACAAGCGCGACATGGTCGGCGTCCGCGTCGACCGCAAGCGCAAGCAGTCGGTCACAGTCCTCCTCAAGGCGCTCGGTCTGACCGAGGCGCAGATCCGCGAGGAGTTCGCCGGTTACGAGTCCATCGAGCTCACCCTCGACAAGGACAACACCGAGGGCCAGGACGACGCGCTGCTCGACATCTACCGCAAGCTTCGTCCGGGCGAGCCGCCCACCCGCGAGGCCGCGCAGAACCTGCTCGACAACCTCTACTTCAACGGCAAGCGCTACGACCTTGCCAAGGTTGGTCGCTACAAGATCAACAAGAAGCTGGGTATCGAGAGCGAGCTCACCGACTCGACGCTGAACGTCAACGACATCGTCGCGACGATCAAGTACATCGTGGCTCTCCACAACGGTGACGAGACCCTCCCGGGCCGTCGCAAGGGTGAAGACGTCGCGATCCGCGTCGAGACCGACGACATCGACCACTTCGGCAACCGTCGCCTGCGCAACGTCGGCGAGCTCATCCAGAACCAGGTCCGTACGGGCCTGTCCCGGATGGAGCGCGTCGTCCGCGAGCGGATGACGACCCAGGACGTCGAGGCGATCACGCCGCAGACCCTGATCAACATCCGCCCCGTGGTGGCCTCGATCAAGGAGTTCTTCGGAACCTCGCAGCTGTCGCAGTTCATGGACCAGAACAACCCGCTCTCCGGACTGACGCACAAGCGTCGCCTGTCCGCGCTGGGCCCGGGTGGTCTGTCCCGTGACCGTGCCGGCATGGACGTGCGCGACGTTCACCCGTCGCACTACGGCCGCATGTGCCCGATCGAGACCCCTGAGGGCCCGAACATTGGGCTCATCGGCTCGCTCGCGTCCTACGGCCGCATCAACGCGTTCGGCTTCATCGAGACCCCGTACCGCAAGGTCACCAAGGGTCGGGTCACCGACGAGATCCACTACCTGTCGGCCGACGAAGAGGACGAGCACGTCATCGCCCAGGCGAACGCGGCGCTCGACGCTGCTGGTGAGCGTTTCACCAGCGAGCGCGTGCTCGTGCGCGTCAAGGGTGGCGAGGTCGAGTACATCCCGGCTGACGACGTCGACTACATCGATGTCTCGGCTCGCCAGATGGTCTCGGCCGCAACCGCGCTCATCCCGTTCCTCGAGCACGACGACGCCAACCGTGCGCTCATGGGTTCCAACATGCAGCGTCAGGCGGTGCCGCTGGTCAAGGCCGAGGCCCCGCTCGTCGGAACCGGCATGGAGCTGCGCGCCGCAGTCGACTCCGGTGACGTCGTCATCGCCGAGAAGGCGGGCGTGGTCACTGAGGTTTCTGCGGACCTCGTCACCGTCGCAGCCGACGACGGCACGTCCCGCACGTACCGGATCGACAAGTTCACCCGGTCCAACCAGGGCAACAGCTACAACCAGCGCGTCATCGTCTCCGAGGGTGACCGCGTCGAAAAGGGTGGCCTCATCGCCGACGGTCCTGCGACCGACGGTGGCGAGATGGCCCTGGGTCGCAACCTCCTCGTGGCATTCATGCCGTGGGAAGGCCACAACTACGAAGACGCGATCATCCTCAGCCAGCGTCTGGTGCAGGACGACGTCCTCTCCTCGATTCACATCGAGGAGCACGAGGTCGACGCCCGCGACACCAAGCTCGGGCCGGAGGAGATCACCCGGGACATCCCCAACGTCTCCGAGGAGGTCCTCGCGGACCTCGACGAGCGCGGGATCATCCGCATCGGTGCCGAGGTTCGCGATGGCGACCTCCTCGTCGGCAAGGTCACGCCCAAGGGTGAGACCGAGCTGACCCCGGAGGAGCGTCTGCTCCGTGCGATCTTCGGTGAGAAGGCTCGCGAGGTTCGCGACACGTCCCTCAAGGTGCCCCACGGCGAGACCGGCACGGTCATCGGCGTGAAGGTGTTCGACAAGGACGAGGGCGACGAGCTGCCCCCGGGCGTCAACCAGCTGGTGCGCGTCCACGTTGCCAACAAGCGCAAGATCACGGACGGTGACAAGCTCGCCGGTCGTCACGGCAACAAGGGCGTCATCTCGAAGATCCTCCCCGTCGAGGACATGCCGTTCCTCGAGGACGGCACGCCGGTCGACGTCGTGCTCAACCCGCTCGGTGTCCCCGGTCGAATGAACATCGGCCAGATCCTCGAGCTGCACCTGGGTTGGGCCGCGAGCCGCGGCTGGGAGATCGTGGGCAACCCCGACTGGGCCAACCTCATCCCCGACGACGCCCGTTCCGCGGAGCCCGGCACTCGTGTCGCGTCGCCCGTGTTCGATGGTGTCCGCGAGGACGAGATCGTCGGTCTGCTCGACAGCACCCGCGAGACCCGTGACGGTGTCCGTCTCATCGACGGTTCCGGCAAGACGCCGCTCTTCGACGGTCGCTCCGGCGAGCCGTACCCGGAGCCGGTGTCGGTGGGCTACATGTACATCCTCAAGCTGCACCACCTCGTGGACGACAAGATCCACGCGCGCAGCACGGGCCCGTACTCGATGATCACCCAGCAGCCGCTCGGCGGTAAGGCCCAGTTCGGTGGCCAGCGCTTCGGTGAGATGGAGGTCTGGGCACTGGAGGCCTACGGCGCGGCTTACGCGCTGCAGGAGCTGCTCACCATCAAGTCGGACGACGTCAACGGTCGCGTGAAGGTCTACGAGGCCATCGTCAAGGGCGACAACATCCCCGAGCCCGGCATTCCCGAGTCCTTCAAGGTGCTCATCAAGGAAATGCAGAGCCTGTGCCTCAACGTCGAGGTCCTGTCCAGTGATGGCCAGGCGATCGAGATGCACGACGCCGAGGAAGACGTCTTCCGTGCGGCGGAGGAGCTCGGGATCGACCTGTCGCGTCGCGAGCCCAGTTCGGTCGAAGAGGTCTGATCGGTATGCCGTGTGCTCCCGTCGCGCTGACAGCGCGTGGTGAGCACACGGCATACCCCAGCCTGTTTCTGACCAACTTCCAGATTTAGCAAGAGCAACGAGAGAAGGAACCACGTGCTCGACGTCAACTTCTTCGACGAACTGCGCATTGGCCTCGCCACCGCCGACTCCATCCGTGAGTGGAGCCATGGCGAGGTGAAGAAGCCCGAAACCATCAACTACCGCACCCTCAAGCCTGAGAAGGACGGACTCTTCTGCGAGAAGATCTTCGGTCCGACCCGGGACTGGGAGTGTGCGTGTGGCAAGTACAAGCGCGTCCGCTTCAAGGGCATCATCTGTGAGCGCTGCGGCGTCGAGGTGACCCGTGCGGCCGTGCGTCGTGAGCGGATGGGCCACATCGAGCTCGCCGCCCCCGTCACCCACATCTGGTACTTCAAGGGCGTCCCGTCACGCCTGGGCTACCTGCTCGACCTCGCGCCGAAGGACCTCGAGAAGGTCATCTACTTCGCCGCCTACATGATCACGAGCGTCGACGTGGAGCAGCGTCACACCGACCTGCCCTCGCTCGAGGCCCAGATCGAGGTCGAGAAGAAGGAGCTGGAGAACCGCCGCGACGCCGACGTCGACACCCGCGCCAAGAAGCTCGAGGGCGACATTGCCGCTCTCGAGGCCGAGGGCGCCAAGTCCGACGCCAAGCGCAAGGTTCGCGACTCCGCCGAGCGCGAGATGAACCAGATCCGCAAGCGTGCGGACGCTCAGGTCGAGCGTCTCGCGCAGGTGTGGGACCGGTTCAAGAACCTCAAGGTCCAGGACCTCGAGGGCGACGAGATCCTCTACCGCGAGATGCGTGACCGCTTTGGTCTGTACTTCGAGGGTGGCATGGGTGCCGCGGCGATCCAGAAGCGTCTGGAGTCCTTCGACCTCGACGCCGAGGCCGAGCTCCTGCGTGAGATCATCGCCACCGGCAAGGGTCAGAAGAAGACCCGCTCGCTCAAGCGCCTCAAGGTCGTCTCGGCCTTCATGACGACGACGAACAAGCCGGCCGGCATGGTTCTCGACGCCGTCCCGGTCATCCCGCCGGACCTGCGCCCGATGGTGCAGCTCGACGGTGGCCGCTTCGCGACCTCGGACCTCAACGACCTCTACCGTCGCGTCATCAACCGCAACAACCGCCTCAAGCGACTGCTTGACCTCGGCGCTCCCGAGATCATCGTCAACAACGAGAAGCGGATGCTGCAGGAGGCCGTTGACAGCCTCTTCGACAACGGCCGTCGTGGTCGCCCGGTCACGGGTCCCGGCAACCGTCCGCTGAAGTCGCTCTCCGACATGCTCAAGGGCAAGCAGGGGCGCTTCCGCCAGAACCTCCTCGGCAAGCGCGTCGACTACTCCGGCCGTTCGGTCATCGTCGTCGGCCCGCAGCTCAAGCTGCACCAGTGTGGTCTGCCCAAGCAGATGGCTCTCGAGCTCTTCAAGCCGTTCGTGATGAAGCGTCTGGTCGACCTCGACCACGCGCAGAACATCAAGTCGGCCAAGCGCATGGTCGAGCGTCACCGTTCCGTCGTGTGGGATGTCCTCGAAGAGGTCATCACCGAGCACCCGGTTCTGCTCAACCGTGCACCCACGCTGCACCGCCTCGGCATCCAGGCCTTCGAGCCTCAGCTCGTCGAGGGCAAGGCCATCCAGATCCACCCGCTCGTCTGCACCGCCTTCAACGCGGACTTCGACGGTGACCAGATGGCCGTGCACGTGCCGCTCTCCGCAGAGGCGCAGGCCGAGGCCCGCATCCTCATGCTGTCGAGCAACAACATCCTCAAGCCGGCTGACGGTCGCCCCGTCACCATGCCGACCCAGGACATGATCATCGGCCTGTTCCACCTGACGTCGCCCATCGAGGGCAGCCAGGGTGAGGGCCGTGTCTTCTCGACCGTCTATGAAGCCCGCATGGCCTTCGACGCCGGCGAGATCCTGCTGGGCACGCCGGTGCGGATCCGTCTCCACCACGTCGTCCCGACGCCGGGTGCGGTCCTGCCCGAGGGTGTTGTGCCCGACGACGAGGGCTTCGTGCCCGAGTGGCTGGCGGACACGAGCCTGGGCAACGCGCTCTTCAACGAGACGCTGCCGATGGACTACCCGTTCGTCAACCACCAGGTCGACAAGAAGGCGCTCTCGACGATCGTCAACGACCTCGCCGAGCGCTACAGCAAGGTGCAGGTTGCGGCCTCGCTCGACGCGCTCAAGGAGTACGGCTTCCACTGGGCCACCCGGTCCGGCATCACGGTCGCCATCTCCGACGTCGTCACGCCTCCGCGCAAGCTCGAGATCCTCGAGGGCTACGAGGTCAAGGCGACCAAGGTCCAGGTTCAGTACGAGCGTGGTCTCATCACCGACGACGAGCGTCGTCAGGAGCTCATCGAGATCTGGACGCAGGCCACCAACGAGGTCGCCAAGGAGATGGAGGCCAACATTCCGGCCACCAACACCATCTTCCGCATGGTGAGCTCGGGTGCTCGCGGTAACTGGATGCAGTTGCGCCAGATCGCCGGTATGCGTGGTCTCGTGTCCAACCCGAAGGGCGAGATCATCCCGCGTCCGATCCGCGCGAACTTCCGCGAGGGTCTGTCCGTGCTCGAGTTCTTCATCTCCACGCACGGTTCGCGCAAGGGTCTTGCTGACACCGCGCTCCGTACGGCTGACTCGGGTTACCTCACGCGTCGTCTCGTCGACGTGTCGCAGGACGTCATCATTCGTGAGGACGACTGTGGCACTGACCGTGGTCTGGCCATGCCGATCGCGGCAACGGACGAGCGCACGGGCAACCGCACCCTGCACGAGGATGTCGAGACCTCGGTCTACGCCCGCACGCTGGCCGAGGACGTTGTCGGCGAGTCTGGTGCTGTCATGGCCGAGGCCGGTATCGACCTCGGTGACCTCGTCATCAGTGCGCTCTTCGCCGCTGGTGTCGACAGCGTCAAGGTCCGCTCGGTCCTGACCTGCGACAGCAAGGTCGGAACCTGCGCGCTCTGCTACGGCCGTTCGCTCGCGACCGGCAAGCTCGTCGACATCGGCGAGGCCGTCGGCATCATCGCGGCCCAGTCGATCGGTGAGCCCGGCACCCAGCTGACGATGCGTACCTTCCACACCGGTGGTGTGGCTGGTGACGACATCACGCAGGGTCTGCCGCGTGTTGTCGAGCTCTTCGAGGCGCGCACCCCCAAGGGTGTCTCGCCGATCGCCGAGGCCAGTGGCCGCGTCACGATCGAGGAGACCGACAAGGCTCGTCGCATCCTGCTCACGCCGGACGACGGCTCCGAGGAGCACGCCTACCCGGTGAGCAAGCGCGCGCGTCTGCTCGTCACTGATGGTCAGAGCGTCGAGGTCGGAACCCAGTTCACTGTCGGTTCGATCGACCCGAAGCAGGTGCTGCGCATCCTCGGTCCGCGCAAGGTGCAGATGCACCTTGTCGACGAGGTCCAGCACGTGTACCGCCAGCAGGGTGTGTCGATCCACGACAAGCACATCGAGGTCATCGTCCGGCAGATGCTGCGCCGGATCACGATCATCGAGGCCGGTGACGCGGACCTGCTTCCGGGCATGCTCGCCGAGCGCGGTCGCTTCGAGGACGAGAACCGTCGCGTCGTCGCCGAGGGTGGCACCCCAGCCTCGGGTCGTCCCGAGCTCATGGGTATCACCAAGGCCTCGCTGGCCACGGAGTCCTGGCTGTCCGCAGCCTCGTTCCAGGAGACGACCCGCGTGCTCACCGAGGCCGCCATGGAGGGCAAGTCCGACACCCTCCTCGGCCTCAAGGAGAACGTCATCCTCGGAAAGCTCATCCCTGCCGGGACGGGCCTGCTGCGCTACCGCAACATCAATGTGGAGCCGACCGAAGAGGCGAAGGCCGCGATGTACTCGATGCCGAACTACGACGAGTTCGCCTACCCGGCCTTCGGTCCGGGTTCGGGCGAGGCCGTCCGGCTCGACGACAGCGAGCTCGGTCTCGACCGGCTCTGATCGGCCCCGCTGAAACAAACGCAAGGGCGGGTATGCCGTGTGGTCACCACACGGCATACCCGCCCTTCGTCGTGGGTCACGCCGGGCGCAGACTGTTCCCATGCGTGACGACATGATCATCCGACGCGAGCGCCTCGAGGACCACGCGGCCATCGCTGCCCTGCACGACGACGCGTTCCCACGAGTCGACGGGGCTGCCCGCTCGGTCGAGTCGGCCCTGATCGATGAGCTCCGGGGTGACGGTGACGTCATCGAGGAGCTCACCTTCGTCGCCGAGCTCGACGGCGAGGTCATCGGCCACGTCATGTGCTCGGCCGCAACGCTGGGGGAGGAGCCGTCCGTCGGTCTCGGTCCCATCGCCGTGGCTCCGGCCCTGCAGCAGCAGGGCATCGGTGCTGCCCTCATAGCCTCGGTCATCGCGTCGGCCGAGCAGCGCGGCGATGCCGCGATCGTGCTGTTGGGCGACCCCGCCTACTACGCACACTTCGGCTTCGTCGCGGCGTCCCAGCATCACGTCCGCTCGCCCGGTGCCTGGGAGGACCAGTACTTCCAGATCAAGACGCTTCGTGCGTGGAGGCCCGAGCAGGCGGGGCCATTCCGATATGCCCCAGCCTTCGAAAGACTTGAAGCCTGACCCTGCTCTGATCCGGACTACGGACAAGGGGCGGTCTAGGGCGATTTGGTGCCCTACCGGCATACCGGTATCGTTGAGCACCGTGTCTGGCTAGGCCCAGACGTTGGTCATGTGCGAGGCGCCAAGGCGTCCCGAGAACGTGACCGCCCACCTCTCGCCGGGCAACCCACACCACGACCATGTCGCTTCACTGCGCTGTGGCTGGAACGGGAAGTGCAGGGGAGAGCACCTGGTGCGACACACCCGAACGCGGGGGTCGAGCACCGGACAACACAAGGAGTTGCGGCATCCGCCGTGACATCGACCAGACAGACAAAGGATCCAGGTTGCCTACCATCAACCAGCTGGTGCGCAAGGGCCGGCAGGACAAGGTCACGAAGACGACCACTCCTGCCCTCAAGGGCTCTCCGCAGCGCCGCGGCGTGTGCACGCGTGTGTACACCACCACCCCGAAGAAGCCGAACTCCGCGCTCCGCAAGGTCGCGCGCGTCAAGCTGACCTCCGGCATCGAGGTCACCGCCTACATCCCCGGTGAGGGTCACAACCTCCAGGAGCACTCCATCGTGCTCGTCCGTGGTGGCCGTGTGAAGGACCTCCCCGGTGTTCGCTACAAGATCATCCGCGGCTCGCTCGACACCCAGGGTGTCAAGGGCCGCAAGCAGGCTCGCAGCCGTTACGGCGCCAAGAAGGAGAAGAAGTAATGCCCCGTAAAGGCCCCGCTCCGAAGCGCCCGCTCCTCATCGACCCGGTCTACCAGAGCCCGTTGGTGACCCAGCTGGTCAACAAGATCCTCCTCGATGGCAAGAAGTCCATCGCCGAGACGATCGTCTACGGCGCCCTCGAGGGTGCCCGTGAGAAGACCGGCACCGACCCCGTGCTGCTGCTCAAGCGCGCGCTCGACAACATCAAGCCGACCCTCGAGGTCAAGTCCCGCCGCGTCGGTGGCGCGACCTACCAGGTCCCGATCGAGGTCAAGCCCAACCGCGCCGTGACCCTGTCGCTGCGTTGGCTCGTCGGCTACTCGCGTCAGCGTCGTGAGAAGACGATGACCGAGCGCCTCATGAACGAGATCCTCGACGCCTCCAACGGCCTCGGCGCTGCAGTCAAGCGTCGCGAGGACACACACAAGATGGCCGAGTCCAACCGGGCCTTCGCGCACTACCGCTGGTGATTTTCCCGGTATGCCGGGTGCGCGCCTTGTGCTCCCGGCATACCGGAGTCCGCAGTTCCGTTGGAACTGCGACGGAAACAGCACGACACAGCACTGAACAACACAGCACGCAGAACTTCCGCAACGAGCGAGATGAGATAACCGAGTGGCACTCGACGTCCTGACGGACCTGACCAAGGTCCGCAACATCGGCATCATGGCCCACATCGATGCCGGCAAGACCACGGTGACGGAGCGCATCCTCTTCTACACCGGTGTCAACCACAAGATCGGTGAGACGCACGATGGCGCGTCCACGACCGACTGGATGGAGCAGGAGAAGGAACGCGGCATCACGATCACGTCTGCCGCCGTGACCTCCTTCTGGGGTGCCAACCAGGTCAACATCATCGACACCCCCGGCCACGTCGACTTCACCGTCGAGGTGGAGCGTTCGCTTCGCGTCCTCGACGGCGCGGTCGCAGTCTTCGACGGCAAGGAGGGCGTTGAGCCCCAGTCCGAGACCGTGTGGCGTCAGGCCGACAAGTACAACGTCCCCCGCATCTGCTTCGTCAACAAGATGGACAAGCTCGGCGCGGACTTCTACTTCACCGTCGACACCATCAAGGACCGCCTCGGTGCGGAGCCGCTCGTGATCCAGCTGCCGATCGGCGCGGAGAACGACTTCCTCGGGGTCATCGACCTCGTCGAGATGCGCGCCCTCGTGTGGCCCGGTGACTCCAAGGGTGACGTCACCATGGGTGCCAAGTACGAGGTCCAGGAGATCCCCGCTGACCTCCAGGCCAAGGCTGACGAGTACCGCCACCACCTCATCGAGCGCGTCGCCGAGTCCGACGACACCCTCATGGAGAAGTACCTCGGTGGCGAGGACCTCACCGTCGCCGAGATCAAGGCCGGCATCCGCACGCTCACCGTGCGTTCCGAGCTCTACCCGGTCCTGTGTGGTTCGGCGTTCAAGAACCGTGGCGTTCAGCCGATGCTCGACGCGGTCGTGGACTACCTCCCGTCCCCGATCGACGTCCCCCCGATGGTTGGCCACAAGCCGAACCACGAGGAGGTCGAGCTGACCCGCAAGCCCGACACGACCGAGCCGTTCTCGGCGCTGGCGTTCAAGGTTGCGACCCACCCGTTCTTCGGCACGCTGACCTTCATCCGCGTCTACTCGGGTCACATCTCCGCCGGCACCGCGGTCGTCAACACGACCAAGGGCAAGAAGGAGCGCATCGGGAAGCTCTTCCAGATGCACGCCAACAAGGAGAACCCGGTAGACGAGGCCCTCGCCGGCCACATCTACGCGGCGATCGGTCTGAAGGACACCACGACGGGTGACACCCTGAGTGACCCCGACCAGCAGATCGTGCTCGAGTCGATGACGTTCCCCGACCCGGTCATCCAGGTCGCGATCGAGCCCAAGACCAAGAGTGACCAGGAGAAGCTCTCCACGGCCATTCAGAAGCTCTCGGCCGAGGACCCGACCTTCCAGGTCCACCTCGACGAGGACACGGGCCAGACGATCATCGCCGGCATGGGTGAGCTCCACCTCGACATCCTCGTCGACCGCATGAAGCGCGAGTTCAACGTCGAGGCCAACGTCGGCAAGCCGCAGGTCGCCTACCGCGAGACCATCAAGGGCACCGTCGAGAAGCACGACTACACCCACAAGAAGCAGACGGGTGGTTCGGGTCAGTTCGCCAAGATCCAGATCCGCCTCGAGCCCTTGGACACGACCGAGTCCGGCGAGCTCTATGAGTTCGAGAACAAGGTCACCGGTGGTCGCATCCCGCGCGAGTACATCCCGTCGGTCGATGCCGGTATCCAGGACGCCATGCAGTACGGCGTGCTCGCGGGCTACCCGCTCGTCGGCATCAAGGCCTCGCTGCTCGATGGTGCCTACCACGACGTCGACTCCTCGGAGATGGCGTTCAAGATCGCTGGGTCGATGGCGCTCAAGGAGGCCGTCCGCAAGGCCGACCCCGTGATCCTCGAGCCGATGATGGCAGTCGAGGTGCGTACGCCCGAGGAGTACATGGGTGACGTCATCGGCGACATCAACTCGCGCCGTGGCCACATCCAGGCCATGGAAGACATCAGCGGTGCCAAGGTCGTCAAGGGCATTGTTCCGCTGTCCGAGATGTTCGGTTATGTCGGAGACCTTCGGTCGAAGACGCAGGGCCGGGCGAACTACTCGATGGAGTTCGACTCCTACGCAGAGGTTCCCAAGTCCGTTGCCGAAGAGATCATCGCCAAGACCCGGGGCGAGTGACCGCTAGACTGGTCGCTGGTCCGGATCTGGCAACTGGTCGACAAGGCAACATCGCCGTATCGACTGCGTTCCAGAACAACCACAAGCACAACCCCCAGAACGACGCCACGTCCTGCACGGCCGTGAAGCGTTTCACCAAAGAAGAGTCCTGAGGAGGACAAAAAGTGGCGAAGGCAAAGTTCGAGCGGACCAAGCCGCACGTCAACATCGGCACCATTGGTCATATTGACCACGGTAAGACGACGCTGACTGCTGCGATCTCCAAGGTCCTGCACGACAAGTATCCGGACCTGAACCCGCAGTTCGCGTTCGACGACATCGACAAGGCACCCGAAGAGAAGCAGCGCGGTATCACGATCTCGATCGCGCACATCGAGTACCAGACCGAGAAGCGTCACTACGCGCACGTTGACTGCCCCGGTCACGCGGACTACGTGAAGAACATGATCACGGGTGCTGCTCAGATGGACGGTGCGATTCTTGTTGTCGCCGCCACTGACGGCCCGATGCCGCAGACGAAGGAGCACATCATCCTGGCTCGCCAGGTTGGTGTCCCCTACATCGTCGTGGCCCTCAACAAGGCCGACATGGTCGATGACGAGGAGATCCTCGAGCTCGTCGAGATGGAGGTTCGTGAGCTGCTCTCCGCTTACGAGTTCCCCGGCGACGACGTTCCCGTGGTCAAGGTCTCGGCGCTCAAGGCGCTCGAGGGCGACGCCGAGTGGGGCGCAACCGTCCTGGAGCTCATGGACGCCGTCGACGAGTCGGTCCCCGAGCCCGAGCGTGACGTCGACAAGCCGTTCCTCATGCCCGTCGAGGACGTGTTCACGATCACCGGTCGTGGCACCGTCGTCACCGGTCGTATCGAGCGCGGCATCCTGAACGTCAACGAGGACGTCGAGATCGTCGGCATCCACGAGGGCCCCGCGACCAAGACCACGGTCACCGGCATCGAGATGTTCCGCAAGCTCCTCGACGAGGGTCGTGCGGGCGAGAACGTCGGCCTGCTCATCCGTGGCATCAAGCGCGAGGACGTCGAGCGCGGCCAGGTCATCTGCAAGCCGGGCTCGATCACGCCTCACAAGAACTTCGAGGCGAACGTTGTCATCCTGTCCAAGGATGAGGGTGGCCGTCACACGCCGTTCTACGACAACTACCGTCCCCAGTTCTACTTCCGCACCACGGACGTCACCGGCGTCGTCAAGCTGCCCGAGGGCACCGAGATGGTCATGCCCGGCGACAACACCGAGATGTCGGTCGAGCTCATCCAGCCGATCGCCATGGAAGAGGGCCTCAAGTTCGCCATCCGTGAGGGTGGCCGGACCGTCGGCGCCGGTCGCGTCACCAAGATCACCGCGTGATCTGACTGACCGACTGCGTCACTGACGCACTCGAGAAGGGCCCCACACCTTGCAAGAGGTGTGGGGCCCTTTCGCATGTTCGCGAGCAGTCCGCGTACGCGATCGATTCAATGATGCGTATGCCGTCACGCACCTGGTCCGATCTCCTCACTGTTCCGCCGTCGGCAGGGGAGTGGTTGTCGCCCGAACTGGGTCCCTTCGGGACCGTAGGGGGTCTCGTGACGACGGCGTTCGCGGCGTATGCCGTGATCCCGCACCGCGCCGACGATCCGACGAGCAACCCGGGCGAGGTCCTCAACGCGGACCTGGCGGCACCCCTTCGGGGATGCATCGGCAAGGACCCCGGCGGCTGCGTCGCGGCGCTCTGGGGAGCCGGTCGCCGAGCCTGTTCTGGCCGTGCTCCCACTCCTGGCTCGTCGGCGGTGACACCGACATCGCAGCGACGTTCGTCGCCGGCTCGGTGGACCTCGTGGAGCGGGTCCTGTCTGCTGTGCCCGGAGCGGCTGTCGTCACGCCCGACCTGGCGCTCTCGCCGTGGGCCGAACGCGTTGGGTGACCACGCCGACCAGCAGCCCGAGCCCGGATGGTTGACAGGTTCGTGACAGGTCCGGCATACGACAGGTTCAGTTCGGGAGGTCACGGTGGTGGGACGACGGTCGGCCACCTCGGGTCGACCGCAACGAGAGGAACACTCCATGCCCAGGATCACCAAGACGGCCGCCCTCGCCGGTGTGGCCGGAGCAGCCGCGATCGCCACGATCGGTCTCGGCGCGAGCCAGGCCCTCGCCGACACCACCCCGACCCCGGGTGCGTCGTCATCCACCCAGAGCGGCGAGGCGCCGTCGGCCACCGTCCCGGGGGAGCGTGGCGGTGTGCCAGGCGGTCCCGGACATGGCAAGGGTGGCCCCAGGGGCGCCGATGCCAAGGCCCTTGCCTCGGCCCTCGGTCTCGACGAGGCCAAGGTCCAGGCCGCCATCGAGAAGGTGCGCGAGGCCAACAAGCCGACGGAGAAGCCCGCTGAGGGTACGAAGCCGACGGACGCCGAGCGCCAGGCCAGGGAGACGGCATACGTTGCAGCTCTCGCCAAGGAACTCGGAGTGAGCGCCGACAAGGTGGCCGCGGCCCTCGACAAGGTCCGCGCCGCCCACGATGCCGAGCACAAGACGGAGCTGAGCGCCAGGCTCGACGCCGCAGTGAAGGCTGGGAAGCTCACCGCAGCCGACAAGGCGTCCGTTCTCAAGGCACTGGACGCGGGAGTGCTCGGCGGGGGACCGCGCTGACCACAACCACACCGGGGCGCCGCACGCGGTGCCCACGCCGAAGCCCTCGCGGGATGCGTTCCGCGAGGGCTTCGGCGTTCCGCCGGCGCGGGGAACGACGCGCCACGAGCACGAGGATGCCGTGCGCCCCTGACTCGATTTGGTAGGTCGCCCCCGCCTCTGGCACTATTGTCCAGTTGCTTGGTGTGGAACGCATCCGCTCGACCACTCGTCGGGTTCGGACCACCCCTGTACGTGAGAACAACTCGAACCGGTCAAGCCGGGGCGACACACGGCAGGCAAAGCGGCTCCGATTCAACGGAGTTCCGATTCATCCGACGGATTGACGCAGGAATGCGTATGCCGTCGGGCCGCGGAGCGGGCGCGACACGCCCGACCTCGGGGGTCGGACCTGAGGATCGACCAAAGACAGAAGTAAGAAGACGGCGAGAGAGAGACGGAAGCCAAGATGGCGGGACAGAAGATCCGCATCCGCTTGAAGTCGTATGACCACGAGGTCATCGACAACTCGGCGCGGAAGATCGTCGACACGGTGACCCGTGCCGGCGCAACGGTGGTCGGCCCTGTGCCGCTGCCCACGGAGAAGAACGTTTTCGTGGTCATCCGTTCGCCGCACAAGTACAAGGACAGCCGCGAGCACTTCGAGATGCGCACCCACAAGCGCCTCATCGACATCATCGACCCGACGCCCAAGGCTGTCGACTCGTTGATGCGTCTCGACCTCCCGGCTGACGTCAACATCGAGATCAAGCTCTGAGGGTTGACAGATGACTGACATTGCAACCAAGACCGTGAAGGGTGTGCTGGGCAAGAAGCTCGGCATGACCCAGGTGTGGGACGCCGAGAACCGGCTCATCCCCGTCACCGTCATCGAGGCTGGGCCCTGCGTCGTGACGCAGGTCCGCAACGCCGAGACCGACGGCTACGCCGCGGTGCAGATCGCGTTCGGCGCGATCGACCCGCGCAAGGTGACCAAGCCGCTCACCGGCCACTTCGAGAAGGCCGGCGTCACGCCGCGCCGCCACCTCGTCGAGCTCCGCACCGCGGACGCTGCCGAGTACTCGCTGGGCCAGGAGCTCACCGCCGAGACGTTCGAGGCCGGACAGGCCGTCGACATCTCCGCCACGACCAAGGGCAAGGGCTTCGCCGGTGTCATGAAGCGTCACGGCTTCCACGGCGTCTCGTCCTCCCACGGTTCTCACAAGAACCACCGCAAGCCCGGCTCGATCGGTGGCTGCGCCACCCCGGGTCGTGTCTTCAAGGGCATGCGCATGGCTGGCCGTATGGGTGGCGTGCGTCAGACCACCCAGAACCTCACGATCCACGCCGTCGTCGCCGACAAGGGGCTGCTGCTCGTCAAGGGCGCCGTTCCCGGCCCCCGTGGCGCGGTCGTGCTCGTCCGCAACGCCGTGAAGGGAGCGTGACCATCATGGCTACGCAGACCGTGAACGTTGACCTGCCCGCCGAGATCTTCGACGTGCAGACCAACATCCCCCTGATCCACCAGGTCGTCGTCGCCCAGCTCGCCGCGGCGCGCCAGGGCACGCACTCGACCAAGACCCGCGGCGAAGTCCGCGGTGGTGGTCGCAAGCCGCACCGTCAGAAGGGCACCGGCCGCGCCCGTGCGGGCTCGACCCGCGCGCCGCACTGGACCGGTGGTGGCGTCGTCCACGGACCGACCCCGCGTGACTACTCGCAGCGCACCCCCAAGAAGATGAAGGCTGCTGCCCTGCGCGGCGCCCTCTCTGACCGCGCTCGTCACGGCCGCATCCACGTCGTTGCTTCGCTCGTCCAGGGCGATGCCCCTTCGACCAAGGAAGCCGTTGCACTGCTGGCAGGACTGACCGAGCGCAAGAACATGCTCGTCGTCCTCGACCGCAGTGACATCGTGTCGCTGAAGTCGGTGCGCAACCTGGAGAACCTCCACGTCATCGTCGCCGACCAGCTCAACACGTACGACGTGCTCTGCGCCGACGACGTGGTCTTCACCCAGGCCGCCTTCGACGCGTTCGTCGCTGGCCCGGTCGCCAAGGTCAAGACCGCTGACGTCCAGGTCGAGGTTGTCGAGGCAGCTGCCGAGAAGCCCGCCAAGGCTGCGAAGGCCCCCAAGGCTGACAAGCCCGCCAAGGCTGAGAAGCCGGCCAAGCTCGTCGAGACCGAAGCCGCTGCACCCGAGGCTGAGGTTGACGGTGGCTTCGGCTCCGACAGCCACGCTGCTCTCGAGGACGGCACCGCACCTGCGGGCTTCGGCATCAAGGGCAACAAGGACTCCATGAAGTACCACGTGCCTGGTTCGCGTTGGTACGACGCCACTGAGGCCGAGGTCTGGTTCCGCACCGCGGATGCCGCCAAGGCCGCCGGGTTCGTCCCGGCCGGTGGCGAAGCCGCCCAGCAGATCAAGGAGGACGCCAAGTGAGTCCTGCAATCGCAAAGAACCCGCGTGACATCCTGCTGGCGCCGGTTGTCTCCGAGAAGTCCTACGGACTGCTCGACCAGGGCAAGTACACCTTCTTGGTGGACCCGCGCTCGAACAAGACCGAGATCAAGATCGCCATTGAGGAGATCTTCAACGTCAAGGTTGACTCGGTCCACACGCTGAACCGCAAGGGCAAGACCAAGCGCACCCGCTTCGGGCTGGGCAAGCGCAAGGACACCAAGCGCGCGATCGTCACCCTCCGCGAGGGCACGATCGACATCTTCGGCAGCGCTGGCGCCTGAGAGACGACTGAGGAACTTAAGGAAACACGACATGGGTATCCGCAAGTACAAGCCGACGACGCCTGGCCGTCGCGGCTCT
This sequence comes from Janibacter sp. HTCC2649, assembly GCF_000152705.1. GTDB lineage: Bacteria > Actinomycetota > Actinomycetes > Actinomycetales > Dermatophilaceae > Knoellia. The sequence continues at coordinate 1,709,139 of NZ_CH672413.1, read as the reverse complement.
AGCGTCGCCGACTTCGTCGAGGTCACGCGCACCACGCCTGAGAAGTCGCTCGTGCGACCGCTCACCAAGAGCGGTGGCCGTAACAACAACGGTCGCATCACGACGCGTCACATCGGTGGTGGCCACAAGCGCGCCTACCGACTCATCGACTTCCGTCGCCACGACAAGGACGGCATCCCGGCCAAGGTCGCTCACATCGAGTACGACCCCAACCGCACCGCCCGCATCGCTCTCCTGCACTTCGCAGATGGTGAGAAGCGCTACATCCTGGCCCCCAAGGGTCTGGAGCAGGGCGCCAACATCGAGAACGGTCCTGGCGCCGACATCAAGCCCGGCAACAGCCTCCCGCTGCGCAACATCCCGACCGGTACGGTCATTCACGCTGTCGAGCTCCGCCCCGGTGGCGGCGCGAAGATCGCGCGTTCGGCCGGCGTCCGCGTCCAGCTCGTTGCCAAGGACGGCCCCTACGCCCAGCTGCGTATGCCGTCCGGCGAGATCCGCAACGTCGACGCGCGCTGCCGCGCGACGATCGGTGAGGTCGGCAACGCCGAGCAGTCCAACATCAACTGGGGCAAGGCCGGCCGCATGCGCTGGAAGGGCAAGCGCCCGACCGTCCGTGGTGTCGTCATGAACCCGGTCGACCACCCGCACGGTGGTGGCGAAGGCCGCACCTCCGGTGGTCGTCACCCGGTCTCCCCTTGGGGCAAGGCCGAAGGCCGCACCCGTCGCCCGGGCAAACCGAGCGACAAGATGATCGTCCGCCGACGCCGCACTGGCAAGAAGCGCTGACAAGGAGCCATTGACACATGCCTCGTAGCTTGAAGAAGGGCCCCTTCATCGACGACCACCTTCAGAAGAAGGTCGACGTCCAGAACGAAGCGGGCACCAAGAACGTCATCAAGACCTGGTCGCGCCGTTCGGTCATCAGCCCGGACATGCTCGGTCACACTCTCGCCGTCCACGACGGCCGCAAGCACGTCCCGGTGTTCGTCACCGAGTCGATGGTCGGCCACAAGCTCGGCGAATTCGCACCCACGCGCACCTTCAAGGGTCACGTGAAGGACGACAAGAAGGGCCGGCGCCGCTGATGCCTACCAACGACACCGTGACTCTCGAGGCTCGGGCCCAGGCCCGCTCCGTGCGAGTCACCCCGCAGAAGGCGCGTCGCGTCATCGACCTGATCCGCGGCAAGAACGCAACCGAGGCCATCGCCACGCTGCGCTTCGCGCCGCAGGGTGCATCGGACCCGATCCTGAAGGTGCTCGAGAGCGCCATCGCGAACGCCCGGTTCAAGGCCGACAAGACCGCCGAGCGTTTCGATGAGCACGAGCTCGTCATCACGTCCGCTTACGTGGACGAGGGCGCGACCATGAAGCGTTTCCGTCCGCGTGCGCAGGGCCGCGCCTCGCGCATCAACAAGCGCACGAGCCACATCACCGTGGTCGTTGCGCCCAAGCCTGAAAAGAACAACTCGAAGGGAGGCCGCTGAACATGGGTCAGAAAGTCAACCCGCACGGCTTCCGTCTGGGTATCACGTCCGAGCACCGCAGCCGCTGGTTCGCTGACTCCACCAAGGAGGGGCAGCGCTACCGCGACTACGTCAAGGAAGACGTCGCCATCCGCAAGCTCATGTCCGAGGGCATGGAGCGTGCAGGCATCTCCAAGGTCGAGATCGAGCGCACCCGTGACCGCGTCCGCGTGGACATCCACACGGCACGTCCGGGCATCGTCATCGGTCGCCGTGGCGCCGAGGCCGACCGCATCCGCGGCGAGCTCGAGAAGCTCACGGGCAAGCAGGTTCAGCTGAACATCCTCGAGGTCAAGAACCCCGAGACCGATGCGCAGCTCGTTGCCCAGGGCGTTGCCGAGCAGCTTTCTGCTCGCGTCTCGTTCCGTCGTGCCATGCGCAAGAGCATGCAGTCGGCGACCCGCGCAGGTGCCAAGGGCATCCGCGTCCAGGTCTCCGGCCGTCTCGGCGGCGCTGAGATGTCCCGCACCGAGTTCTACCGCGAAGGCCGTGTGCCGCTGCACACGCTTCGTGCGCAGATCGACGTGGGCTTCTACGAGGCGCGCACCACCTTCGGCCGCATCGGCGTGAAGGTCTGGATCTACAAGGGCGACGTCACCGCACGTGAGCTCGCTGCCCAGCAGGCCACCGCGCCGCGCCAGGGCCGCCCGCCGCGTCGCGAAGGCGCCGACCGTCCGGCTCGCGCTCGTCGCGACCGTCCGGAGACCCAGGCACCCCAGGCGACCGAGGCCCCCGCAGCCGACACCACTTCGGCAGTGACCACTGAGGGAGCGTCCAGCTGATGTTGATTCCCCGTCGCGTCAAGCACCGCAAGCAGCACCACCCGGGTCGTTCGGGCGCTGCCAAGGGTGGGACGACCATCGCGTTTGGTGACTACGGCCTCCAGGCTCTCGAGCCGGCCTATGTGACCAACCGTCAGATCGAGTCCGCTCGTATTGCGATGACCCGCTACATGAAGCGTGGTGGAAAGGTGTGGATCAACATCTACCCCGACCGCCCGCTGACCAAGAAGCCGGCTGAGACCCGCATGGGTTCCGGTAAGGGTTCGCCCGAGTGGTGGATCGCCAACGTCAAGCCCGGACGCATCATGTTCGAGATCTCCGGTGTGTCCGAAGAGGTCGCGCGTGAAGCCATGCGCCTGGCCATGCACAAGCTGCCGATGAAGTGCCGCTTCGTCCAGCGTGAAGGTGGTGACTTCTGATGGCTATCGGTTCCAAGGACCTGATCTCCAACGAGCTGCGTGGATTCGACGAGGACCGTCTCGTCGACGAACTGCGCAAGGCCAAGGAGGAGCTGTTCAACCTGCGGTTCCAGTCCGCCACCGGCCAGCTCGACAACCACGGTCGGCTTCGTGCCGTCCGCAAGGACATCGCCCGGATCTACACCGAAATGCGTGAGCGCGAGCTCGGCATCGGTCAGGCTCCCGGCGACGTCACGACGAGCGAGGCTGCCAAGTGAGTGAGAACGTGAAGGACGAGACCGTGGCCGCAACTGAGGCACGCAACTACCGCAAGACCCGCCAGGGTTATGTGGTCAGCGACAAGATGGACAAGACTGTTGTCGTCGAGGTCGAGGACCGCGTGAAGCACGCCCTGTACGGCAAGGTGCTGCGTCGCTCCAGCAAGGTCAAGGCACACGACGAGGAGAACGTCGCCGGCATCGGTGACCGCGTCCTCATCATGGAGACCCGCCCGCTCTCGGCGACCAAGCGCTGGCGCGTGGTCGAAATCCTCGAGAAGGCCAAGTAAGCCCAAGTTCGGCCAGGCTCTGACGCCCGTCGGTTCGTCCGAGGCAAACAGAGAACCAGCACGACGTATAGGAGACAGATAAGTGATCCAGCAGGAGTCGCGAGTTCGCGTCGCCGACAACACCGGTGCCAAGGAAATCCTTTGCATCCGTGTTCTCGGGGGCTCGGGTCGCCGATATGCCGGTATCGGCGACACCATCGTCGCCACCGTGAAGGACGCCATCCCCGGTGGCAACGTCAAGAAGGGCGATGTCGTCAAGGCGGTCATCGTCCGGACCAAGAAGGAGCGCCGTCGTCCAGACGGTTCCTACATCAAGTTCGATGAGAACGCAGCTGTGCTGCTCAAGACCGATGGTGACCCTCGTGGCACGCGCATCTTCGGCCCGGTGGGCCGCGAGCTGCGCGACAAGAAGTTCATGAAGATCATCTCGCTGGCGCCGGAGGTGCTCTGACATGGCGAAGTTTGGCATCAAGAAGGGCGACACCGTCCAGGTGCTCACGGGCAAGGACAAGGGTTCGACCGGCAAGGTCATCTCTGTCGACCGTGAGAAGAACCGCGTGCTCGTCGAGGGCGTCAACCGCGTCACCCGTCACACCAAGGCCGGCCAGACTGCCCGTGGCAGCCAGACCGGTGGCCTGGTTGTCCAGGAGTCGCCGATCCACGTGAGCAACGTGGCAGTCGTCGACCCCGAGGACAAGAAGCCGACCCGTACCAAGACCCGCGTCGAGACCGTCGAGCGTGACGGGCGCCAGAAGGCGACCCGTACCCGCGTTGGCGTGCGCTCGGGCAAGGACCTGTGAGCCTGTGACTACTCAGACTGAAACCACGATTTCGGCCAAGCCTCGCCTCAAGCAGAAGTACGCGGACGAGATCCGTGACGCTCTGCTCAAGCAGTTCGGCTACGCCAACGTCATGCAGGTTCCCGGCGTCGTCAAGGTCGTCGTCAACATGGGTGTCGGTGACGCAGCCAAGGACAGCAAGCTCATCGACGGCGCGGTGCGCGACCTCACGGCGATCACCGGCCAGAAGCCGGTTGTCACCAAGGCTCGCAAGTCGATCGCCCAGTTCAAGCTGCGTGAGGGCATGCCGATCGGCACGCACACCACGCTGCGTGGCGACCGTATGTGGGAGTTCCTCGACCGCCTCATCGCGGTCGCGCTTCCCCGCATCCGTGACTTCCGTGGCATGAGCCCGAAGCAGTTCGACGGTCGCGGCAACTACACGTTCGGCCTCACGGAGCAGTCGATGTTCCACGAGATCGACCAGGACAAGATCGACCGCGTCCGGGGCATGGACATCACCATCGTCACCACCGCGACGAACGACGACGAGGGACGCGCGCTGCTCAAGGCGCTCGGCTTCCCGTTCAAGGAGAACAGCTGAGATGGCGAAGACTGCTCTTGTCAACAAGGCCAACAAGAAGCCGAAGTTCAAGGTGCGCGGTTACACGCGCTGCCAGCGCTGCGGCCGTCCCCACGCCGTGTACCGCAAGTTCGGCCTGTGCCGAATCTGCTTCCGGGAGATGGCCCACCGCGGCGAGCTCCCCGGTATCACGAAGTCTTCTTGGTGACCACGGCTGACTCAGCCATCCCGGTCTCGGCACAGCCGAAATCACGCCGCACCCGCGGCATACCCCAAAACCATCTACATCGAAGGTCAGCCGGAGCAGCAGCCCCGGATGAAACCACGGTGAGAGAGGGCGGAGAAGCCCAATGACAATGACTGACCCGATTGCGGACATGTTGACCCGCGTCCGGAACGCCAACTCGGCGCACAAGGACACGGTTGCCATGCCGTTCAGCAAGCTCAAGTCGCACATCGCGGAGATCCTCGAGGCCGAGGGTTACATCGCCGGCTGGACCGTCGAGGAGGCCGAGGTCGGACAGACCTTGACCGTCAACCTCAAGTACGGCCCCAACCGTGAGCGTTCCATCGCTGGTGTGCGTCGCGTGTCCAAGCCTGGACTGCGCGTCTACGCCAAGTCGACCAACCTCCCCAAGGTTCTCGGTGGACTCGGTGTCGCCATCATCTCGACGTCTTCTGGTCTGCTGACAGACCGGCAGGCCGCTAGCAAGGGTGTGGGTGGGGAAGTCCTCGCCTACATCTGGTAAGGGGATCTGACATGTCGCGCATCGGACGTCTTCCGGTTGCCATCCCCTCCGGTGTCGAGATCAACGTCGAGGGCCAGACCGTCAAGGTCAAGGGTCCCAAGGGCGAGCTCGCGCACACGGTGGCTCAGCCGATCCAGGTTGAGAAAAGCGATGGCGAGGTTCAGGTGTCTCGGCCGAACGACGAGCGCGAGTCGCGTTCGCTCCACGGCCTGACCCGTTCGCTCATCAACAACATGGTTCTCGGTGTGACCGAGGGCTATGTCAAGAAGCTCGAGATCCACGGCACCGGTTACCGCGTGCAGAACAAGGGCGGTTCGCTCGAGTTCGCACTCGGTTACTCGCACTCGATCACGGTCGAGCCGCCGAAGGGCATCACCTTCACCGTCGAGAACCCCACCCGGTTCCAGGTTGAGGGCATCGACAAGCAGCTCGTCGGTGAGGTGGCCGCCAACATTCGCAAGCTCCGCAAGCCTGACCCGTACAAGGGCAAGGGCGTGCGTTACGCCGGCGAGCACATCCGCCGCAAGGTCGGAAAGGCTGGTAAGTAGGCCATGGGAATGATCATCAAGCGTGCCAAGGGCAAGGTCGCCGCGCGCGGCCGTCGCCACGTTCGTCTCCGCAAGCACGTCGCGGGCACGGCAGTGCGTCCCCGTCTCGTCGTCTCGCGCTCGTCGCGTCACGTCTTCGTGCAGGTTGTCGATGACAACCTGGGCAAGACCCTCGCGTCGGCGTCGACCATGGAGGCCGATGTCCGCTCCTTCGAGGGCGACAAGACCGCCAAGGCCAAGAAGGTCGGCGAGCTCGTGGCCGAGCGTGCCAAGGCTGCCGGCGTTGAGGCTGTCGTCTTCGACCGTGGCGGCAACAAGTACCACGGTCGCGTTGCGGCAATCGCCGATGGCGCTCGCGAAAGTGGGTTGTCACTGTGAACCACACTGATTCCGTTTTTGGAAGGAACATCTGATGCCAGGACCCCAGCGTCGAGGCACCGGTCCCGCAACCGCAAACGCCGCCGGTGGCGAGCGCAGCGACAACCGTGGCGGCGGAGACCGTCGCGGTGGCCGCGGCGACGACCGTCGTGGTGGTGGCCGCGAGGCCGAGAAGAGCCAGTACATCGAGCGAGTCGTGACCATCAACCGTGTGTCCAAGGTCGTCAAGGGTGGTCGTCGCTTCAGCTTCACCGCCCTCGTCGTCGTCGGTGACGGAGACGGCACCGTGGGTGTCGGCTACGGCAAGGCCAAGGAAGTTCCCGCCGCGATCGCCAAGGGTGTCGAGGAGGCCAAGAAGGAGTTCTTCAAGGTCCCGCGCATCCAGGGCACGATCCCGCACCCCGTCCAGGGTGAGGCCGCTGCCGGCGTCGTCATGCTCCGTCCCGCCAGCCCCGGTACCGGTGTCATTGCCGGTGGCCCGGTGCGTGCGGTTCTCGAGTGCGCGGGCGTTCACGACGTGCTCTCCAAGAGCCTCGGTTCGTCCAACGCGATCAACATCGTCCACGCGACCGTCCAGGCTCTCAAGGAGCTTGAGCGTCCCGAGGCCGTTGCTGCCCGTCGCGGTCTTCCCGTGGACCGGGTTGCCCCCGCTGCGATGCTCCGCGCCCAGGCTGCGGGCATCGCCGAGGCCAAGGCAGGTGCGTGATGGCTCGTCTCAAGGTAGTTCAGACCCGTTCAGGGATCGGTGGCAAGCAGAACCAGCGTGACACGCTGCGCAGCCTCGGTCTCAAGCGCATTGGCGACGTTGTCGTCAAGGAGGACCGTCCCGAGATTCGCGGGATGGTCAAGACGGTGACGCACCTCGTTGCCGTCGAGGAGGTGGAGTGATCATGGTCGACAAGAAGACCGAGACTGGATCGGCCAACGGCGGTTCCGCGCTCAAGGTCCACCACCTGCGTCCCGCTCCGGGAGCCAAGACCGCCAAGACCCGTGTGGGTCGTGGTGAGGGCTCGAAGGGTAAGACCGCAGGTCGTGGAACCAAGGGTACGAAGGCTCGCTACCAGGTTCCGGAGCGCTTCGAGGGTGGCTCGACCCCCCTCCACATGCGTCTTCCGAAGCTGCGCGGCTTCAAGAACCCGTTCAAGACCGAGTACCAGGTCGTGAACCTCGACAAGCTGTCCTCGCTCTTCCCCGATGGTGGAGACGTGAGCGTCGAGGACCTCGTGTCCAAGGGTGCGGTTCGCGACAACCAGCTCGTCAAGGTGCTCGGCACCGGCGAGATCACGGTTGCCGTGAACGTCACCGCCAACGCGTTCTCCTCGTCCGCCAAGGACAAGATTGTCGCGGCGGGCGGTTCGGCCACTCAGATCTGATCTGAGTCGTTGACAACAGCAGTGCGTATGCCGCAGGGCGCGGTTCCCGGAGGCAATCCGGGAACTCGCCTTGCGGCATACGTCGTTTGACCCCCTGAGAAGACTGCGGTCGCCGACCGCGGACGACGCCGGGGTATCTTTGTTCGTCGATCACCACTGACGCGGCTACCGCCGCCCACCTGGAGGACCTGTGCTCACCGCTTTCGGCCGCGCGTTCAAGACGCCCGACCTGCGCAGGAAGATCCTGTTCACACTTGGGATCATCGCTCTGTACCGCCTCGGCGCCCAGGTGCCGACGCCCGGCGTGAGCTACTCGCTCATCCAGGCGTGCCAGAAGGGTGCGGGGGACGCCAACGACCTGCTGGGTCTCGCGAACCTCTTCAGCGGTGGGGCCCTGCTCCAGTTGTCGATCTTCGCGCTCGGGATCATGCCGTACATCACGGCGAGCATCATCATCCAGCTCCTCACCGTGGTGATCCCCAAGTTCGAGGCCCTCAAGAAGGAGGGTCAGGCCGGGCAGACGAAGATGACGCAGTACACGCGTTATCTGACGATCGCCCTGGCCGTGTTGCAGTCGGCGACCTTCATCACCTTCGCGCAGAACCCGTCGCAGCTGTTCGCGAACCCGGCCTGCACCAACATCCTGACCGACGACTCGATCGTCACGATCCTCATCATGGTGCTCACGATGACGGCCGGTACCGGCCTCGTCATGTGGCTCGGTGAGCTCGTGACCGACCACGGTGTCGGCAACGGCATGTCGATCATGATCTTCACGTCGATCGCAGCCTCCTTCCCCGGCGCCCTCTGGGCGATCCAGCAGAAGGAAGGTCGCTGGGACATCTTCATCGGCATCATCCTCATGGGCTTCGTCATCATTGCCCTGGTGGTCTTCGTCGAGCAGAGCCAGCGCCGGATCCCGGTCCAGTACGCCAAGCGGATGGTGGGGCGTCGCGTCTACGGCGGCACCTCGACCTACATCCCGCTCAAGGTCAACATGGCCGGTGTCATCCCGGTCATCTTCGCCAGTTCGCTGCTCGCGCTCCCGACGCTGCTCGCGCAGTTCAACCGCAAGGCCGACGGGACCTCACCGGGCTGGGTGGACTGGATCGACTCCAACTACGCCGGTGGCGACACGTGGGCCTATGGCGCGACCTACACCGCGCTCATCCTCTTCTTCACGTTCTTCTACGTCTCGATCACGTTCAACCCCACTGAGGTCGCCGACAACATGAAGAAGTACGGCGGCTTCATTCCGGGTATCCGAGCCGGGCGACCCACGGCGGAATACCTTCAGTACGTCCTCACCCGTATCACCGTCCCGGGTGCGATCTACCTCGCGCTGATCTCGATCATCCCGCTGCTCGCTCTCGTCCTCGTCGGCGCCAACCAGAACTTCCCGTTCGGTGGCACCTCGATCCTGATCATCGTCGGGGTCGGACTCGAGACCGTGAAGCAGATCGAGTCCCAGCTGCAGCAGCGTCACTACGAAGGGTTCCTCCGCTAATGCGTCTGATCATTCTCGGCCCCCCCGGAGCAGGCAAGGGCACCCAGGCTGCCCGTATCGCAGAGCATTTTGGGATCCCCGCGATCTCCACGGGTGACATCTTCCGCGCCAACATCAAGAACGGCACGGACCTCGGCAAGCAGGTCCAGGAGATCACCGCCGCAGGTGGCTACGTCTCCGACGACATCACCAACGCGATCGTCGAGGACCGGCTGGCCCAGGACGACTGCGAGCCGGGCTTCCTGCTCGACGGCTACCCGCGTACGACCGGTCAGGTCACCGCGCTGGAGGCCATGCTCGCCAAGCACGACCACGGACTCGACAAGGTCCTCGCCCTCACCGTCGACGAGGATGCGGTCGTCGGCCGCCTGCTCAAGCGGGCCGAGATCGAGGGTCGCGCCGACGACACCGAGGACGTCATCCGCGAGCGTCAGGCGATCTATCGCCGCGAGACCGCTCCGCTGGTCGAGGTCTACGGCGAGCGCGGTCTGCTGGTCGAGGTCGACGGCCTCGGTGAGGTCGACGAGGTCACCGAGCGGATCATCTCCGCTCTGAGCTGACCTTCACACGCCACAAAGGCGGGGTATGCCGGGACGTGAGTCCCGGCATGCCCCGCCTTCGTGCTGTGCGGTGGAGACCAGCGCTGGGGTCAGAGCACGATGTACTGGCGACCGTCGAGGAGCTCGCGCACGGCATCGAGCTGGCCGGCATGTGTCGCGGTCTCGATGATGACGTGACGCAGGATGGCGCGCAGATCGGCGAAGTCGTCGGGATCCCACTGGTCCTCGCGGTACGCCGGTGGGGCATCAAGGGAATGGGCCGCGATGATACCGTCCGATGCGGTGATCGCGTTCCGATAGGCCGTGATGACGTCCTGCGCGGACTCGTCGGGCGAGACCAGCCAGTCACCTGCATCGTCCTTCGGCCACCAGTCAAAGGGCTCTCCCGCGACCACGACCTCGAACCAGAAGCGCTCATCGGAGAGGGTCAGGTGACGGACCAGGCCCAGGATCGTCCACCCCGAGGGGAGGACCGGGCGGCGGAGAGCGTCGTCGTCGAGTCCTTCGACCTGACGAAGCACGTGTCGGCGTGCGCTGGCCAGGGCGGCGGCGAGGTTCTCACGTTCGCGGTCCATGCCGGCCACTCTAGGGTCGGGCGTCGAGGGGCGAGCCAGCCGAGCAGAGCATTCTGGGTCAGGTCTGGGAATGGGTGAGCGGCACACCCTGTTGGTTGAAATGTGAATCAATTGCGCATCATCGTGTCCAGTACCCGTCCGAACCGCATCGGCCACAAGGTCACCCAGTGGGTGAGTGAGCAGGCGTCCCCGGAGCAGTGGGAGGTCAAGATCCTCGACCTCGCGCAGATCGGTCTGCCGTTCCTCGATGAGGAGGGCATGCCCATGCAGGGCAACTACGCCAAGCCGCACACGCAGGCCTGGGCGAGCGAGATCTTCGAGTCCGACGCGGTCGTCGTGGTGACGCCTCAGTACAACCGGAGCTTCCCGGCGCCGATCAAGAACGCCATCGACTACCTCTTCGCCGAGTGGAACGCCAAGCCCATCGCGCTCGTCGGCTACGGCTGGTCGGGCGCGTCCGACGCGACCGCCGATCTCACGAAGGTGCTCACCCACGTCAAGGCCGAGGTCGTCGGCTCCGTGGGTCTGAGCTTCCCCGAGCAGCTGAGCACCGAGGGTGTCGTCCTCGACGGCGATGCGGCAGCAGCCGAGCTGCGCCAGCTCCTCGAGACCCTGCACAGCAAGGTTCTCGACCTCGACGAGGTTCCCGTCCAGTCCTGACCCCCGCGCCCCGCGCCTCCCGCACTCCCGTGATTCGGGGGAGCGGGAGGTGCGGCTGTAAGTTGCGGGGCATGGGACTGTTCGGACGTGAGCGCATCGAGGCCAAGACTCATGAGCAGGTGGTGCTCATGCGCGCCGCTGGGCTGCTCGTGGGGCAGACCCTCGAGCTGGCCCGTGACTCGGTGAAGCCGGGCATGACGACCAAGGAGCTCGACGCCCTCGCCGAGGCGCACATCCGCGACGGCGGGGGCATCCCGAGCTTCCTGGGCTACCACGGGTTCACCGGCACGCTCTGCACCTCGGTCAACGAGGAGGTCGTGCATGGCATACCGGGTGGGCGGGTGCTCGAGGAGGGTGACCTGCTCTCCATCGACTGCGGCGCGATCATTGAGGGCTGGCACGGCGACGCAGCGATCTCGATCATCGTCGGCGGCCGCGAGGCCGGGCGTCCCGAGGACCTTGAGCTCATCGATGACACCGAGGCCTCCATGTGGGCCGGCATCGCTGCGCTCACCGTCGGCAAGAGCCTGTATGCAGTGGGCGAGGCCGTCGAGGACAGCATCACCGCTTCGGGGGAGCGGCGTGGTCGCGAGTACGGCATCGTCGAGGACTACGTCGGTCACGGCATCGGCACGTCGATGCACATGGACCCGCAGGTCCCGAACTACCGCGTGAGTGGCAAGGGGCCGACCGTGGTCGATGCGACGACGATCGCCATCGAGCCGATGATCACCCTTGGCGCCGAGGCCAACCGGGTCCTCGAGGACGACTGGACCGTCGTGACCAACGACGGCTCACGTGCGGCCCACTGGGAGAACACTGTCGCCGCGACGGCGCAGGGCCTGTGGGTCCTCACCGCGGTCGATGGTGGCGAGGCGAAGCTGCGCGAACTCGGCGTGGCCTACGCACCGTTGGGCTGACCTCCCTGGCTGGGCTCGGCGCGAGGAATGCGCCGCAGTGAGCGGTGTTGAATGCAGGTATGAAGCGCATCGGTTTCCTGTCGTTCGGCCACTGGAACCCCCACCCGCAGTCGGCGGTCCGCACGGCCTCCGACGTGTTGCTGCAGTCGATCGAGCTGGCGGTCGCGGCCGAGGAGCTGGGTGCGGACGGGGCGTACTACCGGGTGCACCACTTTGCCCAGCAGCTCGCGTCACCCTTTCCCCTGCTCGCCGCCGCGGGGGCGAAGACGAGCCGGATCGAGCTGGGCACGGGCGTCATCGACATGCGCTACGAGAACCCCCTCTACATGGCCGAGACGGCCGGAGCGGCCGATCTCATCGCGGAGGGGCGCCTCCAGCTCGGCATCAGCCGGGGATCGCCCGAGCAGGTCATCGAGGGTTACCGGCATTTCGACCATCACCCGCGCGAAGGTGAGTCGGACGCCGACATGGCGCGACGGCATACGGCCGAGTTCCTCACGGTGTTGGACGGTGAGGGATTCGCCGAGCCCAACCCACGCCCGATGTTCCCCAACCCGCCCGGTCTGCTGCGCGTCGAACCGCACTCCGAGGGTCTGCGCGACCGCATCTGGTGGGGGGCCGGAACCCGGGCGACCGCCGTCTGGACTGCGCAGCAGGGGATGAACCTCATGAGCTCGACGCTGCTCACCGAGGACACGGGTGTCCCCTTCCACCAGCTGCAGGCCGAGCAGATCCAGATGTTCCACGACGCGTGGCGCGAGGCCGGTCACGAGCGAACGCCGCGGACGTCGGTGAGTCGGAGCATCTTCCCCCTCGTGACGGCGCAGGACCACGCCTACTTCGGGGCGGACCGGCGCAGCACCGACCAGGTCGGGATGATCGACGGTGGGCTCGCTCGCTTCGGCAAGTCGTATGCCGCTGAGCCGGACGAGCTGGTGCGCCAGCTCGCGCAGGACGAGGCCGTTGCGGCGGCCGACACCCTGCTCCTGACGATCCCCAACACTCTCGGTGTGGACTACAACGCCCACCTCCTCGAGAGCATCCTCACCCACGTGGCCCCAGCGTTGGGCTGGCGCGACTGACGAAGGCTCACAGGGTCAGCACGCCCTGCCCCGTCTCGGGATCCCAGGGCACGGACTCGTGGTCGTGCGTGACGATCCAGCGGCCGTCCAGGCGCTCGAAACCCAAGGTGGCGCGCACCCACATGTCGACCTCGGTGCCGCCGGTGAGGGTGCCGGTGACGCGATAGAGGAACGACGCGAAACCGACGTCACCGGAGGCGGTGACGTTGAGGTCGTGAACGTCGTACCCGATGTCTGACGCATAGCCGTCGAACCAGCCGCGCGCTGCCTCGAGTGTGGGCTCGCGACCTTCGGCGCGGTGCGGCGGCAGGACATTGAAGGACTCCAGGTCGTCGGCCAGCAGGGATCGAGTGCGTCGAGGTCCTTGGCCCTGACGGCCGCGACGCGTGCGTCGAGGACCGCGCGTATGCCGTCCGCCGCCGAATCCTTCGACGTCACCTCATGCTCTGCCACCGCGAAGTCGCGGATGAGAGTGCCGACCTCGCCCTCTGGGCCACTGCCGCGAAAACGGTCGAGGGCCGCGCGGTCGGTCCATCTCTCGCTGATGTTGACGCGGTCGGGCTCGACCGCATCGGCACTCACGGCGAAGTCGATGCACCCCGGGGTTGCCCGCGCAGCGATGACGGCCTCGCGTGACAACTCGACCGCGCGGTCACGGTCTGCGGCATCCACGACGAGATGTCCGGTCACGATGATCATGAGGCGCTCCTCGTGACGTCGTACACGAGGGCGACCGCGCCACTGCCGAACGTGCGCTGTTCGCGCAGGGTGAGTTCGGACGTGAAGCCGTCGGGGAGCCAGGGGAGTCCTCCGCCGGCGACGTGGGGCATGACGTAGGCCGTGATCTCGTCGACGAGCCCGGCCCTCAGGGCGTCGGCGGCCAAGGTGGGACCGCCGATGCTCACGTCTGTCGACGCGTCCCCGACGAGTGCTGCGAGCCGGTCGACGTCGAGCGTGTCCCACAACTGGGTGCGTGGCTCGGTCGGCGGCTCGAGGGTCGTTGACACGATGACCTTGTCGGCCCCCTGCCAGATCGTGGCGAACTCGTCGTGCTCCGGCGCATTGACCTCGCCCCGAGGTGGGTTCTGCCAGTAGCGCATCGTCTCCCACAGGCCCCGGCCGTAGATGTAGGTCCGCACGTCCCGCTCCTTCTCGTTGATGAACGAGTGCAGGTCGTGGTCGGGTCTCGCCCAGGCAAACGAGCCCGAGGCGTCACGGGCGTAGCCGTCGAGGGAGATGATCACCCCGTAGCGCAGGCGTCCCATCAGGCGACCTCTGTCTGGTCGAGGCCCTTGCGCTGCCAGAACTGGTGGATGACGCCGGGCCTGGCGGAATGGGCGGTCTGGATGTCGAACTGGCCCTCGATGCCCTCCAGCCCTTCCCAGAGCGACTCGCCGCGACCGAGAACGATGGGCGTGACGACGAGGTGCAGGTGGTCGATGAGCCCGGCGCTGAGGAACTCGCGGACGATGGTGGGGCCACCGCCGATGCGGATGTCGAGGTCGCCCGCGGACTCGCGTGCCGTGGCCAGGACCTCGGCAGGGGTGCCGGCGACGAAGTGGAACGTCGTCCCGCCGTCCATCTCGATCGACTCGTGGGGGTGGTGGGTCATGACGAAGACCGGGGTGTGGAACGGCGGGTTCTCGCCCCACCAACCGCGCCAGGTGTCGTCGGTCCAGGGGCCGGGGTAGGGCCAGAACTTGCGCCGCCCCATGATCTCGGCGCCGACCGACCCGTCCCAGCTCACGGCGCCCAGAGCTCCGTCAACGCCGTACCGCGCGCGGGTTTCGCCGCCGGCCTCGGGCGGGAACATCCATTCGTGGAGCCGCTGACCGGCGTGACCGAAGGGTTCCTCGAGGGTCTGGACGTCCCCGGTGGCGAAGCCGTCGAGGGAGATGCTGAACCCCGTGACGCGAACGATGGACATGCTGTTCTCCCTCGGTCGGTGCCCCTGTGTGAACCTCTGTGTGAGTGATTGCGAAGTGCAACCACCACTCACCGTAGAGTAGAGTGATTGCACTTGGCAAGCACTCTGCCGAACCACAGCCCCCACGAGGAGTGACATGCGCGGCGAGCCACGGTCGGGTTGCGCGATCAACGCCGGCGTCGAGGCGCTCGGTGATCCCTGGAGCGTCATCGTCCTGCGCGACATGATGTTCGGCGACCGTCGCTACTTCCGTGAACTCCTCAACGGGTCCGACGAGGGCATCGCCAGCAATGTCCTGTCGTCGCGGCTCAAAGCCCTGGTCGCCGGCGGAATCCTCACCCGTGACGACGCGGTCCGGGGTCAGCGTGCTCGCTACAGCCTCACCGAGGCGGGCATCCAGACCCTTCCGGTGCTGGTTGCCCTCGGGACCTGGGGTCGGGCACACCGGGCGACCACCCCGGAGCTGACCATCCGCCAGCAGCTCATGGAGGAAGGGGGACCGTCGATGGTCGCCGAGCTCATGGACGAGCTGCGCGCCCACCACCTGGGTGTGCCACTTCCACCGAGCAAGGGTCCGCGGGCCAGCGAACGCCTTCAGGCGGCATACGAGGCCGTGGTTTCCGAGGGCCGACACGGCTGACGGGTGACTCTTCACACCCCGTGGTGTGCGCAAACTCTCGTGGGGAGACAGCTGACACGCCGGTAGGGTGACGACAGGTTCGCAGACCTCACGAACAGGTGCGACCTGACCCGATCGGCTTGAGGAGCAGTGGATGACGGTGGCCCCGAAGCGGCCCGCAGCGATGACGCTGGCGGCACACTTCCCGGAGCGGACGCAGGAGCAGTGGCGAGACCTCGTCGCTGGCGTGGTCAACAAGGGGCGCCCCGAGGACCAGCACCTGAGCGGCGACGACGCTGTTGCCACGATGCGCTCGCACCTCGAGGGTGGGCTCGACATCGAGCCGCTCTACATGAAGTCGTCGGACCCCGTGCCGCTCGGCGTGCCGGGTGCGATGCCGTTCACCCGTGGCCGCGCACTGCGTGATGCCGACGTCCCGTGGGACGTGCGCCAGGTGCACGACGACCCGGACGCTGCCGCGACGCGCCAGCTCGTCCTCGCCGACCTCGAGAACGGCGTCACCTCTGTCTGGCTCCACGTCGGTGCCGACGGCCTTGCCCCCAATGATGTCGCGGAGGCGCTTGCCGAGGTCCGCCTCGAACTCGCCCCGGTCGTCGTCTCCTCGTGGGACGACCAGACCGCTGCCGCGGACGCCCTGTATGCCGTCCTGTCCGGTTCTCGTGCGAGTTCCGGCAACCTCGGGCACGACCCCCTCGGTGCCGCGGCACGCACGGGCTCAGCGCCCGACCTGGCCCCACTGGCCGATGCGGTCCGCCGTCTTGCCGACCATGGCGAGATCCGGGCGATCACGGTTGACACCCGGGTCCACGGCGATGCTGGAGTGACCGTGACCGATGAGGTCGCGTTCGCGCTCGCCACCGGTGTGGCCTATCTCCGCCACCTCGAGTCCGAGGGCGTCGATGTCGCGGAAGCCTTCCGCAACATCGAGTTCCGCGTGAGCGCCACCGCCGACCAGTTCCTCACGGCGGCTGCGCTGCGGGCGTTGCGCCGGGCCTGGGCGCGGATCGGCGAGAGCGTCGGTGTCCCCGAGACGTCCCGTGGTGCCTTCACCCATGCCGTGACGTCCGGTCGCATCTTCACCCGCGACGACGCCTGGACCAACATCCTGCGCAGCACCCTCGCGACGTTCGGTGCCAGCCTCGGCGGGGCGGATGCCATCACCGTGCTGCCCTTCGACACCGTGTCCGGGTTGCCGACGCCGTTCTCCCGACGCATCGCTCGCAACACCCAGATCCTGCTCGCCGAGGAGTCCAACGTTGCGCGGGTCACCGACCCGGCGGGTGGCTCCTGGTACGTCGAGACCCTCACGGACGACGTGGCCAAGGCCGCGTGGGAGACCTTCCAGGAGATCGAGTCCGCCGGTGGCATGGTCGCTGCCCTCGCGAATGGCCTTGTCGCACAGCGTATTTTGGCGGCTGTCGCCGAGCGCGACGCCGCCCTGGCAACACGCTCCACGCCGATAACGGGCGTGAGCACGTTCCCACTGGCTGGCGAGAAGCCGCTTGAGCGAGTGGTTCGAGCCGAGCTGCCCGTGCAGCCCAATGCCCTTGCGCCACACCGGGACTCGGCCATCTTCGAAGCGCTCCGGGACCGCTCTGCGGCATACGCAACAGAGCACGGTCACGCTCCGCGCGTCTCGGTGCCGACCCTCGACGTGCCTCGCGCCGCCGACCGTCGCATCGACGCGGTCAACCTGCTCACCGTCGCCGGAATCGACGCGGTCGACGGCGACACCGAGTCCGCCGCCGCCCTGACTGGCACCGACAAGGGCTACGAGGGTGTCGCCAAGGACATGGACGTCGTCGCCTTCCTCTCCGACCTCCTCGACACGACGGGAGCTCCCGCATGAGCACCATCCCCGACTTCAGCCAGGTCGACCTCGGTGACGGCCTGCCCCAGAGCGCTGACCCCGACCACTCAGATGTGAATGCCCAGGTGTGGCTCACCCCCGAGCAGATCGAGGTGCCGCCGCTCTACACCGACGCGGACCTGGAGGGCCTCGACTTCCTCGAGACCATCCCCGGTGCGCCGCCCTATCTGCGCGGCCCCTACCCGACGATGTACGTCAACCAGCCGTGGACGATCCGTCAGTACGCCGGCTTCTCCACCGCCGAGGAGTCCAACGCGTTCTACCGGCGCAACCTCGCTGCCGGTCAGAAGGGCCTGAGCGTCGCGTTCGACCTCGCGACCCACCGCGGCTACGACAGCGACCACCCGCGCGTCGAGGGTGACGTCGGCATGGCCGGTGTCGCGATCGACTCGATCTACGACATGCGCACGCTCTTCGACGGCATCCCGCTCGACCAGATGTCGGTGTCGATGACGATGAACGGTGCGGTCATCCCCGTGCTCGCCCTCTTCGTCGTGGCCGCGGAGGAGCAGGGCGTCGCACCCGAGCAGCTCTCCGGGACCATCCAGAACGACATCCTCAAAGAGTTCATGGTCCGCAACACCTACATCTACCCGCCCGAGCCGTCGATGCGGATCATCAGCGACATCTTCGCGTTCACCTCCGAGAAGATGCCGCGCTACAACTCGATCTCCATCTCCGGCTATCACATGCAGGAGGCCGGGGCGACCCAGGACCTCGAGCTGGCCTACACGCTCGCCGACGGAATCGAGTACCTCCGCGCCGGCAAGGAGGTCGGCCTCGACGTCGACCGCTTCGCCCCGCGACTGTCGTTCTTCTGGGCCATCGGGATGAACTTCTTCATGGAGGTCGCGAAGATGCGCGCGGCCCGCCTGCTCTGGGCGCGGCTCGTCGAACAGCAGGGCGCCACGAACCCGAAGTCGCTCAGCCTGCGCACCCACTGCCAGACGAGTGGCTGGTCGCTCACGGCCCAGGACGTCTACAACAACGTCGTCCGCACCTGCATCGAGGCGATGGCGGCGACGCAGGGCCTGACGCAGAGCCTGCACACCAACGCCCTCGACGAGGCGATCGCGCTGCCGACCGACTTCAGTGCGCGCATCGCCCGCAACACCCAGCTCGTCATCCAGCAGGAGTCGGGCACGACGCGCACCATCGACCCGTGGGCCGGCTCGGCCTATGTCGAGCGCCTGACCCACGACCTCGCCGAGCGCGCCTGGGCGCACATCGAAGAGGTCGAGGCAGCCGGTGGCATGGCCAAGGCGATCGAGGCCGGCATCCCCAAGATGCGCATCGAGGAAGCCGCCGCCCGCACCCAGGCCCGCATCGACTCCGGTCAGCAGCCGGTGATCGGCGTCAACCGCTACATTCCCACCCCCGAAGACACAGACGACGAGCACCTTGAGATTTTGAAGGTCGACAACGCGGCCGTGCGCAAGAGCCAGATCGAGAAGCTCGAGCGTCTGCGCGCGGAGCGCGACGACGAGGTGTGCCGGGTGGCCCTGGAGCGCTTGACCGCCGCCGCCCGCAGTGGTTCCGATGGAACCCTGGACACCAACCTCCTGGCGCTCGCGATCGATGCGGCCCGGGCCAAGGCCACCGTCGGGGAGATGTCCGCCGCGATGGAAGAGGCGTTCGGTCGCTACACCGCCCAGATCCGTACGATCGGTGGCGTGTACTCCGACGAAGCAGGCTCCGACGCCAACGTGCGCATGGCGCAGGGCCTCGTCGAGGAGTTCGAGGAGGCCGAGGGCCGTCGCCCGCGCATCCTCGTCGCCAAGATGGGCCAGGACGGCCACGACCGTGGCCAGAAGGTCATCGCCACGGCGTTCGCCGACCTCGGCTTCGACGTCGACGTGGGTCCGCTCTTCCAGACACCGACCGAGGTCGCGCGCCAGGCCGTCGAGTCCGATGTCCACGTCGTCGGTGTCTCTTCACTCGCTGCTGGTCACATGACCCTCGTGCCGGCGCTGCGCAGGGAGCTCGATGCGTTGGGCCGCGAGGACCTCATGATCGTCGTCGGTGGTGTCATCCCGTCCCAGGACTTCGACGAGCTGCGTGCCGCTGGCGCCGACGCGATCTACCCTCCTGGCACGGTCATCTCGACGGCGGCGATCAGCCTCATCGGCGACCTGCGCTCCCGGCTGGACGCCGCAGCCCAGGCCGGCGCGTGACCGACGAGCTGTTCGACGGGGTCCGCGCTGGTTCGCGGACCCACATCGCCCGTGCGATCACGCTGGTCGAGTCGACCCGACCCGACCACCGCGAAAGGGCACGTGCCCTGCTCACCGAGCTCACGGCATACACGGGTTCTGCTGTGCGAGTGGGGATCTCGGGCGTTCCGGGGGCAGGCAAGTCGACCTTCGTCAACGCGATGGGCGTCCGGCTCATCGAGGCCGGTCACCGCGTCGCAGTCGTTGCCGTCGACCCGAGCTCGCGTCGCACGGGCGGTTCGATCCTCGGAGACCGCACGCGGATGGGCGAGCTCAGCGCGAGTGACCACGCGTTCGTCCGGCCGAGTCCCAGCGGAAGGCACCTCGGGGGAGTGGCGCGTGCGACTCGCGAGTCGATGCTCGTCCTCGAGGCGGCGGGTTTCGACGTCGTCATCGTCGAGACGGTTGGTGTCGGGCAGAACGAGATCGCGGTCTCCGAGATGGTCGACACCTTCCTCCTGCTGACGCTCGCGCGGGCCGGCGACCAGCTGCAGGGCATCAAGCGCGGCATCCTCGAGCTCGCCGACGTCATTGCGGTGAACAAGGCCGATGGCGATGGCGAGTTGCCGGCCAAGGGTGCGGCCAAGGACCTCACGGCCGCGATGCGGCTCATGCTTCCCGGGGCCGAGGTGCGCCGACCGGCCGTGTTGACCTGCTCGGCCATGACCGGTGCCGGCCTCGACGAGGTGTGGGAGGCCGTGCTCGAGCACCGCGCCCACCTGGAGTCGGAGGGTTCGCTCGAGGCGCGGCGGGCCCAGCAGCAGCAGGACTGGATGTGGGCCCTCGTCGACGCGCACCTCACCGACGCCGTTCGGGTCGCGCCCCGGGTCAAGGAGCAGCGGGCGCAGATCGAGTCAGCGGTGCGCTCCGGCGAACTCAGCGCCGTCGACGCGGCCGCGCAGATCCTCGACGCGTTCGGGCACTGACCGGGCTGTCAGCCCAGAGCGGGCGTCCGCCAGCCCGCGGGAGTCACTCCCCGCCGGCGTGCCAGCCACAGCAGGACGAGGGTCACGAGCGAGGTGGCGACGACGTTCATGGCCGCCGAGACCGGTGACCCGGTGCTCGTCCCGTCGACGAACGACTCCTCGAGCCCGCCGAAGAGGATCCCGGTCCCCATGACCAGCAGGTTGTTGACGACGTGCAGGACGATGACGGCCTCGAGCCCGCCGGTGCGCCAGGCGAGCCAGCAGCCGGCGACAGCAAGCGAACCGATTTCGATGATGATCCACGGGTCCGCGGAGCCGTGCGCTGCCGCGAAGAACGCCGTCGACAGGATCGTGGTCACGACGAGGGCGGCCACGGGCGATCGGAACCACGCCCCGACTCCTTGGACCAGCCCGCCGCGGAAGGCGAGTTCCTCGCCGGCCGCCTGCAGGGGAGTGGTGAACAGGGTGATCGCGAGGAGGGCGATCCAGTGGTCCGGGCGATCGAGGACCTCCTGGTCGAAGACCACCCAGCTCACGGCGAGGTAGATCGCCCACAGGGGAGTGACGACGAGCGCGCACCACCCGAGCCAGCCCCACCGGAGGCGTCCTGCCACGGACAGGACTCGCCACGGGCTCCGCCGGAATCCCACCCACAAGCCGATGAGGGTGGCCGGAATGAGGCTGGCGAGAAGGAGATTCGTGACGAGCGCCGACCACGGGTTCACCGGGTCGACGAGGGTCTCCTCGTTGTCGAGGAGGCCACCCAGCTCGCTGGGCACCATCAACGCGATGACGCAGACGATGAGGACCGCGACGGCGACCGCCAGCGCGAGGAGTGGGCGCCACCAGCTGTGGCGGGGTCCGCGCATCTGGTGGACATGGGGGCGCGGCTGCCGCTCGGCCGCCTCGAGCTCCGCGGCTCGCGTCCGCTCGACCTGACCACGGATCCGGTATGCCGCCCGCTCCCGTGCCTGCCCCACGAACCATCCGGGTGGCTCGGTCGCGGAGACGATGACGGGGAGGCCCTGCTGGTGCGCCAGCCAAGTGGCCTGCCGGACCGACTCGGACTCGGCGTCCTGGGGCCAGTCCATCAGCCACAGGCCGTCGAAGTGGTCGAACCCGCGGTGAGCCATCTCGTGGGGCGCAAACGGCCACCACTCAAGGTCGGCGGCCGGTCCCACGGACTGGGCACGGGCCCGGGCGAGGGACTCCCGGTCCTGCGTCCTGCCGGGGTCCCCCACGACGGCGATGCGCGAATTCATGGTGCCCAGTGTCGCCGGGGCTCCTGAGCGCTAGCCAGCCAGGGCAGCGACGAGGTTGATCCCGCCAATGAGGACCAGGCCGACGGCGGCGGCGATGAGCAGACCGAAGCGGTTCCACAGCGGGATGTCAAGGTCGAAGCCGAGGAGCTGCTTCGCGTCGGTCTCGGTGATCTCGCGCTGTGCCCAGCCCTGCTCGGTCAGGGTCGCCAGGGAGTAGCGCTTGCCCCAGCCGAGGGCGAAGAGGAAGAAGAGGTGGAACGAGCTCCAGGACATCGCGACGACCTGTGATGCTGAGATCTGGCGCTGGGTCGACTTGCGGCCCCATCCGAAGAACAACATGCGCTTCCCCTTGAGTTGAGTGTGGGTTCCGCGCTCGCGGAACCTCCGGCAGGCTAGGCCAGGAGGGTCGCGACGTCAGCCGTTTCGACGGGGGAGGACTCCCCGTCGGGCGGGCCCGTCGGCCGCTCAGCGGCCCGCAGGCCCGATTTCGTGCTCAGCGCGGGCTCCCGTAGGATGGATCGTCGGTCTCGTGTGCATTCAGGCATGCGTGACCACACTTCCATGGTTCCACTGGTGGCCTCGTGCCGCACCCAGGGTGGGGCCAGCAACGGATTGAGAGGGTATGGCCAAGAAGGACGGCGTCATTGAGATCGAGGGCACGATCGTTGAAGCGCTCCCCAACGCGATGTTCCGCGTGGAGCTCACCAACGGTCACAAGGTGCTCGCACACATCTCAGGCAAGATGCGTCAGCACTACATCCGGATCCTCCCCGAGGACCGCGTGGTGGTGGAGCTCAGCCCCTACGACCTGACCCGAGGCCGCATCGTCTTCCGCTACCGCTGATCGGGTTCGCCCACTCAGCAGCAGCATCCACAGCACCACAGACCCACCAGAGCAAGAACCCGCGCGGCTTCCGCCGTGTCGGGAGGATCGACAAGACAGCAGAGGCAATGAAGGTTCAGCCGAGCGTCAAGAAGATCTGTGACAAGTGCAAGGTGATCCGCCGCAACGGTCGGGTCATGGTCATCTGCGAGAACCCGCGCCACAAGCAGCGCCAGGGTTAATCACAGCCTGATCGTCCTGAGTTTTGGGACCTGCACGAGGCCACAGCCTTCGAGCACACGCACAAATGATGAGAACGCAGCGCCCGACCCCCGTGTGCGTCACCTGCAGAGGTGAGCGCGGGACGTCACCCTCGGCCCGGAGGCCGGGGACCGGACCATGAAAACCGGATCGGCGACTGCACCAGACCTCCGGAACACCAGAACAGGAACCATCACAAGATGGCACGTCTCCAAGGAGTCGATCTCCCGCGCGAGAAGCGCGTCGAGATCGCATTGACCTACATCTTCGGTGTGGGGCGCTCCAGCTCGCAGAAGGCCCTCGCGGCCACCGGCATCGACCCCAACGTCCGCGTCAAGGACCTCACCGACGTCAACCTGGTCGCGCTTCGCGACTGGATCGACGAGAACCTCAAGGTTGAGGGTGACCTCCGCCGTGAGGTCCAGGCCGACATCCGCCGCAAGGTCGAGATCGGGTCCTACCAGGGTCGCCGTCACCGTTCGGGCCTTCCCGTCCACGGTCAGCGGACCAAGACCAACGCTCGCACCCGCAAGGGCCCGAAGCGCACCGTCGCCGGCAAGAAGAAGGTTGGTAAGTAATGCCTCCCAAGGGCCGTTTGGCCGGCGCCAAGAAGGTGCGCCGCAAGGACAAGAAGAACGTTCCCGTGGGCCAGGCCCACATCAAGTCGACGTTCAACAACACGATCATCTCGATCACCGACCCCACCGGTGCCGTCATCGCCTGGGCCTCCGCCGGCCAGGTTGGCTTCAAGGGCTCGCGCAAGTCCACCCCGTTCGCCGCGCAGACCGCCGCTGAGGCTGCTGCCCGTCGCGCGATGGACCACGGCGTGCGCAAGGTCGACGTCTTCGTCAAGGGTCCGGGCTCCGGTCGCGAGACCGCGATCCGCTCCCTGACCGCTGCTGGCCTCGAGGTCGGCTCGATCCAGGACGTCACGCCCTCACCGCACAACGGTGTCCGCCCGCCCAAGCGCCGCCGCGTCTGAGCGCGTCGAGAAGACGGAAAGAGAACTAGAACATGGCTCGTTATACCGGCCCCATCACCAAGAAGTCGCGCCGTCTGCGCGTCGACCTCGTCGGCGGCGACAAGAACTTCGACCTGCGCCCCTTCCCGCCCGGCCAGCACGGCCGTCGCCGGATGCAGGAGAAGGAATACCTGACCCAGCTCCAGGAGAAGCAGAAGGCTCGCTTCACCTACGGCGTCATGGAGAAGCAGTTCCGTCGTTACTACAAGGAAGCGGCGAACCGCCCCGGCAAGACCGGTGAGAACATCCTGACGATCCTCGAGTCCCGCCTCGACAACGTCATCTACCGCGCGGGCCTCGCCCGCACCCGCCGTGCCGCGCGTCAGCTCGTCACGCACGGTCACTTCGAGGTCAACGGCAAGCGCGTGGACGTTCCGTCCTACCGCGTGGAGCAGTACGACATCATCACCGTGCGCAAGCAGTCGGTGGAGACGTTCCCGCTCCAGCTCGCTCGTGAGACCTTCGGTGACCGCCCCACCCCGGCCTGGCTCCAGGTCGTCCCGGGCTCGCTCCAGATCCTGATCCACTCGCTCCCCATCCGGGCGCAGATCGACTCGATCCTGACCGAGCAGCTCATCGTCGAGTTCTACTCGAAGAACTGATTTCACAGATTCACAGCATTTGGGTATGCCGTGTGCGCCCGCCTTCCGGGAGCACACGGCATACCCAGCGCTCGTCCTGACCACAGACAGAGGTGGGCTGGACAGCCGGTTTTGAACCCGGCAGTTTCACGAGGCGTCATATAGCGGTCGCCCGTGGGAAGGAAAATCACCGTGCTCATCGCACAGCGTCCGATCCTCACCGAGGACGTCGTCTCCGAACACCGGAGCCGTTTCGTCATCGAGCCGCTCGAGCCTGGCTTCGGCTACACGCTCGGCAACTCCCTCCGTCGCACCCTGCTCTCGAGCATCCCCGGTGCGGCCGTGACGAGCATCCGCATCGACGGCGTTCTCCACGAGTTCTCCACGATCCCCGGTGTCAAGGAAGACGTCACCGAGATCATCCTCAACATCAAGGGTCTGGTCGTCTCCTCGGAGCACGACGAGCCGGTTGTCATGTACCTGCGCAAGCAGGGCTCTGGCGCCGTCACCGCCGCGGACATCGCACCGCCGGCCGGTGTCGAGGTCATCAACCCCGACCTGCACATCGCGACGCTCAACGACAAGGGCAGCATCGAGATGGAGCTGACCGTCGAGCGCGGTCGCGGCTACGTCTCGGCGCAGCAGAACAAGTCCGGTGACCAGGAGATCGGCCGCATCCCGGTCGACTCCATCTACAGCCCGGTCCTCAACGTCACCTACAAGGTCGAGCTGACCCGAGTCGAGCAGCGCACCGACTTCAACAGCCTCGTCCTCGACGTCGAGACCAAGCAGGCCGTCACCCCGCGTGACGCGCTCGCCTCTGCCGGCAAGACCCTCGTCGAGCTCTTCGGCCTCGCCCGTGAGCTCAACGTCGAGGCCGAGGGAATCGACATGGGTCCGTCCCCGACGGATGCCGCGCTCGCCGCGGACCTCGCCCTGCCGATCGAGGACCTCGACCTCACGGTCCGTTCCTACAACTGCCTCAAGCGCGAGGGCATCCACACCGTGGGTGAGCTCGTCGGCCGCAGTGAGGCGGACCTGCTCGACATCCGCAACTTCGGTCAGAAGTCCATCGACGAGGTCAAGGCCAAGCTTCACGGCATGGGTCTCGCCCTGAAGGACAGCCCCGCCGGCTTCGACCCGAGCCAGATCGCTTCCTACGACGACGAGTTCAGCTTCGCCGACGCCGACGACGCAGAGGATGCGTCGTTCGCCGAGGACGAGCAGCTCTGACGCTGACCCACATCAAGGAGTAAAGACATGCCTACGCCCACCAAGGGTCCCCGTCTCGGAGGCGGACCGGCTCACGAGCGTCACATCCTGGCGAACCTCGTGACGTCGCTGTTCGAGCACGACTCGATCACGACCACCGAGACCAAGGCCAAGCGCCTTCGTCCGCTCGCCGAGCGCCTCGTCACCTTCGCCAAGCGTGGTGACCTTCACGCCCGTCGCCGGGTCATGACGGTCATCCGCGACAAGGGTGTCGTTCACCGCCTCTTCGTCGAGATCGCACCTGACATGGCCGAGCGCCAGGGTGGATACACCCGCGTCACGAAGATCGGCCCCCGCAAGGGCGACAACGCCCCCATGGCGGTCATCGAGCTCGTTCGCGAGCCCGTTGCCAAGAAGGCCACCGTCAAGGAGGCCGAGGGCGCGACCAAGCGTGCCGTCAAGGAGTCCAAGGCTGCTGAGGCCGAGACCGTCGAGGCCGAGGCCACCGACGCTCCCGCCACGGAGGCTGCTGCCGCTGTCGAGCTGCCCAAGGGCGCCGTTGCTCCCACTGAGGACGGCTCCGCTCCCGAGGGCTACTCGGTCAAGGGCAACGCCGACTCCGGCAAGTACCACGTCGAGGGTTCGCAGTGGTACGACCAGACCGAGGCTGAGTTCTGGTTCGCATCGGCCGACGACGCCAAGGCCGCTGGGTTTGAGCCCGCCGGTGGCGAGGCCAAGCAGCAGGTCGGCGACGACGCCTGATCTGTTTCGCCTTCAAACGGGCCGTTCATCCTTCGGGGTGAAGGGCCCGTTTGCTTGTGCTCCGAACCCGGCCGCCGGAACCGGGAGGGGACTCAGGTCTCGGTGGTGCCACCGGCGCGCCAGTAGACGCCGTCGGCGCGTTCGAGGAACTCGTTCTCGACGAGGTAGCGGCGCAGGGCGGCATGGTCGGTGTGGAAGCGATGCATGACCTCGTTGACCTCGGCCTCGGTGTAGCGGACGCCGGGCTCGAAGGACTGGGCGATGTGGTCGAGGATGACCAGGCGCTTGGTGAGCTTGGTGGGAATGCTCGAGAGGCGACCGTCGGCGCCGATGAAGGCGCGCACGACGACGTCGCGGTGGGCCAGGGCGTCAGTGAGGGTTGGGCGACTCATGCCCTTCACCCTAAGGAGTGGCTGGGCCGGGCGCGAGGGAGTTGTCGGGGGCAGCAGACCGCGTGGCAGGGCCCACGAAGTGTCTCGCCAGCGGAAGCATCAGGAGGACGAGAACCATGGGGACGGCATACCCGATCCGGAGGTTTCCGCTGCCGATCGCTCCGGTGAGGACGGCACCCAGCAGGGCGCCCACGTAGTTGAACTGGTTGAAGCGCGCAATGACGGCATCGACGCGGGCCCGGTGAGCGACCTCGTCCACCGGACCGGCTGCGGGGTCGGCCTCACTGGCGATGCGGGCTGCCGCAGAGAAGGCGAGCGGTGCGATGACGGCGACCCCGAGGCCCACGACGAAGAAGCCGAGGATGCCGACCTGCCACGTCGAGCGTGGGGCGAAGACGATGATGGCGAGCCCGATGAAGGCGAGGACGCTGCCGAAGCGGACCACGGGCCGCGCGCCGTACCGGGCCGTGAGCCCGTCGCCGAAGACCCGGGCGAGCAGGGTCGCCGCAAGGTAGGGCAGCGTGGCCAACGCGAACATCGAGCTGTTGGTCGGTGGGTTGTCGAAGACGTTGTCGCTGCTGAGGTAGACCGGGCCCCACGCGGTCGCGGACGTGTCGACCATGTAGAAGAGGACGAGAGCGACGCCAACGAGCAGGATGCGCGACCACGGGACGCCGAGTTGCTCTGTCGTCACCGGGGCTCCGGTGGTGGGGAGGTCGCGCCGGAGCAGGGGAGCGGCCAGCGTTGCGAGTGGTGCCGGCACGAGCACCAGAACCGTGGTGGACAGGGACATGGGCGTGAACGCCAGCGCGGTGGCGAGCAGGCCACCTGCGGTCCAGGCCGCGTGGAACGACGGCATGACGGGACGGCCGATGCGGTGCTCCACGGCCACGCCCTGCATGTTGCTCGCCGCATCGTTGGCCCCCAGCCCGACGCCATAGAGCGCGAGGCCCGCAACGTAGAGCGGGAACGTGCCGCCGCCGCGAGCTCCCACACCGAGGACGACGAACGCGAGGGCAATGACGCCGAGGGCGAGGCGCAGGGTGCGAGCACTGTCGATGCGCTTGGCCAGGGTCTCGGCCAGGACCGACCCCACCCCGGCCAGCAGGACGAGCATGAGCATCAGCCCCGACAGGGCCAGCTCGGAGAGGCCGAACAGGTCCTGCACCTCCGGGAGTCGCAGCGTCATCGAGATGAAGAGCAGACCCTGGACGAAGAAGGCAGCGCTGATCGCCAAGCGGGCCGGTCGCAGGTTCACGTCAACTCTGGCTGTGAGTGGCATCGCTGGGCTCCAGAGGGCCGACGAGGCCGTGGGTGGCGATGCGCAGCAGGCGACGCATCTGTGCGGTGTGGTCGCCGAGCGCCTCCCACGGTTCGTCCTCGCCCATGACCGGCAGGTGCACGCCGACCTCGTCGCGATCGGTCATCCACTGATTCAGGTAGTACGACTCGAATGCGCGCCCACGTTCGATGGCACCCGCGATCCAGGTCACCGCCTCGGCGAACTTCTCGTTGTCCGCGACCAAGGCGTCGTATGCCGTCTGGGCGCGGTCCACGCGCTCCTGTGCGTTCGTCACGCCCTCGACCGTAGCCCGTGCGGATCGCCGGTGTGGGCAGGTCGTGTCCTAGGCTGCGGACCCATGACCTTGCTGCGGGTGCGGATCGACCTCGCCTACGACGGCACCGACTTCTCCGGCTGGGCCGCGCAGCCGGGCCGCCGGACGGTCGAGGGTGAGTTGTCGGCGGCCCTGACCACCCTGCTCAGGGCGCCAGAACCGGTGCGCCTCACCGTTGCTGGGCGCACCGACGCCGGCGTTCATGCGCGCGGTCAGGTCGTGCACGCCGATGTCGACGACACCCTGTATGCCGCGTTGCCCGGTCGGTCTTCGCGCTCACCGGAGGAAGCGGCGCGAACCCGGCTAGCCGGCATACTCCCGTCGGACGTCGTCGTGCGCGCAGTGTCGCGCGCACCCGACGGGTTCGATGCGCGATTCGCGGCCCTGCGGCGTCGGTATCTCTACCGGATCTGCGACGACCCCGGGGCCCTCGATCCGCTACGCCGCGGCGACACGGTCGTCCTCAAGGACCCTCTCGACGTGGCGGCCATGAACGAGGCTGCCGGACGGCTCGTCGGGCTCCACGACTTCGCGGCGTTCTGCAAGAAGCGGGACGGTGCGACGACGGTTCGCACGCTCCTCGACTACTCCTGGGTGCGCGCGCCGGACGGCACTGTTGAGGCCACGGTCGTCGCGGATGCGTTCTGCCACAGCATGGTTCGCGCTCTGGTGGGTTCCGTGGTGCCGGTGGGAATGGGGCGTGCCGAGGTCGACTTCCCGCGCGAGGTCCTGACCGGAGGAGCGCGGGATCCCCGGGTCAAGGTGATGCCGGCGCACGGACTCTCGCTCGAAGAGGTGACCTATCCGGCCGATGCCGATTTGGCCGCGCGAGCCGTGGAGGCCCGGTCCACACGCAGCCTCGCCCCCGACGCCTGAGCGACCCGTCAGCGAGTGATGCTGACGTTTGCTCCGCTGAGGTGAACGCGGAACCCATCGGCCTGCACCTTCACCGAAGTGAGGGCCATGCCCTCCGGGACGCCCTGCACCGTGTGTCGGATCGTCACGAGCTCGCGCACCACCCTCGATGCCGCCGCATCGAGCCAGTCGGGACCATCAAGGTCGATCGTCTCTGGCGTGATCACGAGCTGTCCGCCTTCGGCGCGCACCTGCCCGGTCGTGCGCACGGTGATGTCGCGGCTGAGGATGTTGATGGTTCGGCGGAGGGAGGCGCGACCGTTGGGGGCTGCGCTGAGTGTGACCCCGGCACCGATCTGCCCTGCCGCGCTCTCGAATGGCAGGGTCGCGTCAATGTCGAGTCGCTCGGCACGCAGCCCCTCATCGGTCAGGGTCACCCCGGCGCCCACGGCGGTGACCTTGGTGATCTCCCCGTCCGGGCTGACGACCTCGTCACTCGTGAGTCGCACAGACGTCAGCTCGGTGCCCTCGGCGCCGTGGTCGTGGCCATCGTCGGCGGAGTGGCTCGGCGATGCCGTGGCGGTTGCGGCGGTCGCGTTGACCGCAGGCCCGTCGCCGGGGCTGCCGACGGAGTACACGAGGGCGGCCACTGCGACCACGAGGGCGACAAGCATGGCCATGGCACCGAGCACGAACTGCTTCACCCTCCCCATCCTGCCTTGTGCGCCTGAGCCCACGTCCCGACGCGCGCCCAGACACACAAGGGGAAAATTGGGGGTTGAGGTAAAACGTTTACGCAGCTAGCGTCCTCAGCAGTCCTGCGACCGCGCACCAATGGGGGTGCCGCGGCGATCCTGGAGGAGCAACGATGCCCAGTCCACGCCGCCTGTATGCCGTCCTGGCCGGTTCCGCCGTCGCTCTGGCCCCGCTCGTGGGGGCCGCGCTCCCCGCAGCGGCCGTGACGACGTCGGTTGCCCTCGCCGGGTCACTCCAGTCGGAGCTCGGCTGCCCCGACGACTGGCAACCCGAGTGCAGCGCAACGGAGCTGACCCGGGTCGGTGACACGACGGCATACGCCAGGACGTTCTCTCTCCCGGCAGGGAACTACGAGTTCAAGGTCGCGATCAACGACTCGTGGGACATCAACTACGGGGCGGGTGGTGCCTTCAACGGGGCCAACATCCCGCTCGTGCTCGAAGGCCCCGCGACGCTGAAGTTCACCTATGACGACGTGAGCCACCTCGTGACGTTCACGCCCGAGGGCCTCTCGGGCGGCACGACGGGGGCCGACGCGGCCCTGGCCCAGAACTCCCTGCGCTCGCCGCTCACCAAGGAGCGCTTCTACTTCCTCATGGCCGACCGGTTCGCCAACGGCACGACGGCCAACGACAAGGGCGGGCTGACGGGCGGCCCGCTCACCACCGGGTTCGACCCCACCAACAAGGGCTTCTACCACGGCGGTGACCTCAAGGGCGTGCTCAACAAGCTCGACTACATCAAGGGCATGGGCACGACTGCCATCTGGCTCACGCCGAGCTTCAAGAACAAGCCCGTGCAGGGCAAGCCGGGGGAGGAGAGCTCGGGCTACCACGGCTACTGGATCACCGACTTCACCCAGATCGACCCCCACCTCGGCACCAACGCTGAGATGAAGACGCTCATCGCGGCGGCGCACAAGAAGGGGATGAAGGTCTTCTTCGACATCATCACCAACCACACGGCTGACGTCATCGACTACCAGGGTGGGGCCTACACCTACAAGTCCAAGAAGGCCTCGCCCTACACGAACGCCACGGGTGTGGCCTTCGACGACCGCGACTACGTGAACCAGACGTTCCCCGAGATGAACCCGGCGACGTCGTTCCCCTACGTGCCGTTCTTCCACCCGGGCGATGAGGACGCCAAGACCCCCGCCTGGCTCAACAACCCCCTGATGTACCACAACCGCGGCGACTCGACCTTTGCCGGTGAGTCCTCGACCTACGGCGACTTCATCGGGCTCGACGACCTCTTCACGGAGCGGCCCGAGGTCGTCGACGGGATGGGCGAGATCTACAAGGAGTGGGTCGACTTCGGCATCGACGGCTTCCGCATCGACACCGTCAAGCACGTCAACCTCGAGTTCTGGCAGAAGTTCGTGCCGGACATCCTCGGGGAGGCCAAGCGCGTCGGCAACGACGACTTCTTCGCCTTCGGTGAGGTCTACGACGGCAACCCCGCAGTCATGTCCGAGTACACGACGCGCGGCAAGCTGCAGGCCACCCTCGACTTCGGGTTCCAGCAGCAGGGCGTCGACCTCGCCAAGGGCAAGCCGGCCAACGTGCTGGCCGACTTCTTCGCCAAGGACGACTGGTACACCGACGCCGACAGCAACGCCTACGAGCTGCCGACCTTCCTCGGGAACCACGACATGGGTCGCGTCGCAATGTTCCTCAAGGAGGGCACGGCCAACGAGGCCGAGCACCTGGCGCGCGTGAAGTTCGCCGAGTCCCTGATGTTCGCGACGCGTGGCAACCCGGTGACCTACTACGGCGACGAGCAGGGCTTCATCGGCACCGGAGGCGACCAGCTGGCGCGCGAGGACATGTTCGCGAGCAAGGTCGACATCTACAACACCGAGGATGTCCTCGCCGGGCCCGAGGGTTCGCGCGACCGCTACGCCACGGACCACCCGCTCTACACGCACATCCGTGACCTCTCGGCGGTGCGTGCCAAGAACCCCGCGCTCGCCGACGGCGCCCAGGTGGCGCGGTTTGCTGCCGAGGGCGCTGGGATCTTCGCGGTCTCGCGCATCGACGCGTCGCAGAAGGTCGAATACGTTGTCGCGGCCAACAACTCCGCGTCGGCTGCCTCGGCGACCTTCCCGACCTGGAGCAAGGGCAAGGGTGTCGTCTTCACGCCCGTCTCCGGCACGGACACCGCGGTCAAGCCGGCCGCCGACGGATCGGTCAAGGTCACGGTGCCGCCGCTGACGGTGAGCATCTGGAAGGCCAACAAGGCGATCAACACCTCTGGGGCTGCGCCGACCGTCGAGGTGTCGACGGGTGCAGCCCACACGGTTGCCGGTCGGGCCGAGATCTCTGCGGACGTCAGCGCCAGCACCTTTGCGCAGACGACCTTCCTCTATCGGCCGGTCGGCACGACGCAGTGGCGCACCATCGGGACCGACGACAACGCTCCGTTCCGCGTCTTCCACGACGTTGCGGGTATGCCGCTCGGCTCGGTTCTCGAGTACCGCGCTGTCGTGCGCGACGCGGGTGGTCGGGTGGCCGCTGACGGCACCTGGGCGACCGTGGTGGCAGACACGCCGCCGCCGGCACCGGCCGAGATCGGCGACTCACCGGCGACCCAGCCGACGTCGGTCGTCCCGGCCGGCACGCACAACTCAGAGATGGGGTGTGCCACCGACTGGGAGCCGTCATGTGTCGCAGCCCGTCTGGCCCTCGACGCCAAGGACAAGATCTGGAAGGGCGCGTTCACGTTGCCGGCCGGGCCGTACGCCTACAAGGCAGCGCTCAATGGCGACTGGACCGAGAACTACGGCGACAAGGGTGTGCGCGACGGCGCCAACATCTCCTACGAGACCCTGGACGGCACGGTGACGTTCTACTACGACCCGACGACGCACTGGGCGACGTCGGACGAACAGACCGAGATCGTCACCGTGCCCGGCGACTTCCAGTCCGAGCTGGGTTGTCCGGCCGACTTCTCGCCCGACTGCATGCGTCCGTGGTTGCAGGACAAGGACGGCGACGGCATCTTCAGCTGGGCGACGACGAAGATTCCCGCCGGCACGTGGCAGTTCAAGGTGGCGCACGACCTGTCGTGGACCGAGAACTACGGCGACGGTGGTGTGCCCAACGGCGGCAACATGACGCTCACGGTGCCGACGGATGGAGCCAAGACGTCCTTCACCTACAACTCGACGACGCACCTCACGACCGTCACGAGCCAGTGACCCGCTCGGCCGCGCGCTTGCGCTCGCGGCCGAGCTCCCACAGGTAGTGGTCGAAATCGACCTCCATCGTGTGCCGGGCTGACTGGTAGAAGCGCTTCTTGTATGCCGTGTCGTCCGCGGCGAGTTCGGTGCGCAGTTCCGCTGTGGGCGGGAGCGCGAGCTCACCGGTCAGCAGGGCTGCCACGAAGGCACTCTGCGCCTCCGACAGCGGCATCACGGCGCCCACCGGCTGAAGCAGCCCGATGAAGAACAGGCCGGGTAGGTCGGGGTGGACCATCCGCTTCCACAACGGGAGGTCGTTGCCGGGTGCCGAGACCAGCGACGGGTCCAGGAACGGGAAGGTCACGCGGTAGCCCGTCGCCCACACGATCAGGTCGCACGGGACGGAGCTGCCGTCGGTGAAGACCACGCGGTCACCGTCGAGGCGCTCGATCCCGGGACGGGGGAGGAGCTTGCCCGAGCGCAACGCACCGCGGATGCCCTCGGACTGCACGGGGTGTGACTGCCCGGGCCGGTGCTCGGGCTGGGGCAGACCCAGTTTGGCGACGTTGCCGGAGAGTTTGGCCCCGAAGGCCAGACGGGCGCTGGTGACCCACCACGGCAGCCACGACGGCAACGTCACCTGGTCGGACGGCATACCGAGAAGGAATTTGCGCAGCACCCACTGGCCACGCCGCTGGGAGATGTGCGCCGACCGGGCGACCTTCGACGCCTCGACGGCGATGTCCATGGCCGAGTTGCCGGATCCCACGACGACGACGTCGTGGCCGCGCAGTTGCTCGGCGGAGTTGTAGGCGTGCGAGTGGATCTGGGTGCCGTTGAACGTGCCGGGGTATGCCGGTTCGGGCAGGCGCGCGTCCCAGTGATGGCCGTTGGCGACCATCACGTTGTCGTACTCGCGCTGCTGAGCGCCCTCGGGCCCGGTGAAACTCACGCGCCAACGACCGTCGTCCGTGTGCTCGACCCTGTCGACGCGCGTGTCGAACGTGATGGTGTGACGGAAGCCGAAGTGGTCGACGTAGGCCGCGAAGTAGTCCGCGACCTGGTGGTGCGCCGCGTAGTCCGGGTAGCCCTCCGGCATCGGGAAGTCCGAGTAGGCCATGCGCGGGCACGACGTGTTGATCTCGAGCGTCTCGTAGCAGGCCGACTGGCCATTGGGGTTCTGGTGGACCCACGTGCCCCCGATCGCGCTGCCGAGCTCGAAGCAGTCGAAGGGGAGCCGAGCCTCATAGAGCGCCTTGGCGGCCGCGATCCCGCTGGAGCCGGCGCCGATGACACAGGTGGTCGGCAGCGTGGGATCGGGGGCCAGGCGCTCCCGGCGGGCTGGCGCGCGGTCCTTGGGCTTGACGAGGTAGGCCATGAGTCGATGCTTCCACCGAAACCTCGTCGCGGGCAGGGTTTCAGGCGGTGGCCGCGTCCGGGTCGCCGTCAGTGAGGTCGATCGCGCGCCCGCGTTCGCGGCGGCGGGCCGGGAGGAAGCAGATGAAGCCCACGGTGCTCACCAGGCCAGCGAGGACCATGGCGGTGCCGATGGACGTTCGTGCGGCGAGCACGCCGAGGAGCGGACCGACCACGGCGCCGCCACCCTGCATGGCCAGAGAACCCATCGAGAGGATCGTTGCCCGGTTCTTCGAGCTGGCCTCGCGGTGCATGAGGCCCATGTAGGCCGGGCTTGCGGCTCCGTGCATCGTGTAGGTGAACAGGTAGGCGGCGATGAGTGCCGCCGGTCCGAGGGTCAGTCCCATGACGACGACGCCGAGACCGTTGATGACGCGGCCGAGGATGGCCGCGCGCACGAGGCCGAGGCGATCGGCGAGCCGACCGCCGAGCCATGACCCGAACGAGAACAGCGCCCAGCCAGCCGCGGCGGAGGGACCCATCCAGACACCTGCCCGTTCCTCCGAGCCCAGGAGCTCGGCCAGGCGCAGCGGCATGAGCGTCTCGTAGGCCATCATCCCGGTGACCCAGAACAGCTCGACGAGCACCAGGCTGCGCAACACCACGTTGGTGCGCAGCAATCCCAGCCCCTCGCGGATGACAGTGGGGGTGTCACGCACCGATGATGCGAGTCTCAGGCCGAGGCGTCCCGTGCTGCGTGGCGTCTCGCGCATGAGCGTCAGGGTTGCCAGCAGGTGCACGACGCACAGGGCGACGAAGATCTGGACGGGCAGGAGCAGGGCAGATGACTCCTTGAAGGGGTGCCAGGCGACGAGTCCACCGGAGATGAGCGCGCCTCCTCCCATGCCGACGCCGACGAGGACGCCCTGGATCGAGATGGCGCCGTGCACGTCTGCGCCCGGCTCTCGGTCGTGGATGGTGTCGACGTACCAGGCTTCGAGTGGCCCGGAGTCGAGCGCCCGGTAGACGCCCATGAGTCCGGCGGCGAGGGCGAAGGTCCAGAAGGACTGCGCGAAGAGGTAGGCGAAGCCCGCGATGATGTTGACGACACCGGCGATCAGCAGGACCGGTTTGCGTCCGAGGACGTCGGCGAAGCCACTCGTCGGCAGCTCGAGCAGGAGGACCATGATCCCCTGGGCGGTCATGTAGAGCGTGATCTGCTGCACCGACAGTCCGCGCTCACGGGCGATGAGGGTGAAGATTCCGGCCACGAAGCCGACCGGCAACCACCGGGTCGTCGACAACAGGAAGAAGACGCGCTTGGCTGCGGCGGGGGAGAGGTTCGTGGTCATGACTCCTCCCCACGCGGGATGCGATCGAGGTCCAGTGGATAGGTGACGCTGTAGACGGCGAGGCGTCGCGCTGCCGGATTGCCCTGTCCCACACGGCGATAGCGCGCGACGACCTCGTCGAGCTCGGCCTTCATCTCCTGCAGTTGCGCCGGAGTGGCGATGACGTAGGAGTCGTTCATGCCAGCGGCGTCGCGCCAGGCGATCGGCCACGCGGCCTCGACGTCGAGCCACTTCTCGAACTGCTCGGCGAAGTGCCGCGTGTAGTCACGCACGAGCCAGTTGAGCGCCGTCTCGGAGTCCTCGTCCCCGTCGAAGTCGCTGGGTTCGAACGTGTGGCTCTCGGTGGCGGCCCGCCAGAGACGCCTCTTGCCCTCACCCTCACCGGTGTCGGCGACGAGGCCCACCGACTCGAGCTTGCGCAGGTGATAGCTCGTGGCGCCGGAGTTGGTGCCGAGGGAGGTCGCGAGGTCGGTGGCCGTCGCAGGACCCCCACGCCGCAGGCTCGAGAGCAGACGTGAGCGCAGCGGGTGAGCGAGCACCTTGAGCGAGGCGGCGTCGAGGCGGAGGCCGGTGAGACCCGCGTTGTCGAACGTTTCGGAGGGCATGCGTGCACAATACCTGTGCACACTATGTTTGCACAACCTTTGTGTATGCCGTGTTCTCGCCGCTGTTTGTGCAGGTCAGGTGCCCTTTTGGGGTGAGTTGGGGTCGATTTGGGTGCGAGACGGCTCATCCGTAAACTTGAGGACTGTTGTGCCGTGCGCCCTTCCCAGGGTGGCCCGAGAGGTGACTCCAACATTCAGGCGGAGTCCTGGCGGGAGCACACGGCATACCCCTGAGGTTGGTCTTCGGACGCAATCACAGGCTCCCCGTTCCATCCACACGTTAGGTAACACCGTGCGTACCTTCACCCCGAAGCCGGGCGACATCACCCGCACGTGGCACATCATCGATGCCACGGACGTCGTGCTCGGTCGCCTCGCCGTTCAGACGGCGACGCTCCTGCGCGGCAAGCACAAGCCCACCTTCGCCCCTCACGTTGACGGTGGCGACTTCGTCATCATCATCAACGCCGAGAAGGTTGCCCTCACCGGCGCCAAGGCCGAGCAGAAGCGCGCCTACCGCCACTCCGGCTTCCCGGGTGGTCTGCGCAGCCGCAACTACGTCGAGATGCTCGAGAAGTACCCCGAGAAGGCCGTCGAGAAGGCCGTCCGCGGCATGCTCCCGCGCACGACCCTGGGTCGTCAGCAGCTCACGAAGCTCAAGGTTTACGCCGGCGCCGAGCACCCCCACGCTGCTCAGCAGCCCAAGCCCTTCGAGATCACCCAGGTGGCCCAGTAATGACCGAGAACACCAGCATCGAGGCCCCTGAGGCTGAGTTCGGCACCGACACCGAGGACCAGGAGATCACCGAGTACACCTCGGAGTCCTCCGCTGACGTCGCAGGCGAGGCCCGCCGCGCTGCCGTGACCGCGCCCGGCGCAGCCACCGGTCGTCGCAAGCAGGCCATCGCCCGCGTGCGCATCGTCCCCGGCACCGGCGAGTGGAAGGTCAACGGCCGCACGCTCGAGGCCTACTTCCCCAACAAGGTCCACCAGCAGATCGTCAACGAGCCGTTCACGATCCTTGAGCTCGCTGACGCCTACGACGTGCTCGTGCGTGTCCACGGTGGTGGCCCCTCCGGCCAGGCCGGCGCCGTCCGTCTCGGTGTCGCCCGCTCGCTCAACGGAATCGATGAGGAGCTGAACCGTCCGGCACTCAAGAAGGCCGGCTTCCTCAAGCGCGACTCGCGCGTTCCCGAGCGCAAGAAGGCTGGTCTCAAGAAGGCCCGTAAGGCACCCCAGTACTCCAAGCGCTGATCCCGCTGGCGCGGTCTCATCGCTTGGCTCCTCAAGCGCTGATCCCGCTGGCGCGGTCTCATCGCTTGGCTCCTCAAGCGCTGGATCGAGCCGGGCCCAGCCAGCCAATGGCGGCACCCGATTTCTTCGGGTGCCGCCATTGGCGCGTTCAGGGGTAAGTTCGTCGAGATGCGCGATCCAGCGCGCCGCCTGCTGTCGCCGGCGTGGCGCGCGTTCGCCGATCCGACTGTCTGACAAACGAAAGGTCCACCGAGCATGTCTCGACTCTTCGGCACCGACGGTGTGCGTGGTCTCGCCAACGTCGACATCACCGCCGACCTCGCCATGCGGCTCGCCATGTCGGCAGCTGAGGTCCTCGGTCGCAGCGCACGAGAGGCCGGGCGCAAGCCCAAGGCCGTCGTGGGGCGCGACCCGCGAGCCTCGGGTGAGTTCCTCAGCGCGGCCGTGATCGCCGGACTCGCGTCGTCCGGTGTCGACGTCCACGACGTCGGCGTGCTGCCGACTCCAGCGGTCGCCTTCCTCACCGCCGACATGGATGCCCACTTCGGCGTCATGCTGTCTGCCTCGCACAACGCCATGCCCGACAACGGCATCAAGTTCTTCGCTCTTGGCGGACACAAGCTCCCCGACGCCCTCGAGGACGAGATCGAGGCCGGTCTCAACACGCCGCCCGTGCTGCCCACGGGGGCACAGGTCGGGCGGGTACTCCAGAACCGAGCCGGCCAGGCGCGCTATGTCGCACACCTCCTCGAGGCCATCCCCAACCGGCTCGACGGTCTCACCGTCGTCATCGATGGCGCCCACGGTGCGGCCTCGTCGGTCTCGCCCGAGGTGTTCCGACTCGCTGGAGCCGAGGTCATCGAGATCGGCACGGAGCCCGACGGGCTCAACATCAACGACGGCTACGGCTCGACACACCTCACGCACCTCAAGGACGCCGTGGTTCGCAAGGGCGCCCACCTGGGTATTGCGCACGATGGTGACGCCGACCGTTGCCTCGCTGTCGACGCAGAGGGCAACGAGATCGACGGCGACCAGATCATGGGGATCCTCGCGGTCGACATGAAGTCACGTGGCGCCCTGCACGAGGACACCCTCGTTGCCACCGTCATGAGCAACCTCGGCCTCATTCAGGCCATGGAGCGCGAAGGCATCAGGGTCAAGCAGACCGGAGTGGGGGACCGCTACGTCCTCGAGGAGATGCGGGCCTCATCGCACACCCTCGGTGGTGAGCAGTCCGGCCACGTCATCCTGCTCGAGCACGGAACGACTGGCGACGGCGTGCTCACCGGGCTCATGCTCGCCGCCCGCATGGTCGCGACCGGCAAGACCATCGCCGAGCTCGGCACGGTCATGACCCGCCTGCCGCAGGTCCTCATCAACGTCAAGGGCGTCGACAAGGCCCGGGTCGAGACCGACGAAGGCGTCCAGGCGGCCGTGGCCGAGGCTGGCGTGCAGCTCAACGGCTCCGGGCGCGTGTTGCTGCGCAAGTCCGGCACCGAGCCGGTCGTGCGCGTCATGGTCGAAGCTGCGACCAAGGACGACGCCCAGCTGGTCGCCGACCGCCTCGTCGCCGTCGTCAAGGACCGCCTCACCCTCTGACGCAAGCAGTCGAGAGTAGACAAATCCCCGCCTCCAGCGACTGGAGACGGGGATTTGTCTACTCTCGACCTGTGGGTCAGCCGAGGCCGTAGCGGCCGTGGGTGCCCGGCTGGCGTTCCTCGAGGCCGTCGGCTGTCGCGTCGGCGATGTGGCGTTTGTTGTATGCCGCGTCCTCGGCTCCCGGGTCGACGTGCGTCGGGTCGAGCACCCGTTGCAGGAAGACCTTGGTCCGCTCCTCCTTCGGTGAACCGATGACCTGCTCGGGGGAGCCCTCCTCGACGATGTAGCCACCGTCCATGAAGATCACCCGGTCGGCCACGTCGCGAGCAAAGGCCATCTCGTGGGTGACGACGAACATCGTCATGCCCTCACTGGCGAGACGGCGCATGACAGACAGCACGTCACCGACGAGCTCGGGGTCGAGGGCAGAGGTCGGCTCGTCGAAGAGCATCAGCTTGGGGTCCATGGACAGAGCGCGGGCGATGGCCACGCGCTGCTGCTGTCCACCGGAGAGCTGCGCCGGGAAGGCGTCCTCCTTCTCGGAGAGACCGACCTTCTCGAGGTTCTCGCGGGCCTTGGCCTGCGCCTCCTCCTTGCCCCGCTTGAGGACGGTGGTCTGCGCGATGGTGCAGTTGTCGAGCACCGACAGGTGCGGGAAGAGGTTGAACTGCTGGAAGACCATGCCCATGTTGCGGCGGATGGCGTCGATGTCGCAGTCGGGGTCGTTGACCTCGTCGCCCCCCACCAGGATCGAGCCGCTGGTGGGCTGCTCGAGCAGGTTGATGCAGCGCAGGAAGGTCGACTTGCCCGAACCCGAGGGCCCGATGACACAGACGACTTCGCCCTGGCCGATCGTCGCGCTGAGGCCCCGGAGGACGTGGTTCTCACCAAAGGACTTGTGCAGGTCGGTGACCTGCACGACGGGGGTGGAAGTGGTGGCTGCACTCATGGGGCTCAGCGCTCCTTCTTCTGTCGGGCTTCCATGCGGCGCACGAGGATGGAGAGCGGGAGGGTGATGACCAAGTAGCAGAACCCGGCCACCACGAGTGGCGTGAGGTTGGCGTTGGTGTTGGCGAGGTCACGGCCGTACTTCGTCAACTCGTAGCCCGTGGTCGACAGCCCCAGCACGTAGACGAGGGACGAGTCCTTGACGAGCAGGATGATCTCGTTGGTCAGTGGGGGCGTGATGACCCGGAAGGCCTGCGGAAGGACGATTTTGCGCGTGGCGACGCCGGCCGGCATACCCAGGGAACGAGCTGCCTCGATCTGTCCCGGAGGGACGGCCTGGATGCCGGCTCGGATCGTCTCGGCCATGTAGGCCGAGGCGACGAGGCCCAGGGCGATCCACACGGTGCCGTAGGGGTCGAAGGGGATGACCAGCCCGGAGAAGGCGAGTGGCAGCAGGCCGAAGGCGATGAAGACGACGATCGCCGGCAGCCCGCGGAAGAACTCGATCCAGACCGTCGCGAGCCAGCGGTAGGGGCCCACCGACGACAGCCTCATCAGGGCGAGCACCGTGCCGAGGAGCAGCCCGATGATGAAGGCGCCGGCGGTGTAGACGAGCGTGTTCTTGAAGGCGTTGGGAAGGCCCTCGGTGAAGGTCGCCTTGACCATGTCGGAGCGGAAGAAGACCTGCTGGATCTGGGTCCAGTTGGCGGCGAACACGAGCACGAGCGCCACGGCGATGAGGAGTGCGTACTGCACCCATCGGATCCGTTGGGCGCGTTTGCGTGGGGACAGCTTCTTCTTCGGAGGTGCTTCAGTGGTGGTGGTGCTCATCAGTTCTCCTGCCGACCTGAGGGGTCAAGGGTCCGAACGCCGAGGGGCGACGGTCCGGTCGAAACCGTACCGCCGCCCCCGGCGCTGTGAAAGGTCACTTCGGGGCGTCGACTCCGAACCACTTCTTGTAGATCGTGTTGTAGGTGCCGTCGGCCTTCGCGTCCTTGAGGACCTGGTTGCCCAGCTCGGCGAGCTTGGTGCCGTTGGCGTCCTTGATCTTGTACATCAGGCCGTACTGCTCACCCGTCGCGAACTCCTTGACGACCTCGGTCGTGGGGTTGTCCTTGACGTAGTCGAAGAGCGGGCCGTTGTCGTTGATGGCACCCTCGACGCGACCCGACAGCACGCCAGCGAGCTGGGTCGGCAGGTCATCGAACACGACGGGGGTGTAGCCGTTGGCGGCCTTGTTGTCCTCGGCGTAACTCTGGCCGGTGGTGTCGGTCTGGACGCCGACCTTCTTGCCCTTGAGGCCGGGCAGGTCGGTGATGCCCGAGCCCTTCTTGACGATGAGCGCCTGGGTGGCATCGAAGTAGGGGTCCGAGAAGAGGACGGCGAGCTTGCGCTTGTCGTTGATCGTCGTCGCGCCGTAGCCGATGTCGCACTTCTTCGCTGCGAAGGCAGCACCCGAGGTGATGGTGCCGAACTCGATGTCGACGACCTCCTGCTCGACGCCGAGCTTCTTGGCGATGAGGTCACCGAGGTCGACGTCGAATCCGACGACCTTGGAGCCTTCCTTGAACTCGAACGGCTTGTAGGACAGGTGCGTGCAGGCCTTGAGCTTGCCGGCCGTGATCAGCGTGACGCCGGCGGAGTTCGTGGCGGCGGGGGTGTCCCCGTCACCGGAACCGCAGGCGGCAAGGGCCAAAGTGGAAACGAGCGTCACGGCAGCGAGGGCGCTGGCGCGGCGGATACGTGAGGTGGTCACCGGGGAACTCCTTGGCGGTAGTGGACGTGGTCGACCCACGTCGGACTAGTTCGTGACCCTACCCAGCACTGGGCACGATGAAGCGCCTTTCCTCCATCAGACCCCCGAATCGTGATCTGTGTTGCGCGCGTGTTGCGGGGTTTCACGCTTGGTGCGCAGCGATGATCCGGGCATATTCGCGGCCGGAGTCCTTGATGGTGCGCTTCTGCGTGTCGTAGTCGACGTGGATGATGCCGAACCGCTTGCTGTAGCCGAAGGCCCACTCGAAGTTGTCCATCAGGGACCACGCGAAGTAGCCGCGGATGTCGGCGCCGTCATCGATCGCTTGCTTCGCAGCGTCGAGGTGACCATGCAGGTATGCCGTCCTGTCCGGATCGTGCACCGCCTCACCTTTGGGGCCGGTCTCGATGACGTCCGGCCAGGCCGAGCCGTTCTCGGTGATGTAGATCGGCAGCCCGGACTCCTGCGACGAGCGCACGAGGATGTC
The DNA here is from genome assembly GCF_000152705.1 of Janibacter sp. HTCC2649. Classification (GTDB taxonomy): domain Bacteria; phylum Actinomycetota; class Actinomycetes; order Actinomycetales; family Dermatophilaceae; genus Knoellia. The sequence continues at coordinate 1,666,488 of NZ_CH672413.1, read as the reverse complement.
GTGGTGGCCCTGCGGCGAGATCTCCCAGCCCATGTCGGTGAGCGGCGGGTGGGGCTCGGTCTCCTCGACGTTGTCGCCGCCGGGGAGCGGATGGACCGCACCTTCGGAGTGGCGGACCCGGGTGGGGAAGTAGTTGTTGACCCCGAGGTTGTCCAGGGGCGCGTTGATGACCGCGAGGTCCCCGTCCTGGATGTATGCGTGGTCGGTGAGGTGCGCGGTGTCGTCGAGGAGGCTTTGTGGGTAGGCGCCGTGGAACAGGGGGCCGAAGAAGATGCCGTTGAGGACGTTGTCTGCCCGGCGCACGGCATCGAGGTCGGCATCGGTGGGGTTGTCGGGGCCGTAGACCTGGGTGGGGTTGAGGGTGATCGACACCTCCGCGTCCGCGCAGTTCTCGCGGATGACCGGCACGGCGGTCCCGTGAGCCAGCATGAGGTGGTGGGCGGACACGAGTCCCTCGACCGGGTCGGTGTGACCGGGGGCGTGGTGACCGAGTGAGTAGCTGAGCAGCGACGAGCACCACGGCTCATTGAGGGTCGTCCAGTTCTTGACCCGGTCGCCGAGGGCGCCGACCACTGCGCCGGTGTATTCGGCGAACCAGTCCTTGATGTCGCGGTTGAGCCAGCCGCCCTTGTCGCCGAGCACCTGCGGAAGGTCCCAGTGGTAGAGCGTCACGAAGGGCCGAATTCCGTTGTCCAGCAGCGTGTCCACGAGTCGTGAGTAGAAGTCGATGCCGGCCTGGTTGATCGCACCCGTGCCGGTGGGGATGACGCGGGGCCAGGCGACGGAGAAGCGGTAGGCCTCGAGGCCGAGCTCCTTCATGAGCGCGACGTCTTCGGGAACGCGGTGATAGTGGTCGCACGCCACCTCACCCGACTCGCCTCCGAGGACCTTGCCGGGCTCGGCGCAATAGGTGTCCCAGATGGATGGCGAGCGGCCGTCCTCGGCCACCGCACCCTCGATCTGATAGCTCGCGGTTGCTGCGCCCCACAGGAAGCCGTCGGGGAAGGTCGTCTCGAACGTCATGGACCCAACGTAGTCGTGGACGCCGGGCTGGGGCATGGTGTTCGTATGCCATACGAAGCGCTCACCAAGACCCTGTACACCACTGCCGCGACCGCCAAGGGTGGGCGAGAGGGCAACGTCAAGAGCGAGGACGGTGTCATCGACCTCGTGACGGGCAAGCCGGGCAGCAAGACCAACCCCAAGGCCAACCCCGAGACTCTCTTCGCCGCCGGCTATGCAGCCTGCTTCGGGAACGCTCTCAACTCCGTCGCCCGCAGCCAGGGCCTGGACACCAGCGAGTCCACCGTGACCGCCTCGGTGGACCTCGGCACGACCGAGACGGGTGTCGGCCTGGCCGTCGCCCTCGAAGCGGTCATCCCCGGAGTCGACGAGGCCACGGCCCAGGCCCTCGTCGAGGCCGCCCACCAGGCCTGCCCCTACTCGAAGGCGACGCGCGGCAACATCGACGTCACCGTCACGGTTCGAACGGTCTGACAGATGACCTCAGTCACGATCATCGGCGGACACGGCAAGATCGCGCTGCGCCTCGCCCGGCAGTTGGCCGACTACCGCTACGACGTCACGTCCTGGATCCGCAAGGGCGACCAGGCGGGCGACGTCGAAGAGACCGGTGCCAAGGCGGCCGTGCTCGACGTCGAGTCCATGTCGGTCGAGGAGATGACCGAGGCGTTCGCCGGAGCCGATGTCGTCGTGTGGTCCGCCGGTGCCGGTGGCGGGAGTCCAGAGCGAACCGTCGCCGTTGATCGTGACGCGGCGATCCGCTCCATGGACGCCGCCGTCGCTGCTGGCGTGCCGCGCTACGTGATGGTTTCCTACTTCGGCGCAGGCCCCAATCATGGTGTGCCGGAGGACAATTCGTTCTTCACCTATGCCCAGGCCAAGTCCGACGCTGACGCCTACCTTCGGGAGACGTCGTTGGACTGGACGGTCCTCGGGCCGAGCGCACTCACGGACGACTCGGGCACGGGCCGCATCGAGGTCGGTGAGGGTCTCACCAGCTCGCACGTCACCCGGGACGACGTCGCGACCGTGGCGGCCTACGTCGTCAAGCACGACGTCTTTGCCCGCACCACGGTGCTGTTCAACAACGGTGACACGACGATCAAGCAGGCGCTCGACGCGATCGTCTGACTCTCAGCCGGGCACGACCTCATCCCCGATGCGCACCATGCCGGTGTCGTCGGGGATGAGTTGTATCGCGAACCAGGTGGCGCCGTCCCACCGTCGATGGCGGGCCAGGGTGCGAATCGGCTCCTTGCCCGTCGTGAGGGCGTCGAGGTCGATCGTCGTCATGACGCATCGGTCCACGGGCTTCGCGACGCGGAACGGCACGTCGCCGATGCGCACGGTCGTCCAGGAGTCCTCGACGAAGGCCTCGAGGTCGCCGTCGATGACGAGGTTGGGTCGGAAGCGTGCGATCGGCAGGGGCTCGGGAAGCTCCTCGCCGCGCTCGACGGCGCCGTCAGCGATCCAGTCGTTGAGCTGGGCGAGGGAGCGCAGGCTCGCGAGTGTCACCGGATAACCATCGGCGTATGCCGTGTGGTCGCCTTCGCGACTGAAGTCCGGGTTGAGGGATCGGCGGGTGGGGTCGGGGCACCGGACGAGCTGCAGGCCAGGTCGTCCGACCACGGCGCTGATCCAGTCGTCGGCCTCCGGGGAGACGAGTGTGCCGGTGAGGTCGTGCCGATGCAGCCGCACCGGGATCTCGCGCTCAGTGTCCCGGGCGAGATGGAGGTCGGGAAATCCGTCTGCGCGGAGCCGAAGTCCCTGTCCCACAGCAGAATCCGTCTCGGCGACGTCTGGAGTGATGGCGAACAGGCGGTGCTCCTCGCGGGCCGAGACGAGCTTGCCGTCGCCGTCGACCACCATCCAGCGGCGATCACCGGCGAGGCCCGCGCGTTCCACGGTTGCCGTGTCGACCGGTCTGATGGCCCCGCTCTTGAGCGGGTGAATGTTGAGCGCAACGACTTTCACGGAATACCCCGCTTGTTTCCTCAGACGCGGCGGTCGAGCTTGCCGCTGTCCACGTCGTAGATGAAGCCGCCGACGGCGACGGTGTCGGGGATGAGGGGGTGGGACCTCACGGCAGCAACGTCGGCCTTGAGGGCGGCCTCCTGGTCGTTGATCACGTGGAAGCCCTGCCACGAGGCATCGGAGCCAGCCTTCTCGCCGATGATCTCGCGCAGCTCGGTCTCGGTGTACTTCGTCATCGCGCAGCTGGTGTGCGGGACGACGAGGATGCGTTGGACGTTGAGCAGGTGGACGCCGAGGACGAGTGCCTCAAGGGCTGCAGCCGTCACGCGGCCGCCGGGGTTGCGGAAGATCTTGGCGTCACCGGGGGAGAGGCCAAGCATCCCGAGCGGGTCGATCCGCGAGTCCATGCACGTCACGACGGCAACACCGCGGTGGGCGATGCCGTCGAAGCCGCCGAGGGTGAACTTGGCCGCGAACGCGTCGTTGGCGGCAAGCAGGTCGTCGAATCCCAGTGCGGGAGTGGTGTTTTCGCTCATGTCAGTCCTGGTCGCTTGGGGATGGTCATCGCCATCGGCTTGGTCACAGATGCAAAGAAGTCGTTGCCCTTGTCGTCGACGACGATGAAGGCGGGGAAGTTCACGACATCAATTTTCCAGATCGCCTCCATGCCGAGCTCGGGGTACTCGAGCACCTCGACACTCTTGATGCAGTCCTGGGCGAGGCGCGCCGCGGGGCCGCCGATCGACCCGAGGTAGAAGCCGCCGTGCTCGTTGCAGGCGTCGGTGACGACCTTGCTGCGGTTGCCCTTGGCGAGCATGACCTTGGACCCGCCAGCGGCCTGGAACTGCTGGACGTAGGAGTCCATGCGACCGGCGGTCGTCGGACCGAAGGAACCGGACGGCATACCCTCCGGGGTCTTTGCGGGACCTGCGTAGTAGACGGGGTGGTCGCGAAGGTAGTCCGGCATCTCCTCGCCGGCGTCGAGGCGTTCCTTGATCTTGGCGTGCGCGATGTCGCGGGCGACGACGAGCGGGCCGGTGAGCGAGAGCCGGGTCTTGACGGGGTGGGCCGTCAGCTCGGCGAGGATCTCGTCCATCGGTCGGTTGAGGTCGATCTCGACGACCGCACCCTGGCCGGTCGAACCGGCTCCGGTCGCCTCGTCGCCATGGGCTTCGAGGGCGTCGTGAGTGGTGTCCGGCAGGAATCGCGCCGGGTCGGTCTCGAGCTGCTCGATGAAGACACCCTCGGCCGTGATCTTGGCGAGCACCTGACGGTCGGCCGAGCAGGACACGGCGATGGCGACGGGCAGTGAGGCGCCGTGGCGGGGGAGGCGGACGACGCGGACGTCGTGGCAGAAGTACTTGCCACCGAACTGCGCGCCGATGCCGAACTCGCGGGTCAGGCCGAGCACCTGCTCCTCGAGCTCGGTGTCGCGGAAGCCGCGTCCCGTTGCCGCGTCGCCCGTGGTGGGGAGGGTGTCCAAGTATTTGGCGCTCGCGTATTTCGCTGTCTTGAGGGCGAATTCGGCACTCGTGCCGCCGATGACGATGGCCAGGTGATAGGGCGGACAGGCGGCGGTGCCGAGGCCGCGGAGCTTCTCGTCGAGGAAGCGCATCATCGCGGCCTCGTTGAGGACGGCCTTGGTCTCCTGGAAGAGGAAGGACTTGTTGGCGCTGCCGCCGCCCTTGGCCATGAAGAGGAACTTGTAGGTGTTCTCGTGCCCCTCGGCAGTGTCCGCGTAGATCTCGATCTGCGCGGGGAGGTTGTTGCCGGTGTTCTTCTCCTCCCACATGTTCACGGGGGCCATCTGCGAGTAGCGCAGGTTGAGTCGCGTGTAGGCGTCGTAGATGCCGTTGCTCAGGGCCTTCTCATCGACGCCCTCGGTGAGCACGTGCTGTCCGCGCTTGCCCATGACGATCGCGGTGCCGGTGTCCTGGCACATCGGGAGCACGCCACCCGCGGCGATGTTGGCGTTCTTGAGCAGGTCGAGCGCCACGAACTTGTCGTTGTTGCTCGCCTCGGGGTCATCGAGGATGTTGCGGAGCTGCTGCAGGTGCGCGGGGCGCAGGTAATGCGCGATGTCGTGCATCGCCGTCTCGCTGAGCAGGCGCAGGGCCTCGGGTGCGACCGACAGGAACTGGCGCCCGCCTGGTCCATCGAGGACCTCGACGCCATCCGTGGTGAGGAGCCGGTATGCCGTGTCGTCATTGCCGATCGGCAGGATGTCCTCGTAGGCGAACTCAGGCATCGTGCTCAGATTTCCTCTCGCGTTGGTGCGTAGGCGCCGGCGTGGCCGACAGTGATCGCGCTGGTGGCCATCGCCCGGCTGACCGAGCCGGCGACCGCTTCGATGGTCGCGGTGCTGAGCCGCTGTCGGGCGTCGGTGTCGCCGAGCAGGCGGGCGTCGAGCAGCCCCGAGATTAGGCCGGCCATGAACGAGTCGCCGGCGCCGACGGTGTCGGCCACCTCGTCGACACGGGCGGGGGCCTCGGCGATCTCGCCCGTCGCGGTCGCGCGGTAGGTGACTCCGTCGCCACCTCTGGTGATGACGACAAGTCCCGGTCCCAGCCGCCCCCAGGCGGCCATGACATCGGGAAGTGACTCACCGGCATACAGCCATTCGATGTCGTCCTCGCTGGCCTTGACGACGTCGCTCAGGGCGATGAGCTCTTCGACACGAGCGCGGGTCTCATCGACGTCGCCCATGATCGAGGGGCGGACGTTGGGGTCGTACGAGATCGTGGCGTGCTCGCGGGCGTCGGCCAGGGTCTGGGTGACGACGGTGGCGCCGGGCGTGAGGGTTGCCGCGATGGAGCCGGTGTGGACGTGGCCGAACGTGTTGAGGTCCGCGACGGGGCGCAGGTCCCAATGGAGGTCGAAGACGTACTCAGCCGCACCGGAGTCATCGATCGTGGCGATGGCCGTCGAAGTGGGGTGGCTGCCCGTGTCGAGGTTCTCGATGGCGACGCCGTGCGAGGTGATCTGCTCGTGGCACCGGGTGCCGTGGTCGTCGTCGCCGAGGGTGGTCGCGAGGACGGTGTCGTGGCCGAGGCGTGCGATGCCCATGGCGACGTTGGCGGGGGAGCCCCCGACGTGCTCGGTGACCGCGCCGTCGGGGGTGTGCACGATGTCGACGAGCGTCTCGCCGACGACGAGGACCTGCTGCGTGGTGCTCTGGTTGGTGGCCATGTCAGGCCACGCCCTGCGGGAGACCAGCGGTGCGGTCGAGGACGTGGTGGCTCTCGATGACCCGGACCGTGCCGGACTTGCTGCGCATGACGATCGAGTTCGTGATCGCCCGTCCGCGGGAGTAGCGCACGCCCTGGAGGAGTTCGCCGTCGGTGATGCCAGTCGCGACGAAGAAGCAGTTGTCGGAGGTGACGAGGTCCTCGGTCGTGAGCACGCGGTCGAGGTCGTGGCCGGCGTCGAGGGCCTTTTGTCGTTCGTCGTCGTCCTGGGGCCAGAGGCGACCCTGGATGACACCGCCGAGGCACTTGATGGCGCAGGCCGTGATGATGCCCTCGGGGGTGCCGCCGATGCCGAGCAGGAGGTCGATGCCGGTCGTCTCGCGAGCGGCGGAGATGGCGCCGGCGACGTCACCATCGGAGATGAGCTTGATCCGGGCCCCGGTGTTGCGGATCTCCTCGGCGAGCTTCTCGTGGCGCGGGCGGTCGAGCAGGACGACCGTGACGTCCTCCGGGCTCTCCTTCTTGGCCTTGGCGATCCGGCGAATGTTCTCGGCAGCAGGGAGGCGGATGTCGACGACGTCAGCAACCTCGGGGCCGGCGACGAGCTTGTCCATGTAGAACACGGCGCTGGGGTCGTACATCGTGCCCCGGTCGCTCACGGCCATGACGGCGATGGCGTTGGGCATGCCCTTGGCAGCCAGGGTCGTGCCGTCGATGGGGTCGACCGCCACGTCGACCTCGGGGCCGTTTCCGTCGCCGACCTGCTCGCCGTTGAAGAGCATGGGGGCGTTGTCCTTCTCGCCCTCGCCGATGACGACGGTGCCGCGCATCTCGACGGTGGAGATGAGGGCGCGCATGGCCTCGACGGCCGCGCCGTCAGCGCGGTTCTTGTCACCGCGACCGACCCATCGGCCACCGGCCATCGCGGCGGCCTCGGTGACACGAACGAGCTCGAGCGCGAGGTTGCGGTCGGGGACGTTCGTGGACGGGGCGTCGGGCATGGGGAAACCTGTCTTCCTTGACGTGGCGCGAGGGCTGGATCGGGCTGGGATCCTGCGCGCCCGACTCTATCGCCGACCCGATACGTCGATTCCTGCGGTCATCAGGGACCATGGGGACGTGAGCACCACGCCGACGGGCACCGAGCCCAGCACGCCGCCGAAGAGCCGCTACTCGATGGGATCCACCCCCAACATGGTGCGGTCCCTCCTCGTCATCGGCGCGCTCATGGCCCTCATCTGGTTCATGACGCCCCGGGTGAACACTCTCGGCGGTCCCGTCGTCGACGTCCACGGCACGGCTGTGCAGGTGGCCAAGGACAGCGGCTGGCCGATCTCCGAGGCCGTGGACCTGCCCAAGGACTGGAAGACGACGAGTGCTCGCTACGTCAAGGGGACCGACGGGCTCATGACCTGGCACGCGGGCTACCAGGCTCCGTCGGGCAACTACGTCGCGGTCGAGCAGACGCGTGACGCCACCCAGGTGTGGGTTGACGCCCAGACCAACCGAGCTCGGCGCATCGGTGAGCTGCAGATCGGCGACACCACCTGGCTCAAGTACGAGCGTGGGGCCAAGGTCCAGAACAGCCTGCTCGACCGCCGCAAGGAATCAGGTGCCATGACCACGTTGCTCACGGGCACTGGCACTTTCGACGAACTCAAGTTCGTCGCCGAACACCTCGGCCCGGTCACCCAGTAACGCCACCGGGGCCTGGCGCGACGCGGCCCAAGACGGTTCGCGAACCATTCGCATACTCGTGAACCACCTCAATCCGGTTCGCGAGCCTCAAAAGGGTTCGCGAACCAGGTTGGCGCGTGGGGGAGGGTCTACTCGCTGAGCTTGGCCTCGGCGGCGTCGAGCCACGTGGCGCAGTGCGCGGCGAGTGCCTCGCCCCGTTGCCACAGGCCCATGCTGTCCTCGAGTCCGACCTGGCCGTTCTCGAGCCGGGCCACGATGTCGACGAGTTCGTCCCGCGCCGCCTCGTAGCTCATCTCCGCGACATCCGCGTTGGCGTCGACCTCAGCGGTCGCCGTCGTCTCGACGTCGGCGTTGACCTCGGCGTCGGTGGTCTCGGGCTGCGGGGTGCTCTTGGCCATGCCGAGCACCCTAACCCTCGGTGCGGACACCGAAGTCCCCGCGAGCCACGGTCACGTGGAGCAGCTCCTTGATGGCCAACTCGTCAGGGTCGTGGACGATCGCCCCGTCCACCCGCTGCACGATCGCATAGCCCCGGTCGAGCGTTGACTGCGGCGACAGCGTGCGCACCTGGGCGCGCAGGTGCGCTACGCCGTCCTGGTGGCGGTGCAGCTGGGCCTGGGTGCGGTGCCTGGCCCGCGCTCGCAGTGCCAGAACGACCTCGCGCTGCACGCGAACGAACGCTGCGGGGTCAGCCAGCACGGGGCGTGACCTCAGCTCGACGAGGCGCCGCCGCTCGTGGTGCAACCGTCCCTCGAGAGCGCGACGACCCCGCGTACGCGCAGCCTCGATGACCTGGTGCTCGCGGTCGGCGTCGGGGACGATCGCCTTGGCCGCGTCGGTCGGCGTCGAGGCGCGGTGGTCCGCCACGAGGTCGAGCAAGGGCGAGTCGACGTCGTGGCCGATGGCGCTGACGACGGGGGTGCGCGCAGCCGCCACGGCGCGGATCAGCGCCTCGTTGCTGAACGGCAACAGGTCCTCCACGTTGCCGCCACCGCGAGCAATGACGATGACATCGACATCGGGTATGCCGTCCAACTCACTGAGTGCCGCCGTCACCTCCGTGACGGCGTTGGCTCCCTGCACGGCAACCTGGCGGATCTCGAACTGCGCCGTCGGCCACCTACGCCGGGAGTTCTCGACCACGTCCTTCTCGGCAGCGCTGGCCCGGCCACAGATGAGTCCGATGCGACGGGGGAGGAAGGGTAGGGGGCGCTTGCGATCAGCGTCAAAGAGACCTTCGCTGGCGAGGTTGCGCTTGAGGTACTCGATCCGGGCCAGAAGCTCGCCGACGCCGACCGGGCGGATCTGCCGTCCGTCGAGCATGAGGCTGCCCCGCTGGGTCCAGAACGTCGGCTTGGCCTGAACGACGACGCGAGACCCCTCCGTCAACGGAGTGCCCATGGCGTCGAGCGCGTTGACCTGGATGGCGACGGACAGGGACATGTCGACGTCCGGGTCGCGCAGGGTCAGATAAGCCGTCCGGGCGCCGGGTCGACGGTTCAGCTGGACGACCTGGCCCTCGACCCACAGCGTCGACATCTTGTCGACGTACTCCGCGATCTTCATCGAGAGCAGGCGGACCGGCCACGGCTGCTCGGCGGTGGTGTCGCCGGCCCGCTCGGGGAGAGCTGGGCGCGCGTCGGGGCTGGTCACTGGGCCACTGTAGGAGGTGGGTCCGTCAGCGCTGTTGGCGTCGACGCCCCGAGCGGAGCATCGCCCGCTGCAGGTGCAGTGGTGCAGGAGCCGGGGGCAGCGTCGCGGGAGCCTCCGGTCGGCACCCGGCAAGGAAGTAGGCCACGTGACGCCGCCAGGCATCGGGCAGGTCGTCGCGGGTCACCTCGAGGATCCCGGCGAGGGCGAACGACAGGACGGGTAGGTCCTCGGGCGTGACGTCGTCGCGGATCGCACCGGCCGCCCTGGCGCGGTCGATGACCTCAACCGTCTTGCGATAGGTGCGCTCGCGCCGACCGTCGCGTCGGTGGCCCAAGGGCACGGACGACTGGATGAGGTGGGTGAAGCCGCGGTTCTCGGCCTGGAGTGCTCCCATGCGTTCCACCAACCCGGCGAAGGCCTCCCACGGATCCTCTTCCGCCAGGGCCATGTCGGCGCTCGCGTCATAGCCGGCGAAGGCGTCCTCGAACGCTTCCTCGACCAGCGCCTTGCGCGTGGGGAAGCGGCGATAGAGCGTCGCGATGCCCACTCCGGCGCGGTCGGCGACCTCCGTGAGGGGCGCCGAGACGCCACGCTCGCCGAAGACCTGTTGGGCCGCGGCGATGATCCGCCGGCGGTTGGATTCGGCGTCGGCGCGCAGGCCTCGACAATCCTGCCCGTCTGGAGAACTCATCGAAGCAGCATAAGTGGAATACAGTCTCCACTTGTCACGTTGTGGCCTTCGCACAGCGACGGGTCGTCCGGAGCTGCCCAGAAAACCGAGAGAGAAACCATGAACACCACGCTGTGGATCATCCAGATCGTCCTTGCCGCCGCCTTCGTGATGGCGGGCGCCATGAAGCTCAGCCAGGGCAAGAAGCTGCAGGACAAGATGGCGTGGATGGAGGGCTTCTCCGAACCCGCCGTCCGCTCCATCGGAGCCGTCGAGCTCCTCGGCGGCATCGGCCTCGTCCTGCCCGCCGCCACCGACATCGCGCCGTGGCTCACGCCCCTGGCGGCCGCTGGCCTGGCCGTGACGATGGTCGGCGCTGTCCTGACACACGTCCGCCTCAAGGACCCCATCGCGATGGCTGTCCCGAGCATCGTGCTGGGTCTGCTGTCCCTCTTCGTCGCGTGGCAGCGCTTCGGTCCGAACTCGTTCTGATCGCACCTGCCCGACCACGAACGAACTGACGGCGTATGCCGTGAGCCGAGCTCACGGCATACGCCGGCTTTGGGCGGTTGGGGACGCCACGCAGCGAGACCTACGATGGAGGCATGACCGCCATGACTGACCAAGCCACCAAGCGCGTGCTCCTCGCGGCGCCTCGCGGCTACTGCGCAGGAGTCGATCGTGCGGTCGTCACGGTCGAGAAGGCGCTCGACCTCTATGGCGCTCCGGTCTATGTCCGCAAGGAGATCGTCCACAACAAGCACGTCGTCACGACGCTCGAGAAGCGCGGCGCGATCTTCGTCGAGGAGACCGACGAGGTGCCCGAGGGCTCGACCGTGATCTTCTCGGCGCACGGTGTTGCCCCCGTCGTCCACGAGGAGGCCAAGGCGCTCGGTCTCAAGACGATCGACGCGACCTGCCCGCTCGTGACCAAGGTCCACCGCGAGGCCGTCCGCTTCGCCAGCGACGACTTCGACATCCTCCTCATCGGTCACGAGGGCCACGAAGAGGTCGTCGGCACCGCTGGTGAGGCGCCCGAGCACATCACCCTCGTGGAGGGCCCCGACAGCGTTGACGGTGTCGAGGTCCGCGACCCCGACAAGGTGGTCTGGCTCTCGCAGACCACACTCTCGGTCGACGAGACCATGGAGACGGTGCGGCGCCTGCGCCAGAAGTTCCCGCTCATGCAGGACCCGCCCAGCGATGACATCTGCTACGCCACCCAGAACCGTCAGCTCGCCGTCAAGCACATGGCGCCTGACTGCGACCTCATGATCGTCGTCGGCTCCCGCAACTCCTCGAACTCGGTGCGTCTCGTCGAGGTCGCGCTCGAGCACGGCTCCAAGGCGGGATATCTGGTCGACTACGCCGACGAGATCGAAGAGTCCTGGCTCGACGGTGTCGGGACCGTCGGAGTGACCTCCGGCGCCTCGGTGCCCGAGCTTCTCGTGCGCGGCGTTCTCGACTACCTCGCCGAGCGCGGGTACGAGGACGTCCGCCCGGTCCGTGCGGCCGAGGAGTCACTCGTCTTCTCGCTGCCCAACGAGATCCGCCGCGACCTCAAGGCCGCTGGCATGTCCGACAAGATGGTGCACGACGCCGGCTTCACCGAAGACGGTTCCCTGCACTGACGCCTGCGGCGTTGTGGAGTATGCCGTGAGCTCACCGGAGCCGATCGCCCTCGCCTTCCCGTTCACGGGCACGTGGCGAGTGGAGAACTCACCTGCCCGGCGCGTGCCCAGCCACGGCACCGAGGCGTTCGGGGTGTCCCACGCCATCGACTTCGTCGCGGTCGAGGCGGGAAGTGTCGGACGAGGCCGCTCCGCCCCGCAGACCCGGCGCACGTGGTTCGGCCTCGAGGCGCCCGAGGTCTTCGTCGGGTTCGGGCAGCCAGTGCTCGCACCGATGGCAGGCGAGGTCGTCGCGGTCCATGACGCCGAACCCGACCACGAGGCACGCCGGTCCCCGCTGCGACTGATGGCCTATGCGCTGGGACAGGCATCTCGTGCGCGGCTCGGGACCCTCGGCCTGGCCGGGAACCATGTCGCCATCGCGATCGCGCCGTCGGGGCCGTTCGTGCTGCTCGCCCACCTCAAACAGGGGTCAGCGGCGGTGCGCGTCGGGGACATGGTGGAAGTCGGGCAGCAGGTGGGGGAGTGCGGCAACTCGGGCAACAGCACCGAACCCCACGTGCATGTCCAGGTCAGTGACTCGATCGGTGGGATCGACGCCAAAGGTGTGCCGGTGACTTTTCGCGCGCCCGACGGTCGCATGTGGGTTCCCGGCGAGGGCGAGATCGTCACCGCCTGAAAGCTCCCGGAGATCAGCCGGTCGGGCGCTCCCGTTCGGAGTCGGTGGCGCGGGGGACATCGGGAAGGTCGAGCAGGAGGTCTGGGCGCTCGTGGTCGGCACCCACGGCCTCCAACAGTTCGATCGCCGTGAGGACCCGTGGGCCGGTCTGGAGCGGCTCGAGCTGCGGCAGCTCGTCGGTGACCACGTCGAGCTCCTGCATCCGTCGCGCCGTGACGAAGACACGTGACTCGAGGGCGCCGACGAACTGGTTGTAGCTCTCCACCGTCGCGTGCAGCGACCGCCCCATCTTGGCCGTGTGCGTGCCGAGAGTGGCGAGTCGGCGATAGAGCTCCTGACCCAGTGCCAAGAGCTCACGCGCACTCGACGAGAGCGAGTCCTGCTGCCACCCGAACGCCACCGTGCGCAGCAGTGCGAGCAGGGTGCCGGGGCCGACGAGGACGACGCGTGAGGCCATCGCCCGCTCGTGCAGTCCCGGATCCGCGGCCAGGGCAGCACCGAGCATGGCGTCGCTCGGGACAAAGCAGACGACCATCTCGGGAGTGGTGTCGAACGCCGACCAGTAGTCCTTGGCCGCAAGTGCGTGGACGTGCTGTCGCAGCGCCCTCGCGTGGTCGCGGAGCAGCTCGGACCGCTCGTCCTCGGGCAGGTCCTCGGTCTGGGCGTCGAGGAAAGCCGCCATCGGTGCCTTCGCGTCGATGACCAGCGAACGATCGCCGGGCAGGCGCACGACCACGTCGGGCCGCACCTCGCGGTCGTGACGGCTTCGCGCTCGCACCTGCTCCTCGAAGTCGCAGCGCGCCAACATGCCCGAGGCCTCGAGGACGCGGCGCAACTGCACCTCGCCCCAGGACCCGCGCACCGACGAGGACCGCAGCGAACCCGCGAGGGACTGTGTCTGCTTCCCCAGGTGCTGTGCCTCGGACTCGACGCGGCCCATGACGGCCCGGATGGCGCCGAACTGCTCGACCCGGTCGCGCTCGAGCACGCCCACCTGCCGCTCGACGCGCCCCAAGGCGTCACGCAGCGGCGCGAGCAGTGAGGCCGTCTCGAGATCCTCGGCCAGCGAGGCCTCGAGGTCGACGACTCGCTCGCGCAACAGGTCCCGTTCGGTCGCCACGGAGGCTGCGCGCACGGCATACGCCTGCTTGAAGAACAGGTATGCCGTGAGCGCACCGATGACGATGCCGCCCACCAACGCGATCCACGGGTTCATGAACGACACGGTGCCAGTCGGCACCGACAGGGTGCGGGACGTCAGGCCCGAGCAGCCGGACGGAAGATGCGCTGCACCCAGACAGTGACCACACCGGCGATGACCATGCCGGCGATGTTGACCGCGAGCTGGCTGGCCGATCCAACGATCTCGTCCGGAGCCCACAGGGCCAGTGCGAGAGCGAGGTTGCCGGCCGCCGGCACCGTCGTCACGGAGATGAACACCCCAACCATTGCCGCGGACTTGCCCGTCGTCATCGCGAGCACCCCCGCCGCTCCGGCGACGAGCGCGACGATGAACGACCACCGGTCAGGGTGCCAGATGAAGCCCGTGAGGGGCCGCGGCCGGGTCACCATCTCGGCCGTGATCAGCCCGGTCCACCTGGCCGCGAGGGCGAGCAGCACCACGGCAGCGATCGCGATGGCAAAGGCCCCGAGGAGCCGGGCGAGGCCGTGGGCGGCCAGCCGCCAGCGCCCGAACGCCACGGCCACACAGGCTCCCGCGATCGACGCGAACTCGGGCCCGACGACCATTGCGCCCACGACGAGCACGGCGGAGTCGGTGATGACGGCGATCGACGCGAGGATCGTCGCGAGGATCAGGAACGCGAGGTAGGTCGCGCTGGGCCGGGCGCTCGTGCGCGCTCGATCCAGCACCGAGCCCCACAGCACCGCATCGTCAGGGTCGCCGGGTGCCGCTCGGCCCACCTCGGACGCGGCATCGAACCGGGACCCGTCGACATCGTTGAACGCCAGCCCGCCGCGTTTCGGCAGGCCCGTCGCACAGATCGCGTCGATGACGTCGCTCGCTGCCTCACGCGCGACGTCGGCCTCGATCGCGTCGCCCACGGGCTGCACCGAGACGCCGCGCATGACAACGACATTGGTGACGCGGTCGTCGTCGACGAGCAGGCTTTCGATGGTGGGGGAGAGGTCCTCGGGGACCGTCATCCGCAAGTGGACGAGCATGACGTGCAGCGTATGCCGCGTGGTCACCTGGTCTGGTCCGCCGCCACGCAGGTTAGCCTCGGACCATGGCTGACAGCGGGCGACCCGACACCTCGAGTGAGGCCGGCCGACGCTCGTTCATCCACATCCTCAACGCCAAGCTGCCCCGCAAACGCAACATCGCCCAGGGGCTGGTGCGCAACGAGGACGGCGAGATCCTCCTCTGCCAGCTGACCTACAAGTCCGAGTGGGACCTGCCCGGCGGGGTCGTGGACCCCAAGGAGTCGCCGGCCGCGTGCGTCGTGCGTGAGATCACTGAGGAGCTCGGCGTCTCCCTCGGCATCGAGCGACTCCTCGCCGTCAACTGGCTGCCCCCGTGGCGCGGGTGGGACGACGCGGTGCTCTTCCTCTACGACCTCGGGGTCGTCCCGCGCTCGTTCACCGACGACCTCACCCTGCTCCCGCGCGAGATCAAGGCCGTCCACTGGGTGGCGCCCGCCGAACTCGGTGAGCACGTCGCTCCCTACACCGCACGGATGGTGGAGCAGCTCCTGGAAGGCGAGCACACGGCATACACGATGTATTTCGAGAACAGTGAAGTCCCCGGGACCATGGCGTGACGTTCACCAAGGTCCTCGGCGTCCTCGCCGCGATGTTGTTGGGTGCGGCGCTGCTCGTCTGGATCGTCGTCAGTCTCGCCGCGCTCGTCTATGCCCTGACGAAGGGCGATGGTCAGGCCGCCGGGATCTATGCCCTGTTCGTCGTGGTCGGCGTCGCGATCGCCGCCATCGTGTGGTGGGTGGGCCGGCGAGTGGCAAAGTCACGCGCCACACGCCAGTAGACTTCTGTCCCCGTGGCACTCACCATCGGAATTGTCGGGCTCCCCAACGTCGGTAAGTCAACGATGTTCAACGCCCTGACCAAGAACAACGTCCTCGCTGCGAACTACCCGTTCGCCACGATCGAGCCCAACGTGGGCGTCGTCCCACTGCCGGACGAGCGGCTGGCTCGACTCGCCGAGATCCACGGATCCGAGAAGATCCTGCCGGCCGTGGTCTCGTTCGTCGACATCGCCGGCATCGTCCGCGGCGCCTCGGAGGGTGAGGGCCTGGGCAACAAGTTCCTCGCCAACATCCGCGAGGCCGACGCGATCTGCCAGGTCGTGCGAGCGTTCGAGGACGGAGACGTCGTCCACGTCGACGGCAAGGTCTCGCCCGAGTCCGACATCGAGACGATCCACACCGAGCTGATCCTCGCCGACCTCCAGACCCTCGAGAAGGCCGTCGTGCGCCTCGAGAAGGAGTCGCGGATCAAGAAGGAGTCCAAGCCGCTCCACGAGAACGCGCTCGCCGCCCAGAAGGTGCTCGAGGAGGGCAAGACTCTGTATGCCGCTGGAGCGGCTGCGGGCGTCGACCTCGCCGAAGCGCGCGGGCTGGGACTGATGACGACCAAGCCGTTCATCTACGTGTTCAACCTCGACGAGGACCAGCTCTCCGACACCGACCTGCACGATCGCCTGCGCGCCCTGGTTGCGCCGGCCGACGCGGTCTTCCTCAACGCCAAGCTCGAGATGGACCTCATGGACATGTCCGCCGAGGACGCCCAGGAGATGCTCGAGGGATTTGGCGCGACCGAGTCCGGGCTCAACCAGCTGGCACGCGTGGGTTTCCACACTCTCGGGCTGCAGACCTACCTCACGGCCGGGCCCAAGGAGTCGCGGGCGTGGACCATCGGTCAGGGCTGGACCGCACCCCAGGCTGCCGGCGTCATCCACACCGACTTCCAGCGCGGCTTCATCAAGGCCGAGATCGTGTCCTTCGAGGACCTCGACTCCGCCGGGTCGATGGCTGCGGCCAAGGCTGCCGGCAAGGTCCGCATGGAGGGCAAGGAGTACGTCATGTCCGACGGCGACGTGGTGGAGTTCCGCTTCAACGTCTGAGCACCCCCCAAGTCGAACAAGGTCCCACAGAACGCGGCATAGAACCCGCGATCTGTGGGACCTTCTCGATGGCTCAGCGTCCTCACAAACGCGTGGAATACACCGCGTTTGTGAGGACGGGAAGGCGACGTCGTGGCTCGGCCTGTCGTTGGTAGCCGGGCAAGGTCGGCGTAGCATCAATTGCGGCATCAAAAGATGCATCATGTGATGTGAGGAGCAAGACATGCGGACGACCGTCACTATCGACGACGCCCTGTACGAGCGGGCGGCGGAGCTCACCGGGATCAGCGAGAAGTCGGTCCTCCTGCGCGACGGGCTCGAAACGCTCATCCGTGTCGAGAGCGCTCGCCGCCTGGCCGCGCTGGGCGGCACCGATCGTGCAGCGAAGGCGCCGACGCGACGCCGGAGCCGCGCCTCGTGATCCTCGTCGACACCTCTGTCTGGATCGACCATCTCCATGCGACTGAGCCGCGACTCGTGGCCTTGCTCGAGAGCGACGAGGTCGGCTGCCACCCGCTGGTCATTCAGGAACTGGCGCTGGGGTCGATCCGTCGACGCGACCACGTCCTGGGGCTGCTGGCCAACCTGCGTCCTTTCCCCACGCTCGGACACGACGAGGTGCTGGCCTTCGTCGAGGGTCGGAGATTGTGGGGACGTGGACTCAGCGCCGCCGACGCGCACTTGGTCGGAGCGGTGACCCTGGTTTCCGGTGGACAGATCTGGACCAGGGACAAGCGCCTCGTGGCCGCTGCCAATGATGTCGGAGTCGCGGTACTCCCCGAGGGTTGAGCCCCGTCGGGGGACGACGCCTTGGGTTTGGGGATGCCGGAGTCGATAGGAGAGTTCGCCGCACGCGTCTTTGCCGCTCAGGCCGTCCCCGAGGGCTACATCGCCCACGCGGGCCTCCGGGCCCTCGCGATGCACCGCTGGGCGACGAGCAACCGGGCGCCTCTGCGGGCGTGTCGCACGTCGACTCACCTACGTTTGACAGGTGACTGCGCGATCAGCCGTACGACGAGGTCTTGGGCAGTGGCTCGCGCTGTCTGTGGCCGGGACCGCGATTGTGGCGGTGCCGGACAGTGGGCCTCGGGTCTTCGCCCTCAGCGAGGGGCATGGGCCCTCTGTCTGGGACCTCGTGGGAGTCACGATCCTGTTGGTCGGCTGGGCATGCCTACTCGTCCCCCTGTTCCGAGCACGATCACTGATTCCGGCGCCCTGTCTCTTTCTCGGCGTGGTGCTGCTTGGCCTCGCAGTTGTGGTGTTTTCAGTGGCCGGTGACGTCGGCGCATGGTGGGTCGCTGGCGTGCTCATGGCCGTCGGGGCACAACTTGGTGCCGCCCTGGTCGTGGGCCGAGTCGACGGACACCAAAGGTCTGCGGATGCCTGAATCGATCAAAGAGTTCGCCGCCCGTGCCTTTGCCGCCCAGTCCGAGGGCGGTCGGCTGCCGCTCGACGGGGAGGGTATGCCGGCCTGGGACGTCTTCCCTTTCGAAGCCAGTGACCTGCGGGTCAAGGAAGTCGCACCGCTCGGCGACGAGATGCCGCGGATGGGCGAGCCGGCCGGGCCTGAGTGTTGGTGCCGTGGTGGGAGTGACGGCGGTTGGGCCGAGGTGTGGGCCGACGACAACTGGCACGTCAAGGTCGCGCCGCCCTCGGGGAGCCCGCTGATCCTGGTCCTGGAGCCGCTGGAGCACGTCGACCTCGATGAGCTGTCGGCTGAGCAAGCAGGCGAATTCGGCATCAGGACAGTCGCGCTCGTGCGGGCGATCGAGTCGTTGCCGAGCGTCGGCCGCTGTCATGTGAGTCGCTGGGGAGACGGTGGGTCTCACGCCCACGTGTGGTTCATCGCTCGGCCCCTGGGGATGACTCAGTTGCGGGGCACCTACATGGCGGTGTGGGACGACCTGTTGCCGCCGGTGCCTGTCGAGGTCCGCGACGACAACGCGGCCGCAGCCATCGCCCACCTGCGCCAAACCCTGGGCGGCTGAGCGTGCGGAAGGGGGCGGCATACCCGTCTGGTTGGTCGCTCTTCAGTCTTGGCTCAGGCACTCCTTGCGACGGTTGCGTTCATGACGACAACCACAACGAGTCCACTTCGCATGCTCAACAAGGTCCCGGAGGTGACGGTCTACTTCTGGATCATCAAGATCCTGTGCACGACCGTCGGTGAGAGTTTCGCGGACTACGTCAACGAGACCCTCGGCTTTGGCCTCGGCCGGACCACCTTGGTCTTCTCCGTGGCTCTGATCGCGGTGCTGCTCGTGCAGTTCCGACTGCGGGCCTACGTGCCGTCGGTCTACTGGCTGGCGGTGGTGCTCATCAGCGTGGTCGGCACTCTCCTGACCGACAACCTCACGGACGGTGTGGGCGTCCCGCTCGCCGTCAGCACCGCGGTCTTCGCGGCGGTGCTCGCTGCGGTCTTTGCGCTCTGGTACGCCCGCGAGCGCACGCTCTCGATCCACTCGATCGTCACGACGCCCCGTGAGGCCTATTACTGGGTCACTGTCCTCGTCACGTTCGCGCTCGGTACGGCAGTGGGCGACTGGACCCTGGAGCTCACCGGCTGGTCGGCCGGGGCCTCCGTCCTGTTGCCGCTCGCCCTGATCGCGGCTGTGTTGGCGGCGTGGAGGCTCGGTGTCGGACCGGTGCTGTGTTTCTGGTTGGCCTACATCCTGACCCGTCCGTTGGGCGCCAACATCGGGGACTTCCTCGCGTCGGCGCGCGACGAGGGCGGCGCCGGTCTGGGCACGTTGGGCACAAGCGTCGTGTTCCTGGGGACGATCCTCGCGGTCGTCGTCTACCTCAGCGTGACCCACAAGGACCGCACCGAGCGAGCCCTGCGTGCCGAACGCGAGCTCGTCGACGTGGAGGTCCCGGACCCGGTCAGCTGACATTGGGCACAAACCCGAAAAGGTGACCGTTGACCCCGCCTGCAGGAGGGCGGGGTCAACGGTCAGTCACTGCCCCGCGGAGGGGGAACGTCGGGCAGTGACGGCAACCGGCTGAGGCCGGTGTCGAGGGGTCATGCGGCGGACCGCGGTTCGGTGGCCGTGGCGCGGTGGTCGACCGCACCTGCCTGCGCGTATGCCGCTGTGTTGAGTTCTCGCACGTACGACCAGTCGAGCGTTGGCCGCGTGAGGTGGTTGTGCCCGACGATCCGACGGCGTGTGGTTGCGTCGGTGCAGAGTCGGGCGAGCTGCTCACTCATGGCCGTGTCGCTGTCCGCGAGCAGACCGTCGACGTCGTGTGCGATGAACTCGGTGACACCCGTCGCGGTCCGCGCCACGACGGCCAGTCCGGCGGCTCGGGCCTCGAGGGCTGCGAGCCCGAATGACTCGAGGGTGGCGGGGGCGATGAAGATCTCGGCCCGTCGGTAGAGGTGACGCAGCTCCCGGTGGCTGATGTCGCCGGGGGTGTGGACCCAGTCGGTCATGCCGCGTTGCGCGAGGCCGCGCCGCACGGCGTGGAGGAGGGGGCCGTCGCCGACGAGCTGCACGTCCACGGTGACGTCGTCGGGCACCTGGGCTCGCACCCGGTGCAGGGTGCTGACGAGCTCAAGAGGGCGCTTGCGACCGGCCATCCGCATCACCGCGACCATCGTCACGACCTTCGGGTGACGGGCGGGCCGCGTGGGTGCCCAGTAGTCCACATCGACGGCATTGGGGATCACGAGGACGTCCCGACCGCCGAGGGCACGCTGCACGGGGCCGGCAGCAACTTCACTCACGGCAGCCCACTGGATCGGCAGGCTCGTCCACCCACGCAGGGCCGCTGTGGCCCTGAAGAGTGGCCAGGCCCCGCCCCACACGGAGTGCACTGTCGCCACCGAGGGGATCCCGGCGCGGGCCGCACCCTCGACTGCTCGTAGGGCCAGGGGAGAGAAGGCCGAGACGTGTCCGTGGACGACATCGGCCCGGGCCACCAAGGACGCCAGAGAGCGTGGGTCGCGCAGCACCTCGATGTCCTGGGGGAGGTGATCGGGTCGGTGGCCCTCGGGGGTGCGCGTCAGGACGGTGACCTCGTGACCCATCGCCGCCTGGCTCTCGGCAAGGGTGCGGACCAGGACCTCGATGCCGCCGATGGTCGGGGCGTAGGTGTCGGTCGCGTGCAGGATCCTCATGCCACGGCCGCCGTCCGTTGACGTGGACGCAGAGCGAGCCAGCAGCCCAACCACAGTCCGCCGACGGGGATCTCGAGAAGGAAGATGAACGCGCGGTAGAGCAGCACCCCGGCCGTGACCGCCAGTGGGTCCGCGCCGAAGCCGATGAGCGTCGCGGCCGCACCCACCTCGGCGAACCCGGCGCCGCCGGGGGTCAACGGGATGAGGCTGAGCAGGCGGTCGGCCGCCAAGGCGGCCAACACGGCATACGCCGGTTCGGTCAACCCGACCGCGCGCAGGCAGAACGCCAGCAGCGCTCCCTGGAGCACCACATAGGCCACCATCCCCACGGTGAGCTGCGGCCAACGAGAGCCCACGACCTGCCGAACGCGGGTCCTGGCCCGGAGCAGTCCGCCCTCGATGTCGGCGTTCGTGCTCTGGGTGCGACGCGAGAGGCGGCGGGCCGGCGGTGCCACGACGTGAGCCACGCGGCCCGCGAGCCGGTCGCTCCACAGGACGGCGGCCCCCAGTGCCATGAGTGCCACAGCGCTGGACGCACCCGCCATCGCGCCATCACGCAGGGCGCTCGTCGGGAGGATGCCGGCAGCGGAGGTCAGGGCGATGGCCACGACGGGCAGGGCCAGCTTGGCGAGCACATCCCAGAGGTTCGTCACGACGACGAACGTCGCGTAGGAGCCCCGGTGGAAGCGCCACGAGCGAATCATCCTGAGGTTGAGGGCGAGGCCGAGAGCTCCACCGAACGGGACGACGTTGGAGACGGCGCTCCCGGTGAGGTTGAGGGTCAGCGCGCGTCGGCGGCTCAACCCCGGAAGGGCGGCGGTCAGAACGAACGAGTGGGCAACCAGTCCGGCCATCCACAGGACGGCGAGGCCGACGGCTGCCCTGAGCGAGATGCTGCCGAGCATGGCGCCGATGGCGGTCCAGCTCACGCCCGCCACCTTGGGCAGGGCCCACCACAGCACGCCCACCGCGAGGGCGAGCGTGGCGGCGGCCCGCGCAGGAACGATCCACGGGGCGGTCGAGGCCGCGCGTTCGTCCATGAGTCACTCCCGGTGAGGCCTGCTGTCTGTCGTGGTCACCATGACTCGGCGGTCCTGAACGCTTCCTGAGAGGGCGGGCGCGTTCAGGAACCGTTCAGGAGGGCGGGGTGACAGTGAAGTTCCACCGCCCGACCCCTGCGCAGAGATGAGCCCTCATGACGACACCCACCGACGTCCTTGCCGATCCGTGGCGTGCGCCGGTCTTCGTCGGCGCAGGGGTCGTGGCTGCGTCCGTGGTCGGATTCGGGGCCCTCGTCGACGGGGTCAATGAACACGGCGACCTGTCCGCCTACGACCCGGGCATCACGTCGTCCGTGGCTTCGCTGCGTCGCCCCGGATGGACCGTTGTCGCGGAGCTGGCGAGCCTGGTCGGGAGCGAGGTCTCCATCGGCCTGCTGAGCCTCGTGGCCCTTGGCTGGCTGTGGTTCGTGCGGCGTGACCGGGTGCAGGCGCTGCTGTTCGGCGTCGCCATGGGAGCCGCTGCCGTGCTCACCGTCGGGGTCAAGTTCCTCGTGGGGCGACACCGTCCACCAGCAGCCTTCGTGGTCGGGCCGGTGGACAACGGCTTCGCCTTCCCGTCGGGACACACCCTTTTCTCGACGGTGTTCCTCGGGATGGCCGTGATGCTCCTCGTGTGGCCGGCAGTGGGCCGCCGCGGGCGGATCCTTTCCCTCATCGTCGCGGTCCTGGGGAGCCTCGCGGTCGGCGCGAGCCGCGTCTACCTTGGCTACCACTGGACCACCGACGTCCTTGGCTCGTGGGTGTTGGGTGTCGCGGTGCTCACCCTGGCGCTGGCTGCGAGCACAATGCTGGGACGCGTTGCTCTTCCGGCGTTCGTCGCGGGCGAGACTCGTCGGACGACCACGACGCCGGGGATCACAGAGAGGGCTGACGATGCGAGTTCTCCTCGTTGAGGACGAGAAGGCGCTGGCCGAGACGATCCGCCGGGGTCTGACCGCCGAGGGCTTCGTCGTCGACGTCGCCCACGACGGCGTCACGGGGCAGTGGCTCGCGACCGAGAATCCCTATGACGTGATCGTCCTCGACATCATGTTGCCCGGGCGCAACGGCTACGACGTCCTGCGCAACCTGCGGGCCCTCAAGGTGTGGGCGCCGGCCATGATGCTCACGGCCAAGGACGGCGAGTACGACCAGACCGACGCCTTCGAGCTCGGCGCCGACGACTACCTCACCAAGCCCTTCAGCTTCGTCGTGCTCGTCGCGCGGCTTCGGGCACTGGTGCGCCGTGGCGCCCCCGCGCGACCGGTCGACCTGAGGGTCGGCGGACTGCTGCTCGACCCCAACAAGCGCACCGTGAGCCGCAACGGCCACGCCATCACGCTCACCGCCAAGGAGTTCTCGGTGCTGCAGTTCCTCATGCGCCACCCGGAGGTGGTGCTCTCGAAGGCCGAGATCCTCGACAACGTCTGGGACCAGGCCTTCGACGGCAGCGACAACATCGTCGAGGTCTACGTCGGCTACCTGCGCCGCAAGATCGACCAGGCGTTCGGAGTGACCTCGCTGGAAACCGTTCGTGGCATGGGCTATCGGCTCATGGCCGTGGACGGCGGGGACCCGG
Organism: Janibacter sp. HTCC2649; assembly: GCF_000152705.1. Classification (GTDB taxonomy): domain Bacteria; phylum Actinomycetota; class Actinomycetes; order Actinomycetales; family Dermatophilaceae; genus Knoellia. The sequence continues at coordinate 1,643,131 of NZ_CH672413.1, read as the reverse complement.
TCGCTCCCTGACGCCGGCACCGAGGCCAGCGCCCGAAGGGGCGATGGCGCGAACTACGACGCGGTCCCGGCATCGAGCGGCAGGCGCACCTCGAAGCGGCATCGACCATCGGGTGTGGACGTCGCCCGGACCGTCCCACCATGGGCTTCCACGATCGTGCGGACGATCGCGAGGCCGAGGCCACTGCCTCCGCGGTCGCGCTCGCGCGACTCCTCGAGACGGGTGAACCGGTCGAACACCGCCTCGCGCTGCTCCTCGGGCACGGGCGGCCCGTCGTTGTCGACAGTGAGCACCACGACCTCACCCTCGGGGTGCACCTCGAGGCCCACCGCGCCCACGGTGTGGGTCATCGCGTTGTCGACGACGTTGCGCAGGGCCTGCGCCAGCTTGAGCCGGTCGCCGACGACGCGAGAGGCCGTGATCGAGGCCGTGACCGGCGTCGTGCCGGTGGCACGCAGGCGCCTGACCTCACTCTCGACGAGGTCGTCGACGTCGACCTCCTCCAGGGTCAGGGGAAGGCCGTCGTCCGCCTTGGCGAGGGTGAGCAGGTCCTCCACGAGGTGCTGCATGCGCAGGACTTCGCCCTGCACCACGGCATCGCGCTCGCGGTCGGCGCCCGTTCCCGCGTGGGGCACTTCAATCGCCGCCCGGATGGTGGCCAGCGGACTGCGCAGCTCGTGCGAGGCGTCGGAGATGAACCGCCGAGTGGTGGCGTCGGCCTGCTCGAGCCGGCCGAGCATGACGTTCATCGTCTCGGCGAGCCGCGCGATCTCGTCACCCGACGGAGGCACGGTGATGTGGCCCCGACCTCGAACCTGCGTGATGCGAGCGACCTCACTGCGGATGCTCTCGACGGGCAGGAGGGCCTGTCTCACGGTGCGGTTGATGAGGACCATGAGGATGGCGAGCAGGAGCGCCGAGGCCAGGACGAGGAGCGTGGCGGCCGTGCGAACCGTGGTCGTCTCGACGTCCAGCGGTTTGGCAACGACCACGGTGTATGCCGTGCCGCTCGGGTCCGTGAGTCCCTGCGCCACCACGGCATGCGGCTCGCCGACCTCGCCCGGGATCGTGGCCTCCTGGGCGGTGGCCACCGCACCCGGAGCAGGCCGCAGCTTGCTCACGGAGGAGTCGGCCAGGGCCGGCTCGGAGGATGCGACGACGCGGTGCGACGCATCGAGCACCTGGATGAGCGAGCCCTTGCTCGTGATCTCGCTCAGGGCCTGCGGTGCCGACCGCTCACCCGAGCTGATCGAGGTGCTGATCGCCGCGGCCTGCTCGCGGGCGGAGTCCTGGGCAGTGCTGTAGAGGATGCGGTCGAGGGCGACGACGAAGCCGATCGCTCCGAGGACGACAGCCACCGTGACTGCGGCAGCGGACACGACGAGGACCCGGCGTTGCAATGACCAAGCGTTCCAACGTCTCACGCGATCCCCGTCAGTTCGAAGTGCGCACGCAGGCTAGCAGCGCGGCCCTGAGCGATGCCTGAGTGGCGCCCGCACGCACGGGTGAGCGGGCGGCATACCCGAAGGATTCAGCGGTTGCGCGGGTGGTTCCTGGCGGCGCGCTCGTTGCCGTGCTTGTAGTTGCCGGTGACGCGGGCCATGAGCTCCTGGTCGTCGCCCGACTCGGCGTCCTCGAGGAAGTCGGCGGCCCTGCGACCACGCAGCACGGTCGCGGTCTTGCCGTGGTGGGTGATGACGACGCTGCCGTCCGCCCGCTCCGTGAAGTCGAACCCCTCGGGTGCCTTGATGCCCATGGCGGTCATGGTGCCCGGCCACCTCCACCCGGGCAAGGTACTTTCTGCCGCCGAGGGGGTGCCATGTGGAAACTGACCGGCGAGGCGTTGTGACGTGCGCCACGTCCCAGGACTAGTGTTCGCGGGTGCGCGCAACGGCGCTCGCAACGCAGACGAAAAGAGGTTGTCTCGTGGACGAACACGAGGTCGTGGACCATGACACGGTCCCACCCGCCAACAAGGGGCTGCTGGCCGTGGCGGCTGTGCTGCTCGCCATCCCGGTCGTGGCCCTGCTGTGGGTCAGTTCCTACGCCAAGGTCGAGCCGCGCCTGTGGGGCTTCCCCTTCTTCATCTGGTACCAGTTCCTCTGGGTCTTCCTCTGCTCGGCGCTGACCTACACGGCCTACCGGCTCGTGCTCAAGGCCCGCCCCCACCGCCCCATGGGTGAGGACGAGCGTCACTCGCGCAAGACCACGCCCGGCACGCCCAGCAGTTCCGGCAGCCACGGCCGCCACGAGCGGAGTGACCGATGAACACGTTGGCCGCGGCACTTCCCGCACAGAACCCGAGCGGCGTGAACTACGTCGCCCTGACGATCCTCATCGTGCTCTTCCTCGTCGTCACCGTCATGGGGTTCATGGCGACCCGCTGGCGCCGACCCTCCAGCATGGAGTCGCTCGACGAGTGGGGCCTGGGTGGTCGCTCCTTCGGCACGTGGGTGACGTGGTTCCTCCTCGGAGGTGACCTCTACACGGCATACACGTTCGTCGCCGTCCCAGCCGCGATGTTTGCGCTCGGATCGGTCTCGGGCTTCTTCGCCGTGCCCTACACGATCGTGCTGTACCCGATCATCTTCGTCTTCATGTCGCGGCTGTGGTCGGTGAGCCACCGCCACGGCTACGTCACTCCGGCCGACTTCGTGAAGGGCCGCTACGGCAGTCGCGAACTCTCGCTCGCGGTGGCCGTCACCGGCTTCCTCGCGACCATGCCCTACATCGCCCTTCAGCTGGTCGGAATCCAGGCCGTCCTCGAGGTGACGGGTGTGGGCGGTGGCGACAACTGGGTCGCCAAGGATGCTCCGCTGTTCATCGCCTTCGCCCTGCTCGCGGCGTACACCTACAGCAGCGGCCTGCGCGCCCCCGCCATGATCGCGTTCGTCAAGGACGGCCTGATCTATCTCGTCATCATCGTCGCGATCATCTACCTGCCGTCCAAGGTCGGTGGCTGGGAGGCGATCTTCGGTGCGGCCGAGAAGAAGATGTCGACGCCCAACCCGGCAACGGGCAAACCGGTCGGCGCCTTTGTCCCCGGGAGTCAGCAGATGTGGGCCTACGCGACTCTGGGTCTCGGCTCTGCCCTCGCGCTGTTCATGTATCCCCACTCGATCACGGCCAGCCTGTCGTCCAGCAACCGCAACACGATCCGACGCAACGCGGCCATCCTGCCGGCCTACTCCTTCGTCCTCGGTTTGCTCGCGCTGCTCGGTTGGGTGGCGATCGCGGCTGGTACCAAGCCCATTGGGCTCGACGGCAAGCCGAACGCGCAGCTCGTCATCCCGCAGCTGTTCGAGGACATGTTCCCGAGCTGGTTCGCGGGCATCGCGTTCGCGGCGATCGCCATCGGTGCCCTCGTGCCTGCGGCGATCATGTCGATCGCGGCGGCGAACACTTTCACCCGCAACATCTACAAGGAGTGGATCAGGCCGGACGCGTCCGCCCAGCAGGAGGCCAAGGTCTCCAAGCTCGTGTCGCTCGTGGTCAAGGGCTTTGCCCTGGTCTTCGTCCTCCTGCTCGACAAGCAGAACGCGATCAACTTCCAGCTCCTGGGCGGCATCTGGATCCTCCAGACGTTCCCGGCGATCGTGTTCGGTCTCTACACGCGCTGGTTCCACCGGTGGGCCCTCCTCGCCGGCTGGGCTGTCGGCATGGTCTACGGCACGTATTCCGCCTACAACGTCGTCAACCCGACAACCGGCAGCCACTTCGGTGGGTCGCTGGCCAACATCCCCGGCATCGCCCAGATGGGCTACATCGCGATGACGGCGTTCGCCATCAACCTGATCGTCGCTGCGATCCTGAGCGGTGTCTTCAACGCGATGAAGGTGTCCAACGGGCACGACGAGACGATCAAGGGTGACTACTTCGCAGACGCGGGCGACCCCCGCGTCGAGAAGCTGGCACTGGGTCCGCACGAGAGCACTCCCAGCCCCTGACCCCGGTCCGGAGCTGAGCGCCCAGGGCGCCGTCGCGGTTGCGACGGCGCCCTGTTCGTGTCCCTGCACCGGGGCGGGGCAGGATGGAGTCATGTCCCCGGTCGCGCCGTCCGATGCCCTCCTCGAGCTCGCCAGAGCCCATGGTGTGGCGACCGATTTCGTCGACTGGAAGGGCGCCCACACGGTCATCGGTGACGCTGCGTTGCGCAGTGTCCTCACCGCGCTCGGCGTCGAGGTCGGCTCGGAGGAATCGATTGCGTCCGCGCTGGCCGACGTCGACAACCGGCCGTGGCGCCGCACCCTGCCGGCAACCGTTGTATGCCGGGAGGGCTGGACTCCGTGGATCCATGCGCACGTGCCCCACGGGTCTGCCGTCTCACTGACCGTCGAGCTCGAGGACGGCAGCACGCGTGACGTGCCGCAGGTCGAGCGATGGGTGCACCCGCGAGTGGTCGATGGTCGCGAGCTCGGTGAGGCGACGTTCGAGCTTCCCGGTGACCTGCCGACCGGCTGGCACCGCCTCATCGCCCACCTCGACCAGCCCGCGGTGTCGGAGGGCAGCGAGCTCTCGACCCTCGTCATCACCCCGGGTCGGCTCGAGCTGCCCGAGGTTCTGCGCCACGGCGGCGTCACGGGCCTCATGACGCAGATCTACCAGGTGCGTTCGGCGGGTTCCTGGGGAGTTGGTGACCTCGCGGACCTGGGCGACCTGGCGTCGTGGGCGGCCACTGACCTCGGGGCCGAGTTCGTCCTCGTCAACCCCTTGCACGCGGCCGAACCCACTGCCCCGATGGAGGAGTCGCCCTACCTCCCGACGACCCGTCGCTTCGTCAACCCGATGTACCTGCGCGTCGAGGACATCCCCGAGCTGGTGCGTCTGGACGAGAGGTCCCGAGCCCGCGTGGCCACGCTCGCGGCCCAGGCTCAGGCCCTCAACACCACGGACACGATCGACCGCGATGGCGCCTGGGCGGCCAAGAGCGAGGCGCTCGCGCTGGTCCACGCTTTGGGTCTTGAGGGGCGCCGGGCGCGCGACTTCGACCGCTATCGCGAACGCGAGGGGGAGGGCCTGTCGACCTTCGCCACGTGGTGCGCTCTCGCCGAGCGCCACGGTCAGCGCTGGTCGCAATGGCCAACCGAGTACCAAGACCCCGCGAGCCCGGCCGTCGCCGAGTTCGCCGCCAGCCAGCACGACCGCGTGCGCTTCCACATGTGGTTGCAGTGGCTCCTCGACCGCCAGCTCGGCGAGGTCCAGCGCGAGGCCAAGGACGCGGGCATGTCGCTCGGGGTCGTCCACGACCTCGCGGTGGGTGTCCACCCGCACGGCGCCGACTCCTGGGGCCTGGCCCATGCCCTCGCGGGCGGGGTCACCGTCGGCGCGCCACCCGACCAGTTCAACCAGCTCGGCCAGAACTGGTCCCAGCCGCCGTGGCACCCCGAACGCCTCGCCGAGCTCGGCTATGCGCCCTTTCGCGACATGGTGCGCTCGATCCTGCGCGACTCCGGCGGGATCCGGGTCGACCACGTCATCGGTCTCTTCCGTCTGTGGTGGATCCCCGAGGGCCTCACCCCGGCCGACGGCACCTACGTCACCTACGACCACGAAGCCCTCATCGGCATCCTCTGCCTCGAGGCCCAGCGCGCCGGAGCCGTCGTCATCGGCGAAGACCTCGGCGTGGTCCCGGCCAACACTCGCGACTACCTCCAGGAACGCGGAGTCCTCGGCACGAGCATCATGTGGTTCGAGAACACCGATGACGCCCCGACCCCGCCCGAGGACTACCGCGAGCTGTGCCTGTCGTCGGTGACGACCCACGACCTGCCGCCCACCGCAGGCTTCCTCACCCTCGAGCACGTCGACATCCGCGAGCGTCTCGGCCTTCTCACGCGTCCCGTCGAGGAGGAGCGTGCCCACGAGGAGCAGTCGATCGCCAAGGTCCGCGCCGCCCTCGTCGCCCGAGGATGGCTCGAGCCGGCCGCCGGTCTGCCCTCGGTCATCGAGGCCATGCACCGCTGGCTCGGCCACACGCCGAGCGTCCTGCGCGCGATCTCCCTGTCAGATGTCGTGGGTGACCGTCGCGCCATCAACCAGCCCGGCACCGACGACGAGTACCCCAACTGGAAGCTGCCCCTGGCCGGCCCCGACGGCAAGTCCATCTCCCTCGAGGCCGCCACCCAGTCCGAGTTCGCCCAGGTCCTCTTCCGGGCCACCGAAGGCGACTGACCGGGCGCCTCGGGTGCTCCTCGCGTTGCGCCCCTGGCGCTGCGCGTGACGCGCTAGCTGCCCTGCGTCCTTCGCGCGACGTTCGTCTCGGCGCACCTTTGTCTGTTGGTGCGCGAAGGACTTCGGTCAGACGCACGTCACGCGGAACGCCACGGGGCTCAGGCGCGGGTGAATGCGTTGGCTACGGCATACCCCGTGGCTTGGAGCGACTCGCGTCGTGACTGCACTTCGGCGAGCCAGGTCTGCGCGCCGTCCAACGGCTCGTCACCCTCGGGCACGAAGGTGGACATCCAGTCGGCGAAAACCTCGGGGGTGGTCTCGGGGTGGAACTGCACGCCCCAGACTCGGGGGCCGTAGCGGACGGCCTGCGCTGACCCATCGGGCGATGTCGCGAGGACTGTGGCTCCCTCGGGGAGGCGGCTCACCACGTCACCGTTGTAGTGCACGACGTCGCGACCCGAGAGTCCGGCGAGGAGCGGGTCGACCTCGCCAACATCGCTGAGGGACAGGGGATTCAGACCGACGAGGCGACCGTTGGGGTTGACGACGACCTCACCACCGAGTGCGACGTTCACCAGCTGGTGTCCGAGGCAGACGCCCAGGGTGGGCTTGCCGTCGGCGACCGCGGATCGGATCAGCTCCCTCGTGGGCGCGAGCCAGGGGAAGGCGTCATCTTCGTTGGCGTTCATGGGGCCGCCGAGGACGACGAGGGCATCGTGGGTCAGGGCCTCGGGGATGGGTTCGCCAAGGTCCGGGCGCACCACGTCGAGCTCGATGCCCTGTGCTTCCCAGCGCTCCCCGAGCCAGCCGGCCGGTGCCTCGGGTTCGTGCTGCACGATCAGATAGCGCGTCATCAGACCTGGGTCCCGACGAGTGATCCGATGGCGTAGGTCACGGCCATGGCGATCAGCCCGCCGATCACGACCCGCCGCACGGCCGGCCAGGGAGGCGCCGAGCCAAGGCGCGCGCTGAGCCATCCGGTGCCCACGAGCGAGACGACGACGGCGGCCACGGTGACGGGCACCCGGATGCTGACGCCTGCGAGAACGATGGCAATGAGGGGGATGAGCGCGCCGACGGTGAACGAGATGAGGGAGGCCCAGGCGGCGTGCCAGGGGCTGGTCAGGGCGTTCGGATCGATACCGAGCTCGGTCTCGGCATGGGCGCCGAGAGCATCGTGGGCGGTCAGCTGGACGGCCACCTCGTGAGCCAGATCCGCTGGGAGGCCCTTGTCGGCATACATCTGCGTCAGCTCTTCGAGCTCGGCCTCGGGTTCTTCGCGCAGCTCTCGACGTTCCTTGGCCAGGAGCGCTTCCTCGGTGTCCCTCTGGGTACTCACCGAGACGTACTCGCCGACGGCCATGCTCATGGCGCCCGCCGCCAGCCCTGCGAGTCCGGCGGTGAGAATGACGGACCGCTCGGTCGTGGCCGCCGCGACACCGATGACCAGACCCGCGGTGGAGACGATGCCGTCATTGGCCCCGAGCACTGCCGCCCGGAGCCAGTTCAGGCGCTGCCCGATGCCGTTGTGGTGTGGCTCGTCGTGGCTGTCGAGGATGCGAGTGGGTTCAGCCACCGAAGGACACACCGTGACGTCGGGCGATCTCGTTGATCCGGTGGGCCTGCTCGATGTCGAGCTGGGTCAGCCCACCGGCGTCGTGGGTGGTCAGGAGCCAGGAGGTGGTGCGCCAGCGGATGTCGATGTCCGGGTGGTGGTTCATCTCCTCGGCGACCTCCGCGGCCTCGGCGACGATGCGGATGGCCGCCGGGAAGTCGGGCGCCTCGATCGTCGCGACGATGGTGTCTCCCTCACGAGTCCAGAGGGGCAGGTCTGCGAGCTGTCGCTCGATCTCTTCATCGGTCAGCTGGCGACTCATGGGCACAGCCTGACTCTAAAGGAGCCGGACGTCCAGCGAGGCCGACTCCACGCATGCGGAGCCGGCCTCGCTGGGTACGGCCAGATGGGCCGTCAGGTGTGGGTCAGGCCGCCGGTGCGACACCGAACTCGGCAAGCCACGTCTGGACGACGGGGATGTCGATGCGTTGCAGACCACCGAGGTAGCGGCAGTTGCTCGTGTAGCCGTAGGACGTCACGGTGACCTGGTAGCCACCCTTGAACGTCGGGCCACCGGAGTCACCGAAGCAGGTGCCACCGCCTCCGAACGGGTCGTTCTCGTTGCCGTTGACCTGGAGGATCTGCGGCGTGAGCTTCTGACCCTTCTCGTCGGTGACGCGGCGCAGGAGCGGGTACGACTGGGGCGTGGGCTTCTTCGGTCCGGTCGCAGCCTGGCGCACCTCGGTGCCGTAGCCGACCGACGTGAAGAGCGTCTGGTTGAGAACGTTGGGCGTGAACTGGTTGAGGAAGCCCGACGGTGCGACCTTGACCGGGGCGATCGAGGTGATCGGCTCGTCGAGGACGATGACGCCCACGTCATTCCAGTTCTTGAGGTCGGTGAAGTCGGAGTACGCGGGGTGGGTGTGCGCTGTGCCGGAGTAGTAGCCAGCAGCCTTGAGCTCTGCCGAGGTGTACCCCGCTGTGATGTCAGCGGCGGTCGGCAGGGGCGACGGCGGAGCATCGGCGATGTGGGTGTCGAAGGTGACCGCGGTCTTGCCCAGGGTGCCGTCAGTGCAGTGGGCGGCCGTCACGAGGACGGTCGGGGAGACGAGGCTGGCGGTGCAGCGGAATCGGCCGGTCGCGTCGTAGAAGGCGATGAGGGCGACGTTGGGGTGGCCCTCACCGTCGGGCTGGCCACCGGTGATGGCCTGGGCGGCCAGGGCCGGCCCAGCGACGAGCCCTGCTGCGATGGCAGCCGCAGCGGCGATGCGTCGGATGTTCATGTGACCTCCAGGTCAGTGGTCGTGCTCAGGGAGTGATGGTGCTGTCGGCGATGATGCCGGGTTGACGGCTCCCATGAGGGCGATTGGTCACAAAGGCCGAGAACTCACAACGCCTCCGAGATGGAGGCAGGGCCGATGAGGTCGACCTCGCCGTCGGCGTCGTGCTGCTCGACGAGCTGCGCCTTCACCTCGTGCGACTGGATCTCACCGGACTCGATCTGCTCGGTCCAGTGGCACGCCACGCGGTGACTCGTGGCGATGCCGGGGAGGTCCGGGATGCGCAGCACGGGTCGCTCGGTGTCGCACTTGGTCTCCTGCCGCCAGGGGCAGCGGGTGTGGAACCGGCAACCCTTGGGCGGGTTGGACGGTGAGGGAAGGTCGCCGGTGAGGATGATCCGCTCGCGCCGATCCTCCACCAGCGGGTCCGGCACCGGCACGGCCGACATCAGGGCCCGGGTGTAGGGGTGCAGCGGCTGGGCGTAGAGGTCGTCCGCGTCGGCCTCCTCGCAGATCCCTCCGAGATACATGACCCCGATCCGGTCGCTGATGTGCCGCACGACGGCGAGGTCGTGGGCGACGACGAGGTAGGTCAGTCCGAACTCCTCCTGCAGGTCCTCGAGCAGGTTGATGACCTGAGCCTGCACCGACACGTCGAGGGCCGACACGGGCTCATCCGCGACGATGAGCTTGGGGTTGACCGACAGGGCGCGGGCGATGCCGATGCGCTGCCGCTGGCCACCGGAGAACTCGTGCGGGTACTTCTTGAGAGCCGCGACGGGCAGCCCGACGGCCTGCAGCAGCTCGCGCAGCCTCTTGTTGGCCTGAGCTCCGTCCTTGGCGAGCCCGTGGGCCTTCATGCCCTCGAGCAGCAGGGACTCGACGGTCTGGCGCGGGTCGAGGCTGCCCATCGGGTCCTGGAACACCATCTGGATGTCCTGGCGCTTGTGCCGCAGCGTCTCGCCCTTGAGCGAGGCAATGTCGACGCCATCGAACTCGACGGTGCCCGCCGTGGGCGGTTCGAGGTTGAGGATGGCCCGGCCGAGCGTGGACTTGCCCGAACCCGACTCGCCCACGAGCCCGTAGGTCTCGCCGGTGCGGATCTGCAGGTCCACCCCGTCCACCGCGTAGACGTGACCGATGGTCTTGTCGAAGATCACTCCACGCTTGATCGGGAAGTGGACCTTGATGCCCTTGGCGTCGACCAGGAATTCTCCGTCGTATGCCGTGTGCTCGGCCTTCGCGGTCTGTGTCGCCTCGCTCATCGGGGCACCTCCATGGGGTTGAAGCAGCGCAGGGCGCGGTCGCCGTGCTCGACGAGCTCCGGTGTCTGCGCAACGCACTGGTCGATCGGCTGGGAGCAACGGGGCGCGAAGGCGCATGCGCTCGTCCACGGCAGGTTGTCCGCGACCGAGCCCGGGATCGGACGAAGTCGTTCGCCGCGAGAGCCGTCGAGTCGGGGGATCGAGGCCAGCAGGCCGGCCGTGTAGGGGTGGCGCGGCTCGGCGAAGAGCGGGTGGCGATCCGCCCGCTCGACGACCCGGCCGGCATACATGACGTTCACGGTGTCGACGAGACCCGCGACGACGCCGAGGTCGTGAGTGATCATGATGAGCGCCGTGCCGGTGTCCTCGACGAGGTCCTTGAGGACCGCGAGGATCTGCGCCTGGATGGTCACATCGAGCGCCGTCGTCGGTTCGTCGGCGATGAGCACTCGTGGTGAGGCGGCCAGGGCCATGGCGATGAGGGCGCGCTGGCGCATCCCGCCTGACAGCTGGTGCGCGTAGTCCTTGAGGCGCCGGTCGGGGTCGGGGATCCCGACGCGATCGAGCATCTCGCGGGCCAGAGGAGTCGCGGCCTTGCGGGACAGGCCACGGTGCCGCTCGAGTACCTCGGTGACCTGAAGGCCAATGGGGACAACGGGATTGAGCGACGACAGCGGATCCTGGAAGATCATGCCGAGCTCGGCGCCGCGGCGGTCACGCATCTGCGTCGGACTGAGCTTGAGCAGGTCCTGGCCGTTGTAGAGGACCTCGCCCTCGACGCGCACGCCCCGATCGGGGAGCAGGCCCATGATCGCGAGCGAGGTCACCGACTTGCCCGAACCGGACTCGCCCACGATGCCGAGGGTGTCGCCCGGTCGCAGGTCGAAGCTCACCTTGTCGACGGCGACGAAAGGTTCGTCGCCGTGCCGCTGGAACGTGACCGTGAGGTCGCGTACCGACAGCAGTGGCTCGTCGTCGTTGCCCCGGGTGTGGGACTGGGTGCTGCTGATGATGTCGGTCATCGGGAGCTCACCTCCGGCTCTTGGGGTCGAGGGCCTCGCGCAACGACTCGCCCATGAGGGTGAATCCCAGCGCGACGACGATGATGCAGACCGCCGGCCAGATGGCGAGGGCCGGGTGGTCGTAGATGTACGCCTGGGAGGCGCCCAACATCTGGCCCCACTCGGGCTGGCGGTCGTCGGGGTTGCCGAGACCGAGGAAGGACAGGGCGGCCGCGTCGATGATGGACGTCGCGACGACGAGGGTCGACTGGACGATCACGGGGCCCAGCGAGTTCGGCAGCATGTGCCGGAAGACGATGGCCGACTCCTTCACACCCAGGGCCCGCGCCGCCAGCACGTGGTCACTCGCGCGCTGGGCAAGCATCGACCCACGCAGCAGCCGCGCGAAGACCGGAACCTGCACGACCGCGATGGCGATGATCACCGTCCACTGGCTCGGCCGAGCCGCAATTGCTGCAATCGAGAAGGCCAGCAGGAGCGACGGGATCGACAGCATGACGTCGACGACCCGCATGACCACCGAGTCGACCCAGCCACCGAAGGCGCCGGCCAGGGTGCCGAGGCTGAGGCCGCCGAGAAGGCCAAACGCGGTGGCGAGGACACCGACCAACAGGGTCTGACGGCTGCCGACGATGAGACGGGAGAAAATGTCTCGCCCGATGTTGTCGGCACCGAGCGGGAAACCGTCGCGGGCCGCGGGGATCGGGTTGGTCTGGGGGCGGACCTCGTCAATGAGCAGACGTGCCGCAGGGTCGTGTGGGGCAATCCACGATGCGAAGATCGCGAGCAGCACGAAGGCGGTCGTGATGGCCAGACCGAGGAGGAAGACCGGGTTGCGGCGCAACCGGCTCCAGGCGCTCGCAAAGAGCGACACGCCAGCGGACTCGCTGACCCGACCTGCGTCGTCGATCGTGTCGACGGCGCTCCCACCCTGCAGGCCGGGGGAGGCCGGGGTGCCGGCCGCCGTCTCGGCGAGGGAATCGATCCGGTCCTTCTTGTTGCGGGGGTCCAGGGGGTTGGGCACGCGAGTCACCTCGTCCGCACTCGGGGGTCGATCACGGCATACGCGATGTCGACCAGCAGGTTGACGACGACGAAGGTGACCGTCGCCATGAGGATGCACACCTGGAGGACGGCGTAGTCACGTCTGGTGAACGCCAGGGCGAGGGCGTCCCCGATCCCTCCCCATGAGAAGACGCGCTCCGTGAGCACGGCGCCGACGAGGAGACCACCGGTCTGGAGGCCGATCGTCGTGACGACGGGGAGCAGGGCGTTGCGCAGGACGTGGCGTCCGCGGATGATCCGGTTCGTGAGGCCCTTGGACTCGGCCGTGCGCACGTAGTCCTCGTCAAGCACCTCGTGCACCGAGGCGCGGGTGATCCGGAAGATCACGGCGAACGGGATCGTCGCCAGCGCGATGGAGGGCAGGATGAGGTGTTTGAGGGCGTTCCAGGAGGCGTCGTACTCCCGTGTCAACAGGCCGTCGAGGATGAAGAAGCCTGTGATCCGGGTCCCATTGACGTCCGGGTCCTGGCGCCCGGAGACCGGGAGCCAGTGCAGTTTCACGGCGAAGATGTACTGGAGTATGAAGGCCAGGAAGAAGACGGGCACGGCGATGCCGACGAGCGAGCTGACGATCGACACGTTGTCGAACCATGACCCCCTGCGGCGGGCCGCGAGGTAGCCGAGCGGGATCCCGAGGACGACGGCGATGACGAGGGCACAGAAGGCCAGCTCGATCGTGGCAGGAAAGCGAGTGAGGAAGACGTCGAAGGCGTCCGTGCCGGGCGCAACCGAGGTGCTGGCCCCGAACTGACCGTGGACCGCACGCTTCACGAACTCCCAGTACTGCACATAGACCGGTTGGTCGAGGCCCAGGGCCTTCTCCATGGCGGCTCGCTTCTCCGGCGTCGCCCGCTCACCGAGCAGTGCCCCGACCGTGCCGCCCGGAAGAACCTTGAGCCAGCCGAAAACCAGTGCCGAGAGCACGATGACGACGCCGACCATTTGGATCAGTCGCCGGATGATGAATCTGATCACAGGGGTGGATCTCCTTCACTCGCGACTGTGGCCGTCCCAGCGAACGCTGCCGGGACGGCCACAGTCTTGCCGAAGAGGTGAACGACGTCACCTCATCCGGGTCACTTCGAAACGGTCACCGAGGAGAAGGTCTCGGCGGTGAGCGGGCTGGCAACCAGCCCCTTGACCTTGTTGCTCACCACGAGGGCCGGCGGGGAGTGGCTGATCGCCAGGCCCGGCAGGTCCTCTTCCATGATCTGCTGGTTGAGCTTCTCGTAGGCGGCCGAACGCGCGGCTTCGTCGACGATGGCGTCCGCGGCCTGCAGGTCCGTCGACAGCTGGGCGCCGTAGGACGTCGCCGAGGTGTGGAAGTCGTTGGCCTTGAGGTTGGCGAAGAACGTGCCGATGAAGTTGTCCGGGGAGTCGTAGTCACCGGTCCAACCGAGCAGCCACGCGTCGTAGCCGCCGTTGTCGACGGTGTCGAGGTAGCCGCCGTTCCACGGAGCGGTGACAACCGTGACCTTGATCCCGACGGCCTCGAGGTCTGCACGCAGGGCCTCGTAGATCTTCTGGGGGTTCGGCATGTAGGGACGCGACACCTCGGACGGGTAGGCGAACTGGAGGGTCATGCCCTCAGCGCCTGCCTCCTTGAGGAGTGCCTTGGACTTCTCGACGTCGTAGGCGTAGCCCTTGAGGTTCTTGTTGTAGCCGGACACGGTGTCGGGCATGAACTGCGTCGCCACCGTGGCGCCCTCGGGGAGCTGGGTCTTGACCATCTGCTCGCGGTTGAGGGCGTAGTAGATGGCCTGACGGACCTTGAGGTCCTTCAGCTTCGGGTTCTTCGCCGGGTTGAATCCCATGTAGAGGATGTTGAACGCCGGACGGACGAGGACGCTGTTGCCGGAGGACTTGAGGCCACCCCAGTCGGACGGGTTCGGGAGGTCGTAGCCGTCGATGCTGCCGGCCTCGAGCTCCTGACGACGGGTCGCCTCGTCGGGGATGATCTTGAAGACGAGCTTGGCCGTCTTGGCCTTGTCGCCCCAGTAGTCGTCGTTGCGCACGAGCGTGACCGTCTTGTTGGCCTCGTCGTACTTGTCCAGCTTGTAGGGGCCGGTGCCGACGGGGGCCTTCGAGTAGGCCGGGTAGCCGAAGCCCTCGCCCTGCTTGGTGACGTTGTTGGCGTCCCCGGCCTTGAGAGCCTTGGGCGACTGCATCGAGAACGAGTCGAGCGACAGGGCGGTCGGGAACTTGGACGTCGACCGGCTGATCTTGATGACCGCGGTGCTCGCGTCGGTTGCCGAGCAGCTCTGGTAGAGCGCGTTGGCGGCGTCGGACTTGAACGCTCCCATCACGTCGGCCCAGTAGCCGGCGGGGCCACCTGCAGCGACCTCGTTCTGGTCGAACATGCGCTCCATGTTGTAGCAAACGGCCTCGGCGTTGAACGCCTCGCCATCCCAGAACTTCACGCCGTCGCGCAGCTTGAAGGTCCATTCCTTGCCGTCGGCCGAGGGCGTCCAGCTGAGCGCGAGCTCGGGCTCGATCTCCGCGGTGCCCGGCTTGATGCCGACCAGGCCCTCCATCATCTGGCGGGTGACCCGGAAGGTCTCACCGTCGGTGGCGTAGAAGGGGTCGAACAACTCGGGGGCCCCGGCAGCGCCGAAGGTGATGGTGTCCTTGGTGTCACCACTTGCCGTCGAGCCGCCGTCGCCTTCACGGTCAGACTGGGCGCAGGCCGTCAGGGCCAGCGCAGCAACAGTCAGCACGGCGAACGGTGTCGCCTTGCGCTTGAACGTCATCGATACCTCGCTTGGATGTGCGAACCTCGAGGGCCACGTTGACCCCCGGAGGATGGTGCGACCGTGCGGTGGAGCGGGTGTGGCGTGCCTCACTGCGACGGACGGGTTGACCATAGCGACATTCATCCGCCCCCGACCCCTGCATGCGCATTGTTTATCGGAGTGAGACCGAGAGATCAGGAGGAACTGCGGCATGAGCACCCCTGAACCGAAGGCGCCCATCGAGGTGGTGGCGGCCGCGATCGTCGACGACCTGCGGTTTCCGTCGGCGCTCCTCGCCACCCGGCGGACCGAACCGGCCTCGCTCGCGGGTGGCTGGGAGCTGCCCGGCGGCAAGGTCGACCCGGGGGAGAGCACGGCGCAGGCCCTCCATCGCGAACTCAGCGAGGAGCTCGGGGTCGAGGTCCGCGTCGGGGACCGGGTCGACGGCCCGCTGGAGCACGGACGATGGCCGCTGGGCACGGCATACGCCATGTCTGTGTTCTTCGCGACGATCACCAAGGGTGACCCGGAGCCGCTCGAGGACCACGACCAGCTGCGCTGGCTCCCGATGGACGATGTGTATGCCGTGGAGTGGCTCCCAGCGGACCTCCCGATCGTCGCTGCGATCGCTGAGAGGATGGCCGAAAGCCTTCGTTTTCGTCAATGAGCCAAGTCCTGAGACACTTGGCATCATGCCCATCACTACTCGCGACGACATCCGTAACGTCGCCATCGTCGCGCACGTCGACCACGGAAAGACCACTCTGGTCGACAAGATGCTCTGGGAGGCCGGCGCCTTCGAGGCCCGAGCCACCGTCGAGTCCACTGGCGAACGCGTCATGGACTCCGGTGACCTGGAGCGTGAAAAGGGGATCACGATCCTCGCCAAGAACACCGCAGTGCACTACGGCGGCAAGGCGGCGCTCGATGCCGGCCTCGCTGACGGCCTGACGATCAACATCATCGACACCCCCGGTCACGCCGACTTCGGTGGCGAGGTCGAGCGCGGTCTGTCGATGGTTGACGGTGTCGTCCTGCTCGTCGACGCCTCCGAGGGCCCGCTGCCGCAGACGCGCTTCGTCCTGCGCAAGGCCCTCGCCGCCCACATGCCCGTCATCCTCTGCATCAACAAGGTCGACCGTCCCGACTCCCGCATCCAGGAAGTCGTCGACGAGGTCTACGAGCTCTTCATGGACCTCGAGGCGACCGAGGAGCAGATCGAGTTCCCGATCGTCTACGCCTCGGCCAAGAACGGCCGCGCGTCCATGGAGCGTCCCGACAACGGTGGTCTGCCCGAGGGCGAGGACCTCACGGCCCTCTTCGAGACGATCATCAGCACGATCCCGGCCCCGGTCTATGACACCGAGTCGCCGCTCCAGGCACACGTCACCAACCTCGACGCGTCCAACTTCCTGGGCCGCCTTGCCCTGCTTCGCGTCTTCAACGGCGAGATCAAGAAGGGTCAGCAGGTGGCGTGGTGCAAGCACGACGGCACCATCGAGCGCGTCAAGATCACCGAGCTCCTCATGACCGAGGCCCTCGAGCGCAAGCCCCTCGAGGACGGCAAGTCCGCTCGCCCCGGCGACATCATCGCCATCGCGGGCATCCCCGACATCATGATCGGCGACACCATCGCCGACGCCGACAACCCCATCGCTCTCCCGATCATCACGGTCGACGAGCCCGCGATCTCGATGACGATCGGCACCAACACCAGCCCGATGGTCGGCAAGGTCCGTGGCTCCAAGGTCACCGCCCGCATGGTCAAGGACCGCCTCGACAAGGAGCTCGTCGGCAACGTCTCGCTCCGCGTCCTGCCCACCGAGCGTCCCGACGCCTGGGAGGTCCAGGGACGTGGCGAGCTCGCCCTCGCGATCCTCGTCGAGCAGATGAAGCGCGAAGGCTTTGAGCTCACCGTCGGCAAGCCGCAGGTGGTCACGCAGCAGATCGACGGGAAGCTCCACGAGCCGGTCGAGCGCCTCACGATCGACACCCCGGACGAGTACCTCGGCGCCATCACCCAGCTCCTCGCGGCACGCAAGGGTCGCATGGAGCAGATGACCAACCACGGCACCGGCTGGGTCCGCATGGAGTTCCTCGTGCCCTCGCGTGGCCTGATCGGCTTCCGCACCCAGTTCCTCACCGACACCCGTGGCGCCGGCATCGCGCACCACGTCTTCGAGGACTACGAGCCGTGGTTCGGCGTCATCACGACCCGCACGTCGGGCTCCCTGGTCGCCGACCGCACCGGTCCGGTCACCGCCTACTCCATGGTCAACCTCCAGGAGCGCGGCACGCTGTTCGTCGAGCCCGCGACCGAGGTCTACGAAGGCATGATCGTCGGCGAGAACTCCCGCGCCGACGACATGGACGTCAACATCACCAAGGAGAAGAAGCTCACCAACGTGCGCGCCTCCTCGGCTGACAACTTCGAGAAGGTCGTCCCGCCGCGTCGCCTCACCCTTGAGCAGGCTCTCGAGTTCTGCCGCGAGGACGAGTGTGTCGAGGTGACGCCCGAGGCCGTCCGCATCCGCAAGGTCGAGCTCGACCAGACCGTCCGTGGCCGCACGGCCTCGCGCGGCCGCAAGGCCTGAGGCCGGGCATCGCCGCGATGCCTCCCACGAAGGTCCGCTCTTGAGCACTCTCCCCACCCGGTCCCGACGTCGCCCCGCGCGAAGTCGCGTCCGGGCCGTCACGGCCGCACTGGTCGTGACGGTGATGGGGGGAGCCGCCGGGTGCAGCATCCTCGGGGGAGGCGACGCGGACTCGCCTTCGACGCCCGCCGTCGCGGCGACCCATGACCGCACGGACGAACGCGGCGGCACCATCAAGGCCCTGTCCCTCGGACCGGTGCTCAGCTGGGACCCGCAGCGCATCGGCGCCCGCGACGATGCGGCGTTCGCCGGACGCACCTTCCTGCGCACGCTCACCGCGTACCAGCCCAGCACCGACACCCGCAACCAGGCGCGCCTCGTGGGCGACCTCGCCACCGACACGGGGACGCCCAACAAGGACCTGACCACGTGGTCGTTCACACTGCGTGACGAGCTCGCCTGGGAGGACGGCAGCCCTGTCACCTGCGAGGACGTCAAGTACGGCATCTCGCGCAGCTTTGCGACGAAGGTCATCACCGGCGGGTCGACCGACGCCCTCGCCGTCCTCAACGTGCCGAAGCTGCCCGACGGCACCTCGGTCTACACCGGTCCCTACGTCACCGGTCAGGCCGCAGCGGCCGGCGCCGCGGCCTACAACAGCGCCGTGACCTGCCGGGGGATGACGATCACGTTCGCGCTGAGTGCACCGGTGAGCGACTTCAACGAGATGGTGACCCAGGCGGCGTTCGCGCCGGTGAAGCAGTCGACCGACAAGGCCGGCGATGGCACGTTCGCGGTCTTCTCCAACGGGCCCTACAAGCTGTCCGCACCCTGGCGTGCGTCGACCGGCGGCTCCTGGGTGCGCAACCCGCACTGGAAGGCCTCGACCGACGAGGTGCGCCGGGCGTTCCCCGATCGCATCGACTACCAAGAGGGCATCGAGACCCAGACCGTCGCGCAGCAGATCATGGCCGACGGTGACAACTCGCGCAGCGCGGTGGCACTCGGATCGGCTCCACCGGCCATCCAGCAGCACATCCTCACCGTCGATGCGCTCAAGGAGCGTTCCGTCACGGCAGGCACCGGCCTCGTCGACTACCTCGTCCCCAACCTCAAGAGTGCGACGTTTGCCACGGTCGAGGCTCGTCAGGCGCTGGCCGTGGCCACGAACCGTGAGGCCTACGTGACCGCCCTCGGCGGCGGGACCTCAGGGCGACCGGCGACCTCCCTCATCCCCGAGGTGCTGCCGGCGGCCCACGAGAGCGACCCCCTCAAGGCCGGCGACGGCGGAGATGCCGGGATGGCCAAGGTGCTGCTCGGCAAGGCAGGGCTGACGATCCCGGTGCCGATCCGCGTCGCCTACCGCTCCAGCCCCGTGGCCGACAAGGCGATGGCATCCCTGGTCGCGGGATGGACCGAGGCGGGCTTCGCCCCCACACTCACCCCGCTCAAGGACGAGTACTTCACGACCATTGCGCAGCCGGCGGCCGCCTCGGCCTACGACGTGTTCTGGTCCAACTGGGCCCCTGCGTGGGCGTCGGCGAGCACGATCCTGCCGGCCCTGTTCGACAGCTCGATCAACATGTCGTCGGCCGGACCCGGTCGTGACTACGGCTACTTCAACGACGTCAAGATCAACGCCGAGATGGCGCGGATCAACACGATCCCCGACCGCTCCGAACGCGAGAAGGCGTGGACGGCGCTCGATGTCCGGCTCCAGACCCTCGGCGCCTACATCGGCCTGGCCGAGCGTCGGGCCCTCTACATCGCGGGCAGCGACGTCCGCAATCTCTCGGCCAACGAGGTCATCGGCGGCGTCGTGGAGTTCGCGGACATCGCGGTTCGCCAGTGACTCGCCTGCTTTTCGTCCACGCACACCCGGACGACGAGACACTTGCCACCGGCGTGGCGATCCTGCACCACGTTGCCCGCGGCGACGACGTCCACGTCCTCACCTGCACACTCGGCGAGGAAGGCGAGGTCATCCCCCCGGAGCTGGCGCACCTCGAGGGCGCTGCCGGCGACCCACTTGCCGACCATCGCAGGGGCGAGCTGGCGGGTGCCGCGTCGATCCTCGGCGTGACGCACCACTATCTGGGCGCAGGCACCCACGGTGACCAGCCGGCATACCGGGATTCGGGCATGGTCGGGTCTGCCGCCTTCGAGCACCCGCGCGCCTTCGCCGGTGCCGACTTCCTCGAGGTCGCGGAGCTCATGCGCGCCACCATCACCGAGATCGCTCCCGAGGTCGTCGTCACCTACGACTCGGAGGGTGGCTACGGACACCCCGACCACATCCGTGTCCACGATGCCGTCCGGGGTGCGCTGGTCGAGATGCCTTCTGCGCCAACGCTTTTCGTCACCCTGACACCCCGAACCTGGGTGGTCGAGGATCGTACGTGGCTCGCCTCCCACGTGCCGGGAGATGCCGGGTATGCCGTGCCGTCACCCTCCGATCCCATGGCACCGTCCGTGGTCGAGGACGAGGTGGTGACGCACGCCGTCATCGATCCCGAGGTCGTGACGCGACAGGAAGAGGCGTTGCGTCACCACGCCACCCAGGTCGTCGTCGGTGACGGCTGGTTCGCGCTGTCCAACGACATCGCTTCCCGACTCGCGGGGCGCGAGGGCTATGCCGTGCTCGATCCGGCGACCGGCGATCTCGTCCCGGGTGAGGGTGGTCGTCGTCCCGGTCTTGTCGAGGACCCCCGATGACCTCGCCGGGCGAGGGGAGCGCCGAGGGCGTCGTGGACGTCGATGCCTATCGCCACGTGATGGGGCGCGTCGCCAAGGGAGTCTGTGTCCTGACGACGACCTCGGCCGGCCAGGACCACGCCCTGACTGCCGACTCCGTCACGAGCGTCTCCCTCGACCCGGTGCTCCTGCTCATCTGCGTCGAGACCGATGCCCGCTTCCACGACGCCGTCCTCGAGTCGGGGACGTTCGGGGTCAGTGTGCTCGCCGCCGAGCAACGACGCCTGGCCGCGTGGTTCGCCACACCGGGTCGCCCGTTGCCGGGGCAGATGGACCGGGCGCCGCACACCCGTGGCCCGAGCGGCGTCGCCCTGCTCGACGGGGCACTCGCCGCCCTTGAGTGCGTCGTGCGTGACGTCCACCCCGCAGGTGACCACAGCATCATCGTGGGGGAGGTCGCCGCGGCCCGTCTCGGAGGCGATCCGCACGCCGCCCTCGTACACTTCCGCGGACAGTACTCCGCGCTGC
This sequence comes from Janibacter sp. HTCC2649, assembly GCF_000152705.1. Taxonomy (GTDB): domain Bacteria; phylum Actinomycetota; class Actinomycetes; order Actinomycetales; family Dermatophilaceae; genus Knoellia. Next base: position 1,622,225 of record NZ_CH672413.1, on the reverse strand, counting down.
CCTGAGCTCTCATGACGATCAACCCGAACGAACCAAGGACCGCAATGACCGACGCTTTCGACCAACAGCCTGGTCAACCCCGACGCCGACGGGGCGCCATCGCCGTGCTCGTGGGTGCCTTTGTGCTGCTCGTGGCCGGATACGTCGGTGTGGCGGCCTATGCCAGTGGGCGCACGCCTGCTGACACCAAGGTCGGTGGCGTCCAGGTCGGTGGCCTGGATCCGGCGGCGGCCCGCAAGGTGCTCGAGACCGCTGTCGCGCAGCGGGGATCAGCACCGGTCGCGCTGACTGCGGGTGGCAAGTCGGCCACGATCGCGCCTGCCGAGGCAGGCCTGGCCATCGACCTCGATGCCTCCGTCGAGGACCTGACGGGCTTCAGCCTCAACCCGGTCAAGCTCGTCAGTCACCTCACCGGTGGCGCGACTCGCAGCCTCGAGACCGAGGTCGACGACAGCAAGCTCAAGGCCGCCGTGACCAAGGCGGCGCAGGCGCTGGCCGTGGCTCCCAAGGAGGGCAGCATCTCCGTGGCGGGGGGCAAGGTGGCCGTGGTCGCCCCCGTGAAGGGGCAGGCGGTCGAGGTCGACAAGACGGCCGACCTGATCGCGGACTCCTGGCCACGCACTGCACCGATCGTGGCTCCTGTCACCGCGTCGACCCCCGCCGTGTCCGCCGAGGAGCTGCAGCGGGTCAAGACCGAGTTCGCGGACAAGGCGGTGTCGGGCCCGATCGCCGTCAAGGCCGGGGACAAGACGTTCGAGATCAGCGCAGCGTCGCTCGCCGCCGGCATCACCTTCCCAGCCGACGCTGACGGCAAGATCACGCCGAAGTTCGACGACAAGATCATCATCGCGGCCGTGACCGCGGCCGCCGACAAGGCCGATGCCACCGCGAAGGCCACGGATGCCACCGTGTCGTACGCGAGCGGGCAGCCCGCCGTCGTCCCGTCGAAGACGGGTGTGGCCCTCGACCCGACCAAGATCGTTGCTCCGGTGACGGCCGCGCTGACCTCGCCCGAACGGGCGGCGATCATCCCGGTCACCGTGTCGCAGCCGAAGTTCACCACCGAGCAGGCCAAGGCCACGCTGCCCAAGGGCATGATCTCGACCTTCACCACGCACTTCCCGGCCAATGGCGGTGGACGGGTGAGCAACATCCGGCTCGCCGCACGCACGCTCAACAACACCTATGTCGCCCCGGGCGCCACGTTCAGCCTCAACGGCGTCCTCGGGAAGCGCACCCCTGAGAAGGGCTACGTCAAGGGCGGTGTCATCTCGGAAGGTCGTCTCAGCGAGAACTACGGCGGCGGCATCTCCCAGGTCTCCACGACCCTGTTCAACGCGGCGTTCTTCGCGGGGGTGAAGTTCGAGCAGTACCAGGCTCACGGCTTCTACATCTCCCGCTACCCGGAGGGCCGCGAGGCGACGATCTCGTTCCCCTACCCCGACAACCGCTGGACCAACACCACCGACGGCGGCATCGTCATCCGCTCGAGCTCATCGGGGGGTCAGATCACCGTGTCGTTCTACGGCACCAAGAAGTGGGACATCGTGGCAACGAAGAGCCCTCGCCGCAACGTCGTCACGCCCAAGAAGATCACCGATCCGTCACCGAAGTGCATCACGCAGAACCCGACTCCCGGCTTCGACGTCACCGTGACCAGGATCTTCAAGCAGGGTGGTGCCACCCTCAGGACAGAGGCGTTCAACACCCACTACAACCCCGAGGACGACGTCACCTGCACGCACCCGGACGCCAAGTAGTCGCCGCTCAGTCGGGCTCTGGGCCGGTCAGGTAGACATAGCTCGAGTGCCTCTCGAACCCGAGGCGCTCGTAGAGCCGGATCGCCGGGGCGTTGTCCGCCTCGACCTGCAGGTGCATGAGGTGGATGCCGTCCCGGTGCGCCTCGGCGGCCAGGTGCGACGTGAGGTGCGCGGCGAGTCCGCGTCCCCGGAACCCCGGGTCGGTCCACACTGCCCCGAGACCAGCCCACCCGTGGGCGATGCCGAGTCGGCCGATGGCGACCGGCCGCGGCGCTTGGGTGCCGGGCCTGCTCAGGCCGAGCTTCTGGGCGAGCCCTCCACCGAGGGCGACGCTGGCAAAGCGTTGGCGCGGGCTGCCGCTCAGCACACCGACTGCGCTCTCAGGGACCCCTGACCGGCTCAGCCCATAGGCCGCGAACCACGCGTCGTCGAGGTCGTCACTTGCTTGGACGTCCGGGCCTCCGGGATCAGCTGCGGCGACCCGCTCCGTCGACGCGGTGAGGTTGAGGGTGCGACTGGCAGCGACCCATCCACGCGACAGCACCTCGGCGCCGAGCGGGTCCGTCGTCGGGTCAAAACCGACCGGCCCGGTGACGGAGACCCGACCTGGGAGGCCGCGGGCGGCATACCAGGATTCGATGCGGTCCACGGCGTCCGCGAGGGGAACACCCGGGTCGCCCACGGGAAGGACCGAGTTGCCACGTTGGGTGAATCCTTCGGAGGCGCGCAGCTCCCAGTCTCCGAGTCGTTCGCGCTCGAGAGCGCCCCAGCTCGGACCCATGACCCGCTGGAGGTCGGCCATCGAGATCGCGAGGTGGGGCGAGCCGCGACGGCTCGGCTTGGGCGGAATCTCCTTCGCGGCGACGATGCGGTCGCGCGCAATGACCACGTCGCCGCGCCGGGTGGCGACCACGACTTCGGTGTCCGTGCGCGACACGAGGGTCCCGACGGCGTCGGTCATCGACGGCCCGTCGTAGGGCGCTTCGCGGCGAGGATCGAGACGCGCTCGGACGACGACACGAGCTCCTATGTGGACGGCGTCGAAAGAGGCAGGCACGCCCGGCATACTATGGCCGCATGACGTACGTGATCGCGCAGCCTTGTGTTGACCTCAAGGACAAGGCCTGCATCGAGGAATGCCCGGTCGACTGCATCTACGAAGGAGAGCGATCGCTCTACATCCACCCCGACGAGTGTGTCGACTGTGGTGCGTGTGAGCCGGTCTGCCCCGTCGAGGCGATCTACTACGAGGACGACACTCCTGAGCAGTGGGCCGACTACTACAAGGCCAACGTCGAGTTCTTCGACGACCTCGGTAGCCCCGGTGGAGCCGCCAAGATGGGCCTGATCAACAAGGACCACCCGCTCATTGCGGACCTGCCGCCGCAGATCCACGACGAGGGCTGACCTCACCGCCTTGCTCCACCTTCCAGACTTTCCTTGGGACTCGCTCGCTCCGGTCAAGGAGCGGGCGAGTTCTGTTGCCACACCGGACGGTTTGGGTCTCGTCGACCTGTCCGTGGGGACGCCGGTCGACCCGACGCCCGAGGTCGTCCAGGAGGCGCTGCGCTCTGCCGCAAACGCGCCCGGCTACCCGCAGACGTGGGGCACGCCGGCACTGCGCGAGGCCGTGGCGACGTGGTTCGCGACCCGTCGTGGGGTGCCCGACGTCGATCCGGATGGCGTCATGCCCACGATCGGCAGCAAGGAGCTCGTGGCCTGGCTGCCGACCCTTCTCGGGCTGGGTGCCGGCGACATCGTGGGGTTCCCGTCCGCGGCCTACCCGACCTACGACGTCGGCGCTCGCCTCGCCGGCGCGACTCCGCAGGTCGTCGACGGCCTCGCTGCCCTGGGGCCGCTCACCCCGTCCACGACACCAAAACTGTTGTGGCTCAACACTCCTGGCAACCCCACGGGGCAGGTGCTCGGCGTCGACCACTTGGCCAAGGTCGTGGCGTGGGCCCGTCAGCACGGTGTCATCGTCGCGAGTGACGAGTGCTACGCCGAGCTCGACTGGCGCACCGATCGCGATGGCGCGACCGCGCCGACGACGCCGTCGATCCTCGACCCGCGGGTGACCGGTGGGTCGCACGAGGGTCTGCTCTGCGTCTACTCCCTCTCGAAGCAGTCCAACCTCGCGGGTTATCGCGCCGCCTTCGTCGCGGGCGACCCGCGCCTCGTCAAGCAGATCCTCGAGGTGCGCAAGCACGCCGGCATGATCGTTCCCTGGCCGGTCCAGGCGGCCCTCACGGCCGCCGTCAGCGACGCCGAGCACGTCGCTGCCCAGAAGGCCGTGTACGCCGCCCGCCGCGAGACCCTCCTCGCCGGGGCGCGCGCCTTCGGACTCGAGACCACGCACAGCGAGGCCGGTCTCTACCTCTGGGCGACAGCCGGAGAGGACGCCTGGGTGACGCTCGAGCGTCTGGCCGCGCACGGCATACTCGCCGCTCCCGGCACGTTCTACGGCACCGCCGGCCGGCAGCACGTGCGCATCGCTCTCACCGCGTCCGACGAGCGGATCCGGGCGGCCGCAGAGCGCCTCTCGGCCGGCTGAGCGGACGCTCTTTTCGTCGTTCCCGGGGTCTGAGGTAGCGTCAATGGTGCGCGAGCGACGCCCACTGCGACCTCGCCCGAGACGTGAGGATTGAAGACACGATGAGCACAGACGCAGCCGCTGGCGCGACCTTCCAGGTCCGTGACAGGGAACTCAAGTTCCCCCTCATCAAGGCCACCGAGGGCAACAACGGATACGACATCTCCACCCTGCTCAAGGAGACCGGCGACACCACCCTCGACGTTGGGTTCGTCAACACGGCCTCGTGCAACAGTGCGATCACCTACATCGATGGTGACGCAGGCATCCTTCGCTACCGCGGCTACCCGATCGAGCAGCTCGCCGACAAGTCGAACTTCCTCGAGACGTCCTACCTGCTCATCTACGGCGAGCTCCCGTCGGCGACCGAGCTCGAGAACTTCACCGAGCGCGTGCGTCAGCACACGATGCTGCACGAGGACCTCAAGGCGTTCTTCAACGGCTTCCCGCGCGACGCGCACCCGATGCCGGTCCTGTCCTCCGCGGTGTCCGCGCTCGGCACGTTCTACCAGGACAGCCTCGACCCGTTCGACAAGGAGCATGTCGAGATCTCGACGATCCGACTCCTCGCCAAGCTGCCGACGATCGCGGCCTACGCCTACAAGAAGAGCATCGGCCAGCCGTTCCTCTACCCGGACAACGAGCTCTCCCTCACCGAGAACTTCCTGCGCATGACGTTCGGCGTCCCGGCCACGGACTACGACATCGACCCCGACATGGTCAAGGCGCTCGACCAGCTCCTCATCCTGCACGCCGACCACGAGCAGAACTGCTCGACGTCGACCGTGCGGCTGGTCGGCTCCGCCCACGCCAACCTGTTCAACTCGGTCTCCGCGGGCATCCACGCCCTCTCCGGTCCGCTGCACGGTGGCGCGAACTCGGCCGTCCTCGAGATGCTCGACGGCATCCTCCAGAACGGTGGCGACGTCGACACCTTCGTCAAGAAGGTCAAGAACAAGGAAGACGGCGTCAAGCTCATGGGCTTCGGGCACCGGGTCTACAAGAACTACGACCCGCGCGCGGCGATCATCAAGAAGACGACCGACTCCATCCTGGCCAAGGACGGCGTCCGCGACCCGCTCCTCGACATCGCCCTCAAGCTCGAGCAGGTCGCGCTCGAGGACGACTACTTCATCGAGCGCAAGCTCTACCCGAACGTCGACTTCTACACGGGCCTCATCTACAAGGCGATGGGCTTCCCGACCAAGATGTTCACGGTCCTGTTCGCCATGGGTCGCCTCCCCGGCTGGATCGCGCAGTGGCGCGAGATGATCGAGGACCCCGACACCAAGATCGGCCGACCGCGCCAGATCTACATCGGTGAGACCGAGCGCGACTACCGCGCCATCAGCGGTCGCTGACGCACGAGCGTCGGCCGGCCACCCGGCATACGCGAGAGCCCCGTCCTGCTTCGTGCAGGACGGGGCTTTCGCGTGTGTGCCGTGGGGTCAGCTGCGGTGCCGACCGGCACCGACGAGCTCGCGCTCCTCGGGCTCGTTCGTGTCCTCGAGGGTCTCGGCAGCGGGCTTCTGCCCCGGACGGCCGAGCTTCTCGCCCTCGACGTCGACGTTCGGAAGGATCCGGTCGAGCCAGGCGGGCAGCCACCAGGCCTTGTCGCCCATGAGGTACATGAGGGCGGGGATGAGGGTCATGCGCACGATCACCGCGTCGAAGAAGACGGCGGCCGCGAGGGCGAAGCCGATCGACTGGATGAGCGGCTCGTCCTGGAGCATGAACGCGGCGAAGACCGAGATCATGATGGCCGCGGCTGCCGCGACGACGCGGGCGCCGTGGCGGAACCCGTCGACGACGGCCGCAGGTGCCGTGTCGCCGTGGACGAACGCCTCACGCATGCGGGTCACGAGGAAGACCTGGTAGTCCATCGCGAGCCCGAAGACGATGCCGATGACGAGGATCGGCATGAAGCTCATCAGCGGTGCGCCGTCGAAGAACCCGCCGACACCCTCCTGGAAGACGAGGATCGTCGCACCGAGGGTGGCGAGCACGGACAGCAGGAACCCGAGGGTCGCCGTGAGGGGGATGAGGATGGAGCGGAAGACGATCATCAGCAGGATGAAGGCCAGGCCCACGACCACCGCGAGATAGGGGACCAGCGCGCTCTGGAGCTTCTCGGAGACGTCGGTCTGGATGGCGGTGAGGCCGGTGACGCCGACCGTGGTGCCGGTCTGGGCCTCGATGTCTGCGCTGGTGCCGCGCAGGTCGTCGAGCAAGGTCAGGGTGGCTGCGTCGTCCGGACCGCTCTGGGGCGTGATGAGGATCTGGGCGCCAGTGCTGTCCTCGTTCATGCCGACGATCTGGGCGTTGGCCACGTCGGCCTGGCCAGCGGCCCAGGTGACGACCTTGCCGTAGGCCGCAGGGCGCTGGGCGGGGTCGCTGATGTCGCGACCGTCGACCACGAGGACGAGCGGCCCCTGACGGCCAGCACCGAAGGCGTCGGTCATGAGGTCGGCGGCCTTGCGCTGCGTCGTCTCGACCGGCGAGGTCGAGTCGGACGGCAGAGCGAGGTGGAGGTCCTTCATGGGGATGGCGAGAGCGCCGAGGACAACGATTGCGAGGACGGCGAAGGCCGCCGGCGCGCGACCCACGAGGCGGGCCCAGCGGACGCCGTTGTTGACGACCTCACCTTCGTCGTTCTTCTCCTTGCGGACCCGACCGGCGAAGGCCTTGCCCTTGAGCATGCCGAGGATGGCCGGCGTGAGGGTGAGGGCGATGAGCACCGACACGAAGACCGTGGCCGCCGCAGCGAGACCCATCGTCGTGAGGAACGGGATCCTGACGAGGGAGAGCGCTGAGAGCGCGATGATCACGGTGAGGCCAGCGAACACGACGGCCGAGCCAGCGGTGCCCAGGGCGCGTCCAGCGGCCTCGGAACGGTCGTCGGTGTGCCGCAGCTCGCTGCGGTAGCGGCTGAGGATGAACAGGGCGTAGTCGATTCCCACGGCGAGGCCGAGCATCGTGGCGAGCGTCGGCGTCATCGTGCCGAGGTCCCAGAACGCCGTCGCGCCGACGACGAGCAGGGAGCCGATGCCGACGCCGATGACCGCGGTGACGAGGGGGAGGCCAGCGGCCACGAGCGAGCCGAACGTCAGGATGAGGACGAGTGCGGCGATGGCGAGTCCGATGAGCTCGGAGGTGCCGCCCGGCGGTGCGAAGCTCTGCATGCCAGCGCCGTTGACCTCGGCCGTCAGGCCCTGGTCACGCGCCGTCTCGAGAGCGGCGAGGACGGCGTCCTGCGTGGCCGGCTCGACGTCGGTCACGGTCTTGACGTCGAAGCTCCAGGTGATGGTGCCGATCCGGCCGTCAGCGCTCAGCGGCGACAGGGCGGCGGCGTTGGCCTCGGCCTCTGCTGCGGGCGTGCCCTGCTCGGTCGCAGCCTTGAGCATCTGCTCGCGCTGACCTGCTGCGGCATCGACCGGGCTGACGAGCTGGGCCGCGCCCGGAGTACCCTCGGCCGGCATCTGTGGCAGGGCCTTGAGGTCGGCGAGGAGCGCGTTCACCTTGGCAGTGTTCGTCGGGTCCGACAGCTTCTGGCCCTCGGGCGCCGCGATGACGACGGTGGCCGTGGCCTGGTCGAAGGCATCACCGGTCTGCGGGAAGAGCTCCTGCTGGAGCTGCGCCGCCTGCTCGGATGGGATGCCGGGGATGGAGAACTTGTCGATCATCGGCTTGGAGATCGACGTCGCGACGCCCCCTATGGCGACGAGCGCGACCAGCCAGGCCGCGATGAAGTACGGCCAACGGCGGTATGCCGTCCGGCCCAGTCGATAGAGATAAGTCGCCATGGCGAAGCTGCTCCTTGGTGGAGGTGTGTGAGTGGTGAGAACCTGAACGGTCCGCGCGGCTGCGCTCTTGGTTGCGCTGTCGGACAGACGGGTCAGGCGAGAAGGCGGGTGGCTTCGTCGACACCAGCCATGAAGTCGGTGGGGAAGTCGCCGTCGTCGTCCGTGAGGAACGACTGCAACGTGTCCTGAAAGATGCCCGCAATGAGCGCGACCGCGATGCGAGCGCGCCGATTCCCCTGTGGCAGACCTTCGCGTTCCTCGGTCGCTTGGCGGACCTCGGTGACCATCACCTCGAAGCGTTCCTTGGCGACGGAGATGAGCCGCGGGTTGCGCTCGAACAGCGCGTGGACGCGGTGCCAGTCAGCCTTCGTCGGCTCCTGGCGGGTGTAGATGTTGACCACCAGATGGCCGAGGTCCCGCAGCAAGTGCCCTTCCGGCCCTCCGGCCACGAACACCGCAAGGTCATCTGGCCTGATGCAGTCGGGGCTGTCGAGAACGGCAGCTTCCTTGCCGGGGAAGTAGTTGAACAACGTCCGCCGCGACACCCCGACCTTCTCGGCGAGTTCCTCGAGCGTGAACCCTTCGAAGCCGTGCTCGATGGCCAGATCCTGCGCGCACCGAGAGATCCGGCGAGCCGTCTGCTCCCGACGCGAAACTGCACTTCCTGAGGCCATAGTGCAAGTTTGCACTCGTGTCGTCGAAAGTGCAACTCCCATGCGCCGGGGAGCGTGAAGTGCGTTTCTACGCGCGCAGCGCGGATGGGATTGCGGCGCACCGGTTATGACACGCGACCCAAGGCGAGCGCACGGCATGCGCGCGCGTGAGCCAGCCAGCATTAACTGAGGTGAAGGATGACCTGACGGGAGGGGGCGGGGGAGTCGGTGGGCTTCCACTCCCAGGCGTCGGAGTCCCGACCGCGGGTCCAGCGACGGTCGCCGATGGTGACACCGGTGATGCCCGTGTCCACGGCCTTGGCGGCCGACCACGACGCAATGGACCACGCGATCTGGTCGCTGGGGGCCTTGACGGTCAGGGTGCCTTCGCTGGCCGTGGACTTCAGGTCGTACTCGTTGTCGAGCAGCCGCCCCACGAGGGCGACATCGGCTTCACCTTCGGGGTCGTCGAGGCGGCAGGCGACGCCGCGGGGGGAATGGCCGGCCAACGCGGAGGCAAGGATGCGACCCTCCTGCTCGTGGTCGGCGTAGGCCTCGGGGTAGGCACTGCGTTGGACCTTCTGGGCGACGACGGTGATGGTGTCGCTGTCCCAGTTCTTGATCTTGACGAGGGCGTCGTAGAACTTGTTGGTCGTGTACTCGGGGTCGAGGATCTCCTCGACCGTGCCCCAGCCCTGGGACGGGCGCTGCTGGAACAGGCCCACCGAGTCGCGGTCGCCGTAGCGGATGTTGCGCAGCTTGGACTCCTGGATCGCCGTCGCCAGTGCGATGGTCGCGGCGCGGGCGGGAAGGCCCCGGTGGAGGGCAATCGCGGTGATGGTGGCGGCGTTGCTCATCTGCTCGGGGTCGAAGTCGACCGAGTTGCCGCCGGCGGTCGCCTGGCAGCGGGGGCCGAGGACGCTCTGGAACAGGCCTCGCCCACCGAACCAGGCTCCCAGTCCGACAAGGGCGACGAAGGAGAGGATGAGGACGCGCGCGATCCACCGAGGGCCGCGACGGGGCTGCTCCTCGGCGAGGGTGACTCGGCCGCGGGTCGAACGCATCAGTCGTTGGCGTGGAGTGCGGAGTTGAGGACGATGCCGTGGCCGTCGCGGGGGCGAGCCTCCACGGTGCCGGTCACCGAGTTGCGCAGGAACAGCAGGTTGGACTGGCCGGAGAGCTCGCTGGCCTTGGTGACCGAACCGTCCGGGATCGTCACCTTGGTGCCCGCGGTGACGTAGAGCCCGGCCTCGATGACGCAGTCGTCACCCAGTGCGATGCCCAGGCCCGACTCCGCACCGAGCAGGCAGCGCTGGCCGATCGACACGCGCTCGGTGCCTCCTCCGGAGAGCGTGCCCATCGTCGAAGCGCCACCACCGATGTCGGATCCGTCGCCGACGACCACGCCCTGCGAGATGCGCCCCTCGACCATCGAGGTGCCGAGCGTGCCCGCGTTGAAGTTGACGAAGCCCTCGTGCATGACGGTCGTGCCGCTGGCGAGGTGCGCGCCCAGGCGCACCCGGTCGGCGTCGGCGATGCGCACACCGGAGGGCACGACGTAGTCGGTCATGCGCGGGAACTTGTCGATGCCGAAGACCTGCACGGGACCGCGTGCGCGCATCGCCGCGCGGGTCATTTCGAAGCCTTCGACGGCACACGGCCCCTGGCTGGTCCACACGACGTTGGTGAGCGCGCCGAACAGGCCGTCGAGGTTGATCGAGTTGGGCGCCGCGAGACGGTGGGACAGCAGGTGAAGACGCAACCACCCATCGGCCGTGTCCGCCGGAGCGGCGTCGAGGTCAATCTCGACGAGGCGCACCTCACGGGTCACTCCGCGGACATCGTCCGACCCGGCCAGGGCGGTCAGCTCGCTCGGCTCCTGGGCGTCGCCGGCGTCGCCCAGGGCGGGTGCCGGGAACCAGGCGTCGAGGACGCTGTCGCCATGGAGGGTGAGGAGGCCGAAGCCGTGTGCGGTGCGCGCGGTCATGACGCCAAGCCTAGAGCCCGACTCTAGGCTCCGATCATGCCCTTCCCGCGACCGCCGATCCGCTCCGAGCTGCCATGGCTGACTTCGGGTCCGCTGTGGCGCATCCACGTCGACGGGCAGGAGGAGCTCGATGCGTTCCTCCACCGGTGGGACTACGAACGCGTCATCCTCGAAGGTTCTCGCATGACGACCAGGGCCAGCGCCCATGCGCACCTCCACGAGGTCTTCGACCTCGCCGCTTGGGCCGGGCCCAACTGGGATGCGTTCAACGATGCGTTCGGGCACTGGGTGACCCAGCACGACGGCATACGCCTCGCAGTGATCTGGCGCGATCTCGACATCGCCGCGGCAGCGGCACCGGCCAGCACCGCCGAGATGGTGTGGGGCCTGCTGGAGTGCAAGGTCGGTGACATGCCGACCCTCAACCCGCGCAACACGGCAGAGATCACGATGGACCTGTTCGTCGTTGGTGACGGGGACGACTTCGACCGGCCCACCTGACGAGCATGGCGAATACGCCGTCGGTAGGGTCTGCGTATGCCGCTCGACCTCACTGCCGATGTAGTCACCCTCACCGCTGCGCTCTGCGACATCGAGTCGGTGAGCCTGGACGAAGCCGCCGTCTGCGACGCGATCGAGGAGGCGCTGCGACCTCTCGAGCACCTCACGATCACGCGCATTGGCAACACTGTCGTCGCTCGCACCGAGCTCGGTCATGACGAGCGAGTCGTGCTCGCGGGACACATCGACACCGTGCCACTGACCGATCCGAAGAACCTCCCGACCAAGCGCCTGCCCGGTGGCGAGGGTGAGGGCGAGGTCCTCTGGGGTCGTGGCACCGTCGACATGAAGGGCGGGGTCGCCGTCCAGTTGCGCCTCGCCGCAACGGTTCCCGCACCGAGCCGCGACGTCACCTACGTCTTCTATGAAGGCGAAGAGATCGAGAGCGAGTTCAACGGGCTGCTCCACGTGCAGCAGCAACGGCCCGACCTCATCGAGGATGCCGACTTCGCGGTGCTCCTCGAGCCGACCGGCGCGATCGTCGAAGGTGGCTGCAAGGGCACGCTCCGCATCGACCTCACCACCAAGGGCGCGGCCGCCCACTCGGCCCGGCCGTGGAACGGTCACAACGCCATCCACGACGCAGCCGAGATTCTCACCCGGCTCACGGCATACGAGCCGAAAACCGTGATGGTCGACGGCCTTGAGTACCGCGAGGCCCTCAACGCCGTGAACATCTCCGGCGGCATCGCCGGCAACGTCATTCCCGACCGCTGCACGGTGAGCGTGAACTACCGCTACGCGCCGGACACCAGCGAGGAGCAGGCGGTCGCGCACATGCACGAGGTCTTCGACGGCCTCACTTTCGAGATCACCGACAACGCCGGCGGAGCGCGACCAGGGCTCGACCTGCCCGCGGCCAGGGCCTTCGTCGAGGCCCTCGGTGTCGACGTCATTGCCAAGCAGGGGTGGACCGATGTGGCCCGCTTCCAGGCCATGGGGGTGCCGGCCGTGAACTTCGGCCCCGGCGACCCCAACCTCGCCCACCACGACGAAGAGCGCTGCCCGATCGAACAGCTCGTGTCCTCCGAGGCCGCCATGCTCCGGTGGCTCGCCTGACTCGCCTAGGTTGATCTCGTGACTGACGCAGCGACTGACCCGCCGACGGACTCCTCGGCCGACGGACCCATGCCCTGGGATGCCACGCAGGACTACTTCAAGGGCCCCGTCGTCATGCGCCGCTCCAAGGTGCCCGACGAGACGACCGACCAGCGACTCCTTGACAGCCGTGGCTCGGCCGACTGGGTCCACACGGATCCGTGGCGCGTCATGCGCATCCAGTCCGAGTTCGTCGAGGGCTTCGGCGCCCTCGCAGAGCTCGGCCCGGCCGTGAGCGTCTTCGGCTCGGCTCGCACCACGGAGGACGACCCGACCTACGACCTGGGTGTGCGGGTCGGCGCCAGTCTCGTCGACGCCGGGTATGCCGTGATCACCGGTGGCGGTCCCGGCGCCATGGAGGCTGCCAACAAGGGAGCCTGCGAGGCGGGTGGCACCTCGGTCGGCCTCGGCATCGAGCTGCCCTTTGAGACTGGCCTTAACCAGTACGTCGACCTCGGCGTGAACTTCCGCTACTTCTTCGCCCGCAAGACGATGTTCGTCAAGTACTCGCAGGGCTTCATCGTCCTGCCCGGCGGATTCGGCACCCTCGACGAGCTCTTCGAGGCGATCACCCTCGTCCAGACGCGCAAGGTCACGTCGTTCCCGATCATCCTCATGGGCACGGCCTACTGGCAGGGACTGCTCGACTGGCTCCAGTCCTCGGCCCTCGCTGCGGGAACGATCAGCGCCAAGGATCTCTCCCTCATCACCCTGACCGATGACGTCGAGGAGGCCGTGGCCGCCATCGTCACCTCCGACCGGGCCAGGGCGTCTCACGCTGCCAAGGGCAGCGGTACCCACGCCGAGTGAGCAACGAGGGCTGAGCTCCACCTAGGATCGCGAACGTGGAATGGGTTGCCCTCGCAGTGCTCGCCGTCGCCGTCATCGTGGTCACGGTGCTCTTGGCGACGGGTCGGCTCAACGTGGAGGCCCTGGCGGAGCCCACGTCCACCACCCCTCCGCTCGAGCTCCCACCAACCGTCACGTCGGGGGATGTCGACGCACTGAGCCTGGGAACGACGCTCTACGGCTACGCGCCTGCGGAGGTGGACGCCGCCCTCGATGCCCGCCGCGACCGGCTCGCCGAACAGGACCGCGCCCTGGGCGAGCGCACCTCTGGGGAGCGGGACGACCATGTTCACCCTGACGCGTGAATCACGGCTCACGCCGGCTGAGCTGTGGCTGCGTGCCTCGGCACTGGCCGAGCACACCGACACCGTTCCGCTGACGACGACGATCGCCGACTCTGGCTCGCCCACGGTGGGCTGGGGCTTCATGGTTCGCACTGCCCTGGGTCCGTTCCACTTCGACGACACGATGGTCGTGGAGGAGTGGGATCCCCCTCGGCAGTGGCGAATTCGCAAGACCGGTCGCCTTTCCGGGTGGGCCGAGATGGAGGTGACTCCGTATGCCGGTGGGTCCCGGGTGACGTGGACTGAAGAGCTCTGGCTCGGGTCCGGCCGCGTCCGTCGGGTCACGACCGCCGTCGGGGACCTCCTCGGCCCGCGGCTCTTCGGCCGGGTCGTCGACCGTTTCGCGGCGGTGTCCCCGTGAAGTGGTCCCTGCTCCTCAGCCTCCCCGTGGTCTTGTGCTCACTGGGCCTCGCGTGGTTCTTCTCCCGACGGGAAGCCCGCACCCGGGGCGACAGTGACTTCAGAATGCAGCTCATCGGCTATCCCGCCGATCGTGTGCACGAGGTGCTCCATCACCTCGACGCCCAGATCGCCCTCAACGACTCCCGCCTCCTGCGTGCCACTGCCCCCGCTGCGTCTGCGGATTGGGCTGCTAGGGCGACCACATCCGCAGACGCAAGGGAAACGCCAGCGTCGAGCCCGGCCGCTGCGTCTGCGGATTGGGCTGCGGGAGCGACCACATCCGCAGACGCAAGCGAGGAGCCGACGCGGGTGGGGTGGGGGTGGCTCGACCTCGCGGTGCTCGCCGCCTATCTCGCCACGGCGCTGCACGTCCTCTCCGGACTCATCGGCCGCACGTCGACGTACTACCTGTCCCAAGGGGTGCAGGACCACCAGGCCTTCGAGTGGTACTTCGGAGCCTCGGCGCACAACATGGCCACCCTGTCGAACCCGCTCTTCAGTGACCGCCAGAACTTCCCCGACGGCGTCAACCTCATGGCCAATGCGGCCGTCACCGGACTCGGCATCCCGCTCGCCCCCCTGACGCTCGCCACCAGCGCCCACGTCACGTTCTTCGTCGTCGAGCTCCTCGGACTGGCGGGAACGGCCGCGGCGTGGTTCTGGTTCTTGCGTCGGCGCGGTCTCGGTCGGACTGCGGCTGGGGTGGGTGGCTGGTTCGCCGGGTTCGCCCCGGCGATGGTGTCGCACGCCAACGGGCATCCCAATTTCGTCGCCCTGTTCCTCATCCCGGTGATCATTGACCGGGTCCTGCGGTTGGCCGACGGCAACCGACGCGTCCGTGACGGCGTGGTGCTCGGACTCCTCGTGACGTGGCAGGTCTTCATCGGTGAGGAACCGCTTCTGCTCGCGGCGATCGGCATGCTCATCGCCGGTCTCGTCCTCCTGGCCCACCGTCGGCTCCGCCTGACCCGGGTGCTCCCCGGCATGGGCATCGGCGCCGGCCTCTGTCTCGTCCTCGTGGCCATTCCCCTGTGGTGGCAGTTCTCCGGACGGCAGAGCTACACCTCGATCTACCACCCACCCGGCGGCAACGACCTTGCAGCACTGTGGGGCAGAGCAACGCGCACGATCGGCGCCGACCCCTGGGCCTCGGCCGCCGTGTCGATGAACCGCACCGAGGAGAACGCCTTCTTCGGCGTGCCCCTCTGGCTGCTCGCCGCCGTCATCGCGCTCGCGCTCATCCGTCGTCCGGTCGTGCAGGCGCTCGCGGCGGTGGTCATCCTCGCCACCTGGCTCTCGCTGGGAGAAGAGGTGCTCCTGCACGGCAAGCCCACCGGCATACCCAGTCTGTGGTCGTTGTTCGACGGGCTCCCCGTCCTCGAGAACGTCCTGCCGACACGCTTCGCGATGATCGCCGTCCCGGCCTTCGCCGGACTCATCGCCCTCGGCATCGACGCCGCGATGAAGGCTTCACCCTTCAGCGCAGATGGCGCCGACGAACTCGACCTCCCCACGTGGCAGCCCCGGGTCGGCGGGTGGATCGTGACAGCAGCGGCCGTCGTGGCCCTGCTCCCCGTCGCGCCGACCGCGCTCCAGGTCGACCCTCGCCCCACGGTGCCGGCGTTCTTCACCGGCGGTGCCTGGCGCGACTGGAGCCACGGCGGCTCGATCCTCGCCGTCCCGCCGACCGACATCGTCGATGCGCGCGCCTTCGACTGGCAGCTCGCCGCCGACACCATGGCTTTCCCCATCGTCGAGGGCTACTTCGTCGGGCCCAACGGCACGGCCGACCGCGGGGGTCAGTACGGCGCTGTGCGTCGCCCCCTCTCGCTGTGGCTCTACGACGTCAACGCGGCCAACGTCGTCATGCCGGCGACCGAGGCCCAGCGTCTGCAGTTCACGCAGGATCTGGCCGCGTGGCACACCGACACCGTGGTCCTGCCGATGCGGGACCAGACGGTCGCGCTGCGCGACTCGCTCGCCACCGTCCTCGGTGAGCCGCAGCAGGTCGAGGACGTGCTCGTCTGGGACGTGCGGGAGCTCTCGTCATGACCACGGCCACGCGGGCCCAGCCGGAGTCGCGCTCTCTCCTCACGGGGGCGGGCCGGTCGAACCTCACGGTGCTCGCCCTGGCCCACCCGATCCGCTCGATCGTCCTCGTCTACGTCGTCTCGCGGCTCGTGGCCCTGGCCGCGATGTGGGTGGCCGCGATGTGGTTCCAGAACCCGGCAGGAGTCGGACATCTCGACCCCACCATCGGAGATCTCTTCGGCCTGTGGGACAGCGAGTGGTACGAAACCGTTGCCACCAAGGGCTATCCGGTCCCGCTGCCAGCAGATCCGACGACGGGCAAGCTGACCTACAGCGCCTGGGCGTTCTACCCTCTCTTCCCCTTCCTCGTGAAGGGGCTCATGGCGATCGGCATCCCGTTCACCGTCGGTGCGGTGGGGCTCAACATCGTCCTCGGTGGTCTCGGTGCAGTGCTCGTCTGGGCGCTCTTCCGCCACGGGCTTCACGCCGAACCGCAGCCGGGCCGCGAGCGGTTGGCCCTCGTCGCCGCTTGTCTGTGGTGCTTCTATCCGGCCACCGGAGTCATGCTCAAGGCCTACACCGAACCCTTGGCGGTCGTTCTCGTCGCGGCCTCCCTCCTCTATCTGATGAGACGCCGGTATGCCGCCGTCGCAGCGCTCGCGGTACCGCTCGGCTTCACGCGTGGCGTGGCTGCCGCCATGGGCTGCGCGGCGTTGATCCACCTCATCGTGCGCATCCGCGAGGACCGGGCTGCGGGCGTCGCGCCGCTTCGTGGGCAACGCGTGACGGCCGTGGTCATGCTGGTCGTCACGGGCCTGTCGGGCATCGCCTGGCCGGTGATCGTCGGCGTCGTGAGCGGCATACCCATGGCCTTCTTCGAGGTCCAGGAGGCCTGGGGGCAAAAGCCCGCCTCGGGACCGTTCGTCCTCTGGCTGCAGTGGGCGTGGGATGCCCACGGCGTCGCCGGGCTCGGCGTCCTGGTGGCCCTCTGCGGCACCTACATCGCGCTCATCCTCGGGCGCCACGGGCGCTGGATCCCGGTGGAGGTCCGCGCCTGGGCCGTGGCCTACCCCCTCTACCTGTTCGCGGTCGTCCGCCCGATCACGAGCATGTGGCGCTTCCTCCTGCTCGACTTCCCCATCGCAGCGCTGCTCGCGAGCGTGGCGATGCGGACGTCATCGGGGGAGCAGATCGTGACGCACTGGCGCCGACGCGTGGCGATCCTTCTGGTGCCCATCGTGGGCGGGCTGGTGTGGTGGACCTGCGTCCTGCTCACCTTCACGCCGTGGGGTTCGCAGCCGCCCTGAGGGACCCCGATTTCGTTCCCACCTTGCGTGAAGGAATAATGGACGGGGATACCGGTGCGCCAACGCCGGGATGTGAACACGTGACGCACGTCTGTGCGCCGCGGCAACGAAGGGAACACCCATGGCGGCAATGAAGCCCAGGACGGGCGACGGCCCTCTCGAGGTCACCAAGGAGGGTCGCGGCATCGTGCTCCGCATGCCCCTGGAGGGTGGTGGCCGACTCGTCGTCGAGATGACTCCCGACGAGGTGCGAGCGCTGGGTCAGGCCATCGACGACTGCGACGCACTCAAGAAGTGATTCGTCGACTCTGACGTGTTGAGAGGGCCCCCACCGACATGGTGGGGGCCCTCTCGCCGTCGTAGGGTCGGTCCGTGCCTGCCGAAGATCTCCTCGCCCCGACCCTTCCCGCCTGGACTGCTGCAGATGGTCCCCTCGCCGATGTCCTCGCCGACCTCGACCCGACCGACCTCGCCCTCGTCGTCGGGGTGTCCGACGGTGATGACCCGTGGGACCCCCGAGCGCGCCAGGCTCTGACCGCCTCCGGGTTCGACCCCGATGAGTTGTTCGAGACGCACGAACCCAAGACGTCCGCAGGCACCACCTGCGAGGTGCGTATGCCGCGTGGCGAGCTTCCCGTGCGGGTGCTCGTCCTCGTCGGTCTGGGGGAGGGCGCTCCCCGCGACCTGCGTCTCGCGGGGGCTGCGGCCGGTCGGGCCAGCCGCGGGCGGGCCCAGGTGGTTGTCCTGGCGCCGTCTGCGGACGAGGCCGGGCAGGCCGCCTTCGTCGAGGGAGCTGTGCTCGGGGGTTGGGCGCCGGCACGTCTGACGGGTGGGGGCTGGGAAGCCGGCTCCGACGTGGCCACCGCGGTCGCCCTGGTCGATGCCGAGTCCGATGTCGTCGAGCGAGCCGTCCGGCGGGCCGAGGCCAGCCTCGTCGCCCGCAACCTCGCCAACACGCCCTCCAACATCAAGAACCCCGCCTGGATGGCGCGCCAGGCGCGGACGATCGCGTCGCGCTCCGGCCTGGACGTGAAGGTCTGGGACGAAAAGGCCCTCGCCGCAGACGGATTCGGCGGTCTGCTCGCAGTGGGTGGAGGTTCGGCAACGCCGCCACGACTCGTCCAGCTCGGCTACACCCCCGAGGGTGCCAACGCGTCCACACCCCACGTGGTCCTCGTCGGCAAGGGCATCACCTTCGACTCCGGTGGCCTCCAGGTGAAGCCGGCCGACGGCATGCTCGCGATGAAGACCGACATGTCCGGGTCGGCGATCGTCCTCTCGGTCCTCGCCGCCTGTCGCGACCTCCACGTCCCGGTCCGGGTGACGGGCCTCCTGGCCCTCGCCGAGAACATGGTGAGCGGGGCGGCATACCGGCCGGGTGACGTCGTGACGCACTTCGGCGGAATCACCACCGAGATCGGCAACACCGACGCCGAAGGTCGGATCGTCCTCGCCGATGCCCTGGCCTACGCCGACGCCGAGCTCGACCCGGACGTGCTCATCGACATCGCCACGCTCACCGGTGCGGCCCGGGTCGCCCTGGCCCGGACCATGGCCCCCGTCTACGCGACGGACGACGACCTGTCATCCCAGCTGCGCGACGCCGGTGAGACAGCAGGTGAGACGCTGTGGCCCTTCCCGCTCGTGCAGGCCTACCGTCAGGCACTGGAGTCCGAGGTGGCAGACATCAACCACATCGGGCCCTCGGTCGGAGGTGGGTCGATCACCGCCGCGTTGTTCCTGCGGGAGTTCGTGGGGGAGCGCCGGTGGGCCCACCTCGACATCGCCGGCCCCGGCCGTTCCGATGTCGACTCCGGAGTCCACGGCAAGGGTGGGACGGGGTTCGGTGCACGTCTGCTGCTGCGATGGTTGGAAGGTCTGCGATGAACGCCGGATACGGACTGGCAGTGCGCTGGTCGCTCGAGGACGCGCCCGACAACGCGCCAGACCTGCTGCGCGAGTATGTCGTCGGGACCTCGATCGCCCGCTTCATGTTCCTTGACGGCCTCGCCTTCAAGGTGTGGCGAATGCGCGAGGGGGAGTGGTTCGAAGGGACCTACGTCTTCGACAGCGAGCAGGAACGCAAGGTCTTCCGCGAGGAGTTCGAGGCGGCCGCCGCCGAGTCCAAGGGCTCCGAGCTCATTGGCTCATCGCCGATCTCGATCGAGGACTTCGAGGTCGTCGCGATCGCCGAGGGACCTGCTGGCTTCCGACGCGGTGCCGGACCGCGCGTCGACGCCCACGCCTGACCACACCTTTTCCGGGGTGACCCGGAAGAGGCTCAGCGCTTGACGGCGATGAACAGACCGTCACTCACCGGCAGCAGTGCCGGCAGGAGATCGTCGTTGTCGCGCAGGGACTTGCCGAGGTCGCGCAGCGTGGTCGTGTCGCTGTCACGCGCCGCGGGGTCGGCGACCTTGTCGTGCCACAGCATGTTGTCGAGGGCAAGCACGCCGCCGCTGCGCAGCAGCCGGATCCCGTGCTCGACGTATGCCGGGTAGCTCGCCTTGTCGGCGTCGATGAGCACCATGTCGTAGGCGCCGTCCGTCATGCGGGGGAGGACGTCCGTGGCGCGCCCGGAGATGACGCGGGTGCGCTGGGTCGGGTAGCCGGCCTGGACGTAGGCCTCGCGCGCTGCCTTCTGGTGCTCCGGCGAGATGTCGATCGTCGTGAGGACGCCGTCCTGGGGCATCCCGGCGAGCAGCCAGAGGCCGGACGTACCGGCTCCGGTGCCGACCTCGATGACGTGCTTGGCGCCGATGGCAGCCGTGAGCAGCCGCAACGTCGCGCCAGCGCCGGTACCGACCGGGGTGGCGGCCTCGAAGGCCAGCCCGCGGGCACGTGCCTGCTCGATGACCTCGGGCTCAGGAACGAAGTCCTCGGCGTACGACCAGCTCGCGGGCTTGAGGGTGCTCATGTGCGGCAACCCTACTCGCGAGTGAGCATGCCGGCGGACTCACAGGCGGCGTACAGGGTTCTCCGGAACATTTCTCGGCTCCGGCGCGTAGACACCTATGACATGAGCAGCCATGTGGGCACCGAGCAGGGGACGACGATGACGAGTGATGCAGGTGCGGCCACTGGGGAGTGGACGCCGCCGAGCTGGGAGCAGATCGTCGAGGAGCACTCGTCGCGTGTGTACCGCCTGGCCTACCGCCTCACCGGCAACGTCCATGACGCCGAGGACCTGACCCAGGACGTGTTCATCCGCGTCTTCCGGTCCCTGCACACCTACCGCCCCGGGACGTTCGAGGGCTGGCTGCACCGCATCACGACCAACGTCTTCCTCGACAAGATGCGTCGCAAGCAGCGCATTCGCTTCGATGCGCTCTCCGACGAGTCCGCGGCCCGCCTGCCTGCTCGCGAGGCCGGACCCGAGCAGACGTTCCACGACACGCACTTCGACGACGACGTGCAGCGTGCGCTCGACTCGCTCTCACCCGATTTCCGCGCCGCCGTGGTGCTCTGCGACATCGAGGGCCTGTCCTACGAAGAGGTCGCGGCGACGCTCGACATCAAGCTCGGCACGGTCCGATCCCGCATCCACCGTGGTCGTGCCCAGCTCCGTGAGTCCCTTGCCCACCGTGCACCCGAGGTCCGCGCTGCGGCCTCCACTGCCTCCACCTCACGGCTCCCCGGCGTCCTCACGCCGGCCCGAGGTGCCGTGTGATCCACCTGTCGCGTCCCTCCCGCTGCCGCCTCGACGAGCTCCCCGACTACGTGTCGGGCCAGCTCTCGCTGCAGCGCACCCTCGACTGGGACCGACACCTCATCATGTGCGTGAACTGCCAGCACGCCGTCGCCGGCGAGCGTCGCCTCCAGACGCTCCTTGCGTCGGGGTGCCCGTCGATGCCCGGCAGCCTTCACGCCCAACTCGTCGCGCTCGCTTCGTCAATGACCGGACCGGCCATGGCCCAGACGAGCGAGCGCGCACCACTTGAGATGGTGCCGCCGTCCGCGCCACCGGGGCACCGCAGCCCGCTGCGTTCGGCCGCCCTCGCGACGGCGGCCGCCGGCGCCACGGCAGCGGTTGCCTGGACGCTCACCATCGCCGGGACCGGCGCGATCACCACAACGGTCACCACCGTGGGCGGAACGTCTCCCTCGGTGCGCCCTGTGGGCAGCACTCCCACGCCCGCTTCCAGTGGCGGGCGGGGGTCTCGCACGGTCTCCACAGTGTGGATGAGCAGCACCTCAGTTCGAAACCTTGACATCTGCGAGGCAGAATCGCGGGCATGACCGAGGACAGCGCACGCCACGACGAGGCCGAGCAGCCCCCCGTCGATCCGGACCACACCCAAGAGGTCGACCTCAGCCGCACGCAGGAGTTCGGTCCGCCCCCTGGCCAGACGCCACTGCTGCCGCCCCAGGAGCCGACCCCTGAGCCTGTCCGCGCCGCTGCGTGGCCGGACCACCCCCTCGCGGCGCCGGCCTACGCTGCGCCCTCCCACAGCGATTCGCAGGGATGGAACACCGGTGGGCACGCGGGTTACGCTCCCCAGGCACCCGAGCACACGGCATACGCAACGAATCCGTATGCCGCGTCAGCGGCTTCCAGCGTCCGTGCGCCCCTGGCGAAGCGGGGGCCGGGCTGGTTCGGTGTCTTTCTCATCGCTGGCCTCGCAGCCCTGCTGGCCGGTCTCGGTGGTGGACTGCTCGGTGGCTGGCTGGGTTCGTCCGACCGCTTCGACGGTTTCGACTCCGGCTCGACCGGCCCGACGCCCGAGCCCGGTCCGGGCGCGACGACACGTCCCGAGGGTTCCGTGGCGAGCATCGCGGCCAAGGCGACGCCGAGCGTCGTGACGATTCGGGTTGAGGCCGCAGATGGTGACGGCACCGGCTCGGGTTGGGTGCTCGACGACAAGGGGCACATCGTCACCAACAACCACGTCGTCTCGTCCGCCGCCACCAAGGGCAAGATCACCGTCGTCCTGACCAACGGCAAGCAGACCTCGGCCACGATCGTCGGACGCGACGTGTCCTACGACCTCGCCGTCCTCAAGGTCGACCGCACCGACCTCGCCCCCTTGCCGCTCGGCGACTCCAACGCGGTCGTCGTGGGCGACCCCGTCATCGCCGTGGGCGCACCACTCGGACTCGAGTCGACCGTGACGACCGGCATCGTCTCGGCCCTCAACCGACCGGTCACGCCCGGCGAGGCCGACGACCAGTCGTTCATCAACGCCATCCAGACCGATGCCGCGATCAACCCCGGCAACTCCGGTGGACCGTTGCTCGACATGCAGGGTCGCGTCATCGGGATCAACTCGGCCATCGCTCGCGTCGCGGGCAACGCCATCGGCGGGCAGAGCGGCAACATCGGCGTGGGCTTCGCCATCCCGAGTGCCCAGGTCAAGATCACCGTCGACCAGCTCATCCGCACGGGCAAGGCAGAGCACCCGATCATCGGCGTGCTGCTCGACCGTGAGTACCAGGGTGAGGGTGTGCGCATCGCCACGGACTCCGGGGACACTCCTGCGGTCACCCCCGACGGACCCGCCGCCAAGGCAGGGCTCAAGGCCGGAGATGTCATCACCGCATTCGAGGGCCGACCCATGGTTGACCCCGATGCACTCGTTGTCGCGATTCGTTCCAAGGCCGTCGGATCGACCGTCACCTTGACCGTGCTGCGCGACGGCAAGTCGCGGGATGTCAAGATGGTCCTCCAGGGCAGAAGCGACTGACGCGCGAAAGCGCACAGGAGGACGCGTGTTCGGCATCAACGGCTGGGAGATCGTGCTCCTCGCCCTCATCGCTGTCTTCGTGCTTGGGCCGGAGCGGCTCCCGGAGTATGCCCAAAAGCTCGCGCAGATGATCAAGAAGGCGCGCGTCATGGCCGAGGGCGCCAAGGGGCAGCTCAAGGACCAGTTGGGGCCGGAGTACAACGACATCAACTGGCGTCAGTACGACCCGCGCCAGTACGACCCGCGGCGCATCGTGCGTGAGGCCCTGATCGAGCCGCTCGAGGATGCCGCGTCAAGCCTGAAGTCCGGGGGCACCAACCCCGACATCGGTGACGGCGTTGTCATCAACGACGACGGGGTGCACTACGGCACCGACCTGCGCACGTGGGACCCGCTGCGCGCGACGCCCTACGACGTCGACGCCACCTAACCACTTCGTGCCCGATACGGACACGCTCCGTCGGCCGAAGGCCTCCGTCAGCGTGTCCGTATCGGGCACGAAGTGGGGTTGTCAGCGACCCGCGGGCGTGAGGCCGAGGGAGCGACCGGCGAGGCTGCGGGAGCGGGTGCCGAGCTCGCGGGCGATGCCGCGCAGGGCCACCGCCGCCGGTGACGTCGACTCGCCGAGGACGATCGGGGTGCCTTGGTCGGAGCCGACGCGCAGCGCCGTGTCAAGCGGGATCTGACCGAGCAGCGGCACGGGCGCGCCAATGCTGCGGGTGAGTGAGTCGGCCACGGCCTGGCCGCCACCGGATCCGAAGATTTCCTGACGCGAGCCGTCGGGCAGCTCGAGCCACGACATGTTCTCGATGACGCCGGCCACCCGCTGGTGGGTCTGGATGGCGATGGCGCCCGCGCGCTCGGCGACCTCGGCGGCGGCCTGCTGCGGCGTGGTCACGACGAGGATCTCGGCGCCGGGGATGAGCTGGGCGACGGAGATCGCGATGTCACCGGTGCCCGGGGGGAGGTCGAGGAGCAGGATGTCGAGGTCGCCCCAGAAGACGTCGGCGAGGAACTGCTGCAGCGCGCGGTGAAGCATCGGTCCACGCCACACGACGGGCTGGTTGCCGGGCACGAACATGCCGATCGAGATGACCTTCACCTCGTGCGCGATGGGCGGCAGGATCATCTCGTCGACCTGCGTGGGCTTCTGCTCGACGCCGAGCATGCGCGGAATGGAGAAGCCGTAGATGTCTGCGTCGACGACACCGACCTTGAGCCCCTGCTGGGCGAGTGCGGCGGCAAGGTTGGCGGTGATCGACGACTTGCCGACGCCACCCTTGCCCGACGCCACGGCATACACGCGGGTGAGGGTGCCGGGCTTGGCGAAGGGGATCTCCTTCTCGTCCGCACCGCCTCGGAGGTTGGTGCGCAGCTCGGCCCGCTGCTCCTCGGACATGACACCGAGGGTGACGTCGACGGCGGTCACACCGGCGACCTTGAGCAGGGCGTTGGTGGTGTCGTTGGTGAGCGTCTCCTTGAGGGGGCAGCCGGCGATCGTCAGGAGGATCGTCACGGCGACGCGACCGGTGTCGTCACACTCCACGGCTTCGACCATGCCGAGCTCGGTGATCGGCTTGCGGATCTCAGGGTCGTTGACGGTGGCGAGAGCGGCGCGCAGCGCCTCGTCGCTCACAAGTGCAGCAGTGACAGGCATTGCTCCATGCTAGGTCGAGCGCCGCGATCTGCCCTCATCGGTCCGCCGCTTCGAGGTGTCTGACGCGTCACGCTTGCCGGCGTGGTCTGCCTTGTCCGTCTTCTCCACCTTGGCGAGCCGGCCGATGACGAGCCCTCGCTCCTCCATCTCGTCGAGAAGGTCACGCAGCTCACCGCGCACGAAGTCGCGAGTGGCGGAGTCACGCATCGCGATGCGCAGAGCGGCGACCTCGCGCGTGAGGAACTCGGTGTCGGCGAGGTTGCGCTCGTCGCGGGTCCGATCCTGCTCGAGCATCACGCGGTCACGGTCGGCCTGACGGTTCTGCGCGAGCAGGATGAGCGGGGCGGCATACGACGCCTGCAGGCTGAGCATGAGCGTGAGGAAGATGAACGGGTAGTTGTCGAAGCGCCACTCCAGGGGCGCGGCGAGGTTCCACACGACCCACACCAGCACGAAGACGGTCATCCCGATGAGGAAGTAGGCCGTTCCCATGTAGCGGGCAAACTTCTCGGAAAGGACGCCGAAGGCCTCCGACGTGAGGGCCTCGGGGCGGGTGATGAACTGGCGGCGCTTCTCGCGCGGCTGGTCCAGGCGGGGGGCGCGGTCGCGACGCTCAGCCATGCGGGATCACCTCGTGGGAACCCGTGACCTCGTGCCGGTCGTCACGCCAGTCATCGGGCAGCAGGTGGTCGAGCACGTCGTCCACGGTGACGGCGCCGACGAGCAGGCCGTTCTCGTCGACGACAGGGAGCGCGATGAGGTCATAGGTCGCGAGAAGCCGAGTGACCTGACCGACGGTCGCCTCGGTCGTGACCGGCTCGACGTCCTTGTCGAGGATCGAGCCGACGGAGGCATGGGGCGGCTCGCGCAGCAACCGCTGGATGTGGACCATGCCGAGGAACTTCCCGGTGGGTGTCTCCAACGGGGGGCGGCACACGAACACCGTGCAGGCCATCGTCGTCGACAGCTCCTGACGGCGCACGACGGCCAGGGCTTCGGCGATCGATGCGTCCGGGCCGAGGATGACGGGCTCGGTCGTCATGAGGCCACCGGCAGTGTTCTCGTCGTAGGTGAGCAGCCGTCGCAGGTCGGCGGCCTCGTCGGGCTCCATGAGCTGGAGGAGCTCTTCCTGGCGCTCGGCGGGGAACTCGGCGAGGAGGTCGGCGGCGTCGTCAGGCTCCATGGCCTCGAGGACGTCGGCGACGCGGTCGTTGCCGAGGCCGGAGATCAACTCGACCTGCTCGTCCTCGGGCAGCTCCTCAAGGACGTCGGCGAGCTGGTCGTCGGCGAGGGCTGCGGCGACCTCGGCCCGGCGCTTGACGGGGAGGTCGTGGATCGCCTCGGCGAGGTCGGCGGGCTTGAGGTCCTCGTAGTGCTCGAGGAGGCGGGCGGCACTCTGCTCGTCGCTCGTGTCACGCAGTCCGGTGACGTCCTCGACGGGGACGACGAATGTCTCACCACGGCGTCGACCGAGGCGGGTGATCGTGCTGCGGTTGGACGTGCGACGCACGAAGACGCGGGTCACCGACCAGCTGCGGGCGTGGTTCTGCTCGAGCCCGATGTCCTCGACGGTGGCCTCGACGATCTCGCCCTGCTCGTCGCGCACCTTGACGTGCCGCTCGATGAGCTCGGCGAGGACCAGCGTCTCGTTGGGGCGCTGCTCGAACCGGCGCATGTTGACGAGGCCGGTGGTGATGACCTGACCACCGTCGACCGACGTCACCCGCGTCATGGGAACGAAGACCCGACGACGGCCGGGCACCTCGACGACGAGGCCGATGACTCGCGGTCTGGCGCGCTGCACGCTGAAGGTCAGGACGACGTCCCGCACGCGACCCACGGGGTCGCCCAAGGGGTCGAACACGGCCAGCTCGGCCAGACGGCCGACGAAGACGCGGGTGTTCGTGCTCACGACCCACAGGTTAGTCGGGTCGAGCGCCGGGCCAGTGCCACGGGAGGTCCAACGCGCCGCCGCATCGCAGGGGAGGGGCTCAGCCGCGTCCGCGCCAGTGCCACGGGCGCCAGCTCGCCGTCGTCCCGCGTGCGGGTGAGACGGTCACCCGACCGGACTCGGCGGCATACGCTCCGGGACCTTCATCAGGTATGCCGTGGGGCGTGAGGACGTGGATCGTCGCCCCTTCGCGCCACCTGGCGAGGACGTCCCCGGTCGCGTTGAGCCGCTTGGCCTGCAGGACCTCGGCGGCACCGAGCCACTCGGGCGCCGTCGGGTCGATGACCCGCGTCGCCGCCTTGAGGCGGAGGAGGCGAGCGCCGCTGTCCTTGCTGCGCAGGATGACCGTCACCTCGTCCGGGAGCGAGGGGAGGGTCTGCTCACCGGTGCCGGAGACGACGTAGATCGCCGGACCGGCACTGCGGGGGTCGTCGTTGTCGTGCCAGACGAACCAGACGGCGTGGGTGCTGCCGCCGGGGACCTCGACCCAGAGCACGCCGGACTTGCTCGCGGCCTCGGCGAGGAGGCGCGTGACATTCACGGGGGAGGGAGTTTCCGGCGAACCGCTCACGGCGTGAACTGTCTCATAACGCCTCATGGTGTCGCACTGCTAGCGTCCGGCACCATGCGCTCACCCAAGGACTTCTTCGGCCCCCTCGCGGTGGGTGCCCCGGCACCCGTGCGTGAGGTCCCGGCCCTCCCCAGCCGGATGATCCACTTCTTCGACCCGAGCAACGAGAAGATGGCGGCCAAGATCCCCGCCATGGTCGGCTCGGTCGACGTCCTGCTCGGCAACCTTGAGGACGCCGTCAAGGCCGACCGCAAGGAAGCCGCCCGTCAGGGCCTGGTCGACATCGCCAAGGCGACCGACTTCGGTGACAGCACCCAGCTCTGGACGCGTATCAACAGCCTCGACAGCCCGTGGGTCCTCGACGACCTCGTCACCCTCGTCACCGAGATCGGCGACAAGCTCGACGTCATCATGGTGCCCAAGGTGCAGGGGCCGGAGGACATCCACTATGTCGACCGGATCCTGGCCCAGCTCGAGGCCCGTGCCGGGCTCAAACGGCCGATCCTCGTCCACGCCATCCTCGAGACGGCTCGGGGAATGGCCAATGTCGAGGAGATCGCGGGCGCCTCGCCGCGCATGCAGGGCATCAGCCTCGGCCCGGCCGACCTTGCGGCCGACCGTCGCATGAAGACGACCCGCGTCGGTGGCGGCCATCCCGGCTACCTCGTCCGCCAGGACCCGGCCAAGGACCTCGGCGAGGGCATCGACCCGATCACGGCCGAGCGCACGACCTACCAGCAGGACCTCTGGCACTACACGATCGCCCGCATGGTCGACGCCTGCGCGATGCACGGGATCTTCCCGTACTACGGGCCCTTCGGTGACATCAAGGACGTCGTCGCGTGTGAGGACCAGTTCCGCAACGCCTTCCTCCTCGGCTGCGTCGGGACCTGGTCGCTGCACCCCGTCCAGATCGACATTGCCAAGCGCGTCTTCAGCCCGTCCGCTGAGGACGTCGCGCACGCACGCCGGGTCAAGGAGGCCATGGGTGACGGCACCGGCGCCGTCATGCTCGACGGCAAGATGGAGGACGACGCGTCGCTCAAGCAGTGCCTCGTCATTCTTGAGCTCGCCGAGCGACTCGGCGCCGGCGACCCCGAACTTGCTGCGCTGTATGCCGTTCCCGCACTTGACGCTGAAGGTGAGGGCAACTGATGGGCGAGCAGACGGCATACACGCCTCGTCGTTCGGTGCTCTACATGCCGAGCTCGAACGAGCGCGCACTCGAGAAGGCCAAGACGCTGCCCGTCGACGGGCTCATCCTCGATCTCGAGGACGCCGTTGGTCCCGACCACAAGGACGCTGCGCGTGAGAACGCCTGTGCCGCAGCGGCGTCGGGGGAGTACGGCAACCGGGAGGTGACGATCCGGATCAACGGCATCGGCACCCAGTGGCACGAGGCCGACCTCGCGGCAGCCGCTGCCGCAGGACCCGCTGGCGTCGTCGTGCCCAAGGTCGGATCGGCCGATGAGGTGCGATCGCTCGTCGCCGGGCTTGAGGCCGCTGGCGCGCCCGAGCACACGAAGCTCTGGGCGATGATCGAGACGCCCGAGGCTGTCTTCAACGTCCGTGAGATCGCCGCGGCCTCGCCGCGCCTCGCGGTGCTCGTGATGGGCACCAACGACCTCGTCAAGGAGCTGCACGCCGACCACGTTCCCGGACGCGGGCCCCTCCTCACTGCCCTGCAGCTGTCACTGCTCGCTGCGCGCGAGTCAGGGATCGCGATCCTCGACGGCGTCTACAACGATGTGAAGAACGCCGAAGGCTTCGAGGCTGAGTGCATCCAGGGCCGCGACTTCGGCTTCGACGGCAAGACACTGATCCACCCGGGTCAGGTCGAACCGTGCAACGCCATCTTCGCGCCGAGCGAGGAGTCCGTTGCCGAGGCTCGCGGCATCCTCGAGGCGTGGGAGGCGGGTGCCGGCAGCGGCGTCGTCACCCACAACGGGCGAATGGTGGAGAACCTCCACGTCGACATTGCCCGCCGAGTTCTCGCGGTTCACGAGGTCATCTCGAGCCGCTAATCTTTTGTCGATCCCCTCGCACCGGTGGCAACCTTCTGGTGGACTGGTGCGTCTGGGGGATGAGAGCTCGCTGTTGGGTGAGCATGGTGCTGAAGGGCAGGGGAACCGATGGAGATCACGGGACACGAGATCACGCGGCGTGGGGCCATCGCGGCCAGCGTCGGTGCATCGGTGGTGGGTGCCAGCGCCCTGGCCACGACGAGTGCGGAGGCGGCAGGTCGTCCCGTTCTCGTGCTCGGTTCGAAGGGGAGCGCTGTCACGACAGCACAGACCAGGCTCAACGCCCTCGGCTACTGGTGCGGCACGCCTGACGGCACCTTCGGACACGTCACCCAGCAGGCCGTGTGGGCCCTGCAGAAGTCGGCGGGCGCGCGACGCAGCGGTCGCTTCGACCTGTCAACGTGGGGCTTGCTCGAACGCGGGGTCAAGCCGCGCCCCAAGACGACGTCCGGCACGGCGATCGAGGTGGACCTCGCCAAGCAGATCCTCATGGTCATCGGCAACGGCAAGCTGGTCTACACGCTCAACACCAGCACGGGCAGCGGCGAGCGCTACTACTCGGGCGGCGCCTGGAAGACAGCTCGCACGCCCTCGGGCAGCTACTCGATCTACTACCGCTGGCCCAACGGATGGCAGAACGGCTCGCTCGGTGCCATGTGGCGCCCGACCTACTGGAAGGGCGACTTCGCCATCCACGGCTCACAGTCGATCCCGCCCTACCCCGCCTCACACGGTTGCTGCCGCGTGAGCACGGCCGCGCAGGACATGCTGTGGGCGCAGAGCTGGGTCAACATCGGCCGCAAGGTCTGGCTCTACTGACCCGCGCCCGATCTGCGTGATCGAGTCCTCCGGCTCCTGAAGTCCGATATTCGTTCGCCCCGTGTCCTAAACTCGTCATGGCGTGATGGTGGCCCGTGATGATCGGATCGGGTCCAGATCCGCCTCCTCCGGGCTCGCCCGGACCGCCGTCGAAGAGAGGGCCTTGTGTCGATCCAGACCAGCGTCACGCCGTCTCGATCCGTGCGTCGCACGCCGCGGTCCGGCCGGCTGGACCAGGCCCAGATGCGGGCTGCCAACATGGGTCTCATCCTGCGGCAGCTGCAGCTCCACGGCGGGCGTTCCCGGGCAGGGCTCGCCACCGAGACCGGTCTGTCGAAGGCCACCACCTCCAGCCTCATCGCCGATCTCGCCGAGCGTGGTCTCGTGCGTGAGGGCGAGATCCACCGGGCTGGATCTGTGGGCCGGCCCGGCCTCACGGTCAACCTCGACGGTCGTCGCGTTGCGGGCCTCGGTCTGGAGATCTCGATCGACTACGTGGCCGTGACCGCAGTCGACCTGACCGGCAACGTCATCCGCGAGAGCATCACCCCGATGGACGTCCCTGAGCTCGCGGTCGAGGTCGTTCTCGACCGGGTGGCAGGCATCGCGCAGCGCATGCTGGAGTCGTTGCGCTCCGCCGGGCACATCGTCGTCGGCTTCACGGTCGCACCACCCGGGGTCATCGACTACGACGCCGGCATCGTGCGGTTCGCGCCCAACCTCGGCTGGCGATCCGTCGCACTGGCAGCAGGCCTCTCCGAGCGAATTGGCCCTGAATGCCCTGAGATTCACCTTGAGAACGACGCGAAGCTGGCCGCTGTCGCGGAGTATGGCGCCTACGCCGACTCCGAAGTCCAGGACCTCGTCTACCTGTCGGGGGAGGTCGGGGTGGGGGCCGGAATCATCGCTGAGGGGCGACTCGTGCGTGGCTGGTCGGGCTTCTCCGGCGAGGTGGGGCACCTGGCCCTCGGCCCGAGCGAGCTGGAGTGCAGCTGTGGTCGCCGTGGGTGCTGGGAGCTCGTGGTGGGCCTGCACCATTTCTTGCGGCTGGCCGCCCCGGTGGGTGACGTCGTCCATGACTCGAGGCGGTCGATGGATGACCGGCTTGAGATCCTGC
This sequence comes from Janibacter sp. HTCC2649, assembly GCF_000152705.1. Taxonomy (GTDB): domain Bacteria; phylum Actinomycetota; class Actinomycetes; order Actinomycetales; family Dermatophilaceae; genus Knoellia. The sequence continues at coordinate 1,591,014 of NZ_CH672413.1, read as the reverse complement.
GCGAGCGCGCGGCAAGCGGTGACGAGCGCACGCTCGAGGCGTTGGCGGCCATCGCCCGCGATCTCATCCGGGGGCTGTCTGTCCTCGTGGACGTTCTCAACCCGCGCCGAATCGTGCTCGGCGGCTACTTCGCCCCCTTCGGTGAGCAGTTGCTCGCGCCCGTGAAGTCGGCGCTGGATGAGCGCCGGATGGACGCGGGGAGCGAGGTCGTCGTCGCCGTGTCTGCGCTGGGCCTGAGTGCCGCCTCGCGAGGTGGTGCGCTTGCTGCGCTCGAGGCCGTGTTCGAGGACCCCACGACGGTCCCGGCGGCCTGATCCTCCCGTCACCGCAGCGACCGCTCGGGTGATCCGTTGGGGCCAGGGGTTGACAGGCCTTTCCGTGCGCTGCCATATTTCGTTCACTGAGTGAACGTATTAAACCAAAGGCGGTTGCAATGCGCAGGTCCCAGCACACATCCCGGCGGCTCGCCGCTGCAGCGAGCATTTGCGCGGTCGCCGTCGGCGGCCTCGCGACGACCCCTGCCCGGGCGGCGTCCCCCCCGGCGACAGCCGCCATGCCCTCGGTCGACACCGCCGCAGCCCCGGTGGTCATCGCCTCGGCGGACCTCGAAGTGCAGCTGAGCCCGACCTTCCCGCAGGCGCTGGCCTACCGGTCCGTCGGGTCGGGAGCCCTCCTCGGCGGTCAGGTCGACCCGATCGCCTCGGTGACGATCAACGGCACGCCCCGTGCCGCGGTGGCGACCGTGACCCCGGGAGCCAGCTCCGCGGCCTACGCCCTGACGTTTGCCGACCTTCCCGGTGTGCGCATCGAGCTCACCGTCTCCGTCGAGGGCAACGTTCTCACCTGGCGCGTGACCAAGGTGACCGACTCATCGAGCGTCAAGGTGGGCACCCTCGACATCCCCGGCCTCGACCTCGTCTCCGTCTCGAGTGCCCAAGCGGGGGCGACGACGGCCTTCACCAAGATCGACACCAACTCGACCCGCAACGCCGACGTCATCGCGCCCGTCAAGGCGACCGATGCCGTCCAGACCGCCCCGGTGGGCGCGGCCTACGGGATCGTCAACACCGCCCAGCTGGCCGCCTCGGTCGAGACCAACGGCACCTACGACAAGCCGACCTCGGCGACGAACTCCGACAACGGTCGCTTCTGGCACCAGGTGCGCGCCAACAGCGACGGTTCCAAGCGGGTCGGTATTGCCCCGGGACAGTGGACCGTGCGCGGCGACGGGGCCCCGGCCCAGAGTGAGCTCCCGTGGGCGAAGGTGGTCGTCACGGGTGACGCCAATGCCGACGCAGCGGTGGACTGGCAGGACGGAGCCATCGCGTTCCGCTCGATCGCGCAGGTGGCCAAGGGCGCCGACCAGGTCCCCAACCGTGTCGTCCAGCACATCCCGTTCAACTTCAGCAGCCTCGCGACCCACCCGTTCCTGCGGACTCTCGATGACGTCAAGCGCATCTCACAGGAGACCGATGGGCTGGGCCAGTTCGCCCTGCTCAAGGGCTACGCCTCGGAGGGTCACGACTCGGCTCACCCCGACTACGGCGACAACTTCAACACGCGCGCCGGCGGCCTCGATGACATGAACACCCTGCTCGAGCAGGGCAAGAAGTGGGGCGCCGACTTCGGCGTCCACGTCAACGCGACCGAGGCCTACCCCGAGGCCAAGGCCTTCAACGAGACGCTCGTCGACAAGACCAAGCCGGGCTGGAACTGGCTCAACCAGAGCTACTACATCAACCAGCGGACCGACCTCAACAGCGGCGACCTGCTGAGGCGCACCCAGCAGCTGCGCGACGCGACCAAGGGCAACCTCGACACTCTCTACTGGGACGTCTACTACACCTACGGTTGGCTCCCCGACCAGATGGACGCCAAGCTGCGCGAGCAGGGGTGGAGCGTGGCCTCGGAGTGGGCCTACTCGCACGAGCGCAACAGCCTGTGGTCGCACTGGGCGACGGACCGCAACTACGGCGGCGCCACCAACAAGGGCATCAACAGCACCATCGCGCGCTTCATCCGCAACGGTGAGAAGGACGTCTGGAACCCTGACCCCGTCCTCGGTGGATCGACGATCGTCGAGGCCGAGGGATGGACCGGTCAACACGACTGGAACGCGCTCATGAAGAACGTGTGGGCCAACCAGGTGCCGACGAAGTTCCTCCAGCACTTCGACATCACCAAGTGGGGCGACGCGGCCGGCACCACCAGCATCGACTTCGACGGTGGGGTTCGCGGCACCTCCAAGGACGGCGTCCGGCAGCTCTTCGTCGCCGACGCCAAGGTCCTCGACGGAGACGCCTACCTCCTCCCGTGGGGTGACGAGACGCCGAACCACCCGACGAAGGCCTACCACTACAACGCTGACGGCGGCACGACCACCTGGAAGCTCGCGCCCAAGCTGCGCAGCACCAAGTCGTTCACGGTCTACGAACTGAGCGAGACCGGCCGGACGAAGGTGGGCACCGTCGCCAACACCAAGAACTCGGTGACCCTGACGGCCAAGTCGAACACGGCATACGTTCTCTATCCGAATTCGGTTCCGGCACAGGCGGATCCGCAGTTCGGGCAGGGCGGGATCGTCAAGGACCCGGGCTTCAACGCTTCCACTCTCGGTGCGTGGTCGCCGCAGGGCACCGTCACCCAGGAGCACCTCAGCACCGGCCAGCGCGTTGCCCAGATCGGTGCCGGCGCGGGGTCCATCTCGCAGCAGCTGACCGGGCTCAAGGCCGGGTCGCGCTATGCGGCATCCGCGTGGGTGCAGGTCGCTCCCGGAGGAGTCCGGCCGACCACGGTCTCCGTCAAGGGCTCGGGCGTCGACGTGGCCAATGCGTTCGATCGGTCCACCGTCACCAACAGTGAGGCGTCGAACGAGCTGCACGGCACGAGCTACCAGCGTGTCCGGGTCATCTTCACGGCTCCCGCGGACGGCACGGTGACGTTCTCCGTCGCAGCGGCGGCTGGTAGCGCGCCGGTCGGCATCGACGACGTGCGAGTCGTCGCGACGACCGAGGCGGCGCCTGCGGGTGATGTCATCGCCCACCAGGACTTCGAAGGTGTCGACCAGGGCTGGATGCCCTTCGTGTCCGGTCCCGCCCAGTCCGGCGGCGACGCCCGCACCCACCTCTCCCAGCGGAATGCGCCCTACACGCAGGCCGGATGGAACGGCAAGCTCGTCGACGACGCGCTCGACGGCACGTGGTCCCTCAAGGCGCACGAAGAGGCGAACGGCCTCGTCTACCGCACCTGGGCCGGAACGGTTCCCTTCGAGCAGGGTCACCGCTACAAGGTCGAGTTCGACTACCAGAACGCCACAGCGGGTGCGTACTCCTTCGTCACCGGTGTCGACCAGGTCGTCGGCGGCACCTCGAAGACGGCTGAACTGTCGACCACGGCCTTCGGTCAACAGCGCACCACCCAAGCGTTCTCCCGTGAGATCACGACGGGCAGCTGCGGCACTCCGTTCATCGGGCTGCGGCGCAACGCTGTCGGCAGTGCGCAGGCCGACTTCATCCTCGACAACCTCAAGGTCACTGACCTGGGGGCCACGGACGAGCCGGGCGCCTGCTCCCGCCTCGAGGTGACAGGGCCCGCCAGCGGTCTCGTGCCTGGAGAGGCCAACACATTCACGACGACCTTCTCCTCATTCGAGACGACGGCGGCAACGGACGTCACCGTCTCCCTCAAGGCGCCCGACGGCTGGACGGTCACGCCCACGACGACGGCGACGTTCGCCAGCGTCGCCCCCGGCGCCAGCGTCAAGACGACGTGGCGAGTGGTGGTCCCAGCCACGACGCCAGCCGGCAGCTACGCACTCACGAGCTCGGCGGCATACACGGTCGACGGTGAGGCGCGAAGCGTCACGGCATCAGGGTCCTTCGCGACTCTTCCGGCCGGCAAGATCCCGCAGTCGCGCCTGTCCATTGCCGGCGTGAGTGACGCCGAACCGGCCTCGGCCGGTGGGCAGCCGAGCAACGCGATCGATGGTCTGACGACGACGATGTGGCACTCCGCCTGGTCGCAGGTCGACCCGGATGCCCCCTTCCCGCACTGGATCACGGTCGACCTCGGTGACACCTACGACGTCAACGGCTACGACTACCAGGTCCGGATCGGCAACGGTTCGATCAAGGGCTACGAGATCTATGTCAGCGCCGACAACGTCACCTGGGGTGCGCCCGTGAAGACCGGCAGCTTCGCCAGCACGACGGAGGTGCAGCACCTCGACTTCACCGCCAAGCCCGGGCGCTACGTCAAGCTCGTCGGTCTCAGCTCGATCAACGGTGCCGTGTTCGGTGGCGCGGGCGAGATCAACGTGTGGGGCAAGCGGGTCAACGAGCCGCCGGTCGCCCTGTCCAAGGCGCCCATGTCGATCCAGTCGGTGGACTCCCAGGAGACCGAGGGTGAGGACGGCGCGGCGACGAACGTCCTCGACGACAATCCCGGGACGTTCTGGCACACCGAGTGGCTCAACGCAGAGACGCCGTACCCGCACCACATCGCCGTGGATCTCGGTGCGTCGCACACGCTCAGCGGGATCTCGGTCCAGGGGCGCCAGGACGGCAATGTCAACGGCCCGATCAAGGACTATGAGGTCTACGTCTCGGCCGACGGCACGAACTGGGGCACTCCTGTCGCCCAAGGTTCGTTCACTGCAACGACGGCGGCTCAGCTGGTGAACTTCGCGCAGCCGACCACCGGTCGGTTCGTCAAGGTCGTGGCCAAGAACTCCATCAACGGAGCGGCCTTCGCAGCCATCGCCGAGCTGCAGTTCTACGCACCCGCCACTCCGTGACCGATCAGCACCAGGACGTTCGATGACCAGCCAGACCGCACGACCTCAGCTCGACGTGCGCGATGGTGCCTTCCTTCGCGGCGAGGCGCCGCACCGAGTCCTCAGCGGGGCGATCCACTACTTTCGGATCCACCCCGACCTCTGGGAGGACCGGCTGCGGCGTCTCGCGGCGATGGGTCTCAACACGGTGGAGACCTACGTCGCGTGGAACTTCCACGAGCGGGTTCGTGGCGAGATCGACTTCACCGGCCCACGTGACCTGGCGCGGTTCATCTCTCTCGCGGGGGACCTCGGCCTCGACGTCATCGTCCGGCCCGGCCCCTACATCTGCGCGGAGTGGGACTTCGGCGGGCTGCCGGCGTGGCTGATGACCGAGCCGGGCATCGCACTGCGCACGAGCGACCCGGCGTTCCTCGCGGCCGTCGATGACTGGTTCGACGCGGTGGTTCCTGTCATCCGGCCGCTCCTCACGACGGCGGGTGGTCCGGTCGTCGCCGTGCAGGTCGAGAACGAGTACGGCTCCTACGGTGACGACGCGGCCTACCTCGAACACTGTCGAAAAGGCCTGTTGGACAGGGGAATTGACGTCCTGCTCTTCACGTCCGACGGTCCCGGACCCGACTGGCTCGACAACGGCACGATCCCCGGCGTCCTCGCGACGGTGAACTTCGGGTCGCGCACCGACGAGGCCTTCGCCGAGCTTCGCAAGGTGCAGCCTGCCGGCCCGGACATGGTCATGGAGTACTGGAACGGCTGGTTCGACCACTGGGGCGAGCCGCACCACGTCCGCGATGTCGACGACGCTGCCGGGGTGCTGGACGACGTCCTGCGCGCAGGCGGGAGCGTCAACTTCTACATGGCGCACGGCGGCACGAACTTCGGCCTGTGGAGTGGCGCCAACGTCGAGGACGGCAAGCTCCAGCCGACCGTCACGAGCTACGACTACGACGCCGCCGTCGGCGAGGCGGGGGAGCTGACCCCCAAGTTCCACGCCTTCCGTGAGGTCATCAGCCGGTATGCCGTGACCGCACTTCCCGAGTTGCCGCCCCTCCCAGCGAGGCTGGCTCCGCAGACGGCTGAGGTCGACGGTTGGGTGGCCCTCCTCGACACGATGGACCTCTTCGACGAGCCGGTCTCGGGGCCAGTGCCACAGTCGATGGAAGCCCTCGGTCAGGACCACGGGCTCGTGCACTACCGCGGGAACGCGCTGGTGCCGACGGACGGACGCACTCTTGAGCTGGACGGTCTCGCCGATCGCGCGACGGTCCTTGCCGACGGGGTGCTGCTGGGTCGGGTCGACCGCAACGACGTGAGCCAGTCCCTGCCGCTGACACCCCGTCCCGACGGAGGGCGCACGACGTTCGACGTCATTGTCGAGAACCAGGGACGGATCAACTTCGGTGCAGCCATCGGTGAGCGCAAGGGACTGCGTGGCGTGCGCATCGCACATCGCAACGTCCATGGCTGGGAGTCGAGCGCCATCCGCCTCGACGACCCTGCCCTGACCAGTCGCCTCGACTTCGGCGATGCTGCCGTGGACGCCCAACGTGGGCCGGTGTTTGCCCGGGCCACGTTCGAGATCGACGCGCCGGCCGACGGCTTTCTCGCTCTCCCCGGCTGGGGCAAGGGGTTCCTCTGGCTCAACGGCACGTTGCTCGGACGCTACTGGGGGATCGGGCCGCAGGTGACGCTCTACGCGCCAGCGCCGCTGTGGCGCACCGGTTCCAACGACATCGTCATCCTTGAGATGGAGCAGGCCGGGGCCGAGGTCGAGCTCAGGGGAGAGCCCGACCTGGGCTGAGTTCGTCGGCCACGCGCGTGATGGAACGGGCCGCGAGGTGTTGCGTGTCGTCGGCGAGTGCTGGGAGGACGATCGCGGCCGAACGCTCCGAGCTCGCGGTCACCCAACGTTCGTGGAACGCGCTCCCGGGGGCCACCTTGGCACGTCGGTGAAGGTCCGTTCGGAGGTCGTGGGCCGCGACGATCGCCACCCGCCCTGGTTGCGGCTCGACGCCCTCGCGCTGGGCCGCGATGCAGTCGGCGAGGGCGAGGGCAAGGGGCTTCGCCTGATGCTCAGTGGTGAAGAGGCCGAGGTCGTACTCGCGTTCCGGGAAGTCGAGCAGCGTGCGGTCGACATCGTGCGAGCACCACCAGGTGATCCCGAACAGTCCGGGGTGATCGATGACCGAGGCCACGGTGCGCTCCACAAAGTCGGCAGCTGCCGCCACCGGCACGTCAGGAAGCGGGGCGCCGACCTCCTGCAGCCAGACGCGACGTGAAGGATCGGGCGCCATCGCATCGGCCAGTTCGACAAGGTAGGCGGCGTGGCTCGTCGTGGCCGGACCGAGCGGCCCGTCGATCGCCGAAACTCCGTTGAACACCCACGAGTGCACTGTGGTCAGGTCGCCGAGATCCGTGGCCGACACGGGAGAAAAGGGATGGTCGGGGGAGTACCACGCGTCGTCGTACAGCGAGTGCAGTGCGAGGACGTCGGGCGCGTTGGCGCGCACGACGTCCACGAGGTCGGACGCCCACTGATGCGACTGTTCAAGGGTCGTGGGGTTGGACGGCCAGAGGTTGTTGACCTCGTTGCCCAGGGTGATGGCAAAGACGTTGGGCCTGGCCGCGACGGCGCGCGAGACGGCGGCGGCGTAGTCGGCAATCCCCTCCCGGGCGGCGGGGTCGGTGAAGAGGCTGGCGCGATGCCAGGTGGTGATCCACGACGGCAGGAAGTCGTGGCTGGACAGGTGGCCCTGGAGCAGGTCCACGGCGACATCGAGGCCGAACTCCGCCGCGGCATCGATCAGGGCGGTGAGGTCATCGATGCTGCGCTGACGGATGAGGCCGCGGTTGGGCTGGATCACCGGCCACAGGGGGAAGACTCGAACGTGGTCCAGGCCGATGCTCGCCAGATCCTCGAAGTCACGGCGCGCATCATCCACTCGAAGGTCGAGCCAACTGTGGAACCAGCCCTGCGACGGCGTGTAGTTCGCGCCGAAGCGCACTCGGTCGCGGGCTGTGGGCATCGCGGAGCCTTCCTGGCAACACGGTGGACGGTGGAAGCCCAGACTATGGCGGTGGAGGCCCCGCCGCAGGGGTCACCAACCGCTTCCCGCAGCCATGGCCGCGACGTCGCCGAAGAGCAGGTCGGCGTCGATGGTGAGCCCACGTCGGGTGAACCAGTCGCACATCACCCGGACGTCGCGCTCGAGGAACTCGAAGCCGTGCGGGTTGCCCACGACGTCGACGATCTGCGGCCAGTCGATGACGACGAGCCGGTCGTCGTGGACGAGGACGTTGTAGGGGGAGAGGTCGCCGTGCGCCCACCCCTCCTGCGCCAGCGTGAGGACGACTTGGCGGAACTGCTCGAACAGCTCGGCGAGCAACTCGGGAGACGGCTTCGTCTGCACGAGCCGGGGAGCGGCTGTGTGGCCGATTCCGACGAACTCCATGAGCATCTCGGCCTCGTTGAGCTGGACGGGGTAGGGCACGGGCAGCCCGAGCTCCCAGAGCCGACCGAGGGCGTCGAACTCGGCCGCCGCCCACTGGCCGGCGATCATCGATCGACCGAACTCGGTGCGGCGCGCCATCGCTCGCATCTCGCGGCTCTTGCGAACGCGACGACCTTCGAGGTAGCCGCCATCGCGGTGGAAGAGACGGTTCTCGGCTCCGCGGTAGCGCTTGGCCGCGAGCAGGCTGTCGAGAGACTGTCCCGGCAGCGCGAGGTGGTGTGAGCCATCGGGAAGCCAACGACGGATCAGGTGGACGTCCGCCTCTTTGCCGGTCTTGAGGACGCCGAGGTCCTCCTCGACTGCGCCGAGGGCGGTGATGACCCAGTCCGGTCGTGGTGTGGGGCCGTGCATGGCGCCGTCCCAGCTGGACCAGCGCTCTCCCTCGGGTGGTGCGTCGGGGGAGGTGTCAGTGGCGAAGAGCGGCGATTCGGTGGTGCTGTCGTGAAAGGACAAGGTGAGACTCCAAGAAGGGAAGGAAATGGGCGCGGGAGCGGCCCTGGACAGTCGTGGACATGTCACGCCTCCTTGGAATCGGTGCACAGGCTCATGCGTATGCCGTGCGGCTGGCAACCAGCGTCCCAGCCCCGGCTGCTCCGGCGCCACTCCTTTTTCGGGTGCGGTGGGGTGGGGGGACTCACACGCCTGACGGGTGGGAGCGAAGGGGAGCGGACGGCATACTCGTAAACGTTGTTTCATCCCCTCACGAAGGCGGCCCACACGCATGTCTCGGCTCCAGCGCACTGAAGGTCTCACCGACGAGCAGAGCGAGCTCATCAAGCTCGTGCGGCAGTTCGTCGAGGAGCAGATCATCCCGGTCGCGCAGCAGCTCGAGCACGCCGACGAGTACCCGACGGAGATCGTCGAGGGCATGAAGGAGATGGGGATCTTCGGCCTGATGATCCCCGAGGAGTACGGCGGTCTCGGCGAGTCGCTGCTGACCTACGCACTGTGTGTCGAGGAGATCGCGCGCGGCTGGATGTCGGTCAGCGGCATCATCAACACGCACTTCATCGTGGCCTACATGCTGCTGCAGCACGGCACCGAGGAGCAGAAGCAGCGCTACCTGCCGCGCATGGCGACCGGCGAGGTCCGTGGCGCGTTCTCCATGTCCGAGCCGGGTCTCGGTTCCGATGTCGCCGCGATCAAGTCGAAGGCCATTGCCGGCGAGGGTGAGGGCGACGACCAGAAGTGGACCGTCAACGCCCAGAAGATGTGGCTGACCAACGGTGGCTCGTCCAACCTCGTCGCCGTGCTCGTCAAGACCGAGCTTGGTGAGTCCGACTCGCCCTACAAGAACATGACGACCTTCCTTGTCGAGAAGGAGCCCGGCTTCGGGCAGACCGCTCCTGGTGTCACGATCCCCGGCAAGATCGACAAGATGGGCTACAAGGGCGTCGACACAACGGAAATGGTGCTCGAGAACTACGAGACCACGTCCGCCCAGATCCTCGGCGGAGCACCCGGCAAGGGCTTCTACCAGATGATGGATGGCGTCGAGGTCGGCCGCGTCAACGTCGCCGCCCGCGCCTGTGGACTGGCCCGTCGCGCCTTCGAGCTCGGCATCACCTATGCCCAGCAGCGTGAGACCTTCGGCAAGCAGATCGCGCAGCACCAGGCGATCATGTTCCGCCTCGCCGACATGGCGACGAAGGTCGAGGCCGGTCACCAGATGATGGTCAAGGCCGCCCGCCTCAAGGACTCGGGGGAGCGCAACGACCTCGAGGCCGGCATGGCGAAGTACCTCGCGGCCGAGTACTGCGCCGACGTGGTCCAGCAGTCGTTCCGGATCCACGGCGGCTACGGCTACTCCAAGGAGTACGAGATCGAGCGGCTCTACCGCGAGGCCCCGATGCTGCTCATCGGTGAGGGCACGGCCGAGATCCAGAAGATGATCATCGGCCGCCGACTCCTCGAGGAGTACGCGCTCAAGCGCTGACTCTCGCTTCGTTCGCTGACCGGCATACCGACCGATGGGTATGCCGGTCAGTCACGTTCGGCGTGGCGGGAGTCGTAGTCCGTGGGTTCAATCCTGCGGAAGCTCTTCCTCAGGAGGTAGCCGCCGACGGCGAGGAAGAACACGGCCCCAAACGGGGATCCAACCCGAATCATCGGTCCGCGCCGACCGTCGAAGAACGTGGGTTCGACTTGACCCGCGAACGTCCACATGACCAGCGCGAAGCCGATCACGAGGACACACGTGCCAGCCAGTCGGATGCCTGGCGATCGGTGCCGACCGAGGAGTGCCGCGGGCACGAAGAACCCCGCTGAGCCGAGGCACAGCAGCACGCCACCGGTGGCGGAGATTGGTACGTCGCTCTTGACAGCCATGAAGGCACTCCCCACGGCAGCCACGACAAGAAAGGACAAGAACGCGACTGCGGCCCACCGCCGTGATCCGAAGTCCTGATTTCCGATCCAGACGCCTTCGGCGTCCTCGCGCTTCCCCATGCGGACATCATGCCGTTTGCGTGTATGCCGGTCAGTCACCTCCCAGCCACTGTCCAGTTCCGGGTGGGAGACTGAGCGCATGAGCACCCAACCGACGCGTGGACTCGGCGCTGCCGCCGCGTCCAAGATCCTCTCACTCGAGTACCCCATGTCACTGGGCGTGCACGACACCTACGCCTCAGCCCAGAAAGCCGTCGACTACCTCTCGGACCACGAGTTCCCGGTCGAGAACGTCCTCATCGTCGGCACCGACCTCAAGCAGCTCGAGCGGGTCACGGGTCGGCTGACCCGTAGCCGGATCCTCATTGGAGGAGTGCTGTCCGGTGCGTGGCTCGGTCTGCTCATCGGGCTCATCTTTGCGCTCTTCGACACGAGTGGCTTCTCGTGGACCTCGGTCCTCGCCACCGTCATCTTCGGCTCCGTGTTCGGCGCCATCTGGGCGCTGGTCGGCTACTCGCTCACCGGTGGTCAGCGGGACTTCACGTCGGTGACCCAAGTCGTGGCGACCAAGTACGAGGTCCTCACGGAGCACAAGTACGCAACGCGTGGTCGTGAGCTCCTCGCCGAGATGGACCCGATGGCGGCTGCGCAGGCCCAGGCCCAGCAGGCCCAAGAAGCTGCTCGACGCAGCGCCGAGGCGCAGGGCCCGGCTTCCACCAACTGACGGAAGCGCGCGCCCTGGCGGGTCTAGCCTGACGGGATGGACGCTCCCTCGAACGCTCCGCTGGAACCGCTGACCGAGGACTTCTCCTCGGTCCTGTGCGTTGTCGCGCACCCCGACGACATCGAGTACGGCACAGCGGCGGCCGTCGCCCGCTGGACCGAGGCCGGCAAGGTCGTGACCTACTTCCTGCTCACGCGCGGCGAGGCGGGCATCGACACCATGGCGCCAGCCGAGGCAGGTCCCGCCCGTGAGGCGGAGGAGCGGGCCAGCGCTGCCGTCGTCGGCGTCACCGAGGTCGACTTCGGCATCCATCCCGATGGCAACGTCGAGTACTCCCTCGACCTCCGCCGCGACATCGCCCGCGAGATACGTCGCCGCAAGCCCGAACTGGTCATCACGGGGGACTACGGCAACCGGTTCGTCGCGGGGATGCTCAACCAGGCCGACCACCGAGCGGTGGGCTTGGCGTGTGCCGATGCCGTCGCGGACGCCGGAAACCGCTGGATCTTCCCCGAACTTGTCGAGGAGGGCTTCGAGCCGTGGAACGTCGCGATGCTCGCCTTCATGGGCACAACGACCCCGACGCACTACGTCGATGTCGGCGACAAGGTGGATGTCGCAGTCGCCTCGCTCGAGGAGCACGCGGCCTACAACTCAGCGCTGCCGGACGACTTCCCCAAGCCGGCCCAACTCGTGCCGATGATCCTCGAGATGGGTGCCCAGGCCGCGCGGGCCGAGGGCGTCACTCACGCCCTCGCCCTCGACGTGGTCAACCGCCGCTGACGGCGCCCGACGTGGGCTGGGGAGTGGTCAATGGCAGCGGGGTGTCGAGGTCGAGCCCGAGCTCGCGGACGTAGGCCGTCAGTTCGTCGATCTTGGCGGGATCAGTCACGACTGCGGCGACCCGGTCCCGCAGTCGGATCTCGCGACCGTCGATGTGGACGAGATCCCACAACTCACTCCAGTCGACCACGAACCGGGCCAACCCCGATGCGGTCAGCGTTGCCGCGATGGAGCTCGTCACGAAGTCGGTCACCTGCTGCCCGGCGACCTCGTCACGCTGCATGGCCGGGACATCCGAGGGAACGAGAGGTCCAAACGCAGCCCGGGTCTCAATGTGGGGTGCGAGCGCGATGACCTCGCCGATCGTCCGGGCCCGGGCGCGCAGGCCCGTCTCGTCGAGGTAGGCGTTGGTCCGTCCGGTGCTGATCGCGCGTCCTGCGATGTCCACGACCTCGTCCCATGAGGCGACGGGATCAGAGTCACCAGTGAGTTGGAGCTCAATGGGATCGAACGCGGCGATGCCACCGTCGAGGAGCTCGTAGGCCGGTGAGTCACCGTCGGCCGGCGCGACCGCGGTACCCGCTGGCATCGCCTCGAAGGCCGCGATGCGGGCCCGAATCGGTGGGTGGGTGTCGGACCAGTCGCCGGTCGAGTCGGAGTTGAGGACATCTGTCGCGGCGCTGTCGATCAGGACACTGCGAGCCGACATCGTCTTGATGAGTCCTTGAGCGATGGGCGCTCGCCGAGCCGCCGGTCCGGTGAGGGCGAAGTGTGACTGCAGGTACACGCTCATTCCGAGGTCGGCGTCCACGACCCGCCGCAACGCAGAGGCGGCGGTCGCAGGGTCGGTGAGCCGGGCGGCATACGCGTCAGCCTCCCATTCCTGGTCTCGCGACGAGGCCGCCGTGAGTCGGCCGGCGAGCTTGGCGTAGCCGCGCATGACCCACCCCATGGCGCCTTCTGTGCGCTGTGCCACCTCGTGCATGAGGGCGTGTGCCCGCCAGGTCAGGGCGGTGAGTCGCGTGTGGCCGGCACCGAAGTGACCGAACTCGTGCGCCAGGACGGATCGGAGCTCGCCGGTGGTGAGAGTCGCGAGCAGGGGCAGGCCGAGGAGCAGTTCGCGACGGCCGGCCGCCTGCGTCACGGCCGCGTTGACGTCCGGCACGACGACCAGACGGTCCGCGGGGCCGGTCCCGACGCCGCTCGCGGCCCCGTCGGCAGCTGCCCAGAGTCGGGGGTGCTCGCTCCGCGTGATCTCGTGGCCGACGGCAGGCTCCGGCCGCGCGCTGAGCACCTGGCGGAGGGCGACGACAACGGCGTACGCGAACGGCACCACGACGAAGAGCAACTTGGCGCCGGCGAAGCCATGACTGCTGGTGAAGGCGAAGTAGACCACCCAGGCCAGACCAGCGATGAGCCCGACGACGAGCACCGGAAAGAGGGCAAGCAGAAGCAGGGATCCCCCTGCGCGAAACGTGCGCATGGCGGAATGCTGCCAGTCGACCCGCGTCCGCGCAGCGAAACGCACACAGTGCAGCGAAGCCGACCGGGCAGCCGGCCCGGGTGGGTCAGACGTCGGCGTTCTCCTCGCGAACGTCGGCGATCCAGGCCTCGACCTCGGCGCTCGACCGTGGCATCGCTGCCGAGAGGTTCTCGTTGCCGTCCTGCGTGATGACGATGTCGTCCTCGATGCGCACCCCGATGCCGCGGAACTTCTCGGGCACCTTGAGGTCGTCGGCCTTGAAGTAGAGGCCCGGTTCGACCGTGAGCACCATGCCCGGCTGCAGTTCGGCGTCCATGTACTCGGTACGCGTCGCGAGGGCACAGTCGTGGACGTCGATGCCGAGGTGGTGGGAGGTGCCGTGAACCATCCAGCGGCGGTGGTACTGACCGTGCTCGGTGTCGAGGGTGTCGTCGACACTCACGCCCTCGGGCAGCAGTCCCCACGCGTGCAGGTGCTCGGCGATGACGCGGATGGCGGCAGCGTGGATGTCGGAGAACTTGGCCCCCGGCTGAGCCGCAGCGATCCCGGCCTCCTGGGCGGCATACACGGCGTCGTAGATCTCGCGCTGCGCGTCGGTGAAGGTGCCGCTCACGGGGAGGGTGCGGGTGATGTCGGCGGTGTAGAGGGAGTCGACCTCGACCCCGGCGTCGAGGAGGACGAGGTCACCGTCCTCGACGTCGCCGGTGTTCTTGATCCAGTGAAGCGTGTTGGCGTGGTCGCCGGCCGCCGCGATGGAGTCGTAGCCGACACCGTTGCCCTGGTGGCGCGCGTGCAGGCCGAAGATGCCTTCGATCCAGCGCTCGCCACGGCCGAGTTCGACGGCGGTGGCGAGCTCGGCGATGACCGCTTCGAAGCCGACGTGCGTTCCCGCGACGGCCTCGCGCATCTGCTCGATCTCGAACTCGTCCTTGATGAGGCGGAGCACCGAGAGCGCGTGGGCGAGGGAGTCGTCCTGCTCGGAGAGGGTCTCCTCGGCGGCGCCGTTCTCGACCCGGGCAGCGTCCAGGGTGCGGGTCAGGTCGCGGTCGGCGTCACGGACCAGGCGAACGGTCACCTCGCCGGCGTCCTTGGCCGCAGCGGCCTCGAACTCGTCGATGTGGCGGGCGGTCAGACCGAGCTCGAGCTCGAGGTCGGCAAGGCTCGGGCGCGCACCGACCCAGAACTCGCCGTAGCGGGCGTCCGCGAAGAAGTCGTCGCTGTCGCGCTCACCGAGCGGGCGGAAGTAGAGGATCGCCTCGTGGCCGTCATCGGTCGGCTCCAGCACGAGCACGGCGTCCGGCTCACGGTCGGCACCGAGGCCCGTGAGGTGGGCGAAGGCGCTGTGGGGGCGGAAGACGTAGTCACAGTCGTTGGTGCGCACCTTGAGACCACCGGCGGGCACGATGACTCGCTGCTTCGGGAAGGCGGCGCTCACGACCGCGCGGCGCGCCGCGGCATACTCCGCCGAAGGCGCCTGTCCCTCAGCCTGCGGTCGTCGGTCCGCCCAGTCCTCACGCACGAAGCCGCGGAACTCCTCGGTCGTGGGGCGGGCACGGTTCTCGGCCTTCTTCTGCTCTTCACTCACCCCCCTATCGTGGCACGGGTGAGTGCCTATGACGGAGCCACCTTGGGTGAGCGCATCGCGAACCATTTCGGCGGGAGCACGGAGCACCTGTATGGCGTGCTCATGCGCGACCTCGCGGCTGACTGGGAGCGGGGCGGCGTGGTGCGCGAGATCCTCGCCGGGCGTGAGGATGCGCCGCCGGGTGACATGGTGCAGCTCCGGCTGCTCGCCGGCGTCCATCGCATCGTGCTGCGTGGCGATGCACCTGAGCTTGCGGCGTTCTATCCGTCGGTGGGTGGAACTGCTGACCGGTATGCCGTGTGGCCGGCTCTCGAGCCTGTCCTGCGTTCGCACGTGGCCGAGTTGCGTGAGGCGCTCGACGTGGCTCCCCAGACCAACGAAGTGGGGCGCTCGATCGCCCTGCTCGCGGGGTTGTCAGAAGCGTTGCGGCGCAGCGGAATGCGCAAGGTGAGGTTGTTGGAGCCAGGGGCTTCTGCGGGCCTGAACCTGCTCGTCGACCAGTTCCGCTTCGAGGGCGACGGTTGGACGTGCGGGCCGGACGACGCGCAGCTCGTGCTGGCGGGTTGTGAGGCGGCGGGCTTCACGCCGGAGCCCTTCGAGGTCGTGGAGCGGCATGGGTGCGACCTTGACCCCTTCGATGCAACGACACCAGAGGGGGAGGCCTATCTGCGCTCCTACATCTGGCCCCACATGCCCGAGCGGGACGGGCGACTCGTCGCTGCGCTGGCGACGCTGCGCGAGCACCCGGTGACCATCGACCGGGCTCCAGCGGCGGACTGGGTGAGGGACCAGCTGGCTTCCCCGGCCCCAGACGGTGTGCTCACGGTCGTGTGGCACTCGATCACGCGTCAGTACTGGCCGGCCGCCGAGTATGCCGCGATGCTCGCCGCCATCGACGAGGCCCGCTCACGCCTGCCGGTCGTGCGGGTGGCTCTTGAGGACCCGTCCCCGTTGCCCACGTCGGGCACCTGGCGCCCGCAGGTCGAGGTCGACGATGACGTCATCGGTCACTGCACGCACCACGGCCCACCCCTCGACCTGTTGCCCTGATTCCGACTTGTTGCGCAATCCGTCGTCCTTGGGCTCAAGTGATCGGTGCAACGTCCTGATTTTCTGGAGGTTGTCTGATGATGGGTCGTCCGCCGCTGCCTTGGGCAGTGCGTTCAGTGTTTTGGGATGGCATTTCGAGGGGTTGGTCGATCAAGGCTTCGGCTCGTGCTGCGGGGTGTAGCCCGGCGGCTGGGCGGAAGTGGATGAAGCAGGCTGGTGGTGTGAAGCCGCGTTTGGTCAAACACCGTCCTGGGATGTTGTCGTTCATTGATCGGGTTCGGATCGCGGAACTTGAGGAAGCTCGGTACAGCGCTGCCGCGATCGGTCGGGTGTTGGGGCGCCCGACGTCGACGATCACGCGTGAGCTGGCGCGTGGGTGTGATCGTCGCGGTGGGTATGACCCGGTGCGGGCTCAGGACGCGGTCGATGCGGCGATGAGGCGCCCGAAGGCGCGTAGGTTCGAGCTGAACCAGCGCTTGCACGTGGAGGTTCAGAAGCGTTTGGACCTTAGGAACAGTCCGGAGCAGATCTCGGGAAGGCTGCGTGTGGATTTTCCTGACGAACCGGAGATGTGGGTGTCACCAGAGACGATCTATCAGGCCTTGTACGTCCAGGGCCGTGGCGCGCTCAAGCGTGAGGTGGCGGCCACGCTGCGCACGGGGCGTGTGCACCGCAAGCCTCGCACCGCTGCGACCCGTAAGCCTGGCGCGGTCAAAGACATGATCAACATCAGCGAGCGCCCCGCCGAAGCCCGGGACCGGGCTGTGCCTGGCCATTGGGAAGGGGACCTGATCATGGGCGCGAACAACGCCTCCGCGGTCGGGACCCTGGTCGAACGGTCCACCGGGTTCGTGATGCTGCTGCACCTGCCCGATGACCACACCGCCGCGACGGTCGCTGCCGCGATGCAGGCCGCGGTCCCGAAGATCCCCGAAGTCCTGCGCCGCTCCCTGACCTGGGACCAGGGATCCGAGATGGCGTTGCACACCCAGATCACTCAAGCGACCGGGTTACCGATCTACTTCTGCGACCCGCACTCGCCGTGGCAGCGCGGCAGCAACGAGAACACCAACGGGCTCCTACGGCAGTACCTACCCAAGGGCAGCGACCTGTCTATCCACGGACCGGGGATCCTCGACAACATTGCCGCCGAACTCAACGCCCGCCCCCGTAAACGCTTCGACTGGGCCACCCCTGCCGAAGTACTCAACGCGTTCCTCACCAAACAAGGGCGCGTTGCGCCCACCGCTTGACGTTGCACCGACCGCTTGAATCCACCGTCCCCCGCTGCGCTCCTCCCGACGGATTGCGCAATAAGTCGGGGATTTCAGAGGGCGGCGTCGGGGGCGAGGCGACGTGCCTGGTCGGCGCTCTCGTCGTCGGGCATCGTCTGGCTGGACATCTCGGCCTCGACGCGACGGTGATAGATGTCGATCTCTTCGGCCACCCGAGCGTCGTCCCACCCAAGGATCGGGGCCGCGAGGGCCGCTGCGTGTGGTGCGGCACTGAGCCCGCGGTCGCGAGCCTCGATGGAGATGCGGGTACGCCTCGCGAGGATGTCGGTGAGGTGCATGGCGCCCTCGGTCGCCGCGGCATAGACGATCTCGGCCTTGAGGTGGGTCTCGCCACCGGGCAGGAGCTCGCCGAGCTCGGGCTGGGCGTTGATGAGCGCGATGATCTCCTTGGTGAGCGTGCCATAGCGCTCGAGCAAGGTCTCGACGTGCTCCTGGTCGATGCCGGCCGAGCGGGCGAGGATCTGGGGCCGCTCGCTCAACCACTCCCAGCCCACGGCACCGGCGAGGGGCACCTTGTCGGTGGAGGACTCTGCGACCTCGGCCCCGAAGTCCTTGACCGCCTCGTCGACAGCGTCCTTGGCCATGATCCGGTAGGTCGTGTACTTGCCACCCGCGACGAGCGTGAGCCCGGGAACCGGTGTGGCGACGACGTGCTCACGCGAAACCTTGGTCGTCTCGTCCTTCTCGTCACCCGAGATCAACGGGCGCAGCCCGGCATACACACCGTCGATGTCGTCGCGCGTCAGGGGAGTGACGAGGACGGAGTTCACCGTCTCGAGGAGGTAGTCGATGTCTGCCGACGTCGCCGCCGGGTGGGCCTTGTCGAGGGTCCAGTCGGTGTCGGTGGTGCCGATGATCCAGTGGTCGTCCCACGGGATGATGAAGAGGACGGACTTCTCGGTGCGCAGGATGACGCCGGTCTCGGAGGTGATCCGGTCGCGTGGCACGACGAGGTGGATGCCCTTGCTCGAGCGCACCTTGAGCGGTCCGTCCTCGCCGACCATCGACTGGATCTCGTCGGTCCAGACCCCGGCCGCCGCGATGACGCGGCGGGCGTGAATGTCGAACTCCTCGCCGGTCCGGTTGTCCCGAGCGCGCACGCCGATGATCCTGTCGCCGTCCATCGAGCGCAGCATGCTCACGGCGGCGACACGGTTGACGACGTGTGCGCCGTGCATGGCGGCCGTGCGGGCCAGTTCGAGAACGAAGCGGGCGTCGTCGACCTGGGCGTCGTGGTACTGGATCGCACCGGTGAGGGCGTCGGGACGCAGGCTGGGCATGAGCCGCAGCGCGGCCTTCTTGCCGAGGTGACGGTGGCGGGGCAGACCCGCCGTCTGGCGCACCCCGAACGCGAGCCCGTCATAGAGGGCGATGCCGGACCCGACGTAAAAGCGTTCCCACGCGGGCTTGCTCAGCGGATACATGAAGGGGACGGGGCGCACCAGGTGCGGAGCGATCGTCGTGAGGAGGAGGCGTCGCTCCTGCAGCGCCTCGTGGACGAGACCGAAGTCGAGCATCTCGAGGTAGCGCAGACCACCGTGGATGAGCTTGCTCGAGCGCGAACTCGTGCCGCTGGCGTAGTCACGGGCCTCGATCAGGCCGGTGGAGAGGCCGCGGGTGACGGCATCGAGTGCCACGCCACAACCGACGACACCGCCGCCGACGACAAGCACGTCGAGCTCCTCTCCCGACCGGAGCCGTTCGAGGGTGGACGCACGTGCCGCGGGAGAAAGGGTCACCGCGTCAGCATAGTTCGGGCCAGGCCCTCGGACTTCGGGACTTCCGCTGGGCAGGAGAGAAGCCGTGCGGCCGCTCCGCGATCCTCAACGAGGCGCGCACCCGGGCCCTGTGGCGTCGGTCAGTCGACGTCGACCCAGTCGAGGGTGCGTTCGACGGCCTTGCGCCACCCGGCATACCCGTCCCGACGCTGGTCATCGGACCAGGTCGGCTCCCAGCGCTCGGCCTCGGCCCACTTGGCACGCAGCTCGTCGGTCCCGGACCAGAACCCGGTGGCCAGCCCAGCGGCATACGCAGCTCCGAGGGCGGTCGTCTCGGCGACGACCGGCTTGCTCACGGGCACTCCGAGGATGTCGGCCTGGAGCTGCATGCACAGACGGTTGGCCGTGACGCCGCCGTCGACGCGCAGGGTCTCGATCTTGACGCCGGAGTCGGCCGTCATGGCATCGGCGACATCGCGGCTCTGGTAGCAGATCGCCTCGAGCGTCGCGCGCGCCACATGGGCGTTGGTGTTGAAGCGGGACAGCCCGACGATCGCGCCCCGGGCGTCACTGCGCCAGTAGGGCGCGAACAGTCCACTGAATGCCGGCACGAAGTAGACACCACCGGTGTCCTCGACCTGCCCAGCCAGCGTCTCGACCTCGGATGCGCCCGAGATGATGCCGAGCTGGTCACGGAGCCACTGCACGGCACTCCCTGTCACCGCGATCGAGCCCTCGAGCGCGTACACCGGTGCGGCAGAACCGAACTGGTAGGCCACGGTCGTGAGCAGGCCATTGCTGCTGCGGACCAGCTCGGTGCCGGTGTTGAGGAGCAGGAAGTTGCCGGTGCCGTAGGTGTTCTTGGCCTCGCCCGGCTCGAAGCACACCTGGCCGACGGTCGCGGCCTGCTGGTCGCCGAGTACGCCGGTGATCGGCACCTGGGCCGTGCCACGCTCACCGGACGTCGTGCCGTATGACGTGTCGTCACTGCTCGCGTGGATCGTCGGAAGCATCTGGCGTGGGATGTTGAAGAAGCCGAGGAGCTCGTCGTCCCAGTCGAGGGTCGTGAGGTCCATGAGCATCGTGCGGCTCGCGTTGGTCACGTCGGTGGCGTGGATGCCTCCGCGCGGACCACCGGTGAGGTTCCAGACCAGGTAGGTGTCCGGCGTGCCGAAGATCGCGTCGCCACGCTCTGCCGCCTCGCGGACCCCGTCGACGTTCTCGAGGATCCACTGGATCTTGCCGGCCGAGAAGTAGGTGGCCGGTGGCAGCCCGGCCTTGTGCCGGATCGTCTGGCCGCGCTCGTCGGCATCCAGTGCCTTGGCGATGGAGTCGGTGCGCGTGTCCTGCCAGACGATGGCGTTGTAGTAGGGCCGCCCGGTGCGCCGATCCCACACGATCGCCGTCTCGCGCTGGTTGGTGATGCCGATGGCGGCGAGGTCGGTCGAGGCGAGACCGGCACTCGTGAGGGCACTGCTGATGACCGACTGGGTGCGGTCCCAGATCTCCAGCGGGTTGTGCTCGACCCAGCCGGCCCGCGGGAGGACCTGGTCGTGTTCGAGCTGGTGGCGTGCGACCTCACGCCCGTCGTGGTCGAAGACCATGAACCGCGTGCTCGTCGTGCCCTGGTCGACTGCTCCGATGAAGTCCGCCATGGACCGAGAGCCTAGGGCTCGAAGCCACACACGACGGCAGGTGACCCGGCCTGTGAGGGAACGCACGCGGCATACGTGATGTGTCGGAGCGAGCGGCAGGCGAGGATGGGCGCCATGCAATTCGGACGCAGCTATGAAGAGTTCGAGGTCGGAGCGACCTACAAGCACTGGCCCGGGAAGACGGTCACCGAGTTCGACGACCACATGTTCTGCCTGTTGACCATGAACCACCATCCGCTGCACCTCGACACGAACTACGCGTCGGAGACCACGCAGTTCGGCAAGAACGTCGTCGTCGGCAACTACGTCTACTCGATCCTGCTCGGTATGTCCGTCCCGGACATCTCCGGCAAGGCCATCGCCAACCTCGAGATCGAGTCCCTGCGCCACGTTGCCCCGACGTTCCACGGCGACACCCTCTATGGCGAGACCCGCGTCCTCGACAAGTGGGAGTCCACCTCCAAGGACGACCGTGGCGTCGTCTATGTCGAGACCATCGGCTACAACCAGGACGGCAAGGTCGTCTGCATCTTCCGCCGCAAGGTCATGGTCCCCAAGGACAACTACCTCGAGTCCCGTGGCGGCGAGCAGCCCGGTCGCCCGGTGCCGCAGCCGGACAAGAACTGGCCCGGTGCCGAAGCTTCGGAGAAGCCCACCGCGAACTGAGTCTCGTTCTCTCGCAACGCAAGCGGGCGGCATACCCAGAAAGATGGGGTATGCCGCCCGCTCGCGTTGCGCTCCGGGGCGCCTACCGCTTGACGGGCTCGCCGTGTCGCGTGCCGGATGGGTCAGTCCACTCGACGTCCGTCGGGTAGACCTCTCCGGTTTCCACCTTCGGCGATGCCGTGCGCTCCGTGTGGAGGAAGGTCCACTCGCTGCCGGGCTTCCCGAGTGTCGTGGCGTTGGTTGAGATGCCGTTGTTCCACCTCACCGTGACGTCCTTCGCCGTGAGTCCCTGGGTGGGGATGACGAGTGTCGCGCTGAGGAACTGGATGCTGGACGAGCGGGTGTCGAAGTTGTCGCCGGTCCATGGCGTCGAGCCGGCAGGGTAGTCCGAGCCGGAACCGCCATCGGGGCGCTGGCTCATGATGAGGCGCCGCTGGGTGTCCAGGACGAGGACTTCCCCGGTCGTGGGATTGACGACGCTCGGTAGGGCCTTGCCCGCCTGGTCGAAGGCGCCGGTGGCGTCGGTCCAGATGATGTCACTGGGTGTGGCCGCCTTGGTGTCGGTCGGGAGGGCGAAGGTCACCACCTGGTAGTCCGTGCCGACCAAGGGCTTGGGATCCGCGATCGCCCGGATGACGTCGCTCTCCGTGACCAGGGTGAACGTTCGGGCCCGCGCCGGCGCCACGAGGAGCAGGATCCCGGGTGCGATCTCCTTCGGCGCCTCGGTGATCACCCCGGGCTTCGCGGTCCACCGATCGATCCGGGTCCGCTTGCCGGCATCGACCGAGAAGACTGTGATGATCGCCGGTCGCCCGGCTCCGGACGGCCCTATCTCAACTGCGTAGCGGTAGTCGAGGATCTCTGTCGACGATGAGCCGGTGCCCGGTCCAGCTGGTTGGGTATTCCCACCCGGGAGAGGGCCGAAGGCACCGAAGGCGATCGCCACGGCGGCGAGTGCTGCGACTCCACCACTGACCGCAGCGAGGCGTCGACGGCGCCGGACCCGCCGACCCGTGGCCAGCGTTGCGGAGAGGTCGTAGGTCAGGTCCGGCGCGGGTGCGCGGACGAGCAGGTCGTGGATGTCGTCGTACTCGTGGTCAGACATGGTTGTCCTCCTTCTGGTCCTCGGCGGCCAGTGCCTCACGCAGTTTGGCCAGTCCCCGGGAAGCGCTGCTCTTGACGGTGCCGATGCTGATGTTGAGGAGGTCGGAGACCTCTGCCTCGGACAGCCCGGCGTAGTGACGCATCACGACCACCTGCCGCTCGCGGGCGGGCAGCAGGGCCAGGAGGCGGACGATGTTGTCGGTGTCCTCTGGCTGCTGGTCGTGGTGCTGCTGTTCCGGGAGCTCTCTGACTGTCGTCTCGTGCCTGCCACGTCGGTGCTGGTCGATCTGTTCGTTGAGGATGCACTTGCGGGCATAGGCCTGCGGCTGTGTGTGCCGCAACTTCCCCCAACGGAGATAGACCTTGACCATGGCCGACTGCACCAGGTCCTCGGCCTGTGACGCGCTGCCGCAGATCAGCCACGCAGTCCTGAGCAGACCCGGCGTCGCCGCCGTCGCGAACTCCGCGAACTCGTCGTCGTGGTTTCCTGCCATCTCACCCCTCGCCCCCATCTCGGTCGTCATCGTTGCACCCCCTGAACGGAGCAACCCGGCAAAAGGTTGAGTGGCGAATTTCGGTGGCTCGGCGCGAGTGTGGGTGGAAGGGTGTGCGCCATGACTTCACGGATCTCGCACACGACCTTCGACTCCCGCGACGCCCACGCCCAATCCCATTGGTGGAGTGAGGTGCTCGGCTGGTCGGAGGACCCGCAGGACCCGAACCTGCCTGGTCACGAGGAGTGCATGATCTTCAGTCCCGACGGGCGGCAGCGCGTGCTCTTCATCGAGGTATCCGAGGGCAAAACGATCAAGAACCGGCTCCACCTCGACCTCACCCCGACCGACCGCACCCGGGACGAAGAGGTCGAGCGCCTCCTCGCCCACGGGGCGACGATGTTCCAGGACCTGCGCAAGCCCGATGGTGGGTGGGCGACGCTCCTCGACCCCGAGGGCAACGAGTTCTGCATCCTGCGCGGCGAGACGGAGCGACCGGACCCCTACGCCCACCTCGTCGTCTGAGTCACCTCAGGCGCTGGTCACTTGACGACTTCGGTATGCCGTGTGCCGACCACGTCAAGCCACGTCACCGAACGGACGGTTGGGCCCGTGCTCGTCGAGGGCGCGCTTGCCTGCGCCCAAGCGACGACTCCACCCGGTATGGGCTTGGTGATGACGTCGCCAGCGCCACTGTCGGCGTTGACCCATTCGAACGACACCTCCTTCGATCCTTCGGGAAGCAAGGTGACCGAACGCCAGGCCCATGGACCGCCGTCGGCCTTCTCGCCGGTTCCCAAGGTGGTGGTCTGGCCATCGCTCAGCGGCCTCGTCGACCCGCCACCAGGGTTGAACACGCCCATCACACCGGAATCGTGAGCAACGAAGAACGTCTCCCCAGTGCCAATTGCCGTGCTCGGCAGGCGGTTCCCGCGGGCGTCGCGCACCTCCCCGGAGGTGTTCATCCAGATCGTGTCCACGTAGTTGCTGACGTCGCCGACCTTTTCGAAGTCAAGGGCGATCGCCTGATAGTCGGTCCCGGGCAGGCGCTGTTGGTCCGTGGTCATCCCCCCGCTGCTGGGTCGAATCCCCCCACTGCTGGGGCGAGTGATGGTGAGCAAGCCAGTCGCACCGGCCGGGGCGGTGCCGAGCATGACACCGTCAGCGCCGCTGCCCGTCCCGAGAGAGACGACGTCGGAGGAGGCGCTGGATCCGGCGAGTTGGGTCCTCTTGCCGTTCGTGATCGAGGAGAAGATGACGTTGGGCTGGTCCTTGCCTGCGCCCGGAATGACCTCGACGGCATACCTGCCGTCAAGGAGTTCGGCCGACACTCGACCGGACGAGGAAGCGGTTGGTGACGGGCCTGCCGGGAGGGCGTCTGTGCCGAAGTCCGTGCCCAGGGCACCGAATGCGATCGCGGCGACACCGACGACCCCGACCACGCCAACTGCGCTGCGGCGCAACGTCCGTCGGCGCAGACGACGGCGCCCACCGGCATACACAGCCGTTTCGTCGACGACCATCGACGGGTTCGGGGGAGCGGCGAGCAGCTCGAGGATCGGGTCAGACATGGCGGACTCCTTCGGTGGCGAGCAGGGTGCGCAGGCGGGCAAGGCCGCGCGAGGTCGAGGACTTGACCGTCCCCGTGCTGATGTTGAGGGTGTCGGCGACCTCGCGTTCGGAGAGGTCGGCGTGGTGGCGCAGGACGACGCACTGCCGTTCGCGCACGGGAAGCTGGGCCAGGGCGGTGGTCAGCTGGTCGGCCAAGGCGACTCGGTCGGCGCTGTCCGAGCGGCCTCGCTCGGGCACCTCGGAGGTGAGGTTCTCGCGCCAGCGACGGCGGTGGGAGTCGGTGTGCAGGTTGACGAGGACGCGGCGCGCGTAGTTGTGGGTCCCGCCCGGCTCGATTCGGGGCCAGGCGACATAGACGCGTTCGAGGGTCTCCTGGACGAGGTCCTCCGCGCTGGATGCGCCGCCGCTGAGCAGCCACGCCAGCCGCAGCAGCCGCGGGGAGCTCGACCGCAGGAACTCGTCGAACGACCCGTCCTCGCGCCTGTTCACGACACCACCCCTTCTCAACACCATCGAACCGGACGCCCTTGGTACGGGCGACCGGTTCGAAAGGTTGTCACGTTGTGACGCGGCGCGACGTGTGGCTCAGCTGGGGAAGCAGTATCCGACGCAGTAGTCGTTCACTTTCCCGTCCGCCTCGCGCAGTGTCATGTGCTCCACGTTGCCGTTCTCGTCGATGGTCGCCGCCTTCGGAAGCTTGATGATCGTCATCGTGATCGAGTGGCCGTCCCCCGGAATAGGCAGAGTGATCGACTTGAACGCCTCGCCGCTGACCGGCTGGGAGTTCTCCGACACGACGTCGGACAGTGGTCCTACGAAAGATGCGAAGACGACACGTGGGTCAGATTCAACGATGAGGGAGAACTCGCCACTGACTGAGTCGGTCCGTGTGTGCACGAGCGACCCGTTGGCGCGTACCTCGGTCTTGTAGTTGTCATACCCAGCCACTGTCCCGGCCCGGACCAGTCGCATTCGGTAGTTGACGCCCCCTACCGAGACGGGATCGGACCACTCGAGCCCCGTCGCCGTGGTGGTGCTGGCGGTGGGAGTTTTGGTCCTCGTGGACGATGAGGTCCGGCTCGGCTTGGCGGTCGAGGTTGCCGTCGCTGAGGGCGTCGAGGACGGAACTGCCGTCGGCGTCGCAGTCACGGTGGCTGACGGCGACGCCGAGGAGGTGGTCGTGGGAGTTGCCTCCGGGGTCGGGGTGACCGTCGGTGTCGGGATCGCGGGCAGTGCGTCGTTGCTGACCCGAGGTGCGAGCACGCCGATGGTCCCGGCGATCAGGAGAGTGGCGGCTGCGACACCGGCGACGGTGAGGACGCGACGGCGGACGACGACGCGGTGGCCGCGGGCGAGGACGTCCTGGTCGGTGGCGCCGAGGCTCTGGGGTGCGGCGGATGCGGCTCCCTGGAGTTCGCCCCTGAGCAGGTCTTCGATGTCGAAGCTCATCGCTGGCTCCCTTCTGCAGAGGTGTGGGCTGTTCGGAGGGTGGCGAGGCCGCGCGAGCCTGCCGACTTCACGGATCCGACGGAGATCCCGAGCAGGTCGGCGACCTGTTGTTCGGAGAGGTCCTGGTAGTAGCGCAGGACCACGATCGTGCGCTGTTGCCGGGGCAGCAGGTCGAGCATCCGCAGGATCTGGTCGCGGTGCTCGACCTTGTTGTCGGGGCGGATCTCGTGTTCGGGGACGTCGTCAACGGTGACCTCGCGGGAGGTCTTGCGCCACGTGTCGGTCTTCTGGTTGACGAGCACCCGGCGCGCGTAGGCCAAGGCGGACTCGGACCGCACCTTGGGCCACGCGGCATACGTCTTGACGAAGGCCGCCTGCACGAGTTCCTGCGAGCGGTCGGTCGAGCCCGTGAGCAGCCACGCCGTGCGCAGCAGCGATGGTGTCGCGTCCGTCATGAACGCGGTGAATGCTGCATCGCGTTCGGCCTTGGATTGCCGTGCCATGTTCCCCCCTGAATTCGTCGTATCACTTTGCACAGCTGGAATGAGTTGTTGAAGGTTGCCCGGGCGCCCGGTTCGAGTGGTTGTCACGAAGGGCGTCATTCCTTGGACAAGTCCCAGACGCTGCCGTTGGACAGTCTCACTACCCAGTCATTGACATCGCCTGCGCTCGCCGACGTGCGAACGATTGTCACGTGGAGGTCCATGTATGGCTCGCCGGTCGCGTCGTCTCCATCGGGCGTGGGAACGGCGATGTGCCCAATCACTTCGTCCGTAACCGGCTGTCCCTTGATGGAGATCAGATCGGTGATCCTGTAACGGCCGAGGTAGTACGTGATACGGGAGTCGCCAGAATCTGCACCGAAGCGATTCTCGGAGTTGAAGACGTTCTGAGGCGAAAAGACATTGGCACCGCCACTCTCGAGCTCGAGGTTGTAGTTGTGTTGACCAACGATCGGCACATATCGGGCGCGATAGGCCCGGCCTGCGACCGTCACCCGATCGGACCATCCCGGAGTAGCTGAGAGAGTTGAGCCGGGGGTGGGTGTCTTGGTCCTGGACGGGGTCGAGGAGGGGGAGGTGGTCCGGGTCGGCTTGGCGGTCGAGGTCGCCGTGGCTGAGGGCGTCGAGGACGGTGTGGCCGTCGGGGTCGCAGTCACTGTGGTGGACGGCGACGCCGAGGAGGTGGTCGTGGGAGTCGCCTCCGGGGTCGGGGTGACCGTCGGTGTCGGGATCGCGGGCAGTGCGTCGTTGTTGACTCGCGGCCCGAGCACGCCAATGGTCCCGGCGATCACGAGGGTGAAAGAGGCGACTCCGGCGACGGTGAGGACTCGACGGCGGATGACGACGCGGCGGCCGCGGGTGAGGACGTCCTGGTCATCGACGCCGAGGTGCTGGGGCGCGCCGATGGCGGCGCCTCGGAGCTGGTCGCGGAGCAGGTGTTCGATGTCGGGGCTCATCGCTGGCTCCCTTCGGTGGAGAGGTGGGCTGTTCGGAGGGTGGCGAGGCCACGAGAGCCTGCGGACTTCACGGATCCCACGGAGATGCCGAGCACGTCAGCGACCTGCTGCTCGGAGAGGTCCTGGTAGTACCGAAGGACGACGATCGTGCGCTGAGCCCGGGGAAGCAGGTCGAGCATCCGCAGGATCTGGTCGCGGTGTTCGACCTTGTTGTCGGGGCGGATCTCCTGTTCGGGGACCTCACCGACGATGACCTCACGTGACGTCTTGCGCCATGTGTCGGTCTTCTGGTTCACGAGCACCCGGCGCGCGTAGGCCAGGGCGGACTCACGTCGCACCTTGGGCCACGCGGCATACGTCTTGACGAAGGCCGCCTGCACGAGTTCCTGCGACCGATCGGTCGACCCCGTGAGCAGCCACGCGGTGCGCAGCAGCGACGGTGTCGCGTCCGTCATGAACGCGGTGAACGCGGCGTCGCGCTCTGCCTTGGACTCCCGCCCCATGGTTCGTCCCCCCTGCATCTGGTTCCCCCTTCGTGGTCTCACCCAGCACTACGGGGGTATGCCGCAAAAGGTTGCCTCGCGCAGCGTTCGTCACCTTCGGTGTCGCACACCTCCCGTCCCGCAGGTGCCGCATAGGCTACGCAGCGTGAAGATCGACCTCCACGCGCACTCGACCGCGAGCGACGGGACCGAGAGTCCTGCTGAGCTCGTGGCCGCAGCCAAGGCGGCCGGTCTGACCACCATCGCGATCACCGACCACGACACGACGGCTGGTTGGGATGAAGCCGTCGAGGCGGCCATCCACGAAGGCATCGGTCTGGTCCGAGGCATCGAGATCTCGTGCAGCCGCGACTACCGCAGCATCCATCTGCTCGGCTACCTGCCCGACCCCGACGATCCGCGCCTCGCCATCGAGCTGGCGCGCGCTCGCGACAGCCGGGTGAGCCGCATGGACCGGATGGTCCAACGCATGGCCGATGACGGCATACCCATCACCATCGAGGAGGTGCGCGCGCAGGTGGCTCCCGGTGCGACCCTCGGTCGCCCCCACTTGGCGGACGCGTTGGTCGTCAGCGGCGTCGTCCCCGACAGGGACGAGGCGTTCCGCGACCTGCTCCACGACGGCAGCAAGTACTACGTCGGCCACTACGCCCCCGACCCTGTCGCTGCGATCAAGCTGGTGCGAGGAGCGGGGGGAGTGCCCGTGCTGGCCCACCCGTTCGCGATGCGCACCGCCACGATCAGCGACGAGATGGTCCAGGAGTGGGCCGCCGCCGGGCTGGGCGGTCTCGAGGCCCATCACCGTGACCACGAGCCTGCAGACGTCGAGCGCGCCATCCGCCTCGCCGAGCGCCACCACCTCGTCATCACGGGCAGCAGCGACTACCACGGCACCGGCAAGCTCAACCGACTCGGTGAGTTCACGACGGAGCCGCGTCAGTGGTCCCGTATCGTCGAGCAGTCTCACGGCGTGAAGGTGGTCCAGCCATGACTGAAAGCGTCTCCCGACGCATCAACCCAGGGGACGAGGGAGACCTCGTCCTCACTCTGTCGTGCCCCGACCGTCCGGGCATCGTCGCCAGGGTGACCCAGCACCTCTTCGAGCGGCAGGCAAACATCGAGGAGAGCCAGCAGTTCAGCGACCACCGCACCGGGCGCTACTTCATGCGCGTGCGTTTCGACACCGGTGACGCCAACGTTGACGTCGAGCGCTGGAGGAGTGAATTCGCTTCTGTGGCAATCGAGTTCGAGATGGTGTGGGAACTGCGCAGGGCGGTCACGGCATACCGGACGCTGTTGATGGTGAGCAAATTCGGACACGTCCTGAACGACCTCCTCTTCCGCTGGAAGTCGGGACAGGTCAACGCCGACATCGTCGGCATCGTCAGCAACCACCCCGACCTCGAGCCGATGGCCCGCTCCTACGGCATCCCGTTCCACCACATCCCGGTCACCCGTGACACCAAGGCCGAGGCAGAGGCGAAGCTGCTCGAGCTCGTCGCGGAGCACGACGTCGAGCTCATCACGCTGGCCCGCTACATGCAGGTGCTCAGCGACGACCTCTGCCGCCAGCTCGGTGGGCGCGTCATCAACATCCACCACTCGTTCCTCCCGAGCTTCAAGGGCGCGAAGCCCTATCACCAGGCCTACGCGCGTGGCGTCAAGGTCATCGGGGCGACGGCGCACTACGTCACGGCAGACCTCGACGAGGGTCCAATCATCGAGCAGGACATCCACCGCGTCGACCACCGCATGGACGCCGAGGACCTCGTCTCCGCCGGTGAAGAGGTTGAGTCACGCGTCTTTGCTCGCGCCGTGAAGTGGCACTGCGAGAGTCGTGTCATCCTCAACGAGGACCGCACTGTCGTCTTCAGCTGAGTCGGGCGCGCCCCTGTCTGGCGCGCCTGTGGATGACGTCCCGGCGCTGTCGGCGCGGGTGGCTAGGTTGGCACGGTGACCGAGGTGACTGCCGGGCGACCGGTCCAGAGCGAGTTCGCGGGCATGCCACCCAAGCTGTATGCCGCGAGCCCCTCCCGCTTGCTCGCTCACGTCGACTGCCCCCGGCGTTATCGCATGCAGTACCTCGACAAGCCGCGGCCCGAGCAGCGACCGCAGCGGGCGCACACGTCCTTTGGCCTCGCGGTTCACAACGCCTTGCGCGACTGGTGGGATCTCCCGCGCGATCGACGCACCGCGTCCGCCGGGCGTGAACTCGTGCGCACCTCGTGGATCGACGTGGGGTTCCGCGATCCGGAGCAGTCGATGGTCTGGCGCAAACGCGCGCAGGAGCACGTCGTCGCCTATCTCGGTGGAGTTGATCCCGATGACCCGCCGCGCGGGATCGAGCGCACGGTCTCGTTCATCAGTGGTGCCCTGCGGGTCACCGGACGCATCGACCGCCTCGACGACCGTGACGGCGAGCTCGTCGTCGTGGACTACAAGACGAGCCAGAAGCCGCTCAGCGACGATGACGCGCGCACGTCGCTTCCGATGGCCCTGTATGCCGCGGCCGTGTGGAAGATGTTCCGTCGTCCCTGTCTTCGGGTCGAGCTGCATCATGTCCCGTCCGGGGAGGTCATCTCGCACACCCACACGCCGGAGTCCCTGACCCGCAAGGTGGACGAGGCGAAGTCCATCGCTCGCGATGCCCAGCGGGCGGATGCCGACTTCGCAGAACGCGGGATCGAGTCGACGCTCTTCCCTCCGGTGGTCGGGCCGATCTGCACGTGGTGCGACTACCGCGCGCACTGCCCCGAAGGTCAGGCCGCTGGGCCGGAGAAGTCGGGGTGGGCAGCGCTCGAGGCGGCCGAGGCGGCTCAGGTGCCGCGTGTGGTCGAGGTCGACTGACCGACTCAGCCCGACAGTGGACGGAGTCGCGCCCAGATCTTGACGTCGTCCGGTGACAGCCAGGGCGCCACGACCCGGTGGATCTCGGCCACGGTGGCGGGGTCGGCCAGGGTGACGCCGACGCCGAGCTGCCCGTCCGGGCCGAGTCCGCTGCTCAGGCACTGGTGAGCGGGCACGGTGGCCGACATCAGTGCCTTCTGGGCGGCCAGCATGTTGGCGTGGGTCGCCACGTCTCGCTGCGCCACGCACAGGTTCCCGGCCCACAGCGTGCGCGCCTCGGCGTGGGCTCGCTCGGCGTCACCGGTGACGAGGACATTCATGGAGGCTCCTCGACGGCCTGACACCCAGGAGCCCACATAGCCGTCCATGGTCTCGAGATGTTTGCTCAGGGCATCCTTCGCCCTGTTGTCGGCCCGCACCCCCGACGCGCTGCTGTCGGCAGCACCGCGCAGAGGGTCGTCGCACAGCTGCGGGTAGGGGGTACGAGCGGTCGGTGCCTCCACCACCGCTCCGGCCGGTGGGAAGTCACTGGGCGGTCGTTTCAGGGTGAAGGTCCCGTCGGCGTAGGTCCCGGTGACGTAGACCGTGTCGATCCACGTGATGGGCCCGTGGACCGTCTCACCCGTGATGTCGGCCCAGTCCCAACCGACCAGGCCCACTCCGCCGGCGCACTGCGGCGGGTAGGACTCGAGAACAGCGCCGATGCACAGCACCGGTGCAGTAGTGGGGGAGGTCTGGATGACCATCGCTGACGTCCAGAGCTGGCTGGTGTCCGGAGCATCGAGAGCGGCACTCTTGGCGCCGGCAAGGGTGGGAGCAGCGGAGCTGCCGAGGGTCCCGGGGGTCCCGGGGGTCCCGCCGGCGCCGTTGCTTGCGTCATCGCAGGCAGTCAAGCCCGCCAGCGCCAGGACGCCAGCGCTCACGGTGGCGGCCAGTCTCGTGAACGACGTCATGAGCCTCAGACGGGGCAACCGGCTCATCGGTTCCGTGATCGAGTGCGGTTGTCGGTCCACAGTGCGAGGGTGTCGTCATGATCGACCACATCGGAATCACCTGCGCGGACCTCGATGCCGCGAAGCGCTTCTACGACGCTGTGCTCGGCACGTTGGGACACCGTCGCGTCATGGACTTCGACGTTGCCGTGGGCTACGGCAGCGAGGGGCCCGACTTCTGGCTGGCCAAGCCCGAGGTCGAGGGTCCCAACCGTGAGTCCCACCTCGCCTTCACCGCTCCCGACGTCGAGACGGTGCACGCCTTCCATGCGGCGGCCAAGGAGCTCGGCGCCGAGACGCTGCACGAGCCACGCCACTGGCCCGAGTACCACCCCGGCTACTACGCCGTCTTCGTCCGCGACCCCGACGGCAACAACGTCGAGGCCGTCTGCCACACGGCCGCACCAGCGGGGGAGTGAGAGCCCGTGGAGCAGCGTGTTTCCTTCATCACCCTGGCCGTGACGGACCTCGGTGCGTCCCGCCGCTTCTACGTCGATGGTCTCGGCTGGGAGCCGGAGTTCGAGGACCCCGAGGAGGTGCTCATGTTCCGGGCCGGACCCCTGACCGTCCTCTCGCTCTGGGACCGCGCCCACTTCGAGGCCGAGGTGGGTGCGCCCGCCCAAGCGGGCCCCGGTGTCGTCCCGATCACGTTGAGCCACAACGTCCACGAGCGTGAGCAGGTCGACGGCGTCCTCGCCGACGCGCGCGCTGCGGGGTCACCGGTGGTCTCGGATGGTGAGGAGCGCGAGTGGGGCGGCTACACCGGCTACTTCGCCGACCCGGACGGATTCCGGTGGGAGATCGCCTGGAACCCCGGACCCGTCGGCCAGCTCGTCCTCCCACCAGTGGGCAACACCACCTGAGCGAGCGCACGAGAAGCCGCCCGGGCCTGCGAGACTGGGGCCCGGGTCCCACGCTCTGCGTGGGCCGGCATACTCCCTCTTGTTGCAAGGATTCCTCGTGCCCCCACGCCAGCGTTCCACCGGTGCCACGATCATCGCCGTCGCCAACCAGAAGGGTGGCGTCGCCAAGACCACCTCGGTTGCCTCGCTCGGTGCTGCCTTTGCCGAGCTCGGCAAGCGCGTGCTCCTGGTTGACCTCGACGCTCAGGCCTGCCTGACGTTCAGCCTCGGTGTCGACCCCGACGCCGTGGAGGAGTCCGTCCACCACGTGCTCCTCGGCCAGGCCGAGCTCAGCGACGTCATCGTCACCTGTGAGGACGGCGTCGACCTCGTCCCCAGCTCGATCGACCTCGCCGGTACCGAGGCCGTGCTGCTCGGTCGCCCGGCCCGCGAATACGTCCTGCAGAGTGCGCTCGCGGACGTTCGCAAGGACTACGACGTCATCCTGCTCGACTGTTCACCGAGTCTGGGTGTCCTCACCCTCAACGCGCTCACCGCCGCGCAGGGACTCATCATCCCGATGCCGTGCGAGATGCTCAGCCACCGAGGCGTCGGCCAGCTGCTCGACACCGTCGCCGACGTCAAGAAGTTCCTCAACAAGAAGCTCAAGGTCATCGGCATCCTGCCGACCCTGTTCGACGGGCGCAGCAACCACGCGCAGGAGGTCCTCTCCGACGTCGGTGAGCGCTACGGCCTGCCCGTCCTGTCGCCGCCGATCCCGCGGACGGTCCGGTTCGCCGAGGCCCCGGCCGTCGGTCGCTCGATCCTCGCGACGTCACGCTCGTCCAAGGGCGCCCGGGCCTACCGCGAGGTCGCGAAGTCGCTGGTCCCGACGCTGTAGGGCGAGCGGTCGCCCGGGCCGGGTGAGCGGTCGGGACGGGTTTTTGACAGGGCCTCTACGGGGTTACGGTGGATTCATGCCCACCACGACATCCGCACTGTCCGTCCCGTCCGCCGGGGCACCCTTCCAGGCCGTCGAGATCGAGCGCCGTGACCTGCGCGACGACGACGTCCGCATCGACGTCGCCTTCGCCGGCATCTGCCACAGCGACATCCACACCGTCCGTGACGAATGGGGTCCGGCCCACTACCCGATCGTCACCGGCCACGAGGTCGCCGGCACCGTCAGCGCCGTCGGCAGCGCCGTGACCAAGCACAAGGTCGGCGACCGCGTCGGCGTCGGCTGTCTCGTCGACTCGTGCGCCGAGTGCGAGAACTGCAAGAACGGTCAGGAGCAGTTCTGCTCCAAGGGTTCCGTCGGCACCTACAACGCTCAGAACTACGACGGCGAGTGGGCCGCTGGCGGCTACAGCCAGCAGATCGTCGTCACCGAGCGCATGGTCGTCCGCATCCCCGAAGGCATCGAGCTCGACGAGGCTGCGCCCTTGCTGTGCGCCGGCATCACCACGTACTCCCCGCTGAAGCGGTGGGGCGCTGGCACCGGCCGCAAGGTCGCGGTCGTCGGCGTCGGTGGCCTCGGCCACATGGGCGTCAAGATCGCCAAGGCCATGGGCGCCGAGGTCTCGACCCTGTCGCGCTCCTCCGCCAAGGCCGACGACGCCAAGGTGCTCGGCTCGAGCAACCACATCGCGACGAGCGACGACGACGCCATGAAGGCGGCACGCGGCAGCTTCGACCTCATCCTCAACACGGTGAGCGCCGACCTCGACATGAACGTCTACCTGCGCCTGCTCAAGCCCAACGGTGCGCTCGTCAACGTCGGCCTTCCGCCGAGCGACCTCTCGGTCAAGCCGTTCAACCTCATCGGCGGCAACAAGGTGCTCACCGGCAGCAACATCGGTGGCATCGCCGAGACCCAGGAGATGCTCGACTTCTGTGCCGAGCACGGCATCGGCGCGACGATCGAGACGATCGACGCGAGTGACACGACGGCGGTCGACGCGGCATACGACCGCGTAGTTGCTGGCGACGTGCGCTACCGCGTCGTCATCGACACGAGCACGATCAGCCCCTCCGCCTGACAGCGACACAAGACGAAGGCCCTTCCCGTGGTGCGGGAAGGGCCTTCGTTTTGCGTATGCCGGGTGGCTGGGTCAGTCGGTCGCTGCGGCCGGCTTGCCGCCCTGGGTGCGACGACGGTTGCGGTTGCGACGCGGTGCTGCCGCACCCTCCGCGGCCAGGGCGTCAGCCGCGGCGCGCGGAGCGTCGGAGCGCGGACGGTCGCCATCGCGTCCGCCACGGCCGCCGTCACGCGAACCGCGTCCACCATCACGCGAACCACCGTCACGTCCACCGCGACCGCCGTCACGCGAGCCGCCGGACGGTCGACGCCCACCGGACTTGCCGGTCTCGCCGAGGTCCTCGAGCGTCTCGGCACCGAGGCCTGCGCGGGTCTGCTCGGACTTCTTGAGGCGGCCCTTGGAGCCGACCGGGATGTCCATCTGCTCGTAGAAGTGGGCGGACGAGGAGTAGGTCTCCTCGGGGTCCGGGATTCCCAGGTCGAGGGTCTTGTTGATCATCGTCCACCGGTGCAGGTCGTCCCAGTCGACGAACGTCACGGCGATACCGGTCTGGCCGGCGCGGCCGGTTCGACCGATGCGGTGGACGTAGGTCTTCTCGTCCTCGGGGCACTGGTAGTTGATGACGTGGGTGACGTTCTCGACGTCGATGCCACGCGCGGCGACATCGGTGGCGACGAGGACGTCGACCTTGCCCGAGCGGAAGGCGCGCAGCGCCTGTTCGCGGGCGCCCTGGCCGAGGTCGCCGTGGATGGCGGCGGCCGCGAAGCCGCGCTCGGCGAGGTCGTCGGCGACCTTGGCGGCGGTGCGCTTGGTGCGGCTGAAGACGATGGTCAGGCCGCGACCGTTGGCCTGCAGCATGCGGGCGAGCATCTCGACCTTGTCCATCGCGTGTGCGCGGTAGACGTGCTGGGTGATGGCCTTGACGGTCTGCGAGGTGTCACCCTCGCCCTCCTGCATCGCGCGGATGTGCGTCGGCTGCGTCATGTAGCGACGGGCCAGTGCGACGACGGCGCCCGGCATGGTGGCCGAGAAGAGCATGGTCTGGCGGCCCGGCGACGTCATGGCGAGGAGCTTCTCGACGTCGGGGAGGAAGCCCAGGTCGAGCATCTCGTCGGCCTCGTCGAGCACGACGGTCTTGGCGTGCGACAGGTCGAGGTGACCCTGCTTGGCCAGGTCGATGAGGCGGCCCGGGGTGCCGACGACGACCTCGACACCCTTGGTCAGGGCGTCGATCTGCGGCTCGTAGGCGCGGCCACCGTAGACGGTGAGGACGCGGATGCCGCGGGCCTTGCCGGCCCGCTCGAGGTCGGCGGACACCTGGACGGCGAGCTCGCGGGTCGGCGCCACGGCGAGCGCCTGCGGCTTGCCCTTGTGGACAAAGCCGTCCCACTTGTCATCGCCGCGGGCGATGACCTTGTTGAGGAGCGGGATGCCGAAGCCGAGCGTCTTGCCCGTGCCCGTCTTGGCCTGGCCGATGATGTCGTGGCCGCCGAGGGCGACGGGGAGGGTCATGGCCTGGATCGGGAACGGCGTCGTGATCCCGTGCGCGGCAAGCGCCGAGACGATGTCGGGGTGGATGGCGAAGTCCGAGAAGGACTGGACCTCGGCCGTGGCCTGCTTGGTCGCCTCGATGGCTGCCTCGTCGGGGATCGCCTCGGCGGTCGGGTCGACAGGGAGGGTTGATGCGTCTGTCATGGGAACTCTCTGATCGGCGGCTTCACGCGGGTGAGGCTCGTCGCCGCTGTGGCGGGCCGATCGGAGTTCTTCGGGTGGGCTCTCGTGAATGAGAACCTCACAGAGGTGTTCGTCGTGCCGACCGGGCACCGTGGACCCCTTCAGCCTACCGCGCTGGATGCCGTCCGCCCGCCGCGCCCGGGTCGCTAGGCTGCGCACCATGGAGACCACGGGCACAGCGGGACTGGACGACCCGGCATACAGGGCAGCAGTTGTCGACCTGCTGGGAGTCCTGGCCTATGGCGAGCTGACGGCCTGCATTCGGATGGCGACGGACTCGGACCTCGCGCCCTCGCTGCGGATCAAGGCCCAGATGGCCGGGTTCGCGGCCACGGAGTACCGGCAGTACGAACTGCTCGTGGACCGCCTCACCGCGATGGGCGTGGACGCCGAGAGCGCCATGCAGCCGTTCGTCACGCCGTTCTCGGCGTTCCACGACCGCACCAAGCCCAAGAGCTGGGTCGAAGGGCTGATCAAGGCCTACGTCGGCGACGGCATCGCCAAGGACTTCTATCGCGAGATGGCCAACTTCGTCGACGCCGAGACGCGGGCGGTCATGGACCACGCCCTCGACGACGCCGGTGCTGGCGACTTCATCGTCTCTGTGGTCCGTGACGCCATCCAGACCGACCGCACTGCCAGCGGGAAGCTCAGCCTGTGGGGTCGCCGTTTGCTCGGTGAGGCCCTCAGCCAGGGCCAGTCCGTCGCCGTGGAGCGAGACGCCCTCACCGGCCTGCTCGTCGGCGGGGGAGCGGACCTCACCGCCATCGGGCAGATGTTCACCCGACTGACCGACCGCCACAGCCAGCGCATGGCCCGGCTCGGCCTGTCTGCCTGACGAGGCGAGCTCACTACGTGCGACGCACGCTCAGTTGCTCGTTCCTCGCAAACGCGCACATCGCACGTAGTGAGCTCTCCTCCTCCACCTCAGGACCTCGCTGACGTCTGGGCAACAGGGAAGGCCCCGATCCTCATCAGAGGATCGGGGCCTTGGCCGTGATGCTGAGTCAGGCGCTGAAGCGTCAGACCTGCTTCTTGTTGGTCGCCATGCCGTAGCCCACGATGAGGAGGGCGGCAACGACGATGCCGGCAAGGAACGGGATGAACTGGAATCCGCCGTTGCCGTTGCTGTAGCCCAGCTGGTAGACGAGCCAGGTGGCGATGAGGGAGCCGAGGATGCCGAGAATCACGGTCACCACGACGGAGATGGTCTGCTTGCCCGGGAGGACAAGGCGAGCCAGTGCTCCGATGATGGCACCGACAATGATGGCGCCGATAATGGTTCCGATCACGGGAACCGCTCCTTTCTGGCCCTGACGGGCGAGAGGTAAGTCACCTTGTTGGTGACCTTGACGCATTGACCCTATGCCACATTTTGCGTGGAGCATGCACAGCGGGCGGCCCATTTCGCCACGACGCTGCTGGTCATCGCGGCAGGTCAGGCCCTATTTTGCGATCACGTCGGCCGATGGTAGGGGCCGTCGCGCCGTCAGATCTGACCGAAGCCGACCTTGCTCTTCTCGGACTCTCCGACCATGACCCAGCCGAGGGCGCGTCCGGGCACGAGGAGCTCGCGGCCCTTGGTGTCGGTGAGGCGCAGGATGCCGCCGTCGGTGAGGGCAGCCGCGATGGCCTTGGACACCTCTGCGGGCGAGGCGTCGGTCTCGATTGCGATCTCGCGTGCGACGTTCTGCACGCCGATGTTGACCTCCACGGTCAGTCACCTTTCGTTCGTGGGGGTCGCCCGGCAAGAGCCGAGCGACCTTTCACGAGAGGCTAACCCTGAGCGGGTTCAGATCGTTCCCCGCCCACCATGGGCAGGTAGCCGATGCCGCGCCACATGAGCTGCGTGACGAGGGCAGCGGCCTCGTCACGGTCGAGGTCGGACTCGGCCGCCAACCAGTGCCGTGCGGTGATCTGGGACATGCCGGACAGGCCCGTCGCCAGGAGCATGGCGTGCTCGTCGGGGATGCCGGAGTCGTGCGCGATGACGTCCGCAATGGCCTCGGCGCAGGCGAGCTCGAGGCTGTCGAGGCGGGCACGGACCTGGGGGACGCCGGTGAGGTCGGACTCGAAGATCATCCGGAAGGCCGCGCCCTCGCGCGAGACGAAGTCGAAGTAGGCGCTGATCGTGGCGCGGACACGGTCCAGGTTGTCCTCCGCGGGCTCCTGCATGGCCGCCCGAACCAACTGCTCAAGGGTGTCGCAGTGCTCGTCGAGGAGCGCAAGGTAGAGCTCGAGCTTGCCCGGGAAGTGCTGGTAGAGAACCGGCTTGGAGACCCCTGCGTGCTCGGCGATGTCGTCCATCGCGGCCGCGTGGTAGCCCCGCTCGACGAACACTGCCTGCGCCGCCTCGAGGAGCTGTGCCCGGCGCTCTGATCGGGGCATGCGCTGTCCGCGGTGAGTGCTGGTGTCCATGGGAGTCCTGTCTGGGCTTCGCGTTCGTGTGGTGCGCGTCATAGTACGGAACGCCGGAGTCGGGCGGGTGCGCTCCGACGTATCGTGGCCGGGTGGACGCCGTGGGCAGGACAAGCGGGCGTATGCCGCTCGCACCAGTCGGCGAGGAGCTCTCGCCTCCCGAGCGGACGCGTTTTGCCCGCCACGTCATCCTTCCCGGGATCGGTGACACGGGACAGCGCCGCCTGCGAGCGGCCCGGGTCCTCGTCGTCGGTGCGGGGGGACTGGGGTCACCGATCCTGCTGTATCTCGCCGCTGCCGGGGTGGGGCAGTTGACGGTCGTTGACGACGACGTCGTCGAGTCGACCAACCTCCAGCGCCAGGTCGTGCACGGTGTCGCCGACGTGGGTCGACCCAAGGTCGACTCTGCCGTTGCCGCTCTGCGGGCCCTGGCACCGGACGTGGCCGTGACACCGGTGGGGCAGAGGCTCACTGCCGACAACATCCTGGCCCTCGTCGCCGACCACGACGTCGTCGTCGACGGAGCCGACAACTTCCCGACCCGCTACCTCGTCGGTGACGCGTGCGCCCGACTCGGCGTGCCACACGTGTGGGGTTCGGTCTATCAGCACGACGCCCAGACCAGCGTCTGGTGGGCCGGCGAGGGGCCTTGCTATCGCTGTGTCTTCCCGACGCCTCCGCCGCCCGGAGCCGTGCCGTCGTGCTCGACGGGTGGGGTCCTCGGCGCGTCGTGTGGTGCCGTCGGGTCGGTCATGGCGGAGGAGGTCGTCAAGTTGCTCGTGGGCGGCGGCGAGCCGCTCGTGGGCCGACTCCTGCTGCACGACGCGTGGCGTCAGGAATGGAGCACGCTCAAGGTCGCGGCCGACCCCGACTGTGTCGTGTGCGGCGCAGCAGCGGACCCTCAGCGCCCTCTTGGCATCGAAGAGGAAGTCGCACTCGAGTCCGAATCCGCTTCTGCCGCAGGCGAACCCGCACTTCCATCGATCTCCGTCGCAGCCCTGGCCCTCCGGCTGCGTGACCGCGACGCGGGTGCTGATGCGTTCGTCCTCGTCGATGTCCGTGAGCCCGGCGAGCGCGAGGTGGTGACGATCCCGGGTGCCGTGGCGGTGCCGTTGGCGCAGGTGCGTCACGGCGAAGGTGACGGACTCGCGCACGGCGCGGACGGCATACCCACGTTGGTGTATTGCAAGTCCGGGGCCCGGTCCGCGGAGGCCGTTCGGCTGCTGCGGCAGCGGGGGGTCGACGCCATCGACGTCACCGGCGGCGTCCTGGCCTGGGTGCGCGATGTCGACCCGAGCCTGTCGACCTATTGACGCGGCGCAGGGCCGAGCGCTGATGTCGGTGCGGCGTGATGGGATCGGGACGTGCTGACCCTCCGACGTGCCGTGACCGCCGAGACCGTGGTGCCGGTCCTCGACGCAGTGCAGCAGTCGGTCGTCGACTGGCGCGGAACCGGCGTCCTGCGGGTCCTCGGCGCGCCCGGCACGGGCAAATCCACGATCGCCGTCGAGCTCGTGGCAGCCCACGTGGCCGACGGGGTCCGCCCCGACCAGTGCCTGCTCCTCGCCTCATCCAGGCGCGATGCTGCCCGGCTGCGCGACCAGGTGACGGCGCGCGTGGGCGGCACGTCGACCGAGCCGCTGGCGCGTACCTTCCCGTCCTTCGGGTTCGGAGTCCTGCGAGCGGCGGCTGCACTCGACGGAGACCCGCCGCCTCGACTGCTCAGTGGCCCCGAGCAGGACGTCGTGCTGCGCGAGCTGTTGGCCGGACACGCCTCGGGTGAGAGCGTCGGCCCCCGCTGGCCCGAGCGGGTCAAGCTGGCGCTGCCGACCAGAGCCTTCCGGGCGGAGCTGCGCGACCTCCTGATGCGCGCCGTCGAGCTGGGTCTCGACCCGGACGATCTCCTGGAGCTGGGGGTGCGGCACGGGCGCGATGAGTGGGTGGCGGGGGCCGAGCTGCTGCGTGAGTACGACGAGGTGACGGCGTTGCTGACGCCCGGAGCCTTCGACCCTGCCTGGATCCTCGGAGCGGCAGCCAGTGCTCTTGCGGGTGACGACGACCTGGCGCGATCGCTCACCGCAGGGCTGCGCCTCGTCGTCGTCGACGACGCGCAGGAGATGACGCCAGCGGCGCTGCGCCTGCTCGAGGTGCTGAGACACGTTGCCCCCGCCGCCGGCATCGTCCTCATCGGCGACCCCGACAGCGCCACCCAGACCTTCCGTGGTGGTGACCCCACCCTGCTGGCGCGCGAATGGGCCGTCCTCGGTGACGGGCCGACGGTCGTCCTCCCGCGCAGCCATCGCCTCCCTGAGGGGTTGCTGAGCGTGACCAACGCCGTCGCAGGACACATCGGCGTGCTCGGCGACGTGGCCCATCGCAGGGCTGAAGCCTGCGTCGAGGGGGGCTCGTCCGAGGTGCACCTGCTGCGGTCGGCAAGTCAGGAGGCGGGGTTCATTGCTGCCCGACTGCGGGCGGCCCACCTGCTCGACGACGTGCCGTGGTCCGACATGGCCGTCATCGTGCGTGGGCAGTCCCGCAGCGCGGGGTTGCGGCGGGCCCTGCAGTCGTCGGGAGTGCCGGTGAGCGCAGCCGAGGCGGAGCTCCCGGTGCGTGACGAGCCCTCGGTGAGACCGCTGCTCACGCTTCTCCAGGTGGTCGCCGACCTCGCCCTGGGGCGCGCTGAGGACGTGCCCGTGGACGTCGCTCTCGACGTGCTGGTCTCGCCCCTGGGGGCCGCTGACCCGGTCGAGCTGCGACGCCTGCGACGAGCACTCCGCCGAGAGGAGCTCGATGCCGGCGGCTCGCGCACCAGCGACGAGCTCATCGCCG
The DNA here is from genome assembly GCF_000152705.1 of Janibacter sp. HTCC2649. Taxonomy (GTDB): domain Bacteria; phylum Actinomycetota; class Actinomycetes; order Actinomycetales; family Dermatophilaceae; genus Knoellia. Next base: position 1,549,075 of record NZ_CH672413.1, on the reverse strand, counting down.
AGGTGTTGTTGCGCCCCGCCGTCCATGACCGCCTCGGGATCGAGGGTCGGTCCGTGCAGCGCATCGGACGGATGATCCGGGCCGGGGTCGAGGCCTGCGGTGCCGTTGAGGGTGAGTGGGGTCCCGGTGTCAGTGCCGAAGGCATTCTCTGGGCCATGTGGGACGCCTCCCGGCTCGCGGGACAGTGGCGCGAAACCGCCCTGGGTGGTGGTGCCGCGGGTGCCCGCACTGATCGTGATCTCGATGCCGTCCTGGCTGTGCTTCGCGCTGCCGCGACCTATGGCGAACGTCTGCCGGGCTCCTCGCCCGAAGCCTTCCTCCAGCACGTGCTCGGGCAGGACGTGCCCGGCGACACCCTCGCTGCCCGGGCCCCGACCGGCGAGTCGGTCTCGCTGCTCACGCCCCAGTCGGCGGCGGGGCGACAGTGGCCGCTCGTTGTCGTGGCAGGGGTCCAGGAGGGGTCGTGGCCCGACCTCAGACTGCGCGGCTCGTTGTTGGGGTCCCAGGACCTCGTCGACGTGGTGCGCGGTCGTGCGGGTGGGCACCGCGCCGCGCTCGCTGCCGTGCGGCACGACGAGACCCGCCTGTTCCACGTGGCTGTCTCCCGTGCCAGTCGATCACTTCTCGTCACGGCGGTGCGCAGTGAGGACGAACAGCCCTCTCCCTACCTCGATGTCGTCGATCCTCTGCCCGATGATGCGGACCGCCGTGAGGCCAGTGACTGGGCGCGCCCAGTGACTCTGCCGGCCCTCGTCGGTGCCTTGCGTCGTGATGTTGTCTCCGACGACATGCGCCGTCGAGGAGGTGCCATCACGGGTCTGGCCCGTCTCGCCCGTGCCGGGGTCCCCGGCGCCGATCCTGCCTCGTGGTGGGTGCTCCACGGGCTGTCCGACGAGCGACCTCGTCGTGGACCTGCGGACCCGGTGCGGGTCGGGCCGTCGGCCATCGACGGCTTCACGTCCTGTCAGCTCAAGTGGGCGCTGACCAAGGTCGGGGGCGACGGTCCGATGATCGGGCAGCGCGACATCGGCACGCTCATCCACGAGATCGCCGCCGAGGGCGACGCCGATGCTGCCACCATGCGCGCAACCCTGGACGAGCGTTGGCCCCGACTCGGGCTGCCCCAAGGGTGGTCCACCGACCTCAAGCGTCGCCAGGCCGAGGGCATGGTCGACCGGCTCGCGCGCTTCTTCGACGAGAACACCGCTGTGGGATGGCAGCGCCTCGCCGCCGAGTCGCGGATGAAGGTCGAGCTCGGGCGCATCGTCCTGAGCGGCACGGTCGACCGCCTCGACGTCAGCCCCTCGGGCGAGGTCCGGGTCATCGACTACAAGACCGGGTCGAGCAAGCCCAAGGCGTCGGATGTGCCACGGCACGGGCAGCTCGGCGCCTACCAGTTGGCCGTCATCGAGGGTGGGTTCGAGGACGTCGAGGTGCCGCAGTCCTCATCGGGTGCTGCGCTGCTCCACGTCGGCAAGGCCGCAGGCAAGGCGACAACCATGCAGGTGCAGCCACCCCTGGCGGAGGACGAGGATCCCGGCTGGGCGGAGCGCCTCATCGTCGACACCGGTGAGCTCATGGGCGGGGCGACGTACGTGGCGACGCCGAGCGACGACCTCTGCCGCACCTGTCCGGTGCGCAGTTCGTGCCCGGCCCAGCCCGAGGGGAGGGCCCTGTGAACCCAGCGACGGCACCTGCCGCGACGGAGGTGCGCTGGTCCGCTGCCGCCGTCGCCGAGGCGATCGGGCTGCCACACCGTCCCACGCCTGAGCAGACTGCCGTCATCGAGGCGCCCCTTCGCCCCTTGCTGGTCATCGCGGGGGCCGGGTCGGGCAAGACCGAGACCATGGCTGCGCGAGTCGTCTGGCTCGTCGCCAACGGCTTCGTCGAGCCGGAGGACGTCCTCGGACTCACCTTCACGCGCAAGGCAGCGACCGAGCTCTCCGACCGCATCGGCAACCGTCTCGCGCAACTGCGTCGAGTCGGTCTCTGGACGCCCCAGGAAGTTGACGGTGCGCCCTCGCTCGGAGCGGCAGTGAGTGTGTCGACCTACCACTCGTATGCCGGTCGGCTGGTTCGCGAGCACGGCCTGCGGTTGGGCTACGAGGCCGACACGCGACTCCTCTCGGAGGCGGCCGCCTGGCAGACGGCGCACGAAGCCGTGGTGCGCTACGACGGCCCGATGGACGAGGTCGACAAGGCCGAATCCACCGTGACTGCGGCCGTGGTGGACCTCGCAGGCGAGATGGCGGAGCACCTGCAGACGCCCGAAAGCGTTGCGGCACACTTGGATCGGGTCATCGAGCATCTCGAGCAACTGGAGCGCGGCGACACGAAGAAGCGGGTCAACCCGGTGGCCGGTGAGCTCACGAACCTCCGGTTGCGCCGAGCCGTACTGCCCATCGTCGGCCGTTACGCCGAGCTCAAGCGCAGCCGGGACGCGATGGACTTCGCCGACCAGATGGCACTTGCCGCCCAGCTCGCGATGACCTTCGACGACATCGGTGCGATCGAGCGCGCGCGGCACCGGGTGGTCCTGCTCGACGAGTTCCAGGACACGTCCGAGGCGCAGCTGGCGTTGCTCAAGGCGCTCTACGTCGCGCCCGGTGAGACCTCGGCAGTCACCGCCGTCGGCGACCCGCACCAGTCGATCTATGGCTGGCGGGGGGCGAGCGCGACGACCCTGACCCGCTTCGCGGTGGAGTTCGGTGACCCGGACCCGGCGCAGAAGCTCGACCTCTCGACGAGCTGGCGCAACGACAGCGCCGTGCTCGCCGTCGCCAACCACCTCGCACAGCCCTTGCGTGCCGCGTCGCGGGTGAAGGTCGAGCCCTTGGCCTCACGCCCCGGTGCGGGAGTCGGCGCCGTCGAGGTCGCGAGGCTGACCACCGCAGCAGACGAGGCCGACCACATCGCGCGCTGGCTCGCGACCCACCGTTCACGAGGCGCCGTCAGCGCCGCGGTGCTCTGTCGCAAGCGAGCCGAATTCGCCACTGTGACAGCGGCATTGGAAGAACACGGCATACCCCACGAAGTTGTCGGTCTCGGAGGTCTCCTCCTCACGCCGGAGGTCGAGGACGTCGTCGCCCTGCTTCACGTCGTCCAGGACCCGGCGCGTGGCGACCATCTGGTCCGGCTCCTGTCGGGCCCGATGATGCGGCTCGGGATCGCCGACCTCGACGCCCTCGCCGCGTGGTCCCGCGTGCAACAGCGGCTCCGCGGCGGGGCAGTGGCACGACACGAGAAGGACCTTGCGCCGGATGCCGCTAACGCGCCGAGCATCATCGAGGCCCTCGACTCCCTGCCTCCGCGCGGCTGGGTGGGTGACGAGGGCGAGCGACTCTCGGACGTGGCCCGCGACCGCCTGGCCGGCCTCGCGGCCACCGTCCGCCGCATGCGCGGGCTCACCTTCCTCCCACTCGCCGACCTCGTCCTCGAAGCAGAGAAGGCGCTCGGACTCGACATCGAGGTCCTGTCGCGACCTGAGTACACGCCGGCCGCAGCCCGGGCCCACCTCGACGCGTTCGGTGACGTGGCAGCGCAGTTCTCGCAGAGCGCCGACCGGGCCACGCTCGGTGGGTTCCTCGACTGGATCAAGGCCGCGATCGACGAGGAGCGCGGGCTGGATCGCGGCTACGCCGACGCGACGCCCGATGCGGTGCAGGTCATGACGATCCACGCGGCCAAGGGCCTCGAGTGGGACGTCGTCGCCGTGCCCGCCCTCGTCGAGAGCACGTTCCCGGCGCACAACCTCCACTCGCCGAGCTTCAAGGACGGGCAGTGGCGCATCTCGGCGCCCAAGGACAAGGGCTGGCTCGCCGGCCTGCAGGACGGGGGACTGCCCTACGAGTTGCGTGGCGACCGCGACGGTCTGCCCGAGTTCGGCTGGCGCAGCGCCGTCGGGTGGGATGAGCTGGCGGCACGGCTCGAGGAGTTCGCCGTCTCCGGTGGAGAGCACGCTGTGGCCGAGGAGCGTCGCCTCGCCTATGTGGCGGCCACCCGCGCCCGTCATGCCCTGCTGCTCACGGCGAGCGTGTGGAGCCGGCCGAAGACCCCACGAGTGACCTCACGCTTCCTCGACGAGGTCAGGGAGCTTGCCTCCGTGGAGGGCTCGCCGGTCCGCATCCTCGAGTGGGTCGACCTCCCCGTGCCTCCCGAGGACGGGTCGCCACTGGTCAAGCCGGGCACCGAGGACGGTCACGAGTTCGTCTGGCCGGTTGACCACCTCGGCCACCGTCGGGTCCGAGCCGACGCGGCGGCGCGGGCGGTCACGGAAGCCTCCGAAGGGCCCGAGTCGACGTCGGCGACGGTCGGGCCGTGGGCGCGCGAGCTGGACCTGCTGCTCGCCGAGCGCGCGAGGCGAGCGTCACGGCACGACGACATCGTCGAGCTGCCTTCGCACCTGTCCACGTCGTCACTCGTGGCCTTCGCCACCGACCCCGAACGCTTTGCCGCCGAGCTCCGTCGCCCCATGCCGTCGGCTCCCGCCCAGGCGGCGCGCCGGGGTACGGCCTTCCATGCGTGGATCGAGGAGCACTACGCAAGGGCCGCGATCGTCGACCTCTTCGACCTCCCCGGCAGTGCCGACGAGGACCCCATGGGCGACGCAGAGCTGCCAGCCATGCGCGAGCGCTTCCTCGAGAGCCCCTGGGCCGCTCGAGAGCCGATCGAGATCGAGACGGCGCTCGAGACCGTGGTCGACGGAGTCGCCATCCGCGGGCGCATCGACGCCGTCTTTGCCGACGTCGAGGGCTCCGACTGGGTCATCGTCGACTGGAAGACCGGTCGCAAGCCCTCGGGAGAGGTCGCGAGGATGCGCGCCCTGCAGCTCGCGGCATACCGGATCGCCTGGGCGCGACTGCGAGGAGTCGACCCGCAACGGGTCAGCGGAGGGTTCTACTACGCAGGCACGGGTGAGACGGTCTGGCCGGTCCTCGCGGACGAGGCCGAGATCAGCGACCTTCTCGGGGGAGTTCCTCGGGCGTGACCTCGGGCTGGGCGGCTCGACCCGTCGCCAGCCCGGGGATGGGTCGAGTGATGGTCAGGTCCTCGACCTCGTCCTCGTCGTCAGCTGCGGGGGCGGGCTCGGTGTCGGGCTCACCAGCGGCCTCGTCATCGGGACCTCCGTCTGCAACGGGGGACGGAGCAAAGGTTCGCGGCGTCCACGCCACTTCGTCGTCGTGGGAGGCGTCCTCGATGACCGACTCCAGGTCGGCATCGTCAATGTCGTCGACATCATCCTCGTCGTCCTCGTCCTCGTCGTCCTCGTCCTCGTCGGCGGGACCGGACTCCTCGACCTCGTCGTAGTCGAGGTCCAGTCCGAGGCCGGACGTCGAGACCGGAGGAGTGGGACCGGTGGTCTCTGAGTCCTCCGTGGTCTCGGAGGTCTCGGTGGGCTCTGAGTCCTCGATGGTCTCGGCGAGCTCGACTGCTTCGGTCACCGGTGTGGAGGCGCCATCAGTGCCCGACGGCTCGAACTCGACCTCCTCCTCCTCGTCGTCTTCTTCTGCGACCGCTGGTGGGGGAGTGGCGCGGCCTCGCAGAGCGACCGGGGTGAGCGAGGTGCGGCGGTAGTCGTCGGTGGTGTCCTCCGTGTGCACGTCCTCGTCGAGTCGGCGCAGACGGCTGGACAGTCCCTCGATGGCCGCGGCATCGCCACGCGAGTCGGCCCGCATGAGTTCGCGCAGCACGGTCAGCTCGGCGGCAAGACGCGCCCGCACCAGGAGGTTGGGGTCGGGGCGTTCGACGCGAGCGTGCGCATAGGCCTCGAGAACCGTCTCGAGAGTCGCCGGGTCGGTCTCATCGACGAGGGCTGCGAAGTCGTCAGCCGGGTCGGCGACCTTGGCGTCCTCCCAGCCGGTGATGCCCCTGATGCGGCCGGAGGAGGCATCGGAGTCGTCCTCGAAGACCGCGAGCACCTGGTCGCCGGTGAGGTCTCCGTGGGTGGCCGTCGGGGCGAAACGCCACAGTGCGACGTCCTCGAGGGCGTGCTCCCAGCGCGCCAGCAGGGCCGTGGGGACGCGCCCCGACTCGGCGGCGCGGTCGAGCTCGGCCAGCCGGCGCCGGCGATACGAGTCGGTGTCGTAGGTCGGCATCCCGGCCTCGTCGAAGAGGCGAGGGTCGGTGTTGTGCAGGGCGGCGATGGCTCGGCCCAGCTCGGCGGCCGGGCCGGCGCCTGCGGGGAGCGACTCGAACGAGAGGTTGTGTCCCGGCAGGTAGGCATAGATCATCGCGCGGCCGCCGGTCTTGAGCTCGACGAAGCCGCGCGGTGCCGGAACCGTGAAGGGCAGTCGTCGCGCGAGCAGCTGCAGCAGGGTGACCGTGAGGTCCATCCGGGCCGCCGCCAGTTCGTTGCGCGGAGCCCGCACGACCCATCGGCGGTGCTCGGTGTCCTGGACGAAGGCGACGTCGTAGTCCTGGTCCGGCACGCTCGGCAGGGCCTCGACGCTCACCGGGTCCAGCCCGGGCACGCCGGCGCTCGCGACGGCCGCTAGAAAGGTCGGGGTGAGTTCCACCCGTTCACCGTATGCCGTGTGGCCCTCTAGGGTGGGAACGTGACGCGTGCAGCAGCGAGTCTTCCTTCCCTCCCACTCTCCCGTGGTGCTCTCGACCGCCACAGTGAACTCCGGAACGAGCCCGGACTTCTCGACGTCCTCCTCGACGATCCAGCGACGCGAGTGCTCGAACTCGTGGACGGCCGAGCCCCGGTCGAGGAGCGGATCGACGGGCAGGTGGCGCTGCGATACCGCGCCCCGGACCCGGCCGACCGCGACCGGTTCGTCGCCTACTTGGGCCATGACGCACCAACGGGTGGCACGGCATACCTCGTCAGTGTTGCGCCGGAGACCGCGGCAACGACCGACGACCCGCAGCGGCGCGGTCTGCGCGCGGTGGGCGCGAGCCTGGGCGATCTCGACGCCGGAGTCCTCACGACGGCGACGGGCCTGACCAACTGGCACCACCGACACGGCTTCTGTCCGCGCTGCGGTTCGCCCACCGAACCAGCGCAGTCGGGCTGGATCAGGGTGTGTCCGAACGACGAGAGCGAGCACTATCCGCGCACGGACCCCGCGGTGATCATGTCGGTCATCGACGACCGGGACCGGCTGCTGCTCGCGCGGGGCGTGGGATTCGCCTCGGCGGGGATGTCGGTGCTCGCCGGATTCGTCGAACCGGGCGAGAGCCTGGCGAGTGCGGTGGCGCGTGAGGTGCACGAGGAGGCCGGCGTCACGGTGACCGACGTGACCTACCTCGGCGACCAGCCTTGGCCGTTCCCGTCATCGTTGATGATCGGGTTCACGGCGCGTGCGGTCACGACCGACCTCACGCTGCAGGAGAGCGAGATCGAGGCGGCGCAGTGGTTCGATCGCGACGAGTTCACCCGTGCGCTCGCCGACGGGTCGTTGCGCATCTCGAGCCGGATCTCCATCGCCCGCCGGCTCATCGAGCACTGGTACGGCGAAGAGATCGACATCGCCGACGCACCCCTGCGCGGCTGATCGACAGAGCGGTCGACCGGATCAGGCGCTGAGGCGCTGCTTGACCTCGGCCAGTGACGGGTTCGTCGCGGCGGTGCCGTCGGGGAAGACCACGGTCGGAACCGTCTGGTTGCCACCGTTGACCTGCATGACGTAGACCGCCGCGTCGTCGTCGCGCTCGATGTCGATCACGTCGTAGGCAATGCCCTCACGGTCGAGCTGGGACCGGAGGCGTCGGCAGTAGCCGCACCACGTCGTCGAGTACATCGTCACGGTTCCCGGGGCAGGGTTCTTGGCGTTCATGGTGCTCCTGTGGACAGGCGAGGGTGGAGGGTCGGACCTGACATCTAGGATCGCACCGATGTCCCCACTGCCCTCACACCCCACTGCCGACGCGATCCTCGAAGGTCTCGACCCGGAGCAGCGCGAGGTCGCCGCGAACCCGACTGGACCCATGGTGGTCCTCGCTGGTGCGGGGACGGGCAAGACCCGGGCCATCACCCACCGCATTGCGTATGCCGTGTTGTCCGGTGCGCAGCAACCGCAGCGCACGCTCGCGGTCACCTTCACGGCGCGGGCCGCGGGTGAGATGCGCACGCGTCTGCGCGACCTCGGAGTGGGCGGAGTGCAGGCCCGAACCTTCCACGCGGCCGCGTTGCGACAGCTGCACTACTTCTGGCCGCAGGCCATCGGTGGGGCGGCCCCCGAAGTCATGCCGCACAAGGCCGGTGCTGTCGCTGAAGCAGCTGGTCGGCTGCGAATGCGCTTTGACCGCACGGGTATTCGCGACCTGGCTGCCGAGGTCGAGTGGGCCAAGGTCAGCATGCTGACCGCCGAGACCTATGCCAGTGCGGCGCGCGCTGCAGGGCGTGAGGCGCCGGGCCTCGACCTCACTGCCATGTCCCGCGTCCTCGCTGGCTACGAGGAGGTCAAGGCCGAGCGTGGGGTCATCGACTTCGAGGACGTGCTGCTCGTCCTCGTCGGGATCCTCGAGGAGAACGAAGCCGTCGCCCGCGCCGTGCGCGAGCAGTACCGCAGTTTCGTCGTGGATGAGTACCAGGACGTCAACGCCCTCCAGCAACGCCTGCTCGACCTGTGGCTCGCCGGTCGGCAGGACATCTGTGTCGTCGGCGACCCGGCCCAGACGATCTACTCGTTCACCGGCGCCTCCCCGGTCCACCTGCTCGGTTTCCGCGCCAAGCACCCCAAGGCGCAGCAGGTCGAGCTCGTGCGCAACTACCGGTCGACCCCCGAGATCGTGGGGCTGGCCAACCTCGTGCTCCGGTCTCCCGGTGGCGGCCGGCGCAGCGGCTCCGTCGTCCTCGAGGCCCAGCGTGAGTCCGGCCCAACGCCGACCCTCGTCAGCCACCCCGACGACCCGAGCGAGGCGGCGGCGGTCGCCGGCCAGATCGCGGACCTCATCGCCGGGGGAGCTGCTCCCGCCGACATCGCTGTGCTGTTCCGCACCAACGGTCAGTCCGAGAACGTCGAGTCGGCGTTGGCTGATCGTGGGATTCCCTATCTCGTCCGTGGTGGTGAGCGCTTCTTCCAGCGCAAGGAGGTGCGCGACGCCATCGTTCTCATGCGGGGGGCGGCTCGGTCCGACGACGGGTCGGTGTCCCTGCCCGATCTCGTGCGCGATGTCCTGCTCGGTGCCGGGTGGTCGCGTGACGCGCCCAACGCCGGGGGAGCCGCCCGTGAGCGGTGGGAGTCGTTGGCATCCCTGGCCGCGCTCGCCGACGATCTCGCGGCGGCTGACGGTGAGGCCCGCATGCCCGCCTTCGTCCGGGAGCTCGACGAGCGCATGGCCTCACAGCACGCACCCGCCGTCCAGGGCGTCACGCTCGCCTCGCTCCACGCGGCCAAGGGCCTCGAGTGGGGGACGGTGTTCCTCATCGGAGCCTCTGACGGCTATCTCCCGATCTCCATGGCGGACACGCCCGAGGCGATCGAGGAGGAGCGGCGGCTGCTCTATGTCGGAGTGACCCGTGCCCGCGACCGCCTCGTCGTCTCGTGGTCGGGCGCACGCACGCCGGGGGCGCGGGCGACCCGTCGCCCCTCGCGCTTCCTCGACGGCACGGCGAGCATCTTGGGCGACGGCGCGCGATCGCAGCCGAAGCGCGGGTCACGGGTCGGTGGTGGGGCAGGAGCGAAGACGCCCAAGGTGGCTCGCCGGAGCGTCTGTCGCACGTGCGGTGCCGACCTGTCGACAGCGGCTGAGCGCACCGTTGGTCGTTGCGCCACGTGCCCGGCGACCTATGACGAGGCGTTGTTCGAGCGCCTGCGCGAGTGGCGCCTCGCCACTGCGAGAGGTGCCGCCGTGCCGGCATACGTGGTCTTCACGGATGCGACGCTCACGGCCATCGCCGAGCAGACGCCGTCCGATCTGGCGAGCCTGTCGGCGATCAGCGGCGTCGGGCAGCGCAAGCTCGACCTCTACGCGAGTCAGGTGCTGGCCGTCCTCGGCGGCGAATCTCCCGAGTCCGTCGTCGAATCTGCAACAAATTCTCAGAGTGAATCCGGTTCTGCCGCAACGGATTCCGACATCTGATGCGCACTCACACAAAATCAACTCATTAATTCCGTTGCACCCCGTCACGGCGGTCCCCTAACCTGATCTGACACAGCACGGCAAGAGCCGTGTCACGACGTCACCAAGACAGTGAGGAGGGTTGGCCGCATGGACATCACGAAGAGCATCGCAACGGACTACACCGTTCCGTTCCGCACGCGTGAGCGCCAGGGCGCACTGCCGACCCTCGCACCGATCAGCGTTCCGGTCCAGGGGATCAGTGTGCCCGCTGCCGGCATGGCGCCTTCCGCCGTCGCTGGAGCCGATTTCGGCGCCAATGCTGCCTTCGACCTCATCACGGGTGACCGCTCCGCCTCCTTCTTGGCGTCGCCGCTGTAGACCACAGCAGCGATGGGCCAAAAGGCCGCGGAACCCACCCGGGATCCGCGGCCTTTTTCGTTTGTCCGTCGATCCACAGACACCACACACATCAACCGATCGAAGAACACAACCCCGCCCCGACCGGGCGGAGAAGGAGGTGACACTCATGCAGCTGACTGACCTCATCGACGCACAGGAGTGCACTGCCGAACTCGGTGACGCCGTGCCCTGTCGCGAGAACGACGCTGAGATCTGGTTTGCCGACACCCCTGCCGGTGTCGAGTTCGCCAAGACCCTCTGCGGGACCTGCCCGATCAAGAATGCCTGCCTCGCGGGTGCCCTCGATCGTCAGGAGCCGTGGGGCGTCTGGGGTGGCGAGCTCTTCGAGCAGGGCGTCGTGATCCCCCGCAAGCGGCCCCGTGGCCGCCCGCGGAAGGACACGGTTGCGGCATGACCTCACCGTCGAACGCCAACTGACCACATGACAGCCCACCTGGATCCCTGGAGGAACCATGTACCGCAAGCGAATGCAACAGCTTCGCCGCACCCTGCACGAGCGGAACGTGCACGAAGCACACCGCCGCGCGCAGGTGCACCTCGAGCGAGAGCGACTTCTCGCCGAGGTCCGCATGATCGTGCGATGACCGATGGAATCGGCGCCGCTCCCCGAACGCTGGGGGCGGCGCCGTTTCATGTCCGGGGGCCGTGGGGCGTCGCCCGCACGGGACCGGGTATGCCGTGTCCTTCCATTCCGTGAGACGCCCCACTTTTCGGGTGGACCGGTCCCACGGGCCATGGTTCGCTCTACCCATGTCGTCGACCGCAGCCGTCCGGAAGTTCCCGGTCATGCCCGCTGCCGTCATGTGCTGTCGCTGTTGCTGCTGATCTCGCACAGCCCCGGTCGCCCTCTGTCGCGACCACCACCCACGACACCCCCCAAGAGAAGCCATGACCCTTGCACGTCCAACGTCGGCCCTTCCCGGCGTCAACACCTTCACCCCTGTCCAGCTCCTGCGCGTGGCGCGACTGTTCGCCGCTGACCCGGACCTGCCCGACCTCCTCCCGGCGCGTGCCGAGGATCCGGGCGGCCGACGGTGGCACCAGCTGGCCGAGACCCACCACCTTCAACTCTGGGTCATCGAGTGGCCACCGGGCGCGAGCACCGGATTCCACGACCACGGAGGATCCCGAGGCGCGTTCACGACCGTGCGGGGCGTGCTCACCGAACGGCAGGTGATCCAGGGCGACGTGCACTCCCGGGGGTTGCCAGCTGGTGAGGGCAGGGCGTTCGGCGCCAACCACCTTCACGATGTGACCAATGACGGGGACGTCGCGGCATTGAGCGTGCACGCCTACTCGCCGCGTCTCGACCAGATGACGCACTACGACTTCGTCGACGGTCGGCTCATCCCAGCCGGCGTCGAGCAGCGAGGTGAGAACTGGTGAGCGGCATCGGTATTGATCAACAGCTCGCCCAGGCACGCTCCCGGCTCGACCGCCTGTCAGCGCGCGACGCCTGGCGTGAGGTCCGCTCGGGCGCGGCCTGGCTCGTCGACATCCGGCCAGCCGCGCAGCGGGCCGAGGAGGGCGAGGTCTCGCCGGGCCTGGCGCCCCTCGTCATCGAACGCAATGTCCTCGAGTGGCGCTTCGACCCGCGCCAGGACGCCGTTCTCCCCGGCGTCGACTTCGACACGCGCGTCATCGTCATGTGCCAGGAGGGCTACACCTCGAGCCTGGCCGCGGACGCGCTGCGCTCGTTGGGCCTGTCGCGCACCACGGACCTCGTCGGTGGCTTCGCCACGTGGCGCGGAGAGGGACTACCCATCGCGCGTCCGGCCATCCTTCTGGGGGCCTGAGCCGCGCCGGGCATGCGGCAGGATGGGCCGTATGGCAACCCAGATCCGCATCGCCCAGGACGTGGCCGCCGACGAGGTGCTGACCAACGATCCGTTCGCGCTCCTCACGGGAATGCTTCTTGACCAACAGTTCCCGATGGAGCGCGCCTTCGCCGGACCGGCCAAGGTGCTCGAGCGCTTCGGCACGCTCGAGCCGGCCGCCCTCGCCGCGGCCGAGCCGGAGGCGTTCGCCGACCTGTGCGCGACTCCGCCGGCAGTCCACCGCTACGGACGGTCCATGGCGGGCCGCATCCAGGCGCTGGCGACCGTCGTGCGTGACGAGTACGCCGGAGACGCCAGCCGCATCTGGTCCGATGCAACCACTGGGGCCGAGCTCTTCACCCGCATCAAGAACCTCCCCGGCTTCGGCGAGCAGAAGGCCAAGATCTTCGTCGCCCTGCTGGCCAAGCAACTGGGAGTGCGACCCGACGGGTGGGAGAAGGTGGCCGGCGCCTACTCGGAGGAGGGCAGTTTCCGCTCCGTCGCGGACGTCGTCGACCCCGAGTCCCTGCTCAAGGTTCGTGACTTCAAGAAGTCCGCCAAGGCAGCGGCCAAGGCAGCGAAGGCCTGAGGACCATCTCGTCGCATCGACCCTGCATCCGGGTCACGGCGCTGGTCGTCCTGCTCGGCCCGGACAGGACTCAGCACGCGGTCGCGCGTCTGGAGCCTTCTCGTGAGAACCCCGACGGCTACCACCGCCTCGTCGGCGGCGGTGTCGAGTTCGGCGAGACCTCCCTCGGGGCGGTCGTCAGGGAGGTTCGTGAGGAGCTCGGAGCGATGCTGATCGAGCCCGCTCTGCTCGGTGTCCTCGAGAACCATTTCGAGCTCGACGGCGACCCCGGGCACGAAGTCGTCTTCGTCTACTCGGGCAGGCTCGACCCACCCGACACGATCCCGAGGCAGGGCGGGATGTTCACGGACAACGACCAGCCGATGCCCGTCGAGTGGCGACCCGTGAATGACGCACATGAGCGAATTCCGCTGTACCCCAATGGCATTGGCGCCCTCGTGGCAGAAGCGGCAGCGAGCACTCAGCGCAACTGAGCAGACCGGCATACGCAAAAGGAACGGTGTATGCCGTCCGCTCAGCTCGGCGGAGGAACGGCGTCCTCGTCGATCCCGGGAACGTGAGCGAAGACGAGGTCGCGCATCGACACGGTGCCGCCGATCTGGCACAGCACGCCGATGCTGCCGAGCCACACCCGGTGGATGAGCAGGTAGTCGGGAGGGAGGTTGAACTTCAGCCCCACGAGGAACTGCTCGCGGCGCGGGTCCTGGATCGTCGCCGAGACCGACCGCAGCCAGCTGCGACTGAACGTGAAGGTCTCGTGTTGGAAGGGCTCGACGAAGGTGGACAGGTACTGCAGGAGGGCAGCGTCAGAGACCTCGACGTTGGGGCGGATGAAACCCGCCCGACGCAGGACGACTCCGAGTGCCTTTTCGTCAGCGGTGAGGGTGTGCGTGATGATCTCGCCCATTGCGGCCGGCATGCCGTTCGGCAGGCGGTTGACCGCGCCGAAGTCGAGGACGCCCAGGCGACCATCGGGCGTGATCCGGAAGTTCCCCGGGTGGGGGTCTGCGTGCAGGAGGCTGGCTCGGTTGGGGCCGCGGAGCAGGAACTCGAGGTAGAGGCTTGCTGCCTGGTCGCGTTCGGCCGCGGTGCCGTCGGAGATGACCTGGGACAGCGGACGGCCCTCGACCCACTCCGAGACGATGACCTGGTCACTGTGGGCGAGGACGTCGGGCACGAAGACGTCCTCGTCGTCGCGGAACGCCTTGGCGAAGACCTTCTGGTGCGTCGCCTCGAGGTCGTAGTCGAGCTCCTCGCTCATACGGTCGCGCACCTCGTCGAGGATCGGCCCCATGGCGATCCCGGGAATCCACGCACCGGCGAGCCGTGCCACCCGCGAGAGCTGGGTGATGTCGGACAGGAGGGCGGCCCCGGCGCCGGGGTACTGCACCTTGACGGCCACCTCGCGCCCGTCGCGCCACACGGCCCGGTGCACCTGTCCGATCGATGCGGCGGCGACGGGCTGGTCCTCGAAGGACTGGAACTTGGCGGTCCGCCAGCGCGGGCCCAGCTGCTCGGCGAGGATCGCGTGGACCCGTTCGACCGCCATCGGGGGAGCGGCTTCCTGGAGCTTGGTCAGCGTGGCTCGATAGGGGCCGGCAAGCTCCTCGGGCATCGCGGCCTCCATGACAGAGAGGGCCTGGCCGAACTTCATCGCGCCGCCCTTGAGCTCACCGAGCACGGCGAACAGCTGCTCGGCGGTGCGGGTCTGGAGCTCGGCGGCGATGGCCTCGGCCGGGGCGCCACCGACTCGACGCCCAAGGCCCATGGCCGCCCGGCCGGCGTGCCCGAGGGGCAGGCCGACGAGCTTCGCCGTGCGGGTCAGGGATCGCCGGGGGATGTCGCTCACCCCGCCATTGTGTCCTGAGTGTTGGGGGGCCATGCGGCGGATCCGGATGCGGAGCAGTCGGTGCACATCGGATGGCGTCCCCAGTGCCTGTGGGCGACGCTCGGTCCCTCCACCTCCAGCTCGGTCGAGACCCCGCTCAGGCGGGTCGCTCCGGCGACCGCCGCCAGGGTGACGCTCGCCGTGATGGCCGCGGTGAGGACGCCCAGACCGCCGGGAGGAAGCGCGACCGGGTCGAGGGTGAAGCGGCCGACGGCCGGGAGGGCGCCGACGGCCTCGAGGTCGTGGGCGGTCAGGGCGTGGCAGCGCCAGCACGCTCCTTGTCCCGGGATGATCAGCGGCCCCACCACCGAGCGGGCGCCATCACACGTCACGGGCAGGTGGATCACGCCTGCGCGCTGCCACGGAGCGGTGGCCTCGACCGTGACCGTGTGGTTGTCAACGAGGATCACGGCGGCGGGACGCTCTCGGGGGCTCAGCCCGAGCAGAGCCTCGGCGGCGTCCGCGGCATAGGGGCCGCCATGCACTCGGTCGGTGCCGGCCAGTCGCAGCTGACGAGCGATCTCATCGGGGAGGCCACCGCGACCGTCCACGACGATTGCCGGCTGGACCATCGATGCCTCCCGAGAACGTCTGGTCCTGACAATCTGGCACACCCCGGCCCACCGACACCGGCGTCATCCACAGGCCTCGATCGGCTGGCCCGACAGCAGTGGCCCGAACAAAGCAGCGGCCCCCGGTGAGAACCGGGGGCCGCGCACAACGAGAAGGACGGGGCGGTCAGGCCTTGCCGAGGATGCGGTTGAGGTTGGTGCCGCACACGGGGCACTTGCCCTTGGCCATGCGACGGCCGTTGTCGGAGACGACGACGTTGCCTTCGGCCTCGCGCTTCTCCTTGCACTTCACGCAGTAGAACTCGCCCTTGTAGGTCTCGTCAGCCATAGCAACTCCTTGGTCGTGGTGCCGCGGTGAGCGGCGAGGACTCTTTCACCCTAGACCGACTGAGCACGAATCCGTGCTGTGCCACGCTCAGCCGACACGCGGCCACTGCGTGCTGTCAGGCGGGAAATCAGCCTCACTGACCACACTGGTCACCTGGGTCTCACTGGTCACCGGAGGGTCGGACGGCGGGTCTCGGACATTGTCGGCGCTCTGGCCTACCGTTGACTTCGTGAGCACCGAGGACGTTGAGGTCCGACGCAGCCCGCGACGTCGGCGCACCGTCAGCGCCCGTCGCGAAAACGGCCGTGTCGTCGTGCTGATCCCCGCCTCGATGTCCCGGGCCGAGGAGCGAGTGTGGGTGGCGCGCATGCTCGACAAGCTCAAGGCTGGCGAGCGGCGCCGACGCCCGAGCGACAAGGACCTCTTGGCCCGCGCGACCGATCTGTCGCAGCGCTACCTCGGCGGGCACGCCCGGCCGCGCAGCATCCGATGGGTCTCCAACCAGCGTTCTCGGTGGGGCAGCTGCACCCCGGCCGACGGCTCGATCCGGTTGTCCGACCGGCTCCAGGACATGCCCGGTTACGTCGTCGACTACGTCATCCTGCACGAGCTCGCACACCTGCTCGTCGCTGGACACAACCGCGACTTCTGGACCTTGCTGCGGTCCTATCCCAAGCTCGAGCGGGCGCGCGGCTTCCTCGACGGCGTGGCGCTCGCCAAGGGCTTCGACATCGCGGATGAGGGTGACGTCGACGAGCAGGGCGTCGAGGACGCCTCGGCCTGACTCAGGTCACAGGCTCAGTGCCCGGCGTGCCGCGCCCACGAGGTTGGTGAGTTCCTCGCGCGTGCCTGCGGGCAGGTCGTTGGTCGCCCACCACGCGACGTCGAGTGACTCTTCGCTCGTCTCGGGCATGACGTCGCGGTCCACCACGGCGGCGAAGCGCACGTCGAGGTGCTCGCGGCAGTGCCCGAAGTCGCCGCTCAACGCGTGCTGGTCGAGCTGGACGATGTGTGGCTCGGGTGTCACCGTGGCGATCCCGGACTCCTCACGGCCCTCGCGCTGCGCGGCGGCATACAGGCTCGCGTCGCCGACCTCGAGGTGACCACCGAACTGGAACCACTGCTTGGCCCGACGGTGGTGTGTCAGCAGCACCTGGGCGCCATCGGGACTGATGACGAGGCAGCTCGCGGTGAGATGGGCCGGTGGCCCGGCCTTGGCGACACCGTCAGGGTGCCGCTGGAGATGATCCAGGTATGCCGCCCGCAACCGTTCTTGGGCCGTGTCCGGTGCCTGCCAGTTGCCGAGCGTCGTGGTCGCCTCCGCGTGCAGGTGCGCGAAGGCGTGCGCCACGGCCGCGTCGACGGAGCCGGCGTGGGCGTCGATCGGGCCGGTCACGGGGCCGACGGGCCGTCCGTCGACGTGCCGGGGCTGCCGGCGGTGCCGGTGTCACCGCGAAGCAGGGCATCGAGCTCGGCATCGAACGAGTCACTGCCTGCGGCGACCGCGTTCTGCCGCTCGACGTAGCCCAGCGGGTCGTCGAGGTCTGCCGCAGACGGCGCGACGTCGGGGTGGGCCCAGGCGGCGTCGCGTGCTTCCGCGCCACCTGAGGCCTCGAGGGCGGCGAAGAGGTTGGCGGCGTCGCGCAGGCGTCGGGGTCGCAGCTCGAGCCCGACGAGCGCCGCGAATGTCTTCTCGGCCGGCCCGCCGCTCGCACGGCGGCGGCGAACGGCTTCGCCCAGGGCATCGGCCTGGGGGAGGTGTTGCTTGACCGCGGCTGCGGTGACGACGTCGACCCAGCCCTCGATGAGGGCGAGGAGGGTCTCCAGACGGGTGAGGGCGGCCTTTTGCGAGTCGGACTGCTGAGGCGCGAAAAGCCTTCCCGCCAGCGCCTGTTGCATCGCCTCGGGGTCGCTCGGGTCGATGGAGCGCAACCCCTCCTCGATGGCCTCGGTGTCGATGGTCGTGTCGCGGGCGTAGTCACGCACGGCGGACAGCAACTGCGGCGCGACCCAGGGAACGGCGTGGAAGAGACGGGTGCGGGCGCTCTCGCGGACGGCGAGCAGGAGGCGGGCCTGCGGTTCGTCGATCTCGAGGCCCTGCGCGAAGGCAGTGATGGCCTCGGGCATGAGGACGACGTCGGGGGCAGGCACGAGGGGGAGTGAGACCTCGCCACCCGTGAGGATCTCGCCGGCAAGCGCACCGACCGCCTGGCCGAGCTGGACCGAGAACATCGATCCCTGCATGCGGCGAAGCATCGGACCCATCTGGCCCATCACCTCGGCCGGGTTCGTCCCGGGGGGAACGAGTCCTTCGGGCAGTCCACCCTCACCCAGGTCGCCGAGCTGCTTGGTCAGGGCGTTGCCCATGGCGTCGCTGACGCCGACGGCAATGGGGTCGACGAGCTCCTGCCAGACGGGGATCGTTGCCTCCACCCACTCGGCGCGGCTCCACGCCCGACCCACGAGTCCGGAGTGGTCCAGGTCGGTGACGGTGTCGAGCCACAGGTTGGCGACGTCCACGGCCTGACGCGCTTCGGCGGAGACTGCGGCAGAGACAGCTGGATCGCCCTCTGCTGCAACGGTTTTGCGCGCAATGTCGGTGGCCACCGTGGCATCGACGGAGCCGGACTCGTCGGCTCCGGCAAACATCGCCTGGACCTGTCCGGCCACCATCTGCAGCATCTGCGGGTCGACCTTGTCCAGACCCATGCCGCGCATCATCTCGAGCATCTGCGGGTCGAGTTCGCCACCGCCCGTGAGGCCTCGCAGAACCTGCTCGAGTTCCGGCGGGATGCCCGAGTCCTCGGGGTCGTCGGGGCGGTCAGGCGAATCGGTCACTGCTGGGCTCCTGTGGCGGCGATGAGAAGATGTGGTCTCATCAATACCCAACCACGGATGACCCGGGGATAGTTCCGAGGAGGAACGTGTGGAGCACGATGTGACCGGTGCGGAGTCGGTGGCCGGCACGGTGTCCCTGGCACAGATCCGTGAGGAGCCTCTCTCGGTGGACGAGGTCCTCGCAGCAGTTCAGGACCCCACGTGCGGGGGGATCACCGTGTTCGTCGGCGTCGTCCGCGACCACGATCGAGGCCAGGACGTCGCGTCCCTCGACTACTCGATCCACCCCACGGCCCAGGCCCGCCTGACGGAGGTCGCTGGCGTCGTCGCGGCGCGCTCGGGTGCAGTGCGCCTTGCTGCGTTGCACCGCAGCGGCCATCTCGAGATCGGTGACATCGCGGTTGTCGTCGCCGCCTCGGCCCCCCACCGGGACGGGGCCTTCGCCGCCTGCCGTGACCTCATCGACACGCTCAAGGCAGAGGTTCCGATCTGGAAGCACCAACACCTCGGCGCCGGCGGCACCGAATGGGTGGGTATGCCGTGAGCTCGTCCGAGTCACCCGCACCTCACGACCTCGGCGCACCCGATCTCCACCCGTACTCCGTGAGCCGCCGCAGTTCCGCGATGCTCACCGCGTTGTTCGTCGCCATCGTGCTGTCGGCCGGGATCTCGTTCATCTCGTTGCCCTATGTCGTCCTCCAGCCGGGGCCGATCACCAACACCCTCGGCCAGCTCGACGGCAAGCCGATCATCCAGATCAAGGGCGCCACGGCATACCCGGCCAAGGGCGCCCTGGACTTCACCACGGTGCGCGTCATCGGTGGGCCGGGAGTGCGCGTCAACGCCTTTGACCTCGTGGTCGCCGGCCTGCGCGATGACCAGGAGGTCTTCAAGCGCGAGGAGATCTATCCCGAGGCATCGACCCGCGAGGAGATCCAGCAGGAGAACGCCGCAGAGATGGTGGACTCCCAGGAGGTCGCCTCGGCGATCGCGTTGCGCGAGACGGGCCACGTCGTGCCCGAGCGCGTCATCGTGTCGCAGGTTCCCGACGGCTCACCGGCCAAGGGTGCGCTCGAGGCGGGCGACGAGTTCGTGTCCGTCGCGGGGACGCCGACGACCGATGCCGCCGCGGTGCAGGCCGCCGTGCGCGCGCAGAAGGCCGGCAGCTCCGTGGCCATTGTCGTCAAGCGCAAGGGCGTCGAGAAGGCGCTGTCCGTTCCGACTCGCGACAACAAGGGCGCCACGATCATCGGCGTCCTCCTCGGACGCGACTACACCCTGCCCGTCGACGTGACGATCGCGGCCGGGGGAGTCGGGGGGCCTTCTGCCGGAACGATGTTCACTCTGGCGGTCTACGACGTCCTCACCCCGGGAGACCTGACGGCGGGCAAGCGCATCGCAGGCACGGGCACGATGGAGCCGGACGAGTCCGTGGGCCCCATCGGGGGTATTCGACAAAAGCTCCACGGCGCCCGCGACGGCGGAGCCGACTACTTCTTGGCTCCGGCGGACAACTGTTCGGAGGTCGTCGGCCACATCCCCGATGGGCTCACCGTGGTGAAGATCGGCAACTTCGATGATGCCCTCGGCGCCGTCAGGGCCATCGCTGCAGGCAAGGCCGACGCCCTCCCCAGGTGCACCAAGTGACCGATTGAGTGTGCGCTCGGCCAGTGCGGCGCTGGTTCAGTCGGTGAAGGTGGCGCGCAGGGCTGAGACGAGTCCGGGGGCGATGTCAGCGCCGGTGGCGACGCGGTCGTCGCGGTCGTGGTCGCGCTGACGCAGGAGGCAGATGCTGCGTCCGTCGCGGGTGACTGCCGCCAGCAGCCGGACGTCGCGCCGGTCGGGATGCTCGGCGAGAGCTGCCACAGCGGCATCACGGTCAGCGGGCAGGCCACGCTCCGCATCCGGGGGGACGACGACACGCTCGACGACGATGGCGCAGCCTTCGACGGTCTCCGGCCAGGCGATCTGGCCCAGCAGGGACTCGATCGACTCGTTGGTGGGCAGATCCTCCTGCTCGATCGCGGTGAGGGCGCCAGCAACCTGGTCGGACACGGTCAAGCCGGCCGCAAGGTGCGGCTCGCGCTTGAGGAGGTCCGCGGTCGGGACGAGCGCGAACAGGCGTGGGGGCTGGTCCCACCCTGATGACGCGACGTGGCGTTCGGTGTCGAGGGCGGCGAGGGAGAGCGGCTCGGTCACGGGCTGGGAGGCGGAGGTCACGAACCCATCGTGCCGCACTCATGTTCGCCGTATAGGTTGGCCTCCAGCCCGGGCTCGCGCTCGGGGAAGCACGGACGTGGAGTCAGCCAAAAGTGAGCCGGTCAGAGTGGTTCGACGGGATCGACCCCGACGACGCAGACAAGGGGCCCGGCGCGACCGGGCCCGGTGGCCAGGGGCGACCTTCTCGCCCTGAGGGTCCGGCGGCTGGCGCCTCCGGCTTCGGTGGCGGTCGCATCCGCCCGGTGGGCGGGGGAACTCCGCCCAAGCGTGGGCCCCTCGGCACGACCATCGGCATCATTGCTGCGCTGGTCGTCGTGGCCCTGCTCCTGTCCGGGATTCTCACGGACCTGTGGTGGTTCGAGTCCGTGGGCTTCAAGGACGTCTTCCTGACCCAGCTCGGCACGCGCGTGCTGCTCTTCATCGCCGCCTTCATCCTCACCGCCGGGGCGGTCGCGGCAAGTCTTGTCACGGCATACCGAACGCGTCCGCTGCGCATCCCGACGTCACCATCGGCCCAGGTCCTCGACCAGTACCGCCAGGTCCTCGACCCGCTCCGTCGCCTCGCCACCGTCGTCATCCCCTCAGTTCTCGGCCTCCTGGCCGGTGCCGCAGCCATGGGTGCCTGGCGCACGTTCCTGTTGTGGCGCAACGCTGTTCCGTTCGGCACCAAGGACCCGCAGTTCGATCTGGACGTCGGCTTCTTCGTCTTCACGCTGCCGTGGTTGCGCTTCCTCGTGAGCTTCTTCACGGTCGTCCTGCTGCTTGCGCTCATCGCGGCCGCCTTCACCCACTACGTCTATGGCGGGCTCCAGCTCCCGGGTCGTGGCACGACGACGCGGGCCGCCTTCATCCAGATCGCGACCGTCGCCTCCCTCCTGGCACTGGTGCGCGCGGCCGCCTACTGGCTCGACCGCTACAGCCTGACGACTCACGAGTCCAAGCTCATCACTGGCATCACCTACACCGACGCCAACGCCGTCCTGCCGATCAAGGCGATCCTCGCTGTCGCGACGGTGATGTGTGCTGGGTTCTTCATCGCCGCGATCTGGACGCGCAGCTGGCGCCTCCCGCTCATCGGCGTCGGTCTGCTCACCGTCCTGGCCATCGTTGCCGGTGGGCTCTATCCCGCAGCGGTGCAGTCGCTCAAGGTGCGACCGTCCGAGAAGTCGCTCGAGTCCAAGTACATCCAGCGCAACATCGACGCCACGCGCGCCGCGTTCGCGATCGACGGCATCAAGAAGACTCCGTATGCCGCCACCACCGACGCCGCGCCCGGTCAGCTCCGCGCGGACGCCGAGACCATCCCGGGGATTCGTCTCGTCGACCCCAACGTGGTCTCGCCGACGTTCCGTCAGTTCGAGGGCCTGCGTCAGTACTACGCCTTCCCCGACATCCTCGACGTCGACCGTTACGCAGTCGACGGCAAGAAGAGCGACTCGATCGTGGCCGTGCGTGAGCTCAACCTCGACGGCATTCCCGAGGGTCAGCGCAACTGGCTCAACGACCACACCGTCTACACCCACGGGTTCGGCTTCATAGGGGCCTACGGCAACAAGCGCACGACCGAGGGCGACCCGCAGTTCTTCTCGAACGGGTTCTCCACCAAGGGCCCCAATGGCGTCGAGTACGAGCCCCGGATCTACTTCGGTGAGCAGTCCCCGTCCTACTCCATCGTGGGCGCCCCGGCCGATGCCAAGCCCCGCGAGTTCGACTTTCCCGACGACAAGGGGGAGGGCGGACAGGCCAACAACACCTACAGCGGCAAGGGCGGGGTCAAGATTGGCTCCTTCATCCGCAAGCTTGCGTATGCCGTGAAGTACCGCGAGCCGAAGTTCCTCCTGTCCGATGCGGTCAACTCGGACTCGCGCATCCTCGACCACCGGCAGCCGCGCGAGCGGGTCGAGCGGGTCGCCCCGTGGCTGACCATTGACGGCAATGCCTACCCGGCAGTCGTCGACGGTCGGGTGAAGTGGATCGTCGACGGCTACACGACCACCTCGCGCTATCCCAACAGCAAGCTCACCGACCTCACCGAGGCCACGTCCGACTCCGTGAGCGCCACCTCTCGCGTCGTCGTCACCGGTGCGGGACAGGTCAACTACATCCGCAACTCGGTCAAGGCCACGGTCGACGCGGCCGACGGCTCGGTCAAGCTCTACGGGTGGGACACGACCGACCCGATCCTCAAGGCGTGGAGCAAGGCCTTCCCCGGCTCGGTCTCGCCGCTGTCTGAGATGTCCTCCCAGCTCATGACCCACATTCGCTACCCGCAGGACCTCTTCAAGGTCCAGCGCCAGCTCCTGTCGAGCTATCACGTCACGGACGCGAACTCGTTCTACGGCGGTGGTGACTTCTGGCGCGTTCCCAAGGACCCGACCCACGCGACCCAGGACCAGCCGGTCTACTACCAGTCGCTGGCCATGCCGGACCAGAAGTCGCCGGCGTTCTCGTTGACGACCACCTTCATCCCCTCGGGCACGGGCCGCGAGATTCTGCGTGGGTTCCTCGCCGTGGATGCTGATGCTGGTTCCGAGGCGGGCAAACCGGCTTCGACCTATGGATCGATGCGTCTGCTCGAACTTCCGCGCAACTCGGCTGTCGATGGTCCGGGGCAGGTGCAGAACCAGATCGAGGTCTCGACGGCTCGATCGCAGAGCCCGACAGAGCCGCTCAACCTCAGCCAGTTCATCGCGCAGAACCGCCAGTCGGGCAAGCAGCTGACCTACGGCAACCTGCTCACCCTGCCTGTGGGCGAGGGACTCCTCTACGTGCAGCCGATGTATGTCCAGGCGTCACGTGAGGGTGGCTCCTTCCCGCAGAACAAGGCAACGGTCGCGGTCTTCGGCAAGCGCATTGCCTGGGGCGAGACGCTCGACCAGGCGCTCGACGGTCTCTTCGGCGGCAACTCGGGTGCGAGTGCCGGTGACAGTGGCTCCGGCTCGGGCGGAACTCCGCCGACCACCGGTGGCGGCACGCCCACGACGACCCCGGGCGCGCAGCTGGCCGAGGTCATCCGTGACATCGAAGCCGCCAACGCGGCGGGCCAGGCGGCACTCAAGAAGGGCGACTTCGCGGCATACGGTGTCGCTCAGAAGGACCTCCAGGACGCCATCGCCCGCGCTGCGGTACTCAGCCCGCAGCTCACGCCGACACCGACTCCGAGCGGCTCGGCGAGCCCGTCGCCCACAGCGACAGCGAGTCCTTCGCCCTGACCCGGCACGCCTCGATCAGGACCGAACCGCCGCGCTCACCACTCGTGAGCGCGGCGGTTCTGTATGGCCAGGATCGCGATGGCAACAACAGCGCCAATGACGGTCTCGACCCCCCGGTCAAAGAGCAGGTGCGGTGCAGTTTGCGATGCGCCGAGCTGGCCCATGAGCAGCGCCATCGGCGTGATGAAGAGCAGAGCCAAGCCGTAGTTGCGGCCGATCAGCAGCTCAGTGACGATCTGCAGGACGACGACCACGAGGACGAGAGTCACCGGTTCGAGTTCGAGGAGCAGCAGCGGCACACTCGTCACCAGCCCCAGCAGGGTTCCGGCGATGCGGTGACCCGCGCGCAGCGCCTGGTGCCCTCGGCCGCGGACGCTCAGGGGAGCTGCGGCGGCGACCATGGCCCACCACGGGTGGCCGATCCCGGCCACGGAGGAAATCGCACCAGCGATCCCCACCGCGATCATGAACCGCATCGGGTCCGGGCCCCAGGGTGAGCGCAGCTGGGGCGGCGGGTGGCCCGGTGATCGGGTGGCCACTGCGCGGATGTTGCCCACGACGAGCGCAAACGCAGCGCTCGATCCACTGACCGTCAGGGCGACGCCGACGTCGGACCACCCTCCCGGCGCTGAGGCCACGGTGCCGAAGGCGAAGATCATGAAGAGCGGCCCGGGGGGATGCCAGTCGAGCGCCGTCGAGAGCATGGATCCCCCCCCCGGCAACGAGGGCGGAGACGAGCACCAGGACCCACGGCCCGGCGCCCGTGGCAGCCACGACAGAGCCCAACCCCACCGCGGCAACGAGGGAGACACCTGCCGTTGCCTGCATCACCGCTCGAGGGAGGTGCACGTGGTTGCGCCCGTAGAGCGATGCGAAGGCTCCGAAGGCGGCATACAACGCCCACGGTGTCCGGTCGAGGGCGATGACAGCCAGGAGGGGAACGGCCACGCTGAGGCCGGCTCGAAGTGCGACGCGGTGCGACCCAGGTGGCACCGGGTTGAGTCGCACAAGGTCCCGAACGCCGAAGTCAAGGGTGCGTGGCCTCGAGGGTCCGGCCCGATCCTTGTGCGGCATGGGCGCCATCCTCCCACCGAGTTTGACGGCGTCCCCGTGGCCGGGGCCGGCGGCTGGGAAGCAGGAATGCCTTCCGGCTGAACCGATTTGGCGCACGGGCCAGTGTCCCGTAACCTTGGGGGCACCGAGAGGCCGCAAGGTCACTCACCCGACGCGGGGTGGAGCAGCTCGGTAGCTCGCCGGGCTCATAACCCGGAGGTCGCAGGTTCAAATCCTGCCCCCGCTACGAAACTTCAGGCCCGGAATCCTCGGATTCCGGGCCTGAAGCCGTTTCCCGACATGACTCAACTTCTGGCGAGGACTTCATGGGCGTGACCGCAGCACCGGGCCGGACCGACCTGATGGACCGCATCGCGCGGCACCTCGTCGAGAAGCGGCCCGGGCAACGACTGCGCGTGGGGGTGGACGGGGTGTGTGGCGTCGGCAAGACGACCTTCGCCGGCGAGCTCGCAACTGCCGTGGAGGCACTCGGTCGCCCGGCCATCCATGTCGACTCCGACGGCTTCCACCACCTCCGCGAGCGCCGCTACCGGCAGGGCCGCGAGTCGGCACGTGGCTACTACGACGACGCGTACGACCTCGACTCGCTCGTGGAGCGTGTGCTCTTGCCGCTGGGCCCCGGTGGCAGCGGCGAGTTCGCTGAACGCGTCCACGACCTGCCGTCCGACGCGGTCATCACCGATGAGACTGCCCTGGCTCCGCCCGGCGCCGTCGTGCTTTTTGGCGCGACGTTCATCCAGCGTGACGACACGCGTGCTCACTGGGACGAGGTGATCTACCTCGATGCTGATGAAAGTGTCGCGATGCAGCGAGGAGTCGCTCGAGACAGCCGCCAGCTCGGTGGGGCCGAGCAGGCTCGGGCGGCCTACGACAACCGCTACATGGCGGCCTGCCGGATCTACCTGGCGGAGCAGGACCCGCAGGCCAGGGCGTCGATCCTCGTGGACCACACGGATCCACAGGATCCGATCCTGCGCCGGCTGGGGGAGTAGCGCACTTCACGCCATCCGTGGCGCTCGCGGGGCGTGAGGTCCGATAGCATGGAGGAGATCAGGAACGCACTGGTCGCAACCCACACCACAACGGCGTGTCGTCACCTGACGACTCGCCGTTTTTTGCATCTAGCACCTCTGGCAACACGAGGTGGTCTCTCGGGAGGCACAGCATGGCCCCGCACCGCGTAGTCGTCATCGGATCTGGCTTCGGCGGGCTCTTCGGAACCCAGGCGCTGAAGCGACGTGACGACATCGAGGTCACCCTCGTCGCCAAGACGACCCACCACCTGTTCCAGCCCCTTCTCTACCAGGTCGCGACCGGCATCCTGTCCGAGGGCGGGATCTCCCCGAGCACGCGCGAGATCCTGGCCGGGCAGAAGAACGCCCGCGTCATCCTTGGCACGGTGGTCAACATCGACCTCGAGGCCAAGACGGTCACCAGCGAGGTCCTCGGTCGCGAGACCGTGACGCCGTTCGACACCCTGCTCGTCGCAGCCGGTGCCGGGCAGTCCTACTTCGGCAACGACCACTTCGCCGAGTACGCCCCGGGTATGAAGAGCATCGATGACGCCCTCGAGCTGCGCGGCCGCATCTTCGGGGCCTTCGAGTGGGCCGAGCTGGCCACCGCACCGGCAGAGCGCGACCGCTACCTCACGTTCGTCGTGGTCGGTGCTGGGCCCACGGGGGTCGAGATGGCCGGTCAGATCGCTGAGCTTGCGCACCGCACCCTCAAGAGGGACTTCCGGGCCATCGACACGCGCCAGGCGCGGATCGTCCTGCTCGACGCCGCACCCCAGGTCCTGCCGTCCTTTGGTGATCGTCTCGGCGACGCCGCCAAGAACCGCCTCACCAAGATGGGTGTCGAGGTCGAGCTCGGCACCAAGGTCGTCGGGGTCGACTCCACGGGTATCGACATCGAGAAGGCCGACGGGACGCACTCACGCATCGAGGCCATGACCAAGGTGTGGGCCGCGGGTGTCCAGGGCTCCGAGCTGGGCGCGATGCTGGCCAACCAGTCCGACGCCGAGCTCGACCGTGCCGGACGAGTCAAGGTCAACCCCGACCTCACCCTTCCGGGCCGCCCCGACGTCTACGTCGTTGGTGACATGGCCGCGCTCGACAACCTGCCGGGTGTGGCACAGGTCGCGATCCAGGGTGCGAAGTACGCCGCCAAGCACCTCAAGGCTCGCCTCGACGGCAAGCCCGCACCCGAACCCTTCTCGTACTTCGACAAGGGTTCGATGGCGACCATCTCGCGCTTCAGCGCGGTCGCGAGTGTCGGCAAGCTGCGCTTCTCCGGCTTCCTCGCATGGGTGCTGTGGCTCGCGATCCACATCGTCTACCTCATCGGCTTCAAGCAGCGCATCACCACGCTCCTCCACTGGATGGTGAGCTTCATCGGGCGCGGCCGCTCGGAGCGGACCGTGACGGCGCAGCAGATCCTGGCGCGCAACATCATCCGCAAGATGGCACCCGAGGACCTGCCCAAGCTCCCCGTGGTCGAGTCGGATCACATCGCGCCCGACCGGGTCGAGCCCGCCGATCGGACCGCGCCGGACGTGGCCGCGGCCGAGCACGCGAGCTGACCGAACGGCATACCGGCGGGTCAGCGAGCCTTGCGGGGACGCCACGTAGGGTGGCGTCATGCCGCTCGACTACCCGGTCCATGAGCGCACGCTGCCCAACGGTTTGCGTGTCGTCGTCTCGCCGGACCCCAGCGTTCCCAATGTCACCGTCAACATCTGGGTGGGAGTGGGCTCACGCCACGAAGCCGCCGGGCGAACCGGATTCGCGCACCTCTTCGAGCACCTGATGTTCCAGGGGTCGCGCGCCGTCGCGAGTGGCGAGCACTTCGAGGCCCTGATGGCCCAGGGTGGCCGGCTCAACGCGACGACGTGGTTCGACCGGACCAACTACTTCGAGACCGTCCCGAAGGGGGCCCTCGAACTCGCACTCTGGCTCGAGGCTGACCGGCACGGTCACCTTCTCGACGCCGTGAACCAGGCCAACCTCGACAACCAGCGCGACGTCGTCAAGGAAGAGAAGCGGCAGCGCTACGACAACCAGCCCTATGGCAACGCGCTCATTGATGTCTACGCCGCGGTCTTCCCCGAGGGGCATCCCTACCACCACTCGACGATCGGTTCGATGGAGGATCTCGACGCCGCGAGCGTCGAGGACGTCCACGCGTTCTTCCGACGTCACTACGCGCCCGACAACACCGTCCTGACCCTGTGTGGTGACGTCACTCCCGATGACGGATTCGCCCTCGTGGAGCGCTATTTCGGCTCGATCGAGCCTCATCTCGAGACGCGCCGTGGACCGGTTGACGCACTCCCGCCGCTCACTGAGCCGGTGCGGGTGGAGCGTCGTGAGGACGTGCCCAACGACCGGCTGCACATCGCGTTCCGACTGCCCGTGGACGAGACCGAGGAGTTCAACGCCGCGAGCCTGGCCCTCGACGCCCTCGGCGGTCTCGCGTCATCGCGGCTGGTGCGACGGCTCGTGCGCAAGGAGCAGACCGCGCTCGGCGCCCATGCGACGTCGTGGGGCTTCGTCGACGGGGTGTCGCTCGGCTTCATCGTCATCGACATCGCCACCGAGGCCGACACCGACGAGGTCGAGGCCGCCCTCCTCGAGGAACTCGAACGCTTCGCCGTCGAAGGCCCCACGGAGGCCGAGATGGAGGCCGCTCTCGCGCAGGCCGAGCGCGGCTGGTTGTCGATGCTCGCGAGCCAGGAGGAGCGTGCGGACGCCATCTGCCACTACGCCCTGCTCCACGGAGAGCCACAGCTCGTCAACACCCACTTGGATCGACTGCGCGCCATCACGTCGGAGCAGGTGCGCGCCGCCGCTGCCACGTGGTTGCGTCCCGAGAGCCGCGCCGTCGTCGCCTACCGCGCCGACATCGAGACCGAAGAGGTCGCATGAGCATCACCCCACAAAGTTCTGCGCTCCTCCGGCCCATGCAGAGCATGGGACCCGACTCCGATACTTTGCGAGGACCCCGATGATCACCCCCACAGTCCCCAGGCCCGACGTCGCCCCACCCGAGGCCTGGGCCTTCCCGCTGCCCGACGAGTCGGTGACGGACAACGGCATACGACTTCTTTCGTATGCCGTTCCCGGCCAGTACGTCATCTCCGTGCGTCTCGTCGTGCCCCTGTCCCTGGCCGACGAACCCGCTGACCGAGAGGGCGTGGCCGCGATGACGGCCCGGCTGCTCGACGAGGGCACGGCGCGTCACTCGAGCGACGAGTTCGCCGAGCTGATGGAGCGCACCGGGATGGTGCTTGGCGCATCGGTCACCGACGGTGCACTGACGGTGGATGTCGATGTGCCGCAACGGTTCCTGCCCGCGGCCCTGGATCTCATGCGCCAGGCGCTGGCCGAACCGGTCTTCCCCGAGCCCGAGGTGCGACGCATCCTGCGCAGCCGCCTCGCCGAGATCGAACAGGAGCGTGCGTCCGCTCCCCACCGTGGCGCGCGCGAACTCACGGCCAACCTGTGGGCACCGACCGAGCGCGCCTCGCGGCCCACCGCTGGCACGCCGGACTCCATCGGGGCGATGTCGCGCGACGATGTCGTCGCCTTCCACCGTGCCCACGTGGGCCCACTGGGTGCCACTCTCGTCATCGCCGGGGACCTCGCTGACGTCGACGTTGCGCAGGTCGTGACCGAGGGGTTGGGCGGCTGGGTCAACCCCGACCACGTCCAGGCGACTCCCGCGCGCCCGCCAGTGGCCACGGGAGGAGCGACCCGCGTCGTCCTCGTCGATCGCCCGGGCTCGGTCCAGAGCGAGCTGTCCGTCGCGGCACCTGGTCCCGACCGCTCGATCGACACCGGCTGGGACCCCTACCCGGTGCTCTCGTTCATCGTCGGCGGCTCCCCGAGCGCTCGCGTGGACGCGGTCCTGAGAGAGGACAAGGGATACACCTACGGCATCCGCGCGAGCTTCCGGCCGCGCGCACGCGGAGGGTCCTTCATCACCGCAGGATCCGTGCGAGCCGACGCCACGGTCGACGCCTTGCGACTCCTTGTCGAGATCTTGGGTGAGGCGCGAAATGGCTTCTCCGACAGGGAGATTCGCGCGGGCGTCGACTACGTGGTGCAGACCGCTCCGGGGCGCTACGCCACGGCCGACGCGGTGGCGGACGAGGCGTCGGCCCTCGCGATCGAGGGGCTCCCGCTCGACTTCCAGACGACCACCCTGACCCGCATGGGAGAACTCGACAACGCACGTCTCACGACGGCATACAGCGATGTCGTCACGGGGGAGTGGGTCATCATCGTCGTCGGTGATGCGGCAGAGCTTCGTGACGGCATCGAGGCCCTCGATCTCGGCCCTGTGAAGGTCGTGCCCAACTGACCAGTGGTGTCGTTGCGGTCACAGACCTATGCGGGCCAGGACCTCGTCGTGCAGGAGGCCATTGGTCGCCACGGCGTTGCCTCCGAAGGGACCGTCCACACCCTGCAGTGAGGTGAAGCGGCCGCCGGCCTCGGTGACGATCGGGACGAGCGCCACCATGTCGTGCAGGTTGAGCTCCGGCTCGGCGGCGATGTCGACCGCACCTTCGGCGAGGAGCATGTAGGACCAGAAGTCGCCGTAGGCGCGTTCACGCCAGCAGTCACGGGCGAGGTCGAGGAACGCCTGCTGTCGGCCGACCGCCTCCCACGAGGACGCCGAGCTGTAGGACAGCGAGGCGTCGCTGATCCGGGAGACCTTCGAGACGCTCATGCGCTTCGCCGAGGTCAGGCTGCGGCCGACCCATGCGCCGCTGCCCAGGGCCGCCCACCACCGGCGGTTCAGGGCGGGAGCGGCGACCAGACCCAGCACGGGCTTGCCGTCGTCGATGAGCCCGATGAGGGTGCCCCACACGGGGACGCCGCGCACGAAGTTGTGGGTGCCGTCGATCGGGTCGATCACCCACTGGCGCGGTCCGTGTCCCGTGTTCTCCATCTCCTCGCCGATGACGGCGTCTCGTGGACGGGTCCGCTTGAGCTGCGAGCGGACGAGTTCCTCGGCGCTGCGATCCGCGTCGCTCACGAGGGTGAGATCCGGCTTGGACTCGACGTGCAGATCCTCAGCGCGAAAGCGCGAGACGGTCACTCGCTCGACGGCGTCCGCGAGGACATGGGCAAGTCGCAGGTCGTCGTCATAGGTCGGCACGTCCGTCACCGTAGCCGCTCGCGACGGTCACAATCGGGTCTCGGGTCGGTCACGCCTCTCCCGCGAGTCGCACTTGTGGTCTTTCATGGGGACCGCGTGCCCTTCCGGGGCATGCGGGGGCCACCCGACCGGGACCGGCTCTCACTTGATGTCCGTTCACTTTCCCTGGGACGGCTCTACACGTAGGAGGACATCCATGCGAGGAACCACTCGCACGGTGGCCGTTGCCGGTATTTCGGCGGCAGCCCTGCTTCTCGCAGGCTGCGGCGGCGGCGGCGACGACACGAAGACTGACACGACCGCCAAGACTGGCGGATCCATCTCCGTTCGTGGCTGCAACCCCGAGAACCCCCTGATCGCGGGCAACACGTCCGAGACCTGCGGTGGCAACGTGCTCGACGTCATCACGGCCAAGCTCGTCAAGTACAACGTTGAGACGGCCGCTCCCGAGAACGACATCGCGGAGTCGATCGAGACCACGGACAACCAGAACTTCACGGTCAAGCTCAAGAAGGACTACAAGTTCCAGGACGGCACTGTCGTCAAGGCCAAGAACTTCGTTGACGCGTGGAACTACACCGCTTACGGGCCCAACGCCCAGCTCGGTTCCTACTTCTTCGAGCCGATCGAGGGCTACGGCGACCTGCAGTCCGAGGACCCGGACGCTGACGGTCCCCAGAAGGCGCCCGCCCCCAAGGCCAAGGAGATGACCGGTCTCAAGGTCGTCGACGACAGCACCTTCACGATCAAGACGACCGACAAGGTCTCGAACCTTCCGGTTCGCCTCGGCTACACGGCCTTCGCGCCGCAGCCCGACTCCTTCTTCACGGACCCCAAGGCCTTCGGTGACAAGCCGATCGCTGCTGGTCCCTACAAGCTCGACAGCTGGACCAAGAACGCCGAGATCAAGCTCTCGAAGTTCGCGGACTACAGCGGAGCCAAGAAGGGCAACGTCGACAACATCACGTTCAAGATCTACCAGGACAGCGGTGCTGCCTACGCCGACGTCCAGGCGAACCAGCTCGACGTGACCGACGAGGTCCCGGCCAGCGCCCAGATCGACGACAAGTACAAGACCGACCTTCCGGACCGCAACCTCCAGAAGCCGGTCGGCGTCATCCAGACGATCACCACGGCCCCGACGGCAGTTGACCCCAACTACCCGCCGGCGATCCGCAAGGCCATCTCCATGGCGATCAACCGTGAGGCCATCATCAAGGCCATCTTCAACGGAACGCGCCAGCCGGCCACCGGTTGGGTCTCCCCAGTCGTTGACGGCTACAAGAAGGACGTCTGTGGCGAGTCCTGTGTCTATGACCCGGCCAAGGCCAAGGCTGCACTCGAGGCCGCTGGTGGCTTCAAGGGCAAGCAGATCACCCTCTCCTACAACGCTGACTCGTCGCACAAGGAGTGGACCGAGGCCACCTGCAACAGCATCAAGCAGGCGCTCGGTGTGAACTGTGTCGCCACCGGAGTCGTGGACTTCTCCACGTTCCGCAAGCAGATCCACGACCGGAAGATGACGGGCATGTTCCGTACCGGTTGGCAGATGGACTACCCGTCGATCGAGAACTTCCTCACGCCGATCTACGGCAAGGGCGCCTCGTCCAACGACGGTGACTACAACAACCCCGCGTTCGACGCCAAGCTCAAGGAGGCCGCTGCGGCCACCGACGCTGCCGCATCGAACAAGATCTACCAGGAGGCCGAGCAGATCCTGTCTGACGACATGGCCTCCATCCCGCTGTGGTACTCCACCACCACCATGGGTTGGTCCGACAAGGTCACCAACGTCAAGGTCACGCCCTTCGGTGTGCCTGACTACGCAAGCATCTCGCTGAAGTGACTCCCGCGTGTCGGGTGAGCACCTGACCCGACATACAGCAGGCTGTCGGCCTGCCGGCTTTTCGCCGGCAGGCCGACCGCATGCCGGGGGTCAAGACCCTCGGTGTGGGGCCCCTTCGCCCCCCAGATGTGTGACCCGCCTCACCGCCCATCAGGCGTCAGGTATGTTGCAGGTCTGGCTGGCCCACGAGGCCACTATCAGACTTCACGAGACGCGCGGATGCCGTCTCGCCGCGCCCGTCCGTTACCACGGAACGGGCCGACTGTGACACAGGAGGTGACATGGGCAAGTACATCGTCAGACGACTGCTGCAGATGATCCCGGTGGTTCTGGGAGCAACCTTCATCATTTTCGTCATGGTCTTCGCCCTGCCCGGAGACCCGACCTCCGGCAAGTGCGGCGAACGCCCGTGCTCGGCGGAGTATGTTGCAAAGTTCCGCGAGGAACACAACCTCAATGACTCGCTGCCCGTGCAGTACGGCAAGTACCTTGGCAAGTTCGTCCAGGGCGACCTCGGTACGAACTACTACGGGATCCCCGTCAAGGAGGACCTGGCCAAGCGCTACACCATCACGGGCCGCCTCGCCATCATGGCGATCCTGTTCGAGACGATCATCGGCGTGCTCGCCGGTGTCCTCGCAGGCGTGCGAAAAGGCAGGTTCATCGACAACCTCGTCACGGTGAGCACGCTGTTCGTCATCTCCATCCCCGTGTTCGTCATCGGCGTCTTCCTGCAGTACCTGGTCGGCATCAAGTGGGGGATCGTTGAACCCACCGTGCCCAGCCTGGATGCGCCGACCGCCTCCCTGATCCTGCCGGCCTTCGTGCTCGGCTCGCTGTCCATCGCCTACGTCGCACGACTCACGAGGACCAACCTCGTGGAGAACCTGCGTGCGGACTACGTGCGCACGGCGGCGGCCAAGGGTCTGACGAGGACGCGAGCGGTCGGGGTCCACACCCTGCGCAACTCCCTCATCCCGGTCGTCACCTTCATCGGTGCTGACTTCGGTGGCCTCCTCGGCGGTGCCATCGTGACCGAGCGCATCTTCAACATCCAGGGAGTGGGTGGCTACATCTGGAAGGGCATCAACTCCCGCGACGGTGTCGCCGTCGTCTCTGCGGTGACCGTGCTCGTCATCGTGTACCTGCTCGTCAACCTGCTCGTCGACCTGCTCTACGGCGTGCTCGACCCGAGGATCAGCCATGACTGACACCATCGCTGCCACCGTCCAGCCCGGAGCTGCCGACGACGTGGGCGAGGCTCGCTCGCTCGCCCAGGACGCCTGGCGCTCGCTGCGCAAGAACAAGATGTTCTGGATCTCGGTCACGCTCATCGGGCTGTTCGTCCTCATGGCGATCTGGCCGTCGCTGTTCACCAGGACCGACCCGACGTTCGGCGACATCAACAATGTGCGCGACCGGCCCAGCGGTTCCCACTGGTTCGGCACCGACACCCAGGGCTACGACATCTACGCGCGCACGATCTACGGTGCCCGCGCGTCGATCATCGTCGGAGTCCTGACGTCACTGGCGACGCTCATCGTCGGCGGCGTCATCGGCGTCGTCGCAGGCTTCTACGGCGGCTGGCTGGACTCCCTGACCTCGCGTGTCACGGACATCTTCTTCGCGATCCCGCTGCTCCTCGGCGGCATCCTCTTCATGGCGAGCTTCCCCAACAAGCCGGACACGAACTACTTCGTGGTGGTCGGCAAGGTCGTGCTCACGCTGACGATCTTCGGGTGGCCCTCGATTGCCCGCCTCATGCGCTCAAGCGTCCTGCAGGTCAAGCCCAACGAGTACGTCCTCGCTGCTCGCGCCCTGGGTGCGAGCCCGTGGCGGATCATCCGGTCGCACATCCTGCCCAACGCGCTCGCGCCGGCGATCGTTGTCACGACGATCAACCTCGGCGCGTTCATCGTGGCCGAGGCGACCCTGTCGTTCCTGGGGATCGGGTTGACCTACCCGGCGATCTCCTGGGGTGTCGCGATCAGCGACGCGCTGAGTGCGATCCGTACGTACCCGCACGTTCTCTTCTTCCCCAGTCTGTTCCTCAGCCTCGCGGTCCTGGCGTTCATCCTGCTCGGCGATGCCGTGCGTGACGCTTTCGACCCGAAGTCTCGATGAGCAGGAGGAGCCACAAGTGACCACCACCACCCAGAAGTCCGCCGTTCCGGAGTCGAGCTACAAGCCCGACTCCGACGGTCTCCTGCTCGAGGTCGACAACCTCTTCGTCGAGTTCCACACCTCCGAGGGCGTCGCCAAGGCGATCAACGGCGTCTCGTTCGACCTGCGTCAGGGCGAGACCCTCGCGATCCTCGGTGAGTCCGGCTCGGGCAAGTCCGTGACCGCTCAGGCGATCATGGGCATCCTCGACATGCCGCCGGCCGTCATCCCGTCAGGGGCCATCCGCTACTGCGGCCATGACCTCCTGACGATGCCCGAGGAGGAGCGGCGCAAGTCGCGCGGCCCGGAGATCTCGATCATCTTCCAGGACGCTCTGAGCTCGCTCAACCCGACCTTCCCGGTCGGGTGGCAGATCGGTGAGATGTTCCGGCAGCACCGGGGCATGAACAAGTCGGACGCCTACGCCCAGGCCGTCCGCCTCATGGAGCGTGTCGCCATCCCCGGAGCCAAGGAGCGGGTCAAGAACTACCCGCACCAGTTCTCGGGCGGTATGCGTCAGCGCATCATGATCGCCATGGCCATTGCCCTCGACCCGGCGGTGCTCATCGCCGACGAGCCGACCACCGCGCTCGACGTGACCGTCCAGGCGCAGATCATGGCCCTGCTCGCTGAGCTCCAGGAGGAGCGCCAGATGGGCCTCATCCTCATCACCCACGACCTCGGTGTCGTGGCGGATGTCGCCGACCGCGCAGCGGTCATGTATGCCGGTCGCATCGTTGCGCAGGCAGGCATCGAGGACCTCTACGCCCACCCGGCGCACCCCTACACGCGTGGTCTGCTCGAGTCGATCCCGCGTCTGGACCAGAAGGGCCAGACGCTGGCGGCCATCGGTGGTCTCCCGCCCAACCTCACCCGCATCCCGCAGGGGTGCGCATTCAACCCGCGTTGCCGCATGGCCCAGGACATCTGCCGCACCGACGAGCCGGCTCTGCGCCGTGTCGGTCAGCAGCAGTCCGCCTGCCACTTCGCCGAGGAGGTCCTCAATGGCTGACGTCATCCTCAAGGCTGACAACCTGTTCAAGCACTACCCGATCAAGGGTGGTGTCCTGCGTACGACGACTGGTCACGTCAAGGCCGTTGACGGTGTCTCGTTCGAGCTGAACCGCGGCGAGACGCTCGGCATCGTGGGCGAGTCCGGCTGTGGCAAGTCCACCCTGGGTCGGGTGCTCATGCGACTCGAGGAGCCCACGTCGGGCACCGTGAACTTCGACGGTGTCGACATGTACTCACAGAGCGGATCCGCGATGCGCAAGGTGCGTCGCGACATCCAGATCGTGTTCCAGGACCCCTACACGTCGCTCAACCCGCGCAAGACGGTCGGCGACATCATCGGCGAGCCGTTCGAGATCCACCCCGATGTCCTGCCCAAGGGTGGACGCAAGGCTGCGGTCAAGGAACTGCTCGACCTCGTGGGGCTCAACCCCGAGCACATCAACCGCTACCCGCACCAGTTCTCGGGCGGTCAGCGTCAGCGCATCGGCATCGCCCGAGGCATTGCGCTGCGGCCCAAGGTCCTCATCTGCGACGAGCCGGTCTCTGCGCTCGACGTGTCGGTGCAGGCACAGGTCATCAACCTCATGGAGAAGCTGCAGGACGAGCTCGGCCTGTCCTACATCTTCATCGCGCACGACCTCTCCGTCGTCCGTCACATCTCCGACCGCGTCGGCGTGATGTACCTCGGGCGCATGGTCGAGCTCGGCACCGAGGAAGAGATCTACCAGCGGCCGACGCACCCCTACACGCAAGCCTTGCTCTCGGCGGTTCCGGTCCCAGACCCGACGATGCGTGGCAAGCGTGAGCAGATCGTCCTCTCCGGTGATGTCCCGTCGCCGGCGAACCCGCCGTCGGGCTGCCGCTTCCACACGCGGTGCTTCAAGGCGCAGGACAGCTGCAAGGTCGACGACCCCGAGCTGGTGGACCGTCCCGACGGCGTCGCAGCCCACCGTTCGGCCTGCCTGTTCGCCGAGCCGCGGGTCATCGTCGAGACGATCGACGTCTCCGACGTCGAGGTGGACACGCGGTTCGCGTCGACCGACGTCATCGACCAAGACGCGTTCAACGAGGACGGCGGCGTGCTCCCGGCAGACGCCGCCACCATGGCGGAGCGTTCCCACGCCACGGGCGAGGAAGGTCCGTTGGATCGTCCGCACGACACCCACCGGGTCATCGACAACGAGCCGAACGAGAAGCCCGGCCCGAACGTCTGATCCGCTGACACACAGCACGAGGTATGCCGCCCGCTCACCAGAGCGGGCGGCATACCTTTTGTCTGGAGCGGGAACCCCACTTCGTGCCCCGCACGGACGGCGAAGGGGCCTCGGCTGGTGTTTCGTGTCCGTACGGGGCACGAAGTGGGATGCGTGTTGGTCAGTCGCCGGTCTGGGGGTTGCGGGTGCGCAGGAGTCGGCGCAACGACTCGAGGCGCGAGACGCCGGACGGCCCGGCGTGGCCGTCGGCCACCCACTCGTCCAGGGCGCACTCCTCTTCGTCGTGCGAACACCCACGGGGGCAGTTGCCCGTGCCCGCCTCGAGCTCGGGGAAGTGCGTGACGATGCGTTCGGGGTCGACGTGGGCGAGGCCGAAGGAGCGGATGCCCGGAGTGTCGATGACCCATCCGTCGCCGTCGGGCAGGCGCAGGGCCACGGCGGACGTGGAGGTGTGACGACCGCGTCCGGTCACGTCATTGACGACGCCGACGGCGCGATAGGCGTTGGGGACAAGGGCATTGACGAGGGTGGACTTGCCCACTCCGGAGTGTCCGACGAGGACGCTGACGTGTCCTCGCAGGGCGTCCCGGACGGCTTCCAGGCCGTCGGTGCCATCGCTCTCGGTCGTTGCCGTGATGACGCTCGGCACCTCGAGGGGTGCGTAGTTCTCGAGGAACGGAGCCGGGTCCGCGAGGTCTGCCTTGGTGAGGGCCAGCAGTGGAGACATGCCGGCGTCGTAGGCCGCGACGAGGCAGCGGTCGATGAGCCTCGGTCGGGGTTCGGGATTGGCCAGTGCGCAGACCACGACGAGCTGGTCGGCGTTGGACACGATGACGCGCTCGACCGGGTCGGTGTCGTCAGCCGTGCGACGCAGGAGGGTTCGACGGGCTCCCACCCGCACGACGCGGGCCAGTGCGTCGGGGCTGCCGGAGACGTCACCGACGAGGAAGACGTCGTCACCGACCACGATGCCCTTGCGGCCGAGCTCGCGTGCCCGCATGGCCGTCACCGTGCGCTCCTGGCCGGTGCCGGGCTCCATGAGGACGTGGTAGCGACCACGGTCGACGCCGATGACCATGCCGGGGACGGCATCAAGGTGGGCCGGACGGTCCTTGGACCGCGGACGACTGCCACGCTTGTTGGGCCGGATCCGGGCGTCGGACTCGTCGTAGTCGCTCGTGGAGCGTGCCATCAGGCAGAGCGTCCCTGGGAGTCGGGATGGCCGAGCATGTGGGCCCACAGGTCGGTGAACGTGGGCAGCGTCTTCGCGACCGTGCCGACGTCCTCGATGACCACTCCGGGGACGGCGAGCCCGATGACGGCACCGGCCATGACCATGCGGTGGTCGCCGTAGGTGTGGAACATCGTGGGGGAGAGGGGCCGCGGCACGATGTGCAGACCGTCCGCGGTCTCGGTGACCGTGGCCCCGAGCGCGTTGAGCTCGCGCGCGAGCGCCGCCAACCGGTCGGTCTCGTGCCCACGAATGTGGGCGACGCCGCGGATGAGACTGGGCCCCTGGGCGAGCGCTGCGAGGGCTGCCACGACGGGGGTG
Organism: Janibacter sp. HTCC2649; assembly: GCF_000152705.1. GTDB lineage: Bacteria > Actinomycetota > Actinomycetes > Actinomycetales > Dermatophilaceae > Knoellia. The sequence goes on along the minus strand of NZ_CH672413.1, from coordinate 1,510,152 downwards.
AGCTCGCTGGCGTCGTGGAGGTCCACGTCGACGCCGCTGAACCCGTCGACGGCGCTCACCGTGAGGCCGTCACGGCCGAGGCTCACGTCCGCGCCCATCTCGTCGAGGATGTCGCGGATCTCGTCGCCGGCCTGAGTGGTGTGCTGCGGCCAGCTGGAGATGCGGACCCTGCCGCCGGTGACGAGCGCGGCTGCGAGGAAGGGCGCGGCGTTGGAGAGGTCCGGCTCGATCTGGACGTCGAGCGGATTGAGCGGACCGGGCTCGACCCGCCACGTGTCCGCCTCGGTGTCGTCGACGTCGGCACCGGCGTCACGCAGAGCCTCGACCGTCATGTCGATGTGCGGCTGGCTGGGGACGGGCTCGCCCTGGTGGTGGATCGTCACGCCCTGGTCGTAGTGCGGGGCAGAGAGCAGGAGAGCGGAGATGAACTGGGACGACGCCGAGGCATCCAGGGTGACGTCACCGCCGCGCACGGAGCCCGTTCCACGCACGGTGAACGGCAGGGCGCCACGACCGTCGTCATCGAGGTCGACACCGAGGTGTCGCAGGGCGTCTAGGGCCGGACCCATGGGACGCGTGCGGGCATGCGGGTCGCCGTCGAAGCGGACGGCCCCGCGCGCGAGCGCAGCCAGAGGTGGGACGAAGCGCATGACCGTGCCAGCAAGGCCACAGTCGATGTCGGCCGGACCCATGACCTCGCCAGGGGTGACGAGCCAGTCGTCACCGTCGACGTCATCGATGCCGACGCCCAGGCCACCCAGGGCCTGCGCCATGAGCAGGGTGTCGCGTGAGCGCAACGGGGAGCGCAACCGTGAGACTCCGCCTGCGCGCGCGGCGAGGACGAGGAAGCGGTTGGTCAGCGACTTGCTGCCGGGGAGGTCGATCGTCGCGGCGACCGGGCCTTCGGCAGCGGGGCAGGTCCAGTCAGGTGAGGGCATTCTGTGCCTGGACCGCCTTCAGTCGTGCCTCGCGCCGAGCAGCCTTGGCCACGTGACGGGCCTCGCGCTTGGTCGTGTGGGCGGTGCGTTGTGCGCGCTCTCCGGCGAGGTGGGCGCGGTAGGACAGGCTGGGCTTGCCATCGGTGTCGACAGCGGCGAGGAGCAGGCCGCCGAGCAGACCGAGATTCTTGAGGAACTGGATCTTCTGCTGGGCGCGGGTCTGGGGGTCGGACTCGTTCCAGAAAGCGTGTGCCGCAAGGGTGGTCGGCACCAAGGCTCCGGCCAGGACCGTCGAGGCAAGGCGAGGAACGTGACCCGTCGCCAGGAGCGCACCGCCACCGACCATGGCCACACCGTTGGCGCGCACGAGGAGCTCGGGGTCGTCGGGCAGGCCGAGCTTCTTGGCCTGGCCAAGCACGGGTCGGGCGGCCTTGGCCTTGGCACCTGGGTGCTTGAGCTGGTCGAGACCTCCCACGACGAACATGGCAGCAAGCATGGGACGGGCAACACGACGCACCAAAGACATGCGTCCTCCTCAGGGTCGAAAACGGATCGTGGACCTTCTCCTACCGTAGTTGGTGCGTGCGGATCCGTGTCTTCGAGGGTCAGTCGGCGTCGGTGCGTACATTTGGTCGCATGTGCGGGCGCTACGCGGCCACGGCCAACCCAGACGAGCTGACCCTCGAGTTCGAGGTCGACGATGACCGCTCGGCCGAGCCCACGCGCAGCGTGCTCGTCAACCCGCAGTCGCCCCCGCCCGGAGCCCCCGACCACAACATGGCCCCGACCAAGCAGGCGCCCGTCGTGCTCACCCGGTCACCCCGTGGTGAGGCCGAGGCCGAGCCCACGCGCCAGCTCCGGCTGCTCACGTGGGGGCTGGTCCCCAGCTGGTCCAAGGACCCCAAGTCGGGGGTGCGCATGATCAATGCGCGCGCCGAGTCGGTCCTGGAGAAGCCGGCCTACGCCAAGGCGGCGGCGCGTCGTCGATGCCTAGTCCCGGCTCGGGGTTGGTACGAATGGCAGGTCTCGCCGACCGCGACCGACGCCAAGGGCAAGCCCCTCAAGCAACCGTTCTTCACCTCGCGCGACGACGGCTCGAACTGTGCCTTCGCTGGGCTCTACGAGTTCTGGCGCGACCCGGCCGTCGCCGACAACGACGACCCCGCCGCGTGGTTGACCACCTTCACGATCATCACGACCGAGGCGGAGCCGGGCCTGGACCGCATCCACGACCGGCAGCCGCTCGTCCTCGATCCGGCTGACTGGGAGGCCTGGCTCGACCCGTCGCTCACCGACGTCGGACACGTGGCCACACTCCTGGAGCCGCGCGATCCGGGCCGCTTCACGGCATACCCCGTCTCTCGGGCGGTCAGCAGCAACCGCTCCAACGGACCGCAGCTGCTGGACCCGCTCCCCGAGTCCGAACTGCGCGGCGTCGTCGACCCCATGACCGGCGAGATCATCGGGTTGCCGTCATGACGACGCGACGACTCGTCGAGGTCTCGACACCTCTGGGACCTGCCCACGCCCACGTGGTTCGGCCGCCACACGCTCGCGGCACCGTCGTCCTCACCCATGGCGCGAGTGGGGGACTCGGCGGCGTCGACCTCAATGCCGTGCGGGACGGGCTCGTCGAGAGTCGCTGGGCGGTCGCCTTCGTGCAGCAGGCATGGGGCGTTGCCGGACGGCGTATGCCGCCGCGTCCCGTCCCGCAGGACGAGGCCTGGCTTCCCGTGGTCCAGGCGCTGCGCGCTGGTCGGGGGCGGCTGCCGGGGCCGCTGGTCCTGTCGGGCAAGAGCAACGGCGCGCGCGTCAGCTGCCGCACGGCGGCCGATCTCGGGGCTGACGCCGTGCTCTGCCTGTCGTTCCCGCTGCACCCACCCGGCAAGCCCGAGGTCTCGCGTGCCGACGAGCTGCGCCTCCCGATCGGCGCCGGCATCCCCCTGCACGTGGTCCAGGGGGAGCGCGACCCGTTCGGCACCCCAGACGAGGTGCGAGCGGAACTCAGGGACGCGGCATACGTCACCGCTGTCAAGGGTGAGCACACGATCAGGGTCACCGGTCCGCTCGTCGACGCTGCCCGAGCGTTCGTCGAGACGCTGGCCTGACCTCAGGTCAGAGCGCGCCGCCGGCAGCCTCGGGAGCGGAGTTGTCGGTCGGCTCCGCCTGGGGCTCTCGGGCCAGGTGCTCCTCGACCTGGAACCAGTCGTCCCCCGCGCGCTCAGTGATCGTCAGCAGCGTGTTCATCGACGAGACCTCCTCGACCTGTTCCTTGAGGAACCACAGCATGAACTGCTCGGAGAGGACATCTCCTTCGGCGCGAGCGGCGCGGAAAAGGGCTTCGCACTGCTCGGTGACGGCCTTCTCCTGCGCGAGGGCCAGGGCAATCGGCTCGGCGGGACGGTCGAACGCGTTGCGCACGGCGTCGACACCGGGGATCTCGACGTCCCAGTCGCGATCGAGCATGTAGCGGACCATCATCATGGCGTGGTTGCGCTCCTCGACACTCTGCGCGTAGAAGCGCTCGGCGAGGCGGGGGAGGTCGAGGTCGTCGAACCAGATCGCGATGGCGATGTACTGCTGGCTGGCGGTGAACTCGTGGCGGACCTGCTCCCCGAGGAGGGTGACAAAGGGTGATGTGGTCGGCGTGGTCATGGCCGAACGCTACACGCGGGGAATGGCGCCTCCCTCCCCCCTGTTGACACCCATGTCCCCGCGCCGATCACTGGCGCACCGCGTCATGGAGAGGTCTGGTCCGTGCTCGTCCTGAACACGACGTCACCCGCAGAGACGGGTCTAGGGTGGAGCGCAATGACCACACCACAGACAACCTCTGACGAACCCACGGTGGATGTCACCACCGAGACCCCGGACGAGCGGCAGGCCCGCTTCGAAGCCGAGGCCCTTCCGCTGCTCGACCAGCTGTATGCCGCTGCGATGCGCACGACGCGCAACCCCGCGGACGCCGAGGACCTGCTGCAGGAGACCTACGCGAAGGCCTTCGCCGCGTTCCACCAGTACAAGCCCGGCACCAACCTGCGGGCCTGGATGTACCGCATCCTCACCAACACCTACATCAACACCTATCGCAAGAAGCAGCGCGAGCCGCTGCAGTCCGACGCCTCCGAGGTCGAGGACTACCAGCTCGCGCGCGCCGAGTCGCACACGAGCTCGGGGCTGAAGTCGGCCGAGGCCCAGGCCCTCGACCACCTGCCCGACTCCGAGATCAAGCGGGCCCTGCAGGACCTGCCCGAGGACTTCCGGATGGCGGTCTACCTCGCCGACGTCGAGGGATTCGCCTACAAGGAGATCGCCGAGATCATGGGAACGCCCATTGGCACCGTGATGTCACGACTCCACCGCGGTCGCCGTCAGCTCCGCGAGATGCTGACCGAGTATGCCGCCGAGCGCGGCTTCGGCAAGGAGGTCTCGTCGTGAACGAGATGCACAGCAATGGCCAGGCCGGAACCGAGTCTGCAGCGTCGGGGTCGCATTCCGAGTCCCATGCAGAGTGCTCCGAGGTTCTCCACCGGATCTATGAGTATCTCGATGGCGAGATGCAGCCCGCTGACGTCGCCAGGGTTGCCGAGCACCTCGAGGCCTGCGGGCCGTGCCTCCACGAGCACGACCTCGACCGCGCCGTGAAGGCCGCGGTGCGACGCACCGGCGGGTCGCAGGCGTGCCCCGATCAGCTCAGGGTCCAGATCCTCCAGCGGATCACCATGGTGCGCATCGAGCTCGACGGCTGACCAAGCGCGCAGACATGACGAAGGGGCGACCACCGTGCGGTGGTCGCCCCTTCGATCGTCTGCTGCGCAGTGCTCAGGCGTTGGGCTTGCGGCCGTGGTTGGCCTTGTTGCCCTTGCGCGAGCGGCGCTTGCGGGCACGCTTGCTCATGGGGACTCCTCAAGTTTCGGGGGGTGGACCGGCGACCAAGAGCCCTGACGGTGCCAAGGGCTCCACAGTTCACTCGTGCGTCCGTTACATTGTCGCACACTGAAGATGCATGGGACGATGGGCCGACTAGCCCCGACTTCCCTGGTCGGGACCTGCGAAAGGTCTCATCATGCGCGCCATCCGTCTCACCGCCACTGCACTTCTGCTTGCAGCCCTCACCACCGTCGGCGCGTCCAGTGCGCAGGCGGCACCTTCCGCTGGTGCCCTGGCACCTGCCAGCAGCGGGTGGACCTGGACGCCGCAGAACGCCGGCTGGACCTGGTAGACCACGCGGCACGAGCACCCGAACATCGCGGTGGCGAGAGGCGCCAACACCTGGGCCCGGCAGCACAAGGTCACGCTCTACATCAGTGGAGTCGTGGTCCTCTGGGTGCTGCTGGGGCTCATCTGTCACCAGTTGTTCGGCTGGCCCCAGGAGTGGGCCGGACTCGTGGTGCTGGCCCTTCTGGGCTCGCTGACCTACTGGTTGCCCACCAGTAGCGACGGGCGCAGTCACTTCACGGCAGACAACGTCGTGGTCCTCGCCGCCATCCCGATCGTCGGTGTGATGGGTGCTGGCGTCGTGGGTCTGGTCATGACCGGCCTGACGACGCGCCGCATCCCGTTGCGCCGACGGATCTTCAACATGGCGATGGTCTCGTCATCGGCGATGGTCGGCGGCCTCGCCTACGTGTGGGCGGGTGGATCGTTCAACCTCGTGGAGCTGCACGGGGCGGTGGAGCTCATGTGGCATGTCGGCCTTCCGATCGTCATCGCCGATGTCGTCAACCTCTTCGTGAACGCCGTCCTCGTGGCCGGCGTCATCAAGCTCACTGCGGGCGTTCCCATTCCGCTGCAGTTACGCGACATGCTCACGGGGTCCGGGCCGTCGCAGTTCGCCTACGGCATCATCGCGTTCCTCGTCGCCATCATGTGGATTCCCGGCGGCTTGGGCCCGGTCGCGGTGCTGGTGGCTCTGGCGCCGCTGGCCGGAGCTCTCTGGGCGCTGCTGCAGTACGGCGAAGAGCGCGATGCGCGTGAGCGCGCCCTCGGGGCTCTGGTGACTGCCATCGAGACGCGGGCGCCGGCGCTCGAGGGACACAGTGGACGCGTGTCAGACCTGGCCGCTCTCATGGCCCAGGACCTCGGACTCGGACCCAAGGAGGTCGCGGACGTCCGCACAGCCGGCCTGCTCCACGATCTCGGTCGAGTGGTCGTCGCCCCCGGCCAGGTCGGCGCGGACGAGGCCGACAGTGCGGCCCTTCGGGGCGCGGCGATGCTCCAGAGCCTGCCCTTCCTGGCTGGGGCGTCATCGGTGATGGAGGAAGTGGCGCGGGCGGACGCCGGCGACTCGGGCCTGTCCATCGCCGCCGACATCGTGCGAGTTGCGGACGAGTACGACCTCATGCTCCAGGAGGACGAATCGCTCACGTCACCCGCGGCGATCGCCAGGCTGAGCCCCCGCCAGGCGCCCATTGCGGGCACCGACCGCGTGCTCCTGGCGCTCTCGCGGGTGGTGCGTCTGCGTGAGGACTCTGCCGACGAGGCAGTGACCACGAGATGACTCCTCCGCCACGCGTCATCGGGCTCACGCCGACACCCCAAGGCACCCTGACCCGAACGGCAGAACCCCTCGTCCTCGGTCTGGGTGCGATCACGGTGGTGCTGTCGTTGGCGGCCGAAGCCTCGCGCCTCGCCGACGTGGTGAGCAACCACACGGCCGTTCTCGCCGCGTTCGTCCTGGCCATCGTCGTGGGGGAGCAGTTCCGTGTCCTCATGCCGTCGGGGCGGGTGGCGGCCCCAGTCTCCACCGCCTCCGCGATCGCCCTGGCCGTGCTCGCGGCCGTGCAGGGGCATCGGGTGTTCGACGTCCCAGCAGGGATCGTCACCGTCGTGGTGGCGGTCTCGCTCGGCCTTGGATCCCTGCTCCGCTGGGCCCTGCGTCGCAGAATCGAGTGGTACGTCGTGGCGACCCGCACGATCGGGGTCGGTGTGACCGCAACGTTGGTGCGGGCCGTCCCCCTCGACGGTGCCGGGGCCTGGGCCTGGCAACTGGACGCGCAGCGGCCGGCGTGGCTCGTTGCGGTGGTGATGATGGGAGCTGCTGCTGCGGGCCTCTACGTCGACCTCTTGCTGACGGGGCTGGTGAGGGCGCAGCGCCGAGCCCTTCCGGTGGCGAGCACCCTTCGGGAGGAGCTGGGAGAGGCCCAGGCGCTCACTCTGGGGTTGTTGGCAGCTGGCCCACTCGTGGCCTTCCTCGCACCGGTGATCGGATTGGCCGCCCTGCCCCTCGGCCTCCTGCCGATGGTGTTGACCTACTTCGCGGTGCGCCGCCACACGGCCAACAGAGCCACGTACCGCCAGACCATCGAGACACTGTCCCGGCTCACCGAGGTGGCTGGCTACACCCCGACGGGGCATGCGTCCCGGGTGGCCGGGCGATCGGTGAGCATCGGTCGAGCCATGGGCCTGCATGCGGCGGCAGTCCAGGACCTCGAGTACGCAGCCCTGCTCCATGACCTCGGGCAGGTCGGCCTGAGGTCTCCGATCCCCGACGGCGCGACCGTGCTCGTGGCCCCGGATGACCAGCGGCGGATCGCATCCGAAGGCGCTCGCATCGTGCGACGCACGGAGGTGCTCGATCGGGTGGCCGACCTCATGGAGCGGCAGACGACGCCCTTCCGGCACGTGCGCGAGTGGGGCGAGAAGGTTCCCCTCGAGAGCCGGATCATCAAGGTTTCCAACGCTTTTGACGACTTCTCGCACGGCAGGGGCGATGCATACTCGATCGAGGCCGCCCTGGAGCGGATCCATCTCGGGTTGGGCTACGAGTACGACCCCGAAGTTGTCGAGGCCCTCATCCGCTCGGTGGGCGCGACCCCGCCCAGATGAGTCGCGGGCACACGTCGAAGGCCCCGGCACAGGGTGTGCCGGGGCCTTCGAGCGTTGACTCGCTGTCGCGGGTCAGGCCTTCTTGGTCTCCTTGAAGATCGCGTCGATCTCGTCGATCTTCGCGAGGAGCTCGTCGGCCTTGGCGGCGTCGAACTCACCCTTGGTGCCCGAGGCGCCAGCGAGCTTGGTGGCCTCGTTGATCAGGCTGTGCAGGTTCGGGAACTTCTCGAAGTGCGGCGGCTTGAAGTAGTCGGTCCAGAGCACCCACAGGTGCTCCTTGACGAGCTGCGAGCGCTGCTCCTTGATGAGCACGGCGCGCGTGCGGAAGTCGGGGTCGTCGTTGTCGGCGACCTTGGCGATGATCGCCTTGATCGACTCCGCCTCGATGCGGGCCTGGGCGGGGTCATAGACGCCGCAGGGCAGGTCGCAGTGGGCGCTGACATCGATGATGCTGAACAGAGCGGGGAGGCGCATGAACGTCCCTTTCGTTGGGCTGAGTTGTGGCCACTTCCCAACCTACAACGAGCCCTTCGGGCCTGTTCACGGCGTATGCCGTGTGGTCACCCTTCCGGGACGGGGCCAGACCCGCGCCAGAGCCACGGCAAGGACGTCGTCCGGGCCGAGGGAGCCCACGTCGAACGACGTCACACCCTCGCGCAGATTGTCGGAGTCGATCCACCAGCGGTCCGGAGCGTCCGGGTCGGCCCCGGTGACGCGCTTGATCGAGAGAGGGCGAGGAGTCCCCGTGGTGTCCGGTGGCAGACGCACCACGGCGACGGCCCCCGGACGGACGAGGCGGCCCCACAGGACCAGCAGCAGGTCGCCGTCGTGGAGCGTGGGTTCCATGGACCGGCCACGCACCCGCACGATGCGTGGGCGTGGAATCGACCGGAGGGACACGCGCTGATTGTGGCATTGCGCACGTGGCGAGCCGCAGACGTGCTGCCCCAGAGCGTGCGAGGATGGCCGGGCGCGGCACACCTCCCGCCCTTCGACGTCCCCCACCCGGGAGTCGGCCCGTCGCACCGATCCGCTTCGGTTGCGCAAGTTCTTTGTGTTGGGAGTCCGTCATGTCTGCGTCCCCGTTGTACTCGAGCTTCGACTTCGAGAGTCCGGTGTTCCGGGCTCACGAAGGCGGAAAGCTCGGCGTACACGCGACGCAGCCGCTGCGTGATCGCGATGACCTGTCGTTGCTCTACACGCCGGGCGTTGCCGATGTCTGCCGCGCCATTGCCGAGGACCCGAGTCTCTCCGCTCGCTACACCGCTCGCCGCAACACGGTCGCCGTCATCACCGACGGCACCGCGGTCCTCGGCCTCGGTGACATCGGACCGCTGGCGGCCATGCCGGTGATGGAGGGCAAGGCGATCCTCTTCAAGCACTTCGGCGGGATCGATGCCGTTCCGGTGTGCATGGAGACCGGATCCGTGGACGAGCTCGTCGACGCCATCGCCCGCATCGCGCCGTCCTACGGTGGCATCAACCTCGAGGACATCTCGGCTCCGCGCTGCTTCGAGATCGAGGCCCAGCTCAAGGAACGCCTCGACATCCCCGTCTTCCACGACGACCAGCACGGCACGGCGATCGTGGTGCTCGCCGGGCTGATCAACGCGGCCAAGGTTGTCGGCCGCACTCTCGCCGAGCTCCGAGTCGTCGTCGCCGGTGCGGGGGCCGCTGGTGTCGCCGTGACCGGTCTGCTGCAGCGGGCCGGGGTGCGCGACGTCATCGTGTGCGACTCGCGCGGCATCATCTCGCCGTCGCGCACGGACCTCACGGGGCACAAGCACCGCATCGCTGCCTCGACCAATCCGCGCGGGCTGTCGGGGCTGATCGGCACCGCGCTCGTCGACGCCGATGTCTACGTCGGCGTCTCGGGGGGCACGGTGCCCGAGGAAGAGGTCGCCAGGATGGCGCCGAACTCGATCATCTTCGCGCTCGCGAACCCGGACCCCGAGGTGCACCCGGACGTCGCTCACCGGCATGCCGCGGTGGTCGCCACCGGACGCTCGGACTTCCCGAACCAGATCAACAACGTCTTGGTCTTCCCGGGAATCTTCCGGGGAGCCCTCGACTCAGGTGCCAGCCAGATCACCGAGGCCATGAAGCTGGCCGCGGCTGAGGCGATCGCAGCAATGGTGCCCGAACCCACGGCCGAGGAGATCGTGCCGAGTGTGTTCGCGCCGGGTGTCGCGGACATCGTCGCGGCTGCGGTGGCCAAGCTCGCCTGACACCCGTTCAGGCTCGCACCCAGCGCTCTCGACGTGCTCAGGCGCGGACGGCGCCCGCGATCTCGCGGATGCCGTCCGCGCCGATGCCGCAGCAGCCGCCGATGAAGCGGGCTCCGAGGTCGTTCCACCGCTGCACCGTGGTGGGCGCGAAGTGCGCTGACCCGTCCTCGGTCCAGGTCTTGCTGCCGGGATCGTAGGTCGCACCCGCGTTGGGGTAGATGACGTAGGGCACGTTCGGACCGCCGGCCTCGAGGAGCTCGTCGATGTGGCGGGGCGCAGTGCAGTTCACGCCGACAGCGATGGCTGCTCCTCGGACCACGCCGATGGCCTCGGCGAACGGTGCGCCTCCGGTGAGACGCCCACCCCCGGTCGCGGAGAACGAGACCCAGTAGGGAAGGTCGGGGGCGATCTCGGTGAGCAGCTCGACGACGACCTCGGCCTCGGCGACCTCGGGGATGGTCTCCACCGCCACGAGGTCGGGACCGGCCGCGATGAGGCGCTCCAGTCGGCGGGAATGGAACTCGCGCAACGTCGCTCGGCTCACGGCCGGGTAGCCGGTGTACTCGGAACCGTCGGCCAGGTGTGCGCCATAGGGACCCACCGAGGCAGCCACGAGCGCCCGGCCGTCCGCGCCCTGGCGCGCGAGCTCGATCGAGGCATCGAGGTCGGCGTCGCACTCCTCCTCGGTCAGGCCAGCGGCGACATATCCCGCATGGCTCGCCTGGTACGACGCACTGATGACGATCTCGGCTCCGGCATCGACGAAGGTTCGATGTGCAGCAACGACCTCCGAGGGGGCCTGACGCAGGAGCCGGGCCGACCAGAGGCGTCCGGACAGGTCGTGGCCGCGCGCCTCCAGTGCCGTGGAGAAGCCGCCGTCGAGGACGACCGGCCCGGTGTGAAGAAGCGCGTCGATGGTCATCGCCACATCGTCGCACTGCCCGGCGAGCGCCATGGGTAGGGTCGAACTCATGCTCGCTGCCTACGCCGTCTCCCAGTCCGCGTCCGACCCGCTGTCGGGCCTCGAGGTGGGGGAGCGCCCCGACCCGCAGGCCCGCGACGGGTGGGTCGTCGTCGATCTCAAGACCTGCGCCCTCAACCACCACGACGTGTGGTCGTTGCGAGGGGTGGGCCTTGCGCCCGATCGGCTGCCGATGGTGCTCGGCTGCGACGCAGCGGGCATGGACCCCGACGGCAACGAGGTGCTCATCCACGCCGTTGTGCCCTCGGACGGTTGGCAGGGTGACGAGACCCTCGACCCACGCCGCACCCTGCTCTCCGAGCTGCACGATGGCACGCTGGCCACCAGGGTCGCGGTCCCGCGCGCCAACCTCGTGCCCAAGCCGGCGGAACTCAGCTGGGAACAGGCCGCCTGCCTACCCACCGCCTGGCTCACGGCATACCGGATGCTCTTCACGAACTCACAGGTGCAGCCCGGAGGCACGGTCCTCGTCCAGGGAGCGGCCGGTGGCGTCGCCACGGCCCTCGTCCAGCTCGGGGCCGCTGCCGGCATCCGCGTGTGGGTGACGAGTCGCGACGCGGCCAAGGGCGAGCAGGCCGTTGCCCTCGGTGCTGACCGCGCGTTCGCCTCGGGTGAGCGACTTCCGGAGCGCGTCGACGCCGTCATGGAGACGGTGGGCGCCGCGACGTGGTCGCACTCGGTCAACGCCCTGCGCCCCGGCGGGACGATCGTCATCTCGGGCGCGACCTCGGGCGACGCCCCGGCCAAGGCCGAGCTGACCAAGATCTTCTTCAAGCAGCTGCGCGTCATCGGCTCGACGATGGGCAGCCGTGACGAACTCCAGAAGCTGGCGAACTTCGTTGTCGCACAGGGCATCGAGCCGCTGATCGACTCGGTCATCCCGCTCGCCGACGCTCGTGACGGCTTCGCCAAGATGGTCGACGGTCAGGTCACTGGCAAGATCGTCTTCACGGCCTGAACCGGCCCGGGATCAGATCTGGAGCCACTCGTTCCAGCCGTTGTGCAGGACGAGCCACGCGATGAGGCCATAGCCGGCCTGCCCGGGGTGGTGTCCGTCGCGGCTCGCCGCGAGCTCGGACCGCCACTGGTCGTGGCCGAGCAGCGGGCGGAAGCAGTCGACGAACGGGACGGAGCGTCGGGCACACACGTCGGCCTGGGCCTCGACGAGCACGGCCAGCTTGTCGTTGAAGGCTTCGTCGCTCGTGGGAGGGCTGCTCACGACGAATGCGGAGACGCCGGTGCTCGCGGCCTCGTCGAGGATGTTGGCGAGGTTGAGGCGATGGCGCGCCAGCGTGACGCCGGCGGCGATGTCGTTGGCGCCGTAGGAGATGACGACGCGTCGCTCGCTGCGTGACTTCCAGCGGGGCGGGCACTCCGTGTGCCAGCGCGCGAGGACGTCACCGCTCGTCTGTCCACGAACACCCAGGTTGTATGCCGTGAACTCGACTTCCGGGTGGGACGTGCGCCCGACGACTCGGGTCACCCATCCCTGCCCCTTGGGGTCGCCGACCCCAGCCACCAGGGAGTCGCCCATGAAGACGATGGCGACGTCACGAGGGCCGTCACCGGGAGCCGCGAAGTCGGCGCTCGGGCGGAACTCGATGTCGCTGTGGGAGCCCTCGTCGGTGGGCTCCGAGTGGTGGATCTGGTCGGTCATGTTCAGTCGTCCTCATCATCGAGCCGAGCCAGCCAGGTGGCGAGGCGCTCGACGGGTGTCTCGAAATCGGGGTTGAGGTCCACAAAGGTGCGCAACTGCTCGGCGAGCCAGGCCAAGGTGACCTCTTCGTCGCCTCTGCGTGCCTCGAGTTCCTCGATCCCTCGGTCGGTGAAGTACACCAAGGAACCCTAACGCGCAGACGCGGCCCCGTCCGTGAGGACCGGGCCGCGCCGTGCTGTGCGTCTGACCGTGAGGTCGAACGTCAGCGGGTGAAGGCCTGCGCCACGAGGTCGGCCTGCTCCGCCTGGTGCTTCTTGGAGGAACCCGTGGCCGGGGAGGCCGACGCCTTGCGCGAGAGGACTCGCATCGGGCGCTGGACTCCGTGCTCGGCGAGCGACTGGGGCAGGTTGAGGGCCAGGAACGGCCACGCACCCTGGTTCTCGGGCTCGTCCTGCACCACGACGAGCTCGGCGTCGGGGTACTTGTTGAGCTCGTCGGCGAGCTCCTTGCCGGGGAGCGGGTAGTACTGCTCCATGTGCAGGATCGCGGTGCTCGTGTCGCCCCGCTTGGCCCGCTCGGCTTCGAGCTCGTGCACGGCCTTGCCGGCTGCGAGGAGCACGCGGTCGACGGTGCCGCTCGTCGCACCCTCGCGGTCGGGGAGGATCGGGCGGAACGTGCCGGTCGTGAAGTCCTCGGGCATGCTCGAGGCTGCCTTGAGGCGCAGCATCGACTTCGGCGTGAAGACGATGAGCGGTCGGCGCGGTCGGGCGTAGGCCTGGCGGCGCAGCAGGTGGAAGTACGACGCAGGCGTCGTCGGGTAGGCCACCGTCATGTTGTCCTCGGCGCACATCTGCAGGAAGCGCTCGATGCGGGCGGAGGAGTGGTCGGGGCCCTGACCCTCGTAGCCGTGGGGGAGCAGGAGCACGACGGAGGAGCGCTGGCCCCACTTCTGCTCCGAGGAGCTGATGAACTCGTCGATGATCGTCTGCGCGCCGTTGAGGAAGTCACCGAACTGGGCCTCCCAGAGCACGAGGGCGTCGGGCCGCTCGACGGAGTAGCCGTACTCGAAGCCCAGGGCCGCGAACTCGGAGAGCAGCGAGTCGTAGACCCAGAACCGGCCCTGTCCCTCGCCCAGGTAGAGGAGCGGCGTCCACTCGAGCGCCGTCTGCTTGTCGATGAGGACGGCATGACGCTGCACGAACGTGCCGCGACGGCTGTCCTGACCGGCGAGGCGCACCGGCGTGCCCTCCTTGAGGAGCGAACCGAAGGCGAGGAGCTCGCCGGTCGCCCAGTCGATCCCGCCCTGACTGACGCTGCCGACGCGCTTGTCGAGCATCTGCTGCAGCTTGGGGTGCACCGTGAAGCCGTGCGGCGGGTTGGCGAAGACCTCGCCGATCGCCTTGAGCTCCTCGGGCGAGATTGCCGTCTCGGTCGCGGATCGCGTCGTGGCATCGGTCGTCTGCGCCGTGGGCGGCTCGAGACCGGTGTGGCCCTCGACGTCGGTTCCGGTGTAGTTGTCGTCGGCAGCCTTGGCGGCTTCGGCGTCGTTCTGCTTGAGGGCTTCCTTGGTCTCGACGAAGACCCGCTCGAGCTGCTGCTGGTAGTCGCGCAGCGCGGCCTCGGCGTCCTCGACGGTGATGTCGCCGCGCCCGATGAGGGACTCGGTGTAGAGCTTGCGGACGCTGCGCTTGGCCTCGATGAGGTTGTACATCAGGGGCTGGGTCATCGACGGGTCGTCGCCCTCGTTGTGACCGCGGCGGCGGTAGCAGACCATGTCGATGACGACGTCCTTGGCGAAGTCCTTGCGGAACTCGTAGGCGAGCTCGGCGACGCGCACGCACGCCTCCGGGTCGTCACCGTTGACGTGGAAGATCGGCGCCTGGATCATCCGCGCGACGTCGGTCGAGTAGGTCGAGGACCGCGAGGAGCTCGGTGAGGTCGTGAAGCCGACCTGGTTGTTGACGACGATGTGGACCGTGCCACCAGTGCGATAGCCGCGCAGCTGCGACAGGTTGAGCGTCTCGGCGACGACTCCCTGGCCGGCGAAGGCCGCGTCACCGTGCATGAGGACGGGCAGGACGGTGAAGTCCTCGCCGGCGAGGTTGAGGCGGTCCTGCTTGGCGCGCACGATGCCCTCGAGCACCGGGTTCACGGCTTCGAGGTGCGACGGGTTGGCCGCGAGGTAGACCTTGGTCGTCGCACCGTCCTCGGCGGTGAAGGTGCCCTCGGTGCCGAGGTGGTACTTGACGTCACCCGAGCCCTGGACCGACTTGGGGTCCTGCTTGCCCTCGAACTCGCGGAAGATCTGGGCGTAGGACTTGCCCGCGATGTTGGCGAGGACGTTGAGGCGCCCGCGGTGCGGCATACCGATGCAGACCTCTTCGAGGTTGTCCTCGGCAGCGAGCGACAGGACGCGGTCGAGCAGCGCGATGACGGACTCGCCACCCTCGAGCGAGAAGCGCTTCTGGCCGACGAACTTGGTCTGCAGGAAGGTCTCGAACGCCTCGGCGGCGTTGAGCTTGCGCAGGATCCGCAGCTGCTCCTCGCGGGTCTGCTTGGCGTAGCCGACCTCGATCTTGGACTGGATCCACTGGCGCTGCTCGGGGTCCTGGATGTGCATGTACTCGACGCCGATGCTGCGGCAGTAGCTGTCGCGCAGGATGCCGAGGATCTTGCGGAGCTTGAGGAACGGCTGGCCGCCGAACCCGCCCGTGGCGAAGAAGCGGTCGAGGTCCCACAGCGTCAGGCCGTGGCTCGTGACGTCGAGGTCCTGGTGGCGCCGCTGCTTGTACTCGAGCGGGTCGGTGTCGGCCATGAGGTGGCCGCGCACGCGGTAGGCGTGGATGAGTTCCTGGACGCGCGACACCTTGTTGATGTCGTCGTCGTGGGAGGCCGAGATGTCCTGGACCCAGCGCACCGGCTCGTAGGGGATGCGCAGGCTCTCGAAGATCTCGTCGTAGAAGCCGTTCTCGCCGAGGAGGAGCTGGTGGATCACGCGCAGGAACTCGCCGGACTGGGCGCCCTGGATGATCCGGTGGTCGTAGGTGCTCGTCAGCGTGAGGATCTTGGAGACGGCGTTGCGGTTGAGCGTCTCGTCGCTCGCGCCCTGCCACTCGGCGGGGTAGTCCATCGCGCCGACGCCGACGATCGCACCCTGGCCGGCCATGAGGCGCGGGACGGAGTGGACGGTGCCGATGCCGCCGGGGTTGGTCAGCGAGATCGACGTGCCCTGGAAGTCCTCGACGGTGAGCTTGCCGCCGCGGGCCTTCTTGACCATCTCCTCGTAGGCGGTCCAGAAGTGGCCGAAGTCCATCGTCTCGGCGGACTTGATCGACGGGACGAGGAGCTGGCGTGTGCCGTCGGGCTTCTCGAGGTCGATGGCGAGGCCGAAGTTGACGTGGGCCGGCGTCACGAGGACCGGCTTGCCCTTCTCGTCGGTGGTGAAGCCGGCGTTCATGGCGGGCATGACGCCCAGGGCCTTGACGACGGCGAAACCGATGAGGTGGGTGAAGCTCACCTTGCCGCCGCGCGAGCGGGCGAGGTGGTTGTTGATGACGATCCGGTTGTCGACGAGCAGCTTGGCCGGGACGGCGCGCACACTCGTGGCCGTCGGGACGGTGAGCGAGGCCTCCATGTTGGTCACGACACGGGCGCTTGCACCGCGGATCGGCGAGGTCTCGGGTGCGTTGACGGCCGACTCGGACTTGGCGGGGGCGGCGTCGCGGGGCTTGGGCGCCTCGACCGGAGCGTCGGACGGTGCCTCGACCTTGGGGGCTTCGGCCCTGGGTGCCGCGGCCGGAGCGGCGGTGGCCGGGGCGGCCTTCGCGGGGGCGGGCTGCGCCGCGGCTGCCGCCGCAGGTGCAGATGCCGGAGCGGGAACAGCGGGCGCGGCCGGAGTGGTCGCAGCAGGCGCGGGGGCGTCGCCCGTGGTCGCGCCGTTGCCGGTTGCCGCGTGGGCGGTCGTCGGGTCGTAGTCAGCGAAGAAGTCCCACCACGCCTTGTCGACCGAGTTCTTGTCCTTCTGGTACTGCTCGAAGAGCTCGTCCACGAGCCATTCGTTGGGACCGAAGGCTGTGAGGGGATCGTTCGAAGCGGGCTGGTCGGGCACGGCGGTTACGCCTCTTTCTGCGCGTTGACTTCAGGGATCTCGTGTCCGGCCAGCCTATCTCTCCGACCCCGCCCGCCGAGCGTCGGTCCAGCCTGTCTGCGCCCGTGTGTCACCGCACGAAAACGAGCCGGTATGCCGTGTGGCTCGCACCCGGCATACCGGGTCGGCTTTTCCTGACCCACCGCGGGTGAGCTGGCTGGCCCCTGAACCCAGCCTGCTCACCCGCGGTGGGAGGTTCTAGGAGATGTCCTGACGCACGGTCCGCCAGGTGCCGATGGCACTCATCACGGCGGCATACGCGGCGAGGACGAGGGCGGCGGCCCACCAGCTCAGCGGTTGCACGGCGTTGTCTCCACCCTGGGAGACCCCACTCACCATCGCGTTCGTCGCCTGACCCGGCAGGAAGTGCACGATGTGCTCGCGACCGAAGTCCCAGAAGCTCAGCGCGAAGCCGGCGAGCGGCTCGATGATCCAGGCGACTCCGATGGAGATGAGCAGGGCGGCCACCTGGTTGGGGATGAGGATGCCGACACCGAGACCGATGAGGGCCCACAGGCCAAGGACCAGCAGGCTCAACGCCAGGGCACGCAACACCTCCGTGCTCGGGAACGGGTCCGCGCCGCGCGACTGGAGCACGATGGCTCCGGCGATGACGGATCCGATGAGCGAGATGAGGCCGTAGACGGCGCCGATGCCGAGCAGTGCCACGACCTTGGCGAGCATGACCCGCATCCGTCGCGGAGTGCTGAGGAAGGTGCTCGTCACCGTCTTGTGGCGGTACTCGGAGCCGATCTGCATGATCCCGATGACGAGGGTGAGCGTGTAGCCGATGGTGAGCCCGGCCGTGTAGACACTGTTCGCGATCTGGAGTGGGCTTCCCGTGGGCTGTCCCGCGTCGACCGACTCCTGGGTCGGGGCGATCGTGAGGACGAACCCGAGGATCACCGCAAAGAGGGCGCCGCCGATGAACATGGCGATCGCCATGCCCCACCACATGCGGGTCGTGAAGAACTTGCGGAACTCGGACTTGATGGCATCGCCCATCAGAGGTTCGCCCCTTCCTGACCGGAGATGGCATCGGCCTCGTGCGGGCTGCTGCTGCCGTCGCCGAGATTGCGGTTGGTGCCCTCGGTGAGCTCGAAGAAGAGCGCCTCGAGGTCGGCCTTGCGGTCACGCAGCTCCCAGACGGGCAGGCCCGCTCGCAGAGCCACGTCACCGACGAGTCGCTTGTCGGTCGTCTCGACGATGAGCTCGCCGTCGGTGCCGGGGGAGGACATGACGTCGGCGACGCGCAGGGCGCCGGCGAGCTGTTGGACATCGGAGGTGCGGACGATCGTCGACGGAGCACCACGCAGCTCGGACATGGCACCGGAGCGGACCATGCGGCCGTTGGCGATGATGACCACGTCGTCGACGGTGGCCTCGACCTCCTGGAGGAGGTGGCTGGAGACGAGGATCGTCTTGCCCTCACTGCTCAGGTGGCGCAGGAACCCGCGGAGCCAGCGGATGCCTTCCGGGTCGAGACCGTTGGACGGCTCGTCGAGGATGAGGACCCGCGGGTCCCCGAGGAGTGCGGCCGCGAGACCGAGACGCTGGCGCATGCCCATGGAGTACTCACCAGCGCGTTTGCGCGCAGCGGCGGGTATGCCGGTCAGCTCGAGGAGTTCGTCGACGCGGCTGTCGGGCAGGCCGCCTGCGGCGGCGAGGACCCGGAGGTGGTCGCGACCGGTGCGCCCTGGGTGGAAGTTCGTCGCCTCGAGGGCCGAACCCACGACGGACTGCGGGTGGTCGAGGTCGTGGTAGTTCTGACCGTCGATGGTCGCGCTGCCCGACGTCGGGTGGATGAGCCCGAGAAGCATGCGCAGGCTCGTCGTCTTGCCGGCGCCGTTGGGGCCGAGGAAGCCGGTGATCCGGCCCGGCTCGACCTGGAAGGACAACTGGTCGACAGCGGTGAAGGACCCGAAGGTCTTGGTGAGGTCACGCACCTCGATGCGTGCGCCGGTGGTCGTTGAAGTGGCGGTCATCGAGCGCCGCCCCCCGAAAGCTGATGTCTGGCCATGGCGCCAAGTCTTGCAGGCTCACGTCGCGTGAGGGTCAACCGCGCGGCGGAGTCCGGGTCCACCCGAAGGATGACTCCGTCCACGGCTGGGCGCGTCCCCGAGGTCCCCCGTCCCGTCCCGGCCCGACGCATCCCTAGGATGGTGCCCACTATGACCGAGTGGTTACTCGTCCTCGCCGGCATTGCGCTGACGCTGGGGACCGCCCTGTTCGTTGCCGCCGAGTTCGCGCTGGTCGCGCTCGACCGGCCCAGTGTCGAGAAGGCCGTCGAGCGCGGTGACACGCGCGCCCGTTCCGTCCTCACCTCCCTTCGGGCCCTGTCCACGCAGCTGTCCGCCTCGCAGGTCGGGATCACCCTGACCACGCTGGTGCTCGGCTTCCTGGCGAACCCGTCGATCGGGAAGCTGCTCCTCGGACCGCTCGAGTCGCTGGGTCTGGGCGAGTCGCTCGCCGAACGCGTCGCTTCGGTGCTCGCCATGGTCATCGCCACGATCTTCTCGATGATCGTCGGCGAGATGGTGCCCAAGACCCTGGCGATCTCGACCCCTCTCGCCACGGCCAAGTGGGTGGCCGCGCCCGTGCGGTGGTTCGCCCTCGCCTTCAAACCGTTCATCCAGGTCCTCAACGGCACGGCGAACTCGGCACTGCGCGCGATGGGTGTCGAACCCGTGGAGGAACTCTCGGCCGCTCGCAGCCCCGCCGAACTCGCCTCCCTCGTGCGGACCTCCGCCGAGGCCGGCACGCTCGACCTCGGGACGGCCCGTCTCGTCACCGCCTCGCTCACCTTTGGTGCGCAGACCGCAGCCGACGTCATGACCCCGCGCTCGCGGGCCACCGCCATCGACCGGTCCGCCTCCGCCCGCGAATGCGTCGAGCTCGCGCGCCAGACCGGCCACTCCCGCTTCCCCGTCATCGACGACGACTGGGACGACGTCGACGGAGTGGTCCACGTCAAGAAGGCCATCGCCGTTCCCCACGAGCGGCGTGACGACGTCCCCGTGTCGGCCCTGATGACCCCGCCGCTCGTCGTCCCCGAGACGATTCGCCTCGACCCGCTCCTCATCCACCTGCGCGACAGCGGTCAACAGTTCGCCATCGTCGTCGACGAGTACGGCGGCACCTCCGGAGTCGTCACCCTCGAGGACCTTGTCGAGGAGATCGTCGGCGAGGTGTCCGACGAGCACGACCGCAGCCAGACCACCGGGCGGCAGATGACCGATGGCTCCTGGACCGTCCCGGGTCTCTGGAGACCCGACGAAGTGCAAAGGCGCACGGGCATCGAGATCCCCGAGGGGCCGGCATACGAGACGGTCGCTGGGTTCCTCATGTCCGAGCTCGGGCGGGTGCCCGAGGTCGGCGACGTCGTCGAACTGCCGCAATGGCGGATCACGGTCATCGACATGGAAGCGCGTCGGGTCGACCGCCTGCGCTTCACGCCCGTCCTGCAGGAGGGTGATGCCCCCACGGGCTCGCCCGACGAGGAAGAGGGGGCGCCCGCATGAGCCTGGGAACCGTCCTCATCACCATCGTCCTGTTGCTCGCCAACGCGTTCTTCGTCGGCGCCGAGTTCGCCGCCATGTCGGCCCGGCGCAGCCAGCTCGAACCCCTCGCCGAAGAAGGCAGTCGCCGCGCCCGCACCGCGCTCGATGCCATGTCCCGCACCGGAATCCTGCTCGCGACGGCTCAGCTCGGGATCACTGTCTGCTCGGTCATGCTCGGTGCCATCTCGGAGTCGGCGCTGCACCATGCGTTCGTCGGGCCGGTTGAAGCCCTGGGCGCCCCCGAGGCCGCCGCCGACGTGCTCGCGCTCGTGCTGGCCCTGCTCATCGTCGTGTTCCTGCACGTCGTCATCGGCGAGATGATCCCCAAGAACCTCTCGATCGCGACACCCGAACGTGCAGCGATCGCGCTCGTGCCGGCCCTCGTTGTCGTGTCCAACGTCGTCAAGCCGATCATCAGCGCCATGGACTGGATCTCCAAGGTCCTCGTCCGCGCGCTCGGCGTCGACCCCAAGGATGAGCTGGCATCCGCCTTCACCGCCGAGGAGGTCGCCCAGATCCTCTCCGAGTCGCACAGGGAAGGGCTCGTCGAGGCGGACCAGTACGGCCTGCTCGGAGCGGCCCTCGAGTTCAGCGACAAGGATGCGCGCGACGTGGGTGTGCCCCTCGGCCAGCTCATCACCGTCGGGCTGGACGCCACCCCCGACGGCATCGAACGACTCGTGGCCCGACACGGCTACTCCCGGTTCCCGGTCGTTGACGCCGGGGGAGAGCTGTCCGGCTACCTCCACCTCAAGGACGTGCTCTTCGCCGACGAGGAGGAACGCCTGCAGCCCGTGCCGGCCAAACGCATCCGCAGGATGGCGAACGTGCGACCGGGCGACGAAGTGGAATCCGTACTCGCCACGATGCAGCGCACGGGTTCGCACCTGGCGCGGGTCGTGGCTGACGACGGGGGAGTGATCGGGGTCGTGTTCCTGGAGGACGTGATCGAGGAACTCGTCGGCGAGGTCACTGACTCGTCGCAGCGCGGCTGAGTCCCAGCGCGGCTGAGTTCCTGCCCACCAAGTTCCTCCGCTGCCGCCGGCTTACGCCGCCGCTGCACCTCTCAGGCAGCGGACCTTCGGCCCGGAACCTGCCCCCGGCTGCGCCGGCGCCCCTTGGTGCCCCCGTCGGCGCTCTCACTCCGTTCGAAGCGCCTGTTACTTCTGCCGGGGGCACGCGAAAGGCCGGTGAATTGACACTCCGTGTCCTTCACCGGCCTTCTTCGCGTGCCCCCGGCAGGATTCGAACCTGCGCCCCCGCCTCCGGAGGGCGGTGCTCTATCCCCTGAGCTACGGGGGCTCAAACGGTCCGAATGCTGGTGATTCGAGCCGTTTTGGGATGCTCAGGGAGGGTAGCAGCCTAGAGTTCAGACCATGGAATCCGTACCCGCAGTCGTGGCGATCGCGCCCCGTCCGCTGGTCATGGTCTGCGACGACATCGACTCCATTCGGGCCATCATCCGGATCAATCTCGAACTCGAAGGTTTTGACGTTCTCGAGGCCGCGGACGGTCACGAAGCGATGAGTCACCTCATCGATCCGTCGGCCCGAGTTCCCGACGTCATCGTCCTCGACGCGCAGACCCCGCGCCGAGACGGATGGTGGGCCATCGCCGCGATCCGCGCCCATCCGCGTCTCGCCGATGTCCCGACCCTCCTGGTCACGGCGTCGACGACAGAGCACGACCGCAGCGCCGCAACACTGGCCGGATTCGACGCCTTCGTCGGCAAGCCCTTCGATCCGGTCGAGCTCGTCGAGGTCATCTCACGCCTCGCGGCCGACGGACGCCCGGAGATTCAGGCCCAATAGACTTCCCGGGTGACTCCCGAAGAACTCTCCTCCGCAATCCGGGCTGCCCTGCTCGAGGCCACTGCCGCCGGTGACTTCACCGTCGATGTCCCCGGTGAAGTTCGTGTGGAGCGACCCAAGAACCGCGGCCACGGCGACTGGTCCACCAACATCGCGCTTCAGCTGGCCAAGACAGCCGGTATGCCGCCGCGTGACCTCGCGACGCGCCTCGCCGAGCGTCTCCGCGCCATGGACGGCATCGCGCAGGTCGACGTCGCCGGCCCCGGCTTCCTCAACATCGGTCTCGATGCCGCGAGCGCCGGAGAACTGGCGCGGAACATCGTCGAGAGCGGCACGGCATACGGAAAGAACGATTCCGAAGCCGGCCACACGATCAACCTCGAGTTCATCTCTGCCAACCCCACGGGCCCGCTGCACATCGGTCACACCCGTTGGGCCGCGCTCGGCGACTCGATGCGGCGACTGCTGACGGCCTCGGGGGCGGACGTCACGGCGGAGTACTACATCAACGACGCCGGCGCCCAGATGGACAAGTTCGCGCTCAGTGTCCTGGCCGGCGCCAAGGGCCAGCCCACTCCCGAGGGCGGCTACCCGGGTGCCTACATCGGCGACCTCGCCAAGGCCGTCGTCGAGCAGCGTCCGGACGTGCTCGACCTGCCCGAGGACGAGGCCATCGCCGTGGCCCGGCCCCTTGCCTACACGGCGCAGCTCGCCGAGATCCAGCAGACGCTCGAGCGGTTCGGGGTGTTCTTCGACGTCTGGTTCTCCGAGCAGGAGCTCCATGACGGTGGTGCCGTCGAGAAGGCCGTCGAACGCCTGCGTGAGCAGGGCCACGTCGATGACAAGGACGGCGCGGTCTGGCTGCGCACGACCGACTTCACCGACGACAAGGACCGGGTACTCATCCGCGCCGACGGGGTGCCGACCTACTTCGCGGCCGACGCTGCGTACTACCTCAGCAAGAAGGACCGCGGCTTCACCGAGAAGATCTATCTCCTGGGAGCCGACCACCACGGTTACATCGGCCGCCTCAAGGCGATCGCTGCCTGCGCCGGTGACGACCCCGAGGTCAACATCGACGTGCGCATCGGTCAGCTCGTCAACCTCAACGGCGCCAAGCTGTCCAAGCGGGCCGGCAACATCATCGAGCTCAACGACCTGCTCGACTGGATCGGCAAGGACGCGGTGCGTTACAACCTGGCTCGCTACCCCGCGGACAGCCCCCTGTCGCTCGACGGTGAGGAGCTGCGCAAGCAGACCAACGACAACCCGGTCTTCTACGTCCAGTACGCCCACGCCCGCACGGCCAACGTGTCCCGGCTCGCCGGGGAGGACGGCGTGCGCCGTGACGACGGCTTCGACCCGGCGCTGCTCACCGACGCCACCGAGGCAACGCTCCTCGCGATCCTCGGCGACTTCCCCCGGGTCGTCGCCCAGGCCGCCCAGCTGCGCGAACCCCACCGGGTCGCTCGCTACCTCGAGGACCTCGCCGGCCGCTACCACAAGTGGTACGACACCTGCCGGGTCCGGCCGATGAACGCCGAGGAGGAGGTCACCGACCTCCACCGCACCCGGCTGTGGCTCAACGACGCCACCCGTCAGGTGCTCGCCAACGGCCTCGACCTGCTCGGCGTCAGCGCGCCCGAGCGCATGTGAGGGACTGACCGATGCGTTCGCACGAGGCCGGTGCTCTCCACGCCGAGGGCTATGGCGGCCCGCCGCTCTACCTGCCGTTCCCGACCGACGTCAACGCGTTGCTTCCGCAGCTCTGGGCGGATTCGGTATGCCGTGACGGCGAGGGCCGCTTGACCGTTGCCGGTCTCGACGTGGACACCATCGCACGCGAGTTCGGCACACCGGCCTACGTCGTCGACGAGGGTGACTTCCGAGCGCGGGCCCGCAGCTTCCGCGACGACTTCGCGGCTCCGTTCGAGACGGTGTGCGGTGGCGCCGACATCTACTACGCCGGCAAGGCGTTCCTGTGCACGGCCGTCGCGAAATGGGTTGCGCAAGAGGGGCTTTCGCTCGATGTGTGCAGTGGCGGCGAGCTCGCCGTGGCTCGCCGCGCAGGCTTCCCGGCGGAGCGGATCGGCTTCCACGGCAACAACAAGTCGCTGGCCGAGATCCGCGATGCCCTCGACTACGGCGTCGGGCGGATCGTCGTCGACTCCTTCATCGAGATCGAGCGAGTGGCAGAGATCGCTGCCGAGCTGGGCGTGGTTGCCCCGGTGATGATCCGCGTGACCGTCGGCGTCGAGGCCCACACCCACGAGTTCATCGCCACCGGGCACGAGGACCAGAAGTTCGGCTTCAGCCTCTCCGGTGGGCAGGCGCTCGTCGCGGCCAAGGCCGTCCTCGCGCACGACACCCTCGACCTGCGTGGTCTGCACTCGCACATCGGCAGCCAGATCTTCGACACCGGCGGCTTCGAGATGAGTGCTCGCCGGCTCGTCGGGCTGCACGCGCAGATCGCCAACGAGCTCGGGCACCACAGCCCGGAGATCGACCTCGGTGGCGGCTTCGGCATGGCCTACACGTCGCAGCACACGCCGCTCGGGCCGGGCGAGCTCGGCGCACAGCTCGCCGACATCGTCGGGCGCGAGTTCAAGGCCATCGGCGCAAACTCGGACTCGGTTGCTGTGCCTTTCCCACGCGTCTCGATCGAACCAGGTCGCGCCATCGTCGGCCCCTCGACCTTCACCCTCTACGAGGTCGGCACGGTCAAGCCGGTCGAGCTCGGCGACCACCACTCCCGTGTCTACGTCTCCGTCGACGGGGGCATGAGTGACAACGTGCGGCCCGCGCTCTACGAGGCCGACTACTCGTGCACCCTGGCCAACCGCAGCTCCGACGCCGAGCCGATGCTGGCCCGCGTCGTCGGCAAGCACTGCGAGAGCGGCGACATCGTCGTCCAGGACGAGTGGTTGCCGGCGGACACCCAGCCGGGTGACCTCATCGCCGTGCCCGGCACCGGCGCCTACTGCCGCGCGCTGTCCAGCCAGTACAACCACACGCCGCGACCGCCGGTGCTCGCGGTCCGAGACGGCAAGGCACGGGTCATCGTGCGCCGTGAGACCATCGACGACCTGCTTGCTCTCGACGTCGGGAGCAGTGATGACGCAGCGCAATGATGTCGCCGCGGTGCGGTCGAGCCCATGACGTCAGAGGAGAACCCCGCCGAAATGGCACCCACCACTGCTGATCTGCCGGTCCTCAAGGTTGCCCTGCTCGGGTGTGGGGTCGTGGGCTCCTCCGTCGCGAGGATGCTCGTCGACAACGCCGACGACCTGGCCTCGCGCGTCGGCGCCAGGCTCGAGCTCATCGGCATCGCCGTGCGTCGCCCCGACCGCCCGCGCCCCGATGTTCCCGTCGACCCGTCACTCTTCACGGCCGACGCGGACACCCTCGTGCGCGGCGCCGACATCGTCATCGAGGTCATCGGCGGCATCGACCCGGCTCGCGAGCTCATCCTCACGGCGATGCAGCACGGGGCCTCGGTGGTCACCGCCAACAAGGCGCTGCTCGCCGAGGACGGACCAACTCTGTATGCCGCCGCGGGCGAGCACGGGGTCGACCTCTACTACGAGGCCGCCGTCGCTGGCGCCATCCCGATCGTGCGACCCATGCGCGAGTCCCTCGTCGGTGATGACGTCCAGCGCGTCCTTGGCATCGTCAACGGCACGACGAACTTCGTTCTCGACAAGATGGATTCGACCGGTGCCGGCTTCGCCGAGACCGTCGAGCAGGCTCAGTCGCTCGGCTATGCCGAGGCCGACCCGACCGCCGACGTCGAGGGCTTCGACGCTGCCGCCAAGGCCGCGATCCTCGCGTCGTTGGCGTTCCACACCCGTGTCTCCATCGATGACGTCCACCGCGAGGGGATCACCGAGGTGACGGCCGCCGACATCCAGGCGGCCCGTGACATGGATGCCGTCGTCAAGCTGCTCGCGATCTGCGAACTCGTCCGCGACGAGTCCGGTGCGCCGAGCGGTGTGAGCGTGCGGGTGCACCCCGCGATGATCGCTCGCAGCCACCCGCTGGCGTCGGTGCGCGATGCCTACAACGCGGTGTTCGTCGAGGCCGCTGCCGCGGGCGAGCTCATGTTCTACGGCAAGGGTGCCGGCGGCGACCCGACCTCGTCGGCCGTCCTCGGTGACGTCGTCGCTGTCGCCCGCCACCGCCTCGCCGGAGGGCACGGCCCGACCGAGTCCGCCTATGCAGACCTTCCCGTCGTCGACATGGGCCAGGCCACGACGAGGTACCACATCAGCCTCGCCGTGGCCGACCGCCCGGGCGTCCTCGCCCAGGTGGCATCGGCGTTCGCGGAGCACGGCGTGTCGATCGAGACCGTCCGACAGCGGGTGCTGGGCGAGGGTGACGAACGCGCCTCGCTCGTCATCGTCACGCACCGCGCGCCCGACTCCGCGCTGGCCGCGACGGTCGATGCCCTGACCGGCCTCGACACCGTCGACGCGGTCGTCTCCTGGATGAGAGTGGAAGGGGCCTGACGTGGCACACCAATGGCGCGGAGTCATCCGTGAGTATGCCGACCGCCTGCCGATGCTGGCCGGCTCACCTGTCGTGACCCTGCACGAGGGCGGCACGCCGCTCATCCAGGCCGAGCACCTGTCCGAGCTCGTCGGTGCCAACGTCCTCGTCAAGTACGAAGGCCTCAACCCGACCGGGTCCTTCAAGGACCGCGGCATGACCACCGCCATCTCCTACGCCAAGGGTCGCGGCGCGAAGGCCGTCATCTGCGCGAGCACCGGCAACACGAGCGCCTCCGCTGCGGCCTACGCGACCAAGGCCGGCATGACGTGCGCCGTCCTCGTCCCCGAGGGCAAGATCGCGATGGGCAAGCTCAGCCAGGCGATCGCCCACGGCGCCACGCTCATCCAGGTCGACGGCAACTTCGACAACTGCCTCACCGTGGCGCGCAAGCTCGCCGAGGTGCACCCGGTCGAGCTCGTCAACTCGGTCAACCCGGCGCGCATCGAGGGACAGAAGACCGCGGCGTTCGAGATCGTCGACGCCTTGGGCGATGCTCCCGACATCCACATCCTTCCGGTCGGCAACGCCGGCAATATCACGGCCTACTGGCGCGGTTACACCGAGTACGCCACGGACGCCGAGGGCCTGCCGGCCGTGTCGACGCACACTCCCCAGATGTGGGGCTTCCAAGCTGCTGGAGCGGCTCCACTCGTCCTCGGCCACCCGATCGACAACCCCGAGACCATCGCCACGGCGATCCGCATCGGCAACCCCGCCTCGTGGCGTCAGGCCGAGGAGGCGCGCGACCAGTCCGGTGGCCGCATCGAGTCCGTCACCGACGAGCAGATCCTCGCCGCGCACCGCCTGCTGTCCTCGACCGAGGGCATCTTCGTCGAACCCGGCTCGGCCGCGAGCATCGCCGGCCTCATGCAGGCGAGCGAGCGCGGTGAGGTGCCGCGCGACGCGACCATCGTCTGCACCGTGACCGGGCACGGCCTCAAGGACCCCCAGTGGGCCCTGCGCACGGCTGACGGTTCCGACATCGAGCCGGTCAAGGTCCACGCCGAGGCCCAGGCTGTCGCCGAGGTCCTCGGCTTCGAGAGCTGATCGTGGGGGAGTGGCTGCCCGGCACCTCCGTGGCCGTGAAGGTGCCCGCGAGCAGTGCCAACCTCGGGCCGGGCTTTGACTCCATCGGGGTCGCTCTCGGTGTCTGGGACCGTTGTCGCGCAACGGTGCTCGCGCACTCAGGACTTGAGATCACCGTGACGGGTGAAGGCTCCGGCGCGGTCCCGACCGACGCCTCCCACCTCGTCTTCCGCAGCCTGGTCCACGCCTTTGAGTCCTTCGGCGAACAGGCGCCCACGGGCCTGAGTCTCGAGTGCGACAACGCCGTGCCCCACGGCCGCGGCATGGGTTCGTCGGCCACCGCCATCGTCATGGGCATCGTCCTCGCCCACGCCCTGCGGGCCGCTCGCGACGGGCAGCCCGGCGCCGACATCGACCTGGGCGCCGTCAATGACCTCGCGGCGCGCCTCGAAGGGCACCCGGACAACTCCTCCGCAAGCGTGTTCGGTGGTGTGACGCTCTCATGGTCAGACAACGCCGAGCAGGGGACCACGACCCTTCGGCTCGTCGCCCACCCCGACGTCGTCCCGGTCGTCTTCACCCCGCAGACCCAGCTGTCCACGGCCACGGCGCGAGCGGTGCTTCCCGCCCAGGTGCGACTGGCCGATGCGGCGGCCAACTCCGCCCGCGCGGCCCTGCTCATCCACGCCATCACCAGTGCGCCCGAGTACCTCCTCGACGGCACTCGCGAGTGGCTCCACCAGGAACCCCGCCGCCCGGCATACTCCGCCTCGATGGATCTCGTCGACGAGCTCCGTGCCGCCGGGCACGCGGCCGTCATCTCCGGGGCCGGCCCGTCCGTCCTGGTCCTCGCCACCTCGTCCACGGCGACAGCCGTGAGGGAAGCGGGAGGTGATGGGTGGCAGGTGTTGCTCCCCGGCATACCCGATCGCGGTGCGCAGGTCCTCGACTCCTGAACGTGAAGCGCGAGGCGCCCGGGCACGAGAGGGGCAGGGTGTTACTGTGGAAGTGCGCTCGTAGTTGATGCCGGGGAAGCGTTCTGCTCACCCGATGCCTACCGCGACACGCACCCTCCACTGTTGGGCTGGTCGTGCTGAGTCACGCGCCGGAAAGTCGGCAGCCCCGTGGATCAATCCGCCAGGCTTCTGGCACCCACTTTCGGCCCTGCCCAGTGCGGGCTCGGGCCCACTGACGAGGGGAAGGATCCTTCGTGACAGACACCACCACCCTTGAGGCATCCGCGGCATCCGGGCAGAGCCCGCGCCGATCGGGCTCGCTGACGGCCATGCGCCTTGCCGAGCTCCAGGGTCTTGCTTCGAGCATGGGCATCTCCGGCACCACCAAGATGCGCAAGGGCGACCTCGTCGCCGCCATCAAGTCTCGGCAGAACGGCGACAGCGGTCCCGCCGCGACGTCCGAGGCCGCGTCCTCCGCTCCGGCGCAGGGACGTTCGCGTCGCGCCTCCTCGTCGGGCCAGGTGACCCCGAAGTCCGAGACCCCGAAGTCCGAGACCCCGAAGGTGTCGACCGAGTCGTCGACGGCCAGCGAGGACGGCTCCGAGCGCGTTGAGCGTCCCGAGCGCGTTGAGCGGGCGGAGCGCACGGACCGCGCCGAGCGAAACGATCGCACGGACCGGACCGACCGCGCGGATCGTGCGGAGCGCATCGACCGCGCTGATCGCACGGATCGCACGGAGCGGACCGACACGTCCGAGGCCCCGGCCGAGGCCCGCAACGGCCAGAACCGCGAGCAGCGCGACAGCGGCCGGGAGCAGCGCGATCGCACCAACGACCGCGCGACCGACCGCAACCAGGGCCAGGCCGCCAAGCAGCAGGGTCAGGACCAGGGCCCGAACCAGGGCGGCCAGGACCAGGGCAACGATGACGACGAGACCGGCCGCAGTGGCCGTCGTCGCCGCAACCGCAACCGCAGCCGGGACCGCGACAAGCGTCGCCCCGTGACCGCTGGTGGCGAGACCCAGGTCGAGAACGAGCCGCAGATCACCGAGGACGACGTCCTCGTGCCCGTGGCCGGCATTCTCGACATCCTCGACAACTACGCGTTCGTTCGCACCTCGGGCTACCTCCCGGGCAACAACGACGTCTACGTGCCGCTCGGCATGGTCAAGCGCCACAACCTGCGCAAGGGTGACGCCGTCGTCGGTGCCACCAAGGCGCCGCGCGATGGTGAGGACCCCCAGCAGCAGACCGTGGGGACGCGCAACAACAGGGCCAAGTACACCCCGCTCGCGCGCCTCGACACCGTCAACGGCCAGAACCCCGACGACGCCCGCGCCCGGGTCGAGTTCGGCAAGCTCACGCCGCTCTACCCGCAGGACCGCCTCCGTCTCGAGACCGAGCCGGGCATCCTGACGACGCGGATCATCGACCTGGTCGCCCCCATCGGCAAGGGTCAGCGTGGCCTCATCGTCGCGCCCGCCAAGGCCGGCAAGACCATGGTCATGCAGGCCATCGCCAACGCCATCACGACGAACAACCCCGAGGTTCACCTCATGGTCGTTCTCGTCGACGAGCGGCCCGAAGAGGTCACCGACATGCAGCGCGCGGTCAAGGGTGAGGTCATTGCCTCGACCTTCGACCGTCCTGCCGAGGACCACACGACGGTCGCCGAACTGGCGATCGAGCGCGCCAAGCGCCTCGTCGAGATGGGTCACGACGTCGTCGTGCTCCTCGACTCGATCACCAAGCTGGGTCGCGCCTACAACCTTGCCGCCCCGGCAAGTGGCCGCATCCTCTCCGGTGGTGTCGACTCAGCTGCCCTCTACCCGCCGAAGAAGTTCTTCGGCGCAGCGCGCAACATCGAGGACGGTGGCTCGCTCACCATCCTCGCGACGGCGCTCGTCGAGACCGGCTCGCGCATGGACGAGGTGATCTTCGAGGAGTTCAAGGGCACCGGCAACATGGAGCTCAAGCTCGACCGTGGCCTGTCCAACCGCCGCATCTTCCCGGCGGTGGACATCAACAACTCGGGCACCCGTCGCGAAGAGATCCTCCTCGCACCCGAAGAGCTCAAGATCATGTGGAAGCTGCGTCGCGTGCTCGCTGCACTCGACAGCCAGCAGGCCATCGAGCTCCTGCTCGACCGGCTCCGCAAGAGCAAGACGAACTATGAGTTCCTTCTGCAGGTCCAGCAGAACAGCTCGATCAAGCTCGACGACGAGGACAAGGACTGACGCTGTCCTTCGTTGCGTGAGGCGGTCTCCCCACTGGGGAGGCCGCCTCACGGCTTTGAAGGGTATGCCGTCCGCTCACCTCTCGAGGCGAGGTGACGGTCGCTGCATGGCCGGGAAGGTGTGCTCCGTGAAGCCGAGGTCCCGATAGATGAGGGCTCCGTCAGGCGTGGCGTAGAGGTCGACGCGGCGGGCGTCGGTCTCAGTGTCGAACCAGTCGACCAGGCCGTGGGTGATGCGCCGTCCCCAGCCCTGACCGCGCGCCTGCACGACGGTGACGATGTTGTTGATGACCCCGGCACGGCCGTTGGGGCAGCCCGGGCTCGGGCCGATGTGTTTGACCTCGGCGACACCGCACGACACAAGGTGCCCGTCGACGTCGGCGACGAGGATGAGCGCGTCATCTCGCTCGAGGACTCTCTCGAACCAGGCCCGCGCTGCGGCGAGCCATTCGGGTGCATCGAGGTCGGGCTGCGCAGTGCCCATGGCCTCGAACATGATGACCCGGAACCGGATGAGGTCGTCGATGTCTGCCGGGGTTGCTGGGCGGATCACAGGCTCTGCCTTCCGGTGTGGGCGCGGAAGATCAGCGAGGTCTGCACGTGCGAGACGCCGGGCCGGCTCGAGACGTTGTCGAGGACGAAGTCACGCAGCTGGTCGGGGGACTCGGCGCTCACGTGCACCAGGAAGTCGTCGGCTCCGCTGATGTTGAAGGCCGCCAGCACCCCTGGGAGGCCAGCCATCTCGTCGCCGAACGCCTCGACCTGAGCCCTGTCGTGTCCCGACAACCCGATCGCGATGACAGCCTGCAGCGGGCGCCCCATCGTGGCGGCGTCGAGGGACGCGTGGAAGCCGGTGATGACGCCACGTTCCCGCAGTGATCTCACCCGACCGACACAGGTCGACTCGGCGATGCCGACCTCGCGGGCAAGGGCCGCGTTCGAGATGCGTCCGTCGTCCACGAGGGCGACGACGAGGGCACGGTCGATCTCGTCGAGCAAGGGTGGCGCGGTTGGGGCCGGACCGGGGGTGAGGGGATGCGGATTCTTCGGCACACCCCCACGCTACTCAGGCGTAGCCGTGGATCGCATCAGACATTCCCACTCTGGTGCCGGTTTCAGCGGGACTGTTTCATCAGAGCGTGGATCCTGCGGAGGATGGTCGTCATGAGGTCTGAATCCATGACGCGCTACGCCGATCCCGCCACCACGGCAGTGCACGCCGCCCGTGAGGACCTCACCGGGCTCGGGCTGCACGTCCCGCTCATCGACCTGGCCACGACGTATCCGATGCCGACCATCGAAGCCGGCGGAACGGCATACGACACGTTGGGTGCGGGGGAGCGGCCCGACCACGAGGCGACGCTGGTCTACCAGCGCCTCTGGAACCCGGGGGTCGACCGCTTCGAGCGGGCCGTCGCCGCCCTGGAACAGGCCGACTCGTCGGTGGCGTTCGCGAGCGGCATGGCGGCCCTCACCGCTGTTCTCCTCGCGGCCGTGGCGGCCGGCACGCCTCACGTCGTTGCCGTGCGTCCGCTCTACGGCGGCTCGGACCACCTCCTCGCCACAGGGCTGCTCGGCACGACCGTCACATGGGCCACGCCGGAGACGGTCGGCGACGCCCTTCGTCCCGACACGGGTCTGGTGCTCCTCGAGACGCCGGCCAACCCCTCGCTCGAGCTCGTCGACATCGCGGCAGTCGTGGCGCAGGCCGGTGACGTGCCCGTGGCCGTGGACAACACCTTCGCCACGCCGGTCCTCCAGCAGCCCACGCGCCACGGCGCCACCCTCGTCCTGCACTCGGCCACGAAGTTCATGGGCGGGCACGGCGACGTCATGGGTGGGGTCGTGGCCGCCGACCACGAGTGGACGGCCCGGCTGCGGCAGATCCGTGCCATCACCGGTGCCGTGCTGCACCCGCTCGCGGCCTATGAGCTGCACCGTGGACTGCAGACGATCCACGTCCGGGTGCGCGCCCAGCAGGAGTCCGCGGCCGTGGTTGCGGCCTGGCTGACGAAGCGGTGCGAGGTGTCGCGGGTGCACTACCCGGGCCTGGCCGGCGGAGACCCCCACGGACTCGTCGGGACCCAGATGGCTGGCCCGGGTGCGCTCGTCGCCTTCCGGCTCACCGGTGGGTATGCCGCGGCAGCCGCCTTCGTCGAACATCTCGACCTCGTGACCCACGCCGTGTCGCTCGGAGGAGTGGACAGCCTCATCCAGCACCCGGCGAGCCTCACGCATCGCCTCGTCGTCTCCGAGGCGCGACCCGATGCGGACCTGCTGCGCCTGTCGGTCGGGCTCGAGGGTGTCGACGACGTCATCGCCGACCTCGAGAAGGCCTTCACCAACCTCCCCTGAACCCACCGAGTGCCAGAGGTGTCACTCCTGACGCCTCTGGCACTCGACCGTCGGGCCCGCGGCGCCTGTCCACAGGGCCCCGCAGGCGCCCTCGCCATCCACAGATGTTGCGGCGGGACTGCCCAAGTACCGGCCTCCTGGGCAGGCTCAAGGCATGACCCGCAGAAGTCCGACGCGCCAAGAGCGACATGCCATCGCGCAGCCTCTCGCTGCCGAACACGACGACGTGGTCCATCGCGCCGACCTGCGTCGCTTGGGCGTTGGCAAGGCTGAGGTGCGCTCTGAGGTCAGGGCCGGGCGGTGGTTCACCCACGGGCGTCACACCGTGGCCCTGGCCGCGGGGGAGCTGTCACCACGGGCAGATCTCTGGCGGGCGGTGTGGGAGTCGGGCTCCGGAGCGGCTCTGGACGGTTCCGCGGCCTTGCTGGCGGCCGGACTCCGGGGATTCGTCCCACAGGTGATCGACGTGTCCCAACCGAGGAACAACCGTCATCACCTCGTTCCCGGTGTGCGTCTGCATCGGCGAACGACGATGCCGGCCGAGGGCGGATCGGGGCTCCCGCGGGTTCGTCCGGAGCACGCGGTCGTTCACGCGGCCCTGTGGGCGAGGTCGGATCGAGAGGCAGCCTTGGTCCTGTGCCTTGTGGTGCAGCAGCGGCTGACCACGCCTATTCGGCTCCTCGAGGCGTGGCGTGGGGCGCGCAAGACGGGCTCTCGCATCCCGTTCCTCACCGAAGTTGTGATCGACATCTGCGACGGGGCTCAGGCCTTGGGAGAGTTGGATTTCGCGCGTCTGTGCCGAGAGGTCGGCCTGCCGCCGCCGACCCGCCAATGCGTGCGGCACGGCGCCGATGGCCGGGTCTACCTCGACACGTGTTGGGAAGAGGTCGGGTTGGCTGTGGAGATCGACGGTGGGCACCACCAATGGGCCCTCAACCCGGTCGACGACGCTCTCCGCCAGAATGATCTGGTCATCGGCGGCGACGTGATGCTGAGGATTCCGTTGCTCGGGTTGAGGCTGGCCAGGGAGCGATTCCTCGGACAAGTCGTGGCGGCACACGCTCTGCTCACGCAGCGCCTCGCCGCCTGAGTGCCAGAGGCGTCGCACCTGACGCCTCTGGCACCCCGGTCCGGGAATGTGTGGAGGGGCGGCGTCGTTTAGGTCTCTGTGTGCCTGCTCTGGCACACTTGTTCGCTGGACCGGTTCACGGCACGAACGCGTTTCCTGAGCATCACCCTCACGAGTGGATGCAGGCGGGGCGCTACCGGGTTTGCATCTACCTGATGGACCCGCCGACCCGGAGACATCCAAGAGCTCTGAAGGAGAACATCGTGAAGAAGGACATTCACCCGAACTACGCCGAGACCACGGTCACCTGTACCTGTGGCGCGTCGTTCACCACCCGCAGCACCGCCGAGAGTGGCGCGATCCACGCTGAGGTCTGCAGCCAGTGCCACCCGTTCTACACGGGCAAGCAGAAGATTCTCGACACCGGTGGCCGCGTTGCGCGCTTCCAGGCTCGCTACGGCAAGAAGGCCGACGCGTAGCACTCGCAATGCGCCGACCCGTTGATCCCTCAGGGGATCCGGGTCGGCGCATTCGTGTTTTCACCTGCCGCTGAGCCACTGCCCGCACCGTCCCGAGAGGCACCCCCAGATGTTCGAGTCCGCCGAGGTCCTCGCCCAGGAGCACGCCACGCTCGAGCGCGAGATGGGTGACCCGGCGATCGCGTCCGATCCCGACAAGCTCCGCGAGATCAACAAGAGGTATGCCGCGCTGGGACCGACCGTCGCGGCATACGCCGCTTGGCAGTTGGCCACCGACGACCTCGAGGCAGCCCGCGAACTCGCCACCGAGGACGCAGGTTTTGCCGCTGAGGTCCCTGCACTCGAGACCAGCGCGAACGACGCCGCCGATCGGCTCCGACGACTGCTCATCCCGCGAGACCCCGACGACGACCGCGATGTCATCGTCGAGGTCAAGGCAGGGGAGGGCGGTGAGGAGTCGGCCCTCTTCGCGGGCGACCTGCTGCGGATGTATCTCCGCTACGCCGAGCGGCGTGGTTGGCGCACCGAGGTCCTCGGCTCGACCGAGACCGACCTCGGTGGGTTCAAGGACGTCCAGGTCAGCGTCAAGTCCAAGAAGGCGCCCCTGCCCGGCGAGGGTCCGTGGGCCCGCCTCAAGTACGAAGGCGGCGTCCACCGCGTCCAGCGCGTACCCATCACGGAGACGCAGGGCCGCATCCACACGAGTGCTGCTGGCGTCTGGGTCATGCCCGAGGCCGAAGAGGTCGAGGTCGAGATCCACGCCAATGACCTGCGCATCGACGTCTTCCGTTCGTCCGGCCCCGGTGGGCAGAGCGTCAACACCACCGACTCGGCCGTGCGCCTCACCCACCTCCCGACCGGCACCGTCGTCATCTGTCAGAACGAGAAGTCGCAGCTGCAGAACCGCGAGGCCGCGATGCGCGTGCTGCGGGCGCGGCTGCACCAGATGGCCATGGACGAGGCCAACGCGGCGAGCGCCGACATCCGCGCGAGCCAGGTGCGCACCGTCGACCGCAGCGAGCGCATCCGCACCTACAACTTCGCCGAGAACCGGATCAGCGACCACCGCACCGGTTTCAAGGCCTACAACCTCGACACCGTGCTCGGTGGCGAGCTCGACGCCGTGGTCGAGTCGGCCATGACGGCCGACGAACAGGCGCGGCTCGCGGCGCTCGGCGAGAGCACCGCGTGAGCGACCTGCGTGACGCGGTCCGTGACGCGACCCGCGTCCTGAACGAGGCCGGCGTCGGCTCGCCCGAGCACGATGCGGTTGCTCTCGCGGCGCACGCCCTGGGCGTGGACTCGAGCGAGGTGCGGCGGCGCATGATCCTCGGTGGTTCCGAACCTGAGGGGTATGCCGCACTCGTCGCCGAGCGTGCGAGTCGCGTTCCGCTGCAACACCTCACGGGCCGGGCGTGGTTCCGTGGACTCGAGCTCGAGGTGGGTCCAGGGGTGTTCGTGCCGCGACCGGAGACCGAGGTGGTCGCCGGGTGGGCCATCGATGCCGTGACCGAGTGTGTCGAGGTTGGCGTTGCGGAGCCCGTGGTGATCGACCTCTGCACCGGGTCGGGAGCCATCGCGCTCGCAATCAAGTCGGAGGTCCCCGACGCCCGGGTGCATGCCGTCGAGGTCAGTGACCTGGCGGTGGCGTGGGCGCAACGCAACCGCGAGCGCCTCGGACTCGACGTCGAGATCGTCCACGGTGACGCGGTCACCGCCTTCGAAGAGTTGGCCGAGGTCGATGTCGTCGTGTCGAACCCGCCCTACATCCCGACGACGGCCGAGCCCATCGATCCCGAGGTGCGCGACCACGATCCGCACGTCGCGCTCTACGGCGGCAGTGAGGACGGCTTGGCCATTCCTCGTCTCGTTGCTGGGCGAGCGGCAGAGTTGCTGCGCAGTGGGGGAGTCCTCGTCATGGAACATGCCGACAGCCAGGGCGAGTCGTTGCCCGCTGCGCTGCGGGCAACCGGCTCGTGGTCGCACGTCGAGGACCGCCTCGACCTGACCGGCCGGCCAAGAGCGACTGTCGCCATTCGGGCCTGAGACGCCCCACGGCCCCACCCGCATGCGGGTGGGGCCGTGGCTTGGCGTCGGCCTTGGTCAGAAGATGTAGATCAGCAGGGCGATGATCAGAAGAACACCGACGATGGTCCAAATGAGTCCGGAACCGCGCATGTGTTTCACCTCCGTTCGATTGACAGGGACGAACGACCTGACCCTACGCAGAGACGGGTCCCTCATGTGAGTAGTGATCGCAACAAGTTTTTGAAAAGCCGCAGGTCAGCGCCGTGTGAGATGCCCGCGATCGGGGAGCGGCGGGCGCGGTCCTAGGCTGCTCCCATGAGCCCCGTTTTCGACTGCACGACCCCCGAGGGACGCCAGGACGGCATTGCCAAGGCAACCGCCGGAGTGCGCCAGGGCGATCTCGTCGTCCTGCCGACCGACACCCTCTACGGCATTGGCGCCGACGCCTTCTCTCCCGACGCCGTCCAGCGGCTCCTCGACGCCAAGGGTCGCGGTCGCGAGATGCCGCCACCGGTCCTCGTTCCCGAGGTGCGCACCGTCGACGGACTCGCGACGGACGTGCCGGCCTACGCCCGCGCCTTGATCGAGCGATACTGGCCCGGACCGCTCACCCTCGTCTTCAAGGCGCAGCCCTCCCTCATGTGGGATCTCGGCGACACCGGCGGCACGGTCGCGGTGCGCATGCCCGACAACGAGGTCGCCCTCGAGCTCCTCAAGGAGGTCGGGCCCATGGCAGTGAGCAGCGCCAACCGCACCGGACAGCCGGCCTCCCGCACCATCATCGATGCGGCCACCCAGCTCGGCGCATCGGTGGAGTTCTACCTCGATGGCGGTCCCGTCACCGGTGGTCTGGCATCGACCATCGTCGACTGCACCCACCCCGAGCCGACGATCCTGCGCCGGGGTGCGATCGACGCGGACGAGATCATGGCCCTCGCGAACCAACATCTAGAGTTGCCGCCAGAAGAGCCGGCGGCCGACGAGCAGGCGTCGGAGACCCCGGTGTCAGAGGCCCCCGCAACAGAGACACCGGCAGCAGAAACCCCGGCACCAGAATCCCAGGCATCAGAACCCGAGGAGAGCAGCAAAGATGAGTGAGACGTTCTACGGTTCGGACTTCGGGGCCCTTGAGGCCTACGACCCCGAGATCGCGGGAGTGCTGGTGTCCGAGCTGGACCGCCTCCGTGGCGGCCTGCAGCTCATCGCGAGCGAGAACATGTCCTCGCCCGCCGTCCTCACCTCGCTGGGGTCGACGCTCTCCAACAAGTACGCCGAGGGCTACCCCGGACGTCGCTACTACGGTGGCTGCTCCGAGGTCGACAAGGCCGAGATCCTCGCCATCGAGAGGGCCAAGGCCCTCTTCGAGGCCGACCACGCCAACGTCCAGCCGCACTCTGGTGCCAGCGCCAACCAGGCGGTCTACGGCGCGTTCATGAAGCCCGGCGAGACGATCCTCGCGATGAGCCTCCCGCACGGTGGCCATCTCACCCATGGCACCAAGATGTCGTTCTCGGGCAAGTGGTTCAACGCCGTGCACTACGGCGTCGACAAGGACACCGAGGACATCGACTACGCCGAAGTTGAGGCTCTGGCGCGGCTGCATCGTCCCAAGGTCATCCTGGCCGGTGGCTCAGCGATCCCGCGTCTCATCGACTTCGAGTTCTTCCGCCGCGTCGCTGACGAGGTCGGCGCGATCTTCTGGGTCGACGCCGCCCACTTCATCGGCCTCGTGGCCGGCAAGGCCATCCCCAGCCCGGTGCCCTACGCCGACGTCGTCAGCTTCACGACGCACAAGGTGCTTCGTGGCCCGCGCAGTGGGGCGATCGTCTGCAAGGAGGAGCACAAGGCGGCCATCGACAAGGCGGTCTTCCCGATGATGCAGGGTGGCCCGCAGATGCACACCATCGCGGCCAAGGCCACGAACTTCAAGGAGTGCGCCTCACCCGAGTACCAGACCTACGCCAAGCAGGTCATCGCCAACGCCAAGGTTCTCGCGGAGACGCTGGGGGAGAAGGGGATTCGCCCGACCACGGGCGGAACCGACACCCACCTCTCGCTGCACGACCTCCAGCCGGTGCTCGTCACCGGCGTCGATGCCGAAGCCCGTTGCGACGCGGCCGGCATCACCCTCAACAAGAACGCCATCCCCTTTGACCCGCAGAAGCCCAACATCGCCAGTGGCATCCGTGTCGGCACGCCGTGTGTCACGACCCAGGGCATGGGCGAGGACGAGATGCGCACCATCGCCGACCTCATCGCACGCGCAGTCGTCGACGGTGACGCTGACCCGGACCACAAGGTCTCCAAGGAGGTGCGCGCCGAGGTGACCGATCTCGTGACGCGCTTCCCGGCATACCCGCGCTGAGCAACAACGACTGAGTGCCCGTTCGCGCATTGCGAACGGGCACTCAGTCGTTCAGTCTGGGGTCAGTTGTTGTTGCGGCGATTGCGGCGGTCGTCGGCGCTCTGCTCACGTGCCTCCGCCTCGAGCGCGGCGGCCTCTTCGACCGAAGGCCGAGCCTTGGGCTTGGTGCCCGATGCCGACGCGATGGTCCAGACGCTGCGAGCAAAGACCTCGAGGTCGAGCAGCGGCGACATGTGCTTGAGGTAGTAGAAGTCGTAGGAGAGCTTCTCGATGGTCTCCTCCTCCGACGCGGCATAGCCGTGGCGCACCTGCGCCCACCCGGTGATGCCGGGCCGCACGAGGTGGCGCTGGTCGTAGAAGGGGATCGCCTCGCGGTACTTCTCGACGAAGCTCACCTGCTCGGGCCGGGGGCCGATGAGAGAGAGCTCGCCGCGCAACACATTGAAGAACTGCGGGAGCTCGTCGAGCCGGACGCTGCGCAGGAAGCCGCCCAAAGGTGTGATGCGCGGATCGTCACCGGTTGCCTGCTTGGCTCCGTGTGCCTCGGCGTCCGCGCGCATCGTGCGGAACTTGAAGAGCTCGACGAGCTCGCCGCGACGTCCGACGCGCACTTGTCGGAAGATCACCGGGCTGCCGTCGACGACTCGGACGAGGAGCGCCACGACCGCAATGACAGGGAGCCACACGGGAAGGGTGACCACGACGAGGGCGAGGTCGACCGCATGTTTGAACGGCAGGAAGGGCAGCTTGCGCAAGAGGGAGGTCTCGATCTCCCACCCCTCGGAGAGGTGTCCGAGGGGGACACGGCCGGTGTGCTCCTCGTAGACGTCGTTGAGGGGGCGCACCTCGCGGCCGGCGACCGACGTCGCGGAAACGTAGCGGGTGACCTCACGCGACCACGGGGCACTGAGGTCGACCGTGAGAATCGTGTCGTGCGGGGGAGCGGACAGAGGTCCGGTCGCGGCCGGGTCGATGACGCCGACGACCGTGATGTGAGGGGTCGCGTCGAGGGCCTGGACGATGGCCTCGGAACTGGTGACGACGACGAGGCGCTCGGTCCACGGTCGCAACCTCAGCACGGCCCGCATCAGCAGCACCAGGCCGAGCCAGATCGCCAGGGTCGTGAAGAGGTGCGGTCGAGAGTAGTAGGGGCGGGCAAGGACGATCAGGGCCGTGATGGCGAGGAAGGCGAAGAGCGCACCGAGAGCCGCGCGGCTGAACGTCGGTCGTGGCGGCCCCTGCGGCATGACCGCGGCGACGAGGGTGCTGCCGAGGAGGGACCCCACAAGGGCAATGACGAGGATGCTCAGCAGGCCACGGCCCTGGGTCTGCAACTTCACGGTCTCGCTGAACGGGTGACCGCCGAACTGCGCGAAGGCAGCGATGACAAAGGCGATGAAGAGGAGTACGGCGTCTGCGCAGGCCATGCCGACGAGGAGCCGCTGTCTCATGGCGGTGAGTGTATTCGCCGCCGGAACCGCCTTCGGGGACGCCCCATTCCGTCGGCCAGTTGGCCTCGGTGGGGCGCTTGTGATAGTTTTCACAAGCACCCGAAACGAGTCAATGGAGACCCAGTGATGACACAGCAGACCGCGGCGAGAGGCGACAACCTCTTTGACGTCGTCCTGCGCCGGGCACTGCTTCCCACCGCAGTCGCGGGAGTCGTCACCGCACTGGTCCTGACTCCGTTCCGAGGTGGCATCGGCCTCGTCTCCGCCCTCGTGGGCGTGATCATCGGGATCG
The DNA here is from genome assembly GCF_000152705.1 of Janibacter sp. HTCC2649. GTDB lineage: Bacteria > Actinomycetota > Actinomycetes > Actinomycetales > Dermatophilaceae > Knoellia. The sequence goes on along the minus strand of NZ_CH672413.1, from coordinate 1,469,193 downwards.
TCTTCTTCGCTTCCGGCCTGTTCATCGTCGGCCGGTTCGTGCGGGACAACACCCAGCCGGCGCTCTTCATGGCCGTCGGCATGGCTGTCTACTTCGCGCAGGTCATCCTGCTGCTCGGGGTGCTCGTCGTCGCACGTCAAATTGAGACGTTCGACAGCACCGCCGCCGGGATCGCCCTGCTCGTCACCGTTCTCGTCTGGCAGGGCGCCCAGATGTACGCCTGGCGTCACGCCCGCGTGCCTGTTTATGACGAGCCGTCAGTCGCGGATCAGACCGCCGACGGGGGCTCGTCATGATTTCGGGCCGCGTATCCACCACCGGTGCGCGTCCGGTACCGTACGGCGTGCCGTCGACTGCAGATTCGATGAAGTTGGCGCCGTGGTGCGCCACTGCTGTTTCACTCGGGTCGGAGACGACGCGGCAACTGTTTGACACGTCCTTGGAGGAGAGGTCTTGACCCCGAACATGATGGCCCTGCACATGCTGCCCGGCATCGGTTCCGTCGCTGGCGAAGGCGGATTCGAAACGCCTGGCGTGCAGGACTTCTGGTGGCCACTGATCGGCGAGGGCGCCTGGGCATTCACCCGCCCCGCACTGGTCCTCCTGATCTCCGTCGGAGTTCTCGCGTGGTTCTTCGTGGGGACGAGCGGCAAGCTGGCCGTCGTGCCGACCAAGCGTCAGTTCATGGTCGAGGGTGTCTACAACTTCGTCCGCAACACGCTCGGGCGCGACATCATCGGTAGCAAGGACTTCCTGCAGTTCGTCCCACTCCTGATGACGCTCTTCACGCTCATCCTGCTGAACAACCTGTTCGGGATCCTGCCCTTCGTCCAGTACCCGACGATGAGCCGCCTGGGCATCCCGCTGGTGCTGACGCTGATCGTCTACATCGTCTACCACACCGTGGGAATCCGCCGGAAGCACGGCGTCCTGCCCTACCTGAAGTCGCTCATCCCGCCGGGTCTGCCCGGTTGGCTGAAGCCGATCCTCTTCGGGCTGGAGTTCCTCACCTACTTCGTGATCCGGCCGCTCACACTGGCCCTGCGACTCATGGGCAACATGCTCGCCGGCCACCTCATGCTCCTCGTCTTCATCCTGGGCGGCGAGTACCTCCTGCTCCACGGCGACAACTTCTTCCTCAAGGGCTCGGGCATCCTCGCCTTCGGCTTCTCGATCGGAATGACGTTCTTCGAGCTGCTCATCGAGTTCCTGCAGGCGTTCATCTTCACCCTGCTCGCCGCGCTCTACATCTCCGACGCCGTCTCCGAACACCACTGAGACGCCACACGCCCCGGTCCTTCCAGCCGGTCTGCACCACCAACTGAATACACCGCACCGCACTCGACGCCGGAACCCCTCCGGCGCCTCCGAAAGGAAACACTGACATGGTCACTGGCAACATTGCCTTCCTCGGCTACGGCCTTGCCGCGATCGGCCCCGGCATCGGTGTCGGCCTGATCTTCGCCGCATACATCAACGGCGTCGCGCGTCAGCCCGAGGCCCGCGGCATGCTCCAGACCATCGCCTTCACCGGCATGGCGATCACCGAAGCACTGGCGATCCTCGGTCTGGTCTTCGCGTTCGTCTTCAAGGGCTGACCGAACCCTCGTCTACTGCTGATCGAGCCCTAAACAGATAGGACCAGATGTGATTCCCACATCCGTCGTTGCCGCCGAAGAGGTGGGCTTCCCCTCGGGCTTCCCGCTGCTCCCGCACCCGGTTGAGATGATCGTCGGGTTGATTGCCTTCGGCATCATGTACTGGTTGTACAAGTCGAAGGTCGTTCCGCGCATGGAGGCGCTCTACGCAGAGCGCACCGCGGCCATCGAGGGTGGCATGGAGCAGGCCGAGGAGGCCCAGGCACAGGCTCACGCAGCGCTTCAGCAGTACGAAGCCCAGCTGCACGAAGCCCGTACCGAGGCCAACACCATCCGCGAGGAGGCACGCGCCGAGGGCGCTCTGATCGTCACCGAACTGCGCGAGAAGGCGCAGGCGGAGGCCGCTCGGATCACCGAATCGGCACAGCGTCAGATCGAGGCCGAGCGTCAGCAGGCCCTGGTCTCGCTGCGCTCGGAGGTCGGCACCCTCTCCACGACCCTCGCCGGTCGTATCGTCGGGGAGTCCCTCGAGGACGAGGTGCGCCAGAAGGGCACCATCGACCGCTTCCTCGCCGAACTCGAGAGCGGCAACGTCCGCCCCGAGAAGGTCGGCGCGTCCGCTTCGGTCGGCGAGCCCTCGCAGGCTCAGCAGACCGAGCTGGACCTCGGCAACGGGGACTCCTGATGCGTGGTTCGTCGCGCGGAGCCCGGGCGGCGGCCGACAAGGCCCTCACCCTGGCTCTTGACGGCGTCGACCGTGCTGCACTCGCGGAGGAGCTCTTCTCGATCGCTCGTGCGATCGAGACCGACGTCTCCCTGCGTCGTGCCTTCGCTGATCCCTCTCGCGAGGGTGACGCGAAGCGAGCACTCGCCGACCGCCTCTTCGGCGGCAAGGTGAGCGAGGCGGCCACGAATCTCACGGGTGAGGTCGTCGCCCAGCGCTGGTCCGACGAGGGCGACCTCGGCGACACGCTCGAGGCGCTGGCTGTTCGGGCGCTCATCGCGAGTGCCGAGAAGGCCGGACGAGTCGACGCGGTCGAGGACGAGCTGTTCCGCTTCGAGCGGATCATCGCCGCCGACGCCGGGCTCCGCGACACCCTGTCGAGCCGCAACACCGACGCCACCGGCAAGGCCGGCGTCGTGCGCACCCTGCTCGAGGGCAAGGCAGCACCCGAGACGATCCGTCTCGCGGAGCAGGCCGTGCTCGTGCCGCGTGGTCGTCGCCTCGACCGAGTGCTTGAGGCCTACCTCAAGCTCGCGGCGGGTCGTCACGACGAGCTCACCGCTCTCGTCACCGCCGTCGTGCCGCTCGACGAGCAGCAGCAGTCCCGCCTCGCGGCGGCGCTGCGCGACATCTACGGCAAGAAGGTCACCCTGCAGTTGGTGCTCGACCCGAGCATCGTCGGCGGGATCCGCGTCCAGATCGGCGACGAAGTCGTTGACGGCACAGTGCTCCGGCGCCTGGACATGGTGCGGCGCGACCTCGCCGGCTGACCCGGCGCTCGCGCCACTGCTCGACCACATCTGAACAAGCAGGACACCACACACACTTCGGCCCCACAGGGGGCTGGTAACCGAGGAGAAGAGATCACATGACGGAGCTCTCGATCCGTCCGGAGGAGATCCGGGACGCACTGGACACCTACGTCCAGTCCTACGAGCCCGGCGCGGCCTCCCGCGAAGAGGTCGGCCGAGTCAGCGACGCTGGTGACGGCATCGCCCACGTCGAGGGTCTGCCCTCGGCCATGACCAACGAGCTCCTGGAGTTCGAGGACGGCACGCTGGGCCTCGCGCTCAACCTCGACGTCCACAACATCGGTGTCGTCATCCTCGGTGACTTCTCCAAGATCGAGGAGGGCCAGGAGGTCAAGCGCACCGGAGAGGTCCTTTCCGTTCCCGTGGGAGACAACTTCCTCGGCCGCGTCGTCGACCCCCTCGGCAACCCGATCGACGGCCTCGGCGACATCCAGAGTGACGAGCGCCGCGCGCTCGAGCTCCAGGCGCCCAACGTCGTCCAGCGCAAGTCGGTTCACGAGCCGCTGCAGACCGGCCTCAAGGCCGTTGACGCCATGACGCCGATCGGCCGTGGGCAGCGTCAGCTCATCATTGGTGACCGTCAGACCGGCAAGACCACGGTCGCCGTCGACACGATCATCAACCAGAAGGAGTTCTGGGAGACGGGCGACCCGAACAAGCAGGTGCGCTGCATCTACGTCGCGATCGGCCAGAAGGGCTCGACCATCGCGTCGGTCCGCGGCACGCTCGAGGACGCCGGTGCCATGGAGTACACGACCATCGTCGCGGCCCCCGCGTCCGACTCGGCCGGCTTCAAGTACCTCGCGCCCTACACCGGTTCGGCCATCGGCCAGCACTGGATGTACCAGGGCAAGCACGTCCTCATCGTCTTCGATGACCTGTCCAAGCAGGCCGAGGCGTACCGCGCCGTGTCCCTCCTCCTCCGTCGCCCGCCGGGCCGCGAGGCCTACCCCGGTGACGTCTTCTACCTGCACTCCCGTCTGCTCGAGCGTTGCGCGAAGCTCAGCGACGAGCTGGGCGCGGGCTCGATGACCGGCCTCCCGATCATCGAGACCAAGGCGGGTGACGTCTCGGCCTATATCCCGACCAACGTCATCTCCATCACCGACGGTCAGATCTACCTCCAGGCCGACCTGTTCAACGCCAACGTCCGCCCCGCGGTTGACGTGGGTGTGTCGGTGTCCCGAGTCGGTGGCGCCGCGCAGACCAAGGCCATGAAGGGTGTGTCGGGTCGTCTGAAGCTCGACCTCGCCCAGTTCCGTGCGCTCGAGGCCTTCGCGATGTTCGCCTCCGACCTCGACCCCGCCTCCAAGGCCCAGCTGGCCAAGGGTGCGCGTCTCGTCGAGCTGCTCAAGCAGTCGCAGTCGAACCCGTTCCCGGTCGAGGAGCAGGTCGTCTCGGTCTGGGCCGGCACCACCGGTCAGCTCGACTCGGTTGCCGTCGAGGACATCCGCCGCTTCGAGGCCGACTTCCTCGGTCACCTTCGTCGCAGCAAGAAGGACCTGCTCGACGCGATCCGCGAGACGGGCAAGTTCGAGGAGTCCACCGAAGAAGCCCTCAAGGTCGAGATCGACGCCTTCAAGAAGGGCTTCGAGTCCTCCGACAAGGCCAACGTGCCCGTTGGCGACGCGAACGAGAGCGGCGACGACGCACTCGACTCCGAGCAGGAGCAGATCGTCAAGCAGAAGCGCTGATCCGGTATGCCGGGTGGTCACCGATGGTGACCACCCGGCACCCGCAGCGTGGTCGCCCACGGCGACTGCACGGCATACCCAAGATTTTGGGCAGCAAAGATTTTTCGACAGCAGAGACAGCAACCTGAGAAACAGGAAGGCGGAAAACTATGGGAGCGCAGATCCGGGTTTACCGGCAGCGCATCCGGTCCGTCAGCGCGACGAAGAAGATCACGCGGGCCATGGAGCTCATGGCCGCGGCTCGCGTCGTCAAGGCCCAGCAGGCCGTGCGTGAATCGACCCCCTACGCTCGCGCGATCACTCGCGCAGTGTCGGCTGTCGCGACCTTCTCCAACGAGGAGCACCTCCTCACCACGGAGAAGGAGAAGGTGACCCGCGCTGCGGTCGTCATCATCACCTCGGACCGTGGACTGGCCGGCGCCTACAGCTCGTCGGTGCTCAAGGAGTCCGAGCGTCTCATCGCGCGTCTGCGTGAAGAGGGCAAGGAAGCCGTCCCCTACCTCCTGGGCCGCAAGGCGCTCGGCTACTTCAAGTTCCGTCAGCGCCCGTTCGCGGCCGAGTGGACCGGTGACTCCGAGAAGCCGACCTTCGACCGTGCCCGTGAGATCGGCGAGCGACTTGTCGCGGACTTCCTCCTGGACACCGAGTCCGAGGGTGGCGTCGACGAGGTTCACATCGTCTACTCCCGCTTCGTGTCGATGGTGACGCAGGAGCCCGAGGTCATCCGCCTGCTTCCGCTCGAGATCGTGGAAGGAACCGAGGCGCCTGCAGAGGGCGACCTGTTCCCGCTCTACGAGTTCGAGCCGAGCGTGGAGGACGTGCTCGACGCGCTCCTGCCGAAGTACGTCACCTCGCGCCTGTTCAACTGCATGCTCCAGGCCGCCGCGTCCGAGCTCGCCGCACGTCAGCGTGCGATGAAGTCCGCGACGGACAACGCCGAGGAGCTCGTCAAGAAGTACACCCGACTGGTCAACCAGGCCCGTCAGGCGGAGATCACCCAAGAGATCAGCGAAATCGTCGGTGGCGCCAGCGCCCTGGCCGAGAGCAAGTGAGAGAGAAAATGACTGCCACTGTCACTGACAACACTGCAAACGCAGCGCCGGAAGCCGGCGGAGTCGGCCGTGTCTCGCGCATCATCGGCCCGGTCGTCGACATCGAGTTCCCGGCCGACGCCATGCCCGAGCAGTACAACCTGCTCACCACCACGGTCGAGCTCTCGGGTGAGAAGAAGAACCTCAACCTCGAGGTCGCCCAGCACATCGGCGACAACATGGTTCGCGCCATCTCGCTCCAGCCGACCGACGGACTCGTCCGCGGCACGCAGGTGCAGGACACCGGCGGCCCCATCACGGTGCCCGTGGGCGACGAGACGCTCGGCAAGGTCTTCAACACCACGGGTGAGGTCATGAACCTCGCCGAGGGCGAGACCTTCGAGCCCTCCCTGCGTTGGGGCATCCACCGCAAGGCCCCGGCCTTCGACCAGCTCGAGTCCAAGACCGAGATGTTCGAGACCGGCATCAAGATCATCGACCTCATGACCCCCTACGTGCAGGGTGGCAAGATCGGCCTGTTCGGTGGAGCCGGTGTCGGCAAGACCGTCCTCATCCAGGAGATGATCGCCCGAGTCGCTCGCGACCACGGTGGTGTCTCGGTGTTCGCCGGTGTCGGTGAGCGCACCCGTGAGGGCAACGACCTCATGGTCGAGATGGAAGAGGCCGGCGTCCTCGGACAGACCGCCCTCGTGTTCGGCCAGATGGACGAGCCGCCGGGCACGCGTCTTCGCGTCGCCCTCTCGGCCCTCACCATGGCCGAGTACTTCCGCGACGTGCAGAACCAGGACGTTCTGCTCTTCATCGACAACATCTTCCGCTTCACGCAGGCCGGTTCCGAGGTCTCCACGCTGCTCGGCCGTATGCCGTCCGCCGTGGGTTACCAGCCGACCCTCGCCGACGAGATGGGCACGCTCCAGGAGCGCATCACCTCGACCCGAGGCAACTCGATCACCTCGATGCAGGCGATCTACGTGCCTGCTGACGACTACACCGACCCGGCCCCGGCCACGACGTTCGCGCACCTCGACGCGACGACCGAGCTCTCGCGTGAGATCGCCTCGCTGGGTATCTACCCGGCCGTCGACCCGCTCACGTCGACCTCGCGAATCCTCGACCGTCGCTACATCGCCGAGGACCACTACAACACCGCGGTTCGCATCAAGTCGATCCTTCAGCGCAACAAGGAGCTGCAGGACATCATCGCGATCCTCGGCATCGACGAGCTCTCCGAAGAGGACAAGATCCTCGTCAACCGCGCCCGTCGTATCCAGCGCTTCCTCGGTCAGAACACCTACGTTGCCAAGCAGTTCACCGGCATCGAGGGCTCGACGGTGCCGCTCGTCGACACCATCGAGGCGTTCACGAAGATCGCCGATGGCGACTACGACCACTTCCCTGAGCAGGCCTTCTTCATGTGTGGTGGCCTCGACGACGTCGAGCGCCAGAACGCTGAGATCCAGAAGAGTCTCTGATTCTTCACGCTTGATCGCAGGGCCGATGCCGCGAGCGGTATCGGCCCTGCGTCATACGGTGCAGGGCCTCCCAGCCAGCGCCGCTAGACTTCACACCCACATCACTTCCCGGAGGAACTCGTGAGCCAGCTTCAGGTCGAACTCGTTGCCGCGGACCGCAAGGTCTGGGAGGGCGAGGCGAGCCAGGTGAGCGCCCGCACCATCGAGGGTGAGCTCGGCATCCTGCCCGGTCACACCCCCCTGCTCGGCGTTCTCGTCGAGGGCGAGGTCAAGATCCACGCCGAGGGTGGAGTGCGCACGGCCACCATCGACAGTGGCTTCCTCTCGGTCGACCACGACCGCGTCACGATCCTCGCCGAGGCCGTCGACGCCTCGGGTCTGACCAACTAGATCCGGGCGGGGAATGCCATGACGCCGATCGCCACCATCGAGCTCGTGCTCGTGGTGGCGCTCGCCCTTCTCGTGGCGTCCATCGTCTACGTCTGGCTGCGTCGCCGCTACATCTCGGGCGGCAAGCCGCTCATGCTGTGCGCGATCAGCACCGGAGACCGCCGTTGGCGTCTCGGCCTGGCGCGCATCGCGGGGGATCGACTCGACTGGTTCTCAGTCGTCGGTCCCTCTTTGCGTCCCGGTCACTCGTGGATCCGCCACGACCTAGACCTCGGGGCGCCACGCCGGCTCGGCGAGGCCGTCCCGGGGCTCCCCTCGGACGCGGTCTGTGTGACCGGCCGGTCGCGGTCGGAGGACTACGAGCTCGCCCTCAGCCCGGCGGCATACACGTCGTTGCGTGCCTGGCTCGAGAGTTCGCCCCCCGGTTTCAACGTCAACGTCGCCTGACGACTGGAGCGCAGCTCAGTCGTCGTCGGTCGTGGGGTCGTCGGTCTCCGAGTTCTTGGTGCCCTTGGGGGGTGCGGTCACGCGACCGCCGCCCGGCTGCCACAGGACGTCGCCGCCCGCGTCGAGGTTGGCCACGCGCGCGAGAATGAACAGCAGATCGGAAAGACGGTTGAGGTATGCCGCCGTGGTCGGGTTGACGCCACCCTCACCCTGGGTTGTCCCCACCTCGGTGCCGTGAGCCTCGATGGCCGCCCAGGTCGTGCGCTCCGCCCGGCGGACGACCGTGGTTGCCTGGTGGAGGTGGGCCGCGCCGACCGAGCCTCCCGGAAGGATGAAGGAGCGAAGTTTCTCGACCTTGGCGTTCTGGGTGTCGCAGTCGGCCTCGAGCTCGTCGATCCACACCGACTGGACGCGCAGCGGCGGGTACTCGGGGTTCTCGAGCAGGGGAGTGCACAGGTCGGCGCCGACGTCGAAGAGGTCGTTCTGCACCCGGGTGAGGATCGCGCGGACGTCGTCGGTGAGGGTGCCGGTCGCGAGGACGACCCCGATGACCGCATTGGCCTCGTTGACGTCGGCATAGGCCGCCAGGCGCGGGTCCGTCTTGCTCGTGCGGCTGAAGTCTCCGAGGCCGGTGGTGCCGTCATCGCCGGTGCGCGTGTAGATGCGGGTGAGGTTGACCATGGGATGAGACTGCCAGACGCCTTTGCCGATTCTTTACCCGGAGCATGCCCGGACCGTGGGAACCGTCGCGTTCAATGGGGCCCACATGAAGAAGGCGACCGTGGATCAGCGTGGACACACGATCGTGACGCTCGACGAGCGTCGCGACGCGTCTGGACACCATGTTTCGCTGCGCGGACGCCTCGACTTCCACACCGTCCCGGACGTGCGCATGGTGCTGCACCGCATCGTCGATGACGGCCACGACGACCTCCTCCTCGATCTCGCTGAGTGCGAGATCGGTGACGCGACCGGCTTCGGCGTCATCGTCGAGTGTCTGCGGCGCGCTCGCCGAGGCTCACGCAGCTTCTGCATCGTCGATGCCGACGAGCGCACTCTGCGACTGCTGCGTCGCGCCCGTTTGAACCACGTCGTCGGCGCCATGCCGTCGGCGATCGCCACCGCAGTCAGCTGACCTCTGCGACACACCGTCTGCCAGCCCCGTCCGTGTGGCAGATTCTGTGATGTGGCAGGTTCCGTGATGTGGCAGATCCCGTGACCGCCGTTGACGGCGATGCCGTCCCCCGACGCGTTCTCGGGTTGGATGCTGCGCGTGGACTGGCCGTCGTCGCGATGGTCATCGCCCACGGAGTTCCGTTCATCAGTGAGCGGGTGTCGACCTCCGGCGCGTTCGTCCTGCAACAGGTCAATGACCTTGCTTCGCCGCTGTTCGTCCTCGTCATGGGTGTGGCCGCGGGCCTGGTCTTCGATCGTGCTTCCGCTGCGCGAGGGGTGGGTCGCGCGACCGTGAGGGGTCTCGCCCTCATCGCCCTCGGCGTGGGTCTGGAGCAGCTGAACCACTGGGTCGCCGTGATCCTGCACATCCTGGGACTCCTGCTCATCATCGGCACCCCCCTGCTCGTTCTGGGGACGCGATGGCTGGTGGGGATCTCTGCCGTTCTGTTCGTCGGCGGTCCCTGGGTGATCGAGGCGGTGACCCGCGCGGGCGGTGGCGTCGCGGGCATGGTTGCCACCACGGCTGACTGGGCAGCCAACCCGCTGGTGCAGTGGCTCGTCACCAACGTGCACTACCGCGTCCTCACCCTCCTCCCGCTCTTCCTCGTGGGGGCAGTGCTGGCGCGGCGCGGGCTCGGTGACGAACGCACCTCGTGGTGGTGCGCCCTCGGCGGGCTGACCATGCTGTGGGCCAGCTTCGCCGCGGAGCTGCTCGGGCACCCCGTCGTCTTCTCCGGTGACTACCCGGACCAGGTGCAGGAGAACGGACTGGCGCTGGCGGCATACGGGATCGTCATGGCCGTTGACATCGCCGCGGGAGGACGGCCAGCCGTGTATGCCGTGCTGCGCCCACTCTCGCTCGTCGGTCAGGTGGCGCTGTCCCTCTACGTCTTCCACGTCGTGCTGCTCGTGCCCCTCATCCCGAGGTTCCCCGCGGGCGGCTGGTTGCCCTTCGGCCTGCTGCTCTTCGTGGCGCTCGTCACGGCCTGGGCCTGGGCTCGATTCGTCGGGCGGGGACCGGTGGAGTGGCTCGTTGACCGGCTTTCGCCTTCTCGGCGCCCGCGCGCCTCCCTCGCGGCGTGAGCACTCTCACCGCCTGAGACCCTGTCTCGACCGGTGGGCCCCGCGTAGCGTTGAAGGCATGCCCGAAGACCCTTCTGCCGCAATCGCGCCCGCCGCCGCTCCTGCTCGCCCCGAGCGCGACCGTCCGTGGGTCATGCGCACGTATGCCGGCCACTCCAGTGCCGCTGCATCCAACGCGTTGTACCGCCGCAACCTCGCGAAGGGGCAGACGGGGCTGTCGGTCGCCTTCGACCTGCCGACGCAGACGGGCTACGACCCCGACCACGTGCTGGCGCGCGGCGAGGTGGGCAAGGTCGGTGTCCCCATCTCGCACATCGGTGACATGCGCGCGCTGTTCGACCAGATCCCGCTCGGTCAGATGAACACCTCAATGACGATCAACGCGACGGCGATGTGGCTGCTCGCGATGTATCAGGTCGCGGCTGAGGACCAGGCGACTGCTGCGGACGAGGACCCGGCGTCGGTGGTCAAGGCGCTCGGCGGCACGACCCAGAACGACATCATCAAGGAGTACCTGTCGCGCGGTACCTACGTCTTTGCGCCGGCTCCATCCCTGCGGCTCATCACGGACATGGTGTCCTACACCGTTTCTGACATCCCCAAGTGGAACCCGATCAACATCTGCAGCTATCACCTCCAGGAGGCTGGCGCGACGCCCGTGCAGGAGATCGCCTACGCGATGTCCACGGCGATTGCCGTGCTTGATGCCGTGCGTGACGCGGGCCAGGTGCCGCAGGAGCGCTTCGGCGAGGTCGTCGCGCGCATCTCGTTCTTCGTCAACGCCGGTGTGCGGTTCGTCGAGGAGATGTGCAAGATGCGCGCCTTCGTCGAGCTCTGGGACGAGCTGACCCGGGAGCGCTACGGCGTGACCGACGCCAAGCAGCGACGCTTCCGCTACGGCGTGCAGGTCAACTCGCTCGGGCTCACCGAGGCGCAACCAGAGAACAATGTGCAGCGCATCGTCCTCGAGATGCTCGCGGTGACGCTCTCCAAGGGTGCCCGCGCGCGCGCCGTGCAGCTGCCGGCGTGGAACGAAGCGCTTGGCCTCCCGCGTCCCTGGGACCAGCAGTGGTCCCTGCGCATGCAGCAGGTGCTCGCCTACGAGTCCGACCTGCTCGAGTACGAAGACCTCTTCGAGGGGTCGGCCGTCGTCGAGGCCAAGGTGGCCGAGCTGGTCGCCGGCGCCAAGGCCGAGATCGCCCGGGTCGCCGAGCTGGGCGGGGCGGTCGCTGCCGTCGAGAGCGGCTACATGAAGTCGGCCCTCGTCGCCTCGCACGCGCTGCGTCGCCAGCGCATCGAGGCCGGTGAGGACATCGTCGTCGGTGTCAACAAGTTCGAGACCACCGAGCCCAACCCGCTGACGGCCGACCTCGACACCGCGATCCAGTCCGTCGACGCAGGCGTCGAGGCCGCAGCCGCCAAGGCAGTGCGCGAGTGGCGCGAGACCCGCGACGCCGATCCGGTGAAGCGCGAGCGCGCGGTCGCGGCGCTGGCTCGGCTCAAGGCCGCGGCACAGACCGACGAGAACCTCATGGAGGCCTCGATCGAGTGCGCTCGCGCCGAGGTCACCACGGGGGAGTGGGCGCAGGCCCTGCGCGAGGTGTTCGGCGAGTTCCGTGCACCGACCGGGGTGACGGGCACGGTCGGCCTGACCGGCGGAGCTGCCGGCGCCGAGCTCTCCGCAGTGCGCGAGCGCGTGGCCGGACTGCGCGACGAGCTGGGCGAGACCCTGCGCGTTCTCGTGGGCAAGCCGGGCCTCGACGGTCACTCCAACGGAGCCGAGCAGATTGCCGTGCGCGCGCGCGACGCCGGCTTCGAGGTCATCTACCAGGGCATCCGCCTGACGCCTGAGCAGATCGTCGCGGCCGCCGTGTCCGAGGACGTCCACCTCGTCGGGATCTCGATCCTGTCCGGGTCGCACATGGAGCTCATCCCCGAGGTCCTCGACCGGCTGCGTGAGGCCGGGGCGGGCGACATCCCGGTCATCGTCGGCGGGATCATCCCCGAGTCCGATGCCGCCAAGCTCAAGGCCATCGGTGTGGCTGAGGTGTTCACGCCCAAGGACTTCGGCCTCAACGACATCATGGGCCGCTTCGTCGACGTCATCCGCGACTCCCGCCTGACCACGGCCGCTCCCACCGTCTGAGGACCCGGGTCCTCGCGTCCCGGCAGATCTCCGTCGGGTCAGAAGTGGGTGTTGCAGTGAGGCGACGGTGAGCCATCGGCCAGGGCGGCGAACCGGCGCAGCGCTTCGCCGGTGGCCGTGATGCGGCCCCCCTTGGCCAGCGGGTCGACCGTGACGTCACCGAGGTAGAGCGTGCCGAGGGTTTCGACATCAAGGGTGACGTCGGGCGCGTCCGTCGTCGAAGTCACTGCTGCGCGTCCGTCAGAGGCGTCGATCGAGAACGTGCCGTCCGCGTGTCCCAGACCATCGACCACCCGAAGGACGATGCGATCGGTGCCGAACCAAGGGCGCGCCTCGAGAGCGGCCTGAACGTCGAGGATGCGCACCCACAGGTGGTCGGGCATGGCCGTCACCCGTCGCACTCGGTGATCGACCAAGGCATGAGTGAGCGGATCGACGACGGGCGCCGAGACGGTGACCACGTCGGCGAGATCGATGTCAGCGAGGAACTGCCAGAGGGCCAGGTGGGCGGCCGGCGACGACGTGACCATGTCACGGACCTCGATCTCGCCCGTGCCCTCGGTCCGTTTCTGCGCATAGGCCACGAAACCATCGGCCTCTCCGTCTGGTCCGAAGCGGACGGCGATGCGTTGCCGGCGGTCCTCGCTTTGTGCCTGCCAGTCATATCCCTTGAGCCAGGCCTCGTAGTACGTCGGGCGACCGAGGCTGCCTCGGGTGACGAGATGGTGCTTCTCGAAGACCGCAGACAGGGTCGGCCACGCGACCGAGGCGTCGACCATCGCAACCCGTCCACCGTCGTCGGGGACCTGACGCAGCTGGAATCGGGACGTGCTGTCGACGCGTACTTGTGCCTCGCGGGTCGCGGGGCCAAAGCCAAATCGCTGGTAGATGGCGCCCTCGGATGCCGTGAGCACCACGACCGGGATGCCCGTGGATGCTGCGTCCTCGAGGTTCTCGGTCATGAGTCGACGCATGAGGCCGCGACGACGGTGCGTCGGTGCCACGGTGACGTCGGTGATCATCCGGGCGGGGAGGTGCGCGGCACCCGCGTTGAGCGTCTTGACGAAGTGTCCGAACGTCGCGACCGGGACCTCGGTCGAGAGGGGAAGCTCGGGCGATTCCCACACGCCGCGTGATGTCGCACCGTCGAGGCGTACGGCTGCGAGCCACTTCTCACGGAACTCGTCGGTGGCATGGCCCTGGTGAAAGCCGCGCGTGACGGCGTCGAGCCAGCCGTTCACCCGGGCGGTGTTCTCGTGACTCTCGTCATCCAGGTCGAGCGTCGCGAAGGAGAAGTCGTCGGTCACGCCCTCAGTTGACCAGCCGAGAAGGTGCGGTGTCGACCGGATTCGGGAGCACACGGCATACCCACGCATTGTCCGAACGGCATGGGAAGGTGAGGGGGTGAGTGATCTGCACTGTCCCGCAACGCTGCTCGTGGCTCGCCACGGTGATGCCGACTATCCCCACGCCAAGGTGCTCTCGGACGACGGCGGGTGGCTGACGGACAAGGGCAAGGACCAGGTGCGGCATGTGGCCGAGTCGCTCCGGTCCCGCAACATCGCCGCCGTCTGGACGAGCCGGCTGCAGCGCGCCATAGAGTCTGGCGCGATCGCGGCAGAGGTCCTCGGTGTCGAGTCGCGGGCGATCGACGGCCTGCAGGAGTTCTCCGTGGGTCTGCTCGCGGGTCGCGCCCACGACGACCCCGAGCTCATGGGTGTCTTCGAGGCGTGGAAGTCCGGACATCTGGGCACGTTCATCCCCGGCGGTGAGAGCGGCGAGCAGGCGCTCGATCGCTATCGCGCTGCGCTCGAGGCGATCTCGGACCAGCACCGCGGCGAGACCGTGCTCGTGTTCACCCATGGGGGAGTGATGTCGTTCTGCCTGCCGCGACTGGGCCGCAACGTGCGCAATGACCTCGCGGAGCGGATGTTCCTGCCCAACTGCGCCGTGGCGCAGATCAGCATCGATGCCGACGACGTCACCGTCGTGTCGTGGCCGGGGAGCGCCGACCGCTCCGTCGTCTGAGCTGAGTTCTCTTCTGGGCCGAAGACGGTTCAGAACAGGCGGTGTTCGCTGTTGTCGATGCCCTTGAGCTCGTCGTAGTCGAGAACGACGCAGCGTATGCCGCGGTCCTCGGCGAGCGTGCGTGCCTGCGGCTTGATCTGTTGCGCGGCAAAGACGCCGGAGACGGGCGCGAGATGCGTGTCGCGGTTCATGAGCTCGAGATAGCGGGTGAGCTGCTCGACGCCGTCGATGTCTCCGCGGCGCTTGATCTCGACCGCCACCGTGGCGCCCGCCGAGTCCTTGCAGAGGATGTCGACGGGTCCGATGGGCGTCATGTACTCACGCCGGGTCAGGGTGAAGCCGTCGCCCAGCGTGGTGATGTGCTCGGCGAGGAGCTTCTGGAGGTGGGCCTCGACGCCGTCCTTGACCAGGCCCGGGTCCACGCCGAGGTCGTGCGCCGTGTCGCTGTGGATCTCGTGGAGCTTGACCCGCAGGCGGTCCTCGGACTTGGCGTGCTGGACGACCCACACGGCCGTGACGCCCTCGGCGACCTCGGACTCCTCGGGCTCGACCTCGGCCATCGCGCACGGCGGCGACATCCAGTTGAGGGGCTTGTAGGACCCGCCGTCGGAGTGGATGAGGACCGAGCCATCGGCCTTGACCATGAGCAACCGGGTCGCGAGAGGGAGATGGGCCGTCAGTCGACCGTCGTAGTCAACGCTGCACTTCGCAATCACCACTCGCACCGGCACACCATAGTCGCCTTCCGGTCGAGGGTCCCGACCGGCGCAGGCGTGCACAGCCCACGCGAAACGGGAATGCCTCGGCGCGCCAGTGCCTTGGACACTGACGATGCGGGCTCACCGGCGCGCGCGCCACCGTCCGATCCCACCCTTTCTCAGGAGCCAGCAGCGTGTCAGCGCGCCCCACCACCCACACCGCACCGACTCCCGCCGTCCCCCTCGCCGGGCGTGCGTATCTCCGTCTGGTTCTGGTTCTCGGCGCACTCGTCGCGCTCGGCCCGCTGACGATCGACACCTACCTGCCCGCCCTGCCGACGCTGGCAGATGACCTGGGTGCCACCGAGCCCCAGGTGCAGTTCACCCTCACCGGCATCATGCTCGGCCTCGGTCTTGGTCAGCTCGTGCTGGGCCCGATCTCGGATGCCGTCGGCCGCCGCCGCGTCATGCTGGGCGGCATCGCTGCCCACGCCGTGATGTCCGTGCTTGCCGGCCTCTCCCCGTCGATCGAAGTGCTCACCGCGGTGCGCATTGGTCAGGGTGTCTCGGGTGCGGCGGTCGCGGTCACCGCGATGGCCGTCGTGCGTGACCTGTTCACCGGGCGTCGAGCCGCCGGGCTGCTCAGCCACCTGACGCTCGTCATCGGTGTCGCCCCCATCCTCGCCCCGTCCCTCGGTGGCCTCCTGCTCCAGCTCACCGGGTGGCGCGGGATCTTCGGGGCGCTGGCCGGAATCGCTGTCGTGCTCTTCGTGGTCGCGTTGCGCGGTCTGGACGAGACCCTGCCGGTCGCGCGCCGGCGACCCGCACGGGTCGGAGCCACGCTGCGCACGTATGCCGGTCTGTTGCGCGATCGTCCGTTCGTCGGGCTGGTGCTGCTCGCGGGCCTGATGTTCAGCGCCCTCTTCGCCTACGTCGCGGGCTCGTCGTTCGTCCTGCAGGAGTACTACGGCCTCAATGAGCAGCAGTTCGGCATCCTGTTCGGCGTCAATGCGGCGGGGCTCATCGTGGCGACCCAGGTCAACCCGTTCCTGCTGCGCAAGTGGGAACCGCAGCACATCCTGACCGCTGGCGTCGTCGTGGCCATGGCTGCGACCGCGGGCCTGCTCGCGGCCGCACTCACCGACGCGCCGCTGGTCCTGGTCCTCGTGCCTTTGTGGTTCGTCATGTTCGCCGTGGGCCTGTCGTTCCCCAACACCCCGGCGCTCGCCCTGTCGCGACACGGTGAGGCTGCCGGCTCTGCGGCTGCTCTGCTCGGGGCCATCCAGTTCGGCATGGCGAGCGTCATCACGCCGCTGACCGGTCTGGTCAGCACGGGCAATGCGGTCGGCATGGCCGTGGTGATGACCGGTGCCGTCTGGCTCGGCGCCGTTGTCCTGCTCGTGCTCGTGCAGCCCTCCCGGATCGTCGCCGAGCAGGACGAGGTTCTGGACGTCGCCCTCGTCCCGGCCTAGCTCACCACTGAGACCGGTGGGGTGGGCAGGCTCACGTCGCATCGGTGACCACAGTGCAGCCCCACTCTGGGAGACTCCGAACATGTCACGTGAGTTCACCAAAGTAGGCGTCATCGGACTGGGCACCATGGGTGCGGGCATCGTGGAGGTGTTCGCGCGCAACGGGATCGACGTTGTCGCCGTGGACGTCACCGACGAGGCCGTCGAGCGCGGGCGCTCCTTCCTCGCGAAGTCGACCGGGCGCGCCCTCGACCGCGGCAAGATCGACCAGACGGCCCACGACACCCTGCACGGGCACGTGACCTACGCGACCGACTTCGAGTCGCTCGCCGACTGTCAGCTCGTCGTCGAGGCAGTCCCCGAACACCTGGATCTCAAGAAGGAGATCTTCGCCAAGCTCGACTCCATCGTCGGACCCGACGCCATTCTCGCGACCAACACGTCGTCGCTGCCGGTCACCGAGATCGCCGCGTCGACGACGAGCCCCAAGCGCATCGTCGGCATGCACTTCTTCAACCCGGCGCCCGTCCAGCAGTTCGTTGAGGTCATCCGCACCGTCATCACCGCCGACGACGTCTTCGAGGACGTCAAGGCCCTGGCCGAGCGCATCGACAAGAAGCCGGTCATCGTCGGGGACAAGGCTGGCTTCATCGCCAACGCCCTGCTCTTCGGCTACCTGAACCACGCGGTCTCGATGTTCGAGAGCCGCTACGCCACCCGCGAGGACATCGACGCGTCGATGAAGCTCGGCTGCGGCTACCCGATGGGCCCGCTCGCGCTGCTCGACCTCATCGGTCTCGACACGGCATACGAGATTCTCGACACGATGTACAAGCAGGGGCGCGACCGCCTCCACGCACCGAGCCCCATCATCAAGCAGATGGTGTCCGCCGGTCTCAAGGGTCGCAAGACCGGTCGCGGTTTCTACACGTATGCCGCGGCGGGTTCGCCCGAGGTCGTCGCCGATGCGCAGACGCCGGGTGACGGCGTTGCCGCGGGCGTGGCGCTGCGCGAGGTCTCGTCGGTCGGCGTCGTCGGCTCCGGCACGATGGCGACCGGCATCATCGAGGTCTTTGCCAAGGCGGGGAAGAGCGTCACGTACGTCGCCCGCAGCCAGGACAAGCTCGACGGCGTCCGTGCCGCGATCGAGAAGTCCCAGGCCCGCGCGGTCGAGAAGGGTCGTGCCACGCAGGAGGAGGCCGACGCACTGTTGGCCCGTCTCCACCCGAGCACCGAGCGCGCCGACCTGGCCGAGGTCGACCTCGTCGTCGAGGCCATCGCCGAGGACCTCGCGATCAAGCAGGAGCTCTTCCGTGACCTCGACAAGATCTGCAAGCCCGGGGCGATTCTCGCGACGACGACGTCGTCGCTGCCGATCATCGACTGTGCCCGCGTGACGTCGCGCCCCCAGGACGTCGTCGGCATGCACTTCTTCAACCCGGCGCAGATCATGAAGCTCGTCGAGGTCGTGCACACCGTGTCGACCGGTGAGGACGTCGTCGCGACCGTGCAGGAGCTGTGCCGCGAGATCGGCAAGCACCCGGTGACGTGTGGCGACCGCTCGGGCTTCATCGTCAACGCGTTGCTCTTCCCCTACCTCAACGACGCGATCAAGATGCTCGACGCCAACTACGCCAGCGCCGACGACATCGACACCGCGATGAAGACCGGCTGTGGTCTGCCCATGGGTCCGTTCGAGCTCCTCGACGTGGTCGGCCTCGACGTGTCGCTGGCCATCGAGCGCGAGCTCTACATCGAGTTCCGTGAGCCCGGCTATGCGCCGGCACCGCTGCTGGAGCACCTCGTCACGGCCGGATATCTGGGCCGCAAGACGGGGCGCGGCTTCCGTACCTACGCCTGACTCCTTGCGTCTGCGGAAAGGGTCGCTCCAGCAACCCTTTCCGCAGACGCTGCGAGTTCGCGGCGGCGGGTGGGTAGCCTCCGCGTGTGAGTGCAACGCAGCTTCCCGCCCGCGCCCAGGTCGTCATCATCGGCGGCGGGGTCATCGGGACGTCGATCGCCTACCACCTCGCCCATGAGGGGGTCACCGACGTCGTCCTGCTCGAGCGCGATCGGCTCACGAGCGGGACGACGTGGCACGCGGCCGGACTGATGACCTGCTTCGGGTCGACGAGCGAGACGCTCACCGGGATCCGGCTCTACTCGCGCGACCTGTTCGGACGGCTCGAGGCGGAGACCGGGCTGTCGACGGGCTTCCGACCGGTGGGCCTCATCGAGGCAGTCGGCGACACCGATCGGCTCGAGGAGTACCGGCGGGTGGCAGCGTTCCAGCGCCGACACGGACTCGAGGTCGACGAGATCAGCCCCCGCGAGATGGCCGAGCTCTTCCCGCTCGCCGACATGGACGGCCTCATCTCCGGCTTCCACGTCCCCGGCGACGGGCGCGTCAATCCCGTTGACCTCACCATGTCGCTGGCACGCGGTGCCCGCAATCTCGGGGTGCGCATCGTCGAGGGCGTGACGGCGGGCGACGTCATCACCCGGACCGACGGGGCGCTGCCGCGGATCACTGGAGTGCGGACCAGCGTCGGTGACATCGACTGCGAGACCGTCGTCAACTGCACCGGCATGTGGGCCCGCCAGCTGGGGGAGCGGCATGGCGTCGTCATCCCCAACCAGGCGGCCGAGCACTACTACCTCATCACCGACACGATCCCCGGGCTCGATCCCAACGGGCCGGTGTTCGAGGATCCGGCGCGCTACGGCTACTACCGCGAGGAGGGCGGCGGCATGATGGTCGGCCTCTTCGAACCGGAGGCGGCCGCCTGGAAGCTCGACGGCATCCCCGAGGACTTCTCGTTCGGAACGCTGCCGCCCGACTGGGAGCGAATGGCTCCGGCGCTCGAGACCGCGATGTCACGTGTCCCGATCACCCTGGAGGCAGGGGTGCGCACCTTCTTCTGCGGGCCCGAGTCCTTCACCCCCGACCGGCTGCCGGCGGTCGGCGAGGCACCCGACCTGCAGGGCTATTTCGTTGCGGCGGGCCTGAACTCGGTCGGCATCCTCAGCAGCGGTGGGCTCGGTCGGGTCATGGCCCACTGGATCGCCAATGGTCGTCCCGACGTGGACGTCACAGCGATCGACGTTGCTCGCTTCAGGCCGCACCAGCTCCATCGTGACTACCGGCGCGACCGCGTCACCGAGGTTCTCGGCAAGACCTATGCCGCGCACACTCCCGGCGTTGAGCTCAAGACCGGACGCGGCACGTTCGTCTCGCCGGTCCACGAGGAGATGGTCGCCGCGGGCGCGAAGCTCAAGGACGTCTCGGGCTGGGAGAGTGCCGACTGGTATGCCGGCGACGGACAAAGTGCCCACGTCACCCCGTCGTGGGGTCGCCAGCCGTGGTTCGACCGGTGGGAGGCCGAACACCGCGCGGTGCGTGAGGCCGTCGGGCTCATCGACATGTCGTTCATGGCGACCTTCGTCGTCACGGGTGCTGACGCTGGCGTCGTCCTCGAGAGAGTCAGCGCTGGGCACGTCGACGGCGACATCGACCGCATCACCTACACCCAGTGGCTCGGGCCCGACGGCGGCATCGAGGCCGACCTGACAGTGACCAAGAGGGGCGAGAACGACTTCCTCGTCGTCGCCTCCGACACCGCCCACGGCCACAGCCTGGCCTGGCTGCGGCGTCAGATCGGTGACGCCGACGTCGTCATCGAGGACGTCACCGAGGCCACTGGTCAGCTCAACGTCCAGGGGCCACTGTCCCGGGACCTGCTCGCCGCCCTCACCGATGCCGACCTGTCGACAGACGCCTTCCCGTTCCGCACCGCACGCACCATCACGGTGGCTGGCGTCGAGGTTCTCTGCGTCCGGATCACCTACGTGGGGGAGCTGGGCTACGAGCTCTACCTCCCGCGGGAGCACACCGCCGCGGTCTGGAGGGAACTGCGCAAGGAGGGCACGGCATACGGGCTCCTTCCTGTGGGTCTGAAGTCGCTCGGATCCCTGCGGCTCGAGAAGGCCTATCGCGACTACGGCCACGACATCGACAACACCGACTCGGTGCAGATGGCCGGGCTCGGGTTCGCCGTCGACCTCGAGCACGACTTCATCGGGCGCGAGGCGGTGCTGGCCGAGCGCGAGACACCGCGTCACGAGAAACTCGTCCAGGTGCTGCTCACCGACCCCGAGCCGTTGCTGTTCGGCGCCGAGGTGCTGCTGCGTGACGGGGTGCCGGTGGGTGACGTGCGCTCGGCGTCCTACGGCTGGACGTTGGGCGGTGCGGTGGGCATCGCGTCGGTCGCGGCGCACGGACCTGTGACCAAGGCGTGGCTCGACGAGGGCACCTGGGAAGTCGATGTCGCCGGCGTGCGCGTCCCGGCGACCGTCTCCCTCCGACCGCTCTATGACCCGACAAGTGCCCGCGTCAGGACATAGCGACTCAGCCCAGGTGGGGCACTCCGGGTCCGTCGAGGTCGACCCGCGCCGCGTCGCGACCGGAGGTCACGAGCAGAAGCGAGAGGGTCGGGCCGACGACGTCTGGGCCGTCGCCGATGACGAGGTCGCTGTCCGTGGCGCTGAGACGCACCCCCGCGATGCGCTGCTTGCCGCCGCCCAGACTCACGGGGGTCCTGGCCTGGTGGACCAGTGAGCGCTCGACAGCGTCCGTGGCATACGCGTGGGTGATGCCGAGCGGCCGCCGGATGTCCTCCCCATGGACCACCTCCTCGACGAGCCGGCTGTCGACCGGTGCTGGCGGACCCGTGCGGCGATCGACGACACCCCGCAGATTCGAGAGGGTGGCCGCGGGGGAGTCGCCCAGCGCGCGAGCCACCCCCATCGCGTTCTGCCTGTCGAAGTCGAACCGCGCCCGGGCCATCGCGACGACGATGCCGAAGCGGGTCGTGAGCGCGTTGTCGACGAGGTGGGCCGCCACGCCACGCACGGTCCAGTCACCACACAGTGACTGCTCAGCCCATTGGTCCTCCTTGATGCCTGACAGGTCCGCGACGAGGGCCTCCCGCTCGGCCTGCACCATGTCCCACGTGTCGGTCATGGCTTCACCCTCGCAGCCACCGGTGACATCGAGTCTGGGACGATTGAGTCATGCCCCGTGCCAACCGCCGACGTCCCGAGGACGTGCCTCTCGCGATGGGACGCCTCACCGGTGGTGGCACAACGACCGAGATGTATGCCGGTCAGCGGTGGGCAGTGCGTCGCCTCACCGGTGCTTCCTCGGAGCGCACCTACTTCTGCCCCGGCTGCGAGCAGGACATCGTGCCCGGCACGCCCCACGTCGTTGCCTGGCCCGAAGAAGGCGTGGGTGGCGTGGGCGACCGCAGACACTGGCACTCGCCGTGCTGGACGGCACGCGAACGACGACAACCGCGTGGAGCGTTCCGCTGACCTGCGATGATGCCCGTCGAATGCTTCCGACGAGGAGATCGACGTGAACCTGAGCTGGGGCAAGAACTCGGTACGCAGCTGGCGGGACTACCGCCAGCGGCAGCGCAGCGCCCTGCGTGAGAGCAACCGCATCCGTCACGGTGACGAGCACCTCGAGCACAGCCTCATCCAGGACCTCCTGGGGGATGACGACGAGGCAGCGACGTCGGAGTCGTCGACCTCGAGCGACGCGGAAGAGACGGCTGCCGCCGCGACGGAGACGTCGGCAACCAGCGGAATCACCCAGTTCGGGGAGATGGGCCGCCCCATGAACCGGCGCTCGCCGTTCTACCTCGGCTTCGTCGGCGCTCTGGGAGCCCTCATCGCGATCGGGCTGTGGCACTCGCTCGGTCGCCTCGCGACGACGATCACGATCCTCGTCGTCGCGCTCTTCCTCACCCTCGCCCTCAACCCGATGGTGGAATGGCTCGAGCGACGCGGGCTCAAGCGCTCGCTCTCGGTGGGCATCGTCTTCATCGGGGTGCTCGTCGTCTTCACCTTCCTCGGCCTGCTCGTCTTCCCGCCGGTCGTGACCCAGGGCGGCGAGCTGATCCAGCAGGCGCCGAGCTATCTCGACCGCATCCTCAACGCGAAATGGGCCCAGGAGCTCGACAAGAACTACGACATCGTCGAGAAGGTCCGCGAGGAGTTCAACAAGCGGATCACCGACGAGACCTTCATCAGCTCGATCCTCGGTGGGGTGCTCGGCGCCGGTCGCGCCGTCCTCAACGGCGTCTTCCAGACCTTCACGATCCTCATCCTGACGCTGTACTTCCTCGCGTCACTGCCCAAGATGAAGAAGACCGCCTACTCGATGGTGCCGGCCAGCCGCCGCAACCGCTTCGCCCAGCTGAGCGAAGAGATCATGCGTCGCACCGGCTCCTACGCCATCGGCCAGGTCGCCATCGCGTCGATCAACGCGATCCTCAGCTACGTGATGATGCTGCTCCTCGGCATTCCGTATGCCGCGGTGCTCGCCGTCCTCGTCGGCTTCCTCGGTCTCATCCCGATGGTCGGTGCGACCCTCGGTGCGGGCCTCGTCTGCCTCGTGGCCTTCTTTGACGAACCACGGATCGCGCTCTTCGCGGCGATCTACTACCTCATCTACCAGCAGGTCGAGAACTACGTCATCGCGCCCAAGATCATGCAGCGCACGGTCTCCGTGCCGGGCGCGCTTACGGTCGTCGCGGCTCTCGCGGGCGGCACCCTGCTCGGAGTGCTCGGAGCCCTGCTCGCCATCCCCGTGGCGGCGGCGCTGCTCCTCCTCCTCGACGAGGTGCTCGTCCCGCGCCAACGCCACCAATAGGGCGAGGCGCAAGACGAAGCCAGCCCACCGGCATACACCGATGGGCTGGCTTGTCGTCGCAAACTCAGGCGTCGCGGAAGCGGTTGATCTCTGCTTCGTACTTCGCGCGCTTCTCGGGGTCGGAGATGCCCAGGCCCGGCTCGGGGGCGAGGGTGAGGACGCCGACCTTGCCCTGGTGCGCGTTCTTGTGGACATCGAGCGCAGCCTGACCGACCTCGTCGAGCGTGTAGGTCTTGCTCAGCGTCGGGTGGATGAGGCCGCGGTTGATGAGCTCGTTGGCCTCCCACGCCTCGCGGTAGTTCGCGAAGTGTGACGAGATGATGCGCTTGAGGTTCATCCAGAGGTAGCGGTTGTCGTACTCGTGCATGAAGCCCGAGGTCGACGCACAGGTGACGATGGTGCCGCCCTTGCGTGCCACGTAGACGCTGGCGCCGAAGGTCTCGCGACCCGGGTGCTCGAAGACGATGTCGACGTCGTGCCCGCCCGTGAGCTCACGGATCTTCTTGCCGAGACGCTGCCACTCCTTGGGGTCCTGCTGGGTGTCCTCGTCGTTCCAAAAACGGTAACCCTCGCCAGTCTTCTCGGATCGATCGATGATGAGCTCGGCGCCCATCTTGCGGCAGATCTCGGCCTTGTCGGGCGAGGAGACGACACAAATCGGGGTCGCACCGGCAGCGAGCGCCATCTGCGTCGCGTAGGACCCCAGGCCGCCAGAGGCGCCCCAGATGAGGACGCGGTCACCGAGCTTGAGGGCGGCACCGTTCTTGGAGATCAACTGACGGTATGCCGTGCTGTTCACCAGACCGGGCGACGCCGCCTCTTCCCAGCTGAGGTGGGTCGGCTTGGGCATGAGCTGGTTGGTCTTGACGATCGCGAGCTCGGCGAGGCCACCGAAGTTGGTCTCGAAGCCCCAGATGCGCTGCTGCGGGTCGAGCATCGTGTCGTTGTGACCATCGGCGTCCTCGAGCTCGACGGACAGGCAGTGGGCGACGACCTCCTGGCCGACCTTCCACTTGCCGACACCCGGGCCGGTGCGGAGCACGACGCCGGCGAGGTCGGAGCCCACGATGTGGTACGGCAGGTCGTGGCGCTTGGCGAACTCCGACGTGCGGGCGTAGCGCTCGAGGAAGCCAAAGGTCGAGACCGGCTCGAAGATCGAGGTCCACACGGTGTTGTAGTTGATGGCGCTGGCCATGACGGCGACCAGGGCCTCGCCGGGCGCGAGCTCGGGGACCGGGACGTCATCGATGTGGAGGGACTTGCGCGGGTCCTTCTCCTTGGCGGTGAGGCCCTCGAACATGTCCACCTCGTCCTTGTGGACGGTCGCCGCCCGGTAGGTCGCGGGGATGGCGAGGTTCGCGTAGGTCTCCTCGGTGCGGTCACCGCTGAGGATGGCGTCGCGGATCTGGTCCATGAGAGGTGGTGCTCCTTGATCTGGGTGGGTCAGGTCAGGTGATGCGTTGACATGCTGGACGGATTGCGCAATCAGTGGGGTGAACCGACGTTTTGCGCAATAAGTCGGGGGTCAGTGGGTGGGTGGGGCAGTGGCGGGCTCGACGAGCTCGACGAGGATGCCGCCGGCGTCCTTGGGGTGGATGAAGTTCACCCGTGAGTTCGACGTGCCGCGCTTGGGCTCGTCGTACAGAAGGCGCAGGCCGCGCTCGCGAAGCGTGGCGCTCACACCATCGATGTCCTCGACGCGGTAGGCGACCTGCTGGACACCGGCGCCGCTGCGGTCGATGAACTTCGCGATGGTCGACTTGGGGGACAGGGGCGCCAGCAGCTGGATGTGCGAGCCCGAGTCACCGACCGCCATCATCGCCTCACGAACGCCCTGCTCCTCGTTGACCTCCTCGTGAGCCAGCGTCATCCCGTAGGTGTCGCGGTAGAACGCGATCGCCTCGTCGAGGTCGGTGACGGCCACGCCGACGTGGTCGATCGCCGTGAACAGCGATGCGATCGGAGAGGACTCAAGGTGACGGGAACTCATAGGACCCGAGCCTAGGGAGGTGAGCGCACCGCATACAGGTGTTGTGGGTGTGGCAATGGACACCTACGGGACGTCCGTCACAGGGCCCGTCGGCCCGGGGCGGGGAAGTGGCTAGCATCATGGGAGCCCCTTGGGCACTCAGCCCGACACCGACGTTGGAGGACCGCAGTGAGCACCGCCCCGACCCAGAACACCGACCCGACAGTCATCGTTGCGGGGGCGAGGACCCCGATGGGCCGCATGAGCGGCAGCCTCAAGGGCTTCAGCGGCTCTGACCTGGGTGGGTTCGCCATCAAGGGCGCCCTGGAGAAGTCGGGCGTCAAGCCCGAGGACGTCGACTACGTGATCATGGGCCAGGTCCTCACCGCGGGCGAGGGCCAGATCCCCGCCCGTCAGGCCGCGGTCAAGGCTGGTATCCCGATGAGCGTCCCCGCCCTCACCGTCAACAAGGTCTGCCTGTCCGGCATCGACGCCATCGCGCTCGCGGACCAGCTCATCCGCGCCGGTGAGTTCGAGGTCGTCGTCGCCGGCGGACAGGAGTCGATGACCAACGCTCCGCACCTGCTGCCCAAGAGCCGCGACGGCTACAAGTACGGCGACGTCACCCTTCAGGACTCCATGGCCTTCGACGGTCTCTACGACGTCCTCACCAACCAGGCGATGGGTTCGCTCACCGAGTCCCGCAACGTGGACGCGAGCGCCTTCACCCGCGAGGAGCAGGACGCCTTCGCCGCGCGCAGCCACCAGCAGGCCGCCCGCGCGTGGAAGGACGGACTCTTCGACGACGAGGTCATCGCCGTCTCCATCCCGCAGCGCAAGGGCGACCCGATCGAGTTCAAGGAGGACGAGGGCGTGCGCGCCGACACGACCACCGAGTCGCTGTCCAGGCTCCGCCCGGCCTTCGCCAAGGACGGCACCATCACTGCAGGCTCCGCCTCGCAGATCTCCGACGGTGCGTGCGCCGTCGTCATCATGAAGAAGTCCAAGGCGCAGGAGCTCGGCCTCGACTGGCTCGCCGAGATCGGCGCCCACGGCGTCGTCGCGGGCCCCGACTCGAGCCTGCAGAGCCAGCCGGCCAACGCGATCAAGAAGGCGTGCGAGCGCGCGGGCATCACGCCGGCCGACCTCACCGCCATCGAGATCAACGAGGCGTTCGCCGCGGTCGGCCTCGCCTCGACCAAAGAGCTCGGCGTCGACCCCGAGATCGTCAACCCCAACGGTGGAGCCATCGCCACGGGTCACCCGCTCGGCATGTCGGGTGCCCGCGTCGTCCTCACCCTCGCCCACGAGCTCAAGCGTCGTGGTGGCGGCACCGGAGCCGCCGCCCTCTGTGGTGGTGGCGGTCAGGGCGACGCCCTGCTCATCACCGTGCCCAAGGCCTGAGCGTTCAGGCGCGCACCATCGCGAGGTCACCCCGCATCGTCGACGTCCCCTCTCTCGTTGCTGAAGCGAGAGAGGGGCGTTCGCGTGCGGTGGCCCGGCTCATCTCCCTCGTCGAGGACGGTCACCCCGCCCTCCCCGAGGTGATGGCGGCGCTCGCACAGCACACCGGCGGCGCCCACATCATCGGCCTCACGGGATCACCCGGGGTCGGCAAGTCCACGACCACGGCGGCTCTCATCGCGGCCTTCCGGGCGCAGGACAGGCGCGTCGCCGTGCTCGCGGTCGACCCGTCGTCGCCCTTCTCCGGTGGCGCGCTGCTCGGTGACCGGATCCGGATGGAGCAACACGGCACTGACCCGGGCGTTTTCATCCGCTCGGTCGCGTCACGCGGCCACCTCGGCGGGTTGTCCTTCGCCACGCCCCAGGCCCTGCGCGTCCTCGATGCCGCCGGGTTCGACGTCGTCCTCCTCGAGACCGTCGGCGTGGGGCAGTCCGAGGTCGAGGTCGCCGCCCGCGCCGACACGACCGTCGTCATCGTCGCCCCGGGCATGGGCGACGGCATCCAGGCGGCCAAGGCAGGCATCCTCGAGATCGGTGACGTCTTCGTCGTCAACAAGGCCGACCGCGACGGCGCCGACGACACGGTGCGCGACCTGCGCCACATGATCCAGCTCGGGAACCGCGAGCGGTCCGTCAACTGGCGGACCCCGGTGGTGAGGACCGTCGCGAGCCGAGGGGACGGCATACCCGAGCTTGTGGATTCGCTTGCGGCACACCGCGACTGGCTCACGTCGTCCGGCGCGCTCGAGGACCGCAGGCGCCGTCGGGCCCAGGCCGAGATCGAGGCCATCGCCCTCGCGACGCTGCGCCGACGACTCGGTGACGGGGGAGGCCTCGTAACCGACGAGCTCGCCAGTGCCGTCGCCTCCGGCGACACGGATGTGTATGCCGCCGCGCAGGACGTCGTCGACCGGCTCACCGGGGAGCCCGGACGCCAGTAGCGTGAGGAGGGTGACACCTCCAGACACGCGCCCGACCCCCGTCATCCTCGTCCTCGGCAACGACTACCGGCAGGCGATGGTCGACGTGCTCACGCAGCGCTATGCCGTCGACTACGAGATCATCGCGCCGACGACGATGGAGGAGGCGATCGAGGTCCTCACCGACCTCAAGACCGGCCGACGACCCGTCGCGCTCGCGGCCTGCGAGTTCTTCGCGGAGGGTGAGAAGGCCACCCACCTGCTCGCGAAGTTCCAGAAGTTCATGCCAAGCGCCCGCCGACTCGTCTACGTCCCGGCGGAGCGCTTCCGCGGTTCGGTGTCGGTGATGCGCGAGAGCCTCGCCGAGGGCCGGCTCGACCTCTACCTCATGCTGCCGCAGGGGCCACGGGACGAGGAGTTCCACACCGCGATCTGCGAGACGCTGTCGGACTGGGCGCAGTCGTTCGGCCTGTCCGAGATCGACGGGACCCGGATCATCGCCGATGGACCCTCGCCCGACCTCAGCCGGATCCGCGACTTCCTCGACCGCATGGGCATGCCCAACACGGTGCACACCTCCGACAGCCCCGCGGGCATCGAGGTGCTGGCCTCGGCCGGTCCTGACGCGCAGCTTCCGCTGCTCCAGGGACCGAACGGCGAGCTCACCCTGTCGCAGCCCACGAACGCCGACCTCGGGGCCGCGCTCTACGGTCGCCCCACCGACATCGGCGAGGACGCGATCTGTGACCTCGTCATCGTCGGTGCCGGGCCCGCAGGACTCGGTGCGGCCGTCTATGCGGCGTCCGAGGGGCTCGACACCCTGATCATCGACCAGGGGCCGATCGGCGGGCAGGCCGGGACGAGCTCGATGATCCGCAACTACCTCGGCTTCCCCCGGGGGATCTCCGGTATGCGGCTCGCGCAACGTGCGCGGTCACAGGCCGTCCGCTTCGGGGCGCGGTTCCTCGCTGGCCAGGAGGTGACCGGGCTGCGGATCGCGGCAGGCCCCGACGGCTGCCACGTCGTCGAGCTCGGTGCCGACACGGTGCGTGGTCGAGCCGTGCTCATCGCCACGGGGGTCGACTACCGACGCCTTGGCGTGGAGCAGCTCGAGGACCTCGTCGGTCGGGGCGTGAACTATGGCGCTGCCGCGAGCACGTCACGAGAGGTCAAGCACAAGGACGTCTACGTCGTGGGTGGTGGCAACAGCGCCGGGCAGGCGGCGGTGCACCTCTCTCGCTTTGCCAAGCACGTGACCATCCTCGTCCGGCGGGAGGGACTGGCTGCGACCATGTCGCAGTACCTCATCCGCGAACTCGAGGGGAACCCGCGGATCACCATCCGACCGCGGACCATCGTCACCGACGGTGGCGGCGAGGGGCACCTCGAGTGGCTCACCCTGCGCGACGTGGAGTCCGGCGCCGACGAGCGGGTCGACGCGGCGGGGCTCTACCTCCTGCTCGGCGCGCAGCCGACGTGCAGCTGGCTCCCGCCGGACGTGGCGAGGGATGACAAGGGGTTCGTCCTCGCCGGTGCCGAAACCCCATGGCAGTCGTGGCAGGGTGGCCGGCCGCCGGAGCCCTATGCCACGACCGTGCCCGGGGTCTATGTCGCTGGCGACATCCGGTGCGGGTCGATGAAGCGGGTCGCCTCGGCCAGTGGTGAAGGCGCCGGGGTCGTGCCGCTCGTCCACGCCTTCCTGGCGCCCGAGGCGCGCTGACCCCGACGGAGAGGCGAGTCGAGCGAGAGGCGAGTCGAGCGAGAGGCGCGCCGGACGCGAACGCGGGCGGACGGCATACGGTGTCGTCATGCTTGTTGCTTTCTCCGTGTCCCCGTCCGGTTCCGATGACCAAGGAGGGGTGACCGAAGCCGTCGCCGAAGCGGTGCGCATCGTCCGCGAGAGCGGTCTGCCCAACCGCACCGACTCGATGTTCACGACCATCGAGGGGGAGTGGGACGAGTGCATGGCCGTCGTCAAGGCCTGTGTCGACGCCCTCGCTGCTCACGGACCGCGCGTCGGACTCGTCCTCAAGGCCGACATCCGACCGGGTCGCACCGGCGAGCTCGAGGGCAAGCTCGACCGCTTGGAAGCCGTGCTCCAGCACGACTGACCCGACGTGACAAAGTTTCGAAACTGTCACGGTTGTCGGCAGAAGGTCAGGCCGTCCCGACCCCCTCGTTAGCGTGGCCGAGGTGCGAGTGACGCATCGACGACCGAGACCCGGGGGGACCTGACGCATGTGGAAGGCGATTCGCTACCGCGGCGGTCAGTCCCTTGTCCTCATCCTCATCTCGGCCTTGGTCGCCACATGCGCGGCCTTCGCGCCGCTCTTCTCACGCTCGATCGACCAGGCGCTGCTGCGCGCGACGCTGGGTCGGATGGAGGCCTCTGACCTCAAGCTCGGCGTGCTGGCCAGTCGCACTCAGGACGAGACGCTTGCCGCGGGTGCGGTCGAGGGGGCCATGCCCGCGAACCTCCTGCGGTGGTACGAACCAGGCCTGTCGATGACCACGGACGACACGCAGGTCGTGCCCGTCGCGGGCAAGAAACCGTCGCCGGTGCGCCTCGTGGCGCGCGACGAGGTCTGCGAGCACGTCACGCTGAGCGTGGGAGCGTGTCCGACGAAGCCGAACGACCTGCTCGTCTCCGCGGCCGACGGCAAGGTCTGGGGATGGAAGGTCGGGACGGCGCTCACGGTGCCCAACGACCTCGGCCAGTCCGTGGGCTACACGATCTCGGGGCTCTACACCGTCAAGGGCGAGCCTGACTACTGGCTTCGCACCGAGCTGCAGGGCAAGTCCGGCAACCTCATCGAGTTCGGTGACCTCGTTCCCGGGATCGACGACTTCATCGTCACGCCCGAGGGGGTCGAGAAGGGCTGGCAGGACGCGCAGCTGTCCGTCGACTACCGGCTCAAGACGTCCGCGATCACCCTCGACTCGCTCGCCGAGGCGGGTGCTGCGGTGGCGGCGCTGCGCCCACCCAACCAGGCCAGTGTTGACAGCCCGCTGCCCGAGATCGCCACCCAGGTCGACGACGGTCAGACGCTCGTCCGCCAGCTCGTTCCCCTGCTCATCGCGCAGCTCGTGGCCGTGGCGCTCGCCGTGCTCGTGCTCGTCGCGGGAGCCGCTGTGGCACAGCGCCGCCCGGAGATCGCCGTGTCCCGTCTGCGGGGCCGGAGCCGGGACGCAAGCCGTCGGTTGGTCATGGCCGAGCTCGGCTTCACCGTGCTGCTCGGGCTGCCGCTCGGACTCTTGCTCGCCGTCGGGCTGAGCGAGGTCGTGCGGCGTCTCATCCTGCCGCCGGGCGTGCCGTTCGAGCTGGGGTGGCAGGTGCCGCTCGCCGCTGCCGTTGCCGGGCTCGCCTCCCTCGCAGTCGTGTATGCCGCCGCGCGGCCGGTTCTGCGTGAACCCATCGCCTCGCTGCTCCGGCGGGTTCCACCGGTCACCGCTGCGCGCACGTTGCGCGTGGGCGACGTCATCCTCGTCGTCCTCGCCGCCGTGGGCGTCGTCGGCATCGTCACCGACCAGATCACCGGGCCGATGGCGATCCTCACCCCGACGCTCCTCGCCCTCGCGGCCGGGGCGCTGCTGGGTGCGGTGGTGGTCGTCGTGGCGACTCGCCTGGGTCGGCGAGCCCTGGATTCGGGCAGCCTGGGGTCGGCGCTGGCAGGGCTGGCCATCGCTCGGCGCCCCACGACGCGGCACGTCCTCTTGGTCGTCACGGCGGTGTCGGCCCTCGTGGTCTTCGCGGCCGATGCCGTGGCCGTCGCCGATCGCAACAGGGAGAGTCGCGCCGAGCTCACGGTCGGCGCTTTCGGCGCATTGCGCACCGGGTCCAAGGACCCCACAGCCGTCGCTCGTGTGGTCGACCAACTTCCGCTCGGGCAGCGAGAACACGCGATGCCGGTCGGGATCGTGAGCCAGCGGGACCCCGACTCGACGACGACCCTCGCCGCGCGCCCGGAGCAGTTGCGCCGGATCGCCTATGCGCCGAGTGCCCAAGCGCCTCTCGCCCTCGACAGGATCGCCCTGCCCGACCAGCCACCGGTGCAGCTCAAGGGCAACCGAGTGACGGCCAGCGTGACCTTTGCCGTGGCGCCGCTCGGCTACGGCTTTGGCGCGCGACCGGCCGACGTCCCGCCGGAGGACTGGCAGCCGGCGACGGTGTCGGGGACGCCGTTGCGTCTCGGCATCAGTGTGACCACTCCGGAGGGTGAGGTCCTGACCCGCGACCTGGGGGCGTTGCCGGGCCAGGGCAAGGGCACGGTGGCGTTGGACGCACCGCTGCTCTGTCCACAGGGCTGTCGCCTGCAGTCGCTCTGGCTGCGACTCGACGTCGGCGAGAGCAACCCGGGTCTCGAAGCCGTCCGGGGATCCATCGACATCTCTGGGCTGGCCCTCGACGGCAAGAGTCTGGGCATCGACGCCGTGGGTGGGTGGCTGCGGCCCCGTGGCGACGCCGAGAGTCCCAGTGGGAGCAGCGGACAGGTCGTCATCGACCCGGCGACGGGGTTCCCGGTCGAGATCTCGGGACCACCGACGGACTCCATCGCGCTGGCAGCCGGGCCTGCCGCTGGCCTGCGGCTGACCTTCACCAACACCGGCCGCATCGCGGCCATCAACCGGGCCGATGCCCCCACGCTCATTCCGGCCCTGCTGTCGGGACGCGTCCCCGTCGGCGGGACGGCTGAGCAGTTCGACATCCAGAGCCTCGCCGGTCGGACCACCCCGGCAACGGCCGAGCAACTCCTCCCGGCACTGCCTTTCGTCGGGAACCGCGGAGCCCTCGTCAATCTCGACCTCATGCTCCGCATCGGTGGGCGCCTCCCGCCGACCGGGTCGATGGAGGTCTGGATCGACGACCAGTTCCCTGGTGGGGTGGCCGGTGCGGAGAAGGCTCTGCGTGCTGGTGGCCTCGAGATCCTCGGCACGCGCTCGCAGGCGGAGGACAAGCGACTCCTCGATGAGTCGGCCACCGGCTGGGGCCTGTTGCTCGGACTGTTCACCGCGGTCCTCTCGCTCCTTCTTGCCGCAGTCATGCTCGTCGTCGTGTCGATGACGACCGGGCGCATCGTCACCCGCGACATCGCTGCGCTCCGGGTGGCTGGTGTCTCCGGTCGAGACCTGCGGCGCGCTGCCGTGCGCGAGGCGTTGGCGCCGGTCCTCGTCGCAGCCGTCGTCGGAGCCCTCTGTGGAGTCGTGGGATCCGTGCTGGCCGTCCCACTCATCCCGTTGTTCGACACCCCGGCGCCAGTGCCCGCCCTCGACCTGTCACCCGCCTGGTTCGTCATGGGCCTGGCCTGGCTGGTCGCCGTCCTCGTCCTCGCCCTGGTGTCGTCGGTCCTGGCCCTGCGCGCCTCCCGACAGGGAGATTCCGATCGACTGAGGGAGGCGTGGTGACCGGACTTCCCGTCATGACAGCCGGACTGGTGCACATCTATCGGGCCGAGCACCACGACGTCGCGGCGCTCGCAGGAGTCGACCTGTCGGTACAGGCGGGCGAGATGGTCGCGCTGCTCGGGCCCTCCGGCGCGGGCAAGTCCACCCTGCTGACGTTGTTCGGCGGTCTCCTGCGGCCGAGCGCGGGTCGGATCCGGATCGGGGACCACGAGCTGTCGCGCATGTCGGAGCAGGACCTCGACTCCCTGCGCGGCCGCGACGTCGGCATCGTGCTGCAGGGCGCGTCCCGCAACCTCATCCCGCACAAGACGATCCGCGAGAACGTCGCCTTCGCGCAGGGCTCAAGCCGCGGTCGCGGACAGGACATCGCTCCCGTCGACGAGATCCTCGACCTCGTTCGACTGCGTGACCGTGCCGACACCCCACTCTCATCGCTCACGCCCGGCGAGCTGCAGCGCGGTGCGCTCGCGGTGGCCGTCTCGACGCGGCCGGGCCTGCTCCTCGGCGACGAGCCGACGAGTCAGCTCGACCACGAGGCCCGGGACCAGGTCCTCCAGACGCTGAGTGACATCAACTCGACGTGGGGGACGACGATCATCGTCGTCACCCACGACCCCGACGTGGCAGCGCGTATGCCGCGTACCGTCACGATCCGTGATGGCCGGGTCGGAGCCGAAGGCCGTGAGGGGGAGGAGTTCGCCGTGGTCTCGGCCGATGGCTCCGTGCCGCTGCCACCTCATGTGTTGGCGACGTTGACGCCGGGCACACTCGTCCGTCTCGTGGAGTCGGAGCAGGGCTGGACTTTGGTCAGGGACGAGCTCGAGGAGGTGCCCGATGGGGAAGCACTCTGAGCACGGCCATCGCGGGGCGGTGTCCGGACACGACGGTGCCGTGCGGGATGGTCAGCCGGCTCGCGTCGACGTGCGCGCGGTCACCGTGACCTATGGCGAGGTCACCGCTCTGCACGCGGTGTCGCTTGTCGCCGCCCCCGGCGAGTTCGTCGCGATCACGGGTCACTCGGGTGCGGGCAAGACCACCCTCATCAACGCGATCGGCGGGATCGTCCCGCTGGCATCGGGCGCGATCGACCTCGGGCGGGGGAGCGGTCACTCACTCGACCCCAGCGCGGTGGCGATCATCCCGCAGGGCAACGGACTCGCGAGCGTGCTCACGGCATACGAAAACGTCCTTGCTCCACTGCGAGCACGAGGACACGATCCCAAGGATGCGGCGGCCCGTGCCACGCAGGCGCTCGTCTCCGTGGGGCTGGGCGAGTCGGGGACGCACCTCGTCGAGGAGCTCAGTGGCGGCCAGCAGCAACGTGCTGCTGTCGCTCGCGGGCTCGCCATCGGTGCCCGGGTGCTGCTCGCCGACGAGCCCACGAGCGAGCTCGACCACGACAATCGCGAGCGGGTCCTGGACCTCATGCGGGCCCAGGCCGACGCCGGAGCGATCGTCATCATGACGACGCACGACCCCGAAGCAGCCGCACGCGCCGATCGCGTCATCGAGCTCGACGACGGTGAGGTCGTCCAGCACTGACGTGCAGCTCGACCTGCGACCTTCGTGCCCCGCACGGACAGGCTCGCTGGCGCTCGCGTGTCCGTGCGGGGCACGAAGTGGGTGGTGCGGGGTCAGGCTGGGACGGCTGCGTGCTCGATGCTCTCCTCAGCCGCACGGCTGGCTCGCGTGGGGATCGCCATGGCGACCCCGGCGGCCACGAGGGCGACGGCTGCACCGAGGAGAAGGCCCGTCCGGAAGCCGGTCTCACTGGGCAGGGACACCGGACCGAAGTCGGTCGTCATCTGCGCCAGCACGACACCGACCACGGCTGCCGAGAGGGACGTGCCCACCGAGCGCATGAGGGTGTTGAAGCTGTTGGCCGAGCCGGTCTCCGACATGGGGACCGAGCCCATGATGAGGGCCGGCATCGCGCCGTAGGCCAGTCCGACACCGGCGCTGCAGATGCAGACCGCGATGAGGATGCCCCAGGTCGAACCCATGAGGACGACCGCGGCGAGGTAGCCGATCGAGACGACGAGGGCGCCGAGAGCGAGCGTGATCCTGGGTCCGCGCAGGTGTGAGAGCTTCGCGCCCAGAGGTGAGATGAGCATCATCATCAGGCCGCCGGGTGCCATCCACAGACCCATCTGGAACATCGACTGTCCGAGCCCGTAGCCCGTCTGGGACGGGATCTGGAGCAGCTGCGGGAGGATCAGCATCTGGGCGTACATGGCGAAGCCGAGTACCAGTGAGGCGATGTTGGTGAGCAGGACGACGGGACGCGCGGTGACCCGCAGGTCGACCAGGGGAGCGGCGGTGCGCAGCTCGAACCAGCCCCAGGCGAGGAGCACGACCACGGAGGAGACGAGCAGGCTCACCGTGGTCGGGGAACCCCAGCCCCAGTCGCCGCCCTTGGAGACGCCGAGCAGCAGGCAGACGAGGCCGATGCCGAGGCCGACTGCGCCGATGACGTCGAACCGGGCGCGTGGGCCTGAGGAGGTGTCGGCCGAGGCGGCCGGGATGAGGGTAGCGATGAGCACGCAGATGAGCAGAGCCATTGCGGCCGCGCCCCAGAAGAGCACGCGCCAGCTGGAGTTCTCGGCGACGGCCGCAGCGATGGGGAGGCCGAGCGCGCCACCGACGCCCATGGAGGCGCTCATGAGGGCGATTGCGGTGCCGAGCTTCTCGGCGGGGAGGATGTCGCGCATCGCACTGATGCCGAGTGGGATGAGGCCCATGCCCGCGCCCTGCAGGCCGCGACCGATGATCATCGGCACGACCGAGGCTGCGAGGGCGCAGACGACTGAACCGGCGACGAGCGCGGAAGCACAGACGAGCATCATCCGGCGCTTGCCGTAGAGGTCACCGAGGCGACCGCTCACGGGAGTGGCGACGGCGGCGGTCAGCAGGGTGACGGTGATGACCCAGGAGGCATTGGAGGCACTGGTCCCGAGGATGGTCGGCAGGTCGCCGATGAGTGGGATGACGAGGGTCTGCATGAGCGATGCCGTGATGCCCGCGACGGACAGCACGAAGATGATGGCGCCGGACGGGACCGCGGGCGGAGTCATTGCGGCCCGTGGTTCGGCGGGGAGGGTGGTGGTCATAAAGTGCACGATACACATCATGTGCATCATGCACAAAACTTGTGCGTTAGACTCCGGCGAACCGCCACAGGAGGAGGGATGAATGGTGAGTGATCCGTACAAGAACATCGAGCTCGAGACACTGCTGCTCGGTCGCCATCTCTCTCCCATCTACCGCGATGAGCTCGGTCGTCAAAAGCTCGACCGGAGCGCCTACACGTTGCTCACGCGACTGCAGCTCCAGGGCCCGATGTCCATCGGCCAGCTGAGCGAGGCGTTCGGCCTGGACGCCTCGACCCTCAACCGGCAGACCGCCGCGATGCTGCGCGACGGCCTGGTCGAGCGCATCCCCGACCCCGAAGGTGGGGTGGCGCGCAAGTTCCTCGTCACCAGGGCAGGCAAGGACCGACTCGCAGGAGACCGGCGTGCCAACATCCGCGGACTCCGCAAGGTGCTCAGCGACTGGACCGACGAGGATGTCGAGCAGTTGGCCGAGCTCCTGGGCCGCTTCAACGCCGACATCGAGTCGCGGGACGGCCGTCCCTGGCCGCGCGCCTGACCTCAAGCCGTTGCGGTCACGCCGCCCTGGTCTTTTCCTCTTCGTGCCCCGCACGGACAGTCGTCTCTGCGCTCCTGATGTCCGTGCGGGGCACGAAGAGGGGGTCGCTCAACGCCGACATCGCGTCGCGGGACGGCCGTCCCTGGCCGCGCGCCTGATCCCAGGCCGTCGCGGTCACGCCGCCCTGGTCTTTTCCTCTTCGTGCCCCGCACGGACAGTCGTCGCTGCGCTCCCTCATGTCCGTGCGGGGCACGAAGAGGGTCGCTCCTGATGTCCGTGCGGGGCACGAAGAGGGTTGCTCCTGAGGTCCGTGCGGGGCACGAAGAGGGTTGCTCGGGGCGGGTCAGGTGTCGGCGAAGAGGGCGGCCAGCTCGGGGTGGGCTCTGCGGTAGCCCTCGAACAAGGACCGCGCCGTCGAGACCGAGTCGACGAGCGGGTGAAGTGCGAAGGCCTTGATCGCGGCCTGCCGTGAGCCGGTGGTCGCTGCCTCGATGACGAGCCGCTCGACGGCCTTGACCTGCTGCATGAGACCGAGCATGTGGCCCTCGACGGGGGCGAGCGGAATCGCGTGAGGACCCTCGCTGTCGACGACGCACGGGATCTCGACCACGGCACTGTCCGGCATACCCGGAACGGCTCCGCCGCCACGGATGTTGAGGATCATCGACGACGTCTCGCCATGGCTGATGGCCGCCATGATCGCCAGGGCGACGCCCTCGTATCCGCCGCCGGCCACGTCGGCCTCATCCCGCTCCTCGTCCTCGGCGCGGGCCTCGCGCATGTAGGTCGCGTCCCGCTCCTCGCGCACCCGGTGCCACTCGGTGGCGGCGTTGTCGGGGTGGCTCGCGACGGCCACGTAGAAGGCGTCCTGCTGGTCGCGCAGGAACTCGCCGCGGGTCTGCGCTGCGGACAGGATCGCCGCTCGGGCCTCTGCGCTGAAGTAGTAGTAGTACAGGTACTCGTTGGGGATGGCGCCCAGTGCCTGGATCCACTCCGTGCCGAAGAGGCGCCCCTCCTCGAGGGTCCGGAGAGCCGCTGGGTCAGCGAGGAGCCGGGGGAGGTGGTTGGTGCCATCGACGCGCAGGCCGCGCAACCAGCCGAGGTGGTTGAGGCCGACGTAGTCGATTGCGGTTGCCGCCGGTTCCAGGCCAAGTGCACCAATTGCCCTGCGTGCCAAGGCAATGGGCGAGTCGCAGATGCCGATGACGCGGTCACCAAGGACCCCTTGCATCGCCTCGGTGACGATGCCGGCGGGATTGGTGAAGTTGATGAACCACGCGTCGGGCGCCACCTCACGGGCGCGTCGGGCAATGTCGAGGGCAACCGGGACGGTGCGGAGGGCGTAGGCGAGTCCACCAGGGCCGGTCGTCTCCTGGCCGAGGACTCCGAGGTCGAGCGCCACCCGCTCGTCCAGCGTGCGCCCCACGAGGCCACCGACGCGGATCGCGGAGAAGACGAAGTCGGCGCCGCGCAGGGCCTCGTCGAGATCGGTCGTGGCCGTGACCAGGGGCGCGTTGGCGAAGGAGGCGCCAGCTTGCGTCAGCACCTGGGTGACAGCCGCGAGGCGACCCTCGTCGAGGTCGTGGAGGACGACCTCGGTGACCCGCCCCTCGGAGTCGTCGCGCAGAAGCGCGCCGTGGACCAGGGGGACGCGGAAGCCCCCGCCGCCAAGGATCGTCAGCTTCATGAGATCACCACCTCCACGCCGCGTTCACGGCATTCGTCGAGAATGAGCGAGTCGGCCTCCGCGGTGGTGACGAGCACGTCGACCTGGTCCACCCGGCATACGCGCAGGGTTCCGGACCCGGGGATCTTGTGGCCGTCCGCGACGAGGACCACCTCGCGGGCGGCGGCGATGAAGGCTCGCTTGACCGGGACCTCGACGAACGTCGAGTCCATGACCTGGCCGCCGCTGGAGATGCCGCTCGTGCCGATGAAGGCGCGATCCACGCCGATCTGGTGGACCGCGTCCTCGGTGAGGACCCCCACGAGTGAGTGGTAGGACCGCCGCACCATCCCGCCGAGCAGGATGAGCTCGACCGACTCGTCGAAGCGGAGGACGTCGAGGACCGCGAGGCTGTTGGTGACGACGGTGATGGCTCGTCCCCGCAGCTCGCGGGCGAGGAGTGCCGTGGTCGTCCCGATGTCGAGGGCGACGACCTCGCCGTCCCTCACACGTGCGGCTGCGGCCGCGGCGACGAGCGACTTCTCGTGGGCGTCGGCGCGGGCCACGGCGTCAAAGGGGCGCGTCGTGTCGGGGTCGGAGGCCGTCACGGCAGCACCGCCGTGAACCCGGGTGAGCACCCCGGCGCGGTCGAGCTGGAAGAGGTCGCGGCGGATCGTCGACGCGCTCACCTCGAGTGCGCTCGAGAGCTCGCTGACCGACACGGTCCCGCCCTCACGCACTCTGGCCACGATCTCGCTGTGCCGTTGCACCTTCACGTGACGCAACGTACCAAGAGCGCGCAGTTTCAGCCATGGCTGGACCGTGTGAGACACCTGTGAGCACGAGAGACCCGAACAAACGCGCAAAAACACGCAATCTGCCCTTGCGGTGGCGGCGATGTCGGGACACGATGACGAGGTGCCGGTGGACCACGTCTTTGACCCGCTCGCGTCACTGCGCCGTGACGACGACCCGGTTGTCGACGTCTTCGTGCAGGGCATGGTCTTCCTCGACATCATCTTCACCGGGCTCACGGCGATGCCCAAGAACGGCACCGAGGTCTGGGCCGAGGGCATGGGTTCGTGCCCCGGTGGCATCGCCAACCTCGCCGTGGCCGCCTCCCGCCTCGGGCTCAACACGTCACTCGGCGCGGCCTTCGGCGACGACGACTACGGCGAGTTCTGCTGGCGCTCCCTCGAGCAGGAGCGCATCGACCTCTCGCGGTCCCAGCGCTACCCGCACTGGCACACCCCGGTCACCGTCTCGGTGTCGGTCTCGGGGGACCGTCGCATGATCACGCATGGGCACGACGCGCCCCAGACGGCGACCGAGATGATCGGAACGGCGCCGCGGGCGCGGTCGGTCCTGATCGACCTCGACGCCGACCGGCCCCTGGGCGACGGGCACCCAGAGCGGCAGTGGGTCGAGCAGGCAGCCGCTGGGGGCGCGCTGCTCTTCGCCGACGTGGGCTGGGATCCGAGCGGACAGTGGTCGCCCACGGTCCTGGAGCAGCTCCAGCACTGCCACGCGTTCATGCCCAATGCCGTTGAGGCCATGGCCTACACGCGCACCGACTCGGCTCACGACGCGCTGTATGCCCTCGCCGACCTCGTTCCCCTGTCCGTGGTGACCAACGGCCGCGATGGTGCGTTGGCCATCGACTCCGCGACGGGAGAGGAAGCCTCCGTCCCGGCCCTGCGTGTCGACGCGATCGACCCGACCGGGGCCGGCGACGTCTTCGACGCGGGGATCCTCGTCGGCAGCCTGGCCGGGTGGCCACTACTGGACCGGATGAACTTCGCCACGCTGTGCTCCAGCCTCGCCGTGCAGGAGTTCGGCGGCTCTCTCGCGGCACCGGGCTGGGGTGACCTGGCCGACTGGTGGCAGCGGGTGAGGCGTCAGCCGACCTCCAACGCCGCGGCCCGATCCGTGCAACGTCGCTTCGCCTTCCTCGACGACCTCGTCGCCGAAGTTCCTCCGGGCGCCGTGCGCCGGGCGGCGGCGACGATCGCCAAGCTGTCCGATGCCCAGGTCCCCACCAACTCCCGCACCAACAACCCCTCTGCACCGCTCACCGAGGAGACACCATGACCCGCACCCGCACCTCTCTGGTTGCCCTCACAGTCGGGGCCGGGCTCGCCCTCGGCGCCTGCGCGCCGGGTGGCTCGGGCGCCAAGAACGACGCGTCGCCCACCCCGTCGGGCGCCGTGAAGACCGATGCCGCCTCCCTGGGCGACGTCACCCTCACCGTCTGGGACCAGGAGGTGCGCGGCGGTCAGGCGAAGCAGATCGAGACGCTCAACGCCGAGTTCCAGAAGAAGTACCCCAACATCAAGATCAAGCGCGTCTCCCGCTCCTTCGACGACCTCGTCAAGACGCTGCGGCTGGCGCTCACCGGCGCCGACGCGCCAGATGTGGTGCAGGCCAACAACA
This sequence comes from Janibacter sp. HTCC2649, assembly GCF_000152705.1. Taxonomy (GTDB): domain Bacteria; phylum Actinomycetota; class Actinomycetes; order Actinomycetales; family Dermatophilaceae; genus Knoellia. The sequence goes on along the minus strand of NZ_CH672413.1, from coordinate 1,428,180 downwards.
CTCGCTCGCAGATGGGGGAGTTCGTCAAGGCAGGACAGCTCGTCAACCTCGATCCCTATGCCGCGGCGTACGGCTGGGACAAGCGCTATCCGCAGTCGGTGCGCAACGTCGCGTCGTACTCACCCGACGGCAAGACCTTCGGCTCCGGCTCCCTGTTCGGTATGCCGCAGGTCGGCGAGGTCGTCGGCATCTTCTCCAATGACGCCAAGCTCAAGACCCTGGGCATCAACCCGCCCAAGACCTGGGCCGAGTTCGATGCGGCTCTCGCGACGGCGAAGTCCAAGGGCGAGGTCCCGCTCGTCCTCGGCAACCTCGAGAAGTGGCCCGCCGGACACGTCTTCGGTGTCGTGCAGGGCCGCTTCACCAAGGCCGACGACATCCGCAAGCTCGGCTTCGGCCAGACCGGCGGCAACTGGGTGACTCCGGAGAACACCAAGGCGGCCCAGACCCTCGTCGACTGGGTGGACAAGGGCTACTTCAGCTCGGGCTTCAACGGTCAGGACTACGACCCCGCGTGGCAGGGCTTCACCAAGGGCAAGGGCGTCTTCCTCATCGCCGGCTCGTGGCTGCAGGCCGACCTCTCGGCGGCGATGAAGACCGACGTGAAGTTCTCGCTCCCTCCGGCACCCGAGGCGGGCGGCGCTGCCGTCACGACGGGTGGCACGGGCCTCCCCTTCGCCATCACCAACAAGGCCAAGAACAAGGACGCCGCCGCGGCCTACATCAACTACCTCACCACTCCGGACGCGATGAAGGTGCTCGCGGACAACGGCAACCTGCCCGTCGTCGAGACAGCGGCGCAGAAGGCGCCCGACGCCCTCGCGACCGACGTCTTCTCGGCCTTCGGTGCGGTCTCGTCCGACAACGGGCTCGTGCCCTACCTCGACTGGGCCACCCCGACGATGGGTGACACCCTCGGGGCCACGCTCCAGGACCTCCTCGCCAAGAAGGTCACACCCGAGAAGGCCCTCGAGGCGCTGCAGAAGGACTACGGCGACTTCACCGCCAAGTGATGGCAGGTCGCACCCGGGCGCTCGGCCCGCCGGGAGTACCCCGGCGCATCGGTTACCTCTACGTCCTTCCTGCCTTCCTCGTGTATGCCGCGTTCGCCCTCTATCCGTTGCTCAAGGCCGTCTACTTGTCCCTTTTCGACTGGGACGGGCTGACCGTCGGTACGTGGGCCGGGCTCTCGAACTACCAGGAGGTCCTGACCGACGAGCGGCTGCGGGCGTCGTTCGGCCACGCGCTCGTGCTGATGTTCTTCTTCGCCGTCGTGCCGCTGTTCGTCGGCCTCGTGCTGGCGTCGGTCCTGCACCGGGCGAGCGTGCGCGGGTTGGGGTTCTTCCGGACCGTGGTCTTCCTGCCGCAGGTCGTGGCGATGGTCGTCATCGCGGTGGCCTGGCGCCGGATCTATGCGCCCGACGGGACGATCAACTCGGTGCTGACCTCGGTCGGGCTCGAGTCCTGGACGCGAGGATGGCTGGGGGAGTACGTCTTTGCGCTGCCAGCGGTCGGGCTGATCGGCACGTGGTTCGAGAGTGGGCTGGTGACGGTGCTGCTGCTGGCCGGGATGGGGCGCATCCCCCGAGACCTCTACGAAGCGGCCCGGCTCGACGGCGCGGGAGCGGTCAAGGAGTTCTTCGCGGTCACCCTGCCCTCGGTGCGCGGCGAGATCGCGGTCGCGCTGACACTGACGGTCATTGCCGCGCTCAAGACGTTCGACCTCATCTACATGACCACCTCCGGCGGGCCGGGGCACACGACGACAGTGCCGAGCTATGAGGTCTATCGGCAGGCGTTCGAGCTCGGCCAGGTCGGCCTCGCGTGCACCATCGGTGTCGTCCTCACGGTGATCATCTTCGCGATCAGCTTCGCCATCACTCGCGTCGGCGACAGGGTGACCGACTGATGAAGGTCTCGACGTCCGAGCGCACGATGAACTACGTCATCCTCACGGCGTTCGCCATCTTCGCGATCTATCCGATTCTCAGCATCGTCATCGCCGGTCTACAGCCCGATGCTGAGGCTCCGGGTGGGTTCGGCAACCTCACGGCGGCGTGGGAGATCGGTCGCTTCGGCAGCTACCTGCGCACCAGTCTCTTCGTGTCGGCGTTCGTCGTCACGGTGAGCACGGTGCTGTCCGTCCTCGCCGGATTCGCCTTCGGGACAATGCGATTCAGGGGCGCTGACGCGCTGTTCTACCTCATGCTCATCGGCATCATGATGCCTGCGGAGGCCATCGTCGTGCCCCTGTTCTTTGACCTGCGAGCACTCGGCCTCACGGACACCTTCTGGGCCATTGCCCTGCCGCAGGTGGCCCAGTCCGTGGCCTTCGGGACGTTCTGGCTGCGCGCCGCCTTCCGGTCGAGTTCGCGCTCGCTCATCGAGGCGGCCCGCCTCGATGGTGCCTCGACGAACCGCATCCTCTGGCAGGTGCTCGTCCCGCTCGCCCGCCCCGCGATCGTCACCCTCATCGTGCTGACCTTCATGTGGACCTGGAACGAGTTCCTCATCCCGCTCGTCATGATCCCGACCAACGAGGCACTGCGCACGGCTCCGCTGGGCCTCGGCTTCTTCTCCGGTCAGTACACCCAGGGCTACGCCCTGCTCGCGGCCGGAGCGACGATCGTCGCCCTGCCCGTCGTCATCGTCTACCTCTTCCTCCAGCGGCACTTCATCGCCGGGATGCTCGAGGGGGCCGTCAAGGACTGATCCTGTCGCCGCCCCCTCAGCGCCCGCGAGGACGACGGCTCAGAGCTCGACCAGTGGGCGCACCTCGATGGGGAGATCACATGTCAGGAATCCCAGGCAGAAGCACCCTCGCAGCAGTGGCCACACTGGTCGCCGCGCTCGCCCTCCCGGGCGCAGCACTGGCAGCACCGGGAGCCGCCGTCGACAAGGGGCCCAAACCGCCCGATGCGACAACGTCGTCCGGCCCACCCGCCGATCTCGATGCGCTGTTCATCGGTGCCCACCCCGACGACGAGGCGTTCACGCTGTCGGCCCTCGGACAGTGGGGCAGTGAGCACGACACCAGGACCGGCGTCATCACGATCACGCGAGGGGAGGGTGGCGGCAACGCCGTCGGCCCCGAGGAAGGGCCAGCGCTCGGCCTCATCCGCGAGCGGGAGGAACGCGACGCAGTGGCCAAGGCAGGCATCACCGACGTCTACAACCTCGACGAGGTCGACTTCTACTACACCGTCTCCGAGCCACTCACCGCCCAGGTGTGGGACCACGAGGAGACCCTGGCCAAGACCGTTCGGATCCTGCGCCAGACCCGTCCCGAGGTCCTCCTGACGATGAACCCCGCTCCCTCGCCGGGCCAGCACGGCAACCACCAGGAGGCGGCGCGGATCGCCGTCGAGGCCTACTGGGCGGCAGGGGACCCGACGCGGTTCCCGGAGCAGATCACGAAGGAGGGCCTCAAGCCGTTCTCGCCCGACCGCATCTTCATGAACTCCTCCGCCGGGACGGGCGCCAACGGGCCCGACTGCGCCAAGAAGTTCGCACCGACCGATGCGAGTCAGACGATCTATGGGGTGTGGTCGGGTGCGCCATCACCCGATGGGCGCACCTGGGCGGCGGTCGCCCGTGACGCCCAGCGAGAGTACGCCTCCCAGGGATGGGCCGGCTTCCCCGACGTCTCGACCGACCCGGCCCAGCTCGGCTGCAACTACCTGACCCTGATCGACTCGCGAACCCCGCTGCCGCAGTGGGGAACTGACGCGGCTTTCACGAGCCACTCGCCGCTCGACGGGTCGCTCGTCAAGCTCCCCGGCGGCCTCCCGCTCGGCAGTGGAATGACGGTCGAGACCGACCAGTACCGGGTGCTGCCCGGTGCGCCCTTCTCTGTGACCGTCGGTGCCTCCGCCCCGGCGGCGACTCCTCTGGGTGTCAGCACCGCGCGCCTCGAGGTCCCGGCGGGTTGGACCGTGACGGGCGGCGGCGCCCTCGGCACGATCGCCTCCGCTGCCCAGGCGGCGACCACCTTCACCGTCACTCCGCCGGCAGGCGCGACCGTTGGCACCAGGGCTCGGGTGAAGGCCTTCGTCGACACCGCGGCCGGTGTCGGCTACCAGGACGAGCCGCTCCTCGTGAGTCCACCGGTCACGGCCACCCAACAGCTCCTGCCCCAGGTGACGCAGTACCAGCAGTGGGCCCAGGTCGCCCACGCGCAGGAGTTCGCCGAGATCGTCCGACCCGTCCTCACCCTCGCCTCCGGGGGCAGCCGACCGGTCGACGTCGTCGTCACCAACCACAGCGCGACGACCCAGTCCGGAACGGTGACCCCCACGCCACCGGCAGGGTTCACGATGAGCCCGGGCACGGCGGCATACGCCGCTCTTGCTCCGGGAGCACAGACCACGGTGCGGTTCACCGCGGTCAACACCGACACCTCCCTCAAGACCTCCGTCGAGGGCGGCGTGGCGGGCGACTACCTCTACTCGATCGCCGCCACCAGCACGACGGCGACGGGCACGACCCAGCAGGCACTGGAGCTCGTCCCGACGAGCGTGGTCCCGCAGGCGTCCACGTCACCGACCGTGGATGGTGTCGTGAGCGCGGGGGAGTATGCCGGTCCCGTCCTTGACCTGTCCCGTCGCTGGGAGGGTGAGAACTGCACGTCGGCCGCAGACTGCTCGGCCACCGCTCAGGTGACCTGGCGCGACGACACGCTGTTCCTCGCCGTCACGGTCAAGGACGACGTGCGCGGCACCCCGCTCGCGGCGACCGACTGCAAGCGGCACTGGCGCACCGACTCCGTCGAGATCGCCATCGACCCACGTGGCACCTCCGAGAACACGTCCACGACGTTCAAGGCAGCGATCCTGCCGTGGACGGCCGAGGGCGGACCGTGCTACCTGCGGGACGCCGACGCCCACCAGGGTGATGGTCCGGCCACCGCCCCCGGCATGAGGATCGCGTCCAAGGTGACCGAGCCCTACACCGGCTACGTCGTCGAGACCTCGATCCCGATGTCGCTCCTCCCGAGTGCCATCGACCCGGCGCACATGGGGCTCAACGTCCTGCCCTACGACTCCGACACCCAGGACAAGACCGGGCAGACCCGCATCGGCTGGTCCGTCTGGGGCGGCGTGCAGGGCGACCCCTACCGCTGGGGCGACGTGTCGCTCGACGGTTATGTCCCGCCTGCCGACCGCCCGACGACGCCAGCCGATCCGGTCATCCCGACCGAGGCGTTGCAGTCCGTCGACTCGCCGCAGTCCGTCGAACAGGCGGTGCGCACCAACGTCGCCCTGGCCGGTCGCCCATCGTCGACGCCTGCCGAGGTCGGCTGGGTCGACAAGGCCAAGCTGCGTGGTGACAGCGTCGAGCTGAGGTTGCGCGTCAAGGACTCCGGCACGGCGCACATCACCATCGCGGACAGGGACGGCATCGTCGGCGAGGTCGTGGCGCCGGTCGCCCGCACCGCATCCGGCCTCGTCGTCATCAGCGTGCCGCTCACCCGCGACCTCGTGGGTGGGGCTCGGGCCCTTGTCGGCTGGGACGACGGTGCCGGCGGGACCTTCTCGTCGCTGGCCTCGGTGAAGTGACCTGAAGTGAGGTGAGAGTCGAGGTCCGCGGGCCGGGGGCGGCTAGCGTGCTCCTGTGCCCAAGGACCTCAAGCTGCCGTTCGACCCCATCGCACGCGCCGGGGAGCTGTGGCGCGCGCGATGGGGCGAACGGAGCCAAGCAGCGCCCATGGTCACGGCCACCTCGATCATGCGGGTGCAGCAGCTGCTCATCACCGAGTTCGACGCCATCGCGGGGCGGCACGGGTTGACGTTCGCCCGCTACGAGGCGCTCGTGCTCCTCGCCTTCAGCCGCGGGGGTCAGCTGTCGATGGGCCGCATCGGTGAGCGACTCATGGTGCACCCCACGAGCGCGACCAACATCGTGCAGCGGCTCGCGGCCCAGGGCTTCGTCGAGCGCGTCACCAACCCGGCCGACCGGCGTGGCGCCTTTGCTGTGATCACCGACACCGGTCGAGCCGCGATGGAGGCGACGACGGCTGACCTGGAGGCTGCGCAGTTCGGGCTCGGGATGCTGGGTGGCGACGAGCAGAAGGCTCTGTTCTCCCTGCTCAGGGGGGTGAGAGTCGCTGCCGGCGACTTTGTCGACGAGAGCGGCCAGCACGACTGAGAGTCGTTGAGCACGCTCCCGAGAGGGGTTACGCACAGGCGAGATCACGGCATACTCGATGGCAGGCGATTTGGCTCCGGAGTCACTCCTTTGTCATGGTTGAGAGCAGTCCGTGACCGAAATGAGACATTTCGGGGCACGCCCCCTGTTCCAAAACAAAGGACCTTGCATGCCCACGCTCGCCAAGCGGGCCGTCGGTGGCCTCCTCGCCCTCATCGGCCTGGTGCTCACCATCGTCGGCCTCTGGTACGCCTTCCACCTCGGTGGCAGCGGTACCGCGACCTTCTCCACGACGGCCTCCGGCACGAACCCCGTGCTCATGCCGCAGACCGTCCTCAACCGCGTCGACGGCAACGTCACGGTGACGGCGGTTCCTCGCAAGGGAAGCACCGTCTGGCTTGCTGCGGCCACGCCCTCCGACGCCAAGGCCGTCCTCGCCAAGACCGCGCACACCACGGTCACCGGCGTGAGCACGAAGCCGTGGGAGCTCGAGACGACGACGAGCGGCACCGGCACCACGCCCGCGCTCTCCACCACCGACGTCTGGCGCAACACCGCCACGCATGAGGGTGCGGTCACGATGACCATCGAGCAGGCGAACGCCCCCGAGGCCGTGATCGCTCAGGCGACCAAGGGTCAGATCGAGCGAGTCGACCTCAGCTGGGAGCGCAAGTCCTGGTTCGTCCAGTCCGTCATCGCCGCGCTCGTCGGTCTGTTCCTGCTGCTGAGTGGACTCAGCCTGTTGTGGAGCTCGCGCCACGGCGGCACCAAGCCGGCCGGGCCGACCGACTCTGCTGACGAGGCGAAGCCCGCCACGGGTGGTCCTGACGTCCCCGACGTTCCGCAGGCCCCACGGCCCGCCTTCACTCCCACTCCTGCTGCGACTCACGAGGAGGAGACGGCATGAACCGCCGCACCCTCACCACCTCATTCGTCGGCCTGACCCTCGCTGCGAGCCTCACCGGCTGCGGACTGGGCGCGAGCATCGTGGGCGTCCACGACGCACCGGCCGAGCGCACCGACACGGCGCCACTCAACGTCGACGGCGCCGGGAACGTCGCCGCTCGGGTCCTCGATGCTGCTGTGGCGGCTCGCGCCGCGAAGGGCGCCGAGGCAACCACGTTGCAGCCGACCGTTCTCGCCGCCGCTGCGTTGGCCCAGGCGCAGGCCGCCACCAGGATCGGTGCCGTCGCCTCGTCCGACCCCCTGCAGAAGTCGAGCAACCCCAAGGTGGTCGCGATCTCGCGCGGCAAGGCGTGGCCGCGCGCCATCCTCGTCGGCACCCTCGACGAGGCGAGCAAGACCCAGACGCTGCACGTGCTCATGTCGACCGCCCCGGCCGACCCCTTCAAGGTCTATGCCTCCGTGCCGATGCTGCCGGGCACGAGCGTGCCTGCCATGGGTGACCTTGCCAGTGGCTCACCGCTCGTCAAGGCGACGGACAAGTCCGGCGCCCCCATGGCGCCGGAGGCGGCCCTCGCCACCTACGCCGGTGCGTTGAACTACCCGAAGCCGACGGCCTCCAAGGAGGTCACGACGGCCGACGCCTACGCCACCGCCCTGCGCACCTCGGCAGCGGGCCAGGTCAAGTCGCTGGGGAAGCTCGCGTACTTCAGCCAACGGCACACGTCCGTGCCCCAGAACATCATCGCCTTCCGCCTGGCCGACGGCGGCACGGTGACGTTCGGTCAGCTGACGCGGCTCGATGTCATCTCGACCAGCAAGGCCGCCAAAGAACTGGTGATCCCCGCCAGCTACAGCAAGCTCGTGGGCAAGACCAAGGCCACGTCGAGCGTCAGCATCACCAGTCTCGAGAACATCATCATGGTCATCCCGGCCAAGGGTGCGGCCACCGCCGTGGGAGCCGACGAGCAGCTCGTCTCGGCCACCGCCAAGTGAGCTGACCCCTCGATCAGGACCGGCTCCACGCCCTCGGGCGCGGGGCCGGTTCGCTCTTTGAGAGAATCATCTGCATGAGCACCACCCCCACACCTCCCTGGGGCGCCCGCGGCGCCATCGACCTCTCCGCCCTCGCCTCCACCACGCCCACAGGAGCGGCTGCGACTCCATCGGCGACTCCGGCCACGGCCACGGGGACGGCTGCGGCGGACCTGCCCGACGGCATCCTCGTCGAGGCCACGGATGCCACGTTCTCCGAGGTGATGAACCGGACCCTTCAGGTCCCTGCCGTGCTCGTCATCTGGTCCTCGGCCCACGAGCAGACCATCGGCCTCGCCGAGCGCGTCGCTGCCGTCGCCGCGCAGCTCGAAGGCCGACTCTTCGTCGTGTCGGCCGATGTGCAGAAGTCCCCGTCGATCCTCCAGGCGTTCCAGCCGGTCATCGTGCAGGCCTTCGGCCAGCTCAGCGTGCCGGTGACGTTCGGCCTCCTCCAGGGCCAGCCCGTCCCGCTCTTCCCGGGCATCCCGCAGGACGACGAGATCCGCACCATCCTTGACCAGCTCGTGCAGGCCGCTGTCCAGAACGGCATCACCGGGCGGGTCGAGCTCGGCCAGGTCCCCGGCGCTGCGTCGGGCGTCGACGAGATGCCCGCGCTGCCCCCGCTCATCCAGGAGGCCTACGACGCGATCGATGCAGGCGATCTCGAAGGTGCGGTCACGGCATACGAGAAGGCACTTGCGCAGAACCCGAAGGACCACGAGGCCGAGCTCGGTCTCGCCCAGGTGAAGCTGATGATGCGCACGGACGGCGTCGACCTCCAGGCGGCCCGCGCCGCAGCTGCCGCGTCCCCGGGGGACGTCGACGCGCAGATCGCCGTCGCCGATCTCGATGTCCTCGGTGGGCACGTGGCCGATGCCTTCACCCGGCTCATCGACACGGTCAAGGCGACCGAGGGCGAGGACCGCGACAAGGCGCGCAAGCACCTGCTCGAGCTGTTCAACGTCGTCGGCAACCACGACGAGCGCGTGCGCAAGGGTCGCACCGCGCTGATGAACGCCCTCTTCTGAGGTGCCGCCCAAACTGCTCGACGACCACGTCCGATTCCGGTTCGCCCCGGGTGAGGGCGCGGTCCTCTCGGTCGTGCTCGACTGCGATCCGGTCATCCCGGGTGGGCGCGAGTTCGCCCTCGTCGACGAGGTGTGGGAGCTGGCCCTTCCGCGCCCGGACCTGCAACGTATCGAGTACCGCTTCATCGTGACCCGACCCGTCGAGGGCGGCGTCGCCGCGGAGACGATTCTCGACCCGGACAACCCGCTCGTCGTCGAGACCGCGTTCGGCTCACGTTCGGTGATGCAGATGCCGGGGTATGCCGTGCCGTCCTGGCTGTCGGCACCTTCCGTCTCCGGTGGGTTCACCCCCCTTGCGTTGGAGGGCGAGACGGCGGACGACGTGCCGGTGACGGTGTGGGCGCCCGAGGGTACGGAGGGGCAGTCCCTGCCGCTCCTCCTCGTCAACGACGGTCCGGAGTACGACCAGCTGGCGTCGATCACCCAGTTCGCGGGCGCCAAGATTGCCGCAGGGGAGCTGCCGCCGTTCCGCGTGGCGTTGGCCCATCCCGTGCTTCGTGATGCGTGGTACTCCGGGTCGCCGCAGTATCTGAGAACCATTGCGGGACAGGGCTTTTCGCGTCTGGCTGAGGCGGCGCCCATTGCCGGCCCGGTCGTCGTCGTGGGTGCCAGCCTGGGCGGTCTGACGGCTCTGCTCGTCGGCTTGCTCGACGTCGAGGACATCGGGGGAGTGTTCTCCCAGTCGGGGTCCTTCTTCCAGGCCCGCCTCGATGACCAGGAGAGCTCCTACAAGTACTTCGGGCGGATCTCGCGCCGGGTCCAGGAAGTCCTCGACACGCGCTCCACGCAACGGCCCTTGCGCATCGGCCTGACCTGCGGCTCCCTCGAGGAGAACGTCGGCAACAACCGGGTGATGGCCGCTGCGCTGAAGCGAGCGGGTCACCACGTGACCCTCACCGAGGTCCCGGACCTCCACAACTACACCGCCTGGCGCGACGCGCTCGACCCTCATCTCACCGAAGTGTTGCGGGACCTGTGGGGGGAAGCGCAAGGATAGGACGCATGCACCGCGCTGAAGCCCGCCTCCGAGTGCCCGGCCATGACGCCGAGCTCACCGTGGTGCGTCACGGCCACTACGGGCGCCCACTGCTGGCCTTCCCGAGCGAGGGTGGGAGCGCTGCGGACTTCGAGAGCAACGGCATGCTCGATGCCATCGGCGACCTCGTCGAGGCAGGGCGCGTGAGCGTCTTCACCGTCGACTCGCTGGACGGTTGGACATGGTCGGCCAACGACATTCCCACCGACGAGCGCGCGGCCAGGCACAGCGCCTATCACTCGTGGGTCGAGCACGCCGTCGTCCCGTGGATCGCCGACCAGACCAGCGAGGAGCCCGAGCTCATCACGTTCGGCGTCTCGTTGGGTGCATACCACGCGGTGCAGTTCGCCCTGCAGCGCGCCGACCTCGCACCGCTGGCCATCGGCTTCTCCGGCAACTACGACCCCACGACGTGGAACTCGTGGGGCGACCTCGGTGACGCGACCTACTTCGCCAACCCGACGGCATACGTTCCGGGTTTGCACGGTGACCACCTCGACTGGCTGCGCGAGCGGTTGTCGATCCTCCTTGTCGTGGGGGAGGGGCCGTTCGAGGAGTCGCCGACTGGTGCGCTGTCGTCGACCCGTGAGTTCTCACAACTGCTGTGGGACAAAGGAATTCGGCATGAGCTGGACGTGTGGGGACACGACTCGGCTCATGACTGGCCGTGGTGGCGCAGACAGCTGGCGCACCACCTCCCGCGTTTCGTCTGACCTCTGGACCGTCGCAGCACCCAACCCTGCAACACCAACAGCGAAGGACCGCACATGGCACCGAAGACCGACCACCTCATCGGGCTCCTCCTCGGGGCGGAGGACGACTGGCCGGCCGCGTTCGAGGCCCTGGCTCGGCGCCTCGGGGTGATCCGCACGGCCGACGGTGCGGACCACCGGGTCAGCTCGGAGCGCTTGACGATCGAGCCGTTCAACCTGCGCGACCGTCCGCGGCAGGACCTCGTGATCGACCGGCTCGCGTACTGGTACTACCACCCGCGCGAGTGGCTCAAGAAGGTCTCGCTCATGGACGACGTCTACCTGCTCAACAGCCCCTTCACGTTCCAGTCGATGGAGAAGCACTCGGCCTACTGCGCGCTCATGCGGCTGGGGATGCACGTGCCCGACACCGTGCTCGTGCCCTACAAGAACCCGGTGGACAACGCCCGTTGGGCCTTCACGTCGAGCCGCTACAACAAGGGGTTCGACCTCGATGCCATCGCCGACGAGCTCGGCTACCCGATGTTCATGAAGCCCTTCGACGGTGGCGGCTGGCGTGGGGTCTCGATGATCAAGGACCGTGAGGCACTGCACCACGCCTACGACGACTCCGGCGAGATGCTCATGCACCTGCAGAAGTCCGTGGCCGGCTTCGAGGTCTTCGCGCGCGCCCTCACCATCGGCCCCGAGACGATGACGATGAAGTTCCAGCCGGACGAGCCCATGCACAACCGGTACGCCGTGGAGCACGGCTTCCTCGCGGAGGACGTGGGTCGCGAGGCGGTCACCATCGCCCAGACCGTCAACGCGTTCTTCCGGTGGGAGTTCAACTCCTGCGAGATGCTCGTGAAGGACGGGGTCGTCTACCCGATCGACTACGCCAATGCCTGCCCCGACGTGGCGGTGACGTCACTGCACTACTACTTCCCGTGGGCGATGAAGGCGCTGCTGCGGTGGTCGGTCTTCTGCGTCGTCACGGGTCGCAAGGCCCGCACCCAGGTCGACACCGACCCGTGGTTCACGATCGCCGACGACGGGGCGCTGGACTACAAGGCCAAGCTCGAGGCCTACCAGGGGCTGGCCGACGACTACTTCGACACCGAGCGCTACCAGGAGTTCTGCGCCACGTCACTGTCGCACGTCGACGAGATGGTGCACGAATGGATCGGGTCCGACGAGTTCCGCAAGCTGCTCCAGACGACGATCCACCAGACCTATCCCACGCACGAGTGGGAGAAGTTCGAGGGTCACTTCGGCGGCCTGCTCGGCATGTGGCTCACCGACGAGCAGCACCGGCTGACCTCCAACCCCAGCTGACCAATCAGTCGTGTTGTCGAACGTGCTCAGGCTCCGAGGGCGGCGCTGACGACGTCCTTGGCCTCGGCCTGGACCTGGGCGAGGTGCTCGGCGCCCTTGAAGGACTCGGCGTAGATCTTGTAGACGTCCTCGGTTCCACTGGGCCGGGCCGCGAACCATGCCGACTCGGTGACGACCTTGAGCCCGCCGATGGCTGCCCCGTTGCCGGGTGCCTCGGTGAGCTTGGCCGTGATCGGTTCTCCCGCAAGGGATTCGGCGGTCACGGCGTCGGGGGTGAGCGCGCCGAGTTTGGCCTTCTGCTCGCGGTTGGCCGGTGCGTCAATGCGCGCGTATGCCGGTGTGCCGTGTTTCGCGGTCAGCTCGCCGTAGTGCTGGCTCGGGGACTTGCCCGTCGCGGCGAGGATCTCGGACGCGAGCAGCGCGAGGATGATGCCGTCCTTGTCGGTGGTCCACACGGAACCGTCCATGCGGAGGAAGGACGCACCGGCGGACTCCTCACCACCGAACGGGCCGGAGCCGTCGAGCAGGCCGGGCACGAACCACTTGAAGCCGACCGGCACCTCGACGAGCCTGCGGCCGAGGTCGGCAGCCACACGGTCGATCATCGAGCTGGAGACGAGGGTCTTGCCGATGTAGCCGTCCTCACGCCACTGGGGGCGCGCTCCGCCGTAGAGGTACTGGATTGCGACAGCAAGGTAGTGGTTGGGGTTCATCAGGCCGGCGTCGGGGGTGACGATGCCGTGGCGGTCGGAGTCGGCGTCGTTGCCGGTGGCGATGTCGTACTCGTCCTTGCGCTTGATGAGCGAGGCCATCGCCGAGGGCGACGAGCAGTCCATTCGGATCTTCTCGTCCCAGTCGAGCGTCATGAAGCGCCACGTCGCATCGACCAACGGGTTGACCACGGTGAGGTCGATGCCGTGTCGATCCGCGATGGCGCCCCAGTAGTCCACTGCGGCACCGCCCAAGGGGTCGGCGCCGATGCGGATGCCCGCGTCCTTGATGCGGGCGAGGTCGACGACGTTGGGCAGGTCGTCGACGTAGGTGCCCATGAAGTCGTACGACTGGGCGCCAGCGCGAGCCCGGGAGAACGGGATTCGCTTCACGCCTTCGAGTCCAGCGCGGATGAGCTCGTTGGCGCGGGCGGCGATGATCTTGGTGGCATCCGAGTCCGCGGGCCCGCCGTGCGGCGGGTTGTACTTGAAGCCTCCGTCGTAGGGCGGGTTGTGCGACGGCGTGACGACGATGCCGTCAGCGAGACCGGCGCCGGCCGGCACACCGTCAACGCCGGTGACCTTGCCGCGGTTGGCCGTGAGGATCGCGTGCGACACCGCAGGTGTCGGCGTGTAGCGATCGGCCGAGTCGACGAGCACGGTGACGTCGTTGGCGACGAGCACCTCGAGCGCGGAGGCCCACGCCGGCTCGGACAGCCCATGGGTGTCACGGCCGAGGAAGAGCGGACCGTCGAACCCCTGGGACTTCCGGTAGTCGACGATCGCCTGCGTGGTCGCGAGGATGTGGTCCTCGTTGAACGCGGTGTTGAGCGACGAGCCGCGGTGTCCCGAGGTCCCGAACGCGACCTGCTGGTCGATGTTGTCCGGATCCGGCTTCAGCTCGTAGTAGGCCGTGACCAGATGAGGCAGGTCGACGAGGTCTGAGGGCTGGGCCAGCTGTCCTGCACGAGACTCGGTCACTTGGCTTCCTCCTGGGTCACGAGCTTCGGCTCGGCAACGGGTTGTGGCTCGTCGACGACGGGCGCGAGGTAGATCGTGGTCAGGCCGGCGAGGCGGACGGTGACGTGGAACGGCTGGTTGTTCCAGGGTTCCTCGACCGCGTCGAACTCGAGCCCGGCCTGACTGGGCGTGCCGTGCTGGTCGTAGCCACTCGTGTCGAGCAGCACCTGCCACCGGCCGCCGCGAGGCACACCGACTCGCAGCCACTCCTTGGAGTCGCCGCCGAAGTTCACGACGGCCGCAACGACGTCACCGGTCTCGCGACCCGCGTCCTCGAACCGCACGAACGAGTAGGTGTTGCCGAGGTTGTCGTCGGCGTCGAGCCACTCGAACCCGGCGGACTGTGCATCGAGCGTCCACAAAGCAGGGTGGGCGCGGTAGACCCGGTTGAGCTCCTTGACGAGGTTGTGGACCCGGTAGTGGCCGGGCTGGTCGAGCAGCCACCAGTCGAGCGACTTGCCGTCGGCCCACTCGCTGGGCTGCGCGAACTCACAGCCCATGAAGATCAGCTGCTTGCCGGGGTGCGCCCACATGTAGGCGAGGAAGGCCCGCACGGTCGCGAGCTGCTCGGTCCGGTTGCCCGGTGCCTTGTTGACGAGCGAACCCTTGCCGTGGACGACCTCGTCGTGGCTGATGGGCAGCAGGTAGTTCTCGCTGAACGCGTACATGAGGGCGAACGTCAGCTTGTGGTGGTGGTGCTGCCGGTCGATCGGCTTCTCGGCGAGATAGCGCAGCGTGTCGTTCATCCAGCCCATGTTCCACTTCAGGCCGAACCCGAGACCGCCGCCGCTCGTCTCCTTGGTGACGCCCGGCCAGGACGTGGACTCCTCCGCGATCGTGACGATGCCGGGGACCCGCTTGTAGGCCGTGGCGTTGGTCTCCTGGAGCAGCCCGATGGCTTCGAGGTGCTCGCGTCCGCCGTGGATGTTGGGCAGCCACTCACCGTCGTTGCGGGAGTAGTCGAGGTAGAGCATCGAGGCCACGGCGTCGACCCGCAGGCCGTCGATGTGGAACTCCTCGAGCCAGTAGAGCGCGTTGGCGACGAGGAAGTTGCGGACCTCGAGCCGGCCGAAGTTGAAGATGTGGGTGCCCCAGTCGGGCTGGTCCCCGCGCCGGGGGTCCGGGTGCTCGTAGAGAGGCAGTCCGTCGAAGCGCGCCAGCGCCCACTCGTCACGAGGGAAGTGGCCGGGAACCCAGTCGAGGATGACGCCAATTCCGGCCTGGTGCAACGTGTCCACGAGGAACTTGAAGTCGTCCGGCGTCCCGAAGCGCGACGTCGGCGCGTAGTAGCCGGTCACCTGGTAACCCCACGACGGCCCGTAGGGGTGCTCCATCACCGGCATGAACTCGACGTGGGTGAACCCGAGGTCGACGACGTAGTTGACGAGGTGCTCGGCGAGATCGCGGTAGGACAGGCCCTGACGCCATGAACCGAGGTGGACCTCGTAGACGCTCATCGGACCGGTGTGCGGGTTGCCGGCCGCGCGCGCCGTCATCCACGACGTGTCGGCCCACTCGTGGTGCGCCTCGTCGACGACCGAACCGGTCAGCGGTGGCACCTCGGTGCGGCGCGCCATCGGGTCGGCCTTGGCGCGCACGATGTCATCGGCGCCGCGGATCTCGTACTTGTAGATCGAGCCGGCACCGATGTCGGGGATGAACAGCTCCCACACGCCGCTTGCTCCGATGAGGCGCATCGGGTGGATCCGCCCGTCCCAGCCGTTGAAGTCACCGACGACACGGACGGCCTTGGCTCGCGGGGCCCACACCGCGAACGACGTGCCGCGCACGGTCCCCAGGGGGCCGGGGTACTCGTGCACCCGCGCGCCGAGCACGGTCCACAGCTCCTCGTGCCGGCCCTCACCGACGAGGTGCAGGTCGATCTCGCCCAGGGTCGGGGCAAAGCGGTAGGGGTCGTCCTGGAGGTGCTCGATGCCGTCGGCCCACGCGACGAGCAGGCGGTAGTCCATCGTCTTCGTCGTGGCCGGACGCACCGCCGTCCACACACCTTCGGCCTCGTGGTCGAGGGTCAGCTCCTCGCCGTCCTCGAACCGCACCCGCACCGATGTCGCCATGGGCCGCAGGGCGCGGATGCGCAGGCCGCCGTCCTCGAGGTGCTGGCCGAGGAGGTCGTGGGGCTGCTGGTGCCGCCCCTGGATGAGGGCACTGATCGCACCGCTGACTTCGTGAGCTGGGGTCGGGGTCACGGGGTGTCCTCCTGGGGAGCGGTGGGTGATGCAGCCGTGGTCGTGCCAAAGCCTGCTGCCAGCCGTTCGATGGCGGCCAGCGGGATGTCGACCCACGACGGTCGGTTGCGGACTTCGTAGACGACTTCGTACATCGCCTTGTCGAGCTCGAAGGCGGCGAGCAGTGAGGACCGTTCGCGCGGATCCTCACCAGCGGTGGCGGCGTAGCCGTCGAGGAAGGCCTGTTGGGTGTCGGTCACCCAGTCGCGCGCGGACGCATCGCTCGAATGCTCGACGGCGCCCCCGGCGTAGTCGAAACTGCGCAACATCCCCGCGATGTCACGGATGCGTTGGTCGGGCTGGTTGCGCTCGGTGAGCGGCCGCAGCGGCTCGCCCTCGAAGTCGAGCAGCACCCATCCACCATCGGAGGTGTGCAACACCTGACCCAAGTGGTAGTCGCCGTGGATCCGTTGCAGCGCAGGCCAATTGACGCCTTCGGCAGCATCGAAGATCGCCGAGACGGCTTCGTCGTGGTCGCTCAGGGCGCCGACCTCCGCGGCCGCAGCGGCGTAGCGATCGCGCATCCCCGCGACGATCTCGCGTGCGACGTCGGGAGTCGTCTCGGTGGTGCCGAGAGCGTCGGCGAGCATGGCGTGCACCTCGGCCGTGGCCTCGCCGAGCGCACGCGCCGGTGCGCTGAAGTCCTCGCCCGCGCGCACCGCTTCGAGGGCAACGCGCCAGGCGTCTTCGACGCCGGGCAGGAACTCCTGGGCAAAGACGAAGTGTCCGTATGCCGTGTGCTCACCTTCGGTGCCCGCGTCGGGCCACTGCCCGGCCACGGACCCCACGACGGCCGGCACCCGACGGGACCCGTGCTCGACGAGCGCCGACTGCAGGACGACGTCGGGGTTCTCGCCGGCGGAGAGCATCCGGAACACCTTGACGATGACCGGGACCGGCTCACCGGCAGCATCGACGCAGTCGAGGATGACGGAGGTGTTGGACTGCTCGCCGGAGAGGACCTTGGACCTCTGCACGGTCACGGCACGGGTCCACGTGCTGGCCGGAGTCGCGACGACCGTGTCGTCGTAAGCGTCACTCGCGGCACTGGACTCGGCACGCACCCGGCCCTGGAGGAGCTCGAGCAGCTGCCCGGCATACACCGGGTCGTGCGGTGCGTCGTAGACCCACCGTGTGCCAAGAACCGAGTGCTCCATGAGGCCGACGAGAGCGTTTTCGAGACCGGCCACCGGCGCGGCCCGATAGGTGAGCGGGACCTGGTAGGTGATCGGCGAGGGCCCCGAGTCATCGGCGACGATGAGTACCTCGACGCCGACCTCGCCCTCGGGGTCGCCGAGTCTCCACGACGCAAGGCGACGCAGCGAGGGAGAGGTGCCCTTGGTGGCATACCAACGTTGTGTCCCCATCCATGCGTCGATCAGCTCGAGCTTGGTGGGCGTGATGCTGGCGCCCTTGTGGATCTCAGCCACGACTCTGCGCTTCCTGACGGCTCTCGTCCCCGACGCGCAGCCAGAAGAAGTCGCGGCTGCCCATCGTGAAGGTGACGCGGCCATCGGCGGCGATCCACGGGAAGTTCGCGCCACCGAAGAGGTCGAAGAGCTCGTTCTCGCCGAGGTGCTCGGGCAGCTGGATCGTCGCCGCCTGCGGCTTGTCGGAGAGGTTGTTGACGCAGAGCACGGTCTCGCCGCGGCTGTCGCGACTGCCCGCCCAGGAGCGCGTGTAGGCGAGGATCGAGTCGTTGTCGGTGGGCGCGATGGCGAAGTCCCCGAGGCCGAACGCCGGGTGCAGGCGTCGGACGCCGAGCATGCCCCGGACCCAGTGCAGGAGCGAGTGGCCGGTCGCCATCTGGGCCTCGACGTTGACGCCGTTGTAGTTGTAGACGAGAGAGGAGATCACCGGGAGGTAGAGCTTGCCCGGGTCGGCCTCGGAGAAGCCCGCGTTGCGGTCGGGCGTCCACTGCATCGGGGTGCGCACGGCATCGCGGTCGTTGAGCCAGATGTTGTCGCCCATGCCGATCTCGTCGCCGTAGTAGAGGCACGGCGAACCGGGCAGCGAGAGCAACAGTGCGTGGATGAGCTCGATCTCGGGACGCGAGTTGTCGAGCAGGGGAGAGAGCCGGCGCCGGATACCGACGTTGGCCTTCATGCGGGGGTCGGGGGCGTACCAGCCGTACATCGCCGCGCGCTGCTCCGGCGTCACCATCTCGAGGGTGAGCTCGTCGTGGTTGCGCAGGAAAGTGCCCCACTGCGTGCCCTCCGGGATCGCGGGCGTGGACGCGAGGACGTCGATGATCGGCTGCGCCTTCTGGTCGCGCATGGCGTAGTAGAGCATCGGCATGACGGGGAAGTGGAAGCACATCTGGCACTCGGGCTCTTCGATCGAACCGAAGTAGTCGACGACGTCGGCCGGCGGCTGGTTGGCCTCGGCGAGCAGGATGCGGCCGGGGTACTCCTCGTCGACCATCTTGCGAAGCTTGGCGAGGAAGGCGTGCGTCTTGGGGTGGTTCTCGCCGTTGTGGCCCTCCTCCTCGTAGAGGTAGGGCACGGCGTCGAGGCGGAACCCGTCGATGCCCATGTCCATCCAGAAGCGGACGACCTCGAACATCGCCTCATGCACGGCGGGGTTCTCGAAGTTGAGGTCCGGCTGGTGACCGAAGAAGCGGTGCCAGAAGAACTGCCGACGGATCGGGTCGAAGGTCCAGTTCGACGTCTCCGTGTCGATGAAGATGATGCGCGCGTCGGTGTACTTGTCGTCGGTGTCGGACCACACGTAGAAGTCGCCGTAGGGGCCGTCCGGATCGCTGCGCGAGGCCTGGAACCACGGGTGCTGGTCGCTCGTGTGGTTCATGACGAAGTCGGTGATGATCCGGATGCCGCGCGCGTGCGCCTCGGTGACGAGCTGCTGGAACTCGGGCAGGGTGCCGAACTCGGGCAGGACCTGCGTGTAGTCGGCGATGTCATAGCCGCCGTCACGCAGGGGACTGGCATAGAACGGCGGCAGCCACAGGCAGTCGACACCGAGCCACTGGAGGTAGTCGAGGCGGTTGATGACTCCTTGGAAGTCGCCGGCGCCGGAGCCGTTGGAGTCACCGAAGGCCCGCACGAGCACCTCGTAGAAGACCGCCGTCTTGAACCACTCGGGGTCGTGCTTGAGTCCCGGTTGGTGCAGTCCCAGGCCTTGCGTGGTCGTCACGGGGTCAGTACCTCTTCAGTTCGATGATGTGGACCGGCTCGTGGTCGGGGCCGAGTTGGACGGTGACCTCGCGCAGGAAGTCCCACCACGTGTCCGTGATGAGGTCGTGCGCGCGGAATCCCTCGTCGGGGTGCAGACCGAGGGCGGACATGTCGAAGACGACGCGGCTCCAGCGGGTGCTGTGCGGGTCGAGGTTGGCGATGACGATGACGACGTCCTCGTGCGCTGGCGTGCCTGTGGCTGCGTCTGCTGGCACGGCACGGCGCTTGCTGAACGCCATGATGTTCTCGTCGTCGGCGTGGTGGAACGTGATGTTGCGCAGCCAGTGCAGCGACGAGTGCTCGCGGCGAATCTCGTTGAGTCGGCGCAGGTACCAGGCCAGCGACTGCCCCTCGCGGGCGCCGCCGGGCTCGAAGTCCTCCCAGCGCCGGTTGCGGTACTGGTACTTCTCGTTGTCGATCTGCTCCTCGGCGCCTGGGCGGGCGACATGCTCCATGAGCTCGTAGCCGGTGTAGATGCCGTAGGTCGGGACGAGCGTGCCGGCCAGTGCCGCGCGCAGCTTCCACGCCGCCGGTCCACCGAACTGCATGTAGGGCGTGAGGATGTCGTGCGTCGTCGGCCAGAAGCTCGGCCGCATGTAGTGGGCCGTCTCCGTGGCGAGCTCGGTGACGTACTCCTGCAGGTCCGGCTTGGTGTTGCGCCAGGCGTAGTAGGTGTAGCTCTGCTGGAAGCCCGCCTTGGCGAGGGTGCGCATCATGGCCGGCTTCGTGAACGCCTCGGACAGCCAGATGATGTCGGGGTGGTCGATGGCTACGTCCTGAATCAGCCACTGCCAGAACTCAACTGGCTTCGTGTGCGGGTTGTCGACGCGGAAGAGCGTGACGCCGTGGTCGATCCAGACCTGGATCATCCGGCGCATCTCGGCGTAGGCCCCGGCCGGGTCGTTGTCGAAGTTCAGGGGGTAGATGTCCTGGTACTTCTTCGGCGGGTTCTCGGCGAACGCGATCGTCCCGTCGGCGCGCGTCGTGAACCACTCGGGGTGCTCGGCGACCCACGGGTGGTCGGGGGAGCACTGCAGTGCGATGTCCATCGCGACCTCGAGACCGAGGCGGCGGGCCTCGGCGACGAAGAAGTCGAAGTCCTCGAAGGTGCCGAGGTCCGGGTGGATCGCGTCGTGCCCACCGTCGGGGGAGCCGATCGCGTAGGGGCTGCCTGGGTCCTCGGGCCCCGCGTCGAGCGTGTTGTTGGGCCCCTTCTTGGCGGCCTGCCCGATGGGGTGGATCGGCGTGAGGTAGATGACGTCGAAGCCCATCCCGGCAACGGCGGTGAGGCGCTTGGCGGCCGTGCGCAGGGTGCCCGAGCGCCACGTGTGCGTCTCTTCGTCGTAGAGCGCCCCTTCGCTGCGGGGGAAGAACTCGTACCAGGCGCCCGAGAGGGCGAGCTGACGCTCGACGAGCAGGGGGTATGCCGTGGTCGGGCTGATGTGGTCCCTCACCGGAGTGGTGGTCAGCTCGTCGTGCACGGGTCCGTGGGTGACGGAGGAGAGGCGCACCTGCGGCGGGCGGGTCTCGTCGCGCAGGGCGGCGGCGCCAGCGACGAGGGCAGCTCGACCGGTGGCGGTGCGCTCCTCGGACTCGGCGGCGCGATCGAGGAGGAGGGCGCCCTCGGCGAGCATGAGGTCGGTGTCGACGTCGGCCTGGATCTTGACCGTCGCGTCGTGCTCCCAGGTGCCGAACGGATCGGACCATCCTTCGATTCGGAAGGTCCACAGTCCGGGGCTGTCGGCGTGGACGACGGCTTCCCACGTGTTGAGACCGGGGTTGGTGCAGACCATCTGGGTGACGTGGTCGACGCCCTCAGGATCGGTGAGGACGACCGAGGCGCTGACGGCGTCATGCCCCTCACGCACGACCGTCGCCTCGACCAGGAAGGTCTCGCCCACCACGGACTTCGTGGGGCGGGCGCCCCCATCAACGAGTGGGGACACGTCGAGGACGGGGATCCGTCCGATCGGGGTCTGGGGCGGGGTGCTGAGCGGCGTCGCGGTCACACGGTGACGCTATCGTCCCGAGGCCCTTCACCACGAGTCATCGCCGCACGTCAGGGGCCCATGTGAGTAAACGTTTCCGCCACGCCGACCTGTGACCCTAGGATGACGCCTCGTGAAGGCCATCCGTCGGTTCAGTGTCCGCCCCGTTCTGCCCACCCGCATCGCCGCGCTCGGCGACCTCGCGATGAATCTGCGCTGGAGCTGGCACCCGCCGCTGCGCGACCTTTTCGAGAGCATCGACCCCGAGCGGTGGGCCAGCGTGGGCTCGGACCCCGTGGCCATGCTGTCGGCGACGCCGGTGGAGGAGCTCGACCGGCTCGCCGCCGACGACACCTTCGTCGCGCGGGTCGAGGACGCCAAGCGCGGCTTGGACGACTACCTCGGTCAGGACCGCTGGTACCAGCAATGGGCCACCGAGCAGGGTGAGGCCGGTGCCCCTGCGGCCATCGCCTACTTCAGCCCTGAGTTCGGCATCGCCGCCGCCCTGCCGCAGTACTCCGGTGGCCTGGGCATCCTCGCCGGTGACCACCTCAAGGCGGCCTCCGACATCGGCCTGCCCATCGTCGGCGTCGGCCTCTTCTACAAGACCGGCTACTTCCGCCAGAGCTTCAACCGTGACGGCTGGCAGCAGGAGGACTACCCCGTCCTCGACCCCGATGGCCTGCCCCTGGCGCTCCTTCGCGAAGAGGACGGCACGCCCAGCGTCATCCTCATCAAGCTCCCCGGCGGCCGCGAGCTGCGCGCCCAGGTGTGGCGTGCCCAGGTCGGACGCGTCCCGCTGCTCCTCCTTGACTCCGACATCCCCGGCAACGACGACGCCGCCCGCGCCGTGACCGAGCGCCTCTACGGTGGCGGCGGCGAGCAGCGACTCCAGCAGGAGATGCTCCTCGGCGTCGGTGGCGTCCGGGCACTGCGCCTGTGGTCGCGACTCACGGGTGCACCCACCCCGGACGTCTACCACTCCAACGAGGGCCACGCCGGCTTCCTCGCGATCGAGCGCATCAGTGAGCTCGTGACCAGTGCTGGCCTCACCTTCGACGAGGCCCTCGAGGCCGTGCGCGGTGCGACCGTCTTCACGACGCACACGCCGGTGCCTGCTGGCATCGACCGCTTCGAGCGACGGCTCATCGAGATCTACTTCGGTGGCGACCTCGCTCCGGCCGGCGTGCCGCTGGACCGCCTGCTCTCCCTCGGTGCCGAGACCTATGAGGGCGGTGACGCGTCGATGTTCAACATGGCCGTCCTCGGCCTGCGCATCGCCCAGCGCGCCAACGGTGTCTCCAAGCTGCACGGTGTGGTGAGCCGGGACATGTTCGACGGTCTCTTCCCGGGGTTCGACGCCGACGAGGTGCCGATCACGAGCATTACCAACGGTGTTCACGGCCCGACCTGGGTCGACCGCAAGGTCTACGAGCTCGCCGCGCGCCACTCCGACGACGTCACCATCGACACCACGGTTCTCGACAGCGAGGCCTCGTGGAACGCCATGGCCGACCTGCCCCGCGACGAGGTCTGGGCCGTGAAGCGTCAGCTGCGTGAGCAGCTCGTCGTCGAGGCACGGGCCCGCATGCGCGCCTCGTGGATCAAGCGCGGCGCGTCCTCGGCCGAGCTGGGCTGGACCGACGAGATCCTCGACCCCGACGTCCTCACGATCGGCTTCGCCCGCCGCGTCCCGACCTACAAGCGGCTCACGCTCATGCTGCGTGACCCCGCCCGCCTCAAGAAGCTGCTGCTCGACCCCGAGCGTCCGATCCAGATCGTCATCGCCGGCAAGTCCCACCCGGCCGACGAGACTGGCAAGCAGCTCATCCAGCAGATGATCAAGTTCACCGACGACCCCGAGGTGCGTCACCGCATCGCGTTCCTCCCGAACTACGACATCGCGATGGCCCAGCACCTCTACCCGGGCTGCGACGTGTGGCTGAACAACCCGCTGCGTCCGTTCGAGGCCTCCGGGACGTCGGGCATGAAGGCGGCCCTCAACGGCGCCCTCAACCTCTCGATCCTCGACGGCTGGTGGGACGAGTGGTTCGACGGCAACAACGGCTGGGCCATCCCGACCGCCGACGGTGTCGAGGACCCCGAGCGCCGCGACGACATCGAGGCCAACGCGCTCTACGACCTCATCGAGAACCAGGTCGCGCCGCGCTTCTATGACGTCGATGGCGACGACCTGCCGCAGAACTGGCTCGCGATGGTCATGCACACGGTCTCGACCCTCGGTCCCAAGGTGCGCGCGAGCCGCATGGTCCGCGAATACACCGAGCGCCTCTACGTCCCGGCGGCCCGTTCCGGTTGGGCACTCAAGCACGACGACTACGCCGGCGCTCGCGACCTCGCGGCATACACATCCCGGGTCAAGGCGGCCTGGCCCAAGGTGAGCGTCGACCACATCGAGTCCTCGGGTGTCGGAGACAGCCCCGAGATCGGCGAGACGCTGCACGTCAACGCCTACGTCTCGCTCGACGGCCTCGCTCCCGAGGACGTGGAGGTGCAGGTCGCGCACGGTCGGACCAACCATCGCGGCGACGACCTGCACGACATCACGACGATGGCGTTGGATCACACCGAGACCTATGAGCACGGTCGTCACCAGTTCTCCGGCGACCTCACGCTCAACACGAGTGGGGCGTTCGGCTACACCGTGCGCGTCCTGCCAAAGCACGCGGGCCTCGCCGCCCCCGCGAGCCTCGGACTCGTCGCCACCGCCTGAAATCTTGAGTCATTGCCCTTCTGGGGCACGGCAGCGTTGGCCCACGGCTACGCAGTTGTGTCCCAGGAGGGCAATTTTTTGTCCCGGGTGAGCTGACCGAGTCGGGCGCGCGCTGCGGCCTGTGGGGGGCCAATGACGTTGTGGCAGTGGGGTTTGGCGGATCAGCCGGGCGACGGCTGGCCCATCGAGGGCCGTGGGTTTCGACGATTTACTTGCGCGGAAGAAGCAGGAGCAATAGTCTGACTGATTGTTCAGGAATGTCCGGGGACCGGCACCTGAACGGCTTCGGGAAAGCAATCTCCACCCGTCCTTCCGGGCTCCGTTGTGGGTTTTCGGAAATCGCGACGCATTCATGCGCCCGCCCTTGCTTGCGTCAATTCACACAGTGAATTCTGCCATTTCTTTGTGCCCGGAATTCGCCCCTGTGCAAGGTGTGAGGAGTTCCATGGCTCTGGACACGTGGTTCCCGCTCGCTGTGCACCATGAGGACCTCGACCTCGCCCCGGAGACCCTCGAGCGGCTCGTCCTGGCTGCCCTCTCCCTCGCCGGCCGCACACCCGCCGAAGGCGCTGCCTGGACGGGTGACATCGACGGGGTCGACACCCTGCACCACGATCCCGATTTCGACGAGCTGACGGCAGCCGTGGCCGCCGGGGTATGGGCCTACCTTGCCGAGCTCGGCCACCCCACCCACGAGCTCGACCTCCTCGTCCAGCGCGCGTGGCCGGTTGTCGCGGCGCCGGGGTCGCGGGTGGCGCCGCACGTCCACCCCACGGCCCATGTGAGCGCGGTGGTCCATCTGCGAGCGCCCGGACCGGGCGGGGAGCTGAGCTTTGCCAACACCGGTCACCCCAACGAGCTGGCGACCGGCGCCGGGGCGGGTGCGGCATCGGGTCAGGGGCCACTCAGCCATGGCAGTGCGGTCTACCAAGCCGTCGCGGGACGGCTGCTCGTCTTCCCTGCGAAGCAGCGTCACGAGGTGCTGCCCCACGGCGGGGCGGAGGCACGCGTGTCTGTCTCCTACGACCTGGTCGTGAGCTCGAGGGCCGACCTGCCCGGGGGAGTCCACGAGTTCGACATGCCGCCGCCGGACCGGTGGCGTCGGCTGCCCAGGCCGGCGGTCGAGGAGCAGGCCGTCGCCGGGGGCCGGGTCGAGCTGGCCGCACTGAGCCGGGGTCCGCGCAGGGCACGCCACGCGTTCGTCGATCCCCGGGGCCACCTGCTCTGGTCGGTGACCCGTCGGGACGAGGTGCTGAGCCGCCGGGTGACTTCTGCGGCGCTCGCCGCGGTGAGCGCCCTGCCCGTCGATGAGCTGTCGGATGACTCGTCCACCGACGCGGAGTCGGGCTCGTCGAACCTCCTCGAGGCCTTCCGGTGCGTCGTCGACGTCGTCGACGAGGTGCTGACGACACGGGGGATCGCGACGATGGGGGCCCTCGTCGAGCCGCCAGCCGTGGTGACGGTGGACGAGGAGAAGCAGGGTGCCCGTGCCGGGACCGACCTCGTGGCCTGGGTGCGACTGGACGAGGGTGGGGAGTGCCACCTCGCAGTCGGTGACGGCGACGACGCCGAGCAGTGGGAACTGGCCCCGCGTTGTGTGCTGGTCTGCGGGGGATACCTCACGAGTCGCCTCGTCGGGCGGGGGACCGTGATGCGGGTCGGGATCGACGTGCCGTCGTTGGCACGCACCGGGGCGGCGTCCTCGACGTGCGGTGCATCGATGTCGGACGTGGCGGCGTTCTTCATGGCCACCGCCCTGCCACTGTCCGCCCCACGTCCGAGCGCTTCCGTGGTCGGGGCTGCTGCCCGGGCACACGGGGAAACACCCGCCGACACCGCGGACACCTCCGACGCAGCTGGCCCAGCTGGCTCCGTCGGTGCCGCCGGGAGGGCCGACGAGGGACGCGTCCTTCGCGAGATCTCCGCCAGGCTGCTCGACCGCTCGGAGGAGCTGGCGACCCTGCGGGCCGAGGAGATCGAGGCGCTCACCGCGCTCTCGGCCGCCACCGCTGCAGCCATCGGACCGGTGGGGACGCGCGGGGTCGAGCCGACGGGCAGCGACGACGTGACCCGGACGTCGGTCCTGGAGGACTGGGAGTGCGAGACCCTCGTGCACCGGGCCCGTGAACGGCTCAGCGGGCTCGTGATCGACTCGGTGGACGGTCGACCCGAGTACCAGGTCGACTTCGGGCTCGACGAGCTCGAGGCGGTCCTGGGAGAGAGCGTCACCCGGCGCCTGCAGGGCGCCGCACCCGATCACGCCGTGCCGCGGGGAGTGTTCGTGCGTCATTTCTCCGAGCGCACGAGACCCTTCATCCCGTTCCACCCCGACGACAGTCACTGGACCGTCAACGTGCCGCTCGAGGACCCCGACCAGACCTCCGGGGGCGAGTTGGTCATGTTGCTCGATGGCGGGTTGCGCGTGGTCGAGCGGCGGCGTGGCTGGGCCATCAGCCATCCCGGGGCCCTCATCCACGGAGTCCGCCGCGTCACGCACGGTGACCGCTGGTCCCTCATCGCGTTCTACGAGGACGCCCGTCAGCCAGCTCCCGCTCTCTCACCCACACCATCCATCACCTGACACCACCGAGGAGCGTCCATGCCACTCAGCGACCTCACCGACTCACAGCAGGCGGCCTTTCGAGCACGACTCGCGCAGGCGGGGATCGAGCCCGCCGACGTCGCGGCCCTGGTGGGCCCCGACACGCATCCGGGCCAGCTGGTGGCCAGTCCCGACCCGGACGTGTCCACGATTCGACCTCACCTCATGACGGTCAAGGACGTCGGCACGCTCAAGGAACTGGCCGGCATACCGGACAGTCATTACACGAGCGGACTCATGGAAGAGCACCACCGCATCCCCGACGAATGGCCTGGTGAGCGCAGCCAGCTGACCCGTAAGGAGGCGAGCGCCGAGGAACTCGCCGAGATCCATCACGCGCACCTCGTCTGGCTCTATGGCAACTCGAGTCGGGTCGAGAGCTACCGCGACGTGATCAACGCGATGGACTACCCGAAGGTGATTCCGGTCTTCGCTGCCGAGGAGCTGGTCATCACCACGGCGAACAGCCCCTACGTCATCACGGCCGAGAGCGGGCACATCTACGGTCTGGTGACGATCTATGCCGGAGGATCGATCAAGTTCGAGGGCAACGTCGACTTCCACTGCCAGAAGATGATCAAGTCCGACGCACCCGGACCCGGGGCGAGCTGAGCGCCATGTCCGACAACACGATCAGCAACACTGGTCCGGACGGCAAGGACAATGCCGCGGCACCGGCGCCTCCGCTGCCCGCGAGCATCGACCCCGTTCAGGCAGCGCAGGGGACACCCGGGGTGGAGGGCAAGAAGAGCTGCTCGGTGCAGCCCGGCCAGGGCAACCCAGGAGTCCACGGGAACACCGGGATCAAGGGCCAGGACGGAGGCACTCCGGGCAATGGCAACCAGATCAAGATCGACCTTGCCGTGATGGAGGGCCACTACGTCCTCACGGTCAAGGGCGGCAACGCGGGCAACGGCGGTCCGGGTGGCACGGGCGGGACCGGCCAGGACGGTGGTCCTCCGGGCAGCAAACCCTCGGACTGCTCGGCGAACGCAAGCGGCCCTGCTGGGCCCGGTGGGAAGGGCGGGACCGGGGGAGACGGTCCGGACGGTGGTGATGCCGGCGACATCTACATCACCTTCGCCCAGGGCAGCCCCACCTTCGCAGCCACGATCCAACCCGGCACCGGAGGGTCCAGCGGGAACCCGGGCGCCGGCGGTGCGCCAGGTGCGGGCACGGGCGGCGGCGGGTCCCTCGGCGGCGGGGACTACGGCCACAAGGGCGTTGCGGGCAAGGGCGGCCAGTTCTTCCTCAACGGCAAAAAACAGAACCCGAGCTGACGAGAGGACGAGGCGATGACCGTGACGGCGACATTGATGTTCTGCGGGGCCGACGGCCCGGATGCGGTCCAGCCCGACCCCATCCCCACCGGCAAGGACGGGCCACCCCTCGGCCCGGCAGGCAACGGGGAGCCGGGCAAGGCCGACCTCTTCGGCATCAAGTGCGAGCACCCGGCAGGTCCCGGACTCCCCGGGATCGACGGTGGCACGGCGCCACCGGCGAACTCGGGCGTCAACGGCGAGAGCGCCCCCGGTGGCAGGTTCACGTGCGACGAGTTCGTCGGTGCCTCACTGGACGTGTGGAACCACGGCGGCAACGGCGGCAAGGGCGCCACCGCCGGGACGGGTGGCAACGGCAGCCCCGGAGGGAACGCGGGCAAGCAACCCAAGGCCTGTCGGGACGTCATCGCCGGAGGTTCCGGCGGGCGCGGCGGGATGGGCGGCCGAGCGGGCAGCGGAGGCAACGCCGGCTCAGGCGGCAACCTCACCGTGGTTCTGGGTTCGGGCCTGCCGAGCAGCCTGGTCTCGGTCGACAGCAGGGCGGGCCGGGCTGGTGACGAGGGCCAACCCGGCGGCGCCGGCACTCCCGGAGCCAGCGGTCACAAGAGTGACGGGACCCTGGCACCTCCCGCCGGCCAGCTCGGACCCGGCCACGCCGGGCTTCCCGGCAAGGCTGGCCAGTCGGGGTCGATGTCCCTGAAGAGCGACTCCTCCATGGGTCCCACGGCGATCCTCATCACCATCCTGCCGCTGCAGCACGGCTGAGGCCGTGTTCCTCGGGAAGTGGGTCCTCGGTCAGGGGTCGACCCACGTCCTCGTCGACCCGGTGTCGGGCGTGTTGCGGGCCGGCGCCCCACCGAGCGATCACAGCGACCGCTTCAACGGCGATGGCACGGACCCGGCGTTCCGGCTCCGGAGCGGACTCGACGGTCGCTGGGTCGTGGGCACCGGGACGACCTACGCAGCGACCGCGGGCACCCCGGACGCGGCCAACTGGTTCACGCTCCGCAGCGCCGGGGTGGGGGCGGCCGTCCTCGTCGTCGACCTCGGCCGGGACCGCGACCACCCGACGAACCTGGTGTGGAGCGTCGTCGCGGGTGGTGTCGTCCCGGTCGACGGAGCCGCGCCGACCGCGTCGTCCCAGTTCGACCAGAGCGTCGTCACGGTCGGCCTCACGCAGATCCTGGCCCAGGGGATCACGAACGAGCCGGACCTCTCGTGGGCAGACCTGCACGGCACCGACTTCGCCGCGGCCAAACAGCTCATCGACCTCAGCAAGAGCGACCTCACCGGAGCCGACCTGTCGGGGGTGACGTTCTCCTCGGGCACCGGCTTCCAGAAGGCCAGGGCGACGGGCCTCGACCTGCGACACGCCACCATGCCGCACGCCATCCTCGGCGAAGCCACACTGAAGCAGGCGCATTTCGACGACGCCAAGCTCGTGGGCGTCGACCTCTCCGGAGCCGACTGCACGGGTGCCACCTTCGCCCGCGCCGACCTGACCGACTCGACGAACCTGGCCCACGCGGTGTTCGCGGGCGCCGTGATGACCGATGCGATCCTGGTCCGGGCAGCGAACATCTACCAGACGAGCTTCGTGGGTGCCACGCTCACCCGGGTCGACTTCACCGGCTCCTCCGTGACCGGGAAGATGGACATCTCCGGCGCGGACCTCACCGGTGCCACCCTCAACAACCCCGATGGGGGCGGGCTGGACATCTATCCGGGCAACCTCGTCATCAATGCGCAGACGAAGTTTCCCCGCGCCAGGATCCAACGGCTCGATCTCAGTGGCTACGACCTGCGCACGATCAACTTCTCGGGCGCCGATCTCACGGGCTGTGTGCTGGACCAGAGCAAGCTCGACGGCGCCAACCTCGGCTTCGCGGTGCTCGACCACACCACCATCACCGGTGGTGTGGGCATGCACGGGACCAACCTGTCGAGTGCCAGCCTGCGCCGGGCGGACCTGACCGGGGCGCAGCTCGGCGCCGTCGGTGAGGTCTTCCGCGTGGGGTCGGACCAGCCGACGTATGCCGCCTTCCGAGCGGCGCTCGACTCCGCCGATGCGGCCGTGGTCACCGAGACCTTCGCCACGGCAAAGCACCCACTCACGGCACCGTTCGCCGTGCGGCAGTCGACGTTCGCGCCCGACCGTGCGTGGTCGGTGCAGGGCGGCGGAGTGGAGCAGACCTACTTGGTGTTCCTCGAGTCGATGACTCCCGGGAGTGCGGCGAAGTCCCTCACCGTCTACCAACCGACCCTGCCGGCGGTGCTGACGAACGCCTTCCTCGTCGACGTCGACCTCAAGAGTGCAAACCTCTTCGGCGTGCGCGCGTCGGGTGCGCAGCTCTATGCCACCCAGGGGCGCACCGTGAACCTCAACAAGGCCATCATCGAGGGGCTCCAGGCCAACAACGCCAACCTCGGTCTGGTGGACCTCAGCCAGGCGTCCCTGACGGGGGTCAACTTCGACTACGCCGTCCTCACGGGCGCCAAGTTCATCGGTGCGACCGTGTCGGTGGACTCCACGGGCGGCCAGCCGTCGTTCAACGGTGCCAACCTCCAGGGGGCCGACTTCACCGGGGCCACCCTGCGTGACGTCATCCTGTCCAACGCCGCGGTGGCGGTGGCCGATCCCTCGGATGCCAAAGCAGCTGCCGGCGTGTGGCTGTTCAGCCTCCCACCGGACCAGGCCGTCATCGCCGTCCCGGAGCTGCAGGCAGCCACCAAGGGTTTCACCGTGCCCACCGCAGTCCTGCCGCAGATGCAGGCGACCGGCGCCGTGCCGATCGGGGTGGCGACGTCGTTCAAGAAGGCCGGCATCACCCTGTCCGGCTCGGCACTGCTGGCGGTGCTCACCATCGGTGTCTACTGGCGGGTGACCGACGGATCGAACTCGTGGGTCGTGTTCCGCACCGTCGACAACGACTACAGTCCGGCGCTCGGAGTGGCGAGCGGAACGGCATACACCGTTTCTGCGTCGTTCTTCCTCCCGCTCAGCCTCATGAGCGCCTGCGGCAACGGGGCAGTCGCGGCGAGCATCCGGAGCGCCTTCGAGAAGGCGGGACACCCCCTCGCCGCGACCGCGACGATGACGACGGACATGACGCCCGAGTCCTGGCAGGTCATCGACGGGGCGACGACCTACACGCTGTGGCTGTCGTTCTCGTCGTCCGTGCGCGGTGTCGACACGACGATCACCGTGCGCTCGGCCCTCGCCACGGTCGTCTCCCTCTTCGGCGGCTCGTCGGTTCCTCTCAGCGCGATTGCCACCGTGACGTCGTTGCGCACGAAGGGCTGGCGGATCTCGAACGACGCCGAGGACCCGTTCAGCAGCGCGCGCGGCTACATCGAGTTCACCGCGCTCCCGTCAGCCGACGGCGGGCTCGACGTCTACGGACGCATGATCCGGATCGTCCGGTCGTCGGGGCCGGGCCAGGAGGAGTTCGTCAACGTCCCCTGCGCGATCACGATCCTGCCCTCGAGCGTGCTGTCGCCGGGCACCAGCACGATCTGCCCCAATGGCGCCCCGGTGTCGGCCAACACCTCGAGCGGCCTGCCCTATGACCAGTGGATGTGGGCCCGCTTCCTGTCCCGACCGCCATTCTGCGTCCCCGACCCCGACGGCAACTTCATCTGCCCGATCTGAACCGCACCCGGACCGCACCAGGACCCCATCCCAGGAGAGATCATGACCGTCCAGCCGAGCACCCTGCACTTCGACCTCTCCGCCCACTCGTCCGAGCTCGAGTACCGCCTCCTGTGCGGCGTGCCCGGTGGTGTGCCGCTGCGGCGCTATGCGGACGAGCCGTCCAAGCTCGACGAGCACCGGTCCACCAATGCGGCGCTGGCCCTGGTGCAGGAGGACCAGCTCACCCAGATGACCCACTTCGTCGAGGAGGCGCCCCTGCTGGTGCGGGGGGTGGCGATGCATCGAGTCGTCTTCCCGTCCCTCGATGAGCACCCGCTCCCGGAGATCGCGATGGCCTTCATGCACGTGGGCCGCCAGGACGTCGAGGACGCACTGCACCGTATGCCGGGCTATCGCGACCGCGGCCGGCATCACCTTGCGCTCGCGAGCTACGGGGTCGAGCGCGAGGCGACGTTCGACAACTACCACGGGGTCCACCTCGCGGCGACCGCGGTGAAGCCGCCGCACGTCACGGCGCAGTCGATCGTCATGCAGCACCCCGAGATCGGCACCGTCAACGGGATGGTGGCGCAGTACGTCCTCGACACCTACGTCAGTGAGGGGATCTCCTTCCAGGACCTCGTGACCTACCTCCAGGAGAACGGCCCGAACAGCGAAAGCTGCTGGTACAACAAGTCGTGGGTCTCGTGGTCGCAGAACCCTGACGGCACAGGGCCGCTCGTGCCTGCGGAGGCCAACACGGAGCTGGTCTACAAGAACGGCGAGAAGATCACCACGTGGCACACACCTCCGGGCTCGAACGCTCCGGGCCTGGCCACCTACGACCTCACCGACGAGTACGACCCGCCCGCCGGCAACTCATCGGACCTCGGAGTCATCGGAGCGGCGACGGCGGTCGTCTCCGACGTGTTGCGGGCCACGAAGGACGACTCGGCCCTGCGCGGACTGATGTGGACCCAGCCGACCGGCACCACCGAGCGCACTGCCACTGCCCCTGCGACGCCTGCGCCGATGCCCGCGCCGATGCCCGTGGCGACCCCCGCTCCCACGCCCGCGCCGCAGCTGCGCCCCGACCTGCGAGGTGGACGCCCGGGACCGCTGGCCGCCGTCGCCCCGGCCGTCGCCGCCGCCACGAGTGCGGGTGCGCTCTCGTCATCGGCCAGCGCGTTCGGCGTCAAGAACGTCACGTCGACCTACGGCCTGTGGTTGTACGACACGGAGCTGACCTGGGACGACGACAAGAAGATGCTGACGATCCCGGTGAAGAACTGGCCGTCGCGCTACCTCGGGCTCTACGTCTCCTTCCTGCGGTCCGACGGCACCGCCATCAGCAGGGCAAAGATCACGGCGACCAACCCCAAGGACCCGAGCAAGCCCTTCACGTGGGAGGACCGGCTGCCGCTCGAGATGGTGCGCGGCTTCGTCGAGCCCAGTGACACCAAGAACTACCTCGGCTTCTCGTCGGCGGGCTCGGCCCTGTTCGGAGCGCCGACACCCTTCCTCACCCAGCGCACCGAACTGTCCTTTTTGTGGCCCGACGACGCCACACATGCCGCCATCCTGCTCGGTGGCCTCGGCTGCGCGTCGGGGTTCACGGACTGGGACAGCGACGTCGACATCGTTGGCGTCCTGGCGACGGGCATCGTCTGCTACGGCATCGGTGCGATCGCGATGCTGGCGCAGGTCTACATCATCAACCCCTTCATCAAGTGGCTCCAGGAGGAGTGGGGCGTGGGGTTCTTCGCCGTGGCCGGCTGTCTGGGGGCGGCGGGCATCGTCACCGGTGCGGGCACGTTCGACTCGAGCTTCGGCAAGATGGTGCTGTCCAAGCTCGCGGGGATCGCCACCGGCGTCGTGTTCGGCAAGATCATGGAGCGCCTCATCGTCATGGGCGCCAAGGCCGCCATCAAGGGGCTGACAGAGGCCACGGCCGAGTTCGTCGCCGAGATGACCGCCGAGGAGGCGCTGGAGCAGGTCCCCGTGGCGGGCTGGGCCCTCAAGGTGGTGAGCATCGCTGCCTCCCTGGCCTCGCTCACGGCGACGACGGTCGAGTGCGTGCTGTCTCCGGCGACCTACCAGCTCGATGTCCTGCGCACCATGGACCTGCAGGTCACGGTCAGCCCCGATCCCAAGCACGGCACCAAGAACCAGAAGCCGGTGTGGCCGTTGGTGAGCGACCACTACGTCGTGCGCGTCACCTATCCCGCGGCCCCCGGTCAGGGCGGCGGCACGACCTACACGCTCGCCGGGCCGATGCCCGCTGTCCACGACGAGCCGATCGTCGTGACCTTCACGCACATCCCCGCCGGGGGCAAGGTCGAGGTCACCGCGGGCCTCTACTCCGACACCAACTGGCTGTGCGGTCAGTGGTCCAGTGGGTGGGTCAGCGCCGTCCCGACGAGCGGCGACTCCATCTCGGTCGAGGGCGCCATCACCGAGGTGCTCGTGCCGCTCACCCCGACGACGACCTACAGCCAGAAGCAGGCGCTCACGTATGCCGGCGGAACCCACGTCTGGAGGGTCACGCGGTTCAGCCTGAAGGCGGCGCTCGCGTCCGGGCTCGACGCCGGCGGGAGCCCCTCGGCAGACCTCGTCGCCGCCTTTGCCGCAGAGGGGAACCCGCTCGCCGCGACAGCGAAGATCACCGTGGTGACGCCACACTCCTCGTGGACCATCAGCGACACCACGACCGGCGCGGCCTTCTCGGTGGCGCTCGCCCCGATCCCGGACAGCACCGACTCGGAGCTCAAGGTGGTCGACACCCAGCACGAGGTGCCCCCACTGCCAGCCACCTATCCGCTGCCCAAGGGGCCCACCGGTCACCACCTCGGTTTCCTGCAGAACATCGTCCACAACAACACGGCCTACCAGCTGGGCTACGCCTGGATGGCCAGCGGGCAGAACCTGCCGCTCGATCACGGCGACCAGCCGCAGGACGTCCCCATGTATGCGATGCAGAGCATCTCGACCCTCGCCCGACCCGAGGACCTCATCTTCGAGCCGACCCGTGGCTTCAGCCTTCCGACCCTCATCGCCTACGACCAGTTCGGACTCACCGAGCTCTTTCCCCTGCCTTCCGCGATGGCCGGCGAACTGGTCGCCGGCCCCGTCCCGCCCGACGTCGCCCATGAGTTCGCCGGCTTCGGTCGCACCCTGCCGAGCAGCAGCCAGGTGGCAGTCGTCACCGCGGGGTCGGCCTGGACCATCGGCGTGGCCGGTCAGAGCCCGCTCTACGAGCTCGACCTGGTCACCGTCACCGACCCGGTTGCGGCGGCGAAGGACCCGAAGACCACCGCCACGACGAGCCACATCGCCGTCTACGCCTACCCCGTGCCCGGCCTCGACAACTTCTATCTCGACCCGCGCTCTCACACGGCGGCGAACCCCGTGTTCTACCTGCGCGGCGTCGACCTGGACCAGGGCCTCGGCACGCACACGTTCGACTACGAAGGGACCACGGCCTGGGGTCGGTTCATGAACGCCGGGAACCTGCAGGGCCTCACGGTCCACCCTCAGGGCTACGTCGTTGGCGTCGACTACGTCAACCACAAGCTCTACTGCCTCAAGCTCCCCGCGGCCGCCCTGCCGAGCGACGACGCGCCCTGCGCCATGCCGCTCGCCGGGGAGGGGGTGCGGGAGGGTCTCATGCAGAACCCACAGGCCCTGACGATCACGGCTGACGGGCGCATCCTCGTGCTCGAGGAGGGCAACCGCCGCATCCAGGCCTTCGACGTCATGGGCAACCCCGTCGCCTGCTTCTCCGTGGGTCAACCGCACTTCCTCATCGGGACGCAGTTCGTCAAGGACCTCGATGCTCACGAGGCGCCGCCGGCTCTCGTCCAGGCCTTCCAGGCCGGGGCCAAGGCACCCTCCGCGCCCAAGTTCGCGGTCAAGGACCCGGCCCCCGTGGTCGCCCACCTCGATGCGGGCGTGGTGGATGCCACCCTCATCGACGCGCTCACCCGCGCCGGTTTCGGGTCGACGGGAAACCAACCGGATGCGTACTCGGTGCTCACCACGACGGCCGGGCACCTCTGGTTGCTCACCGACACGACGTCGGGCCTGGTCCTCGATCTCCGTCTGGAGAGCGACGAGTACGGCGTTCCCTACCTCGACGCCTACATCGCGCCGACGCTCATCGTGACACTCGAGAGCGTGGGTGCTTCGTGGCTCGTGGAGGACACGACGAACTTCACCCGCCATCACATCACCAAGCCGCCCAACGGAGATCTCGTCGTGCAGCAGGTGGTCTCCTACCTGCCACTGCGGGAGGCGGCGAGCACTGGCGTGACCTACCTCGACGTCGCGACCGAGTCCAAGGGCTACATCTACGTCCTGCTCGTCAAGCAGGAGTCGGGTGCGCCGACGTTCTACCTCGACATCCACAGCCCGGACGGCAGCGTGCTGCTCACCGAGCCACAGTCCGGTGTCAACGCCGAGCGGCTGACGGTCGACCAGTGGCGCTCGATGTTCACCCTGGGCTTCGACGTCATCTCGGGCCCCAACGGACGCACCGAACCCGGCGTCAGCGAGTGGATGCCGTCGACACCCACCCCTGCCGGCAAATGAGCGCGGCTCACCAGATGAAGCGCGGCAGCACCCACAGGACGAAGCCCAGGACGATCGGCAGCGCCAACGCGGCCGAACCGTGCTTCTGCAGGGGCTCGTGCTCGACCCACGACCCGGTCGCGCGGCGCATCCGACGGGCCGCGAGCACCATCCCCGCTCCCAGGCTGGTGACGAGCAACCCCAGGCCGACGAGCTGGAGCGCGCCGTAGGCACCCACGGACGTCGTGCCGATCATGCGCCGTCCACCTCGACGCCCACGACGTCACCGTCGGGCTGCGAGAGCATCGCGCCGTCGTGCACCTGGGCGTCGTCGAGCGCGTCGGAGTCGCCGTCGGGGAGGGAGACCTCGTGGGCGCGACCCGAGGTCGGTCGCAGGTCCCAGTCGTCTCCGGCGCTGCGCCACGTGTTGCGCGGTCCGTCGATCGTGACGTCCTCACGGACGAGGCACATGCCCTGATGGTCGGCGCCGCAGAAGCGTTGGTCGTCGAGCACGCTGCCCCATCGCCACGCGCCGACGCTGTTGAGGCCCGTGAGCAGCCCGGCGAGCAGCAGTGCGACGCCGAGGGGCAGCAGCACCAACGGCCGTGACACGAACTTGCCCATCGCCGGTCAGCCGGCGTCGTCGGATGTGGTGAGC
Source organism: Janibacter sp. HTCC2649 (assembly GCF_000152705.1). Classification (GTDB taxonomy): domain Bacteria; phylum Actinomycetota; class Actinomycetes; order Actinomycetales; family Dermatophilaceae; genus Knoellia. Next base: position 1,391,306 of record NZ_CH672413.1, on the reverse strand, counting down.
TGCGGTGGTCGCGCCATGGACGTCAAACTACGACACGAACTCCCTGCCATGTATGCCGTGAGTGAGCAGACGTGACCACCTCCCAGTGCATGATGTGGTCATGACTGAGGGGGACGCGGGCGCGAACGTGCCAGACAGTGCGTGGGCACCTCCCACGCCGTCGGCGGCTGACCCGGGGATGGGGCTGCCCGGCTACAGCGACTTCGTCGAGATTGCCCGCGGCGGTGACAGCGTCGTCTACCGGGCCCGCCAGAACGCCCTCGACCGCCTCGTCGCCGTCAAGACGGTCGACATCGCCGAGACCTCGGGCGGTGCCCGCTTCACCCGCGAGCTCGAGATCACTCTCGGCCTGGGCCGTCAGCACCCGCACATCGTCACGGTGATCGACACCGGGACGACATCCGACGGGCGCGCCGCGATCGTCATGGAGTACCACGAGCTCGGGTCGCTGCACGATCGACTCGTCGCGACGGGACCGCTGCCCGTCACCGACGTCATCAAGGCGGCCGCTGCCGTGGCTGACGCTCTGGACTTCGCGCACAGCCAAGGCATCCTCCACCGCGACGTCAAGCCCCAGAACGTGCTGGTCCTGCCCACGTCGTACGTCCTCGCCGACTTCGGCATTGCGCGCATGGCCGACGCGGGACACACCGCGTCGCTCGAACGCTTCTCGTACCGCCATGCCTCACCGCAGGTTCTCGACGGCGTGCCGCCCACCGAGGCCGACGACATCTGGTCGCTCGGGTCGACCCTGTTCACGCTGCTCGACGGGCGGGCTCCTTTCGGCGCGGAGGACCCTGCCGACGACACCGCGCTCGCCTACCTGGGGCGGGTGCGCCGGGGCGAGCGTCGAGCCCTGCGCCGTGACGACCTGCCTGCTCGACTGGCCGCGCTCGTCGACGCCTGCCTGGCGCCGGCACCTGAGCAGCGTCCGTCGATGGCGCACCTTCGTCATGAGGTCGCGGCGCTGGCCGGGGAGCAGTGGGCGTGGCAGCCCGGGGGCGCACCGGTCGTCTCGACGGGTCAGGACGCCGCGCCGACGCCCACACCGCCGGCGCCCACCCCGACCCCGGTCGCGCCCGAACCTCCCGTGCCTTCCGTGCCCGACCCCACGCCTCCGGTTTCCACACCAGAGACCCTCGTCGCCGCTGTGGCTCCCTCCACCTCCGCGGTGGCGCACTTCGACCCGACCCCGTCGCATGGGGCCAGCCAGGCCGACGCCGAACCCACCGGACTCGTCCCGCAGGCCGACACGCAGGCCGCGGCCGAAGAGGACGAACCGCGGGCGAGAACGCTGCGCCGACTCATCGCCGTCATCGCCGTGGCCGTGCTCGTCGGCCTGACCGTCGGTGTGCTCGTCAAGGTCGCCGGGTCCTCCGAGGATCCCGTGGGCAACGCGTCGACCCCCACGAAGGCGGCGCCGGTTCCGACGGCTTCCGGCACGCCGACCGGAGCCACCGTCACGGCCAAGCCCTACGACATCGGCAACCCCAAGCTGGCGCCCGCCGACGTGCAGATCGAGGACCGGGGATCCTCTGTGCTGCTGCGCTGGACCGACCCGACCAAGGGCGCCGCGACCTTCGTCATCGTCGACGCCACGACCGATGCCAACAAGGCCGTCCAGCAGGTTGCGTCGGGCACCACGAGCACCACGGTGGAAGGCATCGACCCAACGGCTCGCGAAGTCTGCTTCCAGGTCGCAGCGATCGTCGTGCAGTCAGGCGTTCAGGACTCCGGCGCCAGTCGCAAGGTCTGCCGCCAGCGCGACTGAGTCGTGGGCACGCGAGGTGTCGTTCAGCCGCGTGGACGTCCGCGACGCAGGACCCGCGGGTCGCACCACCAGATCGCCCGCCGCCACCAGGGCGCCGCCCGTCGGATCGCGGTGGTGATCGCGACGGCCTGCTGCCAGGAGTCGTCACCATCCGTGATCGAGGACCCTTCGGGTGCGTATGCCGCGTGCTCGGCTCGCACGAGCAGCTCGCCTGCCGATTCGGCCACGCTGGGGTGTTCGCCGGCCACGCGCCCCGCGATCACCGTCGCCGACTCTGGGGGAGCAGGCGGCGTGCCGGCCAGGACGAGTGCATCGATCTGCTGTTGCCAGGCGCCGATGGCACCCATCCGACGCAGCCGCACTCGTCGGCGCTGCCGAGCGATGCCCAGGGCGATGACGAGCAGCAGGGCGATCAGGACGACGGCGCCACTGACCAGGAGGGCCCGATCCTGGGTGGAGAGTTCGCTGAGGCGGCTCTCCGGGCCCCGCTGCGCGTTGGGGTTGACCGTGTCGTCGCCGTTCTCATCGTCGGCGTCGGCCGATTCGCCGAGGCGATCGAGCACCTGCTGACGGGGGGCGCTGCGCGCGCTTCCCTCTTGCGTCGGCGTCGGGTCGAAGGGCACCCAGCCGACCCCGGAGAAGTAGACCTCGGGCCAGGCCTGCACCGTGCCGCCGGTGAGGGTCACCGGTGTGGTCGCGCCCTCGGGGAGCTGAAGCCCCACGACGAGGCGGGAGGGGAGCCCCACCGACCGCGCGAGGAGGACGTAGGACGCGGCGAACTGCTCGCTGGTGCCCACCGACGATCCGGCGGCCGGGAAGAGGAACTGCTCGAGGTGGGCGTAGGACGACCCACTGGGGGCCTTGGGGCTGAACCTGCGCCCGGACCGCACGAGCTCCTCGAGGGCGACGGCCTGTTCGAGCCGGGTCGTGGCCCTGGCCACGCCACTTCGCGCATAGGTGGCGAACGCAGCAGGCATCTGAGGGGTCCGCAGATAGCGACTCGCCACATCGGCTGCGGGCACGGCCGCGCCGGCAAGGACCGCATCATCGGCAGCGGCGACCTGCCCGGCGAGGTGGTAGCGCTGGTCCTCGCGCAGGCCCTTCAGCGCCACGACGGCACCGGAGTCGGCATCGACTCGCACCTCATCGAGGTCGATCGCCGTGGGGCTGCCCGCCGAGGGCACCCAGCCACCGCTGAGGGCAATCACGCGAACGCGCAGGTCATAGGCCAGCGTGCTCGGGCCCGTCGGCAGGTCGGCCACGGGTGCAGCACCGGGCACCGTGAAGCGTCCGTTGTTCGACCACGAGGCCCCTTCGAAGTCGGGGAGAACGGCCAGCGTGAGGCGAGCGGGAGGTCGTCCGGTCACCTCGATGAGGGGAAGGTCGGTCTGGTCGGCCCACACGCCGAGCATGGGCAGCGGGCTGAGCACCTGCGTGTCCTGACGGGGAGTGGTGACGAGGGAACGGGGGTCGAAGGCATCCGGCCGCACGGACCCCAGCCCGGCCAGAGGTGCGACGAGCAGCGCAGTTGCGACCGAGGCGACCAGGGCCGTGACGGTGGCGCGCAGGGGCCGTCGCGCAGAGACGGATCCGCCGGCCGCGGACGCCGGGGCGTCGCGGGGGAGCAGGATCCACCCCACCGCGGTCACCAGGACGAGCGCCAGAGCCACGAGGCCATGGGAGTCGGTCCTCCCCGCCGTGAGCAGCGCTGCCAGCAGATAGATCAGGCCAGCTGCGGCAGGCGCCACGGCCGCCGCGGTGGCCCGGGGTCGTACCTCGGCGAGACACGCCACGACGGCGGCGACGAAGACGACGGCCACGACGGGCGCCAGCGTCTCAGGGGTCGCTGGAGCAGGGCGCGGGGCGGTCAGCAGGCGCGGGAGGGCGTCGAGAACATTGGGGACGACGAGCGAGAGGGCGACCGAGGTCAGCACTGTCACAGCGAGGGCGACGGTCCATCGGGGAAGCCTCAGGCGGGCTGTCGCGAGGGCCAGAATCGCCGCGAGCAGGACGGCACCCAGCGACATCGGAACGGTCGCCGGGAGCGCAAGGGTGCGGCCGGCATACGCCGGAGAAAAGACCGTGGAGGCGAGGGCGACGAGGGCGCCGGCCCAGACCACCCGCACGACGATGGCCCGGGTCATGACGTCACCGAGTCCCACGCGGCGAGGACGTCCGTGGCGCGCGCACCGCTGAGGGTCGCTGCACCTGCGGACCACGAAATGCCCTGTGTCGCAGTCGGATCGATGAGCAGCAGGGTGGGACGGAGGGAGCCGGCGAGGGTGGCGAGTCGGGAGCGGTCGCTGTGTCGGCTGCCCACCACTGCGAGTACGTCGGTGTCGTGCAGTGCAGGTGGTGACCCCGTTGTCGACGGGGGCTGAGACGCGAGGTCGCACAGGGCGACGAGGGCCGGTTCGAGGACGGCTGCCGGGTTGACGGCGATGCCGATTCCGGCTGCCAGGTCGATGTCGATGCCGCCGCGGGCCGAGGTGAGGCGACAGGGGTGCCCTGCTGCGACGGCGGCCCGCAGGATGCTGGCAGCCACGTCGGCCATCTCGTCGAGATCACCGTCGGCGACGAGGGCCGCGGGGGTGTCGTCGACGAGGACGGTGAGGTGGGCGCGCGACGGATCACTGTCCTCGCGGATCATGAGCGTGCCGGTGCGGGCCGTCGTCGCCCAGTGGAGTCGGCGCAGGTCGTCACCGGGGACGTATTCGCGCAGCCCGGTGAGGTCGGTGCCGCCGCGCTCGACCCGTTCGTCGGCGCCGACGTGTCCACGGGTCACGCCGGTGGGCACGCCATGGCACGGCAGGAGCCTCGGCGTGACGAGGAGGTCCCGGGTGTCTCCGACTTGGCCTGCGCGCAGCCACAGACCGCCAAATCCGTTGCGCCGCAGGGCCATTGGTCCGATGGTGAGGCGACCAACACGAGCGGTGGGCAGCGGGAACGCCACTGTGCGCGACTCGCCGGCAGGCAGCCAGGGCACGTCGACCGGCACCTCGACGGAGGTGTCTCCGCCGCTCACCCAGTCGGTGGCGTCGAGGCTCGTCCCGAAGCGGGCCGAGCCGTTGTGCACCGTCAGCTGCCCTTCGCAGGCATCGCCGCGCGACACCCGCGACGGGGAAACGACCCGGTCGACGGACAGGGGGAGTGGAAGCAGGACACTGACAAGGCTCACGAGCACGAGCACGAGGAACCCCGCCCCGAGGCCGCGCACCGTCGGGTAGCCGGCCCACATGCCGGCAACGAGGAGCACCGCGCCGGTGATCACCGCGACGACCCCACGGACAGTGGGCCGCACGCGAGTCACCTCGCGCGATGAGGCGGACACGCTCAGGTCACCCAGCGCTCGGGCGCGGGACGGCTGTGGCGTCGACGATCTCGGCGATGACTCGTGCGCCGGTGACTCCGCCCACGGCGACGTCGCGCTGGACGATGACGCGGTGTGACAGGACCGGTCCGGCGAGTCGCTGGACGTCGCTGGGCACGACGAAGTGGCGGCCCTGCGCGGCCGCATGCACCTGGGCGGCGCGCACCAGAGAACGCAGTCCACGGGTGCTCGCGCCCATCCGCAGCCGGGTGTCGCTGCGAGTGGCCGCACCGAGCGCACGCACGTAGTGCAGGATCTCGTCGGCCACGTGCAGTCGGGCCAGGTCGGCCGTGTGTCCGGCGACGGTCTCGGGATCGGTGACGGTCTGCACCGCGCCGACGTTGCCCGCTGTCGTGCCCGGCCGCAGGACGCCGATCTCGAACTCGCTGTCGGGGTAGCCGATGCTCGTGCGGATCATGAACCGGTCGAGCTGCGCCTCGGGCAGCCGATAGGTCCCGTCGAGGTCGACCGGGTTCTGGGTCGCGACGACGAGGAACGGGTTCGGCACGGGGTGAGGCACTCCGTCGACCGTGACCGTGTGCTCCTCCATGACCTCGAGGAGGGCCGACTGGGTCTTGGCCGCCGCCCGGTTGATCTCGTCGGCGAGCACGACGTGGCTGAAGACGGGACCCTCACGAAAGCTCACCTCACCCGTGCGCGGGTCGTAGATCGTCGTCCCGGTGACGTCGCTCGGGAGCAGGTCGGGTGTGAACTGCACCCGGCTGGACTTCCCGCCCAGGGCGCCGGCGACGGCGCGTGCCAGGGTCGTCTTGCCCGTGCCCGGCACGTCCTCGAGCAGCACGTGGCCGCCGGCGAACATCGTCATCACGACGAGCTCGACGACGCCGCGCTTGCCGTGCACGGCGGACTCGACCGCGTCGACCACCTTGGAGTGGAGCTGGCGGAAGGCGGCGACCTGCGCCTCGGTCATCGGCGAGCTGCCGGTGGTGGTCGTCATCGGTGCGTTCCTTCGCCTGGCCGTCGGGCTGGGTCTGACGTGAATGTGGGGTATGCCGTGTGGCCCGTTTCCGGGTCCGTGTCGCCGTCGTTCTTGCGACCGCGCAGACGCAGGGTGCGCAGCAGGGCGGCGCCGCCGAAGAGGAGTCCGGCCCAGGTGTAGCGGCCGTCAACGGGTGCCTTGGCCGGGTCCTCGGGTGCAGTGGACACCGGGCTCACGGGGCACATGGTCCCGGGTTCGGTGGGGCAGCCACACGGAGGTAGCGCCGGCGCGAACACCTGGAGGTACTCATCATTGGCGTTGCCCGAGAAGGACGCCGGTGCCGACAGGCACGAGGTCTGGTCGGGCTCGATGAAGTACGCCTCCTGAGCCGAGTCCGAAGTGCGGCTCCCGTCCTCGCTCGTGGCCCGGATGGTCACCTTGAGCGTCTTGCCCACGCGAGCCACGCGTCCGACGGTCACCGTTTGCGAGCCGCAGTTGGGGAGGGCCGCCGTCGTGGGGGTGAGGGAGTTGAGCTGCTTGATGACGACGCACGATCCCTTGTGCGAGGCCCACGCACCACCGAGGGTGGCGTAGACGTTGTCGCCGAGCGCGTAGCCGTCCTGGTAGATCGAGGTGATCACCGCTCCGCCGGAGGCTGGCACCTCGCTCGTGTCCGGTGGCGGTGGCGGGGGCGGAGTCGTGGGTGGCGGCGTCGTCGTGGTCGGCGGCGGTGTCGTGGCTGGCGGAGGGGGCGGAGGTGTCGTGGGCGGCGGTGTCGTCGTGGTCGGCCGGGGAGTCGTCACCGTGGGCGTGGGAGTCGGCGCCGCTGTGGTCGGGGCGGGGGTGGGTGTCCCGGGACCGCCACCGGCCACGGTGACCGGGTTGCTCATCACCGACGTGGCGGAGCGACCGTTCGCCGTCGAGATGACGACGAAGGACACAGTCGTGCCGGCGGCCAGACCGGACACCTGGACGCTCGTGGCTCCCGCCGAGGCCGCGGTGCCGACGCCGCCTCCGACAGGTCGAATGGTGTAGCTGTCGACGGCCTCCGAAGGCAGGGTCGGCGACCACGACACGACGACGACACCGTCGGCCCGGGCAGACGCCACCACGGCCGAGACAGGTCGGGGCCCGGTCGTGGTGCCGGGCGGGGAGCCGTTGCCGTTGCCCTGCCCGTTGCCGTTGCTGTTGCTGTTGCTGTTACCAGGTCCTGACTGGTTCGGGCCCCGGCCGGACGGTGAGGTGGATGGCTTGTTGCCGGGGGTGGTGGACGGGCGTGGCTGCTCGGTTCGGGTCGGAGCCGGCGGGTCCGGTCGCAGGACGGGGGGCACGGCGGGCACGACCGGCGGCGGCGGGGGCGTGTCGACGCGTCGCACCGGAACGCTGTCGTCCTTGAGCTTCACCGTGCGGGTGTTGCCCTGGTTGTCGACGACGACGCCCGTGGCGGCGCCCGGCGACGAGACGACGAGCCGACCGTCGTCGATGACCAGGGTGGGGGTGCGGCGGTCCTCGGTCAGGATGTCGGGTGCCGCTCGCCGTCCGTCGGGGCCAAGGACCAGGACGCGGCCGGCGTTGGCGCAGGGCACATAGACCCGGCCGCCGAAGATGATCGGGCGTTGGGGAGCGGAGCAGCCGAGCGCACCCACGGCGAGGTCGAGGAGCTTGCCCTGGCTGAGCATGACGACAGCGCCGGTGTCGGGCAGGGCGGCTGCCACGAGGTCGCGCGGCGACTCGGCCGCAGCCTGGACCTCACCCTGAAGTGCGGGCAGGGGGACGGCGACGTCCTTGTCGGTGCCGACCTGCACGACGACCCCACCGTCGGAGCCGAAGACGGTCACGCCGCTGGGGTGCGCCACGAGGCGCGCGCTCGGACCGCTCCCGGCGACCTTCTGGTGCTCCTGGCCGACGAACCGGTCGGCCTCGTCGGACCATCGCACCGAGACGACCTCGCCGTCGGCCTGGGCCAACCACACCGTGCCTCGTCCGTCGACGACGGCGTCGGCGAGCGGGCCGAGCTTGAGCTCGTTGCCCAGGTCGGTGAGGGTGATCGGGTCGACCCGGCGCAGGGAACCGGTGCTGAGGTCGACGAGGTAGACGCGACCGGTGCCGACGAGCAGTTTCGAGTTGCCAACGGGGGCGCCGGCCCGGCGCCCGCTGGCGAGGAGCGTCGCGAGGTTGACCGAGCTGATCTGCCCCGTCTTGCCGTCCATGACGAGCAGGCGTCCGTCGCGCTGGCTGATCTGCAGGGAGCTGCCGGTTCCGGCCAGCTGGAGACGGGTCTGGGGCTGTCCGGTGCTCGGGTTGATCTCGACGATCTGGCCGCTGGCGTCGTCGGGGAGCCAGGTGACCCCGTCGGCGACGTCGAGGGCCACGGTCGCCAGGCCCTGACCGGCCACGGCGCCCACGAGCAGGGACGCCGCGACGGCGACCGCGCCGACCTCGACCGCGCCCTTCTCCCAGGCGCGCCCGAGAGTGCCACTCCATGCTCCGGCCAGACCCTGCCAGCGTGTGCGTGCCATTTCAGCTCCCCATCAATGCATCTGACTCCGGCGCGGTGGCCACCTGGACCACCTGCACCGTTCCTGCCGTGCACAGGACGCCGCGTCCGATTCCGGAGGTCGGTTCGAGCGTGGCCCCCGGCACCATCGCGCCTGCCAGCGTCCCGTCCGCGAGGTCGGGGGCCAGCAACATCACCCGTCGGCCCAGGCGGGCGGCCTTGACCGGCCCCGCAAGGTGCTGACGCTGTCGTGCCTCGTCGGGATCACCGGCGAGGACCACGGCGATGGAGCGATCCTGTGCACTCGCGATGCTAGTGGTGATCTGCTCACAGAGCTCCCGGAAGTTTCCTCCCTGTTCGGCACCGCGCTCCCACTCGTGGGCGTCATCGATCAGGAGGAGGGTCCACTTGCCCGGCCCACGTGACTCACCCGCGATGGCCTCGAGCTCTCTCACGACCTCGTCCGGGTCGCTAGCCACGTGGTCAAACGCCTCGTCACCTGCCCATTCGCCGGCCCGGGGGCCGATGAGCACGACGCGTGCGGGTGGCTGTTCCGAGGACCGCGCCAGGCCCGCGACGGCGCGCAGGAAGCTCGTGCGGCCGCTCCGGGTGCGCCCGAACACGGTGAGTGGTCCGTCTCGCAGGTCGAGCCACACACCACCGACGACGTCGGCGTCGACGGCCAGGCAGACACGCGATCCCTGGGCCTGCGGGAGCACGTCCATGGGCAACCGAGTCGGCATGGCGGCCACCTCCACAGCTGGGCGGGCGGCATACCGGCTCTGAATTGCGTCGGCCACGAGGGCGAGACGTTCGCCCTGAACGGGGGTCCCGGCGCCACCCAGCGTCGCGAGCTGGACCTCGTGGCCGCCGTGCAGGCCGCGTCCGGGATCGCTGTCGCGGTCCACGACTCCGACGGGCGCGCCCAACATCGTGTAGTCGTCGTCGACGGTCATCCGCAGCACCAACCGCTGGGCGAAGCAGGCCATCATCGCGGCCGGCAGTCCGATCCGCTGAGGCGTCGTGGCGGACACGTGCACGCCACAACGACGACCTTCCTGCAGCACCTGGACGAGCTGGTCGACGTGTCCGCGTCGCGCGGCACCGCCACGCTCGATGGCGTCGACGAGGGCTGGCAGGTTGTCGATGAGCAGGTGCACTCGGGGCAGGGCCACACCCATGGTGGCGAGGCCGGCGATGTCGGCGGCACCATGGGCAGCCAACGTCGCGTTGCGGTCCGCAACGGTGCGGTGCACCATCCGGATCATCCGCAGGCACCGGTCGAGGTTCTGCTCCTGGACGACCGAACCCACGCTCGGCAGGCCCGTGAGGACGGAGAGTCCGCCGCCGCCGCAGTCGAGCGCATAGACGTAGGGCGGCGCCGAGTCCGTGGGGGTGCCGGCCGTGGCGCTCACGGCGATCGTGCGCAGTGCCTCCGTCTTGCCCGACCCCGACGAACCGAAGATCAGCAGGTGCCCGTCCTTGGCGTAGTCGACGACGAGCGGCAGCTGGGTCTGGTCGGAGGGCCGGTCCACCAGCCCCACGACGACGGATCCGTCGTGCGGCTCCACCCCGACGATGCCGTCGACGGTCGTGAGGCTCACGCCGGCCGTGGCGTCGAGCTGCACGTCGGCCGTGAGCGCCGGCAGCCACGGCTTGCGTGGGGCAGGCACGCCGCTGCGGGCGAAGGCGTCGCCGATCGTCGTGACGAGACGGTCGAGGTCCGAGCGCGGGTGGAGATCGGTCGCCTCACTCGTGGTGCCCAGGGGTGCCTCGGTCGCCGTTGTCGAGGCAGCGGTGAAGGCCTCGACCTGCACCGGCTCCTGCGCAGCGCGCAGCCGCTCGCGGGCCCCGGCGAAGGCCACCTGCACCAGCTCGGTCGTGCCGTGCCCGGTGCGCTTGACCCACGCGCGTCCGGGCGTGCGACGCGACAGGCGCGCGGCGTCCGGGGCGTCGATGACGTCGTGCGAGTCGTCGTCGGACGCGATGCGCAGGGCGATGCGGAGGTCGGTGTTGGCCTTGATCTGGGGCGTGACCACACCCGCGGGGCGCTGCGTCGCCAGGATCATGTGCATCCCGAGCGACCGGCCGCGTTGGGCGATGCTCACCATGCCGTCGACGAACTCGGGCACCTCCGTCGTGAGGGCCGCGAACTCGTCGATGCAGATCAACATGGCGGGCGGCGCGACGTCGGGGTGGCTGCGCTCGAGAGCGACGAGGTCCTTGGCGCCGTACCGCTCGAGCAGGTGCTCGCGCGTCGTGAGCTCGGCGTGCAGCGAGACGAGCGCGCGTTGCACGAGGGCCGGCGTGAGGTCGGTGATGTAGCCGACGCTGTGCGGCAGGTCGGCACACTCGCGAAAGGCCGCGCCACCCTTGTAGTCCACGAGCAGGAAGGTGATCCGGCTCGGTGGGTTGTTGATCGCGAGCGAGCAGATGAGGCTCTGCAACAGCTCACTCTTGCCCGAGCCGGTGGTGCCGGCCACGAGTCCGTGCGGGCCGTCCTCGCGCAGGTCGATCGTCACCACACCATCGGCACCGGCGCCCAGTTGGGCGCGCAGGCCACGGCCGGCGACCCACCTCGCGAGCACACCCTCGACGTCGCCGGGGTCGCGCAGGTCGCCGCCGAGGTCGGTGAGTCGCACCAGCTCGGGGATCGCGAATTCCGGTGGCACGAGGGCCGCGTCGTCGCGGCAGGCATTGAGGCTGCGGGCGATGTGCCACGTTGTGGCGAGGTCTAGCCCGTCAACTGCGGTGAGGGGCGTGCTGCCTCCACGATCACTCAACGAGACCGACGCGTCGTCATCGAGGGTCACGACGATTCCGCTCGACGGGGGTGCCAGGCGAGCACTGCTTCCGATCCACAGGACGTGGATGCGTGGTCGGGGAGTTTTGCCGTATGCCGCCCCGCCCGTTCCGTCGTCGGCGTTCGCCTGCACTTGGGCGACGAGGGACTCCACGGTGCGCACAGGGACGCCTGACTCCTCGTCGATGACGATGACGAGGTCGCCGGCGAACGACGTGTCGACCACGGCCTGTTGGAGCAGGGTGACGCCTTCGCCGGCGCCGATGGCCACCGGCGGCAGGCCGTCGATGCGTCGACCGGTGTGGGGCAGCCAGCGCAGCCAGGTCTCGACGTGGCGGTTGGCCGGGGACAGGACGGCTGCGATGGCGACGTCGGCGGGGGAGTGGGTGACGGCGAGCCGGGTGAGCAGGGCGCGCAGGGCGGCGTGACGGACCTGCGAGTCGGCCGCAACCACGGCGACGCAGGCGTGCTCCGCGAGGGGGATGCGGACGGGGAGGTCGAGAAGGAGGCCTCGCTCGGTGGCGGCGGTGTTGACCTCCTGGCGCAGGACGCGGTCACCGCTTGTGGTGGGTTTGGCCTTCCGCAGGGCGGGAACCGGGCCGAGGCCGGTGGCGATCGACAGGTGGTCATCGTGGCGGCGCTGGCGCTGCCAGAGGCGCTGGTCGCCGGCGACGACGAGGCCACGCAGCTCGTCGGGTCGCGGCTCGTCGAGCGAGAGCTGCTGGCGCTGGCTGGCGGCGGACTCGTCGAGCCCGGACATCACGTCCGCGACCTCTTCGCGCCAGGCAGCGACCTCGGCCGCGTGCTCCTTCTTCTGCTGGCGGCTCTGCATGACGTGGGTGGAGAGCATCATCACCGGCCACACCGCGATGTACATCAGGGCGAAGCGGCTCCGGGTGGTCGCGAACATTGCTGCGCCGAGGACGACCGGCATGAGCACCATGGTCCACGGCATCTGCCGGGGCCGTGGAGTCTGCGGAGGCGTGGGAAGGTCCACTTCCGCTTCCTCGACGTGGTCGCCGAGGCGGGGCGGGCGGACGACGGAGACTTCGGCGGCCCCGGTGCCTTCTCCGCGGTCGAGGACGATCGTGGTGTCTCCCACCGTGATCGGCTCGCCCCACTGCGCGGTCTCGGCGCGGCGGACGGGTCGCCCGCCGACGGCCGTCCCGTGGGCTGAGCCCTCGTCCGTGACGACGGGCAGGGGGTCGAGCACGACGCGTGCGTGCTCGCGGGAGACGAGGGGGTCGGTCAGCCTGACCGTGCTCGACGCGGATCGACCGACGGTGAAGGACTGGCCCTCGACGGCCACCTCGAGCCCGGCGTCGGGCCCGGCGACGACCCGGGCGGTGGCGGTGGGCGTCCGGCGCAGCGACGGTCGGTCGAGCCAGTCCTTGCCGACGGTGGCGACGGGGACGACGGCGCCGTGGCGCAACCCGCAGGAGGTGAGTGCGGCGCTTGCAGGCCACGGTCGGTCGTCGGTGGTGGGCGCGAGCAGCGGTGTGCTGAGCCGGTCGTGGCCGAGGTGGCGTCCGAGGGCCCGCGCCAGATCGGCGACGGTGGCTTCCGGTCCGGCGTGGATGACCACGTCGCACGGGGCGTAGCCGCTGTCCGGTGCCGGCACGATGCTCAGTCGCCACATTTGCTGTCTCCTCGGAGGGATCGATGGTGCTTCAGGAGTGCTGTCTCGGGACGCAGGGGCGGGCGGCAGGGGAGTTCCCTGCCGCCCGCCGAGGGGGTCAGCTGGAGGCCGCGACCTGGTCCTCGGCCTGACGCTGCAGCGTCGTGGCGTTCTCCCGCAGCGCGTTGGTGATCTGCTGCAGGGTCGGCACGTACTGGCCGTCCCAGTCGCCACGGAAGGTGTTGGCGTCGTTGCCGAACCACGTGGTGTTCTGCAGGGTGACGGTGAGGCCGCGCGAGAGGGTGTCGATCTGGTCGGCGTCGTTCGTCATGAGGCGCACGAGGTTGAAAGCGGCCTCGGTGTCCATTCCCTGGATGTTTGCGGACATGGTGTTCTCTCTTTCGTGTGGGTGGTGCTGGATGTGAGTGGTGCTGGAAGTGGTGGTGCTGGGTGGTGAATCTCGGTGGTGCGCGTTCAGACGCCGGTGACGCTGAACGAGTCCTGGATGGCGCGGACGCTGGCGCCCGCTTCGGTGTCGTCCTGCGGCCACGTGGCCACGACGGTCAGCGCGGTGGTGACGTCGCCGGCATACCGGGTGGGCATGACGTGAACGTTCACGCTCTGCTGAACCGGTTGTCCCGCAACGGTTCTCGCGATGACGCTGCTGGCGATGCCGTTCACCAAGTGCGGCTCCTCGACAGTGGTCGCATCGTCGTGACGACCGAGCAGGGTGTCGAGCAGGTCGCGAGGAGTGGCTCCGGCCTGGACGAGGTCCGAGCTCACCGTGACGTGGTGGGTGGACGCGTCCTGAGCGTCCGCCCGGCGCAGCATCGCAAGGGCCCGCGGTGCCGCGTGCGCGATGAAGCCTTCGGGCACGTCGATCGTGAAGGGCGGGGGAGCCGGCAGGAGCATGCTCGGGTAGGCGGCGGTGACAGTCATCAGGACTCCTTGGCAGTGGTGGCGAGTGCAGGCGTGAGCGCAGGTGCGGGCAGGGGCACTGGTGCGGGTGTCGTGCTGGCGGTGCCCTCGGCGAGCGCGGTCGCCCACCAGCCACGGACAGCGGCTGCGCTGGTCGGTTCGTCGGCGAGGCTGCCCTCGAGCGTGAGGTGGTCGATCGTGACCTCACCGGCGGGCGTCGTGAAGACGAGGTCGTCGGCCACGAACCCGTAGTCGCCGTCACCGTCGAGCCAGCCGAGGATCTTGGGGGTCTGTCCCGCCGCGCCGCCGAGGTCGAGCGCCGACGGCACCTGGTCGGTGTCCGCGACGAGCGAGAGGGCGAGCTGCCCGTCAGCGCCGGCGGTGGCGAGCACGCGCCACCCCGACTCGTCGTCGAGGCTGCCGCTACCGGTCGCTGGGGCCGGGGTGGGTGCGGGGGATGTGCCCGCGGGAGTGGACGTTCCGCCAGCCGCGGGGCTCGTCCCCGCGCCGGTCGGTTCGGTGGCTCCGCTGGCCCCGGCACCCTTGGCGCCCAGGAGCGCTGCGCCCAACCCGGCAAGGCCGAGGGGCGCCGCGAGCAGGCCGGCGTTGAGCCCGCCCGGCGCTCCGCCGGGGGTCTTGCCCGTCGTGACGCCGCTGTCGATGGAGCTGTGGCCCTGGCCGGGGACGACTGGCGTGCTGGTCGACGCAGGGTCGCCGCCGATGGTGCCGCGGAAGCTGCCCTCGACGTCGATGCCACCGTCCGGTCGGCTCGACACCCCGAGGTTTCCGCTCCAGCCTCCGCTGGCTCCGCCGCCCCCCGTCGACCCGGCGCCGGAGACCGGAGCCGAACCACCCGAGGCAGCGCCGACGCTGCCGCTCGGAATGGCTGACCCGCCGATGGTGCCGGGGCCGACCACCGAGCCCGATCCTTGGCCCGACGACCCTGACCCGGTCGGGATCGGGGTCGGTGTCGGAGCGCTGGGAACGGGTGCGCCTGCGCCACTGCCCGACGAGCCGCCGCCGGGGTTGACGACCGAGCCCGGGATGGAGCCAGGCAGGGCCGGCCGGTCGACCTGCACACCGGAGCCCTGGCCCATCTGACCGTTGGTGATGTTGATGGTGATGCTGGCGACCTGCGGTCCGTCGCCACACGACACCTGGGGCATCTGCGGGGAGGTGTAGCCACCGCTGCCGGTCGTGATGACGGGGGTGTCGCCACTGGTGGCCTTCTGGTCGCTGCTCGTGAGCTCGAGCAGCTTGCCGAAGGCCTGCAGCGCCGCACCGGTCGCCTTCACCCAGGGGATGACGACCC
This sequence comes from Janibacter sp. HTCC2649, assembly GCF_000152705.1. Taxonomy (GTDB): domain Bacteria; phylum Actinomycetota; class Actinomycetes; order Actinomycetales; family Dermatophilaceae; genus Knoellia. The sequence goes on along the minus strand of NZ_CH672413.1, from coordinate 1,376,077 downwards.
CGCGAAGGTAGGCCGCGAACGCTGCGGCGAAGCCGGTCCACGACATCGCCTCGAGGGCCGTGGCGAGAGCCGCGAGAGCCGTGGCGATGGTCGTGCAGGCCTGCGCGGCCTGGAGCATCCGGCTGGCGGTGGTGTCGAGCCCGTCGACATCTGCACCTTGGAAGCCGGACATCAGGAACTCGCCTGGCGCTGCATCTGGGCGCGACGGGCGAGCTCGTCGGCGTTGCCCTGGAGGTTGTCCATGGCCCGGTTGAGCTCGGGTCGCAGGCTGCCGTCCCAGTCGCCCATGAAGCGCTGGGAGTCAGCGCCCTGCCAGACGACGGAGTCGAGCAATGCCGACACCTGGCCGACGATGCCGCGCACCTGCTCGGCCCCCTCGTTCATCCGGCGCGAACCGTGCTCGGCCTCGTCCGGGTCCATCCCGTAGAACTTGCTGCGGTCGTAGTTCATTGCCCTCTCCTTCACCCCAAGTGGTGTTGATGGAGAAGGTAGGCAGCGAAAGGTGTCGCTGTCTGTGCCCAGAGGGGTGGAAACTTCCACCTAGTTCAGGCTGCAATACGCTCGTATCGCTCAATTACGCTGTGGCACAGCGCAATTCACTACCTCGACGTATGCCGTGCGCTCGCCTTTGCGTTGACCTCGGCCAGGTCCGCGGCAGTGACGAGACGGGTCTCAGCGGCATGCAACCCGACGGCATACCGGACGTTCTGAACCCGGCCGAGAGAGGTGATGGTCGGGTGTGCAGCGCGGGCCAGAGCGGAGAAGAGGACTGCGACGAGTGGGTAAAGGCTGCGTAAAGCCGATCCTGACCAAACTCTTACCTTCCGTTCGCGGGGCTGTCGGCAGACCGTCGTGAGGTCGAAGGCCGAGTTCAGGGGGAACTATGGGAAATCTCGATTTCAAGGTCGACGTAGAAACCATCCGGGCATCCGCTGCAGCCATCGATGGGCTGGAGGCGGCCGCGAAGAGTGAGGCGCTCTCGGAGTTGGGGGACCTTCAAACCACTGGGTCCTCGAGTCTGGACCACGCCCTTGGGGCATTCGGGGAGACGTGGAGCGCGGAGATGGAGGGTTTGGCGGAGCAGAACTCTGAGAAGGCAGACGGCCTCCGACTCTGCGCCCGCACCTACGCCGATGCGGATGATTCGGCCGCCGAGGACATTCTGGGGGCCGGGCGGTGAGCGCTCGAACGGATCTGGCAGCGGGCAAGTCCCCTGCACAGTTGATCTCCGGCGAGGTTGGCACGCTGTTCACAGCGGCCGAGGTGATGGACACCTGGGGTGCCGCATGTCGTCTCATTGACCATGGACTGGCCACGGTCGAGCCGCTGTGGACCGGCTCGGCTTTTCAGGCCTGGCACAGCGCTCGACTCAAGCAGACGGGAAGGTGGCGAGCTGCGGACGACGCGTTCAGCGCGGCGGCTACTGCCCTAGACACTTATCGCACTGCCTTGGTCGGGGCCCGTGAGTCGGCCGAGTTTGCCCGCACGCTGTACGACACGGGGGTGGAAAAGCGGACTGCCGCACTGGACAGTGCTCGCAAGCTCCGCGTCAAGATGCGGGCTGAGGGGGTTCGTGTCTACATCGAGCCGAACACCGGGGCCGGGGGCTCCGAGATGGAGAGGGCGGCCAGGGTCCTTGAGGTCGCCAGGGGAGAGGTGAAGGCCGCTGGAGACGCTGCTGCCCGGGCCTTGACGGACGCCTCTCCGCCACGTGAGTCGGCTTGGCAGCGCGGGGTCCAATTCGCCACAGGGTTTTCGCCGGGTGCTCTGCTGATTGGGTCGAACTGGGACACCTTGAGTGATTCGAATACCTGGTTCACGTTGGCGATGTTGAACCGCGACCCCAACCTTCAGCGCGAGTTCGGTGCTGGCCTCCTCATCGGCGTGGGTGATGTGATGATGTCGGGGGCGCCGAACAGTCCCGTGACACAGGAGACGTGGAAGTCAGCCACTAACACCTGGGCTTGGCAGAACGGGATGGATCCGTCTTCGGTATCGGTTGGGGCGGGTGTCCTTCTGGGCCGGGAGATCCTCATGAACGCGGCGGGGCCTGAGGGCAAGGCGGGCATGACGATGAAGCGGGCTGCCGAGCTTGGACTCGTGCGCGCAGAGCAGTTGATTGCCAAGCATTCCGTGAGCAGCGTCAATGAGATGTGGCGGGTGCGGCCTTTCGACCGCGGCTACATCGTGGAGGCCATCCGTGCCGGGAACCTCCCATATGCCTTCCGTGTTTTCGACCGATTCGACGGGCGTGTGGCCACATCTGTGAAGTCGATGGATCTCTCGGCGCCCTCATACGTCGAATCACCTAGGGCGGTTGAACGTAGATTGAATCGCTACCTCGACTCCGTCACGAACTTTGAGGCTTCAGCACGACAGGGTGTTGATATCGATAGCACCTTCCTGCAGGCGCGAACCTTGGAGTTCGTCATCCCGGAGGGGTCTGCAACCACTGCACAGAAGGAGGTGCTTGATAGGGCGATAGAGCGAGCAAGCGAGTTCACGTCTCCACCCAGATGAGGCACCCGTCATCGTGAAGGTAGTCGAACTTTGATCATTCAAGCTGTTTACGTCGTCTTCCTAGGCGACCGTATTGGCATCGAGTCGTACTCGTATGAGGGCGCTCTAGGCATCGCCAATGGGTGGACCACAACGTTGGAGGCGGCCGCTGACGCGGAGGAATTGGGCGAGGCCGTCCTCCGGGGGCTGGGCCAGTCGGAGCAGGACTTCAAGGCACCTGTCATTACGCGCGATACCGAGGGGTCGCCGGTCGCCGTTGCCTTCGGACTGAAGGGCTTTGACGACATGATGCGGAAGAAGCCGAACGCAGTGACCGTCCGCCGCCGCGACTCCCGTCTGAAGGTCCAGGCGTCCACGACCCACAGTCTCTCCTTCGGCGCCACGAGGGACAGCTGGACGACTCATCTCGAAGCGTCCAGTGACGCCCTGACCATCGGCCAGGCCGTCCTCGAGGCACGGGAACATTGTGGAGTAGAGGCGTAGGCCTCAGGGAAGGCTCAACGACGCTGCGGCACTGGACGGACAGTTCGCTACTTTTTGGCCGAACGTCCCGAAGCCTTGGCGTTGACCTCTGCCAGGTCCGCGGCAGTGACGAGACGGGTCTCGGCGGCACGCAACCCGACGGCATACCGGACGTTCTGAACCCGACCGGCGGAGATGGTGAACGGGTTGTCGCCGGCCCCGAAGGCGAGCGCGGCAACGGAGCGGATGGACTCGTCGACGCGTTGTGGGCGTTCGAGGTTCCAGGCATAGCCGTGCCACTCGCGGACGCGCTCATAGATCTCGCGGTTGGACGGGGGGCGGGGGTAGTCGTCGAGTCCGGTGAGCCACGGCTCCGCGAGGGCGAGGGCGACGAACCACTCCTTGGTCCAGCGCTCGAGTCGCGGCGCGGGTGCAGTGGCGGTCGAGTCCGGATCGTGCACGCGCGCAGGGGGAGGGGGTTGCTCCTCGTCGCCCACCTGCGCGATGTCGATCTCGAGGGTGAGGTCGCTGAAGCCGCCGGCGGGATCGGCGAGGCCGCGCAGCAGGAGCAGCTGGTTCTCGCCCTCGTCGAGCAGAGCGGACATCCCGGTGCCGAGGGCGACGCGGCGGGCGCCCCCAGGGGCGTCGAAGAGGCTGGACAGCTGGGCCTCGGTCGAGCCGTGCCAGCGCAACCGCACGACTTCCTCACCCACGACGACCTCGGCCACGACGCGGGAGACGTGCGGTGCCACGTCGGGCAGGTCGAGGGCGGTCGTGCGCAGCTGGGCCTCCGCATCGGCGTTGGCGAGCTCGGCGCCCGGCGCACGCCCCACAAGAAGGGTCTCGCCCGAACCGAGCACCGTCGGTTGAACGCCCCCACCCCGCACCATCACTCTGAGCACGCGCTGATCCTGTCAGAGCATCGAGGTGGCGGCGAGAGCAACCGGGCGATTGAGAGGCAGGGGCGTGGCCCAGGCCTCAGATCTGCTCGACGGGCGAGGTGGCGCCACTCTGGTTACCCTGTGGTCAACACGTTGGTCAAGGCCTGTGGACAACTCCACGGCCGTCGTCGCAAAACTTGCTTTCATGGCTGTGCAGGGACAGCGACGAAAGAGATTCACATCGACGCGCAAGCCAGTCAGGGCGAGCGCGAGCATTGAGGGGGAGGGGTCCCGTTGGACGCCGTGCGCACTGTTGAGACCGAGGTCCGGGAGCTCATCCGTCGCTCCGGACTGGACCCCGCGCGCGATCCCAAGGCTGTGCAGCGGCTGGTTCGCGACGCCGTTGCCGACTATGACCAGCGGTCGATGCATGGTGGTATGCCGGTCCTCGTCGACGTGGCCGAGGCCGAGAAGTCCGTGTGGGACACCGTCGCCGGCTTCGGTCCGCTGCAGAAGTACTTCGATGACCCGACGATCGAAGAGATCTGGATCAATGAGCCGACCCGCGTCTTCGTTGCTCGCGGTGGAGTGGCCGAACTGACGACCACTCTCCTCACCGGGGACGAGGTGCGCGACCTCGTCGAGCGGATGCTCAAGTCATCGGGTCGGCGGGTGGATCTCTCCAGCCCCTTTGTCGACGCCGTCCTCCACGACGGATCCCGACTCCACGTCGTCATCCCCGACATCACCCGCGAGCACTGGCACGTCAACATCAGAAAATTCATCGTCAAGGCCGACAGCCTCGACGACCTCGTTCGCCTGGGGACGGTGACGCGTCAGGCCGCAACCTTCCTCGACGCCGCTGTGGCGTCGGGACTCAACGTTCTCGTCGCCGGAGGAACGCAGGCGGGCAAGACCACCATGCTCAACTGCCTCGCGTCGGCCATCCCTGCGCGCGAGCGGGTCGTCACCTGCGAAGAGGTCTTCGAACTCAAGATCCCCATGCGCGACGTGGCCTCGATGCAGTGCCGCCAGCCGTCGCTCGAGGGCACCGGGGAAGTGCCGCTGCGCCGGCTCGTCAAGGAGGCGCTGCGCATGAGGCCCTCGCGAATCATCGTCGGCGAGGTCCGTCAGGCCGAGAGTCTCGACCTGCTCATCGCCCTCAACAGCGGATTGCCGGGCATGTGCACCATTCACGCCAACAGTGCCCGCGAGGCCATCACGAAGATGTGCACGCTCCCACTGCTCGCCGGGGAGAACGTCGGCAGTCGGTTCGTCGTCCCCACCGTTGCCGGGTCGATCGACATCGTCATCCATGCCGCCCTCGAACGGGACGGCACCCGTCGCATCCGAGAGATCGCTGCGGTCCCCGGACGGGTCGAGGGCGACATCATCGAGATCGCCGACCTCTTCGTCCAGCGCGGCGGCCAACTGGTGCGCGCCGACGGCTACCCGCCGCACCGTGACCGCTTCGAACGGGCGGGATATGACCTCCCGGCCCTGCTCGCCCAGGAGCCCGCGTGACAGGGGTCGTCCTCGGCCTCCTCTTCGGCACCGGGCTCTTCTGCATCTGGTGGAGCTTCTGGGTGCGCGAGGAGGACCCTGACCGAGAGTCCGAGTCGCCCAAGCTGATCCGCCGCCTCAGGGACGAGCTCGTCCAGGCCGGTTATCCCACGGTGACGCCTCGCGCTCTCCTCGTCGGGTGCACGGCAGCCTTCCTCCTCGTGTTTCTGTTCGTGTATGCCGTCGTCGGCGTTCCCGCGATCAGCCTCTGTTTCGGCCTCATGGCCGCATGGGGTCCCTATGCCTTGGTGCGGATGCGAGCGCGCCAGCGGCGCAACCGTTTGCGTGACCTGTGGCCCGACGCCGTCGACAACATCACCTCCGCCGTGCGCGCAGGTATGTCCCTTCCTGAGGCGGTCGCGCAGCTCGGCCTGCGAGGTCCCGAGGAACTGCGGCCGGCCTTCCAGGCGTTCGCGCAGGACTACCGCATCACCGGGCGCTTCCACGACTGCCTCGACCGGCTCAAGGAGCGGCTGAGCGACCCCGTCGCCGACCGGCTCATCGAGTCGCTGCGAATCGCGCGTGAGGTCGGTGGGAGCGATCTCGGTCGGCTCCTCAGGACGCTGTCAGTGTTCCTGCGCGAGGACTCGCGGACGCGGTCCGAACTCGAGACCCGCCAATCCTGGACGGTCAACGCGGCCCGGCTCGCTGTGGCCGCGCCGTGGATCGTCCTCGCCATGCTGTCGACGAGACCGGAGTCGGTGCAGGCCTACTCGACGGGAACAGGGGCGCTCATCCTGTTCTTTGGCGCAGTCATGACCGCAGTTGCCTACTGGGTCATGGTTCGCATCGGACGCCTCCCCGAGGACGAGCGGGTGCTGCGATGAACGACCTCGCACGTTCGGGCGCCATCCTCGGTTTTCTCACCGGAGTCGGGCTGCTCCTGGCGTGGTTCGGCCTGCCGCGTCATCGGCAGGCGGGCCTGGCAGACCGGGTGCTGCCCTATCTTCGCGACACCCCGCGGCCTTCGAACCTGCTTGCCGCGAATGCCCAGACCAGAGGTGCCATCGGGACGCTCTTCGCGCCGATCGTCGGTGAGCTGTCCGGGCACGTCGAGCGGGTCATGGGCGGCACGGCCTCGGTGCGCCGCAGGCTCCTGCGAGCGGGTTTGGCGCCCGATGTCGACAAGTTCCGGGCGCAGCAGGTCATCTGGGGAGTGGGTGGCGGCCTCGGCATGTTGGCAGTGGGCACTCTCTCCGCCGTCACCCGCGGCTCGAGCCCGGTCCTCGTCGTCCTCCTCACCGCCATCGGGATCGCGTCGGGTGTCGTGGCTGCCGACGTCTTCCTCAGCCGTCGCGCCAACCAGCGCGAGGAGCGGATGCTTGCCGAGTTTCCGACAGTCGCTGAGCTCCTGGCCCTGGCGGTCGGGGCCGGTGAAGGGGCCGTTGGTGCACTTGAACGAGTCTGCCGGCTTTCCCGGGGGGAGCTCTCCGACGAGCTCCGTCGTTGCCTCGGCGACGCCCGCGCCGGCGCCAGTCTTCCCGTAGCACTGCACGGCCTCGCCGACCGAACCGGCCTCATGAGCCTCACCCGATTTGTCGACGGCATCGTCATCGCGGTCGAACGCGGCACCCCCCTCGCGGACGTCCTGCGAGCCCAGGCGCAGGACGTGCGGGAGGAAGGGCGCCGGGCGATCATGGAGGCCGGGGGCAAGAAAGAGATCGCCATGATGATTCCGGTCGTCTTTCTGGTGCTTCCCATCACGGTCCTCTTCGCCATCTTCCCCGGCTTTTCCTTCCTCAACTTCACGATGTGACACCACTGAAAGGCAGCACCATGCAAACCATCCACCGATCCCTCGTCCGAGCGCAGTTCGCGGCCATGGACGTCATCGACCACGCAGGACGCCGACGCGAGCGTGGTGACGTCCCGGGGTGGGTCCTCATCACCCTCATGACTGCCGGACTCGTTGCCGCGATCTGGACGGTGGCTGACACCCAGCTGCAGAACCTGTTCACGAGAGCCATCAGCAAGGTCTCAGGCCGCTGAGATGGGCGCGCTCGTCCGTCGGGACGAGCGCGGGTCGGCCGTGGCGGAGTTCGTCATGGTCTCGGGGCTTGTCGTGTTCCTCTTCATGGCGGTCTTCCAGCTCGGGCTCGTCCTTCACATCCGCAACACCCTCATCTCCTGTGCGAGCGAGGGTGCGCGCCTGGGTGCCCGGGCCGATGCCGACCCGGGGATGGGCGCCGTCCGGGCGCGCGAACTCATCGAGTCATCGCTGGCCGACGAGTATGCGGACAACGTGACGGTTGGGACGGGAGTCGTCGGGGGAGTGCAGGTCGTCGAGGTCCGCGTCCGCGCACCCTTCCCCGTCATCGGGCTCCTCGGCCCCGACGGGCAGCTGGATGTCACCGGACGCGCGTTTCTGGAGAGACAGTGAGGGGCGTCGCGATGAGCAACCTCACCTGGCGTGATCGCCTGGCCCGAGCGCGCAGCGAGGAGGGGAGCGCCATCATCGAGTTCATCTTCCTCGGCGTCCTCATGCTCGTTCCCCTCGTCTATCTCGTCATGGCACTCGCGAGGATTCAGGCGGGCTCGTATGCCGTGACCACGGCCGCACGCGAAGCGGGCCGCGCCTATGTGACGACCACGACCGGGCAGGACGCCACCAGTCGGGCCAGGGCCGCGGCCGACATCGCCTTCATTGACCAAGGCTTCAGCGGGATGGGATCGCTCGAGGTCTCCTGTTCCACGTCTCCGTGCCTGACTCCCGGTGCCCGCATCGAGACCACGGCCCGGGTCACGGTGCCCCTGCCACTCATTCCGGCGTTCGCCCGAGACGTCGTCCCCCTTGAGATCCCACTCTCCGCGAGCCACCTCTCGACCGTCGACCGCTTCCGAGGCGCGCCGTGACCCGGCGAGTGACCCCCTTGCGAAAGCGCCTGTGGCAGAGGCCGCTTCAGCGTGATGAAGAAGGTCGGGTCATGCTCCTCATCCTCGTCTTCACGATGATCTGCATCCTGCTCATCACCGGTGTCATCGCCGTCACGTCCATCCACTTGTCCCGCATGAAGCTGCTCGATGTCGCTGATGGTGCGGCGCTGGCCGCGGCCAACGCCCTCGACGACTCGGCCTACGGAGGTGGTGTCGGGGAGGCGGTTCCCCTGAGCAACGCCACGGTCCGCGACACTGCAGGCGCCTATGTTGCAAGTCGTCCCATGCCTGCCGGTATGGCGGAGTGGGGACTGAGCGGTGAGACGGGCACGCCGGACGGTGAGCTGGCCGTCGTCCACATGTCCTGCGTCGCCGAGGTGCCCTTCATCGGGTGGATGCTCGGCGACGGCGTCCGGGTCAATGTCGTGTCACGCGCTCGCGCGGACGTCGAGTAGCCACGCAGCTCACGGCCCCGGCCGCCGCGCTCAAGGACGAGATTGCCATCGGGGTTGAGGATCACGCCGTGGGCGAGTTCCCAGTCGTCCAGATCATCGGTCTGAACGAACGTCAGCCAGTCACCTCCCGCCACGACCCCCACAACGTTGGTATCCGCCGCTGGCGGCCCGATGCGCATCATGGCTTGGGAAGCCGTTCCGCGGTGGCGCCCCCACACGCCCAGGCCGCCTGCAGCATGCGCGATCTGACACAGGTCTTCGCTCGTGCGATGGAGGTGTCAACGAACGCCGGTGGATGAAGTCCCCGAGGTCCCCACGCGAACCTCGGTGGCAGGCCATGATGTTGCGGTGGACACCCAGCGACTGGCCAAGCCGTGGCACACCTTCACCGCAGTTCTGACCTGGGCTGCCCTGCTGCTCCAGTTGGTCCTTGTCGTCCGCGGGGGAGTCGTCCTCGACGAGGTCAACCCGCCGGCACTGGGCACCAGGCTCATTCGCTTCATCTCCTACTTCACCATCCTCACCAACCTGCTTGTGGCGATCACCACGACGACGCTGGTGCTCGGGCAGACGGCGGCGCCACGGTGGTGGAAGGTCCTGCGCCTCAACGCCATCGTCGGGATCGCCGTCACCGGACTCATCCACTGGTTCTTCCTGCGCCCGCTCCTTGACCTCAGCGGCGCCGACTACCTCGCGGACAAGCTGCTCCACGTCGTCGTCCCGCTCGTGGCCGTCATCGGTTGGGCCGTCTTCGGCCCGCGCGACAAGGTCGAGGCGAGCCTGCTGGTGCCCTCGCTCATCTACCCGATCGGGTGGCTGGTCTACACGCTCGTGCGCGGAGCCATCGTCGACTGGTACCCCTACCCGTTCCTCGACGTCGGCCTGCACGGCTACCCGCGGGCCCTGCTCGCCTGCGCCGGTGTCGCCGTCCTCCTGCTGGCCCTCACCTGGGGTGCGATGAAGCTCGATCCGCGCCTGCCCGGCGTCCGGGACCACACGGACGAGCGGCGCGCAGCCAGCGCACGGTGAGCGCGCGGCATACGGGCACGTAGTCTTGGTTCTTGTGGCAACCGACTTCCAGCAAGAGATCAAAGACCTCCGCACGACGATGACGTCCGTGCGTGACGTCACCGACCTGACCGCGCTCGAGGCGACGATCGCCGACCTCGAGGAGCAGGTGGCAGCGCCCGACCTCTGGGACGACCAGGAGAAGGCGCAGGCCGTGACCTCGCTGCTCTCTCGCGCCAAGGCCGAGTACGACCGCGTCACCGGCATGGACACCAAGGTCGATGACCTCGAGGCCCTCGTCGAGATGGGCCAGGAGGAGAACGACGCCGAGACCCTCCTCGAGGCCGAGAAGGAGCTCAAGATCGTCAAGAAGGCGGTCGGCGAGCTCGAGGTCCGCACCCTGCTCAGCGGCGAGTGGGACGAGCGCTCCGCCGTCGTCACGATCCGCGCCGGCGCCGGTGGTGTCGACGCCGCGGACTTCGCCGAGATGCTCATGCGCATGTATCTGCGCTGGGCCGAGCGCCACGGCTACCCGACGAAGGTCATGGACACGTCCTACGCCGAGGAGGCCGGCATCAAGTCCGCGACCTTCGAGGTCAACGTCCCCTACGCCTTCGGCAACCTCTCCGTCGAGGGCGGCACGCACCGCCTCGTCCGGATCAGCCCGTTCGACAACCAGGGCCGCCGCCAGACCAGCTTCGTCGCCGTCGAGGTCATCCCGCTCATCGAGGGCACCGACTCGATCGAGATCCCCGAGAACGACCTCAAGATCGACGTCTTCCGCTCCTCGGGCCCGGGGGGTCAGTCGGTCAACACCACCGACTCCGCCGTCCGCATGACGCACATCCCCACGGGCACCGTCGTGTCGATGCAGAACGAGAAGTCGCAGATCCAGAACCGCGCCGCCGCCCTGCGCGTCATGCAGTCGCGACTCCTCCTGCTCAAGCGTGCCGAGGAGGCCGCCGTCAAGAAGGAGATGGCCGGCGACGTCAAGGCGAGCTGGGGCGACCAAATGCGCTCCTACGTGCTCAACCCGTACCAGATGGTCAAGGACCTGCGCACCGAGTTCGAGACCGGCAACCCGACCGCCGTCTTCGACGGCGACATCGACGGCTTCATCGAGGCCGGCATCCGCTGGCAGATCGCCGAGCGCAAGGCTGCCGAGTGAGTTCCCCTGCGGGACACTGAGATTCGAGACAAACGATGACGTATGCCGTTGAGTTGCCCGCGCGTGGACCCGAGGACTGGGCTGCGTGGTCGGCAAGCCTCGCAGCCCGGATCCGCTCTCTGGGGCCGGAGGAGGACGTCCTCGTCTCGATCCCGGGGGTGACCCGCCCGCACATGCTCCGCCAGAGCCGGATCTTCGGGCTGATCCCGGCCTCGATGGAGGACACGTCGCCCTGGGTGCGGATCCGTCGCGACGAGGAGCATGCCGTCGCCGAGCTCATCGGCAGCGAGAACTTCGGCGGTGACTACCTCCTGGCCACGGAGGACGAGGACCGGATCGACGCCCTCGGCTGGCGCCGCCCCGGCAACGACCCGATCGAGGCGCGCATCTGGAGCCGCTGGTTCCCCGACGACGTCCCCGCGTCGGCCTACCTGTCCCTCTCGGACGCCAGGGCGGCTGCTGACCTCGTGACCCGCACCCTGCGCGAGGTCTTCGTCCTCACCGACTGAGCCAACGCAGCAGCACACACGCCGCGCGGGGGAGTGGGTTCGCGGCACATGGGCCGCGGCTGCGCGCGCGAGGATGCTCAACGCCATGCGCCCGACAATGACGTCTCCTCGCACGGTCCTCGCGACCCTGACCGCCCTCGCCGCCTCCGCCGCTCTCGTGGCAGCGGCGCCCGCCGCCACTGCCGACAAGCCCGGTGGTGGCCACTGTGCCCGCCAGTCCAAGATCGCCGTCCCGGGCGCCGAGAAGCAGAAGGTGTCCTGCCTCGACGACCTCACGACCGCAGGTACCATCCCCTCCGGTCACAGCGTCGCCGCCGACTTCGCCGGCCTGCACACACCCGGCACGGTCAACCCGACGGGAGTGCCCGGCATACAGGTGGATGGGTACTTCCCGGACAGGTCGACGACGAATGTCAACAACGGGTGGAACCACGACAGCCAGTTCGTCCTGCGCATCCCCGACAACTGGAACGGCGGCCTCGTCATCACGGGCGCGCCGGGCAACCGCACCCAGTACGCCAATGACTTCGTCTGGTCGGATTGGGTTCTCGCACAGGGGTATGCGTTCGCCAGCACCGACAAGGGCAACATGGGGCTGAAGTTCTATGACGACGGCTCTGAGCCGGGTGGCAGTGTGCGCGAATGGAATTCACGCGTCACGCAGCTCACGCTCGCGGCCAAGCGCGTTGTCAAGCAGGTTCGCGCCAAGTCGCCGCAGCACACGTGGATGGCGGGACTCTCCAACGGCGGCTACCTCGTCCGCTGGCAGTTGGAGAACCGGCCCGACCTCTACGACGGCGGCCTCGACTGGGAGGGCACTCTGCTGCGAGCAGACGGCCCGAACCTGCTCACCTACCTGCCCACTGCACTCAAGAACTACCCCGCGTATGCCGCGACCGCCAGTCCCGAGGCGCACGCGGCGATGATCGGCGCGGGGTTCGCACCCGGCAGCGAGTTCCTCTGGCCGTTCCACAACACCGTCTACTGGGACCTCACGCAGCGGATCTATCGCGAGGAGTTCGACCCGACCTTCGATGGCGCGACCCAGGCGGGAACTCCGTACTGCGCCAGTGGGACTCCGCAGTGCGATGCCGACTACGACTACGCGAGTCGTCCGGCCGCCGTCAAGGAGGCCATGCGCTCGGTGGAGCTCACCGGGAGGATCGGCAAGCCGATGATCACGGTGCACGGTGACATGGACACGCTGCTGCCGATCGCCACGGACTCCGACGTCTACGACGGGCTCATCGACGACGCCGGAGCGGGTGCGAGCCACCGCTACTACCGCATCGTCGACGGCACCCACACGGACGCGCTGGTCCCGGCGTTCCCGGACAAGCTCCGCCCGCTGCTGCCCTGCGCACGTGCGGGATTCTCCGCGCTGACCGCCTGGGTCGAGGACGGCACCGCGCCGCCAGCCGATGCGACCGTGCCGCGCCCGACGTCCGGGGACCTGCTCAACACCTGCACCCTCTGACCGAAACGACTTCGTGCCCTTCCCGGACACGCTCGCTACCCTCGCGAGTCCAGGAAGGGCACGAAGTCGCGGCCCGATCCGTCAGTCGATGGGCTGCTCGAGGCCGAGCGGGTCCTTCTCGTCGTGCTTGGCCACGGTGGTCCGCAGCTCCGTCTGTGGCATGAGCGCGACCGCGATCAGGGTCGCCACGGTCACGACGGCGGCGATCACGAAGATGTAGCCGGTGCTGTCGCCATAGGCGTGCCGCACGATCGACAGGATGGGCTCGCGGAGCTTGTCGAGGTCGAGGGTGCCGCCGCCACTGCTGCCTCCGGCAGGCACGGGGATGCCCTGCTCCTGCATTCCGGTCGTGATGTGGTTGCCGACGCGGGTGGCGAGGATGGCTCCGAGCACGGCGATGCCGACGGTGCCACCGAGCGAGCGGAAGAAGCTCACGACCCCACTGGCAGTGCCGATCTCGTTGATGTCGACGGTGTTCTGGACGACGAGCACGAGGTTCTGCATGAGCGTGCCCTGGCCGATGCCCATGAGGACCATGTAGATCGACAGGTGCCAGATGGCCGTCGTGTGGTCGGTGAAGCCCATGAGGCCGAGGCCGAGGATGAGCAGGACCGTCCCGCCGAGCATGTAGGGCTTCCACACGCCCGTGCGAGTGATGAGCTGGCCGGAGACGGTGGCGCCGACCATGCTGCCGAGGATGAGCGGCAGCATGAGCAGGCCGGCCTCGGTGGGGGAGAAGCCCTGGGCCACCTGGAAGAACTGGCTGAGGAAGACCGAGGTGCCGAACTGCGCGATGCCGACCCCGATGCTGCCGATGATGGCCAGGCTGGTGGTCCTCTCGAGGAGGATCCGGCCGGGGATGAGCGGGTCGGGGTGGCTGCGCTCGACGAGGATCAGGGCAATGACGGCCAAGGCCGTGGGGACGAGGAAGTACGCCGTCTCGAGCGAGATCCAGTCGTAGCGGTTGCCGGCGAACGAGACCCAGATGAGCGGGAGGCTGGCCGCGACCGAGATGAGGATCGCGCCCCACCAGTCGATCCGGACCTCACGACGGACGTGCTCGAGGTGGAGGAACTTCTGGAGCATGCCGAGGCCCGCGAGGGAGATGGGCACGGCGGCCCAGAAGCACCAGCGCCAGCCGACGCTGTCGACAAGCAGTCCGCCGAGGAGCGGGCCGGAGACGGTGGCGACGGCCATGACCGCGGCCATGTAGCCGGTATAGCGACCACGCTCACGCGGCGGAATGATCGAGCCCATGATGGCCTGCGACAGGGCCAGCAGGCCGCCGACGCCGAGGCCCTGGAGGCCACGTGCGGCCAGGAGCTGCGGCACGTTCTGCGCGAAGCCGGCTGCGAGTGCGCCGAACAGGAAGATGACGCCCGAGATCTGGACGAGCAGCTTCTTGTCGAACAGGTCGGAAAGCTTGGACCAGATGGGGCTGGTCACCGTCATCGCCAGCAGGGTCGTCGTGACGACCCACGTGTACGACGTCTGGCTGCCCTTGAGGTCGCCGATGATCGTCGGCAGGGCCGTGCTGACGATGGTGGAGCTGACCATCGCCACGAAGAGCATCGAGAGCAGTCCGACGAGGACCTCCAGGATCTCCTTGTGGCTGAGGTCGGGTTCCTTGAACGTGGTGGCGTCAGACATGCGTGTCCTTGGTGTCCTTGGTGTGGTGTGCCTCCGGGCCACTGAGCGCCGGAACGATGTGGTTGGAGATCTCGTGGAGCAGGGCCGCCGCCTCGTTGGCCTTGGCGTCGTCCCAGTCGGTGAACTGCTCCCGCAGAGAACGCACGTATGCCGTGCGCAGGGCGACGAGTCGCTCCTTGCCTTGCGCTGAGAGCGTGATCCGCTCGGCTCGGCCGTCGTCGGGGTCCTTGCGTCGCACGACGAGGCCGTCAGCGGCCAGGGTGACGAGCTGGCGGCTCACGACCGATGCGCCGACGTTGAGCTGGTCCGCGATGAAGCCGGGGCGGCAGTCGCCGTGGTCGGAGAGCACGGTGAGGATCGTGACGTCCGTGCGCTTGAGGTTGCCCGGCAGCTGCACCCAGAGGTGCGAGGTCGACCGCAACGAACGCGTGAGCCGGAAGAGGCTCGTGCTGAACGCCTCGAAGGCGTCGTCGTTCAATTGCTTGACCATGTCAACTATTAGACACCCTGTTGGTTGCGTCAAGCAACTTCATTGCGCGGGCACGCCGTCCAACGTGGGGTTGCGCCCCACCCACAGGCGCGGAACCTATGCTCGACAGGCATCCTTCCCCCGAGCCGTGAGGCCTGACCCCAGCGCATGATTCGCTTCGACAACGTCTCCAAGGTCTATCCGAGGTCGACCCGCCCTGCGCTCACCGACGTGAACGTCAACGTCGAGCGCGGCGAGTTCGTCTTCGTCGTCGGCCCCTCGGGGTCCGGCAAGTCCACGATGCTCCGACTCGCCCTGCGCGAGGAGAAGGCGACCGCCGGCACGGTCCTCGTCGCCGGCCTGGACCTCGGCACCCTGTCGGCCCGCAAGGTCCCGCGCTTCCGCCGGGGGATCGGTGCGGTCTTCCAGGACTTCCGCCTCCTGCCGGGCAAGACCGTCGACCAGAACGTCGCGTTCGCGCTGCAGGTCATCGGCAAGCCGACCTCGGCGATCCGCCAGCTCGTCCCCGAGACCCTCGAGATGGTCGGGCTCGAGGGCAAGGGCAAGCGCCTTCCGCACCAGCTCTCCGGTGGTGAGCAGCAGCGAGTCGCCATCGCCCGAGCGGTCGTCAACAAGCCGCAGATCCTCCTGTGTGACGAGCCCACGGGAAACCTCGACCCCAAGATCAGCCTCGACATCGTCCACCTGCTCGACCGGATCAACCGTTCGGGCACGACCGTCGTCATGGCCACGCACGACGCCGACACGGTCAACCAGATGCGTCGACGCGTCGTCCAGCTCGAGGACGGAGTGGTCGTGCGCGACGCCGAGGACGCCACCTATCTCGCTCCGGAGGGGGACAAGTGAAGGCCGGTTTCATCGCGGGCGAGGTCTGGTCCGGCCTGCGCCGCAACCTCTCCATGGCCCTGTCCGTCATTCTCGTGACGATGGTGTCGATGTTCCTCCTCGGCATGGGGCTGCTCGCGCAGCGTCAGGCCGACACCATGAAGGGCTACTGGTACGACCGGATCCAGGTCTCGATCTACCTGTGTGCCGAGAACTCCTCCCAGCCCAACTGTCAGGGGCAGCCGGCGACCGAGGCTCAGCAGGTGAGCATCGAGAACCAGCTCAAGGCCATGCCCGAGGTCAAGCAGGTCTTCCACGAGTCGGAGGCCGACGCCTTCGAACGCTTCAAGGAGCAGTTCCGCAACAGCCCGATCACCGGCAACGTCCAGCTGGGTGACATCCCGCAGAGCTTCCGGGTCCAGCTCAAGGACCCGACGAAGTTCGCCGTCGTCACGAGCCAGTTCGAACGCGCCCCAGGTGTCGCGAGCGTCCAGGACCAGGAGAAGGTCCTCAAACGCTTCTTCCAGATCATCAACTGGATCACCATCTTCTCCGTCTTCCTCGCCGGCCTCATGGTCATCTGCGCCACGCTCCTCATGGCGACGACGATCCGCCAGGCGGCTTTCATCCGAAGACGCGAGATCGGGATCATGCGGCTCGTGGGTGCCTCGAACTGGACCATCCGCATGCCCTTCATCATCGAGATGCTCGTCGTCGCCGCGATTGGCGTGGCGCTCGCCGTGGGCATGTTGTGGCTCGGGCTGCGCCTGATCTTCAACCTCGGTTTCAACCAGGTCGTCCTCAACAAGGCCCTCATCGGGGCGAGCGACGTCTGGTACTTCACGCCGTGGCTGTTCGGTGGCGTCATCGTCATCGCGGTGCTCACGAGCGTGGTGACCCTGCGTCGCTACCTGCGCGTCTGACGAGCTCCGCGACCCCCATTCCCCTGCGCGACGCTCGCGCTTCCGCGAGAATGATGTGCCCTGCTAGGTCCTTGCTGCCGCAAGGGAGTGACTGACAATCCAGAACTTTCCGGCACGGGAGGTTCCATTTGGGAGTGACTCGTGTTACCAATGGTGACTATGTGGCGAACCCCTGCGCCCCGATCAGCTTCCTTGCGCCGGTACGTCGGCGTCACGGCGGCGCTCGTGTGCTCCCTTGCTCTTGTGGCTCCGTCGTCGGCGATGCCGGGGGCCGACCCGGATCCCAACCAGCAGAAGCGCAAGGTCGACTCCCAGATCGACCAGCTCCGTGAGGACCTCAGCGAGACCAACTCGACGTTGGCTGCCGCGTTCACGGCCCTTCAGGGGACTCAGGCCAAGCTTCCCGGCGCCCAGGCCGCGCTCGACCAGGCGCAGGGAGCGGCAGCACGAGCAGAGACCGCCAACGCCATGGCCGCCCAGGAGCTCGAGGTCGCACAGGCCAACGAGACCAAGGCCGAGGACGAGCTGTCCGCCACCACGAGGCACATCCGCGAGAGCCGTGGCGAGGTCGCCCAGTTCGCCGCGCAGATCTACCAGGAGCAGGGCTTCGGCGAGTTCGACATGGCGATGACGTCGACGACTCCGCAGCAGTTCGCCGACCGCATCGCCCTCATCGGCACCGTCATGGACCTCCAGGGCCAGTCGATGGTGGCGCTCGCGACCGCCAAGGCCAGCCAGACCGCGCAGGAGGACCGCCTCTCCGCCATGCGGGCCGACTCCGAGAAGGCCAAGCGCAAGGCCGAGGCCTCGCTCGCCGCGGCCAACGCGGCACGCGACAAGGCCACGGCGGCCAAGACCGCGCTCGATGCCCTCGCGGCGCAGCAGGCGCGTCAGGCCACGGTCGTCAAGGCCCAGTCGATCGCCGAGACTGCCAGGCTCCAGCAGATGCAGGTCGAGTCCAACCGACTCAGCGCCGTCATCAAGGCGCGCGCCGCCGCAGCCCTGGCCCGGGCCCGGGTCCGCGCCGCCGCCAACGCCAAGGCCAAGGCTGACGCCGCCGCTCGCGCCAAGCGCAACCAGGCCAACCACTCGGGCAGCAGCTCGGGCGGGAGCTCCGGCGGCGGCTCCACCTCCAACGGCGGTCCGCTCAGCCCACCCACGACGCTCGGCTGGATCAGCTCCGAGTACGGCATGCGCTTCCACCCGATCCAGCACATCTGGAAGCTGCACAGCGGTCGTGACTACGCCGCGCCGTGTGGCACTCCGGTCCACGCTGCTGCCGACGGAGTCATCATCGAGTCCGGCTACAACCCCGGCTACGGCAACCGCGTGATCGTTGACCACGGCGTCCTCAACGGTGTCGCCCTCACGACGACCTACAACCACATGGAGCGGATCAAGGTCCGCTCCGGTCGGGTCAAGCGGGGCACGGTCGTCGGCTACGAAGGCTCCACGGGCAACTCCAACGGCTGCCACATCCACTTCGAGGTCTACGAGGACGGCAACTTCGTCGACCCCCGCAACTACCTCTGAGTCGAGAACTGGGCGGGGCAAACGCAGGCGCGCACACGGCATACGCTGACGTAGCCTGTGGAACTCATGCCGACGAGGAGGTGACTGCCGTGGTCAAGACCGCGAAGAAGAAGGAAGACGATGGGCGCAAGCTCATCGCCAGCAACAAGAAGGCCCGCCACGACTACCTCATCGAGGACACCTTCGAGGCCGGCCTCGTGCTCATGGGCACCGAGGTCAAGGCGTTGCGCATGGGGCGCGCGACCCTCGTCGACGGCTGGGCGAGCTTCACCGGTGACGAGCTCTTCCTCGAGGGCGTCCACATCCCCGAATACCTGTCGGGGTCGTGGACCAACCACACGCCGCGCCGCCGTCGCAAGCTCCTGCTCAACCGCAAGGAGCTCGACCGCATCATGCACAAGACTCGCGAGAGCGGCCACACGATCGTCCCCCTGCAGCTGTACTTCAAGGACGGGCGGGCCAAGGTCGAGATCGCGATCGCCAAGGGCAAGAAGGAGTACGACAAGCGCCACGCGTTGCGTGAGCGTCAGGATCGTCGTGAGACCGAGCGCGAGCTCGGCGCAAACAGGGGGTAGTCCGTGACGGGTCGGCTTCGGTTCTGGATGGCAGCTTTCGGGGCCGCTGCGGTCCTTGTCCTGGGTATGCCGGTCGGTGCGGCTCTCGCGTTGCCCTCGGCTGACGCGCCCGCCTCCCTCGTCGGCTTCGTCCCGATGGACGACGACGCCACCAGTTTCAACGTCACGTATGCCGTGCAGGCGGACGGTTCGATGAAGGTCGCCCAGCGCATTCGCTGGGACTTCCCGCAGGGGGAGGAGCGCCACGGCATCTATCGCACGATCCAGACGCGCGCCGGCTACCAGGAGTCGACGACGCAGTACCGCCACTACGAGCTGTCCGACGTCAAGGTCACCTCACCGACGGGCGCGCCCACCGACACCGACATCTCGGACTTCGGCGCCTATGAGCAGGTGCGCATCGGCAGCGCCGACGAGACCGTCGAAGGTGTGCAGGACTACGTCCTCACCTACACCCTCGGCAACGTCATCAACGACATCGGTGACGGGACGGCCGAGCTCTACTACAACCACATCGACCCCTCGAACGAGTACGTCTACCGCAACGTCAGCGCGGATGTCACCGGACCCGTGCCCGCGACGAAGGTCGCCTGCTACTACGGCGCGCTGCACGAGGACACGATCTGCACCGGCACTGCAGGGGCGACGTCGAAGTTCACCGTCCCCGACATCGAGCCGGGTCAGGGAGCGACGATCGTCGTCTCGTGGCCGCGCACGGCCTTCGGTGACCTCACCCCCGACCTGCGCGAGACCGAGTCCGACGGCGGGTTCGGCGGCGGCTACGGCGACCCTGGCCCGTCGCTGAGCGCCGACCAGTCGAAGTACCTCGGCGCGGCCCTCGCCGGTGGTGGCGTGCTCATCCCGCTGCTCGCCGGTGGCCTCATGGGACTGCTCGTGTGGACGCGTGGGCGCGACGAGGTCTATGCCGGACTGACGCCAGGCCTGACCCCCGGCGCCGGTGAGAGCGCCCCCGTCGTGCGGGGGAGTGCACCCACGATCGCGGTGCAGTTCACACCGCCCGCGGGAGTCCAACCGGGCATGGTCGGCACGATCATGGACGAGAAGGCCGACGTCGTCGACGTCACGGCCACCCTCATCGACCTCGCCGTGCGTGGCCACCTCACCCTGACCAACGAAGAACGCGGACGCTTCCGCAGCGACGACTGGCTCCTCACCCGGACCACTCCGCCGACCGGCGCCGTCGCGCTGGCGCCCTATGAGCAGCAGCTCCTCGACGGTGTCTTCTCCGCGGGCAACGAGACCAGGCTGTCCGCCCTCAAGAACACCTTCGCCGGCACCCTCAAGCAGGTCCAGGGAACGATGTACACCGAAGCCGTGCAACGGCACTGGTTCCGCCGGTCGCCGGACGCGCAACGAGCCGTGTGGAAGGGCTTCGGGATGCTTCTGCTCGTCCTGGGTGGGCTCTCCCTCTTCTTCCTGACGTCCGCTCTCGGTGGACTCGGCGGCGCCAGCCTCGTCGGCATGGGCTGGGTCTTCGGCATCGGCCTCGTCGTCGCCGGCCTCATCGTCCAGACGCTGGGTCGTCGGATGGCCTCACGCACGGCCGAGGGCAGCGCCGTCCTCGCCCAGTCCAAGGGCTTCGAGCAATACATCGCCACGGCCGAGGCCAACCAGATCAAGTGGGAGGAGGCGCAGGACGTCTTCTCCACGTTCCTGCCGTACGCCATCGTCTTCGGCCTCGCCGACCGGTGGGCCAAGGTCTTCGAGGACGTCGCGTCGGCCGCAGCTGCGGCTGGTCACGTCATCGGGGCACCCACCTGGTACGTCGGCTCCATGACGGGCTGGAACTTCGGTCACGTCGCCTCGAGCATGGACTCGTTCTCCACCCAGGCCGCTGGCACCTTCGTCTCCACGCCCGGCTCGTCCGGAGGTTCAGGGCTCGGCGGCGGAGGCTTCTCCGGTGGTGGCGGGTTCTCCGGTGGTGGTGGCGGAGGCGGTGGCGGCGGCTCCTGGTAGCCGCGCGTCGATCACGTGGCCCGTTGGAATCTCGAGCATCACCATGCACGCTCAGTTGCTCCTTCGTCGCAAACGCGCCCATGGTGATGCTCGAGATTCCACCCGCAGGGGTGTGGTCGGCGCTCCTGTCACTGTGATGGTCTGGAGGGCATGACCAAGAAGATCGCATTCCTGACCGCACCCGAGGGCATCGAGCGAGTCGAGCTCACCGACCCCTGGGACACGGTGACCGAGGCCGGCCACTCGGCCACCCTGCTGAGCACCGAGTCCGGCACCGTGCAGACCTACGACCACCTCGACAAGGCCGAGACCCGTCCGGTGGACGGCCTCGTGAAGGAGGCCTCGGTCGACGACTACGACGCCCTGGTCCTGCCCGGAGGCGTGGCCAACCCGGACGCCCTGCGCGGCGACGCGGACGCTGTGGCCTTCGTCAAGGCGTTCGTCGAGTCGGGCAAGCCCGTTGCGGCCATCTGCCACGCACCGTGGACCCTGATCGAGGCAGGAGTCGTCCAGGGGCGAACCCTCGCCTCGTGGCCAAGCCTCCAGACCGACCTGCGCAACGCCGGGGCGACCTGGCAGGACGAGGAGGTCGTCATCGACGCCAACCTCATCACCAGCCGCAACCCTGATGACATCCCCGCCTTCACCCGGGCCCTGCTCGACGCGCTCGGCTGAGCATGCGCAGACGACGAAGGCCGGCCACCCATGAGGGTGACCGGCCTTCGCTGATGTGACGCGTCAGTTCTTGAACGCGTCCTTGACCTTCTCGCCAGCCTGCTTGAGGTCACCCTCGGTCTGCTGGGCCTTGCCCTCGGCTTCGAGGCGCTCGTTGTCGGTGACGTCACCGACCTGCTCCTTGCCCTCGCCGACGACCTTGTCCTTCATGTTCTCGATCTTGTCTCCGATACCCATGGTGAATCTCCTTGGTTGTGCGGATGGTGATCTGCATCGAGCAAACGCCGCTTCTTGACGATTCGATGCTCCTTCAGGCTAACCCTTCAGGACGAGAAGGAGGTCCCCACCCTCGACCTGTTGATGACTGCCGATGGCCAGACGCTCCACTGTTCCCGCGATGGGGGCGGTGATGTTGGCCTCCATCTTCATCGCCTCGATCGTCGCGACGACGGCGCCCACCTCGACGGAGTCACCCTCGGCGACCACCGGCGTGACGACACCGGCGAAGGGTGCGGGGATGTGGGTGGAGTTGCCCGCCTCGGCCTTCTCGGCGGTCTTGACGTCCACCTGAATGGCGTTGTCACGCACCGTGATCGGCCGGAACTGGCCGTTGAGGGTGCACATGACGGTGCGCATGCCCTTGGCGTCGGCGTCACCGATCGAGGACACCCCGAGAAGGAGGCGCTTGCCGGCCTCGATCTCGACCTCGTACTCGCGGTCCTGGTCGAGCCCGTGGAGGAACTCGACCGTGCCGAGGACGGACAGGTCGCCGTAGCGCTCACGCGACAACAGGTAGTCCTTCGTCGGTCCCGGGAAGAGCAGCTCGTTGAGCGCAGCGCGTGGGCTCTCGTCGAGCGCCTCGTCCTGCTCGGGTGTCAGCTCGGTGACGCGTGGCTTGCCCTTGCGACCCTGCAGGGCCTTGGTCCGGAACGGCTCGGGCCAGCCGCCGGGTGGGTCACCGAGCTCACCCTCGAGGAAGCCGATGACGGAGTCGGGAATGTCGTACTTCGTGGGGTTGCTCTCGAAGTCGTCCGGGTCCGCACTTGCCCCGACGAGAGCGAGGGCGAGGTCGCCGACGACCTTGCTGCTCGGGGTGACCTTGACGAGGTTGCCGAGGATCCGGTTGGCCGCGGCATACATGTCTTCGATGTCCTCGAAGCGGTCGCCGAGCCCTAGGGCGATGGCCTGTTGGCGCAGGTTCGAGAGCTGGCCACCGGGGATCTCGTGGAAGTAGACGCGCCCGGTGGGGGAGGGCAGTCCGGACTCGAAGGGGGCGTAGAGGTGACGCACGGCCTCCCAGTAGGGCTCGAGCGCGAAGACGTTGTCGATGTCGAGCCCGGTCGGACGCTCCGTGCCGTCCGTGGCGGCGACGAGGGCAGACAGTGAGGGCTGGCTCGTCGTCCCGGCCATCGCGGCGCACGCGGCGTCGACCGCGTCCACGCCGGCATCGATGGCCGCGAGCAGGGTGCCGATCTGGCCTCCAGCCGTGTCGTGGGTGTGGAGGTGGACGGGTAGGTCGAACCGCTCGCGCAGGGCGGTGACGAGCGTGCGGGCAGCTGGGGCGCGCAGGAGTCCCGCCATGTCCTTGATCGCCAGCACGTGTGCGCCCGTGTCGACGATCTGCTCGGCCAGGCGCAGGTAGTAGTCGAGTGTGTAGAGCTTCTCGGCAGGGTCACTGAGGTTGCCGGTGTAGCAGAGCGCGACCTCGGCCACGGCCGTGTCGGTGGCGAGGACGGCCTCGACGGCCGGACGCATCTGGCTCACGTCGTTGAGCGAGTCGAAGATCCGGAAGATGTCGAGTCCCGTGCGGGCCGCCTCCTGGACGAAGACGTCGGTGACCTTGGTCGGATAGGGCGTGTAGCCCACGGTGTTGCGACCGCGCAGGAGCATCTGCAACGGGATGTTGGGCATGGCCTCGCGCAGGAGGGCGAGCCGCTCCCACGGGTCCTCGCTGAGGAAGCGCAGGCCCACGTCGTAGGTCGCTCCGCCCCAGGCCTCCATCGACAGCAGCTCGGGCGTGAGCCGCGAGACGTGGCCGGCGACGTGGAGCAGGTCGCGGGTGCGCATGCGGGTCGCGAGCAGGGACTGGTGCGCGTCGCGGAAGGTCGTGTCCGTGACGGCGACGTCGGTGCGCTCACGCAGCTGCCGGGCGAACTGCGCCGGCCCGACACGCTGGAGCAGATCGCGCGAGCCGGGCGGCACGGGTGCGTCGAGGTCGAGGACGGGCAGCTTGGTGCGCGGCCGCAGGGTCGTGCGAGCCGGACCGTTCGGCTGGTTGACCGTGAGGTCGGCGAGATAGGTCAGCAGCTTGGTGCCACGGTCGGCGGGGGTGCGGGCCGTGAGCAGCTCGGGGCGCTCGTCGATGAATGATGTCGTGGCCTCGCCGGCCTGGAACACGGGGTCCGCGAGGACACCCTCGAGGAAGCGGATGTTGGTGGAGACGCCGCGAATTCGGAACTCCGCCAGCGCTCTTCGCGCTCGGCGCACAGCCATGGGGAACGACCGTCCGCGACAGGTGAGCTTGACGAGCATCGAGTCGAAGTGGGCCGAGACCTTGGCGCCGACGAAGACCGTGCCACCGTCGAGGCGTACGCCGCCGCCGCCAGCCGAGCGATAGACGGTGATCGTGCCTGCGTCGGGACGGAACCCGTTGGACGGGTCCTCGGTCGTGATCCGGCACTGCAGCGCGAACCCGCGCACGACGATGTCCTCCTGGCGCAGCTCGAGGTCCTCGAAGGTCTCGCCGGACGCGATGCGCATCTGCGAGACGACGAGGTCGATGTCGGTCACCTCTTCGGTGACGGTGTGCTCGACCTGGATGCGCGGGTTCATCTCGATGAAGACGTAGCGCCCGTCCTTGCCGAGGAGGAACTCGACGGTGCCGGCGTTGACGTAGCCGATGCCTCGCGCGAAGCGCACCGCATCGGCGCACATCTGCTCACGGGTGGCGGGGTCGAGGTTGGGCGCCGGTGCGATCTCGACGACCTTCTGGTGGCGACGCTGCACCGAGCAGTCACGCTCGAAGAGGTGGAGGATTCCCTTGTCGTCGTCGATCGTGCCGGTGCCGTCGCTGAGGATCTGGACCTCGATGTGCCGCGGGTCGATGACGGCTTCCTCGATGTAGAGGGTTGGGTCGCCGAACGCCGCGTCGGCCTCGCGCTGCGCGGCCTCGAGGGCGTCGCGCAGGTGGGCTGCGTCGTCAACGCGACGCATGCCGCGACCGCCACCACCGGAGACCGCCTTGACGAAGAGCGGGAAGCTGAAGTCCGCGGCAGCGGCCTCGAGCACGTCGAGGTCGGTCCCGGCCTCGGATCCGTGCAGGGTCGGGAGGCCGGCCTCGCGGGCAGCGGCGATGGCCTTGGACTTGTTGCCGGTGAGGTGGAGGACCTCGGGTGGCGGGCCGATGAAGGTGATGCCGTGGGCTGCCGCTTCTTCGGCGAGCAGCGGGTTCTCGGAGAGAAACCCGTAGCCGGGGTAGATCGCGTCGGCACCGCACTCGACCGCAACCCGCACGATGTTCTCGTGGTCAAGGTAGGCCCGGACCGGGTGGCCCTCCTCGCCGATCTGGTACGACTCGTCAGCCTTGAGACGATGCTCGGAGTTGCGGTCCTCATGGGGGAAGACGGCGACCGTCTTGGCGCCGAGCTCGGTGGCGGCGCGGAAGGCGCGCACGGCGATCTCACCTCGGTTGGCAACGAGGACCTTGCGGAACACGGCGTACCTCCAGATGTGGTGCGAAACACTTTCGACCGATCGTAGTGACCGCTCACGTGGTGAGACGGTCTGCTCACAGTCCGGACGTGTTCGCGTTCTCGACGCGCGCGGTTCACCGGACAGGGGCAAGGTGAAGGACATGTCACGTATGCCGTTCCCTCGCCCTGCCGTCCTCCTTGCCGCCCTGCTCGGCGCCGGTTTCCTCGCCTCACCGGCCGCTTCCGCGACCGCCACGACTGCGGCTGACGCACCGCCGAGAAGTGTCGTGGCCCAGGCCCCGCGCTCGAGCGTGCAGCCCTTGGAGCGGGCCCACGCCCACAACGACTACGAGCACGACCGCCCGCTCCTCGACGCCCTCGACCACGGCTTCACCTCCGCCGAGGCGGACGTCTGGCTCGTCGACGGTGAGCTCTACCTCGGTCACGACGGCCCCGACCTCAACCGCACACTCAAAGCCGAGTACCTCGCCCCCCTCGCGCAGCGGTTCCGCGCGAACGGTGGCGCGATCCATCCGCGGTGGCGGGCCGACTTCCGCCTCCTCATCGACGTCAAGAGCGAGGGCACCGCAGCCTGGCCGGTCATCGAAAGGCAGCTCGCGGCATACCCGCAGTTGTTTTCTGCGTCCCGTCAGGGACGTGTCCACGAGCGCGCGGTCACGGCGGTCATTTCTGGCAACCGCGACCTGGCCGCGATGCGGGCAGCAACGACGCGGTTCTCGTTCTATGACGGTCGGATGAGCGATCTCGGCGGGCCGCTGCCGGCGAGTCTCGTGCCGCTCATCAGCGACAACTGGACGAAGTTCTTCACCTGGCGCGGGGTCGGCGAGATGCCTGCGGCCGAACGCGCCAAGCTCCACGAGATCGTCGCCACGGCGCACGCCAACGGTCAGCAGGTGCGCTTCTGGGAGACGCCGGACCTCGCGCTGCCCAACCGTGAGGCCGTGTGGCGCGAGCTCGTCGCGGCCGACGTCGACGTCCTCAACACCGACGACCTGGCTGCGCTGCAGCGCTTCCTGCTCGCCGAGGACCCGGCGGAGCAGAGCGCCGCTCGCGCCGCGTAAACGACTTCGTGCCCGAAACGGACACTCGTCGCTGCGCTCCTCATGTCCGTACGGGGCACGAAATCGAACCTCAGGAGGCGGCGGCGTCTGACCCCGAGTTGAGAATGTCGGGCGCGTTCTGCACGACCCACACCATGAGCGGGTTGAGCAGGGCGGCGAGCTCGAGTCCGCGCGGCGTCAGGGAGTACTCGACGTGCGGCGGCACGACCGGGCGTGCGTCGCGCAGCACGAAGCCGTCGGCGACGAGGGTGCGCAGTGTCTGAGCAAGCATCTTCTCGCTGACGCCCTCGGCGCGGCGACGCAGCTCGCTCCAGCGCAGCGGCTCGCCGTCGCCGAGGGCGAGGAGGACGAGCAGCCCCCACTTGCTCATGACGTGGTCGAGGACGGTGCGGCTCGGGCAGCCCGCGGCGAAGACGGCGTCGGGAAAGAACTCACGCAACGACGGGCTTACTTTCATGTGCGTACCTTACTTCAAAGTGGGTACTAACTCTTGGGAAGTATGCCGTCCGCTCGCTCGTTCGATGAGGTGTCACCGTTCCTTTGGTTCACCTCGAAAGGCCCCACCACCATGACCACGATCCTCGTCACCGGCGCCACCGGACAGCTCGGCCGACTCGCCATCGACTCCCTCCTGGCCCGCGGCACGGCGCCCGGTGACGTCGTGGCCCTCGTGCGCGACCCGGCCAAGGCCGCCGACCTCGCCGACCGTGGCGTGCAGGTCCGCGTCGGCACCTTCGAGGACCCGGCGTCCCTCGACGCCGCCCTCGCTGGCGTGGACCGCGTCCTCTTCATCTCCGGCTCCGAGGTCGGCCAGCGCGTCGCCCAGCACCAGAACGTCATCGACGCCGCCGTGCGCGCGGACGTCGAGCTCGTCGCCTACACGAGCATCGTCCGCGCCGACACCTCACCGCTCGCCCTCGCGGCCGAGCACAAGGTCACCGAGGAGGCGCTCGCAGCAGCAGGTCTGCCCACTGCCCTCCTGCGCAACTCCTGGTACCTCGAGAACTACACCGCGCAGATCCCGGTGCAGCTCGAGCACGGCGTCGTCCTGGGCGCGGCGGGCGAGGGGCGCGTCAGCGCGGCCACTCGCGCCGACTACGCCGAGGCCGCAGCCGCGGTCATCACGGCCGACGACCAGGTCGGCAAGGTCTACGAGCTGGGCTCCGACAACGCCTTCACGCTGGGGGAGTACGCCGCCGAACTCTCCGCCGCAGCCAACGCCCCCGTCGCCTACCAGGACCTGTCCGTGGCCGACTACAGCGCCGCCCTCGTCGGGGCCGGCCTGCCCGAGGGCTACGCCAACGTGCTCGCCTCGAGCGACGACGGCCTCAAGCAGGGTGGCCTGCTCGTCGAGACCGGTGATCTGTCGCGCCTCATCGGCCGCCCGACGACGTCCTTGACGCAGGCCATCAAGGCAGCCCTCGTCTGAACTGCCATGCAGATCTGAGCGCTATGTCCTGCCACACGCGTGTTCTAGCCCGCGTTTGGCAGGACACAGGGGATCAGCACAGCGCGGAAATGATTCGAGGCCGCCACGCGTTGGCAGGTACAGTTCGAAGACACAACTGAACAGCGTGGGATGAGCCCCCTCACGGGGGTGATCGGTTTCGACATTGATCGGCAGGTCAAGGGAAGCGGGTCGAGGATGCACGGTTATCTCGTTAACGATCCGTGCAAACCAATAGGTGCCAACTCCAAGCGCACCGACTTCGCCCTCGCCGCCTGAGCGAGCTCCGAAGTCCGTCAGCCTGAGCTAGATCTCGACTCAGTGCCTGGCGCCATCTAGAGAACTGGCTGCGTCACTCTTGTCGGGGGGTGGCGTGGGACTTAATCCGACTGGGCCTGTCAGGGAACGTGTGCGCGCGAGCCCTGGGGCCGAGAAAATCCACAGCGCACTGCACCCGGAGAAGTCTTGGTTTCCCGTCAGTGGACGCGGGTTCGATTCCCGCCACCTCCACCACCGTGGTCATCCCACCATCATCGACACCCGGTCGGTCAGCAACGCTGGTCGCACCGGGTGTTCGTGTGTCCGCATGCTGACGATCCGGCCCGATGTGTGACGATCGCGTATGCCGTCCGCAGACTCCCAGCGCACCCCACCTCGCGAGGACGAGCAGGTCGGGACCCGTGACCTGGCCCAATGGCGTTCTGCCGCAGGCCGACTCGTGGCCGGTTGGCTCGTGCACGTCGCCGAGGTCATCGCCCGGGTCGTGCGCTGGTCGGCCAGCAACGTCGCCCTCGTCCTGACGGTCGGGATCGGCCTCGCCCTCGTCTGGGGATTCACCGGGGCCTCCGCCGAGGTCTACGAGGACGTCATGGACAGGGACGGCATCGCGCTGATCGACCAGCCGGTCCTCGACGCCGCCGTGCGTGCCCGCACACCCCTGACCGCACAGCTCGCCACGGACTTCACCGACCTCGGCGGCAAGGTGGGGATGCCGGTCATCGCCGTTGTCGTGGCTGTCGCCATCGCGCTCGCGTGGCGACGCTGGACGCCGCTCATCCTCATGGCGATCGCGAGTCTGGGTTCCCTCGTCATCACCGTGAGCGGCAAGGAGCTGACGGGCCGCGCCCGACCGCCGCAGGCGCTCGCGGTGCCTCCGTTCGAGAGCTCGGCAAGCTTCCCTTCGGGGCACACCCTGAACGCGACCGTGGTCCTGGGACTCACGGCATACCTGATCGTCGTCTGGGCGCACCGCAAGCGGTGGCGCGTCCTGGCCGTCGTGACGCTCGGCATCCTCATCGTCGCGATGGGGTTGTCACGCGTCTTCCTCGGTCACCACTGGCTCACCGACGTCATCGCGGGCTGGGCCATCGGGCTCGCCTGGTTGGCGAGCGTCATCACCGGTCATCGGGTGATGATCACGCTGGATCGACGGCGTCGCTCTCGTTCGAGCGTCGCGTGACTCCGGCGATGTCGAGCGCCCACGCCTCGCCGTCCCGGTGGAAGCCCAACTTCTCGTAGTAGGCGCCCACCATGGCGTCGGGGGTGCGAATCGTGCGCCAGCCGTGACCGGCGAAGAGGCCGCTGTGGCGCCAGACGAACTCGCCGGGGGTGAAGTCGCGGTAGCGCACGGTCACGTAGTCGAGCTCGACCTGACCGACGCCATCACCGGCATCGCGCACGACGACGACGCCGACGGTTTCGTTGCCGTGGAGGACGAGGTAGGCGAAGCGCTCGGCCGACTCGGTGACCCCGCTGAAACCGGGGTTGAACTTCGCGATGTCGCTGTGCTGGACCTCGAGGAAGTGCTGCAGGTAGGCGTCGTCCTCCTCCACCTCGATGACGGTGAAGGCGTTGGGGTCGTTCTTCTCGCGCAGCATCTTGGCGATGAACCAGAGGTTGATGGCGGAGAGCACGATGTTCATGGCCACCATCGGCCAGATGCCGAGGATGGCGTTGAAGACGATGAGGATGACGCACGCGATCGTGTTGAGGAGCCGCAGTCGCAGGATGCGCGCCTGCAGGAGCGAGAAGACGAGGAGCGCCGACCCGAACCAGCCGAGGGCATCGACCCAGCTCACGCCAGTTCCCAGCGGACCGTGACGGTGGTGGAGATCGCCTGGGTGCCACCCTCGATGGGCATGGAACCGGCGAAGTCGGCCGAGCGGGCAAACATCGGGCGCGGCATCTGGTCGTCGACCCTGCCTTCACGAATGCGGATGACCTTGCCGAGCTCGGTGCCGGCCAGGTGCGCGAACTGGGTGGCGCGAGTACGCGCGTCCTCGAAGGCCGCATCGCGTGCCGCGGACACCGCCGCCTCGGTCTGGTCGGCGGCCATCTCGATCCCGTCGACGGCGAGCGCGTCGCCTGCGGCCCCGGCCAGGGCCTGGAGGAGATCGCCGACGCGGTCACGGTCGCGGACCGTGAGTCGGAACGCCTGGTATGCCGTGTAGCCGATGACCTTGCGGCCGTTCTGGTCGTGACGCGGATGGATCCCGACGTCGTCGGTGCGGCGGTCCCGCGCCTCGATGCCGTGGTCGGAGGCGGCCTGCAGCGCCGCCGCGGTGCGGTTCGAGGACTCCGTCAGAGCGGAGGCAACGTCCTTGGCATCCGACTGCAATCGCGCCCTCACGATGACGAGGTCGGGGACGACGTGGCTCGCTCCGCGGCCGGTGACTTCGACGTGTTCGGTCATGGGGGCAACTGTAGGTCCGGTGCGTGCTCGGGGTCGGCGCCTTCGCCACGCCGGTGCTCTATGAACACAATGCGGCGGAACTCGTCAGTAGCAGGTTGAATCGTGTTCATGCCTGCCTTGCCGTCTGCCGCGAACTCCGTCACTGTCCGACTGATCGTCCCCGCGCGAGCCACCGCGGTCAGCGAGCTCACCAGCGTCGTGGAGCAGGCCGGGGGAGTGGTGACCGGCCTCGACGTCACGGCGTCCGGCCACGAACGCATCCGCGTCGACGTCACCCTCATGACCCGCGACCCGGGCCACGCCGACGAGATCGTCGAGCGCATGCGCACCGTCGAGGGCGTCGAGATCGGCAAGGTCTCGGACCGCACCTTCCTCATGCACCTCGGCGGCAAGCTGAGCATCGAGTCCAAGGTCCCGATCCGCAACCGCGACGACCTGTCGCTCATCTACACCCCGGGGGTCGCGCGCGTCTGCCTCGCGATCGCCGCGAACCCCGAGGACGCGCGCCGCCTGACGATCAAGCGCAACACCGTCGCCGTGGTCACCGATGGCACAGCAGTCCTGGGGCTGGGCGACATCGGCCCCTTGGCTGCGCTTCCGGTCATGGAGGGCAAGGCCGCGCTGTTCAAGCGCTTCGCCGACATCGACGCCTTCCCGATCTGCCTCGACACCACGGACACCGAAGAGATCATCACCGCGGTCAAGGCGATCTCGCCGGTCTTCGCCGGCATCAACCTCGAGGACATCTCAGCGCCCCGCTGCTTCGAGATCGAGGCCCGCCTGCGCGAAGAGCTCGATATCCCCGTCTTCCACGACGACCAGCACGGCACGGCGATCGTGTGCCTCGCCGCCATGCGCAACGCGCTCGCGGTCGTCGGCAAGAAGCTCGAAGAGGTCACGCTCGTCATGAGTGGCGCTGGCGCTGCCGGCACCGCGATCCTCAAGCTTCTTCTGTATGCCGGTCTGCGCAACGTCGTGGTCGCCGACATGTACGGCGTGATCCACACCCAGCGCGAGGACGTGCTGTCGGGTGATCACCCCAACCAGGCGTGGATCGCCGAGCACACCAACCCGCAGGGACTCTCGGGGACTCTGGTCGAGGCCCTCGCCGGCGCCGACGTCTTCCTCGGCGTCTCGGCACCCAACATCCTCACCGGTGACGACATCGCGACGATGGCCGACGACGCCGTCGTCTTCGCGATGGCCAACCCGACGCCCGAAGTCGACCCGATCGAGGCGTCCAAGCACGCGGCCGTCGTCGCCACGGGTCGCTCCGACTTCTCGAACCAGATCAACAACGTCCTCGTATTCCCCGGCGTGTTCCGCGGGCTGCTCGACTCCGGGTCCAAGGTGCTCACGCCCGAGGTGCTCCTCGCCGCCGCGGACGCGCTTGCCGCCGTGGTCAAGGACGAGGAGCGCAACGCGACCTACATCATTCCGAGCGTCTTCCACCCCGACGTCGCCGGCGTCGTGGCGGCCGCCGTGTCCAAGGCGGCGCTCGCAGCGGCTGGGGCTGTTCCGGTGGACAAGGAGTCAGACGCTTCCGTCTCGGCGCCCAGTCCCGCGACGGCGTGAGGGACGGTCGCTCCCGCCTCTGGTCGTACGCCCCGGTCCTCGTGGCCGTCGTGCTCCAGCTGGTCCTGCTCTATTCGCCGTCCGGTGGTGGCATCTCGCCGTTCCCGAACTTCGACAAGCTGGTCCACGGCGCGATGTTCGCCTTGCCCGTGTTCTTCGCGTTGCTGGCCGGACTGCCGCGCGTCCCCGTGATCGCCGTCCTGGCACTGCATGCCCCGGTGAGCGAGCTCATCCAGTGGACCCTGCTGCCGAACCGTTCGGGGGACCCCTGGGACGTCGTCGCCGATCTCGTCGGGGTGACGATCGGAGCCATCGCCGCCCACGCCGTGCTGAACAGTGATAAGGGCGAACGCTGGTAGGATGGACCCTTGCGCCACTTCCGGCGCCCGCGTTCCAGCCCGTTGAATCTCGTTGACACAGACGTCGCGTGGAGGGCCGTATACGCCCACACCATCGACTCGGATCGAGTGATTCAGCATGCCCAAGAAGATTTCCTCAGGCGGCAAGAAGCCGCGTTGGACCTCGTCGCAGAAGTCCGCGGCGCAGTCCAAGGGTCCCAAGAAGACCCACCGCGGTCAGCCCGAAGGCCCCCGCACCAAGGCGCCCCGCGCCGAGCGCAGCCCCCGGTGGGACCGCGAGGACCGAGGCGCCCGTCCCGAGCGCAGTGACCGTCCGGAGCGTCGCGACGACCGCGCCTCCTCGGGTCCGCGTCGTGACGACCGTTCCGACTCACGTGGCGGTTACCAGGGTCGCGACAGCCGTTCGGACTCGCGCGGTGGCTACCAGGGTCGCGACACTCGTCCCGACTCGCGCGGTGACAGCCGTGGTGAGCGCCCCGCCTTCGGCCAGCGTCGTGACGACCGCTCCGACTCGCGCGGTGGCTACCAGGGTCGCGACTCTCGCCCCGACTCGCGCGGTGACAGCCGTGGTGAGCGCCCCGCCTTCGGCCAGCGTCGTGACGACCGCTCCGACTCGCGCGGTGGCTACCAGGGTCGCGACTCTCGCCCCGACTCGCGCGGTGGCTACCAGGGTCGCGACGACCGTGGCACCTCCGCTCCCCGCCGTGACGACCGTGGTGACCGCCCCGACCGCGGTGACCGTCCGGCATACGGCGGCCCTCAGCGCGGCGAGCGCAACGCGCGCCTCGGATACGCAGGCCCCCGTCGCGATGACCGTAGCGAGCGCAGTAGCCGCCCCACCACCTCCTACGGCGAGCGCCGCGACGGCCGCCCGCCGTTCCGTCGCGACAGCGACACCCCCGCGCGCCGCGTCGCCGACCCCGTGCGTCGTGACCGCCACGAAGGCCGTCACTTCGACGAGCGACGCAACGACCTGCCCGAGCAGCGCACCTTCGAAGAGGCCGAGGCCGAGCGCGCTCAGGCCGACACCTGGGTGAAGTACGAGTCCAAGAAGGGCACCGGCCCCGCCGAGGTCACTGACGAGAACGGCTTCGCCAAGCTCGGTGTCGACGCACGTCTCGTCGAGCGCCTCGCCCGTGACGGCATCACCTCGCCGTTCCCGATCCAGGAAGCCACGATCCCCGACGCCCTCGCGGGTCGCGACGTCCTCGGGCGCGGCCAGACCGGCTCGGGCAAGACGCTCGCGTTCGGCCTGCCGACCATCACCCGTCTCGTCGACGGAACCCGCCCGGCACCCAAGCGCCCGCGTGCACTCATCATGGTGCCGACGCGTGAGCTCGCCATGCAGGTGAGCGACGCCCTCGAGCCGCTCGTGCACGTCACCGGGCTGCGTCACAAGCTCGTCGCCGGTGGCCTGTCCTACGAGCCCCAGGTCAGGGCCCTCAAGAGCGGCATCGACATCCTCGTTGCCACGCCCGGTCGTCTCAACGACCTCATCGAGCGCGGCGCCTGCGAGCTCGACGACGTCCAGGTCGTCATCCTCGACGAGGCCGACCACATGGCCGACATGGGCTTCATGCCCGAGGTCACCGCGATCATGGACAAGATTCCCGCTGGTGGTCAGCGACTGCTCTTCTCGGCGACGCTCGACAAGGGCATCGACAAGCTCGTCGACCGCTACCTCAGCGACCCGGTCACGCACTCGACCGAGGACGCGCAGGCCAGCGTCACGACGATGAGCCACCACATCATGCTCATCGACCCCAACAACAAGAAGCAGCTCACGGCCGAGCTCGCTGCACGCGACGGTCGCACGGTGGTCTTCGTGCGCACCCAGCTCGGCGCCGACCGCATCGCTCGCGAGCTCCGTGAGAAGGGCGTCCTCGCGGCGGCCATCCACGGTGGTCTGTCGCAGAACCTGCGCAACCGCGCACTCGGTGCCTTTCGTGACGGATCGCTGCCCGTGCTCGTCGCCACCGACGTCGCCGCCCGCGGCATCCACGTCGACGACATCGGTCTCGTCCTCCAGGCCGACCCGCCCGCGGACCACAAGGACTACCTGCACCGCGCCGGCCGCACGGCCCGCGCAGGGGAGAAGGGCACCGTCGTGACCTTCGCCCTCCCGCACCAGAAGCGGACCATGGAACGTCTCGCCGAGGCCGCTGGGCTCGACGTCGCGCCGATCCGCGTCATCCCGGGTGACCAGCACGTCGCCGCTGCCGGTGGTCGCATGCCCTCCGGCGTCCCCGTGGCGGACCACGTCTGGATGCCGCTGCTCGAGGCCAAGGAGCAGCGTGGCCGTCGCCCCGGTGGCCCGCCGCGTCGCTTCCAGGGAGCCTCGCGCAACGGTTCTGGTGGCGGCTCAGGCGCTCCTCGCGGTGGCGAACGTCGCGGTGCGGGCAGCCGCGCGGGTGGCCGTGCAGAATGGAACCGTGGACGCTGACAGCACGACGGGACGACTTCTCGTCTCCACCCCGCAACTCGATGACGGGGTGTTTCACCGCAGTGTGATCCTCGTGCTCCAACACGACGTCAACGGCGCTCAAGGGGTTGTTCTCAACAAGCCCTTGGGCGCCGACGTCGATTCCGTCCTCCCCGGTTGGGGCGAACACATCTCCTCGCCGCAGACGCTCTTCCAGGGCGGTCCGGTCCAGCTGGACTCCGCCCTCGGGTTGATCACCTTCCGCGGTGGGGCCGAACCACCTCCCGGGAGCAAGCGGCTCTTCGGATCGGTCGCCATCGTCGACCTCGACACCCCTCCGACACTCGTCATGCCCGAGGTTGGCGGGCTCCGGATCTTTGCCGGATATGCCGGGTGGTCCAGCGGGCAGCTCGAGGGCGAGCTGCGTCGTGGGTCATGGTTCGTCGTGGACTCCCAGTCCGGCGACCTGCTCACCGGCGACCCCGACCACCTCTGGGAATCGGTGCTGCGCCGCCAGAGGGGAGAGCTCGCGTTCGTGGCCTACTACCCGTCGGACCCCGAACTCAACTGAACCTGCGCCCAGCCGAGCCCGAGCTCACCTGAACCCGGAGCAACCCGACGTAGTCTGGGTGGCGTGAGTGACCCACTGACGCCCATGAGCGACCCCAACGCCCCCCAGCAGCAGCCGTCCGGCCCGTCGACGCAGACGGCCGTGCTCGAGCGCGAAGAGACGATCCCTCAGGTCGCGGAGCCTGGTGACCACGAGCGCTTCTCGCACTACGTGCGCAAGGAGAAGATCCTCGAGTCCGCCCTGTCCGGCGAACCGGTGACGGCGCTGTGCGGCAAGGTCTGGGTCCCCGGTCGCGACCCCAAGAAGTTTCCGGTCTGCCCCGAGTGCAAAGAGATCTACGAAGGCCTGCGCAAGCCCCAGGACGGCGGCGAGTAGCCCTTCGTCCACTTTGCCAAACCTTGACCGAGTCATGGGACGCCTTTGGTATCCGCGAGCACGACGGCCTCGCTAGGTTCGGAAGATCCAGACCTCACAGGGGTTTGTGCAAACCGAAAGGGACACCACATGTCTGTTCGTCCATTGCGTTCCGTCGCCATCCTCGCGGCCTCGATCCTGTCGGCTGCCAGCCTCGGCCTGGGGATGTCGAGCGCGTCAGCCATCCAGACCGCCGGTGAGAGCAGCGTCAAGGCCGAGTGCGCCACCGATGTGCACGCCGACCAGGCCATGGGCGCTCGGGGCACCTCTCGGGCCCGCGACCCGCACGACGTCACGACCGCGCAGGCCAAGGCCATGGAGGCCCAGCTCGCCAAGGCACTCGCGGCGAAGGGTCTCGAGCGCAACGCCTCGGGCGAGGCCAGGAAGCCGGGCGGCGGTGGGGCCTTCACCCCGGCCGTGATCGACGTCTACTGGCACACGATCACCGACGGTTCCAAGGGCGTCCTGACCGCCAGCGAGATCAACGCCCAGATCAGCGTCCTCAACGCGGCATACTCCGGCTCGGGTTTCTCGTTCGCCCTCAAGGGGACGACGACGACCAACAACGCCACTTGGTACAACGGACTCGACTACGGCACCACCGCCGAGCGCAACATGAAGAGCGCGCTGCGCACGGGCGACAACGGTGACCTCAACATCTACAGCGCCAACCTTGCTGGCGGTCTGCTCGGCTGGGCCACCTTCCCCAAGAAGCGCGTCGACTCCATGGACGGCGTCGTCATCCTCGACGAGAGCCTGCCCGGGGGCTCGGCCACGTCCTACAACCTGGGCGACACGGCCACCCACGAGATCGGCCACTGGCTGAACCTCTACCACACGTTCCAGGGCGGCTGCTCGGACACTGCTGGTGACTACGTCACCGACACCGCGGCCGAGGCCAGCCCCGCGTCCGGTTGCCCGACGGGTCGCGACACGTGCACCCTGCCCGGCCTGGACCCGATCAAGAACTTCATGGACTACACGATCGACTCCTGCATGGATCACTTCACCGCAGGCCAGATCACGCGCATGCAGAGCGCCTGGGTCGCCTTCCGCGGCTGATCGCTCGGCCTCATCGAGGCAGCAGGTGAGGGCCCGTCTCCCGACGGGCCCTCACGGCTGTCCGGAGACGGGTAGGTTTTGGCACATCGCGGGGCCGACGGGGGCGCCGGCGTCCTGAAGGGAACGTGTCATGTCTGCTCGTCTGCTCCGCCCGGCGGCGCTCATCGCGGGTCTGGCCCTGTGTGCGGCCGCGGTTGGCCTCGGCCCCAGCGGGGCTGTGGCGCAACCGACTTCAGCCGATGCACCCGCCGTGCAGTGCTTGGCCCCGAAGGTCGCGGACGCTTTCACGGTCGGGCGTTCAGCTCGCGCGAAGGACCCGCACGAGCTCACCCCGGCGCAGGCGACCCGGCTCGAAACCACCTTCACCAAGGCACTCGCCGCCAAGGGCGTCACCTCGCGGACCGGCACGGCGGCCAAGACGGTCACCGGGGCCGCCGCGTTCACCCCCACGGTGATCAAGGTGCGGTGGCACACGATCAAGAACGGGTCGAGCGGTGCGCTGAGCCCGACGCAGATCGCCAACCAGATCAGCGTGCTCAACCAGGCGTATGCCGGCTCGGGGTTCTCGTTCTCGCTCGTCAGCACGACGACGACCGACAACGCGACCTGGTACTCCGGCCTGGATCACGGCAGCTCGGCCGAGCGCGCCATGAAGACCGCGCTCCACGTCGGCGGCAAGGCCGACCTCAACATCTACACCGCGAGGCTCGCCGGTGACCTCCTCGGCTGGGCGACCTTCCCGCGGACGATCGTCGACCCGATGGACGGGGTCGTCCTGCTCGATCAGTCAGTGCCCGGCGGGACCGCAGCGCCGTACAACCTCGGGGACACGGCGACGCACGAGGTCGGTCACTGGCTCAACCTGCACCACACCTTCCTGAACGGGTGTTCGCGGATCGGCGACTACGTCACGGACACCCCCGCGGAGGCGAGTCCCGCCAGCGGCTGTCCGACCGGTCGTGACACGTGCACTCTGCCCGGCCTCGACCCCATCAAGAACTTCATGGACTACAGCCACGACGCCTGCATGGACCACTTCACCGCAGGCCAGCGCACACGGATGCAGAATTCCTGGGTGGCCTTCCGAGCGTCCTGAGCGCACCGCAACCCCGCCGTCCGGGGCCCTGGCTCGCCGAGGGCGACGAAGCACACGTCGGCGCGCCCGGGCGTGAGGCAGACCCCCGGCATGTCGTCTCGAAATCCTCGTTACCCTTGCGGAGCCGATGAGTACCTCTGCTGCCAGCCACCTCAGCCCCGCCTTCCCCGAGCGGGCCGCGTGGGGTACCGCCGCGAAGTTGCGCGCCTGGCAGCAGGAGGCCCTGACGGCCTACCTCGAGGCGGACGCCAAGGACTTCCTCGCGGTCGCGACGCCGGGTGCCGGCAAGACGACCTATGCGCTGCGGATCGCCGCGGAGCTGCTCGAGAGCGGCGAGGTCAAGGCGATCACGGTCATCGCACCGACCGAGCACCTCAAGACCCAGTGGTCCGAGGCCGCGGCGCGCGTCGGCATCCAGCTCGACCCGAAGTTCTCCAACTCCACGGCCGTGCACTCCCACGAGTACGACGGTGTCGCCCTGACCTACGCCCAGGTCGCGGCGCGGCCCGATCTGCACCAGCGGCGGACCGAGGCGACCCCGACCTTCGTCATCCTCGACGAGATCCACCACGGCGGGGACGCGCGCAGCTGGGGTGACGCGATCCGGGTGGCCTTCACGCCTGCGGCGCGACGGCTCTCGCTCACCGGGACGCCGTTCCGCTCCGACTCCAACCCCATTCCGTTCGTCCGCTACGAGATGGACGAGGCCGGGATCGTCCGCTCCGCGGCCGACTACACCTACGGGTATGCCGCCGCCCTGCGTGACGCTGTCGTCCGACCCGTGCTCTTCCTCGCCTACGGCGGCGCGATGCGCTGGCGCACCAAGGCCGGTGACGAGATCGCCGCCCGCCTCGGCGAGCCGCTCACCAAGGACCAGACTGCCCATGCCTGGCGCACCGCGCTGGACCCCAAGGGGGAGTGGGTGCCGTCGGTCCTCGCCGCGGCCGACAAGCGCCTCACCGAGGTCCGTCGCCACGTGCCCGACGCCGGTGGTCTCGTCATCGCGACAAACCAGACGACGGCCCGCGCCTACGCCAAGATCCTGCACTCGATCACGGGGGAGAAGACCACGGTCGTCCTCTCCGACGATGTCGGGTCGAGCCAGCGGATCGAGGAGTATGCCGCGGGCAACCAACGCTGGATGGTCGCCGTGCGCATGGTGTCCGAAGGCGTCGACGTGCCCCGGCTCTGCGTCGGCGTCTATGCCACGTCGACGTCCACGCCGCTCTTCTTCGCGCAGGCGGTCGGGCGGTTCGTGCGCGCCCGCAAGCGCGGGGAGACCGCATCGGTCTTCCTGCCGTCGGTGCCCACGATCCTCGAGCACGCCGCGTCGATGGAGCTCGAGCGCGACCACGCCCTCAACCGCAAGAGCGACCCCGAGGCCGAGGCGTCCATGTGGGCCGAGGAGGAGAGCCTCATCGCGGCCGCCAACCGCACCGACAAGACGATGGGGTTGGAGGAGGAGAGCTTCGAGGCGCTCGAGTCCGACGCCCACTTCGACCACGTGCTCTTCGACGCCCAGCAGTTCGGCCTGCACGCCGACGTCGGGTCCGACGAGGAGCAGGACTACCTCGGGCTACCCGGTCTGCTCGAGCCCGACCAGGTGTCCGCGCTGTTGCACGAACGTCAGGCCAAGCAGTCCAACGCGACCGGGCGCAAGCCCCGGGCCTCGGAGGTGCCGATCTCGGCCCACCGTGCGCTCGCAGCGCAACGCAAGGAACTCAACAAGCTCGTCGCGGCATACGCCAAGAAGAGCGGGGCGCCGCACGCCAACGTGCACATGGAACTCCGAAGGGCCTGTGGCGGACCGGAACTCGCCGCGGCCACGTCCGAGCAGGTGGCCGTTCGCATCGACAAGCTGAGGCTCTGGTTCGTCGGTCGTCGCTGAGCAGGGCGTGGACGGGGACTGCTCCCCATCGCGCGATGTCGCCGGGCGACCTACGGTTGCCCCAACGCATCCGGCGACGAGAAGGGGGGTGGCCTCGTGAGCATCGAGGTCAACATCGAAGGCGTCAAGGGCCTTCAAGAGGCTGTGCGCATGAACAAGCAGTACCTGGCGAAGGCGCACACGTTCGTCACCGACAACTGCTCGAACTTCGGTGCCTTCACGGGCTTCCTGGACCTCTTCGAGGGTGACTACCGCGAGGCCTACGGGCAGGTCGATGCCAGCCTCGCCAAGGGAGTCCTCAGCGCTGGAGGTATCGCTCAGACGATCGGTGCCAACCTCAAGCAGTACCGGCACGACGACGTCGAGTCATCGACGCGCCTGAAGGGCATCGAGGTCAAGGTCGACCTGCCGAGCATCAGCGGGACGGACCCCTCGACGGGCCTGCCGATCGTCGAGGTCGGGAAGTACGGGGCCACGGCGACGGACGACGTGACCGACAAGGGTGACCGCGAGTACGAGAAGCACCAGAACGAGACCTACAAGCACCGAGGCGACAACCCGCGCCGGAGTCACGGAGCCGTCAACCCCTTGGCGCCGATCAACGTGGCCGACGACGTCCAGGAACTGTTTGGCTCGGCGGGCGACATCAACGACGCGAACGACGACGCGGGCGACTACGACGACTTCGAGAACGGGGGCAAGCGATGACCACCATCACGCTGCAGAATCCGGCCGACCTCCTGGTCGCGGCCGAGGACAGCGAGGCCTATGGGCAGATGATCGAGAACGCCAAGGGCAACTGCGGTCCGATCCTGCAAACCATCGACTGGGCCATCAAGAAGATCTGCCACTGGTCCCTGATCGAGAAGATCATGTCTCCCGTTGCCGGTGACTTCAACGGCGTCGATGAGATGAAGTCCAACTGGTACAACACCGGTCTGGCCCTCAAGTGCGTCGGCACGAACTACTCCACGATCGCCGGAGCCGTGGACGACGCCTGGGTCGCTCCCGCAGCGCACCGGGCACACAGCACGCTTCTCAAGCACGCGTCGGCCCACACCCGGCAGGGAACCGCCTGTGCCCTCATGAGTCGTCAGCTGGGCAACATGCTCCAGGCCACCTCGCAGGTCGTGAGCTCGGTGTGCAGCCTGTTGGGCCTCATCGAGGAGTGGGTGCTGACGCTGAGCGTCGCGAAGCTCGCCAAGGAGGTGCTCACGGGAGGCGCCGGCGTGCGGCGAGCCATTCGTCTCGTGGGCGAGGCCATTGACCTCATCAAGAGCCTCTCCAAGCTCATTCCCGCCCTGGCCGCGGCCTGCGCAGCCATGGAGGGGGTGCTCACCGCACTCACCATGTCCTTCAACCTCATGGCGGCCAAGGCCCAGGCAGACGCGGGCGGGCACGTCAACGACACGGCCGGAGCTGGCTTCTAGTGGCGGGGCATCGCGAGGACGAGGACGCGCTGTTCGAGGCCCAGGCCCAGCTGCGCCGGCAGGAGGCCGAGATCGCCGAAGTGATGGCCGGAGTCGCTTCGGCGGCCGAGGTGATCGAGCGGGCCCGAGCAGAGCTTGCGGCGGAGGCCGACGAGACGCGCGCGGACCGCGAGGAGGAGGAGAAGGAAGCACGCTCGGGAGCGCTGGGCTCCAGCCGTCAGGTGCTGCAGCGTCGGATCGACCGCGATGAGACGACGTGGGCGGAGGTCATGTCGGGTCGCGACGAGCACGCCAGCGCCGTCGACTATCGCGACAGCATCGGGGTCGGGATTCAGCGGGTGATCGACCAGGAGCGCGACAAGGACCCCGAGTTCGACGAAGGCTTCGAGCGACTGTCGACCCAGGCTGACTTTGAAGCACCTCCGGTGCGTATGCCGGACTGGCCAGTGCCAGCGGAGGCAGTCCAGGACGGCCGCCAACCGGTGTCGCCAGAGGATGGTCGTGGCACCACGCCGAGCACCGAGTTCGGCACCTGGTGAGCCTGCTCGACTCCTACCTCGAGCTCAGGATCAGGATCGGCCAGATCCTTCTGGTTGCGGTGGGCCTCGTCCTCGGCCTGGCATTCACCGTGGGTGCGTTCGTCACCGGCCAGTGGGCCTGGCTCGTCGCGGCGCCGATGAACCTCGGCGGCATCGCCCTGGTGGTCATCGGTGGGCTCGCGCGTCACCGGACCCAGAACTCGCGTGGCACTGCACAGTCGATCGTGGGTGGCGTGCTCATTGTCGGCTCGATCTGGGCAGCGTTCCTGCTCGGCAACGCGTTCCCGGTCTGACCGCTGGGAGCCCGGATCGGTGCCTGCCTGCTCAGTCGGAGCTGCGCTGGGCCGACGCCTCGACGAGGGGACCGGTGCGGTGGTCGAGGTGGGTCACGAGGCACATGGACGTGTTGGCCCGCAGCACGTGGACGTCGTCGATGATCTCGTCGATGACCCGGCCGAGGTCGGCGTTGTCACGCGCGACGACCCGGACGATGAGATCGCCCACCCCAGTCGTGGAGTGGATCTCGAGCACCTCGGGGATGGCCGCCAAGTGGGCGACGACGGGCGCGTGGCCCTGACGCTGGCGGATCTCCAGGGTGCAAAAGGCCGTCACCGGGTAGCCGAGAGCCTTCGGGTCGACCTGCGGGCCCATCGCCGAGATGATCCCGCGGCCCTGGAGGCGATCGAGTCTGGCCTGCACCGTGCCTCGGGCGACGCCCAGACGACGGGAGGCGCCCAGCACTCCCACCGTGGGGTTCTCGGTGAAGAGCGCGATGAGTCGCGCGTCCAAGGCGTCGATGCCGTCGGGTCGGATCATGGGCACAGTGTCGACCCCATGCCCATGCAAAGGCAACATCATGCGCAGACTGTGCAGCGCGGCGGCATACCGTTGCACATCCTGCGTGGGTCAGACACCCTGCAACCATGACCGACACCACGATCACGAACCCGACCACGGACACAGCGTCGCAGCCCACTCCGCTCGACCTCACCCCGCAGGAGCGCGAGGCCAACCTCAACCTCGAGCAGCTCAAGCAGCTCGTCGGCCTCGTCGAGTACGACGAGAGCAAGGACCCGTTCCCCGTCACCGGCTGGGACGCGATCGTCTTCGTCGTCGGCAACGCGACCCAGGCCGCCGCCTACTACCAGGGCACGTGGGGCATGGAGCTCGTCGGCTACTCGGGCCCGGAGAACGGCAACCGCGACCACAAGGCGTTCGTCCTCAAGTCCGGCTCGATCCGCTTCGTCCTCAAGGGCGCGGTCAGCCCCGACAGCCCGCTCATCGCGCACCACACCAAGCACGGTGACGGCGTCGTCGACATCTCCCTCGAGGTGCCCGACGTCGACAAGTGCATCGCCCAGGCCAAGGCCGCCGGCGCCCGCGTCGTGCAGGAGGCCGAGACGGTGTCCGACGAGTTCGGCTCCGTGCGCATCGGTGCGATCGCGACCTATGGCGAGACCCGCCACACGCTCGTGCAGCGCACCGTGGACGGTCAGACCTACTCCGGTCCCTACCTCCCGGGCTACGTCGCCCGCAGCTCGTCCTTCGTCAAGCGCGACGGCGCCCCGAAGCGTCTCTTCCAGGCGCTCGACCACATCGTCGGCAACGTCGAGCTCGGCAAGATGGACGAGTGGGTGTCGTTCTACAACCGCGTCATGGGCTTCGTGAACATGGCCGAGTTCGTCGGCGACGACATCGCCACCGACTACTCCGCGCTCATGTCCAAGGTCGTCGCCAATGGCAACCACCGCGTGAAGTTCCCGCTCAACGAGCCGGCGATCGCCAAGAAGCGCAGCCAGATCGACGAGTACCTCGACTTCTACCAGGGTCCGGGCGCACAGCACCTCGCCGTCGCGACGAACGACATCCTGCGCAGCGTCGACGAGCTCCGCAAGGAGGGCGTGGAGTTCCTCGACACCCCCGATGCCTACTACGACGACCCCGAGATGCGCGCCCGCATCGGTGAGGTCCGCGTCCCGATCGAAGAGCTCAAGTCGCGCAAGATCCTCGTCGACCGCGACGAGGACGGCTACCTCCTGCAGATCTTCACCAAGCCTCTCGGCGACCGCCCGACGGTCTTCTTCGAGATCATCG
The DNA here is from genome assembly GCF_000152705.1 of Janibacter sp. HTCC2649. Taxonomy (GTDB): domain Bacteria; phylum Actinomycetota; class Actinomycetes; order Actinomycetales; family Dermatophilaceae; genus Knoellia. The sequence continues at coordinate 1,332,149 of NZ_CH672413.1, read as the reverse complement.
AGCGGCACGGCTCGCTCGGCTTCGGCAAGGGCAACTTCAAGGCCCTCTTCGAGTCCATCGAGCGCGAGCAGGACGCCCGCGGCAACCTCTGAGGCAACCGCTCCACACACAAAACGGCGAGGGTATGCCGGGTGCTCAGCACCCGGCACACCCTCGCTTTTTCGTGTGCCCACTTCCTCTTCGTGCCCACCACGGACAACTCGCTGGCGCTCGCCGTCCGTGGTGGGCACGACGAGGGTGTGATGTGTGGCGTCATGGGTGTTGACAGTGACGTCACAGTGGTGTCACCATGACGTCATGGAACTCACTCGATATGTCGACTCGCTGCAGCAGCAGCTCGCCGTGGCGGCCGCCGCCGGTGGCCCCGAGGCCGAAGCCGTTGCCGAACGACTCGCTGCTCCACTGGACTCAGCCGTCCGACTGACGTTGCAGGAGGCGGTTGTTGACGCCGCCGCCGAGATCACCCTCGCCCTCACGCCGGCCTCCGTGGATGTCCGGCTCGCGGGGCGCGGACTCGCCTTCGTCGTGTCGGGTCTGGCTGAGCAGGCCCCAGCAGTGGCGTCACCCGTGACGTCACCTGTCGTTTCATCGACCTCTGCGGAGGAGGGGGACGAGGGCGGAACCTCCCGCATCACCTTCCGCCCCTCCGACCGCCTCAAGGCCGACATCGAAGCCGCTGCCGAGCAGCAGGGCCTGTCGGTCAACGCCTTCCTCGTCCGCACCCTCACCCTCGCCGTCCGCCCGGGCGCTCCCACCGCGCCCCTGCCCGGCGCCACCGGCGGTCCGGTGACGACGTCCAAGGGCGGCCAGCGGCTGTCCGGCTGGGCCCAGTGACCCCCGCCATGACCTTCACCGACCACGTTCAGGAGACCCTCGTGACCACCTTCGACACACCCACACCGATCCGAGCCCGGGTCCGCCTGCATGCCGGCGGACTGCGCGCCATTGCCTCCGACACGGAGCACACGGTCGTCACCGTGCTTCCCTCGCGACCCGACCGAGCCGGCGACGTCGACGCCGCCGAGCGCACCAGCGTCACGTTCGTCGACGGGGTGCTCGACGTCACCGCGCCGCGCGACCGAGGGATCAGCCTCGTCTGGCGCCCGTCGTCGGTCGAGGTGCTCATCGAGCTGCCCAGCGGATCCCACCTCGACGCCGAGACCGCCGCCGGCGACATCGAGGCCACCGGCCGCCTCGGCGAATGCACGCTCAAGACGTCGGCCGGCAACGTGCGCGCCGACGAGACTGCCCGCGCTCAGCTGCGCACCTCAGCGGGCAACGTCGACGTCCGCCGCGCCACCGTCGAGGCCGACCTGAGCACCAGCGCAGGCAACGTCAGCCTGGGGGAGAGCGGCGGTCGCGCCACCCTGCGAGCAAGCACCGGTGACATCTCGGTGGGTCGCAGCTCGGGCCGTCTCGACGCGCGGACGTCCTACGGCCAGATGCGAGTCGACTCGATCACCGAAGGCGAACTCACCCTCGCCACGGGCTACGGCTCCATCGACGTCGGCGTCCTCGACGGGACGGCGGCCCGGCTCGAGGTCGCCTCCGACCACGGCCACGTTCGCAGCGAGCTGTCCCCGACGGCGGGTCGTCCCGAGGACGCGGCTCGCACGGCGACCATCGCGGCCGTCACCAAGTACGGCAACATCACGATCAGGAAGGCACTGTCATGACCATCGCCACTGCCACCCAGGCCGCCCCGGCCATCGCCGTCGCGGGGCTGCGCAAGTCCTACGGCGAGCTCGAGGTCCTCCGCGGCGTCGACCTCGAGATCGAGCAGGGCAGCATCGTCGCCCTGCTCGGCAGCAACGGCGCCGGCAAGACCACGCTGGTGCGGATCCTCTCCACGCTCTTGAAGGCCGACACGGGTGAGGCCAGCGTTCACGGCCTCGACGTCGTGGCGGACGCCGCAGCGGTCCGGGCCGCGATCAGCCTCACCGGGCAGTTCGCCGCCGTGGACGGGATGCTCACCGGTCGCGAGAACCTCATCATGGTCGCCCAGCTGCGGCACCTCGCACACCCGGCCGCCATCGCCGACAGCATGTTGCATCGGTTCTCCCTCACCGAAGCCGGGGGTCGCCGCGTGGCGACCTACTCCGGTGGCATGCAGCGCCGCCTCGACATCGCGATGAGCCTCATCGGTGACCCGCGCACCATCTTCCTCGACGAGCCGACGACGGGCCTCGACCCCGAGGGGCGCCTCGAGGTGTGGGACGCCATCAAGGAAGTGGCCGCCCTGGGCACCACGGTCCTGCTCACGACGCAGTACCTCGACGAGGCCGAGCACCTCGCCAACCGCATTGCCATCCTCCACGAGGGCCGGATCATCGTCGACGGGACGTTGGCCGAGCTCAAGGCCCTGCTGCCACCGGCAGAGGTCGAGTACGTCGAGAAGCAGCCGAGTCTCGAGGATGCCTTCCTCGCGGTCGTCGGCGCCAAGAAGAACTGAGGAGACACCGATGACCACCGCCACCGCCCCGACCGCCGTCGCCCCCGCGTCGGCAACCGCGAGCCACTTCTTCAGTGACACGACCGTCCTGCTGCGCCGGTCCCTGCGTCACATCGCCCGCAGCCCCGACACGATCATCACCACGTTGATCATGCCGATCGCCATGATGCTGCTCTTCGTCTACGTCCTGGGCGGGGCCATCCAGACCGGCACGAAGTCCTACGTCAGCTACCTCCTGCCGGGCATCCTCGTCATCACCATCGCCTCGGGGATCTCCTACACGGCGTTCCGCCTCTTCATGGACATGCAGGGCGGCATCGTCGAGCGATTCAGGTCGATGCCCATCGCGCGTTCGTCGGTCCTCTGGGCGCACGTCCTCACGTCGCTGGTCGCCAACCTCATCTCGTTGGTCATCGTCGTGCTCGTCGGCCTGGCGATGGGATTCCGTTCTGGCGCAGGGCCGCTCGCGTGGCTCGCGATCCTCGGCATCCTCGTCCTGCTGACCCTGGCCCTCACCTGGGTGGCGGTCATCCCCGGACTCACGGCCAAGACGATCGACGGCGCGAGTGCGTTCGCCTACCCGCTGCTCTTCCTGCCGTTCATCAGCTCGGCCTTCGTGCCCACCGCCTCGATGCCCGGACCGGTGCGCGCGTTCGCCGAGAACCAGCCCATCACGACCATCGTGGATGTCCTCCGCCGGCTCTTCGCCGAACAGCCCGTCGGCAACGACGTCTGGGTCGCCCTTGCCTGGTGCGTCGGCATCCTCGTCGTCGCCTACGCCTTCGCGGTCCGCACCTACCGCGGGAGCGTCGCGGCCTGACTCGACCACGAAGAAACGCAACGTATGCCGCGGAGCCCAGCTCTGCGGCATACGCTCGTCTTCATGGGATATGAGTACAAGGTTGTCCAGGTCCGCGAAGGGCTCATGGGGGGCAAGATGTCCGCCGGAAAGCTCGAGTCCATCCTCAACGAGTGGGCCTCCAAGGGATGGCAGTGCAAGGCCATCACCGCGGTCGAGGTCAAGGGACGCATCGGTCCCGGAGGCACGGAGGGAGTGCTCGTCACCTTCGAGCGCGCGCTCGGCTGACCCGAGTGATGCCCGCTCGCCCGCACGCCGGCGATGCGGGGGCGGGCAGGTCGGTGTGACATCCTGCGGAGCATGAGCACGCCGAGCAGCGCCGGGTGGTACGAGAACCCTGACAACCCCGAAGAGCTGCGTTATTTCGACGGCATCCTCTGGACCAAGAACACGACTCCGCTGCGCAAGCGCCCGCACCAGGGCCCACCCGTGGTGCCGCCGTCGTCGGGCCCGCAGGAGCGCCCCGCGGGCTGGGGACCGCAGCCGCACTCGCAGACCGGGCCGCCCGAACCCAGGTCCACTTGGCTTGGGCAGTCCGGGCGTACCGGACTCTCCGGAGTGCCTGGCCAGCCCGTTCTCGCGTCGTATGGGCTGCGAGTCGTGGCCTACATCCTTGACGCGATCATCGTCGGCGTCCTGGCCCTCGTCTTCGGCGGCGTGCTGCTCTGGCGGGCCGTCGAGCCGGCCATGGACGGGTTCGACAAGGCCATGACCTCCGGTGACATCGAGGCGATGAACGCCGCGTTGACCGACGTGCGCCTGGGGTACCTCGTCGCTTTCCTTGCCGTGCAGCTCATCCTGTTCCTCGTGTACCAGGTCTTCTGCCTCGTGCGCTGGTCGGCGACGCCCGGCAAGTTGACCGTCGGCATCAGCGTGCGGCGTCTCGACCGTCCCGGCCCTCTCGACATCGACACCGCCCTCCGACGGGCCGGCTTCCAGGCAGCGGTCCAGGCGATGGGCAACCTGCCGTATGTGTCACTGCTCGGCACCGTTGCTCTGGTGGCGGACCTCGTCTGGCCGCTGGCGGACGACAAGAACCAGGCGATCCACGACAAGGTCGCCAGGACGATCGTCGTCAAGGGCAAGGTCCAGCGCTGAATCCGCTGCCCTGTCGAGTCCGAACATCGAATTCGGTTGTGCGAGTGCGGAATTCAGCCCAGAGCGTAGCCCGAATTCCTTGACTCTAGAACTCACGTTCGAGTAAAATCAGGTCATGGAAAGCACCGCCGCGACCGCCGCCCTTGAGGGCCGGTATGCCGCGTTGCGTGCTTCCGCACATGAGTTGAGTTCCGAGGAGCTCCTGGACGTCATCGAGCTCGCCCAACGTGAGAAGGACGTGGCGTCGGCCCGTCAGGCGGTTGCTCTGGCGCACCTGTCCGCGCGTGACTTCCACCGCCAGGAGGACGGCACCTCGGTGGAGGTCCATCACGGGTTGGGGCACCAACGTCAGGACGGTCCCGAGCTCGCGGCACCCCGGTTGGGGTGCTCGGTGCACATGGCGACGAACCGGATCCTGGACGCGATCCGTCAGCTGACGCGTACCCCGGCGGTGGTGGATGCGATGGCGTCGGGTGATTTGGATGAGCAGCGTGCCCGGGTCGTGACCGAGGAGACGGAGTTCTTGTCGGCGGAGTCCGCGGCTGAGGTTGTGGAGCGGGTCAAGGACGTGTGGGGGCAACTGACGACCGGGCCGCTGCGCCGGTTGTTGGCGCGCACCGCGGCGCAGGTCGACCCGGATGCGGTCGCCCAAGAAGCTGAGGACGAGCGGGCCCGGCGTGGGTTGACCCGCCGCACCGGGGAGCACGGCACCGATCACTGGCGTGGGGACTTCCGCGTCGAAGACGCGAGGGGTGCTTGGGCTGCCGTCACGGAACGCGCCCGTCAGCTGGTGCGCGACAAGAAAGCCAGCAACCTGGAGATGGCTCGGTCTGACGCGATGATGGAACTCATCCTCGAACACTCCGACGTCAGGGTCATCGTTCACGCCACCCGCGCCGCCGACGACGAAGCGCGACCCACCGACACCACCGCCGACGAGACCACCCCTGCTGACGAGACCACCACTGCTGACGAGGCCGCCCCTGCTGACGAGACCGCCTCATCATGGGAGGCGGCTGCGCCCACTGGGGCGAGCGGTGCGGCCGAGGACCTCGTCGAGGTCGGTGGGCTCGGGCAGGGTGGGACCACGTTCGTCCCCCGTGGATGGCTCGACGCTGCTGGCACCTCGAACCCCGACCGTGACCTCACCTGCGACAACGACACCGGTGCGCTCGTGCACGGTGACGTCCCGGCCGCCTTCGCGCGTGGTCAGGGCCGAGCCCGGCACGCTCGCCGCAAAGCCGAACGCTGCGGCCAGGACCTCGAAGACTTCAGCCAGTCCTACCGGGTCCCTGACGGCATGGCCCGACTCATCCGGTTGCGCGACGGATCCTGTCGCTTCCCCGGTTGCGGTGTGCCCTCACGCCAGTGCGACCTCGACCACGTCCGACCCTGGCCGGCCGGTCCCACCTCCCCGACCAACCTCATGGCGTTGTGCCGGCGCCACCACCAGATCAAGCAACGCGACGGCTGGACCGTGAAGCTCCACCCCGACAGCACCGTCACCTGGACCGACCCCACCGGGCTGCAACGCACCACCTGGCCCGTGGACCACCTCCACCTCATCACCGCCGGACACACGCAACGTGACTCGAAGACGTCTGCCTCACCCGGCCAGCCCGTCGAGTTCCCCACCACCTTCGAGGAAGAGCTCTACGCCCTCCTCGACGCGGACACCCGCAAACCCCTCCACGCACGACCCTGCGTCCGTGCGTTCGACGGCACCCTCCTGTCCGGACCACGACCCCACATCGACCTCGACGCCGGACACGGCCTACCCACGAAGCAACGACCCAGGATCACCTTCGTCTTCGACGCACCGCCGACGCCACCGCCGCGACCGGACATCATCCCGTTCTGAAGCCGGAGAGGGTGGCCGAAAAATTGGCTGCGTGGGTCAGCGGGCGGGGCGGATCGTCCCGACGCACTCGCCGAGCGAAATCGTGGTGCCGTCCGGGCCCGGGGCCGTCGCCCGCAGGATGACCGTGTCGCCGTCCTCGAGGAACGTGCGAGTCGAGCCGTCGTCCAGGGTCACCGGGTTCTGACCGCCCCAGGAGAGCTCGAGGAAGGAACCCCGCTCGTCCTCGTTCGGCCCTGAGATCGTCCCCGAACCGAACAGGTCGCCGTCGCGCAGGGTCGCGCCGTTCACCGTCATGTGGGCCACCATCTGGGTGGGTGACCAGTACATCGAGCGGAAGGTCGGGCGGGACACCACCGTGCCGTTCCACTCGACCTCATAGGTGATGTCGAGCCCGTAGGCCGTGCTCGCGCCGTCGTCCGTCGCCTCGCCCCGGAGATAGGGCAGGGGAGTGGGCTCGGTCTGGCCCGGCAGCGGAACACGCGCAGCCCGCAGCGCCTCTGTCGTGATGACCCACGGCGCGATAGTGGTCGCGAACGACTTGCCGAGGAAGGGGCCGAGGGGGACGTACTCCCACGCCTGCAGGTCGCGGGCGCTCCAGTCGTTGAGCAGCACGACGCCGAAGAGGTGATCGTCTGCATCAGCAACGGAGACAGGCGAACCCAACTCGGTGGCGCCGCCGACGATGAAGCCGAGCTCGGCCTCGATGTCGAGCCGGACACTCGGCCCGAAGACCGGAGTCGGCTCCGTCGGAGGCTTGCGCTGACCGGTCGGCCGGATGACATCGGTCCCTGAGACGACGACCGTCCCGGAGCGTCCGTGGTAGCCAATCGGCAGGTGCTTCCAGTTCGGCGTCAGCGGCTCCGAGTCCGGCCGGAAGAGGCGCCCGACGTTGGTGGCGTGGTGCTCACTGGCATAGAAGTCGACGTAGTCCGCCACCTCGATCGGCAGGTGCATCGTCACGTCATCGACCGCGACGAGGTGCGGCTCGACGCAGTCGCGCCGGGCCGGGTTGGTCAGGACGTCGACGATCCATTCACGGGCCGCTGACCAGGCCGGGCGGCCCAGCGCGAGGAAGGCGTTGAGGCTCGGCTCCTGCCACACGGCATACGACTCCATGCCGGCCTGCTCGGCACAGGCTCCGAGATCGAGGACGTGGTCCCCGATGCGAGTGCCCACCCGTGGCGCGGCGTCACCGGTCGAGAAGATGCCGTAGGGAAGGTTGGTGATGCCGAAGGGGTGGTCGGCGGGCAGGTCGAGCCAGGTCATGAAGGGTTCTCCTCATTGGGGTCCAGATCAAGAAGGCCAAGCGTCTCGAGCTCACCGATCGGGTCGGTGACTTCACAGCAGCCGTATGCCGTGAAGAGACTGCGCAGGCGGGTCGCGTCCGCGTCGTCGAGGTTGAGGACGGCATTGGCGAGCAGCTGCGAATCGCGCTGTGCCAGAAGGGCTTCAACCGCCACCAGCGCACCGTCGTGGGTGGCGGAGTGCACCGCGAGCAGGACGTTGAGCAAACCGTGCTGCGGCTCGCCGTCGTGTTCAGCGCGCACGGCGTGATGCAGTCCACCCGTGAGCTTGAAGGGGACGCCGAGGCGTGCGCTGTCGTGGATGAAGGCGGCGAGCTCGGCCTCGTCGGGCCAGGCCCACGAGGGGGTGGCGCCCGTGCGGAACTTCGCCTGGACGAGGTGCCCGCCCTCGTCCATGCCCGCGCGGATGTCCTCCAGTGCGCGGTCCCGGTCGGCGCCACGAGGGATCTCGAGGGTGAGCGGCAGGCGGTCCACGGGGAGATTGCGCCACCCGGGGAACCACCCGAGCTCCGCGCCCACTGCCGTCACGGCACTTTCGGAGGACAGCCGCTGGATCGCGCTCACGACCACCGACGGGTCCACGCCGGGTCGCGCGATCAGTGACACCTGGAGTGGCCCGGACGTGCCCGAACGGGCCTCGCCCGTGAGGCTCTCCACATCGGAAGCCGGCACGAGCAACGGACCGATGAGGGCGGCATACGCCGATCTGCGGTGACCACGGTGGCGCGCGACGGCGATGTCGAGCGGCGCGTTCCCCGGGGGGAAGACGGCGGCATCGTCGATGAGCCCTGCGAGCAGGGCGGTGGGCGCCGTTGACATGCCGGACACGCTACTAGGCTGTCCTCACCGACCGAACGACCGCGGAATTCGACTCTTTTTTTCACAGTGAGGTGGAGATCAAGTGGCGCACTACCAGTCGATGGGCAACATCCCGCCCAAGCGGCACACGCAGCACCGGCGACCGGCCGGGCGTGGCAGGAGCGGGGAGTTGTACTACGAGGAGCTCATGGGCGAGGAGGGTTTCTCGTCGGATTCGTCCCTGCTCTATCACCGCAACATCCCGTCGACGATCGTCGATGCGCGGGTGTGGGAGATCGGTGACCTGTCCACGACGCCGAACCATCCCCTCAAGCCGCTGCACCTGCAGCCGCACGCGCTTTTTCCCGATGCCAAGACGATCAAGAAGACCGACGTCGTCACGGGTCGGCGGCTCCTGCTCGGCAACGGTGACGTGCGGATCTCGTATGCCGTGGCCGGCGCCACGAGCCCGTGGTACCGCAACGGCATTGGCGACGAGTGCGTCTACATCGAGCGCGGCGCGGCCCGGGTCGAGACGATCTTTGGCGCCTTCGAGCTCACCCAGGGCGACTACATCATCATCCCCAGGGCGACGACGCACCGCTGGATCCCCAAGGGGTCGGCCAAGAACCCGCTGCGCGCCTACGCGATCGAGGGCAACAGCCACATCGCGCCGCCGAAGCGCTACCTCAGCAAGTACGGCCAGCTCCTCGAGCACAGCCCCTATTGCGAGCGGGACCTGCGCACGCCCGACGGCCCGCTGCTGGCCGAGGACATCGGCGAGAAGGAAGGTGCCGAGACCGAGGTCTACATCAAGCACCGCGGCTCGGGGCCGGCGAGCAGTGGCGGCATCGTGGGGACCGTTCACACGCTCCCGTTCCACCCGCTCGATGTCGTCGGTTGGGACGGCTGCCTCTACCCGTATGTCTTCAACGTGAGCGACTACGAACCCATCACCGGTCGCGTGCACCAGCCGCCGCCCGTGCACCAGGTCTTCGAGGGCTGGAACTTCGTCGTCTGCAACTTCGTGCCGCGCAAGGTCGACTACCACCCGCTGTCCATCCCCGTGCCGTACTACCACTCCAACGTCGACTCGGACGAGGTCATGTTCTACGTCGACGGCGACTACGAGGCTCGCAAGGGTTCGGGCATCGGGCAGGGCTCGATCTCACTGCACCCGGGTGGTCACGCCCACGGCCCGCAGCCGGGCGCCGCGGAGGCGTCGATCGGTGCGGAGTACTTCGACGAGCTGGCGGTCATGGTCGACACGTTCCGTCCGCTCGACCTCGGCGAGGGCGGCCTGGCGTGCGACGACGGCAAGTACCACCTCAGCTGGAGTGGCGCCCGCCGCTGAGCAGCCGCCACTGACGCCGCGCCTCGACCCACCCGCGCACTTGGGCGTCGAGCGCGGCGTCGCCCGTTGCGGCGTGGACCAGCCAGACCCGGTCGAGGTCGCTCGGGCGTGGGGCGCGGTTCTCCCACGTGATCCGTCGCTCCGCCAACAGGTCGAACATGTCGTCGCACAGGGTCGCCGCAATGACGGTGACGGCGTGCGAGCTCTGGGCGAGGGCGTCGACGCGAGCGGCAGCCACCACCCCGCCTCCCACCACGAGGACGTGGCGTTGTGGCGTGGGGAAGTCGAGCACCCTCACGGTGTCGCGGTGTCGGTCTGCGGCCATGAGTCATCATGGCGGAGCCCGGTTGCGGTGGCCGTCACCCTGCGTTACATCTGGGTTGCGGGGGAGGGTGTAACGCTGCGCCGGGTGCCGGACACGTGGTGGGTAGGAGCACCTGACGATGGGGGAGAGATGGCATCACCGGAGGAGCGGTTCACCGCGCTCTTCGAGCGCACCCGACTACCACTGCTTGCGTATGCCGTGCGCCGGGTTGCCGATCCCAGCGAGGCTGCCGATGTGGTCGCGGAGACCTACCTCGTGGCGTGGCGTCGGCTCGACGACGTACCGGCGGGGGATGAGGCTCGGCCGTGGTTGTTCGGGGTGGCGCGGAGGGTGCTGGCCAACCACCACCGCGGTGAGCGACGTCGCGTCGCCCTGGCGGATCGGCTGAGAAATCACCTCGTCGAAGAGGTCGTGCCGGTGTTCGAGCTGGTTGAAGAGGCGCCGGTCGTCCGCGCCATGCGAGGCCTGCCCGAGGACGACCAGGAGCTGTTGCGCCTCGTCGCGTGGGAGGAGCTGGCGCGCGACGAGATCGCGGTCGCGATGGGGCTGAGTCGCGCGACCGTGCGGGTGCGGCTGCACCGCGCCCGCAAGCGGCTCGAGAAGCTCATGGACGAGCTTCCTGAAGAGCCTGACCGAGAAGTGAATTCACCTGCAGTGCAACGTAATACGACATCCGGACATGTCCTTGATGTACGCACACCAGTGCGTATGAGTGCAGAGGAGGCGCGATGACCACCAAGGGAAACGACGTGGAGCGGAGGGGCTCAGACGTCATGCGGGCCCTGCGCGCTGCCGACCCCGCGGGGCTGGCCGACCTCACCCGCACTGACGAGCGGGCCTTCAGGGCCCTGCGAGAGGGGATCACCATGACGACACGAGACGCACAGGGCAAGACCGCTCGGCGGGGGAGGCGAGCGCTGGCCGCAGGGGGACTGGCGGTCGCCCTCGTCGGCGGCGGAGCGGCATACGCCGGTTACGACAAATGGTACGCAGGCGGAGGCGACGATGGAGGTGTCAACTGCCTCACAACCTGGGTGGATCCGCAATCGCCCGACGTCGCCAAGGTGACATCTGGTGGGCCGGTCCTGTCCGCGGATCCGATCGCCGACTGCCAGAAGTACCAGGCGCTTGTTGGCCAGCCATCAATCACGGATCCGGTCGTATTCACGTACGGCGGCAAGACCTACGTGACTCCACGGGACAAGGTTCCGACGGACGCGGGGGCCGCACCAGAGGTGGAAGCCGATGCGGATCAGCGGATGATCCTGAGGGCCTCGCTTGGGGACTATGTGGACGGTGGCAACAGCAAATGCTTCGGTGAGAAGGAGGCAGCGGCCTTTGTCACGACTGAGTTGGCTCGGCTGGGGCTCACGGGGGTGAAGGTCAACCAGCAGGCCTTCGAGCCCGGTGCGAAATGCGCCTCAATGGATTACGACCCTCCGACGGGTGAGGTTCTGATCATGGGCAGTCCTGACGGCATCTCGAGTCCGTCCAACGGTCCGATGCCGACGCCGAGCTCGACCTCCGTGCCGTCGGACGCGGGTGACGGCGGCATGCATGACGTGGCCGATGCCCTTCGCGTCGGCATCTCCGAGAAGTGCCTGTCATTGCCCGAGGCCGAAGCCATCACCAAGCAGGCGCTCGGAGCCCTGCACCACTGGCCGACCAGCGCCGTCGTGGATGCGAAGGCCAAGTGCACGACGGTCGACCTCCAAGTCGGTGGCAGCATGCAGGTCTTCCTGCGAGGCCCGTCGACGACCGGCTGACGTCAGGCAGAGGGGCGCGGAGGGCGGAGACCGTCGAGGAAGATCTCGACCGCGAGGCGAGTCGCCTCGAAGGGGTCTTCGCCCTCCCTGCCGACCTCGCCGGCCAATTTCTGGTTGGCGGCAAGTCCGCCAAGTCCCCAGATGACGGCGAAGAACCACACAGTGGTCACCGGCCCAGGGCGGATGAGGCCTGCCTCCTGGACCGTGCCGACAGCTTCGTTGACCCGCAGCTGCACGCCGCTGATGTACTTGTCGAACATGTAGTCAAAGCGCGGGCCCGGGTGCGCGGCCTCCTGCTGGATGATCCGAGCCAGGGCCGGCTGCTCGATCGTCGCGTCCATGAAGCGCAACATGATCGTGCGCATGGTCTGGAACGGCTCCGCGGAGTCGATCGGTTCGTCAAGACTGGAGGTGAGGCGCCCGAAGCCATGGTCCACGGCCGCGAACCACGCGGCGTCCTTGGACTGGTAGCGCTGGTGGACGAGGTTGTGGCTCACTCCGAGGTGCCGACAAAGGGCGCGCACCGACGTGCCATCGAACCCGAGGTCGGCAAACGCTTCGAGGAGCTGTTCGAGCAAGTCGGTCTCGCCGACGATCCGTGGCCGCACGTTCCCACCCTAGTTGGGGGCTATTGATGGTTGTCGCGTCCCAAGAGAAGGTGGTGCTCTGACACCCGTCTCGATGAAGAGGACCCATGACCGACACCCAGATGTACACCCAGATCGCCTACGACGTGCGCGATCACGTGGCCACGGTGACTCTCAACCGTCTGGAGGCGCGCAACGGCTACACCCTCACCATGGCGGACGAGTTGGCCGATGCCGTGAAGCGCGCGGGAGCAGACGACGACGTCCGCGTCGTCATCCTCACCGGGGTAGGGGAGAACTTCTGTGTCGGGGCCGACCTCACCAGCGGGAGCCTCAACGTGACGGAGGCCGACGGGATCGACGAGGGGTCCAACGCCTGGATCGAGCCGGCGACCCGCGTCACGCGTCCCCTCTTCTATCTCGAGAAGCCGGTCATCGCGGCCCTGCGCGGCGCTGCAGTGGGAGTGGGTTCGACGATGACCCTGCCCGCCGATTTCCGGATCGCCTCCACCGACAGCCGGTTCGGCTTCGTCTTCTCGCGTCGTGGCATCTATCCGGAGGGCGGGTCCACGTGGTTCCTGCCCCGCCTCGTCGGCATGGGCAAGGCCCTCGACTGGATGATCTCGGGCCGTCTCATCAAGGCTGACGAGGCCCTCGCGTCCGGCCTCGTCACCGAGGTCGTCGAGCCCGATCAGGTCCTTGCCCGCGCACACGAGCTGGCCGCCGAACTCGTCTCGATGACGGCGCCGGTGTCGACGGCCGTCATCCGTCAGGCGCTCTACCGGATGAGCCCGCTCGCCTCTCCCGAGGCCGCCTTCGACCTCGACTCCCACCTCATCGCCAGCTGCTCGGCCAACCCCGATGCGATCGAGGGCGTGATGTCCTTCCTCGAGCGGCGCACGCCCCAGTTCACGGGGAAGGTGAGCAGGGACCTGCCAGAGTTCCTGCCGTGGCAGGAGCGACGAGCCTCCGGGAGCTCAGGAGCGGGCCGACTTGAGCCCAACGAATGACGCGGCGAGATCCTCGCCTGCACGGTCCGGCGCTTCGGCGAGCGTCGGCCGGCGGCTCACTTGGAGAGCGCGTGGGATACGTCGTCGACGGGCTCCTCGACTCCCTTCTCGCGGACGGCAAGACGGTTGTCGCCGTGACCAGTGCTTAAGGCCCCAAACTCCAGATCACCTGAGGGTCGGCGCGGCCTACCCAAGGCCGAGGCGGTAGCCGCGCTTGACGACGGTCTGGACAAGGGTGCGTCCGCCGGCGTCGCGCAGTCGGCCGATCGCGACCTCGGCGGCATGCGGATCGGTGGAGTCGCCCGGCAGCACGGCCAGCACGTCCGCCCGCGAGACGACGTCACCCTTGGCGTCGGCGAGGAGTCGCAACACCTCGAGGCCGCTGGGTGACAACGGCAGGACGTGCCCGTCGAGCAGGGCCACGGTGCGACGGACCTGCAGGTGACCCGCGGTCGTGAGGACCGCCGAGGACTGCGCCACCTCGTAGTGGTGGACGAGTCGACGCACCAAGGCGCCGAGGCGTCCGCGGTCCGGAACGATCGGCTCAATCCCTCTGTCCTGCAGTGGAATTGCGGTCACGGGTCCGACAGCGGCTGCAACGAGGCAGCCGGAGGCGCAGCGGGCCGCGATCCCGTCGGTGACGCCCTCGGCGTCGGCTGCCGCCAGCCAGGCGTGAGCCCCCGGCGCCGAGGTGAAGACCACGGCGTCGATCTCACCCGCAGCCGCATCGCGCACCGACTGCGCCAGCGCCGCAGGGTCGGGCGTCGGCCCCCACCGATAGACGACGAGGCTGGCGACATCGGCTCCGGCGGCGGCGAGCTCGGTGTCGAGTCCGTCGGCACCCGCTCCGTGGTGTTGCACCGCGATGCGCAAACCCGTGACGCCCTCATCGAGCAGCAGCTCGAGGATCTCGGCCGACGTCTCGGACTCGGCAACCCAGTCGGCGGTGAGTCCGGCGGCCTGGATGGCACCGCGTGCCTTGGGACCACGGGCGATGATCCGGGCACGAGCGAGCACCACGAGCAGGTCGTCGGCGAGACCAGCCGCATCAGCAGCCTCGATCCAGCCGCGCAGCCCGATGCCCGTGGTGACGACGACGACGTCCGGCGGGAGGGCGATGAGTTCCTTGGTGGCGACGAGCAGCTCGTCGTCGTGCTCGTGCGGAACGATGGTCAGGGCGGGAGCGTGACGAACTGTCGCACCGCGACGGACGAGCGCCGAGGAGAGTTCGCCCGAGCGCCGATCCGCCGTCACGAGGACGACGCACCCGGTCATGACCTGACTCAGGGTCGGGGGAGTTCTGGCAGCGGTCACGCGGTCAGCCTGCCCGACCGAGGGGGGCGAGGAGCGCGGGGTCCGCGACCCGGCCCACGACGATGACGGCCGGAGCGCGCACCTCGGCGTCGGCAGCGACCCGGACGATCTCGCTCAGGGCAGCCGTCGTGACCCGCTGACGCGCAGTCGTCGCATCCTCGATGACCGCGACGGGCAGGTCTGCCGGTGCGCCGTGGGCAACGAGGTCGCGCACGTGGTCGGCGAGCAGCCGGACTCCCATGAGGACGACGAGCGTGGCCGCCTCCGTGGCAGCCGAAGACAGCGCGTGGGTGTCGATCCGTTCGTGGCCGTGCACGATGTGCACGGCTCCGACCGTTCCACGGTGCGTGAGGGGTATGCCGGCCGCACCGGGAGCGCTCAGCGCTGAACTCACGCCGGGGACGACTTCGACGGCCACCCCGGCTTCGCGGCAGGCCAGGACTTCTTCGCCGCCGCGGCCGTAGAGGAACGGGTCCCCTCCCTTGAGGCGCACGACGGTGCGCCCGAGCTGGGCCTGCTCCACGAGGATGCGGTTGATCTCGGACTGGGTGACGGGGTGGTGGCCAGCGGTCTTGCCGACATCGATGATCTCGACGCTCACCGGGAGGTTCCGCAGCAGTTCGATCGGGCCCAGCCGGTCCGTGACGACGACGTCCGCCTCGGCGAGAGCCCGACGCCCTCGAACGGTGATGAGGTCCATGGCGCCGGGGCCGCCTCCGACGAGCACGACCCGCCCCTTCGTCGCCGACTGACGACGGCGGGCGCGCAGGTCAAGGTCGGCTGTCTCGAGGTGGACGGCCAAGGCGTTGCGGACGGCGACGACTCGAGCGGGGTCCGGTCGGCCGGTCGACACGACGCCCACCCGAACCCCGGCGTGGTCGGTGACCGCAGGATTGCGCGCCGTGCCGTGTTCGGACGCGCCCGCGCAGACACTGAAAACCCGTGCAGCGGTGGCCCGCTCACACAGACCGCGGTCCACGGACGAGTCAGCGGTGGCCGCAACGACGAACCACGTGCCGTCCACGTCAGCGAGCGCCACCTCGCGCTGGCTCCACGTCACCGCGGAATCGTCCACGACGTCGAGCATGGCCTCGCAGACGATCGGCGTGACGACGTGGACCAGGGCTCCGTCAGCAACCAGTGCAGCCGCCTTCGTCGCGGCGACAGGCCCTCCGCCCGCAACAAGAACTGAGCGGCCCACCAGGTCGACACCGATGAGGGTGGTCATGTCGACAGCTCCTCGTCGGACTGCGGACGGGCCACGTGGACGACACCGTCGCGCACCTCCGCCGGCCAGGACCGCAGCGACTGCGGCTCCTTGCCCACGGCATCGAGGCACTCGCCGGTGCGCAGGTCGAAGACCTGCTTGTACATCGGCGACGCGACCGTCGGTGCGTCACCTCGCGTCCCCACGATTCCGCGAGACATCACAAAGGCGCCGGAGAACGGATCGAGCTGCTGGACGGCATACACGTCATCTGAATGGGTGCGGAAGAGCGCAACCTGCTCACCGCCCACGAGGGCGGCCGACCCCCGTTCCGGCGCGAGGTCGTCGAGGCGGCACACGGCAATCCACGCGGGGATCGCGAGGGTGATCTCGTGCGTTGCGGCGTCGATGGTCATCGGCGGACCTCCAGGGTCGTCCCGGCGATGAGTACGCCGCTGGTGCGCTCATCCGGGGTGGCGGGTCGGGCCTGGCCGCGCTCGGCGACGTAGGCGAGCGAGTCGTCGGCGTGGTCGGGCGCGTTGACGAAGGAGCCGAAGCGGCGCAGCTTCTCGGGGTCGGCGAGGGCGGCGGCCCACTCGTCCTCGTAGCCGTCGACGTGCGTCACCATCGCGGCGTCGAGGTCGGCGGCGATGCCCAATGAGTCGTCGAGGACGACCGCGCGAATGGCGTCGAGGCCACCCTCGTAGTCGTCGACCCAGGCGGCCGTGCGCTGGAGTCGGTCGGCCGTGCGGACATAGAACATGAGGAAGCGGTCGATGGCCTGGACGAGGGTCTCGGTGTCGAGGTCCTCGGCAAGGAGCTGCGCGTGCTTGGGCGTGAAGCCGCCGTTGCCGCCGACGTAGAGGTTCCACCCGTTGTCGGTGGCGATGATGCCGACGTCCTTGCCGCGCGCCTCGGCGCACTCGCGCGCACAGCCCGAGACGCCGAGCTTGATCTTGTGCGGCGAACGCAGCCCGCGGTAGCGCAGTTCGAGGGCGATCGCGAGGCCAACGGAGTCCTGCACGCCGTAGCGGCACCAGGTCGAGCCGACGCAGGACTTCACGGTGCGCAGCGACTTGCCGTAGGCGTGACCCGACTCGAAACCGGCATCGACGAGGCGCGTCCAGATCTTGGGGAGCTGGTCGATGCGGGCCCCGAAGAGGTCAATGCGCTGGCCACCGGTGATCTTCGTGTAGAGGCCGAAGTCCTTGGCCACCTCGCCGATGACGATGAGCCCCTCTGGGGTGATCTCGCCGCCGGGAATGCGTGGCACGACCGAGTAGGAACCGTCCTTCTGGAGGTTGGCCATGACGTGATCGTTGGTGTCCTGCAACGTTGCTCGCTCGCCCTCGAGGATGTGGCCGGTGCCGAGTGAGGCGAGGATCGAGCCGATGACGGGCTTGCAAATGTCGCAGCCGCGGCCGCGTCCATGGGTGGCGATGATGTCGCTGAAGGTCGCGAGCTCCTGGATGCGGACGACATCGAAGAGCTGGGCACGCGAGAGGTCGAAGTGCTCGCACAGCGCCTTGCTCACCTCGATGCCGGACTTCTCCAGCTCGGTGGTGACGATCTTCTTCACGAGGGGGAGGCAGGAGCCGCAGCTCGTGCCAGCCAGGGTGCACGCCTTGACGCCGGCGAGGTCGGTGCAGTCGCCCTCGGTCACCGAGCACCGGATCGCGCCCGCGGTGACGTTGTTGCACGAACAGACCGTCGCGTCCTCGGGAAGTTCTCCCATCGGTGCCGCTGACGCTCCTTCGGGGAGAAGGTATGCCGCAGGATCACCTCCCAGCTCACGGCCCACCATCGGGCGGAGCGCGGCATATGCACTGGCGTCGCCGACGAGGATGCCGCCACGCAAGGTGCGGGCGTCATCGGACATGACGAGCTTCTTGTAGACGCCGCCGACGGGGTCGGAGATGACGACCTCGAGGTTGCCCGGCTCCTGCGCGAAGGCGTCACCAAAGCTGGCCACGTCCACGCCGAGCAGCTTGAGCTTGGTCGACAGGTCGGCGCCAGGGAAGGTGCCCTCGCCGCCGAGGAGGCGGTCGGCGACGATCTCGGCCATCGTGTAGCCGGGGGCGACCAGGCCGAGACAGCGACCGCCGATGTTGGCGACCTCGCCGATGGCCCAGATCGCGGGATCGGCTGTGGCACAGGCGTCGTCGACGATGACGCCACCGCGCTCACCGACCTCGAGACCGGATTCACGAGCCAGTTCGTCACGGGGTCGGACGCCCACGGCGAAGATGACGACGTCGACGTCGAGGGCCGGCCCATCGGCGAACTCCATGCGGGAGACGGTCCCGCGGTCGCCGACGATCTTGGAGGTGGCGGTGGACGTGCGCACGCTGACGCCAAGGCCCTCGATGAGGCGCTTGAGTCCTTCGCCTCCGCCCTCGTCGACCTGCAGCGGCATGAGGCGAGGTGCGAACTCGACGACGGTGGACTCGACCTCGAGTGCCTGGAGGGCTCCCGCGGCCTCGAGCCCCAGCAGTCCGCCACCGACGACGGCGCCGCGCACTGGGCGGTCGAGCTCCTCGCGGCGCTTCTCCACATAGGCGCGTAGGTCGGCGACGTCGTCGATGGTGCGATAGACGAACGCACCGCGAAGGTCCTTGCCCGGCACGGGCGGCACCGCGGCATACGAACCGGTGGCCAGGACGAGAGCGTCGTAGGGGAGGACGGCGCCACCGTTGGTGGTGACCGTCCGTCCCTCGCGGTCGATGCTGTCGGCCTTGACGCCGCGCTTGAGGGTGACGAGCGGGTCGTCCCAGATCTCCTGGCCACCGAGGGCGAGCTCCTCCGGGTGGCGTCCGGTGAAGTAGGACGTCAGGGCGACGCGGTCGTAGGGGGCACGCGGCTCCTCACAGAGCAGGGTCACCGCCCACTGCCCGGACTCATCGCGGGAGCGGAGGGCGTCAATGAGTCGACGCGCGACCATGCCGCCGCCGACGACGACGAGCTGTTTGGTGTCCGGTGCCTGAAGCATGTCGCCGACGTTATGGACGCGCCGTTTCGGGACGGTGGTTCAACTGTTTCCCCTGCGTAAAACGGTCCTCACACGGACGCCGTGGCTGCGGTGAAGTTGGTCCCTGCTCGGGAGGGTTTTTGGAACGCCGTGCCCTTCGGAGGCGGCAGGATGAAGGCGTGAGCACACGGGTGGAGAGGTTCCTCGCGCACCTCGACGGACTGAGCGGGGGTGTTGAGCCGCAGTTCTGGCCGATCGAGGCGACGGCGTCGGGGCACAAGGGCCTGACGGCAATCGGCTATCGGGACATGCCGGAAGACGGGCTGCTCCTGGGGGTGACCTACGGGTTGTCCCTGACGCGTCAGGAGTCGTGGCGTCTGGGCCGTCCGGAGCTGTCGATCAGCGTGCGGTCGGATGATCCAGCATGGGTTCTCGCCATCGCCTACCTCGCCGAGCAGCTGCGGCACGACTGTCCGTTCGGCTACGGCGACACGATCAACTTCGGGGAGCCCGTGGCTACTGGCTCTTCCCTCGATGGCTTCGTCGTGTTTGATCCTCTGGCCTTCGGACCGGACGACGCAACAGTCGACGTCGGCGACGATCTCCCGATCGTGGTCGTGGGCATGTACCCGACGTACGCGGTCGAGCGGGAGTTCATCTCGGAGAACGGGTTGGAGGCCTTCTGGAGGCTCGACTGGGACCCCTACGACGTTGCTCGGGCCCCAGCGGTCTGATCCGTCCCTCACCCAGCAGGCTCCTGCCGGTGAACAGGTCAGACGTCGAGCAGTGCGGGGTCCTCCCAGTGGTCTTCGTGCCCCGGGGCGACGAGGAACCGAGATCCGGGCGGGAGGTCGAGCAGGTGGGCAAGCTCGGGCCATTGCTCGAGGAAGTGTTCGTGGTGCCACGGCTGGAAGAAGTCGTCTGCGTCCGAGAGTTCGCCGGACCACACGTACCAACCGCTGGTCTGGCCCTCGGCACGATGACGCAGGCCGTGGATCGGCCACTCGGCCGAACCGTCGATGATGGACCGTGAGGCGCCGAGCAGCACTGGCTGGGTCATGCAGCGAGTATGCCGCCACCCTCCGGGGGGCGACGGTGGGAACGGGCGCACGTGTCGCCCCAGCCGAGGGGCGGGAATGGGTCTGGTGGATTGTGATGGGCGGGGTCACAATGACACATGGCCCTGGAGCGCACGACTCGAACTGGGATGGTCCTGCCCGACGTGCGCGGTGATGGCCGCTCGCTTCGCGCGACTTGGCACCAGGAGCAGCAGGTCGTCGTCCTCTCGCTGTGGCGAAACAACGTGTGCATCAGCACCTTCCGGCTTTCAGCCGATGAAGTGCCCGACCTCATCACCTTTCTGCACCACGCGCTCGACGAGGCCTATGACGTCGCCCGCGAGCGCGTCGAGCGCCTCGAAGGGCCCGCTCAAGCGGGCTGACAGGGCCAGTTCTCGCGGAGTTCCTCAGTCAGCGGTCAACGGCCCATGAGCAACACCACCGCGCAGAAGAGGACCAACCCTGCGAGCGCGACCACGTGGTCACGCACAGCACGCGTGGGGTGCTCGTCAAGGTCCAGAGGACTCATCATGCGAAGCCGCGGCGGAGCCACGGGTGAAGGAACAGCCATCGCAACCTCCTTGGATGCAAACCGGCCGAACGCCGTGCACCAACGCTACTGCCACGGTCGCTTCGGTGGAAGCACGTGCTGACCATCCCCGATGCGACGGCCGCGCCCTGAATACTTGGGGCATGCCCCAGCCGTCGCATCGCCAGCCCTGCGATGACGCACACCCGGAATTTCTGGGTGGAGAGGCGTTCGAGGTGCCGCAACCGCTGGCCGGCAGGGAGTGGCCACGTTCGACCTCGGGGAGTTTCGCGACGAGGCCCATCGAGTGATGGTCATGATCGTGGAAGACTGCTGAGCCCTCAGCGATCGACGCTCCACGATGATCCGCCCGGCGGTCGGCCGGAATCGATGATGGAACGCACTGCTTCGAGCGCGTCAGCCACAGGAACAGTGTCTGCGTTCTCGTACGAGTCCTCTTGTCCGTTCTCGAGCACGTACCCGTCGCTGGAGCCGGCCGCGTCGGGCGACACGGCGTGCTCCCCGGGGTCGCCCTCACCCTTCATCAGCACGACCATCGAACGGGTGCCGTTCGACACGACCACCAGAAGCCGGCCGAGGTCGCTGCGAAAGCAGGTCGTCAGCTGGCTGTCGTCGACGTTCGCGGTCACGAGGGCCGCTGCTGCGGCTCCACTGACCCTTCGTTCGTCGTCAAGGACGCTCCACGCTTCAGTCATGAGGGGACGTTACCCACAACCGCACGCCAATTCGGCCACGGCGAGCGGGAGCGGCCTACGTGGCCACACGCAGCCACACGGCGGAGCGCCCTGTGCCCTGCGGCCTGACGAGCCCTTCGTCCTTCAGCTCATTGAGGACGAGTCGGATGGTCGGATCACTGATCCCGGGTAGCGCGGCTCTGACATCGGAGATCGCAAAGACAGTCGCACCATGCCGCAAGACGTGCTCGCGGACGCGTTCCGCTTTCGTGCCTCCAGACCTATCGGCGGCAACACCCTCAGCGAAACGGGCGTAGCCCTGAGCGAGGAGCTGGCTGAAGTACTTCAGCCAGGGCCACGGGTCGTTGGCGTGGTCGTCCCAGTCATGGGTTGAGTCGAGCAACGCCCGGTAGTAGTCGTCCGCAGTTTCGGCGATGAGCTGTTCGAGCGACACGTAGCGGCCCACTCCATAGCCGGCTTCGGCGAGAAGGGCGTTCGTCAGGGCGCGTGCCACGCGACCGTTGCCGTCTTCGAACGGGTGGATGATGAGCAGATCCAGGACGAAAGGCCGACGAGGAGCACTGGGTGGTGTTGGTTCGTCTTGACGGCATCGGCATAGCGGTCGATGAGGTCGGCGGCGCAATACTCGGTGCGAGCGGCAGGGACGGGCTTGAAGCGGACGGCCTGGACTCCGTCGGGAGACCGATCGACGACAAGACTGTCGCTCGCCTTGAAACTCCCACCGGTGGTCATTGTTTCTGCGAACAGCAGCCGGTGCAGGTGAAGAATCAGGCCGACGTTCAGGGGGCGCCAGTCCCCGGCGAACAGGTCGTCGAGTGCAGCGCGGTAGCCGGCGAACTCTTGTTCGCTTCGGGTGCGCAGCTCGATCGGCTTGTTGGCGATGATGGCGGCCGCACGGTGTCTCCACGCCCGGACGGAGTGCGGTGAGGGGTTCAGCGGACGGCGGTGGCAGGGGTCTGCTCGGTCAGCCAGCCGAGCAGACCGCAGACCTCGTCCTTGCAGCCGCCGCACCCCGTGGTCGCTCGGGTCGCCGTGGCGATCTCGTCGACCGACCGTGCACCGCAGGCGTGGGCTTCGCGAATGTCGGCCTTCGTGACGCTGTTGCACCGGCACACCGCAGCGTCCTCGGGAAGTGCATCGGGAGTCGTTGCCACCACCGGCGCGGCAGACAGGGCCGTGAGGAGCAGCCGGGCCGGGTCGCTCGGGACCGGTGTGCGCCGGGTGTATGCCGCGACGAGATCGGCCGCGACCTGACCGGCACCGACGCAGGTGGCGCCGACGAGCCGGTCGCCCGAGACGACGACCTCGACGTGCCGACCCGCGTCAGGATCCGAGAGGCTGAGCGTGCGCTGGGCGGGGTCGTCCGCGCGTGAACCACCGCACACGCCCATGGTGACGACGTCGAGCCCGTAAGCCTTGACCCGCACGACGTCACTGCTCGTGGTGTCGGCTCCTCGCCGTCGGACAGTGGTTCCGGTGAGTCGGTCGGCGAGTGCGCGGGCCTGGTCCCAGCCCTGGGCGACGAGACCCATCGCCCCGCTCGGTGGTTGGGCACAGTCGCCGATGGCGAAGATCCGGGCATCCGCCGTGCTCGCGGTGTCGTCGACGAGAATCCCTCTCTCGCAGGGGATCCCGGCCTCGGCGGCGATCGCCGTGTTGGTGATCGTTCCGGTGGCGACGAGGAGGAGGT
This sequence comes from Janibacter sp. HTCC2649, assembly GCF_000152705.1. Lineage (GTDB taxonomy): Bacteria > Actinomycetota > Actinomycetes > Actinomycetales > Dermatophilaceae > Knoellia. The sequence continues at coordinate 1,309,253 of NZ_CH672413.1, read as the reverse complement.
CGGACTCGACGACGTCGCCGTCAGTGAGGCGTATGCCGGTGAGTCGCCCGTTCGCGACCACTGCGGCTTCCGCTCCCACACCGATCCGTGGGTGGATCCCCAGTTCGGGCATCGCGCTGGCGAGCACGCTGCTCGCGGAGGTGTCGAGCTGGCGCTCCATGAGGGCGGCGGCCGGGTGGACGATCGTCACCGCGCACCCGCGCTGAGCCAGCCCGCTCGCGGCCTCGATCCCGAGGACGCCGGCCCCGAGAACGACCGCGCGACGTGAATTGAGCGTGGCCGCAATGATTTCCCGGGCGTCGTCGGTACTGCGCAGTGCGTGCACTCCGAGCGGGAGGGTGCCGGTGCCGTTGTCGAGCCCGGCGAGCGGGGGGATGCGCGCCTCGGCGCCGGTGGCGAGGACGAGCTGGTCGTAGCGGTGTCGGCTGCCGTCGGTCGTCGTGACGACTCGGTCGTGGCGGTCGATGGCCGCCGCCGTCGTGCCGCGGAGCACAGTCAGCCGAGGGTGGTCAGGCGTGGGCAAGGTGAGCGACGTGAGGTCGTAGCGGCCGGCGACGACCTCACTGAGGAGGACACGGTTGTAGGGCTCGCACCCCTCGGCGCCGAGCACCGTGACGTCGTACTTTCCGCCGGTGTCGCGCCGCAGCAGGTCCTCGACGAACCGTGATCCGACCATGCCGTTGCCGATGACGACCAGTCTCATGTCAGGACCTCCGTGGTGAATGCTGGCGTTGCCGACTGCGCCAAACGCGTCCTATTGGACGAAAGTTGTCGGCTGCGCGTGGGGGTAGGGGAGAGGTCTGCGCGGGCCACGGTGACGGCGCAGACCTTGAACTCGGGCATGCCCGAGATGGGGTCCGTGGCGTCGTTCGTGACGCGGTTGACGCTCTCGGTGCCGGCCCAGTGGAACGGCATGAAGACCGTGTCCGGTCGCACCGAGTCGGTGATGCGAGCCGGTGCCATGACGATGCCGCGCGAACTCGTCAGGCTGACGAGGTCGCCCGCGGCGATGCCGTGCAGGTCGGCGAGGATCGGGTGGATCTCGACGAAGGCCGCGGGGGAGGCGGCGACGAGAGCGTCGACGCGTCGGGTCTGCGCACCCGACTGGTAGTGCTGAAGGACACGCCCGGTCACCAGGTGGATCGGCGCGTCGGAGCGCACGTCCTCGGCCGGGCCGTGGTCGTCGACGGCGATGAACCGAGCACGGCCATCCGGGGTGGGGAAGTTGTCGAGGAAGAGACGTGGGGTGCCCGGGTGCGGCTCGCCGTCGGTGGCTGGGCAGGGCCAGTAGAGATCAGGCTCGGCGTCGAGGCGTTCGTGGCTGAGGCCGCTGTAGTCGGCCCGGCCGCCAGCGCTCGCCCGTGCCAGCTCGTCGAAGACCAGCGAGGGGTCCGTGTCCCAGGTGCCCGGAGCGTCGAGCCGGTCGGCCAGTTCACGCCACAGCCAGAGTTCGGACCGCGCCCCGCTCGGCGCGTCAACAGCCCTGCGGCGACGCAGGATTCGCCCTTCGAGGGAGGTCATCGTGCCCTCCTCTTCGGCCCACTGGAGCACGGGGAGGACGACGTCAGCACGTTGCGCCGTCTCCGAGGGGACGACGTCGCAGACGACCAGCAACTCGAGGGCATCGAGGCGGTCGCCGACATGGGTGGAGTTGGGCGCGGACACACGGACGTTGGCCCCGTGGACGAGCAATGCGCGCGGACCGTCCTCCCGACCGAGCGAGTCGAGCAGCTCGACGGCAGGCTTGCCCTTGCCCGGGATGATCGCCGGGTCGACACCCCACACCGAGGCCACGTGCGCTCGTGCTGCCGGGTCGTCGATCATCCGGTAGCCGGGGAGCTGGTCCGACTTCTGCCCGTGCTCGCGCCCACCCTGTCCGTTGCCCTGCCCGGTGATCGCGCCGTAGCCCGAGCCGACCCGACCGGGCAGACCCAGCGCCAGCGCGAGGTTGATCGCGGCGTTGACGGTCGCTGTCCCTTGGGACGACTGCTCGACGCCACGGCCCGTGAGGATGTACGCCCCGGACCCGCCACGTGACGGGCTGGCCGCAGCCAGCAGGCGTGCCGTCTCGCGCAGGAGGGTCACCGGCACCCCGGCGACCTGCTCGACCCGCTCGGGCCACCAGGCCGCGGCGAGCCGGCGGACGTCGTCGACTCCGGCTGTGCGAGAAGCGATGTATGCCGTGTCGGCCAGTCCCTCGGCGAACGTCACGTGGAGGAGGCCCAGAAGCACGACAAGGTCCGTGCCGGGCACGGGTTGGAGGTGTACCCCCTGTCCCTTGTCGGCGAGAGTCGCCGTCGCGCTGATGCGCGGGTCGACGACGACGAGCCCACCGGCGGCCCGGGCGCCCGCCAGGTGCGCCACGGCAGGAGGCATCGTCTCGGCGAGGTTGCTCCCCAGCAGGAGGACAGCCTGCGCGCCGCCGAGGTCGGTGAGCGGGAAGGGGAGCCCGCGGTCGATCCCCAACGAACGGTTGGCCGCCGCTGCAGCACTGCTCATGCAGAAGCGTCCGTTGTAGTCGATGTTCGCCGTCCCCAGGGCGATGCGGGCGAACTTGCCGAGCTGGTAAGCCTTCTCGTTGGTCAACCCACCGCCACCGAAGACGGCCACCGCATCCGCCCCGTGCTCGGCGCGAATTACCCTGAGCCGCAACGCAATGAGGTCGAGCGCAAACTCCCACGTCGTTGGCTCCAGCTCCCCAGAAGCGCCACGCATCAGGGGAGTGGTGAGGCGATCCGGCGCACGCAGCACCGACGCGCTGGTCCAGCCCTTCTGGCAGAGACCTCCCCGATTGGTGGGGAAGTCGCGCCCGGCGACGCTCACGCCGGTGGTGTCCGGCGTGAGCGTCTGGGCGCACTGCAGAGCGCAGTAGGGGCAGTGCGTGGCGACAGGGAGCATGAGAACTCAGATCGTCTCCGAGGCGAGCGCGGAACCGCGACGCTGGTACACGGCATACACGGTCAGGGCCATGAGGACGTAGGCCGCGACGAAGACGTAGAGCGCTGGGACGAGCGACCCGTAGGTCTCCTTGGCCATCGCGAAACCGCGCGGGATGAAGAACCCGCCGTAGGCACCGACAGCTCCGGCGATGCCGATGCAGCCGGCCGCCGCCTTGCGAGCAGCGGGAAGTCCTTCCGCCGATACGCCAGCCCGGAACACCGCGGGGATCATCCGATACGTCGCACCGTTGCCGATGCCCGCGCCGATGAACAGCACGAGGAACGCGCCGAAGAAGAGCGGGAAGCTCTTCGCCTGCAGCCCTTCGATGGCGGCCAGAGCACCGCCCGTGAGGATGACGAACGACGCGATCGTCACGCGGGCGCCACCCAAGCGGTCCGCGACCATGCCACCGAGTGGGCGGGTGAGGGCGCCGACGAGCGCACCGACGAAGGCGAGCCCCAGTGGTGCCGTCGGGAACTGGGTCTTGAGCAGGGTCGGGAAGGCACCGGCATACCCGATGAAGGAACCGAAGGTTCCGATGTAGAGGAAGGAGATGACCCACGTGTGCGGGTTCTTCGTCGCGAGGGCGAACGACTTGTAGTCGGCCTTGACGCCGCCGAGGTTGTCCATCCAGCGCCAGGCGCCGATGGCCGACAGGATCGCCAACGGGATGAAGATCAGTCCGGCGCGTTCGAGGTGCACGCCGGCGCCGATCGCGATCACCGCGGGGACGACCATCTGGACGATTCCCGTGCCGAGGTTGCCGCCAGCAGCATTGAGCCCCAGCGCTTTCCCCTTCTCGGCCTCCGGGAAGAAGAACGAGATGTTGGTCATCGACGACGCGAAGTTGCCACCACCGAAACCGGCCAACGCGGCACAGAGGAGGAGTACCCCGAACGGCGTCTCCGGCCGCGTCACGATGAACGCGAGGGCCGACGCCGGAAGCAACAACAACAAGGACGAGATGATCGTCCAGTTGCGTCCACCGAAGGCCGGCACAGCGAACGTGTAGGGGATCCGGATGGTCGCGCCGACGAGGCTCGGGACGGCAATGAGCCAGAACTGCTGGTTGAGCGTCAGGGGGAATCCGGCTGCAGGGAGCAGCGGCACGACGACGGACCAAAGGGCCCAGACGCAGAAGCCGAGGAACTCGGCGAAGACGGAGAAGGCCAGGTTGCGGCGCGCGATGCTGCGGCCGGTGGACTGCCAGAAGCTGGCGTCCTCGGGGTCCCAGTGCTCGATCCAGCGACCGGGACGCGTGTCAGGGGCGGTGACGGCCGGGGCCGCGGTGAGGGTGGTCTCCATGGGGCCAGACACTGCCCATGGGGTGTTTCAGGTCCCTGCGGCCCACGTAAATCATCCGTAACCATGACCGCACAGGGCGCCCCCGACCACTGTGAGAACGAAGTCGGAGGGGGTGAACGTCAGAGGTAGGTCGTGGGGATCGCGGGTTCGCCGCGGCTCAGCTGGTGGGCGGACCGGGGGAGCTCGGCAACGGACGCCTCATGACGCTCACGAGCCGCCGCCAGCGCCACGTGCTCGCCGCCCACGACCTCGCCGCCGCGGAGATATTCGACCAGCAGCACCCGGTCGTCTCCGTCGTCAACCGGTGGCTCGCCGATGCCAATGATCTCGGCCTCGGCGATGCCACGGGTGTTGCGTCGCCGCAGCGCGTACTTGCGTCCACCCACCGACGTCTTGTCCTTGCTCGCCTTGGCCACACCGACCATCTCGCCGGAGTCGTCGGAGCGCGCCACGAGCTTGTAGACCATGCCGGCCGTCGGCGCTCCCGACCCGGTGACGAGCTGCGTCCCCACCCCATAGGCATCGACCGGGCCGGCCGCGAGCCCGGCAATCGCGAACTCGTCGAGATCCGACGTCACGACGATGCGCGTCGTCGTGGCACCCAGCGAGTCGAGCTGCTCACGGACCTCACGCGCCTGGACGAGCAGGTCCCCACTGTCGAGCCGCACGGCCCCCAGCTCGGGACCGGCCACCTCGATGGCGATCTCGACGGCCTTCTCCACGTCATAGGTGTCGACGAGCAGCGTCGTTCCCACGCCGAGCACCTCCACCTGCGCGGCGAACGCCTCACGCTCGTCGTCGTGCAGCAGCGTGAACGCGTGCGCAGCCGTTCCCGCTGTGGGCACCCCCCAGCGGCGTCCCGCCTCGAGATTCGAGGTCGTCGCAAACCCGGCGATGTATGCCGCCCGCGCAGCTGCCACTGCGGCTTCCTCGTGGGTGCGTCGAGACCCCATCTCGATGCACGGACGGGTGCCAGCGGCGCCGGTCATGCGCGAAGCAGCCGACGCAATTGCGGTGTCGTGGTTGAGGATTGACAACACGAGGGTCTCGAGGACGACTCCGTGAGCGAAGTCGGACTCGACCACGAGCACCGGTGAGCCGGGGAAGTAGGCGTCGCCCTCGGCATACCCCCAGATGTCCCCTTCGAAGCGGTAGCCGGCGAGGAAGTCGAGAGTCTCGTCGTCGACGACCTTGCCGGCCCGCAGGGCTGCGATCTCGGCGTCGCCGAAGCGGAACCGTTCGATGGCGTCAAGCAGCCGACCGGTTCCAGCGACGATGCCGTAGCGACGCCCGTCCGGCAGTCGGCGGGCGAAGGTCTCGAAGACGCAGCGCCGCGACGCCGCACCCGAGCGCAGGGCTGCCTGGACCATCGTCAGCTCGTAGTGGTCGGTCAGCAGCGCGGTCGAAGGTGCAGATGACGGCGCAGGAGCAGGGGAGGAGAGGCTCACCCGAAGCACCCTATTGTGGGTCCGTGTCCATCGCGCCCGTGCAGGAGGAGATCACCTCCTCCTCGACCGATGTCGCGCCCGACCTCCCGTGGATCACGCTGGTCTGGAACGACCCGGTCAACCTCATGTCCTACGTGACCTATGTCTTCCAGAGCTACTTCGGCTACGACCGGGCCAAGGCCGAGAAGCTGATGATGGACGTCCACGTCAAGGGTCGAGCCGTCGTCTCGCACGGACCGCGCGAAAAGATGGAGATCGACACCGAGGCGCTCCAGGGCTATGGCTTGTGGGCCACATTCCAGAAAGATGACTGATGAGGCTTGCGGAAGCCCTCACAAGTAAGGGCCAGAGAACCAGGCAGAAGGACGACTGATGGCGCGCGCGTTCGCCCGCAAGGGCAAGGGCAAAAATCTTCGGTATGCCGCGAAGCTCGATGCCGTCGAACGTGCGGTTGTCGCTGGGCTCATGGAGCAGGTCCACGACCTCGTGGCGCCGGAGCCGGAAGAGGCTGTCGCAACAGGCCCCAGTGGAGCGTCGGACCACGACGACGACTTCGCCGCGATCGTGTCGGGGCTGGGCGGGCTCGGCATGGGCGTGTCGATCTCGGCCGAGGACCAGGTGGCCGACGACCGGCCCGTTCCGGCCGACGCGCGCTCGTTCGGTGACCGTGACCCGGCCCTGGAACGACTGCTCCCCGCTGGCAACCGGGCCGATGACCAGGTCTCGGCCGAGTTCCGGCGCCTCACCGAGCACGGCCTGCGCCAGCGCAAGGCCGGCCACCTCGAGTCGGCCATCACGTCACTGCGGGCGCCCGGCTCGGGGGTCGAGCTCGACGAGCGCGCCGCCATCGACATGGTCATCGCCCTCACCGACGTGCGGCTCGTCCTCGGAGAACGACTCGGCCTGCGCGAGGACGCTGACGTCGACCGTCTCGAGGAAGAACTCGCCGATGTGGACGACGACGATCCCCGCGGGCACGCCATGTCGGTCTACGACTTCCTCACCTGGCTGCAGGAGACGCTCGCCACGGCGATGCTGCCGGACGCCCACCCGAGCGCTTAACCTTGGGCGGTGCCTGACTCTCCCATCGGAATCTTCGATTCCGGCTATGGCGGCCTCACGGTGGCGCGAGCCGTCCTGGACCAGCTGCCCCACGAGTCGGTGGCCTATCTCGGTGACACTGCCCGCACGCCCTACGGTCCGCGGCCCATCGCGGAGACCCGTGCCTTTGCGCTGGAATGCCTCGACCGCCTCGTCAACCACGGGGTGAAGGCGCTCGTCATCGCGTGCAACACCGCCAGCGCCGCTGTGCTTCATGACGCCCGGGAGCGCTACGACGTGCCGGTCGTCGAGGTCATCCGGCCAGCGGTGCGTCGCGCCGTCGGGGCCACCCGCACGGGTCGGATAGGCGTCATCTCCACGCTCGGCACCCACCAGTCGCGGGCCTACCTCGACGCCTTCGCGGCCGCTCCGCACCTCACGGTGACGAGCGAACCGTGCCCGCGCTTCGTCGACTTCGTCGAGTCGGGTGTCACCGGGGGCGAGGAGCTGCGGACCGTGGCCCGCGAGTACCTCGCACCCCTTCAGGAGCAGGACGTCGACACGCTCATCCTCGGCTGCACCCACTACCCGCTGCTCGCCGGCGTCATCTCGTACGTGATGGGGCCCGACGTCACGCTCGTGTCGTCTGCGGAGGAGACCGCCAAGGAGCTCTATCGCGTGCTCGCCGACGCAGATCTGCTGCGGCCCGACCACCTGCCCGCGCCCGAGCACGGCTTCACGACGACGGGCGACCCCGAGGAGTTCCGCCGCCTGGCGCTGCGGTTCCTCGGCCTCGGGCCGAACTTCGGCCACATCTTCACCTCGACCGTCGGCTTCCCGGTGGTGGTCGCATGAGAGTCACCGTCATCGGGTGCAGCGGGTCGTTCGCTGGCCCCAACTCGGCCGCGTCGAGCTACCTCGTGTCCGTGGACGACGGGGAGCGCACCTGGAACGTCCTGTTCGACCTGGGCAACGGCGCCCTGGGGCCGTTGCAGCGACACGTCGACCTGCGCGATCTCGACGCCGTCTTCATCAGCCACCTTCACCCGGACCACTGCGCAGACATCTGCGGCCTCTATGTCGCGCACCACTACGCGCCGGCAGGCGCCCCGGCGGATCGGCTTCCCGTGTGGGGACCGAGCGAGACAGCGGCACGGGTCGCCCTCATGTATCACGGCCTCGAGGACGGAGGCATGGACAAGGTCTTCGACTTCGGCCGGCTGTCCGACAGCGTGGCCGTCTCCATCGGTCCGGTGACCATCACTCCGTATGCCGTGAACCACCCGGTCGAGGCGTTCGGCTTCCGGGTCGAGGCCGACGGGGTCGTCCTCAGCTATACGGGCGACACCGACTCCTGCGACAACCTCACGCCACTCATGACCGGCGCCGACCTCGTCCTCGCGGACTCGGCGTTCGTCGACGGTCGCGACGAGGTTCGGGGCGTCCACCTCACGGCCAGCCGGGCAGCCCAGGCCGCCGTGGCGGCCGGGGGAGTGAAGCGGTTGGTGCTGACGCACCTGCCCGCCTGGAACGACGCAGAGGTATGCCGTGCGCAGGCCGAGCCGTTCTGGCCCGGTGTCGAGGTGGCTCGGCCCGACGACGTCTACGACCTCGGCTGAACGCCTGGCCGGCCGGACGTCTAGCCTGCTCGTGTGACTTCACAGCAGACCAGACATGACGGACGCGCCCCCGAGGACCTCCGCGAGATTCGGATCACCCGCAACTGGCTCGACCATGCCGAGGGCAGTGTCCTCATCGAGTTCGGCCGCACCCGCGTGCTCTGCGCCGCGTCCTTCACCGAAGGCGTGCCGCGCTGGCTCAAGGGCAAGGGCACCGGCTGGGTCACCTCCGAGTACGAGATGCTCCCGCGCTCGACCAACACCCGCTCCGACCGCGAGTCCCGCAAGGGCAAGGTCGGCGGCCGCACCCACGAGATCTCCCGCCTCATCGGTCGTGCACTCCGTGCGGTCATCGACACGAAGGCGTTGGGCGAGAACACGATCGTCGTCGACTGTGACGTCCTCCAGGCCGACGGTGGCACGCGCACGGCGTCGATCACGGGTGCCTACGTGGCCCTCGTCGACGCCATCGAGGACGCCCGTGCCAAGGGCCTCATCGCCAAGAACGCCCAGCCCTTGTTGGACTCCATCGCCGCCGTGAGTGTCGGCGTCGTCGGTGGTCTGCCGGTTCTCGACCTCGACTACCCCGAGGACTCGACGGCCGACACCGACATGAACGTCGTCATGACCGGCTCCGGTCGCTATGTCGAGGTGCAGGGGACGGCCGAGGGTGCCGATGCGGCCTTCGACCGTGACCGCCTCAACGAGCTGCTCGACCTGGCCGCTGCAGGCTGCGCCACCCTCACCCTCGAGCAGAAGAAGTCTCTCGATGAGGCTCCGCGGGAGCGCTCGCGATGACCAAGCTGGTCCTCGCGACCCAGAACGAGCACAAGGTCCACGAGCTCCGTCAGATCCTTGCGGAACTGGTCGACGAGCTCGGTCTCGAGATCGTCGGGGCCTCGGACTTCCCGGATGCTCCGGATGTTGTCGAGAGCGAGGTGACCTTCGTCGGCAATGCCCGACTCAAGGCGGTCGCCGTCGCGAAGGCCACGGGTCTGCCGAGTGTCGCCGACGACTCCGGCCTGGCGGTGGACGTCCTCGGTGGCTCGCCCGGTGTCTTCTCGGCTCGCTGGTCCGGCTCTCACGCGGGCGCTGACGCCCCGCGTGCCGCCCGCGACGGCGCGAACGTCTCGCTCCTGCTCGAGCAGATCGGTGACGTGCCCGATGAGCACCGCAGCGCGTCGTTCGTGTGCGCCGCCGTGCTCGCGATGCCCGACGGCACGATCGAGTCCGTCGAGGGCCGGGTCCCCGGCACGATCAACCGGGAACCGGTGGGGGAGAACGGGTTTGGCTATGACCCGATCTTCGTTCCCGACGGCGACACCCGGGCGATGGCCGAGTACACCGATGTCGAGAAGAACGAGATCTCCCACCGCGGCCGCGCCTTCCGCGCGATGATCCCCGTCCTTCGCGACAAGCTCTCCTGACCCAAGCGCAACAAGTCGCTGACTTTGCCCCAACGGGACGGGCGCGGGGGTGAGCCTGTCTGTGGGAGGGGAGCGGACGGCATACCCTGTCTTCGCGCGCGAGTGGCGGAACAGGTAGACGCGTCAGATTTAGGTTCTGGTGCCTTCGGGTGTGCGGGTTCGAGTCCCGCCTCGCGCACTGGTTGTCGGTGGCTCGCTGATAGTTTGGCGAGAGCCGACCATCGAGGAGATTTGCGTGACTGAGCGACTCAGTCCGGGCGATGTTGCCCCGGACTTCACCCTGACCACCGACACCGGTGAGAGCGTCACGCTCTCCGACCTGCGCGGGGGCAAGGTCATCGTCTACTTCTACCCGGCAGCCATGACGCCCGGGTGCACCAAGCAGGCCTGCGACTTCAGCGAGTCCCTCGAGTCGCTCAAGACCGACGGCTACACCGTCCTCGGCATCTCGCCGGACAAGCCCGAGAAGCTCGCGAAGTTCCGCGACAAGGAGCACCTCTCGCTCACCCTGCTCTCGGACCCCGACAAATCGGTCATGACGACATGGGGCGCGTTCGGCGAGAAGAAGCTCTACGGCAAGATCGTCCAAGGCGTGATCCGCTCCACCCTCGTCATCGACGAGGCAGGCAAGGTCGAGCACGCCTTCTACAACGTCAAAGCCACAGGTCACGTCGCCAAGATCCGGCGCGACCTCGGACTCAGTGAGGACTGATTCGATGAGCAACATCTCCGCCCTCGAGGCCGACATCGCCGAGCGCCGCACGCGCCTCGCACGCACCCTGAACGAACTCACCGCCAAGGCGACCCCGTCCGCGATCGCCAAGCGTCAGGTCGAGCAGGCCAAGGCCCGCTTCGCCGACGCGACCACGACGCCCGAGGGTGACCTGCGCGTCGAGCGCGTGGCCGCAGCGGTGGCCGTCGTCGCCGTCATCGTCGCCCTCAAGGTGCTGCGCGGACGTCGACGCCGCTGAACACTCTCAGTCTGACAAGAGGTCAGACCCGGTCGGACCCGGCCAGGCGCGCAGCTCGAATGGCGACATAGAGCTCCGCTGCCTCGGCCGGGTTTGTCGTCGAGCGACCGGTCAGGGCGTGGACGCGACCCAGCCGATGCAGCACGGTGTTGCGGTGGCAGTGGAGCCGCTTGGCCGTGGCCGATGACGATCCGGACGTCGCGAACCACGCCTCCAGGGTGTCGACGAGGACGTCCCCGTCGCGCACCTCGGGGGCGAGCAGCCCAGCCAGGACTCCGTCGCGCAGCTCGGCCGCCAGCGCCGGTTGAGCGACGACGAGGACGTCGAGGGGTGCCGAGCCGTAGCGGTGGGTCCCTTCGCTCGACCCGTCGAGGCAGGCGATGGCGATCCGGGCCTGTTCGACCGCGGCTGCGGCGGCAGCGACGCTGGTGAAGGGCTTGCTCAACCCCACCCGCGAGCGAGCCGTCGCCGCGACCAGGTCCTGCGCCCGCTCGACCCCAGCAGCGTCGCGGCAGGCCAGCAACCCGACGACCTCGCCCTGCCACGTCGTCCAGGCCGACGGGATCCCGGCACTGAGCAAGCGTTCGGCCAGAGCCGGCAGCGGGTCCTCGCCCGTGCTGCGCCGCTCGGCCGCTGCCACGACATGGGTGGCGCGATCGGGCAGACCCAGCGCGCGCAGGAGTCCGGCCACCTCGCCCGAGCCCGCGGTGCCGTCGAGGATCCGCAGGAGCATGACGCTGCGGGCCTGTTCGTCGCGGCGCTCCCGTTCCTCGATGATCCCGCGGTAGGCCCCGGCCGCCTCCCCGGAGAACGCGTCGACGAGTCCCCAGAGGCGCGACGAGTGCCGCAGCAGCTCGTCCGCCCTCTCGGGCCCGACGGCCCGAGCCTGCATCTCCTCCCACAGCTGGAGGCCGGCCAGCCGATAGGCGTGGAGCAGGCTGGCCATGGGTATGCCGTTCTCGGCCTTCACGCGACCCGCCCGCCGTGGTGCGTCGAGCACGACCTCTGCCCCCGACAGCGCATCGAGCATGGCGATGATGTTCTCCTCGACGATGGAATGCAGGACCTCGCGGGGGAGCGCGCTCTCGGCGTAGTCGTCCTCCGCGCCGAGGATCTGCTCGAGGACTCCCTCGGTGAGGGAGTCGACGCTGCGACGCAACTCGGAGAACAGGCCGGTCGCGTCAGCGGTGCGGGACGTCCTGAGCGCGGCTGGGCTGGTGAGAACTCCTGGCGTCGACATGCGAGAAGGCTAGGGCTCGTTGTGCCCGGGCACAACGGGTTGGGCAGAACTGCGGGCGTTGGCCCATGGACGCAGGGCATGACACCAATCGATACTGGTCTCACGGCAACGTTGCCGCACCTCGTCGCGGCACAGGGCCATCGACCGGTGAGATCCCCTGGGAGTGTCAATGACGACGACTGAGCAGGCCACGCCCGCAAGCAGCGCACCGCCTCTTCCCGGGGACGACGTCCGCGCCGCCCTGGACTCGGCCATTGCCACCGTCCAGGCCGGCGAGCAGCGTTGGGCCGGACTCGGTATCGCCGAGCGGGGCGCCCTCCTGGGCCGGGTGCACGCAGCCGTTGCGTCGCAGTCCGAGCAGTGGGTGGCAGCGGCCGCCCGCGCCAAGAACCTCGACCCTGAATCGCCGCTGGTCGGCGAGGAGTACCTGTCGGGTCCGTACTGCACCATGTCGGGCCTCCTGACCCTCCAGCACTCCTTGGCGGCAGTCGCCGCGGGCAAGAGCCCGGTCCAGAGCATCAAGTTCGGCACCGGCCCGGGCGGCCGGGTGGTGGTCCCGGTCCTGCCGACGAGTGCCTACGAGTTCCTGCTCCTCAACGGCTTCACGGCCGACGTGTGGATGAAGCCCGGCATCACCGGGACCGAGGTCCGTGCGCGGGCCGGTCTCGGAGCCCTCACGCCCAAGGACACGGCTGGCGTGGGTCTCGTCCTCGGTGCCGGCAACATCAGCTCCATCGCGCCCCTCGACGTGCTCTACGAACTCGTGGCACACAACCGCGTCGTCATCCTCAAGCTCAACCCGACGATGAACGAGCTGCTGCCCGTCTACGAGGCCGCGTTCGCCCCACTCATCGAGCTCGGCGTCCTCGCCATCGTCGCCGGCGCGGGCGACGTGGGCAGCTATCTCGCCAACCACCCCGGCATCTCCCACGTCCACATCACCGGCAGCGCCGTGACGCACGACGTCATCGTGTGGGGACCCGGACCGGACGGCGCTGCTCGACGCGCGGCCGGCACGCCGGTGCTCGACAAGCCGATCACGAGCGAGCTCGGCGGCGTCTCGCCGATCATCGTCGTTCCGGGGGAGTGGTCCACCGCCGACCTGAAGTTCCAGGCGCAACACGTTGCGACACAGCGGCTTCACAACGGTGGCTACAACTGCGTCGCCGGACAGGTCGTCATCCTCAGCAGCGAGTGGCCGCAGCGCGAGGCGTTCGTCTCCGAGCTGCGCAAGGCCCTCGAGGCGGCTCCCGAGCGCGTCCCGTGGTACCCCGGCAGCGGCGACCGCGTCGCTGCGGCGGGCACGGCATACGCAAAGGCAGACCACCTCGGCAAGGGTGGTGGCCGCCTGCTCATCGACGCCCGCAACGGCGTGGACGCGGCAGCGATCCAGACCACGGAGTACTTCTCGCCGGTCCTCGGCATCGTCGACGTGCCCGGCACTGGGCAGGCCTTCGTCGACGCCGCCGTCGACCACGCGAACACCGCGCTCGTCGGAACCCTCGGCGCCAACGTCCTCGTCTCACCGGCAACGCTCAAGGAGCTCGGCTCCGGCTTCGACGAGGCGCTGGCCCGACTGGAGTACGGCACGATCGCCGTCAACGCCTGGACCGCCGTCGGGTTCCTCACCGCCGGTGCACCCTGGGGCGCCTTCCCCGGTCACACCATCGACGACGTCCAGAGCGGGATCGGGATCGTCCACAACGCGTTCCTGCTGCAGGACACCGAACGCACCATCGTGCGCGGCCCCTTCCGTCCCTTCCCGCGGTCGTTCGTCGGCGGCGAGCTCTCGCTCTCGCCGAAGCCGCCGTGGTTCGTCTCGGCCCGCAGCGCGCGCCGGACCGGCCAGCTGCTCACCCGGTTCGCCGCCAAGCCCTCCTGGGCCAAGCTCCCCGGGATCTTCGTCTCCGCCTTCCGAGCGTGACTTTCGGCGTATGCCGGAAGCCCGCCTTCCGGCATACGCGCGGCTTTGTCTTTTCTGACCCCACTCCCTGAAGGACAGTCATGAGCAGCAACGAGACGTTCGACTATGTCGTCGTGGGAGCCGGCGCATCCGGCGCCACGCTCGCCGCCCGCCTCAGTGAGGACCCCGCGATCAGCGTGCTCCTCCTCGAGGCCGGAGGGCCCGACAAGAAGCAGGAAGTGCACATCCCTGCGGCCTTCTCGAAGCTCTTCAGGACGCCGCTCGACTGGGACTACAACACCGAACCGCAGGAGAACCTCGGCGACCGCAGCATCTACTGGCCCCGCGGCAAGATGCTCGGTGGGTCGACCTCGCTCAACGCGATGATGTGGGTGCGTGGCTATGCCGCCGACTACGACGGGTGGGCCGAGGCGGCCGGTGCGGAGTGGTCCTACCAGGCGCTGCTGCCGTACTTCCGCCGCGTCGAGCACATCGAGGGCAACACCGACCCCGACCAGGGCTCCGGCGGAGCGGTGAGCATCATCCACCAGCGCAGTCCGCGCTCGCACACGGCGACCTTCCTCAAGGCCGTCGAACAAGCCGGGTATGCCGTGGAGTCACCGAACAGCGCACGTCCCGAGGGCTTCAGCGAGACGATGGTGAACCAGAAGCGCGGCAAGCGATTCAGCACCGCGGACGCGTACCTCAAGCCGGCCAAGGGGCGGACCAACCTCACGGTGCGCACCGACGCCCAGGCGACCCGAGTGATCTTCGAGGGAACTCAGGCGACCGGTGTCGAGTACGTCTCCGGCGGTGCCACGAAGAAGGTCTTCGTCACTCACGAGATCGTGCTCTCGGGCGGGGCCATCAACACGCCGCAGCTGCTCCTGCTCTCGGGGGTGGGCCCTGCCGCGGACCTGACGGCACTCGGCATCGAGGTCGTCGTCGACGCACCCGAGGTCGGTGCCAACCTCCAGGACCACCTCATCGCAGCCCTCATCATCGAGTCCGACGAGGACACGCTCTTCGCCGCCGAGAAGCCGGCGCAGGTCGTCAACTTCCTGGCGCGCGGCAAGGGCATGCTCACCTCGAACGTGGGGGAGGCCTACGGGTTCGTGCGCACGCAGCCCGACCTTGACCTGCCCGACATCGAGATCATCTTTGCGCCGGTGCCGTTCGTGAGTGAGGGCCTCGTGCCCCCGACGGGTCACGGGATCACGGTCGGGGCCATCCTGCTCCAGCCCGAGAGCACCGGCCGGATCACGCTCGTCTCGGCCGACCCGCTGGCCAAGCCGAAGATCGAGCCGGCTTATCTCACCGACCCCGACGGCAAGGACCGCGCTGCCCTCATGGCCGGCCTCGGTGTGTGTGCCGACCTCATCGCGACACCAGCCCTCTCAGCCGTGACGGGCTCGCACTACTTCGTGCCCGAGGGTGGCGACGGAGTCACTCGCGAGGAGCGGTCCGCGCTGTCCCTGGCCAACCACTCGCACACGCTCTATCACCCGACGAGCACGGCCCGGATGGGTTCTGACGAGGGCTCGGTCGTCGACCCGGAGCTGCGTGTCCGCGGCGTCCAGGGGCTGCGCGTCGCCGACGCCTCGATCATGCCGAAGATCATCCGCGGCCACACGCAGGCGCCGTGCATCGTCATCGGCGAGCGCGCGGCCGACCTGCTCGCGAGCGCTCGGAAGACGCAGGTCGTGAGGTCCAGCGCGCGCTGACACGACGGCATACCCGACGTCTGAAAAGCGTCCCTGCCCGTTCCTCAGAGGAACGGCGCGACCAACGTCGTGTACCGCTCGACCATCTGACCGACGACGTCCCGTGGTGGGCGGGCCCAGATGTCGGCGTTGAAGATCTCGACCTCCACGTCGCCCGTGTAGCCGGCCGCTGCGACAGCAGTGGTCCAGTGGGTGAAGTCGATGACACCGTCGCCCATCATCCCGCGAGAGAGGAGGGCGTCGGACGCAATGGGGAGGTTGAAGTCGCACACCTGGTAGGACGAGATGCGGCCCTCCAGCCCGGCTCGTGCGATGGCGGACGCGGCCCTCGGATCCCAGTAGATGTGGAAGGTGTCGACGACGACCCCGACAGCCTCCGCAGGATGCGGCGCCGCCATGTCGAGCGCCTGATCGAGCGTCGAGAGCACGGCGCGGTCGGCGGCATACATGGGGTGAAGCGGTTCGAGCGCGAGCCGAACGCCGCGCGCCACCGCCTCGGGCGCAAGTTCCGCGATCCGCTCGGCAACTCGGTGCCGCGCCCCCACGAGGTCGCGGTCACCTTCGGGCAGTCCGCCGACCACCATGACGAG
This sequence comes from Janibacter sp. HTCC2649, assembly GCF_000152705.1. Lineage (GTDB taxonomy): Bacteria > Actinomycetota > Actinomycetes > Actinomycetales > Dermatophilaceae > Knoellia. The sequence continues at coordinate 1,293,045 of NZ_CH672413.1, read as the reverse complement.
CTCAGGCGCGCCCAGGGCGGCGGCCTCATCGAGAGCCCTGAGATTGTCGTCGAGGGCGGCGCGAATTCCCTCGGACGTTGACGCCGTGAGGAACCCGCCGCGGCACAACGAGGACACGCGCAGCCCGGCGTCGGACACCAGACGCGCCGCCTTCGCGACGCCCACGGCCTGGACGCGATCGCGCCACACCCCGATGGCCTCGAGCCCTGCTGCGGCGGCGACCTCGACCGCCTGCTCCAGGGTCAGGGAGTGCGTCGTCTCGATGTTGAGCGAGAGCCGGCACCCGGCGTCAGACATCTCGGCCCACCCCCGTGACGTGGCTCCAGGCGTTGAAGCGCTCGGCGGCGAGGTCGGGATCGGTCAACACGCCTGCCCGGTCGGCGAGGACGACGAGCTGGGTCAGGTGGCTGACGGATCTGTTGCTCGCCAGACCACCCACCATCTGGAAGCCGGGCTGCAGCCCGTTGAGCCACGCGAGGAAGGCGATGCCGACCTTGTAGTTGTAGGTCGGGGTCGCGAAGATGTGGCGCCCGAGTGCCCGCGTCGAGTCGAGGACCCGGCGCGCCTCGTCGACGTCGCCTTCATCCAGCAACTGCAGTGCCGCAGAGGCCGCAGGGGCAATCGCGGCGAAGACACCGAGGAGGGCGTCGGAGTGGTGTCGGTCAGCGTCCGGGCAGATGAGCTCGGGGTAGTTGAAGTCGTCGCCGGTGTAGAGACGGACTCCCTCGGGCAGGCGGCTCCTGAGGTCGCGCTCGTGGTCGGCGTCGAGGAGTGAGACCTTCACCCCGTCGATCCGGTCGGCGTACTTGGCCACGAGCTCAAGGAAGGTTCCCGTCGCCGTGTTCACGTCGGTCGAGCCCCAGTAGCCGGCCAGAGCCGGGTCGAACATCTCGCCGAGCCAGTGCAGGATGACCGGCTGCTGCACCTCCTCGAGCACCGCGCCATAGACGTCGAGATAGTCCTGCGGCGTGGTCGCGACGGCGGCCAGGGCGCGCGAGGCCATGACGATGACCTTTGCTCCGGCGTCCTCGACGACGGTGACCTGCTCCCGATAGGCGCCGATGACCGTGTCGAGGCCCGTCTCGGGGCTGGCGACGAGCGCGGCGATGTCGAGCTGGTCTGTTCCCGCGCCGGCCGCGATGAGTCCGCCCACCTCCGCGGCGACCGCAGCCGAGCGGCGGATCAGCTCCTGCGCGGCGGGCCAGTCGAGACCCATCCCGCGTTGGGCCGTGTCCATGGCTTCGGCCACCCCCAGACCCCACGACCACAGCTCGCGACGGATGGCGAGCGTGGACTCCCAGTCGAGGTCAGCCGGAGCACCCGCGACGTTCTCCCCCTCGACGCGCGGGACGACGTGCGCCGCGGCATACGCAATGCGTGAGGTGAACGGACGGCTCGGCTTCACCCACTCGCGCGGAGGCGCGAGTTCGTGCGCGGCACCGTCCGGGAGGTGGAGGGCCGGGCTCACAGGCTGATCTCCGGAACGGGGAGACGCCGACCCTCGTCCGAGGACCGCAGCCCCAGCTCGGCCAGCTGCACACCCCGGGCGGCGCTGAGCAGATCGAACCGGTGCGGACGCCCGGCCACGACGTCCCGCAGGAACTCGACCCACTGCAACTTGAACCCGTTCTCGAGGTCGTCGTTGTCCGGCACCGGAATCCATTGCTCGCGGAACGGCTCACCGCTCGGGAGGTCGGGGTTCCAGACCGGCTTGGGGCTCGCGCTCGCGGGCTGGATGACGCAGTTGCGCAGTCCGGCCACGGCCGATCCGTGGGTGCCGTCGACCTGGAACTCGACGAGCTCGTCGCGGTGCACCCGGACGGTCCACGAGGAGTTGATCTGGGCGATGATGCCGCCCTCGATGTCAAAGATTCCGTATGCCGCGTCGTCCGCCGTTGCGTCGTACCTCGCGCCGGTCTCGTCCCACCTTTCGGGAAGGTGGGTGGTCGTCCTGGCGGTGACGGACTCGACCCGACCGAGGATGCCCTCGAGTACGTAGTTCCAGTGGCAGAACATGTCGACCGTGATACCGCCACCGTCCTCGGAGCGGTAGTTCCAGCTGGGGCGCTGAGCGGTCTGGTGCTCGCCGTCGAACACCCAGTAGCCGAATTCGCCACGCAGAGAGAGGATCCGTCCGAAGAAGCCCTCGTCCACGAGCCGACGGAGCTTGACGAGACCGGGGAGGTAGAGCTTGTCGTGAACCACCCCGATCGTGAGGTCCGACTTCGCTCCGAGATGAGCGAGAGCGATGGCCTCCTCCAAGGTCTCGGCCGTGGGCTTCTCCATGTAGACGTGCTTGCCCGCAGCGATCGCGGCCCGGACTGCCGGGGCGCGGCGGGAGGTCACCTGGGCGTCGAAGTAGACGTCGACCGTGTCGTCGGCGAGGACGGCATCGATGTCGGTGCTCCAGTCGGGGACGTTGTGACGTGCGGCGAGCTGGGACAGCTTCTCGGCATTGCGGCCCAGGAGGACGGGTTCGATCTGGACGATGCTGCCATCGGCCAGGGTCAGCCCTTCGTCACGCAGGGCGAGGATCGAGCGGACGAGGTGCTGTCGATAGCCCATGCGTCCGGTGACGCCGTTCATGGCGATGCGCAGGGTCTTCGGGGTGTCGGGCATCGGGGTTCCTGTTCGTGAGTGGCAAGACATGAGTGGCGGTCGGTGGTGTGGGCCGGTGGGCCGTGCGGCCGTCGACCTGCTCAGGTGGCGTGGGTCAGTCGGCTTCACCGGTGGTGCGAAGCAGGGAGCGCACGTGGGTGGTCAGCTCCTGGAAGACGGGGCTGGCCATGGTGTCGCCATAGACCCGGTGCCGCGGCAGGTCGACGTCGAGCACCTCCAGCACGCGGCCCGGACGGGGACTCATGACGACGACCCGGTCGGCGAGGTAGACGGCCTCGGGGACGGAGTGGGTCACGAGCATGACCGTGGTGCCGGTGCTCTCCCAGATGCGTCGGAGCTCGACGTTCATGCGCTCGCGGGTGAGCGCGTCGAGTGCCCCGAACGGTTCGTCCATGAGCAGGACCTGGGGTTCGTGCAGCAGCGCCCGACACAGGGACACGCGTTGCTGCATGCCGCCGGAGAGCTCGTGGGGGAGCGCCTTCTCGAAGCCCGAGAGGCCCGTCATCTCGATGAGTTCGGCGGCTCGCTCACGTGCCTTGGCGCGCGGCATGCCTCGCATCTCGGCCTGGATGAGGATGTTGCCCTCGACGTCACGCCACTCCAGGAGCGCGGCACGCTGGAAGACGTAGCCGATGTCCTGTCGTGGCCCGGTGACCGGCGCGCCGTTGAGCTCGACGACCCCGCGCGACGGCTTGGTCAGGCCGCTGATGACCTTGAGCAGGGTGGACTTGCCGCAGCCGGATGGGCCCGCGATGGTGACGAACTCACCTGGGGCGACCGTGAGGTCGATGTGTTCGACTGCGGTGACTTCACCCCTGGAGGAGGCGAAGCGGACGTGGAGGTCCTGGACATGGACGGTGGGATCCGTGGTCGACTTCACGGAGGTGGGATGTTCTGTCACGGCGGTCACGTGTTCCTCCCTCACCCTTGCGGCTGAGCAGCACTGTTGAAGTAGGTGTCCGCGGGCTTGGCTTCCTTGATGAGGCCGGCCCCGGCGAGAAGCTTGATGGTCGAGTCCCAGTCGGAGGTGGCGTTGAGACCGGGTGCCTTGCCCGTCGTCGCGTCCGTGTGGAGGAGTTCGGTCGTCTGCTTCCACTGCTCGAGGAGGACGTCGTCCTTGGGCATCTGCGGGTCCTTGCCCGACATCGTCTTGACCGCAGCCTCGGGGTCCTTCTCGGCTGCGGCGAACGCCTCGCTGGTGGCCGCCACAAGCTTCTTGACGAGCTCGGGGTCCTTCTCGATGGTCCCGTCGGGCGCGATGAGTCCGGTGCTGAAGTAGTTGAGGCCGACGTCCGAGTAGCGGAGGTAGGTCATCTCCTTGCCGCTCTTCGAGGCGATCGTCGGACCCTGGTCGTGGGCGAACCCGATGAGGCCGTCGACCTTGTTGGTCAGGACCGCTGCGATCTTCCCGGCCGGGTCGAGGTTCTGCGTCTTGACGTCCGACTCGTTGACGCCTGCCATCTTGAGATAGGTCGGGAACATCGTGGTCGGGGCGTCACCGGCCGAGACAGCGATCGTCTTGCCCTTGAGGTCCGCGGGGGTCGTGACACCCGAGTCCTTGTAGACCTGGACCGAGGACGGAGTCGTCTGCAGGAAGACACCGACGCTCTTGACCTTGACGCCCTTGTCGATGTTGGCGAGGACGGCAGGGGTGTCGGCCCAGCCGAAGTCGACCTGGCCGCTGCCGACGGCCTGCACCGTCTTGGTCGAACCCTGGCCGGCCTTGATGGTCAGGTTGATCCCGTGCTTCTTGAAGATGCCCTGTTCGACGCCGTAGTAGAAGGGGGCGTGTTCGCCATAGGGATACCAGTTGAGCATCAGGCTCACGGACTTCTCGCCGTCGGCACCACCTGAGCTGGCGGAGTCGTCGGCGCCGCTGTTGCCGCAGGCCGAGAGCGCGAGTGCCATGCCTGCCACGGCTGCGGTGAGGGCCAGTCGGTTTCGAGAGATCATGTGGGGTCCTTCCAAGGGGTGAGGGTCAGGGACGTCAGAGCTGAACGGTGGAGCCACCGTGGGATCGGCGTGAGGAGTGCCAGGGGATGACGAATCGCTCGGCGATCTGGAGGAGACCGAACAGAGCGACGCCGAGCAGGGACATGATGATGAGCGCGACGAAGAGCGAGGCGGTGTCGACGTTGCCGTTGGCCTGGAGGATCACGTAGCCCAAGCCGGAGTTCGATCCGACGAACTCGCCGACGACTGCCCCCGTGACGGCGAGGGTGGCGGCCACCTTGAGCCCGGAGAACAACTGGGGGAGTGAGGCCGGGAAACGGATCTTCGCGAACACCTTGAGGGGATTGGCTCCCATGGTGGAGGTCAGCTCGAGGATCTCCGGGTCGACGGACTTCAGGCCGGCCAGCCCTGAGATCACGATCGGGAAGAACGCCATCAGGACGGCGACGACGATCTTGGGAGTCATCCCGAAGCCGAGCCAGACCACGAAGAGGGGGGCGATCGCGATCTTGGGGACGACCTGGGCAAAGAGAACCAGGGGGTAGAGCGTGCGCTCGAAGGAGGTGGAATAGATCATCGCGATGGCCACCAGCAGGCCCACGATGACCGCAACGACGAAGCCGATGACCGTCTCCACCAGGGTCACCCAGGTGTGGGTGGCGAAGTAGCCCGCGTTGTCCGCGAATGCCGACCACGTGTCACCCGGCGAGGGAACGAGGTAGGTGGGAAGGCTCGATGTGACAGACGTCAGGAGCCACCACAGGACGAGAATCGCCGCGACAAAGGCGGCCGGTCGGCCATAGGCCCCGACCAGGGACTCTCCGGGTGAGGGGCTCTTCCTCGGCGTGGATCGCACGGGGCGTCCAACGGTGGAAGTCGTCGACATGGGCGGAACTCCTGCGGTGCCTCGGGGTCACTCCGCATCGTTGCGGAGAGCGCTTTCCGCTACGGTAGGGTCTGCCCGAAGACGTGTCAACCACCTGCGAAGCCGGGAAATCACCGGCGAGGCGTGGTCGACACCGCACACTGGGCCTGAACATTCGACGAAGGAAGGGGCGCCGGCGATGGCGACGACTCTGCAAGAGGTTGCCGGCAGTGCTGGCGTCTCCCTGGCGACCGCTTCGCGGGTCCTCAACGGGTCCGACCGGCACCCGCGACCGGACGTCGTCGCCAAGGTGCGGGCCGCTGCGGAGCTCTTGGGCTACGTGCCTCACGCCCAGGCCCAGGCGCTCGCCCGCTCGTCGAGTGATCTCGTCGGCCTCGTCGTGCACGACATCTCGGACCCGTATTTCTCGATGATTGCCGGCGGAGTGCAGTCCGTGGCTCAACCGCTCGGCAAGCAGACGCTCCTCGCGAGCACTGGGCGGGATCCCGAACTGGAGACCGCCGCCGTCCGCAGCCTCGCAGCGCATCGCACGCAGGCGATCATTCTGGCCGGATCCCGTCGTCGCAGTTCGGACAGCGCCCAGCGAGACCTCGTCGCTGCGTGTCGGATGTACGAGCGCAACGGCGGCCGGCTGGCGTTCATCGGTCAGCCCTTCGAGGACTTCTCGGCGGTCGTTCCCGACAACAGGGGTGGTGCTCGGCGTCTCGCCCAGGCCCTCATGGAGGCCGGTCACGAGCGCTTCGCCGTCCTTGAGGGGCCGCGCTGGTTGCGCACCTCTGTCGACCGAGCCGACGCGTTCCGGCGCGAGGTCGGAGCCGAACGTGTCGTGTGGTCGGCCACGGGCGACTTCTCGCGATCCGGCGGGTACGAGGCTGGCCTTGCGGCTCTGCAGCGGGGCGGTCCCTCGCCCATCTGCCTCTTTGCCGTCTCCGACGTCATGGCGCTCGGCGCCCTCGCTGCCTGTCGAGAGCTCGGCCTCTCGGTGCCCGGCGACGTGTCCATCGCCGGATTCGACGACATCCCCACCCTGCTCGACGTCACGCCGACCCTGACCACCGTGGGTCTGGACATGCGCGGGATCGGAGTCGCGGCGGCGGAGCTCGCCCTGGGAACCGCCACGGGTTCGCAGAACATCCACATCCCCGCCCAGGTCCGGTTGCGGGCCAGCACCGCGATCGATGCCTGACAGGTCGCCGCGGGTCGGCTCGGTCCTCATCGCCTCGGACAAGTTCAAGGGGTCGCTCACCTCGTCCGGCGTGGGGGCTGCCGTCCGGCGCGGACTCCTGACCGCCGACGGTGAGCTCGACGTCAGAGTCGTCCCCGTCGCCGACGGCGGCGACGGAACCTTGGCGGCCGCAGAAGCCGCCGGGTTCGAGCGGGTGCCGCTCAGCGCGACGGGACCCACCGGGGAACCGGTGCACACGGCATACGCACGAAAGGCCGATCAGGCCGTCATCGAGCTGGCGCACGTCTCGGGCCTGGCGCTGCTCCCGGGACGCGAGCTCGCACCATGGAGGGCCACCACGCGTGGCACGGGCGAAGTGATCGCCGCAGCGCTCGATGCCGGCTGTCGACGGATCGTCCTCGGCATCGGTGGAAGCGCCAGCACGGATGGTGGCGCCGGACTGCTCGTCGGGCTGGGGGCTCGGCTGTTGGACCGAGTCGGGGACGAGATCAGTGACCCCGGGGCGCACCTCGACCAGATCGCCGACATCGACCTCACGACGATGCACCCCGCTCTGGGCGAGGCGGAGCTGCTGCTCGCGTGTGACGTCGACAACCCCTTGCTGGGACCGCGGGGAGCGTCTGCGGTCTACGGCCCGCAGAAGGGGCTTGCCCCGGATGAGCTGCCAGTCGTCGAGGCCAACCTCCATTGCTGGGCAGATCGTCTGGATTCGGCCACGGGGACCGACGTCCGCCTGGCGCCGGGCGCCGGCGCCGCGGGTGGCGTGGGCTATGCGCTCATGGCTCTGGGGGCACGGCTCCGACCGGGCATCGACCTCGTTCTCGAGCTCGTCGGCTTCGCGGATCAGTTGCGGACGGCCCGCCTGGTGATCACGGGGGAGGGGTCGCTCGACGAGCAGACGATGTCGGGCAAGGCGCCGGCCGGCATCGCTGCCGCGTCGTCGTCGGCGGGATGTGAGGTCGTCGCCGTCTGTGGACGGCGCGAGCTCGATGACGCCCAGTTGACTGCGATGGGCATCGCTGCGAGCTATGCCCTCCTGGACGTCGAGAGCGACGTGCAGCGTTGCATGACGGATGCCGACGCCCTCCTCGAAGGGCTCGGTCGCGTCATCGCGATGAACCACCTCTGAGTTCTCGCCTCGTCGGACCGCCTCTCCGGCGGCGACTGTGCGCAGGGCGATCGAACTTGTCCTGCGGGGTGTCCGGGCCATCCCTTGCCACATCAGAGAAGCACCCCTACTATGCGGAAAGCGCTTCCCAAAGTGCTGGCTCAAATATGTGGCAGAACCTGATCGACAACGACGTTGAGAGGTATCCAGATGCGCGCGCCCAATCCCCATTCGCCCAGAACCCCTGTGCGGCAACGCAAAGCCGCCCGTCCGCGACCATCGCGATGGCTGGCCGTGGTCGCGACAACCGCAGTCGTGGGCACCACCTTCCTCTTCGCGAGCCCGGTGGCCGCGGAGACCCAGGCCGCACAGGAGTTCACGCAGAAGCTCGATTTCGAGCAGTACGAACGCACCGCACTCAACGGTCAGGACGGTTGGTCGGCGTCCTCTGCTGCCCGCGTGATCGCTGATCCGCTCAATGGCAACAACCAGGTGCTCGAGATGGTGGGAGGAGCCCAGCGCGCCTCGCGCGCCGTGCCGGGGATCGCCGAGGGCACCACCGGAACGCTCTTCTTCCGCATGTTGCGCATGGGCACCGTCGACACGTCCTTCGGCGTCACGGATGTCGACCAGCCGACGGACTACGCGCAGAGCCGCGCCTATGTGAACAACCAGAGCAACGACACCCTTCTCGCACGTGACGGCGGCAAGTTCAGTCCTGCCGGAACGTGGTCCGCGAACTCGTGGCAGTGCGTCTGGATCGTGGCCGACAACGCCACCGACAAGGTCGCGGTCTACAGCCAGGGAGGCCCCTACAAGGAGCGGACACGGCTGCCTGCAGGGACGGAGCAGCAGTTCGGCTTCCGCCAGGGCGTGACCACGGCGCTCGACCGGTTCTTCTGGATCAACGGGGCCAAGAGCGACGCCCAGCTCATGCTCGACGACGTCGCCATCGACACCGCGGGTGAGAACCTCGCCATCGCGACCGGGAACCCCGGCGACTGCGCGGCAGCCGACGATGTCCAGGAGCCCCTGCTCAACCCGCTCCCGGACCCCAAGCTCTCGACTCTGGGGATCGACGTCAAGGAACTCGCCCAGCTGCCGGAATCGCACACGACTCCGGCGACGCAGGACCAGAGATTGGTGCGGCACAACCGGATTACGCACCTCGACGAGATCCCGGACGGGTCGGGTCGGCTCATGGTGCCTGACAACAACGGCATGCTCTACACCGTCAACAAGGGGACGGGGGCCTATGTGCCCTACCTCGATGTGCGCCAGGCCTTCATCGACAACTTCCACAACAGCGCCGGTCTGGGGACGGGCCTGGGTGCTGCAGAGTTCCACCCGGACTTCGCCCGCAACGGCTTGTTCTACACCGTCCACACGGAGGCGGGCACTGCTCTGACCGAGGACACGCCGGACTTCCCGGCCTACGGCAGCACGGGCTTCCACAGTGTCGTCACGGAGTGGAAGGCCACCGATCCGTCGGCGCCCGTCTTTGCGGGGACCAGCCGCGAGGTCATGCGCGTGCCCTTCAACGGTCGCGTGCACACCGTGCAGCAGATCTCGTTCAACCCCACTGTGAAGCCCGGTGACGCCGACTACGGCAACCTCTACATCCTCGCCGGAGACGGTGGAAACGGTGTGGGCAACGGCAATCCGCAGAACGTGGCCACTCCGCAGGGCACGATCATGCGGATCAACCCGCTCGGCACCAACAGCGCCAACGGGAAGTACGGCATCCCCGCGGACAACCCCTTCCTGAGCACCGCGGGCGCCCTGCCCGAGCTGTATGCCATTGGCATGCGTGACCCGCACCGCATCAGCTGGGATCCAGCCGGGGACCACACGATGTATCTCGGGCACATCGGTGAGTGGCAGGTCGAGTCCATCTACGCGGTCGAGCCGGGGGACAACTTCGGCTGGTCCTTCCGTGAGGGCCCGTTCGTCGCCGAGAACCGTCAGATCTATCCGTTGCCGGCCGACGATGCCAAGAACGGCTTCACCTATCCCGTCGCGGCCTACGACCACAACCGCGACCCCGGGCAGACCGGTGACGCGGGAGTGGCCAACAACGGTGGCTTCGTCTATCGCGGCAGCATCCCGACACTCAAGGGTCAGTACCTCTTCACCGACCTGGTCCGTGGCTGGGTGTTGTCCACCAAGGCCGACGAGATGGTGCGCAACACCGGCAGCATCGACGACCTCGCTGCCATCGAGCAGTTGCGCGTGTTCAAGGACGGCAAGGAGACGACCTTCCAGGACCTGGTCGGCGACACGCGAGTCGACCTGCGCTTCGGCTCGGACGCCGCCGGCGAGCTGTATCTCATCGCCAAGGCGAACGGGAAGATCTGGAAGGTCACCGGTGCCCACCGCGTGCCGCCCAAGTCGCCGGTCGTCCTGCCCGAGCTCGCACCAAACCTGGTGTCGCACTACGACTTTGACCACCCAGCCCCGGGTGCGCCGACGTTCGAGGCGGACCAGGGCACGTCGGGCACGCAGATCCAGTTGGTCAACGGCGGAGTGGAGATGCGCGTCGCCGACCGGGCCTACTCGGGTGCAGGAGAGGCCCTCCAGACGCAGCAGATGAGTCCGACCACGGCATCCAACGACGACTGGAAGGCGGGCGTCTACAACGCCAAGGGTGTCGACACGCTCGACGCCTTTGCCGGGACCGACAAGGCCACCGTCATGGGTTGGTTCAAGCGCACGGGTGACAGCGTGGCTGCGCTCAACTCCGGTACGACCAACCCGGACGACCGATACAACGCGATCGGGCTGGCCGGCATACTCACCGGCGATTCCGACGGACACGCGGTCCGGGCCCTCCTCGAAATCATCACCGTCGGCAACGAGCTCAAGCTCGTCGCCCTCGGTCGGCGCGTCGACGGGGCCGGGTCATGGACCTTCGCTGCCGACATGCCGTGGGACGAGATCCTGGCGAGTGACGAGTGGGTGCACCTCACGGCGAGCTTCGACTTCGCGGCAGGCGAGATGAAGCTCTATCGCAACGGCAAGCCTCTCGCGGGCCGCTACACGGCAACCAACCCGTGGGGCTCCGGCTCGACGTCGGCGACGAATCCGCGGGGCTACAAGATCGGTGGCAGCTTCCCGCAGGACACGCGTGAGGCGAACCCGTTCAACGGTCGGATGGACGACCTCATGTTCCTCGACACGGTGGCGACGCCGGAGCAGGTCAGTGCCCAGTACGCGCACTTCCACGCCACCCCGACGAAGCCTCCGACGCCGCCGTCGTGCGCTCCGTCCGGGACGACCGTCACCGACCTCATGGCCGGTGACAACTGGGCTCCGAAGACGCCCGCGAAGTGGGACTTCCCCGGAGACCAGATCATCCAGACGTCTGCCGGGACAGACCCGGCAGACGGCATTCGCCGTCCCTTTGAGTATGCCGTTCTGACCCAGGGTGCCGAGCTCGGCTCTTTCGATCTCAGCGCCCAGGTGCGTCTCGATGAGCCGGCGACGGTGAACAACCGTGACGTCATCCTCGTGTTCGGCTGGAAGTCGGACACGGAGTACTACTACGCGCACCTGTCGCAGGACAACACGATCTATGCGCACAACGGCATCTTCAAGGTCAACGGGAAGGACCGTGAGCGCATCGACGACCAGTGGGACGGCAAGGTGGGCGCCCCACCCGCAGTGACGGACGAGGAGTGGCACGGCGTCCGGCTGGTGCGTTGCGCCGACAGTGGTGACGTCGCCGTCTACATGGACGGGCACGCGGCGCCGCTGCTCACGGCGAAGGACACCACCTTCGCTGCGGGTCGGGTGGGCTTCGGGTCGTTCGACAACTTCGGCCGCCTGCGGGACCTCACCGTGACGACGTCACCGGCAGACACCACAGCGCCGACCGTGACGGTCAAGGACGGTGACGAGTTCACGACTGGGCGTGACGGTCGGTACGCCAAGGTGTCCTTCAAGCTGCATGACACAGGCAAGGTCGACCGGCTCACCCTCAATGGCAAGGCGAAGGACCTGACCGACAACGTCTGGTCGGACCTGAACTTCGTCAAGCCGGGTGCATTCGGTGCCGTGGAGGGTGCGAACACCCTCGTGCTGTTCGACGTCGCCGGGAACCCGACCACGGTCCGGTTCGTGCTCGACACGACGGGGCCGACCGTGACCGTCAAGGATGGCGAGGGCTTCACCGTTGGTAGTGCTGGCACCTACGTGAAGGTGTCGTTCAAGCTGTCCGATGGCAGCAAGGTGGATCGGCTCACTCTCAATGGCGTGGCGAAGGATCTGACCGACAACGCGTGGTCGGACCTGAACTTCGTCACTGCGGGTGCGTTCGGTGCTGTCGCGGGTGAGAACACCCTCGTCGTGTTCGACACCCTCGGGAACGCCACGACGATCCCGTTCGCCCTCGGGACGCCGGGACCGACGACCTAGGCCCAAGTGCCGATGGCACGAGTGGTCGAGGGCCTCTGGCCGGCGTTCGCCGGTCGGAGGCCCTCATCGTCAGGTCTGGTCCGATGCGGTCTGATGGCTGCTGGCCGCCCAGCTGGCGAGCAGGGCCAGGGCCCCTGCGGTCGCCGAACCGGGCTCGGGCAGATAAGCGACCAGGCTGAGGTTCGACTCGGCGTCGATCGGAAGGGACTCGAAGGGGAGATCGAGATCGCCGACGAGCTCGTGGTGGATCTTCTTCACCCCGGTGTTGTGGATCCGCACGTCGTGGGCTGCCCAGCGCACGCGGAAGTCCTCGCTGCGCGTGCTGAGCTCCCCGACGAGGTCCGAGAGATCACGGTCGTAGGGATTGCGCCCCACCTCGGCGCGGAGCAGGGCAACGGTGTCGTTGGCGACCATGTCCCACTCGCGGAAGAACGCAGTCGCTCTGGGGTCGAGGAACACCATGCGCGCGTTGTTGACCTGGCTCCCATCGTCCTGGACGGGCGAGAACAGCGCCCTTCCGAGTGGGTTCATCGACACGACGTCCAGTCGGGCTGACAGGACGACGGCCGGCACGTCGGGCATCGAGTCGAGGAGCCGGTGAAGGGTCGGACGTAGGGGTCGGGTGGCTCCGGGTCGACGCCCCCGAGAGGGGCCGGGGGAGGCGGATCCGCCAGCGGTGCGAAGGAGGTCGAGTAGATGTGTGCGCTCGGCTTCATCGAGCCTGAGGGCATGGGCGATGCCGTCGATGACGCTCGGCGAGATGCCGATCGCGTCGCCACGCTCGAGCCGGATGTAGTACTGAGGGGAAACGCCGACAAGGAGGGCGGCCTCCTCGCGGCGCAGGCCAGGGACGCGTCGCCGATTCGCGCCGTACGTCGGTAGCCCCGCCTGCTCCGGAGTGATCTTCGCGCGACGGGAACTCAGAAACTCGCGGATCTCCGCCCTCACGGCGTCGCGCGGTCTCGGCTCGGTGGAGGTCATCCGTCCACTGTAGGAGCGGAATGGAACCCGTAGGAGTGCCTGACAGTGACCCCTACGTCAGGGCCTCCCGCAGCTCGAGCAGGACTGCTTCTCTGGACGAGTGGCCAACCCAGAAAGGGATGGCGCTCGCACCACTGGAAGGCACAACGACATGAAGACCGCGCTTCTCGGGGGCCTGGAAGTCTCTCGGATCGGACTCGGCACGATGACCATGGCAGGGATGTACACGAGTGAGGGAGCGCTCGACAACGCCGAGTCCGTTCGGACGATCCACCGGGCGCTCGACCTCGGTGTCACCCACCTCGACACCGCCGAGATCTATGGACCATTCCTCAGCGAGGAGCTGGTCGGTCAGGCACTCAAGGGCCGAAGGGACCAGGTGAAGATCGCCACCAAGTTCGGCCTCGTGTCTCATTCCGGTGGCGGTCCGGGTGTGGTCGATAGCAGCGCCGTCAACGTGAAGGCGGCCGTCGAGGGCTCTCTCAAGCGGCTCGGCACGGATCACATCGACCTCTACTACCAACACCGCGTCGATCGGAACACCCCGATCGAGGAGACCGCAGGAGCCGTGGCGGAACTCATCGCCGACGGCAAGGTGCTGCACTTCGGCCTGTCCGAGGCCTCCCCGGCGACCATTCGCCGGGCGCACGCCGTGCAGCCCGTCACGGCGCTGCAGACCGAGTACTCGTTGTGGACGCGCGACGTGGAGGCCGAGATCCTCCCGTTGCTTCGCGAACTCGGCATCGGCTTCGTGCCGTACTCGCCGCTTGGACACGGACTGTTGACCGGTCAGATCCGCTCGGTCGAGGACTTCGCTGAGGACGACTGGCGCAAGACGAACCCGCGATTCACGGGCGAAAACTTCGAACGCAACCTCGGCATCGTCGACGAAGTGAAAGCGATCGGAGCAGAAGTCGGGGCGACTCCGGCACAGACCGCTCTCGCGTGGCTCCTGACGCGGGGCGACGACATCGCCCCGATCCCGGGCACGCGCAGAGTCTCCCGCGTCGAGGAGAACATTGCTGCCGACGGCATAGAACTCTCTCGCGACCAGGTGGACCGACTGAACTCACTTCGGCCCGCAGCGGGGGAGCGGCACGACGAGACCAGCATGGCGTCGATCGACCTCTGAGTGAGATCCAGCCAGAGCCACGAACGACGAAGGCCCGGAGTCATCCTCCGGGGCCTTCGTCGTTCTCTGGTGCGCCAACAGGGACTTGAACCCCGAACCCGCTGAGTCTCAACGTACGTTTCGCGCCCTTGTCCGTCAGTGCCCGAAAATACCCGCTGAACTGCGTGTATGCCGTCCGCGCACCTCTCGTCGTGACGCCTCCTCGCGCGCCCCTTCTCGTCCAAAACCGGGTCATTAACCGGTGACCGCAAAGTCAGACGACCGCGCTTCCGGGCCGCACGCCTTTGAGCCCTGAGGACTCGAGCGGCCTCACCAGCGCCCCGGGCGGGAGTAGCGCGGACGGAGCATCAGACGAGGCCAGCAGGGGCGGGCCTTCTCGGCTAGTCGTTCGGAGGAGGAAGCGCAGGCCATTTGTTCAGGTCCGCCCCAGGGCACGCGACCGCCACCTCCACCCGAATCGGCCTCGCGGTTGCCCATGTGGGGACATCTCCAGCGGAACCCGTCGACGACCCGGTCACTCGCACCAACTTGCCGTCGAGCTTCGCGGTGAGGGGGACTCCATCGCCGCGGCCCACGTACCAAGCGCGGTCTCCAAGGTCTGGCCCCTGCTGGCCGACGTGAAACAGCAGGAGTTCGCCGGAAGCGTAGGCGGCAAAGTCGATCTCGTAATGGTCGGGCGCCTCTGCGCGGACAGCGATTGTTTGGGATTTTCGGCCGTACATGCACGTGGTCGTCTTGAAGCCTTGGATGACGTGACCGTTGATAGAGGCGACGGCTGCGCCGTCAGCAGGATCGACAAACGCGGTGTTGTCCGGCGGGGCGGGGATCTTCGCGGCGGTCGCAGCCGGCGTTGATTCTGTTGGTGCTGCCCGAACTTCGGTCGGCGCCGCGGCCGACTTTGAACCGGAGGCTGCGCCTGACGCAGTCGGGGTAGGGCTTGCCGAGCAGGCTGCAAGAGCGGTCGTGGCGAGAATGAGAACGATGGGCAAGCGGCGCAGTTGCATGAGATGAATCGTATTGGCTCCTCAATAGGATTTCCCGAGATCCTTGGAGACGGCTCTCAGGATTCCACCGCGGGGCCCCTAGTGCAGCGTGTCGGGAGCGCGTGCTCCATCTGCCCGAGTCTTGCCTCGCGATGCTCATGGCACGTGCAGCCCAAGGGATTCGCGACAGCGAGCCTGTCTTCTGCGACGCCCTGGGTGGTCACCGGGACCCCAGCAACGTGCGCCGCGACCTCCGGAACGCGCGCTCACCGGTGGGCAGTCAGGCACGGGTCGACCTCGGCAAGCAGCTCGCGGCTGCGCGCAGTTCAGCCGGCCTCACCCAGCGCGAGGCGGCCGCTCAACTGAACTGGCCCCGCACCCGTGTGGGCCTTGCCGAGCACGGACGCATTCGTCTCCCTCGGGCCAACGTGTTGACGGTCTTGGACGCCTACGCCGTCCCCCATCGACAGCGTCAGCCGATTCTCGACCTCGCCGAGGTGGCAGCCGAGCCGGTCGAGGGTGACGCGCTGTCGTGGATCACGTCCCACAACTTCCGCAAAACGACGGCGACGATCCTCGACGAGGCGGGTCAGTCGGCACGGGCGATCGCTGATCAACTCGGCCACGCTCGACCCTCGATGACCCAGGACGTCTACATGAGTCGTGGGACGAAGAATCCGGGTGCGGCGGCGGCCCTCGAGCAGGCCATGGGGAACAAGGAAGAGCCCAAAAACAGGGGATAAAACGGGGGCTCTACGCCAGCAGGCCAGGACCGTAAGGTCCTGGCCTGCTGTTTTGTGCGCCAACAGGGACTTGAACCCCGAACCCGCTGATTAAGAGTCAGCTGCTCTGCCAATTGAGCTATTGGCGCGCGAGGAAAGACATTAGCAGGACGCTGGCCCACTCGCGAAATCGGGCTGTCGAAAAGGTGTGCAAGCCGGTGGGCAGCGCCTCGTGCCACCGGTGCTCAGGACTGGGACTCGTCGCGCCTGACGGCGTAGAAGGTGGCTCCGATGGCCGCGACCAGCGCCGCGAAGACGATGAACCAGACCCAGATCGGCGTGCCGCCGGACTCCTCGTCCGCGGGCGCTGCTGCGTTGTCGCCGGTGGCCGCGGAGGCCGCCGGCGGGCTGGCGACCGACGAGCTGGCAGTGGGGGTGGGGGTGGCCGCGCCGGACGCCGTGCCGGACGTCGTGCCGGTTGTGGCCGGCGGGGCCTGGGGGTCGCCCGCGACCGTGAACTTCGTCGAGCCCGAGATCGGGTGGGAGTCCGCGCTGACGACCCGATAGAGCACGCTGTAGGTCCCTGCGGCGATGGGATCGCTGACCGCGAGAGTCACCTTGGTGCCCTTGGCCGTGGCGTCCTGCCCGACGACGTTGCCGCCCTCACTGTCCGTGATGCGCACCGTGACGAACTGCGGGTCGATCGGCTCGTTGAAGGTGAGGACGACCTCTGTGGGGGAGGCGGGGAGCGACGCTCCGTCGGCCGGCGTGATCGAGATCAGGCGCGAGTGGGCGCTCGCCGGCATCACTCCGGCACCCACCGCCAAGAAGCCGGTGAGGAGCAGGAGCAGGAGTCCACGAGTCGTCGTTCGCATGACACCCATCTTGCACACCGCGCCTGAACATGACGAAAGCCCCTGCGGTGCAGGGGCTTTCGAACGGGGTGAGTAACGGGACTTGAACCCGCGACATCCGCCACCACAAGGCGGCGCTCTACCAGCTGAGCTATACCCACCAGGAACTGCACGGCATACAAACTCGTGGTGCCGAGGCAGCGCGAACCATCGTACCTGTTCCTCAGGAGTGCTTTGGACCGGACCCGAGGGGTGCGCCCGACACCGGCACGGAGTGGTCGACGACGTGGCTCGCCGCGATGGTTCGCAGCTCGTCGGTCGGTCGCCCGGGAGGGTCGACGAAGACCGCGGCGCGGTAGTAGCGCAGCTCCGCGATGGACTCACGGATGTCGGCCAGGGCACGGTGCCCGCCGTTCTTGTCGGGTGCCGCGAAGTAGGCGCGCGGGTACCAACGACGGGACAGCTCCTTGATCGAGGAGACGTCGATGATCCGGTAGTGCAGGTGCTCCTCGAGCGCGGGCATGTCGCGCGCGAGGAAGCCACGGTCGGTCGCCACCGTGTTGCCACCCAGGGGAGCCTTGCGCGGCTCGGGGACCCACTCGCGGACGTAGTCGAGGACCCTCTGCTGGGCCTCCTCGATCGTCACACCGTCGGCGAACTCGTTGATGAGCCCCGAGGACGTGTGCATCTCGCGGACGAAGTCACCCATCTGCTCAAGCGCCTCGTCGGTGGGCTTGATGACGACATCAACGCCGTCGCCCAGGATGTTGAGCTCGAAGTCGGTCACGAGCGCGGCCACCTCGACGAGGGCGTCGTTCTCGAGTGAGAGCCCTGTCATCTCGCAGTCGATCCAGACGATGCGGTCGGTGTGGGCTCGGTCGGGCGATGTGGACATGGCCTCCACCCTATTGCGCTGGACTAGGGTCAACAGCATGAGTGGGGAGCAGGCCATCGCCGTCCAATCACCCGAGCTGCCGCAGCCGGGGGGCCAGCGCGCGGGAGCGCATCGCGGCCGTTCGCTGCTGCGTCGATGGGTGCTCCTCGGGATCGCGATCCTCGGCTTCGGACTCGCCGCCCTGGCCGTCGCCGTGGCCATCGGCGCTGCCGCCGGAGTGAGCGCCACACTGCTCGGTCTCGTCGTCGCGGCCATCCCACTCGGCATCGTCGTCCCGACCTTCATGTGGCTCGACCGCTTCGAGGCCGAGCCCACGCGCTACCTCGTCATGGCCTTCCTCTGGGGTGCCCTCATCGCCGTCCTCATCGCGATGACGCTGAACACGGCTGGCCAACTCGTCCTCTGGGGGTCGATCCCCGACGACGAATCCCTCGCTCTCACAGCCGTGTTCGTCGCCCCCGTCGTGGAGGAGGCAGCCAAGGGCCTGCTCATCCTGCTGGTCTGGCGCTTTGCCCGTCGCGAGTTCGACGGGGTCACGGACGGCATGGTGTATGCCGGTGTCACGGCTGCCGGTTTCGCGTTCACCGAGAACATTCAGTACCTCGCGATCGCCTGGGCCGAGCATGGCCAGGACGGGCTGACGGCTACCTTCATCGGTCGCTGCCTGCTCTCGCCGTTCGCTCACCCCATGTTCACGATCTGCACCGGGATCGGCATCGGGATCGCGGCGACGTCGCGCAAGGGGTGGGTGCGGTGGCTCGCTCCGCTGACGGGCTACGCCATTGCGGTCATCGCGCACGCGGTCTGGAACCTTGCCGCCGTGAGCGGCGGCAACGGCCTGTTCGCGGTCTATCTCGTCGTCGAGGTTCCGCTCTTCCTGGCCTTCCTCGGCTTCGTCGTCTGGGTCCGTCGTCGGGAGGGGCGCCTCATCGGGCAGTTCCTCCACGCTTACTCCGACGCCGGGTGGCTCTCACCGGCAGAGGTCTCCATGCTCGCGTCCATGCCGCGCCGTCGTGAGGCACGGCAGTGGGCCCGCGCCAACGGTGGCCGACCTGCCCTGCGATCGATGGAGGACTTCCAGGACACGGCGAGCGAGCTGGCGCTCCTGCGCCGACGCATGTACCACTCGGCCGCTGACGCCCAGGCCCTCGAGGACGAGCGCAAGCTCCTCGCCGACCTCGTCAGCCGTCGGCGCGAGTTCGCCGGCCAGGTCCTGTGATGGGAGAGCGCCCCGCAGTCCTCGACCTCTCGCAGACCTTCGCGCCCGGCCTCATCGAGCTGCGTCATGACCTGCACCGCAACCCCGAGCTCGGCAACGACCTGCCGCGCACCCAGCAGGCGGTTCTTGACGCGCTCGACGGGCTCGACCTCGAAATCACGCTGGGCCAGAGCCTGAGCAGTGTCGTGGGGGTGCTGCGTGGCCGCGGTGGGGCAGGCGACGGGGCGGAGCGCCCGGTCGTGTTGCTCCGCGGCGACATGGACGGCCTGCCCGTCACCGAGGCCACAGGCGTCGAGTTCTCGTCCGAGCGCGACGGGCTGATGCACGCGTGCGGGCACGACCTGCACGTCGCTGGACTGGTCGGCGCGGCCCGCATCCTCCACGAGCTCCGAGACGAGCTCGCTGGCGATGTGGTGTTCATGTTCCAGCCGGGCGAAGAAGGCCCCGGAGGGGCCGAACCCATGCTGCGCGAAGGACTCCTGGACGTTGCCGGCCGACGGGTCGACGCGGCATTCGCCATTCATGTGTATGCCGCAGAGCATCCGCGAGGTGTGTGGTTCGGTCGGCCGGGGCCACAGATGGCCGCGGCCGACGAAGTCGTGATCACGGTGCAGGGCAAGGGCGGTCACGGTTCGCAGCCACAGCACGCGCTCGACCCCGTGCCCGTCGCGTGCGAGATCGTGCTCGCCCTGCAGACGATGGTGACGCGACGCTTCGACGCCTTCGACCCGGTGGTCGTGACGGTCGGTCGGATCAGCTCGGGGACGGTCAACAACGTCATCCCTGACGACGCCGTCATCGAGGCGACTCTGCGGACGTTCTCGCCCGAGCACCGCGCGAAGGCGCACGAGGAGATCCGCAACGTTGCCGAACACGTCGCTGCGGCGCATCGCCTCTCGGTGACCGTCGACATCGGTGGCGGGTATCCCGTCACGGTCAACGACCCCGACGAGTTCCGGTTTGCCCAGGCCACGGTCGTGGACCTCTTCGGTGCCGACCGCTGGGCCGACATGATCACGCCCGAGGCGGGGGCGGAGGACATGTCGTTCGTCCTCGAGGAGGTGCCCGGCGCCTACCTCAACATCGGGGCCTGTGTCACGGACGACCACACGAGCGCCGACGACAACCATTCTCCGCGGGCGGCATACGCCGACTCCGTCATTCCGGACATGGCGGCACTGCTCGCCGAGCTGGCCCTGCGACGCACTGCGTCAGGCACTCAGCCCCGCTGAAGCCGGACCGTGAGCGGTTGGGTCGTGAGGACCGCCACGGCGGCTCGGTGCTCGGTGTGGTCGACGTCGAGATCGGCGACCCGCATCGGGCCGGGCAGGTGTTGGGCGGCCTTCCACTCGAGCAGCTCGGCCGGCGCGTCGTAGGCCGAGACGAGGACCTGGCTCGGGTCGACGACGAGACCGTGACCTGTCGCCTTGAGAATGGCTTCCTTGCGGGACCACAGCTGAGCGCGTGCTCCGAGGAGTTCGTCGCCTCGCAGGTTCTCGATGAGGGCGGCCTCGCTGGGGTCGAGCGTCACGGAGCTGAACCCGTCGAAGTCGGCGGACTCGAGGTCCTCGACGTCGACGCCGACCTCGCCCATGTTGGTCACGGCGGCCACGGCCATGCGCTCGCCGTAGGACACGGACACGTGGATGTCGCGCATTCCGACGATGTGGGGCTTGCCATGGCGGTCGGTGCCGCACGTGGCGCACCGCTTCTGGAAGTCAATCGACCTCGGGTCCGCGCCGGTCTCATCGGCGACCAGACGCCGGAGGAGGGCGTGAGCCGTGATGAAGGGGTGTGGGTCGGTGCGGCGATCAGCGCGCTCGCGCTCGCCCGCGTCGAGGAGGTCGAGCAGTCGCGGGTCGTCGATCACCTGTGTGGCGCGGATCACGACGGACATGACCCGATCATGTCACCCGAGTCCGGTGGACGACCGTCGTGTCCGATGGCCAGGGAAACTGACGCGCCAGAGCTGGCTCGACCTTGTACCTTGCGGGTGACCGTGCCGTGCTGAGGAGGTGAGAGCCATGGATTCGCCCATGTTTGACGTGGTCATCGCCGGGTGTGGACCGACCGGGGCGATGCTGGCCGCCGAGCTGCGGCTCCACGATGTGCGGGTTCTCGTTCTGGAGAGGGAGATCGAGCCCGCGTCGTTCGTCCGCATCGTCGGACTGCACATTCGCAGCCTCGAGCTCATGGCGATGCGCGGACTTCTTGAGCGCCTGCTCCCACACGGACGGCAGCGTCCGGCCGGCGGCTTCTTCGCAGCCATCGCCCACCCTCCGCCCGAGGGGCTGGACTCCGCGCACGCCTACCTGCTGGGTATGCAGCACTCCGTCCTTGTTCGTCTGCTCTCGGAACGTGCCATCGAGGTGGGGGCGGAGGTGCGACGGGGGAGCGCCGTGGTTGGGCTGGAGCAGGACAGCGAGGGGGTGACCGTCGACCTGTCCGATGGCGAACGGGTGCGCGCGTCTTTTCTCGTCGGGTGTGATGGTGGCCGAAGCACGGTGCGGAAACTGCTCGGCGTCGGCTTCCCCGGCGAGCCCGCGCGGACCGAGACATTGATGGGCGAGATGGAGGTGGGAGCGCCGCCCGAGGAGATTGCGGCGAAGATGGCGGAGGTCGGTCGGTCCACCAAGCAGTTCTGGCTCAAGCCCCTTGGCGAGGGGATTCATCAGGTCGTCGTGCCCGCTGCCGGGGTGAGTGAGGATCGTGAGGAGCCGCCCACTCTCGGGGACTTCCAGCAACAGTTGCGGGCCTTCGCCGGTACCGATTTCGGCGTGCACTCGCCGCGCTGGATGTCCCGCTTCGGTGATGCCACGCGGCTGGCCGAGACCTATCGGGTCGGGCGCGTGCTCTTGGCCGGGGACGCGGCCCACATCCATCCGCCCACTGGGGGACAGGGGCTCAACCTGGGCATCCAGGACGCGTTCAACCTTGGCTGGAAGCTGGCGGCGCAGGTTCGAGGATGGGCACCCGGGGCTCTCCTCGACACCTATGAAGCCGAACGCCGTCCCGTTGCCGAGGACGTCCTGGACAACACCCGTGCGCAGATGGAACTGCAGTCCAGCGAGCCCGGTCCCCAGGCGGTGCGTCGGCTGCTCACCGAGCTGATGGGCTTCAACGACGTGAACCGTCATCTCATCGGGAAGATCACCGCGATCGACATCCGCTACGACTTCGGTGAAGGGCCCGACCTGCTCGGTCGGCGCCTGCCCGACGTTGATGTCGGAGGGGGTCGGCTCTATGACCTGCTGCATGGCGGGCGAGGTCTCTTGCTGGATCGCACTGGCCACTTGGTTGTGGGTGGCTGGTCAGATCGAGTCGACTATCTCGGTGATCGCACTGTCGGGCTGGAGGCGCCGTGCATCCTGCTCCGTCCCGACGGCCACGTCGCCTGGGTCGGCGACGGTCAGCAGGACCTGGACCAACACCTCGCACGCTGGTTCGGCCTGTCGCCAGGTGACTGAGTCGCTCAGGGTCGGCAAGCTGCTTTTCGGAACTCGTCGGGTGATCCCGTGACGTATACGTCTTGGTTGCGGTCAACATCAGGGTGATCGAAGAAGTACACCTCGCCGGGCTTCAAACTGGCCGATGCCCACTCTCCAACTTTGACCTCCCGGGCCTCTGGCGTCTTCGCGCTGCCATCGTCGTAGTAGAGCGTCGCGCCGTCGATGCGTTGATCACACACGGCGAGGTAGCCGATGAGTCCGCCCTCGCTGTCCACGCCGATGCCCGCCGTGCCGACAGCCTCGAGCCCAGAGGTTTCGAGTGATTGTTGCCGAAACGAGGTGCCCCCGTCGGCGCTCTCACTGCGTTCGAGCGCCTGTTGCTTCTGCCGTGGCACCAACCGTCACGATGCGCTCCGCGCATCGAAGACGTTTGGTGCCCCCGGCAGGACTCGAACCTGCAGCCTGCGGATTAGAAGGCCGCTGCGCTATCCGTTGCGCCACGGGGGCCAGTGACTCAGCAGTCTAATGTCCCGCCTCCGCATGGCTCGTGTGGACCAACAAAGGACAACAACGCAGGTGGGGGCGTCGGCACGTCGGCTCGCGGCATCTCGCCATTTCGTTAGGCTGAGCACGTGACCACATCCGAAACGACCGAGGCGAGTGTCCTTGTCGAGGCCGTGACCGGACTGCGCGACGCCGTCGAGTCCTCCGTCCTTCCGCTGAGTACTCCTGGCCAGGCACATGGCATCACCGTGCGCCGCGAACTCATCCAACAGCTCGACGACTACGTCCTCCCGCGCCTTCGCTCCATCGACGCTCCGCTGCTCGCGGTCGTCGGCGGATCGACCGGTGCCGGCAAGTCAACCCTCGTGAATTCCATCGTGGGAGCCCCGGTCAGCCGCTCCGGCGTGCTCCGCCCCACGACGACGAGCCCCGTGCTCGTGCACCACCCCGAGGACCGCAAGTGGTTCTCGGACCAGCGCATCCTCCCCAGCCTGGCTCGCGTCACCGGTGGCCCCGGCGAGGAGTCCGCGCCGGGGACGGTTCGCCTCGTCGCCTCCGCGACGCTGCCGTCCGGCATGGCCCTGCTCGACGCACCGGACATCGACTCGGTGGTCGCTGCCAACCGCGAGCTCGCGGGCCAGCTGCTGTCCGCCGCCGACCTGTGGCTGTTCGTCACGACCGCAGCCCGCTATGCCGATGCCGTGCCGTGGGACCTGCTGCGCACTGCCGCCGAGCGGGGGACCGCCGTCGCCATCGTCCTCGACCGCATCGCGCCCGACGCCGTCGACGAGATCCGTCCCCACCTCGCCGGAATGCTGCGCGAACAGGGGCTCCCGACCGCACCGATCTTCACCGTCCCCGAGTCGACGCTCACCAAAGAGGGCTTCCTGCCTGCGGAGTCGATGGGCCGTCTCAAGGCCTGGCTCGATGCGCTCGCCGGAGACGCCCGAGCCCGCTCCGTCGTCGTCAGCCAGACGCTCAAGGGCGCCATGGGCTCGCTGGATGGGCGCACCTCCTCACTGGCCGACGCTTCCGATGAGCAGGCGAATGCCGCCGACGCGCTCACGGCCGCGGCGGACAGCAACTACGAGCATGCGACCGACGGCGTCAAGGACGGCATGACCGACGGGACCCTCCTGCGGGGCGAAGTCCTCGCTCGCTGGCAGGAGTTCGTCGGCACCGGCGAGTTCTTCCGCCAGATCGAGTCCACCCTGTCCCGGTGGCGTGACAAGGTGACGGCCGCCCTTAAGGGTCAGCCCGCTCCCTCCGAGGACCTCGGCGAAGCGCTCCAGTCGGGCGTGGCCAACCTCCTCGTCGCTCACGCCTCCGCGGCCTCCGCCGACACCGCTCGCGAGTGGCGTCGTCTGCCCGGCGGTGACGCTTTGCTCGCTGGCCACCCCCAGCTGGCCAAGCCCTCTGCCGACTTCAACCCGCGCGTCGAGGCCATGGTGCGCCAGTGGCAGGGCGAGGTGTTCGACATCGTTCGCAGCGAAGGAGGCAACCGACGCACGAACGCCCGCATCGCGGCATACGGGGTCAATGGCATTGGTTTGTTCCTCATGCTCGTGTCATTCGCGGCGACCGGCGGCCTCACCGGGGCCGAGGTCGGCATCGCCGGCGGCACGTCCGTCCTGGCCCAGCGCGTTCTCGAAGCGATCTTCGGCGACCAGGCCGTGCGCGAGATGGCGGCCAAGGCGCGTGCCAGCTTGCTGACGCACGTCACCGAGCTCTATGACACGGAACGCGAGAGGTATGCCGCTGTGGTCGCCTCCGTGGGTGACACGGCCGAGCAGTCCGCCGCCCTCCACGCGGCTGCGAAGCGCGTGCGCGAGGTCTCCGCATGAGCCCACTGCGTATGGGCAGCGCCACGATCAAGGGTGTGTCTGCCGAGTCCCTCACTGCTGCCTCGTCCTCCCTGCAGGCCGCGATCGATACCGGCGGCTCCGAGCTGCCCCCGGCACCGGTGTCCAAGGCGACTGCCGTCGTGACCAAGGTGGCGGAGCGGACCGCTCTCGTCGGTGGCCACACCGTGGTCGCGCTCGCGGGCGCCACGGGTAGCGGCAAGTCCTCACTCTTCAACCAGCTCGTCGGCACGGACGTCGCCACCGTCGGCGCGCGTCGACCCACGACTTCCAAGCCCACCGCTGGCGTGTGGGGCGACGAACCGGCCGGACCGCTGCTCGACTGGCTCGGTGTCGCGACGCGTCACCACGTCGAGGGGGACAAGGGCGGAGTTGCCGCCGTGGGCTCGCTCGACGGCCTCGTGCTGCTCGACCTGCCCGACTTCGACTCCCGCGAGACGTCGAACCGGGTCGAGGCCGAACGCGTCCTCGAGCTCGTGGACGTCTTCGTGTGGGTCACCGACCCACAGAAGTACGCAGATGCTCGCCTGCACGACGACTACGTCTCGGCGCTCGCGACCCACGACGCGGTGACGATCGTCGTCCTCAACCAGGTCGACCGCCTCAGTGACTCGGAGATCAAGGAGTGCGTCGCCGACCTCACCCGGCTCATGACCCGTGACGGCATCTCCAAGGCCACGGTCATCCCGACCTCGGCTCGCACCGGTCGCGGCATGGACGTCCTCGGGCAGCGACTCAGCAACGCGGTCTCCGGCTCCAACGCGGCCCGGGCCCGGCTCGCCGCCGACGTGCGTCAGTCGGCTGCTGCCCTGCGCCCGGCCGTCGCCGACGCCGAACCGACCATCGCCGCCAAGGGTGAGAACGAGCTCGTCGACGCCCTCGCTCGTGCTGCGGGCGTCCCCACGGTCGTGCGGGCCGTCGAACGTGACTACTCGATGCAGGCGGTCACGCACACCGGGTGGCCGATGACGCGTTGGGTGCAGAAACTCCGCCCGAAGCCGTTGCGTCGCCTGCGTCTGGACGCCGGTCGTGGCGACATCAGCGTGACCCAGGCCGATGTGCGCTCCGTGCTCGGTCGCTCGTCCCTGCCGCCGCCCACCCCGGCGGCCCGGGCTGCCGTCGACCTCGCCACCAGGCGCCTGGCCGACAAGGCTGGCTCGGCGCTGCCCACGCGATGGGGTGACGCGGTCGACGATGCTGCCGCACCCTCCGGGAACGCGATGTCGGACGCCCTCGACCAAGCCGTGATCCACACGTCGCTGCGCTCGCGCACGCCAGTGTGGTGGCGCGTTGTCGGCATCATCCAGATCCTGCTCGCCCTGGCCGTGCTGTCCGGCGCCCTGTGGTTCGTCGTCCTCTGGGTGCTGGGCTGGCTCCAGTTCCCGAGCATCGAGACGCCGATGTGGGGGCCGCTGCCGTGGCCGTTCGTCCTGCTCTTCGGCGGGGTCGTGACTGGGCTGCTCCTCGCGCTCGTGTCGCGGTTCCTCGCGGGTATCGGAGCCCGACGTCGGGGAGCGGTCATCAACGGCCGACTGCGCGACTCCATCTCGGTCGTGGCCGACGAGCGGATCCTCGCGCCGGTGACGGCCATCCTCGAGCGGCACCGCGACACGCGGAAGCATCTCGAAGCCGCCGCCAAGGTCTGAACCGATCTGACGACCTGAGCACGAGCCGCTGTCCACAGGGCAGGGGTCGGCGTCTCGCTGTCCACAGATTGCCGGATCGCCGTTGTCCGCACGTCCGAACCTCCTGAGGCTGATCCCAGCGCACCGCACGAGCGGTGCCTGATCAGCAGAGGAGCAGCCATGCAGGACACCATCGTGACCGTCCACGGACGCCTCGTCGCCGACCCCGAGGTCTGCGTGGGGCGTAGCGGTCAGCCGTACGCAAAGTTCCGGGTCGCCTCGACCCCGCGTCGACCGGTCTCCGGCCAACCGGGTGCGTTCGAGGATGGCGACACGGCGTTCTACACCGTCTATGCCTTCCGCAACCTCGGTGCCAACATCGTGAAGTCCTTCACGAAGGGCGAGCCGGTCGTCGTCCACGGGCGCCTGCGGGTGCGCGAGTTCCAGCGTGAGGACAAGTCCTACGGCACGTCGGTCAACATCGACGCGAACGTCGCCGGCCACGACCTGAGCTGGGGACAGGCGGTCTACGAGAAGGTCGCCAAACCGTCTTACGGATCAGGCGACCGCATGGATGACGCGTTCGGGGCGGAGGAGGAGTCGGGAAGTTACGGCGACGCGGAGCGGGTCGACTACCTGACGGTCGATCCGGAGACGGGTGAGGTGACCAGCTCAGCGGATTCGACCGAGGTTGCTGCCTGAGCGCAAACCGATTCGGGGATGGGGCAGGCAGTCGATAGCCTTGCCCCATGCCCGAGTTCATTTATGTCATGTCGCGCGCCCGCAAGGCGCACGCCGAGAAGGTCATCCTTGATGACGTCACCCTGTCGTTCCTGCCCGGCGCCAAGATCGGCGTCGTGGGTCCCAACGGTGCGGGCAAGTCGTCCGTCCTCAAGATCATGGCCGGTCTCGACCAGCCCTCCAACGGTGAGGCGCGACTGACCCCGGGCTACAGCGTCGGCATCCTCATGCAGGAGCCCGAGCTCAACGAGGAGAAAACTGTCCTCGGCAACGTGGAGGAGGGTGCGGGCGAGATCAAGGCCAAGCTCGACCGCTACAACGCCATCTCCGAGGAGATGGGTGAGCCCGACGCCGACTTCGACTCCCTCATGGTCGAGATGGGCAAGCTCCAGGAAGACATCGACGCCGCCGACGCATGGGACCTCGACTCCCAGCTCGAGCAGGCGATGGATGCCCTGCGCTGCCCGCCGCCGGACGCCGACGTCACCGTCCTCTCCGGTGGTGAGCGCCGCCGCGTCGCCCTGTGCAAGCTCCTCCTGCAGAAGCCGGACCTCCTGCTCCTCGACGAGCCCACCAACCACCTCGACGCCGAGTCGGTCCTCTGGCTCGAGCAGCACCTCGCCGCGTACCACGGTGCCGTCGTGGCCGTGACTCACGACCGGTACTTCATGGACAACGTGGCCGAGTGGATCCTCGAGCTCGACCGTGGCCGCGCCTACCCGTATGAGGGCAACTACTCGACCTACCTCGAGAAGAAGCAGGCTCGACTCCAGATCCAGGGCAAGAAGGACCAGAAGCTCTCCAAGCGTCTCGCCGAGGAGCTCGAGTGGGTGCGCTCCAACGCCAAGGCCCGCCAGACCAAGTCCAAGGCTCGCCTGGCCCGCTACGAGGAGATGGCCGCCGAGGCCGATCGCACTCGCAAGCTGGACTTCGACGAGATCCAGATCCCGCCGGGCCCGCGTCTGGGCAGCAAGGTCATCGAGGTCAAGGACCTCAAGAAGGGCTTCGGCGACCGCGTCCTCATCGACGGCCTGACGTTCTCGTTGCCGCGCAACGGAATCGTGGGCGTCATCGGCGCCAACGGTGTCGGCAAGACCACGCTCTTCAAGACGATCGTCGGACTCGAGTCGGCCGACGGTGGGCTCGTTGACGTCGGTGAGACGGTCAAGATCTCCTACGTCGACCAGAGCCGTGGTGGCCTCGACCCCAACAAGAACC
Source organism: Janibacter sp. HTCC2649 (assembly GCF_000152705.1). Lineage (GTDB taxonomy): Bacteria > Actinomycetota > Actinomycetes > Actinomycetales > Dermatophilaceae > Knoellia. The sequence goes on along the minus strand of NZ_CH672413.1, from coordinate 1,264,692 downwards.
TCTGGGAGACCGTGTCCGGCGGGCACGACTACATCCAGGTCGGTCAGGTCGAGATCCCGTCCCGCGCCTACGTGTCGCAGTTCGGCTTCAAGGGTCCCGACCAGCAGAAGAAGGCCGGTGTCCTCTCCGGTGGCGAGCGCAACCGCCTCAACCTCGCGCTGACTCTCAAGGAGGGCGGCAACCTGCTGCTCCTCGACGAGCCGACCAACGACCTCGACGTCGAGACCCTCGGTTCACTCGAGAACGCCCTGCTCGAGTTCCCCGGCTGTGCCGTGGTCATCAGCCACGACCGGTGGTTCCTCGACCGCGTGGCGTCGCACATCCTCGCCTACGAAGGCACCGAGGAGAACCCGGGCAACTGGTATTGGTTCGAGGGCAACTTCGAAGCCTACGAGGCCAACAAGATCGAGCGTCTGGGTGAGGATGCGGCCCGTCCGCACCGCGTCACCTACCGCAAGCTCACCCGCGACTGATCGTTGCACCGAGGGGGCAGACCGCTACGGGTTCGTAGTGCGGTCTGCCCCTTCCTTCACCCAAGTGCGACACGAAGACCGTCACCTCCTCAGCGATCCAGGAGGGGCCGGCATACGCATCCATGACGCGCAGCCAGTGCGTCGCTTCGAAAGGGTGACGTGAGCGCGCCAGCGTGAGGTGGGGGCGGTAGTCGCCGCCGGCGGGTGCGGCACCCACGCGGCCGACGGCTCGGCGCACACCCAGCGCCAGCGACTCGAGCTCGGCGAGTCCATCGGGGGCGCTCGAGAGCACGTCCATCCACACCACCCGCGCCTGATCTGGCGAAGGGAAGACGCCAGCACCGCTGAGCTGCAACGGAATTGGCGCGTGACCGGCCGAGGCTTCGGCCACCGCCTCCATGACGTCGTCGACTGCGTGGTCGGCCACGTCGCCCATGAACGCCAAGGTGACGTGCCACAGATGGGCAGGCGTCCACCGCAACTCGGACTGGACCTCGCGGCGAACCTCGACGAACGACTCGAGGTCCGCGTGGGCAACGGGCGGTGGCACGACGGCAGCAAAGACTCGCACTGCGCCATTGTGCTTGCCACACGCCGGGAATGTGCGCAGGATCAGGTCATGCGCTGTGGACTGCAGGTCTCCTACTTCTCCTGGCCCGACGCCCCGGCGTCCATCGGCCCCACCTTCAAGCGGATCGCCCAGAACGCCGAGGGTGCTGGCATGGCCTCGCTCTGGGTCATGGACCACTTCTTCCAGATCGACATGATCGGGCCGCCCGAGCTCGACATGCTCGAGGGCTACTCGGCGCTCGCCTATGCCGCCGCCGCGACCGAGCGGATCGAGCTCGGCACGCTCGTGACCGGGGTGACCTACCGCCATCCCGGGCTGCTCGCCAAGACCGTCACGACGCTCGATGTCCTCTCCGGCGGGCGGGCGTGGCTCGGCATCGGCGCGGCATGGAACGAGGAGGAGCACAAGGGGTTGGGTGTGCCGTATCCCGTTGTCTCGGAGCGCTTTGAGCGTCTCGAGGAGACTCTGCAGATCGCGCGGCAGATGTTTGACGGCGACCAGACGGCGTATGCCGGCCAGCACTATTCGCTCGAACGTCCCCTCAACGTGCCCGCACCGTTGCGTCGCACCCCGATCCTCATCGGCGGCAGCGGGCCGAAGAAGACACTGAGACTCGTGGCGAAGTACGCCGACGCATGCAACCTCTTTGACGCAGGTCCCGAAGCGATGGCGGCCAGGCTCGCGATCCTGCGTGGCCACTGCGACGACGTGGGTCGCGACCCGCGCGAGATCGAGGTGACTGCCTTGTCGCGGCTGACTCTGGGGACCACAGGTGGCACCTCACCGCGTGGTGAGCAGATCCAATCGGTCGACGAGGCCGTGGACCACTACGGCACCCTCGCCGAGGTCGGACTCGACCACGTCATCCTGTCGATGGGCAACGACACGGACGACACGGCATACGCACTGGTCGGTGAGCTCGTGCGGCAGCTTGAGCCGGTCACGGCCGCACCCTGGTGACGCGCAGCGTCAGCGCGGGTCGCTGACCTTCGTCGCGGCGAGGAAGACCGAGCTGCCGAAGGGCAGGTTGGCGCGCTGGAGCACGGCGTGGTCGATCTTTGTGAGCCCCATGAGTACGTGGTGGAGCGCTCGTGGGACCTGAGGGACGTCGACGACGTCGGCGGGGCGGGTGTGCTTGCGTTCGCGCAGCTTGCGGGCAACTCGCTCCGCCAGGAACCCGGGGAAGACGGACGTGAACGCGTAGGTCGCGCGCTCGACCCGGAAGCCGGCTGCCTCGGCGGCGGCAACGGCGCGTCGCTTGGTGTAGCGACGGAAGTGCCCGTTCGCGACATCGAAGTCGGTCCAGGCCCACTGGTACGCCGGAACGGCCATGAGGAAGGTGCCGCCGGGCTGGAGAACGCGGTTGACCTCGGCCAGGGCTCCAGCCTCGGGGTCGCAGTGCTCGATGACGTCGAACGCCGACACCATGTCGAAGCTCGCGTCGGCGAAGGGGAGCGACAGGGCCGAGCCGCAGACGCCGTTGGAGCCGAGTCCGCGTGGGTCGATGTCGAGCGACGCGAGGTGCCGGGTGCCGTCGTGAAGCCAGCTGGCGCTGGGTCCGTCGGCGCTGCCGATGTCGAGCACGGTCGTGCGGCCGACTGCGTACTCACTCAGCGCGGCATGGAGCAACTCGGTGCGCGCGAGGTACCACCAGTAGTCGGGCTGTTCGATCGACGGGGAGCCCCCGTGTCCTCCTGCGTCGGTCATGGTGGGAGAGCCTATCGGCGGGTGACGAGCCGGACTGCAAGGTCCCCGTTGGTGCGGGCAATGTCGTCGGGGGTGCGCCGGATCTCGGGGGAGTACCACCGGGCCACGTCCACCGCGAGCGAGAGCAGGGCCAGGGCGGTCGCCGAGACGTCCTCGACCTCGAACTCTCCGCGTGCCACACCGTCCCGGAGCACTCCGCGCACGACCTCGTCGATCTCCTTGCGCAGGGTGAGCACCGTGTCGCGGTGCTCGGGGGTGAGGTGGCGGAACTCGTACTGGACGATCCGCCCGAGCTGGTGGTGCTCTGCATGCCATTTCGAGAAGCCCGCGATGATCGAGCGCAGGGCGTCGGTCGGAGAGGCGGCGGCATCGGCGGCGGCCACGAGCTGGTCGCGAGCTGTCTGGTGTCCGCGGCGACTCAGCTGGAAGAGCAGGTCTTCCTTGGACGAGAAGTGCACATAGACCCCGGCGGGCGACAAGCCCGCACGCGAGGCGATGTCGCGGGTTGTCGTCGCGTGGAATCCCCTCTGCGAGAACGCGTCGGCGGCGGCCATCATGAGCCGCAGCACGGTGGCGCCGGCCGTGTCGCCGGAGTCTTCGAGGGTCGCGAGGATGCTCTGCTCCGACAGCGGAGCTCCTGTGGTGGCCGACATGTTGACAGCATGCCTGAGGCCCGGTTGACTAAGCAAGCGCTTAGTCAACTGGATTTCTTTCGAGGAGTGTCATGCCCCGCAACATCTACGACGACGATCACGAGGCCTTCCGGAGCTCTGCCCGTGAGTTCGTCGAGCGGACCCTCAAGCCCCGTGCCGAGGAGATGATTCGCGACCACACCATTGCGCGTGACATCTGGATCGAGGCCGGCAAGCAGGGCTTCTTCGGTCTCACCATCCCCGAGGAGTTCGGCGGAGCGGGCATCGACGACTACCGCTTCAACGCCGTCCTGGCCGAGGAGCTGGCGAAGTTCAACGTCGCTGTCTCGTCCTGCTTCGGCATCCACGCGGACATCACGGCCCCCTACCTCGTCGCCATGGGAACGCAGGAGCAGAAGGCTCGCTGGCTTCCGCAGGTCGCGACCGGCGAGACGATCATGTCCATCGGCATGACCGAGCCTTCGGGTGGCTCCGACCTCGCAGCCCTCAAGTCGAACGCCGTCAAGGCTGACGACGGCAGTGGTGACTGGATCCTCAACGGCTCCAAGACCTTCATCACAAACGGCTACCAGTGCGACCTCGCCGTGGTTGCGGCCCGCACGGACCCGACCAAGGGCGCCAAGGGCATCTCGCTGTTCGTCCTCGAGGCCACCGACGAGGGCTTCTCCAAGGGCAAGCCGCTCGACAAGGTGGGTCAGCCCGAGTCCGACACGTCCGAGCTCTTCTTCGAGAACGTCCGGCTGCCCGCCGACCGCCTGCTCGGCCCCGAGGGCATGGGCTTCATCACGATGATGCAGAAGCTCCCCCAGGAGCGTCTGGGCAACGCCATCGGCTGCATCGCGCACGCGGGCCAGATCCTCGAGGAGACGATCGAGTACGCCAAGGAGCGCAAGGCCTTCGGCCAGCCCATCGGCTCGTTCCAGCACAACAAGTTCAAGATTGCCGAGCTCGTGACGATGATCGAGGTCGCCCAGGCCTACATCGATGACTGTGTCGTGGCGCACGCTGAGGGCAAGCTCACCGCCGTGGATGCCGCCAAGGCCAAGTGGTGGGCCGCCGAGACCCAGAGCAAGGTCCTCGACGAGTGCGTCCAGCTGCACGGTGGCTATGGCTACATGAACGAGTACCGCGTCGCTCGCGCCTGGCGCGACGCCCGCATCAACAAGATCTGGGCCGGCACGAACGAGATCATGAAGGAACTCATCGGCCGCGACCTCGGCCTCTGAGGAAAGCGCAGCGCAGGTTGAGGGCGAAGGATGAGTCCTCGGCCGTGGCGGAGGTGACGAAGGGCCGGCATGAGTTCGGCCTCTGACCTGGCGCCCCGCCAGTCGAGAGGAGAGAACACGCTGCGTATGCCGGCCGGCATACGGCGCGTTCTCTCCTCTCGACTGCTGTGGGTCAGGTGATCATCAGGGTTGAGGGGTCGAGCCCGAGCATCAGGGCCACCGCCTCCATGGTCCCGACTCGGCGCGGTCGTCGGTAGACGTCCTCGGCGAACAACTCACGCACGCCCGCGTGCACGAACATCAGCCTGGCCCGGCTCTCCATGGGCGAGCGGACCCTGGGGCGAATGAGTTCCAGGGCCTGACTCAACAGCACCTTGCCGCGCGGTCGCACGCGTGCGTGAAGGGCTTGGAGGAGAGCGCGCGTTCCAGATGAGGTGTGTGATCCGGACGGCACCTCGACCCCTGACTCGTGATCGATGCGGGCGACCACAGCATCTCCGACCACGACGAGGTCGTCGAGCGTCAGTCGCCCTCGGCGCAATTCGCCAAGATCCACCCAGGTATCGGCTGGGCCCACGGCTCGCACGCCGTCGACGTCGATGGTCGAGCGGAGTTCGAGGCCTCGGTGTCCCACACAGCCCTTGCGTACCACCCGCCCGTCGCTCGTTCGTGCGATCACGTGGAGCGGTCCGGTCGCGGCCTCCTCCTCGAGGAAACTGGGAAGCGGCAGGGACTGCAGCACGGCAGAGGTGACGTGCGAATAGGCCCGATCGGACGGCATACCCACCGCGTGTGCCGCGGCGCGCGCTGAGGGTGTTCGGCATGCTGAGGACATGGGCGCCCCGCGTCGGATGCTCGAGATCACGTCGACGCAGGCGTGGCGCCCCCACGCCGAGCTCGCGGGCCCGGGCCGTGCTGAACGGTCCGGCCGCGACTTCCTCGGGGAGGGGTGACACCTGCATCCACCGAGGATGGCCAAAATCGGGAAACTGGCCGTGGCGTCATCCACAGGCCCGGTCGAGAGGAGAGAACACGCTGCGTATGCCGGCCGGCATACGGCGTGTTCTCTCCTCTCGACTCGCTCTGCCTAGGCGGCTTCGCCGGCCAGCGCGAGCACCACGTCGTCGATGGCGTCGTAGGAGCTCTGCATCCCGGACTCCATGCCGGAGTCGAGGACCATCTGGACCGTCTCGGGGGAGTCGTAGGTGATGGTTGCCCGCAGTGTCGTCTTCCCTGCCTCTTCGGTGTAGGTCGTGTCGATGAGGGAGTAGGGGCTGTCGATGTTGTCGAAGCGCTCCGTGTGCACGAGGTGGCCCGGGCGGTCGATGGTCGTGTAGTGGCCGGAGAACGAGACCTCGTCGCCGCTGGATCCGGCGGTCTGGGCGAAGTGCCAGGCCCCGCCTTCACGAAGGTCCACCTCGCAGACGGTCATGGTGCCGTGGCCGGCTCCCCACCACTTGCGAATGTGCTCGGGGTTGGTCATGGCCTCGAAGACGAGGTCCGCAGGTGCGGGGAAGGTGCGGGTGATGACCATCTCCGATCCCTCGGTGGTGATGGTGGCGCGCTCGTGGGCGGCCGTGGCCTGCTGAACGGACTCAGTGCTGCTCATTCGGATGTCCTTCGAGTGGTGCCCTCGTCGGAGGGCTGCTGGATGGTGGCGAGGTAGCTGCCGAGGTTGTCGAACTGCTCTTCCCAGTGCTGGCGGTAGAGCTCGAGCCACGACGTCGCGTCCTTGAGTGGGGCGACCGAGATGCGGCAGTGGCGCCGCTGCCCATCTCGGCTCTTGGTGATGAGACCGGCGCGCTCGAGGACCGTGAGGTGCTTCGAGATTGCCGGCAGTGACATGGCGAACGGCTCAGCGAGCTCACCGACCGTGGCGTCTCCCGAGGAGAGGCGAGCCAGGATGGCCCGTCTCGTCGGGTCGGCCAGGGCCGCGAACGTGGTGCTGAGGGCGTCGATCACGTTGTTAACCTAACGGATAATTAACCAAGTGGTCAAGTACTTTCGGAAGGGGTCACTTCCAGGGGCTCGCGAACAGCCACGGGAATCCGATGCGACGACCCAGCCACCAGAGGCCGAGGGGCAGTGAGAGTCCGGCGGCGATGCCCACAGCGATCTGCGTGACCATGCTCTCCACACCGAGCTGACCCAGGACCGAGCGGGCAACGGTGAGGGCCACGAGGTGTCCCAGGAAGATCTCGAGCGAACGCTCACCGAGCAGGCTCAAGGGTCGGACGAGAGGGGTGCGCGACAACAGGCCCGAGAGGCCGAGGGCACCCGCACACAGTGCGCCCGACGTCACGACACCGAGAGCGACGGCACTGGCGGTCCGCGGTCCGATCCACGAGCTGGGCGGCATGGGGTCGGTGAGGACGAGCAGCCCAACACCCACGGCCACGCCCACCCCGGCGACCCACGGAGTCCAGCTCGATGTCGTGAGGCGGGACAGGCCCATCCGACCGGCGAGCACTCCCACCCAGAAGAAGATGAGCAGGGCCACGCCCTCCTCGAAGAGCCACGGTCCCGTCCACCCCCATGCGACGAGGGAGACGGCAAGGACCGTGAGGGTCGACGCCAGCGCTCGCGCACGGGTGAGCCAAGGACGCACGAGCGTTCCCGCGAGGGTCGCCATGACCATGAACCCGAGCCACCAGAGCTGCCCGTAGGCGACGGGAAACGCGGTGAAGAACCCGTCGACGTCCTCGGTGCCGTTCTTCGCGGCGCCGGTGAGGAACTGGATCCCCGCCTGGATCACGGTCCAGACGACGTAGAGGTAGGCGAAGAGGACGACCCGCGGCCGCAGGTAGGCGAGCCGCCCACGCTTCTCCACACTCGGGCGCAGGAACACCCCGGCCACCAGCGCGAACACGGCGACGTGCCACGAGTAGAGCCCGTCGTCCATCTCGAGGAACGCCGCGGACGTGCGCGGCAGGTCGTCACCCGCAGCGAGGCCCCGCAGGACGTGCGACACGACGATGGCCGTGATCGCGAGGCCCTTGGCGACGTCGAGCGATCGGTCCCGTCCAGTGTCGTCGCGCTCGCGGAGCTGGGCCTGGGGCGCCGCGTCAGTCGAGGGGTCCACCAGCCACGTAGATGACCTGACCGGACACGAAGCCGGCCTCCTCGGAGCACAGGAACGAGATCGTCGCCGCGATGTCCTCGGGCTGCCCGACCCGCTGCACCGGGGTCTGCGAGGCGGCGTGCGCGAGGAAGTCCTCGAACGAGACGCCCATGCGCTCGGCCGTGGCGGCCGTCATGTCGGTCTGGATGAAGCCGGGCGCGACGGCGTTGGCCGTGACGCCGAACTTGCCCAGCTCGATGGCGAGGGTCTTGGTGAAGCCCTGGAGCCCAGCCTTGGCCGCGGAGTAGTTGGCTTGGCCCCGGTTGCCCTGGGCGGAGGACGACGAGAGGTTGACGATGCGCCCGAACTTCTCGGCGGTCATGTGGGCCTGGCAGGCCTTCGCCATGAGGAACGCCCCACGCAGGTGGACGTTGATGACGGAGTCCCAGTCGGACTCGGTCATCTTGAAGAGCAGGTTGTCGCGGATGATGCCGGCGTTGTTGACGAGGACGACCGGTGCGCCGAGCTCGTCCGCGATGCGGGCCACTCCGGCGGCGACCTGCTCGCCGTCGGTCACGTCGATGCCCACGCCCAGTGCCGACCCTCCGGCCTCGCGGATGGACGCGGCCACCACCTCACAGGCGGCCTCGTCGAGGTCGACCACGGCGACGGCATATCCGTCCTTGGCGAGGCGGTGCGCGGTCGCGGCGCCGATCCCGCGGGCGGCTCCGGTGACGACGGCGGTGCGGGTGTTGCTCACGGTGGTCCTCCGGGGGTCGTGGAGTTCGGTAGGTTGGATCACTGCGCGAACCCTACCCAGCGGCGTCCTCGGACTGCTGCCGCTCGCGCCACGTGGGCCGCCGTTGTCCTGTGTGAGGAGTCATGACAGAAGACGCAACGCGGAAGGTGGCCATGGAGATCTGGCCCGGAACGGCATACCCCCTGGGTGCAACGTACGACGGCAGTGGGGTGAACTTCGCCCTCTTCAGCGAAATCGCCGAGCGCGTCGAGCTGTGCCTGATCGACGACGAGGGGGTGGAGACGCGCATCGAGGTGCCGGAGGTCGACCACTTCGTCTGGCACTGCTACCTCCCGAGCCTTCAACCGGGGCAGCGCTACGGCTACCGGGTGCACGGGCCCTACGAGCCCGAGGCCGGGCACCGGTGCGACCCGAGCAAGCTGCTGCTCGACCCCTACGCCAAGGCGATCGAGGGGCAGGTCTCGGACGACCAGGCGATCTTCTCGTACGACTTCATGGAGCCCGCGACGCGCAACACCGAGGACTCCCTCGGCAAGACGATGCTCAGCGTCGTCATCAACCCCTACTTCGACTGGGGCCACGACCGTCCGCCGCGCCACGAGTACCACGACACCGTCATCTACGAGGCGCACGTCAAGGGCCTCACGATGACGCACCCGGACCTGCCCGAGGAGATCCGTGGGACGTATGCCGCGATCGGTCACCCGGTCATCACCGACCACCTCAAGTCGCTCGGCATCAACGCCATCGAGCTCATGCCCGTGCACCAGTTCGTCCAGGACACCTCGCTCCAGGCCAAGGGTCTGACGAACTACTGGGGCTACAACACGATCGGGTTCCTCGCGCCGCACAACTCCTACGCGCAGGGGCAGCAGGGCCAGCAGGTCACCGAGTTCAAGGCGATGGTCAAGGCTCTCCACGAGGTCGACATCGAGGTCATCCTCGACGTGGTCTACAACCACACGGCCGAGGGCAACGAGTTCGGCCCGACGATCTGCTTCCGGGGGATCGACAACGCGAGCTACTACCGGCTGGTCGACTCCGACAAGCAGCACTATTACGACACCACCGGGACCGGCAACAGCCTGCTCATGCGCAGCCCGCACGTCCTCCAGCTGATCATGGATTCGCTGCGCTACTGGGTCACCGAGATGCACGTCGACGGCTTCCGCTTCGACCTCGCAGCGACCCTGGCCCGCCAGTTCCACGAGGTGGACAAGCTCTCGGCCTTCTTCGACATCATCCAGCAGGACCCGGTGATCTCCCAGGTGAAGCTCATCGCCGAGCCGTGGGACGTCGGCGACGGCGGCTACCAGGTCGGCAACTTCCCGCCGCTGTGGACGGAGTGGAACGGCAAGTACCGCGACACGGTCCGCGACTTCTGGCGCGGTGTGCCAGCAACGTTGGGAGAGTTCGCTTCTCGCATCACCGGGTCGAGCGACCTCTATGAGCACAGCGGCCGCAAGCCGATCGCGTCGATCAACTTCATCACCGCCCACGACGGGTTCACGCTGCGCGACGTCGTGTCCTACGACGAGAAGCACAACGAGGCCAACGGCGAGGACGGCAACGACGGCGAGGGCCACAACCGCTCGTGGAACCACGGCGTCGAGGGTCCCACCGACGACCCCGAGATCCGAGCGCTCCGACTGCGTCAGCTGCGCAACTTCACCACCACGCTGCTGCTCTCCCAGGGAGTGCCGATGATCAGCCACGGCGACGAGATCGGGCGCACCCAGGGCGGCAACAACAACGTCTACTGCCAGGACAACGAGACCGCGTGGGTCGACTGGGAGCTCGACGACGACCAGCTCCAGCTGCTGGAGTTCACCAAGGCCGTCGTCAAGCTCCGGCAAACCCACCCGGTCTTCCGCCGCCGGCGCTTCTTCGCCGGATCGGCCGACCATGGCGGGCAGTCGACGTTGGGCGACATCTACTGGTTGCAGCCCTCGGGTGAGCCCATGGACGAGTTCGGCTGGGACGGCGACACCCTGCAGGTCGCGATGTGGCTCAACGGTGGTGCCATCCACGAACCCGACACGCGCGGTCAGATCATCACCGACGACGACTTCCTCGTCTTCTTCAACGCCGACGACGAACAGGCGTCCTTCACCATCCCCGCGACCGAGTGGGGCGAGCGCTGGGTCACCGAGATCGACACGTGCGCTGATGTGGTCGATCCGGGCTGGCACGAGGCCGGCTCGCAGGTCGTCGTTGGATCCCGCGCCGTCGTGGTCCTTCGCGCCCCGCGCGAGAAGGTCATCCACACGGTCGGAGCGGCCACCTCCGAGCGCCAGGCCTGATGCGTATGCCGTCCGCCCCCGTTGTCGTGCGCGACTCCCGTCGCGCTGTGCCGACCTCCACCTACCGACTCCAGATCCACGGTGGGTTCGGGTTCGACGCGGCAGCCGAGCAGGCGGCACACATCGCGTCGTTGGGTGTCTCGCACCTCTATCTGTCTCCGATCCTGCAACCGGCGCCGGGCTCGACGCACGGCTATGACGTCGTCGACCATTCCTCGTTGAACGCGGAGGCGGGTGGACGAGAGGCGTTCGACCGGCTGGTCGCGGCAGCACACCGCGAGGGGCTCGGGATCATCGTCGACGTCGTCCCCAACCACATGACTGTGCCGGACGCGGCGTACCTCAACGCCGCGTTGTGGACGTTCTTGCGGGGCGGTCGGGAGTCGGCGACGGCGAACTGGTTCGACGTCGACTGGGACGTCCACGACGGGCGGATCCTCATGCCCGTGCTGGGTGAGCCGCTCGAAGCGGTCCTGGCGGCAGGGGCGTTGACCGTGGCGTCGGATGGCGGGGCGAACGAGGACGAGACCGTGCTGCGCTACTACGACCACGAGTACCCCGTGGCCCCCGGAACCGAGCACCTGGACCTCGCCGATCTGGTTGCAGCACAGCACTATCGGCTCACTGACTGGCGTGATGGTGCGGCCGAGCTGAACTATCGCCGCTTCTTCGACGTGACCTCGCTCAAGGCCGTGCGGGTCGAGGACCCAGCCGTGTTCGACGCCACCCACGAACTGTTGTTGACCCTGTTCCGCGACGGGTCGATCGACGGTTTCCGGATCGACCACCCCGACGGCTTGGCCGACCCGGGGAGCTATCTCGCCCGGCTCGCCGACGCCACCGATGGCGCGTGGGTCGTCGCCGAGAAGATTCTCGAGGGCGAGGAGCAGCTGCCGCAGTCGTGGCGGTGCGCCGGGACCACGGGCTACGACACGATGCTGCGCGTGCAGCAGGTGCTGACCTCTGGGGCGGGGGACGCGGAACTGGACCGTCTCTGGTCCGAGCACTCGCCGGCGGGCCGCACGTCCCTCGACGACGTCGTGCTCGAGTCCAAGCAGCTCGTCGTCGAAACGGTTCAGGCTGCTGAGGTCAACCGGCTCATGCGCCTCGTCGAAGCGGTTGTCCCTGAACGTGATCCAGTCGGGATGCGGAGCGCCCTCGAGGCCGTCCTCGTGTCGATGGATCGCTACCGTGCCTACCTGGTGCCCGATGGAGTGCAGGACCCTGAACAGCTCGCCGTCCTCGACGCCGCTGGCGAGCGGGCGCGGGCGCGACTTCAACCTGCGGTGCATGGCGACCTCGACCAGGTCCTCGCCCTGGCTCGCGGGGAGGTGCCTGCTGGCGGCGACTCCTCGATCGTGAATGACTTCATGGTGCGGTTCCAGCAGACGTGTGGTCCGGTCATGGCCAAGGGCATCGAAGACACGGCGTTCTATCGGTGGTCGCGGATGACCGGGGCCAACGAGGTCGGTGGTCATCCGTCTCACCTGTCCATCGGCGCCGAGGAGTTCCATGCGTTCGCCGGCCAGCAGCAGGTCACCTGGCCGACGACGATGACGACCCTCACGACGCACGACACCAAGCGCTCCGAGGACGTCCGGGCTCGTCTCATGACGATTGCCGAGAGTGCGGTCGAGTGGTCGGCGTGGGTCCACGAGGCGTCGAATCTCACTGCGGCACAGCGTGGCTCGGAGCTCGATCCTGCGACGGAGTACCTTGTCTGGCAGACCGTCCTCGGCACCTGGCCCATCACACCGGACCGCATCGAGGGCTATGTCCTCAAGGCGATCCGGGAGGCCAAGGATCACACGGCGTGGGTTGACGGTGATGCCAACTACGAGGCCGCAGTCGTGAGCTTCGCATGCTCCGTCGTCGCGGACCCGGCCGTTGCCACGCACGTCGAGACCTGGCTGTCGGCGCACACTGCATCGGTGCGGGCCAACGTCCTCGCACAGAAGCTGCTCCAGCTCGTCACCGTCGGGGTGCCGGACGTCTACCAGGGGGCCGAGCTGCAGGTGCTCACCCTCGTGGACCCCGACAACCGGGGTGCTGTCGACTATCCCGACCGAGTTGCTCGTCTGGCACGACTTGATGCAGGGGAGCGACCGCGGGACCTCGACGACGAGAAGCTGCTCGTCACCGCGGCGGCCCTCCGGCTCCGGCTCGAGAATGCTGACTCGTTCGTCGGCGAGGACGCGACCTACTCAGGTCTCGCCGGCTCCACGGACCACGCCCTGGCACTCGCTCGCGGTGATGCGTCGGGCTCGAACGTGGTCGCCGTCATCACACGAGAAGCCGACCGGCTTGCTGCCTCGGGCGGCTGGGGCGATGCCACCCTGTCCCTGCCAGAGGGTGAATGGCGAAACCTGCTGTCCGACAGCGGAACTGGCGCGTTCTCTGGCAGCGCATCCTTGGCTGACCTCCTCTCCGACCTGCCCGTTGCCCTGTTGGTGAGGGCGTCATGATCGAGGTGTGGGCTCCCGACGCGACCAGTGTCGAGATCGACTTCGGCGCTCCTGGTGACACCCCGACCCGCGAACCCATGTTGCGTGGCGACGGAGGCTGGTGGCGCTGGGACGGCGACCACACGGCATACCCGGCCTTTGACTATGCCTTCGTGCTCGATGGCGAGGAGCCCGCGCTCCCGGACCCGCGCAGCGCCTGGCAGCCACACGGTGTCGACGGGCCGAGCCGCCAGTTCGAGGTCACCGCCCACGACTGGACCGACACCGACTGGCGAGGCCCCCGCGACGGCGCCGGCACCCTCGGCGGAGTCATCTATGAGTGCCACATCGGCACGTTCACCCATGAAGGCACGTTCGACGCGGCAGTCGAGCGGCTCGACCACCTCGTCGAGCTCGGTGTCGACGTCGTCGAGGTGTTGCCCGTCGCGGCGATTCCGGGGCGGTGGGGCTGGGGCTACGACGGCGTGGACCTGTATGCCGTCCAAGACGCCCTCGGTGGGCCGGCCGCCTTCCAGCGGTTCGTCGACGCCTGCCACGCTCGTGGGCTCGGGGTCTGCCTCGACGTCGTCTACAACCACCTCGGGCCGAGCGGCAACTACCTCGGCCGGTTCGGCCCCTACTTCACCCAGAGCCACCAGACACCGTGGGGGCCGGCGGTCAATCTCGACGCCCCGGGCTCCGACGAGGTGCGCGCGTTCATCATCGACAACGCACTGCGCTGGTTGCGCGACTTCCACGTCGACGCGCTGCGGCTGGACGCCGTGCATGCGCTCATCGATGAGGGTGAGCGCCACCTGCTCGTCGAGCTCTCGGATTCCGTTGCAGCACTGGCTGATCAGCTCGGCCGACCGCTCGACCTCATCGCCGAGAGCGACCTCAACAACACGACGATGGTCACCTCGACGCCCGAGGGAGGTCTGGGCATGACAGCGCAGTGGGCCGATGACGTCCACCACGGGCTGCACGTCGCCCTCACCGGTGAGACGCAGGGCTATTACGAGGACTTCGGTGGTGGAACTCGCACCCTGCCGGACGGTGGACCACTCGACGTGCTGGCACACGTGCTCACCCGCGGCTTCCTCCACGACGGCAGCTGGTCGACGTTCCGTGACCGGGCGTGGGGCAAGCCGGTCGACGTCGATGCGCTCGACGGCCGCCGCCTCGTCACCTACCTCCAGACCCACGACCAGGTCGGCAACCGCGCGACCGGCGACCGCATCGGGGCCAGCATCACGCCCGGCCGGGTCGCCATCGGAGCTGCGCTCTATCTCCTCGGACCGGGCACGCCGATGATCTTCATGGGCGAGGAGTTCGCGGCATCGTCGCCGTGGCAGTTCTTCACCGACTTCACCGACGAGGGCATGGCCGAGGCCGTGCGGGCCGGACGTCGCGCGGAGTTCGGAGGCCACGGCTGGGCCGCGGTTGACGTGCCCGACCCCCAGTCCCGAGCGACCCGCGACGTCAGCGTGCTCCGATGGGAGGAGCTCGCATCGCAGCCCCACGCCACGGTGCTCGAGTGGTACCGCCAGCTCATCCAGCTGCGTCGCGAGGTCCTCGGCGCGGGCGAGACCCGGTTCGCGGACGTCTCGTGCGCGATCACCGACGGCGGCGCCACCTTCGAGATGCGACACCGCGGCATCACGGTCTCGGCCAACCTCGAACGGGACACGGTCACCGTGTCTGCACCCGGCATACCCGATCTCGTTTTCCCCTGACCGGCCTCCAACGGCAGAACGTCACGAACCGGAATCGATCGACGGCGTGAGCCTTCACGGGCGTTGCGCAGAAGTAGGTTGACGGGGATCGGCCGGTAGGGCGGCCAGGGCGGCAAGGAGGCCGGGGGATGGGTGTGCTGACGCTGCTGCGCCGACGCCTGCGTACCCACCCGCTCGCCCTCACTGCCGTCGTCGTCGCGGCACTGATGTCGATGGTCGTCGTCGCCACCCTGCAGCTGCTGTCCGGGGCGATCTCCGATGCGGGGGCGCGGTCGAGCCTCGGTGCCGGACCATCGGGCACGGTTCTCGCCGACAGCACGGTGAGCGTCAATGCGTCCATCACCCCCGCGTCCCTGCCTGCGGCCGATGCCGTGGTCCGTCCCCGGCTGGAGTCGCTGGCCGATGACGTGACGGTGAGTCGCGTGGCCTATCCGACAGCCCGGGGCATCCGTGGCGGTGACGCGCGGGCCCGCGTCCAGCTCGCCGACATCACCGGGTTGCAGGAGCACACGGACCTCGTCGAGGGGCGATGGGCCAGGCGCACCGCCTCGGACTCCGTGATCGAGGTGGCCCTACCCGAACAGGCGGCGTCGGCGCTCGGGCTCGCCCCGGGCAAGACCCTCGTGCTCCGAAGCCTCACGAACGAGGCCGACCCCGACCTCACCGTCACCATCGTCGGCACCTACCGGGTGCGGGACCACTTGGCGGCGATCTGGCTCGATGACCCCCTCAGTCCCGTCGGTGTGAGCGCGACCGACTACACGACCTACGGCCCCTTGGTGCTCGCGCCGGGCGTGTTCGAGACGGGGCTGGTGGGCAAGACCCAGATCACCTGGCGCGGCGCGACCCGCTTCCAGGAGGCGACGGCGGCCTCGGTCTCGGATGTGCGCGCCTCGGTCACCGAAACCCTCAGGCAGCTGCGGGTTGACGTCGGGGACAACCGTGACGCGGCGCCCGGGTCAGCTGCTCCGGCGTCGGCCGTCATCAGCGGCGGTCGCGTCGAGACTGGTCTGACCGCACGCCTCGATGCCGCCTCGCTCGTCGCCGCCCGTATCCGGGCGTCCCTGCTCACACCCACTGTCCTCCTCATCCTTCTCGGTGCCGCCTCCCTGGTCATGGCGGCGCGGCTGCTCGCGTCGTTGCGAGCGGAGGAGACCCGGCTCATGCGCACCCGAGGGATGTCGACGAGCCAGGTCGCGTTGTTGGCGTGTGCTGACTCCGGACTCATCGTCGGGACAGGGGCTGTGGGTGCGCTCGTCCTGGCGCCCCTGTTGACCCGTGCCATCGGGCGAGCTGCGGAGGTCGAGCTGAGCGCCGGGACCTACACCGACGCCCTGCGCAACGGACAACTCTGGGTCGCCCTCGTGACCATGGCGCTGCTGGCCACCCTCGTCGTGGTCGTGACCAGCGCACGCTCGGGCACGAGCACCGACCCGGGTCGGGGGCCCTCCGGTGCGGGCGGTCGCACTCCGGCGGCGCTGCAGTTCGCCTCGGGGTCCGGCCTCGATCTCGCCCTCGTGGGCATCGGCGTGCTCGCCGTCCTGCAGCTGCGCCGCTATGACGTCGCGGGATCCACGACCGTCGACCCCCTGACGATTGCGGCGCCGGCGTGCGTCATCGCCGGGCTGGCTGTCCTCTGCCTGCGACTGCTGCCCGGGGCCACCCGCCAGGTCGAGCGGGTCTCGGTGAGCCACGTCGGACTCGACCGGGCGTGGGGCGCGTGGCAGCTGTCGCGACGGCTCGCTGCCCAGGGAGGCACCATCCTGCTCATCCTGTTGTGCGTGGCGATGGGCGGGCTGGCACTGGCGCACGTCGCGACGGCCAACCGCGCGCTCGCCGACCAGTCGGCCTTCGAGACAGGTGCCCCGGTCCGGATCGACACGATGGTGGGCCGCGTCCTGGCCGAGCAGGCTGCAGGCGGAGCGGCCAGGGCCATGCCGGTGCTGCGTGAGAGCGAGGACCTGCGGACCGTCGAAGGTTTCACCGTTCTTGGAGTGGACGCCTCGCGGGCCGGTCGCATCGTCGAGCCGCGGCCCGACACGCTGGCAGGAGGCACGTGGCCTGAGCTCATGACGGCCCTGGCGCGTGAGC
The DNA here is from genome assembly GCF_000152705.1 of Janibacter sp. HTCC2649. Taxonomy (GTDB): domain Bacteria; phylum Actinomycetota; class Actinomycetes; order Actinomycetales; family Dermatophilaceae; genus Knoellia. The sequence continues at coordinate 1,247,667 of NZ_CH672413.1, read as the reverse complement.
GTCCGACGCCGGCGACCGTGGCCCTGCCCGCGGACACCAAGGCGTTGACGTTCAGGATCAGGATCGTTGCCAGGGCTGGTGACGCCGACTTCATCAGGACCTTGAGCGGCACGGGTCAGCTTCTCCTGCGCGACGGCCGAGGGATGGTGACGAGCGTGGCCGCAGGGCAGATCACCCGGGTGTCGACCGCGACCCAGATCGACCTCCCCCAGGGCGATCTGGCCCTCGCCGAACCCGTGTCGATCATCGGGTTCTCCACCACGCCCTTCGGCCTGGGCGATCTGGGACCCACCAACATCGTCCTGGGGCTTGAGGTCACCGACCTGCGTGCCGATGGTCGCACCGTGGCGGGGACCGACCAGCTCACCGACCAGTCCCAGTCCGCCGACCTGAGACTCACCACGGCTGCGTCGAAGGCCACCCACCTTCCGGTCGTGATGACCCGGGCTCTGGCCGCTGCGCTGGACGTTCGCGTCGGTGGGACCTTGACCCTGCCGATCCGGGGCCGGTCGGTGCCTGCCCGGGTCACGGGCCTCATGGACTCGGTCCCGACAGCGGCCGATCCCACGAGTGCCGTCCTCTTTGACCTGCCCACCCTCTATGCCACGACCGACCGCCCAGGGGTCGATCAGGGCTGGCCGACGATCGTGCCACCGCCTCGGGAGTGGTGGCTCGCGCCCTCGGACTCCGCAGCGGCGGCCAAGGAGCTCCGCGGAGTGGGGGTTCGGCCCGACGCGGTGGTGGTGCGCGCCGAGGTCGAGGCCTCCCGACGGACCAATCCCGTGAACGCCGGCATGCAGGGCGCGATGCTGCTCGTGACCGGTGCCGCGCTCGTGCTCGCCGCGGTCGGCTTCGCCGCGACCACAGCGTCGCTCGCGCGAACCCGCCACCACGAGAACGCCATTCTTCTGGCGTTGGGTATGCCGCCCGCACGAATCCGTCGTGTCCTCACCCTCGAGCGCATCAGCGTCGTCGTGCTCACCGTGCTCGTGGGCGTCGCCATGGGTGCGGCGGCCGCATACGTCGTCGTGCCCTATCTCGTGGGCGGTGACGGACACGCCCAGGTGCCCGAAGTCCTCGTCGTCATCCCGTGGGGGAGGATCGCCCTGCTGGCCGGCGCGGTCACGGCTGTCCTCTCGGCGATCGGCGTCCTGGTGTTGCGACGCACCGGTTCTGACCTGGCCACGGAACTGCGGATGGGGGAGTCGCGATGACCGGCCGGCACGAGGCCTCGAGAGTGCGCACGCTCAAAGCGCTGTCGCTCGTGTGGCGGGGAGCGCGGACGACCGCGCTCGCCACCGTGCTCTTCGCGCTTCTCACGGCGACCACCACGGCCTACCTGGTGGCGGCACCGCGCCTGCAGGACACGGCATACGACAAGGCTCTCGGCGACGAGCTGCGGGCGGCGGGCCAGCTCCAGCGTGACATCAGCCTGTTCCTCAACCCTCGCGACCTGGGCGCGTTCGTCCCTGAAGTGGAACCCGAAGGTCCCGGGGACGGCTTGACGGCTCCGTTCGGCCTGGTCGAGTCCTCGGCAGAGGGAGCCATGGGTGCGGACGCCGGCCTGGTGGACGAGGCGGTGGTCGCCGCCCAGACCGAACCGTTCGCCGTCTCGCCCGAGGGTGGCGGGAAGCTCCCAGGGCCTCCCGAAACCGTTGTGCGAGTGCAGGATCGGCTGGACGAGCACGTGACGTGGACATCGGGCGCGGCCCCGGGGAAGCCGAGCGAGACCCGCACTCTCACGGTCGGGAAGGTGACCCGACCCGTGCACCTCCTGCCCGTGGGCGTGGCGCAGGCCGTCGCCACCAGCTTGGGGATCAAGGTCGGCGCGGCGTATGAGCTGTTCCCCACCGGCGAGTCGAGCCAGGTCGGACGCGAACCGATCTTCGTCGTCATCGCCGGCACGTTCGAGCCCGTCAATCGCCGGGATCCCTTCTGGGACCCCGAGGGCCGCATGCTCGGAGTCGCATCGATCCCGTCGCCCCAAGGCGGCGCCGTGCGCCAGGGTGCGCTGGTCATGCCGGTCGAGAGCTACCCCGCCCTCACGGACAGCCTGCGCCGAGGTGAGACCCCTGATGTTGCGCCGATGGGCAGTCCGCTCCTCACGCACTCCTGGCGCTACACCGTGCGCGAGGACCTGGGGCAGGCCGATGCCGCGCGCGTCTCGCGGATGGCCTCACGGCTCGACATCGACCCCAACATGACGCGCCTCCCGGAGCGTGTCCGCCTCACGACGGACATCCCCTCGCTCGTGGATCGCTACCAGCGCTCTCTCGCGAGCACAAGTGTCGTGACGTCGTTCGCGACGGCGGGAATCACGGCTCTCGCGGCGATCGTCCTCATGCTCACAGCCCTCGTCGCGACCGCCAGTCGGCTGCGAGAGCTCACCCTGCTGGCGGCGCGCGGAGCGTCGACGCAGCGCGTCCTCGTGATGGCCCTTGCCGGTCCGATGGCCTGGGGCGTCCTCGCAGCCGTTGCCGCGGCTGCCCTCACCATGATTCTCGTGGATGGGGTCACGCCCCTTGTGTCGTGGGCGCAGGTGGCGTTCGTCCTGGCTGCGCCGGCCGTGGCCATCACGATGTTGGTGCTGGCGACGGTGCGCTCTGCGGTCAACACGCGAGTTGCTGCCACGACGAGGCGGGTCCGGTCGGCGCAGCGCATCGTTGCGGAGCTCGGGCTCGTCGTCCTGGCGGTCCTTGCCATCTCGACGGTGCGTGCCCGTGGCGACGTCATCTCCGGCGGACAGACCGACTGGTATGCCGCCCTGTCGCCCGTGCTCCTCGCCGGCGCTGCCGCCGTGGTCGCGTTCCGGGTTCTCCCCGTGCCGATCCGGGTGCTTTCGCGGTTGGCCGGTCGCGGTCGCGGCTACGTGAACTTCCTTGGCCTCGCGCGTTCGTCGCGGGCGAGTGCCACGGCGGGTCTGCCGTTGCTGGCACTCGTGGTCGGAGCCACCGTCATCACGGTTGTCGCCACGATTGCGGCCACCATCGGTGAGGAGCGCTCCGTGGCCGCCTACCGCACGGTGGGTGCCGACGTGCGCGTCGACGGTGTGCGCATCGATGACGCCGACCTGGCCGGACTGCGCCAACGCCCCGGCGTGACCGCGGTTGCCGGTGCCTACGTCGACCGCGACGCGCAGATCGCCGGAGCCATCGTCTCGACGGGACGGGAGGCTCAAGATGTCACCGTCATCGGCGTCGACCCGGCGCAGTTCGCCACGGTCCTGGCTGGGTCGCCCATCGCCGTGTCGCGCGTTGGCGCTGAGGCCAGTGAGGGGCGAATCCCGGTGCGGCTCAGTGCAGGTGGATCGGTGGGCGACGAGATCGAGCTCGTGGTGCGTGGCATCCACGTGCCGGTCACGGTGACCGCAGTCGACCCCGGGCTGGCTCGGATCAGCTCCGGTCGGCTCACGGCGACCGCACTCCTGCCCCTCGACGCGCTGCAGGCCGCAGTGCCGTTGGCGCAGCGCAACACGGCATACGTCAAGGCGTCCCCGAAGGGGAGTGCCGCTCTCGTGGCGGCGGTCAGCGACGACCGAGCCGCGATCGGTGAACTCGTCACGGGAGCGACGTCGGCGCATTCCTTCGCGGCAGCATCGGCGACACGTTCGCTCCCGTCCTTCGTCGCCCGCAGCTATGGCGTCGCCGCCGCACTGGCTGGACTGCTCACCTTCCTCGCGGTGCTGCTGCTGCTCGTGGCCGGTCGTCCGGAGCGTCGCCAGTTGCTCCTCCGACTGCGGACGATGGGTATGCCGCGTCGCGCCGAAGCGCGGCTGCTCGCCGTCGAGACCCTGCCGCTCCTGCTCACGGCGGTTCTCGTCGGTGCCGCAGTTGGCGTCGCAGCACCGCTGCTCGTGTCCCGCGCGATCGACCTCGGTGGCTACACGGCCGGTCCTCGGCCCGACCTCACGCCCAGCTGGGCTGTGGGTGGACTCGCAGCACTGAGTGCGTTCCTGCTCGCCGTCCTTGCCCTTGTCGTCGAAGAGATCCGAACCCGCCGTGCCTCGCTCGCCGAGCACCTACGCGCAGGAGAGAACGCATGACCCTCCCCGGAACGAGGCCGGTTGCTGATGCCGGCGACGCAGTGGAACTCGATGTCGTGTGCGATGGGCTCGTGCGCATCTTCACGTCCGAGGGGGTGGAGGTCGTCGCGCTGCAGGGACTCGACCTCGAGGTCCGACGTGGTGAGCTCATCGCCGTCGTCGGTGCGTCGGGATCCGGCAAGTCGACCCTGCTCAACATCCTCAGCGGGCTCGACGTGCCCAGCGCTGGCTCGGCCTCCGTGGCCGGGCACGACCTGCTCACCATGGGTCGGGCCGAACGACTGCGCTATCGGCGCACCACCGTGGGCTTCCTCTACCAGCAGGCGACGGCCAACCTCCTGCCCTACTTGTCGGCCATCGAGAACATCGAGCTGCCGATGGTCTTCGCGTCGAGCCAGAAGGGCGAGCGCGCCACGCGTGCCCGCGAGATCCTCGACGTCCTCGGGATAGGGGAGTGCGCGGACCGCAAGCTGGGCGAGCTCTCCGGCGGGCAGCAGCAGCGGGTGGCGCTGGGGGTGGCGCTGGCCAATCGTCCGAGGGTGCTGCTCGCCGATGAGCCCACGGGAGAGCTGGATTCGCGCAGCAGTGATGAGGTCTTCAGTGCGATTCGCAGCGCCAACGAAGAGCTGGGGACAACGGTCATCGTCGTCACCCACGACACCCAGGTGAGTGACCAGGTGACCCGGACCGTCGCCATCCGGGACGGTCGCACGGCCTCCGAGGTGCGCCGCCACGTGACCCGCGACGCCGATGGCGGAGAGCTGGTCGTCAGTCAGGAGTACGCCGTGCTCGACCGGGCCGGTCGGCTCCAGCTGCCGAAGTCGTTCGTCGCCGCGTTGGGGATGCGCGAGCGCGTTCGGCTCGAACTCGAAGGGGACCACATCAGCATCTGGCCCGAGTCGCCCAGTGAGGGCCGGACAGGGGACAAGTCATGACAACGGCATACCTCGATGTTGCCGACGTGAAGCGGACGTTCGGGTCTGGCGCGACCACCGTGCACGCACTGCGTGGAGTGTCCCTGACCGCGGAGCCGGGTGAGGTCGTGGCCGTCCGCGGGCGTTCGGGATCGGGCAAGACCAGCCTGCTCAACATCATCGGCGGACTGGACCGGCCGGACTCCGGAACGGTGCACATCAATGGGGTCGACGTGACCGGTCTGGACGACGACGAGGTGTTGGCACTGCGGCGCACCTCGGTCGCCTACGTGTTCCAGTCGTTTGGTCTCGTGCCCATCCTCACGGCGCACGAGAACGTCGAGATTCCGTTGCGGCTCAGGGCAGTTGACACGGTGGAGCGTGAGGCACGCGTGACGGAGGCGCTGGAACACGTGGGCCTCACGAAACACGCACGACAGCGACCCGGGCAGCTGTCGGGCGGTCAGCAGCAGCGGGTGGCGCTTGCGCGCGCCCTGGCGTCCCGGCCCGGGCTGTTGCTCGCCGACGAGCCCACGGGCCAGCTCGACTCGGAGACCTCACGCGAGATCATGGAGCTCATCGTCCGGCTGGCCAAGGAGTCAGCGATGACCACGATCGTCACGACCCACGACCCGGTCCTGTTGTCCCTGGCCGATCGAGTCGTGGAGATCGCCGACGGAGCCCTCACCAGCTGATCCGAGGTGTGGGTCAGCCGAGGTCGTCGCGGACGCGGAGCATGCCTTCCTGTGCGACCGATGCGACAAGGGTGCCGTCAGCGGCGAACATCCGGCCCATGCCCAGACCTCGCCCACCCTGGGCCGAGGGTGACTGCTGCGAGTAGAGCACCCACTCGTCGGCTCGGACCGGGCGGTGGAACCACATGGCGTGGTCGAGGCTGGCGACGTTGAGACCGCCGCCAACCCACTGGCGGCCGTGGCGTCGCAGGACCGGCTCGAGCAGGGCGTAGTCCGACGCGTAGGCGAGGACGGCCGCGTGCAGCAGCGGGTCGTCGGGCAGTTGCCCGATCGCGCGGATCCAGACGTTCTGGTGCGCCACCTCCTCCTCGCCCGGTGCCAGGAAGAGGTTGCCCTCGACGTGGCGCTGCTCGATCGGCCGGCCGTCGACCATGTGCTTGGCGCCCGGGTGGTCGATGCCGCCGAAGGTGTCGGCGAGCGAGGGGATGCCCTCGGGCCCGGGCACGTCCGGCATGTCGTCCTGGTGGTCGAGGCCGCCGGACGGCTCCTGGAACGAGCAGCTCATCGACAGGATGGGCTTGCCGTTCTGGATGGCGTGCGCGCGGCGGGTCGAGAACGAGCGGCCGTCGCGCATCTTCTCGACGGAGAAGTGGATCGGCTGGGTGTCGTCACCCGGGCGCATGAAGTAGGCGTGCAGCGAGTGGATGGGGCGCGGCGGGTCGCCCTCTGAGGGTGTGACGGTCCGGCCGCACGCCACCAGCCCCTGGGCGAGGACCTGGCCGCCGAACACCCGCCCGTGGGGCATCTTCTGGCTCTGGCCGAGGAAGAGGGTCGTCTCCTCGGCGAAGGTCGCGGGGGCAGGGAGCGTCCCGCCGCCACTGGTCTGACTGCTCGTGACCGTGACGTCGGCGGTCCCGATCTCTTCGAGGTCGAGCACCCGGAGCAACTCGGCCAGCGCGGGCGGGATCTGGTCGTTCGCGGCATCACTCACAGGCGTCACCCTAACGACGTGGGGCGCTTCGTCCACTCTCAGGCCACCAACGGGCCGTGGGGGTGTTCGGCCCGCCCGCGGCGACCCATCGCGGTGCCTGAGGCAACTCGACCCAGCGCGCGTTCGAGGCGGGCCACGGCCTCGACCAACTCGTCGGGTGGGAGCACATAGGGCAACCGGATCCACCGGTCGAGGCCGCCGGCAGCAGCGAACCGCGGGCCGCTGGCGATGAGCAGTCCTTCGTCCTCGGCGGCGAGCGTCACCTCGGCCGCGATCGGGTCGGGCAGCTCGATCCACAGCGACAGTCCGCCGCTCGGCAGCACGAACCGCAGGTGCGGCAGGCGCTCACGCAGGGCTCCGGCGAGGGCGTCACGGCTGGACACGAGGTCGTGGCGACGGTCGTCCGTGATGCCAGCGGCCACCTGCATGAGTTGCAGGAGGACGAGCTGGTCGATGACGGGAGCGCCGATGTCGAACGGGACCCGAGCGGCCGTCAGGCGTTCGAGCATCGACCCGGATGCGCGAATCCACCCGATCCGCAGGCCGCCCCAGTGCGACTTGGAGGCGCTGCCGATGGAGATCGTGTCGGCGTGGTGGGCTCCGAAAGGCAAGGGCATCGGACCCTCGTGGTCCAGTGAGATCTCGACGACGGTCTCGTCGACGATGGCGGTGATTCGCTCTCGTGCCAGCGCTTTTGCGATGACGGCACGCTGCTGGTCGGACATGAGGTTGCCCGTCGGGTTGTGGAAGTCGGGAAGCAGGATCGCCGCCCGCGCCCCCGAGGCACGGATGGTCGACGCCATGGTCGCGACGTCCCAACCGGTCGGCTCGACGGGGACGGCGGCGATCCTCGACCGCAGCTGGGTGAGGGTCGGGAAGATGTTGGGATAGGTCGGCGTCTCCATGACGACGGCGTCGCCGGGGGAGAGGAGGGCCCGTGCCGCGATCGCCGTGCCCACGACGGCACCGGTCGTCACGATGACCTCGTCGGCGCTCGTGGGCAGGCCGCGCTCGGTGTAGCGGGCCGCGATCGCCTCGCGCAGCTCGGGCACTCCGTTGAGCAGGTAGCCGCTGCCGCTGAGGTAGCCGGGCGACGCAGCGATCGCTGCCTCCGCCGCCTGGGTCATCCCGACCGGCGCGCGCTGCGCGGCGCAGGTGAGGTCGATGGTGCCTGCCGGGACCTGGGCCGACATGTGCAGCCCGGTGTCCCGCCGCATCGCCCCGGCCGGGAGGCTGGCCACGCTGCCGGAACCGCGGCGGGAGGTGAGATAGCCGCGATCGCGCAACACGGCATACGCGCTGCTCACCGTTGTGCGACTGAGGGCCAGCGCACTCGTGAGGTCACGTTCGCTCGGAAGTCGCGTCCCGACCGCGATGCGGCCGTCCGCGATGAGGAGCCTGAGTGAGTCGGCAACCACTTGGTATGCCGGGCCGTCACCAGACGTGGGACCGATGAGTTCCGCGGTGCGGACGGCGGAGAGCACGGGAGCAACCATGAGGCCACTGTCCCACAAGTGGCCATGGATCAAAGGGCCACTTGTGGAGCACGATGGAGCCATGAGCCCGATCCAGACCCTCCGTGCCGGCGCCCGACGCCGCGTGGAGCTCGTCCCTATGAGCCCGATGCAACAGCTGCGTGCCGGCCGGACCGTGCGGCGAGTGAGCCAGCTCCTCGTCGGGCTGTGGCTCTATGGCACGGCGATGGCGATGTTCATCCGGGCGGAGCTGGGGCTGGATCCGTGGGACGTCTTCCACTACGGCGTGCAGCAGCACCTCGGGCTGAGCTTCGGGACCATCGTCGTCATCGTCGGTGGGTTCGTCCTGCTCCTGTGGATCCCGCTCAAGCAGTGGCCCGGCCTGGGAACCATCGCCAACGTCTTCGTCATCGGCATCGCCACCGACGTCATGCTCGCGGTGCTGGACGCGCCGTCCGAGCTCTGGCTGCGGTGGGTGTTCCTGCTCGGCGGGATCGTCGTCAACGGCATCGGGGGAGCGATGTACATCGGCAGCCAGTACGGCCCCGGCCCGCGTGACGGGCTCATGACCGGGCTGGCCCATCGGACCGGTCTGTCCATCCGGTTGGTGCGCACCGCTCTCGAGGTCTCGGTGCTGGCCATCGGTTGGCTGCTCGGTGGCGTCGTCGGGCTTGGGACCGTGCTGTATGCCCTGCTCATCGGTCCCGCGGTCCAGGCCTTCCTGCCGCTGCTCACCGTGCGACTGGCGACGCCACCGTTGGCGCCGTCGGGGTCATCCTCACCTTCAACGGTGGACGATCAGCAGGACTTGGCTCCGGAGGAGTTGGGTCACTAGCTCCTCAGAAGGACTTGATCCGCGAGCCGTAGAGGTCCTGCAGCACTCGGTTGTGTTCGTCGCCTCCGGGGATGTTGGCCGAGAGGAAGACCGGCGGCACTTCGCCGGCCTCGACCATCTTGCTGACGACGCCGACCGTCAGGGCCTGGCCGATGTAGGTCGCGGTGAGGGAGGAAACGGCACCGACCTTGATGCCCTCGGCCAGCTCGAGGGTGGCGTCGCCGAACGGGGCAAGGTTGTCGATGACGACATCCGCGATCTCCGACAGGCGCTTGCCGCTCGCGTGCTTCGGCTCGACGGCCCGGGTGTGTTCGAGGCTGGTCACGGCGATGACCTGGTGACCGCGCTCCTTGAGCGCCAGGGCCATGCCGACGATCGAGGAGTTCACCCCGGAGTTGCTGGCAATGATGAAGACGTCCTGTGGGTGGATCTCGGTGTGCGCGAGGAGTTCCTCGACCACAGTGGGGTCACGCTCGAGCTCGGGCTTGAAGAGATCCTCACGATCGCGGCCGCCGACGAGGACCACTTCGCGCAGGGTGATCCGTCGGGTTGGGATGAGCCCACCGGCCCGTCCGGCGATCTCCATCGAGAACCCTTCGGAGTGGCCGGTCCCGAACGCCTGGATCACGCCGTTGGAGCGCACGCACTCGGTGAGCAGGTCGATGGCCCCCTGCAGGCCCCCGGCCGCGACGAGCTCCTGAAGTCGGGTGAGCCGACTGTTGATCTCCTTCGCGAGATCGGCCTGGGCTGTGTGCGGAGTGCTGGCTGGCATGGATGCGCTCTCTCGTCGTAGGGACCTCTGCACACTGATGCTGCCATGGCGGCATGAGGCGGCAAGATGAGCCCGTGATCCTTGTTGCCGTCGACGCCGGAGGGACCCGCACCCGGGCCTCCATCGTGCAGAACTCCTTCGAGAGCACGGGGGTTGGTCTCGCGGGCCGGGGGAACCCGGTGTCCGGTGGCGCAGACGCGGCCTTCGCGGAGATCGCTGCCGCCATCGGAAGGGCTGCCGCTGCGGCTGGCGTCTCGCTCGCGGAAGTTGACGCCGTCACCCTGGCCAGTGCCGGTGGGGCCGCGTTCGAGGAGGGCTTCCTTGCCCAGGCATTGGCCGGGATCGGGATCACGGCACCGTGTGCGCGCAAGGGCGATCTGGCGGCACTGTTCGCCTCCGGCACTCACGAGACCTCGGGCTACAGCCTCGTCGCCGGGACCGGTGCCACGGCCGTGCGGATCGTCGGCAACGTCGAGGTGCAGACGATCGACGGTCTCGGCTGGCTGCTGGGGGACACCGGATCCGGCTTCTGGATCGGGCACCAGGTGGCGCGGGCCGTGGCGTCGGCTCTGGATGGCAGGACTTCGACCTCGATGGTCGGGCCCGCCCTTGAGGTGCTCGGGATCGAGCCCGACCTGGCGCTGCGGGCCAGTCGCCCGGTGGCGAGCCACGAACTGATCAGGGTCGTCTATACGCAGTCACCGTTCGTCCTGGCGGCGCTGGCTCCGGTCGCCTTCCTCGACGACCACGATGAGGTGAGCTCCGGGATCGTCGAGGCTGCGGCACACGGTCTGGCGCAGGCCGTCATCGACGTCCACTCCGATGACGTCCAAGGACCACTCGTCCTCGGGGGTGGTGTGATGGCCGGGCAACCGCGCCTGCGCGAGCGCACCATGGCTGCCCTGACCGCCGCGGGCCTGTCCTTGCCGGTGATCGATGCCGCAGATGGGCTCGTCGGCGCCTCGGTCCTCGGACTGCGCGATGCCGGCGTCACGGTTGATGCCGCAGCCTTCGAGACCGTGAGGTCGGCAACGGCCGCACAGCTGGTCCGAGCCACCGCGCGCTAGGTGTGCCAGGGGCCAGCCCGGTCGATGGTCCCGAGCGGGTGGCTCAGCCGTCCACGGCCAGCGCGAACGGCAGGACCGCGTCGGCCCCCGCACGCCGCAGGGCGCGAGCCGCCACGGTCAGCGTCCAGCGTGAGCTGACGAGGTCGTCGACGAGGAGCACCGGGCCACGAACCCCGGCCAGTGTCTGCCCCAGCTCGGGCCCGACGACAACGCGCTCCCACACCCCAGCCAGGCGGAAGGCACTGTTGCCGCCCGGCTCACCCGTGGGGCCGCCGTGCTCGAGATCCAGGGTGCCGAGCAAGGGCAGGCGCCCGATCTCGGCGAGGCCCGCGGCAAGGGACTGCACGAGCTGAGGATGGCTGCGTGAGGGCATCGCGACGATGCCGGCAGGACGTTCGGACCAGCCCCACTCGGCGAGGACGCCGACGCAGGCGCGGAGCAGCTCCGGTGTGGCGGGAGCGTCCTCCCGCAGGACCTGTCGCAGGCGATTGCCCCAACCGAGATCGCTCAGTCGGGCCAGTGCACGACCACCCGACATCGCCTCGTCCGGCGAGATCTTGCCCTTGACCGGCACGCCGAGCCGGTCCATTCCGGTTGGCCACTGCGCACGCGAGTCGAGGTCGACGCCCACCCGAGCCAGCCGCTTGCGCGCGGCACCGATGACGTTGTCGGGCACGTCGGTTGCGTACCAGGGTCCGGCGCAGCCGTCGCACTTGCCGCAGGGAACGGCCGTGTCGTCATCAAGGGTGCGCTGGAGAAAGGCCATGCGGCACTCGGTGGTGAGCTCGTAGTCGAGCATGAGCTGCTGCTCGTCGCTGCGACTCTGAGCGACCCGGGCGTAGCGCTCGGCGTCATAGGTCCACGGCTGCCCGGTTCCGGTCCAGCCGCCCTGGACCCGAGTCACGGCTCCATCGACGTCGAGCACCTTGAGCAGGAGCTCCAGGCGAGTGCGGCGAACGTCGACGATCGTCTCGATCGCTGCCGTCGACAGGGGCCGTCCCGCTTCGGCGAGGGCGGTGAGCACGGCGTCGGCCTGCTCCTGGCGCGGCATCGACACCGACGCGAAGTAGAGCCAGATGTCCTTGTCCTCGGGCCCGGGTAGGAGCAGGACGTCGGCCCGGTCGGTGGCGCGTCCCGCACGACCGACCTGCTGGTAGTAGGCGACGGGCGACGACGGCGCACCCAGGTGCACGACGAATCCGAGGTCGGGCTTGTCGAAGCCCATGCCGAGCGCAGAGGTCGCCACGAGCGCCTTGACCTGGTTGTCGCGCAGTTGACCTTCGAGGCGCTCACGGTCGGCGGGGTCGGTGCGGCCGGTGTAGGACGAGACGCGGTGGCCGGCTTCGGTGAGCGCAGCCGCCACCTCCTCGGCAGCGGCCACGGTCAACGCGTAGACGATGCCGCTGCCCGGCAGCTCATCGAGGTGCGCGAGGAGCCAGCCGAGCCGCTGCTCGGGCGACATCGAGCTCAGCACTCCGAGTCGCAACGAGTCACGCGCCAGGCCGCCCCGCACGGTCAGGACATCACGTCCACCGACACCCAGCTGCTCGACGACATCGGTGACGACGCGGGCGTTGGCGGTCGCGGTCGTCGCGAGCACGGGCACGTCGGCAGGGAGTTCGGTGAGCAGGTCTCGGATGCGTCGGTAGTCGGGGCGGAAGTCGTGGCCCCAGTCGGAGACACAGTGCGCCTCGTCGACGACGAGCAGTCCGCAGCGGCGTGCGAGGTCGGGGAGCTGCTCGTCGCGAAAGCGCGGGTTGTTGAGTCGTTCGGGGCTCACGAGCAGGACGTCGACCGAGTCGGAGGCGAGGGCCTGGCGCACCTCGTCCCAGTCCTGCGCATTGGCGGAGTTCATGGTCACCGCGTGGATGCCGGCTCGCTGGGCCGCCGCGATCTGGTCGCGCATGAGCGCCAACAGGGGCGAGATGATCACCGTTGGTCCGGCACCCTGGGCCCGACGGAGTGCCGTGGCGACGAAGTAGACCGCCGACTTGCCCCAGCCCGTGCGCTGGACGACGAGGACACGCGAACGATCAGCCACGAGTGCGGTGATTGCCTCGAGCTGCCCGTCGCGGAAGTCGACGTCGTCGCGACCGACGAGTCGCCGCAGGGCGGTCGTGGCGTCGGTGGCGAGGGAGGTGGTCTCAGATGCGTTCGTCATGGTCACCCCACCGTAGGCGGGTCTCCCGACACGGACTCAGCCCCCTGTGGACAACTGCCCTCAGCTCCAGCCCTGCTCGTCGACCCCACCGGGCACGTCGGCCTCCGGGTCATAGGGAGTACGAGTGAACCGGAACGTCGCCAGGTCGAGGTGCGACACCGACCCGTCGCCGCGACGCAGCACGCGCAACGGCTCGCCCGTGTAGTAGCCGTCGAGCCCCACCCATTCGTCCCAGCCATCGCCCACTCGTCGGAAGCGCGATCCGCGACCCGCCCCAGGGGTCCCCAGCACCAGGTGCTCTTCCACGAAGCTTGCGGTCACTGCGGCCGGTCCCCAGTGCCACATCCCCGCCAGCCCGAGCCCGTCCGCCGAACCAGAAGCAACCCACGGCGTCACCGCAGGCGCCTCGAGCTCGCGCATCGTCCGCAACAGCTCCGTGTGCATCGGCCTGAGTCCGGCGCTCGCGGTCGTGTTGCTGAAGAGCACCACCCCATCGCCGGCCTCACCCGCAGGACCCTCACCTGCATCGGCGTCGAGGCGCACCCTCAGCGTCGCGAGGAAGCCGGGCATCGAGCCCCCGTGTCCCGCAGACCGCGCACCCAACTCGTTCCACACCTGCCAGCCGAGTCCGTGCGCGCCGGTCCACGCCTGTCCGGGCTCGTCGACGACGTGGTGCGGTTCGACCATCTCGGCCAGAGTCTCCGCCGACACCAAGCCTTCGGTCCGTCCACCCAAAAGTGCCGCCCACTTGGCCAAGTCGTTCACGGTCGTCCAGAGCTGTCCGGCGGGTGCCATCGCGCCAGCATCATGCTCGGGCTCGGCGAGCAGCACATCCGCGAACGGATGCACCGCCAACCCCTGGGCCGCCGCACCCGAGGGCCGCAGCGTCGTCCGCGTCATGCCCAACGGCTCGAGCAGCTCGTCACGCACGACGTCGAACCACGGCCGTTCCTGGACCACCTCGAGAAGGCGACCGAGGGCGGCATACCCCGTGTTGGAGTAGTGGAAGCGGCGGCCGGAGCGGAACCGTGTCCCGACGCCGGACGCAACGAGCGCCTCCCAGTCATCGCCGGGCGTGCGCTCCCACCAGTCACCCGACGACTCGGCCTGGACCCCGCCGGCGTGGGTGAGGAGCTGCTCGATGCTGACGTCGTCGAGGGCGCTGCCGGGCACGTGTGCCCCGAAGCGGTCCGACAGGTCGAGCCGGCCGGCGTCGCGCAGCCGCAGCACCGCCACCGCGACGAACGTCTTGGTGATCGACCCCATCCGGAACTGCGTGTCCGCATCGACGGCCGCCCCGTCCGCGCGACCATCCACCGTGCCAACCGCACCGGACCAGACGAGCTCCCCGCCGCGCACGAGTCCCGCTGCGACAGAGGGCAACCGGTGCTTGCGCTGACCGGCTGCGAGGATGTGGTGCAGGCGTGCAGAAGACGACGTTGAGAGGGGCATCCGCCCACCCTAGATCTGCTGCCAGACTGGGGGCATGTCGCAGGTCGAGCCCGTCCCCGAAACCACGCGTCCATATCGCACCGAGGTCCCGCTCCGGTGGTCCGACATGGATGCGTACGGCCACGTCAACAACGTGCAATATCTCCGGCTCCTCGAGGACGCCCGCGTCATCGGCTTCCGCGAGTGGTTCGGGGAGGACCGTTCGCTCCTCGACGCTGGGGTCGTCGTGTCGCGCCACGAGATCGAGTACCTCGCACCGCTGACCTACCGACCGCAGCCGATCGAGGTCGACATGTGGGTCACGAGCGTCCACGGTGCCGGATTCAATCTTGGGTATGCCGTACGCGATCCCGAGTCTCTCGGCGAGACCGTCTATGCGCTCGCCGAGACTGGCCTCGTCCTCTACGACTTCAAGACCGCGAGTCCGCGTCGCCTCACCAAAGACGACCGGGCGGTCCTCGCGACGCACGCCGGCGATGCCGTGGCCTTCCGTTGGTCGCGCCGGTGAGCACGGTGGTCGCCTCCGAGCTCGTGCTCGCCGATGCTGAATCCCTCCAGGACCTTGGCCGGTATGCCGCCCGCGCCCGTGCGCTCGACGCCGACGGTGCCGTGCGACTTCAGGCTGTCGGGCTGGTCCTCGCGTCGTGGGTCGGGGTGTTGCCCGGGTCGGGTCTGCTCAGCACCGGGGTGACGATCGGGCTGCGCACGTCGTCGCTGGCTGAGCCGGCTCAGCTCGACGTGTTGGTCCCGCTCGCGTCGGTGAGTGACCGGGTCGCGCGGCCGGGGGAGCGGGCCGTGCTGCCCGTCCCGCCGATGACGGTGTCGGCTGCGTGGGCGGCCGTGTCGCCGCCTCGTTCCGGGTGGCAGCCGCTCGGTGTGATCGACTCAGAAGCGTTGCAGCGCAGCGCATCTGAAGGTATTGCCGAGGTCGCCGACGGAACTCCTGCCGGTGCAGGTGCTCCCGCTCTTGCTGCTTTGCGCGAACAGGTGTGGCGCCGACCGATCGCTGGCACGACGGACGAGGCGCCGGTACCTGCGGCGCTGGCGTTCGCGGCATACGCTCTCGGATTCCTCACGCCGGGCGCGGAGGCAACCGTGGCCACAAGCGGCCGCTGGACCCGCCTCACCACTCCGGCCGGTCACGCCCTTACGCGTTCCTGACGTGATTGATGGGGCCAAAGGCGCGACATACCGCGCCTTTGGCTCCATCACGTTGCGTCAGGTGCGGATGCGGCGGCCGGCGACGATGACGAGGGTGGCGACGACCGATGTGCCGAGCCACATCGCGACAAAGGCGGGCACGTCCTCGCCGGCGCGCGTGTGCAGCGCGGCGAACACGGCACCCGTGGCGGCGATGCCGATCACCGAGCCGAGCACGTCCGACAACTGGAGGTTGGATGACGCCGACCCGTGATCGGACGGAGCGGTGAGTGACAGGGCGAGGACCGACAGGCTCGCCGTACCCATGCCCATCCCCATTCCAGCGACGGCGAGCGGCGCCGCGATGAACCACGGCCACCAGCCGGCCCAGGTCACGAGCACGACCCCGGCCAGCCCAACGGCCAGCGCACCACCACCGAGGCTCACGAGCCGATCGCGCACCCCGGAGAAGCGGTCACGCCCCTGGATCCACGACCCCAGCGACCAGCCGATGGAGCCGATCGCCAAGACGGACCCGGCCTGGGCCAGTGAAAGTCCGCGTTCGCCGGTGAGCATGAGCGGGATGTAGGTGATCGTGCCGAAGAACGCACACGGCAGGAAGAAGCGGCTGATCATCACGGACGACAGCCCGCGTCGCATTGTGAACGTCCCCGGAGGCAGCAGCCGAGGTGCGCATAGGAACACCCCCACGAGCCCGACGAGCGCCGCGACCGTCTGGGCCGACCACGTCAGCTCGAGTTCGTGCGTGCCCCACTGCATGACGCCGGCGGACACCGCGATGCCGAGCCCCAGCCAGGCCGCGCGCACGTGCGTGCCGTGGTCACGGCTCGAGGCGTCGACGGTTGAGTCAGCGGCGCGGATCTGGCTCCTCCGGATGAGCAGCACGACCAGGGCCACGGCCACCGGTGCGATGACCATCCAGAAGACCCAGCGCCACGACCACGTGCTCGTCACCCATCCGGCGATCACCGGGCCGATCAGGGAGGGGAGAACCCACGCAGCGCTGATGACGCTGAACACCTTGGGCCGCAACGCTTCGGGATAGGTCCGCCCAATGAGGACGAAGGCGGCGACGAAGGTCAACCCAGCCCCGAGCCCCGCCACCGCTCGCCCCACGAGGAACGGCGCGAAGTCCGTCGATGCCCCACAGATCGCACAGCCCACCGCAAACAGACCCTGCCCCGTCAGCAACGACGGCAGGGACCCGGAGCGGTCGCACCACACCCCTGCCAGAACGATGCCGAGCAGCTGGGTGGTGAGCATGACCGAGAACGCCAACCCGTACGACCGGACGGCATCGAGCTCGAGAGCGACCTCGGGCATCGCCGTCGAGACAGCCATGCCCTCAAAGGCGATGACCGAGATGAGTGAAAGAAGTGCCAGGGTGAGAGCGGCATACTCCGGTCCGAAGACGCCTCCGCGGGTCGGTGAGGTTGTGCTGTTCGGCGCCGACACCGGGTCAGGCGGCCGGGGTCAGTGGGTGGCCGCGTTCGGCCAGCACGTCGCGCAGCCTGGCGATGTGATCGGTGACGATGCCATCGACACCCATGTCGAGGAGGCGGTGCATCTCGGTCGTGGACTCGTCGCTCCACGAGTGGAACCACACATGCACCTGCTTGCCCAGACGATGGGCCACCGACACCAGCTGCGGTGTCACGAGCGTGATCTCGCGTCCGCGCATGCGGTGAGCCACCGGGATCTGGAGCACCGGCGCGGGCGTGTGCAGCCACCGCGACAACGGCCCGGGGGCGTAGCGCAGCGCACCCGTTCCGACCTGCCCCGCAGCCGTCGCCAAAGAGTGACCGAGGGCCCGCCGAGCAGCGCGCACCCGCAGCTCGCTGAACGACGCGATGCACACGCGGTCGATGGCGTTGTGCCGCCGAATCGTGCTGATCGTCGGGTCGAGTGCGGCGTCGGCCTTGATGTCGATGTTGAGGCGCGTCGTCGGGAACTCCTCGAGCAGCTCCGTCAGCAGGGGGACGGGGTCGGTGCCGTTGATCCGCGCCTCGCGCACCGCGGCATACGGGAGGTCAATGATGGCTCCCACGCTGTCCGTGGTGCGGTCGAGGTGCGTGTCGTGGAAGGCCACGAGCTCCCCGTCAGCGGTGGCGTGGACGTCCGTCTCGAGGTAGCCATAACCCATCGCCACGGCACGACGGAAGGCACCCATCGTGTTCTCGAGACCGACATTCGGCCCGTATGCCGCACCGCCACGATGTGCCATCCCGATGGGTCCGACGTGGTCGAAGTAGGCGAACTCCGATGCCCGTGCCATGGCGTCAGATCCTTGCCCAGACGGCGACGTCGGTCGGAACGTGCCCTTCAGTGGTGAGGTCCTCGGACTGGTGGGTCACGACGGTGCCTGCGGGCAGGACCAGTGGCTCCGCGCCGAGGTTGACGAGGACGAGCGTCCGGCGCGAGTCGTCGGCGGACGCGTTGACGAACGCGATGACGTCACCACCGGAGAGCTCGTGCCAGGCGGCCGAGCCCAGTCCGAGACCGGCCTCTCGCCGTGCCGCCAGCATCGAGCGATAGAGCTCGAGCGTGGAGCCGGCGACACCGGCCTGCTGGTCCACGGCATACGCGCCGTAGGACTCGGGCTGAGGCAGCCACGTCCTGTCGCTCGGCCCGAAGCCCAGGCTGGGCGCATCGCGCACCCAGGGGATCGGCACCCGGCAACCGTCGCGCCCGATCTCCTTGCCCTCGGTGCGGTGGAACGTCGGGTCCTGACGGAACTCGTCCGGCATGTCGGTCGACTCGGGGAGCCCGAGCTCCTCGCCCTGATAGATGTAGGCGCTGCCGGGCAGGCCGAGCATCAACATCGTGGCCGCACGGGCCCGGCGCAGGCCGAGCTCGGCATTGGGCTGGGCCTGGTCGGCGGCGATGCCGTTGGGGCGCGGCAGGGACTGGTCGAGGCCGAGCCGGGACGCGTGACGGACCACGTCGTGGTTGGACAGCACCCACGTCGTCGGAGCGCCGACCGCATCGTTCTCCTCGAAGGAGGTCGTGATGACGTTGCGGAACCGTTCGGCGTTCCAGTGGGTGTCGAGGAAGTCGAAGTTGAAGGCCTGGTGCATCTCGTCGCTGCGGACGTAGCGGGCCAGCTGGCTCTCCGGCTTCACCCACGCCTCGGCGCACAGAATCCGCTCGGGAGAGGGCTGCTTGTCGAGCAGCGACCGCCAACGGCGATAGATCTCGTGCACGCCTTCTTGGTCCCACATCGGCGGCTTGGCGCCGGGGCCGGCCTCGTGGACGCGGATCGGCTCGTCCTCGCCCGAAGGCAATGCGGCGTCGGAGTTGTCGAGCATCTGGAGCGGGCCGTCCCAGTCGGGCAGACCTTCTTCCTTGACGAGGCCGTGGGCGACGTCGACCCGGAAGCCATCGACGCCACGCTCGCACCAGAACTCGAGGATCGACGCGAACTCGTCGCCGACCTCGGGGTTGGTCCAGTCGTAGTCGGGCTGGGTGGTGTCGAAGATGTGGAGGTACCACTGGCCGGGCGTCCCATCAGCCTCCGTGACGCGGGTCCACCCGTTGCCACCGAACACGGACGGCCAGTTGTTGGGCGGCTCCTCGCCGTTCTCGCCCTTGCCCTCGCGGAAGATGTAGCGACCCCGCTCGGCGCTCCCGGGCTCCGCGGCCAGCGCCGCCTGGAACCACTCGTGCGCACTCGAGGAGTGGTTCGGCACGAGGTCGACGATGACCTTGAGCCCGAGGTCGTGGGCACCGGCGATGAGGGCGTCGGCGTCGTCGAGCGAGCCGAAGATCGGGTCGATGTTGCGGTAGTCCGCGACGTCGTAGCCCGCGTCGTGCATCGGCGAGACGTAGAACGGTGACAGCCAGATCGCGTCGACGCCGAGGTCGCGCAGGTAGGGGAGCCGGGCCGTGATCCCGGGCAGGTCGCCGATGCCGTCGCCGTCGGAGTCGGCCCACGACCGCGGATAGATCTGATAGATCACGGCGTCGCGCCACCACGGCGCGTCAGCCGGGTCGGCGGGGTGCAGTTGGGCGGCGGCGGTGGTGTTCTGAGTCACCTACCCCATGCTTCCGTATGCCGTCCGCCCGCGACATCCCCACCCCTCGACTTCGTGCCCCGCACGGACGGCGAGCGTCAGCGAGTGGTCCGTGCCGGGCACGAAGACGGCTCAGGGGTGCACCAGCTCGCGGTGGTCCTCCGCGCGGCCGTGGCGGGGGCAGGGCTGTCGGGGTCCACGCGGGCACAGCACCCAGACCTGGCTCGCCCGCATCCGATAGAGCCGGTAGGGAGACTCGCCAGTCACGTCTTCGAGGGCCATGACGCTGCCACCACGCGACGGCGGACCAGGATAGACACGCAACCCGTGCTCCAGCTCGGTCTCGTCGACCACGGCAGCCGTGCCCACGGCATACAGCGCACGTCCGTGGTACGCCGGAACGGTCGAGTCGAAGACGACGAGGCTCACCTCGGGGTGAGCCTCGACGTTGACCGAATGGAGCGAGGCCCGGTTCGACACCCAGTAGAAGTCGGCGAGCCCGTCGGCCGCCATGTAGACCGGCGAGGTCCACGGTTGTCCATCGGCCCCAACAGTTCCGAGCGTCAGGTAGGCATTGCGCTCGAGCAAGGACTTCGCATGGTCGGGGAGGGGTGCGAGCAGCGACTCTTCGGTCATGCCACCAGTCCTACCCCATGGCAGCAACCTGCTGCGGGGAGCGCAGGCGAGGTGTCCGTTGGGGGCACGAAGTTGATCGTCAGAGGGTCGGGCGTCCCTCGGGGTCTACGGGGGAGGAGGACGGGCCACCGGCCGATGGCGCCAGCGTCGGCGCCTCGTCGGTGTTGACGAGCATGTGCGCCGCGCGCATGAAGTAGTCGCGCATGGCCTCGGCGTGGGCCTCGGGCAGGTCCAGCGTCTCCATCGCCGAGATCATGTGCCGCATCCACCGGTCGCGCATGTCGAGCGTCACCGGGTAGGGCGCGTGCCGCATCCGCAACCGCGGATGGCCGCGCTCCTGGCTGTAGGCGTTGGGTCCACCGAAGTACTGCTCGAGGAACATCCGCAGCCGCCGCTCGGCCGGGGCGAGGTCCTCCTCGGGGTAGAGCGCCCGCAGCTCGGGGTCTGCCGCGACACCGACGTAGAACGCGTGGACGAGGCGCTCGAACGTCGCAGCGCCGCCGACCTCTTCGTAGAAGCTCACGGTCGGGGCCCTCCGAAGGGGTTCATCGGCGGTGCCTTGACGCCAGCGACGTCGAGGGCCGACTTGATGCGCTGTCGCAGCTCGCGCTGGATGTCGACCTTGTCGCTCGGTGATGCCTCGGCCAGGACCCGCAGCGTCATCGTCTGGCCGACGATGGATTCGATGCCGGCGACCTTGGGGGTGTCGAGCAGCCGCCCCTCCCACGCCTTGTCTGCGGCCATCGCCGCAGCCGCGTCGCTGATGACGGCGGTGACGTGAGCGACGTCCTCGTCATAGGCGACGGGCACGTCGACGATCGCCGTGGCCCGGTGCTGGCTGAGGTTGCCGATCCGGATGATCTCGCCGTTGCGGATGTACCAGGTGACGCCGTTGGCGTCGCGCAGGCGAGTCACCCGCAGCGACACCTCCTCGACGGTGCCGATGGCCTCACCTGTGTCGATGACATCACCGACGCCGTACTGGTCCTCGAGGATCATGAACACCCCGGACAGGAAGTCCTTGACGAGGCTCTGCGCACCGAACCCGAGAGCCACACCCCCGACACCGGCCGAGGCGAGCAAGGGGCCGAGGGGAATCCCGACGAGCGCCATCACCGTCAGCATCGCGACGAGCCCGACGACGAACGTCACGCTGCTGCGCAGCAACGACCCAAGGGTCGCCGTCCGCTGCTGGTGGCGCGCTCGCGCGGTCGCCGACGCCTCGGCGAAGAGCCTGCCGGTCAGGGAGCGGTCACGCCCCTCGTCGTCGCGCGCGGTCGTCTTGGACGTCATCGTCTTCACGACGCGCGCGATGAGCCGGTGCAGCAGCCAGCGCACGATGACGGCGAGGGCCAGCGTGAGCAGGATCCGCAGACCGTCCGTGAGCAGCCACTCCTGGATCCGGTCGGCGGTCACCAGGGTCTTGGCGAGGTCGGCTTCGGTCATGCCTGGGCGTCACGCTCCTGCGCCGCGAGGGCGCGCGTCATGGGGTCGCGGTTCTCGGCGACGATCCGGCGCAGCGCGTCAGGGGAGTCGGTGTTGGCATCGAGCCAGGCCTGCGTGGCGTCACGCAGCTCGACCGAGGCCAGACCGCGCGGATAGAAGCCCACGACGATCGACTCGACGAGCGCCATGGAACCCTTGTCCTGCAACGACTTCAGCACATCGTGGTAGCGAGCGACGAACGGCTGGAGCGCGCTCACGTCACCCGTGCGACCGAAGCCGAGACTGTAGGCATCGACCATCGAGTTGGACAGACCGTCGTCCTCGATGGCGGCCTTCCACGCCGCCTCCTTCGCCTCTGGCGTGGGCACCGAAGCGCGTGCCCGGGCTGCCCGCTCGCGACCTGTGGCCGTGGCGTCGCGCGTCAGCTCGACATCGATCTCACCGTCCTCGAGGGCGTTCGCCCCCGCGAGACCGGTGAGCAGCGTCCACCGCATGTCCGTGTCGAGCGTGAGTCCGTCGAGGCTCTCGGTGCCCGAGAGAAGACCACGCAGGTATGCCGTGTCGTCACCCGTCGTGGTGAAGCCGGCTGCCGTGGTGACGAGCTGGAGCTGGGCATCGCTGCCGGGCGCGGCCGACTTCGCGGCATCCCAGAGCTTGGCGAGTGTCGAGCGCCGGGTCTCGTCACGGTTCTCGGGAGCCACATAGAGGTTGACTGCCCTCGAGAGCTGAGCGACCAGGGTGCGGATGAGGGTCGAGTCGGACTCGCCGGGCAGGACCTCGAGCACGAGGTCGGCGAAGGTCCGGGCGCTCATCTCGGCGTCGCGGGTCATGTCCCACGCCGACGCGAGGACGAGGGACTTCGGGAGCGAGCTCTCGAAGCCACGCACGTGCTCGATGGCGGTCGAGAGGGAGCGCTCGTCGAGACGGATCTTGGCGTAGGTGAGGTCGTCGTCGTTGACGAGGACCAGGTCGGGCTGCTTGCGACCGATGAGCTCGGAGACCTCGGTGCGCTCGCCGACGAGGTCGAGCTCGAGACGGTCGGTCCGCACGAGACGGGCGCCGCCCTTGCCACCCAGCTCCACGGCATACAGGCCGATGGCAAGACGGTGGGGGCGGATCGTCTCGAAGCCCTTGGCAAAGGTCTGCTCGATGACCGCACCCGAGATGAGGCCACGGTCATCGACCTCGATGACCGGGCGCAGCGTGTTGACGCCGGCGGTCTCGAGCCAGGCCTTGCTCCAGGTGCGCAGGTCGCGACCCGACGTCGCCTCGAGGTCGTCGAGGAGGTCATCGAGGGTCGTGTTGCTCCACTTGTGCTTGGCGAAGTAGGCGCGCAGC
The DNA here is from genome assembly GCF_000152705.1 of Janibacter sp. HTCC2649. Lineage (GTDB taxonomy): Bacteria > Actinomycetota > Actinomycetes > Actinomycetales > Dermatophilaceae > Knoellia. Next base: position 1,224,669 of record NZ_CH672413.1, on the reverse strand, counting down.
CCGTCGCGGAACGGCTCGCGCCCGACGTAGGCGACGAGCTGCTTGAGGACGGAGGCGCCCTTGGCGTAGGTGATGCCGTCGAAGTTGACCTCGACGTCCTCGAGGTCGCGGATCGGCGCGACGATCGGGTGGGTTGAGGAGAGCTGGTCCTGGCGGTAGGCCCAGTCCTTCTCGTGGGTGCCGAAGGTCGTCCAGGCCTCGGTCCACTGGGTGGCCTCGGACTGGGCGGTCGTCGACGCCCACTCGGCGAAGGACTCGTTGAGCCAGAGGTCGTTCCACCACTTCATCGTGACGAGGTTGCCGAACCACATGTGGGCGAGCTCGTGAAGGACGGTGAGGCCACGGCGCTCGATGAGGGCGTCGCTGACCTTGGAGCGGAAGACGTACATCTCGTTGAACGTCACGCAGCCGGCGTTCTCCATCGCACCCATGTTGTATTCGGGCGTGAAGATCTGGTCGTACTTCTCGAACGGGTACTCCTGGTCGAACTCGGCCTCGAAGAACGCGAATCCGCGCTTGGTCAGGTCGAAGAGGTTGTCGGCGTCGAGGAACTGCGTGAGCGACTTGCGGCAGAAGATGCCGAGGGGGACCTCGCCACGGCGGCTCGTCAGCGAGTCACGCACGACGTCGTAGGGACCGGCGACGAGTGCGGTGATGTAGCTCGAGATCGGCTCGGTGGGCGTGAAGGCCCACGTCGCGACACCGTCGCGGTCGGTCGGCGTCGACTCCGGCGTGGGGGAGTTGGACAGCACCTGCCAGTGGCTCGGGGCCGTCACCGTGAACGTGAAGCGCGCCTTGAGGTCGGGCTGCTCGAACACGGGATACATGCGACGCGAGTCCGGGACCTCGAACTGGCTGTAGAGGTAGACCTCGTCATCGACCGGGTCGACGAAGCGGTGCAGGCCCTCGCCCGTGTTCATGTACTTGCCCGTGGCCTCGATGCGCAGTTCGTTCTGTGCCGCCAGCCCGCTGATCGAAAGACGGGACCCGTCGTATGCCGGCTCCACCCCTTCGCCGTTGAGGGTCACCTTGTCGATCGACTCACCGAGGAAGTCGACGAAGGTCGCGGCTCCCTCGGTCGAGGTGAAGGTGATCGTGCTCGTCGTCGCGAAGGTCGTCTCGGACGTCGTGAGGTCGAGCTCGACGGCATACGACTGCACCGAGACGAGCGCGGCGCGCTCCTCGGCCTCGACGCGGGTGAGGTTCTTGCCGGGCACGGCGGATCTCCTGGTGTGCGGGGGTACAGAATCAGTTGTGGAATCGCGTTCATCCTCGCACGCGGACTCGGCGTTCGAAGGCCGCCGGGGGAGTGGCACGATGAGCGCATGAGCGACGAGCAGCGTCACACCGCCGAGTTCTGGTTCGACCCGCTGTGCCCGTGGGCATGGATGACGTCCCGATGGATGGGTGAGGTCGAACAGGTCCGCCCCGTCGATGTGACGTGGCATCCCTTCAGCCTCGCGGTGCTCAACGAGGGCCGGGAGCTCCCGCCGCAGTACCGCGAGCTCATGGACCGAGGGTGGGGTCCCGCCCGGGTCGTCACCGCGGCGCGCGAGCTGCACGGCCAAGAGGTCGTCAAGCCGCTCTACGACGCCATCGGGACCGCGATCCACCCCGGTGGTGTCGAGGACTTCGACGAGGCGATCGCCAAGGGCCTCGAGAAGGCCGGGCTCCCCGCCGACCTCGCGAAGTTCGCCGCCACGGACGAGTACGACCCGCAGATGCGCGCCTCGACCCAGAAGGCTCTGGATCTCGTCGGTGACGACGTCGGCACGCCGGTCATCTCCGTCGACGGCGTCTCCTTCTTCGGCCCCGTCGTCACCCCGGCACCCAAGGGTGAGGCCGCGGGCAAGCTCTGGGACGGCACCGTGCTCGTCGCGGGCACGCCCGGCTTCTTCGAGATCAAGCGCAGCCGCACCGCCGGCCCGCAGTTCGACTGACCCACCGACACACAGGAGCACGACCAGACATGCGCGTTCACATCGGCGGCGACCACGCGGCATACGAGCTGCAGCAGGACCTCATCGCGTTCCTCGGGACCGAAGGGCACGAGGTGACCAACCACGGTCCCTTCGACCTCGACCCGCTCGATGACTACCCCGTCTTCGTGCTGCGCGCGGCCGAGGCCGTCGCCACCGACGAGGGCTCGCTCGGTGTCGTCCTCGGCGGCTCGGGCAACGGTGAGCAGATGGCCGCCAACAAGGTCGCCGGTGTGCGGGCCGCGCTCTGCTACAACGACGAGCTGGCCCAGCTTGCGCGCGAACACAACAACGCCCAGGTCATCTCCATCGGGGGCCGCATGAACACCGTCGAGGAGGCGCGCTCCATGGTGCGCACCTTCCTCGCGACCCCCTTCTCGGGTGAGGAACGGCACCAGCGCCGGATCGACATGGTGAGCGCCTACGAGGACACCAAAACCCTGCCTGATCTGCCCTGACGCGCTTTCTCCCGACTCCTTTCGCCGGTGGCTACTCGTGGGTTAGTGTGATTCGCACGCAGTCCACGACAGGAGTAAAGCTGGTGGCTACGGACGTTCTCGCACGCAGGGCTCCGACGACGCTCACGCGTCGCCTTGGCGGCACTGTCGCCGCGTCGGGACCACGTCGGGACCGCATCGTCTTCGCGGTCCTCGCCCTCATCGCCCTGACCTTCGTGGTGCTCGTCATGAGCTGGCCGACCCGAGTTCCGATTGCGACGTTGGCGCCACTGATCCTGCTCAGCGGGCTCTACCTGCCGCACCGCCATCTCGTGGGTCTCTACATCGTCATCGGCATCGGGATCGCGATGACCATCCCGCGGCTGTCGGGCACCGCGATGGCCAGGACCCTCATCGTCTCGTCGATGTTCGCGATCATGGCCATGATGGTCATCGTCGCGTCCTCCCGGGTCCGGGTCGGCTCCATCGGGTTCCACGGCGAGAACCTCTTCGTCGAGCTGCGCGACCGGATCGCCCGCTCCGCCCGTCTCCCCGGACTGCCCGACGGCTGGACCGCGGAGTCGGCCGTGCGGTCCGCCTATGGCGAGGGCTTCTCGGGCGACTTCATGGTGGCCGAGCGGACCCATGGCGGCCGCCACCTCGAGGTTGCGCTGGTCGATGTCAGCGGCAAGGGTCGTGAGGCCGGGACGCGCTCGCTGCTCCTCTCCGGTGCGCTCGGCGCCCTCCTCGGCTCGCTGTCCCCGGTCAACTTCCTGTGCGAGGCCAACCGCTACCTGGTGCGCCAGGGCTGGGAGGAAGGCTTCGCGACCGCTGTCCACGTCGACATCAACCTCGACACCGGCGAGTTCTCGGTTGGCAACGCCGGCCACCCCGCGCCCGTGCGCTACTCGTTCGGCACCGGGAACTGGGACATCCTCGAGGGTGGCCGCGGTCCGGTGCTGGGCATCATGCAGGGAGTCACCTTCGCCCGCACCCACGGCACGTTGTCCATGGGCGACGCGCTGATGATCTACTCCGACGGCATCATCGAGTCGCGCGGTCACGACCTGTCCGAGGGCACCGACCGCATGCTCGGTGCAGCCTCCGAGGCGATGATCCGACGTGGTGACTCCGTCGCCGACGCCGTCGTCTCGTCCGCTCGCTCCGGCGAGGCCGACGACCGCGCCGTGTTCGTCATCGTCCGCTCCTGAGGCCTACGGACCCTCAACCGGCTTGCTGCCCCGCACGGACCTCGGTCTGGGTATGGGGGAGGTTGGGCGTCTTCGTGCCCCGCACGGACCTCGGTCTGGGTGTGGAGGGGGTTGGGCGTCTTCGTGCCCCGCACGGACATCGGTCTGGGTGTGGAGGGGGTTGGGCGTCTTCGTGCCCCGCACGGACATCGGTCTGGGTGTGGAGGGGGTCGGGCGTCTTCGTGCCCCGCACGGACATCGGAGGGTGTGTCCGTGCGGGGCACGAAGTGGATGTGGGTGTGTCCGTGCGGGGCACGAAGTGGATGTGGGTGTGTCCGTGCGGGGCACGAAGTGGTTTGGGGCCTCAGTAGTGCGAGGCGGGTGCGGACTCTCGGCCGCCGATGATCTGGTCGAGTGCGTACTCGGTCACTCGGACCAACGCAGCCTTCGCCGACTCACGATCGCGCGCGTCGATGGCGAGTACGGGGATGCTGGGAGGCAGCGCCAGCGCCTCACGCACGTCCTCGACGTGGAAGCGCTGCGCACCGTCGAACTCGTTGACGGCGACGATGAACGGCAACCCCTTGGCCTCGAAATAGTCGACGGCGGCGAACGCCTCGTCGAGCCGCTGGGTGTCCACCAGGATGACGGCGCCGATCGCGCCACGCACCAGGTCGTCCCACATGAACCAGAACCGACGCTGCCCCGGAGTGCCGAACAGATAGAGGACCAGGTCGTCGCCGAGGGTGATGCGACCGAAGTCCATGGCCACCGTGGTCGTCGACTTCAGCGGCGTGTTCGCGAGGTCGTCGACCCCAGTGGACTCCTTGGTGACCAGCGCCTCTGTGCGCAGCGGCACGATCTCGGACACGGCGCCGACGAGGGTGGTCTTGCCGACCCCGAAGCCGCCAGCGACGACGATCTTGGTCGAGGCGGCGCCCGTGGACGCGCTAGATGGCCCGAAGTCCACGGAGGGTCCTTTCGATGAGGTCCTTGCGCTCGCTGAGAGTCGAGGAGTCCGTGAGGGTGACGGCGGCGGTCTCGAGGTAACCGTCCTCGATGAGGTCGCCCAGCAGGACCCGGACGACGCCCAGGGGGAGTCCGACCTTCGCGGCGATCTCGGCCACCGACGTGCGCTCCTCGCAGGCCAGGACGATCCGGTCGAGCTGGTCGTGTCCGGCCCACTCGCGCTGGTGGGCACGGGGCAGCTGCTGGACCATCGCCTCGACGGGCAGGTGCACCGATGACTGCGTCCGTCCAGAGGTCAGCGCATAGGGACGCACGATGCCGGCAGTCGGCACGTGCTCGTCCTCGTCGCGGTGGTGGGCCATCTCAGATCCTCGTCAGTTCACTCAGGTCAGTTCACTCAGGTCAGTTCGATCAGTAGGTGCGGGTGCCGCGGGCCTCGGCCTGGATCATCGGCCCGACACGCTGCACCAGGAGGGCCATCTCGTAGCCGATCTGGCCGATGTCGGCGGCCCCGGACGTGAGGACGGCGAGGTTCGACCCGTCGCCGACGCTCATGAGCAGGAGGTAGCCCTGCTCCATCTCGATGACCGTCTGCATCACCGTCCCGCCGTCGAAGAGCTGCGCGGCGCCCGTCGCCAGGCTCGCGAGTCCCGACGAGACGGCCGCCATCTGCTCGGCACGGTCGGCAGGGAGCCGGGCGCTTCCGGCAACGAGGAGACCGTCTGCGGAGACGAGGATCGCGTGGGTGGCACCGGCGACGTCGTCGACGAACTTGGACACGACCCAGTCGAGGTTGCGTCGCGGGGCTCCGGGGGTGGAGTCGCTCATGATCGGTCCCTCTCCTCATCCAGCAGTGTTGACCCGGAGTTGCTCGCGGATCTGGACTCGTTCGTGCCCTGGGCGTCGCCGGTGCCGCTGCTGGCCCGCCCGCGCCGCACTCCCGCGAGATGGCGGTTGAGGTGGGCGCGGATCGCCTCGGGGTCACGGGCGACGGCGCTGTTGGCGCCCTGCCCGACCTGACCCGGCACGAGCGTCGAGCCCGGGCGGCGCATCGGCAGGCCGGATCGGGACCGGCCGGCGGATTCGGCCGAGACGGCGCGCTCGGCTGCCTGCCACCCCTGGTCGATCTCGTCGGAAGCCCAGGGCAGGTCGGCATTGTCGGTGTCGGACAGCCAGCTCGTCTGCAGCTGGCGGAAGATCGGCGTCTCCGCGACCGGTGCCGGGACAAGGTCACGGATGGACTGGGGCTGGCGTGACACAACGGGTTCGCCGCTCGTCTCCTGCTGCTCGGCCGGGTCGTGGAGGGCGGCGGGGGATGCCGTCTCCGGCTCTCGCGTGGGGTCAGGAGTGGCACTGGGCGTGGGCGCGTCGGGCGCGCTCGGCGCGCCGGACGAGGAAGCACTGGAGCCGTTGGCCCAGGCGGGTCGCGGAGGGGTGGACCCGGGTCCACCGGCCGCACCGGGCTGCCGTCGGGGCAACCCGGATCCCGTTGCGCGCGGCGCCTGCGGGGCCACCGGAGGAACCACGCTCATGTGCGGGAGGGTCGTCGGGGTCGCGGTGGAAGCAGCCCCGCCCAGACCGCCCTGCTGGGAGCGCTCATCGATCGTCGAGTCGAGGTTGGGAACGGCGGTCAGGTTCCCCAGCCGTGGCAGACCGGAACCCATCGGCGTCGCGGACCCGGTGTATGCCGGGTCGGCGCCCTCGGCGGTGCCTTCCACGCCCGCCCTGCCCGCCACGTCCGCCGTGCTGACCTCGCCCGTCTTCGCTGCCGGCGCAGTGGTTGCTCCTCGGCCGGACGCGAGCAGGGCTGCCGGGAGGAAGACCGAGACGATGGTGCCGGTGGACTCGGGGTTGGGCCGGATCCGGACGGTGACGTCGTGGCGGATGGCCAGCTGTCCGACCACGTAAAGGCCCATGCGTCGGGCGGTCTCGGTCGTGACCTCGCCACCGGTGACGAGTGACTCGTTGGCGCTCGCGACTGCCTCGGGCGTCATGCCCAGGCCGTCGTCGCTGACCTCGACGAGCGTGCCGCCGTCCACGCCGCGGACGCTGGCGACGGTGACGGTGCTGTCCGGGGGTGAGTAGGACAGGGCGTTGTCGATGAGCTCGGCGAAGAGGTGGATGAGGTTGGGCGCCGCGCCGGCCTGGATGACGAGGTCGCTGACGGCCAGGCGCACGCGCTGGTAGTCCTGCACCTCGGACACCGCCGCGCGCACGACGTCACCGAGCGGGAGGTCCTGCCCTGCGCCGCTGCGGGGCGCCGCTCCGGCGAGGACGAGCAGGCTCTCGCCGTTGCGTCGGATCCGGGCGGCGAGGTGGTCGAGTCGGAAGAGGTTCTCGAGGCGACGCGGGTCGTCCTCGTCGCGTTCGAGGTTCTCGATGAGGCCGAGCTGCTGGTTGATGAGGGAGGTGCTGCGGCGGGAGAGCGTCTCGAACATGGCGCTCACCTGCTCACGCAGTCGTGCCTGCTGGGTCGCGAGGAAGATGGCTTCGGCGTGGAGGACGTCGACGGCGCGGGCGAGCTGGCCGACCTCTTCGCCGGTGTGGACCGGCAGCGGTTCGATCGCAGCTGGCTCCTCGCCGGCCCGGATCTGACGCAGCGCGGTCGGCAGGCGTTCATGCGCCACGTCGAGGGCGCCGAGGCGCACCCGGGTGATGGGGTCGAGCAGGAGGCGGGCGACGGCGAGCGCCAGGGCGATCGCGGCGACGAGCAGACCGATCGTGGCGACGGCGTCGCGGATGGCTGCCCGCCGACCTTCGCTGGCCTTCTCACGCATGGTGTCGACGACCTGGCCGTTGATCTGCTTGGCGAGAGTCGTGTAGACGCTCACGGCTTCCCGTTCGCGGGGGAGCGCTGCCGTGCCTTGCGAGACGGTGGGGGCGGCGGCGAGGCGGAGCTCGTTGCCTGTCAGGAGGGCATCCACGAACGTGTCATTGGCCCCGAGGTTGCCTGCGAGGGAGGCAATCGCGGTCGCCTCCTCGCCGATGGCGTTGCCGAGGGCGATCTGATCAACGGTGGCACCGGTCTTCGCCGTGAGGAGCCGCTGCTTCGTCAGGGCCAGCTGTCCGGCGAGGACGTCACGCACCGAGGTGAGTCGGGTGTCGGAGGTCTCCGAGGTGAGCTCGCCCAGCACGACCGTCACAGGTGCCACCACCTCGGCGAACTGGTCAGCGACGGTTTCGGCGGGCACGGTGGCAGTCGAGTTGCGCACTGTCTGCGCTGATGCCACCGCCTGGTCGAGCGCGGTCACCTGTTCGTCGGAGAGTCCCGCCGTGCGCATGACGCTGCGAACGTCCTTCACGGCCGTGTCCAAGGTGGCCCGGGCCCGGTTGACGGCTGCCTCGTCCGTGGATCGTCCGGCGACGGCGACCGCCGACGAGCTGTCGACGAGGCGGACCGCCGGTTGGAGCACGGCGACCTTGGACTCCAGGCGTGAGAAGGACTGCGCCTCGCTCGTGGCACTGGTGACGCGCAGGCCACCGAAGGTCGCTGCCAACAGGACCGGGATCGCGAGGGCCAACGCGAGTTTGCGTCGCAGCGACCACTCGTCGATGGAGTACCAGGGGATGTCGTGTGGCGGAGTCTCCTCAGCCGTCACCGGCTCGGTCACGGGGCTTCCCTTCTGAGGCTGGCGCCTTCACGCCGGGTGCACGAGGGCATGACAAAGTTGTTGGTGGATAGCACACCCATCCGGGACCGTAGCAGCACCACGCCGACGAAATCAGCCGATTGGCAGGTTCGTGGCGAAGGCCTCGATCGACCCGAGTTAGCCTCAATGAGTGTCTCCCACTCGCTCGACCCTCGATCACTCGCCCCGTGAGGGCGTCCGCTCATACACCCCTCGGTGGCGCAAGACGCCCCTGACCGAGGAGCGGATGGAGCGACTCCTGCCCGCGCACGACATCCCGGCGGAGGGACCGCTGGACCCGCAGCTCTGGTTCGGCCGCACCGCGCCGGTGGTGCTGGAAGTCGGTTCCGGCTACGGCGCCGCGGCGGTCGCCTACGCCTCTTCCCACCCGGAGCACGACCTCATCGTTGCCGAGGTGCACGTGCCCGGAGTCGCCCGCATGCTCTCCGACGCCGAATCCCTCGAGCTCACCAACCTCTGGGTCGAGGTCGACGACGCCATGGAGCTCCTCAAGGACCGCATCCCGAGCGGCTCCCTCGCCGGCGTGCACCTGTTCTTCCCGGACCCGTGGCCCAAGGGCAAGCACGCCAAGCGCCGGTTCGTGCAGCAGCACACGCTCACCCTGGTCGCCGATCGGCTCGAGCCCGGTGGCGTGCTGCGCATCGCCACGGACCACGAGGTGTATGCCGCCCACGTCCGTCAGCAGGTCGCTCACCACGGTGGGTGGCAGGTCACCGAGGGAGAGCGGCCGTCCTGGCGACCGCGACACGGCTTCGAGGCGAAGGGGCTTCGGGCCGGCCGCAGCATCCACGAGTTCGCCCTGACCAAGGCGTAGGGAGCAGGAAACCCCCGAGCCGGTGAGCTCGGGGGTTCCAGCGGCCCGAGAGACGGGCAGAAGTCGGGCTGACAGGATTTGAACCTGCGACATCTTCGTCCCAAACGAAGCGCGCTACCAAGCTGCGCTACAGCCCGTTCGTCCGCACTGTATCCGACCGCGGATCAACGTCCGCGACACGTGAACATGCGGGCCGATTTCGGATCCCGCGGACGAGGCCATTAGTCTTGTGCCTGCTCCGAACCAGTCGATCGAGGTCGACGGCTGACGAGCGCGCGGGCGTAGCTCAATGGTAGAGCCCCAGTCTTCCAAACTGACTACGCGAGTTCGATTCTCGTCGCCCGCTCCAACGAAAGGTATGCCGCCCGCTCACGGAGAGCGGGCGGCATACCTTTTCCTGTGTCTGGGTGTTCCCGAGCCGTCAGGCGCGGAACGCGAGCCAGGCGTCACTCATGCGCTCGGCCTGACCCTTCGTGAACATGTTCATGCACGAGTCCTGCGAGTAGTCCATGAAGTTGTGGATCGGGTCCAGGCCCGGAGCGGTGCACGTGTCGGCGCCGACCGGGCAGTTGAACTGCGGCTGCGCCTCGCGGGGGGTGTCGGCCACGTAGTCGCCAGCGGCCGAACAGCCCTTGTTGAAGGTGTGGTCGAGCATCAGCCAGTGGCCGACCTCGTGGGTGAGGGTGTCGCCGAGGGAGTACTTGCCAGCGGTGCCACCGGGCATGGACTCATCGAGCATGACGACGCCGTCGATGAAGTCGCGACCGTTGTTGTAGCCCTTGGGGAAGTAGGCCCAACCGAGGAGGCCGTCACCGATGTCCGCGACGTAGACGTTGAGGGTCTTGGAGTCGCCTTCGTAGAGCGCCTTCTTCATGTCGCGCTCGACCTTGCCCGGGGTGACCGTGTTCCAGACCGGGTTGACCGTCCACGTGGTCTTCGTGAGGTCGAAGCGGAATGGGGTGTTGGCAGCGTCGGCGGCCGTGGCGCCCGAGTAGGAGTCGTTGAGGACCTGGACCTGGTCGGTGATCATCTTCGTCATCCGGGCCTCGCCGGCCGCGTCGAGCTGGGCCTTGGAGACGACGTGGAAGATGGTCGGGATCGTCACCGAGCCGTCGGCCATCGTCGGGCTGTCCTTGATGACGCCGTACGCGTTGGCCTCGTTCTTGCTGTAGAGCTCGGGCTCCTTGGCGCCCTTCGCGTCATCGCGGACGCGGGCAGCCGAGGTCGAACCGGCGGGGTCGCAGGCGGCGACGGCGGGGGAGGGAGCCGAGGCTGCGCTCACGGTGGCGGGAGCAGAAACGGCAAAGGTGGACGCTGCGAGCGCGATGACGCCGAGCGCAGGACGGATGAGACGTCGTGACATGGATGATCTCCTCGAGGGTCGCTGGCCCGTTCGGGCCGCTCCGGGGACGCTACCTGCGGCAAAGGTCGCCATGGGCCGTTACGAGGAGACGATTCGGCCCACGTGGCGAGTGCCGTTAGCATGTTCGCGAGTGTGATTTCTTCGGTATGCCGTGTTCTGACGCGCCGATCCTGATCTCACCCGCGAGGCGCAGGCCTTGCAATCATCCCGTGATCCCAACACCTTGTGGAGTGCCTGAAGTGAAGAGTGCCGTCGAGACCCTCAGCCCGACCCGGGTGAAGCTCATCGTCGAGGTGCCGTTCGACGAGTTGAAGTCTGACCTCGACGCGGCGTACCAGACGATCGGATCGCAGATCCAGATCCCCGGATTCCGCAAGGGCAAGGTTCCCGCTCGCATCATCGACCAGCGCGTCGGCCGTGGCGCCGTCGTGCAGGAGGCCGTCAACGAGGCCCTCCCGCGCTTCTTCGCGGAGGCCGTCGACAACGAGGGCATCAAGGCCATCGGCTCGCCCGACGTCGACGTCACCGCAGTCCCGCTCGAGGACGGCCAGGACCTCGAGTTCACCGTCGAGACCGACGTGCGCCCCGAGATCGAGCTCCCCGAGCTCGACGGCATCGCCGTGGAGGTCGACGAGGTCAAGGCGACGGACGAGGACATCGAGGAGCGCCTCACCTCGCTCCGTCAGCGCTTTGGCACCCTCACGGCCGTCGAGCGCGCCGTCGAGACCGGCGACGTCCTGTCCATCGACCTCAAGGCCGTCATCGACGGTGAGGACATCGACAGCGTCGAGGGCGTCACCTACGAGGTTGGCTCGGGCAACATGCTCGAGGGCCTCGACGACGCCGTGATCGGCGCCAGCGCCGGCGACACCAAGACCTTCACCGCTCCGCTCGCCGGTGGCGACAACGAGGGCCAGGACGCCGACTGCACCGTCACCGTCCAGTCCGTCAAGGTCCGCGAGCTCCCCGAGCTCGACGACGACTTCGCCCAGCTCGCCTCGCAGTTCGACACGCTCGAGGAGCTTCGCGCCGACATCGTCACGCAGGCCGAGCAGGCCAAGAAGTTCGAGCAGGGCGTCCAGGCCCGTGACAAGGTCCTCGAGCACCTTCTCGAGGTCACCGAGGTCGCCGTGCCCGAGGGCATCGTCGAGGCCGAGGTCAACAGCCACCTCGAGGGCGAGGGCCGTCTCGAGGACGACACCCACCGCGCCGAGGTCGACGAGAGCACCCGCAAGGCGCTCAAGGGCCAGTTCCTGCTCGACGCTCTCGCCGAGAAGCTCGAGATCGAGGTCGAGCAGCCCGAACTCATCGAGTACCTCATCATGAGCGCGCAGCAGTACGGCATGGACCCGAACCAGTTCGCCCAGGCCATCGACCAGCAGGGCCAGGTCCCGGCCATGGTCCAGGAGGTCTCCCGCCGCAAGGCGCTGGCCGCCGTTCTCGAGAAGGCGGTCGTCACCGACACCGCCGGCAAGTCGATCGACCTCAACGAGCTCGTTCCCCAGGCCGAGGTCGTCGAGCCCGAGCTCGAGGACGAGGCCGACGTCGAGGAGCTCTCCGACGAGGCCGTCGAGACCGAGACCGAAGAGCCCGCCAAGGCCTGACGCTTCACCCCAGAACCACCCCGTATGCCGGGTGCTCACCGCGAGGTGAGCACCCGGCATACGCCGTTTTCGCAGGTCAGGGTTTGCTTCTGGGCGCGATCCGTGATGAGGGTGGAGGCATGAGCAACGACATGCAGATCACTGTTTCGCGCACGATCGACGCGCCTGCCCAGGCGATCTTCGACGTGCTCAGCAACCCTGAGCGGCACCCAGCCCTTGATGGTTCGGGCTTCGTCCGGTCCGTCGCACAGGCCGACCGCATCCAGAAGGTCGGCGAGGTGTTCACGATGAACATGGCCGGCGACCACATGGGCGGCGACTACCAGACCGACAACCACGTGACCGGCTACGACGAGAACTCGCTGCTGGCATGGCAGACCACCCCGGCCGGCACCGAACCGTTCGGCTGGGAATGGGTCTGGCGCCTGGAGCAGCAGGGTCCCGACCAGACGCTCGTGACCCACACCTACGACTGGTCCAAGGTCACCGACAAGGAGATCCTGCAGAAGGTGAAGTTCCCGCTCGTCTCGCAGTCGCAGCTCGACGACACGCTCGCCAAGCTGGCCGAGGTGTCAGGCGGGTCCTGAGGTCGTGTCACCGACGCGGAGCGAGACGTCGAACGGCTCGCTCCGCGGTGACTCGCCGGCGAGGGCGCGACGGGTGAGGTCGCCGAGGAGGCGGCCCTTGGCCTCGCCGGGTTGGTCGATCGTCGTCAGCTGACGGTCGAGCCAGGGGAGGTCGACGCCGTCGAACCCGGTGACGGAGACGTCCTCGGGGACGCGCAGTCCGAGTCCCTCTGCGGCGCGAATCACGCCTGCTGCCAAGAGATCTGACTGCGCGACGACGCCGGTGGGGCGATTGTCGGCGGCGACGTCGAGCAGGATCCGGCCGGCCAGCTCGCCGGCGGCGACGTCGGGCTGCTCCGCCTCGACGAGTGGGCTGGCCGGGTCGGCGACGTCGAGGAACCCTCGCGCCCGTTCCCGCGCATCCGGGTATGCCGCGTGCTCCAGCTCCGCGACCGCGATGCGGTGCGTGGGTCGGCCGGGGCCGATGGGCATGAGGACGTGGGCCAGGCGCGTGTGGCCGAGGTCGACGAGGTGCTGGGTGGCTGCGGCAGAGGCGCCGCGCTCGTCGACGAGGACGTGCGTGACCCCGTCGTGCAGTGGCGCGCCCGCGCCGATCATCGGGATGCGGCGGGCGAGCAGGTGGCTGACGAGGGGACTGTCGGTGCGGCCGCACAGGGGGAAGATCGCGGCGTCGATCGCGTGTGCGGCCAACGGGTGCGGCTGGGCGTCGCCATGGTCGGCGATGAGCAGCATGCTCGTGCCCATGGCGTCGAGCTCCTGGGCCAGGCCATCGAGCACGGCCAGGGCGAAGGGGTCGCGGAACGCGTGGAGCAGGCGGTCCTCGACGATCACGGCGACGGTGCCCGCGCGGCCCTGTCGCAGGGAGCTCGCCAGGGGGTCGGGGCCGGCGTAGGCGAGTTCGGCGGCGGCCGCCTGCACTCGCTCGGCGGTGGTCGCGGACACCGGGCCCTTGCCGCTGAAGACGAGGGAGGCAGTGCTGATGGACACCCCGGCGAGCTCGGCGACGTCGCGCAGGGTCACCTTGCGCGTTTGACGTGAGGGGCTCATGGGGACGAGACTATCGAATCGATTCGATAGTCTCCACTTCGTGCCCCGCACGGACACAGACGAACTCGTCTTCGTGCCCCGCACGGACAGATCTCACTCCGTTCGTTGTCCGTACGGGGCACGAAGAGGAACGAACTCGTCTTCGTGCCCCGCACGGACACATCTCACTCCGTTCGTTGTCCGTACGGGGCACGAAGTGGAGCAGCCGTCAGAACACAGAGAGAGCCTCAGCCCGTGACCAGCCCCACCGCCCTGCCCCGCGAACGCGTCGTCAGCGCACGTACCGCCGTCTTCATCGTCTTCGCCCTGGCCGGTGTGGCCTTCGCGAGCTGGGCCTCGCGCATCGCTGACGCCAAGGCCGGACTGGACCTCAGTGCCGGTCAGCTGGGCGCCACCCTCTTCGCTATGTCCGCGGGCTCGATGCTCGCCATGCCCTCGACCGGGCGCATCGTGAACCGGTTCGGCATTGCACCGACCATCCGGGTGGGCATGGTCATCGGCGTCGCGGGCTTCGCCGTCGTCGGTGCTGGCGTTGACCTCGCCGAGTCCCGGCTCGTCGTCGGACTGGGCCTCTTCCTCATCGGGTCGGGCATCGGCGTCTGGGACGTCGCGATGAACCTCGAGGGCGCGTCCGTCGAGCGACTGCTCGGCCAGACCGTCATGCCCAAGTTCCACGCCGCGTTCAGCGGTGGCACGGTCGTGTCCGCGCTCGTCGGGTCGGCGATGTCGTGGGCATCCATCCCCTTGCTGCCACACCTGCTCGGTTCGGCGCTGCTCGTCACCGTCGTCGGGTTCTGGGCGATGCGCTCGTTCCTGCCGCGCGACCTCGAGGAGCAGGAGGCTGCGGCGTCCGGCGCGGCCGCCTCTGCTGCCGAGCAGGTCTGCGATGACGCCGACACTGGTGCTGCCCCGAAGGCGCGGTCGGCCTGGCTCGAGCCGCGGACCCTGCTCATCGGGCTCGTCACCCTCGTCGCCGCCTTCACCGAGGGCACCGCGAACGACTGGCTCGCCGTCGCCTTCGTCGAGGGTCACGAGCTGCCCGCCTGGGCCGGAGTCCTGGCCTTCGCCACCTTCTTGTCGTTCATGACCCTCGGCAGGTTGCTCGGCACCAAGTGGCTCGACACCTACGGGCGCATCCCGGTCCTGCGGGCCACCTTCGCCCTGGCCGTCGTCGGCTCCGTGCTCGTCATCTTCGGAAACGCCTGGATGGCGTTCCTCGGTGCCGCCATCTGGGGTGTCGGAGTCTCGCTCGGCTTCCCTGTGGGCATGAGCGCCAGCGCCGACGACCCGGCACGAGCCGGTGCCCGCATGTCCGTCGTGGCCACGATTGGCTACCTCGCCTTCATCGCCGGACCGCCCGCCCTCGGGTTCCTCGGCGACCACGTCGGCGTCCTGCGCAGCCTGCTCGCCGTCGGCACCATGGCGCTCCTCGTCCAGGTGATCCTCGAGAGCGTGCGCGAACCCGCCCGCGACACGACCACACCGGCACCGGCGCCTGCACGCGAAGCGAGCTGAGCGGCATACGCCGCCTGCTTTTGTGCTCAGGGCGAACACGGGCCGGGACCGGGAGTGTGGGGGAGGACCAGCGCGTTAAGGTCAGCGAAAGGCAAGAACCCCCACATCACGGCAGGAGCAGATCAGCGTGAGCAGCAACGAGATCGTCGCAGCCGGACCGGGCGAGAAGCTCGGGCTCGACGACAGCATCTACAACCGCCTCCTCAAGGAGCGGATCATCTTCCTCGGCTCCGAGGTGCGCGATGACAACGCCAACGCCATCTGCGCGCAGATGCTCCTGCTCGCCGCGGAGGACTCCGAGAAGGACATCTGGCTCTACATCAACAGCCCCGGTGGATCCGTGACCGCCGGCATGGCGATCTTCGACACCATGCAGTGGGTGCCCAATGACGTGGCCACCGTTGCCATGGGCATGGCCGCCTCGATGGGCCAGTTCCTCCTGTCGGCCGGTACGCCGGGCAAGCGCCACGCGACCCCGCACGCCCGCGTCATGATGCACCAGCCCTCGGGCGGCATCGGCGGAACCGCGTCCGACATCAAGATCCAGGCCGAGCAGCTCCTGCACATCAAGAAGCAGATGGCCGAGCTCATCGCCGAGCACACCGGTCAGACGCCGGAGCAGATCGAGGAGGACTCCGACCGTGACCGCTGGTTCACGGCCTCGGAGGCGAAGGAGTACGGCTTCGTCGACCACGTGTTCTCACGTGCGGACCAGGCTGCCAACACCGACAACCCGGTCACCGACTGACCCGGCGACCAGGAGACTCAGAGATATGAACGCGAACTACCCGACCTCACCGAGCGGCCTGCACATGCCCGCCCCGTCGAGCCGCTACATCCTTCCGCAGTTCGAGGAGCGCACCTCCTACGGCATGAAGCGGACCGACCCCTACACGAAGCTCTTCGAGGACCGCATCATCTTCCTCGGCGTGCAGGTCGATGACGCGTCTGCTGACGACGTCATCGCCCAGCTCATCGTGCTCGAGTCCCAGGACCCGGACCGCGACATCCTCATGTACATCAACAGCCCCGGGGGCTCGTTCACGGCGATGACCGCGATCTACGACACGATGCAGTACATCCGCCCGGACGTGCAGACGTTCGTCATCGGTCAGGCGGCCTCGGCTGCTGCGGTGCTGCTCGGCGCGGGTGCTCCCGGCAAGCGCTACGCCCTGCCGAACGCACGCGTGCTCATCCACCAGCCGGCGATCGAGGGCACGGGCGGTATGGCCTCCGACCTCGAGATCCAGGCCAACGAGGTGCTGCGCATGCGTGGCTGGCTCGAGGACACCATCGCCTCCCACTCGGGTCGCGACGTCGAGCTCGTCCGCAAGGACATCGAGCGCGACAAGATCCTCTCCGCCGCCCAGGCCAAGGAGTACGGCCTGATCGACGAGGTCCTCGCCTCGCGCAAGGCCACCAACGAGGTCTGACCCTCCAGGTTCAAACCACGCAGGTATGCCGCGCACTCACCAGAGTGCGCGGCATACCTGCGTCCGAGGAGGCGCGTCTGGCCTCACTGACACGTCGATCTCGCCCGAGCACGGTGCCATGGTGGCGTAATGCCGCGAGACCGACGTGGTGGCGAGAGGCGAACCCGACGGTCCGGGCGGGCCTGTGGAAATCTCGACGGCGAGAGCGGCGAGCCCTGACAGGCTCGGCGCATGCTCGGTGCCCTGCCTCCGCCTCCGTTCGACCCGGGGTTCCTCCGCCTCGCCACCGACCTCCGCCGGGCGGGCATCGAGCCGTCACGAGGCGAAGGGTGGCACCACGTACGTCACGGAGTTTGGGTCGACGCCACGGTGTGGGTGGGGCTGGACCCGACGCAGCGCCACGCCGCATTCGTCCATGCCACGTCCCTCCAGCGACGACTGGACGCGCCGCTCATCGCGGCCGGGACCTCGGCGGCAGCCTTGTGGGGTCTGCCCCGGATCGAGGCGTGGCCGAGCCACGTTCGACATCTGGTCACCGGGCGACGGGTGCGAGGTTCCGCGATCATGCGACCGATGGTCGGCCTCGAGACTGACCCGCAGGAGGTGCATGGCGTGCTGGTGACGCCGGTGGCCCGCACCGTCATCGACCTGGCGCGATCGGGCTCGCTCGTGACCGCGGTTGCAGCAGCGGATCACGCCCTGCGCCACGAGCTGTGCAGTCCCTCAGAGCTGATCGCCGAGGTGGCAGCGATCCCACGCCGGGCCGCCGGACGCACGAGCGCCGCCCTCACCCGCGACCTCGCAGATCCCCTGAGCATGTCTGCTGGAGAGAGCCTGTCGCGTGTGCAGATGTTCCACCTCAACCTCCCGAAGCCGATCCTCCAGCGGGAGCTGCACGACGGCGAGGGTCTCATTGGGCTGGGCGACTTCTGGTGGGAGGGCGTCGTGGGAGAGTTCGACGGCAAGGTGAAGTACCGCATTCCGGCAGGGGCCACAGCCGAGGAAGCCTCCCGGATCCTCTGGGCCGAGAAGAGGCGAGAGGACAGGATCCGCACCCGGGCCAGGATGGCGCGGTGGGTGTGGTTTGACGCGCTGCGGCCGGACCGACTTCTCCAGAAGCTCGCGCACGTGGGGATTCGGCCCGTGGCGCGGCCGGGGTGGTTCGATCTGGGATCGTCCAACGCCTCCTGAGGCCCCACGGTCGGGCTCCCCTTGTGGCGGCACGTCGATCTCGCACGAGGGAGGCGCCATGTCGGCATGCGTGCGCGAGCTCGACGTGCCGGTGAGGGAGGGGGCCCGCCGGGCGGGTTCGACGAGTTCGTGAAGGTTCAACCGGCTCGGCGGCGCAGTGGGTGAGGTGGGGTTCTGCCCTGAGCGGACAAGCGCGACTCGTGCCGTGTCGGGGGCGTTCAATGGGTTGTACCGGCGATGCTGCGAGGTAGCGTCGGTCGCGTCGCCCACGGGTCATCGGCCCGCCCCCGCGCCGTTGATGTGGAGCGAAACACCACCGTCTGGATGAAGGGACCGAAGCCAAGTGGCACGAGTCGGAGAGACCAGCGATCTGCTGAAGTGCTCGTTCTGTGGCAAGTCCCAGAAGCAGGTCAAGAAGCTCATCGCCGGACCAGCGGTCTACATCTGCGACGAGTGCATCGAGCTCTGCAACGAGATCATCGAGGAGGAGCTGGCGGAGTCCTCCGACCTCGGCGGCCTCGACGAGCTCCCCAAGCCCAAAGAGATCTTCGACTTCCTGCAGCAATACATCATCGGTCAGGACGTCGCCAAGCGATCGCTCGCCGTGGCCGTCTACAACCACTACAAGCGCATCCAGTCGGGTGAGGGTGTCGGCAAGAAGGACGCCGACCACGTCGACATCGCCAAGTCCAACATCCTGCTCATCGGGCCGACGGGTTGTGGCAAGACCTACCTCGCGCAGACGCTGGCCAAGATGCTCAACGTGCCGTTCGCCATCGCTGATGCGACCGCGCTGACCGAGGCCGGCTACGTCGGCGAGGACGTCGAGAACATCCTCCTCAAGCTCATCCAGGCCGCGGACTACGACGTCAAGAAGGCCGAGACGGGCATCATCTACATCGACGAGGTCGACAAGATCGCCCGCAAGAGCGAGAACCCGTCGATCACCCGCGACGTCTCCGGTGAGGGCGTGCAGCAGGCGCTGCTCAAGATCCTCGAGGGCACGACCGCGAGCGTCCCGCCGCAGGGTGGCCGCAAGCACCCGCACCAGGAGTTCATCCAGATCGACACGACCAACGTGCTCTTCATCGTGGGTGGCGCGTTCGCCGGCCTCGAGAAGCTCATCGAGTCGCGCAGCGGCAAGAAGGGCCTGGGCTTCGGTTCCGAGCTGCACAACCCCAAGGACCTCGCCGAGTCGATCCACGAGGTCATGCCCGAGGACCTCATGAAGTTTGGGCTCATCCCAGAGTTCATCGGTCGCCTCCCGGTCATCACGACCGTGTCGCCGCTCGACATCCCGGCACTCACCGAGATCCTCACCGAGCCGCGCAACGCCCTCGTGAAGCAGTACCAGAAGATGTTCCGCATCGACGGCGTCGAGCTGGAGTTCACCGACGAGGCCGTCGTCGCCATCGCCGAGCAGGCCCAGGCGCGCGGCACCGGCGCCCGTGGACTGCGCGCAATCATGGAGGAGGTCCTCCTCCCCGTCATGTTCGACGTGCCCAGCGATGACGAGATCACCAAGGTGGTCGTCACGGACGAGGTCGTTCGCAAGAATGTCCTGCCGACGATCGTGCGTCGCGAGGCCGGCCCCAAGCGTCGCAAGCGCACGGCCTGAGCGACACCCCGCACGACGCCGACCGGGACCGCACCTTGGCCTGGTCGGCTGAGTTGCGTGCGGTTCACGTCCGGCGTCGTCGCGCGCTGGCGCTCGCCCGTGAGGCGATCGTTGCGGGCGCCGACACCGGCCCGATTGCAGCGGACCTGCTCATTCACTCTCACGGCTTCTGCGCCGCACTCGACGGGATCGGCGCCATCATGAAGAGGCACGTCCGCTACGAGGAACGCTCACTGCTCACCGTGCTCGACGGCATACCCCTCACCCTCGGGCGGCGCGACGCCCTCGGCGCGATCGTTCGACTGACCCACACCCGCGGCGTATGCCGCCCGCCCACCTCGGGCGGTGCCGTCACCGAGGGTTTCGGTCCGGTGCCAGCGCGGCCGGTGGCGTGGCCTCCGTGTCCGCCTGGGTCAGCCAGAAGGCGAGGGCCAGCACGGCGAGCGAGGCGACCGCGGCATACGTCAGGGAAGGCACGCCGGGGGGAGCATCACTGGTCTGGACGACGAGCAGCACCCAGACAGGGACGGACAGCCCGACGACGGCGAGGCCTCGTCCGACCCAGCGAGCCACGGTCGCGCGAGGCAGGGGCGCCGCAGGGGGCAGGGCAGAGGCGAGGGCGGCAGCCAGATGGATCGTCAGCAGGGCGAGTGAGGCCACCACGGTCAGGATCCACTCGCGAGTGGTGTGTGGAACCTCCGTGCTGGACAGCCAGTTGACGGCGTGGAGCCCCAGCAGGAGGGCCGTGAGACGCGAGGCAGGTTCGAGGACCACGAATGGCGTGAGCACGATGAGGACGAGGGCGCCGACGATCGTTCCGTGCAGCCCGGTGAACGCGGCCAGGAGGGCAAGCCCCACAGAGGGCACGGCGATGAGGACCCGCAGGACCTTCTGCGACGCGGGACTCATCGCGACACCATCCGTGGGGAGCGGCGTTGGCGGCCGATGTCGCGCAGGACGAGGTCGAGGGTTCCGGGCCCGATCCACGTGACGATGGGGACTCCTGTGAGCCGGGTCCGGGTCATCTCGCGTGAGCGCTCCATCAGACGCAACCTCCATGCCAGCCGGGCTCCGGTCGAGATCTCGTGTTCGGGGACGAGCCCGCTGAGCTCCTCATCGCTGAGGTGGGCGACGGCCATGGATCGCGGCAGCGTGTCGACCACCACGGTCGAGGTGCCTCGGCGCGCGAGGGCGGACGCGTGGGCGAGGACCTCGACGGAGATGGCGGGGGTGAGGAACACGACGAGCGTGCCGACGGACACCGGGTGGCGGAGCTGGCCCTGGAGACGCTTCTCGTCGATGATGCCACCGTCGGCCACGCGGACCCGGGCGAGCACGTCGAGCAGGCGACGCAGCTGGTTGCTCCCGAGGCCGGGGGCGAGGCGCGGGCTCTGGAGGGCGCCCAGCACCTGGAGCCCGACCCGGTCGCCCGCGCGCAGATAGTGCTCGGCGATGGCCGCGGCCGCCCGAACCCCGTTGTCGAGGCTGCTGTCCTCGCCCTCGACGCCAGTGCTGCGCCCGAGGTCCTGCATGGCGTCGACGAGGATGAGGATCTCGCTGTCCTCGTCCGAATAGGTCGTGGTGACGTGGAGTTCGCCGGTGCGCACTGACACCGGCCAGTGGATCCGGCGCAGTCGGTCCCCGAAGCGGAACGCGCGCACGGTGGCGATCTCACTGCCGTCGCCCTGGCCTCGGGAGCGGCTTCGACCCACGAGCCCGTCCGGGTCAGGGACAGGTGCTCGAGCCGAAAACGCCTCTGGCAGAGGGACGGTCGGCACCAGCGCGGCCTCCACGGGCGGAGGGTCCCAGATGAAGGCGCCGAACGCACTGCTCACAGCGCAGGTCGCCGGCCCGAGGCGGCGCAGTCCCCAGCGAGTGCTCTGGCAGAGCACGTCGAGCTGGCGCAGCTCTACGCCCGCGTCACCGGAAGCGATGGACTGGCTCGTCGGCGTGTAGCGCGTGAACGCGGTCTCGGTCACTGCGAGCCCCACGTCCTCGACCTCGGCGCCAGCCTCGACGGTCGCGGTCCAGGCGGTGGTCTGGCCCTCACGCAGCACGGTGTGTCGCAGCCACGTGTGCACGACGGGCGACCTGCTCGGGCGGCGCATCAGGGACCACACGGCAACGATGGCCAGGGGAGCACCCATCGCCACCGCATCCGGGCGGCGCATGATCACCCCGACGCCGACGAAGGCGATGGCGAGGACCACGGAGCGCACATGGGCAGGAGTCGATCGCCAACGTGCTGAGAGTTGGCTCCCCTCGGGTGCCTCGGGTCTGACCTCGGTGTCGCTCACGGTCCTTCGTACCCGGTCCGCACCTCGCGCCCCGTCGGCGAGGGAGTTGGCACGGTCGACAGGATCGACGCGATGACGCTCCGCGCCGTGACGTCGTTGATCCAGAGCTCGGGGCGCACGGTGACCCGGTGGTCGAGCGCGGCGTGGGCGACGGCCTTGACGTCCTCGGGGGTGACGTAGTCGCGGCCGCGGATCACGGCATACGCCCGGCTGGTGAGCATGAGCGCGAGCGAGCCGCGTGGCGAAGCGCCGAGCACGAGACTCGCGTGCGAGCGAGTCGCGGCGGCCAGCCGGACGCAGTAGCGCCCGACGCCTTCGTCCACCGTCACCGTCTCCACGGCGCGCTGCATGGCGACGAGCCCGGCCGCGTCGGTGATGGCCGACACCGTCTGGGCTTCCTGCTGCCGCTCGACCCGGCGGCGCAGGACCTCCCACTCCTCGCCAGCGGTGGGGTAGCCGAAGGAGATCCGCAGCAGGAACCGGTCGTGCTGGGCCTCGGGCAACGGATAGGTGCCTTCGTACTCGACCGGGTTGGCCGTGGCCAGCACGTGGAAGGGCCGCGCCAACGCAAAGGTCTCGCCCTCGACGGTGATCTGTCCCTCCTGCATGGCCTCGAGGAGCGCCGACTGCGTCTTGGGGGGCGTGCGGTTGATCTCGTCGGCGAGCAGCAGCTCGGTGAAGAGCGGCCCGCGGCGGAAGACGAACTCGTGAGTGCGCTGGTCGTAGATGAACGCACCGGTGAGGTCGCTCGGCAGCAGGTCCGGCGTGAACTGGGCGCGCGCAAAATCCAGTCCGAGGGCCTGGGCGAACGAGCGCGCGGCCAACGTCTTGCCCAGGCCGGGGAAGTCCTCCATGAGGACGTGCCCGCCCGCGAGGACACCTGCGAGAACGAGCTCGAGGCTGGCGCGCTTGCCGACGACGGCCCGCTCGACCGCGGCGAGGATGTGCGCCGTGCGGTCGGTGACCTCGTTCAGGGAAAGGGTGTCGCTCACTCAGTGCTCCTCGAGAGTGGTGATGAACGAGGCGAGCTCGTCCGCGTTGACGTGTGGTGGCTTTGACGAGCTCAGGTATGCCGTGAGGTCCGGTCCCAGCGCGGCCTCGGCTTCTGTGCCCGGGCCGTCGAGAGCGAGGCCCTGCGGTGAGAGGCGCGCGTCGGCGAGGGATCGCAGAGTGGCCTGAACCGCGCGCGCCGCGTCGTCGTCTCCGCTGAGCGAGGCGTCGATGTTTCGGGCGAGCGCGGTGACGCGCCGATCGCTCCCGCGCACACGCGTGGTGGTGCCGGAGCTGGTGGTCCATTCGATCTCGCGGTGGTCACGCAGGAGCCAGACGACGAGCGCGCCCGCGCCGACGAGCAGTCCCGCGGAGGCGACGAGCAGGAAGACACGGTCGAGAGCTGGCACGACCCCGAGGACCAGGCCGAGGAAGGCGGCGAGGGCGACCGCGCCGGCGACCTCGTGCCCACGCAACCTCGCAAGGAGCTTGGCCCTCATGGACGGACGTCACAACCGAGGGCCTGGAGGGGGCGGGTGAGGTCCTCGCGAACCTGCCGCACAGCCGCCCGGGCCGCCTCGCGGTGCTCCTCGCCGATGAGGTGTCGGGAGAAGCGAGCCTCGCGATAGAGCGCGGCCAGGCGTTCGATGGCTCCCTGGTCGACGTCGTACTCGTTGAGCACCGCGGTGACGAGCTCGGCCGGTGTGCGTGACTGGTCGTCGTCGATCCCCACGGTGATCGCCGTGCGTTCGAGGGTGAGCCAGGCGTTGATGACGGCTTCGGCGGAGGTGCCGCGGTCGAGCTGTGCCTCGCTGTCACGCAGGCCGGCAACGAGCACATGGGGCAGGATCCCGCCCTGCACGTCGTCCTTGGCCGAGACGGGGTCACGGCCCAGCCGGCGCACAAGGGTCCGCACCACGAAGAACAGCACCGTGAGGACGATGAGGACCAGCAGCAGCCGCAATGTCCACACGACGATGGTCGTGACGATGTGGTTGTCCTCGACCACCCGCCCACGGGAGCCGCCGCGGGTGGAGTTGTCGGTCTGGTCCGGCTCGAAGGTCTCGCCGAACTCCTTGTCCCGTGCCTGGGAGAGCCCCTGAGTGGTGAAGGCCGAGATCGACCCAGCGCCGGAGACCCAGGCACCGAGCAACAGGGCGCACGCGGCCCCCATGGCCCATGCCCACTCTCGACGCCCCATGCGCTCGAGGGTATGCCGCCGTGGCCCACTTCGCGTGCGTCTGCGGCCAGGCCGTTGCCCAGTCGTTGTGGAGCCGCGAGGGCGAGAGCCGAGTCGCGGATGTCAACAGCAACGTGGGTGGTGGCGCGAAGGGCAGGGGAACGACAGGATGGCCATGTGGCCACGGCATACCGACTTCGCGCTGGTGACACGGGCCCGGTGCAGCAGTCTCCGGTGACGTGTGGCTCTGCGTGTCTGACCGTGGCGAGAATGCTGGTCGACTCCGTCTTTGCCAGTTGGGTCCGCACGGGCACACCACATTTGCCTGGTTCTCCTGAGGGCAACACCGAGGCGGAGCGTTTCGCGGCCTACGAACGCGTGGTCATGCGCCGCACCAATGGGCTCTTCGCCGGCCCCAACCGTCTCAATGCCCCATGGCCGCGGGCGCTCGGCACACCGCCGTGGGGTGCGAAGCGCGAGCTCGAGTACGGCGCGGCCACCACGGGTACCCGCTACGACGTCATGGCCCTGCGTCAGCTCTCGGACGAGAGCCTGCGCGACGCCTTCGACCACCTCGTCGACGTCGTCGCAGAGGGGGAGCCGGGCTTGCTCTACGTCGGCTCCGCCCACCTTCCCCGTCACGTCGTCCTCGTGCTGCCCGGTGATGGTGACCGCGTCCTCGACGTCTACGACCCCGGCACGGGACGGGTCGGCCACCTGCGTCGAGACACGGTCGTCGAGCGGCGGCTGGCGCTCAGCGGATGGCAGGTCCCGTGGTTCGTCGTCCAACCGACGGGTCACCGCCGGGTGCGTGCGTTCTCGGCGTCGCCCAAACTCAACGGTGCGCGGATGACCTCAGGCGCGTGACGCGTCCCGTCGCACGACCCCGAGGGTGAGCAGCAGGATCGCACCGAGATAGGTCGCCATGATCCAGAACCCGGGCAGCGGTACGTCCACGGACGGCACGAACTCGCCCACCGCGATGAGCCCGTCGGACACGAGGAAGAGTGCGCCACCGATACCGGCCAGGCGGTGAATGCCGGCTGACAGCAACGCCATCAGCGCCAGCGCCGCGGCATACACGGCGATTCCGACGGTCAGCGCACCGGCGCGTGGAGCGCAGGCAATCACCATCACAACGGCCACCGCCGCGTAGCCCCACGCCCACCGGCTCCCCAGAAGCGACTCCCGACGCCATGGCCAGAACCCGCCGACGAAGAGCGCGTGCGCCACCAGGAACGAGCCCATGAGCGCGATGAACGCGGCCGAGTCCGGCACGAAGTCCGGCAGCGTGTCGCCGATCCACGAGAACAGCAACCCACCCGCCGTGAAGCGAGCCAGTCGCGACCGCAACCGGGTCTGGGTGATGAGCGCGACGAGCAGCCACGGCACGACGACCCACTGCGTTGCGTTCGCGAGCGGCTCGGCACCGGTCAGCTGCGCACCGAGGTGCACCAGAACGACGACGGCGTATGCCGTCAGCGCACCTCCCGCTCCCGGCGTCAGTCGGGTGCCCGATGCGGTGCCCGTCCGGGTGACCGGGACCGGTGCAGAGGAGTTCACGACTGGGGCTTGGGCTTCTCCACCGGGATGAGCTCGACGTCGCTCGCGCCCCAGGTCTCGGCGGCGACGAGGTCGAGGGACCCGGTGATCTTGCCGGCCGACCGGAGGTCCTGCTCACCGGCGCGGACGTGGTCGAGCAGGGCCTCGGGCCCTCCCAACGTGATCCGGGCAACCTCGGCCCGCATGGACAGCTTGGCCTCGGACTTGCTCTTGCGCACGGTCGCCAATGCTGCGCCGACGGCTCCGAGCATCGCCGGGTCCACAGCCTCGCCGGGGACAGCGGCTTCGTCGGCCGTCGGCCACGTCGTGACGTGCACCGAGCCGTCGTGCCACCACGACCACACCTCTTCGGTGACGTAGGGGAGGAACGGCGCGAGCAGACGCAAAAGGACGTCGAGGGCGATGCGCAGCGTGGCCCGGGCCGATGCGGCCTCGGCGTCACCCTGCGAGCCGTAGGCGCGGTCCTTGACCAGCTCGAGGTAGTCGTCGCAGAAGGTCCAGAAGAACGTCTCCGTGACCTCGAGCGAGCGGGTGTAGTCCCACGACTCGAAGCCCGCGGTCGCCTTCTCGACGACCTCGCGAAGACCAGCAAGCAGGGCCCGGTCGAGCGGGTTGGTGACCTGGTCGGCCAGCGAACCTGCGCCCTCCACCTCGCCACTGAGCCCAATCCCTGCTTCGGCTTCGCCAAAGGACAACGCGAACTTCGACGCGTTGAGCACCTTGATCGCGAGGCGGCGGCCGACCTTCATCTGGCCGACGTCGTAGGCCGCGTCCGCGCCGAGACGACCCGAGGCCGCCCAGTAGCGCACGGCGTCGGCGCTGTGCTCCTTCAGCACGTCCTCGGGGGTGACGACGTTGCCCTTGGACTTGCTCATCTTCTTGCGGTCGGGGTCGAGGATCCAGCCGCTGATCGCGGCGTTGGTCCACGGCACCGTGCCGTGCTCGAAGTGGGAGCGCACGACCGTGGCGAAGAGCCACGTGCGGATGATGTCGTGCGCCTGCGGACGAACGTCCATCGGGAAGACCTTGTCGAACACCGGATCAGTTGTGACAGAACCGGATTCGTCCACACTGCGCCAGCCGGCAGCAATCTGGGGAGACAGCGACGAGGTGGCCCAGGTGTCGAGCACGTCGGCGTCGCCGATGAAGCCACCGGGTTGGTCGCGCTGCGACTCGTCGTAGCCCTCCGGCGCCTGAGCGGCGGGGTCCACCGGCAGCGAAGCCTCGGACGGCACGATCACCTTGTCCCACAGAGGATCGCCATCGGCGTCGAGCGGGTACCAGACGGGGATCGGCACGCCGAAGAAGCGCTGACGCGACACGAGCCAGTCACCGTTGAGGCCACTGACCCAGTTCTTGTAGCGGGCGCTCATGAAGTCCGGGTGGAAGTCGACCTCGTCGCCACGCGCCACCAGGGCGGCATTGAGCTCGGCGTCTCGGCCACCGTTGCGGATGTACCACTGGCGTGAGGTGACGATCTCGAGCGGCTTCTCGCCGCGCTCGTAGAAGTTGGCCTTGCGCTGCGTCGCCTTGGGCTCACCGTCGAGGTCACCGGACTCGCGCAGGGCGGCCACAACCACCTCACGGGCAGAGTGCACCGTCTTGCCCGACAGCTCGGTGAACAGCTCAGCACCCGCGCCACCGGCCAGCCACTCCGGCGTCTCGGCCTGGATGCGGCCCTGACGGGTGATGATCGATCGGGTCGGCAGCTGCAGCTCGCGCCACCAGATGACGTCGGTGAGGTCACCGAAGGTGCAGCACATGGCAATGCCGGCGCCCTTGTCCTTCTCGGCCATCGGGTGGGCCACGACGGGCACCTCGACACCGAACAACGGTGAGGTGACCGTGGAACCGAACAGGCCGGCATACCTCTCGTCGTCCGGGTGCGCGATGAGCGCAACGACCGACGGGATGAGCTCGGGACGCGTGGTCTCGATGTAGATGGGTCCATCCGCGGAGTGGAAGGCCACGCGGTGATAGGCGCCCGGGTAGTCGCGTGCCTCGAGCTCGGCCTGCGCCACAGCGGTCTGGAAGGTCACGTCCCACAGTCCCGGAGCCTCGGCCTGGTAGGCCTCGTCGCGAGCAAGGTTGCGCAGGAACGCCTGCTGTGCCGTGGCGCGAGAGTGGTCGTCGATGGTGCGGTAGGAGATGTCCCAGTCGAAGGACTGCCCGAGGCGACGGAAGAGCGACTCGAACGCCTTCTCGTCCTCGACGGTCAGCTCGTCGCAGAGCTCGATGAAGTTCTGACGCGAGATCGGCAGGGCATCGCCGGCCCGCAGGCTCTTGGCGTCGCCACGGTGCGGCGGCTCGAAGGTCGGGTCGTGGGGGAGCGAGGCGTCACCGCGCACGCTGTAGTAGTTCTGGACGCGCTTCTCGGTCGGCAGGCCGTTGTCGTCCCAGCCGATCGGGTAGAAGACGTTGAACCCGGCCATCCGCTTGTAGCGCGCCATGCAGTCCGTGTGCGTGTACGAAAAGATGTGGCCCATGTGCAGGCTGCCCGACGCGGTCGGCGGCGGCGTGTCGATCGAGAAGACCTGTGACCGGTCGCCCGCCAGGGCTGCCTCACGGTCGAAGGCGTAGGTCTGCTGCTCGGTCCATACCTGTCCCCACTTGTCCTCGAGGCCGTCCAGCGAGGGGCGCTCCGGAATGGTGGCAGCGCGAGATGCGGTGAGGTCAGCAGACATGGGCGTGATTCTCCCAGAACGTCACCCGTGCTCCCAACCGGGTTCCCTTGCGGCGTATGCCGCCCGCTCGCCTTCGCGACCGGCGCACCTTCTGATCGCCGACGGCGGAGGGGTCAGGCGTGGGTGGACCTGCGCAGCATCCTGGCCATGGCGAGGCCGAGGACGGAGGCGCCGACACCGAGGAGGAGCCACTGGACAGCGCCCCGGTCGGGTGCGCGCGGGTCGGGCGCTGGTGTGAGGTCGACGGTCGAGACCTTGGGCCGTGGTGTGGCCCGAGGGGTCCCACCCGGGGGCACGGGACCGGCCACGCTGTTGTCGAGCTCTGCGGTCATGGCTTCGTACGGCTGCACGACGCCCCATCCGGCGACGTCGTCGCGGGCGGTGCGCGAGCCGCGCGATGCCGTCGCCGTGAGGCGATAGCCGATCTCGTCGGGGGAGGCAGCGGGGAACTCCTGCTTCAACAGGGCGGCCGCACCGCTGACATAGGCCGTGGCATAGCTGCTCGACTGCTGCGCCTCGGAGAAGACGCAGTCGCCCCACTGCCGGAAGGTCGTGATGACGTTGTCGCCCGGCGCCGCGAGGTCGATCTGCGGACCGTGGATGGAGTTCGCGCCCACCACGTCACCGGTCGTGGTCGCCGCAACCCCGATGACTCCGGGGTAGCCGGCGGGGTAGCGCACGCCGTCCTTCACGTCCGCTCCCTGCTCGCGGTTGCCGCCGGAGGCGATGACGATGATTCCGGCCTTGACCGCGGCAGCGACCGCGGCACGGATGTCGGCCCGGTTGCCCGTCGTCGAGAGCGAGAGGTTGATGACATCGGCCTTGGCCGAGACGGCATACAGGATTCCCGCAGCAAGGTTGGCGGAGCGCTGCTGCTCCGGGTCGCCACCTTCGCCGCCGGTGATCTTCACGGGGAGGATCTGGGCGTCCTTGGCCACGCCGACGACGCCGGACCTCTCACCGATGCTGCGAGCGGCGATGATGCCGGCGAGGGCCGTGCCGTGGCCGGTCTCGTCCGTCGTCGCGGAGCCACCGACGAAGCTCTTGCCGGTGAGGACCGACCCTGCGGGGAAGTGGACGTTGTTGGCCTGGACGCCGGAGTCGACGATGGCCACGACGACGCCCTTGCCCGTGGACAGCGTCCAGGACTGCGTGGCGCCGAGCCGAGCCAGGGCCGGGGGAGTCTCGGTGATGTAGCGGGTCTGATTCTCCGTGCAGGCGCGCACTTCGGCGTGGGCCATCGGAGTGGCTGACGGGACGACGAGTCCGCTCACCCCCAGTGCGAGGGCGCCGAGGGTCGCGGCGACACCCATCGAAGGACGGGTCACGACGCGGCGGCCACGGTCGTCTGGGCGGCCTTGACGCTGAGGACCGGCCCGGTGTGGAAGAGCTCGGCCCAGGCCTGGGGCACGGGGGCCACGTCGACGGGCTCGTAGCCGAGGCGCTGCAGGAGGTCCGGTGTCGAGCCGTCGATGGCGTAGGACGTCCCGGTCTGGTCGATCGCCAGGAGCGGACCGGCGCTGATCGAACCGGCGCCGACAGCGCGCACCAGGGCCCCGGTTCCGAGGTCAACGGCCACCTTGTTGGCGCCGGCCTCGGGCTTGACCGACTCCGACGTGGACAGGGTCACGGAGGGTCGCGTTCCGGTGGCCGCAGTGAGCTTGGCGCACGGCGTCTCTGACACCAGGGTGGGCAGTGCCGTCGGCCACTGGGTGGGTGCCACCCGCTGGGGTTGCACCTTGAGCTGCGTCACCTGTGCCGGAGTCACGGGCAGGTCCTCGGTGTTGCTGCCCGAGCCGATCCGGTAGATGGCGTGAGCGAAGTCCGGAAGGGGCTCGAGCTCACCCGCAGGGTTGACGAGGTAGCGGCGGGCGGTCTGGCCCGCGTTGCTCACCGCAAGGACCGAACCCACGGTCGCTCCGGGCGGAAGGGCCGGCGCGGCCTTGCCGAACCCCGGGATGCTCAGGGGCGCGATCTCAGGTCCGAGGGCGAACAGGTTGGTCCACACGGCCGGCGCCTGGCGCGCCGCGCTGCCATCGAGCCCGAGCGCGATCGTCACGGCGGAGAGGTTCTTCGCGCTCACGGGGTAGCGCATCCCCCCGGCGAGGATGAACGGCTGCCGACCCGTCATCACCACGGACGCGCCGACTCCGGCGGGAGTGCTCCTGACCGACGCGCCGACGGAGGTGGCGACTCCGCCGTCGCCGCCGAGGCAGGAGACCCACCCGGTGTTCGTCAGCGACTTGGGAGGAGTGAGTGAGTCGGGTGCACCGAGGATGCCGATCGTGCTGCCGCGCTTCTTGGTCGCCAGCTTGTCATCGGCCACGGTGATGACCTCGAAGCTGTTGGCCGGGATGAGCAGGCGTGCACTCGTGGTGTTGAGGACGGGGTGCAGAGTCTCCTTGATGGAGACGTAGCGGGCGCCGCTCGTCTTCGCGATGACCAGCTTGTTGTCGCCCCAGTTCTGCGGCAAGGAGCCCTTGAGCCAGCCGAACGCGAGGCTGCCGAGCACGAGGACGACGGTGAGCGCCAAGCCACCGATGACGGCCTTCATCGGCCGGTGCGGCTCGACCTCACGCCCACCCGGTGCACCGCTCACGAACGCTGTCGTCAGCCGACGCTTGCTGAACGACTGGGCCTCGACGAGGTCCTTCTTGGTTGCCATCGCGCCGCCTCAGAGGAGCCCGACGGCAAAAGCCGCCAGGGGCACGAGGGCGACGAGGGCGATGCCTTCGACGGCGTCGGCGATCCGACCCATCTGCACCCGCGTGCGGGGGAGGACCAGGGCCATCCCCACGACGAGGGCGGCGGCGACGGCCAGCGCGAGCGCAAGGATGGGTCGCCAGTCGGGATGGGTCTGGGCCGCGGCGACGGCCGCGACGGCCACACCCGTGACCCCGGCGATCATGGCGATGAGCACCGTGGTGCGCGTGCGGCTGTGGCGGGTACGCAGCAGGGTGGCGATGAAACCGACGAAGGTGAGCAGAGCACCGGGCGCGCCCGAGCTGACGAGTTGCGGGGTGCACAGGATCATGACGCCGGCGCTCGCGACTCCGAGGCCGACCATGAGCTCGTGGCCGGCTGCGACCTGATCGCGCACGCGCTCGCGTTCCACCTCGGGTGTGTCTCCATAGATCTCGAGGTCGGTCTTGGGCGGGTGTGTCGTGAGGCGGCTCGAGGAGATGCCGACCCAGGGCAGGACGTTGCCGGCGACCGCCGCGATGACGAACACGACGGCAGCGATCGCGGTCAGGTCCCAGCCCGCGAAGTGGTTGAGAGCGCCGAGAGCAGCCATGGCCAGGCCGACGACGGCGGTGGTTGCGACGAGCAGTCGGTGGTGGGTGACAGCCACCGCACCGAGGACACCGACGACGATGACGCCGGCCCCGGCATACACCAGGCCCTCGCCCCACAAGCGGGCGTCGGGCACGGCGGCGTAACCCGACACGCCGGCATACGCCACCGCAGTCAGCGCGAGCGCAACCGCAGCGGAAGGCTGGTTGCGCACGTGCGCGAGGACAGCAGCTGCTCCGACGAGGAGCAGCGCGCACACGCCCGCGAGGGCCGCGATGAGGATGCCGCTGTCGCGGGCTGTGAAGAGTGCGTATGCCGCGGCAAGGAAGAGGACGACCGATGCACCGACCGCTGTGCCGGCGCTGTGCGCCGGGGTCCACGGCGTGAACTGGGTCTCGACGAGGTCGGCAACTGCTTCGACGACGTCGTCGTAGACCTTCTCGTCATCGGGGCGGTTGGGCTCGAGGGCCAGGACGGCTCCGTCCTCAATCCCCTGTGCCGCAAGGCTTCTGTCGCTCTCGACGACGAGTCCGTCGGCGCGGACGAGGCGGTATCCCATGCTGGCGGAGTGCGCGTCGAGGACGCCCAGCTCACGCGCGAGGTCAGGGATGACCTCTGCCACGGGGATGGAGCCGGGGATGCCGAGATCAGCCCGTCGCGTCCCCGATGTCACGGACAGCCTGACGAGTGACGTCGCCGTGCTCTGACTCACGAGTGTGATCCTCCCCGATCATGCCTGCTGTGGTTCGCCCCGCCGCAGCGGAGATCGAACCCGAGCATAGACGGGGAGTTCTCCCCATGGCCTCGTGCGTTGGTCCCCCGTATGGTCTTCCTTGTCAGGACTTCGGGGGAACAGCAAGCCGGGGTCCAACCACCAGGAGTGGTCGGTAGGACCACCGAGGTCCTCAAGGGACCAATTGAGAGAAGGGAAGTGGCATGGGCAACACGACACACAGCGTTGGCGCCGGAGCAATCGCCAAGAGTGCGGGGATCGTCGACCAGGCGAGGACCGACCTCAAGACCAAGCTCGGCACGCTTCAGGGTCAGATGGAAGAGGTCAAGGCGCACTGGCAGGGTGCAGGTGCTGGCGCCTTCCAGAACGTCCAGAACGCATGGACCGTTCAGGCGAAGGACCTCGTCGACATCCTCGACAACTTCCGCGAGAACCTCGTGGCGAACGACAAGCAGTACACCGCGGACGACCAGGGCGCGTCCGACATGCTCAGCAAGTACACGTCGCAGATGGGTGGTAAGTGATGAGTGGCCAGGACATCAAGGTTGCCGGTGGCGGGATTGACACCCTCATCGACGCCATGGTCAAGGGTGTCAATGACCTGAAGAGCAAGGTCACTGACATGGAGAACGACATGAAGCCCCACATGGGCGAGTGGGAAGCCGGCGCCAAGCAGGCGTTCGAGGACGTCAAGCGCAAGTGGAACGGTGAGGTCGAAGACCTCAACCAGCTCCTGCTTGACATCAAGACGGCTGTCCAGACGTCCAAGGAGAACTACCTCGCGGGCGAGCTCAGGAACAAGAACAGCTGGAGCTGACCAAACGGTCATGAACAGTTGGGTCCGTGCCGACATCCCTACGACAGGGGTGTCGGCACGGACTGCGTCCCAGCGACGCACGCTGGTGAGCCGTACAGCGGTGAGCAGTGGAGCAACGGCACATTAATGTCGCAGAGAATCAGGGGAGGAAGCCATGGCAGGCGAAGACGTCGAGTACCCGACCGAGTACATGAACACCTTGGCCAACACGAGGCAGACCACGTGGGAGACCTCTTCCCATGATGGTCTCGTCAAGATCCGGGACGGAGCCGCTGACGAGGCCTCCTTCGGTGATCTCCAGCGCCTCAAGGACTACGGTCGTGTCTTCACCGAGGTGCGGCAGATCTACGTCGAGACGATGCGCGGTGCCAAGGCTGACCTCGACGCCGTGGCAGAGGGGATCAAGACGTCTGCCAGGCAGATGAAGGACCACGACGACACGGCCGGTGCTGCCTTCGTCGAGCTCTGGCAGAAGTGGGAGCGGGGCCCCCTCGAGAGCACGAGCAACCAGGAGCAGGCCTCGTCGACCCCAGCAGCACAGGAAGCTGCAGCGACGGCCGCATCTGCCGAGACGCCCGGTGCCGAGACTCCTGGTGAGCAGACGCCCGGTGGCGAGGTGCCGACCGGCGAGAATCCTGACACCCAGAGTGAGGGTGAAGTGCCCGTGTCCGGGCCGGGACAAGAGCCACCTCTTCCGTGACCATGACTGTCCTTCGGTGTCATCGTGCCGGTCGCGGCCTCGTCGCGGCCGCACTCAGCGCTGCCACCTGCGCGAGCCTGCTCGCCGCTGCTCCGTCTGCCTCTGCTGACGCTCTCGACGACGGACAGTGGTGGCGTGCCGCCATGGGTGTGGACGAGCTGAATCGCAGCGGTGCTGGCCAGGGGGTGACGGTGGCCCTCATCGACGGCCCCCTTGACTCCAGCGTTCCCGAGCTCAAGGGTCGGGTGGCCTCGTCCACGACTGAGTGCGTCGCCCCAGGCGGCGGACTGCGCCCCGCCACGGTCAGGGGCGCCGCCGCTGACCACGCCACGAGAATGGCTTCACTGATCGTCGGCAGCGGCAAGGGCACCGCATCCGGAGGACGGGGCATCGCGGGCATTGCGCCCAGAGCCACCCTGCGCCACTACGCCGTGACCTTCCCGTCGGACACCGATCCGGAGGACCTGTCCTGCGGGCTCAAGGACGCCAGCATCAGCGTGGTCGGTGAGGCGACGGCACGGGCCATCCGCCAGGCCGTCAAGGATGGCGCCAAGGTCATCAGCATCAGCCTGACCACGGACTACAGCGCGGAGTTCGCACCGGCCCTGCTCGAGGCCTACCGAGCCGGCACGATCGTCGTGGCGTCCACGAACAACGACACCCGCAAGGTCTTCTGGCCCGGCATCGGGAATGGCGTCGTCACCGTGACCCACGTCGACGCCGCAGGGAACCTCGACGACAGTGCGATGCGCAAGAGCGACTTCGTCGACTTCGCGGCTCCCGGGACCAAGGTCGCGGCAGGTGCCTGGACGCCGTCGGGATGGCGCAGCGACGTCATCTCCGACGGCAGCTCGCAGGCCACAGCCATCACCGCCGGGGGGCTTGCCGCAGTGTGGTCCGCGCACCCGGACGCCACCGGAAACCAGGTCCTTCAGGCAGCCAAGGACGCCATCGGCCTCCGTGCCAAGGACGGCAAGTACTTCACGTGGTTCCGTCGCGTGGGAAGCAACCTGCCGAAAGCCAGCGGCAAGACCGAGTCCTACGGCTTCGGAATCGCTGCTCCGGCCGACGCAGTCAAGCTCGATGTCGAGTCGTTGCCGGACACGAATCCGATGGTCGTCGACGACAGCCTCGCCGAGCCGACGATCCAGGAGATCGCTGCAGCGACGAGCCAGACATCCGTTTCTGCGGGGCCCAGCGCCTCGACGTCCTCGATCTCGTCGGCCACGCCGAGTACCGAGGGCGCAGCCACCTCCGACAAGGCCCCTCAGTCCGGGTCGGGGTCGGGCATCCTCTGGCCGGTCCTGGCAGGTCTGGCCATCCTGGTCGTCGGCGGGGCAGCGTTCCTGGTCCGTCGGCGCTCGGCCGCGTCCGCTGGTCCCGCCGCACCAACACTGACCCCTGACTCGCACGCGAACGACACAAACCTCAACGACACGCACGACACACAGGCTGCGGCGGATGGGGCCGCAGCCACGACAAAGGAGCACAGCCATGGTCAGAATTGACGAGGGCGGGGGCGGACCCACGCTCAATGCCAAGGCCAAGCACTACGAGCGCGAGCTCTTCAAGATCTTCGACGTCCAGATCGGGTCGATCTCGATGACGCAGACGAACTGGCAGGACGCCAAGAAGCGGTTGGATGACCTGTCCAAGGATGTCAGCAATGTTCGTGGCGAGCTCCAGGCGCCCGCTGACGGTGGCAAGGGCTGGACCGGACCGGCGGCCGACGCCGCGCTCGCGAGCCTGAAGAAGCTCAGCGACACCCTCGACGGCCATGCCACCAAGGTCGCCGACGTCGACAAGAGCCTGGGCCAAGTCTACACCGCGGTCACCGAGGCGAAGTCTTCGTACTACAGCGACGTCGCGAGCATCTCGACCTACGTCGACCCTGATGACCACAAGCGTCTTCCGGCTCCCTACCTGCCCACGGCGGACAACATCGCGGCCTACAGCGTGCGGGATCCCGAGGCTGCAGCAGCAGCCGAGGACGTGCTCTGGGAGGAGCGCAACACCAAGGCCAAGGCGATCCTCGAGACGTTGGGCGAGCAGACGGACACCGCCACGGCCACGATGCCGATCAAGCCGAAGAGCGACACCGAGACTCCCTACAGCAACAACGGTCCAGCGCCCTCGACCAGCACGCCGGGGACGGCCTCGCAGTCGCCCACCTCGGGTGGTTACCTCACGGGTGGCCACGCTGTGGTCATCGGGCAGGGCCACCCTGTCGATGACGGTGGGAACACGGACGACATCAGGCCGGTGAAGCCCAACGAACCCGTGGACCCGGTCATCGAGATCTGCACCGGGTACCCGCCGCCGGTGGAACCGATCCTCGACCCGATCGGCTCTGACGGGCAGACCACCGGTTCAACGGGAATCTCCACAGGGACGGGTCCTGGTGGCTCGACGGGCGGTTATCCGACCGGTGGCGGCAGTGGTGTCGGGGCGGGCGGAATTGCGGCTGGCGGCATCGGCGGTGCAGCCGGTCTCGGTGGAATGCTCCGTGGCGGCGCTGGCGGCATGTTCTCGAACGGTGGCGCGGCCCGTGGGGGTGCGGCAACCGGCGCTCGCGGCTCGGCCATGCGAGCTGGCGCAGTTGGACGTCCCGGAGGGGCCGTCCCCGGTGGTGGCGGGGCGTCCGCTCGCGGCGGAGCCTCGGCCCGGGGCAGCGCGGTCAAGGGTGCAACCGGCTCGGGTCGCTACGGCGTTCCGAAGCTGGGCAGCAACGGTGCCGCTGGCGGTGGAGGACAGGCCGGCAAGGGCTCGGGAGCAGGCAAGGGCGCTGGCTCGGGCAAGGCGGGCGCCCGTGGCGGCGGTCGCGGTTCCATGGGTGCGGCCGGATCCGGTGGGGCTCGCAAGGGTGACAAGAACGGTCAGCCGGAGGACGTCGACACGCTGACCACCGAGGACGAAGAGAAGTGGTTCGAGGGCACTGAGGAGTCCAGCCCTCAGGTCTGGGAGTGACCCGACTCCAACGCTGACCGTCGCGGTGTCGCCGTGGTTTCAGTGTCACCGAACTGACGTGTCAGCGAGTCATCCGGCGGATGGCCTCAACCCGAGGTCATCCGCCGGATTGCTTCCACGCCGCCAGCGGCGACGATGCCCAGAGGCAGGCAGAGCGCCACTGTCATGGTCTCGATGGAGTCCGCGAACCGGGACATCCGGGTTGAGCGATAGCCCTGCACGATGGCGGAGGCGCTGACGACGCTGATCCAGGCGATGGCCGTGGCGGCGAGGAAGACCACGAGGGTGGCCCCGGACCAGCCCGTGGCAAGCAGGGCGACAGCGGCGGCGAGCAACAGGGAGCCGCACGCGGCCAGCATGCTGTAGCGGGGGAGGCGGTCGCGCACGGACCGCGACTGGTAGCCGCAGGCGAGCGCCGCGACGACGAGGACGGCCACGGTTCCCCAGCGGGTCACGCTGTCGCGTGCCGGGGTGGTCACGAGCAGCCAACCACTGACCGCCGTGGACAGTGAGAGGTATGCCGTGCCGATGGCCACGATCTCCCGGGCGGCTTCGAACCGCGCTCGCATGTCGCCACGCGTGATGCGTTGACGACGGCCGGCTCCACGCTCGCGCACGGACCAGATCGTGGTGGAGAGCCGCTCGGTGTCGACCAGCTGGTTGAGATCGACCGTGAGGCTCGTCGTGGGAAGCAAGCGGATCAGCAGTGGCCCGAGTCCGGTGACGAGTGCGGCGATCGAGGTGCCCGACCAGTCGAGGACGGTGCCCAACCCGACGAGCAGTCCCAGGCCCCCGATCGCCGACATGACGGTCCTGTCGCCGGGAGAGTCGACCGCCACCCGGGTCCTGGTGATCGCGAGGGCGAGGACCGCCACGGCGCATCCGGCGACGACCGCGACCGACGCGCGACCGGGCGACTCAGGCAGGGGGAGTGTGAGGCCCGCCGCCAGCCCGAGGGCCGGGGCCGTTGCCGCGGCGGCGAACTGGTGGGACCGCTGGTTGCTGAGCGCTGCCAGTCCGATGGCGCCGCCGGCGAGGAGTGCTGCCGCGACCGTGGGCATCCACGCGGTGGTGGTGCCCCAGAAGGTGGATGTCGTCGACGTGCTGTCACCGCTGTGGGCCAAACCCCACGCGGCCACGAGACTGATGACCGCACCGAAGGCCGCTGCCAACCAGATGAACTGAGCAGCGGTCGAGGGCAACGGTGCGGTTGCCGACGGTGCCGTCCGGCGACCCGGGTCGGCGGCGCGGTGCACGGCACGGGCGGGCCGGGGGGCGCCCAGACTCGAGCGCGGAGCGGTGACGTCGGAGGCTTCCGATGCGGGGGCTTCGCCGCGGCGGCGCGTCGACTCGTCCACGATCGGGGTGCGGGGGGCTTCGACGACCTCGCGGTGGCGTCCACCCGAACCGGCGGGGGCGCTGGCCCGGGCACCACCGGCACCGCGGCCACGGTCGAGGTTGAGGATGTCGCGGGTGATGGCGTGGGTCGTCACGGGCACCACGGTGAGGACCGAACCCGTCGGCACCGACTCGTCAAAGGTGTCGTGCGGTCCCAGGACGCGGCCACTCGGGGTCGCGATGGCGTGCGGATTGGCGCGTGAGGCGATGCCGAGGACCGACAGCACTTCGGTGACCTGCGCGCCCATGGGCACCACCAGGTCATAGCGACGTCCGCCGGCAGTGAGGCTGATCTGGAGCCCCGTGCTCGCGTCCGTACCCGGCATACGTCAACCCCCTCCTCGTCCACACGGCCTTGGCCTCATCGAAGGATAGGCGTCCGAGACGATTCATGGTGCGGCACCCTCCACCGTGTCCACGGTCTCGGGATAAGTTGAGCCGGTACATGTACTCGGGGAGGAAAGCGTGACCGCCACAGTCGCAGGGACACGACAGGAAGCACCGTCGGTCCCCACGGGACGTATCGTCCTGCAGCCACCGCCGGAGATCACCCCGGCGGAGGGGCTCAGCAACACCCTCATGCAGGCCGTGCCGATGCTCGGCAGTGTGGGCTCGATGGGCTTCGTCGCACTGTCGTCGCCGGGGCCCAAGGGCATCATCGGTGCCGGCATGTTCCTCGTCGCCTCACTCGGATTCGTCTTCTCGAGTGGTCTTCGGACCCGCCAGCAGCACAACGCGGAGGTCATCTCCAACCGGCGTGAGTACCTCGCGTACCTCGCCGAGGTTCGCGGCACCGTCCGTGACGCAGCGGCGAAGCAGCGTGAGGCGGGGCTCTGGAACTACCCCGCGCCAGCGTCACTCGCCCTCCTCGCGGAGGAGAAGAGTCGCGTCTGGGAGCGACTGCCCAAGGACGAGGACTTCCTCCACGTGCGCATGGGCACCACGTCCCAGCCGCTGTGCCTCACCCTCGAACCCGCCGAGACCCCGCCCCTGGCTCAGCTCGACCCGGTCGCGGCATCCGGCCTGCACCGCCTGCTCACGACCCACCGCGTGCAGCACGGTCTGCCTGCATCGGTCTCGATGTCGGCCTGGTCGCGGATCCAGGTCACCGGCGAGGCCGGCCCAGCGCGTGCTCTCGCTCGCTCCCTGGTCGTCAACGCGGCCATCATGCACTCGCCTGACTCCCTCATCGTGGCCGCGCTGACGAGCCCGGACTCGCGCGACGAGTGGGACTGGCTCAAGTGGCTGCCGCACGCCCTCAGCCCGCGTGAACGCGACGCGATCGGCCCGATGCGCCTCGTCGCCGAGTCGATCGACGAACTTCTCGAGCTGCTGCCCGACGACATCACCGACCGGCCGCGCTTCGGACCGGGTGGCCAGCCACCGACACCTCATGTGCTCGTCATCGTCGACGGCGCCAGGCTCCCACGCCACAACCCGCTCGTCACCGACGACGGCGTCCTCGGTGTCACGGTTCTGGACCTTCCCGAACAGTGGGGTGAGCTCGACTCGACCACGACGTTGCGTCTCGCCGTCGATCCGGCACGGCAGGGTATGCCGGCCGGTCAGGTTCCGTTCGAGATCCTCAGCCTCAGCCGTGGCGGCGCAAGAGGCCTCGCCGACCAGATGAGCGTGACGCAGGCCGAGGCCGCGGCCCGCCGCCTCGCCCCGATGTTCGTCAGCGGTGAGGTCGAGGTGCGTGACGCGCTCACCTCGAGCACCGAGCTCGTCGACCTGCTGGGACTGGGCGACGTTCGCGACTTCGACCCGGCCACCGCGTGGCGGCCGCGTCTGCAGCGCGACCGTCTCCGGGTGCCGATCGGTGTCGGTGGAAGCGGCCAGGTCGTCGCCCTCGACATCAAGGAGTCCGCCCAACAGGGCATGGGGCCGCACGGCCTCGTCATCGGCGCCACCGGTTCCGGCAAGTCCGAGCTCCTGCGCACCCTCGTCCTCGCGCTCGCGATGACCCATTCCTCGGAGCAGCTCAACTTCGTCCTCGTCGACTTCAAGGGCGGTGCGACCTTCGCGGGCATGGCCGACATGCCACACGTGTCAGCCGTCATCACGAACCTCGGTCAGGAGCTCACCCTCGTCGAGCGCATGCAGGACGCGCTCCAGGGTGAGATGACCCGTCGCCAGGAGCTCTTGCGCTCTGCCGGCAACTTCTCCAACGTCACCGACTACGAGAAGGCGCGCGCTGGTGGCGCGGACCTCGAGCCACTCCCGGCCCTGCTCATCGTGGCCGACGAGTTCTCCGAGCTGCTGTCCGCCAAGCCGGAGTTCGCCGACCTCTTCGTGGCCATCGGTCGACTCGGTCGATCCCTGTCGATGCACCTGCTGCTCTCGTCGCAACGCCTTGAGGAGGGGCGTCTGCGCGGGTTGGAGTCGCACCTGTCCTACCGGATCGGTCTGCGCACCTTCTCGGCCGGCGAGTCCCGCACCGTCATCGGTGTGCCCGACGCCTACGAGCTGCCGCCCATCCCCGGCCTGGGTTACCTCAAGCCGGACCAGACCACGCTGCTGAAGTTCAAGGCGGCATACGTCTCCGGACCGCCCAAGGGTCGCAGTCGTCGCACGGCCGCGGGAGGCACCGGCTCCAACATGCAGGTGCTGCCGTTCACCACGGCCAAGGCCGTCTCGGCGGTCTCACGGGTCGAGGAGGAGCCGCAGGCCGTCAACGAGCCGGATGAGACCAGGGCAGTGTTCGACATCGCCGTCGCGCGGATGAAGGGTCACGGTCGTCCCGCGCACCAGGTGTGGCTGCCGCCGCTCGACGTCCCCAACTCCATGGACCAGCTGCTGGGCGATCTGGCACCGGATCCGGAGCTGGGCCTCGTGAGCAAGCGATGGCGCGCCCAGGGTTCCTACGTCATCCCGATGGGCATCGTCGACCGTCCGCTCGAGCAGCGTCGCGAGCTCTTCGTCCTGCGTCTGGGCGGCGCTGCCGGCCACGTGGCCGTCGTCGGTGGGCCGCGCACCGGGCGCAGTACCTTCGCCCGCACCCTGGTCAGCTCCCTGGCGCTCACGACGACCCCCCTCGAGACGCAGATCTACGTCCTCGACTTCGGTGGCGGCACGTTCACGCCCTTCGCCGGGCTGGCCCACGTCGCCGGTGTCGCGAACCGCAACGAGCCCGACGTCGTGCGTCGCACCGTCGCCGAGATCACCGGCATCATCGACAAGCGCGAGGCCTACTTCCGCGCCAACGGCATCGACTCGATCGAGACCTACCGCAGTCGCCGGGCCGAGGGTCGCGTCAACGACGGCTACGGCGATGTCTTCCTCGTCGTCGACGGCTGGCCGACCATCCGGGCGGAGTTCGACGAGCTCGAGCAGACGATCAGCGGGATCGCCGGTCGCGGCCTCACCTTCGGCATCCACGTCGTCATCACGACCTCGCGCTGGATGGACTTCCGGATGCAGATCCGCGACGTCCTCGGCACCAAGGTCGAGCTCGGCCTCGGTGACCCCGGCGACTCCGAGATCGACCGCAAGGTCTCGGCCAACGTGCCCAAGGGCCGCCCCGGGCGAGGCATCACGACGACCAAGCACCACTTCCTCGCGGGCATCCCGCGCATCGACAACTCCGGCAGCGTCGAGGACCTGGGTGACGGCGTCGAGGATCTCGTCGCCAAGGTGACGGCTGCCTGGAAGGGCCCGCGTCCGCCCAAGCTCCGACTCCTCCCCGAGGAGATCTCGCTCGAGGCCATTCGCGAGCAGGCCGGCGCAGGGGACAAGCGCGTGCTCCTCGGCATCAACGAGAGCAATCTCGAACCGGTCGGCGTCAACGTGGCCGAGGAGTCCCACCTCTACCTCTACGGCGACAGCGACTCGGGCAAGTCGGCGATGTTGCGCGCCTACGCCAGCGAGATCGCGCGGCTCTACACGCCGGCCGATGCCAAGCTGTTCGTCGTCGACTACCGCCGAGCGCTCCTGGGTGAACTCCCCACCGAGCACCTCGCCGAATACATGACGACCGAGGAGCAGGTGACGGCCGAGATCGAGGGCCTGACCGCGTTCCTGCGCACTCGCCTGCCGGGGCCCGATGTCACACCCGAGCAGCTGCGGGCACGCTCCTGGTGGTCCGGCTCCGAGGCGTTCATCCTCGTGGACGACTACGACCTCGTCGTCACGTCGGCGGGCTCACCGTTGCGCCCGCTCATCCCGCTGCTCGCCCAGGCCGCTGACGTCGGTCTCCACCTCGTCGTCACCCGCCGCTCCGGTGGTGCGTCGCGGGCGAGCTATGAGCCGGTCCTCCAGGCCATGCGTGACCTCGCCAGCCCCGCCATCATGCTCAGCACCCCGCCCGACGAGGGCGCACTGGTCGGCAACGTCAAGGGCTCGCTCCAGCCTCCCGGACGTGGCCGCATGGTGACGCGTGACCAGGGCAACCAGGTCGTCCAACTGGGGTGGCTCCCGGCCAAGCACTCCTGAGGCCAGGACAACCTACGGGGCCGTAGGCTAGGCGGCATGGAACCCGTCTACACCTCGGTCATCACCACGGCGCGTGGCCTGTTCGCGGCCCAAGGTCTGAAGTTCAGGATCGAGGGCGCCCACCACGTCCCGCGCGTCGGTGGTGCTGTGATGGCGATCAACCACACGGGCTACTTCGACTTCACGTATGCCGGCCTGGCCGCCCTGGACTCGAAGCGTCTCGTGCGCTTCATGGCCAAGCAGTCGATCTTCTCCCACCGCGTCGCGGGCCCGCTCATGCGCGGCATGAAGCACATCCCGGTCGACCGCAAGGACGGTCGCGGCTCCTTCAACCGCGCCGTCCAGTCCCTCAAGGACGGCGAGATCGTCGGCGTGTTCCCCGAGGCGACGATGTCACGCTCCTTCGAGCTCAAGGAGTTCAAGCCGGGCGCAGTCCGCATGGCCCAGGAGGCCGGCGTTCCCATCCTCCCGACGACTCTCTGGGGCTCGCAGCGCGTCTGGAGCAAGAACACCCCCAAGCACGTCAAGCGCAGCAAGATCCCGATCTTCATCACGGTCGGGGAGCCGATCCACCTCGATCCGACCGAGAACCGCGTCGAGGCCACCGCCCGCCTCCAGGACGTCATGAATGCCCAGCTCGCCGCCCAGCAGGCCGCCTACCCGCCCATGACCGGCGACGACCTGATCTTCCTGCCCGCCCGACTCGGCGGCAAGGCACCCACACCCGAAGAGGCCAAGGCCGAGGACGACGCCGACATGACCCGCACGGTCGACAAGTTCAACAAAGGCCGCAAAGCCTGACCCGCCTCGCTCGGGTTGTCGCGCTCGCCTGCGCTCGGCGCGACGAAAATGCCCGTTCGCCGCAATCCCATCCGCCGCTCGCGCGCTGAGCGCACTCCCGGCTCCCGCCAGACCCAGCCAGCGGCGAACGGGCGTTTTCGTCGCTTGCTCGGCCGATCACCTCTCGCTCGCAGCCCTTTGGTCGCCGGCTGCGGCATCGGTCTAGACGGGGTGGCCCAGGTGGGCTAGGGCTTGGCGGAGGAGGACGCCGTGGCCTCTCTCCATCTCGGCTAGTACTCCGGGGGCGAGGGCTTCGTCGGGGGTGAGCCAGGCGAGGTCGAGGGCGTCCTGCTGGGGGGCGCAGTCGCCGGTGACGGGGACGACGAAGGCCAGGGAGACGGCGTGCTGGCGTGGGTCGTGGAAGGGCGTGACGCCGGGGGTGGGGAAGTACTCGGCGACGGTGAAGGGCACGGGGGAGGTGGGGACCTGCGGGAGGGCCATGGGGCCGAGGTCCTTCTCGAGGTTGCGGAGCAGGGCGTCGCGGACGCGCTCGTGATAGAGCACGCGTCCCGAGACGAGCTCGCGCTGGATGTCTCCGTCGCTCGAAGCACGCAGGAGGAGGCCGACGGCGGTGACGGCTCCACGCTCGTCGACCCGGACGGGGACGGCGTCCACGTAGAGGATGGGCAGGCGCTCACGTGCGTTGTCGAGCTCTTCGCGGCTCAGCCAGGCGGGCGTGCTGTCGACTTCGAGGGGACCCATGAGCGCGATTGTGCCAAAGGGGTAGAACGGGTCAGTGAACGGCGTCTGAGTTCTGGGGTGCGGTGAACTCAACCGGTGCGTCAAAGGCTGCCTTGCGGGCAGCGCGCCGCAGGGTGCGCAGGACAACGCTGCCGGTGAGGCTGACGAGCACGATGTTGGTGATGGCGCGGCCGATGTCCCAGCCGAGCGAGGTCGCGAACGAGTAGACGAGGAACCGCTGCAGGTTGTCGACCAGGGAGGCACCGGCGACGAAGGACAGGTCGCTGTCGAGGCCGGTCGTGAAGGGCCAGAACATGAGGTTGAGGGCGACGCCATAGAGGAGACCGGAGACGGCGCCGTAGGCAGCGAGCAGGGCGATCTCGGCCTTTCCCTTCAGGGGTGGCAGCAGTCCCGCACCG
This sequence comes from Janibacter sp. HTCC2649, assembly GCF_000152705.1. Classification (GTDB taxonomy): domain Bacteria; phylum Actinomycetota; class Actinomycetes; order Actinomycetales; family Dermatophilaceae; genus Knoellia. Next base: position 1,180,275 of record NZ_CH672413.1, on the reverse strand, counting down.
AGCCCCACCCAGGCGGCGCCGAGCATCTGGAAGGGCAACCACGGGCCGACGCCGCCCGTGATGAGTGAGGACGCGAAGAGGGTGGTCGCGCCGAGGACGAAGCCGAAGCCGGCACCGAAGACGCGCCCGCCGAGGATGAGCAGAAAGAACACCGTCTCAAGTCCGGCGGTCCCGGCACCGACGGGCCGAAGCGCGGCGCCGACAGCCGAGAGGACGCCGAGCATCGCGATCGCCTTGACGTCGAGTCCGCCCTCCGAGATCTCGGCGAGGACGACGGCGAGCAGCAGCGGCATGAGCAGCGAGAAGAGCAGGGGTGCGTCGGTGGAGTGACCGAAGGCCGTTCCGGGGTCCACGATGAGCGGCCAGCCGAACGCAATGACACCAGCGACGCTCACGGCCGCGATCGCCGCAATGGACCTGGGCCGCAACCGAATTGCTCGGGTGCGGTCCACCCGGGTCGCGGGTTGCGGGGGAGTGGCGAGCGCGGTCACGTGGGTTCCCCGACGGCATACCGGACGTCGTCGACGGTGAGCCACGGCTGCGGTGCGGTGATCTTCGCGACCTGCGGGGCGAACGCTGGGCTCGAGACGACGACGTCGGCGGTCGGTCCGTCGGCGACGACTTCGCCGGCGGCCATGACGACGACGCGGTCGGCGGTCTCGGCGACGAACTCGACGTCATGCGTCGACACGACGACGCACCGTCCGCGGGCCGTGAGGTCGTGCAGTGCCTGCCGCAGCGCAGCCTTGCCGGAGTAGTCCAGCCCGCGAGTGGGTTCATCGAGGAGGAGGACCGGCGGGTCGGCGGTGAGCTGGACGGCGAGGACGACGGCGAGCCGCTGTCCTTCGGACAGGTCTCGAGGGTGACGGTCATCGGGTATGCCGGGTGCCAGGTCGTCGAGCAGGCTGCGGCAGGTGCCCGGTGGGCGTTCGCTCTCGCGGTCGGCCTGGTGGCACTCGGCTCCGACGGAGTCGAGGTAGAGGAGGTCGGCCGCGGACTGGGGGACGAGTCCGACATGTCGACGGCGCTCCGCTGCGTCGAGCCGGTGAATGTCCGCCTGCGCCTGCGACCTCGTGCCCTGCACGGACGCGCTCGCCGGGGCTCGCTCGTCCGTACGGGGCACGAAGTCGGTGGTGATGCGGACGGTGCCGGAGCGCAGCGCGCCGGATCCCTGGAGGCCCCAGAGGAGCGACGACTTGCCGGCGCCGTTGCGACCCATGAGGGCGGTGATCTCACCGCCGCGCAACGAGAGGTCGACATCGGCAACGGCGACGACGGCGTCGTGCTGGATGATGACGTGCTTCGCTTCGACGAGGACGGGACCGTCGAGTGGTGCCGTGGGGTGCGGTGCAACGGGAAGCGAACGCCAGGGCCTGGCCCGTCGACGGGCGTCGCGAACGGACAGCGGCAGGGGCGTCCAGTGGGCCCAACGCCCCAGCTCCACCACGGGCGGTGCAACGTCGGCAGTGAGCATCATCTGGGCCGGATCGCCCTGTGAGACAGCGCCATCGAGACCGACGTGGACGACGGAGTCGGCGTACTGGAGGACGCGTTCGATGCGGTGCTCGGCGACGATGACCGTGACCGCGAGATCGTGGACGAGGCGGGTGATGGTGGCCAGGACGTCCTCGGCGCCAGTGGGGTCCAGGGCTGACGTCGGCTCGTCGAGGACGATGACCTTGGGGTGGGCGGTGAGGACCGAGCCGATGGCGACGCGCTGCTGCTGACCACCCGAGAGCTCGCGCAGGGCGGCACCGCGCAGGTCGGCGATGCCCATGACGTCGAGGGTCTCCTCGATGCGCTTGCGCATCGTCGAACCCGACAGGCCGAGCTGCTCCATGCCGTAGGCGAGCTCTTCCTCCACCGTGTCCGTGACGAATCCGGCGAGCGGGTCCTGGCCGACGACCCCCACGAGGTCGGCCAGGTCGCGGGGTCGGTGGTCACGGGTGTCCCGTCCGTGGACGCGGACGTTCCCGGCGAGGGTGCCGCCGGTGAAGTGTGGGACGTGGCCCGTGATGGTCCCGAGCAGGGTGGACTTGCCCGAGCCCGTGCGCCCGACGACGAGCACGAGCTCGCCCTCTTCGATGGTGAGCGTGACGTCGCGCAGTGCGGGGGTGGCGGCGCCGTCGAAGGTCACGGACACGCGGTCGAGCTCGATCATGACGGCACCCCCTCCAGTCCTACGTCCGGGGCACGAAGTCGGTCCTGGCCGCGGGTGGCGGGGGCTGGAGGTGCGGGGGTGAGGAAGGCAGGCAGGGCCGCCACGAGGAAGCCCGCCACAGCCACCAGGGGAAGGGCGGGCACGGTGAGGGGGGCGAGCGGCATACCCAAGGATGCGGCATCGCCGCGGGCCGCGAGGTGGACGGCCAGCGCGGCTGCGAAACCCGACACGACGGTGAGCCACTCGGGCCAGCGCCATGGGTCCGGGCGATAGGTCGACCGGGCATTGGCGCGGCCACCGAGCCAGATCCCGCTGAGGGACAACGCAATTCCCACACACAGGACGGGAGCGCCGAGCCAGTCGGGGGTCGTCGCGTCGAGGATTCCGTAGATGCCGACGGCGCTGGCCAGGAGCCCGCCGAGGGTGCAGATGGCGGTGAGGATGCGCTGGGCTGGAGCGACGTCGCGACGACGACCATAGCCGCGGGAGTCCATCGCAGATGCCAGGAGCAACGAGCGGTCGAGCGTGTCCTCGAGGACGGGCAGGGCGATGCGGGGGAGTGCCCGGATGCCACGAGCCGTGTCGCCACGCAGCGCGCGCGCTCGCATGACCCGCTGGACGCTGTCGGCGAGCTGCGGGGCGACGGTGATCGTGACGACGACGGCGGATCCGATCTCGCTCAGGGCTCCCGGCAGGCTTCGCAACAGCCGCTTGGGGTTGGCGAGGGCGTTGGCCGCGCCGATGCAGGCGATCATCACGGCGAGCCGCAGACCGTCGGTGATGGCGCCGAGCAGGCCCTCGAGCCGGACGTCGCCGAGGATGTTGATGCCCGCAGCCCATGACGGGAGGGTCACCTCGGGGAGGGGCAGCACGACGGTGTCGCCGTACTTGAGGCCGACGAGGACGTGGAGCAGTGCGCGCACCATGACGATGAAGGCGCCGAGCCAGAGGTAGAGGCGGAACGACTTCGCCCAGGGGGAGCTGCCACGGCGCGACGTGACGACGAGGGCGGCGACGCCCAGAGCGGTGAGCAGCAGGAAGGGGTTGGTCACCGTGCTCACGGCCACCGCGAGCCCGATGGCCCACCCCCACCACGCCGCGGGGTGCACGGCGCGAGGAAGGAGTGGGCTCATGGGATTCTCATCAGGGGCGCGTCACGGCGCGGGCGTGTCCGTGGGCGGTGCGGACGGTGCAGCCGCGGCCTGGCGGCGACGCAGGGCGACGGCCCCGACGGCCGCTGCGAGGGCGAGGAGCAGCACTCCACCGCCGACGAGTCGACCGGAACTGCCCGAGCCGGTGCCCGGAGGCTTCTGCGCGCTCACCGTGTCGCCCGCCGAGGCGGACGAGGTCGGTGACGCGGAGGCAGGGGGGCTGCCGGCCGACGCCGACGCTGATGCCGAGGCACTGGCCGCTGCCGACGCCGACGCCGACGCCGCGGCCGATGCAGCTGAGGACGCTGCTGTGGTGGCACTGCGCGCCGCCCCACTGGTCGGGGCCGGAGCGGGAGCCGTCGTGCCACGAGGTGCAGCCGTGGTGGGTTTCGGGGCGGCCGTCGTGGGCCTGGGCGCAGCTGTCGTCGGCTTCGGCTTGGCCGTGGTCGGCTTCGGTGCGGGCGCCGGAGCGGCAGGCGGGACTGACGGTTGGGTGCCCGAGCCGAAACGGAATCCCACAGACGAACCCGGGCTGGGGTTGTAGCTGCCGGCGCCGCTCTGGCTGTAGGTCCACGACCCACCTGCGGGTCCGTGGAAGAAGGCCCAGTAGGCGTCCAGCGGGGGTGGAGTCGCACACGTGACGTTGGGGTAGCCGTCGATCTGGCAGATGAAGCCGGGCTGATTGCGGACGAAGGTGATCGAGTGGCCCGAATCGCGCAAGGCGGCCAGGGCCGACGACGGGTCTCCGCCCGCGCATTTCGTCGATGTGCCGGCAGAGGACTGGACGACAACGGTGACCCCGTTGCTGCCGGAGCACGCCGCGGCCTGCGCCGGACCAGCCGCTCCGACGAGGCCAGCCGCCGCGATGGTCACGCTCGCCGCGAGGGCGAGGAACCGGTGGGTGAGGTTGCTCAGGATCACTGGTGAGTACCCCGACGGCGCGAGACGAGGATCGTCGCAGCGCCGGCGAGGAGGAGGAGCACTGCGATGGTGAGCGGCATGAAGGGCGAGGCACCTGTGTACGCCAAACCTGAGCCAGCTGGCGTCGAGGGACCAGAGGTCGTGGAGGGCCCCGTCGTGGGTGTGCTGGAACCCGTGCCCGTGCCCGTGGGCGTGGACGTGCCCGTGGACGTGGGGGTTGAGGTCGTCGTGGTCGGCGCCGCGCAGGGCTGAGCGGTGGTCGTGGCGACCACGCCGTCGTTGTCGACGGTCGGGAGCGAGCCAGCGACGAGTCCGAGCACGGCCTGCGGGGTCGCGCGGATGGCCTGCTCGACGTTGCTCGTGCTGATGGTGCGATTGGCGCTCGTGAAGGCGATGCCGCCGCGGTACTGGGTCGCGACCTCGCACTTCCACTGCAGGCTCACGATGAAGTCGGCCGCTTTGAGGTAGGCGATGTCACGCCCACCGAGGGCGAAGGCCTGAGCCGCAACACCAGTGGTGTTGGCGTTGGCACCCTCTCCACTGGCATTGGTCAGGGCGCCGTCGGCACGCTGCCGCGACACCAAGTAGTCCAGAGCCTTGGTGGCCCGGGCGGTTTCACCCAACGCGAGGAAGGCCTGGGCCGCAAACGCCGTGGCGTCAGGGTCGCTGGCGCAGGTCGTGGCATCGAGCCCACCGCGCACGCCACCGTCCGCGCACTGCTGCGCACCGAGGAAAGCCAAGCTGGCGTCGGGCACGGCAATCCCGGCCTTCTGCAGGGCGATCATCGGGAGGATCTGGTTGATCGTGACGCCGTAGTCGTTGTCTGCCGTGCCGAAGCGACCCTGCGCGGTGACGAGCTTCTGCAGCTCGGCCACGAGGTCGAAGCCGCCGAAGGCGTGCGGGTCACGTCCCTGGGCCGCCGCAAGAATGAGCGTCTTGCCCGTCCCACCGCTGCTCACGGGGCTGTCCGGGTAGGCGATGTAGTCCCCGACGTTCTTCTCGACCCAGGCAGTGGCTGCCGCGGCGGCCGTGCCACCCGTATCGGTCGCGTCGAGAGCAAGGATCGCGTCGATCGTGTTGCCGGTGTCCGCGAAGGTGCCGAACTCAGACACGGGGAAGTTGAAGTGGTCGCCATTTGCGTGGAGCTGCTGGGCCAGGAAGTGCGCGGCGTATCGGCCCTGCTGGGTCTCGTAGTTGCCGAGGGGAACGACGGTGAAGGTCGGGTCCGGGGCGGCCTGGGGAGCGAGCTTGGGGGCTGGGGGTGTCTGCGATGCCGCTGCGGTGGGGCTGGGGCTCGCCGTCGCCGCCCCAGTGGGAGTGGCGCTGGGCGTCGCCGACTCCGTGGCGGTCTGCGTGGCGCTCACCGACGGGGTCGGGGTGCTGCTTGCCGAGGTGGTTGCGCTGGGAGTCGGCGTGGTCTCGGCAACCGCGACGGACGGCATACCCAGGGTGAGCGCAGCCAGCGCGAAGGGCGCGGCGACGCGCACGCGAAGAGCGGTGCGGAGCATGTGGGGTACAGCCTTCCTCAGCGGTTCGTGACGATCGCCCGAACCCGGCCAAGAGGCTGTTCGGGCTCCGTCCCGTGACCTCGACGGGTGATGTGGAGCCGCTCGCGCCTACGAGGAGGTCCGGCTCGCCACCCTCACGGGGGCCTACGGTTGCGGGTCAGCGCCGGACTTGGACCGGCTTTCCCCCGCGGACGCGGTTGGTGTCACCGAAGGATCGGCAACGGGCCGAGTCTAGCGCTCTCCAAGTCGCCTCCCAACTGCCGTTAGACTGGGGTCACAGGCGTTCGAGCCGTCATCAGCGGTGAGCCTTTCGGAAGAACAGTGACCTTCACGGGTCGCCCACTAGAACCGGACGTGCGGGTCGCGTCACGACCTTGGAACAAGAGCGGTTGTATCTCCAGTGTCACAGCATGTTCGACCTGGAAATGCGGCAAGCGGGGTGGTACCGCGGTGCCGCCGGGATCGATCCCGGTGACGTCGTCCTCGATCAGCAGGAGCGACGTCAGTACAGGCGGCGCAGCGATCGAGTAGAGGACGAGACGACGATGGCCTACCCCCAGGTCTCCACCAGCGGCGACCAGCCGGAGCAGTCGGGCACCCCCAAGGTGTCCTCGAGCCCGCGCTTCCCGCAGATCGAGGAAGCCGTCCTGGCCTACTGGGACGCCGACGACACCTTCCAGGCCTCGATCGACCAGCGCGACGCCGGCGAGAACGGTGACAACGAGTTCGTCTTCTACGACGGACCTCCTTTCGCCAACGGCTTGCCGCACTACGGCCACCTGCTCACCGGCTACGTCAAGGACCTCGTGCCGCGCTTCCAGACGATGCGCGGACGCCGCGTGGAGCGCCGCTTCGGCTGGGACACGCACGGCCTGCCCGCCGAGCTCGAGGCGATGAGCCAGCTCGGCATCAAGACCAAGGACGAGATCCTCGAGCTCGGCATCGAGAAGTTCAACGACGCCTGCCGTTCCTCGGTCCTCAAGTACACCGACGAGTGGCAGGAGTACGTCACCCGTCAGGCGCGTTGGGTCGACTTCGACAACGACTACAAGACGCTCAACGCCCCCTACATGGAGTCGGTCATGTGGGCGTTCAAGTCGCTCCATGACAAGGGCCTCGTCTATGAGGGCTTCCGCGTCCTGCCCTACTGCTGGAACGACCAGACGCCGCTGTCCAACCACGAGCTCCGCATGGACGACGAGGTCTACCAGCAGCGCCAGGACCCGGCTGTCACCGTCGGACTGCGCCTCGAGACAGGCGAACTGGCGCTCATCTGGACAACGACGCCGTGGACCCTGCCGAGCAACCTCGCGATCATGGTCGGGCCTGACATCGACTACGTCGTCGTCGAGTCTGATTTCACGGGCACGACGGAACGCTACGTTCTCGCGGAGGGCCGCCTCGCGGCATACGCCAAGGATCTTGGTCTCGACGCCGGATCGCTCGACGACGCAATCGTCGAGCGGGTCAAGGGTGCCGACCTCCTGGGTCGCAGCTACACCCCGCCGTTCTCCTACTACGAGGGCCACGAGAACGCCTTCCGCGTCGTCGAGGCCGACTTCGTCACGACCACCGACGGCACCGGGCTCGTGCACAGCGCGGGCGCCTTCGGTGAGGACGACAAGATCGTCACGGACCGCGAGAACATCGAACCGGTCATGCCCGTCGGTGCTGATGGTGCCTTCACGTTCCCCGTGAGCGAGTACGAAGGCCTGCTCGTCTTCGACGCCAACGCGCCGATCATCGACCACCTCAAGGCGGCCACGAAGGGTGAGGGTGAGCACGGCTCGGTGACGGCCGGCACGGTGCTGCTGCGTCGCGAGACCTACGACCACTCCTACCCCCACTGCTGGCGCTGCCGTCAGCCGCTCATCTACAAGGGTGTGTCGTCCTGGTTCGTCGAGGTGACGAAGTTCAAGGACCGCATGGTCGAGCTCAACCAGCAGATCGAGTGGGTGCCCGAGCACGTCAAGGACGGTCAGTTCGGCCGCTGGCTCGAGAACGCCCGCGACTGGTCGATCACGCGAAACCGCTTCTGGGGCAGCCCTGTTCCCGTGTGGCAGTCCGACGACCCTGCCTACCCGCGCACCGACGTCTATGGCTCCTTCGAGGAGATCGAGCGTGACTTCGGTCGCCTCCCACTCAACGCGGCGGGGGAACCCGACCTGCACCGCCCGTTCGTCGACTCGCTCACCCGTCCCAACCCCGACGACCCCACTGGTCGCTCGACCATGCGCCGGGTCGAGGACGTGCTCGACGTGTGGTTCGACTCCGGGTCGATGAGCTATGCCCAGGTGCACTACCCGTTCGAGAACGCCGAATGGTTCGAGCACCACTTCCCGGCCGACTTCATCGTCGAGTACATCGGGCAGACCCGCGGCTGGTTCTACATGCTGCACATCCTGTCGACGGCTCTCTTCGACCGTCCCGCCTTCAGCTCGGTGATCTCGCACGGCATCGTCCTGGGCTCGGACGGCCAGAAGATGTCGAAGTCGCTCAAGAACTACCCCGACGTCCGCGAGGTCTTCGACCGCGACGGCGCCGACGCCATGCGCTGGTTCCTCATGGCTTCGCCGATCCTGCGCGGTGGCAACCTCATCGTCACCGAGGAGGCGATCCGCGAGGGAGTGCGCCAGGTCCAGATCCCGCTGTGGAGCACGTGGTACTTCTTCTCGCTGTACGCCAACGCCTACGGCGCCGGCAACGGTTCGGACGAAGCCGGGTATGCCGCACAGTCGTCGACCGCTTCGACCGCACCTCTGGACCGTTACCTCCTGGCGAAGCTGCGCCAACTCGTCGAGACGACGACGGCACAGCTCGAGGGCCTCGACGTTGCCGGGGCATGTGACTCGGTGCGTTCCTTCGTCGACGTGCTCACCAACTGGTACATCCGCCGGTCGCGAGAACGCTTCTGGGACACCGCTTCTGGAGATGCCGCGGACGGGTCGGATGCGGACACTCGCGCTGCGTTCGACACGCTCTACACGACGCTCGAGGTGCTGACGAGAGTCACTGCGCCGCTCCTGCCGTTGGTCTCGGAAGAGATCTGGCGTGGCCTCACAGGGGAGCGGTCGGTCCACCTCACCAACTGGCCGACGGTTGACGAGCTGCCGGCAGACGACGAGCTCGTCGCCCGGATGGACCAGGCGCGCATCATCTGCTCGGTGGCCTCGTCGCTGCGCAAGTCCGAGAAGCTGCGCGTCCGCCTGCCGTTGCGCGACCTCACGGTCGTCGTGCCGGGTGCCGCGGACCTTCAGGACTTCGCCGCGATCATCGCCGACGAGGTCAATGTCCGTCAGGTGTCCCTGCTCGACCTCGACGCCGCTGGCGACAGCGACTTCGGCGTGACCCAGAAGCTCACGGTCAACGCCCGCGCCGCTGGGCCGCGTCTGGGCCGCGAGGTCCAGACCGCGATCAAGGGCTCCAAGTCCGGTGACTGGTCGGTGGCCGAGGACGGCACCGTCACCAGTGGTGGGCTGGAGCTCGTCGAGGGTGAGTACTCGCTCGAGACCGTCGTCGAAGGCGGTGGAGAGGCCCAGCGGGCGACCGCGGTCCTGCCCGGTGGTGGCTTCGTCGTGCTCGACACCGAGGTCACGCCCGAGCTGGCGGCCGAGGGTCTGGCGCGCGACGTCATCCGTGCAGTCCAGCAGGCCCGCCGCGAGGCCGGTCTTGACGTGAGTGACCGCATCTCCCTGACCGTGACCGGTTCGCAGGTCGTGTGGGAGGCGACGGTGGCGCACCAGGCGCTCATCGTCGACGAGACCCTCGCGACCCAGTTCGGTTCTGCCCCCCAGCTCGACGCGATCCCGGCGGGCAACGGCGCCACCGACGCCACGGTGGGTGACGGCGAAGCGGTCCGGATCCTCGTCACGAAACTCGGCTGACCGGCATACCCCCCGACGAAGTCGGAGGGTGTGGGCTGGGTTACGGCGCCGAAGCCTACGGTCGAGTAACTTGTCGCCATGGACAGCCCGTTGGAGATCATCAGCAACCCGTTCCACGACCCGGTGACGTTTGCGATCCCGTTCTTCGCGCTGTTCATCGTGCTCGAGCTCCTTGCGCTGAAGTACCTCGACGACCACGACGACGAACTGGGAGAGAACCCCAAGAAGGGCTACTCCTCGCCCGACACGGCCTCCAACCTCGGCAGCGCGGTCGGCTCGGTGATCATCAACCTCGGCGCGCGCTTCGCGGCGCTGTTCCTCTACTTCGCGCTGTGGAACATCGCGCCGTGGCACATGGATGCGAGCAACCCGTGGACCTGGGTCTTCACGCTGCTCGCCGTCGACCTGCTCTGGTACAGCTACCACCGCGCCAGCCACCGCATCCGCATCCTGTGGGCCGCGCACCAGGCGCACCATTCGTCGGTCTACTTCAACTACTCGGTGGCCCTGCGTCAGAAGTGGAACCCGTGGGGCGAGCTGCTCTTCTGGACGCCGCTCCCGCTGCTCGGTGTGCCGCCGTGGATGATCTTCTTCGCGTTCTCGCTCAACCTGATCTACCAGTTCTGGGTGCACACCGAGACGATCCCGAAGCTGTGGGGGCCCTTCGAGTTCATCTTCAACACGCCCAGCCACCACCGGGTGCACCACGCCAGCCAGAAGCAGTACCTCGACAAGAACTACGCCGGCATCCTCATCATCTGGGACCGCATCTTCGGTACCTACGCCGAGGAGGAGGACATCCCCGTCTACGGGCTGACCGTGCCGGTGACGACGCACAACCCGTTCCGTCTGCAGTACGGCGAGTTCCTCGCGGCGGTGCGCGACGTGCGCGGCGCCCGCTCATGGCGCGACCGGGCCGGCTACCTCTTCGCCCCTCCCGGCTGGAAGCCGGGGGAGCCGACCCTGCCGCCCGAGTCCGAGGTCGTCCACCGCTGACGAAGGCTCCTCAGGACCCAGCCCTAGGGTGAGCGGGTGCCCGAGCCTGCCCCTGAACCCGTGCGTCGCGTTCCCGGTGATGTGCTCGTGCACCTGCGTCGCGCGCGCGACCACATCGACCGCCACTTCGCCGACGAGCTCGACCTCGACGAGCTCGCCGCGATCGCCCGGCTGAGCAAGTTCCACTTCCTCCGCTCGTTCGCGAGCGTCTACGGGCCCACTCCGCTCGCGTACCTGGGGGAGCGGCGGGTCGAGCGCGCGCAGGACCTGCTCCGGACGACGAACCTCACCGTCACCGAGGTCTGCCACGCCGTGGGCTACTCGAGCCTCGGGTCGTTCAGCAGTCGGTTCCGCGAGATCGTCGGCGAGACTCCCAGCGCCTTTCAGGCCAGGTATGCCGTGAGCGGCGCCCCTCGCATCCCGGGCTGCTGGGTCTTCATGACTGGTCTCGTCGAGAAGCGCGCCGACCCCGGAACGGGAGCGGACGGCATACCCACCACTTTCTGACCAATAGGTCACGAATTGCGCGCTTCAGAAGCGCAATTCGTGACCTATTGGTCGAAAGTTTGTCAGCGGAAGGAGGGACCGCAATCCAGAAGAAGCAGGGCACTGACTGCGCGGCATACCGTCGACCGCATGATCACCAACGTGTCCCTCGTGTCCGTCTGGGTGAAGGATCTCGATGAGTCCCTCGCCTTCTACACCGACGTCCTCGGCTTCGCCGCCGGCGACGACATCGTCCTCGGGGAGGACTTCCGCTGGGTCACCGTGACCCACCCGAGCCAGCCCGAGCTGTCCCTGCACCTCACGACGCCGAGCAAGCCCCTGTCCGACGACCTCATCGCAGCGATGCAGCGCGCCCAGCTCGAAGGTGGTCTGCCCGGTGTCGGTCTGCACGTCGACGACTGCCGCAAGACGGTTGAGACGCTCAAGGCCAAGGGCGTCGAGTTCCTCCAGGAGGCCGAGGACCGGCCCTACGGCGTCGAGGCGCTCATGCGCGACAACTCCGGCAACTGGATGGTGCTGGTCGAGCCGCGGGAGTACACGCCCGAGGACTTCGAGGGCGTCTCCTTCGACTGAGGGTCGGGCTGGTGCCGTGCGGCTGAGAGAATGGGTCGCATGGCACCGGCTCCCGATTCTTCCCAGCGTGAAGCAGCGCGCACCCTCGAGATCATGCAGAGGTTGCGTGAGGTCGAGGAGTCGATCCTCGCTCGCGCCCCTGAGCACGACCTCGAGCCCTCGCTCGACCGCATCCAGGCGGTCATGGAACTCGCCGGAGACCCCCAGCGGACCTACCCGGTCATCCACCTCACCGGGACCAACGGCAAGACGACGACCGCTCGCGTGATCGAGTCGATCCTGCGCGAGATGGGCCTGACGACAGGGCGATTCACGTCCCCGCACCTCCACTCCATGCTCGAGCGGATCTCCATCGGTGGCCGCCCGATCGAGGCCGAGAAGTTCCTCCGCTCCTATGCCGAGGTGATCCCGCTCATCGAGCTCGTCGATGCGAGGTCAGCGGAGAACGACGAGCCGCGCATGACCTACTTCGAGGTCCTCGTGGCCGTGGCCTACGCAGCGTTCGCGGATGCGCCGGTGGACGTCGCGATCATCGAGGTGGGCATGGGAGGCAGCTGGGACGCGACCAACGTCGCGGACGGTGTCGTCTCCGTCATCACCCCCATCGCCCTCGACCACCAGCACTTCCTCGGCAACCGCGTGACCGACATTGCCCTTGAGAAGTCCGGGATCATCAAGGCCGGCGGCATCGTCATCTCGGCCGACCAGGGTGACCCCGCGGTGACGGCGATCCTCGCCGAGCGGGCCGAAGAAGTCGGTGCCCAGATTGCCGTCGAGGGTGAGCAGTTCGGTCTCGACGGCGCGGACGTGGCGCTCGGGGGACAGGCACTGAGCGTGCGTGGCCTGTCCACGACCTACCCCGACCTCTTCCTGCCCTTCCACGGCGCGCACATGGCACAGAACGCCACGCTCGCCATCGCGGCGGTCGAGGCGTTCCTCGGTGGCGGCGAGCAGGAGCTCGACCTCGACGTGCTCAAGGCCGGTCTCGCTGCGGCAACGTCCCCGGGCCGACTCGAGGTCGTGCGGCGCAGCCCCACCGTCCTCGTCGACGCCGCGCACAACCCCGCTGGTGCGACCGCCCTGCGTGACGGCCTGCAGGAAGCCTTCACCTTCACCAAGCTCGTCGGCGTCGTCGCGATCCTCAAGGACAAGGACGCCTCCGAGATGCTCGAGATCCTCGAACCCGTGCTCGACGAGGTCATCATCACGCGCACCACGTCGGCCCGGGCCATGCGTCCCAACGACCTCGGTGAGATCGCCAAGGGGATCTTCGGTGAGGCTCGGGTGACCGTCGTCGGTGACCTGCCCGATGCCCTCGACCGCGCCGCCGGCATCGCCGACGAGAGCGGGGTCGGAGGGGGAGTCCTCGCGACCGGCTCCGTCATCACCGCCGCTGAGGTCCGCATGCTCCTGGGCGTCACCGACGTCTGAGCCCTTTGCGACTTCGTGCCCCGCACGGACACTCGTCGCTGCGCTCCTCTTGTCCGTGCGGGGCACGAAGTCGGGTCGGGGGCGTGTCAGTCGAGGGGTTCGCCGGCGAGGGCCTTGGCGGCGAGATGCTCCTCGCTCGCGACCTCCCAGACCTCGACGGCTGAGTGAATCCCGATGGCCACGATGCCGAGCCCCAGGACAAGGTCGGGCCACCCCGATCCCGTCCACAGGGTCACGGCGCCCATCGCGATGATGGCGAGGTTGACCAGGACATCGTTGCGAGCCGACAGGTATGCCGCCCGCGACAGGCTGCCTCCAGAGGTCCGGACACGTGCGAGGAGCCAGGCGCAGAACCCGTTCACCACCGCCGCCGACCCGGCCGTCACCACCAGCCACCCGACATCCGGCGGCACCGGGTCGCCCCACTTGGACACCGCCTGCCACACCGCTGCGGCAGCGGGCACGAGCAGGATCCCGGCCATCACCTTGCCGGCGATCGCGCGGTGACGGGCGCCCCAGCCGAGTGCCAGCGCGATCAGCAAGTTGATCGACGTGTCCTCGAGGAAGTCGACGCTGTCGGCGACCAGCGCGACCGACCCGATCGCCAGAGCCACCGCACCTTCAACCCAGAACCACGCGAAGTTCAGACCCGCGACGACGAGCACGACTCGGCGCAGGGCTGAGGCGGGAAGGGGCACGGTCACATCCAAGCAGGCGCCCGCCGACGTCCGTGCGGGGCACGAAGTTGGGTTGTGTGTGTCCGTGCGGGGCACGAAGTCGGGTTGCGGCACGTCCGGGCGGGGCACGAAGTCGGGTTGCGGCATGTCCGGGCGGGGCACGAAGCCGGGATGGGCGTGGGCGGCATACCCTCGTGGCATGAATCCGCTCACCAAACTGGTCCTCATCATCGCCATCGCGGCGCTGGTGTTCTGGCTCGTGACCAAGTTCCGTGACAACACGCGCGGCGACAAGGTCAGCTTCCGGCCGGTCGAGGACCTGCCACTCGAGGTGCAGCAGTCCATCGACCTGGCCCTGGCCAAGGACAAGAAGGTGACCGCGATCAAGCTCTACCGGCAGGCCACCAAGGCGCCCCTCGATGCCGCCAAGGCCGCGATCGACGTGCGCGAGTGGAAGCGCGGATGAGTCGTCTTCCCCTTGTCGGCCAGACCGGCAAGATGACCTGGCGCATGCTCGCGAGCGTGCTCGGCAGCCAGGCGCTCGTCATCCTGCTCGGCGCCCTGCTCGCCCGCGGCACCGCCATCGCGAACGACGCCGACAACGCGAAGACCCTGCTGTGGGCCGGTTGTGCTCTCGCCGTCCTCGCGTTCGTGGCGGCCGGTCTCCTGCGCGGGCCTCTCGGTCTGCCCCTCGGCTGGCTCGTCCAGCTGCTCACCTGGCTCAGCGCGTTCCTCGTCCCGGCCATGATCGGTGTCGGCCTCGTCTTCACCGGGCTGTGGGTCCTCTGCCTCATCAAAGGCCAGGAGATCGACGCGATGATGGCGGCCCGCGAACACGACGCCGAGACCGCTCGCTAGGCTGACGACGTGACCATCGAACGCTCGCTCGTCCTCGTCAAGCCTGACGGCTACGCCCGCGGCCTCTCCGGGGAGGTGCTGCGTCGGATCGAAGCCAAGGGCTACACCCTCGCGGCCCTCGCGGTGACGTCCCCGACCCGCGAGATGCTCGCGGCGCACTACGCAGAGCACGAGGGCAAGCCGTTCTACGAGCCGCTCCTCGAGTTCATGTCGTCCGGCCCGGTGACCGCTGCGGTCATCGAGGGGCAGGGCTGCATCCCCGGCTTCCGGTCGCTCGCCGGCGCGACCAACCCGACCGAGGCGGCGCCCGGGAGCATCCGCGGTGACCTTGGCCGCGACTGGGGCGAGAAGGTCCAGAAGAACATCGTTCACGGCTCGGACTCCCCTGAGTCGGCCGAGCGCGAGATCGCGATCTGGTTCCCCGGGCTCTGAGAGCCCACCAACAGACATCCGGTATGCCGTCCGCTCACCAGAGCGGGCGGCATACCGGCGTCTGTGGTCCGGTGAAAAATTTGGCACCTTCTGGCCGCGCGGACTGCCCGGTAACTCCCTAGGTTGAGGATCGCGACCCCACCCGGGCGCTTCCCCTGACCAAGGAGCAGGCATGAGGATCACTCGAGTCGGACCGGGGGTGGTGGCCGCGACAGCGCTGGCCCTCGCCGGTCTCGTGGGCACGGGCGCCGCCATCGCGGCACCACAGCCCAACGCGCAGGACGACAAGGTCCAGATCGTCCACGTCCATGCCGTCACCCAGGCGGAACGTTCGGCCGTCAATGCACTCGGGCTGGACACGACCGAGCACTCCGACACGACCGGTGTCGACGTCGTCCTCCACGGCCGCGCAGACGCCGAGCGTCTGCGCAAGTCCGGACACACGTGGACGGTGAAGAACGCCGACCTCGCGGCGACCGAGCGGGCCAACAGGGCCGCAGACAAGGCATATGCCGCCTCCGTCGCCGAGTCCGAGCTGCCCAGCGGCCGCACGTCCTACCGCCACCTCGCCGACTACAACGCCGAGATGACTGCCCTCGCCGCGAAGTACCCGACGAAGGTCAAGCCCCTCACGCTCAGCAGGTCCTCGGTCCTCGGCAAGCCGATCAGGGGCATCGAGATCACCGACGGCGCAGCCAACGTCAACGACGGCAAGCCGGTGTTCCTCATCATGGGCGCCCACCACGCCCGCGAATGGCCGTCGGCCGAGCACTCGATGGAGTTCGCCTACGACCTCCTCGAGAGTGGCGACGCCCGCAACGCTGGCCTCCTCAAGGGAGTGCGCACGATCGTCGTTCCGGTCGTCAACGTCGATGGTTTCGAGATCTCGCGCGAGGCCACGCCCCTCGGCGACTTCAGCCTGTTCGACTACGAGATGAAGCGCAAGAACTGCGCGATCAGCGTCAACACTCCTGCGCAGTACCAGCCCGGAACCTGTGCCGACAATCCTGCGGGCGCGCTGCGTGGCACCGACCTCAACCGCAACTACCCCGGCTTCTGGGGAGGCCCCGGCGCCTCGGCATCGTGGAGCAGCGAGACCTATCGCGGTGACGCCCCCGGCAGCGAGCCCGAGGGTGCCGCGGTGCGTGACCTCATCAGCAGCCACCAGGTGACGACCCTCATCACCAACCACACCTACAGCAACCTCGTCCTGCGACCGCCCTCGCTGGCCTCCACGGGATTCAGCCCCGACGAGATCCAGTACCGCGCGCTCGGGGCCGACTTCGCCTCGCACAACGACTACGCCAACATCCCGTCGTTCGGTCTCTACGACACCTCGGGCTCGGTCGAGGACTGGAGCTACTGGAACACGGGTGGCTACGGCTTCACCTTCGAGATCGGCACGGAGGGCTTCCACCCGCCGTTCCAGGACGGCGTCGTCGCGGAGTATGCCGGTCTGGCACCTGCCGCTGGAGCCGGTCTGGGCGGCAACCGCGAGGCCTACTACCGGGCTGCTGCTGCGGCCATGGACAAGGCGATGCACTCGACGATCACGGGCAAGGCGCCCGCGAACACGACGCTGAGCGTCCGCAAGTCCTACACCGGGATGACCTCACCCGTCACCCAGCCAGGTGGTGGCACCACCCCGCCGATCCCGTACACGGACGTCCTCACGTCGTCCTTGTCCGGCAAGGGTGGCGCGTTCTCGTGGGCGGTCAACCCGTCGACGCGTCCGCTCGTCGTCGGTCGCTATGGCCGTGACCCGCAGGGCCCGCCGCAGCCGAGCTCGCCGATCACCAATCCTGCCGGAGTTCCCGCGGTCGGTGCGTCGGAGTTCACCGACGTCACGATCCAGGGCATGCCGACCTACGACAACGGCAAGGTCATCTTCACCTTCAACTGGCCGGGAGGCACGGCGGTCGACTGGGACTTCTACATCTACGACGCGGCCGGCAACCAGGTGGCGTCAGCGGCGACGGCCGACAACCCCGAGATGGCCGCGGCACTCGATCCGGTGCCCGGTGGCTACCGGATCGAGGCGAACAACTACGACGGCGGCAGCCCGGCAACCGACTGGACCGGCACGATGTCGTTCGCCTCACCTGACCCGGCGATCGTCACCGGCGTCAAGGAGTCGTGGAACCTCACCTGCACGAGCGATAAGGGCAAGGTCCTCGGCACGCGCAGCATCATCGTCGACCGCGGCCAGGCGGTCGACGTCGGCAACCCCTGCAACCGCGGGAAGTGACCAGCGCACAGAGGTAGTCGACAGGAGAGAACGCGCCGCGTGGGCCCGGGCCCACGCGGCGCGTTCTCTCGTGTCGACCGGGTCTGGCCTAGTTCGAGCGGTCGACCATGGCGCCGATGCCGTCCAGGAGCAGGCCCAGGCCAAAGGTCAGCTCGGTCTCGAAGAAGTCGGTGTCGTCGTCCTCGAAGGCGCCTTGTGCAGCGCTCACGAGGGGGAAGCGAGCCGGGTCGATGAGCTGGGCGAGGCGGGCGCCATACAGCTGTCCGTTGTCGTGGGGGTCGCCGATCAGCCCGAACCGCACGCACATCCGCACGTGGTCGCGCACGTAGCCGTCGACGACGAGCAGGGACGAGAGCTGCTGCTGCCCGGTGAGCCCGGTCGGTGCGAGCGCGCGGACGCCGGCCTCCATCCACTCGATGGCGTTGGGTGTGAGGGGTGGCCCGGGGAGGGAGATGTCGACGATCCAGGGGTGCTCGCGGCAGAGCTCGGCGACGACTCGGGCCCACGCCTCCAGACGCGTCCGCCAGCGACCTCGGTGGGTCAGCCGATCTCCCACCGGGCCGTAGGCGACATCGAGCATGACCGCGCCGAGTTCGTCCTTGGAGTCGACGTAGCGGTAGAGCGACATGGTCGTCAGCCCGAGTTCGGCGGCCACGGCCTTCATGGAGACCGCCTCGAGTCCTTCGCGGTCGGCGAGGCCCACGGCTGCGGCGCCGATCTCCTGAATGCTGCGCCCGGGCTTGGGGCCGCGACGGCCCGACTCTTCAACGTCCCAGAGCAGCTGCAGGTAGCGGGGGAGTGGAAGCGGGGCGGGCGGTGGCGTCGGGGCGGGCATGAATCCAAGAGTAGGGCATTACTGCGTGCGTCGTACACGGATGTGGGAGTACTTTCTGCGTATTGCATAGACCTATATGTCGTACACAGAAAGGTTCTGCCATGACCAACGCGACCTCACCGCCCATCGTGAGCCCGCCCAAGGCCGGTCGTCGGGAGTGGATCTCGCTCGCTGTCCTCTGCCTCCCGCTGCTCATCGTCTCGATGGACGTGTCGGTGCTCTTCTTCGCCGTGCCATTCATTGCCGAAGACCTCCAGCCGTCTGCGACCCAGTTGCTGTGGATCTTCGACATCTACGGATTCGTCCTCGCCGGACTGCTGCTCACGATGGGCGCGATCGGCGATCGGATCGGTCGGCGGCGCCTGCTGCTCATCGGAGCCGTCGCCTTCTCGGCGGCGTCACTGCTCGCGGCCTGGTCGACGAGCGCGGAGATGCTCATCGGCGCCCGCGCCCTCATGGGAGTCGGTGGGGCCACGCTCATGCCGTCGACTCTGGCCCTCGTGCGCACGATCTTCCACGACGGGGTCCAGCGCGCGAAGGCCATCGGTATCTGGTCGGCCGTCATGGCCGGGGGAGTCGGACTGGGACCGATCATCGCCGGAGTCCTCCTCGAGCACGTCTGGTGGGGCTCGGTGTTCCTCGTGAATGTCCCCGTCATGCTCGCCCTGCTCGTCGTCGCGCCGAGACTGCTGCCGGAGTCCCGGTCCGAGCACCCGCATCGCATCGACATCCTCAGCGCGGTCCTCGTGCTGGCGGCCGTGCTTCCGTTCATCTGGGGAGTCAAGGAAGCTGCGGCCGTGGGCTGGTCGGTGCGGGCTGGAGTCGGCCTCGTCGTGGGTCTGAGCTGTGCCGCTCTGTTCGTCGTGCGCCAGCTGCAATCCGCGGAGCCCTTGCTCGATCTCTCCCTGTTCGCCCGCCGCGGGTTCGGTGGATCGATCGCGGTCAACGTCATCGCCCAGGCCGGGATCATCGGCAATGCCATCCTGCTGACCCAGTACCTCCAGCAGGTCCTCGGACTCAGCCCCCTCCGGGCGGCGCTCTGGAGCCTGGCGCCCAGCCTCGTCATTGCGGTCGTCGCGCCGGGCGCAGGTGCCCTCTCCGCGCGGCTCGGACGCCCTCGGGTGATCGCGGTGGCCCTGGGCCTCGCGGCGGCCGGCTTCGTCGAGCTCACCCGGGTTCAGGCCGACTCGTCCGTCTGGGTCTGCCTCATCGGTGCGACCCTCGTGGCGGCCGGAATCGTCTCGGTGGCCACCCTGGTCACGGAGTACGTCGTCGGCACCGTTCCCGCAGACCTCTCCGGTTCCGTCGCAGGCTTCCTCGAGACCACCTCGGAGATGGCCGGTGCTCTCGGCATCGCGGTGCTCGGCTCCATGCTCAACGCCGGCTATCGGCACGGGTTCGAGGTCCCCTCGGCGGTGACCCTGCCCGGTCCGGACCTGCACGAGGCCGGCCAGTCACTGGCCGGCGCCCTCGCTGTGGCCGGCAACCTGCCCGGGATCCCGGGTGAGCTGCTCACGGCAGCCGGCCGGACGGCATACATGGCAGGTATGCATGTGGCTGACGTGGCCGCGGCGGTGCTGATGCTCGTGGGCGTGCTCGTGGCACTCACCCGTCTACCCCGATCGACAGATGAGCGGGTCCCTGCGCGTGTTGGCGACTGACCCGACGTGGCACCCCGCGTAGCATCGCGAACGTGGCTGGACTGGACCGATGGGTGCGCGCGAGAGACCTCGCGATCGACCTCGGGACCGCCAACACGGTCATCTACGAGCGGGGCCGCGGGGTCGTCCTCGACGAGCCGTCGGTCGTCGCCGTCCGCACCGGGACCTCTCAGCTGCTCGCTGCAGGTCACCGCGCCAAGGAGATGCTCGGCCGCACGCCCGACTCGGTGAGCGCGATCCGCCCGCTGCGCGACGGCGTCATCTCGGACGCCGACGTCACCGAGCGGATGCTGCGTTGGTTCGTCGACCAGGTCGCGCCGTCGCGGATCTTCCGGCCGCGGATGGTCGTGTGCGTGCCCAGCGACATCACCAGCGTCGAACGCCGAGCGCTCGAGGACTCGACCCTGCGGGCCGGTGCCCGTCGCGTCCACGTCATCGAGGAGCCGATGGCGGCCGCGATCGGTGCGGGTCTGCCCATCGAGGAGACCAACGCCTCGATGGTCGTCGACCTCGGTGGCGGCACGACCAACGTCGCCGTCATCAGCCTCGGCGGAATCGTCACGTCGCGCTCGATTCGCATCGGCGGCGATGAGGTCGACGAGGCGATCATCGCCCACGTGAAGTCCGAGTACTCCCTGCTCATGGGTGAACGCAGCGCCGAACAGATCAAGGTCGCGGTCGGTTCGGCCTTCCCGATGCGCCAGGAGCTCAGCGAGCGGGTGCGTGGTCGCGACCTCGTCTCCGGGCTGCCCAGGACCGTGTCCATCTCGTCGGCGGAGGTGCGTCGCGCCATCGAGGCTCCCGTGCTGCAGATGGTCGAGCTGGCCCGGGCCGTCCTCGACGTCTGCCCGCCCGAGCTCGCCGGCGACATCCTCGACCGCGGCATCACCCTGACCGGTGGCGGCGCCCTGCTGCGCGGCCTGGCCGAGCGGATGCACCACGAGCTGGGTGTGCCTGTGGTCGTCGCCGACGATCCGCTGCGCGCCGTCGCCCGAGGCGCCGGCAAGTGTGTCGAGGAGTTCGACACCTTGCACCGCGTCCTCGTCGACAACCGTCGGCCGTGAGGGGCGACGCGTCCGACCGTCGACGACGTCGGTTCGTCGCGGTCGCGGTGCTCGTCACCCTGGCCCTCGTGCTCGTGGACCTCGTCGGTGGGCCGGGTCCGGGGCTCTTGCGTCGCGGTGCGGCCACGGTGCTCGGCCCGCTCGAGCGTGTCCTGGCTCCCGCGGGGCGCCCGAGCGAGGAGGAGCTGCGCCGTGAGAACGACCGGTTGGCGAGCGAGCTGCGCGAGTCCCAGCTGGCCGGAGCCGATGCCGCTGCGTTGAAGGCATTGCTCGCAGCGCCGTCGACAGCGGGTGCCCGCGTCGTCCCGGCGCGGGTGGTCGGTGTCGGCGCACCGGGTCCTCAGGGCGTCGTGCGCATCACCATTGACGTCGGAAGTCGCGACGGCGTCGCCGCCGATCGCACCGTCGTGTCCGGCGATGGTCTGGTGGGTCGGGTCGCGTCGGTCGCGCCCTGGACGAGCGACGTGCTCGTGGTTGGCGGCCCGGACGTCGCGGTGGGCGTGCGTGTGGGCCCTGCTGGCTCGCTGGCCACCGTCGGGGGATCGGCGGCCTCAGCTGCCGAGCGCCGCACGGGAGAACTGGGGCTCACCCTCGTCCAGACCGGCGCTCTGCGCGTCGGCGACGAGGTCCGCACCCTCGGCAGCGTCGACGGCCGGCCCTTCGTTCCCGGTGTGCTCGTCGGCACGGTCAGTGCCGTCGAACCTCAACGTGGCCGACTCGCGCCGTCCGGTACGGTGCGCCCCGCCGTCGATGTCGGCGCCCTGTCCATCGTCGGAGTCCTGCTCACCGCGCCGCGTGCGGCGGCGAGGCCTGCCGTGACCGGGGGAGCGTCGTGACCCCAGTTGGTGTGGTGGTGCGAGGTGCCCTGCTGCTGGTCGGTGCCGTCCTCGCAGTGACTCTGGGTGCTCGCCACCTCGCGCCGCTGCCCGACCTTGTCCTCGTCGTCGTGGCCTCCGCTGCCCTGCGCTCGGGGCCACGCGCCGGACTCGCCACAGGACTGGTCGGCGGCTGGCTCCTCGACCTCCTGCCTCCGGGCTCGCCGGTGCTCGGCACCCAAGCCCTTCTGTATGCCGTGTGCGGCCTCCTCCTCGGTCTCGCCCGCCGACCTGGTCAGGTGTCGCTGGTGTGGGTCGTGGCCGTTGTCGCCGGTGCCGGGTGTGGGCTCGAGTCGGTGCGGGCGTTGATCGCCCTGGCGCAGGGTGTCCCGGTGGACGGTGCGTCGTCACTGGGCCGGGTTCTCGCCACGGCGACCGTGGCTCTGGTCGTCGTGCCCCTCGTGACCGCTGTGGAGCGACATGCCGAGCAGCGGCGGTTCGCATGACGAACATCGGGATCCGCCCCCGCGACGGGTCGGCCCACCAGGGCCGGTTCCTCGCCGCTGGCGCAGTCGTCGCGCTGCTCTTCGTGCTCCTCTTCGGTCGCCTTGGGCAGGTGCAGCTCACCGACCACGCCGACTATGCGGCAGCGGCGTCGTCGCTCAACACTCGCGAGATCGTCGTCCCGGCAGTGCGGGGGCGCATTCTCGATCGGATGGGAAAACCGTTGGCGGACAACACTTCCGTCACGGTGGTGACGCTGGAACGCCGCGTGGTCGCGGAGAGTGATGACGGGGCGCGCGCGCTGTTGACCCGGGTGGCCAAGACCTTGCAGCGTCCGGTCGACGACCTTCTCGCGCGGACCCACCTCTGTGGCGAACCCGGGGCCCCGCCGGCGCCAGCGTGCTGGGCGGGCTCACCGCAGGTGCCGATCCCGGTGGCGAGCGGTGTCGACCCGCAGCGTGCCCTCAGCCTCGTCGAACGTCCGGACCTCTACCCCGGAGTGGCCGTCGAGGCCGTGCCTGTGCGCCGCTATCCGGCGCCCCTCGGAGTCAACGCGGCGCACCTCCTCGGCTACCTCGGCCGCGCCACCGACAAGGAGGTCTCGGCCTCGGACGGTCGGGTCACCGGTGACGACCTCGTGGGTCGTGCCGGGCTGGAGCAGCAGTACGACACTGCCCTGAGGGGCACGCCCGGTCGCACGACGGTGTCGGTCGACCCCCGCGGACTCGTGACCGGGGTGGTGTCGCAGACCGATCCCATCCCCGGCAAGGACCTCGTCACGAGCATCGACGCCGCCGTCCAGGCTGCCACGGAGCAGGCGTTGGTCCGTGAGATGGCGGCGGCGCGCAAGCGCGGGCAACCTGCGGACTCCGGCGGCGCCGTCGTCCTCGACATCGCGAACGGACAGGTTGTGGCGTCGGCGAGTGCGCCGACCTACGACCCCAACGTCTGGACGGGCGGCATCTCGGCCAAGCAGTACGCCGCTCTCACGTCGCCCACTGCCGGGACGCCGCTCCTCTCGCGCACCACCGCGTCGGCGATGTCGCCGGCGTCGACCCTCAAGGCGCTGAGTGTCCCGGCCGCCGTGGCCGCGGGCAATTCACTCACGGGCACCTACGAGTGCGGCTCGAGCTACCGGATCGGGAACCGCGCCTTCCAGAACTTCGAGTCGCGTGGCTATGGGCCGATCACGTTCCACAAGGCGCTCGAGGTCTCGTGCGACACCGTCTTCTACGACGTCGCCTACCGGTCGTGGCTGGCGCTCGGTGGCCTCAAGGGCTCCGATGCCAAGGACCCGTTCATCAGGACCGTGCGTGACTTCGGGCTCGGCAAGCGCACGGGCATCGACCTGCCCGGCGAATCCGCTGGACGGATCCCCGACCGGGCCTGGAAGCGGTCGGTGTGGGAGTCCACCAAGGACGAGACCTGCAAGCGGGCAAAGTCCGGGTACCCCGAGGTGGCCAAGACGGATCCGGCGCGGGCGGCATACCTGATGTCCTTGGCCAAGGAGAACTGCGCATCGGGTGCGGACTTCCGGGCCGGCGATGCCGCGAACTTCGCGATCGGTCAGGGTGACGTCGCGACGACGCCCCTGCAGATCGGAGTCGCGTATGCCGCGATCGCCAGTGGAGGAGTCGTGCGCACCCCGCGCGTCGGGGTCAAGATCGTCGACCCTGTTTCCGGTGTGGCACAGGCGATCCCCGCGGGTCCGACGCACGTCGCCGCACTCCCGAAGGACGTCGCGGCCTACGTTCGGGATGCCCTTCGGGCGGTCGTCGTGTCCGGCACCGGAGCGCTGACGTTCGCCGGGATGCCAGCCGACTGGCCGGTCTCGGGGAAGTCGGGGACGGCGGAGGTGTTCGGGAAGTCGGACACCTCGTGGTTCGAGTCCTACGCACCGACGAACAAGCCGCGGTATGCCGTGTCGGTCGCCGTGAGCCAGGGTGGCCACGGAGCCGACACCGCAGCGCCGATCTCGCGCTCGATCCACGAAGCCCTACGGCTGCTCCCACGGTGACGGGGGAGGGCGACGGGAGCGCACGGCATACAACTAGTCTTTGCCGCATGGCTGATTTCGATGTTGTCGTCCTCGGTGCTGGTCCCGGTGGGTATGTCGCGGCGATCCGCGCATCGCAACTGGGGCTCAAGGCCGCCGTCGTGGAGTCCAAGTACTGGGGCGGTGTCTGTCTCAACGTCGGCTGCATCCCGTCCAAGGCCCTGATCAAGAACGCCGAGCTGGCGCACACGCTGCAGCACGACAAGGCAAAGTACGGCATCGAGGGTGACGCGACGATGTCCTACGGCCCGACCCACGCGCGCTCGCGCACGGTGTCCGCCGGCATCGTCAAGGGCGTCCACTTCCTCATGAAGAAGAACAAGGTCGAGGAGATCGACGGCTGGGGCACGCTCACCAGCCCGACCTCGATGGACGTCGCGCTCAACTCGGGGGAGAAGCGCACCGTCACCTTCGACAAGCTCATCATCGCGGCCGGTGCCGTGACCCGGATGCTGCCCGGCGTGGAGGTCTCGAAGAACGTCGTGACCTACGAGGAGCAGATCCTCGACGAGAACCTCCCCGGCTCGATCGTCATCGCCGGCTCCGGTGCCATCGGCGTCGAGTTCGCCTACGTCATGAAGAACTTCGGCGTCGACGTCACGATCGTCGAGTTCCTCGATCGCATGGTGCCGACCGAGGACGCCGACGTGTCCAAGGAGCTGCTCAAGCACTACAAGAAGCTCGGGGTCAAGGTCCTCCTGTCGACCAAGGTCGAGGGGGTCGAGGACACCGGTTCCGGCGTCAAGGTCACGGTCTCGCCGGCTGCTGGTGGCGACTCCCAAGTGCTCGAGGCCGACAAGTTCCTCTCGGCGATCGGCTTCGCGCCGCGCACCGAGGGCTACGGGCTCGACGCGATCGGTGTGAAGCTCACCGACCGTGGCGCCATCGACATCGACGACTTCTGCCGCACCAACGTGCCCAACGTCTACGCCATCGGTGACTGCACGGCCAAGATGATGCTCGCCCACGTTGCCGAGGCCCAGGGCATCGTCGCCGCAGAGACCATCGCCGGCGCCGAGACCATGCCGATCGAATACGACTTCATTCCGCGAGCGACCTACTGCCACCCGCAGATTGGCTCGTTCGGCTACTCCGAGGCACAGGCCAAGGAGAAGGGCTACGACGTCAAGACGGCGACGTTCCCGTTCAGCGCCAACGGCAAGGCGATGGGGCTCGGCGACGCCGTAGGCTTCGTCAAGATCGTCGCCGACGCCAAGCACAACGAGATCCTCGGCGCCCACATGATCGGCCCCGACGTCACCGAGCTGCTGCCCGTCCTCAACCTCGCGCAGAAGTGGGACCTCACCGCCGACGAGGTTGCCCGCAACGTCTTCGCGCACCCGACCCTGTCCGAGGCCGTCAAGGAGTCGGTCCACGGCATCGTCGGCCACATGATCAACCTCTGAGCCTGAGCGGCCCTGTGCCGCAACGCTTTTCGGTATGCCGTTCGCCCACTCGGGCGGGCGGCATACTGTCGTCCATGGAGTCCTACGCCCGCACAGCACGGCAGACCAGAACGCGCTGGCTCGCCCTGGGCGCCTGCGTCCTTGCCGCCGTCGTGGTTGTTGGCGTGATGCAGTTCGTGAAGTTGCCGAATCCCTCCAACGTGGCTGTCTACCCAGCGGGAGACTCCGGGATGGATGCCCTGCTCACGGGAACCGTGGAGATCACGACTGCCTGTGTCACTGTCCACAACGGCGCCGAGACGTGGACACCCGTCTTCCCGCGCGGCAGCACCACCATGGCTGGAGACACCTTGGTGTTCCGCGGTGGGGAGTTCGTGTCGGGCGACCCCATCGAACTTGGCGGTGGGGAGGCCGTCACGAGGGGCGATGCGACCATCCCGAGTGGATGCCCGCACGGCCAACTGTGGATGGTTGCGCCAGGCTGACACGACGCAGCACCGCGAGACTCGGGTCAGCTCGTGCCGGAGGAGGGATTGTTGCCCCCCCATGCATGCCACATGGCGAGCAGGCCTGTCGGGTCAGGACGTCCGCAAGACCGACGGGGCCGCTC
>NZ_CH672413.1:0-1148204 GCF_000152705.1 Janibacter sp. HTCC2649 | reverse complement strand
TCGAGCGACTTCTCGTGGACGGCCACGAGTGGGGAATCGACATCTCGTATGCCGTGCAGCCCAGTCCCGATGGTCTGGCCCAAGCCTTCATCATCGGTGCCGATTTCATTGGTGCGGACTCCGTGGCCCTGGTGCTGGGCGACAACATTTTTTATGGCACGGGTCTGGGTCGCTCGCTCCGGGATCTCAGCGACATCGAGGGCGGTCACATCTTCGCCCATCACGTCCGCGATCCGGCGGCGTACGGCGTGGTGGAGTTCGACGCCGATCACAAGGTGATCTCCATTGAGGAGAAGCCCACCGAGCCCAAATCGAGTTACGCAGTCCCGGGCCTGTATTTCTATGGGAATGATGTCGTCGAGATCGCCAGATCCCTCAGTCCCAGCCAACGCGGCGAGCTTGAGATCACGGCTGTCAACGACGCCTATCTCCAACGTGGCGACCTATCGGTGACGGTGCTTCCGCGAGGAACGGCCTGGTTCGATACCGGCACGTTCGAGGGCCTGATGGATGCGAGCCAGTTCGTCCACCTCATCGAGGCCCGGCAGGGGATGAAGATCGGATGCGTCGAGGAGATCGCGTGGCGCGCGGGCTGGATCGATGACGACCACTTTTCGGCGCTCGGCGACGCTCTCGTCAAGAGCGGATACGGCGGCTACATTCACACCTGCTTGGCGCAGGGCAAGGAGCTTCCCTGATGCAGGTCCAACCTCTGGCCATTGAGGGGGCGTTCGTCGTGACACCGCGACAGTTCCCTGATGACCGCGGTGTGTTTCTGGAGTCGTTTCGTGGCGATCTGCTCGCCCAACATCTCGGGCACCGGCCCGACATCATCCAGACCAACGTCTCTGTGTCGTCACGCGGCACAGTGCGCGGCGTGCACTTCGCCGACATTCCCCCTGGTCAGGGAAAGTTCATCACGGTTCTCGCCGGGTCCCTCATCGACTTCATCGTCGACCTTCGTGAGGGCTCGCCGACCTTCGGACTCGTGGAGCAGGTACTCCTCGATACGGTCAAGCGCCGTGCCGTCTACCTCACCGAGGGGCTCGGGCACGCCTTTTGCGCGCTCGAGGACCGCACGACGGCGATGTACCTGTGCACTGCGACATACAACCCGGCAACGGAGCATGGCATCCATCCACTGGATCCCGAGATCGGTCTGCAGATTCCTACTGACGTCGAGACCACCCTCTCGGCCAAGGACAAGGCGGCACCGACCCTGCGCGCCGCCCGCGCCTCGGGGTTGCTCCCGAGGTATGCGGACTGGCGTGCGCATCACGCAAGTCTGTAAGGCGAGCCAGATCCTCCCGTGCGTGGGCGGCGGATGCAGCGAGCGTCAGTTCATGCCTGAGCCGAGGTTGAGGATGTTGCCGTCGGGGTCCGCGAACCAGACGCTCCGGAACACGGCCTCGCCCTCGCCCATGCTCGCTACGCCGTCGTTCCACTCCGTGCCCTCGGCCTCGAAAGTGTCGAACGTCACGCCCTTGGCGCGCAGTGTCGCGATCTCGGCGTCGAAGGCATCGCCGGGGACCTCGAACATCATGGCGGTGGCCTTGTTCGTGCCGGCGAACTCCGACGTGTAGACGAAGAACGCGCCCGAACCTGACTGGTAGGTGATGCCCTGGTCCATCATCTCGGTGCCGGGTGCGAACCCCAGTGTGCCCTCATAGAAGTCGCGGGCGCGTTGGAGGTCCGAGACCCCGAGAGTGGTGACAGGGGTGTGATCGCCAATCATGATCTCTCCACGGGCGGACCGCACGACCCTCGCTCGATCGGCCTGCTCAAGCCTAGGAGTGCCGTGGACGATGGGGCAATGGGTCGATCCGGCCCCGTGTGCGGGGTTCTGCTGGGCCACCCCTTCCAGCCGGAGCGCCCGGTTTCCCTGACGGCTCGGCCAGATGGCACGCTGAACAAATGATCGAGATACTGAACGCCACCGAGTTGGAGCGGGCCCGAGGTACCGGCGCCCTCGTGGCCGACATCCTGCAGGCGCTCAAGGCTCGGGCCACCGTCGGCACCAACCTCCTCGAGATCGACGAGGGGGCCAAGACGATGATGCTCGAGGCCGGGGCCCAGTCCTGCTACGTCGACTACGAGCCATCCTTCGGGCGTGGGCCGTTCGGCCACTACATCTGCACGTCGGTCAATGACGCTGTCCTCCATGGGCTCCCGCATGACTACGTCCTCGCCGACGGTGACCTGGTGTCGCTGGACCTCGCGGTGTCGCTGCGCGGTGTCGTGGCCGACTCCGCGATCAGCTTCGTCGTGGGCGATCCCGCCGCGGCATCGCCGGACGACCTGTCGATGATCGATGCGACCGAGCGGGCCCTGGCTGCGGCGATCGCCGTTGCCGGCCCGGATGCCCGCATCGGGGACCTGTCCCACGCCATCGGTTCGGTCCTCACCGATGCCGGCTTCGGGGTCAACACGCAGTTCGGCGGACACGGAGTCGGCTCGACGATGCACCAGGACCCTCACATCTCGAACACCGGCCGGCCCGGTCGCGGCTATCGCTTGCGGCCCGGGCTCCTGCTGGCGATCGAGCCCTGGGTCATGGCCGACACCGACCAGTTGGTCACGGACGACGACGGTTGGACCCTGCGCAGTGCGACGGGGTGCCGGACGGCCCACAGTGAGCACACGGTGGCGGTCACCGACGACGGAGTGCAGATCCTCACCGTGCCAACGCCGGCGCCGACGTCGCGGCCCGCCTGACTCAGGGCATGAGGCTGGGCGGTGGCAGCGGCGAACCCGTCTCGAGCAGGGTCTTGAGTGAGTCGAGGATGAAGACCCACCCGTCTCGGACGTTCTCGGACGTGAGCGGACTCTGATCGAGGGCACTGTGGGTGAGCCGGAGGTGGGTCAGTCCGTCGCCCGCGGGCGTGAGCTCCCAGGCGACCCGACTCGGTGGTTCGGCGGCGAGGTCGTCGTCATACACCGGGTGCCAGGTGTGGACGAGACGACGCGGGGGCTCGACCACCTCGACGACGCCGTCGACGGCCACCCCGCCATCGGGAAGGTGTGTCTGGAACGCCTCGCCCACGACGGGTGGGGAGATCCAGTGGGTGGCGTGGAAGTACTGACGCGTCGATTCTGGATCGGTGAGGGCGCGCCAGAGGTCATCGATCTCGGCGCGGATGTACAGCTGGTAGATGTGCTGAACGGTCATGTCGCGTCCTTGGGGCGAGGGTGGTTCGAGGGGTTCTCCGCAGCGCTCTGGAGGTCGAGCAGGGTGCGAGTGAACGGTTGCGCGTACTTGCTGACCCAGCGGTCCGCGATCTGCGCGATGGGCACGGGGTTGAGGTGATGACGCTTCTCCCGGCCGACCTTCTCGGTGGCGACGAGGTCCGCCTCCTCGAGAACGGTGAGGTGCTTCATCACCGCAAACCGGGTGACGTCGGGGAAGAGTGCGACGAGCTGACCCACGGTCTGTCCGTCGCTCTCGAACAGCGCATCGAGGATGGTTCGCCGGGTCGGGTCAGCGAGAGCCCTGAAGACGGCCTGTTCGGTGTTCACGGATTCATTATGTGACGAAAAAGTCACATGTCAAGAGGCCCTACGCTTCCGCGATGACGTCGTTGCTTCTTCGCCGGGTGCGCATCGTTCGGATCGGTGACGGTCCGGCTCCCGAGGGCGAGGTCGACCTGCGCATCGTCGGCGACCGAGTCGTCGAGCTGGCGCCCCGCCTGCAACCGTCGGCCAGCGACGAGGTGCTCGATGCCGAGGGTCGTTGGCTCATCCCGGGACTCTGGGACCAGCACGTCCACCTCGGCCAGTGGGCCGCGACGGCGGGACGGCTGGACCTCTCGTCCACGACCAGCCCGGAGGCCGCAGTCCGCCTCATCGCTGCCGAGGTCGGCTCGCGTCGCGGGGGAGCGCCCGACACGGTGATCCAGGGGTTCGGTCACCGCGCCGCCGCCTGGGACCGCCAGCCCACCGTTGCCGAGCTCGACGAGGTGAGCGGCGACATCCCGGTCGTCCTCATCAGCGGGGACGCCCACCACGGTTGGCTCAACTCCGCCGCGTTGCGTCTCCTCGACGTCCCGCCACGTGACGGCGTCGTCGAGGAGAACGAGTGGTTCCCCGTCTTCGCCCGTCTCGACGAGGCGACGATGACAGCGGAAGGCAGGCGGACGGCATACGCCAAGGTCTTGGACGCCGCCGTGCGTCGCGGCGTCGTCGGCGTGCGCGAGTTCGAGTGGGCCGACAACGCGACCGACTGGGCGGAGCGTTCCGACTCAGGTCTCGCCGTGGTCCGGGTGCGCACGGCGACGTATGCCGCCGGGCTGGCCGACACGATCGCCGCCGGCCGCCGCAGTGGTGACGTTCTCGATCGGGCCGGGCTCATCACGATGGGCCCCCTCAAGATCATCAGCGACGGGTCGCTCAACACGCGCACGGCGTTCTGCTATGACCCCTATGTCGGCGACGACGTCCTCGAGTTTCCCAGAGGGCGCGCCAACAACTCACCCGAGGAGCTCGGCGAGCTGCTCGAGCTGGCGACGCGCAACGGGCTCGAGGTCGCGGTGCACGCCATCGGCGACGCCGCAGTGGGGATTGCGCTGGATGCATTCTCCGGCACTGGCGCTCGCGGCACGATCGAGCACGCGCAGCTCGTTGCCCCGGCCGATGTCGAACGCATGGCTGCCCTCGGCGTGGTCGCCAGCGTCCAGCCGGCCCACCTGCTCGATGACCGCGACGTCACGCACCAGTGCTGGCCCGACCGGGCCGACCGCTGCTTCGCCCTCCGCTCCATGCTCGAAGCCGGCGTCAATCTCGTGCTCGGTTCCGACGCTCCCGTCGCACCACTCGACCCGTGGGAGGCGATGGCCGCCGCCGTCCACCGCTCCGGTGACGAGCGAGAGGAGTGGAATGCGGCAGAGACGATCACGGTGGCCCAGGCCCTCGCGGCCAGTGTCGACGGAGCGGGGACGATCGGCGTCGGAAGCCTCGCCGACCTCGCCCTCCTCGATGCCGACCCGGGTGCGCAGGGCTCGACCGGTGCCGCTGTCGCTGCGCACCTGCGATCGATGCAGGTCGCGGCCACGATCGTGGCCGGAAGGGTCGTTCAGCGTAGTTACTGACTAGTTCGGACTAGCGGTAACTAGTCAGACTGGCCACGATTCTTGCCCCTTGGGTGGAGTTCTCGGAGTTCACCACTCGCGCCAAGTAGCACCCACCTAGCGTCGGTGGTGTCGTCAGGAGTTGACGAATCGACGGGTTTCCAGGGGTGCTAGATGTCGAGGTCGCAGATCTTCGCTCGACGCTCGGTGATGATCGGGTGGGATGCCGCATCCTGGCTGCTCGCCCTGCTGGGGTTCCTCCTCGTCCGCCACGAGTTCATGCTCAGCGAGCGGATGTGGGTCATCGCCTGGACCTATGTCGCCGGAGCGATCGCCCTGCAGGTCGTCGGCGGTTTCTGGACCCACCTCTACCTCGGCCGTTCCAAGGTCGGCAGCTTCGACGAGGTGACTTCCCTCGGCCAGCTGGTCATCGCCATCAGCGTCGTCCTCGGTGCCGCCTTCTACATCGCCGCACCGCTGTTCTCGCGCGGCATCGCCTTCGTCATGCCGGCCATGGCCTTTCTTTTCATGACCGCCGGCCGATGGGTCTTCCGCATGGCCCGCACGCGTGAAATGCGACGCCATGGGGATGGCTCAGGAGTTCCGGCCCTCATCTACGGTGCCGGCGATGCCGGACACCAGCTCGCTGGCCTGGTCGACGGTTCGGCCGACTCGCCCTACGCGATCGTCGGTTTCATCGACGACGACCCCAGACTGCGGTTCCTGCGTGTGCGCGGCTATCGCATGCTGGGCAGAGGCAGCGACCTCGTCCGCGTGGCTCGTGCGACCGGCGCCCAGGTCGTCGTGCTCGCCATCAGCGAGGCCAGCCCCCAGCTCATCCAGCGAGTCTCCGACCACTGCACCGAAGCCGGCGTTGACCTCGTCGTCGTTCCCCCGCTGCGCGAGATGATCTCGGGACGGCTCGAGCTCGACAAGCTGCGTGCCTTCAACGTTGCCGACCTGCTCGGTCGCCGACCGATCGAGACCGACCTGTCGGGGATCACTGACCACGTCACCGGCAAGGTCGTCCTCGTCACCGGTGCCGGAGGGTCCATCGGTTCCGAGCTCGCCCGCCAGGTGCGCCAGCTCGGACCGGCCAAGCTCATCCTCCTCGACCGCGACGAGTCGGCCCTGCACGCGACCCAGCTCTCGATCGACGGCAACGGACTCCTGGACACCGACGACACGGTGCTCTGCGACATCCGCGACAAGGACGCTGTCTGCGCGGTGTTCAGCCGACTGGCTCCCGAGGTGGTCTTCCACGCGGCTGCGCTCAAGCACCTCCCCATGCTCGAGCGCTTCCCCGAAGAAGGTTGGAAGACCAACGTCCTCGGCACCCTGAACGTCCTCGAGTGTGCCGCCACCAATGGTGTCGAGCACTTCGTCAACATCTCGACCGACAAGGCCGCTGACGCGACCAGCGTTCTCGGACAGACGAAGCGGGTCGCCGAGCGCATGACTGCCTGGTATGCCGCGGAGACCGGACTGCGCTACCTCTCGGTGCGCTTCGGCAACGTGCTCGGCTCGCGCGGCTCAGTCCTCGACACCTTCCGCGCACAGATCGAGCGTGGGGGCCCGGTGACCGTCACGGACCCCGAAGTCAGCCGGTTCTTCATGACGATTCCGGAGGCCTGTGAGCTCGTGCTCCAGGCGTCGGCGATCGGTCGGCCCGGAGATGTCCTCGTCCTCGACATGGGGGAGCCGGTGCGGATCATCGACGTCGCCCGCCGCCTCATCGAGGAGTCCGGCAAGGACGTGCCTGTCAGGTTCACCGGCCTGCGCGAGGGCGAGAAGCTCCACGAGGTTCTCCTCAGCGCAGCCGAACAGGGAAGTCCGACCGCGCACCCCCTCATCACGCAAGTGTCCGTCCCGCACGTCCAGCCGTCCGATGTGCTCGCTGGCCACAGCGACCACCACCTTGATCTGGGCGCTCTCGAAGCCCACCCGACCGCCCATGAAGACGCCCGTGGAGGGACCACACGATGACTACGTTTGCCAAGCCGACAACGGCCTTCGCCCCCGCCTTCCCCTCGATCCCCAGCGCTGTGCGGCTGGCGGTGGTCGGTCTGGGTTACGTCGGTCTGCCGCTCGCCGTCGAGTTCGGCAAGACCATGGACGTCGTGGGCTTCGACATCAACGGCGCCCGCGTCAAGGAGCTCAGCACCGGCACCGACTTCACCCTCGAGGTCAGCGACGAAGAGTTGGCCTCGGCGACCGGACTGAGGTTCACCGAGGACCCTTCCGACATCGCCAGCTGCAACGTCTTCATCGTCACCACCCCGACGCCGATCGACGCAGCGAAGCAGCCGGATCTCTCACCCGTGCTGTCAGCGACCGAGACGATCGCCAAGGTCCTCCTGCCCGGCGACGTCGTCATCTACGAGTCCACGGTCTACCCGGGCGCGACCGAGGAGCAGTGCGTCCCGGTCCTCGAGGACCTGTCCGGACTCCTCGTCAACGTCGACTTCTTCGTCGGCTACAGCCCCGAGCGCATCAACCCCGGCGACAAGGAGCACCGACTCCCCAACATCGTCAAGGTGACCTCCGGGTCCACGCCGGAAGCCGCCGACTTCGTCGACGCGCTCTATTCGTCCATCATCACGGCGGGCACGCACCGGGCATCGTCGATCCGGGTCGCCGAGGCTGCCAAGGTCATCGAGAACACCCAGCGCGACGTCAACATCGCGCTCATCAACGAGCTCGCGATCCTCTTCAACCGCCTGGACATTGACACCGAGGAGGTGCTGAAGGCAGCCGGCTCCAAGTGGAACTTCCTCGGCTTCCGCCCCGGCCTCGTCGGCGGGCACTGCATCGGCGTCGACCCCTACTACCTCACCCACAAGGCGCAGGCCGTCGGTTACCACCCGGAGATCATCCTGGCCGGGCGCCGACTCAACGACCAGATGGGCTCCTACGTCGCCTCCCAGCTCGTGAAGCGTATGACGAAGGAAAACATCCCGGTCCGCGGTGCACGGGTGCTCGTCCTGGGGCTGACCTTCAAGGAGAACACCCCGGACCTGCGCAACTCGCACGTCGTCGACATCCTCAAGGAACTCGCCGAGTACGACATCGCCGTCGACGTCCATGACCCGTGGGCGCGCCCCGAGGAGGCCAACCGCCACTACGGCATCGACCTCGTGCAGGATCCCGAGGTGGGTTCGTACTCCGCAGTCGTCATCGCGGTCGCGCACCAGGAGTTCGTCGAGATGGGCGCCCAGCAGATCCGCGCCTTCGGCAACCCGAAGGGTCACGTTCTCTATGACCTCAAGTACATCCTCGACAAGTCCGAGTCCGACCTGCGTCTGTAACCCGGGGCGTCGGCGCTCAGCGTGGGCCCGCTCGACCGAGACATCCAGCCGCACCCGACGAGTCAACCCTTCACGATGAAGGCGATCCCCGGGTAGACATGGAGAGCCTGGAGGTCCGCGTGCGCCGGCGCAGACCTCGTGCCCCATTCGGGATAGCGGTCGAAGGTGTTGTCTTGCGCCTGAACGCTGTCGACCATGCTCTGCAGCAGGGCAATGGCCGAGGACGGCGGAGGAGGGTCGCCTCCGTCGTAGCTTGGGTAGTAGCTGGTCGACAGGTCCTCGATGACGTAGATGCTCCCGGCCCGCATCTGGGGCCACAGAAACTCGAAGGTGGCTCTGATGTGGGCGCCGACGTGGGAGCCGTCGTCAATGACGATGTCCGGCACGCCGTGCCGAGCGACGACGGCCCTGAGATCCTCGTGGCTGTTCTGGTCTGCGCGCTCGAAGGCGACGCGACTCCCCAGGCGCACGAGCTTGTCCTCGATGTCCAGGCCCACGATCCTGGAGCGGAAGAAGTAGTCACGCCACACGGCGAGCGACCCTCCAGGGGTGAGGCTCTCGTATCCTCCGACCCCGATCTCGAAGACCAACATGGAGTCGAAGCGACGTGGACCCACGTGGGTCTCGTAGTGCGGTAGGTAGCCGTGCGACAACTTGTCCGTGTCGCCATAGAGGCGCACGAGGAGGTTCAGGGCATTGCCCGCGCCCAGAAGCACGCCAGCCCGCCACCTGCGCGCTGGCGTGCGCAGCCGCTTGGCCACACCCCGGGGTCGGCTGACCATGCTGTGCCTCCTGCTTCACCGATGGTGCACCTCGCGATGCGTGGCTAGCATGCGTGGGCTGGCTCGCCAACCTACCGGTACGGCGGCGACTACGCTGGGACAAGTGCTCCACGAGCGCCTCCATCGGGTGAGTCGGTGACGCGCACTGTTGCGATGGATCGAGGAGGTTCCCGGATGCGCCACGCCTTCTTGATCGCTGCGTACAACAACTTCTTCGTCCTTGAGAAGCTCATGTTGCTGCTCGACGACGAGCGCAACGACATCTATCTGCATGTCGACAAGAAGGTCGAGGATTTTGACGAGACCTTTTTTGCGACTCTGTGTCAGCACGCGCGGGTGATCCTGGTCCCTCGAATGAGGGTCTATTGGGGGGACTACTCGCAGATCGAGAGCATCGTCGAGATGATGCGCCTCGCTCTGGATCGCGGGGAGTACTCCTACCTGCACCTGGTGTCGGACTCGGATCTCCCGCTGCAGAGTTGCGATGAAATGCATCGGTTCTTCACCTCGCACGCAGGACGGGAGTTCGTGGCGTTCAACAAAGCCTCTCCCCAAGCCCACTGGTGGGTCGCCCTGCGTCACCCCCTCAATCGCTACTACCGCTCGCCGAAACCCCTGGTGCGTCGCGCCTATCTGCGGGCGCGCACGGTCGCACTCTGGGGCCAACGCAGGCTGGGCGTGGACCGGACAGCAGGTTTCGGGGTGGAGCTGAGGTATGGCAGCGACTGGTACTCGGTCAGTTCCGAACTCGCTGCCTTCATCGTGTCGAGACAGGCTGACCTCAGGCGCATGTTCAAGGGGGCCTTCATCCCGACGGAGTTCTACGTCCAAACACTCGTCTGGAATTCGTACTTCAGGGACAGGGTCTTTGACTACGACGAGCCCTATCGGAGCAACGTGCGGCTCATCGACTTCGCCCGTGGGGCCGGAGCCGGGAGCCCCACTACCTGGGTGGAGGCCGACCTCGACGAACTGACGTCCTCGGACCGCATGTTCGCCCGCAAGTTCGACCCGAATGTCGACAAGGTCGTGATCGAGAAACTGTATGAACACGTGCTGATCACATCTGGGCGAGCGTGACACCCGGCGGTGGTCGATGGACTAACCTCGGGCCAGTGGAGACTCACCATTCGGCACGCAGGGTCCGTCCCGGATCAACCATCACAGGGTCCGCGAAGTTCACGTGGCACTGAGACAGGGGATCGAATCGCATGCGGGTGCTGATCAGTTCCGGCTGGCTCGGAGGCGCGGGTGGCGCGGAGCGTGCGCTCTACTCGATTGTCCAAGCGCTGCAGGGCGAGGAGGTCGACGTTGTCGTCCGCCATCGTCTGGAGGGGCCCTGGTCGGTGGTCCCAGCAGGGGTCCGCGTGAGCACTGCCGACGACCGCGGGTGGTGGGGGTCGGGACATCGCTCCGGCTTCAAGGGGCGAGTGCTGCAGACGGTGGTCAATCCCGTGCGGCGAGCGTTTCATCCGCACTATGACGTCTACCTGCAGTTCCTCTCAGGTGCGCATGTCGTTCCGGCAGCTACTGCTGATGTCCGACTCCTGATCCCCTCCGGCAATGCCGTCGAACCTGATGTGGCGCAGCGATTCGACGCCATCGCCATGCAGGCGCCCGACAACATCCAGCTGGTGCCGAAGGGAGCTCGGTCCGTTCTCCTGCCCCCGCCGGTCTTTGACCTCGCCCCGAGCGGGGAAAGGCCGAGGGTCGACCTGCCCGACCGGTACCTCCTGACCGTCTTCAATCCGTACGATCCGATCAAGGGGGTGACGGATCTCGCGCGGGCCGCAGACGCCGCACCCCTGCCCTTCGTGTGGTGCCACAGCCAGGCCACCACGCGTTTCGACATCCCGCCGGAACTGCTCCACCACCCTCGCATCACCCATGTCACGGACGCATCGCCGGCCGAGATTCGGTACCTGTATGAGCGATGCGCTGCCTACGTCTCCTTCTCCTTGACCGAGGGCTTCGGCTGGAGCACCGCTGATGCGCTCCGCTACGCCCCGGCGGTCGCCTCGCGCCCCATCGGAGTGTTCAGCAACCAAGCAGCGTGGCAGCCGGGAACCTCTCGAATCACCGATGACGGTGAGATCAGCTGGGACGAGCTGCTCGCGGGCGGCTGCAGCCCGGACGAGCGTGACTTGGACGTGCTGGGCCGGACCGAGTTCCGTGATCGGCTGGCGGCTGCAGTGGAGGAACTCCGTGTCCAGTGATGACGTCAACGACTTGGTGAGCGTGATCGTCCCTGCCTTCCAGGTCGAGAACTACCTGGACGAGTGTGTCGCCAGCCTGGTCGCCCAATCCCATCGCGACGTGGAGATCATCCTCGTGGACGACGGGTCCACCGATGCCACGCCTGAACTCTGTGACGCGTGGGCCAAGCGGGATGAGCGGGTCAGGGTTCTCCACGGACCCAACGGTGGGCTGTCGGCCGCCCGCAACCGCGGCCTCGACATCGCCACAGGGGTGTTCATCTCGTTCGTCGATGCGGACGATGTCGTGTCGCCCCGGTATGTCTCGAGCTTGCTCTCCGCAGCGCTGACCACCCACGCCGACCTCGTCATGGCCGATTTGGTTCCCTTCACGGATGGCGGGGCGCCCGCGGCCTTTCGTCCCGGTAGTGAGCTTCGCGTTGAACCACGCGGTGAGGTCATGACCCGGATCGTGTCGAGCGGCATCGGTTTTGCATCGTGCGGCAAGCTCATTTCCGCCGGGACCTTTTCCGATCTCCGCTTCCGGCCGGGGAGCGATTTCGAGGATCTCGAGATCCTTCCGCGGCTGGTGGCACGGTCCACGACCGTTGCCCTGTCGAACGCAGCCGAGTACGGCTACCGACAGCACGCGGGAAGTCTGATGGACGGCCATCGCAAACTCATGGGGCCCACGATTCTTCAGGTCCTGGACGCCAACATCGAATTCACGCGGGCCACGGAGACGGACCCGGGAAAGCGTGAGGAACTCGTCCTCGGCTACGTGCTCCATGCCTTGCGAACCCTTGAGGCGACGTCCCGGGGGGCGGCTCGACGAGCTCCCGGATACGACGCCGAGTACCGACGCTTCATGACCTCGCATGTGCGCGTCCTATTGGCCTCCACGCAGATCTCGGCGCTGTACAAGTCCGCCGCACTCGTGTCGGTGGCCTCGCCGGGCCTCTTTGTTCGCAGTGTGGGTGTGGCGGGAAGGCTCAAGTCGACAGTGGCACCGGGTCTACGTCGTCGCTCGACGCCCTCCACCCGTCCAGGAACTCCACCGGACGGATCCCCAAACTCCTAGGGGCAGGCCGACGTCGTCTTTGGCACGATCCGGGTGATCAAGCAGGCGGCGTTTCGCCGAAGGCAACGCACCTCCAGGACACCTTGCCCTGCCTGATGATCGTCTCGTCGAGGACGGCGTGGTCGCGTGTGAGCTGGAGCAGGATGGCGTTGGCGCGCGGCGACTGGATGTGGCAGGAGACGATGACCACGCCTGCGGGCGACAAGAACTGCTGGTAGTGCGCGAACACCGCCATGGGGTCGCTGAAGTACGTGATGGACTCGTTGAAGACGATGACGTCGTAGGTTCCCGGCGGCGTGAACGTCGCGGCGTCCGCGGCATAGAAGATTGCGTTCGGTGGGGTCGAATCCTGCAGTGAGTCCACGGCGACCCGGGAGAGGTCAACTCCCGTGTAGCGCTCGTAGCCGACGGCCGCGAAGCGCTCATGAAGCACACCTGCGCCACAGCCCACGTCAAGGACGGACGAGTGCGGCTTCAGGAAGGTCGCATAGCCGACGATCACGGCGTAGTGCGCCATCTCCTCGATACCTGACAAGAAGGTCCATCGACCCCGACCGTACTGCTCGTCCCACCGTGATTGGTCCAGGGGGACGTCCCCTCGTCCGGTCGCAGTCTCCCACTGGTGGAGGCGACCCTCGAGGGACTCCTTGCCCGGGTACCGCACGCGATATCCGGTGGCGTAGTAGGCCGCCCGCGCCACGGTCGCCGTGCGGCGCCCAACGCGTGCAGCGATCTGTCGAGACGGTGACGAGGAGACACTCACCGGTGAAGCCTAGACGCGCGCCGCGCGATACGCAGACGCTGCAGGTGCGTCCAGCGACGGAATCGAACGTCAGGGGAGTTGGCACCTCGATAGACGACCCCCGGTGACATCTCGCCGAGCAGGGAGCTGACCGTCACCAGCTCAAAACCTCTGCTGCGCAGCGCGGGTACGAGGTGGCTCACGGTGTCGAGAGTCTCGTTGAACGTGTCGTGGAGCAGGATGATGTCGCCGTCTTCGGCGTGGGCGAGGACTTCGGCGGTGGCTGATCCGGGGTCCTTGAAGTCCATGGAGTTCACTGACCACAAGATGACAGGCTGGCCGAACTCTCCGGCGATCGAGTCGATGAGGCCGTTGCGATGGCCCATTGGTGGGCGGAAGAGTCCGGGTGCACTCCCCGTGATGGCCTCGAGGGCGTCATTGCTTCGACGCAGCTCAGCTCGGATGCCATCGGCATCGACGTGGTGCAGATCCGGATGGGTGTGTGAATGGGTGGCGAGTTCGAGACCGGGCGAGTCGTGGAGAAGTCGCACGATGTCCGGGCGCGCCTCGATCTGGTCGCCCTGGAGGAAGAACGTCGCCTGCGCGGAGTGCTCCACGAGGTAATGCGCCAGATCAGCGGTGCCGGGCGCCGGACCATCGTCGAAGGTGAGAGCGATGCGTGGTGCGGTTCCGGACGATGCCTTCGTCCGCAGCGAAAGGGACGACAACCCACCGAAAAGCGCAACCGCCGCTCGGGGACTGGCCGTGCTCAGTGTGGCCAGTGCACGAAAAACCGGGTGTCGCGACACCCCGCGCATCGATCGCCCCTGACGAGCCAACGCCGCGTACTGGAGGTCGACTCCCTCGGCTTTCGTCGATTCCATAATCGCGATGAGCCTGGCGCGGCGCCTGAAGGCCTGATCGGCCGACCAGCCAGCGGCGTCCGTCAACCCCGCGTCGAGGAAGTCCTGGATCTGCTGTTCACTGCCTTCGGTCTCGTCGATCAGGCGGCTCACGGTCATCGGCCGCGAGGTGATCGAGTGCGCCCGCTGACGGTAGAGATACAGCGGCTCGGGGACTTGGACGACGGGTGCTTTCATCAGCAACCGATGAGTCGCGAAAGCGTCTTCGGCCACCCGCCCAATGGGGAAGGTGTCGGTGTCCAGCAGGGTCCGCCGAAAGAGCTTGGCACAGGCGATGACGAAGATGGAGTGGTGAGGTCCCGCGAACTGCGCGATGGCCTCCGCAGGAGAGAGAACCCGCGTCTGACTGATCCGCGGGTCGTACGTCGCGCCCGGAACTCGCGTCAACGAGCACATCGCCGTGCCCGCTCCGGGATGGTCATCCATGGCCTTGACCAGGGAGGAGACGAATGTGGGCTCCCACCAGTCGTCCGAGTCGAGGAAAGTGACAAACGTCCCCGTGGCTGCGCCGATCCCGACGTTGCGGGCATGGCTGAGCCCGTGGTTGTCCTGATGGATGACCCGAAAGCGTGGGTCGCGTGCCGCGAGCGTGTCGCACAGTGGCCCGCTCCCATCGGTGGAGCCATCGTCGATCAGAATGACGTCCAGAGACCGATACGTCTGTGCCGCAACGGAATCGAGGCACTGTTCGAGGTAGTCAACGACGTTGTAGACCGGGATGACAACGCTGACCCGGTGGAGTTCGGGGCTCACGCCGACACCTTCGAGTTCAGGCCCGGGTCAATCCGCCGACCCAGACGCCCTCGGTAGGCATCGGCGGCACCCTTCGCCGGAAGGACGATCTCGGCGATCGGCCGACGTCCACGCGCCAGGGCGAGCATTCCCTTGGCAGCGCCACCGACTCCGGCAATCGTGGAGGCTGCGGGTCCGCCATAACGTCGCGCCAGGACGGTGGAGTTGCGCACCGAGTAGTAGCGCCGCCAGGCAGCCTTGTCGAGAGGGGTTCGACGTGGCCCACCCGAGTCGCCCTGGGTGCCAGCCAGACGCCGAGCCTCCAGGAAGAGTGGTCCGGGTGCGCACAACCGATAACCCAGGCTGCGCAGACGCAAGCCGAACTCTGCCTCTTCAAAGCCCCAGAAGAGTTGCTCGTCGAATGCGCCGACCTCGCGGATCACGTCGACCCGATACATGGGCAGTGATCCGCCGAAGAGGACGTCAAGCTCAACTGCCCCGGTGAGTTCGTGGTCCTCGAGGCGGTGGAAGACACCCCACTGGCGACGGTAGAGACTTCCGCCGATTCCCACACCCGCCAGTCGCGGGTCCGAGGCGGCAGCGTCCTTCCCGAAGGTCTCGAGACGTTGGAGGAGCGAGTCGTCAGCGGGTTCGTCGTCGTCGTCGATGAAGAGGAGCCAGTCTCCATCGGCTGCACGCGGGAGCAACAACGACATTCCCAGAGCGTTGCCTCCAGCCGGCCCGATGTTGTCACCGCTGTCGGCGTACTCCGCACCGTGCATCGCGGCCACCCGTGACACCTCGACGTCTGACCCGTTGTCGACGACGAGGATGTGGTCGGGCCGACGTGTCTGGCGCCCGAGCGCTGAGAGCATGGAGTCGAGGGTTGCTGGTCTGGCAAACGTCACGACCACCGCCCAGATGGCTCCGTCCCCCGTAGTCTGTGACACGTATTTGATGGTATGTCAGGCAGGTGTGGGCGTCTGGAGGATCATGAAGAACGTTGCGTCACAGAGGATCTCGCAGGCCTTGGCCGAAGATTGGCCCATCCCCGGGCGCTGGTCCGACGTGGCGGACGATCCCAACGACGTTCGAGCCCTGGCAGGTCGCGCCAGGACCCTGCGGGCAGCATGGCGCGAGCCGATCGCTGATCGCGCGGAGTTCATCGTGGACCGGTGCACGGGCCGGCGGGTCCTCGACATCGGGTGTGTGGCCCATGACGTCGAGCGAATGAAGTCACCCCAATGGCTGCACGGCAGGGTGGCCGCTGCGGCGTCGTCCTGCCTAGGGGTGGACGTGTTGCCCGAGGGTGTCGCGCGCATGGTCGAGGCCGGCTATGACGTGGTGACCCACGACCTCACGCAGGGTCCGGGGCCCTTGGCCGACGCCGAACCCTTCGACGTCATCGTCGCTGGGGAACTCATCGAACACGTCCCGTCCCTCGACATGTTGTTCACCGCCGCTCGCGACCTGCTCGGGCCCGACGGAGAACTGATCATCACCACGCCCAACCCCTGGGCGCCCCACCGCGTGGCTGCGGGCCAGCGCGGGGATTGCTGGGAGAACGCCGACCACATCATGTTCGCGTTTCCCAGCGGCATCGCCGAGCTCGCCGAACGCCACGGCCTCATTCTCAGCGAGGCCACGACGACCCGACCAGAGACGCGATCACGACGACCGCTCGAGATGGCCCGTCAGGTGCGACGCCACCTTCGGGGCACCGCGTGGTTGCGGCTCGGCTTCGCCACTCGCGGTCCAGAAAAACCCGTGCGGATCCACGCAGAGCCCTCCCTGCCCTCGACCCGGGGTCCGCGCGGAGCGATCTTCGTCGGCGAGACGTTTGTCTATGTCGTGC
The DNA here is from genome assembly GCF_000152705.1 of Janibacter sp. HTCC2649. Classification (GTDB taxonomy): domain Bacteria; phylum Actinomycetota; class Actinomycetes; order Actinomycetales; family Dermatophilaceae; genus Knoellia. The sequence goes on along the minus strand of NZ_CH672413.1, from coordinate 1,131,523 downwards.
GTCGCCGATCGGGCTCGACTCCGTCTGCCTAGGCCCCTCCGCCGAGTCCAGCCGTCGCCAATGCGCGTCGATAGAAGGAACTCGTCGACCTGAGCACATCGGGGGTGTCCAGACCAGTGACGCGGCCACCCTCCACCACCATGATGCGGTCGCACATGTCGATGGTGGACATGCGGTGGGCGATGATGACCACCGTCACCTGTCCACGAAGGGCAACGATGGTGTCGCGGATCAGTTGCTCGCTGTGCCCGTCGAGTGCTGACGTCGGCTCGTCAAGGATCAGGAGCGAGGGGGAGCCCGCCAGGGCGCGAGCGATCGAGAGACGCTGTCGCTGGCCCCCCGAGAGGCCACTGCCGCGTTCACCCAGATGGGTGTCGAAACCTGACGCGAGTGCGCTGATGTCGGCAAGGACGTTGGCCTGCGTTGCCGCCCGCTCCAGGCCCGAGTCGTCTATCCCTTCGCGGAAGAACCGGATGTTCTCGGCCACCGTGCCGGTGACGAGCACGGGGTCCTGAGGAACGAACGACACGTGACGCGTCCACCAGTCGCGGTCCACGTCCGCAAGCGGGACGCCGCCCACGGTGAGCGTTCCGGACTCCGGCTCGCGCAGGCCGAGCAGGAGCTGGGCCATCGTTGACTTACCTGCACCGGACGGACCGATGATGCCGAGAACCTCGCCCCGATCCAGGGTGAGATCGACGTCCTCGAGAGTCGGGCGGTCATTGCCGTAGGAGAAGGACGCAGAGTCCATGACGAGGGGGAGGGCAGCATCAGGTCGTGCGGTGCCCCTTGCCGCCGGAAGTGCCTCGTAGCGGCGGGCGGTTTCCTCGACCTCGGACAGGGCGGGAAGCGAGGACACCACCGAGCCGTGAACCGACACCAACTGTTGACCGTAGGTCAGCGATCGCAGCATCAGCAGGGTGACCGCGCCGACGGTCGTGAGGTCGCGCGCATCCACGAAGCTGAGGCCGGTGATGGCCACGAGGATCGCGCCGTAGGCAAAGAGGGTGTAGGTGGGGGAGAGGGAGCCATAGAGCACCTGAACCTTGCGCTGGCGCTCACTGGCCACGTCGGTCAGACGGTCAACACGCTCAAGAAATGCGCGTCGTGCACCGAACACCTGCATCTCCCGGCCGAGGCCACCCAGCTCGGACACGGAGGTCGCGAAGTCGAGGTCTGCGGCACCGGACCGCAGTGCCGCCCGATGAATGGCACCTCGCAGCGGGCCGAGCAGCGCCGCGAGGACGGCAAGGAAGGCCAGCACGGCGAGGGTCGCGAGGGGTTGAATGGCCAGCCCGGCTCCCAGGAAGGCCACGACTCCGAGGGCGGCGGTCAGCCCCTGGATGGCTCCCGCGACCGCCACGAGGACCCTGCCGATGAACGAAGTCAGGAGCTCTTGCAGCCGACCCGAGGGTTCGGAGTTGTGCACCGACCACGCGGCCCCGAGGTAGGCGTGTGAGAGGCGACGTCGCAGTCCCGTCCGGACGAGGGCACTGAGAGCGGCGGACTGGCGCAGGGCCACCATGTTCAGGACGAACCGCAGCACGAGACCGACCCCCGCAGCGATCAGTGCGAGGTTGATGGACAACTCACGTCCACCCACGGGACCAATGGCGTCGCGCCCACTGGTGAGTGCCAGGAGCAGTCCCGTGACCAGGACGAGGAAGCCCGCTTCGACCATGGCTGCCCCGAACGACGCGGCCGACAGCAGGGTGATGCGGCGACGGTGTCCTCTTCCCAGCTGCCACAGTGCCGACCACCCTCCCGCGGGCGGAGGGCTGGACGCCTTGGGGGCCATCAGTTCGTGTCCTTCATCGAGGTCGGTCGGGTGCCCCGGGTGAGGGTCCCTGGGCCACACCGAGAATAGGCCGCTGTGTGCTGTCGTCGCCGTGGGGCCGTGCGCGCAGCCACCCACGGCCGCGTGACCGGACGTGGGCGTAGGTCTCCAACGACCGTCGCGCGACCACACGCTGGTCGAACGCAGCCCTGGCGCGCTCGCGCGCCGCGGTGCCCAGTCGACGACGCAGGGGAGCGTCGTCGAGAAGCCGCTCCACGGCATACCCCAAGGCTGGTGTGTCTGCGACAGGCGTCAGGAGGAGGTGCTCATCGTGGGTGCCGATCTCGCGGCAGCCGCGGATGTCGGTGAGCACCATGGCGACGTCACACGCGGCAGCCTCCATCGACGCGCGCGAGAAACCTTCGCGGTGGGAGGCGAGAACGAACACATCCAGGGCGGAGTAGATCGCGGCCATGTCGGAGCGTTCCCCCAGGAAGCGCACTGCGTGCTCGTGCGGGACGACAGCGCGCGCGTCTGTTTCGTCCTCAGGGCCCACCCAGACAAACGTCGCCCGCTCGCCGAGTCTCTCGGCGACCTCGGCGAATTCGGCGAGGCCCTTCTCGCGCACCCTGCGCCCGATCGTGCCGACGAGGAGGTCACTGTCCGAGAGGCCGAGCTCGGCTCGCACCCGGCGACGGCCCGCCGGGTCGGGTTGAAAACGGACCAGATCCACGCCGTTGCCCACAACTTCATGGCGCCCCTGTTTGAGGAAGCGGCGCATCGTGTGGCGGTCCGCGGCGTTCTGAAAGAACTCGTAGTCCGAGAAGCGAATCGCCACGGCCTCGGCCCCGTAGACGAAAAGCCTTTTGCGCAGTCTGTCCTCAGGGCGAGCCCACAGGCCGTGGCACGTGTTCACCACGACGGGTATGCCGGCCAGTCGGCCAGCGATGCGCCCCATCACTCCCGTCTTGGGGTTGTGCGTGTGAAGGACATCGAGGTCGAGCGACCGGAGGGTTCGGACCAGATCGCGAAAGGCCTGCGCGTCTTTTCGGAGATCCCATGAGCGGGTCAGGGCATGTAGGGGTACGTGGGTCACCCCCAGCGCCTCGACACGCTCGACGTAGCGGCCCGGAGCGCTGATGCCGAAGACCTCGTGTCCTTCGACGACGTCGGTCTCGAGTTCGGTCGAGAGGAGCAGCGCCAGACTCATGTCGATCGTCGTGAGGTGGGCAATGCGCATTCGTCACCCCACGCCTTCCCCGTCCTGGTCAAGTACAGAGGCCATCTTGACAAATGAACCTGTCAGCGGGGTCGAGATCGGGCAAACCACCGGTGGCGATCACCCCGGGCGCATACTGTTGGCATCTGACTGCCCCACCGATCGGAAGGCCTTGTTCATGCTGACGCGGGGGGACGCACATGGCATCAGGCAGGGAGTGACCGCGTGACACTGCAGGACTACATCAAGGTGTTCCGCCACCGTTGGCCGGTCATCTTGATCTGCGCCCTCGTGGCTGGGGCGGCGACCTGGTTCATCACGCCGGCCAGTTCCGACACCACCAAGAAGGTGGGCTCCTACACCGCCACCGCGACGATTCTCGTCGGGTCGAAGGACCCGGAGGCCACAGGCTCCAACTTGGGGCGCATCGCGCTGTACCTGACAACAGGCGAAGTGCCCAAGCGTGCCGCTGCCGTCGTGAAGTTCGAGGGCGATCCGGCACTTCTCGCCCGTGGCCTGACCGTGACGCCGGACACCGTGTCGCAGGCCCTGATGGTCTCGGCCACGGCGTCCGACGGAAAGCAGGCTGCAGCAGTCGCCAACGCCTTCGCCAACCAGACCGTCCTCTTCATCGAGCAGGCCAGGCGACCCGGGGCCGAGAATGCCACCCTGTCGGTTCTCCAGCCAGCCACCCCCATCCCCAGCGCCACCACCGACGGTGGATTCGTCGTGCCACCGGGCCGGGGTCCCCGCACCGCGATGGCGACACTGCTGGGTCTGCTCGTCGGCTTGGGTGCCGCCCTCGTCATGGACCGTCTTGACTCTCGACTGCGTACTCGGGCTGACATCCATTCCGCTCTGCGGATGCCGATCATCGCTGAGGTCCCGCGACTCAAGCGCTCGCAGCGCAACCGGGCCACGCTCGGCGTCCTCGAAGACCCGTTGAGCCTGTATGCCGATGGCTATCGTGCCGCTCGAACGGCCCTCACGCACACAGCCGGCCAGGTGATGCCGGGCGACTACTCGCCGCGACGGTCGGCGATCGAGCCGCGCAGGCCGGCGAACACCGCCCGACTGGTGCTCATCACCTCAGCCCATGCGTCGGAGGGTAAGACCACGAGTGTGGCCAACCTCGCCGCCAGCTTTGCCGAGACCGGCCAACAGGTGCTCGTGCTCGATGCGGACCTTCGCTCTCCGGACGCGCACAACGCGTTCGACGTGCCGCAAGGCGCAGGAATCTCGGACTACCTCACTGACCCCGGCGAGGGCAGCCTCAGCGCCGTTGTCCGTCCGACGAGCGTCCCTGGTGTCCGGATCATCACCGCGGGCACGAGCCTGGCCCACCCCGCGTCGTTGGCGAGCCGCATGGGGCACCTCCTCGAAGAGGCCCGTGACATGGCTGATGTCGTCCTCATCGACACAGCTCCGCTGCTCGAGGCCAGCGATGTCTTCGACATCCTCCCGATGGTTGACACCTTGCTCCTCGTGGTCCGCCACGGTCGACTGACAGAGGTCGCCGGCAACAGGGTTGCCGAACTCGTGGGTCGCTTCCAGGTGCCCGTGAGCGGCGTCATCATCGTGGGTGCCAAGGCCAAGCTCGGTGACACCTACGGCTACGGCTACGGCGACGCGCGCAAGACCAAGAAGAAGGTCAAGCGTGGCCGTAGGCTCGCCGACCAGCGCCGTCCCGCGGCCCCTGTGGTGACCGAGTCCGAGCCTGACGACTTCCTCGACGACGCCAGCCGCGAGAGTCGTCGCACTCGGCGCGCCTCGTCCGCCTGAGGTTCGCGTGAGGACCGCACGGATGCGGCTGACCGCAGGCTGTCTTGCCGTGCTCGCCGGCCTCGGTGTCGCCGCCGGGTTCCGGCTGGCTGTGGGAACCGACTCCTACAACTTCTGGGGTGCGGCCATCGTCATCCCGATCGTCATCGCCGTCAACGTCGTCCTCATTCGTCGCGTCACGCGCGGCGAGGAGGACTCGTGGCTGTCGGGTTTGCTCGGCACTGCCTTCGCGCTCAAGATCGTGGGAGCGCTCGCACGCTACTACGTCGCATACGTCGTGTATGCCGGTGCCGCGGACGCCCAGCGCTACAACCTTTACGCGGCCACGTACTACAAGCAGTGGCGTGACGGCGTGATCGTTTTTGAGCTCGGTGGCAAGCAGGGGACGCAATGGATGGAGGTCATCACCACGGCGCTCTACACCGTGATTGGGCCATCGCCGCTGGCGGCCTTCGTGGTGTTCGCGGCTTTTGCGTTCTGGGGCCAGTACTTCCTCTTCAAGGCGTTCCGAACGGCCCTTCCTGACGGCAACCACAAGCGGTATGCCGCCCTCGTCCTGCTGCTGCCCTCGCTGCTCTACTGGCCGTCGAGCATCGGCAAGGAGTCGTGGCTGATGTTCTTCGTCGGGGTCACGGCCCTCGGCGCGGCCTACCTGTTCGCGCACCGCCGCCGGGCGATCCCGTTGCTCGTGGTGGGGGCCGCCGGTACCACCCTGCTTCGGCCGCACCTGGCCCTCCTGCTCTTCGCCGCTCTCTTCGTCGCCCAGTTGTTCCGGCCCACTGCAGCACGCAGCACCGGGATCCTCAGCAAGGTCGCCGGCGTCGTCGTGCTGGGTGCCGCGGCCTTTGTCCTGACGTCCCAGTCAGCGAGCTTCCTGGGGATCGACGACTTCTCGCTGCAGGCGGTCTCTGACTCCGTCGATGTCGCGAGCAACCAAGCGAGCGAGGGGAACTCGTCGTTCGAGGCGAGCCCGATCCAGTCGCCGACCGACATCCCGAGCGCCGTGATCACTGTGCTCTTCAGACCGTTCCCCTTCGAAGCGCGCAACGCCCAGATGCTCATGCAGGGCCTCGAGGGTCTGCTGCTGATCGTGCTCGTCGTTCGCGCGTGGCCGCGGCTGCGCCACCTGCCCACCCTCATGAAGGCCAAACCCTACGTGACCTTCTGCGTCGTCTACATGGCGGCCTTCATCTGGGCGTTCTCCGGCTTTGGAAACTTCGGCATCCTCGCTCGGCAGCGCGTGCTCATGATCCCGTTCTTCGTCGTGCTCCTGGCCCTTCCCGAGGTCGGGCGCTGGCGCCCGCCGGACAACCGCACAGTGAGGGAGCTGGCCCGTGCCCGCCGCTGAGTCGCAGGGAGCCCGCCGCCGGTTCAAGCAGGCTCTGGCCCGTGCGGGCCGCAACGCCCCGGCGACCGGCGCCAGCCTCCTCATCTATCACCGCATCGGTGGCGGGACCTCCGACGAGCTGGACCTCGCCACCAGCGACTTCCGGCGGCAGCTCGACGTCCTCGCGTCGCACGACGTCGTCTCCCTCGACACCGCGCTGGATCGGCTCGATGCCGGCGACACCAGCCCGTCCGTGGTGCTGACCTTCGACGACGGCTTCGATGACGTCCACGCCAACGCCTGGCCGCTCCTGCGTGAGCGGGGCCTGCCGTTCACGGTCTACCTCGCGTCCGGCTACGTCGACGACACGATGGTCTGGGAGGGGTCGACCGCCAAGGGACGCGCGGGCCGTGGGATGACCTGGGACCAGCTGGCCGAGTTGGTCAACTCGGGCCTGTGCACCATCGGCAACCACACCCACAGCCACGTCCGGCCCGAGGTGCTCACCGAGGCAGAGCTCGACGCCTGCACCGAGGCCGTCGAGAACCACCTTGGCGTGACACCGCGGCACTTCACCTACCCGTGGGGGATTCCCGTCCCGGCCATGGAGGCCCGCCTGAGGGCACGGTTCCGCAGCGCCTCCACCGGCGAACTGGGCCGCAACCTGCCTGACGCGAACCGCATGCGGCTCACGCGAGTGCCGGTGCGTCAGTCGGACCCTGAGTCCTTCTTTGCTGCCAAGCTCACCGGTGCGCTCGGGCCCGAACGCGCGTATGCCGCTGCCGTCCGTCTCGGGAAGGCCGCCGGTCTGCGCGGTTAGACCGTTGCTTCGGTGCGCTCAGCCACGTCGCGAAGGTGCGGCCAGGGCGGCATACACCTTCTCCTGCTCGGTGACGGCGCGTCGGATGTCGTAGTCCGCCACCCTCGCCAGCGCGGCCGCACCCATGCGCTGTCGCATCGCATCAGCACGCGCGACGGACACGAGGGCATCGGCCAAGGCTTTGGAGTCGCCGGGTGTCACGAGGAGGCCCTCGACGCCAGCGGTGACCTGCTGGGGGAGGCCGCCCACGTCCGTGGCGACGATGGGAAGGCCTGCTGCGAACGCTTCCATCACGGCGACCGGCAGGCCCTCGTGTGCGGAGGCGAGGGTGAAGATGTCGGCGGCGGCCATGAGGTCGTGGACATCGCGTCGAAAACCGAGGAGCAGGAAGCGATCACCGAGGTTGAGGGATCTGTGGAGGTCGGCCACCTCGTCCACCAGTGGGCCCTGGCCGACGGCAGCGAACCTCAGCCGTGGCTCGAGGTCGAGGGCGGCCCGGGCGGCGCGAAGAAGGTTGGGGTAGTCCTTGTTGGCCCGCAGGTTGGCCACGGTGAGGGACAGGACCTCATCGGCCGCGATGCCCAACTCGGCGCGGAGCCGCTCCCGCGTTCCAGGTGCCGGACTCACCGTGGCCGGGTCGATGCCGTGGATGAGGACCTCGTAGCCCTCTCGCCGCGAGTTCCACACCGTTGACCGGACCTGGTCCGAGACCGCCCAGTGGTGGGCGTCGAGGGGCGAGGTGATGCCGTTGAGCAGTCGGGTGGGCGTGCGGTGGCTCGTCCACTCGTTGTGCTCAGTGGTGACGACGATGGGGCGTTGGGCCCGGGGGAGGCTGCGCGCAACGAGCCTCGCGGCCGAGGCCAGGACGGGGGAGTGGGCGTGGACGATGTCGGCGTCGGCCATCGCCCGGCGAAGGTCTGCCACCCACGCGGCCCGCAGCGCTGGCCCTGATGCATTCAGGCCAAGTCGTTGTGGGACAAGGCCTTTGGCCTCGAACTCGGGGACGAGGTGAGTCTTGTCGGGTCGCACATAGGCGAGGCGATAGTCGAAGCGGTCCCGGTCCACCACCCCGGCAGCCAGGAGCAGCAGCTGCTCGGCGCCCCCCGGTCCCAGACCCTTGACGAGCCAGAGAACTCGGACGCGATCAGCGGATGGCTGAGCGGTCCCCATGCTGTCCCTCCCGGGTGCTCGCGATGCCGAACGCCGACGCGGCATCCGGGCGCGGCCTAAACTCGCTCGAGGGTACCAACGATGGAGGGGCGTACGGATGAGCTCGGTCAAGCCGGAGGACCTCGTCATCAGGGCAGCGGAGCCTCAGGACGACGCCACGGCGCTCCCGATGCTCCGGGCCTCGCTGGGCAAGGTGGACGACCCGCACTACGAGGCGTTCCTGCAGTGGAAGCACCGTGACAACCCCTTCGGTGTGTCCCCGGCATGGGTGGCACTGCACGACGGAGTGGTCGTCGGCTACCGCACCTTCCTGCGCTGGGAGTTCCTCACCGACGAAGGCCGCGTGCTGCGGGCGGTGCGCGCCGTCGACACGGCAACCGACCCGGCATACAGAGGAGTGGGGATCTTCCGGACCCTCACTTTGCAGGGCGTGAGCGAGTTGACTCTCGCGGGTGATGGCATCGTCTTCAACACGCCCAACGAGCAGAGCCGGCCGGGCTATCTCAAGATGGGCTGGAGCCTCGCCCGCCGGCTCCCGGTCGGGGTCATGCCGCGCGGGCCGCGCTCGATGGTGTCGATGGTGACCTCACGCGTGCCGGCCTCCTTGTGGTCAGACGCCACGGACGTCGGGCTCGACGCCGCGGTGGCCCTCGCCGACGGCGCCCTCGCCGAGCAGCTCATCCGACATGCTCCGGCCAAGGGGGTCCGGACCAACCGCACCCCGGAGTACCTCGCGTGGCGGACCGCGTTCGCACCGCTGAGGTATCGGCTGCTCCTCGTGGACGAGGCCAACGCTGGTCGTGGCGGCGTGATCTTCCGACTCCGCCGCCGGGGCGATGCCGTGGAGGCCGCCATCGTCGAACAGCTCGTGCCGGACCGTCGCACCGGCGCCTCGCTCGTGCGTCGGGTCCTGCGAGAGACCGGAGCGGACTACGCGATCGGGCTGCGCACCGGACCCTCGGCTGGTCTCGTGCCCTTGCCCCGTCAGGGTCCGCTGCTCACCACGCGTCCCCTCGCGGCCTCCGCACCCTCACCCGGTGACTGGGCGCTCACCCTCGGAGACGTCGAGCTCTTCTGAATCAGCCTGTCCCGAGCGGCCGCTGGCAGCTGCCCAACCCAGGACGGCCCCGGCGGCGAGGATCACCGGGGCGAACTCCAACAGGTGGTCGGCGTAGGAGTGGACGAGGAGGGCGGTCCACGCCGCCATGGCGATCACGGCTTGGGGCGCCCTGCCTCGGGCTGCCCAGAGGAGTCCGGCGAACCCGACGAGAGCAAAGAAGGTCACGCCGACCCAACCCGTCTCGGCGCCGATCTGCAGCACCGACGAGTGGGCACTTGAGGTGTCCGGGTCGATGGAGAGCGCCGTGGCGTCACGGAACGAACCGGGGCCGGACCCGGTGACGGGTCGTCGGTCCCACAGGGCCATCGCGTCGTGCCAGAGCTGCTCCCGGACGGTGTCGAAGATGCCCCGCGCCCACGACGGGAAGGCCGGACCCTGCGCGAGGCGCAGGATGACGGCCGCACCCGCGACGGAGATGAGGGTCCCGAGGGCCACGGCCCACCAACGATGAGCGGGCTTGCGCCAGCACACCCCAGCGATCACCAGCACCAGTGGCACGCACACAGCCAGCCCTGCCGCCGAACGATTGAGAGCCACCGCCACCACGCCAAGTCCCAACGCGGACACCAGAATTCGGTGCCGACCAGGAGGCGCGGCGACCACACCCAGCCCGCACATCGCCACGAGCTGCACGCCAAGTGCGGCGTTGGCGTTGGCGTAGCCGAGTGGCTCCTTGCCTGGCTCCTTCGTCAGCAGCACACCAAGGATGAGCACGACACCTGCAACGGCGAGCGCGATGTGCAGACGTGGGTCACCGGCATACCGGACAAGTGCCTGTCCGCCAGCCACTCCCAGCACGAGAACGATCGGTGCGACGAGGTACGGGCTCGTCAGCGAGAACCCCTGGTCCAGGCGAAGACCGACCACCACCGACCAGACCATCCAGGCACACAGGAGGGCGAGACCTCCCAAGCCGGGCCACCCGACGGAGGCGAACGGCCGTCGCACGGCTGCCGCCGAGCTCAGCTGCGGTAGTCGGGCAGGGTGCGGAACCAGTCGACGGTCGCCTGCAGTCCCTCGCGCAACGGAACGGGAGCCACGTCGGGGAAGTGTGAGAGCAGGCGCGCGTTGTCGGCCTGCGAGTCGCGGACGTCGCCGGCCCGGGTCTCGACGTATTCCACGGCAGGGCGCTCGCCAAGGATGTCGGCGAGCTCGTCGACCACGACATTGAGCGAGGTGCGGCTGCCGAATGCAAGGTTGATCGCCTCGAGATCATTGACGCGCCGGACGACGGCGTCGGCGATCACCCGGGTCACGGTGCCGACGTAGGTGAAGTCGCGGGTCTGTTCGCCGTCGCCGTGGATCGTGAGCGGCACCCCACGCAGGGCCGCATCGATGAACGCCGGCAGCACCGCGGCATACGCATGGCCAGCGGCCTGGAGCGGCCCGTAGACGTTGAAGAAGCGGAAGGCGAGCGTCGGCATGCCGTAGGTGTGACCGAACGACAAGGTGTAGGCCTCGGTCGCCTGCTTGCTCACGGCATACGGAGAGATCGGCGCCGTGCGCATGCTCTCGCGCTTGGGGAGCTCGCGGTTGGCGCCGTAGACCGACGACGACGATGCCGAGATGACGTGGAGGTCACCGGCGCGACGGGCGGCCTGGAGCACCTCAAGGGTTCCGGTGGCGTTCGCGTGGTGGGAGGCGAGCGGGTCGATGACGGAGCGGGGGACCGAGGGGAGCGCGCCGAGGTGCACGATGGCACTGGCCCCCGCACAGGCCTCGTCGAGAGCGGCTGGATCGAGGATCGTGCCCTCGAGCAGGGTGATGTCGGTGCCCTCGAGGTTGGCTCGCGAACCCGTCGACAGGTTGTCGATCGCGACGACCTCGTCGATCTCGGGCCGAGCGAGCAGCTCCCGGCCCAGGTTGGAACCGATGAATCCGGCGCCGCCGGTCACCACGACCTTCACGTGTATCCCCCATGTTGAGGCGGTGGCGCACCCAGATGCACCCGTTTTCCGCACGCTACCACCGGGCGGACAGGGGCATCCGTGACTCGGTAGGGTCGGGTTGTGGATGCCGCGACGATGCCTTGGTCAGTGGGGATTCGCTTCTCCCACGCGGCTCTTCAGGCGCTCGCTGACGACCATGGTGTCGACCTGCTCCACATCAAGGGCCCGGCCGTCGACGACAGCCTGGGGGGCGCGACCCGGCAGAGCATCGACGCCGACGTGCTGGTCCGTCCCTCGCACGTGGAGCGCCTCATCGCCGCGATGCACGAGCACGGCTGGCGGACGCAGTACCGCTTCGAGGACGGGTCCGCCTTCGAGCATGCGTCCACTCTCGTGCACCCGTTCCTCGCCCCGGTCGACGTCCACCGCCGGTTCCCGGGCATCGACGGCGAGTCCGCCGCCGCCTTCGAGCGGCTCTGGGTCGACCGATCGAACACAGACCTTGCCGGTATGCCGTGTGCTGTGCCATCGCTCGCCGCGCAGCGACTCGTGCTCATCGTCCACGCGACGCGCGCCGGCGACCTCAACCACCCTGACATCCAACGCAGCTGGCGGGACGCCACCGACGACGAGCGCCGCAGCGTGACGGACCTCGCCGGCGAGATCGGAGCCGGTCTCGCGCTCGCGGCGGGCACCGGGACGCTCCATGAGCACGTGGGCGAACGTGGCTACGACCTGTGGCGGGTGCTGTCGACCGGGGAGAGCTCGCGCGCCCAACTCTGGATGGCTCGGATCCGGGCCGCACCGACGAGACGGGCAGGGGTGCGCACCGCCGTGCGGCTCGTCGTGCCCAACCGCCATCGGATGGAGACCACCCTCGGGAGGCCACCGACTCGTGGTGAGGTGGCTGCGGCCTACGCGCACAGTGCCCGGCGCGGGGCGCGCGAGGTGACGCGGATGCTGGGCTCGGCCGTGCGCACCCGGAGACGCCCGTGAGTTCCTTCGCGGTGCCACCCCGACTGGCTTTCGTTGTCCCGGATGACGTCGATGCGCCGCAGGTGTTCCTCATGCCCCTTCCCGATGGGCCACCGGTCGCCCTGGAAGGGATCTCGGCGGCGATCTGGGTGCTCGCGGCAGATGGGGAAGAGGACGTCGTGGGTGCGGTGGGCGCCCTCGTGGGAAAGATGCCCAGTGAGGTCGGGGACGCGGTGGAGAAGTACCTTCAGGAGCTCGTCTTCCGAGGCCTGTTGACCACCCGTAGTGACTAGTCCCTATACCACCCGTTCGTGCTGGTCAGGGCCTATTTTTGAAGGTTGTGGAGCCAAGGGGCTGGTTCTTCGCCGAAACCGCCCTGAGGGCCTCCGTGGCGGTGCTAACTTGAGGCTCAAACCCAATGATCAAAACCCCAGGGGAGTTTCCATGACTGAACAGCGCGAGGACCGGCGCGTTTCGCGTCGCACCATCGCCAAGGGAGCAGCATGGGCAATTCCCGCCGTGCCGCTCGTCGTCGCCACGCCGGCGTACGCCACGTCCGCGGGCGGGCCGAATGGTGTCATCACCAACGCCTGCAAGCAGCCGGGTGCGAGTTGCCAGAACCAGTACGGCTTCGTGAAGGGTTACACCTTCCTTGTCACCATCAACAACCCCACGGCCATCAATCTCTATGTTTACCCGACGGTCGACGGCACGTTGGACCCGTTCTTCGCGGTGACCTCGTCGGTGCCGTTCGCGTACAGCACCGCCCGGCTCTACACCGGTGGTGCCATCGGCACTCCACTCCCGGCAGCTCTCCTCGTGCCCGCCGGCGGCAGTGTCCAGATCATCGTCAACGCTGGCACGAACTCCAACAGCGCCAACACCGACGCCGTCGGTCGTCTCGTGATGGCGTGGGGACACACGGTTGTTCAGGGCGCGGACCCGGACCACCCGTACACGCCCGCCCCCCCGACCAACCCGCCTGGCGAGGGTTGGTTCACGATGCCGTTCTCGTTCGCATCAACGCCTCCGTGCACCAACTGCCAGCCCTGATTTCTCGCTGACAGAAAGTCCGACGCCTGGCGTCAGGCCCGACGAAGGATGCCGTAGCGGATGAGTTCCGCTACGGCATCATTTGTCTTTCTCAGGGTGGAGTCGTCCGTCGGCACGCCGAAGCGGGATTCGAGTTGGTCGGCCAGATCGCGCACGTCGATCGCCCGGTCCGTGAGCAGGTAGATGACAGTGCTCAGCTCGGTGAGGCGGACGACGTTGCCCCGGATGAGGATGGCCGCCTCGCCGTCGCGCAGGAGCTCATCGGTCGCTTCCCAACGCTGCACCTTCACGACGCCTCCTGGACCAGAGCGATGAGCGACTCCTCAGGATGGGTGGCTTCGCTGTAGCGCAGGCGAGTCACCGGCCCGATCTCGTCGATGAGTTCCGCCAACCGTTGAAGCGGTCGGGGCAGCTCGGGCAACGCCGACGACTGTTCGACAATGGCCATCACGGCATCCATGAACGGAACGTCGGTGAGGTCTGCAGAGGCGAGCCCGGGCTGCCGGTCGAGCAGCACGAGCCTGCTCACGTGGGAGATCTTCGGTGCGGGGAGCAGACCCAGGGCATCGGGTGAGACTTCGTCCTTGAGTTTCGGGGTCTGCGCGCGTCTCACCGACAGGGGCTTGGGATAGGGGTGGATCACCCCGGCTGCGTCGATGCCGACCGACTCGTCGGTGAGATATCCGAGGCGCTTGCCGAGGAGCCGGCTGAGGGTGGTCTTCCCCGTGCCGCCGCGGGCGATGTAGACGAGGCTTCGGCCCGTCTCTGGGTCACTCACCGCACCGGCGTGGAACATGAGGAGGTCGCCAGCTCGCGCCTGGATGAGGTTCTTGGTCACCTGCTGCGTGGTCAGCATCATCCGTCGGGGGAGTTCTGACACGTCATCGAGCCGCACCTCAAGAGGTGGGGCATCAACGGGGGACTCGTGCGGGGCGTCGAGGCAACGCGACCACGCGATGGTCAGGGCCTCGCGGAGATCGGGAGCGGCCTCACCTGTGCAGCGCACCTCGACGACAGCACCGAGGCCGTGCAGACGATGCACGTCTTCCACAGGTGGTGCCCTCCCTCGTGACCATGGCGCGCGGAAGCCCGCTGACCTGCTCGAACCCTATCCAGCCGAACACTCTGGCGCGGCCGGTCGACGCGGTTAGCCTGACGTGGTGAGAGCCAGAGCCCATCGTGTCGAGGAGCCGTTGCGTGTGCTCTTCGTGTGCACGGCCAACATCTCGCGTTCTCCCTACGCAGAGCGCCGCGCCGCGCTCATGGAGGCCGGACCACCCGAGGCTGGCCTGCGGTTCGCCAGTGCGGGAGTGCCGGGGCATCCCGGCAAGGGGATGGATCGCGCCATGGCTGCCGAGCTCGTCAGTCGCGGAGGAGAGGGCAACGGGCACGTGAGCCGTTCACTCTCGGCGGCGATCCTCGAAGCGGCAGACGTCGTCATCACGGTTGAGTTCGCCCAGCGTCTGCGGATCGCCGAGAGCTGGCCCGAGCACGTGGCCAAGGTCTTCGGCCTGCACCAACTTGCCGACGCGATGGAGCGCAGTCACACCGTGGGCGGCGGGCTCGAGGCACTCGACGGGGCGCTCGCCATCGCCCGGCCGGACAGCCTCGCGTGGGACGTCGCGGACCCCTACAAGAGGGGCAAGGCCGCTGCGCGTGCCTGTGCCGACGACATCGATGAGGCACTTGCCGTCATCGTCCCGGCGCTCGTCGGGGCCCCTGTCCGCGCGGGCGCCCTCTGAGCCGGAGCGCGCAGGGACCTAGTCGAGGTCCAGGGCAGCGTCGACCGTCGTCTCCCACCCGACCTCAGTCGTGTGCTCATCGATGAGCGCGAGGAGTCGGTCTCCGTCCTTGACGTGCTTGGCCCACAACGGTCCGCTGGCACCGTCGGCGAAGTGGAGGAACCGGAACCCGTCCGCGCGGCCGACGCCGACGACGTCGGCCCACGTACCGCCGATCGTCGTCCCAGCGGCCGTCACCGTGATGCCCTCGGCCCCTGCGTGCACGGCGAGATCCCGAGGGGGCACGACCGCAGTGAGCCGGCGCTTGAAGCGCTGCCCGGCGATGGGTTCACGACTGGGGAACTCCCATTCAGACCGGTCCACGATTGCAGGGAGCGGGTTCTTGGGGAGTTCGGGAACGCCGATGACTGCGCTCTCCTTCGCCGCGCGAGCCCAGTCGCGGATCTGCTCGACCGTCACCGCCTCATAGCGACTCCGGAGCTCCTCGCGGCTCGGGACGGCGCCGAAGCGCCAGTAGCGCAGGGCGGAGCCCTCGAGGACGGACATGACGGTGCGCGGGTCGTCGAGGTATGCCGCGAAGCCCGCCTTCTCGTGCGCCAGTTCCTCCGCGGTCGGGCCGTTGACAGCCAGATCGGCCAGTTCTGACCACACGGCGTGGACGATCTCGTCGCTGTCCTCCTCGGCCCCATCGGTGGCGATGCTGACGAGGCCGACCTCGTGGTCGACGACGCATCCGTCCAGCGAGACCTCGTAGGCCAGACCGAGGTCGTGGCGCACCTTCTCCTCGATGCGACCCACGAGGATGTGTTCGACGAGCTGGGCCTCGGTCGTGGCGGGAACCAGATAGGACAGGGCCACGACGGGGATCTGGCCGGCGATCAGGCCAGGGGCCTCGAACGGCGAGGGGCGCCACGCGGTGTCCACGGCGCGCATGCCCTTCGGAAGGTCGAGGTGCACGTCATCCGGCACAGGGCCTGACAGCACCAGCACGGCGTTGTCGGCCACACAGTGGGTGCGCGCGAACTCGAGGGCATGCGCGGCGGTCGGCACGCGCCCCTCCCGGTCGAGCTCGCCGAGCAGTCCCGCGCCCACGGGTCCCGAGCGCACAGCGAGGGCCCAACCGAGGTGGGGCTCGCACGATCGACCATCCTCGGCCGCCAGGACCTTGAGCTCACGCTCAAGGCGATCCAGGGGCAGGGAGGTGAGCGCACGGCATACCCCGTGAAGGAAGGCGACCACCTCGTCACGCGGACCGGTCGCGTAGAAGCGCATGGCGTCGACGTCCACGGAGGCGTTCTTGTCGAGGTGATCCCGAGGGAGGGTCGACATCACGAGATGCTCGACGAGGTGGGCCACGCCGCGGGTGCGGAACGTCTCGTGGCGATCTCCCGCGAAGAAGATCAAGGTGGCACTGAACGGTTCGGGTCCCTGCTCCCAGAAGGTGGGAACGCCGTCGACCTCGGTCTGCTGCATGGTGCCGGACTGTAGTGGACCGCGCGGCCGCCTCGGGTGGAGTTCCGGATTAGGGGTGGGGGGAGCCCGCTGCTAATCTTGTCTCGCCGTGAACATCGGCCGCGGATCAAGAGTGCCCCGGTGAACCAGCCCGGAAGCGCCGCGCAACCACATCAGAAGGAGTCTCCTCGCCCATGCCTTTGGAAGCAGACGTCAAGCAGAAGATCATGTCCGAGTACGCCACGGTCGAGGGCGACACCGGTTCGCCCGAGGTCCAGATCGCGCTCCTCACCCAGCGCATCCTCGATCTCACCGAGCACTCCCGTGAGCACAAGCACGACCACCACAGCCGTCGCGGCCTGCTGCTGCTCGTCGGCAAGCGCCGTCGTCTCCTCCGCTACCTGGAGGACATTGACATCGAGCGTTACCGCTCGCTGATCAAGCGCCTCGGCCTGCGACGCTGAACCCACGACTTCCGTCGGAGCGGCTCTCCTATTTGGAGGGCCGCTCTTTCGGATGTGTTGGCCAGATCCACTCCGGACTGACCGACACGAAGCACGCCCGTGCACAACGACGATGCACGTGGACAGATGAAACTGACAGAAAAGGAGGACCCAATGGAGGGTCCTGAGATCACATTCGCCGAAGCCACCATCGACAACGGCTCGTTCGGCACCCGCACTGTCCGGTTCGAAACCGGGCGCCTGGCCAAGCAGGCCGGAGGCGCAGTCAGCGCCTACCTGGACGAGGACACGATGCTCCTCTCCACCACCACCGCTGGAAAGCACCCGCGTGAAGGCTTTGACTTCTTCCCGCTGACCGTTGACGTCGAAGAGCGCATGTATGCCGCGGGCAAGATCCCCGGTTCGTTCTTCCGCCGCGAGGGCCGCCCCTCCACCGAGGCGATCCTCACCTGCCGTCTGATCGACCGCCCGCTGCGCCCGACCTTCAAGAAGGGTCTGCGCAACGAGGTCCAGGTCGTCATCTCGGTGCTCGCGCTCAACCCGGACGCGCAGTACGACGTCCTCGCCATCAACGCGGCGTCCGCGTCCACCCAGATCTCTGGCCTGCCGTTCTCGGGCCCGATCGGTGCCGTGCGCGTCTCGCTCATCAACGACCAGTGGGTCGCCTTCCCGCAGTTCTCGGACATCGAGCGTTCGACCTTCGACATGGTTGTCGCAGGACGAATTGTTGACGACGGCAGCGATGTTGCCATCATGATGGTCGAGGCCGAGGCCACCGAGCAGACCTGGAACCTCGTCAAGAACGAGGGCAAGACTGCTCCCACCGAGGACGTCGTCGCCCAGGGCCTCGAGGCAGCCAAGGGCTTCATCAAGGTCCTGTGCGAGGCACAGGCCGACCTGGCTGCCAAGGCTGCCAAGCCGATCCAGGAGTTCCCGATCTTCCTCGACTACGAGGACGACGCCTACGCCGCTGTCGAGGCCAAGGTCGGTTCCGACGCCGCTGCCGCGTTGCAGATCGCGGGCAAGCAGGAGCGCGAGGATCGTCTCGACGAGATCAAGGACTCCATGAAAGCCGCCCTTGCGGGCACAGACGGCGAGTCCGGTTCCTTTGCTGGCCGCGAGAAGGAACTGTCCGCGGCATACAAGTCCGTGCAGAAGAAGCTCATCCGTGAGCGCATCCTCAAGGACAAGGTCCGCATCGACGGCCGTGGCCTCGCCGACATCCGCGCACTCAGCGCCGAGGTCGAGGTCCTGCCGCGCGTGCACGGCTCGGCAATCTTCGAGCGTGGCGAGACCCAGATCATGGGTGTCACGACCCTCAACATGCTCCGCATGGAGCAGCAGCTCGACACGTTGTCGCCGGTGACGCGCAAGCGCTACATGCACAACTACAACTTCCCGCCCTACTCGACTGGTGAGACCGGTCGCGTGGGTTCGCCGAAGCGTCGCGAGATCGGCCACGGAGCGCTCGCCGAGCGTGCGCTCATGCCCGTCCTCCCGACCCGCGAGGAGTTCCCCTACGCGATCCGTCAGGTGTCTGAGGCTCTCAGCTCCAACGGCTCGACCTCCATGGGTTCGGTCTGCGCCTCGACCCTGTCGCTGCTCAACGCTGGTGTGCCGCTGCGCGCGCCGGTGGCCGGCATCGCGATGGGCCTCGTCTCCGCTGAGGTCGACGGTGTGACGCAGTACGCCGCGCTCACCGACATCCTCGGCGCCGAGGACGCGTTCGGCGACATGGACTTCAAGGTTGCTGGCACGCGCGAGTTCGTCACGGCCATCCAGCTCGACACCAAGCTCGACGGCATCCCCGCCGAGGTCCTTGGCAGCGCGCTGACCCAGGCCCGCGAGGCTCGCCTGCACATCCTCGATGTCATGAACGAGGCCATCGACGTCCCCGACGAGATGAGCCCGTTTGCTCCTCGCGTCATCTCGGTGCAGGTCCCCGTCGACAAGATCGGTGAGGTCATCGGCCCGAAGGGCAAGATGATCAACCAGATCCAGGACGAGACCGGCGCCCAGATCTCCATCGAGGACGACGGCACCATCTACATCGGTGCCACCGACGGTCCCTCGGCCGAAGCGGCTCGCGCAGCGATCAACGCCATCGCGAACCCGCAGATGCCCGAGATCGGTGAGCGCTTCCTGGGCACCGTCGTCAAGACGACGACCTTCGGTGCGTTCATCTCCCTGCTCCCCGGCAAGGATGGTCTGCTGCACATCTCCGAGGTGCGCAAGCTCGTCGGTGGCAAGCGGATCGACGCTGTCGAGGACGTTCTCGCCGTGGGCCAGAAGGTCCAGGTCGAGCTCAAGGAGATCGACCCGCGCGGCAAGCTGTCGCTCGGTGCGGTTCTCGCTGACGACGACTCTGCGGCTCAGGCCTCGGACGACGCTCCCGAGGACGACGACTCCGACGACGCTCCGGTCAAGGACGGCGACACCGAGGGTGGCGACACCACCGAGTCGAGCGAGTCCGACACTGATGGTGAGGGTGGCGAGCGCCGCCAGCGCAGCCGCCGTCGTGGTGGTCGCGGTCGCGGCCAGCGCTCGGACGCGGGCGACGCCTTCGGCGACGCGTGATCTGAAGCAGCACGTACGCACGTACGGCGACGGGGCGGCATACCTTTTGGTATGCCGCCCCGTCGGCTTTCCGGGTGCGTCATGATGAGCGTCGGTAGGGTCGAAGGGACGGGGCTCGTGGACACTCAGCAGGTCAAGCGCGTGATGCGGGGGCGCTTCGGTGGGCCGTTGCGGCTGGCCTATCGCGGCGCGGAACGCTCTCAGGTGGCACTCGTGCGCCAGGTCGACCGAGCGCAGTTCGGACGGCTGACGAGCGACGAGCGGGCCGAGGTGGCTCGACGGGTGACGATGACCGTCAAGACCTTCGAACGGCCGGACGTCCTTCGTCGGTGCCTCGCCAGTGTGCGCACGGTCTTCGACGGCCGGATCGTCGTCGCCGACGACTCACGTGTGCCCGCGAAAGATCTCGGGCCCGGGATCGACGTCATCGCGATGCCGTTCAACAGTGGGGTCTCTGTCGGTCGCAACGCAGCCCTGGATGCGGTCGAGACGGAGTACGTCTTCGTGACGGACGACGACGTCGTCTTCACGCCGGCGAGCGACATCGTCGCGGCGCTGAACTTCCTCGATGACCACCACGACGTCGACCTCGTGGCACTCACGCGGGTTGATCTCCCACGCTGGCGTGCGGTGGCTGCGGGCGCCGACGCGCTCTTTGCCGGCGCGGCAGATCCCAAAGTGCCCTTCGGGACCCTCATCGACGGCCTGCCGGTCGTGCCCAAGACGCCTCAGCTCTATCTCGCGCGCACGCCGTCGATCCAGGCCGTGCGCTGGGACGAGCGACTGCGCATGGTGGACCACCGTGACTTCTTCTCACGGGCCAGCGGAACGCTCGTGTCGGTGCAGGCCCAGACCATCAGGGCGTACCACATGCGCACACCCTTCGACCCGTTCTACAACGCCTACCGCGAGGACGTTGCCGCTGACCTGAACACGTTGGCCCGCATCTGGTCAGGTCAGCGCACGTAGTAAGCGCTGTCGCCGATGACGCTGGGTTTGCCGTTCTTGTCGAGTTGCATGGTGATGATCAGGGCGTACCGGTTGAGCACCGTCTCCAGGTCGCCCGTCTGGCCCGTCACCGTGCGGTACTGATTCTTGGGGTCGTCGAGGAAGACGTAGCCCGCTTTCGCCGTCTGGGTGACCAAGAGGTTGTAACTCACGACGACGAGCTGGCCGGTGGTCGTCTTGACTGCCTGCACCGAGCCGTCGGGCGACACGAGATCCTTGGTGGGGTTCCAGGGCTCGGCCTTGAGAGTGGCAGACCCCTGCGTGGGTGTGCGCAGCCCGGCGAAGTACTCGCCCAGCTCCTTGGGGAGAGCCGGTGAGCCCTTACCCGTGTTGATCTGCGAGGTGAGGCCGTCGACTGCCGCCTTCGTCTGTTTGAGGTCAGCGGGCGTGAGCGTGCTCGGCGTCCCCGACGCAGCCGGCGCAGCCAGGCCTTTGAGCTGAGCTGTGGTGGCTCCGACGAGTACCCACGGTGACGTCACCGACGAGCGGGTGATCACCTGAAGCGCTTCGTTCGGCTTTTCCCTGTTGATCGTCTCGGTGCCCGACACCATGGCGAACATCGGGTACGAGCTGAACGCAGGCAGGTAGGCGTCGTGGACGGTGAAGGAGACCTTGGCGACCGAGTGGTCCTTCACGAGTTGGTCGAACTGGGTGCCGAGCACGGCAGTGGCAAGGAGGGGACCCCCTCGCACTGCGGACCATTGCTTGGCGTCGTACGACGTGGCGATCGCGGCGCGTGACGTCGCGCTGCGTGCATCGAGGTCCTTCATGGCGGCGAGGGCCTCGGCCTGGTTGGCCATTGCAGGTTTGGTGAGTTCGGAGGTCTTCCACGCGTCGACCTTGGTGGGTACGACGCCGCATCCCGCGAGTGCGGGCACCAGCGCGCTGATCACGCCCAGCGTGAAGACCCGGCCCATCGTGCCCGACGGTGTGGCCGGTGCGTCGACCTCAGTGGCCCGGTCGACCTCATCCCCGGCAGCGGCAGTCGCCTTCGCGACTGGGCCGTTCTCGGAGCCGGACTCTGCCACCGCTCTGCGTCGGCGCCGCAGGAGCAGACCCGCGAAGAGCGCGAGGACGCCCACGACGAGGGCGGCAAGGGAGAGGGTGAAACCGTTCTTGACCTGGATCCCGCTGGTCACGGTCAGGTCGCCGCCCTTGCCTACGGGCATGATGACGAACTCAGTGGGCGTGCCGTCGAGTTCGAGCATGAGGGTCTGCTTGCCGGTCCCAGTGGCCCTGGCAGTCCAGAATCCCTGCTTCGTCGGGTCGGGGAGCGCGGTCTTGGGGTCGCCCTTGACCACTTCACCGCTCAGGCCGGACGTGTCCACTTTCGTCACCGCATAGGTCGAGGACGTGGCGAGATAACTCCTGGCATCGATCGGGTGGGCCTGGCCGAGGAACACCGTGCCGTCCGAGCTCTCGGCGGTCAGTCGCATCGTCGTGTTCGTGAAGGCGAGCAGGCTCGGCGTCGACACGACCGCCTTGGCGTCACCCAGCTTGAGGGTCGTGGCGGGGGAGTCGACGGTGTCGTCACTCCCGATCAGCAGCACGCCCGCGATGCCTGCCGCGGCGAGCACCGGCCCCACGAAGGCAAGCAAAATCCCCAGAACCCTCTTCACAACCCGATCCCCTCAGACGTCGGGGACCCTCCCTGGCCCCCCAGGTGAGCCAGTGTGCCAGTTGGCACGCGAGTTCGTTGGTCGCCATCCACAGGTTCTGGCAGAGACGGAACTGCCCCCGCCGAGATCTCGGCGGGGGCAGTTCGACGCGGTGTGGTGGGTCAGGCGACCTGGGGGACGCGGCTGACCTTGGCGGGTGCGCTCCAGCGCATCTCCATCTGCGTGCGACCGTCCTTCGTGACCGGCACCCAACGCATCGTCAGGCAGGCCGGACCCGTGGCGGTCGTGGCGACCTTCTTCATGGGTGACTCCTTGTGAGGACCTGCGGTGGTGACGACATCGACGGCGAGCCGGCAGGTCGTTCACCTTCTGTTCACCCAAAGATAGCAGGAAAGTGAACAGAAGGTGAACGACTCGTCCGGTGCGCACTCGACTGCTGAGGGGAGGCCTCCCCATTGCTGATCGTGACCGGGAGAGGCAGGCTGCAGACATCGATCCGGCGGCGTGAGGGGAAGCACGATGGAAGACGAAGGCACGGAACGACTGCACGAAGCACGAGAAGACATGGACCGCACCCTGCAGCGTCTGGAATCGATGCCGGCGGCGCAGGAGCAGGAGGCATCCTCGGCCGAGGGTCTGGTTCGGGTGCGGATCGACGGCCAGGGCCGCGTGATGTCCATCGTCGTCAGTCACGTCTGGGCGCAGAGCCTGACCACTGCCGAACTGGGGCCAGCCATCCTCGAGGCCTACCTGGGTGCAGGGGTCTCCCAGGTGGAGGAATGGAACTCACACCTCGAGGTCGCGATGGAACTCCCCGAGCCTCAGACCCGACCGTTCCCGACCCAGCTGCAGTCGGAGGTCGCCGAGTTTGCCGGTGGCGACTCGGTCACCGAGGTCGAGGTGTTGGAGCGCCTGCTCGAGGTCTGGTCCGAGGTTGAGCACGAGCTGGACTCGACCATCGCCGAGGTGACGGCGGGCGCCTCGCGGCAGCACGAGATCTCCAGCTTCCAGGGGGAGGTCAAGGTGGTGTGCTCGGCGACGGGCAGCCTGGAGTCGCTGACCCTGAGTGAGGGGTGGCTGCGACGAAGTCACCCGGCCAACATCGGGCGACTGGTGCTGGCAACCATCACCGACGCGCAGAACGCAGCGCTCACGGACTTCTCGCACACCCAAGAGGTCGCTGCCCGAGGGACGGCGGAGCTTCAGCGCCTCGGCGACCCCGACTACCTCCACCGACGCCTCGGCATTGGTCACTGACCGCTGCCGCCGAGTTCTGATCCAAGGGGAAATTCATGAGTTTTGAAGTGCAACGCGCCGCGCTCGAACACGACGCCAAGATTTGGGACGCCACCCACGACGTGCTCGCCGCTGCGGCGGTGACTGCTGGTGGTTTGGACGTCAGCACGAACACGACGTCGGTCGTGGCGGACATGGTCGGCTACAACAGCTCCTACACAGAGCTGCAAGATTTCGTCGTCACGCTCGTCAAGGGTGGAAGCACGGCCACGAACAAGATGGCCACCACGTTGCGCGACGTCAAGAAGCAGTACGAATCGGACGACGAGGCCGCACGGGCCGCCATTGGTGCCCTCTGGGCGCCGGTCGAATAGGGGAGATCGATGACACCGCAAGAGATCTGGGCAAAACTCGTGGACACGTGGAACCGGTTGATGGAAAAGGCCCAAGTGCTCCTCGAGGCCTTCAACCGCGGTCTGAAGGAAGTGGGCAAGTGGTTCGGCTGGCTGGCCGAGAAGATCGCCAACTTCTGGAATGACAAGGTCGTGCCCAAGTGGCAGGAGGCGGTCGACTGGATGTCCAAGCACCTCAACGTCTTCGGAGCTCCATGGCTGTGTTTCTCTCAAGCCGCGCAGTGGCGAGAACACGTGGGCAGTCCCGTCTCGGCACGATCCGGGCTGGCGACCAAGGGCCAACTCGACGTCGACACGACGTGGAAGGGCTCCGCCGCGCAAAGCTACGTGGACCGTCTGGGCCAGCAGGAGAAGGCCATCGGCGGTGTCTCGACGCAGTTCGCCGAGGTGATCGCCACCTCACTCGTCAAGGTCGGGGCCGGGATCATCGTGTGGTGGGTGGGGGTCGTCGCCGCGATCGCGGCCCTCATCATCTTCCACATCGTGGCCGCTGCCGCTGCTGCGACGGTCGTTGGCGCTCCGGCGACACCCCCATCCGCCCTGGCTGGCTGGATCACCTTCATCTCCGCACTGCTCGTCGGCACGGCAGCCCTCGTCGCGCTGTCCATCAATGCCAAGAGCGACCTGGACGGGGTCAAGAACAAGCTCTCTGACTACCCCGAGGGCGCCTGGCCGACCTTCGGCTGACAGGGTCGTGGTCATGGATCTCACCACGGCACGCCAGGCCGCTCAGGTTCGCGGCGTGGCTTCGTTCTGGGCGGCGGGACTGTGCGGGCTCATCGCCGTGGGCTGCGCACTCTTCGCCCGGACGGCGCCCGCCGAGGTCCAGGGGCTCCTCGTGGGGGCCGCGGTCCTGGCCCTCGTGGCAGCTCTGGCGTGTGCCGCCGTCGCCACTGCCAACCGCGCCCTGCGCCGAGACCCGGTCGCACGCGGACCCTTGGCTCAGTCTCGAACTGCGTTGGTTGTCACGGTGGTCGCCTGGGTCGCCGTCGTAGTCTTCGTGACCTTGGCTTCCGGCGAGACTGCATGGTTCATCGCGTCGCTGGGTCTGGCCAGCCTCATCCTGCCGGTGGCGCTCGTCGCCGGCCTCACGCTCAAAGGGCCGCACCCGAGTGACGGGGGTGAGCCGTGAGTGACGCGACGGCTTCAGTCAACGCGGGACACTGCTCGTACGAACGTCTGAGGGCCGCCACTAGAGTTCAGGGGTGAGTGTCACCAAGGTCTCGGTCATCGGTGCATCCGGACGCATGGGCTCGGAGGTGTGTCGGGCCGTCGAGGCGGCGCAGGGTCTCGAACTCGCAGGCCGCTTTGACATGGGTGACGACCTCGGCGACCTCGCCGGTGCTGACGTGGTCGTCGAGTTCTCCGTCCCCGACGCCTCGGCCATCAACGTCGCGCACTGTGTCGACCAAGGCGTCCACGTTGTCGTCGGGACGACGGGGTGGGGAGAGGACAAGCTCGCTGACCTTACCGCGCGCCTCGAGCAGCATCCCGGTGTCGGAGTTCTCATCGCGCCCAATTTCGCCATCGGAGCCGTGCTCATGATGGCCTTCGCGCAAAAGGCCGCTGAGTTCTACGAGTCCGTCGAGATCATCGAGCTGCACCACCCGGACAAGGTGGACGCACCTTCTGGCACGGCTGCCCGCACGGCCGAGCTAGTCGGCGCCGCACGCGCACAGGCTGGCCTCGCCGACGTCCCCGACGCGACCACGAGCGATCCCGAGGGAGCACGCGGAGGGCGGGCACACGGCATACCCGTGCATTCGGTTCGTCTGCGCGGACTCGTCGCACACCAGGAAGTTCTGTTCGGACAGACCGGCGAGATGTTGACGATCCGGCACGACTCGTTCGACCGGGTCTCGTTCATGCCCGGAGTCATCGCAGCGGTCCGCAAGGTCGGCGAGCACCCCGGTCTCACCGTTGGCCTCGAGCACTACCTCGGCATCGCCTGACCCCGGCCGCGAGACGCCAATCGGTTGGCCTGATTGCCATTTCGGCAGGTCAGAGGCACCTGGTCGGATAAGGTCGGCCTTCAGGTTCACACCCCTGGGGTGTTGTTGCACTAGCTCGTAGGGCCGACGGCTCGTCGAGAGCGGCGGGGAGAGACTGCATGACGCTCAATGACTACCTGAAGGCGTTTCGACGTCGCTGGCTCGTCATCGCGCTCTGCGCGGTGGTCGCTGGAGCCGTCATGTGGACGGTGACGCCGGCCCATCCCGAGGTGACGAGGTCGACGGGCAGCTACACAGCCACGGCCACCCTCCTCGTGGAGCGAACCGAGGACGTCAACAGCCAACTGGGTCGCATTGCCCTCTTTCTCACCACGGGGGACATCCCCAGGGGTGCGGCGAAACGGTTGGGCTACCCGGGCGATCCTGCGCTCCTGGCCGCTGGGCTGACGGTCAAACCCGAATTCATTGCCACCGCGCTGACGGTGTCGGCGACGGCATCTGATGGCGCACGGGCTGCGGCCGTTGCCAACGCTTTCGCGGACGAGGCGGTGTCCTTCTTCGATACGCCTCGGCCAGGGACGGGCACGGTCGGCATCACCGTCCTCCAGTCGGCGTCCCCGATCCCGAACGCCGACGGCGGAGGCTTCGTCGTCCCCCCGAGTCGGCCGGTGCGGGCGGCTCTCAGCGCCGTTCTGGGACTGCTTCTGGGGCTTGCGCTGGCGCTGGTGCTGGACCGCCTGGACTCGCGGCTGCGAACCCGCGAGGAGATCGCTGCTGCCCTTGCTCTGCCGATCGTCGCCGAGGTCCCCAGGTTGGGTCGCACGAAGCGTCGCGACAAGACCATTGGCGTGGCGGAACAACCGCTGAGTCCGTATGCCGACGCCTATCGCGGCGCGCGAACCGCCATCGTTCACACCGCGAGCCAACGACTCTCGGTCGGGAGCGCACCACGTCACCTGCTCGACGGGCCGGCCACCCAGCTCGAGGGGGCCCGCGTCGTGCTCGTCACGTCCGCGCACCCGGCAGAAGGCAAGACCACCACCGTCGCGAACCTGGCCGTGAGCTTTGCAGAAAGCGGACAACGCGTGCTCGTCCTGGACGCCGACCTCCGCTCGCCGGACACGCACACCCTCTTCGACGTCCCGCAGGGTGCCGGCATCTCGGACTACCTGAGCCGCCACAACGAGTCGTCGCTCGAGGCGTTGATCCGACCGACGAGCATTGACGGGGTCCGCATCATGACGGCCGGCACCCGCCTGTCCCACCCCGCTTCCCTGGCCAGCCTCATGGGGGGACTGATCGCCGAGCTCCGCGATCTGGCCGACGTCGTGCTGATCGACACGGCGCCGTTGCTGGCCGCCAGCGACGTCTTCGATGTGCTGCCCGTCGTCGACACGGTGGTGGTGGTCGTGCGCCACGGCAGGATCACGGACGTTGCGGGTCGTCGGGTCGCGGAGCTGCTCGGCCGCTTCCACGTCCCGGTGACCGGGGTCGTGATCGTGGGCGCGCCGACGAGGGGCGCTGGCCGCTACGGCTATGGCTATGGCAGCGGCTATGGGCAGGGTTACGACGCCGAACGCAGCAAGGGCATCCGGCGCGTTCTCCCTGGACGGCGCGGAACGACGGACGGATCCAGCACACCGCCGCACCCCGCAGAGTCCGAACCCGGGGCCGAGAGTCGTCGCGACCGCCGCACGACGTCCGCCTGAGCTGTCGATGACCCGTTCGGCCCTCCGGCTCGGTGCTGTGGCCCTCAGTGTCCTCCTGGCAGGCGCGATCGCGCTGGTGTTCGCCTGGGCGCTCGAGGGGAACTCCTACAACCTGTGGGGCGCCGTCATCGTCGTGCCCCTGCTCGTGGCCGTCAATGTCGTTGTCATCGCGCGAGTGGCTCGATCGGCGCCCGAGCCGTGGCTGCTCGCCCTGCTCATGGCCGCCTTCGGCGCCAAACTGGTCGGCGCCCTGCTCCGGTATTTCGTCGCCTACGTCGTCTACGGCGGTGCGGCCGACGCCGAACGCTACAACAGGTATGCCGCCACACAGCACCACCTCTGGCGTCAGGGGGCCTTTGTCTGGGAATGGGGCGGCAAGCAGGGCACGCAGTACATGGAGCTCATCACCACTGCGGTCTACACCGTCATCGGGCCGTCACCCCTGGCCGGCTTCCTCGTGTTCGCGACGCTCGCGTTCTGGGGGCAGTACCTGCTCTTGCGAGCCTTCCGGATCGCCCTTCCGAGAGCCGATGGGCGTCGGTATGCCGTGCTGGTCATGTTCCTGCCCTCGATGCTCTACTGGCCCTCGAGCATCGGGAAGGAGGCGTGGCTGCTGCTGTTCGTCGGGGTCACCGCACTGGGCGCAGCTCGGCTCTTCGCCGCGCGCTCCGGCGCCGTGGTGCTCCTCGTCATCGGGGCCGCGGGCACCACACTCGTCCGCCCCCACATCACGGTGCTGCTCTTTGCTGCTCTTCTCGTGGCCCAGCTGTTCCGCCCGGCGGACGACCAGCCCACCGGGATCCTCAAGAAAGCCACCGGCGTGCTCGTGCTCGGCGCGGCCGCCTGGATTCTGGCCTCGCAGTCGGCCGTGTTCCTCGGCACCGATGACCTCAGCTGGCAGGCCATCTCGGAGACGGTCGAGGCCACGAACGGGCAGACGTCCCAGGGTGGATCCACGTTCACGGCGGTTCCCGTGTCATCCGTGTGGGGTATGCCGCTCGCCGTGCTCACCGTGTTATTTCGGCCCTTCGTGTGGGAGGCCGGCAACGCCCAGATGATCGTGCAGAGTCTCGAATGTCTGTTCCTGCTCGGGCTGACGGTGCGTGGTTGGCCGCGCATTCGTCGCCTCCCCGGGATCCTGCGGAGAGCGCCCTATGTGGTGTTCTGCCTCGTGTTCACATCGGCGTTCATCTGGGCCTTCTCGGGGTTCGGGAACTTCGGGATCCTCTCCCGGCAGCGGGTGCTCATGATCCCGTTCTTCCTCGTCCTCCTGGCCCTGCCTTTGCCTCAACCCGAGGCACACCCCGACGATGACGACGAGTTCGACGACATGGACGATGTCGACCCAGCGACTTCGAGCAAAGTGATGCTCGTCAACCCGTAACAGTGGTGGTCACGCTCGTGGCATTGGTTGCGCTCACCACCATCTGGAGGGAGTAAGAGCCGGGATTGCCATTCCCTTGCAGACGAATCTTGGCGTCGAAGCCAAGAGTCTGGTTGCGACCTAGTTGAGAGTCCGCCGTGAATGTGACCTCGCGGGGGCCGGTGAGGCTCGCTGTCCACCCGGGGGCTGCAGTGTCCACATTGGGAAGTGCGGCGGGAAGCGGGGCTGCCGACCAAGAGATGACGACCTTGAGACCAGCAGTGAGTTGAAAGCCCGTGTTCTGAATCACTTCCGCACTGAGATCCATCGTCCGACTTGCTTGGCCATTGGCAATCCAGCTCACGGGGGGGCTCTGAATGCTGAGGACCGGGGGGCTGGCTGCGACGGTGGTGGTCGTGGAGCCCGGGGTGCCGGCGCCGCCGGGGCTGGCGGTGAGATTGACCAGAATCGAGTTCCCTACGGCGGTGTCCACCGGGTCGAACGTGACGACGAACGGTCCCGTGGACGCGCCAGCTCCCAGCTGTGGATCGATCTTGTCGAGGACGATGACATTGGAGCCGTTGCCCGACTCCACGGTCCATCCTGCTGGGGCAGTGGCAACGGCGGTCACGCCAGCAGGCAGCGTGTAGGTGACCTTGAGGTCGACCGTCGATTGGGTGTTCACATTGGACACGATTGTGGTCACAGCGAACCGCGCAGCAGCGGTGTCTGCGCCGGTCCAGCCGCTGTTCGTCGCGGTCACGTTCACTGCGGCGGCGCCAGAAGCTGCCATGGCCGGCGACTGGGTGACCAGTTGCACCGTGGGCACTGTCCAAGCGGCGTGAGCCCCGGTGCGCATCAGGGTGCGGCGGTTGATGCCCGGCCTGCGCCTGGCAGTCGTGGCATCCTGCTCGTGTGTCGTCATGACGCTCTCCCCGGGTCAGGTGAGGCAGAGGATCGACGGCTGACCCCCTGCCAGAATCCGAGCCTAACTGCGAACCCGCAGGTCAGAGGCCGAACGCGTGCAATTGCACGATGTGGGCGCTACTGAGTTCCTCCATGATCCTGGCCACGGCGTCGGCAGTGCTTCCTTGCGGGGGAGGTCCGTAGATCGACTCGACAGCACGAACGAGCTCAGGCACCGGAGTCCAGTGCTCATCGAGTTGCAGCAAGACCGTCGTCGCGATCGGCGAGAGCACGACCACCTGGTCGCCGGCATAGACCGCGCACTGGTCGCCCTCGACGAACACGTCGTGGACGAGTCCTCGCCTGGCCTTCACCTGGCCTCCACGAGCGAGCTGACCAGAGCCGTGACGTCCGTGGCCTCCCGGTAGGTCAGTCGCTGGAGCCCTCCGCACGCGGCCAGCAGGTGAGCGAGGCGATGCAGGGGTGCCTCCAACCGCTTCAGGTGAGACGTGTGCTCGGCCAAGGACGACAGCGCCTCGAGTGTGGGAACCGACTCGACCGTCGGTAGCCCGACGTGGCCGGGATCGCGGTTGACAAGAACCACCGCAGCCGCTCGCAGCGGCCCGGGACCGGGTGCCGTGAGGTGAAGCGAGTCGGGAGCCAGCTGGACCTTGAGGGAGCCCCCATCGCGGTGAAGGGACAGGGGCTTGGCAAACGGTCTGATGCCGTGGTCGGCCTCGATCGCGGCGGTCTCATCAGTGACGTAGGCCAGCCGGGCGCCCAGTGACCGCGCGAGGGTTGTCTTGCCGGCTCCGGACCGGCCGACCAGCACCGCGGCTGCGCCTGTCACGGGATGGGCCACCACGCAGGCATGAAGCATGAGCACCTGCCCGGCGAGGTGCTCCATGGCGGCTCGCGTGATGTGCGGGGTGAGCCAGTCCTCCATGACGGCCTCGTCGGAGTGGGCCACCATCCCGGCTGCGCTCGCCTCCGCCAGGACACCAGGATCGGGATCGAGCATCGCCTGCACGGTGACGACGGGGGCAACATCATCCGTGGTCGTGCACCACGCCCACGCCAGATGGACGGCATCCGCGAGGGTCTCGCGCCGCGACCCAAAGCACTCGACCGCGACCGGCACACCGAGCACGACCAGCCGGACGGTGGAGCAGCGGGTGGCTGGCAAAACCCCAGCCTAGGCGTCGGACGGGGCAGAGTCCCTGACGTCGGCCTCTCCCGCCGCGGGACCGCGGTCGCGGAGGTAGACCGCCTGAAGCTGTCGCAACTTGGACGACTGATCCGACGGCGCCCAATTGGAGCCGTTGATCATGTGAACCCAGTCCCCGTCAAAAAGTGTGAATGCCTCGCTGACGAATGTGGTCAAGTCCCCGGTCTTGATGAACGGGGTGCTTGGGTCATCCATCCGCACATCCTCCTGCGTGAATGTTTCGAGACGAGACAGGTCGAGCGCAGAGTAGTAGTCCCTCCAGTTGCGTGAGCCTGTGTCTCCGTAGGCGCCGCCAAGTGTCCCTGGTAGGAAGTTCGGCGTTCCACCGCTGAAATAGTCAGGGGCGAAGAAGTGCAGGCCGGGCCAGTAGAAGGGCAACGCTGAGGCCATCTGAAAGTGGCCATAGGCCCCTTGACGGCCCACGACCTCGGCATAACTGACGGGCGCGATCGGAAAGATGTCATGGTCCAAGAGTCCGAGGTATTCCGATTGTGAATGTTGCAGAACGTTCGTGTAGAGCCAGTTCAGGGCAAGGCCATGAGATGCCGAGCCGCCGGCCTGAGCCAGCCGCGGACGGGGGCGTAGCCGGATGTAGGTGACGCCTGTGTTGGCGCAGATGTCCTCGATGCGACGGCTTGAGTCTGCATCGGTTGAATTGTCGGCCACGAGCAACGTGTACGAGTCGCTGAAGTAGTCGTGGAGTGACTCGATTTGCCACTCCAGGAGCTTGGGCTGGTTGAAGGTCACGACCGCGAGCTGGGCCGTCTTGCCGTGGGACGCGCGGATGGCCTCGCTGGCGCTTCCAGAACGAGGGGGCAACCTGCAGTAGGCCTTTGCGGCTGCAGCTTCACTTGCCTGTGTGACGGCCGATCTGATGGCGCCGATGTGGGCTCGGAGCGTTCGACGCTGCGCGTGGTGAGGCATGAAGGCAGGCTATGGCGTCGCGGCCATGCGCCATTGCTTTCCCAGAAGATCTACCTTGCCCTGCCAACGTGGTTGTCCCAGGGGTGGTGCGCAAGGGGCCGTTGAGGACGGAGGGTGTTGCTGGGACCTAGCCCCAGCCGAGCGCGCGCAAGCCGGCCGCGACCGCCGCGGCCCCGATGACGACGACGAGGAAGTTCGCCCGCAGGAGCAGCAGCACGATCGCTGCCCCGACGGCGGCCAGTCGAGCATCGACGTGCAACGAGCCGCCGTCCCCGCCGAACGTCTGGATCGCGACGAGTCCGGCCAGCAGCGAGACTGGGAGCAGGGTGAGCACACGGCTGCGCTTCGGTCCTTCGACCCACGCGCCGGGCACGAGGTAGCCGGCGAGCTTGGTCGCATAGGCCAGCCCCGACGCGAGCAGCACGATCGTCCAGGAACTCATGATGCGACCTCGGGGTCGTCGGTGGCTCGCTCGTGCCGGCCGCCACCTCTCAGCCCAATGACCACAGCGGCAAGAACAGTGAGGATCACCGGCACGCCGACGGGCAGCAGGGGAGAGGTGAGCAGCGCGATCGCCACGGCGAGCACCATGGTCGCGGCGGCATCGCGGCTGCGCAGTCGTGGCCAGAGCAGGGCCGTGAAGGCCGCGGCCGCGGCAGCGTCAAGGCCGTAGCGCTGGGGGTCGCCGAGCGCGTTGCCGACGAGCGCGCCGGCCAAGGTCATGAGGTTCCAGAAGACGAACACGGCGATGCCGGTGACCCAGAACCCGAGTCGCCCCGCGCGCCGATTGTCCTGTCCCACAGCGACGGCGGTCGACTCGTCGATGGTGAGGTGAGCGGCCAGCAGCCTCCGCAGGCCACGCACGTCGAGGATCCGCGAGGTCTGCAGGGCATAGAGCCCATTGCGTACGCCGAGCAACGTCGACGTCGCGAGGGCTGCCGATCCGGTGCCGCCGGCTCCGAGGATTCCGACGACCGCGAACTGCGAGCCACCGCTGAACAACAGGATCGACAGGACCGACGTCTGGAGGATGCTGAGGCCGGCCGCGACACCGAGCGCGCCGAAGCTGATGCCGTAGGCGCCCGTCGCGATGCCGACCGAAAGCGACTGTCGCAGAACGGCTTTGCGCTTGCTGGGAACAAGCGGAGGGTATGCCGGGTGCTCGCCACCGGCGACGTCCTCACCTCTCGGTTCGGCCGCCGGTGTCGTCACCGGCCTGACTCCGTCTCCTCGGCTGCGGCATCGTCGGGTGCGGCATCGTCGGGTGCGAGCGATGCAACGAGGCGAACCTCGCGCAGGGTGTCGCCGTCGGGGGAGACGACGCGGTCGCGGTAGGCGCCGTCGGGCCCGAGGCCGGAGGCGACGAGGAACGCGCGCGTCGCCTCGTCGTCGGCGAGGACCCAGACGGCCATGTCTTCAGCGCCGGCGCCACGCATGGTGTCGACGCAGGCGTTGAGCAGCCGCGAGCCGTGACCCATGCGACGGGCGCCGGGGTGCACGCCGATCGCGGTGACCTCACCGCACGCCTGGCCGGAGTCGGGGTCCTGGCTCGGGCCGATCGCGGCGAAGCCGACGACCTGCTCACCCGCGCGGGCGACGAGCAGCCGGTGGACACCTTCGGGAGGGCTCTCGAGCGACTGGCGCCAGGCCTTCGCAAAGGCGGGAGCCTCGAAAAGGGCGATGACCTCGTCAGGGAGGCGGCCGGCATACGCCTGCGTCCAGACAGCCGCCTGGACGACACCGACGGCGGGTGCGTCGGTGGGTTTGGCCGTGCGAACGCTCGCGTCGGCCGTCGGGCCCATCGCGTGCGCGTGATCGGCACCGTCGCCGTGGTCGTGGCTCATCGGCCCTCGAACTGCGGGGTGCGTCGTTCGCGGAAGGCCGAGCGTCCTTCGGTGAGGTCGTCGCTCGACCAGGCCTCGGCGAAGGCGGCTTCGTAGCGCGCCACCTCGGCGTGGTCACTGCCGTGGGCGTCGAAGCCGAGCTTGGAGCCGGCCTGGGTCATGGGCGCGAGGTCGGCCGCCCTGGTCGCCAGCTCGATGGCGGCATCGAGGTCACCGCGCACCTGCGAGAAGCCGAGGCGCCACGCGTCGTCGGCGGTGAGCACCGTCCCGGTGAGGACCATGTGGCGGGCGGCGCCCTCACCCCAGAAGCGCGTCACGCGCTCGAGGGTCCAGTGGTTGACCATGAGGCCGAGCTTGGCCACGGGCACGGCGAACGTGGCGTCGTCGGTGACGACGCGCAGGTCACAGGCGATGGCGAGCTGCATCCCCAGCCCCATGCACGAGCCGGAGATGGCCGCGACCGTCGTGATCGGTGCCTGGGCCAGGCGCTCCAGGACGTCGGCGAGCCGGTCGGTGAAGCCCACGTCCTCGAGCTCGGTGAGATCGGCGCCAGCGCAGAAGTGCCCACCCTCGCCGGTGATGACGATGGCTCGGGACGTCAGGAGGGCCGCCTCGAGAGCGTCGTCCAGCTCCTCGAGGGCGTCAGCGTTGAGTGCGTTGCGTCGTTCCGTCCGGTCGATCGTGAGGACGGTGACCCGGTCGGAAGTACGTGAGTGAATCGCCACGCGGTCGAGCCTAACGGGGAGGCGTTTGTGAGGATGGAGGGCGTGTCCCTGCTCCGTCGTCCCTCGAAGCCGCATCCGGTCTTCCGCCCCCTCGCTGTCGCCGAGGTCGATCCCGTCGCGGAGCACGCGGTGTCGATCGGGTTCGACGTGAGCGAGATGCCGATGTTCCTCGACTACCGCGCCGGCCAGTACGTCACCTTGAGGGCGCTCATCAACGGTGAGGACGTGCGCCAGTCCTACTCGATCTGGGTGCCGCCCAGCCGTGCCCGCCGCGACGGCATCATCCGCGTTGCGGCCGCAGCCGTGCAGGGTGGGCGCATGTCGCCGTGGTTGGCGACCGAGGTCGCCGCCGGTGAGCTCATGGGAGTGCTGCCGCCGCTGGGAGAGTTCGTCCTCGACGAGGTTGCGGGCCCGCGGCATCACGTCGGCGTCGTCGGCGGCTCGGGCATCACGCCGGTGCTCGCCATCGCTGCGGCCGCCCTGGAGCAGGACGACGCGTCGACGGTCGACCTCATCATTGCCAACCGCACCCGCGAGTCGACGGTCCTTCGCCGGGAGGTGGCCGACCTGGAGGCCGCATCGGGCGGACGCCTGCGTGTCGAGCACGTGCTCAGCCGTGAGCGCGTCGACGGCGTCCGACACGGGCGCATCGACCCCCTCATCATCCGCGCCGTGCTCGAGGATGTCGGCAGCATCGAGGGTGTCGACGACTGGTGGTTGTGCGGACCGGAAGGCCTCATCGCCGACGTCGAGGCCTGGCTCGAGGGCTCAGGCGTGGGCTCCGAGCACATTCACCGCGAGCGGTTCACCTCGACCGGACCGGTCGACCCGCTCAAGAAGCCCTAGCGCTCGTAGGTCACCCAAGCGAAGCCGTCGCGCTCCTCGCGAGCGCTCTCGTGCCACTGCGCCGGGTCGATGTCGGGGAAGCGCACGTCGCCCTCGGGCTCCTGGTCGACCTCGGTGATGAGCAGCCGGTGCGCGAACGGCATCGCCTGCGCATAGATCTCGCCGCCGCCGGCCACGAACACCTCACCCACGGGACCGGCCAGCCCGAGCGCGTCGTCGAGGGAGTGCACGGTCTCGACGTCGGCGTGGTGCCAGTCCGGTTGCCGCGTGATGACGATGGTCCTTCGCCCCGGGAGCGCTCGCCCGATCGAGTCGAAGGTCTTGCGCCCCATGACCATCGCGTGGCCCATGGTCGTTCGCTTGAAGAACGCGAAGTCCTCCGGCAGGTGCCACGGCATGTCGTTGTCCGCGCCGATGACGCCGTTGCGTCCGACCGCCGCGATGAGCGTCACCTGGGTCATGAGCTCACCCTATTGCCGGGGCGGGAACAGCGGCAGGTATGCCGCACGCTGAGGGTGCGCGGGCGGCATACCGGAACGTTGTTGGTCCGGTCTCAGACCGCGATCGGCGCCTTGATGCCCGGGTGCGGGTCGTAGCCGACGAGCTCGAAGTCGTCGAGGTCGAAGTCGTCGATCGCTGTCTTGGGCGCGATCCGCATCGTCGGCAGGTCGCGAGGCTCGCGGGTCAGCTGGAGGCGGGCCTGCTCGAGGTGGTTGGAGTAGAGGTGCGCATCGCCGAGGGTGTGGACGAACTCGCCGGGCTCGAGGTCGGTGAGCTGGGCGACCATCATCGTGAGGAGCGCGTAGGACGCGATGTTGAAGGGCACACCGAGGAAGACATCGGCGGAGCGCTGGTAGAGCTGGCACGAGAGCTTGCCGTCGCTGACATAGAACTGGAAGAGCGCGTGGCACGGGGGCAGCGCCATGTCGTCGACGTCGGCGACGTTCCAGGCGCTGACGATGTGGCGGCGGGAGTCCGGGTTGGTGCGGATGCCTTCGATGACCTTGGCGATCTGGTCGACCTGACGGCCGTCGGGGGTGGGCCAGGAGCGCCACTGGTGGCCGTAGACCGGGCCGAGGTCGCCGTTCTCGTCGGCCCACTCGTCCCAGATCGAGATGCCGCGCTCCTGAAGCCACCGGACGTTGGTGTCACCGCGCAGGAACCACAGGAGCTCGCCGATGATCGACTTGAGGTGCACCTTCTTGGTCGTGACGACGGGGAAACCGTCGGACAGGTCGAAGCGCATCTGGTGGCCGAAGACCGAGCGTGTGCCGGTGCCCGTGCGGTCGGACTTGTCGACGCCCTCGTCGAGGATGCGGTTGAGGAGGTCGTGGTACTGGCGCATGGCGAGAGCGTAACCGCGACCACTGACGACGGTACGAGGGTGCCCGCACGGCACCGACTACCCTGAGGGCCATGACGACGAACCCCTTCGGCCGGGTCATCACGGCCATGGTCACACCGATGAGAGCTGATGGATCCGTGGACGAAGGGGGCCTGCGCGCGGTGGTCGAGCACCTCATCGCGAACGGTCACGACGGCATCGTCGTCAACGGCACGACGGGCGAGTCGGCGACCCTCACGGACGACGAGAGCATCGGCGCGATCCGTCTGGCCAAGGAGGTCGCCGGGGGCCGTGCGGCCATCACTGCCGGAGTCGGTTCGAACGACACGGCGCACAGCATCCACATGGCGGCCCGCGCGGTCGAGGCTGGCGCGGACGCGCTCCTGCTCGTGATGCCCTACTACAACAAGCCGACGCAGGCTGGCGTCCTCGCCCACTGCCGCGCCGTCGCCGACTCGACCGAGCTGCCCGTCATGCTCTACGACGTGCCGCACCGCACGGGCCTGGCCTTCGCGAGTGAGACGCTCATCGAGCTGGCCGAACACCCGCGGATCGTCGCGGTCAAGGACGCCAAGGGTGACCTGTGGGCGTCAACCAAGGTCATGGCCGCCACGGACCTCCTGTGGTTCAGCGGCGATGACGTCGTGAGCCTCGCCCACTGGGCCCAGGGCGCGGTCGGCGTCGTCTCGGTCGTCGGTCACGTCGCGGGCAAGGAGTATGCCGCCATGCTCGCCGCCGTCGATGCCGGAGACCTCGCGACCGCGCGCGAGATCCACCAGCGACTCATCCCGGCGGTCGACGCCATCATGTCGACGTCGCAGGGGGCGATCATGGTCAAGGCCGCGCTCGTGGAGCTCGGTGTGATCGAGTCCGCCTTTGTCCGACTGCCGCTCGTCGAGTCGCCGCCGGAGCACCTCGAGATCCTCCGCACGGGCCTCGCGGAGGCAGGTCTGCGATGAGTCACCCGCATCCCGAGCTCTCCCTGCCCGGCCCCCTCGCTGACGGTGGCGTTCGCATCGTCGCGCTCGGCGGACTCGGTGAGGTCGGCCGCAACATGGCCGTCATCGAGCACCAGGGCCAGCTGCTCATCATCGACTGTGGCGTCCTCTTCCCGGACGACCACCACCCGGGCATCGACCTGATCCTCCCGGACTTCAGCTACATCGCGGACCGGCTCGACGACGTTCAGGCGATCGTCCTCACCCACGGTCACGAGGACCACATCGGCGCCGTGCCGTTCCTGCTGCGCCTCAAGGCCGACATCCCCCTCGTGGGCTCCAACCTGACGCTGGCCCTCATCGAGGCCAAGCTCAAGGAACACCGGATCAAGCCCTACACGCTGGCCGTCAAGGAGGGTGGTCGCGAGACCTTCGGGGTCTTCGACTGCGAGTTCATCGCGGTCAACCACTCCATCCCCGACGCACTCGCCGTCTTCGTGCGCACCTCCGGCGGCACGATCCTGCACACCGGCGACTTCAAGATGGACCAGCTGCCCCTCGACGGACGCCTCACCGACCTGCGCGCGTTCGCGCGGCTGGGGGAGGAGGGCGTCGACCTCTTCATGACGGACTCGACCAACGCCGAGGTCCCCGGGTTCACCACCCCCGAGAAGGAGATCGCCCCGGCGATCGACCGTGTCTTCCGGGACGCACGCCGCCGCGTCATCGTCGCCTGCTTCTCCTCGCACGTGCACCGCGTCCAGCAGGTCCTCGACGCCGCCGAGAAGTCCGGCCGCAAGGTCGCCATGGTCGGCCGCTCGATGGTGCGCAACATGGGGATCGCCGCAGAGCTGGGCTACCTCCACGTGCCCGACGGCATCCTCGTGGACTTCAAGAAGCTCGGGAACCTGCCCGACAACAAGGTGACGCTCATCTGCACCGGCTCGCAGGGTGAGCCCATGGCGGCCCTGTCGCGCATGGCCAACCGCGACCACCAGATCGAGGTGGGCGAGGGCGACACCGTCCTCATGGCCTCCTCGCTCATCCCCGGCAACGAGAACGCCGTCTACCGCGTCATCAACGGCCTCATGAGGCTCGGCGCCGACGTCGTCCACAAGGGCAACGCCAAGGTGCACGTCTCCGGTCACGCCAGCGCCGGCGAGCTCCTCTACTGCTACAACATCGTCAAGCCCCGCAACGTCATGCCGGTGCACGGCGAGTGGCGTCACCTGCGGGCCAATGCCGACCTGGCGCTCGCGACGGGTGTGCACCCCAAGGGTGTCGTCGTCGTCGAGGACGGCGTGGTCGTCGACCTCATCGATGGCAAGGTCAACGTGGCCGGCGCGGTCGAGGCCGGCTATGTCTATGTCGACGGCTCGTCCGTGGGCGAGGCCGACGAGGGCCTGCTCAAGGACCGCCGCATCCTGAGGGACGAGGGCTTCATCTCGGTCATCGTCGTCATGGACTCGAGCACCGGCAAGATCGTCGCCGGCCCCGAGATCGCTGCCCGGGGCTTCGTCGAGGGCGACATGGTCTTCGACGACGTCATGCCGAGCCTGGTCAAGGCGCTCGACGACGCCACTGCCCAGGGCATGAACGACAGCTACCAGCTCGAACAGGTCATGCGTCGGTCCGTCGGCGGCTGGGTGGGTCGCAAGATCCGTCGCCGGCCGATGATCATTCCCGTCGTCATTGAGACCTGAGGCTGCGGCTGAGCGTGGTTCGCGTGGCGCCCTTCCCTTGTGCTGGCTTTTCTACCAAGGTGTAGCCAACACAAGGAGGTGTGGCGGTGGCGACTCCGGAGCTGACCGGCGTACGAGGACCGACGCGGGCCGGGATCGAGGCGCGCACCCTTCGCGAGGACCGCTGGTGGCTTGCGCCACTGGTGACGTTCGTGGTGTTCACCGCCTTCGTCGTCTACGCGACGGTGCGCGCGTTCATGGGGCGCGACTACTACGCCTCGCCCTATCTGTCGCCCTTCTACTCACCCTGTCTGGGCGACTGCGTCGAGGGGGCGTCGGACTTCGGGCAACCCTTCAAGGCATTCCCGTTCTCCGCAGCACTGATCATCCTGATCTTCCCCCTGGGCTTCCGGATGACCTGCTACTACTACCGCAAGGCCTACTACCGCGCGTTCTGGCTCTCGCCGCCGGCCTGTGCCGTGGCCGAGCCGCACTCGAGCTACTCCGGTGAGACCCGCTTCCCGTTGATCCTTCAGAACATCCATCGCTGGTTCTGGTATGCCGCGGTGGTCGTCGCGCTCGTCCTGACCTTTGACGTGGTGCTGGCCTTCCGCAATGCCGAGCACGAGTGGGGCCACATGGGCCTCGGCACGTTGCTGATGATGATCAACGTCGCCTTCATCTGGCTCTACACGCTCTCGTGCCACTCGTGTCGGCACACGGTGGGCGGCCGGCTGCGGCACTTCTCCAAGCACCCGGTGCGCTACAAGCTGTGGACCTGGGTCTCGAAGCTGAACGTCAACCATGCCCGCTATGCGTGGGTGTCCCTGTTCTCCGTCGCCCTCGTCGACCTCTACATCTGGTTGCTGGCGGCGGGCGTGATCGACGACGTGAGGTTCTTCTGATGACCGAAACCTCTGCCCCCGGCGAGGGCCGGCACCCGATGACCGGCAACGCGATGTCCGGCGACGCCCAAGGCGGCATGGAGCGCCACAGCTACGACGTGGTCGTGGTCGGCGCCGGCGGGGCCGGGCTCCGCGCGGCGATCGCTGCCCACGACTCCGGCGCCCGGGTTGCGGTCGTCTGCAAGTCGCTGCTCGGCAAGGCCCACACCGTGATGGCCGAGGGCGGCATCGCAGCCTCGATGGGCAACCTCTATCCCGAGGACAACTGGGAGGTGCACTTCCGCGACACCATGCGTGGCGGGAAGATGCTCAACAACTGGCGGATGGCGCAGCTGCACGCGCAGGAGGCGCCCGAGCGGGTCATGGAGCTGGAGGACTGGGGAGCACTGTTCGACCGCACCGAGGACGGGCTGATCAGCCAGCGCGACTTCGGCGGCCACAAGTACGCCCGCCTCGCGCACGTCGGTGACCGCACCGGCCTCGAGATGATCCGCACCCTGCAGCAGCGCGCGGTCGCCCTGGGCATCGACGTCTTCATGGAGTGCACCGTCACCGACCTCTTCAAGGCCGACGGCAAGATCGCGGGCGCGTTCGCCTACTGGCGAGAGTCCGGTCGCTTCATCGTCTTCGACACCCCCAGTGTCATCCTCGCCACCGGCGGCATCGGCAAGTCCTTCAAGGTGACGTCGAACTCCTGGGAGTACACCGGCGACGGCCATGCACTGGCCATGCGGGCGGGGGCCAGCCTCATCAACATGGAGTTCGTGCAGTTCCACCCGACGGGCATGGTCTGGCCGCCCTCGGTCAAGGGCCTGCTCGTCACCGAGTCCGTGCGCGGTGACGGCGGCATCCTCAAGAACTCCGAGGGCGAGCGCTTCATGTTCGACTACATCCCGGACTTCTTCAAGGCCGAGACAGCGGACACGATCGAGGAAGCCGACCGCTGGTACGACGACAAGAAGAACAACCGGCGACCACCCGAGCTGTTGCCCCGCGACGAGGTCGCGCGCGCCATCAACTCCGAGATCAAGGCCGGCCGAGGCACGCCGCACGGCGGCATCTACCTCGACATCGCCTCCCGGCGCACTCCCGAGTTCATCCGCAAGCGCCTGCCGTCGATGTACCACCAGTTCAAGGAGCTGGCCGACGTCGACATCACCGCGGAGCCGATGGAGATCGGCCCGACCTGCCACTACGTCATGGGTGGTGTCGAGGTCGACGCCGACACCCAGGAGAGTGCGGTGACCGGTCTGTATGCCGTGGGCGAGTGTTCCGGAGGCATGCACGGCTCCAACCGACTCGGCGGGAACTCGCTCGGCGACCTGCTCGTCTTCGGCAAACGAGCGGGAGAGGCCGCGACGGCATACGCCGCTTCGCTGGGCGAGACACGACCGAAGGTCGATGAGGCGGACGTGAAGGTTGCCCAGACGAGCGCTCTGGCGCCGTTCGAGGTCGAGGGCGGGGAGAACCCCTACACGATCCAGTCCGACCTCCAGCAGTCGATGAACGACCTCGTCGGGATCATCCGGACGGCTTCCGAGCTCGAGGAGTCGCTCAGCGAGATCGAGGCGTTCAAGGCGCGGGCCACCACGATGGTCGTCGAGGGACACCGGCAGTACAACCCCGGCTGGCACCTGGCGCTCGACCTGCGCAACATGCTCATCGTCAGTGAGTGCATCGCCAAGGCGGCCCTCGCTCGCGAGGAGTCCCGTGGCGGCCACACCCGAGACGACTTCCCCGGCCCGAGTGCGGAGTGGGGGACCAAGAACCTCGTGGTGACCCTCAATGCCGAAGGCACGGGCGTCGACCTCCACGAGAAGCCGTTGCCCGAGATGCCCGAAGAGCTGAAGGGGTACTTCGCATGAGTTACACGCTGAACCTGAAGATCTGGCGCGGGGACTCCTCCGGCGGGGAGATCAAGGACTATCCCGTCGAGGTCTCCGAGGGTGAGGTCGTGCTCGACGCGATCCATCGAGTGCAGGGGACCCAGGCTGGCGACCTCGCGGTGCGCTGGAACTGCAAGGCGGGCAAGTGCGGCTCGTGCAGCGCCGAGGTCAACGGCAAGCCGCGCCTCATGTGCATGTGCCGGCTCTCGGACTTCGAGCAGGACGAGGTCATCACGGTCACGCCGATGCGCAGTTTCCCGATCATCCGAGACCTGGTCTCCGACGTCTCGTTCAACTACGAGAAGGCCAAGGAGGTGCCGGCCTTCGCGCCACCTGAGCGTGACGCCGATGGCAAGCGCCGCATGCAGCAGATCGACGTGGAGCGCGGCCAGGAGTTCCGCAAGTGCATCGAGTGCTTCCTGTGTCAGAACACCTGCCACGTCGTGCGAGACCACGAGGAGAACAAGGAGGCGTTCGCAGGCCCCCGCTTCTTCCTGCGCTACGCCGAGCTCGACATGCACCCGCTCGACACGAACGACCGGCGGGCGCTCGCCCAGGACGCTGCCGGCCTCGGCATGTGCAACATCACCAAGTGCTGCACCGAGGTGTGTCCCGAGGGCATCAAGATCACCGACAACGCGATCATCCCGCTCAAGGAGCGGGTCGTGGACCGCAAGTTCGACCCCCTGGTGTGGCTCGGGAGCAAGATCGGCGTCCGCAACAAGGACAACGACGGCCGCGCCGAGGTCTGAGAATCTGCGACTTCGTGCCCCTTACGGACACGGTCGTCGGCCGAAGGCCTCCGTTTCCGTGTCCGTACGGGGCACGAAGTCGGGTCGAGGTGTTGCGCGTGTGACACGTGTGTCTGGGGTGACTTTCGCCTAGGGTGCGGAGCATGGCCTCCCGTTCGACTTCTCCTGCGCGCTCACGCCCGGCTTCCGGCCGGCCGGCGAACCGCCGCGCACCCGCCCGTCCCGCGAGCCGCAAGAAGGCGCCGGCCAAGGGCGGCGCACCCATGCCCGTCGCCGCAGTGCGCGGAGCCTGGATGGGTCTGGCCCACGCCACCGGCGGCACGGTCCGCAAGGTGTCGCACGCAGGCCAGGACCTCGAGCCCGAGCACCGTCGCGACGGAGCCGGTCTGACCCTCATCGCGCTGGCCGTCGTCGTCGCCGCCCGAGAGTGGTGGGGCCTCAACGGCATCGTCGGTGAGGTCACCCACGCCGTCGTCGCCGGAACCTTCGGTCGAGTCGCGTATGCCGTCCCGATCGTCCTGCTGCTCTTCGGCCTTCACCTGTGGCGCACCCCGCGTGAGCACCCCGCGACCAACCGCATGGCCATCGGAACCACCCTGCTCGCCTTCGCGGCCACCGGCATCGTCCACGTCGCTGCCGGCATCCCCGAGCCCCCGGCAGGCGCCGACGGCATGCGCGCCGGCGGCGGGATCATCGGCTTCCTCGCGTCGAGCCCGCTCCAGGCCGCGGTCTCGATCTACGGCACCATCCCGCTCCTCATCCTCATCGGGATCTTCGGCCTGCTCGTCCTCACGGCGACGCCCGTGCACGAGATCCCGGACCGCTTCGACCAGTTGCGCGCAACGCTTCTGGGCCACCCGGCATACGCCGAAGAAGACGATGCGGACGGTCTGCCCGTCAAGAAGCCGCGCCGCACGCGCGCCCTCGCCGATGAGCCCCTGGTCGGTGACGAGGCCTTCGAACAGGCCGCGATCGTCGCCTACGAGGACCGCGTCGGCGGCAAGGGTCGCAAGAACCGCCCCGCCATGGACACCACCCCGGTGCCGGAGGAGGGTGGCCCGCGTCCCGGAGAGAAGCGCCCGACTGCGCCCGGTGTCCTCGCTCCGTCCGCGACCGTCAAGGCGCCGCTCGAGCCGACCCGGCTCGAAGCACCGCCGACGACTCCACTTCCGGCTCGCGTCGAGCAGCTGTCACTCGCCGGCGACGTGACCTACACGCTTCCCGACAACTCCGTCCTCAAGCAGGGTGCACCGCACAAGGAGCGCTCCGAGGCCAACGACCGCGTCGTCGAGTCCCTGACCAACGTCCTGGACGAGTTCGGCATCGACGCCCAGGTCACCGGTTTCACCCGCGGACCGACGGTCACCCGCTACATCGTCGAGCTCGGCCCCGGCATCAAGGTCGAGCGCGTCACCGCGCTGTCCAAGAACATTGCGTATGCCGTCGCCTCGGCTGACGTGCGCATCCTCAGTCCCATTCCCGGCAAGTCCGCGATCGGCATCGAGATCCCGAACCCGGACAAGGAGATGGTCTGCCTCGGCGACGTCCTGCGCAGCCGGGTCGCGCGCGACAACCACCACCCGATGGTCATGGGTGTCGGCAAGGACGTCGAGGGTGGCTACGTCATCGCCAACCTCGCGAAGATG
Organism: Janibacter sp. HTCC2649; assembly: GCF_000152705.1. Taxonomy (GTDB): domain Bacteria; phylum Actinomycetota; class Actinomycetes; order Actinomycetales; family Dermatophilaceae; genus Knoellia. Next base: position 1,087,229 of record NZ_CH672413.1, on the reverse strand, counting down.
CCCCACCTGCTCGTCGCCGGCGCCACGGGCTCGGGCAAGTCGAGCTTCGTGAACTCGATGATCACCTCGATTCTCATGCGGGCGACGCCCGACGAGGTGCGCATGGTGCTCGTCGACCCCAAGCGAGTCGAGCTCACGGCATACGAAGGCATTCCGCACCTCATCACGCCGATCATCACCAACCCCAAGAAGGCCGCCGAGGCCCTCCAGTGGGTCGTGCGCGAGATGGACCAGCGCTACGACGACCTCGCGGCCTACGGCTACAAGCACGTCGATGACTTCAACAAGGCGGTGAAGTCCGGCAAGGTCCAGCCGCTGCCGGGCTCGAAGAGGGTCATCCAGCCCTACCCCTACCTCCTCGTCGTCGTCGACGAGCTCGCCGACCTCATGATGGTTGCCCCTCGTGACGTCGAGGAGTGCATCGTCCGCATCACCCAGCTCGCCCGTGCCGCCGGTATCCACCTCGTGCTCGCGACGCAGCGACCGTCGGTCGACGTGGTCACCGGACTCATCAAGGCCAACGTGCCGAGCCGTATGGCATTCGCGACGTCCTCGCTCGCCGACAGCCGCGTCGTCCTCGACCAGCCCGGTGCCGAGAAGCTCCTCGGTCAGGGTGACGCGCTGTTCCTGCCCATGGGCGCCAGCAAGCCGATGCGCGTGCAGGGTGCCTGGGTCACCGAGACCGAGATCCAGGACGCCGTCGCCCACGTCACCGGTCAGCTCAAGCCGACCTACCGCGAGGACGTCACCGTCGTCGCGGCGAAGAAGAACCTCGACGACGACATCGGCGACGACCTCGACCTGCTGCTGCAGGCCACCGAGCTCGTCGTGACGACCCAGTTCGGCTCGACGTCGATGCTTCAGCGCAAGCTGCGCGTCGGCTTCGCCAAGGCCGGGCGTCTCATGGACCTCCTCGAGTCCCGTGGCGTCGTCGGACCCTCAGAGGGTTCCAAGGCGCGCGACGTGCTCGTGCGGCCCGACGACCTCGAGACGACGCTCGCGCTCCTGCGCGGCGACGACATCCCCGACGAGGACCCGGCCTTCGACAACGAGGCCACCGATGAGGTGCCCCAGGCTGGTGTCCCGTCGATCGACGCGCCGCCCGTGACGTCCGTGACGCCGTCGAGCGCGCAGACGCAGCAGGTCCCGACCGACCGCTACGGCCCCGATGCGGTCGCCGCCGGTCTGGCGAGTCGGCCCCAGGTGGAGTCGTGGGACGAGGACGATGAGGACAGCGAGGACGCGTGGGAGCTCACCGGTCACCAACGGTGAGCTGTCACTCCTGACTGACGTCGTCCACTGAGGCCACGGCTTCACGCAAGGCGTCGCGGACGTCCTCGACGAAGTCGCGCACCTCGTCGATGCCGTCCACTGGCCCTCCGGCCAGGTAGCCGTCAGCACCCAGGAGCAGCGCGCTCGGTGAGTCCTCAAGGCGCAGCCGACGCCACGCCACCCCTGCGTGGTCGACCAGCGTCCCCGGCGGGACGTTGCCCGTGAAGCGACCGGCGATCGGCACCGAGAAGACGAGGCGAAGATCGGCGTGGGCGAGTTGCTCCTGCCACCCTTCGATCAGCGCGGACACTGTCGTGGTCGACGCGCAGTAGCAGTTGACGAAGACCAGCAGCTGGGCCCGCTTGGCCGCGAGCTCGGGGAGGGTGACCGGACCAGCCCCGGGGTCGTGGAGCAGGAGCTCAGGCGTCGGCGTGCGGACGTAGTCATCTTCTTCCGGCTCACCTGCGCTGGCAGGTACGGCAGGCATGGGAGGTACGGCAGTGTCGGCGACGAAGTCAGGGGAGGGTTCCTGCCACACGAACGGCGCCGGTGCCTCGGCCTTCGCTCCGAGCACGAGGGCGGTCACCGTGCAGGCCACCAACGCCAACCCCAGCCACAGCCATTCCGGGGTCCCGGCGTCGGACAGGACCGACCAGACCGTCCGGCCCGAGCCGGCCAGCGCCACTGCGGCACCTGCAGCGGCGACGAGGAGGGTGTTGCGCATGAGGGTCCGCCGCGAGATCGGCTGGTTGATGTCGCCGAAGCAGCCGCAGGAGGGTCGGGGCGTGATCGTGAGACCACGGGCGATGAGGGCCCAGTAGGCCAGCATGAGGACAAGCGTGGCCGTCGCCGCCACTTCGAACACTCGAGACCAAGGGGCAAGAAGGCCGACGACCAGCACGATCTCGATGCCCGGGATGGCGCGCGCCAACCACAACGGCAGCACCCACGTCGGGAGGTTCAGGTTGGCGATGACCGAGCGGAGAGCTGCCCCCTTGCCCCACTTGGTCGCGGCACTCAGTCCGATGACGCCGATGAGGATGAGAGGCGCGATCACCCAGGCGTCGTGCTGCATGTCGTCATCGTAGGGCGGGACCTCGGGCCGCCGTGGCCGCTTAGAGTGACGGCCATGGAGACGAAGCTCTGGGACGACCTGCGTGAGCCCCCGACCCGCGCCCAGCGCTGGGCGGCAGTGCTGCGCAAGCAACCGTCCGCCTTCCTTCTCGCTGTGCAGCTGCTCGTCATCGTGCTGCTGCCGTGGCTGGAGGGCATCAAGTACGGGCGAGTCGCTCTCACCGTGCTCAGTCTCTGTGCCCTCACCATCGCCGTCTTCACGGTCCGGAGCACGCCCGCGCTCACGTGGCTGTCCGTGCTCATCGGTCTGCCAGCCGGGGTCCTCGAGATCTGGTCCGTGATTGCGGATGACAACACCGTCATCGTGGCGCTGGCGCACACGTCCCTGTCGCTCTTCTACTTCTACACGGCCTACGGTCTGGTCTCCTACATGTTCGAGGACTCCTGGGTGACCAAGGACGAGCTGTTCGCGGTCGGGGCGGCCTTCACGGTGTTGCTCTTCGCGTTCGCCTACCTCTTTCTCGCGGTGCAGGCGATGTGGCCCGGATCGTTCGTGGGCCACGTGGATCGACCTGATCGCACCTTCCTCGAGCTGCTCTACCTGTCCGGAGCCAACCTCACCAGCGTCGGCCTGTCGGATGTCCTGCCCGTCGGCCCGCAGGCGCGGGCGGTCGCGATCATCGAGCAGCTCGCCGGAGTCATGTACGTCGCGATGGTCATCTCGCGCCTCGTCGCGCTCACCGTCATGCGCAACAAGGCCTGAACTGCCTCACTCGCCGTCGAGGTCCTCGATCCGGGCCGTGCTCGGGCCACGCGTCGCACTGAGCTCGCGAGCCGTTGCCTCGACACCCTCGAGCACCCTCAGGGCATTGCTCCAGGTCAGCTTGCCCAGGTCGTCATCGGACCAACCACGGTCGGCCAGCGCCTCCAGCAGCACGGGGTAGCCAGCCACGTCGTCGAGCCCGGTCGGGAGGACGTCCACGCCGTCGTAGTCGCCGCCGAGCCCGATGTGGTCGACGCCGGCCACATCGCGAACGTGCTCGATGTGAGCAACGACGTCGTCGAGGGTGGCCTCCGGCTGGGCGTGCGTCTCGCGGTAGCCCACGAGGAAGGACGAGTATGCCGCGTAGTCGGCCGAGTCGATCCCCTCGCCAGCCGCCACGTCCGCGGCCTCGAGGTCCCACTCGCGAATGGCGGGGGAGACGAACTTGGGCACGAACGTGACCATGCAGAGGCCGCCGTTGGCGGGGAGTTGCGCGAGGACGTCATCCGGCACGTTGCGGGGGTGGTCGCACACGGCCCGGGCGGACGAGTGCGAGAACATCACCGGCGCTGTCGTGGTGGCCAGAGCAGCACGCATGGTGTCCGGCGAGACGTGGGAGAGGTCGACGGCCATACCGATGCGGTTCATCTCGCGCACGACCTCGCGGCCAAAGGGGGAGAGGCCGCCCAGGACCGGCTCATCCGTGGCGGAGTCGGCCCAGGGAACGTTGTCGTTGTGCGTGAGAGTCATGTAGCGCACCCCGAGCGTGTGGAGCATGCGCAGAGTCCCGAGCGAGGAGTCGATGCTGTGCCCGCCCTCGGCACCCATGAGCGACGCGATGCGGCCGGAGGCTCGGGCCTCACGCACGTCGGTCGAGCTGACTGCGAAAGCCAGCTCACCGGCATACCGGGTCGTCATTTCGCGCACGAAGTCGATCTGTTCGAGCGTTGCGGTGACAGCCTTCTCGCCGGCCCACTTGGCGTCGACGTAGACCGACCAGAACTGCGCGCCCATACCTCCCCGGCGCATGCGCGGGATGTCCGTGTGGGTGGTCGCGACGTCGCCACTGATGTCGAGGCGATCGAGGTCGTAGCCAACCTGCTTGCGCGCCTCCCAGGGGAGGTCGTTGTGGCCGTCCCACACGGGGTGGGTCGCGAGCAGGGCGGTGATGCGCTGGGACGTCGACGTCATCGTCCCAACCTAGGTCACTCCTTGCGGGCGCGGTCCTTCGCGGCTGCGACCGTGCGACGGACCTGCGCGACGCTGTCCGGGCTTGCCTGCTTGCCTCCGGTGGGAATGGACACGAAGCCGGGAAGGTCGGTGCGGTAGGCCACGATCCGCCAGGACACCGTGCCGCCTGCGGTACCGCCCTGGATGTGGGCGCCGGTGGTCGTGCGGGAGATCCACAGGTTGGGCATCGGCCCTGAGTTTGGCGTGACGAAGACTCTCGAACTGTAGAAGTTGACGTCCTCGAGGATCGGGCCCGTGAGGTCCACCGTCGCAGTCCCCATTCCGTCGAGCGTCGCCTCGGCGCTGAAGTTGACCTCGTTGCCATCGGCGGAGGTGGCTCCCCAGACCACGCTGTTGCGCGTGAGGGCGACTTCCTGGCCCTCGACGATGAAGGTGTCGCCGACGGAAATGAGAGCGGGGAGGGTGAACGCAGCCACAGCGACGATCGCGGCGTTGGCCTCGCCGCCGTCGACCAGCAGCCCACCGCCCACGCTTGAGGTCGATGCGAGGTTGACGGCCTCGATGGCGAAGCGGTCGGGGTTGCTCGTGTTGGCGAGGATGCCGGTGTTGTTGATGCCACTGGCAGCGAGGCCGGCGCCGTTGCCAGCGGTGGGGCCGGTGTTGGCGGCAGACAGGCCGTACTTGCTTCCAGATCCGGTGCCGCCGGCGAAGCCGTTGTTGTTCTGGGCGAAGAAGAACGCGCCGGCGCCCGCGCCGGTGTTCTTCACGGTGAGGCCGATGGCGGTGCTGCTCGTCGTCAGCGTGGTGCCGGCCGTGCCAGCGCTGTTGGCGCGACCCGCGAGGACGGCCTGACCGGCAGCTGCCCCCGCAGTGGTGGCGGTGGCGACGGCCGCGGTGGTGGCGACGGCGCCGACGGCCCCGACACGTATTGCCGTGCGGCGGTCAAGGGCAGGGTTGGTCTTCGGGGACATGCGAGGCCTCACGTGGCGGATGGGACTGGGCGGGTGCGAACGTCAACGGACAACGGCGTGTGGGGCGCCGAACGAATCGGCGCCCCACACGACGTGACGTCAGGTCACTTGCGGTTTGCGCGCTCCTTGGCGACCTTGGCCGAGGACTTGGCGATGTCGACACCGGCCGGCGCGCGGCGGGCACCGGCGGTCGGGGCGCCGCCCCAGTCGGTCCGGGAGGCAACGACGCGGAACGAGGCCGTGCCTCCGGCAACGCCACCGGCGATCTTGACCTGGGTGCCGGTGATCGTGATCCAGAGGTTCGGCATCGGGGCGGAGTTTGCCGACACGAGCGGGATCGCCGAAGCGAAGTCGACGTCGTCGCTGTCGGGACCGGCGAAGTCGACCGTTGCTGCGCCACTGCCGTCCAGGGTCACGGTGCGGCTGTAGGTGACCTCGGGTCCGTCGGCCGACGTCACGCCGAAGACGACGCTGTTCAGGGTGATGACGACCTCATGACCCTCGACGTAGATGACGTCGCCGATCGAGACGACCGCGGGGACACCGATGTTGCTGATGGAGAGAAGGCCGACCCCGTCGCCACCTTCGGCGTAGATGCCGCCACCGTCGGAGGTGCCGACGCCCGAGAGGTTGACACCCTCGAGGGCGTACTTGTCGGAGTTGTTGGTGTTGGCGAGCACTCCGGTGTTGTTGCCACCGCTGGCCGCCATCGCTGCTCCCACGCCCACGGCGCCGGTGTTGGCTGCGGACAGGCCGTACTTGTTGGCGGCGCCCGTGCCACCTGCGAAGCCGTTGTTGTTCTGCGCGAAGAAGAACGCGCCTGCGCCGGCGCCGGTGTTCTTCACGGTGAGGCCGATGGCGGTGCTGGCCGTCGTCAGCGTGGTGCCGGCCGTGCCGGCGCTGTTGGCGCGACCGGCGAGGATGGCCTGGCCGGCAGCGGCTTCAGCATTGGAGGCGGTGGCGACGGTGGCAGCGGTGGCGGCCGTGGCAGCGGCGCCGACGGCCCCGAACCGGATCGCGGTGCGGCGGTCGAGGGCAGCGTTGACCTTCGTGGACATGGTGAGGACCCCTTGAAGTGAGTGGAAAGCGACGATGAGTCGGTTGAGTATCCCCCTGCCGTGGGCGGCTTGCGGGGTTTCGGTGATATCTGGCGGCGCCCCGCCGCAGATCAGTCGCGGGCGGCGGTGCGGGCCCTGGCCGCAGCAACGGCCCTCTTGGCCGAGGTCAGCGAGGAGGTGGCGGCCTTGCGAGAGCCGGGCTCGACCCAGCTCCACACGTCCTTGCGGCTCGCGGTGACGCGGAAGGTCACCTTGCCCGATGCGGTGCCGCCCGAGATCGAGATGCCACCGTTGGCATCGGTGGTGATCCACAGGCCCGGCATCGGCCCTGAGTTGGGGCTCACGACGGCCTTGGCGCCCGCGAGGTCGAGGTCACCCGACGCGATGTAGGTCGCAGGCCAGGTCACCGCAGCGGCGCCGAACCCGTTGAGCGTGACCGTCTCGGTGTAGCTCACCTCGGCGCGGCTCGCCATCTCGGCGAAGAGGACGGCGTCGCCCTGCGTGACGGCGATCTGGTGGCCGTCGAAGATCAGGACGTCGCTGACGCTGACGACTGCCGGGATGCCGGGAGGGGCGACCGCGACGAGGGCCGGGGAGTTGGTCTCGCTCTCGACGTAGAGCCCGCCGCCGCTGGCGTCGAACGTGCCGGTGGTCCCGAGGTTGATGGCCTCGACGGCGAACTTGTCGGAGTTGTTGGTGTTGGCGAGGACCCCGGTGTTCTTGCCACCGCTGGCCGCCATGGCTGCGCCCGTTCCGACAACACCGGTGTTGGCAGCCGAGAGGCCGTACTTGTTGGCGGCGCCGGTGCCACCTGCGAAGCCGTTGTTGTTCTGCCCGAAGAAGAACGCGGCCGCACCAGCGCCCGTGTTCTTGACCGTGAGCGTGATCGCGCTTCCGCTGCTGGAGATCGTGGTGCCCGCCGTGCCGACAGTGTTGACGGCGCCCTGGATGACGGCCTGGCCAGCAGCGGCCTCGGCGTCGGAGGCGGTGGCGACAGTGGCTGCGGTCGCCGCAGTCGCGGCAGCGCCGACGGCCCCGAACCGGATCACGGTGCGGCGGTCGAGGGCAGCGTTGACCTTCGTGGACATGGTGAGGACCCCTTGAAGTGAGCGGAAAGTGATGATGAGTCGCGTTGAGTATCCACAATCGGGAACGCACTGGACAGGGGTTGGTGGAAAGCGTTGCTCCACCGCGCCCGCGCGTGTGCGTGGGACCCCCGTGGACCGAACTAGAGTGGGTGCATGCCTGTACCCGACACGACCACGCGTTCGGTGGCCGTAGTCACCCTGGGTTGCACCCGCAATGACGTCGACTCCGAGGAGCTCGCCGGCCGATTGAAGGCCGGGGGATGGACCCTCGTCGACGACGCGTCCGAAGCGGATGTGGCCGTGGTGAACACCTGCGGATTCGTCGAGCAGGCCAAGAAGGACTCGATCGACAGCCTCATCGAGGCCTCGGCCCTCAAGGAGACCGGGCGCACCCAGAAGGTCGTGGCTGTCGGCTGCCTCGCGGAACGCTACGGCCAGACGCTCGCCGATGAGCTGCCCGAGGCGGATGCGGTTCTCGGATTCGACTCCTATGCCGACATGTCGACCCATCTGCGCACGATTCTCGATGGCGGGACGGTCAAGAGTCACGTGCCCAGCGACCGCCGCAAGCTGCTGCCGCTCTCGCCGGTGACCCGCCAGGAGGCATCGGCCGACGTCGCGCTTCCGGGGCACTCGGCACCGCGTGCCCGCCTCGACAGTGGCCCCTGGGCGCCGCTCAAGATCGCGAGTGGCTGCGACCGTCGTTGCGCGTTCTGCGCCATCCCGATGTTCCGTGGTTCGTTCGTGTCGCGTCGCCCCACCGATGTCATCGAGGAGGCGCGCTGGCTCGCGACCCAGGGCGTTCGTGAGCTCTTCCTCGTCAGCGAGAACTCCACGTCCTACGGCAAGGACCTCGGCGACCTCGCCCTCATGGACGCGCTCCTGCCCGAGCTCGCCGACATCGACGGCATCGAGCGAGTCCGGGTCTCCTATCTCCAGCCGGCCGAGGTGCGCCCCGGCCTGCTCGACGCCATGGTCGCCATTCCCGAGGTCATGCCGTGGTTCGATCTGTCCTTCCAGCACGCGTCCGCGCCGCTCCTGCGCCGGATGCGCCGCTTCGGTGGCACTGAGCCGTTCCTCGGGCTCATCGACGATGTCCGTCGTCGTTCGCCCCTCGCTGGCATCCGCAGCAACGTCATCGTTGGTTTCCCCGGTGAGACCGAGGCCGAGGTCGACGAGCTGGCGCAGTTCCTGACCGCGGCGCGGCTCGACGTCGTGGGCGTGTTCGGCTACTCCGACGAGGACGGCACCGAGGGCGAGCTCCTGCCCAACAAGGTCGACGCCCAGGACATCGCCGACCGCGTCGCGCGCATCACCGACCTGATCGAGGAACTCACCACCCAGCGCGCCGAGGACCGCATCGGCGAGAGCGTCCGCGTCCTCATCGAAGAGGTCGACGACGAGACCGGCGACGTGATCGGTCGGGCCGAACACCAGGGTCCCGACGTCGACGGCACCACGCGCGTCGTGGGCGCCCAGGCAAGCATCGGAGAAACCGTCCTCGCCACGGTGGTCGGCACCGAAGGCATTGACCTCGTCGCGGACCGCGCATGACTGAGCGGCCGTCACCGGTCGCCCGGATCGCGCCGAGTGCCTGGAACATCGCGAACGGGCTGACTGTCCTGCGCCTGTTCCTCGTCCCTGTCTTCGGCTGGTTGCTGTTGTGGGGCGACGGTCATGGCGCCTCGACCCGCTGGTGGGCCTTCGCCGTCTTCTTCGTGGCGATGCTCACCGACCGGATCGATGGCGACATCGCCCGCAGTCGTGGCCTCATCACCGACTTCGGCAAGGTCGCCGACCCGATCGCCGACAAGACGCTCGTGACGATGGCCCTCGTCGGACTGTCGATGATCGGCGACATTCCCTGGTGGATCACCGTCGTCATCCTCGTGCGCGAGTGGGGCATCACGGCAATGCGCTTCTGGGTCATCCGACACGGCATCATGGCGGCCGGTCGTGGCGGCAAGCTCAAGACCCTGCTCCAGGCCCTCGCCCTGGGCTTCTTCGTCATCCCGCGCTTCTCCTTGCCCTTCAGCGAGGTCCTCGACGGGATCGCCTGGGTGACTCTTGTCGCCGCGCTCGTCCTCACCATCGTCACGGGTGTCGACTACGCGATCGATGCCCTGCGGCTGCGCCAGACGAGCCCTCGGGCGCTCGCCAAGCGCGCGGCGCGCGCCGCGACCCGGGAGCAGCGGCACAAGCCGTGACCTCGTGAGTCCTCCGTCTGCAAGGGTTGTCGCCGCGCTCATCGAGCGAGGGTGGACCGTCGCCACGGCGGAGTCCCTCACCGGTGGCCTCGTCTGCGCGACCCTCACGTCGGTGCCGGGTTCGTCCGAGACGGTGCGTGGGGGAGTCGTGTCCTACACGATCGACGTCAAGGCCGACCTGCTCGGTGTCGACCCCGATCGCCTCGCCGAGGTGGGGGCGGTCGATGCCACCGTTGCTGCCGAGATGGCCGAGGGCGTGTGCCGACTCGTGGGCGCCGACGTCGGACTGGCAACGACAGGCGTCGCCGGTCCCGGTCCGTCGGAGGGTGTGCCGGCCGGCACCGTTTTCGTCGCGGCCGCCGGACCGTGGCCATCCAGCCCCACGACGCGGGCACTCACGCTGGCCGGGTCGCGTGACGAGATCCGTGCTGCGAGCGTCGGCGCCGTCCTCGATCTTCTGCTCGAGCTGCTCGGCGAATCGTCCGCCGCCGACACGCCGGGCGATGGCTGAACGCCACGCCGAACCACCAGCGGGAATAGGCCCTCCTGCAGAACACTTCGACGTGATGTGACCTTCGCGAGGTAGCGTGGACACCATCAGCTGGGACGAAGCGCCGAAGGGAGGCCCGATCATGATCCTGCTCCGACACGAGCTCGGTGAGGTTCTTCGCGAGCGGCGCCAGGAACAGGGCCGCACCCTGCGCGACGTGGCCGCGGCCGGCGCCGTCTCCCTCGGCTATCTCAGCGAGGTCGAGCGTGGCGTCAAGGAGGCCTCCTCGGAGCTCCTCGGTGCCATCTGCGACGCACTCGACATCCCGATGTCGCTGGTCCTCGAGGACGTCAGTCGCCGCGTTGCCCGCGTTGAGTCGATGAGTGCCCCGGTCTCCCTGCCGGTCGGTGAGCGTGTCGGCGTGGTCTCGGCCTCCGCGGCCTGACCGCGTTCTCCGTGCCGGACCCCGAACCTTCGGAGCGCGTCCCGCTGGACCCGTTCGTCGGCGACCGTCCACCACCGTTCTCCGTCCCGGTCGTGTTGCACGAGCCGGACCCGTTGTGGCAGTCCCTGTTTGCCTCGCACGCGGCGGCCATCCGATCCGCCCTGGGCGACAACGCCTGCGCGGTCGACCACGTCGGGTCGACCTCGGTGCCGGACCTTCCGGCCAAGCCGATCATCGACATCCTGCTGCAGGTGGGTGACCCGACCGATGAGGCGGCCTACGTTCCGGCGCTGACAGGGCTCGGCTACTGGTTGCAGATCCGAGAGCCGGACTGGTTGGAGCACCGCGTGCTCTACCAGCGGATCGATCGCGGTTCACCGCACGACATCAACCTCCATGTCCTCTCGCCGGACCTGGGTGCGCAGGAGATCGCACGCATGCTCGGCCTGCGCGACTGGCTGCGGACCCACCGCGAGGACCGTGAGCGGTATGCCGCCGTCAAGCGTGAGCTGGCGAGTCGCCGCTGGCGCTACGTCCAGGACTACGCGAACGCCAAGTCCGAGGTGGTCGAGGAGATCCTCGCCAAGGTCGTTCAGGCTCGCCGGTAGGGCGTGCTGCGGCCTCCCGACGAGCCCAGAGGGCGCTGCGCCCGCCCGTCGTCGCCGGGAGCCATGCCTCCTTGGCAGGTGGGGCAGTAGAACATCGTGCGCTCGCGGCCGGGTGGCCCGATCATCGACACCCGGATGGTGTTGCCGCAGCGGCGACACGGTCGTCCGGACCGCGCGTGCACGTAGTGCTCCTCACCGCGGCGCCGCACGCCGGTGCTCGACTGCACAGCATGGTGCCGCGAGGTGTCCATGAGGCGGTGGATCCGGGCAACGAGGGCCTCCACGCGCTCGGGCGCGACCTGGGCGGCGGCAGACCACGGTCCGATCCGCTCGATGAAGAGGGACTCCGACGCCCACAACGTCCCGACCCCGGCAAGCACGCGCTGGTCGAGCAGGGCGGCACCGATGACCGTGGTCGAAGCCAACACCTGGGCGACCGCCTGCTCGGGGTCCCAGTCAGGCCCAAGAACGTCGGGGCCGAGATGCCCGACGATGTCGCCCTCGCGAGAGGTCGGCACGATCTCCAGCATCCCGAGCCGCAGGCCGATCGCCGACCAGGTGTCCGTGCCCACCGCAGCACGCAGGTCAGCACGGCGCAGCCATCGCGCGGTGTCCGCCGGGCGCTCGACCCGCCACTGTCCTTCCATCTTGAGATGGGAGTGGACGGTCAGTCCGGAGTCGACTCGGTGCAGCAGGTGCTTGCCGTGACTCACGACCTCGGTGGTCACTGCTCCACGAAGGTCGGCCGTCGCGATCTCGGGAAACCTGAAGTCGCTGAGCGTGATCGGTGTGCCGCTGAGGGCACGGTGCAGCCGGTCAGCGGTGCGCCACACCGTGTCACCCTCAGGCAAGGTGTCTCCTCATGCTGCGCGCTTCCCTCACCGCGGTCAGCGCCGGAGGCGGAGGCCGCGGGGCGTCGCATGGAAGCCGGCCTGCGCCAGGGCGTCGACGAGGGGATGGCCCGAGCCGAGGAGCGCGCCACCGTCGGCCTTCTCGACGGTGAGCTTGCCCAGGGCGCCTTCACGCACGGCCAGGGCCAGGGCGTCCGCAGCCGCCTGAAGGCTCACGGTGTCGTCGGTCCACGACAGCAGCGTCTTGCCGCCGCGCTCGACGTAGAGGATGAGGTCGCCGTCGACGAGGATGACGAGGGCCCCGGCCTTGCGACCGGGTTGGTGCCCTCGCCGACCTGTCGGTGGTGCCACCTCGGCGCCTTCGACAACGGGACGGTCTGGCCACGGCAGGGCCGCGCCATAGGCGTTGGCAGGGTCGGTGGCGGCGAGCACGAGGGCTCGCTGCGCCTCCGTGTCGGCCGTTGCCCCGAGTTGCCTGGCGTGCGCCCGCAGCCGGTCAATCGCCCCGGTGGTCGCGAACTGCGCCGCGCCGAGCGACTCGACGAAGTAGCCACGACGAACGCGCCCCGAGTCCTCGGCCGCAGCCAGGATGCGGTAGACGGCCGCGAAGCCCCCCGGAACGTCCTCGGCGACGACACTGCCCCGGGTCAGGACGCCGTAGCGGTCCTGCAGGACCTCGGCCGTGGCCAGCGTGCGCACCGTCGAGTCGGTCTCCACCTCAGGCAGCAGGGCCCAGCGCCCCGACACGATCGCCGGTGCGGAGCGTGCGACCGAGAGGGGGCGGGAGGCGCCCCGACGACCACCGAGGGTGCCCAGCGAACCGGAGCGGCCGGCATACCGGGTGGTGCGTGGGCCGACAGCGGACCGCTTGTGGGCGGTGCGCCCTCCGGCGAGCAGGGCCCGCACCGGGGCGAAGGTGTCGCCCGAGACGTGGCCTGACCAGACGAGTGACCAGAGGTCCTCGACCACGTCGTTGTCGGTGCCCTCCGCGAGGTCCGCGAGAGCGCGGAAGAAGTAGGCGCCGCCACCAGCGAGCACGTCGTGCATGGCCTGCGCCCGGTCGCCGAGCTCCACGTCGTCCGGGGCCGTCATCGTGACGTCGGCGTTCTCGGCGAGGTGGAGCGAGACCCAGCCGTCGTCTCCGGGCAGGGAGCCGTGGCCGCGCCAGACGACCTCGCCGACGCTCATGAGCTCGTCGAGCAACGCAGGGGAGTAGCCGACGACACGTGCAGGCAGGACGAGCGACTCGAGGGCGCTTGCCGGGAGCACGGCTCCGGCAAGCTGCTCGACAGCCCGGATGAGGCCTTCTCGCCCCCGCAGACCGCCACCCACGGACTGCCATTGGGGGAGGAAGCGGGCGAGCTCGACGGCTGCCACCGGCTCCACCTCGGCGCGCAGAGCGGCGAGCGAACGGCGTCGAAGCGTCCTCAGGACCTCGGCGTCGCAGTGGTCCAGACCGTGCTGTCCGCCGCCGCTCTCGGTCGGCAGCAGCTCGCCCTCGACGACGCGACCGGCCGCGACGAGACGGCGCAGGGCGTCGAGCGCGACGGCCGGGCCGACGCCCCACCACTGGGCCACCGCCTGAGCGGGGAAGGGACCGTGGGTGCGGGCGTAGCGCGCGACGAGGTCACCCAGCGGATCGGGCACGGGCTCGAGGAACGCCTGTGGCACGCCGACCGGGAGGGAGACTCCGAGGGCGTCGCGCAGCCGGGACGCGTCCTCGATCGCCGCCCAGCGTTCCTCGCCCGCAACGCGGACCCGGATGACCCGGCGTCCGCCCTCGAGATCGACGAGCCACCCACCGATGTCGCGGGTCGCCACGTCATCGCGGGTACGCCGCTCGATCTCAGCCAAGGACAACGGCCCCAGGGTGCGGAGGAGGTCGGCGACGTCCTCGGCATGGCGGCATCGGCGGTCCTCGGCGAGCCGTTGCAGCTCGGCCTCGGTGCGAGCGATCGCCTCCGGGTCGAGGAGGTCCCTCAGGGACAGGCCCTCGCCGCGACCGAGCAGCTCCGCAAGCAGGGTCGGGTCGAGGGACAGTGCGGCGGCACGCTTCTCAGCCAGTGGGGAGTCGCCCTCGTAAAGGAACTGGGCGATGTAGCCGAACATCAGGGACCGGGCGAAGGGTGAGGGTTGGGCCGACTCGACGTCGACGACCGTCACCTCACGCGAGGCGATCGACGCCATGAGGGTCGTCAGCCCCGGCACGTCGAACACGTCCTGGACGCACTCGCGCACGGTCTCGAGGACGATCGGGAACGAGGCGTACTGGCTGGCGACCTCGAGCAGCTGCGCCGCCCGCTGCCGTTGCTGCCACAGGGGCTGGCGGCGGTCGGGGCGTCGACGTGGAAGCAACAGGGCTCGCGACGCGCACTCGCGGAACCGCGCTGCAAACAGGGCGGATCCGCCGATCTCACCCGTGACGAGGTCGTGGACGTCGTCGGGGTCGAGCCGGACGAGCTCGAGCAGCTCGGCGGCCGCACCGCGCCCGGAGGACCCGTCGCCGTCGAACTCGAGGTCGGGCAGGCGGAAGACGATGCCGTCGTCTCCGTGCATGGCCTGCACGTCGACGCCGAAGCGCTCCCGCATCCGCGCGGACACGCACAGCGCCCACGGGGCATGGACCTGCCCGCCGAACGGGCTGTGCACGGCGACGCGCCAGTCACCGATCTCGTCGCGGAACCGCTCCACGACGATGGTGCGGTCGTCGGGGACATGGCCGGTGGCAGCGCGCTGCTCGTCGAGATAGGCGACGAGGTTGTCGGTGGCCCAGGCGTCGAGCCCGGCCGCCGAGACACGCGCACGAGCTGCCTCGGGGGTCGAACCGGCGACCTCGCGCACGAAAGCGCCGACAGCCTTGCCCAGCTCTGCCGGACGCCCCAGCTGGTCGCCCTTCCAGAACGGCAGTCGGCCCGGCTGTCCCGGCGCGGGCGTCACGAGCACTCGGTCGTGGGTGATGTCCTCGATGCGCCAGGTGGAGGTGCCGAGAGTGAAGACGTCGCCGATGCGCGACTCGTAGACCATCTCCTCGTCAAGCTCACCGACCCGCCGACCGGTGCCTTCACCGGTGGCGAGGAACACGGCATACAGACCGCGGTCCGGGATCGTGCCGCCCGAGGTGACGGCGAGGCGCTGGGCACCCGGGCGCCCCGAGAGAACTCCGGCCACGCGGTCCCAGACGATGCGTGGGCGGAGCTCGGCGAACTCGTCACTGGGATAGCGACCCGACAGCATGTCGAGCACTGACTCGAGGATCGAGCGGGGGAGTCCCGCGAAGGGAGCGGCTCGGCGCACGACCTGCTCGAGCTCGTCGACGGCCCAGTCATCGAGCGCGGTCATCGCCACGATCTGCTGGGCGAGGACGTCGACCGGGTTGGCCGGCACACGCAGCGACTCGATGGCGCCGGCGCGCATGCGCTCGACGACCACGGCGGTCTGCACGAGGTCGCCCCGGAACTTGGGGAAGAGGATCCCGCGCGACACGGCACCGACCTGGTGACCGGCGCGCCCGACCCGCTGGAGCCCGCTGGCGACCGAGGGCGGCGACTCGACCTGGATCACGAGGTCGATGGCGCCCATGTCGATGCCGAGCTCGAGGCTCGAGGTGGCGACCACGGCGGGCAGCCGGCCGGCCTTGAGGTCCTCCTCGATGAGCTGGCGATGCTCCTTGCTCACCGAGCCGTGGTGTGCGCGGGCAAGGATGGGTGCGGCGCCGTGTGATGCTCCCGACTGCGCCATGACCTGTGCGGGAGTGCGGGACGATCCGGTATGCCGCCCGCCCACCTGCATGGCCGGCTCACCCTCATCTCCCGAGGGGTCCGCAGCAGCAGCCTCGAGACGCTCCTCCCAGATCTCGTTGAGGCGCGCGGTGAGGCGCTCGGCCAGGCGTCGCGAATTGGCGAAGACGAGTGTGGAGCGGTGTGCCGCAACAAGATCGACGATGCGCTCCTCGACATGCGGCCAGATCGAGGCTCGCCGCTCGGCGCCAGAAGCCGGCCCGCTGAGGTCGTCCTCGACGACCTCGCCGAGGGAGGACATGTCGGGGATGGGCACGACGACGTCGAGCTCCCACTCCTTCGTTGACGGCGGGCGGACGATGTCGACCGGACGACCGCCGGCGAGGTAGCGCGCGACCTCGTCGACCGGCTCGACGGTGGCCGACAACCCGATGCGTTGGGCAGGCCGGTCGAGCAGCGCGTCGAGGCGCTCGAGTGAGAGGGCGAGGTGGGCGCCGCGTTTGGTGCCGGCGACCGCATGGACCTCGTCGAGGATGACGGTCTCGACTCCGCGCAGCGCCTCACGCGCTTGGGAGGTGAGCAGGAGGAAGAGGGACTCGGGCGTCGTGATGAGGATGTCGCTCGGCGCCCGGGCGAAGGTGCGGCGCTCGCTGGCCGGGGTGTCGCCGCTGCGGACGGAGACGGTGATGTCGGGCTGCGGCACACCGAGTCGCGTGGCGGCGTGCCCGATGCCCACGAGCGGGCTGCGCAGGTTGCGCTCGACGTCGACGGCGAGCGCCTTCATCGGGGAGATGTAGAGGACGCGACAACGTCGGAGCTTCTCTTCGGGGAGGGGCTCGGTGCCGAGGCGGTCGAGGGCCCAGAGGAAGGCGGACAGGGTTTTGCCGGAGCCGGTCGGCGCGACGACGAGCGCGTGGTGCCCGGAGCTGATGGCCTCCCAGGCGCCGGCCTGCGCCTGCGTGGGCGCGCTGAAGGAGTCCCGGAACCATGCCGCTGTGGCCGGGGAGAACCGCTCGAGAACGTCAGCCGTCATGAGGGGGCCAGCCTCTCACCCGGTACCGACACTGATGATGTTTGTTGCCCCGAGGGTCATGACTCTGGCACTGACTGTCGGCCTGCTGGCTTGACCATCAACTGGACCGCCTGACTCTCGGGGTCCCGCGCGCCGGCCGGGCGGACATGACCTCATAAGAGCCTGGCGAAGCCTCATCAGTGTCCTGTCTGCTCGCCCGACCGGCGTCGACCAACCGAATCGACACGGAAGGCACTTTCCATCATGACAGTGACAAATCTCGAGCCCGGAACGCTTGTGGGAGGCGTTGACACCCACGCCGACACCATCCACGTCGCGGCTGTTGACTCGTGGGGGAGGCAGTTGGGTGACCAGGAGTTCCCCACGACGCCTTCGGGGTATCGGCAGGCCCTGGCGTTCTTGACCGGTCGAGGTGAGGTGGTGGGGATCGGGATTGAGGGCACCAGTTCGTATGGAGTGGGTATCACTCGAGCGGCCGGTGAGGCGGGCATCGCGGTCTTCGAGGTGGTGCGGCCTGAGCGGGCGGTACGCCGGCGCGAGGGCAAGTCGGATCCGTTGGATGCCTACCAGGCGGCCCAGGCCATGTTGAGCGGTAGGGCAACCGCGGCAGCGAAGTCAGCGGACATCACCGCGCTTCGCGCTCTACACAATGCTCGGCGCTCAGCTGTCAAAGCCAGAGCAGCAGCACAGGTCCAGATTCGCCACCAACTGGTGACGTCCCCGGCCGACCTGCGGGAAAAATATCGCAACCTCACCGCGGCACGCCTGATCCAGACGCTCGCAGCCTGCCGCCCCAGCGTGCACCCAGATCTCGAAGAACGTCTGGTCCTGACCGCATTGAAGTCCCTCGCGCGCCGCCACCAGAGCCTGACCCGAGAGATCAGCGAACTCGACACCGAACTGACCACAATGATCGAAAGGGCCGCGCCCCATCTACTGCACCTCCACGGCGTTGGGAACACCACCGCGGCACAACTGCTCATCACCGCCGGCGGCAACCCCGACAGGCTGCGCAGTGAGGCTTCGTTCGCCGCGCTCTGTGGCACCGCGCCCGTCCCGGCCTCGTCAGGCAAGACCACACGCCACCGGTTGTCACGCGGGGGTGACCGACGCGCAAACAACGCATTGCACACCATCGCGATGGCACGGCTCAGGAACCACCCGCCCACCAAGGCCTTCGTACAGCGACAGCGTGACCGCGGCCGGTCCACGCCAGAGATCCTGCGGCTCCTCAAACGCGCCATCGCCCGGGAAATGTTTAAGCAACTCACGCGGCCACACGAGGACCTCGGCGTCCACGACCTGCGCCCCACCAGGCAGGCCAAGAACATCACCCTCGCAGCAGCAGCCCACGCACTTGGCCTAGCAACGATAACCATCAGCCGAACCGAGCGAGGGCTGCACATCACTCCAGAAGTCGTTAACCGCTACCGCGAGTGGCTCAACACCGCTTGACAGACATAGGAGCTTCAGTGGCACCTGACTGGTGCGGATCGGCACTCGTCACTGCGGGATCCGCTCTCGAAGGAGGCGGTCGCGTCGGCGGTGCTGGCGTCAGCCGGTCCGGTGTGCCGGTCAGGTGTCGGCGTGTCGGAACCCGCGGTCCAGGTCCCGCCACTCGGGGCGCATACCCGGGACCGTCGTCGAGACGAGGTAGGCGACGCCGGCGAAGCCCAGGGCTGGCGCGATCCCGATCGCGGCGACAGCGGCACCCCCCACCGCACCTCCCACGGGAAGACCAGCCCATGCGAGGGCATCCGCGAGGGAGCCCACGCGGCCGATGATGGGTCGAGGGACCCGCTCGAAGAAGATCGCGTTGATCGTCGGATTGATGAAGCCGATGCCGAACCCGGCCACGACGTTGGACCCGATGATCAGCCACAGGGGAGCACCGAAGGCGAGGGCGAGGTAGCGCGGCGCCCCGGCGAGCGAGAACCCCAGAAGATAGGCCGTCCGTCGACTGAACCGTCCGGCCATGGTGGTGGCGATGAGGCTCGAGCCGACGGCAGCGCCCCCAAAGAGGATCCCCAGGAGACCGATGAGCTGCGGACCGTGGCCGTTGTCGTGCACCCACACCGGGAGCATGACCGAGATGTATGCCGCTTCGAGCAGGTTGGTCACGGTGATCATGGCCAGGATGGAGCGGAGCAACCGGTCCTGCCGCAAGAAGGACGCCCCGGTCCTCAGCCGCGCGAGATAGGACCCTTCGTCGTCCGAGTCGGCGTGCGCGAACCGGGGAATGACGAGCGCGACGACGAGAGCGCTGACGAAGGAAGCACCGGCCGTGACCGCAACGGTCTGGGCCGCGCCGAAGGCACCCACGAGCAGACCACCGATGCCCGCCCCCAACAGCCCACTGGCTCGGTCGATGGTGCTGTCGAGCCCGGTGATGCGTTCGAGTGGAACACCCGAGGCGTCGGCGACGGCAGGGATCATGGCGTTGCGTGCCCCGTCGCCGGGCCCGCGAAAGACACCGGCGAGGGCCACGAGGGCCAAGAGCAACGGAATCCGATCGGGAAGCGCGAGCTGACCGGCGGCATACAGGATCGGAATGAGCGCGAGGAAGGCCCCGCTCAGAAGGTCCCCGGCCACACTGATCGCGCGCGGGCCGCGGCGATCGACCAGCGGGCCACCGAGGGCCTTGGAGATGACATAGGGCGCCATCTCTGCTGCGAGCACGACCCCGGTGAGGCTGGCCGACTCGGTCTCGGAGTAGACGAGCCACGGAAGGGCGATCGTCGAGACGCGCGTGCCCGCGATGGACACGCTCGACGCGAACAGCATTCCGTAGAGGCTGCGCCGACTCGGGCGCGCGTGCGCGCTCACTCCGAAGACATCCCGGGGGCGCGGAAGACCTCGAGGTTCACCGAGACGGGGCGAGCCGTCTCGGGAGCGTCTTCCGTGCCCTGGTGCGGCCGGTAGCCGCGGATCACGCCGATGACGTCGCGCATGAGGGCAGACGTCTCCTCGGGCGTGAGTCGAAGGGTGTAGTTGCTGAACGTCCCGGCGTCCTCCCACTCGGGAGGCAGGGTCGCGATCTCGGCGATGGCGCGCTGCGCGTTCTCGGCGTAGCCCGCCGCCACGGCAGACAGGTAGGCCGCGGAGGTCGCCTGGTCGGCGTCGTGCGTATCGAAGTAGGTGCGCGCGTGAGCGGCCTTCCACCAGCGATCGCGGGCGTTGCCCAGCTCGGTGGCCTCGACGACGAAACCCGCCTCGGCGAGCTGCCTGACGTGATAGCTCGTGGCACCGGTGTTGACACCCAGGTGGGCGGCGAGACGCGACGCCGTGGCCGGCCCGTGGAGGCGCAACGCACTCAGGATCCGGGGTCGGAGTGGGTGCGTCAGCGCCTTGAGGGTCGTCGCATCAAGGACGACGTCCCGACGGGGGTCGGGTTCGAAAGGCTCGGGCATGTCGTTGACCTTACAAAGGAATGTCTGCAATCGCAGGATGAGTCTTCACGCGTTGTTGGTCGTCTGGCAACGGCCAACCGCCGAGACGGCACGGGAAAGGCCGTGTGACACACTCGCGACCATGCGGATCAGCCACTTCTGGACGCTGATGAACGACGAGTTCGGTGAGACCTACGCACCCACCCTGGCGCGTGACCACGTGCTCGGAGTCCTCGGCGGACGCAGCGTCATGCAAGCCCTCGACGAAGGCATGCACCCACGTCTGGTCTGGCTCGCCCTCTGTGACGACATGGACGTTCCGGCGGAACGCCGACTCGGACGGGTCGACGCCCCGAGGCGTGGCTGACCGGTGACGGTCCTGGACCGACGGGTCGTCCTCGCGCCGATGGCGGGAGGGCCGAGCACTGTCGATCTGGCAACAGCCGTCACTGTCGCCGGTGGTTTCGCCTTTCTCGCCGGTGCCTACCTCACCCCTGATCGGTTGCGCGACGACATCGTGTTGCTGCGCTCGGCCGTCGGTGGCGCAGCGTTCGGTGTCAACCTCTTTGCACCGAACCCCTACGAGCCGGGGAGCGCCGCACGGGTGCTGGAGTTCGCCACGCGACTCCAGCCCCTCGCTGACAAGGCCGGCGTCCCGCTGGGCGACCCGGTCCATGACGATGACTCCTTCGACGCCAAGATCGAGGTCCTGCTCGCCGAACGCCCCGCCGCAGTGTCCTTCGCGTTCGCGTGGCCACCCGCCGACGTGGTGGACCGTCTGCGCGCGGCCGGGATCGAGGTGTGGGTCACCGTCAACGATGCGAGCGAGACGGCTTGGGCCGACGAGCTCGGCGTCGACGGACTCGTCGCCCAGGGCTGGGAAGCCGGCGGGCACCGCGGAGGTCCGGTCGACTCAGGGCACCACCAGGCGCCGACCCGGTTGTTGCTGCAGAGCATTCGCGCGGTGACGTCCCTGCCCGTGGTCGCCACCGGCGGGGTCGCTGACCCG
Source organism: Janibacter sp. HTCC2649 (assembly GCF_000152705.1). Taxonomy (GTDB): domain Bacteria; phylum Actinomycetota; class Actinomycetes; order Actinomycetales; family Dermatophilaceae; genus Knoellia. Next base: position 1,066,043 of record NZ_CH672413.1, on the reverse strand, counting down.
ACCCATCTCGCCGGGCTCCTGGCCGCCGGGGCGCACGCGGTGGCGTGCGGCACGGCCTTCCTGCGGGCTGACGAGGCAGGGACGGCTGAGGTCCACCGTCACGAGCTGACCCATCGCGCTGACACCGTCGTCACGCGCGCCTTCACCGGCCGTAGCGCCCGGGCCCTGGTCACGTCGTGGACCGAGGTGTTCACCGAGGTCGCACCCGCGGCCTACCCGCAGGTTCACCACCTCACGGCCCCGTTGCGCGCCCACGGCAAGGCAACGGGTCAGCCCGACCTCGTCCACCTGTGGGCGGGCACAGGGCACCGCACCACCCGACAGGGCCCGGCTAGCGAGATCCTCGAGCAGCTGTCGGCCCGACTCTGAGGTTCAGGCCTCAGGCGTGCCCTGGTGGAACAGCTGCTGCCAGTGACCGGCCGAGCGGACCCAGAGCGATGAACGCAGGGTGGTCTCCGTGTCGCGCGCCGCGCGCCAGGTGAGCAGCATCGTGTCGGGACCGGCCGGCATACAGGCAAGGACGTCGAGACTCACGGCCTCGCCCAGGGGGCCGATCTCGTCGAGCATCTCGTCCCGCGTCCAGAGGCGACCCGAGCGGCCGATCTCGGACCACTGCGGGTGCAGCAGCGCGGCGACCGCAGCACTGTCGGAGCGGGTGTCGTCCTCGAGGAGCTGCCGTTCGAGGGCGATGACCTGCTCCTCGTCCGTGAGCACCGGTGCGTCGGTCAGCTCGGAGAAGAGGTCGGGCTCGGGAGCCGGCGCCGCTGGTGAGGGGGCGGCTGCGGGGGAGGAGCGCTCGGGCGAGGCCGTGCCTCGGCCAGCCCAGCCCGGACCGGCGTCGGGGACAGAACCCTTTTGGTATGCCGTTGCGGCACCGTTGGCGAGCCGGTCCGCCTCCTCGTTGAGCGCGTGTCCGGAGTGACCCTTGATCCACTCGAAGCGGACGTTCTTGCGTCCTGCCATCGCGCGGTCGAGGGCCTGCATGATCTCGACGTTCATGACGGGCTTGCCGTCACCCTTCTTCCAGCCCTTGCGCTTCCACCCCGGCATCCACTGGGTGATCGAGTTGATGGTGTACTTGCTGTCGCAGTAGATGACGAGCTCGTCGTCCACGTCGGCGGTCTGCTCGAGCAGGTCGAGGACGGCGGTGAGTTCGCCCATGTTGTTGGTTCCGTGCGGCCAGCCCCCGCAGGCCCAGTGGTCCTCATCGACGTACCAGCCCCAACCTGCAGGTCCGGGATTGCCGAGGGCCGAGCCGTCTGCTGCCGCAATGATCGTCACGGCGCAGGAGTCTGCCAGTTGCCTAGGGTGGCGCCGTGGACCAGTCATCGCCGGACCTTCGTCACCAACGCTTCACCGAACTCGACCCAGTCGTCGCCTATCGGCTCTGGGCGCTGCGATCGGAGGTGTTCGTCGTCGAGCAGGAGGCGGCCTACCTCGACCTGGACGGCCGCGATGTGGAGCCGGGGACGTGGCACTTCTGGTGTGCCGACGAGCTGGGTATGCCGGTCGCGACCTTGCGCGTGCTCGATGACGATGAGGTGTGGAGAGTGGGCCGGGTCGCCACCGCGAGTGGGCATCGGGGGAGCGGCCTGGCGGCCGCGATGGTGCGGGGTGTGCTCGCGCTGTGCTCGGACCGAGCAATCGTCCTCGACGCGCAGGCACACCTGAGGGACTGGTATGCCGCGTTCGGGTTCGTCGCGACCGGCGCGGAGTACGCGGACGAGGACGGCATCCCGCACGTCCCGATGCGGCGCGAGGTGAGCGGAACCTGAAGTTTCGGCGTGTCGCTCGCGCACTTCGCTGCGTCGAACACGTGTTCGTCTACTGTTGTCCACAGGTCGCCAGATCCGATGACTTCGTCCACAGCCTCCACGGCAGCTGCAGACGGCTGTCGGTACGACGACCTAGCGTCTGACCCGAGATCGCGACGAGACCGACCGCGAGCATGGGTCGCCGGCGGACGCGCACATCGAACGACACAGGAAGAGCAGGTGCCGACATGGCAGCAACAGCAGCCGTCAGGAACGCGAACGACCGCGACAAGTCCCTCGGATTGGTCCTCGGCCAGATCGAGAAGTCGCACGGCAAGGGCGCCATCATGCGTCTCGGTGACGACGTCCGTGCCCCCATCGAGGTCATCCCCACCGGCTCGATCGCGCTCGATGTCGCGCTCGGCATCGGCGGGCTGCCCCGCGGCCGTGTCGTCGAGATCTATGGCCCCGAGAGCTCGGGCAAGACCACGGTCGCCCTGCACGCGGTGGCCAGTGCGCAGCGCGCGGGTGGCATCGCGGCGTTCATCGACGCCGAGCACGCCCTCGACCCCGAGTACGCCAAGAAGCTCGGCGTCGACACCGACAACCTGCTCGTGTCGCAGCCCGACACGGGGGAGCAGGCCCTCGAGATCGCCGACATGCTCATCCGCTCCGGTGCGCTCGACATCATCGTCATCGACTCCGTCGCCGCTCTCGTCCCGCGCGCCGAGATCGAGGGCGAGATGGGCGACAGCCACGTCGGCCTTCAGGCCCGCCTCATGAGCCAGGCCCTCCGCAAGATCACCGGCGCCCTGAGCAACACCAACACGACCGCGATCTTCATCAACCAGCTCCGCGAGAAGATCGGCGTCATGTTCGGCTCGCCCGAGACGACGACCGGTGGAAAGGCGCTGAAGTTCTACGCCTCCGTCCGCCTCGACGTGCGTCGCATCGAGACCCTCAAGGACGGCACCGATCCGGTCGGCAACCGCACCCGCGTCAAGGTCGTCAAGAACAAGGTGGCCCCGCCGTTCAAGCAGGCCGAGTTCGACATCCTCTACGGGCAGGGCATCTCCCGTGAAGGTGGCCTCATCGACATGGGCGTCGAGCACGGCTTCGTCCGCAAGGCCGGCGCTTGGTACACCTACGAAGGTGACCAGCTCGGTCAGGGCAAGGAGAACGCCCGCGCCTTCCTCAAGGACAACCCCGACCTCTCGGACGAGCTCGAGAAGAAGATCAAGCAGAAGCTCGGCATCGGCCCGCAGGTCGACAAGCCACTCGAAGTGGTCCCCGAGGTCCCGGTCGACTTCTGAGTCGACCAACGGATCTGATCGCCTCGAAACGGTTGAGCCACAGTGGGATTCACTGACTCGGACGCACCTCCGCCCTCGTGGGTGGAGGTGCGTCCTCCCGCGTCTGCGCGTGGGTTCGCGCCACCACCACCGCCACCTGATGCCGCCGTCGAAGGCGTCGAACCCGATGCCCACGACTTCGCTCGGCAGATCGTGCTCCGGCAGCTGACCAACTCCCCGAAGTCGCGCGCCCAGCTGGAGCAGGCCCTGGCCAAGCGGGAGTGTGATCCGCAGGTCGCTGCGGTGGTCCTGGACCGCATGGAAGCGGTGGGCCTGGTCGACGACGAGGCGTACGCCGGGATGCTCGTGAGGTCCCAGCAGGCCGGGCGCGGCCTGGCCCGCCGGGCTCTCGCCCAGAACCTGCGGCAGAAGGGTGTCTCCGACGAGGTCGCCGAGACCGTGCTCGACGAGGTCGATCCGGCCGCCGAGGAGGATCGGGCCCGCGAGCTCGTCGAGAAGCGGCTCCGGCGCCTTCACGGGCTCGACGTCGTCGTGCAGAAGCGTCGGCTTGCGGGGATGCTCGCGCGCAAGGGATACCCGTCGGAGGTGTCCATGCGGGTGATCCGTGAGGCCCTCGCCGCCACCCCGGAGCACCAGCGCGACTGATCCTGCCGGGCTCTGGTGGTGACCGGTCCGGTGCGCGACCGTAGAGGTCCGGTGCGCAGAAAGGGCGGTTCGGTGTTGACTGACGCGGACGAGGCGCAGGCGCTGCCTGGTCGACGAACCACGCGCCCTCGCTGGGTGACCGATGGCGGCCTCGAGACCGATCTCATCTTTCATCACGGCGTGGACCTGCCAGGGTTCGCGGCGTACCCCCTGCTGGAGACGGCTGAGGGTCGCGCCCTGCTCTCGCAGTACTACGCGGGATTTGCGCAGGTGGCCAGCCGGGCAGGTGCGGGTCTCCTGCTCGAGACGCCGACCTGGCGAGCCAGCGCCGACTGGGTCGTGGCGCTCGGAGGTGTGCGCAGCGACGTCCGGCGGATCAACCTGGAGAGCGTGCTCTTCCTGGCCGGTCTCGCCGAGAACCTGATCTCCGACGGTGTCTCGCCGGGCGGAGCCGCGGGCTTCGACGGCAGCGGCCGCGGCCCCGACGTCCGGGTGTGCGGAGTCCTGGGTCCCCGTGGTGACGGCTACATCGCTGGCGACCCCACGAGTGCCGACGAGTTCGGTGACTACCACTGGGCACAGATCGCGGCCTTCGCGCAGAGCGGCGTTGCGCGCGTCACGGCCTACACGCTGACGACGGTGGCCGAGGCCGTGGGCGTCGTGCAGGCAGCCCGGGCCCAGGGGGTCGCGGTCGCAGTCTCCTTCACCGTGGAGACCGACGGTCGCCTGCCCGACGGAACGCCACTCGGGGAGGCCATCGAGTCACTCCGGCTCCAGGCCGCGCCGGACGACCTGCTCGTCAACTGCGCCCACCCGAGCCACATTGCCGCGGCGCTGACGCCCGAGGCGGCCTGGACCGACCACGTCACCGGGCTACGGGTCAACGCCTCCCGACAGTCGCACGCCGAGCTCGACGACGCTGCTGAGTTGGACGAGGGCGACATCGTCGACCTCGTGACCGAGCACGAGAGGCTGGCTGCTCGGCTGCCCCGGCTCGACATCGTCGGTGGATGCTGCGGTACGGACGTCCGGCACGTGGCCGCCCTCTGGGGCGTGGACGTGTGAGTCCCCCTCGACCACGGGCGGGGTCGCGCAAGGGCGAGGACCATGTGGTCCTCGCCCTTGCGCGTCGCGGATGGGATCAGGCCTGTGCGGCGACCTGGGCAATCGCCGAGATGTCGAACTCGAGCGCGACCTTCTCGCTCACGAGCACGCCGCCGGTCTCGAGCGCGGCGTTGAAGTTGAGGTTCCACTCGGTGCGGTTGATGGTCGTGCTGCCCTCGAAGCCGATGCGGGTGTTGCCGTAGGGGTCCTTGGCCGAACCGGTCTCATCGAAGTCGATGGTGACGGGCTTGGTGACACCGTTGATCGTCAGGTCGCCGGTGATGGCCCAGTCGGAGCCGTCGCGAGCGACGTCGGTCGACGTGAAGGTGATCGTGGGGTAGTTGGCGATGTCGAAGAAGTCGGGGGTCTTGAGGTGACCGTCGCGCTGCTCGTTGCCCGTCGTGACGGAGGCGGCCTGGATGGTGACGTCGACCTTGGAGTTGCCCGGGGTGGCGGTGTCGATGTGGGCGCTGCCCTCGAACTCGTCGAAGCTGCCGCGAACCTTGGTCACCATCGCGTGGCGGGCCGAGAAGCCGAGGCGCGAGTGGCTGGGGTCGATCGCGTAGTCGCCGGCGATGTCGGACACGAAGCTCGTGGACTGCTCGGGGGCGGCAGCGGAGGTGGTGGTGGTCGAGCGGTTGAACAGTCCCATGATGAGTTCCTTCGTCGTTGTGTGGTTGAACTTTCAACATCAGTGTGCACCCAATTGGTTGTCGTGTCAAGTAACGCCGAAGCAGTGGTGTCCTGCCTCGGCCGTGACCGGTGCGGTGGGGCCGGGACGTAGGCTTGGTGGGCGATGAGTGAGCTGAAGACCTACGACGTGCGCACGCACGGCTGCCAGATGAACGTCCACGACTCCGAGCGCCTTGCCGGCCTGCTCGAGACGGCGGGCTATGTCGACGTCGCCAGCATGGCTGGGGACCAGCAGCCGGAAGCAGCCGACGTCGTCGTGTTCAACACCTGTGCCGTGCGCGAGAACGCCGACAACAAGCTCTACGGCAACCTGGGCCAGCTTCGCGAGGCCAAGCGGCACAATCCGGACATGCAGATCGCGGTCGGTGGCTGCATGGCTCAGAAGGACCGCGAGACGATTGTCCAGCGCGCCCCATGGGTCGACGTCGTCTTCGGCACCCACAACATCGGCAGCCTTCCGGCACTCCTGGACCGGGCGCGCCACAACAAACGCGCTGAGGTCGAGATCCTCGAGTCCCTCGAGCGCTTCCCGTCGACTCTGCCGACTCGACGTGACTCCGCGTATGCCGCGTGGGTCTCGATCTCGGTCGGCTGCAACAACACCTGCACGTTCTGCATCGTGCCGAGCCTGCGTGGCAAGGAGGCCGACCGCCGACCCGGCGAGATCCTCGCTGAGATCCAGGCTCTCGTCGACCAGGGCGTCGTCGAGGTGACCCTGCTCGGACAGAACGTCAACACCTATGGCGTCGAGTTCGGTGACCGTTTCGCCTTCGGCAAGCTCCTGCGCGCCTGCGGCGCGATCGAGGGCCTGGAGCGAGTCCGCTTCACGAGCCCGCACCCCGCAGCGTTCACCGATGACGTCATCGCCGCGATGGCGGAGACGCCCAACGTCATGCCGACCCTGCACATGCCGTTGCAGTCCGGCTCCGACAAGGTGCTCAAGGACATGCGCCGTTCCTACCGGAGCGAGAAGTTCCTCGGCATCATCGACCGCGTCCGGGAGCAGATCCCCAACGCGGCCATCACGACCGACATCATCGTGGGCTTTCCGGGTGAGACCGAGGAGGACTTTGCGGAGACGTTGCGGGTCGTCGAGCAGTCGCGCTTCTCGAGCGCCTTCACCTTCCAGTACTCCATCCGCCCCGGCACCCCGGCGGCCACGATGGCGGACCAGATCCCCAAAGACGTTGTCCAGGAACGGTTCCTGCGCCTCGTCAAGCTTCAGGACGAGATCTCATGGGCCGAGAACCGTGCGCTCGAAGGTCACACCGTCGAGGTGCTCGTCGCACCCATCGAGGGCCGCAAGGACAATGCGACCTCCCGGATGAGTGGGCGTGCCCGCGACAACCGGCTCGTCCACTTCTCGATCCCGAGCGGCGGTGAGGTTCCGCGCCCCGGCGACATGGTCAGCTGCGACGTCACCTACGGCGCGCCGCACCACCTCGTCGCCGATGGAGCACTGCACGGCGGAACGTATGCCGTGAGACGCACCGCTGGTGGTGATGCCTGGGCGTCGCTGCAGGACGCACCCGTCCCGGGCAAGCCCGGTGTCAGCCTCGGCATGCCCTCGATCGGCAAGCCGGCCACAGCGCCAGTGAACGCGCCCGCCTGCGGCGTCTGAGCGGCATACTCCGAAATCGCGCAAGCGAAAGGGCCCCGACCACGTGTGGTCGGGGCCCTTCGTTGCGGCGTCAGACCCGGTCGGGGCCGGGCTCGCCAATCCTGTCGTCCAGAAACTCTTGCCCCTGGTCAACCTTGTCGGCGTCCAGGCCCTTGCTCTCGGCGAACTCACCGGCCTTGTCGATGCCCTGATCGCTCAGGTCCTCCACCTTGTCGGCGTGCTCGCCGAGCAGGTCCTTGGCCTTGTCGAACAAACTCATGGGGGCTCCTCACTACTCGGGGGTTCGGGCACTTACCACTGTGCCCCACGATCCTGCGCAAACACAGAGCGGGGTCGGACCATTTGCCCACAGTTTGCGACAATGGGTTCATGACGATTCGTCCCATCACCATCACCGGCGAGCCGGTGCTCCATCGCCGCGCCGAATCCGTCGAGGTCATCGACGACGGCATCCGCGAACTCGTGGCCGACATGTTCGAGACGATGGACGCCGCGCGAGGTGTCGGGCTGGCCGCACCACAGGTCGGTGTGGGACTGCGCATCTTCACCTGGCAGATGGACAACCACGACGGCATCCCGCCGCGAGGGGTCGTCATCAACCCGTTCGTCACCGCGAGCAAGCCGGTCGCCGGCGACCCGGTCCCCGCCGACGAGTCCGAGGGTTGCCTCTCGGTCCCGGGGGAGTCCTTCCCTCTGCGGCGGGGCGAGACGGCGACGCTCACCGGTCTCGACCTCGACGGCAACGACGTCTCGTATGCCGCGACGGGCTGGTTCGCTCGTATGTTCCAGCACGAGTACGACCACCTCAACGGCTTCCTCTACGTCGACCGGCTGCAGGGCAAGTGGGCCCGCAAGGCCAAGAAGGCGGTCAAGGCCAACGAGTGGGGCACCCCCGGACTGACCTGGATGCCCGGCCAGGACCGTGACCCGTTCGGTCACGACGACGTTGATGAGGACGAGTTCGAGGCCGAGGGCGGTCACTCCGAGGACCACTCCAGGTCCGAGGACGAACTTGCCCGCTGACGACCCGCTCGTCATCGCGGTCGTCGGACCGACCGCAAGCGGCAAGTCCGACCTGGCGCTGCGTGTCGCGGAGATGGTCGGTGGCGAGGTCGTGAGCACGGACGCCATGCAGCTCTATCGCGGCATGGACATCGGCACGGCCAAGCTGCCGGTGGCCGAGCGACGCGGAGTGCCGCACCACCAGATCGACGTCCTCGACGTCACCGACGACGCCACCATCGCGCGTTATCAGCGCGAGGCGAGGGTGTCGATCGACGACATCCGTGCCCGCGGGCTGCACCCCGTCATTGCTGGGGGCTCCGGTCTCTATGTGCGGGCAGCGCTCGACCACCTCGAGATCCCCCCGACCGACCCGGACGTGCGGGCTCGCCTCGAAGGAGAGGCGGAGGAGCGCGGTTCGGCTGCCACGTATGCCGTGCTGTTCGAGCGCGATCCGGTTGCGGCACAGCGGATCGGGCGCCACAACGTGCGGCGGCTCGTCCGCGCGCTGGAGGTCACCGAGATCACCGGCCGGCCCTTCAGTGCCACGATGCCCGAGCGGCGTCATCTGCATCCCACATTGATGATCGGCCTTCGACCGCCACGTGAACTCCTCGACGAGCGGATCGTCGCTCGGGTCGCGCAGATGTGGCGCGATGGGCTCATCGACGAGGTCAAGGGCCTTGTGCCGCAGGGGATTCGCGACGGTCGAACTGCTTCGCGTGCACTCGGGTATGCCCAAGCGCTGGCCGAGATCGACGGCACGATGAGCGAGGCCGACGCCCAGGCCGAGACCGCCCAGATGACGCGGCGCTACGCCCGGCGCCAGGAGTCGTGGTTTCGCCCGGACCCGCGGATCGTCTGGTTCGACCCGAGTGCCGAGGGTGCGCTCGATGACGCAATTGCCCTGGTGAAGCAAACGAGCGCGGACAATGGGTGACATGACCACGCTGCGTTTCACCAAGGGCCACGGGACCGAGAACGACTTCGTTCTGCTGCCCGACGTCGACGCACGCCTGAACCTCGAGGCCGACGTGGTGCGTCGCCTCGCCGACCGACAGGCCGGCATCGGTGGCGATGGCGTCATCCGTGTCGTCCCCACCGCGTCAGCGACCGAGGACGCCGTGCGGGCGCAAGCCGGTCGGGCCCCTTGGTTCATGGACTATCGCAACGCCGACGGCTCCTTCGCCGAGATGTGCGGCAACGGCACCCGGGTCTTCGCGGCATACCTGCGTCGTGAAGGTCTCGAGACGGCTGACGAGTTCGAGATCGCCACGCGCGGCGGCATCAAGGGCATCCGCTTCGAAGGCTCCGGCGACCACGCCACGATTGCCACCAACATGGGCGCGTGGCGCTTCACCGACCCCGCCAAGGCAGAGACCGACGGCTTCGACTCCTTGGTGCTCCTCCGCGAACGCCCGCTGGCGGAGGACCCGTGGTCGGCCCTCTCGGTCGACATGGGCAACCCGCACACCGTCGTCGCCCTCCCGGAGTCGGTCGATCTCGCCACCCTCGACCTCTTCCACGTTCCCGAGGTCCGGCCCGTCCCGTCGAACGGCACCAACGTCGAGTTCGTCCGCGTCGTCGGCGCCGGCCACATCGCGATGCGCGTCCACGAGCGAGGCGTCGGCGAGACCCGATCGTGCGGAACCGGTGTGTGTGCCGCCGCCCTCGCGACGAGCTTCTGGGCCGGTCAGGCCGAGCCCACCCAGGACTGGACCGTTGACGTCCCCGGCGGACGGCTGCGCGTCCGAGGTCTGCCCAACCACGAGGTAGAACTCGCGGGCCCCGCAGCTCTCGTCGCGGACGGCACAGTCGACCTGTCCGCCCTCTGAGGCCTCCCGGCCAACCGCAGCGCATGACTGTGCGTGCGTTCGACCGCAGGGCGTAGCGCGCCAATCAAGCGAAGGCGCGGCAGTCAAAGAACTGGGCGCGCGAAGCCCGAAGGGCGACTGAGCACGCACAGCCATGCGCAAGGTTGGTCGTCCCGGCGCGCACCTGCTCCGGATGCGGTACTGGCGGGTCACTCCTAGCGTCGATGACATGAGAACTCCTACGACAGTCCTCGCCCTTGTTGCTGCAGGTGGTGTGGCTGCGGCTCTTGCCGTGCCTGCCACGGCTGCTCCTCAACCCACGCTCAGCGGGCCGCCGCCTGTGGGGCATGAGCTGCCCAAGGTGCCGGTGATGACGGGTGGTGGGGGAGCAGTTGCTTCCGTGGATCCCATTGCGTCGCAAGTGGGCATCGACATCCTCAAGAGAGGTGGGACGGCGGCTGATGCGGCGGTGGCGACGGCGGCGGCTGTGGCGACGGTGGAGCCGTACTCTTCGGGGATCGGTGGGGGTGGTTTCTTCGTCCACTACGACGCGCAGACGGGCAAGGTCAGCACGTTGGACGGGCGCGAGACGGCACCAGCGACGTTCCACGACAAGGTCTTCCTCAACCCGGATGGCTCGCCGATGAACTTCGACACGGTGGTGAATTCCGGACTGTCCGTGGGTACGCCGGGCACGGCTGCGACGTGGGACGAAGCCCTCAAGACCTACGGGACGATGAGTCTCAACCAGATCCTCAAGCCGGCCGAGGAGATCGCCCGCAAGGGATTCGTCGTCGACGACACCTTCTACGCAGACACGCTCGGCAACGCCAAGCGGTTCGCGATGTTCCCGGCGACGGCCGCGATCTACCTGCCGGGTGGGGCGCCCGTGCCCGTCGGCGGCGTTCAGCGCAACCCGGACCTTGCCAAGGCCTATCGCGAACTGCGCACCCACGGCATCGCCTCCTTGCACACGGGTCGCTTGGGTGCGGCCGTCGTGAAGGAGGTCCAGAACCCCACCACGGCGCCCGGGGTGACGGTCCCGAAGGGGCAGCTGACGGCAGCCGACCTCGCGGCATACAAGGTCAATCACAAGGCACCGACGCACAGCGAGCACAAGGGTCTCGACGTCTACGGCATGGACACCCCGAGCAGTGGCGGCATCGCCGTCTCGGAGATCCTCAACCTCCTCGAGGCGTTCGAGGAGCGCACCGGCACGGCCGTGGCGGACCTCTCGGAGGCGGAGTACCTGCACTGGTTCAGCGAGGCGTCGGCCATGGCCTTCGCCGACCGCAACCGCTATGTCGGTGACGTCGCGGGCGTGCCGACAGGTGAGCTCACCTCACAGGAGTTCGCCGATGAGCGCTCGTGCGTGTTCAACCCGGACAGGGCCCAGACACGACCGGTGCCCTTCGGCTCGCCCGACGGCAGCTACAACGGCGAGTGCACGCCCGCTGGCACCACCCTCCTGCCCGGGGATGGACACTCGACGACGTCGCTCACCGTCACCGACAAGTGGGGCGACGTCGTCACCTACACGCTGACGATCGAGCAGTACGGCGGCTCCGGCATGGTGGTGCCGGGCTGGGGCTTCCTGCTCAACAATGAGCTCACGGACTTCAACTTCGCGCCCACCATGGCCGGAGTGCCGGACCCGAACCTGCCAGCTGCTGGCAAGCGCCCGCGCAGCTCCATGAGCCCGTCGATCATCCTCAAGGACGGCAGGCCCTGGCTCACCGCAGGCAGCCCCGGAGGCGCGACGATCATCACGACCGTCGCCCAGATCATCGCCGGCGTCGTCGACCGAGGTCTGCCGGTGGGTGACGCTGTGGCCGCGCCGCGACTCTCGTCCCGCAACGGCGCGGAGGACGCGGAGCGCGCCATTTTCGGCACCGCCATCGGTGCCGAACTCACGGCCAAGGGACACGTGTTGCGCGACGTTCCGGTGATCGGCAACGGAACGGCCATCCGCAGCCTGACCCCGTCCCTGTGGACGGCGGCTGCCGAACCGACTCGTCGCGGTGGCGGCTCGGCGATGGTCGTCGACCCGCAGGAGTGATCAACCCGTCTCTTGTGTGCCTCGGAGCGGGCCATGTCCGCTCCGAGGCACACAGGAGATCAGCTCTTGTCGACCTTGAGGACGCGGAAGCCCTTGTTGGTCGCGAAGCGGGCACACGGCATACCCAGGTCTGACTCGATCCAGCGCTGCAGGCTGTCGGACCCGAGGTTGCGCTGGACGACGAGATAGGCCGTGCCGTCGGGGGCGAGGCGGGGGAGCCAGAGGTGGAGGAGGTCGTGGAGGGCGGCCTTGCCGATGCGGATCGGGGGGTTGGACCAGATGAGGTCGTAGGTCGCGTTGCTGTCGACCGCGTCCGGGGTCACCGCCGTGACGTGGGGGAGGTCGAGGGTGGTGGCGTTGCGGTTGGTGAGGTCGACACTGCGTTCGTTGACGTCAACCGCAAGGACTTCGGCGTGCTCGGAGAGCAGGCCGAGGGTCAGGGCGATGGGGCCCCAGCCGCAGCCGATGTCGAGGAAGCGGCCCGAAGGTGGGGGATCGGGGACCTCGTCGAGGAGGACGGCCGTGCCCTTGTCGAGTCCGCCGGGGCTGAAGATCCCGGGTGCAACCTGGACCGTGACGCTGCGTCCGGCGAGCGTGACGGCCAGTGGGCGGCGCTCATCCGGGCTCGCCGGAGAAGCCGTGAAGTAGTGGTCCCCCGAATCCGTTCGCCCCGAGTCGGTCATAGGTGAGACCCTAGACGGAACATGACTGCGAGACATCACATCTTCTCTGGGCAAGCTGACGCCCTCTCCGACGACGCCTTCGACGAGGACGGGTTCCTGGTCGAGGGCGATGGCGACGAGAGCGCACCTTCAGCCCTCTACGACGGGGACCAGCTCGAGCGCGAGGAACGCGCCGCGCTGCGTCGCGTCCAAGGCCTCTCGACCGAGCTCGAGGACATCAGCGAGGTCGAGTACCGCCAGCTGCGGCTCGAGCGCGTCGTCCTCGCGAGCGTCTGGTGCGAAGGCACCATCGTCGACGCCGAGAACTCCCTGCGCGAGCTCGCCGCCCTGGCCGAGACGGCCGGGGCCGAGGTGCTCGAGGGCGTCATGCAGCGACGGCAGAAGCCCGACACCGCGACCTATCTCGGCAAGGGCAAGGCCGAGGAGCTGCGCGAGATCGTCATCAACGAGGGTGCCGACACGGTCATCTGCGACAGCGAGCTGGCTCCATCGCAGCGCCGTGCGCTCGAGGACGTCGTCAAGGTCAAGGTCATCGACCGCACGGCCCTGATCCTCGACATCTTCGCCCAGCACGCCAAGAGTCGTGAGGGCAAGGCCCAGGTTGAGCTGGCCCAGTTGCAGTACCTCCTGCCGCGTCTGCGTGGTTGGGGTGAGTCGATGTCCCGTCAGGCCGGTGGCCAGGCCGCCGGCGGTCAGGGCATGGGTTCGCGTGGTCCGGGTGAGACCAAGATCGAGCTCGACCGCCGCCGCATCAACACGCGCGTCGCGAAGCTCAAGCGCGACATCGCCGGCATGAAGACGCACCGCGACACCAAACGCGGTTCGCGCCGCGCGAACGCCATCCCCAGCGTCGCGATCGCCGGCTACACCAATGCCGGCAAGTCCTCAATCCTCAACCGGCTCACCGGTGCTGGCGTGCTGGTGCAGAACCAGCTCTTCGCCACCCTCGACCCGACGGTGCGTCGCAGCGAGACCCCTGATGGGCGCGAGTTCACGTTCACCGACACCGTCGGCTTCGTCCGTCACCTGCCGCACCAGCTCGTCGAGGCCTTCCGGTCCACCCTCGAGGAGGTGGCCGAGTCCGACCTGCTCCTCCACGTCGTCGACGGCTCGCACCCCGACCCCGAGGGCCAGATCTCGGCCGTGCGCTCCGTGCTCGCCGATGTCGACGCGACCGACGTCAAAGAGGTCATCGTCGTCAACAAGGCCGACATCGCCGACTCGGAGGTGATCGACCGTCTGCGCCGCAACGAGAAGCATGTGATCGTGGTCTCGGCGCGTACGGGCGCTGGCATGGACGCCCTGGTGGCGCTCATCGCCGACGAGTTGCCCCAGCCGGACATCTCCGTCGACGTGTTGGTCCCTTATGACCGCGGTGACCTCGTCAGCCGGCTTCACGAAGAGGGCGAGATCCTCGCGAGCGAGCACGTGAGCGAGGGAACGCACGTCACCGCTCGGGTGAACGCCGACCTCGCAGCCGAGCTGGCGGCATACCGGGTCTGATCGATGGCTGGCACCGTCCTGCGCACTCCCACGTTGCACACCGAACGGTTGCGGCTGCGCCCATTTCGTGACGACGACGCCGAGGCCCTGTTCGCCCTGCAGAGCAATGCCCACGTCCTGCGCTTCTGGGATTCGCCGCCGTGGACCGAACGCGATCGGGCGCAGGCGTTCATCGAGAGATGTCGCGAGCTGGCCGAGGACGGCACGGGGGTGCGTTTGGCCGTCGACCGGCTTGACGACGGGGCCTTCCTCGGCTGGTGCGGCCTGACCGGGTGGAACCCGGACTTCCGGAGTGCGGGGTTGGGCTACTGCTTCGCCGAGGTGGCGTGGGGGCAGGGCTACGCAACCGAGACGGCCCGCGCTGTCCTGCGGTGGGCCTACGCGACGATGGACCTCAACCGGGTCCAGTCCGAGACCGACACGCGCAACGTTGCCTCCGCGAGGGTCCTGGAGAAGCTCGGATTCGTGCGTGAGGGGACGTTGCGTCAGGACTGCATCGTCAACGGTGACGTGTCCGACTCGTGGGTCTACGGCCTGCTCGCCTCTGACTGGGAAGTCCCCAGCCGTATTGCGAATAGTTTGCAATAAGATCTGGGTATGCCGTTCGCTCCTGTTGTCGAGACCGCTCGCCTGACGCTCCGTCCACCGACCGTCGCTGACCGCGACCAGTGGGTTGCCCTCCACCGGGATTCGCGCACGTACTGGCACGCACCGCACGCCATGGCCAGCACCGATGAAGCGGCCGAGGAGTTCTTCGAGGCGACCCGAACGCATTGGGACGAGCGGGAATTCGGCTTCTGGGTGGCGCAGGATCGCGAGGCGGGCTCGGTCGTCGGGGTGTGCGGCCTAAAGCAGATCGACGGGGATGCGCACTTCCTCAATCTCTACTACCGGCTCGGGTTCGACCACCAGGGGCGGGGGTTCGGCAAGGAGATGTCGCGGGCGTCCGCAGCTCACGCCGTTGAGCACCTGCCCGAGCTGCCCGTCCGGGCGCTCGTCAAGGAGATCAACACCCCCTCGGTGAAGACGGCGATGGGCTCCGGCTTCGAGCGGGTGGGGACGCGGGTGCTGCATGACGACCTCCCGGACGAGCCACCGTCGACGGTCTTCGAGGCTCCCCGGATGGAGTCCGTGACGTCGTTCGACGACGCCACCCGCGAGCAGATCCTCGACCTGTGGATCCGCACCAACGATGCCGGGGGAGCGGTGGGCTTCACGCCGGGCGCACCCCGCGCCGCCGTGGACGCCCGACTCTCTGCGGCCGAGCAGGACATGTCCGCCGGCATGCGGGTCGCAGTCCTCCAGCGCTCAGCCGCCAACAACCGCGTCCTGGGTCTCGCCTTCCTGTCCGAGGGTCCCAATCCCATTCTCTCGCACGGCCGCTGGGTCTACACGGTCATGACAGACCCGGAGGCCCGGGGCCGCAACCTCGGTCGCCTCCTGATGGCCGGAACGCACCGCGTGGCCCGCGACCTCGGCGTCGAGATCCTCACCCTCGGCGTGCGCAGCGGCACCGGCACGACCAAGTTCTACGAGGCCTGCGGCTACCACGAGTCCGGTCGAGTCCTCGGAGCCATCCGCGTGGCCCACGGCGACGAGCGCGACGACATCACCATGACAAGACGCCTCGACAACCTGGTGCGGAAGCCCGACCCCCGCAATTAGGGACGACCCGCAAAGTGGCGCGCGAGAGCGACCGCAACTACGTCGATTCGCCGCTGGCTGGGCCTGGCGGGAGCGCGAAGCGCGCTCAGCGCGCGTAGCGCGGATGGGATGGTGGCGAATCGACGTAGTTGCGTGAGCCGCGGAGACCAGGGCGGTTGGGGCCTAAAGGCGGCGGAGGGCGGTGGCGGTCATGACGAGCTCGCCAGCCGCGTCGCTGGCGTCCAGGTCGGCGATGGCCTCGATGACCCAGTCGCGGTCGTCCGCCGGATCGGCAAGCACCTGACGGACGCGCCAGATGCGGTGCTCGGTCTCGTCGTCGAGGCCGGGAACTTCGGCCTTGTCCGGTTCGATCTGGAGGAGCTGTGGGCTTCGGGCGTCTCCGTCGAGGCCTATGGAGCCGTGCTCGTCCCAGTAGGCGGCGAGCGCCTCGTCCCAGGCCCCATAGGTCATGACCGCAGCGCGGCCGTCCTCGGGGATGGCGGCGGCCGCGGCCTCGAACAGGGCCAGGGCGTTGACGTTGTCGCGGTCGGCCAGCTCGACCCGACGCCACATCGCCTGGCGGACCATCGCGCGGAAGGCCCTCTCGTTGGCGGTGATCGGGCGCGGAGGCGGCGGGGCTTCGCCGTGCGTGGCGGCGGCGTTGCGCACGGACTCGGGATCAGTCAGTGCGGCCCACTCGTCGATGAGCGAGGAGTCGGTCTGGCGGATGGTCTCGCCGAGCCACTCGATGAGGGTGTCGAGCTCCTCGTCGCGGTGTGCCTCGGGCACGGTTTGGCGCAAGGTCCGGTAGGCGTCTGAGAGGTAGCGCAGCACCACGCCCTCGGAGCGGGTCAGGCCGTAGCGGCGGATGAGGTCGCCAAAGCTCATCGCCTGCTCCCACATCTCGCGGACGATGCTCTTGGGGTCGAGCGCCTCGTCGGGGAGCCAGGGGTGCGTCTGCCGGTAGGTCTCGTAGGCGGGTTCCAACATCTCGAGGAGTGGGCGCGGCCAGGTGATCTCCTCGACGATGGCGGTTCGCTCGTCGTACTCGACGCCCTCGGACTTGAGCTCGGCGATGCGCTCGCCCCGGGCGGTCCACTGCTGCGCCCTGAGCACGGGCCGGGGGGAGTCGAGCACGGACTCGATGATCGAGACGACGTCGAGGGCATGCGTGGGGGAGTCGGGGTCGAGCAGATCCAGGACGGCCAGGGCGAAGTGCGCCAGCGGCTGGTTGAGAGCGAAGTCCGCCGGCAGGTCGACGGTGAGATCGACGGTGCGCCCGTCGGCGGCAGGCTCGGGCAACCGCACCACGACGCCCGAGTCGAGGAGCGAACGGCCCAGCCGGATCGCACGCCGCGCCAGACGTGCCTGACCGGGAAGGCTCTCGTGGTTGTCGCGCACGAGTCGGCTCAGGGCAGCCACGGGGTCGCCGGGGCGGGCCATGAGCGCGAGGATCATCGAGTTGTCGATGCGCATCTTGGAGGTCAGGGCCTCGGGTTCGCTGGACACGAGCTTGTCGAAGGTCTGCTCGGTCCACACGATCGAGCCCTCGGGTGGCTTGCGGCGCTGGACCTTGCGCAGCTTCTTGGGGTCGTCCCCGGCCTTGGCGATGTTGCGTTCGTTCTCGATGATGTGCGGCGGTGCCTGGACGACCACCGAACCGCTCGTGTCGTAGCCCGCGCGCCCGGCCCGACCGGCGATCTGGTGGAACTCGCGCGAGCGGAAGACCCGGTCGCGCTGGCCGTCGAACTTGGCCAGTCCGGTGAACAGCACGGTGCGGATCGGCACGTTGATGCCGACGCCCAGGGTGTCGGTCCCGGCGATGACCTTGAGCAGCCCGGCCTGGGCGAGCTGCTCCACGATCCGGCGGTAGCGGGGGAGGAGGCCGGCGTGGTGCACGCCGATTCCCTTGCGCAGCAGCGAGGAGAGCGTCTTGCCGAACCCAGCAGCGAAGCGCACCGGGGCCAGTCGCTCGGCGATCGCCAGCTTCTCCTCCGACGTGAGGAGCTTCAGGGTCGTGAGCGACGCCGCGTGCTCCGCCGCGAGCTGCTGCGTGGGGTGCACGACGTAGACCGGAGCCTGGTGCGTCGTGACGATCTCCTCCATCATCTCCGGCAAAGGAGTGAGCGACCAGGTGAAGGACAGCGGCACCGGTCGTTCGGCCGTCGTCACGACCGCGACCTCACGCCCGGTCCGACGCACGAGGTCCTCGCGGATCTCGGTCATCTCGCCCAACGTCGCCGACATCAACAGGAACTGCGCCTGGGGCAGCTCGAGCAGCGGCACCTGCCACGCCCAGCCGCGCTGACCGTCGGCGTAGTAGTGGAACTCGTCCATGACGACGAATCCGACATCAGCCGAACTGCCCTCTCGCAGAGCGATGTTGGCCAAGACCTCAGCAGTGCAGCAGATGATGGGCGCGTCCGCGTTCACCGCGGCATCACCCGTCAGCAAACCCACGTTCTCCGCGCCGAACACGTCGCACAGCGCAAAGAACTTCTCGTTCACCAAAGCCTTGATCGGCGCCGTGTAGAAGCTCACCCGGTCGCCAGCCAGCGCAGCAAAGTGCGCCGCCACACCCACCAACGACTTGCCGGACCCGGTCGGAGTCGCCAGCACCACGTGCCGCCCCGACACCACCTCGATGACGGCCTCGTCCTGGTGGGGATAGAGCTCGATCCCGGACTCGACCGCCCAGGCCGAGAACACGGCATACAACTCGTCGGCGTCCGTTGTCACGGACGACAGTGCGCGTTCGGCCAACGGATGCGAAGTCATTGGCTAGATCCTCGCATCCGCATGCAAAAGTGGAGTCCATGACGTCTGTCGAGCCCGAGGGGCGCCCCCAGACCGAGGAGCACCTCCGACTCGACGCCTCGCCCCACGACGGCGACGCCTGGCGCGCGTGGGGTCCCTATGTGTCCGGGCGCCAGTGGGGAACGGTCCGCGAGGACTACTCGGCCGACGGCGAGGCCTGGTCCTTCTTCCCGTTCGACCACGCGCACGCCCGCACCTACCGCTGGGGTGAGGACGGGATCGCCGGCCTCTGCGACCGCTACGGCTTCCTCAACCTCGCCATCGCGGTGTGGAACGGGCAGGACGACCGCCTCAAGGAGCGCTACTTCGGCCTCACCAACAGCGAGGGCAACCACGGCGAGGACGCCAAGGAGTACTGGTGGCACCTCGACGCCACCCCCACCCACAGCTGGGCGCAGCACCTCTACCGCTACCCGCACAAAGCCTTCCCGTATGCCGCTTTGCGCGCCAACAATGCGTCGTCCGGTCGCGATGTGCCCGAGATCCAGCTCGTCGACACCGGGGTCCTCGACGAGGACCGCTTCTTCGACGTCGTCACGACCCATGCGAAGGGCACTCCCGGCGACATCTGCGTGACCTTCGAGGCGACCAACCACGGCCCTGAGGCGGCGCCGCTCGACCTCGTCCCGCAGTTCTGGTTCCGCAACACGTGGGCGTGGGGTCGTGACGACCGCAAGCCGGTCATCGAGGTGCTGGGTGACGCGCCGGAGGGCACGGTCGTCCTGCGGGCCACGCACGCGCACATCGGTGTCGTCACGCTCATCGCCGAGGGTGTTCCCGAGACGCTGGTCTGTGACAACGAGACCAACGTGACCGAGGTCTTCGGCGATGGCGAGAGTCTCAGCCCGCACCCCAAGAACGCTGTCGACCGTGCGATCGTCCATGCCGACCCCAGCCTGCTCGCCACCGATGGGCGGGGGACCAAGGTGGCCCTGCGCTACCACTTCGATGCGGTCGCCCCCGGTGAGACGGTGCGAGTGCGGTTGCGGCTCAACGACGACGCGTGGGCCGGTGTTCCCACCGACGACAGCACCAGTGCGCAGCCACGACTGGCCGACGCGTTCGGGCAGGGTTTCGACGACGTCCTCACTGCCCGTCGCAGCGACGCGGACGCGTTCTATGGGGCGATCATCCCGGAGCACACCGCGGACGAGGAGCGCCTCGTCGCACGCCGCGCGTTTGCCGGGCTCAACTGGGGCAAACAGCTCTATCGCTACAACGTGCGCGAGTGGCTCGAGGGCGACCCCGCCGGTCCGCCGCCTCCCGAGGCACGCCGCGCCCGCGAGCCCTACGCCCGCAACACCTCGTGGACCCACGTCGCCCTCGCCGACGTCATCTCGATGCCCGACGAGTGGGAGTACCCCTGGTTCGCCGCCTGGGACCTCGCCTTCCACACCGTGGCGATTGCCCACATGGACCCGGCCTTCGCCAAGAACCAGCTCATGTTGATGTGTCGGGAGTGGAGCCAGAATCCCAACGGCCAGCTCCCGGCATACGAATGGCAGTTCAGCGACGTGAACCCGCCCGTGCACGCATGGGCGGCGTGGCACGTCTATGTCCTCGACGGCGCGCAGGACCACGGCTTCCTCGTCCGCGTCTTCACCAAGCTGCTCTTCAACTTCTCCTGGTGGCTCAATCGCAAGGACTCCGACGGGTCCAACCTCTTCGAGGGCGGCTTCCTCGGGATGGACAACATCAGCGTCTTCGACCGGTCGCGCGAGGTGCCGCCCGGATGGCGGCTGGAGCAGTCCGACGCGACGAGCTGGATGGCGTTCACCTGCCTCCAGATGTTGCGGATCGCGCTCGAGCTGAGTCGCATCGACCGCGACTGGGACGGCCTCGCGACAACCTTCCTCGAGCACTTCTTCTCCATCGCCGAGGCCATGGAGACGTTCGGCACCGAGGGCGTCTCGCTGTGGGACGACACGGACGAGTTCTTCTATGACGTCCTCGTCGACGAGCACGACAACGGCTCGCCGGTGCGGGTGCGCTCCCTCGTCGGGTTGCTCCCGCTCATCGCCGTCGCCAACGTGCCGGCGTGGGCCTTCAACGAGCTCACCGACTTCCGGTCCCGGTTGCAGTGGCTGCAGGACCGCCGCCCGGATCTCACCGACTCACTGCTGCACAGCCAGGACGGCGACGTCGTGCACAACAGCCTCACCCCTGTGGTGCGTTCACGGCTGGAGGCGTTGCTGCGCAGGCTCTTCGACGAGGACGAGTTCCTCTCGCCGCACGGCATACGTTCGTTGTCGGCGGCCTATCGAGGTGGAGCCGAGATCGCCGTGGGCGACACGTCGGTGCACATCCAGTACGACCCGGGCGAGTCCTCGACCGGGATGTTCGGCGGCAACTCGAACTGGCGTGGCCCGGTCTGGTTCCCGACCAACGTCCTCATCCTCGACGCGCTGCTCGTCATCGCGGACGGCGCCGACGGCGACGTCGAGGTCGAGTTCCCGACTGGCTCTGGCCATAAGGTTCCGCTCGAGGAAGCCGCTTTCGGCGTTCGTGAGCGGCTCATCTCGCTCTTCCTGCCCGGCGATGGTGGCCGCCGGCCGGGCACTCCCCGTGAGCATCCGCCGGGTCCGCTCTGGGATGCCCACCCGACGTTCAGCGAGCACTTCAACGGCGACAACGGTGTCGGTCTCGGCGCCTCCCACCAGACCGGGTGGACCGCGCTCGTGGCCCACCTCATCTGCACCACGCCCGACACCCTGCGCGAGGAGATCGACTCATGAGCCCGACCAGCAAGAGCAGCACCTCCCGCCCTCTGGAGGACAGGGTCGTCATCGTCACCGGTGGCAACAGCGGCATCGGCGAAGGCATCGTGCGCGAGGCCGCGGCCCAGGGTGCGAAGGTCGTCATCGACTTCGTGTCACACCCCGAGGCCACCGACGCGATCATCAAGGACGTCGAGGCCGCCGGGGGAGAGGCCATCGGGTGCCAGGCGGACGTCTCCAAGGTCGCCGACCTCGAGAAGCTCATCGCGGCAGCGGTCGGGGCCTACGGTCGCGTCGACGTCATGGTCAACAACGCGGGCGTCGAGTTCGGCGAGACCCTCGCGACCCTCACCGAGGAGAAGTACGACCTCCTCATGAACATCAACCTCAAGGGGGCGGTGTTCGGCTCCAAGCTCGCCGCCGAGCAGATGCGCAAACAGGGCGACGGTGGGGTCATCGTCAACATCACCTCGACCCACGAGGACTGGCCGATGCCGAGCGACCTCGCCTACTGCATCTCCAAGGGCGGCATGCGCATGCTCACCCGCACCGCCGGAGTCGAGCTCGGCGCCGACAAGATCCGCATGGTCGGCGTGGGACCCGGCGCGATCAACACGCCCATCAACGCCGACGACACTCCTGCCGAGACCACAGCTCTCGAGAAGGCGATCCCGTTGTCGTACATCGGTTCGCCACAGGAGATGGGCAAGGTCGTCTGCTTCGCCGCGAGTGAAGCCGCGTCCTACATCACGGCGACGACGATCATCGCCGACGGCGGGCTCATGCAGAAGCCCGGCGCCGTCTGACCGACACTTTCTGACCAATAGGGCACGAATGGTTGAGCACTGCGCCGCCATTCGTGCCCTATTGGTCAATAAGTGCGTCAACCGGGTATGCCGCCCGCTCGCGTCCGCAGACATCTCCCGTTCCGTTGGACTCGCCTCGCCGTCGGGTCACCTTGCGGGCGACTCGCCTGTGGATGGGGGGTCGGAGCTGTCCGTGGCTGCGCATAGGCTGACTCGGTGCCGACCCTCGACGACCTCCTCGCCGCAGCGGTCAGCGGCGTCAAGGGCAGCGAACGCCCCGGGCAGGTGAGCATGGCCAAGGCCGTCGCCCACTCCATCGACACCGGCGAGCACCTCCTCGTGCAGGCGGGTACGGGCACGGGCAAGTCGCTCGCCTACCTCGTCCCGGCCGTCCAGCACGCCATCGACGCAGGCAAGCCCGCCGTCGTCGCGACAGCGACCCTGGCGCTCCAGGCACAGATCGTCGACCGCGACATGCCTCGCGTCGCCGACTCGCTCGAGCCGCTGCTCGGCCGCCGCCCGACCTACGCGATCGTCAAGGGCCGCCGCAACTACCTGTGCGCCCACAAGCTCGAGGGTGGCTTTCCCGACGACGAAGAAGGCCTGTTCGGTGTCGGCGACGTCGACCAGCAGGCCGGTTGGCTCGGCAAGGAGGTCGTGCGCCTGCGCGAGTGGGCCGACGAGACCGAGTCCGGCGACCGCGACGAGCTCGTCCCCGGAGTCTCCGAGCGCGCCTGGCGGCAGGTGTCGGTGAGCGCGCACGAGTGCCTCGGCAGCAAGTGCCCGATGGTCGCCGAGTGCTTCGTCGAGCGCTCGCGCGAGGCCGCCAAGGGCGTCGACGTCATCGTCACCAACCACTCGTTCATGGCCATCGACGCGTTCGAGGGCCGGCAGATGCTGCCCGAGCACGACGTCCTCGTCATCGACGAGGCCCACGAGCTCGTCGACCGCGTCACCGCGACGATCACCGACGAAGTCACTCCCGCCATGGTGCGCAATGCGGCCAAACGTGCTGGGAGACAGGCGGATTCGAGCGAGACGGTCGACGACGCGGGGACGTTCCTCGAATCGGTCCTGGACGAGATCCCGGAGGGGCGACTCACCGGCATCCCCGACAATCTCGGTCTTGCACTCGCACGCCTGAGGGACACGACCCGTCAGGTGCAGACCGAGCTCAAGCCGCCGGCCGGTCAGGAGGTCGACGGCGCGCGCCAGATCGCCCGCGCCGCCATCGACGAGCTGAACGACAACGCCTCACGCGTCCTCGAGCAGCGCGACCTTGACGTCGTGTGGGTGAGCAAGGACCCGCGGCGGGGGAGTGTGCTGCGCGTCGCGCCGATGAGCGTGGCGATGCTCGTGCGCGACAAGATCTTCGAGGACCGCACGGTCGTCCTCACCTCGGCGACACTCGAGCTCGGTGGCACCTTCGATGCGGTGGCCGGCACGATCGGGCTGCGCGGCGAGGGCGCCCCGAAGTGGACCGGCCTTGATGTCGGTAGCCCCTTCGACTACCCGCAGCAGGGCATCGCCTATGTCGCCAAGCAGTTGCCGGCTCCGGGCCGTGACGGGGCCGCGCCCGAGACCATGGACGAGATCGAGGCGCTGGTGCGTGCCGCCGGTGGGCGCACCCTCGGCCTCTTCTCGTCGATGCGCGCCGCCCGCGCAGCGACCGACGAGATGCGCGAGCGGCTCAAGGACGATCCCACAACAGACGGTGAGATCGCGGTGCTCTGCCAGGGCGAGGACCAGATCTCGACCCTCGTTCGTCAGTTCGCGCGCGACCCGCGCACCTGCCTCTTCGGCACGCTCAGCCTCTGGCAGGGCGTCGACGTGCCCGGCTCGTCATGCCAGCTCGTCATCATCGACCGCATCCCGTTCCCCCGACCCGACGACCCGCTCGCCTCCGCGCGCTCGCAGGCCATCGCGCGGATGGGTGGCAACGGCTTCATGGCGGTGAGCGCCACCCACGCGGCGCTGCGGCTGGCGCAGGGCGCCGGTCGTCTCATCCGTCGTGGAGACGACCGTGGGGTCGTCGCCTTCCTCGACTCCCGGATGATGAGTGCTCGGTATGCCGGGTTCCTCCAGCGTTCGCTCCCGCCCTTCTGGCCGACGTCCGACCGGGCGCTCGTCCTCAATGCGTTGAAGCGGCTCGACGAGACGGCGCCGCCGCCGCTCGAGGTCGCCGACCCGGCCCTGCGCGGCCTCACCGGCGCCGTCAAGGGCACCACGATGGGCGATGCCGAGGTCAAGGGTGAGGTCGACGCCACCGACACCCGTCCCGTCGCCACGGCCCCACCGCCGGCACCCGCGGCCCGCACGGCGGTGACCCAGGGCCACGCCTGGACCGACCAGGAGGACGAGGAGCTGCGCGACGGCGTCGAGCTGGGCCTCGACCTCGACGAGCTCAGCGAGTCCATCGAGCTCCCCACCGAGGTCATCGCTGCCCGCCTCGAAGGGCTCGGCCTCAAGGCCGGCGCCGGCTCCACCCTCAGCTTCGACTGACTCATTCCAGTGCGTCTGCGGATCCGGCTGCTCCAGCCACCGCATCCGCAGACGCAACGATGGCCGTCGGGGGTCCGTGGCAGAGTGACCGCCGTGAGTGATCTTGTCGAGGTGCAGCGCCGGATTCCGCCGCTCGTGCTCATCTCCGGGCCCGAGCAGGTCCTCGCCGAGCGAGGTCTCGCCGAGACGGTCCAGCTGATCAAGGAGCACAACCCCGACGTCGAGGTGATCCGGCTCTACGCCAGCGCCTACGAGCCGGGCGAGCTCATGGTCCACTCGAGCCCCTCCCTGTTCGGTGGAGACAAGGCCGTCGTGGTGCACGACCTCGACGAGGCCACCGATGAGCTCCAGCAGGACCTCCTCGCCTACCTGGCTGCGCCTCCCGAGGACGTGACCCTCGTCGTCACCCACAAGGGCGGCAACCGTGGCAAGAAGGTCCTCGACACCCTCAAGAAGGCCCGGGCTCGACTCATCGACGCCCCCGCGATCAAGACCGACCGCGACAAGGCCGACTTCGCCATGAACGAGTTCCGCCGGGCCAAGCGACGCGCCACCGGCGAAGCAGTCCAGGCCCTCGTCGACGCCATCGGCAAGGACCTGCGCGAGCTCGCGTCCGCCTGCCAGCAGCTCATCGCCGACACGACCGGCACCATCGACGAGCAGGTCGTCCTGACCTATCACGGTGGCAAGGTCGAGGCCACCGGTTTCAAGGTGGCGGACGCGGCCGTCGCCGGCGATGCAGGGGAGGCCCTGCGCCTGCTGCGCCACGCCCTCGCCGTCGGCGTCGACCCGGTGCCGATCGTCGCCGTTCTCGCCCAGCAGATCCGTCAGCTCATCAAGGTCGGCTCAGCCGGTCGCGGACGATCCAACGACCTCGCCCGCGACCTCGGCATGGCCCCGTGGCAGGTCGACAAGGCGCGGCGCTCGCTCCAGGGCTGGACCGCCGAGGCCCTTGCGCGCTCGCTCCAAGCCGTTGCGGCCGCGGACTTCGAGGTCAAGGGCGGCGGACGCGACCCCGTCTACGCCGTCGAGCGGGCCGTCCTGACGATCACCCGGGAGAAGGCGAACGGCGACGGCTGAGCGGAAGGCGAGCACGCGGCATACCCCAGCGGTTTCGTCGTTTTGCTTGTCACGCTGACCCGCTGGTAGATTTGCCCCTTGCGTGCGCGCTCAGGTCGTGCGCGCACGTTGCTTCACCCAGAAGCGGTTCACGCAAGGGCGTCCCCACTCCCGGTCCCGAACCGCGTCTGCCGCCCTCTACGGCAATTACCGACCTCACCAGAGAGATTTCTTCGTGGCAAACATCAAGTCCCAGCTCAAGCGCATCAAGACCAACAAGGTCGCGACCGAGCGCAACAAGGCCGTCAAGTCCGACGTCCGCACCGCTGCCCGCAAGTTCCGCGACCTCGCGGAGGCCGGCAAGGTCGACGAGGCCAAGGACGCGCTCAAGGTTGCGTCGACCAAGCTCGACAAGGCCGTCAGCAAGGGTGTTCTTCACAAGAACAACGCGGCCAACAAGAAGTCGGCCATGGCCAAGAAGGCCGCCAGCCTCTGAGTTTGATTGACAACTGAGCCGCGCTGAGCGACTCAACGCACGAGGGCCCGTCACCATCACGGTGACGGGCCCTCGCGCATGTCCGGTGTCACCCCAGGGCAAGCGCCTTGAGTCGGGTGAGGTCACCGTTGAAGCGGTTGGTGTCGAGCGGGCTGTCGGTGTACTGCCAGAACGTGTAGTAGGACCAGCCCGCCGGCAGCGTCCCGACCGTGCTGCTGTAGCGCGCGATCCACAACGGGTTCAGTGAGGCGAACTGGCTGGTGTTCCCCGTGCACTGGGTCCACCAGTCGGTCGTCGTGTAGATCACGGCGTCGCGCCCGGTGCGGGCCTTGTAGCGGGAGGTGAACGCCGCGATCCAGCTGCGCATGCTGGCCTGGGACAGTCCGTAGCACGTGGCCCCTGAGGGGGCGTACTCGATGTCGAGGACGCCGGGGAGCGTCTTGCCGTCGCCCGACCAGCCGCCACCGTGGTTGACGAACCAGTCGGCCTGGGCGGTCCCGGTCGAGTTCGAGGGCAGGGCGAAGTGGTAGGCGCCGCGGATCATCCCAACGTTGTAGGACCCGTTGTACTGCTGCGCGAAGTAGGGGTTGGTGTAGCTCGTGCCCTCGGTGGCCTTGACGTAGGCGAACTTTCGGCCTTGCCCCCACCAATAGGCCCAGTCGACGTTGCCCTGGTGCGAGGACACGTCCATGCCGAGCGTCTGGGTCACGGCGGCTGTCGAGGCCTGCCGGAAGCCATGTGGGGACGGCTTCGCGCTGGCGGACGTTGCCGCGAGCGGAGTGAGAGCGAGGGCGGCCGCAACGGTGAGGCCGGCGGCGCGACGGGGAAGCCTGATCATGAGCGCTCCTTGGGTTGGCACGCGGGAAGTCCGAGCGCTTCTCCAGCCAAGGGGTACGAGCTGGCCCCCGCAACCGGGGGAGCCGGAACTGACCAAGTCTTTAACCGGGGAGGTCTCCCCGGTCTCCCGGCCCGGGTGCGCTCAGGGTGTGACGTGCCGCCATGACGTCGTCCCAGCGGGCCCGCTCGAGCACGGCCCCTTCGCGTCGGATCGTCGCGGGGTCGATCCGGACGACGCGGTTGACTCGCGCCTCGGAGGGGCGACCCTTGCTGTCCCAGCCGCCCGCGCCGACATCGACCCAGATGCGACCGGCACGACGCTCCTGCTCGTGGTCGCGGTCGTGGTCCTTGCTCGTGAGATAGAGGCCGAGCACCCAGTCGCCGTCCCAGCCGAGCACCAGCACCGGGCGGTCCTTGCCCTGCGTCGCGTCCTCCTCGTAGGGGACGCGCGCCCACACGACCTCACCGGGATCCGGGGCGCCATCGGGCTCGGGGTGGTAGCTCGGGTCCAGCTGTCCGTCGAAGTCTCCGGGGTAGGCAGGCATGGTTCGAGGCTATCCGCGGCAGTGGATCACAACCCGACGACGGGTATGCCGTGTGCTCCCGTCGACGTGACCGCGTCGCCTTCGCGACGGGCCAGGTCGACGAGGTGGGGCACGGCGCGATCGGCGAAGTCGGCGTAGTCGTCGAGGACGTTGTAGGCGTGGAAGGACAGGCGGACGTAGCCCCGCCCCCGACAGCTCGTGAATGCCGCTTCAATGCCGAGATCCGCCAGGACGCGTTCGCGCAGCGCGTTGGCCGCGTCCACGGTCGTGCCCAGCCCCGCGGGCAGCGTGACGAGTCGCATGGCGGTGGCGGGGGAGGCCACGCGGGCGAGACAGTCGACTCCGGTGGCCCGGCTCATGGCGGCGGCAACGAGCGCCTGCCCGGCATCGGCCAGGGCGGCGGTGTGCGCTCGAACTCGATCCCAACCGAGCTCGTCCTCAACAAGATCAAGTGCCGAGCCCGCCGTGATCAAGGGGGTGATGTCGAGCGTTCCCTGGTGGTCGAAGCGTTCGGGGAAGGGCAGCGACCCACCCCAGGAGTCGATGAGCGGCCACAACCCCTCCTCGAGACCGGGGCGAGTCACGAGGACCGCAGCGCCGGGGGAGGCGCAGCCGAACTTGTGCAGGTTGCCCACCCAGTAGTCGGCATCGGCCAGGGTCGCGGCACGCTCGATGAGCATCGGTGCATGCGCGGCGTCGACGAGTGACACCACCCCGCGAGTGCGGGCAGCGGCGCAGATCTCGGCCACGGGGAGCTCGCGGGCAGTGGGGCTCGTGACGTGGTCGACGACCACCATCGCGGTGCGGTCGGTGAAGGCGCCCAGCACTGCGGCCAGGGCCCGTTCGGGGGAGTCATCGAGAGCCACCTCGGCGACGACCACCCGTCCGCCCAATCGTCGCGCCAGCCGATCGGCGCCCATCGTCACGGCTCCGTAGCCGTGGTCGGTCACGACGATCTCGCAGCCGCGGGGGAGGTCGAGCGAGCCGTAGACCGCACTCGCGCCGGCGCTTGCGTTGACGACGAGAGCAAGCTGATCGGGGCTGACACCGAGATGGGGCGCGATGGCTGCGCGCGCCCGTCCCACTCGTGTGGCCGCAGCCGGGAACCACCGCACCGGCGCGGCCGCGGCCTCGCGCCGCAGGCGTTCCTGTTCCTCGAGGATGGCGACGAGGGGCGCACCGAAGGACCCGTGGTTGAGGTGGCGCAGGGCAGGGTCAAGGGCGAAGAGACTGCTGGCCTCCTGGCCCGATCGGGTGAGCAACGGACCGGGCGGCGAGGTGACCAGGTTCGATTCAGGGTCGCGTGGGCGTGTCATGGCACAGCAATGGTCGCCGGATGGCCACCCGAGCACAACTGAACGAGAGGCGTATGCCGTGGGGTCTGCACGGCATACGCCTCTCGTCTGTGTTCTGCGGGGCTGGGGTCAGCCGCTCGTCTGGGTCAGACGTTGCCCGGCTTGAGGCTGAAGGTTGCCTTGAGCGTGTTGTCCGGCCCGGGGATCGCGAGGTTGAGCAGCAGGGTGTTGATGCCGCAGTCCTTGAACTTCGGGATCGTGTAGGTGCCGCTCAGCGTGTACGGGTCGTAGAAGCCGCCGAGCTTGCCGGTGAGGACTGCGCTCACCGGCGTGGACGTGATGCAGGTCGACGGGACCAGGTTGATGGGGATGCCGAGGGCCTCGACCCGGGTGATGCGAATGTTGAACCGCTGCGTGACCGTGATGGCGCTGGCGTCGCCGAGGCTGCCGGTCACGCTGCCGACCTGCTCGACCTGCTGGGTGACCTTGACGAGGGGCAGGCCCGCGATCGCCATCGTCGTGCTCGCCGGGGGGAGGGTGACCGAACCCGTGATCTGTCGGGTGCTGAGGTTGATCGAGGTCTTGGCCGACCCGCGGGGGAAGTTCACGGTCTGGTTGAGCTTCTTGATCGTCGACGTCACGTCGGCGTTGTAGTTGAAGTTCCAGATGGTGTCAGCGCTGGCGGACGGCGCCGAGCCCACGACGAGTGCGGTGGCTGCGGCGGTGACGGCGGTGGCGATGGCGGTGCGTCGGAACGATGTGCGGCGTGACGTCATTGTCGGTCCTCCAGGAAGAAGTGTGGGCGGTCGAACGACCGCGTCGGACCAAGGCTACCAACGAGTAGCCTTGGTGTCTCTGGTGAGGGTCTGTGACGTGGGAGACTGTCCCGACTCCCGTTCCACCACCTCGAGGACTAAACCGACTGTGTCTCCCCGCGCCCGCACCGTGCTGCAGCCGCACGCCACGCCGCCGGAGGCGATCCGCAACTTTTGCATCATCGCCCACATCGACCATGGCAAGTCGACCCTCGCTGACCGCATGCTCGGGATCACCGGCGTCGTCGACGACCGCGCGGCCCGCGCGCAGTACCTCGACCGCATGGACATCGAGCGCGAGCGCGGCATCACGATCAAGAGCCAAGCGGTGCGTATGCCGTGGGAGAGCGTTGCTGCCGACGGCACCTCGGGCGACTACATCCTCAACATGATCGACACGCCGGGGCACGTCGACTTCACCTACGAGGTGTCCCGCTCGCTCGCGGCGTCCGAGGGGGCGGTGCTCCTCGTCGACGCCGCCCAGGGCATCGAGGCCCAGACCCTCGCGAACCTGTACCTCGCGATGGAGAACGACCTCACGATCGTCCCGGTCCTCAACAAGATCGACCTTCCGGCCGCGCAGCCCGAGAAGTATGCCGAGGAGCTCGCCCACCTCATCGGGTGCGAGCCCGACGACTGCTTCCGGGTCTCCGGCAAGACCGGTGCCGGCGTCGAGGACCTCCTCGACGCGATCGTGCGGCAGATCCCGCATCCCGTCGGCGACCCCGACGCCCCGGCGCGCGCCATGATCTTCGACTCCGTCTATGACACCTACCGAGGTGTCGTCACCTACGTCCGCGTGGTCGATGGCAACCTCAACCCGCGCGAGAAGATCATCATGATGTCGACGCGGGCGACGCACGAGCTGCTCGAGATCGGCGTCATCTCGCCCGAACCGGTGCCCGGCAAGGGGCTCGGCGTCGGCGAGGTCGGCTACCTCATCACCGGCGTGAAGGACGTGCGCCAGTCGCGCGTCGGCGACACCGTCACCAACGAGCGCAAGCCCGCCGAGCAGGACCTCGGCGGCTACCGCGATCCCAAGCCGATGGTCTTCTCGGGGCTCTTCCCGATCGACGGTTCGGACTACCCGCTGCTGCGCGACGCGCTCGACAAGCTGAAGCTCAACGACGCGGCTCTGGTCTACGAGCCGGAGACGTCGGTCGCGCTCGGGTTCGGGTTCCGTTGTGGGTTCCTCGGCCTGCTGCACCTCGAGATCGTGCGCGAACGCCTCGAGCGCGAGTTCGACCTCGACCTCATCTCGACCCAGCCCAACGTCATCTACGACGTCACCATGGACGACGGGTCGGTCATCGTCGTGACCAACCCGAGCGAGTTCCCCTACGGCAAGATCGCCGAGGTGCGCGAGCCCGTCGTCAAGGCGACGATCCTCGCGCCGAGCGAGTTCATCGGCGCGATCATGGAGCTCTGCCAGAGCAAGCGTGGCCAGCTCCAGGGCATGGACTACCTCTCCGAGGACCGCGTCGAACTGCGCTACACCGTGCCGCTGGCCGAGGTCGTCTTCGACTTCTTCGACCAGCTCAAGTCGCGCACGCGTGGCTACGCCTCGCTCGACTACCAGGAGGCGGGGGAGCAGGCCGCCGATCTCGTCAAGGTCGACATCCTCCTGCAGGGCGAGAACGTCGACGCCTTCAGTTCCGTCGTCCACAAGGACAAGGCCTACGCCTACGGCAACATGATGGCCGGCAAGCTCAAGGAGCTCATCCCGCGCCAGCAGTTCGAGGTGCCGATCCAGGCCGCCATCGGTGCCCGGGTCATCGCCCGCGAGAACATCCGCGCCATCCGCAAGGACGTCCTCGCCAAGTGCTACGGCGGTGACATCAGCCGCAAGCGCAAGCTGCTCGAGAAGCAGAAGGCCGGCAAGAAGCGGATGAAGAACATCGGCACCGTCGAGGTCCCGCCGGAGGCCTTCATCGCAGCCCTGTCGTCCGACGACGGCGGCGACACCAAGAAGAAGTAGGAGCGGTCGCCCTCGGTCAGGAGCGGCCGGCGCGAGCCTCGTGCAGTGCGACGGCGTCACGCAGGGCGTCCACGACATACGTCGGCACCCGCAACCCAGCCCTGCGTGCTCGCAGCAGGTCGTGCTCGACCCGGCTGATCTCGTGGGCGAAGGAGTCGGTGTCACGGGCGAACCCCAGCGTGACGAGGACTCCGCCGAAGTCGGCTCGTTGCGAGGGTGTGTTGGCCCCCACCGGGGCGAACGTCGTGGCACGCAGCCGACGAACCAGCCACTTCTGCCAGGCCGACAGCGTCGGTGCGAGGCCACGGGCCGAGAGCTTGTAGAACGCGTAGTGCGGCGGCTCCTGCCGACGGATCGGTGCGATGGCGGTCTCGGCGATGGCGAGCTCGCCGGCTTCCAGGAGGCCCGAGTGGAGGCGGTTGTAGGCGATGACAGCACTGCGTTCGGTCGCCATTCCGGTGAGGTAGTAGAGCATCCGCACCATGTCCTGGATCGGGGTGACCCGTGCGAGGACACCGAGGAGACGCAGCCTGACCGACACCGTCTCGGTGTCGGTCACGGCAGCGGGCCGTCCGATGACCTGCTGGAGGCGGTCCAGCACCTGTCCGTGGGCCACCTCCTGGTCGCGCCACACGTCCCGGTAGAACTGCAGGTCCACCTCGGGCGGGTCGGGCATCATGGCGCCGAGCTCCAGGACGTTGCGGTCCACCTCGAGCTCGACCCGCGCCATGTAGTCGAGGACGTGCCCGAACCGCTCGCGCACCAGGGCCGGGTCGCGCACCGTGAAGTCGACCGTGGCGAGGTCGATGGGCGGGTGCTCGGCGCCGATCCTGTCGACGTGCTCGAGGAGCCGTTGGGTGGTGGTCATGGCGGGTGTTCGTTGCCCTCGATGTCGGCGGATGGGGTCGACAGCAGTGTGCCGCTGCGACATCGGCCACGTCCACGGCCGACCCATCTACTGATCAGTAGCATGTGTCGTATGCCGGACACCTTCGCCTTGTATCGCAAGCTCACCGCCCTGCCCCTCGGGAAGCAGGCGTTCTCGTTCCTGTTCGCGCAGAAGGCGCCGTACTTCTGGACCGTGCGGCCCCAGGTTCGTGAGGTGCGCCCCAACCACGCCGAGCTCACGATCAGGAAGCGGCGCGCGGTGCAGAACCACATCGGCACGGTCCACGCGATCGCCGTGTGCAACGGGCTCGAGGCCGCGATGGGGTTGCTCGCCGAGGCCACCGTGCCCCAAGACCGCCGCTGGATCCCCAAGGGCATGGAGGTCGCCTACACGGCCAAGTCGACGACCGACCTGCTCTGCACCGCGGACACCGACCCGGCCGACTGGGAGCAGACCGGCGACGTCAAGGTGCGGGTCAGGGCGATCCGCGAGGACGGCACCCCCGTCGTCGAGGGCGTCATCACGATCTATGTGAGCGACAAGAAGAAGTAGCGAATAGTTCGACCAACTGTGGTGTTGTGGTGGGCATGACGATCACCGGCGAATATGTCCCGAGCCCCAGCGACTGGGTGCGCAAGCAGGTCGACACCATCGAGGCGTCCGGCACCACCGAATCCGTGGACATCCAGGGGCGACCCGTCGTGCTCCTGACGATGAACGGCGTGACGGGCACCGTGCGCAAGGTTCCGCTCATGCGGGTCGAGCACGATGGCGTGTATGCCGCAGTGGCCAGCAAGGGTGGCGCGCCAGAGCATCCGAAGTGGTACGCCAACCTCCGCAGGAACCCGACCCTTGAGCTCCAGGACGGGACCCGCACGTGGGTCGCGAAGGCGCGCGAACTCGAAGGCGCCGAGCGCGAGACGTGGTGGACGCGTTGCGTGGCGGCGTTCCCGAACTACGCGGAGTACCAGGTCAACACCGAGCGACTCATCCCGGTCTTCGCGCTCGAGCCCGTCGACCAGCCCTGACCTCTCCGGAACCAGTCGAGAGGAGAGAACACGCCGCGTATGCCGTCTTGGGCACGGCGGGTTCTCTCCTCTCGACTGGGCGTGGTCAGGCTGGTGCGACCGTGGACTCATCGACCTCGCCGAGCTCGAGGGGCGCGCCGCCGAAGGTGCCATCGCGGTCGACCTGATCCCACACGGCCAGCAGGTCGCGCGGCCAGATGTCCTCATCGCTCGCCTCGAGCTCCGCGCGGGTCCACCAGTGGTGTGAGGTCATCGTCGCGATCTCGTCCTCGGTGTGGCCCTCGGTCGAGATCTCGAACGGTGCGCACCGCACGAACCAGAACGCCTCGTCCTGGGTCGTGACGACGTCGCTGTAGCCGTGCACGACCACGCGCTCGGCCAAGGGTCCGACGAGGTCGGACCGGGTGATCGCCAGACCGGTCTCCTCGGCGACTTCGCGCACAGCGGCCTCGAGGTCGGTCTCGCCGGGGTCGACTCCACCGCCTGCGGTGATCCAGAACGTCGGCACCGGCACGATCCCCGGATCGCTGTCGCGAAAGAGCAGCAGGCGGTCCTCGGTGTCGACCAGGAGGACCCGCATCGCCCGGCGCCGGTTGCGGCGACGTGAGTCCGGGACGGGTGCCGGCAGCACCGGCCGGGGAGTGGTCACGACGTCAGCCTGGCGACGAGTCGCTCGATGTCGGCGTCGCTCCAGCCCTGCTCGCGCAGCCATCCCTGTGCGCCGCCGAACTCGCTCTGCACCGTGGCGAGGATGGTGCGCATCGTCTCGGGGCGGGGGAGCTGGTCGGCGACGCTCTGGTGACGCAGGGCGTTGCCATAGAGCTCGCGGGGCATGAGGCGGGCGATGATCTTCTCGATGCGCTCACCGGTCAGGGCGTAGTCCTCGACGATCGCCTCGTGCGGGACGCCGGCCGCGTCCAGGGCGAGCGCAATGACGGTGCCCGTGCGGTCCTTGCCCGCGGCGCAGTGGATCACCGTCGCGCCCGTGCTGCGCGACACGACGTCGAGCGCCGCCGAGATGGAGTCGGGGCGCGCGGCGAGGTAGCCGAGGTAGTGGTCGGACCAGAATCCGGCGTCGCGGGTGGCACGCTTCGAGTGCTCCGGCATGGCCAGAGCCTGCTCGGCCGTCACGGATCGCCCGTCGCCGAAGAGCGAGTGGTGGTGATGGGTCAGGGCCTCGACGTGCCAGAGCGGCCCGGGACCCTCGGTGCTCACCTCGGTGTCACTGCGCAGGTCGACGATGTCGCTCACGCCGAGGTCCTCGACGATCTGACGGACGTCATCCTCGCTGAGGTCCTGGAGGTTGTCGGAGCGCAACAACCGGTGCGGCTGGATCGCGCCACCGTCCCGGGTGGGGAGCCCGCCCGAGTCGCGCATGTTGACGACGCCCTCGAGCTCGATCCAGCGGTCGGGCCGGCTCTCGTCGGTCGGCTCGTCGGTCACGGGATGCTCGCTCGCGTCGCTCACCTCGCCATCGTAGGTGGCTCAGATGTCGACGAGCTGACCAGTTCCTGACGCCTCGGCGCCGTCTGCGATGGCGCTCGCGACGACGAGGTCGGTGATCCCCGTGCCGAGGTTCTGGACGACGAGCCGACCTTCGGGACGCGGCGCGTGGAGAAGGTGCCCCGTCCAGGACGTGGGCGTCGGGTAGCCGTCCAGCTTGCCGCGCACGGCCCTGACGGCGGCGAACTGTTGCGGGTCGTCGGCGGCGAGGACGGCGCTGTCGGCGAGCTCTGCCCCCACCGAGCTGGCGTAGTCGATCGGCAGGAGGAGCGCGTCGTCGCGCGGCCACGTCACGGGGATGGTCATGTCCGTGAGTCCGATCGACAGCCCGGTGATGACGACGGCCTTGTCACGCACCGCCGCCTCCCGCGACGGAGAGACGACGACGCGTATGCCGGGTGCGACCTTCGCGGTGTCGCTCACCAATGCGTCGATCGCCTCGCGGCGGCGCGCCCAGACATGCACCTCGGTGTGGCCGAGGGCTTCGAGGATGCGGAGGTGGGAGCGGGCCTGGACGCCGGCTCCGAGGTAGGCGATCGGCCCCTCGTCGCGAACGAGCGCGCGGATGCAGGCACCAGTCACGGCGGCTGTTCGGATTGCCGTCAGCTCGTGCGCGGGGAGGAGGGCGCGGGGCACACCGGTGGTTCCGTCGTTGATGACCATGACGCCGCTGGCCGTGGGCAAACCGTGCACCGGATTGTCCGGAACGACACTGATCCACTTGCAGCCCAACAGGTTTCGCTCCGGGTAGGCCGCGGGCATGGCGTTGGCGAACATACCCGGGGAGGTCCGGACGGTCGGCTTGGGCGGGACGTCGGCGCGGCCCTCGGCCAGGGCGGAGAGTGCGTCGGCGACGAGGTCGACCACCTCGACCAGGGGTGGGAGGCAGGCCAGGACATCGGCGTCGGTGAGGATGCGCACGACGCCAACCTAGTGCGGCACATAGGTGAGGCCTCGGAAAGTATGAGTTTCCGAGGCCTCGCAGATTCAGAACCGAAGTTCTTCCTCTGACGCTCTCACCGAGGTGAGTGCGTAAGGACAGTTCTAGTCCGCGACCGGAGAGGACACAACCCCTCACCGCGAACTTTCGCCAACTTTTTCGGACGTGACGGCGTGTCACGCTGGACACGCCGTCATGGCATCCGTCGACGTTTGATCGGGCGGTCCCGTGACCGGCGGGAGCCGGTTCCGATCGGGGTGGGAGAATCGTCGCCATGCCCCGCCTGCCTGATGGAGACCCTGCACCGGACTCGGGGGAGCTCCCGGCCACGGCCCTGCAGACCCTCGGCAAGCGCCCCTTCGGGATCTACCTGCACGTGCCGTTCTGTCGGGTGCGCTGCGGCTACTGCGACTTCAACACCTACACCCTCACCGAGCTGGGGCCGGGCGCGAGTACCTCGACGTTCATCGACACCACCCTGGCCGAGCTCGACCTCGCCCAGGCGGTGCTCGGGGATTCGGCCCCCCGCGTCGACACGATCTTCGTCGGCGGTGGGACGCCCACGATGCTTGCCGCAGCCGATCTCGTGAAGGCTGTGGACGGCATACGCGACCGGTTTGGACTGGCCGACGACGTCGAGGTGACGACCGAGGCCAACCCGGACTCCGTCACTCCGGACTCGCTGCGCGAGCTGGCCGACGGCGGGTTCACCCGCATCTCGCTCGGCATGCAGTCGGCCGTCCCACACGTCCTCGCAACTCTGGACCGGACCCACGATCCTGCGGGGGTGGAGAAGGCCGTACGCGCTGCCCAGGACGCAGGGATGGTGACGAGTGTCGATCTCATCTATGGCACGCCGGGGGAGTCCGTCGACGACTGGCGACGCAGCCTCGACCAAGCGATTTCCCTTGAGTCAGAACATGTTTCGGCCTATGCGCTCGTCGTCGAGGAGGGGACGAAGCTCGCTGCTCAGGTCCGTCGCGGCGAGGTCGCGAGGCCGGACGATGACGACGAGGCGACGAAGTACGAGATCGCCGACGAGGTCCTGTCCGCCGCCGGTTTCGGCTGGTACGAAGTGAGCAACTGGACGCGCACCCCGGCGGGGCGATGCCGGCACAACGACGGCTACTGGACCGGTGGCGACTGGTGGGGCGTCGGTCCCGGTGCCCACAGTCACGTGGGCGGCGTGCGTTGGTGGAACGTCAAGCACCCCAGGGCGTATGCCGGTCGGCTGACCGACGGTCTCTCGCCGGGTGCCGGGCGCGAGACGTTGACAGCCGAGCAGGTCCGCGACGAGCAGGTGCTGCTTCAGGTCAGGGTCCGCGACGGCTTGGTGGTGGATGACCTCGACGACATCGGACGGCGCGCCGTGGCGGGGTTGGTCGCTGACGGTCTCGTGGACGGAACCGCCGCCGTCCGCGACCGCCGCGTCGTGCTCACGCTTCGCGGCCGGCTGCTCGCCGACACGGTGGTTCGCCGACTGCTTGGCGTCGACTCCGGAGGACATGGGGGATCGGCCCTCACTGGCGACGGGACTGTTCTTCCCTGACGCCCTTGGGCGCGTCCTAGGGTGGCGCTCATGACTTCCATGAATCTGCGCCGGCTCGAGGGCCGCACCGCCATCGTCACCGGAGCGAGCCGGGGGATCGGCCTCGCGATCGCTGAGCGGCTCATCGCCGAGGGTGCACGTGTCTGCATCACGGCCCGCAAGCAGGAGGCACTCGACGAGGCCGTCGCATCCCTCGGCGGACCTGATGTCGCCATGGCGGTCGCTGGGCGTGCGGATGACGCAGCGCACCAGGACGAGGTCCTCGCGAAGGTGGCCGAGACCTTCGGACCCGTCGACCTGCTCGTCAACAACACGGGTATCAACCCGGCCTACGGACGGCTCGTCGATCTCGATCTCGACGCCGCCCGCAAGATCGTCGAGGTCAACTGCATCGCCGCCCTCTCGTGGATCCAGAAGGCGGTCGCGGGCGGGCTCGAGACGCGCGGTGGGGCGATCGTCAACGTGTCGTCGGTCGCGGGCGTGCGCCCGGCACCGGGGATCGGCTTCTATGGCGCGAGCAAGGCGATGCTCACCCACCTCACCGAGGAGCTCGCCGTCGAGCTGGGGCCCACCGTGCGCGTCAACGCCGTGGCTCCTGCAGTCGTCAAGACCCAGTTCGCGACCGCGCTCTACGAAGGGCGTGAGGAGAAGGTCGCTGCGGGTTATCCACTCGGCCGTCTCGGCGTGCCCGAGGAAATTGCCGCCGTGGTCGCGTTCCTGCTCTCGGACGATGCTGCCTGGATGACTGGCCAGCTGGTCGTCGTCGACGGGGGACTACTCCTCAAGGGCGGCGTCTGAAAACCCCTGTCCCACAATGACATCAGCCCCACCCGGAGACGTTCCAGGTGGGGCTGACGAGCGTCTGCAGGCGGGCGCCCTAGGAGATCACTTGACGAACTGCGGGGTGAACGGGGGCGTCCACTGCTTCCCCTCGTTCGCGCGAAGGGCTCCGATGATGTGGAGCACGAAAGCGAACGCGAGGGCGAGGAAGTACGTCCCGAAGCCTACGAGGATGAGCATCAACGGGAACGAGACGAGCAGGACGATCCCGGTGATGATCTGGATGTTGAGCGAGTTGGCGGCGTGCTGCCGCACGAAGTCGCCGCGCTCCTTGTACATCACGTAGATGACGAGCGACCCGACGAAGCCGAGGAGTCCAGCACTCAGAACCATGGCGATGAGCGGGATGAGGTGCACGAACATCCCCCACTGGCGCTGCTGGGCCGGGTCCAGGACCTGCTGCTGGGCATAGGTGACGGGCTGACCCGGGTAGGCCTGACCGGAAGCAGGCTGCTGGTAGGCAGACTGCTGCGGCTGCTGGAACGTCGGCTCGTAGGGCTGCTGCGGGGGAGGGGGCGGCGGCTGCTCACCGTAGGACGGCTGCGGCTGCTCGACCCGGGGCTGCTGGGATTCTGGCCCCTGCGGAACCTCGGGGTGCGGGGTGGTGGTCATGGTGTCCTCCTTCAGGGGACGGGGTGCTGTCACCCAGTCAAACCCATCCAGAGGCCGAATGATCCCCACTTCGGGGTCAGA
This sequence comes from Janibacter sp. HTCC2649, assembly GCF_000152705.1. GTDB lineage: Bacteria > Actinomycetota > Actinomycetes > Actinomycetales > Dermatophilaceae > Knoellia. Next base: position 1,026,899 of record NZ_CH672413.1, on the reverse strand, counting down.
TCAGGGTGAGGTCAGGGGTGACCCTGCCGCGGGAGGTGAGCACCCGGCATACGCCGAAAGGCCCGAAGGGCACTGCCAAGTCTCAGTGCACCGTGACGAAGTCGATGAGCTCCTCGACGCGACCCAGAAGTGAGGGCTCGAGGTCGGCGTAGGACCGCACGGTGCCGAGGATCTGCTTCCAGGCGCGCGCGATGTCGGCCTGGTCGTCATGCGGCCAGCCGAGGTGGGCGCAGATGCCGTGCTTCCACGAGGTGCCCCGCGGGATGACCGGCCACTGCTCCATGCCGAGGCGCTCGGGTCGCACGGACTGCCACACGTCGACATAGGGGTGGCCGACGATGAGGACGTGCGGCGCGTAGGGCTTGAGGCGGGATGCGGCGTCGACGACGCGCGTCTCCTTGGTGCCGGCCACGAGGTGGTCGACGAGGACGCCCATGCGCTTGCCGGGGCCGGGGCGGAAGTCACGGATCGCGGCCTCGAGGTCGTCGACGCCGCCGAGGGGCTCGACGACGACACCCTCGACGCGGAGGTCATGGCCCCAGACCTTCTCGACGAGTTCGGCGTCGTGCGTGCCCTCGACGAAGATCCGTGAGGCGCTCGCAACCTTGGCCGGTGCGTTGGCGACAGTCCGCGACCCGCTCGCCGTGCGTGACGCCGTCTGGCGTGCGGCCGCCAGCCTGGCGTCCGCAGCCGCAGCGGGCTTGGTGAGCGTCACGGGGCTGCCGTCGACGTGGAAGCCGGGTCCGAGCGGGAAGGCCTTGGTCTTGCCGCGCCGGTCCTCGAGGTGGACGACGTGGATGCCGCCCGCCTTCTCGACGCGGACCACGGCACCGACCCAGCCCGTCTCGACGTCCTCCACGACGACACCGATCTCGGCAGCGAGGGGCGTGGAGCGGCCACCGCGAGGGGCCTTCCAGTCGCCGGAGAGCACGTCCGGTCCGTAGCGATCAGTCACCTGCGCGAGGGTAGACGTAGAATTGGCACTCACCAAGCATGAGTGCCAGTGAGGACGGGAGGTGTCGGGGATGAGTGACGAACGTCGGCTCGCAGTGCTGCGCGCCATCGTGCAGGACTACGTCGAGACGTCCGAGCCCGTGGGTTCCAAGGCGCTGCTCGAACGCCACCGCCTGGGGGTCTCGGCCGCGACGGTGCGCAACGACATGGCCGCCCTCGAGGAGGATGGCCTCATTGCCGCGCCGCACACGAGCGCCGGTCGCATCCCGACCGATGCGGGCTACCGCTTCTTCGTCGACCGGATCAGCGGGGTCAAGCCCCTGAGCGGAGCCGAGAAGCGCGCGATCAGCACCCTGCTCGACGGCGCGATCGACCTTGACGACGTCGTCGACCGCACGGTGCGGCTCCTGGCCTCGCTGACCCGTCAGGTCGCGGTCGTCCAGTACCCCTCACTCACGCGCTCCTCCGTGCGACACATCGAGCTCGTCCCCATCGGCGGTTCGCGCCTCCTCGTGGTCCTCATCACCACGACCGGCCGGGTCGAGCAGCGTGTCCTTGAGACGGGCCTGGAGCTCGCCGAACCCGCAGCCGAGCGGATGCTCGCGACGCTGCGTTCCGACGTCAACGGTGCCACGGTCGGCAAGACCCTTGCCGATGCCGCTGGCGGGCTGGGTGAACTGCCGATGCAGGTTGACCCTGGTGCCCGCGGGCTCCTCGCGGCCATCGCAGCCGAACTGACCGAGGTTCTCGTCGAGCAGCGGGAGGAGCGCGTCGTCATGGCCGGCGCATCGCATCTCGTGCGCGCCGGTGAGGACTTCCCCACCTCGATCGGGCCGGTCCTCGAAGCCCTCGAGGAGCACGTTGTCCTCCTCAAGCTCCTCGGCACGGTGACCGAGCAGGGCGATGCCGTCGCCGTGCGCATCGGTGCCGAGAACCCGTATGCCGGGCTGCAGTCCACGTCGCTCGTCACCTCGGGCTACGGCGCAGGATCCGACCTCGTGGCCGGACTCGGTGTCGTCGGCCCGACCCGCATGGACTATCCGACGACGATGGCAGCGGTGCGAGCCGTGGCCACGTACGTCAGCCGGATCCTTGCGGAATGACCCGCGCACTTCACGCCTTTGCACCTGAAGGCTTGGCCCCACAGGCTTTCCACTTCACCCGATCAGCACCCAGCGAAGGACGTCCACCACAGTGAACGACTACTACGCCGACCTCGGCGTGGCCCGCGACGCAACCGCCGACGACATCAAGAAGGCCTACCGTCGCGCGGCCCGCAAGCTCCACCCCGACGTGAACTCGGGGCCGGAGGCAGAAGAGCAGTTCAAGAAGGTCTCGCAGGCCTACGACGTGCTGTCCGACGCCGAGAAGCGTCGCAGCTACGACATGGGCTCCGACCCGTATGCCGGCGGCGCGGCCGGCTTCGGCCAGGGCTTCGCGTTCAGCGACATCATGGACGCCTTCTTCGGCCAGGGCGCCGGCCAGGCGCAGGGCCGCGGGCCGCGCTCGCGGCAGTCGCGTGGCCAGGACGCCCTGGTGCGCCTCGACCTCGACCTCGTCGACGCCGTCTTCGGTGCCGAGAAGGAACTCGTCATCGACACCGCCGTCGGTTGCTCGACCTGCCACGGCGCCGGCACCCAGCCCGGCACCGGCACCCGTACCTGTGACGTCTGCAAGGGCTCCGGCTCGATCCAGCAGGTGCAGCGCAGCTTCCTCGGTCAGGTCATGACCTCGCGTCCGTGCGTGAACTGCCAGGCCACTGGTCAGGTCATCGAGGCACCTTGCTACGAGTGCTCCGGCGACGGTCGGGTCCGCACTCGCCGCACCATGACGATCCGCGTCCCTGCTGGTGTCGACACGGGCACCCGCATCCAGTTGGCAGGCGAGGGCGAGGTCGGCCCCGGCGACGGTCCGCCCGGTGACCTCTATGTCGAGGTGGCGGTGCGTCGCGACAAGCGCTTCCAGCGCCAGGGCGATGACCTCCACGCCACGCTCGAGCTCCCGATGACGGCTGCTGCGCTCGGGGCCAGCGTGCCGTTCGAGACCTTTGACGGCGTGAGTGACCTCGACGTGCGCACCGGCATCCAGTCCGGTGAGCAGATCCGCCTGCGCGGCCTCGGCGTGACTCACCTTCGCGGTTCCGGCCGCGGCGACATCATCATCCACGCGATGGTGCAGACCCCGACCAAGCTCAGTCACGAGCAGGAGGATCTGCTCCGCCAGCTCGCCAGGCTGCGTGAGGAGGAGAAGCCCACCGGCCGCATCACCAACCCCTCCGAAGGCTCCCTCTTCGGCAAGCTCCGCGACGCGTTCAAGGCTCGCTGATCCCATGCCCCACCCACCGACTTCGTGCCCCGCACGGACACCCCTCGCTGCGCTCGGTGTGTCCGTGCGGGGCACGAAGTCGAATCCGGAGAGTCGGCGTGCAGGTCGGGGGACGCGATGACGCTGGCTCTCTATCTCGTGGCTCCCGGGGCGCTCGACGCGACTCGGGCGGGTGACATCGTCGTCCTCGACGGAACCGAGGGTCGTCACGCGGCCACGGTGAAGCGCACCAGGATCGGCGAGCGCCTCCGGCTGTCCGATGGCGTCGGTCGGGTCGTCACGGGTGAGGTCGCGTCGGTCGACCGGGACCGGCTCACCCTGCGCACCGAGTCGGTCGAGGTCGTGCCCGAACCCAGTCCGCGGTTCGTCCTCGTCCAGGCTCTCGCCAAGGGCGACCGCGACGACCAGGCCATCGAGGCCGCGACCGAGCTCGGTGTCGACGAGGTCGTCCCGTGGCAGGCCAGTCGGAGCATCGTCCAGTGGCGAGGTGACCGTGGTGCCAAGGCCTGGGCCAAGTGGGACGCCGTGCTCGTGGCCGCGACCAAGCAGTCGCGTCGTCCACGACGTCCGCTCCTTGCGCCTGCAGCGACCACAGCGGCACTGGCGGATCGCATCGCGACCGGCGCCACGGCATACGTCCTGCACGAGGACGCCGACGCACCGCTCGCCGCGATCACCCTGCCGAGCGACGGTGACGTCCTCGTCATCGTCGGACCGGAGGGTGGCATCGCCCCCGACGAGCTCGACACCCTGAAGGCAGCGGGTGCCTCGATCGTCCGACTGGGCGACACGGTGCTCCGCTCGTCGAGCGCCGGACCCGCAGCACTCGCCGTCCTCAGTGCCGCGTCCCGGTGGCGCTGACTACGTCACCGTGAAGGTCACCTGCCGGTCGGCGATGACCCTGGCTCCGTCCTCCGCCGACGTCGTGAAGGCCCGGAACGTGTAGGTCCCGGCATCGAGACGCCCCAGGTCAACAGTGAAGGTGCCGCGACCGGGTGCTCCGATCGAGGCCGTGGCGACCCCGTCCTGCACGGTTGCCGTCCCTGACTGCAGCTCCCACTCGACGGTCGCCTCCCACGCGACGGCCTGCCCGCGCACGACGAGTGGGTCAGAAGGGCGCATCGAGGCACCTGGCGATGGGGTGTCGATCCAGATGTCGCACAGGTCGTCCAGAGGTGTGGACGACCTCGTGAAACTCCCACCGGTCCCGACCTGGCCCAAGAGCTGGCCGCCGCCGTCGGCAGTGATCCGCACCGGCACGTCCCCGCGACCGACCGCTCCCTGAGCGGTCCAGACGAGGGCCGACACCCCCAGTTGGGCCGAGCCCGCAGAGGGTGCGCTCGCACCTGGCCCCGACAGACGCAATGAGATGCGGCTCTTCTCGACGGTCACGTCGCGCAGCGTCACACCACTCCAGAGCTCAGTGCGCTTGAGCGCCTCGGCGACCGCGGCCGTGGCCTTCTGCGACTCGGTCGTGCGGCCCAGCGACGGCGACCAGAACTCGCGGACCAGGCCCGGGCGGTTCGTCGCCCCACCGTTGGTGCCGACCCGATAGATGGCGAGTGCCCCGGTGGGGCTGGTCGGGGGCTGCGGCGCGGTCGAGGATGACGGCGACGACGAGGGCGGGCGCGTCGTGGAGGCGCTGCTCGACGAGTTGGGGGACGGGCTCACCGTCGGCGAGGGCGACGTGCTCGTCGGCGTCGGGGTCAGGGACGACGGCGCGACCGGGAGGGTGCCTTCCGTCTCCGGGCGGGTGGCCCAGACCGTGCCCGCGACGACGGCCGCCGACGCAGCGACGGCAACGCCTGCGAGCCACCGGTGACGAAACCCACCGGCCTCGGGCTCGTGCGCCTGCGCGAGGATTGCGTCGAGCCGGTCGGCAGGCCGGATCTCGCGTGCTCGGGTCGCCAGGGCCTCTCGAAGTTCGCGCTCCGTGTCTGATGGATCCACGTGGGTGGTCATCGATCCTCCATCTGGGTGCGCAGGGCGGCGAGGCCCCTGTGGGCGTGGGCCTTGACCGATCCGGGCGCGATGCCCAGCGCTTCGGCGATCTGGGCCTCGCTGAGGTCAAGGTAGTAGCGCAGCACGAGGACCTCTCGCTGGCGTGCCGGGAGGCGCTGGAGGCGGGCGAAGAGGTCGGCCGCGCCGGCCGCGGACATCGCTGACTCCTCGGCGCTCGCGACGTGGAGTCGGGCGTGGGCCCGGTTCGAGTCGAGGTAGCGCTGCTCGACCTTGTGGTGCCGCAGCGCTGAGCGCGCACCGTTGACGACACATTGACGCAGGTATGCCGCCCCGCGCCCTTCCTGGACGTCGTGCCACTTGCGATGGAGCGAGACGAAGGCGTCCTGGGCGATCTCCTCGGCGAGGAGGTCGTCGTGCACGAAGAGCCAGGCGAGGCGGACCATGGGACCCCAGTGCACGGCATACAGGCTCGACACGCCATCATCGGCGGCCGCGCGCGCTGCTGCGTCACGTCGTGGGCCCACGAGTGTCATTGTCACGCTGGTGAGACGCACAGCAGGCCCGATCGGTTTACTGTCGGGGCATGTCTTCAGCCGACTGTCTCTTCTGCAAGTTCGTCTCCCGCGACATCGAGCCAGACGTCGTGGGCGAGACCGAGCACAGCCTCGCGTTCCGTGACATCAACGCACAGGCGCCGACGCACGTCCTCGTCGTGCCCAAGCGGCACGTCGCCAACGCGGGAGAACTGGCAGAAGCATCGGCGGAGGAACTGCAGGACGTGGTCTTGTTGGCCCGCTCCGTCGCGGGGGGCGAAGGGCTGGCTGGCGACTACCGGCTCGTCTTCAACACAGGTGCCGGCGCGGGGCAGAGCGTGTTCCACGCTCACCTGCACCTGCTGGGTGGCCGGTCAATGCAATGGCCTCCGGGCTGAACCGAACCGTAGACTCATGGGTGACATGACAGATGCACCCCGCCCGTCCACGCCCACCGAGACGTCGACGCACCTCCCCGTCCACACGGTCACGATCCCCGCTGACGTGCCCATGGTCTCCCTCCTCGGCCCGCGGGACGAGGTGCTCCGCACGATCGAGCGCCAGTTCCCGATGACCTCGATCCACGTGCGGGGCAACGAGTTCCACATCTCCGGTACGAGCCCCGAGGTCGCCCTCGTCGAGCGCGTCATCGACGAGCTGCTGGCGGTCATCGAGGGCGGGCAGGCGCTCAACCGTGACTCGGTCGAGCGCTCCATCGCGATGATGCGGGCCCAAACGACCGAGCGGCCGGCCGACGTCCTCACGATGAACATCGTGTCCTCGCGCGGTCGCACGATCCGACCCAAGACGCTGGGGCAGAAGCGCTACGTCGAGGCGATCGACGAGCACACCATCACCTTCGGCATCGGCCCCGCTGGCACCGGCAAGACCTATCTGGCGATGGCCAAGGCCGTGGCCGCGCTCCAGGCCAAGCTGGTCAACCGGATCATCCTCACCCGACCGGCCGTCGAGGCGGGGGAGCGGCTGGGCTTCCTTCCGGGCACGCTCAACGACAAGATCGACCCCTACCTGCGTCCGCTCTACGACGCCCTCCACGACATGGTCGACCCCGAGTCGATCCCACGCCTCATGGCCGCCGGAACGATCGAGGTGGCTCCTCTGGCGTTCATGCGCGGTCGCTCGATCAACGACTCGTTCGTCATCCTCGACGAGGCGCAGAACACCACGCCCGAGCAGATGAAGATGTTCCTCACCCGTCTGGGCTTCGGCTCCAAGATGGTCGTGACCGGCGACATCACCCAGGTCGACCTGCCGGGGGGCACGACGAGCGGGCTGCGGATCGTGCGCGACATCCTCACCGACCTCGACGACATCCACTTCGCCGAACTCACCGCCCAGGACGTCGTGCGTCACCGACTCGTCGGCGAGATCGTCGACGCCTACGGCCGGTGGGATGCCGACCAGGACGGACGTTCCACGCCTTCGCGCGCCCGTCGAACCACTCGCGCCGCGGACCGGGACGGTGGCGCATGAGCATCGACGTCCTCAACGAGACGGATTTCGCGCTCGACGAGCTCGAGCTCGTGGCCTGCGCGCGCTACGTCATGGGCGAGATGAAGGTCCACCCCCAGGCCGACCTGTGCCTGCGCCTTGTCGACGAGGCTGCCATGGAGACCCTCCACGTGCAGTGGATGGACCTGCCCGGGCCGACCGACGTCATGAGCTTTCCCATGGACGAGCTGCGCCCCGGCAGCGACGACGACGACCCGGAGGAAGGTGTCCTCGGCGACATCGTCCTCTGTCCGAGCGTGGCTCAGAAGCAGGCCGCCGAGGCCGGTCACGCCACCGAGGAGGAGCTGCTGCTCCTCACGACGCACGGCATCCTCCATCTGCTCGGCTACGACCACGCCGAGCCCGAGGAAGAGCGTGAGATGTTCGAGCTGCAGCGCCAGCTCCTGCTCACCTTCCTTGCGACGAGGGGTCGACCCGGTGCCTGACCCAGCCAGTCCCGACGCCCGCTCGGCGTCGGGAACCCGGACGGTGGCCGCATGACCCGGCTCGTCGTCATCAGCATCCTCGGGCTCGTCCTGGCCTTTGCCCTGTCGGCGGCCGAAGCCGCTCTGTCACGGGTGTCGCGGGTGCGCGCCCAGGAACTCCACGACGACGGCCGACCCGGCTCGAAGGCGCTGGCCACGGTCGTGGCCGACAGCGCGGCATACCTGTCGGTCCTGTCGTTCGTGCGGGTCATCGCCGAGATGACCACGGCAGTCCTCGTGACCGTTGCGGTCCACCGCGTCGTCGACGGCACCTGGCTGCCGCTGCTCACGGCGATCGCGATCATGGCCGTGGTCTCGTTCGCCCTCGTGGGCGTCTCGCCGCGCACCCTCGGTGGTCAGCACGCCACGAAGGTCTCGCTCTTCGCGGCACCTGTGGCCATCTGGGTGCGCCGGGTCCTCGGCCCGCTCTCGCGGCTCCTCGTCCTCTTCGCCAACGCCGTCACTCCGGGACAGGGGTATCGCGACGGACCGTTCGACAGCGAGTCCGAGCTGCGTGACCTCGTCGACATGGCGGGGGAGTCCTCGCTCATCGAGGCGGGTGAGCGCCAGATGATCCACTCGGTCTTCGAGCTCGGCGACACCCTGGCCCGCGAGGTCATGGTCCCGCGCACCGACATGGTGACGATCGACTCCGACCGCGAAGCCCGCAAGGCGATGAATCTCTTTCTCCGCAGCGGCTATTCGCGCATCCCGGTGACCGGCGAGGACTCCGACGACGTGCTCGGCCTCCTCTACTTCAAGGACGTCGTGCGTCGCATCACGGCCGACCCCGCCAGCGCGGTGACACCCGTCATCGACCTCATGCGGCCGATGCCGTTCATCCCCGAGTCCAAGCCCGTCGACGCGCTCCTGCGCGAGATGCAGCGCGACCAGACCCACTTCGCCCTCGTCATCGACGAGTGGGGCGGCACGGCAGGCCTCGTGACGATCGAGGACATCATCGAGGAGATCGTGGGCGAGATCGCCGACGAGTACGACCGCGAGACGCCCGACCTCGAGGAGCTCGAGGACGGCCGCTGGCGCGTCGACGCGACGATGGACATCGACGACCTCGCCGAAGAGCTCGGGGTGACGATCGAGGAGGACGAGGTCGACACCGTCGGCGGCCTCATCGGCAAGACCCTTGGACGGGTGCCGATCCTGGGCTCCACCTGTGAGGTGGCCGGTCTGCGCCTGACCGCCGAACGCATGGCCGGACGCCGGCACCGCATTGCCACCGTCATCGTCGAACGCGTTGCAGCGACAACGGACCGCGAGATGATGCACACAGCCGAGACCGGGAGTTTCCATGACTGAAGACGCCAACGACGAGTTCGGCCAGCCCGCCAAGCCCGGTTATGTCGCGGGTTTCGCCTGCCTCATCGGCCGCCCCAACGCGGGGAAGTCGACGCTGACCAACGCGCTCGTCGGCGAGAAGGTCGCGATCACGTCGAGCAAGCCGCAGACGACGCGCCACACGATTCGCGGCATCGTCACCTCTCCGATGAGCCAGATCGTCCTCGTCGACACCCCTGGCCTGCACAAGCCCCGGACCCTGCTGGGGGAGCGTCTCAACGACCTCGTCCGCGAGACCCTGCTCAACGTCGACGTCGTGGGCTTCTGCCTCCCGGCCGACCAGCGCATCGGCCCGGGCGACCAGTGGATCGCGCGTGAGCTCGCCGAGCTGCGGCAGGCCAAGCGCACGCCGATCATCGCGCTGGCCACCAAGTCCGACAAGGTCGACCGCCAGCGTCTGGCCGAGCACCTGATCTCCATCGACCAGCTCGGTGAGTGGGCCGAGATCGTGCCGTGTTCGGCGACCAAGGGCGACCAGGTCGACACCGTCGCCGCAGTCATCGCGAAGTACCTCCCGCCCTCGCCCGGACCGCTCTACCCCGACGACGTCCTCACCGACGAGCCGCACGCCATCATGATCGCCGAGCTCGTCCGCGAAGCCGCCCTCGAAGGCGTGCGCGACGAGTTGCCCCACTCACTGGCCGTCGTCGTCGAGGAGATGCTTCCGCGCGAGGACCGCCCCGAGGGCAAGCCGATGATGGACGTGCGGGTCAACGTCTTCGTCGAGCGGTCCTCGCAGAAGGCCATCATCATCGGCCGAGGCGGATCACGACTGCGCGAGGTCGGGACCAACGCCCGCGAAGGCATCGAGAAGCTGCTGGGTCAGCGCGTCCACCTCGACCTCCACGTCAAGGTGGCCAAGGACTGGCAGCGCGACCCGAAACAGTTGCAGCGCTTGGGTTTCTGACCCCACGAAGGTGCGCACCCGGCATACCCGAGGTGTGTTCGGCGTGCCCTCGAGAAGGGGGCGCGACACCGGTGGGTCGCCGCTGCCAATTTGAACTCACAGGTTCGTGAAGGCAAGGTTGAGGGTTGGAACGAGAACTGACATTGATACGTAACTGACGAGAACAGCGAAGGAGCGGCGCCATCGCGCGCCGAATCACCCGTGAATCAAAAACTCATGAACACCGGACCAACAGCCCCTGGGGACGCAGCAGGGGAGCGCGAGATCCTTGACGGACCGCTCCTCGAGGAGACCCCCCACCCGGCACTAGACCACGCGGTCGAGGAGCACCAGGCGGACGCCCCGCAGAAGCTCGACACGATCGTCTTCGGAGTCACGGCGGCCATCGCCATCGGATTCGTCATCTGGGGCTTTGTCAGCACCGAGACCCTCGGCACGGCCTCGGACAACGGCCTCTCCTGGGTCGTGCACAACATGGGCTGGCTGTTCTCGCTCGTGGCGTCCGGCTTCGTCATCTTCGTGATCTGGCTCGCGGCCGGGAAGTTCGGGCGCATCCCGCTCGGACGCGACGACGAGCAGCCCGAGTTCAAGACCGTCTCGTGGATCGCGATGATGTTCTCCGCCGGCATGGGCATCGGCCTGATGTTCTACGGCGTCTCCGAGCCCGTGTCGCACTTCGTCACCCCGCCGCCCGGCACCGGCGAGGCCGGCAACCCCGCAGCCGTCCAGACGGCCATGGCGACCACGCTCTTCCACTGGACCCTGCACCCGTGGGCGATCTACGCAGTCGTCGGACTGGCCGTTGCGTACGGCGTCTTCCGCCGCGGTCGCTCGCTCCTCATCAGCTCGGCCTTCGCGCCGCTCATCGGTGAGCGTCGGGCCAACGGTCCCGCCGGTCGCGTCATCGACATCCTCGCGATTTTTGCCACCCTCTTCGGGTCGGCTGCCTCGCTCGGTCTCGGTGCCCTGCAGATCGGCTCCGGCCTCGAGATCGTCGGTGGTGTGGGGCGTGCCGGCAACGGCGTGCTCGTCGCGATCATCGTCGTGCTGACGCTCTGCTTCATCCTGTCTGCCGTCTCGGGTGTCTCCAAGGGCATCCAGTGGCTCTCGAACACCAACATGGTGTTGGCGCTCGTGCTCGCCGTCTTCGTCTTCGTCGTCGGGCCGACCGTCTTCATCCTCAACCTGGTGCCGACCGCTGTCGGGTCCTACTTCCAGGACCTCGCGATGATGTCGGCGCGCACCGACGCCGCTGGTGGCGATGCGATGCAGACCTGGCTCTCGGGCTGGACGATCTTCTACTGGGCGTGGTGGGTCTCCTGGACGCCGTTCGTCGGCATGTTCATTGCGCGCATCTCGCGTGGTCGCACCATTCGCCAGTTCGTCACCGGTGTCCTGCTCGTCCCGAGCCTGGTCTCGCTCGTGTGGTTCGCCATCTTCGGCGGCGCGGGAATCGCGACCCAGCGTGGCGGCGTGGACCTTGCCGGCGCCGAGTCGCCCGAGGCGACGCTGTTCAGCATGCTCGAGACCATGCCGCTGTCGACGGTCACCTCGATCGTCGTGATGCTGCTCGTCGCGATCTTCTTCGTCTCGGGCGCCGATGCTGCCTCGATCGTCATGGGCACGTTGTCGGAGCGCGGGACCCTCGCGCCCAGCCGCCCCACGGTGATCTTCTGGGGTGCGGCCACTGGCGCCGTCGGTGCCGTGATGCTCGTCGTCGGTGGCGAGGATGCGTTGTCCGGCCTGCAGAACATCACGATCGTGGCGGCACTGCCGTTCCTCCTCGTGATGATCGGGCTGGCGGTTGCTCTCGTGAAGGACCTCTCGAGCGACCCGCTCGTCGTCCGTCGGGCGTATGCCGTGGCGGCCGTCGAGCAGGCCATCGTCGCCGGAGTGACCGAGCACGGTGACGACTTCACCCTCACCTATGAGGAGTCAGCACCCGGCGAGGGTGTCGGCGACCACGTCACCCTGGCTGGTGGGTCGACCGCGGTCGACGCAGTCGAGGATGATGCTCCTCTCGGGGCGCGCGAGGACGACAAGGTGCTCAGCTCGCCCACGTCCTGAACGCCTGAAGCAACCCAACTCGCATGGCTCCTAGACTGGGGCCATGCGAGTTGGTGTCTTCGGAGCGACCGGTCAGGTCGGCAATGTCATGCGCGCTCTCCTTGTCGAGCGGGGTTTCCCGGTCGAGGAGATGCGCTACTTCGCGTCGGCGCGTTCGGCGGGCACGACATTGCCGTGGAAGGACACGGAGGTCACCGTCGAGGACACGGCCACGGCCGATTTCTCTGGTCTCGACCTGGCGTTGTTCTCCAACGGTGGCGCCGCCTCCAAGGAATGGGCGCCGCGCGTCGCGGCTGCCGGGGCCGTCGTCGTCGACAACTCCTCGGCCTGGCGACGTGACCCGGACGTGCCGCTCGTGGTCAGCGAGGTCAACCCGCACGACCTCGACTCGATCCCCAAGGGCATCGTCGCCAACCCCAACTGCACGACCATGGCCGCGATGCCGGCGCTCAAGCCGTTGCATGACGTCGCCGGGCTCGTGGCCCTGCGTGTCGCCTCGTACCAAGCGGTTTCGGGCTCGGGCGGTGCCGGCGTGCGTGAGCTCGACGGCCAGCTGCGCGGCGGGTATGCCGCTGGCGAGCCTGCCGCTCTGGCTCTCGATGGTCGTGGAGTCACGATCCCGGACCCCACCCTGTATGCCGCGCGCATCGGCTTCAACGTCGTGCCGTTGGCCGGGTCGATCGTCGACGACGGTTCGCTCGAGACCGACGAGGAGCAGAAGCTCCGCAACGAGTCGCGCAAGATCCTGCACATCCCGGACCTGCGGGTCTCGGGGACCTGTGTGCGGGTGCCGGTCTTCACTGGGCACTCGCTCGCCATCCACGCCGAGTTCGCCGACGACATCACGCCCGAGCACGCGCTCGAGCTGCTCGGCAAGGCCCCTGGCGTCATCGTCACCGATGTCCCGAACCCGCTCGAGGCGGCTGGACGCGACGAGGTCTTCGTCGGGCGGGTCCGCGTCGACCAGGCGGCACCCGAGGGCAAGGGGCTCACGCTCTTCGTCGTCGGTGACAACCTCCGCAAGGGCGCGGCCCTCAACGCGGTCCAGGTCGCCGAAGAGCTCCTCAAGCGCCGCTGAGCCCGACGCCCGGATCTGCCCAACCTTCGACCAATAGGTCACGAATCGCTCGAGCAGTTCGTGACCTATTGGTCGAATGTTGTCGGGGGACGTGGCCGGTGTCAGAGGTCGGTGTCAGAGGTCGGTCATCCAGTGGCGCCAGGTCTGGGTGACCTGCATGCCGACGTGTTCGTAGAGACCCAGCGCTCCGGTTCGTGAGTCCGTCGAGAGCTCGCTGACGCTGGCGCCGTGGTCGCGGGCCCGGGCGAACGCATCGACGAGCAGGGCTCTGGCAAGGCCCAATCCGCGCTGGTCGCGCCGAACGGCGATGGCGTCGACGTAGCCCGTGGCGCCGGCGTGGATCGTGTAACAGATCCCGATCTCGGTCCCGCTCTCGTCACTGACGAACCGGATCTGCCACGGCTCGAAGCCGGGGCGCAAGGGTCCGCGCGGCGCCCAGTCGTCATAGGTCGACGGCTCGCGGTCCGGCCATTCGTTGAAGGCGTCCTCGATGAGCTGGAAGGCGATGCGCCCATCCCGTCCACCGACGAACTCGCGCAGCGCGTAACCGCGGGGGAGGGGCTGCGGTTCGATGGCCGATCCGCGCGGAAGCTGGAGCACCCACGAGGTCCACCCCTCGCGGTAGCCGCGACCCCGGAAGAACGCCTCGGGGCCGCTGTTGCCCGGGACCGTCTGGCCAACGAGCTTCGAGCCCCTGGCGCGGGCGGTCTCCTCGATCCAGTCCGCCAGCCACGTGCCGAGGCCCCGACCGCGGTGCTCCGGATGGACCCCTGCGTCCGCCCGGCGCCCCTTGAAGACCTCCCCGGCCGCAACGAGGCGCTCGCCATCCCAGATGCCGATGCTCTCGGTCTCGAGGTCGAAGCTGCCCCGGGCCCAGTCGCCCTGGATGTCCTCGACCTCGATGGCCGCCTCGCCGGCATCCACGACCTCGGTGGCCGCGACGAGGTCGCACACGGCCTGGGCATCCGTCGGGACGTGCGGGCGTGCGCTGTAGCCATCGGGAAGTGCCATGGCAGCAGGATGCCGGAGGGTATGCCGCACTGTCGCCTGACTTTTGACGTGCCCTTGGCCTCGTCGGCCAGTTGTGAGAGAGTTCTCTCGATACAGTTCTCTCACAATTGGCGAGGAGTCGGCGATGAGCAACCCGTACGGCGATGTCGAGCTCGAACCCAGGAGCATGCGGGCGCTCGCCCATCCTGTGCGTCTCGCGATCCTCAGCAGGTTGCAGGGCTACGGTCCGAGCACCGCCACGGCACTCGCGCCGCTGGTCGGGGCCACGCCCTCGGTCACGAGCTGGCACCTGCGCCACCTCGCCGAGCACGGTCTCGTGCGCGATGCCGACGTCGAGGCGGACGGGCGGCAGAGGTGGTGGGAGGCGGTGGGAGGTGGCTTCCGATTCGCCGCCACCGACGACGAGAGCCAGGATGCCGCGAGCCTGCTCACCCGCGTGCTGATCGACCAGGCGGAGCACCTCCCGGCGCAATGGGCCCGCGACGCCGAGCCATTGCTCGAGCCGCAATGGCGGCGCTCCGCGGGACTGTCCAACACGACGGTTCTCGTGAGCGCCGACGAGCTGGGCGAGATCGAGGCTGCCATCGAGGAGGTGCTGGCCCCCTACGTTCTGCGCAAGGCTGACGCGACTGCCAAACCAGCAGCGGGTGCACGCAGGGTCCGGATGCTGCGCTACGTCCTGCCCACCGCGCCGCCCGACGACACCGCGCCTGTCGACGAGACCAGCGCGGAGGTGGAGACGTCGTGAGCGAGGCGACGACGCGCCCAGCCCTGTGGCGCGACCGCCGGTTCGCGACCTATTGGGCAGGGCAGGGCATCTCGCAGTTCGGTGACCGGATCACCGAGTTGGCACTGCCCTTCATCGCGGTCACCACCCTCCACGCCAGTGCACCCACCGTGGGGCTCCTCACCGCTGCCGTGTGGGCGCCCAACCTCCTGTCGCTGTTCATCGGTTCGTGGGTCGACCACCAGAATCGCAAGCGTCGCCTGCTCGTGATGGCCGATGTCCTCCGGGCCGTCGTCCTGCTCAGCCTCCCGCTCGCGCACTGGTTCGGCGTCGTCACGATGGGGCAGCTGATCGCCGTGGCGCTGGTGGCCGGACTGGGGCAGGTGCTGTACCAAACGGCATACCCGAGCTTCTTCGTCTCCCTCGTCCGTCGGGACCAGTTCGTGGAAGCGAACGGGCTGCTCAGCTCGACGCGGTCGATCTCCTTCGTCGGCGGACCGGCACTGGCCGGCGGGCTCATCCAGGCGCTGACCGCCCCGGTGGCCCTCCTTGTCGATGCCCTCTCGTTCATGGCCTCGGCGCTCCTCATCGGCCGGGTGAAGGTCGAGGACCGCCCGGTGGCCGAGCCCGAGGGAAGCCTGTGGCGACGGGCCAAGGAGGGCATGGGTCTCGTCCTGCGGCACCCCTATCTGCGCGCGTCCCTCGCCTGCGTCACGACCATCAACTTCTTCAACTTCGTGGCTGCCGCCCTGCTCATCCTCTTCGCCAGTCGGCAGCTGGGCCTCTCCGCCGGCGCGATCGGTCTGGCCCTGGGCATCGGTGCCACGGGCGGAGTTCTCGGTGCCGTACTCGCCGGCCGGATCACCCGCTGGCTCGGCGTCGGTCGCACGATCTGTGTCGGGGCGGTGCTCTTCTCGGCACCCTTCGCGCTGCTCCCGTTGGCCGGCGGGCCGCTGTGGATGCGGATGGGCGTGCTCGGGCTCGTGGAGTTCATCGCGGGGTTCGGGGTCATGCTCCTGGACGTGCCGCTCAACGCGTTGCAGACCGCAGTCACCCCCGACGCCGTGCGGAGCCGGGTCGTGGGAGCGTTCAGCTCGATCAACTTCGGGATCCGCCCCGTGGGCGCCATCCTCGGTGGGTTCATGGGGGAGTGGTTCGGGATCGGACCGACGATGGTGGTTGCGGCCGTCGGCGGAACGCTGTCGATCCTGTGGCTCGTCGAGTCGCCGATCCCTGGCACTCGCACGATCGAGGAGCTCGACGAGGTCTTCCCGGACCTCGCGCCCCGATCGGCCTGACCGGACATAGGGTCGGTTCCGTGACTCGCAAAGCCGCCCTCATTCGCCGCCCCGGCCCGCGTCTCGCCGACGGGCTCGTCACCCACCTCGAGAAGTCGAGCATCGACCTTGACCTCGCAGTCGAACAATGGGATGCGTATGCCGCGTGCCTGCGTTCCGCAGGTTGGGAGACTGTCGAGGTCTCTCCTGCTGACGACTGCCCCGACGCGGTGTTCATCGAGGACGCCGTCGTGGTCTGCGGCAGTGTGGCCGTCCTGACGAATCCCGGTGCGGCAGAACGCAAGCCGGAGGTGGCGGGCGTCGAGTCGGTGGTGCGCGATCTGGGATATCGCGTCGTGCGGATCGAGGACCCGGGGACACTCGATGGGGGAGACGTGCTCAAGGTGGGCGACACGGCATACGTCGGTCTGGGCGGTCGCACCAACGGTGCGGGGATCCAGCAGCTCGCCGATCACCTGGCCACCGTCGGCATGCGTACGCAGGCTGTGACGGTTGAGCGTGCGCTCCACCTGAAGTCGGCCGTGACCGCGTTGCCCGACGGCACCGTCATCGGCTGGGACCCGGTCGTGGACTGGCCCGGAGCGTTCCCGATCTATGAGGGGATGCCCGAGGAGCCCGGGGCGCACGTCGTCCTCCTCGACGACAACCTGCTGCTCATGGCCGCCAGTGCGCCGCGCACGGCCGAACTGCTGCGTGGTCGCGGCCACGAGGTCGTCACCGTCGACATCAGCGAGTTCGAGAAGCTCGAGGGCTGCGTCACCTGCTTGTCGGTGCGCTGCCGCGGCTGATCGCTCGAAGCTCAGTCGGCGAAAGCCCAGCCTCGGTCGGCCAGGGCCTCGTGCAGGAAGCGAACGGCTACCGGGCCGACGCCGTGGAGCGCCGTGAGCTGGGCTTCGCCCAGGTCCCGCACCTGTTCCAGGGTCCAGATTCCCTGCGCGCGCAGGGCGCGGGTGGCGGGAGCGCCGATGCGCGGGAGGGGCGTGCCCTCTGGGGCGACCTCACGGTCGAGCCGAGGTGTGCTGGCCTCGGCATCGACGACAGCCACACCGCGGGGCGAGAGGCGGTAGCCGATGTCGAGGGACTCGGTGAGCCCCAACTCCTTGAGCTTGCGCACGTCCCGTTTGAAGCTCGGAGTGTCCCGACCCAGCTCTGCGGCCAGATCGGGTGCCCGCACTGTGGGGGAGCGGTCGATGATGCCCAACGTCGTGCGGGTCCAGGGCCCGATCGACGAGGCCGCGTCGAGTCGGTCGAGGCGCGCCCGGATGGTGGCCACCTCGTCCGCGTCGGGCGCGGTCGCGCGGAGGGTTTCGCGGGGGTCCGCGCCGGCATACGTCAGGCCGACTCGCCACGCCGGGCGGTCGGCCTTGCCCTCGAGCATCCGCCGGAGCTCGACGAGGGATGCCGCTCCGGCACGCTTTGCTTCGGCCGCCGTGATGCGACTCGGGGCGACCTGCTCGACGCTGGTGACCTCGATCAGGCCGACGCGCGTGCGCAGTCGGGTCCCCACGAGGACACGGGGTCGGTCCCATCGTCGGAAGGCGAGATCGACCTCGCCCACCTTGATCGCGGCCAAGGTGTCCGGGCGGATCATCATGCTCGGCAACCTACCTTCGCCCGGGCCTGGTTCAGGCTCCTCCGGCCGCCACGATGTCGCGGTTCTCGAAAATCCGGGAGGTCGCCGCGGCCGGAAGGACATCACCGTCGGCGACGTTGATCATCGCGCGTCCGATGGTGACGGAGTCGGTGGCAATCCCCGGAGCGACCTTGGCCAGCCCCCTGAAGAGCGGGCCAGTGAGGGCGTAGGTCACCGCGACCCAGCGCGTCTTCGACTTCACCCCTGGGAGTGGGGCAATGGCGCCCGGTCGGAACATGGAGGCGTTGGGGAACATGGCAAGCAGGGCATTCTCGGTGCGGCCCTTGACTCGGGCCCACATGACGCGACCCGACTCGGTGCTGTCGGTGCTGGCTCCGGACACATAGATGAACGTCGTCTCGGGCCCGCACGCGTCGCGCACGGACTGGGCGAGGCCCAGAGTCAGGTCGTAGGTCAAGCGGGTGTACTCGTCCTCGCTCATGCGGAACGAAGACACACCCAAGGCGTCGAAAACCGTGTCGTAGGAACGGATCTCGTCCGCGATGGGGGAGAGGTCGGACATGTCGGGATGGAGAACCTGTCGGAGCTTGGCGTGCGTCACCGGGATCGGGCTGCGCCCCACGGCCAGCACTTCCTCGACCCGTGCATCCACCAGGCACTGCGCGAGGACCGCCTGACCGACCATGCCGGTTCCACCAAACAGGATCACCTTCATGGGTGAAGTATGTCGGCTCCGCCGTCTTGGAACGTGGGCGAATCGGGACTGCCGATGGACGGGAACAGGTGCGGGCGGCATACTCGATGTCGTGCAGCACCGTCTCCTCCTTCTCTGCCGCGGCGAGGCCTGAATCGGCCCTCCTCGTCGCGGAGTTCGCTGTGCCCATGGCTGAGCACACGACGAGCAGTGAGTAGAGGCGAGAAATGTTCCACCCCCAGCAGTCGTCCGGGATGCCGACGTCGAAGTACGTCCCCTTCCAGGACCAGATCGAGGTTCACCTCCCCGACCGCACCTGGCCCGATCAGGTCATGTCCAAGGCGCCGCGCTGGTGCGCGGTCGACCTGCGCGACGGCAACCAGGCGCTCATCGACCCGATGGACTCCGAGCGCAAGATGCGGATGTTCAAGCTCCTCGTCCGCATGGGCTACAAGGAGATCGAGGTCGGCTTTCCGAGCGCGAGCCAGACCGACTTCGACTTCTGCCGCGAGCTCATCGACGGTGGACACATCCCCGACGACGTGACCATCCAGGTGCTGACCCAGTGTCGTGACCACCTCGTCGAGCGCACCTTCGACGCGATCCGGGGGAGCAAGCAGGCGATCGTCCACTTCTACAACTCCACCTCGGTGTTGCAGCGGCGCGTCGTCTTCGACCTGCCCAAGGAAGGCATCATCGACATCGCGCTGCAGGGCGCGCGGTTGTGTCGCAAGCTCGAGGAGACGGTGCCCGACACCGACGTCTACTACGAGTACTCGCCGGAGTCCTACACGGGCACCGAGCTCGAGTTCGCGGTCGAGATCTGCAACGCGGTCATCGAGGTGATCGACCCGACGCCCGATCACAAGATGATCATCAACCTGCCGGCGACGGTGGAGATGGCCACGCCCAACGCCTACGCGGACTCGATCGAGTGGATGGTGCGGCACCTCGACCGACGCGAATCCGTTGTCGTCAGCCTGCATCCACACAATGACCGTGGTGAGGGAGTGGCCGCGGCCGAGCTGGGCTACCTCGCCGGCGCCGACCGCATCGAGGGCTGCCTGTTCGGCAACGGTGAGCGCACCGGCAACGTCTGCCTCGTCACCCTGGGCATGAACCTCTACAGCCAGGGCATCGACCCGCAGATCGACTTCTCGGACATGGCCGAGATCCGTCGCACCGTCGAGTACTGCAACCAGTTGCCAGTCCACGAGCGACACCCGTGGGGTGGCGACCTCGTCTACACCGCCTTCTCCGGATCGCACCAGGACGCGATCAAGAAGGGCCTCGACGACATGGAACGTCGGGGCAAGGCGGACGGCAAGACGATCAACGAGCTCGCCTGGGGCGTGCCCTACCTGCCCATCGACCCGCACGACATCGGCCGCTCCTACGAGGCCGTCGTGCGCGTCAACAGCCAGTCGGGCAAGGGTGGCGTCGCCTACCTCCTCAAGGCCGAACACGGTCTCGACCTGCCGCGCCGCCTCCAGGTGGAGTTCAGCGGGGTCGTCCAGAAGCGCACGGACGCCGAGGGCGGCGAGCTGAGCGCTGCCGAGATCTGGCAGATGTTCTCGGACGAATACCTCCATGCGGACGTTCCCGAGGAGCGTTGGGGCCGCTTCACCCCGGTGCGGTCAACGATCAGCGGTGATGAGACCGGAACCGACGTCATCGAGGCCACCGTTCTCGACGGTGGAGACGAGCTCGACATCATCGGTCGCGGCAACGGCCCGATCGCCGCGTTCATCAACGCCCTGGCCGGCATCGACGTGGACGTGCGCGTCCTCGACTACGCCGAGCA
Organism: Janibacter sp. HTCC2649; assembly: GCF_000152705.1. Taxonomy (GTDB): domain Bacteria; phylum Actinomycetota; class Actinomycetes; order Actinomycetales; family Dermatophilaceae; genus Knoellia. Next base: position 1,006,592 of record NZ_CH672413.1, on the reverse strand, counting down.
CGCGCTGTCTGCCGGTGGCGACGCGCGCGCCGCGGCCTACGTCGAGTGCGCTGTCGGCGACCGCGTCCTGTGGGGCGTCGGACTGCACGAGTCGATCGTCAAGGCGTCGATGCGGGCCGTGCTGTCGGCGGTCAACCGCGCCGCCCGCGACGCCGACGCCTGACCCTTCATCCCACTTCGACTTCGTGCCCCGCACGGACAACTCGCTGGCGCTCGCCGTCCGTGCGGTGCACGAAGTCGAGGGAGGGGTCAGGCCTTCTGGGAGGCGTAGGCGTGACCCTGCTCGCGGTCGAGCTCGGTCTCGCTCTTGTTGCGCAGCACGAAGATGTAGACGAGCAGGGACGCAGCGATGCAGAGCGTGACGTAGACGATGAACGCCGTGACGTGGTCGCTCTTCTTCGCGGCTTCGTAGATGACCGGAGCCGTGCCACCGAAGACCGAGTTGGCCAGTGCATAGCCGACGCCGACACCCAGGGCACGCACACGGACGGGGAACAGCTCGGCCTTGACGATCGCGTTGATCGACGTGTAACCGGTGAGGATGACGTAGCCGACGGCGACGAGTGCCCAGGACCCCAGCGGACTGTGGATCTGGGGCAGGTAGGTGATCAGGAAGTACGTCCAGATGACGCCGCCGATGCCGAAGAAGACGAGCATCGGCTTGCGGCCGATCCGGTCGCTGATGAGGCCGCCGATCGGCTGCAGCGCCATGAGGAAGAGCAGCAGGGTGAGGTTGATCCAGCTCGCCGTCAGGCCCTCACCCTTGTAGGTGGCCTTGATCGTGGAGGGAGCGTTGACGCTGTAGGTGTAGAACGCGATGGTGCCGCCCATGGTGATGAGGAAGCAGGTGATCAGGGCCTTGCGGTGAGTGGTGAACAGTGCCCGCAGCGAGCCCGACTGCTTGTCGACGGAGTCCAGATCGGAGGCCGACATGGACTCGTCCATCGTCGAGCGCAGCCAGAACACCGTGACTGCCGCGATGCCGCCGACGGCGAAGGCGATGCGCCAGCCGAACGCAGACATCTGGTCGTCGTCGAGGAAGACCTGCAGGACGAGCAGCATCAGCTGCGCCAGTGCGTGCCCACCGATCAGGGTGACGTACTGGAAGGACGAGAAGAAGCCGCGCCGTTCGGCAGTCGCCGCCTCCGACATGTAGGTGGCCGACGTGCCGTACTCGCCGCCTGTCGCGAAGCCCTGGAGCAGGCGACACATCACCAGCAGGACGATCGCGAGCGACCCGATGCGGTCGTGGGTGGGAAGGAGGGCGATCACCATCGACGCCGCCGCCATCATCGAGATGCTGAGGACGAGGGCCGGTCGACGTCCGCGGCGGTCGGCATAGCGTCCGAAGAACCACGAGCCGACAGGTCGCATGATGAACGTCACCGCGAAGATGGCCATCGTGAAGATGCCGGCGTTGGGCTCGTCTCCACCGAAGAACTCGGGCTCGAAGTACGTTGAGAACACCGTGTAGACGTAGACGTCGTACCACTCGACAAGGTTGCCGGACGACCCCTTCAGCGTGTTGAGGACTGCGCGCCTCGTGGTGTTGTCCGGTCGACCGACGGTGGTTGAAGACATACGTGCGACCCTACGGATTGGTGGTGCCAACGGCGACTCGACGTGCGGAAGAAATGCACATTGGCTAACCGACGGTCACCGTGAGCGTTCCGGAGTGCAGGCCGGTCAGCCCAGGCGATAGACCCTGCGGGCGTTCTCGTACGCCACCAGGTGCACGACGCGTTGGGCGTCGGCGATCGACCAGTCGCCGTCGTCGACGAAGGTTCCCAGAACTCGCGCCATCCCACGTCGCCACAGCCATGAGCCGAGCAAGTGGAGTTCGGCCGGACCCCAGGCGTCGGACGAGTACAGCTGTTTGTGGAACGGAGTGAGTTCGAGGGACTCGGCGATGATGGCCGGGCTCCGGGCGCCGGTGTAGTTGATCGCCAGGCCAACGTCGCAGTGGACCACGTCGAAGACCTGAGCGAGGTAGCCGGCCTCGCGGTGGAACGGGTAGTTGTGGAGCAGGAGGACGGGAACGCCGGTGGGCTCAACCGCGCGAAGCCAGGGCATGAGGAGCAGGGGATTGGCGCGGTGCAGGTCGAGGTCCGGGTCGCCGTAGCCGCTGTGCATCTGGATGGGCAGGCCGAGGTCGACGGCGCACCACAGAAGGTGACGCAGCAGGACAGGGTCGGAGATGCGGGGGAGCGTCGCATCGGTGGCGAGGGTCCGCCCCGCGGCCCGAGTCACCTCGCTCGCCGACGGTCGCTCGGCAGGAATGTCGAAACCGTGCCGATAGGCGATCACGGACTTGGTGCCCACGGCGCCCTGCGTCGCCTGCGCCAAGGCCGGAGCGTATGCCGCATGGAAGCCGTCCGCTCCCGTGTCGCGCAGGATGCCCTCGGCGACCGTCTCCAGACGGACGATCTCGCGGGCGGTGCCGGTCACGGCCGCCATCTCGGCGGGGCCGAGCACGAGGTCTCCTTGGAAACCGGTCTCCACGAGCCAGGTGTCGACGCCCGTCGCGGTCAGGAGCCTTCTGGTGACCTCTTGTTCACCGAGTTCGGTCCGCCGCGCCCAGTAGTCGTCAGCTGGCGCATGGGGCTCGAGGTCGAGGAGCGGCGCACACCAGCGACGCATGGCCAACCCGACCTGGCTGTCGAAGATGGACCCCACCGCTGGGGCTGCCGGAGCCTCGGTGACGAGGGCTTCCCAGTCGCGCCGCTCGGGTGTCGCGCGCAGGGCGCCGTGAACGTGGTGGTCGATGAGGCCGACGTGCGCGAGGGCCTCGGCCAGAGGGCCGTCGACGAGGGAGGGGTCCAGGTTCATGTTCACCATCCTGCCCAAGGGGCGATCGTCTCGTCGTCGACGAGGTGGGCCTCGCGCACGGCGCGCGAGACGAGGGCTATGGCCTCGTCGATCTCAGTGTCGGAGATCGTGAGGGGAGGAGTCAGTTCGATGACGTGACCGCCCACGTAGTAGGCAATGGCCCCGAGTTGCCACAGCCGGTAGACCACGCGCCGGGCGAAGGCCGCATCGCCGCCGCGAGTGTCGCGGTCCGTGACCAAGTCCACCCCGACCAGAAGGCCGCGGCCGCGGACCTCTCCGACGCAGGGTTCGTCGGCGAGGGCCTCGGACAGCCCAGAACGCAGACGATCGCCGGCGATGCGGCTGCGGCCTGGGAGGTCGCTCTCCACGATGTGCCCGAGGACGGCGCGCGCGACGGCACAGGAGTAGGGGTTGCCAGCGGTCGTGAGCAGGGCCGAAGCCCGGCGTTCGTCGAGGACGGATGCCGGTCCGATGAGAGCGGCCGCCGGTAGTCCTCCGCCGAGTCCTTTGCCGATCGTGACGAGATCGGGGACGACACCCTCGTGGTCGAACGAGTTCATTGACCCCGTGCGACCAAGCCCCACCTTGACCTCATCGAGGAGGAGGAGTGCACCGGCGGCTCGACTGCGCTGTGCCACAGCCGCGAGAAATCCGTCCGGGGGGACGACCAGTCCGCCATCGCACTGGATTGCCTCGACGGCCACAACGGCGACATCACCCGGCGCGAGGGCGTTCTCCAATGCAGACAGGGAGCGTGCCATCGCGTCGCTCTCGCGGAAAGGTTGTGGGTAGGGCACGAGTCGCACATCTGCCCGCACAGGGGCTGAGCCTGCGGAGATGTGCAGTCCAGAGGCCATGAATCCGGCCCCGAAACCACCGTGATAGCCACCCTCGAACGCGACGACGACGGGCCGACCTGTCGCGTGACGTGCAGCACGCAGGGCAGCGTCGTTGACGTCGGAGCCCGAGAGGCCGAGATGGACCCGTCGCTCGCCGCCGCCCGGAACGACCGCCAGCAGTTCCTCGGCCAACCCGACGGCCTCGGAGTGGGTCGCGCTGAGGATGCTCGCTCCGGGTGGGGAGGCGGCGACCCTGGCCAGGGCCTTCGCCACGACCGGGTGACCGTGACCCAGGGCGCTCGCCGTCCATGATGCCGAGAGGTCCAGAAGGGTGCGTCCGCCAGCTTCGATCAGGTGGCTGCCGTTCCCGCCCACCAAGGCGAGCGGGAAAAAGCGCAACTTCTGGATCCCCGCGACGACGTTGTCTCGAGTGATGAGGTCCTCCGGCCCCGTGGCCGACACGGGAGGCGTCACCGCGTGATGCTCAGGGGTTCCTCGAGGGGCGGGTGGCCCTCGTCGACGGCGTCAAGTTCGTCACGCAGCGAGGCGCCGATGCGCGCAGCGAGCTTGCTGGCGGCCACCGCAATGATGAGGCCGAGAGCCACCCAGGCCAGTGCCACGAAGGCCGGGGAGAGACCGGTCGCGTCCTTCACCCCGAACCAGATGACGAGCAGGATGAACAACCCGCCGAGGGTCGGGATGACGAGTTCGACCGGGTTGAGGGTGACAAGTCCACGTCGCCACGCCGCGAAGACGGCAACCTCGACGAGCAAGTAGACGAAGAGCAGGCAGGTCGCTCCCACGACCGCGAAAAAGAAGTACGAGTCGATGGCGGCGTCACCGGTGCCCATGGTGGGCCAGCCGGACAGCCACGAGATGAGGTTGACGACCACGCTCACGGCGGCGACGGCGAGGATCGCGAAGCGCGGGGAGTGGTGGCGTGCATCGACCTGCGCCAGCTTGGCCGGACCGAAGCCGTGGCGAGCCAGTGCCATGACCAGTCGCCCGGCCGCAGCGACCGACGACAGGTTTGACGCGAACGCTGACATCACAGCGGTGACGAGGAGCAGGACGCCGAACCATTGCCCGACGTAGCTGTCGCCGAGGTCACCCAACGTGTTGCCCGAGGTTTGGAATGCTTCGAGGCCTGCTTTGTCCGTGCCGAAGCCGATCGTTTGCGCAAACATCACGACGACGAAGAGCACTCCGGTGAGCAGGACCGAGCCGAAGAGGGCGCGGGGGATGTTGCGTCGTGGATCGTCGGTCTCCTCGCCCAGGGCGGCGCACCCTTCGAAGCCGGCCCATGACAGGAAGGCAGCGACGACCGCGGCGATGACGGCGCTCAACGAGACACCTGACGGGGAAAGCGTGCTGACGTCGATGCCCGTGGCATCGGCCCCTCCTTGACCGAAGATGGCCAGGACGAGCACGATCATGCCCGCGATACCGAGGCCCTCGATGAGCAGCAGGAGTCGCGAGACCGTGGTCGTGTCACGCGTGCTCAGGTAGGCGTTGAGGGCGAGGCAGACGAGCGCGGAGATGCCGAACCCGATGGCCGGTGGGTTGTCCCCGGAGCCCACTCCGAGCAGGGCATTGACGAACGCGCCGAAGATGGATGCGGTGCAGATGGTGAAGAAGAGGTAAGTGCCCACCAGCGCGAAACCCGCGACGAACCCGGGGCGTGGCCCGAGGGTGGCGCCGACGAGGGCATAGGCGCTGCCCGCATGGTTGTAGCGCTGCGTGAGCCGAATGAACCCGTGCGCCACGAGAGCCACTCCGAAGAAGCCGAGAAGGAACACCAGTGGTACGGCCTTGCCGACCGTGCCGATGATGCCCTGACCGTTGCCGGACATGGCGAGGGTGGGGCCCATGAGGCCGAGTGAGAGGGCGAGTGCCTCCCACAACTTGAGTTTGCGGCGGGTCATTGGTGACTCCTTCGGGGCAGGGTGGACCAGGGTGCTGAGTGAGCGCTGGGAAGGGACAGAAAGGCGTTGTCAGGGCGATGGATCAGGCAGACCAGAGGTATCGGGTGAGCGTGCGCGCGTCTTGGCCTTCGTAGGCCGTGAGCTCGTGCGTTCGCACCGCTTCGAGTGCAGCGCTCAGCTCGGGACCCAGGATGTCGCCCACCGGTCCAGAGGCGCGGAAGTCCTTGAGCTGCAGAGCTCGATCGGCCTGGAGTTGCACGACCCCACCTCGCACTTTGTCGGCGTCCGAGAGCGCTGCGGGATCCCCGGTCACCTCCGGCGAGAGGGTGAGCGATCGCTCGATGCCGTGGGCCGCGAGGCCGAGGACGATGCCTGTGGCCAGGTAGGGGTTGGCGCCGGCGTCAACGCACTTCACCTCGACGTTGGCACCATGTGGATTGCCGTTGTTGGCTGCGAGAAGCCGGACCGCAGCCTCACGGTTCTCGTGGCCCCAGCAGGCGTGAGCGCCGGACCAGTGCCCGGGCGCCATCCGCTCACCGGAGACCACTGTCCCAGCCATGACAGTCATGGCACCGGGAAGGTTGGCGACGATGCCTGCGATGGCAGAGGCTGCCTCCAGGTGCATCCCTCGCGGTCCGGGTCCGCCCGCGAGCAAAGGCGAACCGTCGCGAGCGAACGACGTGTGGAGGTGTGCGCCGTTGCCCGCCGCGCCCTCGAAGGGAACCGGTGAGAAGCTCGCGCGCAGACCGTGTTCACGACCGACGCGCCCGATCACCGTGCGGGCGAGGAGGACGGCGTCCGCGCTCCGGAGTGGCTCGAGAGGGGGAAGCGAGAGCTCGTACTGGCCTTGGCCATACTCCGCGTGAATCTGCTCGACGGGCACCCCCGCGGCGGACAGACGTTCGCAGATCTGGGTGAGGACCTCGGAGAGCTCGCTGTGGGGAGCGAGGCCATACGCTGCCCACCCGCTGGCACCCAGGACGTCACCGGCCTCGGTGAAGAAGGTGAACTCCATCTCGTGGCCGACGAGCGCGCTGATCCCGAGGGCGGCGAGCCTCTTGACCGATCGCCGCGTCACGTCGCGCCAGCACAGCGGTGATCGTGCACCTTCCTGGTCCCGGACGTCGCAGGGCGCCCAACCGAATCCTTGGTCCAGGACGACGGCGGCGTCGAGGTCGGCCGCAAGCCGCAGGTCACCGACGACTCCCAGCGCCTCGGTGACCGCGACGGCGTTGTCGACGCAGAACACGGGCCAGGTCAGGGACGCGCCCATGCCCGAGCGCGCGAAGCTCTCGATGCGGGCTGCCGGCACAGTCTTCGCGCGAAGAACCCCACCGGTGTCGCTGACCACGCCGGTGAGGGTGCGGGCACCGAGACCGCGCAGGTGTTCGGCCCGATCCGTGAGGGTGGACTGCGTGACCATGTGAATCATCCATTTCGTTATGGGCAGATAGTGAGGAATTTGCTATGGTCGTTTCATCCCCATGTATAGCCGATCGCGCTGGTCTTGCCTAGGGATTGCTCACATCTCGATCTGTCTGAAAGGTGCAACACCATGTGTCGCTTGCTCGGATACGCCGGCCGCCGGGCCGAACCAGTGGCCACGTCCCTGGGCACTGAGTTGTTCACGGAGTTCACCTCGCTCTCGCAGCTGCACGCAGACGGGTGGGGCATGGCATGGCAGGCAGACTCTGAGGCGATCCACAGCGCAACGTCGCCGGACAGCGCCGCCAACGACCCGGCATACCGGCAACTTGCCGACACGGCTCTGGCCGGGAGTGGGCTGGTGCACCTTCGGTGGGCGACCGACGGGCTCGACGTCGCCGACGGCAACACTCACCCCTTTGTGCGCGGCGAACTGGCGCTGGCACACAACGGCAGCATCGCGCCGATCTCCGCCCTGCAGGCACTGCTGCGGCCCGAGTTCGCCCAGGGCCTGCGAGGCGACACCGACAGTGAGCGCTACTTTCGTTTTGTCGCGCAGTGCGTCGCGGACGCCGAAGACGTCGACTCGGGCATCATCGATGCGGTGACGCGCCTTCATGCCCAGTTCCCGAACTCGAGCCTCAACGCGATCATCCTCGCGCCACACCGTCTCGCTGCCGTTCACGTCAACGCCCTGGCCTCCGGGCCAACCGACGACATCCTGGCGCTCTACCCGGATGCCTCGACGGCGCCGCAGGGCCATCTCGACCGCTACTTCACGATGGCCATGCGCGCCGACGAGGAGCGGGTCCTCATCGCGTCGAGCGGGATCCGTGGGGCCGGCTGGGAGCCCCTGCCGGACAACACGATCCTGATGGTCGACACCGAGACCCTCGAGCGTGAACTCGTGGCCGTCACCTCCAGCGACGCATCGTCGCCCGCACACGCATGACCGTCGCGGATCGCGTTCGTCGCGACATGAGCAGCCTCTCCCCGAGGGAGAAGCTGCTGGCGCGCGCGCTCCTGTCCGACTACCCATCGGCAGCCCTCGGGACGAGTTCGGATTTCGGGCGGGCTGCCAATGTCAGCGCCGCCACCGTGGTGCGTTTTGCCCGTTCTCTGGGTTACGGCGGATTCTCCGAACTTCAGGCCGGACTCGTTGCTGAACTGTCCGAGAGGGCGGCCTCGCCGGTCAGCCAGTACGGCGAGAGCACGGATCGTCGCACCGGTTCCCGTCACTGGTTCGACGACGCCGTCGCCGTCACCGTGGGCGAGGCGGCGCGTTCATTGGAGGCGATTCCCAAGGCGGACATCGACGCCGCCGTCGCCCTCCTCTCCGACCCGAAGCGACGCGTCTGCGTTCTTGGTGGGCGCTATTCGGGGTTCATCGCGCGCTACCTCGCCTTCCACCTGCAGCAGGTCCGACCCGGTGTGAGCACGCTCGACGACGCCATGAACACGGGCTCGTCGCTGGCCATTGACGCCCGCCGTCGAGACGTTGCGGTGATCTTCGATCTGCGTCGCTACCAGTCATCGACCGTCGAAGCTGCCGTGGCGCTGTCCGCGAAGGGCACGACCATCATCTGTGTCACGGACGAGTGGCTCTCTCCCGTTGCCGACGTCGCCACGGTCACCCTCACGACATCGGTGGCGTCAGTGGGTCCGTTCGACTCGGCTGCCGCCGCCTTCGTGCTCGCTGAGCTCTTGGTGGACGGTGTGCTGCAGTCTCTGGGGCAGAAGGCCCTGCGTCGGATGGAGAAGTGGGAACAGTCCTCTGGCGAAGACGTCCTCACCTGAGGTTGCCCCGAGCACTGCCCGGACCGCCACCACTCAGCCGACGGTCACCGTGGCCGTCCGGCTCACGCCATTGACGGTCACCGTGAGCGTGCCCGTTCCGGCCCGCAGGCCGGTCACCTTCCCGGTCGCGGGGGAGTATGCCGCGACAGCAGTTGCGGGGGCCGGTCCCGTTCCGACGTGGACCCGTTCACCGCTCCACGACGCACTCACCGGATAGGCGAGCGGGAAGGTGCGCGTGCCCTGGGTGACCGTGGTCGTGACGGGCACCGAGGCACCCACGGTGAGGGGCGGCATACTCACCGTGAGTTCGTCGACGTGCGGACGGATCTGGACGCGTGCCCACGGGTGAGGGCCGGGGTCGGCCGGGTCGACGCGATAGAGCTTGGGCGCTGGGGTGCGAGGCGCCTCGGGGTCGATGCGAACGGTGGTCCACCCGGAGAAGCCGCCCTCGTCGGGTGAGGTCGATGGAGCCTTGCCCGAGTTGCCGTTGATGACGTAGGGCACGGCGTTGACGCGCCCTGCGGAGAAGGCACCGACGTGGCCACCGACGAAGAGCGCACCCTTGCCGGTCCTGGCGCGGAAGTCGGACAGCCAGTTCTCCACGGTCTGGGCCTCGACCCGGTCGAGCATCTGCGATGCCTTGACGGGGCTGGGGTCGCGCGGCGGGTGGTGCCAGCCGACGACAACACCGTTGACGGCGTCGTTGGTCGTGGCGTCATCGAGGGCCGACCGCAGCATCTGCCACTGGTCGAACCCGCCGCCGCGCAGTGTGCCCGTGGAGGAGTCGAGCAGGACGAAGCGCGTGCCCTTGTGGACGAAGCTGTGGTGCGTCGCCCCGAAGACGGCGCTGAAGTTGCTCGTCGACCCGGGGCCGTAGATCTCATGGTTGCCCGGGAGGTAGTACCACTTCACCCCCTTGGCGGTGAGCTCCTCGTCGATGACTTTCTTGGCCAGCGCGAAGTCGGCGGGGTAGCCCGTGTCGACGAGGTCACCGGTGATGACGACGAAATCCGGTGTGCTGGCGACGATTTCGCGCATCGTGCGACGCACGGCCGGCACGAGCGACTGGTTGTCTGCCGTGAACTGACCGTCCGACATCACTGCGTAGCTGAACTGCTCACCGGTCGTGCTGAGGGCGGTGTGCTGCTGCACCACCGGGTCCTGAACGACCGGGACGTCAGGCCCGCTCACGGGCGGAGCGGTCTTGACGACCAGGTCGTCGAAGACGATGGCGCCCGTGTAGGAGCGGGCCGCGCCCGTCTCGATGGCCGCCACGAAATTGAGTGTGACCGGTCCGGGGAGGGTCTGCGGGACGGGCACTTCCATGTACTTCCAACCGGTCCAGGTGATGTAGGGCCCGTAGAGCGACGCGGCCTTGCCCTCGCCGTCGCTGATGCCGAACGACGTCCACGCACCCTTGCCGTCACCGAGGACCCAGACGCCCAGCGCGAGCGGTTGGCCCTGGGTGATCGTGATCGGCGTGGCCGGTCGGGCGTAGCCGACCCGCGTGGCCGTCGACAGGGTGAAGTCGTAGTTCATCTTCAGGCCGGTGCCGCCCTCGCGACCCGGTGCTGGCTCGACCGAGCCAGCCGCGCGGGCCTGGGTGAAGCGCCACGTCGCGGCGTCATCGAAGGTGCTCAGGGTCGTGCTGACCGAGCCGATCGCGACCGGGATGTGAGTGACGACGCCCTTGGCGGTGGCCTTGATGACGACGGCGCCGGTGGTGACACCCGGCTTGGCCCTGACGGTGAAGTCGACACCCTCGCTCGTGACGTCGACCAGTGCCTTGTCGTAGTCCAGCGTGACGTTGCCGGTCTCCAGCGGAGTCTCGAAACCGTTGGCATCAGCCCCGACGACGCGGAAGGTCGAGGCCTCGGCGGGGTCGAGGATCGAGACCCTGTCAACGCTGGGCCGCAAGCGTGCCAGCGGTCCCAGCACGGTGAGCGTGAGGGTCTCCTTGAGGGCCTTGATCTCCGCGGTGGCGACGACGTCGCCTGGTGCGCTCGCGCGCAGCAGTCCCGTTGTCGAGATGGTCGCGTTCCCCTGCGCCCGGTATGCCGGTGAGGCCGCCACGGGTGCGTACGTCTCGTCGTGTCCCAGGGCAGAGAGCTGCCGAGTGAAGCCGGGGAAGACGCGAAGGAGGTCGACGTTCTCCTCGTCGGACGTGGTGATGAGACGCAGGCCGCGCACCTGTCCGGAGCCGGCGGCGGCGAACAGCCCGACGCCATCGGGGACGGGACGCAGGTGCCCGTCGGACGGCTGGTTCTCGACGTCGAGGTCGGTCTCGCCAGCCTCTCGGGCGAGCATCGTCGAGGACCCGCCGCCGTCGAGGTTGATGCCGGAGGTGGCGCCGACCTCCTTGAGGAACGCGCCCGTCTCTGCGTAGGTCATGCCCCGAGAGGCGGCCATGCGGCCGTCGACCGTGAGAACGAACATCGTGGAACCGTCCGCGTCGAAACCGATGGCGGTGCGCGGATGGATGGCCTTGTCGGTCTGGGGGAGGACGACGTTGTCCTTGAGCAGCATCGTGTTGCCGGAGATCGCCATCTTGAGGTTGGCGCCCTCGTTGCGCAGGGCGTAGTCCACGGACACCTTGTCGCCGACATTGAGGGCAGCCAGTGTGTCCGCTCCGGCGCCGCGTCCGACGATGGCGAGCTGGTCCTTGTCGAGCTGTCCTTCACCGGCGACCGTGGCGACGGACTCGACCACGCCGCCGCGGGTCACGACCTCGCGGACCTTCGTCGCTCCGCCGGTGACACGGGTTCGGGTGTAGTCACCCCAGAGGGGAGTGAAGACGGTGACTCCGTTGGTGGGGATGGTGGTCTGGTTGAGGCCGTCCAGTGGGATGGATCCAGTCGGAAGGGAGATGCTGCCCTGCAGGAACATCGAGGTGATCTGGCCGAGATTGGTGTCGCCCACCCCGAGCGCGTAGTTGTGGCCCGGGTTCGGGCCCTTGACGACCGTGCCGTCGAGTTGCTTGGCGCCGCCCTCGGGGGCGCTCGAGTTGTTGATGTCGAAGTAGTCGCCGTTGACAGCCGCCACGGCGCGGCGAGGTTCGGCCTGCTCCGTCAGTGGGGTCGCCAACGCCACCTTGCCGGAGTTGATGTAGTCCGGCTTCACCGAACCCGCGGCCAGGTCGACCTTGAGCAGGTCGCCACGCATGAACCCGCCCGCATCGAGCCACTCGAAGGAGCGCAGCGACACCGCGGGTGCAACCGGCCTGGTCACGTCGCTCAGCCAGAGGCGATCGTTGGTCTGATTCGCCTGCGGCGCAACGATTCTCGGCTCGCTGACGTTGGAGCTGCCAGCGGCGATTCGCCCGGCTGACGGATCAACGCCGGCCGTGACGGGGGCGTTGCCATCGCCGTCAGGGCCAGTGGGGGAAGCCTGGGCTCCGGTCGGAGCGAGGAGGCCGAGGGGGAGGGCGATCGTCGCAGCGACGAGGCCCTTCCAGGTGCGAGAGCGGGTCGATCGCGAGGAGGCGGGCATGTCGAGAAGTCCACCGCGGCGGAGTGTGGTGGAAACAATTTCCCGATGAATAGCCGGCAAACGTAACTTGTTCACACGATGAGTCTGGCACTGAGTGCGCCCCAGCGCGCGGCGAGCGAAATGCCATGAGTCCTCGTGGCGCGCCGCTCAGAACGTCAGGACGTCCACCGAAGTCGTTGCTGCCTCGAGGTCGTCGGGGTTGGGCTCGATGCCGATGCCCGGACCGTCGGGGACTGCCAGTCGGCCCTCGTGGAGCACGAACGGCGCCGTGATGTCGCGCTCGTAGTAGCGAGCGGTCGCGGAGATGTCGCCCGGGAGCGTGAAGCCGGGCAGCGCTGCAAGCGCCAGGTTGGCTGCACGGCCGATCCCGGTCTCGAGCATCCCTCCACACCACACCGGCACGCCCGTTGCCTGGCAGAGGTCATGGATCCGGCGGGACTCGAGGTAGCCACCGACTCGTCCGGGCTTGATGTTCACGATCGAACAGGCGCCGATCCGCAACGCCGTGGCGGCGTCCCGCGCCGACCGGATCGACTCGTCGAGGCAGATCGGGGTGTCGACCCTGGCAGCCAGTCGCACGTGGCTGTCGAGGTCATCGGGGTCGAAGGGCTGCTCGATCAGGACCAGTCCGAAGTCATCGAGTCGACGCAGGTAGGGGATGTCGTTGGGTCCGTAGGCCGTGTTGGCGTCGACCTGCAGGTCGAGGTCCGGTCCGAAGGTCTCGCGGATGAGGCGCACCGGCTCGAGGTCCCAGCCCGGTTCGATCTTGAGCTTGACCCGGACATAGCCCTCGACGAGGTAGCCGTCGACAGCGTCGACCAGGGCGTCGAGGGTGTCCATGATTCCGACCGAGACGCCGACAGGGACGGACGTGTGAACGGCGCCGAGATGCCTCGCCAGCGACACCCCGAGGGCCCGCAGCTCCGCGTCGAGCACGGCCATCTCGATCGCGGCCTTCGCCATCGTGTGCCCGCGCAGGGACCGCAGCAGTCCCGGGACGTGGGCCGCGCGCAGGTCCGACTCGGCCGCGAGTGTCGGCACCAGCCAGCGGCGCAGGACCTCCTGCTCGCCGGACAGGTACTCCGCGAAGTAGTACGGATCGTCCTCGGCGACGCACTCTCCCCAGCCGATGACCCCGTCGGCCGTCGTGATCTGCACGAGCAATGCGTTGCGGTGGTCCTGACTGCCCACCGATGTGCGGAACGGCGTGACCAGAGGCAGCGCGACTTCGCGGAGTTCGACTCTCTCGATCTTCATCGTGGCCTCAGCGTTCTCGTGGGGTGTCGGTGTGGTCGGAGTCGGGGCGTTGCAGGAGGTACCAGCCCGATCGGTCGAAGCCGACGACCCGGTAGCCGGCAGCCATGGCGCCGTGCAGTCCGGCACGTACGGCCAGGCGCCACGCTCGCGCCGCATCCGGGTCGGTGCGGCGCAGCGCCTCGATGTCGGCGGGGACGGCGCATCGCACGAGCGGCGCCCACTCGGTCGGCTCAGTCGTGGGGGTCACGGGTCGCGTGCCGGTGACGTCGACGACGGCCTCGAAGGACTCCAGCGGCGGGAGTTCGGCCGGCGCGCCCTCAGCCACCGGCCAGTCGACATACAACCGGTCAGTGAGGTCACCCGCGTTGATGCTGTCGTTGATGACTCCGTAGAACTCCGGTAGGTACTCGACCGCCTGTGCGCCGAGGCGGGCAAGGTTGAAGTAGGCGTTGCGGCGGATGAGGGGGTCATAGGTCCAGGACACCGAGGCAATGCCGTGGCCGGCCGCCCAGGAGCGCTGGTGCTGCTTCATCGCCAGGCCGATTCCCTTGCCCTGCAAGCCCGGGATCACCCCGGCGACGTGCGAGTGCAGCGGACCGGAGATTGCGTGGAAGCCTCCGGCGACGCCGACCATCTCGTCGTCCAGGAAGGCCGCCGCGACGTAGCCGCCCGTGTGCGAGAGGGCCCGCATCGTGTCCACGGTGAACGGGGCGTCGTCACCGGGCCCGGCTCCCCAGACCTTCCGCAGGAGGAGGTCGGCCTCGCGCATCTCGGCGATCGCCGTGAGCAACCGGACGTCGAGCTTCCGGGTGTCCGACTCGTGGGTCCGCGACTCCTGCACGGACTGATCCTGCCAGCCGGGGGCAGGTCTGTGTCCAGAGCAATCGCCAGCGCGTTCCGCGCTGAGAGAGCTATGCGCGGTGTCGCAAGCCCGAGAGCCGACGGAGGCCGAAGCCGATGAAGAGCAGGGCGCCGGCCACGATAAGCGGCACAGCGGGGGAGGCGCCCGTCTGGGCGAGCGGTGGCGTGCCGGAACCGTTGGTCGCACCGTCGCCAGAACCCACCGGGGTCGCGGACGGTGTCGGCTTCACCGTCGGCTTCGTCGTGGGCTTCGGTGAGGAGGTGGTCGGCGTCGGCTTGGGGGTGGTCGTCCCCGTGCCGCCAGCAGGCTTGCGGAAGTCCACCGTGAACGCGAGCGACGTGAACGAGAGGTTGCCGACGGCATCGCGGGAGATGGCGAAGATGGTGACGTCCCCACGCTTGCCCTCCATGGAGGCAAACCATTCGGCTCCGTGGCCGGTCGGCTGGCAGGCCCAGTGACCAGAGGCGTCGGTGATCGCGTCGCAGAGGGGTTCGCCGCTGCCCTCGAAGGCGAGCCGGACCTCGGTGCCCGCATCCGCTGTGCCCGAGAACGTCGGCGTCCGGTCGGTGATCACTTCACCGTTGCGGGGGGAGGTGATGACGATGGCTCCGGGAGGCGTGGCATCAGCGACCACGTCGATGACCTCGGACTGGACCTCACGGCCGTGGCGGTCCTCGGCCACGATCTGCAGAGTGTGCGGGCCGTCGGTGAACTGGGCGTCCTCGACCTGCAGTTGCAGATAGCCCTCGATGTCGTCACGCACCACGCGAGGGTCGGTCACGGGCTGGCCGTCGAACAGGAGGCGGATCGTGTCGTCGAGAAATGCCAGGTGAGTGACTGCTGCGTCCACGGCGTAGTACGGCCCGATGGCGTCACCCTGCGACGGTGACTGGACCGTGATGACGGACAGCTCCTCCCACACGTAGTAGGAGAGGGATGCCGACCCCAGGGGGGTGTCCATCTCGTCGCGGATGATGGCGTCGATGTTGATCGACGTCTCGGGCGCGATCGGCTCGGTCACCTGGTACTCCCAGGCCCCGTCGGCCGCGGGCGTGACCGCCGCGACCTCGACGCCGTCGATCACGACGTGAACCGGGGGACTCGGGTCGGCGGTGCCCTGGATCAGCGGAGTGGGGTCCTCGCCATCGCTACCGGGCGCCGTGATGGTCACGTCTCCCGGTGCGGCGTTCGCGAGAGAGGGGACCGCGCAGAGCGAGAGCATGGCGCAGAGCAGGACAAAGCACAGCCGACGAAACACGTGAGGATCCCCTTGATCGGTGACGAACGGACTGATGCTGACAGGTGCTCGGCCTCCATGCACGCGAAATGACGCAATGTGGCGAGATCTCGCCACTGCCCTCGTCAGCGGATTCCGCGGGGCCGGAACTGGATCGAGATCCTTGGCCCGACCGGCTTGCTCGTCTTGGGGATGGCGTGGTCCCAGGTGCGCTGGCACGAGCCACCCATCACCACGAGGTCGCCGTGTCCCAGCGAGAAGCCGAGCGACGAACCACCCCCACGAGGCCGCAGCATGAGCGATCGAGCAGAACCGACCGACAGGATCGCGACCATCGTGTCCTGGTCCTTGGCCCGCCCGATCCGGTCGCCGTGCCACGCGACGGAGTCGCGTCCGTCCCTGTAGAGGCACATCCCGGCGGTGACGAAGGGCTCACCCAGCTCACCGGCATACGTGTCGGACAACGTTTTTCGCGCTTGCATGAGGACGGGGTGGGGGAGCACCTCGCCCTCCTCGTAGAACTTCAGCAGGCGGGGCACGTCGACGATGCGTTCGTACATCTCGCGGCGCTCGGCCTTCCACGGCACGTCGTCGTGGAGCGTGTCGAAGAGGAGGTCGGCGCCCGTGAGCCAGCTCGGTTGGTAGTCGACCCATGCCCCGCGAGACAGGATCGTGCGGTTCGGGGCGAGCGCCCCGAGGTCGATGGCGTCACCGGTGTCGAAGAGTGAGTGCTGCAGCGCTGCGGCCATGCCGCCGAGCCTACCAAAGAATCGAACGTGTGTTCTAGTGCAGAACACCGGGGTGTGCCGTGTGCACCACGACCGCTCCCGGGTTGCGGGAGCGGTCGTGGGCGTTCGTGGTGATCTCGTAGCGGATCGTCTGGAGATGACTCAGATCGTGAGCTTGGCCCACGTGACCGGACCGACGACTCCGTCGGCGAGCAAACCGCGGCTGGTCTGGAAGGCCTTGGCCTTGCTGACCGTCACCGAGCCGAAGACGCCGTCCGCGGTGCACGTGTATCCACGCGCGGTCAGTGCCTTCTGGGCGCCGATGACGGCCTGGCCGGAGGAGCCGGACTTCACCGTGACGACGAGGGCGGCCCACGTCTTGGGTCCCACGACGCCGTCCGCGAGCAGGCTGCGGGAGGTCTGGAACGCCTTGACCTTGCCGACGGTGACCGAACCGAAGACGCCGTCAACCGTCAGTGACTGACCGCGGGCCTTGAGCAGGTGCTGGATGGTGGTGACGCGGAAGCCGGTGGCGCCGGACTTCACGGTGGACCACGCGATGGTGGGAGCAGGGGTGGTGCCCCCGATCTTGGCCACGAGCGGTGCGATGCGCGAGTCGCCGGGGCGGACGTTGATCTCGAAGTGCATCTCGTCCTTGCGGCCCGAGTAGTCGCCACCCCAGCGCACGACACCGTTGCAGTAGGTGAGGATCGAGCGGATCCGGCTCACCTGCGCCGACGAGAACGTGCCCGAGGCGCCGAGTGGGTGTCGCGGCGCGTTGCAGTCGATCGCCGTGCCGGAGGCGTGGTTCGACAGGCTCGTGCTGCCCGAGATGACGCGGTAGTTGTAGCCCCAGCAGCCGGGCGTGACCAGGGCCTCGACCTCACTGTGGAAGCGGCGCGCGACGTAGCCCAGGATCGTGTGAACCTGTCCACCGCGGACGCCTGCCGGGAAGCTGTGGCCCGACACGGTGAGCGCTGTGATGCCGATGGCGCTCGCGCTGCTGCTGGCCGGCCAACCGTTCTGCGAGGTGGCGGCGTGTGCCGCGCTCGCTCCGGCGACGACGAGACCGCCGCTGAGGGCGAGACCGCCGGCGCCGCGCAGGAGCGTGCGCCGACCCACGTCCGGCGTCTGCGTGAGTGAGTCGTGGTCGTGGTCGCCTGCTTGGTCGTGAAGTTCACACATGGTTCTACCCCTCGTTCGATGCCTGGATGGCCTCTGCCGCAACGAACCTAGAAGTGCCCGGTCTGCGCGTACATGGGGAGGACTCCCCGCAGATGCCGCTCGCCGTCCGTATTTCCTGCCTCCGGAGCACTAGCCTGCTCGGCATGTCGACCGCAGTGGCCTCCCCGACGTTCGTCCGTTCCGACAAGGTGATCCTCGTCGGCTCACTCGTCGCGATTGCAGCGGCTGGGGTGGCTCACTTCGGGGGCTTCAACGCCGTTCTGGCGTTCGTCGTCTCGGCCGCCGCGGTCTGCCTGCTCGCCTCGCTCGTCGGACGCTCGGTGGAGCAGCTGGGCGACCGGTTCGGACCCGGCGCCACCGGGGTGCTCCAGTCGGCGCTCGGCAACCTGCCTGAGCTGTTCATCTGCATCTTCGCCCTCAAGGCCGGCCTCAACGAGGTCGTGCGAGCAGCGCTCATCGGCTCGATCCTCGCCAACCTCCTCCTCGTGCTCGGGCTGGCGTTCCTCGTCGGCGGGCTCAAGAACGGAACGCAGAAGCTGGGGTCCGAGCGAGCTCGCACCATCCTCGTCCTGATGCTCCTGTCGGTCACGGCCATGGCGATCCCGTCGGTGGCCCACTGGGTGCACGCTCCGGTGGAGGACCACGAGAAGACCTTCTCCGTCATCGTCTCGGTGGTGCTCCTCATCCTCTTCGCCCTCTCGCTGCCGTTCTCGTTGCGCAAGGAGTCGACGACCGACGACGCCGCCTCCAGCCACCACGAGGAGCCGCGCTGGCCGGTGGCACTGGCGGTGGGCCTTCTGGCCGTGGCGGGTGCCGCCTCGGCGTTCGTCAGTGACTGGTTCGTCGTCGCGTTGCAGCCGGCGATGGAGGCACTCAACGTCTCGGAGGCCTTCGCGGGTCTGGTCATCGTCGCGATCGCGGGCAACGCCATCGAGAACGTCGTCGGGGTCCAGCTCGCAGCCAAGGGTCAGTCCGAGTACGCGTTCTCGGTCGTGCTCAACTCACCGCTGCAGATCTCACTCGTCCTGGCACCGGTGCTCGTCCTCGTGTCGGTGCTCTTCGGATTTGGCGCTCTCACACTGGTCTTCGCGCCGATGCTGATCATCTCGCTGCTGCTTGCGGTGATCCTCACGGCGCTGATTGCCTTCGACGGTGAGTCGACGTGGCTCGAGGGCGCGACCCTCATCGCGCTCTACTGCGTCATCGCCACGTCGTTCTGGTGGGGCTGACGGGCAAGACGGTAGGCGCGACGGGCGGCACGGCATACGCGGATTGTCAGAGCGGCGGGAGACAATGGCACGTGCCGCTCTACCGTGACCAAGGGATCGTGCTGCGCACCCACAAGCTGGGTGAGGCAGACCGCATCATCACGGTGCTCACCCGCGGCCTGGGCAAGGTCCGGACGGTGGGCAAGGGCGTGCGGCGCACCAAGTCCCGTTTCGGCGCGCGGCTCGAGCCGGGGATGCTCGTCGACCTCCAGTGCTACGAGGGGCGCAACCTCGACACGGTGACCCAGGCAGAGACCCTCGAGTCGTGGGGTGATGTCATCTCGCGCGACTACGACGTGTGGACGGCAGCGAGTGCGGTGCTCGAGACCTGCGACCGACTGACGGAGGAACGCGAGCCGGCGCTGCAGCAGTACCTGCTGGTGACGGGTGCGATGCGGTCACTCGCAGGCAAGGAGCACGACCCCAACCTCGTCCTCGACGCCTACCTCCTGAGGGCGCTCGCGATTGCTGGCTGGGCACCGAGCTTCCACGACTGCGCGAAGTGTGGGGCCGAGGGGCCGCACCGGGCGTTCCACATCGTCTCCGGTGGTGCGGTCTGCTCGTCCTGCCGCCCGCCCGGGTCGGCGGCACCCGCGCCAGAGACGCTCCGGTTGCTTGCGGCACTGCTCGCGGGTGACTGGTTCATCGCCGACGCCTCCGACCTGCGCCACCGACGGGAGGGGAGTGGGTTGACCACCGCATTCCTGCAGTGGCACCTCGAACACGGGGTGCGCTCGCTCCGTATGGTGGAGCGGTGACCAGCCGCCCCTTCGCTCACCCCAGTGGCGCGCAGCCGCCGCCCCTTGCCCAGGCACAGGTTCCGGGCCACGTCGCCATCGTCATGGACGGCAACGGACGCTGGGCCAACCAGCGCGGACTGCCTCGCACCAAGGGTCATGAGGCGGGTGAGGGCGCCCTGCTCGACGTCGTTGCGGGCGCGATCGAGGCCGGAGTGACGCACCTGTCGACCTACGCCTTCTCGACCGAGAACTGGAAGCGCTCGCCCGACGAGGTCCGCTTCCTCATGGGCTTCAACCGCGACGTCATCCGGCGGCGGCGCGACCAGCTCCACGAGTGGGGCGTGCGCATGGTCTGGGTCGGTCGGCGGCCGCGACTGTGGTCCTCGGTCATCAAGGAGCTGGAGATCGCCCAGGAGCTGACCCGGCACAACACCGGACTCACCCTGTACTTCTGCGTGAACTACGGCGGGCGGGCCGAGCTCGGTGACGCCGCGCGGGCGCTGGCCGAGGACGTCGCCCGGGGTCGGATCAAGGCCAGGAACGTCGACGAGCGGACCCTGGCCCGCTATCTCCCCGAGCCGGACATGCCCGACGTCGACCTCTTCGTCCGGTCGTCGGGGGAGCAGCGCACGAGCAATTTCCTGCTGTGGCAGAGCGCCTACGCCGAAATGGTCTTCCTGGACACCCTGTGGCCGGACTTCGACCGGCGCGACCTGTGGCGAGCCATCGAGATCTATGCCGACCGCGACCGCCGCTACGGCGGCGCCATCGATCTCGCCGAGGCGTCCGGCGACGGGCAACAGGGGAAGGCTTCGCCGGAGGTGCCCTGAGTTTCTGCGCGGCTGGCGCCCGCCGCGCAGAAGCTGCTCAGCCGCGCACCCATGGGAGCGCGGATGGTCACGATGTGCGCGGCCGGCGCGAACCGCGCAGATCCCGCGAGGGACGCTGCGTCAGTGTGAGGTGCAGGTGCCGAAGAGCTCGATGGTGTGGGTGACGTCGGCAAAGCCGTTCTGGCGCGCGACCTCGGCGGCCCACTTCTCGACGGCTGGCCCCTCGACCTCGACCGTGCGCCCGCACTCGCGGCATACGAGGTGGTGGTGGTGCGCATCGGTCGCGCAGGACCGATACACGCACTCACCGTCATCGGTCCGCAGGACGTCGACGTCACCGTCGGCGGCCATGGCCTGCAGGTTGCGATAGACCGTCGCCAGACCGACGGAGTCGCCGCGGGACTGCAGCTTGGAGTGCAGGTCCTGGGCTGACACGAACTCCGGCGTCGCCGCCATGAGCTCGGCCAGCGCCGCCCGCTGACGGGTGGGTCGGCGCGAGCTGCCAGCGGTGCCGTGATCGGTGGAAGCAGTCGTCATCGAGAGACCTCCTCGGTGTCCTGGTGGGGTGCGTGCGTGTGCCCGTCGTGGGCGTGGCCGTCGTGCTCGTCGTAGTGGTCGGCGTGCGGCGCGTGCCGGTGCCCGTCATGGAGGTAGTCGACGTGGTCCTGGTGGGGGATGGCGGGGTGACCGCAGACGGGACCGTGCTCGTGCTCGTGGCGTTCCGCGCGCTCGTGGGCGGCGCGCTTGGCGCGGGTCACGAGTCCACTGATGACGCTCACGACGAGGAAGGTCGCGATGGCCAGCAGCACGATCGTCCCGCCCGAGGGCGTCTCGGCGTAGAACGAGGCGATCACGCCGCTCACGCTGGAGGCGACACCGATGAGCGAGGCCCAGGCGAGACTGCTCCGGAAACTGCGCGACACGAGCTGCGCCGTGGCGTTGGGGATGATCATCAGCGCCGTGATGAGGAGCAGACCGACGACCCGCATCGACACCACGACGGTGACGGCGGTGAGCACCGACAGCGCGATGTTGTAGCCCATGACCGGGAGGCCAACAGCTCGGGCGTACTCCTCGTCGTTGGCCACGGCAAAGAACCGGTGGCGAAGCACCCAGGTGACCCCGACCACGACGACCGCGAGCACGGCGAACACGACGATGTCGGCGCGGCTCGTCGTGAGGATCGCGCCGAAGAGATAGCCCGTCAGGTTGCCGGGTGAGGTCGCCGACGACTTCGAGATGAGGACGACGCCGAGCGCGATGCCGCCGTAGAACATGACGGCCAGCGCGATGTCGCCGCTCGTGCGGCCGGCAGCGCGGATCAGCTCGACACCCACGGCAGCGGCCACCGCCGCAGCCAACGCGGTCAGCACGGGCATCGAACCCGTGAGGATCCCGACGGCCACACCGGCGAGGGCGACGTGGCCTATGCCGTCGCCGATGAGGGACATGCGTCGCTGGACGAGGAACGCTCCGACGAGCGGTGCGGCCAGTCCGACGAGGACGGCGGCGATGAGCGCCTGCCGCATGAAGTCGAGGGAAAGGAGGTCGCTCATGACCGCGCCTTCCGTGGGGGCAAGGTGTCGGTGACGATCGCCGCGAGTCCCGTGCCGCGTTCGTCGGTGACGGGCGAGTCATGGTGGTGGCCGTCGCCGAGCTCGTGACCACGATGGCCTGCGGCGTATGCCGCGGGCGCACCGTCGAAGTCGACGTGCCCACCGTTCATGCAGACGATCCGGGTGACGACGCTCTTGAGGGGGGCGAGCTCGTGGGTGACGATGAGCATCGACGTTCCGCGCGCTGCCAACGTGGCGAGCACATCGGCGAGGATCCGCTGGTTGGCGATGTCGACCCCGGCGGTCGGCTCGTCCATGACGAGGACGTCGGGCTGGGCCGCGAGGGCGCGGGCGATGAGCACCCGGCGCTGCTGGCCGCCACTGAGCGACGCAACGTCCTCGCGCTCGCGGTCACGCAGACCCACGGCGTCGAGGGCCTCGTCGACGATCGCCGAGTCTGTGGCGTTTGCCGGTCGCCACCAGGGACGCAGGGGCAGCCGACCGGTCTCCACGATCTCGCGGACGGTGGCGCGCACCGACGCAGACAGCGAATGCCGCTGCGGGACATAGCCGATGCGAGGCTTGTCGTGGAAGCGTGCCAGGGGGGTCCCGAAGAGCGACACCTCTCCGCCGAGGTGGTCGGAGAGTCCGAGGAGGCCCTTGATGAGGGTGGTCTTGCCGGAGCCGTTGGGGCCGAGCAGGGCGATCACCTCACCAGGTCCCTGCGAAAGGGTGACGCTGTCGACGACCTTGCGATCGGCATACCCGAAGGACGCCGACCGCAGGGAGATGAGGGGGGCGGCGGTCACTGGCAGCCCTGACCCTTCTTGAGCGTCGCGAGGTTGGAGCGCATGACCTCAAGGTAGTTCTTGCCGGCCGATGCGTCAGTGAGACCTTCGATGGGGTCGAGGACGGCCACGGAGGCGCCGGTCTCCCTCGCGATCGTGTCGGTGAGGTTCTTGCTGACGAGCGTCTCGGCATACACCGTCGTGACCTTGTGCTCGCGCACGTGCTCGACGATCTCCTTCATTGTGGCCGCGTTCGGCTCGGCGTCGGGGGAGACGCCGGCGATGCCCTCCTGGTGCAGGTCGTAACGGTCGGCCAGGTAGGCGAAGGCCGCATGCCCGGTGACGAGGTCGCGGTTGGTGCAGGTCTTGAGTCCCGTCGCGAATTCCTGGTCGAGCGTGGTCAGCTCGGCGACGAACGTGTCCGCATTTGCCGCGTATGCCGCCGCGTTGGCCTTGTCGACCTCGCTGAGTTTCGCTGCGATCGCCTTGACGGCGCTCTCGTAGCGCACCGGGTCCAGCCAGAAGTGCGGGTCGACGCCCCGGTGGGCCGGATCGTCACCAGTGTGCTCGTGCCCGTCGTCGGTGGCCTCGATGGTCAGGTCGACGGCAGATGCGACGTCGAGGGTCTTGGCCGTGTCCACCTGCTTGAGCGCGTCGTCGACGGCGGGCTGGAACCCGTGCTCGTAGACCGTGAGCGCCGACTTCCCGACGTTGACGACGTCGCGCGGGGTGAGCTCGACATCGTGGGGCTCTGCTCCGGGCTTGGCCAGGTTGGTCACGGTGACGTGGTCGCCTCCGACGCGCTGGACGGCATACGCCAAGGGGTAGAAGGCGGCGGTGACGGCGATGGTGCCGTCGGCAGTCCCGGCTGTGTCACTCGAGCCACTGCAGCCGCTGAGAGCGAGGGCGCCGACGATCGGCAGGGCGAGGAGGAAACGCTTCATGACAATCATTCTCAACTCAGTTGAGAATGATTGTCAACTCCGGTCCCATCTCCGTCTTCGTGCCCCGCACGGACAACTCGCTGGCGCTCGCCGTCCGGTCTCATCTCCGTCTTCGTGCCCCGCACGGACAACTCGCTGGCGCTCGCCGTCCTGTCCCCACTCCGTCTTCGTGCCCCGCACGGACAACTCGCTGGCGCTCGCCGTCCGTGCGGGGCACGAAGACGGTCAGTTGGGGACGCCCTGGGTGATGGTGACCGCGGCGGCGATCGCGACGACGGCCACGCGCATGAGGCGCTCGGGCGACGTGAGGCGGGGCCAGCCGAGGAGCAGCAGCCAGAGCAGGAAGAGCGTCACGATGGCGATGAGGATCCAGCCCCAGCCCTCGATGACGATGCCCGCGACCATCAGTCCGAGGACGAGGAGGAACGGGACGACGCGGGGGAGGCCGGCCAACGTCTGGAGGATGGGCGCACTCGTGCGCTCGAAGGATTCGCGTAGGGGTGACACGAGCGAGGAGCCTACGCGAGCAACCGGCATACGCCGATGGTCGACCGGGGCGACCGCACGGGATCGCGAGGCGATCGCGGTCGGCGAAACCGATGCGAGGAGCGTGCTCAGCGGCCAGTAACCTTGCGCCCATGGCCAAGGAAACCTCCACCGTCGATACCGTCGTCAACCTCTGCAAGCGTCGGGGCTTTGTCTTCCCGAGTGGGGAGATCTACGGCGGTACGCGTTCGGCGTGGGACTACGGCCCCCTCGGTGTCGAGCTCAAGGAGAACATCCGCCGCCAGTGGTGGAAGTCCATGGTGATCGGCCGTGACGACATCGTCGGTCTCGACTCCTCGATCATCCTGCCGCGCGAGACCTGGGTTGCCTCCGGTCACGTCGGCACCTTCACCGACCCGCTGACCGAGTGCCTCAGCTGCCACAAGCGCTTCCGCGTCGACCACATGCAGGAAGCCATCGCCGACAAGGCCAACAAGCGGGCCGCTGCGGATGCGCAGGTCGACCCCGACTCGATCCAGCTCGCCGACATCGCCTGCCCGAACTGCGGCACCCGCGGCCAGTGGACCGAGGCGCGCGAGTTCAACATGATGCTCAAGACGCACCTCGGTGTCATCGAGGACGACAAGGGTCTCGCCTACCTGCGGCCCGAGACGGCGCAGGGCATCTTCATCAACTTCCTCAACGTCATGCAGACGTCGCGCAAGAAGCCGCCGTTCGGCATCGCCCAGACCGGCAAGAGCTTCCGCAACGAGATCACGCCCGGCAACTTCATCTTCCGCACGCGCGAGTTCGAGCAGATGGAGATGGAGTTCTTCGTCAAGCCCGGCGACGACGTCGAGTGGCACCAGTACTGGATCGACGAGCGCACCCGCTGGTACGTCGACCTCGGCATCAACCCCGACAACCTGCGGCACTTCGAGCACCCCGCCGACAAGCTGTCGCACTACTCGACCCGCACCGTTGACATCGAGTACCGCTTCAACTTCGCTGGCAGTGAGTGGGGCGAGCTCGAGGGCATCGCCAACCGCACCGACTTCGACCTCAAGACGCACACCGAGCACTCGGGCACCGACCTCCTCTTCTTCGACCAGACCACGGGCGAGAAGTACACGCCCTACGTCATCGAGCCGGCGGCCGGTCTCTCTCGCAGCCTGATGACCTTCCTCGTCGACGCCTACGCCGAGGACGAGGCACCGAACACCAAGGGTGGTGTCGACAAGCGCGTCGTGCTCAAACTCGACCGTCGCCTCGCGCCGGTCAAGGCCGCGGTCCTGCCGCTGTCGCGCAATGCCGACCTCTCGCCCAAGGCCCGCGACCTCGCGGCAACCCTGCGCAAGCACTGGAACGTCGACTTCGACGACGCCGGCGCCATCGGCAAGCGCTATCGCCGCCAGGACGAGATCGGCACGCCGTTCTGCATCACGGTCGACTTCGACACCCTCGACGACCAGGCCGTGACGATCCGTGAGCGCGACACCATGGCGCAGGAGCGCGTCGCCCTCGACCAGGTCGAGGGATATCTCGCCCAGCGCCTCATCGGCTGCTGATGGCCGGGGCCGCGCAGTGAGTGACGAGGTCGTTGCCGCTGCCGCGGCGCAGGTGTATGCCGTTCCGCTGGGTGAGTTCGTCGCCTCGCGGAAGGCGTTGGCTGTGTCCGCGAAGGTCGCCGGCGACGCGGCCGCGGCCAAGGAGATCCTCACGCTGCGCAAGCCAAGCGTCAGTGCGTGGGCGATGAATCTCGCCTCCCGCGAGGACTCGCGTGTCATTGGCGACCTCGTCGGGCTCGGGGCCCGGATGCGCGCCGCCCAGGCTCGTCTGGATGCCAGCGTGCTCACCTCGGTGAGGGGTGAGCGGGACGCGAGCGTGGCGGCATACGTCGCACTCGTCGCCCAGGTGGCGACGACGGCAGGCGGCGCACTCAGCGCCAGTGGTCTCGACGAGGTCCGCGCGACGGCGATCGCGGCGCTCGCCGACGAGACAGCCGCGCAGGCCTTGGCGTCGGGACAGCTGACGCGGGCGTTGAGCTACAGCGGTTTCGGTGAGGTCGACCTGTCCGGCGCGGTGGGGGTCACGAGCTCGGGCTCGATCATGTCGGTCCTCAAGGGCGGCAAGCGCGACGTGGAGCCGGAGGCTGCGTCCCAGGCGCCAGTGGGGGAGCCGGAGGACGACGACGAGCTGACCGATGAGGAGATCGCCCAAGCAGTGGCCGAAGCGAAGGCAGCCAAGGCGGCGGCCAAGGTGCGGCGTCAGGCCGAGGCGGAGGTTGCCGAAGCCGAGGCGGAGATGAAGGCCGCCCAGGCAGATCTGGATGCCGCGGAGAACGCAGCCCGCGCTGCGCGCAAGGCGCTCGTAGCCGTCCAGAGGCGCCTCGACGCCGCTCGCGCCGCCCTGAAGTGACCCGTGGGAATGTCCCGGCGGGATCACCTGTTCTGGTAGATGAACATTCAACTACCTAGCAAGGAGTGACTGAGATGGAGTTCGGCATCTTCACCGTCGGGGACGTCACGACGGACCCCACCACCGGCCAGACGCTGTCGGAGAACGAGCGCATCAAGGCCACCGTCGCCATCGCCAGGAAGGCTGAAGAGGTCGGACTCGACGTCTTCGCCACGGGCGAGCACCACAACCCGCCGTTCGCCGCGCCCGCCAACCCCACGGTCCTCCTCGCGCACATCGCCGCCCAGACCGAGCGCCTCGTGCTCTCGACGTCGACGACGCTCATCACCACCAACGACCCGGTGCGGATCGCCGAGGACTACGCCTACCTGCAGCACCTCTCCGACGGCCGTATGGACCTCATGATGGGTCGCGGCAACACCGGCCCGGTCTACCCGTGGTTCGGCAAGGACATCCGTGATGGGCTCGATCTCGCGATCGAGAACTACGCGCTCCTGCGCCAGCTCTGGACCGAGGAGAACGTCACCTGGCAGGGCAAGTTCCGCACGCCGCTGCAGGGGTTCACGTCCACGCCTCGCCCGCTGGACGGCATACCCCCGTTCGTCTGGCACGGCTCGATCCGCAGCCCGGAGATCGCCGAGCAGGCCGCCTTCTACGGTGACGGCTTCTTCCACAACAACATCTTCTGGCCGCTGTCGCACACCAAGCAGATGGTCAACCTCTATCGCCGGCGCTACCAGCACCACGGCCACGGCAAGCACGACCAGGCCATCGTCGGACTCGGCGGGCAGGTCTTCATGCGCGCCAACAGCCAGGATGCGGTCCGCGAGTTCCGTCCGTACTTCGACAACGCCCCGGTCTATGGCCACGGACCCTCGCTCGAGGAGTTCTCGCGCGAGACCCCGCTGACCGTCGGCTCGCCGCAGCAGGTCATCGAGCGCTACGCCACGATGGCCGACCACGTGGGTGACTACCAGCGCCAGCTGTTCCTCATCGACCACGCGGGACTGCCTCTCAAGACCGTTCTGGAGCAGCTCGACATCCTCGGTGGCGAGGTCGTGCCCGAGCTCCGCAAGATCGCGGACGCACGTCGTCCCGCCCACGTGCCGACCACGGCACCCCGCCACGCCGAGCGCCTCAAGGCCCTCGACGGAACCCCAGTGGAGGTCTGACATGACCCGTCGCATCGTCGGGGTGAGCGCCGGACTGTCCGAGCCCAGCTCGACACGTCTGCTCACCGACTCGCTGACCGAGGCCGTCCGACGCCACGTCACCGCCCATGGCGAGGACGTGAGCGTCGAGGTCGTCGAGCTGCGGCCCCTGGCGCGCCTCATCGCCGACCAGATGATCACCCGCTTCCCGAGTGGGGAGCTGACAGATGCGATCGAGAAGGTCATCGGTGCTGACGCACTCATTGCCGTGACCCCGGTGTTCTCGGGGTCCTACAGCGGGCTGTTCAAGAGCTTCTTCGACAACCTCGACGTCAACGCCCTCGACGGCAAGCCCGTCCTCGTGGGCGCCACGGGCGGCTCGGCACGGCACTCGCTCATGCTCGACCACGCCATGCGTCCGCTCTTCAGCTATCTCCATGCGTCGGTCGTCCCGACGGGCGTCATGGCGGCGACCGAGGACTTCGGAACTCCGGGCCTCGACCGTCGCATCGACCGCGCCGCCGCCGAACTTGTCGCAGCGCTGCTCGGCGTGACGGCCGGTGCGGCGTCGGCGCACTCGGGCTTCCTGCCCGCCAATGACGAGCAGCGCGAGGCGGGCTTCACCGACCGCTTCGACGAGGTCACCGACTTCACCGAGCTACTCCGCCGCGTCACCGACTGACGACCCGCCGGAACCCCGTTTCGTGCGACTTCGTGCCCAGCACGGACACGCCCAGCCGGCCGAAGGCCGCCCAGTCGTGTCCGTGTGGGGCACGAAGTCGGTCCTTGGGTTGCTGGGTACTGGGAGACTGGGGGAGTGGCTCCGTCGCGAAACGAGGTCGATGACGACTTCGCCGAGTTCGTGCGTGCTCGCCAGCACCAGGTGCTGCGCGCGGCGCACCTCCTCTGCGGCGATCCTCGGGTGGCCGACGACCTCACGCGCGATGCCTTCGTGGTGCTGGCGACGCGCTGGAGCAAGATCCGGGACGACTCCCCGGACACCTACGTCCGATCGGTCCTCTATCGCGACGCGATGAGGCTGCGGCACACGGGAGCTCACGATGTGCCGGCTCTGGACCGCCTCAGCCAGAAGCAGCGGGCCGTCACTGTCCTGCTCCACTTCGAGCACCGCTCCGAACACGAGGCGGCTGAGATCCTCGGCATCTCGGTCGGCGCCGTGCGGAGCCAGGCCCACGCGGGGGACGGCCTCGACGGGTCGCTCCTCGACGCGGCCGAACCCGTGGCCGAAAGGGACTACGTCGATGCCGCTCAGTCGGGCGCCCAGGCGAAGAAGCTGAGGCGGCGCCGCTTCGGGATGGCCACTGCCGCCGCGGTGGCCCTCGTCGCCGCGGCGATCGTCATCGTCCCGCGGGGTTCCACGACCGGCCGAGTAGATCCCGCACCGTCGCCATCGATTCGCCCCACGTCACTTGCGCCAACGGTCGACGGTGAGCCCAACACCTTCAGCCTGTTCTCCGTGACGACTCAGGTGGGGCCAGATCTCAGCCAGGTCAACGCATTGCCCAAGATCGATGACCTCACGAGGAGCCAGCTCGCCCTCCCCGAAGTGTTGACCTTTGGCACGGAGACGGTCATGCCCACCCTCAGTGAGGTCGGCAACAACAGTGCTCCGGTGCGTGCGGTGCTCCTGAGGAACACGCCCGACGGAATGCGCCCCGTACTCGTGAGGCCGACCCTGAGCAAACCCTTCATGCTCGTCGACACCGTCACGCTCTTCCCGAACGTGGATGAGGGTGGGAACAGCTCTGAGCCCCTCGAGGTCACGGCCATCGCCAACGACCGCCGGCACGTGATGTTCCTTCAGCCCGGCAAGGTCCTGGTCCTCGACGCGTTCTCGGGCAAGGTGACGACGTTCGCGGTGGACGACCCCTACCTCGAGGCAGGCGGGTGGACGTCCGATGGACAGTCGGTCATCGCGTCGTCCGGGACCCGTCAGTGGCGCATCACGCCAGCCACCGGAGCGGCAGATCGGTTGGGCGAGGTGGGTGCGAACCCCGGCAGTCACAAGGTCGTGGTCGATGACGATGGCACCATGCGCGTCCTGGAATATGACGCCGGCGGCAACGGCAGCAGGACCATCGGTGGTCCGCGCGTGCTCAGTCAGGTCTGGGGGACGACCTTCACCAATGCCGAGAGACGCCTGGCGACCGGCGGTTTCCTCAACCGGTCAGCCGAGGTCTTCGCCAACGAGGTGCAGCCCGACAAGTTGTTCCAGGGCGTCTTCGCCGTCGACCGCGACGGGGTCACGTCGGCCAGGCTCCTCTTGGCGCCTGGCACCGAGGGTGTGTCCTTGGGGTGCTGTGAAGTGCTGGGCTGGGCCTACAACGACCAGGTCCTCATCCGCTGGAACGGCCGCGACCTGCTCGCATGGAACGTGGGCACGGGTGCCGTGACCCGCGTGTCGACGCTTCCGGACAGCGACGAGGGTTCACCGATGGGCAAGCCCGGACTCACCGTCGCGCTGGCTCCCTGAGCCGCTCTCGATGGGACGCTCGGGCTCGGTGAGGCCAGCGTGCGGCCCACGCTGGCCACGCCGCGATCCGGGCGGATGGCCCGATGGTGCAGGGACGCCCTCAGTTCGGGCCATTCCCGCCGGCAACGGGCCGCAGTAGCGTCCAGAGACCGCGCATTCCGGACGCTCCGGGACAAGCGGTCCAGGAGGAGTCATGACGAGGAAGCTCAGCCGTAGAGGGCGCGTCGCGCCCATCGCAGGGATGGCCGTGGTGCTCGTCATGGGACTCGCCACGACTGCATCCGCTGCGCAGCCGTTCACCGAACACTGGGACGACGATTTCACGGTCGTGCACCGTGCAGGCTCGCAGGACTTCTGCAACCTGCCGTTCGTCGTCGTCGCGCATGTCCAAGAATTCGGCAGCTTCGTAGGTCACAACCGGGGACCGGCAGGGCTCTTCTACGGAGCAGCCACGTTCAAGGGCACCACCACCTGGACCAACCCGGCCAACGAGCGCAACTACCGCGACGAGTACTCCGGCACGGACCGTGACCTGAAGGTGGTCGACAACGGCGACGGCACGCTCAGCTTGCAGGTGAAGCAGACCGGGCCCCACCGGTATTACGACAACGGCACGCTCGCGTTCATCGACACAGGGATGGTTCGCTTCACCCTCACGTTCGACAATGGCGGCACGCCGACTGACCCATCCGACGACGGTGAGGGGCAGTTCGTCAGCCTTGACGGGCTCACGGGTCTGCAACAGACCGACGGCCGCGACTTCTGCGCCGACCTCGTCGAGTTCCTCGGCTGACGCGCCCTCACGCCCCCGGCCCGATCTCGATGGGACGCTCGGGGTCGGTGATCCAGTGGCTCCACGAGCCGATGTAGGGCGCGGCCTCGAACCCGGCAAGGTGCAGCGCCAGCGCCGTGTGGGCGGCGGTCACGCCGGATCCGCACGACGTGCCGATCTCGCTGTCGTCGTTGACGCCCAGCCCGGTGAAGTAGTCGCGCAGCTCCTCGACCGACCGGAAGCGGCCGTCGGCCTCGAGCTGCTCGGCCATCGGAGCGTTGCGGGCACCGGGGATGTGGCCGGCAACCGGGTCGATCGGCTCGGTCTCACCCCGGAAGCGTTCTCCCGCACGGGAATCGAGGAGTATGCCGTCCTGTGCCACTCTCGCTGCGCCCGCCGCATCGAGGACCGGCACCGAACAGACGCTGACGCTCACGTCTCCCGCGCGTGGAGTGGGGATGGCCGTCGTCACGGCAAGTCCGGCCGCCTGCCACGCCGCGAGGCCACCATCGAGCACCTGAACGTCGGACAGCCCGGCCCAGCGCAGCACCCACCAGGCACGGGCGGCGGCGAGCGACGTCGACTGGTCGTAGAGGACGACGCTGTCACCGTTGCTCACACCAACAGCTCGCAGACCGGCCTCCAACACGTCAGCGTCAGGCAGCGGGTGCCGGCCGCCCTCACCGGGCGGCCCCGCAAGCACGGCGTCGAGGTCGAGGTGAGGTGCGTCGACGAGGTGCGCTGCGGCATACAGGGCTGGTCCGTCGCCGGCCAACGTGTATTGGACGTCGAGGACTCGCACGGTTCCGGCCTCGATGGCGGGCGCGAGCTCGACCGGTGTGATGAGCGTTGACATGAAGGACAGTCAACCAGTGAGAAGATTGCGGTGTCATGAGTGCTGAAACCATCGGCCCACCAGCCACCGCCAAGCCCGTCCTGCCCCCGCTGCAGATCGGGCGCCACACCATCGAGTCGCCCGTCGTCCTTGCCCCGATGGCCGGGATCACGAACCGTGCCTTCCGCCGCCTGTGCCGTGAATACGGTTCTGCCGGCTCGGAAGCGGGTGGCGCGAGCGGAGCGACGAGCCTCTATGTCAACGAGATGGTCACGTCGCGCGCGCTGGTCGAGCGCACCCCCGAGACGATGCGCCTCATCAGCCACGGCCCCGAGGAGCACCCTCGTTCGGTGCAGCTCTACTCGGTTGACCCCGTGACTGCCGGTCTTGCCGCGCGCATGCTCGTGACCGAAGATCGCGCAGATCACATCGACCTCAACTTCGGCTGCCCCGTTCCCAAGGTGACCCGCAAGGGCGGGGGAGCGGCGCTGCCCTGGAAGACCGAGCTGTTCCGCGGGATCGTCAGCGCCGTCGTGCGCGAGGCCAACCCCTACAACGTGCCCGTGACAGTGAAGATGCGCATCGGCATCGACGCCGATCACATCACCTACCTCGACGCCGGACGCATCGCCGAGGGTGAGGGCGTCGCCGCTGTCGCCCTGCACGGAAGGACTGCGGCACAGGCGTATTCGGGCCAGGCCGACTGGTCCGCGATCGCCCGCCTCAAGGAAGCCGTCACGACCATCCCCGTCCTTGGCAACGGTGACATCTGGTCCGCCGAGGACGCGTTGGAGATGGTGCGCCAGACCGGTTGCGACGGCGTCGTCGTCGGTCGAGGCTGCCTCGGGCGACCGTGGCTGTTCACCGACCTCGCAGCAGCCTTCGCCGGCACGCCGACCCGGGTTCAGCCCGGTTTGCGCGAGGTGACGCAAACCTTGTCACGGCATACGCGTTATTTGATCGACTTCTATGACGGCGACGAGCTGCGGGCCTGCCGCGACATACGCAAGCACATCGCCTGGTACCTCAAGGGCTTCCCGGCCGGCTCGACCGTGCGCAACCAGCTCGCCCTCGTCGACGGCCTCCAAGCACTCGACGACCTCATCGGCACGATGGATCTCGATGCACCGTGGCCCGGCGATCCCGCCGAGGGTCAGCGGGGGCGTGCCGGTTCGCCTCGCATCGTCGCCCTCCCCGAGAACTGGCTGAAGTCTCGCGAGCTCAACGACGCCCAGCGCGATCAGATCGCGCAGGCAGAGCTCTCTGTCTCAGGTGGCTGACAGACTGCCTGCATGACCCAGATCGGTATGCCGGGTGGCTCGGTTGAGCGTCCGGCCACCTTCTTCCGTGACGCCGCGGAGTTCCGTGCGTGGCTCGAGGCCAACCACGAGAGCGCGACCGAGCTCTGGATGGGCCTGCGCAAGAAGCACGTCGGACCGGACCGGGGCCTCACGTGGGAGGACGCGGTGCCCGAGGCTCTCTGCTTCGGATGGATCGACAGCGTCGCCCAACGCATCGACGAGGACTCGACGCGACAGCGCTGGACACCCCGCAAGTCGACGAGCATCTGGAGCGCGATCAACATCGCCCACGTCGAGCGGCTCACGGCCGAGGGCAAGATGCTGCCGGCCGGCGTCGCGGCCTATGAGAAGCGCACGCCCGAGCGCAGCGGCATCTACGCCTACGAAGCCGGCCGCGAGCTCTCCCAGGCCCAGCGCGCCCAGCTGCTCGGCAACCCGGCGGCGGCGGCCTTCTGGGAGATCGCCACGGCCTCCTATCGCAAGGTCGCGGAGAACTGGGTGGAGTCGGCCAAGCGTGAGGAGACCCGCGAGAAGCGGCTCCTCCAACTCATCGACGACTGCGCCCACGGCCGCCTCATCCCGAGCCAGCGCTACGGCAAGATGCCCAAGTGGGTCGAGCGTGCTGGTGCGGCTGCGGCCGACGCGACGCCGTGACGGGTTCCACCGTTTAGGGTCAGTCGCGTGACCTACACCGCCGGCGACCGCGAACGCTGGGTCTCCGAGGACCCGGCCCACAAACGCGCCGACCGCGACGACTTCGCCCGCGACCGTGCCCGCCTCGTCCACTCGGCCTCCCTGCGGCGCCTGTCGGCCAAGACCCAGGTGCTCCAGCCGGGCAGTGACGACTTCATCCGCAACCGCCTCACGCACAGCCTCGAAGTCGCCCAGATCGGTCGAGAGTTCGGCGCCGCCCTCGGGTGTGACGCCGACGTCGTCGACACCGCGTGCCTCGCGCACGACCTCGGGCACCCGCCGTTCGGTCACAACGGCGAGACCGCCCTCAACGCCATCGCCGCCGACATCGGTGGGTTCGAGGGCAACGCCCAGACCCTGCGCATCCTCACCCGGCTCGAGCCGAAGCGCTTCCACGCAGACGGACGCCCAGCCGGACTCAACCTCACCCGCGCCTCCCTTGACGCGACCACCAAGTATCCGTGGTCGCGTGGTGAATCGCCCTCTCCCACAGCCAAATTCGGTGTGTATGCCGATGACCTGCCAGTTTTCGAGTGGTTCCGATCGGGTGCCCCGACGGGGCAGCGGGCGTTCGAGGCCGAGGTCATGGACTGGTCCGACGACGTCGCCTACTCCGTCCACGACGTGGAGGACGCGATTGCCTCCGGTCGGCTCGACCCCCGGCGGCTGCGTGACGGTGCCGACATCGACGCGGTTCTCGATGTCGCGTCGGCGGCCTATGCCGCCGACCTCTCCCGAGACACCCTCGGTGAGGCGCTGGAACGCATCATTGCCACGGACACCGTGCCCACGGCATACGCCAACACCCGAGCGGATCTCGCGCGGCTCAAGGACATGACCTCACGGCTCATCGGCCGCTTCGTCCATGGCGTCGAGATCGCGACTCGGGAACGGCATGGCTGGGGCGACCTCGTGCGGCACGAGGCCGACCTCGTCGTCCCTGATGAGATGCGAGCCGAGTGTGCCGTGCTCAAGGCGACAGCCGCTCACTTCGTCATGAACGCCGTTGAGCGGGTCGAGCTCATGGCAGGGGAGCGCGACATCATCGGTGACCTCGTGGCGGCCTATCGGCAGGACCCGACCCGGCTGGACCCTGAGCTGCGTGCGGACCATGACGCAGCCCGCAACGACGCTGAGGCGTTGCGCGTGGTCGTCGACCAGGTCGCCTCGCTCACCGACGTGCGCGCCATGCACCTGCACCGTCAGTGGGCCTGAGCGCGTTCGTCGCACGGCCAGACCTCAGAGGCCTTCCAGTGCGGAGCGTGCGGCCAGGTAGCCGCACATGCCGTGCGCGCCTGCTCCGGGCGGGGTGGCGGCCGAGCACAGATAGACACCGGGAACGCCGGTGGCGTAGGGGTTGAGCGCCGCCCGCGGACGGAACACGAGCTGACGCGGGGTGTTCGCGCCAGTGCAGATGTCCCCACCGACGTAGTTGGCGTTCTGTTTGCTGATCTGGGTGGACGATCGCACAGCCGTGCCGACAATCCGATCCCGGAAACCGGGCGCATACCGCTCGATCTGGCTGATGATCGCCTGTGTGGCGTCACCCTGGAAACCGGCAGGGACGTGTGCGTAGGCGTCGATGGGGTGCACGTCGCCCTGGGCTCGGCCGGGATCGGCCAAGGACTGCTGGCCCAGAAGCACGAATGGTCGCTCGGGCATCCGTCCGCGCCAGGTCTCACGCTCCGCAGCCCCGATCTCGGCGAGAGTCCCTCCGAGATGCACGGTGCCCGCGCGACGCGTGGGCTCATACGTCCAGGGAATGCCTCCCTGCACCGCGAACGCGACCTGAAACGCTCCGGTGCCGTGGCGGTAGCGCTCGTACGCCCGTCGGACCCGCTGGGGGAGTCGGTCGCCGATGATGCCGACGGCGGCACGGGGTGAGGTGTCGAGAAGGACGAGCTCGGCCTCGTGCTCCTTCCTCACGGCGTCCAACGAGGTGACCCTCTCTCCCGTGATGACCCTGCCGCCGTTCTGGGCGAGCAGAGTGATCATCGCGTCGGTGATCGCCCGGGATCCCCCAACGGCCACCGGCCAGCCGTAGCGGTGGGCGGCGGTCCCCAGTGCCACACCGATGGCCGAGCTGAAGGATGAACCCAGAGGCCGGAAGGCATGCGCGGCAACCCCCGCCCAGAGCGCCTGCGCCTCCTCGGTACGGAAGTTGCGCGCCAGCAGAGTCGCGGGCATGGCAGACAACGATCCGAAGCCCGCGAGGGCGAAAGGGTGGCGGGGCAGGTGCAGCATCGGCTGGAGGAACTCGGTGACGATCTTGTCGAAGCGTCGATCCAGCGGACCGAAGACGCGCCGGTATCGTCCGGCGTCGTGCCCGAGCCCCTCAGCGGTCGCTTCGAGCGAGCGCACCACACTGCTGCCGCGGCCGCCCTCGAGGGGATGGGCGTACTGGACCTCGGACCACGCCCAGCGCAGGCCCGCTGCCTTGAGGTCCACGCTGCGTGAGAAGGCGTTGTCCACGGCCAGTGGGTGGAAGCCCGAGCACTCGTCGTGGAGCACCCCGGGGACGGTGGCCTCGACCGACCGAGTGCCGCCGCCGGGGGTTGCCGCAGCTTCCAGGACCGTGACGTCGACCCCGGCCACGGCAAGGGTGAGCGCAGCGGCGAGTCCGTTCGGTCCGCTTCCGACCACGATGGCGCGAGTCATGGGCGCAACCTACGCCGACGTCGGCGCCGTGGGTTCCGGGGCTGGGGACACGACGGCTCGCACGAAAGGGCAGCGCGGCATACTGAAGGCCCACACAGGAGCACACGAAAACGGGAGGAGCGCGCGTGGCGGGTCGGATCAACGCTGACGACATCCAGTCCGTCAAGGAGCGCTCCTCGATCGAAGACGTCGTGCGTGACCACGTGACCCTGCGCCCAGGTGGGGTCGGCTCGCTCAAGGGGCTGTGCCCGTTCCACGACGAGAAGACGCCGTCGTTCACCGTGCGTCCGGCCGTGGGGGCCTATCACTGCTTCGGCTGCGGGGAGGGCGGCGACGTCATCTCGTTCGTCCAGAAGGTCGAGCACCTGACGTTCTCCGAGACGATCGAGCGGCTCGCGGCCAAGATCGGCATGGAGCTGCGCTACGAGGAGGGTGGCGGTCCGCGCGAGGGCGGGATCGGCAAGCGCTCGCGGCTCATCGAGGCCCACCGTGTGGCGGAGGAGTTCTACTCTGCCGCTCTCGTCGACCGGCCCGATGCCCGGCCCGCACGTGACTTCATCCGCGACCGTGGATTCAACCGCGCGATCGCGGAGCAGTTCGGCATGGGCTTCGCTCCCCGCGGCGGTGAGGACCTGACCCGGCACCTGCGTGAGAAGGGGTTCAGCGAGGACGAGATGGTCACCGCGGGCCTGTCCGGGCGGGGGAGTCGCGGACTCTACGACCGCTTCCGCGGGAGGCTCATGTGGCCGATCCGCGACGTCACCGGCGACACGGTGGGGTTCGGTGCGCGACGGCTGCTCGACGACGACCGGATTGCGGCGAAGTACCTCAACACCTCCGAGACGCCGATCTACAAGAAGTCGATGGTGCTCTACGGCCTCGACGCCGCGAAGAAGGCCATCGCCGGCGACCGGCAGGCCGTCATCGTCGAGGGCTACACCGACGTCATGGCCGCGCAGCTCTCCGGCGTCGCGGGCGCCGTCGCGACGTGTGGCACGGCCTTCGGCATCGACCACATCAAGATCCTGCGCCGCATCATGCGCGACGAGGCCGACGGTGCCCCCGCCAAGGTGATCTTCACGTTCGACGGTGACGCGGCCGGGCAGAAGGCCGCGATGAAGGCGTTCGGTGAGGACCAGCGGTGGGCGTCTCAGTCCTTCGTCGCCGTGGCACCCGATGGCATGGACCCGTGCGACCTCCGCCTCGCCAAGGGTGGCGAGGCGGTCAAGGCGCTCGTCGACGACGCCGTGCCGATGTTCGAGTTCGCGGTGCGCACGACCATGAAGCGCTTCGACCTCGAGACCCCCGAGGGCCGCGTCCAGGCCATGCAGGCCGTCGCGCCGATCATCAACTCCATCCGCGACTCGTCCTTGCGTCCCGAATACATGCGCAGCGTCGCCGGCATGCTCGGCGTCGAGGTCGAGCAGGTTCTCAACGAGGTCCAGCGCGCCGGGCGCATCAAGGCCCGTGAAGGCGCGGACGCCGCTTCGGGCCCGTCCGGTCGAGCAGCGGACCGCACGCCGGCCTCGACCGACGACGTTCCCGAACCCAACGCCCAGGAGGGTGCGTCCGCGCTGCCCCCGCCCAACCTGCGCGACCCCGTGGTCAACAACGAGCGCCAGCTCCTCCAAGCGCTCCTGCAGTACCCCACGCGCTTCACGACCGAGACGATCGACGCGATCCCGCCGGTGGCCTTCACCGCTCCGGCGCACTCGGCGATCTTTGACGGGGTTCGCACCGTCGCCGGTCGCGCGGCCGACCTGTCGACAGCGGGGTGGGTTGCTGCCGTGAGCGAGGCCGCCTCCCTTGCTGTGCGTGGCTTGTTGGCCGAGCTGTCGGTGGCACCCCTGCCGACGAAGGTCGACCCGACGAGTGGCCTCCCGCCGCAGCGCTACCTCGAGTCGCTGGTCATCGGCGTCCACGACTCCGGCCTCAGCCGTCAGATCGCCGACGAGACCGCCGCGATCCGCCGCCTGCAGAACACACCCGAACCCGACCAGGAGGCCCTGCGTGCCCGTTCCCGCCGACTCATCGAGCTCGAGATGAACCGCGCCCGACTGCGCGATCGGCTCACCTCATGAAGTTCGGGCGACTGGGCCGGCGCGGACCCGAGGTGCCCTCCGAGGTCACCACGGCCTTGGGGGAGCGAGCCACAGACGTCCTCTCAGTCGTGCGCGACGCGCGCTCCACGGCATACATCGTCGCGACCAGAACGCACGTGTATGCCGTCCGTGACAGTTCCGTGGTCCTCGACCGTCAGTGGCACATGGTCGACACCGGCACATGGGACGACGCGACGGCTCGCCTGACGGTCAACTGGGTCGACAAGGCGCCTGCATCGGTCTGGGAGCTCGGCGCCGACCCCGGGACCTTCCCGCAGGTGCTTCGTGAGCGGGTCCAGGCCACGGTCGTCCTCTCCGACGAGGTCGACCTCGGGGACAAGCGGCGGGCCCGCGTCGTCGTCCGCAAGGACCTCGCCAACGGTGCGCTGATGGGTCAGACGATCCTCGGACGTGGAGTGCGCTCCACGGATCCGGGTGTTCGTGAGGAGACTCGAGCGGCCCTCGACCGGCTGCGGGAGCAGGTCGGCCTCGACTGAACGGCGCCTCGCGAGTGAGGTCGGTCGGGCCGTTTTCGTGACAGGCCCCACCCTTTGCTATCGTTGCGCAGCGCGCCGCCCGCGGCACGCTGTGCAAGGAATGTTGGCACTGATTTTTCCATTCCCCTGTAGCTCAATTGGCAGAGCAGCCGACTGTTAATCGGCAGGTTGTTGGTTCGAGTCCAACCGGGGGAGCAGTACGACGAAGGGCCCGGATCATTGTGATCCGGGCCCTTCGTGGTGGTGCGGTCGCCTCAATGACCGCCAGTGTTCGCGGTTTCTACGGCCGGGACGCCGGGGATTCCCTGCGCCTTCAGGGTGGGTCGACCACGACGGGACAGCCGGTGCTCGACGTAGATGGCCAACCTGGACAACGAGTAGTTGATCAGGATGAAGACGATCGCTACGACGATGTAGGCAGGCACTGTGTTGGCGAAGTTGGAGCCGAGGATCTTGCCGCCGCTGAGCAACTCGGAGTAGGTGATCTGATAGCCGAGCGCGGAGTCCTTGAGGACCGTCACGAACTGACCGATGAGGGCGGGGAGCATGGCCGTCAGTGCCTGCGGCAGCTGGATGGAGCGGAGCACCTGTCCCGTGGTGAGACCCACAGCAAGGCCCGCTTCGCCCTGCCCCTTGGGCAACGAATACACACCAGAGCGCACGAGTTCAGCGATGACGGCACCGTTGTAGAGGGTGAGTGCCGTGATGACGGCGGCCAACGGGTTGATGTCGCTGGCGAAGACCGAGTTCTGCGCGTAGAGGCCGAAGGCGAAGATCATCATGATGAGGACGGGCACGGAGCGAAAGAACTCAACGACCGCGCCGCACAGCCAACGGATGGGCGCGATGGTGGAGAGCCGGCCGATGCCGAAGATCAGGCCGAAGGTGCCGGCCAAGACGATGGAGATGGCCGCGGCTTTGAGCGTGCCCCACAGCCCGGGCACCAGGTAGTCGCGCCAGACGGCCCGATCGGTGACGAACGGCTTCCACATCGCGCCCTGCAGCTGGTTGGCGTCTGCCATCTTGCGAAGGACGACCCACGCGGCCACGAGCATCAGAAGGACGCCAACCCCGGCGAGGACCGCGTGGCGTCGTCGGGCCTGCGGGCCGGGAGCGTCGAAGAGAACGTTCTGCGCACTCATCGCTTCACCGCCAGTCGACGGGAGAGAGCTGTGAAGGCTGTCCCAAGCGGGAGGGTGAGGATGACGAAGCCCAGGGCGAAGATCAGGAAGATGGTGATCCCGCTGCCCTCGTTCTCGATGATGACGTTCATGGCGTTGGTGGCTTCGCCCACTCCGATGACGGCTGCCACGGTGGTGTTCTTGGTGAGCGCGATGATCGTTGACCCGATGGGTGCGATCGCGCCACGGAAGGCCTGCGGGAGGAGCACCTCGCGCATGCTCTGCCCGAAGGTCAGGCCGATGGCCCGCGCGGCTTCAGCCTGCCCGAGAGGGACGGTGTTGACGCCCGAGCGCAGGGCCTCACAGATGAACGCACCGTGGTAGATCGACAGCACAACCACTGCCCACCTGAAGGCGTTGCCCTGGATGTCGGTCGGGTCAAGGTTGATCCCGAGAATGTAGGTCAGCCCCAGGATGCTGAAGACCATGAGCAACGTCAGCGGGGTGTTGCGGAAGATGTTGACGTACCAGGTGCCGAGCATCTGGAGGATCCGAACCGGCGACAGGCGCAGCACCGCGACGATGGTCCCCAGAACCATTGAGCCGATGGTGGACAGGATCGCCAGGAGGATGGTCCCCCCGAATGCCTTGAGGATGTCGTCACCGTAGGTGGCGAGAATGTCACCCATGCGTGCAGCCTTCCGTTGCCGGGTCGAAGTGGGTCACAGGCTCCGGTATGCCGCCCACTGAGGTGAGCGGACGGCATACCGGAAATGCGCTGAGAAAGATCAGGAGCAGGCGTCCGGCTTCGGCGGGTTGACCGCCGTGTCGACCTTGAAACCGGCCGGACCCAGGTTGGCGTCAACAGCCTTCTGCCAGTCACCCGAGTCGATCATCTTGGTCAGGGCGGTGTTGATCTTCCCGCAGAGTGCGGTGTCGCCCTTCTTGATGCCGACGCCGTAGCGCTCCTCGGAGAAGGTCTTGCCGACGACCTTGAGCTTGCCCTTGTACTGGTCCTGGGCCGCGTAGCCGGCGAGGATTGTGTTGTCGGTCGTGAGAGCGTCGATGCCCTTGGAGGCCAGAGCCGCCACGCACTCGGAGTAGGTGCCGAACTGCTGGAGCTGCACGCCGGGGAACTTGTCCTTGACGTTCTGCGCCGAGGTGGAGCCCGTGACGGAGCACAGCTTCTTACCCGTCAAGGTCTCGGGCCCGGTGATGGACGTGTCGTCGGCACGGACGAGGAGGTCCTGCCCGGCGATGAAGTAGGGACCAGCAAACGAGACCGTGGCCTTGCGCTTGTCAGTGATCGAGTAGGTCGCGAAGATCATCTGCACCTGACCGGTGGAGATGAGGGTCTCGCGCTGGGCCGAAGGTGCCTGCACGAACTCGATGTCACCTTCAGCGTGACCGAGTTCCTTGGCGACGTACTTCGCCACGTCGACATCAAGGCCGCTGTAGCTCGAGCCCGACTTGAGGCCGAGACCGGGCTGGTCGAACTTGATGCCGATCTTGATTTTGCCGGCGCTGCTGGTGCTTCCGGTGTCGCCGTCGTCAGCGCTGTCCCCACAGGCCGTGAGGCCGAGAGCGAGGGCAGCGGCTGCCGCAATGGCGCCGATCCGTCGTGCGTTCATCTGTGTTCCTCCTGTGTTGTCGGCACCCTGCGTGCCTGGATGTGACGTCGTGAAGTGCTGAGGTCGGTCCTCAGTGGGTGAGGATCTTGGCGAGGAAGTCCTTGGCGCGGTCGCTCTTGGGGTTGGTGAAGAAGTCCTCGGGAGTGCTCTGCTCGACGATCTGACCGTCGGCCATGAAGACGACGCGGTTGGCCGCCTTGCGTGCGAAGCCCATCTCGTGGGTGACGACGATCATCGTCATGCCGTCCTTGGCGAGGCCGACCATGACGTCGAGGACCTCGTTGATCATCTCGGGGTCGAGGGCCGAGGTCGGCTCGTCGAAGAGCATGACCTTGGGGTCCATCGCGAGCGAGCGCGCGATGGCGACGCGCTGCTGTTGGCCACCGGACAGCTGCGCAGGGAACTTCTCCGCCTGGTGGGCGACTCCCACGCGCTCGAGGAGCTCCATGGCGCGCTTCTCGGCTGCGTCCTTCTTCTGCTTGCGGACCTTGATCGGGCCGAGCGTGACGTTGTCGAGGATCGACTTGTGCGCGAAGAGGTTGAACGACTGGAAGACCATGCCGACGTCCGCGCGGAGCTGGGCGAGCGCCTTGCCCTCCTCGGGAAGCGTCTTGCCGTCGATGGTGATCGTCCCGGACTCGATGGTCTCGAGGCGGTTGATCGCGCGGCACAGTGTCGACTTCCCGGAGCCGGATGGGCCGATGACGACAACCACCTCTCCCTTGC
The DNA here is from genome assembly GCF_000152705.1 of Janibacter sp. HTCC2649. Lineage (GTDB taxonomy): Bacteria > Actinomycetota > Actinomycetes > Actinomycetales > Dermatophilaceae > Knoellia. Next base: position 964,008 of record NZ_CH672413.1, on the reverse strand, counting down.
CGATCTCCATGTTGATGTCCTTGAGGACATGGAGATCGCCGAAGTGCTTGTTGACGTCCTTGAGAACGACCAGGGGCTCAGTCATGTGCGGCAACCTACCGGTACGTGTCGCCCGTCACGTAGGTCCGCGCCGATGAGTCACCGATTCGCAACGTCGCGGTGCGGCTTTCACGCATGGGGTATGCCGTCCGCTCGCCTCCCGCAGGTAGGCTCGGCTCCGCTTCAGGGGCGGTAGCTCAGTTGGTCAGAGCAGCGGACTCATAATCCGTCGGTCCTGGGTTCAAGCCCCAGCCGCCCCACTCACATCCATGCAGGCCAGAGGCGGAAACTGGCACTCGCTGAAATCCAAGTGGCCCTCGAACCTGCTTCGGGGGCCACTTTGGGGCCATCTGCCACTTCGTGCCAGTCGATACCAGCCCCTGCCAGCAGGGCCTCTGAGCCGATGCGCTGGTCGGCTTATGCGCCGATCTGAGCCGATGCGGGTGCGTGGTCGGCCTTGGCTGCCGCCTGCCTGTCTGCGTCGGCCTGTGCCCGACGGCTCGCGACGTACAGCCGTGCTTCCTTGCCGCCAGCCCACACACCGAACGACGGCCCGACGCGTGCGCTGTAGTCGGCACAGGCGAGGAGCACCGGGCAGCGCATACAGATGCGCTTTGCCTCCGAGCGATCGTTGGTGCTCTCGCTGAAGAACAGGTCGGACCTGCCAACGCAGGAGGCGTCCTTCATCCAGCGGTGGTCGCCGCTGGACCGGGGGAATGCTGGGATGTGTGGCTGGCCCTTCACGTCTCCCACGTCAGCGACCCATGCGCTCGCGAGAGTAAGCACCACCGATAGGTGGCACCGGGTCGTCGTTCTCCTGGGCCTGACGGCGCAACTGCGCTGCCATCTGCTCGGCGAGGTTGAGCGGTCGCAGCTCGATGGGTGGGTCGTACTCGGAGTGGTCTGCGTATGCGTCGTCGGTTGCCATGTACCAAGCGTGGGGAACGCGGGCGCGGAAGTTCAGCGCGGATTTGACTTGCGGCTTCAACGGTGGGGACGCCCACCTCACTCAGACTTGCGACCGTCGTCTTGCTTCATGATGCTGGCGCAGGTCTGCATGACGACTCGGGTCAGTCGCCCAGCCACCGTGTCGCCGGTCTCCGTGCTGCTTTCGTCCGTGTCGACGTCGCGATCACGACCGGGCAAGATCACGTTGTAGGGGTGGATCGTGGCCCTCGCATCCGCCACTGCGTCGCTGACCCACGTTTCAGAGGCAGCGGACTGCGCGCGCGCTTCCAGCCGTGCAAGCGCGGCATTCATCGTCTGCGCAGCCGTGCGGCACTTCGACAACGGCCTCATTGGGTCCGGCATCCCGTCTGGCATGTCGGCCCGATCCCTCCGCTTCCAGTACTCGTGGTGTGCGTCCCATTCATCAAGGCCATCCCACGCGACCTGTCGTGCATCTAGTGCCTCGTTCAGGTCTTGCACGAGTGCAGCGCACATATTGGAACGGTCTTCGCGTGCCTCTCGCAGGGCTTGTACCTCGCGTTCCTCGGCCCGAACGCTAGCGGCCTCGTTGAACTGAGAACGCTGCTGGAGCCACTGCGCTCCGGCGACTACCAGTCCACCAACGCCCGCTGTCGCGAGGGTTTGTGCCGCATCCGCCCAAGTTGCCATGGTCTGAGTATCGGTCGACGGGGTCGCTGAGGCTCGTATCGGCACGCGGCAATGCAAGGGCTCGTGACCCGAGGCTCGAAACGGAGGTATCGACCCGGGCGAGGCCATTGCCACCGCTGCCTCTGCCTGTGGATGGCTCCACGGGACTGTCGGCAGCGTGTGTCTCAATAGATCCATGACGGAGATGACGCCGGGCAAGTTGGCGCGCGAGCTGGGTATCGATAAGCAGGCCATGTTCAAGTCGCTCAGCGACTGCGGAATCCCTCGCGTCAGGATGGGTGCGCATTTGACGGATGCGCAGGAAGCCACCTTACGAAGGTTCTGGAAGAGCAGACGCCGCCCTGAGTCCCGATCGATCCCTGTTCGCGCGACGATGCCGCTCAAAACGCCGGCGACTCCGCCCACCAGAGACTGGCCCAGGACGTGCCCGTGCTGTCAACGACGCTGGGTGCACCGAGGTGGTGAGGATGTGGCAACGACTGTCTGCATCGAGTGTGAAGGGCACCGAAGCCTGAATGGCGAAGACGACGCGCGCCGATTGGCCCGAGCCGAGAGTCACGCCGCGCTCTATTGGCGCGACAGAGCGGTTGCCCACGAGCAGTTCCGAGCGCTTCACGGAGAACGTCAACAGGCTTACAGGAAGCGCGCGAAGTGGCGAGCCGCTCTCGTGGAGGTCGTCCTCGACCACGACGAGGAGGAAGGCACTGAGGGGCTGTGCTGGTGCGGGCAGGCGTACCCATGCAGAACGTGGAGACGACTCGAGGAGGCGAACAAGGGCATCCACCGGCAGGTTGAGCGTTGGTCGTCTTGGAACTCAGATCAACTGGCGGACTTTCTATACGACGAAGACGGTCGTGATGACGAGCCTTCGGGGCAGGGCGCGTGACATCATCACCGCGAAGCAGTCATCGACTACGGGGAAGCGTGATGGACCGCACCGCTGAAGCACTCTTGCTATCAGAAGAGATCTTGGAAGACATTGAGCTCTCTCGCCTGTCTCCGATGCAGATCGTGATGAAGGCTAGTCGCCTTGTCAGGCTTGTGCCGAACGAGGACTTCGCGAATTTCCTCCGGTACGAGCGGGAGGGCTATCCCCTCGATGGAACCGATGGGGCCTGGCTCCGACGGGCAGGTCGCGAATCAGGGAAGAGCGAAGGCAAGTACTTCTTTGTCCCCTTGTCAAAGATCGTCGCGAACGCCGAGTCTTCGAAGGCTCGCTTGGATTCGGACAAGGGAGGCCGGAGCTTCTCGGGCGACTACGGTTCGATTGCGTCGACAAATCACGACAATCACCTATCGAAGCACGCCGAAGTCCTCGGAATGATGCAGAGCGTTGCCACGCAGGTGGTGACGACTGTTTACGACCAAGTCAGTGCGATGAACCATGAGCTCAAGTTCAGTGCCATCCAAGAGTCTCTTTTTCAACAGGCGCAGACTGAGGTCGATGGGACGCTCGGCAGCCTCGATCGAACGCTTCTGTCGAAGATCGAGAGCGTCACTGCTCGGCTGCGCGGCGGAGACGGCGAGGCAGTAAGTCAAGCAATGAGTACGTGTCGCCGCCTCATCGACGCGGTCGCGGACGCTCTCGTTCCGGCCCGTGATGAACCGGTAGTCGTGGATGGGCAGCCTTTAAAGGCTGGGCGTTCGAATGTCCTGAATCGCCTGCAGATCTGGGCGTACGAAAGTGGAGCCCCTAAAGGTCGGCGTGACCGACTGCGGAGGACCGTCAGTGACCTCTACGACCGTACGTCGACTGGGCTGCACGCCGAGGTCAGTTCAGGGGAGGCGCGGTTCGTGTTCTTGCAGACGTATGTCGCGCTGGGTGAATTGATCCGGTTAGCCCCAGCGGGCGCCGCCCATTCCGACTAGGTCCTCTTCGCGAACCGGCGCTTTCGGTTCGGGCCTCTTGGCCGTGTGGTTTCGCGTCAGCCGGTCGCCTTGGTGGCGAGCGGGACAACGGTTCCCGTGGTCGTGGGGGAGGAGCGCAGGGTGTCCAGCCACTCGCCCACGCCAGCGCCCGCGTCCTTGAACGAGTGGCCGTAGGTGTTGAAGAGCAGGTTGGCGTCGGCGTGTCCGAGCACCTTCGCGATGTCCACGGCGGACAGGTTCGGGTTCGTGAGCAGCACCGACGCGTAGAAGTGCCGCAACTGGTGGAAGGTCAGAGTGGGCAGACCAACGGCAGCGGCAGCGGGACGGAACACCCGTCGATAGAAGTTGCCATGACGGAACGGGGTCGTCCCGTCGCCGAACACGTAGGCGTCTCGGGCCTTGCCCATGGAGAGTGCGATTAGCCGGGCACTGAGGCTAGGCGGCAACGGCACTCGCCGCTTCCCGGCTCGGCTCTTCGGGGTCCCTGCGCTGAGACTGCCGCTGATGACGGTGACGGTCTCGTTGACCAGGAGCGAGTTCTCCAAGGGCAGAAGGGCGCTCACCCGTAGGCCGGTGATCTCACCCGCTCGGAGACCGGCATACGCGGCGACCTCCGCATACAGGGACCACTCAGCCGCCCGGTCATGCGGGAGGTCAGCCAGCGCGTTGAGAAGCTTCTCCACTTCATCCCTCTCCGGGATCGCCGGCTTGTCTCGGACGAGGCCGGGGCGGTCTACGTCAGCGCACGGGTTCGCGAGGATGAGGCGGTCTCGCACGGCAAGCCGGAGAGACTGGTTCAGGACGTGGTAGACGTGCCGCACAGTCGACGGGGCCAGCCCCTCCTTCAACATCGACGCGAGGAAGGCGTCCACGACTGCCGGTGTCACGTCCTTGACGGCGTGGGCGTGCAGCGGGGCGAGGCGATGCCGGACGATGCCCTCGTAGCCTGCTCGGGTCCTGGGCTTCCACTTCGCGGCCTTGCTGCCGTTGAGCCAACGGTCGGCCATCTCCTTCACCGTGGCCTTACCCTCGCTCGGAGCGATGAACGCGCCCTTGTGGTTGTCGGCTGCCGCTGCCTCTCGGATCTTCTGAGCGTTCTTCAAGCCCTTGATGAGTCCACCGACGCGCTTCTGCCCCACGCGCACTTCGAAACCTGCGCTTTCTTTGCGCCCGTCGGGGTACTCACGGAAGACCTCGCGGATGCCGCGCTCCCGCTTCTCGTACACCTTCTTGGAACTCATGCCGACTCCTTCTCTCGCGATGCCAGCGCATCGACTGACTCTTGGTCCAGCGCGTGCCCCTTCAGGAGCCGCCGGATGGTGGACGGTCGCCACTCGGCCGCACCACGGGTCGTAGGAACGCCTTCGGCCGTGAGCGCCTTGGCTACCTGTGAAGCGCTCAGATTGGCGCTGAGGGCCACCACTCGGGCGACCACGTCGTCGGGGGTGAGCCGGGGTCGGCCAAGCCGTTGGCCGCGTGCCTTGGCAGCCTGTAGCGCGTCACGAGTGCGCTGCCGTATCAACTCGCGCTCAAAAGCCGCGAAGGCCGCGAACACGTTCGCCAGGAGTTGGCCTGACGGGGTAGTCATGTCCACTCCGAGATCCAAAGTGATCAGCGACCACTTCTGCTTCCTCGCCTCGTCCATGACGGTGGCGAAGTCCAGCATCGAGCGGCTCAGACGGTCCAACTTCGACACGACCAGCCCATCGGCCTTGCCAGCGGCAAGCATCTCTCGGGCGTGGGCGAGGCCGGGACGGTCCAGGGAACCAGCGCTGACGCCAGCGTCCTCGATCCAGATCAGTTCCCAGCCTCGCCGTTCGGCCTCATCCGTGATCGCTGCTCGTTGGGCTGCAATACCGAGACCGCTGCCTGCCTGCTCGTCGGTCGAGACCCGTACGTAGGCGATGACCTTCATGACTCGTCCTCATCCACGACTGAGTAGCCCTCGTGGCCCGTCTCTCGCAGGTGGGCACTCACGGGGACGGCCCCGTCGACCAGCCCACAGGTGACGCACCGCGCCGACCACTCGCCCACGACGACGAAGCCGACGCTGCCGGGGTCGTTGACCGACGTCAGCCCAAGCGCGTCCTGAACCAGCGGCACGCACCGTTCACAGGTGAAGTCGAACGAGCTGCGCACCAACGTCAGCAACGGCACGCCGGTCTGTCCGCACAGGGCGACGCGCTTGCCCGCTTCGGCTGCGTGGGTGCTGACGGGCGCAATGAGGATGACCAGCACGGGCTTCACTTGGTCTCCTCGCGCGCCGGGAGGACGACCTTGCCGTCAACGATGGCGTTGTCGTACTGGCCCGACTCGACGTCCTGAGCCAACTGCACAGCGGCCACGAGACGGCGCACGGTGGAGACACTGCGCTCGGTGGCTTCGGCGACCTCGCTTGCGGACTTGCCCTTAGCGACCAGTGACGCCACCTTCTCGGCGTCCTTACGCTCGGGTGTGCCCGGCGCAAAGTAGGGCAGGTGACGAGCGGTTCCGACCTTGCGAAGTCGGTAGAACTTCACGTTGGCCCACATCGGCGCATCGGCGTTCTGCGGGGTCTTGGCTGGCGTAGCCGCCGTGGTTGCCTTGGGGGCCTTCTGTGCGTTCTGCGTCGGCGCGCTGGCTGCTGCCTTGGTTGCTGCGCTGGCGTTGGCCTTGGCGGCTGCCTTCTTGGCTGCGGTCACGGTGCTGGCCTTTGTCGTGTTGGTGTTCGTGGACATGGCGGGTGCCTCCTGGCTGGTGGTCGTGCCGGACGTTTGTCCGACAGGACCACCTTGCAGAGGATCGAGCGAGAAGTTCAGAACCGTGCTCACGCGAAAGCCGCTGCGGCACAGACCCGCTCACGAATCGCCGGGTTAGCGAGACGCGCGGTATGGAGCCGTGGGTGGAGAGGCGGTCGGGAGGGGTGCCCGGTCGCTGTCATCCGGAGTCGAGACCGCCAGTTCGCCGGCGACGACGTTGCCGTTGTCGTAGCGGGACGAGTAGTCCTGCCGGTTGGCGACAGCGACGTCTTCGCTCACCTCCGCCAGCACGCCCGAGACGAAGTCCTCGAAGGAGGACGACGTGACCTCGATTTCGATCTTGCGGTCGATGCCTGCACGGTCGAGCCAGTCCCGGATCGCAGCGAGACGCACCTGCGGAGGTACGTCCTCGTTGGACGCCAGTTCCTTGCGCATCCGCAGCATCTTCGGCACGCCATCGAGTAGCCGCTCTTGGGCCTTCCTCTTGACCTGCGGGGCACTGCCTCCATGCTTGTTGCAGACGGTCGCTCCCCTCACGGGTGAGGCAGCACAAGGGTCGCCGTTGGTCTTCCTGGCGGAGCACTTGACCAGCTCGGGCAGTAGCCCCAGCTCTCGACGTCGAGTCCGGTTCCCCTTGCTCATGCGACCAACCACCATGCATAGAGACGTCCATACCAACGCTCGCGATACCTGGCTCGACACCACCACGGGATTTTCATGACTGCTCCTTCTTGTTGAGGCCTTCGGTTTGTCTTGTTTGCTGGGGAGACCAACCGATGGGCTGGTGGCCCGACGGCAGTGGGGTCGGTCTGCCCCCTACGGGTGCAGCCAGACCGACCCAACTGGGTCCGTCTTGTGCGCTGAAGACGGACCGAAGACGGACCGGACTAACCGACTTCATGCGTCCCCCAGTACGGCTCGACCGGCGTCTGTCACGCCGAGAAACTTGGAGTTGTTCGGCCCCTTGGACACAGCCAGCCAGCCCTTGTCGATGGACTCCTTCACACCGCTCTTGATCGCCCCTGTCTCGCCCTTCATGGCGTCGTGGAGCGCGCCAGTGTTTGGCCCCTTGCCGTCGTTGAGGTGAGCCATCGCTGCCGCGACTCGGAGTGCTTGGATGGACGCGCCCTCGGTGCGCGCCTTAGCTCGGCTGACGAACTCCTCCACGAAGAGCGTTCCGTCGTCCTTGTCGAAACCGATCTGTCGCTCGCTCACGTCCACCCCACGGCCAGCGGCGCTCATGAATCGACGGCTGAACGTGTTGCCGTCCGAGTCGGTCACGGCCGATTTGGTGTAGAGCCAGCGCACGTCGGCCCAGTCGTCCACCGACGACGCACCGCGCACATGCTCTGAACCCTCAGCCTTCTCGGCTCGTCCGGTGTGCGCTGGCATCCACAGATCTCGGATGCCTGCCGCCTCCTTGAAGGGGTCGAGGGTGCCGAGCAGCCAGTTGCGCGCTTCGCTGTTGTCGTTCTCGTTGGCCAGCCGTGCAGCCGCGCCGAACGGGTCAACGATGAGCGCGTCGCAGCCTCGGTCCTGCAACCACTTCACACCCCATGCGAACGCTGACGGGGAACGCAGGTCGAAGTTCATGCCTCGCAGGTTGAGGACTGCGATCCGGTCAGGGTTCTCGATGCCGAGCGGCTTGAGATAGGTGTCGATGATCATGTCCTCGGTCAACTCATAGTTGAGCAAGGCGATGCGACCGTCGCCGGGGTTCATCCTGAAGTTGCCGAGGAACTTGTCTCCGTCTGCATACGACTTGAGCAGATTCATCATCAAGGTGGTCTTGCCTACCTTGTACTGCGCGGCGATGAGGCCGTTGCTGCCTTCGGGGTGCAAGTCCTCGATGGTGAAGCGAAGCGGCTCGCGCTCCTTCGTCAGCATCTCCGCGAGGGTGTGGTCACTGACAGGCGCGGAGAACAGGGCGTCTGCGCGAAGAACGGCCATGTGGTCCCTGACGCGCTCGGTAACGAGGGCGCGTGCCAGCGCCCTGTCGAACTCCGCCTGGTCTTGCTGCGCCCTCTCGTCCCCCTCACCCCACGGGCTAGCGTCAGTGAGCGCCTTCTGGACAGCCCCGATGCCGAGCTTGTCGTCGCTGAGGATGTCCCACACGTCGTAGCCGTCGGGGATGTCGTTGGACCAGTTAACGATCCGTACCGAGGAGGCGTGGGGAAGGAGTGCGGAGGCAACCTTCTGGACCTGCCTGCCGCCCTCGTCGTTGTCGTACGCGAAGACGAGGTCTTGGCCCAAGAGCGGGGTCATCCGTTCCGATGCTGGGACGACCTTCTCTCCGTTTGTGAAGCAGACGGCGTTCATGCCGAGCGCGAGCAGCGCGAGGCAGTCGCGTTCACCGGCTGCGACGATGACCTCTTCGCCCTGCCTGACGCCGAACGGGGCATAGAGGAACGCGCCCTTGCTTCCGCTCCAGATCATGGACTTAACGCGCTTCGCTGGCATGACCGGGCGGAAGTCGCGTCGGATGATAGTGAGCAGGTTCCCTGACTCATCCTCGACAGGAAGCCAGACCCGTTCCTCGTTGGGATCCCAACCAAGGCCAGCGTTGACGGCTTGCTCCACGGACAGTCCGACGCGCGTCTTCAGGAGGTCCAGTTGCTTTCGGTTACCGAGGAGGCGGTGCTGGGCTCGGTCAAGGGCGTCGGCCGAGGGCAGGTTGGGCGCTGGGCCGACGGCATCGGCGCTAGAACGGTTCTGTGGCCCTGACTGGTGCGCCAGCGCGTGCAACGTTCCTCGCGGCACGCCACGGGCCACCAAGGCTTCAGCGGCCTTTCTCGACCAATCGGTGTCAGCCATGCGAACGCTGCACTTGCCGCAGTGGCACACAAGAACGACGAGGCCCGTCTCTCCGATCGAGAAGGCGAACTTGTCTGGACCCTTGCCGGTTAGAGGGCACGTCCCTCTCCCTTGTCCATCGCTGCCCACGTACCCGTCGACGGCTGCGGCCACGGCATCAAGGCGCGAAGGGGTGGGTTTGCTAGAGGTGTCGCTCACGGGGTGTTGCCTTTCACTCGATGTATCGCTGCATTCGGTTGTGCCGCAACGCTGCCCATGCGCCGCACCTTCAAGCCTGCGCTAGCGGAGGGGCCTTCGCAAGGACGGACTATCTCGCCAAACACGTTGCAGCACAGCCGAATTGCTCGCGATATTGAGGGTTGTTCGGGCCGTCGGCACTCCGTAGGCTGGGTAGTGCCTTCACTCGGCACGGTCCCGCCCTGGACCAACTTCTGACCCGGCTTGTTGAGGACCCTCTTCCTCCGAGCCGGGTCAGATGACGTGGGGAGCCAGCCGAGGAGGAGCAGTCGGGCAGAGGCGCGACGCTGGCCCTCATAGCCCCGTCGCATCCCTTCCGCTCGACTCCCCGACTGGCCGTTCATGGGGTGGGCATCCGCACGATGGCGAGACCTGAGCCTTCAAGGTGGTTGAGGACGAACATCAGCCGCCACTCAGCGGAGTAGAGATAGTCGTCCTTGGACGTGTAGAGGTCGTCCAGAACTTCGAGGTCTCGCATCTGGGCAGCGCCGGCGAGGAATACCGTGATTGTCCTCCAAGCGACGACGCGCTCCTTGAAGTCGTTCCACTGATCCTCGACGAGCCAAGCGACCTCGCGGACCTCTCGGTACGGGCTGCGCCCTCCGCCCGCGAGGGCGAGGCCGTACCTGCTGCCTAGGTCGTGAACGTGGTCGCGGGTGATGGGTTGCTCTGTGGCACAGGCCTTCTGCACGCTGAGTGTGCGCATCTTCTTCTCCTTGGGTGTGTAAGCGAACGGCTGACCTCAGACGCAGGGATGACGACCCCTGAGGCCAGCCGTTCGACGTCGCTAGCTCTTGCGGGGCGGACGCGACTCGAAGCGCGTGGCCGCGAGGGTCGGGCCATATTTGGCGTAGAACCGATCGGCGTACGCACCGGGGTCCTCAAGGATTTCCTCAGCGCGTGCATAGCCGGTCTGGATCGTGCTGATGACGCCCCTGACGGTCCTTGCCGTCTCCCGCGTAGTACGCGATGAAGTCTTGAATCTCTTCACGGAGCGCCGCGATCTCACTGGCACTCTTCCCACGAGCCTCGGCCTGCTTCAGCCCTTCGATGAGCGGCTGAATGGCCTCCTTGCACTGCTGCTCGTGGCGCGTGCGGAGTGCGTCCGTCTCGGCAACCTCGTTGTGGCCCATGAGGGTGAAGTGGTTCTGCTCGTTCTTCTCGAGGTGGTCCCAGAACTGCTGGCGGGACTTGGCCTCGTTGGGACTCAGCCCCGGCTGGTCAAGGTCAGCGTGCTTGCGTGCTGCGAAAGCGTTGCTGGGCATCAGTTGCCTCCGTTGTTCATCGAGTACTTCTTGACGAGTTCGTCCGTGTTGACGCGGCCAGCGCGGCCAATCGCGTCCTCTTCCTGGAGGACCTCGACCAACACGGCGCGTGCCTGTCGGTCCAGGTCTCTTGCCATCTCGACGTACGACTCCAGTCGCTCGGTCTTCTTCGGCATTTCAGTGCCCTGCCTTCCTGAGAGTGTTCTTGTGTTCCTCGGGTAGTGATTCGGGATAGGCCGAGTAGCGACCCTCAGCGATGTCCAGTCGGTCCTGAATGAAGGCCCGAATGACCGCTGCTCGTGGGTGAGCCGTCATGGTGGCGACGCGGTCAACGTGCGCCAACTGCTCCGACGTAATTGCGACCTCCACGACGTGGTCGAACTGCTTGGGTCGACCAGGCTTTCCTGCCATGACTTGCTCCTTGCTGTAGCGGGCCGGTTTACCCCGGTGGAACCAGCCAACTGAGCCACCGGGGCAATCCGCAAGTGCCAATTCCGTTGTGGCAGTTGAGTTTTCACGAGACGCGGCGTCGTGAGACGTCGCTACGATTCGCAGGTTTCGCACTCAGCCGACCTGACCGTCGCAAGAACGGAGGTCGGCTGGGTGGGCTTGCTGGTGCTGTTCCACGGTCTGACGGCTGGCTGGCCCTGCTGCCGTGGGGATGGTGGCGCGGCAGGCCAGCACTCAGGCGTTCAGCGCGGGATACTTCCGACGCAGGGTTGACTCATCGAGGGCGGGTTGCCCGTACCGCCTCCGACCGCTGCCGACGAGCGGAGCCGTCGGGCCATGCGGAACGTCGCTGCCGAGAGACCCCTTCGGCCCCTTCAAGTAGGGGCGCTCGGTGACGAGCCGATGGGCCTCGCCGTAGATCTTGTCCACGTCCGGATCGCCGTCCTCGTCCACGCACTCGGTGAGGTCGGCGACCGAGACAGCAAGGTCGTCGTCCTGCCACGTAGTCGCGTTACGGAACACGCGCTCGACTTTTTCGGCGCTCATCGCGCGCCTGCCTTCAACTGCGCTGCGATGAACTTGTCGAGGTCGCTCTGGCGGATGCGAACCTGCGCACCAATCTTGAGAGCTTTCAGGTGACCGGACTCGATGAGGCGGGTCGTCGTCCGAGCCGAGACGCCGAGACGAGCGGCTACGTCCTTCTTGTTGAGCAAGGTGTCCATGTGGACCTCCTGAGTAGGAGGCAGCGGCTAGAGACGACAAAGGGCGCACGGCTAGACCACTGCCAATCTGCTGACAGTTGATCTGCTCGCGCGCCCGTCTCCATACGTCCCTGGAGGGAGGCCCGATGCTGGCCGCTCGTGGGTATCAGAGCCTCGAATACCGGCCTTGTCTTGGCTGAGCCAAGGTGGTTGCGGCGGAGGATGACTTCGCGGTCACACAGGATGTTGCAGGCGCAAACGTAGAGCACGGCGGCGGCTGAAGGCAAGCCGCAAGCCGAAGAGGATGAGCGACGCTGGCAAGCCGTGTCACGGTCGATCCACCCCGACTCAGGGCCAGTCAGACGTTGGGGGCCATTCTGGGGCCATCGGCATGCGAATCCACGGCATGACAGACCGAGACAGGCTCAGCCATGGAAAGGGCCTCTGACCTGCCTCGACGTGGTGTCTGGGCAGGCCAGCGGCCTACTGGCCCTCGGCCCTGAATCCGCCTCATAATCCGTCGGTCCTGGGTTCAAGCCCCAGCCGCCCCACTCCCTTGGACGACAGAAGGCGGGCCGACCCGGTGTGGGTCGACCCGCCTTCGTCACCTGCGCTGGGTCAGCAGGTCTTGCCAGACTTCCCCTTGCACGTTGCCGTGCTGGTCGTCGTTGCCGTCGTGGTCGCGAGGGCATTGGTGTTCAGGCCGTCGACCTTGCGGATCGTGCCGTTGAGGCGCTCGCCGAGGTAGATCGTTCCGTTGTGCACACCGATGGCCCAGGCGTACTCGGGCACGGTGGTCAGGCCGGTCCAGCTGAGTCCGTCTGCGCTGCGGTAGACACCGCCGCGCGAGAGGGCGTAGATGTAGCCGTCACCGGGGACGTCGAAGTCGAGCACGTTCCAGCTGGTCTGCGGCATCACCTGCGTGGCCCGGGTGCCGTCAAAGGCCATGACCCCGTATCCGTACTTCGTGCAGATGATCTTGCCCTTGAAGACCTCGACCGCCCGCGCCTCGACGGTGGAGCACGGAGTCACTCCGGGCATCGTCGACCACGAGGTGCCGTTGAAGACTCGCAGGGGAGCGCCCTCGAGCACGTCCTGAGCCTGCATGTACATCTTCCCGTTGAGCGCTGCGGCCCAGTAGTAGCGTTCGCGACCCATCTCGGTGCTCGAGGTGTCCTTGGACACGAGCGACCAAGTGGCACCGCCGTCGGTGGACCGGTAGGCAGCGGCGCCGCCCTTGCCGTCCACGACGTTCTTGGCCGACCCGACCATCCAGAGGTCCGAGCCGGTGAGGGTGGCGACGTCGAAGACGTGCTCTGCCGGGGCCGCGAACTTGTTGGTCCACGTGCCGCTCGCATTCGTGGAATAGCCCTGGTTGGCCGTGGCCGAGCCGGTCGGGTCACTCCAGGGGGCGTAGAGCTTGCCATTGATCTTGCGGAAGGTCGTGATCTCCTCGGTCGGTGCCGTCAGACCGGACTCCGCGAAAACCTTCGTCGTGGGGTCGAACGTGGTGACCTTCGTCGGGCCGCCATTGATGATGTAGTCCCCATAGCCGACGTAGAACTTCCCGTTGTCCATCGTCAGGCTGCGAATTGTCCGCCCGGACTCGTTGGGCTTCTCCATTGCCTGCGGACTCACACCGACCACGGAGGTCGGATAGGTCGGCAGGGCGGTCGTGGCTGGCGGGGGAGGTGTGGGCTTCTTGGCCTGGGCCGGTGCGGCGGAGAGGCAGCTGATGCTTGCGGCGGCGACAACAACGGCAGCCAGCAGGGGGCGGGCAAAAGTGGTGTGGGTTCCCATTCGTGGGTACTCCTCGTGGTGCTAGCAGGGGATGCCCGAATTCCGGGTGCGATCACAGCGTGAGGCTCCTAGTCATGCCCCGCAACCCGAAATGACCAGATGAGATAGTTAATGTAGGTATTCGTGCTCAGGACTATCTGGGAAATAGTCACTAGAGAACATTGTTCTTTATAACTAGTTACGTGCAGTAAGGAGAGCAGCAACGCGTGTGGTCTGAGTCAACGTGTGTCGCGCATGGTGTTCTTGGTGCTCATGCGGCATGATGTGGCTCACGGTTCCCGAGTTCGCTCGTGGGGCTTTTGACAACGGTGCGTGAGGCACCCTCACAGCAAGCTGAACGGCATACAGAATCTGTTGCCTCCAAGAGACACGTGCGACGGCGTTGGGGAAGACGTCCCTTGCACGTGAAGGAGGCCAGGATGTCTGTCGCGACGCGACGTGTGTCGACCCGGGGAGTGGTGTTCATCCACTCGGCCCCGGCAGCGCTGTGCCCTCACATCAACTGGGCGCTCGAGTCCGCTACGGGCTCGCGCGTCTCCATCGACTGGACCCCGCAGCCGGCTGCGCCCGGCTTCAACCGTGGTGAGTGGTCCTGGATCGGTGAGCAGGGCACGGGCGCCCGCTTGGCCTCCACCCTGCGCGGATGGCAGGGCCTGCGCTACGAGGTGACCGAGGACCCGAGTGCTGGCTGTGACGGCTCGCGCTGGTCCCACACCCCGAGTCTGGGCATCCACCACTCCAACACCTCCGCCAGCGGTGACAACGTCATCAACGAGGAGCGCCTCAAGGAGATCCTCATGCTCGCGCAGGGATCACCCGAGGCCATCACGGAGATGGTCGAAGAGGTCCTCGGCACGGACTGGGACAACGAGCTCGAGCCGTTCCGCTACGCCGGTGACGGCGCGCCCGTCCGTTGGCTGCACAAGGTCGGCTGACACGCCGACTGCGTCACGTCACCACCACGGCGTCGAGAGGCCCGCTCCCGTACAGGGGGAGCGGGCCTCTCGCTTGCCTGAACAAGCAGTGGGGTATGCCGGTTACAGGGCGGGGTCCTCCGGGGAGATCCGAGCCTGCGAGGAAATCACAGGGGAATGTTGCCGTGGTTCCCTCGGCGTTGGGGCGCCTCGGAGATGGCCCGAGCCAGGGCCGATCGAGTCACGTTGGGCTCGACGATCTCGTCGACGACCCCGATCTCGACCGCGCGCGCCAGACCACCGGACAGGGCGTCGTGCTCCTCGGCGAGCTGCTGCTCGACCGCCGCGCGATCGGCGTCATCGACCTCGGCGAGGCGACGACGGTGCAGGATCCGGATGGCAGCCACGGACCCCATGACCGCCACGTGAGCGGTGGGCCACGCGAAGACCTTGGTGGCTCCGAGTGAGCGGGCGTTCATGGCGATGTACGCGCCGCCGTAGGTCTTGCGCGTCACGAGTGTCACGCGGGGCACGACGGCCTCGGCGAACGCGTGCAGCAGCTTGGCCCCACGACGCACGACGCCGTCCCACTCCTGGCCGACGCCGGGAAGGTAGCCGGGGACGTCGACGAGGACGATGAGCGGCACCCCGAACGCGTCGCACATGCGCACGAAGCGAGCGGCCTTCTCGGCCGAGGGGGAGTCGAGGCAGCCACCGAGGCGCATCGGGTTGTTGGCGATGACACCCACCGTGCGACCACCGAAGCGGCCGAGCTGCGTGACGATGTTGGGAGCCCAACGCGGGTGCAGCTCAATGGAATCGGCGCCCTTGTCGAGGACGTTGTCCACGACCGGGTGCACGTCGTAGGCGCGCTTGGCCGACTCGGGGAAGGTCGCCTCGAGGTCGAAGTCCTCGACCTTGGACACGTCGAGCGTGCCCTGGTCGGCGAGCAACGAGCACAGCTGGCGGCCGCGCTCGTAGGCCTGCTCGGTGGAGTCGGTGACGACGTGGACCACACC
Source organism: Janibacter sp. HTCC2649 (assembly GCF_000152705.1). Taxonomy (GTDB): domain Bacteria; phylum Actinomycetota; class Actinomycetes; order Actinomycetales; family Dermatophilaceae; genus Knoellia. The sequence continues at coordinate 948,545 of NZ_CH672413.1, read as the reverse complement.
GCTGCGACGACCGTGCGGCTCGGGTCCGCCGAGGCGCAGGGCATCGACGTTCTCACCCGTGACCGAGCGGACGACATCTGGGCCGGTGACGAAGATGCGGCCGTCCGGAGCCAGGATGACGATGTCGGTCAACGCGGGACCGTAGGCGGCGCCACCGGCGGCGGCGCCGATGACGACAGAGATCTGCGGGATCTTGCCCGACGCGCGGGTCATGATCGCGAAGACCAGCCCGACGGCGTGCAGGCTCACGACACCTTCGGGCAGGCGTGCGCCTCCGGAGTGCCAGATGCCGACGACGGGTATGCCGTCCGCCAACGCTCGTTCGTACGCCGCCACGACGACCTTGCAGCCGGCGACGCCCATGGCGCCACCCATGATCGTGGCGTCGGAGCAGAAGGCGACAGCGCGCACGCCCTGGCACGTGCCGACGGCGGCGAGCATGCCCGAGTCGTCCTCGGGCGTGATCAGCTCGACCGAGCCGTCGTCGAAGAAGGCCTCGAGTCGCAGCCGCGGGTTGCGCGGGTCGGTCGCCCGGTCCGGCTTGGTCTTCGTCGCTGCAGACGCGCTCGCGGAGGACTCGTTGGGCTGGCGCGCCATCAGACGCTCTTCACGGTGAGGGCCACGTTGTGACCGCCGAAGCCGAAGGAGTTGTTGAGCGCGGCGATGTCACCGTCAGGGAGCTTGCGGTGCTCGCCCCGGACGACATCGAGGTGGATCTCGGGGTCGAGGTTCTCGATGTTGATCGTGGCGGGCGCGATGCGGTGGTGCACCGAGAGGATGGTGAACAGGGCCTCGAGAGCGCCAGCGGCACCAAGGAGGTGGCCGGTCATCGACTTCGTCCCACTCACGCACATGCCGTCGGTGTCGTCACCGAAGGCGCGGCGGATGGCGTTGGCCTCCGCGATGTCACCGACCGGGGTCGACGTCGCGTGCGCGTTGATGTGCACGATGTCCTTGGGGGTGAGCCCGGCGCGCTCGACCGCTTCGCGCATGGCTCGCGAGGCACCGGCGCCCTCGGGTTCCGGGGCGCTGATGTGGTAGGCGTCGGAGGAGATCCCGGCCGCGCTGAGTTCGGCGTAGATCCGCGCCCCGCGGGCCTTGGCGTGCTCTTCTGACTCGAGGACGATGACGCCTGCGCCCTCACCCATGACGAAGCCGTCACGGCCCGTGTCATAGGGGCGGGATGCCGCGGTCGGATCGTCGTTGCGCTTGGAGAGCGCCTGCATCTGCGAGAAGCCAGCGAAGGGAAGCGGGTGGATGGCGGCTTCGGTGCCGCCGGCGATGACGATGTCAGCGCGACCCAGGCGGATCTGGTCCATGGCCAGGGCCATCGACTCGGCGCCGGACGCACAGGCCGAGACGGCGGTGTGGGCGCCAGCCCTGGCTCCGAGCGCGAGCGAGACGTTGCCGCTGCTGCTGTTGGGCATGATCATCGGGACGGTCAGGGGGAAGACGCGGCGAACGCCCTTCTCACGCAGGTTGTCCCACTGGCCCAGGAGCGTGGTGACACCGCCCATGCCGGTGCCGATGGCGACCATGAAGCGCTCGGGGTCGACCTCGGGGGCGCCGGCGTCGGCCCACGCCTCGCGGGAGGCGACCATGGCGTACTGCGCGCTCAGGTCCATGCGGCGGCACTCGACCTTCGTCAGCACCTCCTCGGGAGAGGTGTGGATCGAGGCGGCGAACGTGACGGGCAGTTCGTACTCCGCCACCCACTCCTGGGTCAGCGGCCGGGCACCCGACGTGCCGGCGAGGATCGCTTCCCACGTCTGGGTGATCGTCCCGCCGAGCGGGGTGGTGGCTCCGAGACCCGTGACGACGACGCGACGTTCGGTGCTCATGTCGATGACTCCTTGGCGTGGGGGTGGTGTCCCGGCGCCGCCCCCACGAGGTGGGGGCGGCGCCGACGGATCAGCTGGTTCAGCTCTGGCTGTTCTTGATGAACGTGACGGCGTCGCCGACGGTGCGGAGGTTCTTGACCTCGTCGTCGGGGATGCGCACGCCGAACTTCTCCTCGGCGTTGACGACGATCGTCATCATCGACAGCGAGTCGATGTCGAGGTCGTCCGTGAACGCCTTGTCACTCTGGACGGTCTCGGGGTCGAGGCCGGTCTCCTCGTTGACGATCTCTGCGAGACCCGCGAGGATCTCCTGCTCGCTCTGAGCCATGTGTCCTGCTCCTTCATGGTTCGGGTCCGCCGGTTGCGGACGCTCTGGGGTGTTGCTGGGTGGTGCGTTGTGGTCCGTGATGACCCGCGGACCGCGGGAGTCTCTAGGGCAGGACGACGACCTGCGCGGCATACACGAGGCCTGCCCCGAAGCCGATCTGCAGGGCCAGGCCACCGCGAGGGGCAAGGCCCTCGCGCAGCAGCCGCTCGGTGGCGAGCGGCACAGAGGCGGCCGACGTGTTGGCGGAGTCGATGACATCGCGGGCGACGGCAACGTGCTCGGGCATCTTGAGCTGCTTGCACATCGCGTCGATGATGCGGTTGTTCGCCTGGTGCGGGATGAAGGCGTCGAGCTGGTCGACCGTGACACCGGCGGCGTCGAGGGCCTTCTGCGCCACGGGGGCCATGCCCCACACGGCCCAACGGAAGACGCTCTGGCCCTTCATGCCGATCGTGGGCCAGCCGAGGTCGTGGTCGCGCACGTCGACCCAGCTGTCGTTCTGGGCGATGACGTCCCACTTGTCGCCCTCGGAGCCCCACACCGTCGGCCCGATGGCCGGAGTGTCGGACGGGGAGACGATCGCGGCGCCGGCGCCGTCACCGAAGATGAAGGCGGTGCCGCGGTCGGTCGGGCTGGTGAAGTCGGAGAGACGCTCGACTCCGACGACGAGGACGTTGCGGGCGCTGCCGCCTCGAACCATGTCGTGGGCCAACGAGATGCCGTGGCAGTAGCCCGCGCAGGCAGCCGAGATGTCGAAGGCGGCCGGGTTGCTCATGCCCATGAGGTGCGCGAGCGCCGGTGCGGCAGCGGGGGTTTGGTACGGGTGGGTCACCGTCGCGAGGATGACGGCGTCGATGTCGGTGGGCTCCAGACCAGCCATCTCCAGGGCGCCACGCGAGGCCGCCTCGGACATCTCGATGACGCTCTCACCGTCGCCGGCGCGATAGCGGGTCTTGATGCCGGAGCGCTCCTGGATCCACTCGTCCGAGGAGTCGATCGCGTCGACGATCTCGGAGTTGGGGACGATGCGCCGTGGGCGGTAGGCGCCGATCCCGGAGATGCGCGTGTGGGCTGCCCCCGTGGTGGAGGCGATGACTGGGGCCATCTGGCTCAGCCTTCCTGGGGGTGCAGGCGAAGGATCGGTTGGCCGGGGGAGACGGGGTCGCCGTCCTCGACGAGCCACTCGACGATGCGGCCGCCGTGGGGTGCGACGACGTCGTAGGAGTCACGCAGCGTGCCCACCGTGGCGATGACGCTCCCGGCCTCGACGGCGGTGCCGAGCTCGGTCGCCGTGAACGAGACCATGCCCTTGGCGGGGCTGATGACGAGGCGCCACGTCGGGTCCTGGGCGACGCCCGTCGAGACGGCGTGCTCCTTGACCATGCGGTGGGCCTGCTCAAGGTCGTCCGGCGACTTGAGCGCGAGGATCTCGACGTCCTTGAGGGCGCGCTTGGCCAGACCGGCCAGAGTCCCCGCGGGCGGGATCTCGATGATCCCGGTGACGCCGAGCTCCTTGAAGGTCTGCATCGTGAGGTCCCAGCGCACCGGGTTGCTCACCTGGCTGACGAGCCGGCCGAGCACCTCGCGCCCGCTGTGGACGACGGCGCCGTCGCGGTTGGAGACGAGGGGCACGCGGGCGTCGTGGGTCGACATCGCCTTGGCGTAGCCAGCCAGCACGTTGACGGCCGGGGCCATGTGCTCAGTGTGGAACGCGCCGGCGACCTTGAGCGCGATGACCCGGGTCTTGGCCGGCGGGTCAGCGGCGAGGGCAGCGAGCTGCTCCATCGTGCCGGCGGCGACGACCTGGCCAGCGCCGTTGATGTTGGCGGGGGTGAGTCCGTGGCGCTCGATCGCGGCGATGACCTCATCGGGGTCGCCACCCATGACGGCGCTCATCCCGGTGGGCTGCACGGCGCTCGCGGCGGCCATGGCATTGCCACGCTCACGCACGAAGACCATCGCCTGCTCGGCCGAGATCACACCACCGGCTGCGGCGGCCGTGATCTCACCGACGGAGTGGCCCGCACCGGCGCCGACGAGTCGGAAGCCGTCTGCCGGGTGCTGGAACAGCGCCAGCAGCGAGACGAGTCCCGACGCGACGATGAGGGGCTGGGCGACTGCCGTGTCCTTGATCGTCTCCTCGTCGGACTCGGTCCCGTGTTTGACGAGATCGATGCCTGCGACGGCGGAGAGCCACCCCATCCGCTCGCGCAGACCGGGGATGTCGAGCCAAGGGGTGAGGAAGCCGGGGGACTGGGAGCCCTGTCCAGGGCAGACGACGACAAGCACCTCTTCAGAGTGGCCGTCGTCGGGTGCTCGAGGAGCAACGGGCAGCAACGATTCTCGGGCCCGAGATCTGTAGGTTTCCTACAACTCGAGCGCGGCGGTCCCGGTTCCACGCGTGAGCCGACCGGACGGTTCCGGGGCTACTCGCCCGTAGGCGAGAGCGAGGCGCACCGTCTGCGCGTCGTGCGGGTCGGTGAGGTCGTAGCCGATGGTGTCGGCGATCTTGCCGAGCCGATAGCGCACGGTGTTGGTGTGGACGAAGAGCGCGCGCGACGTGCCCTCGAGCCCGAGCCCGCCATCGAGATAGGCAGCTGCGGTCTCGAGGAGATTGCCGCCGCCGCTGGCCGACAGGGGCGCATAGACACTCGACACCAGAGCGGCGCGAGCGGGCAGGTCGCCGAGCAGGGCCCGCTCCGCCAGGAGGTCGTCACTGCGGACCGGACGAGGGGCGGTGGGCCAGGCAGGAGCCGCGGTGTGACCGGAGAGCGCGGCACGCGCGCTGCGCCCCGCGGCATACAGGTGCGGGACAACGGGACCCACGACGATCGGACCCTCGCCGAAGTGTTCGGCGAGGTGGGACGCGGTGGTGAGGGCGTCCGTGACACGGCCGACGATGCTGACGATCCGGCGGCCGTGGATGGCGACGAGCACCTCCACGCCATGTCGTTTGGCGCCGCGGTGCAGCTCGTCGACCACTCGTGCCGTGCCTGTGCCAGGGGTGGATCCGACGATGACGCACACGTCGGTCGTCGTGCCCCAGCCAAGTGCCGACGCTCGCGACTGCATGGAGTCGTCGGCTTCGCCACGGATGACCGCGTCGACGACGAGGGCTTCGAGTCGGGCGTCCCACGCGCCGCGCGCCTCGGCCGCGTGGGCGTAGACCTCGGCGACGGAGAAGGCGATCTCACGGCTGTAGCGCAGCACGGCCTCGCGCACCTTGGTCTCATCGCCCCTGGATGCCAGGTGCATCGACTCGCGCTCGACGACGTCGACGACGGTGCGCATGAGGTCGAGGGTCTGGCCGAGGCTGATCGAGCGAGTCAGCTCACGCGGGGCCGTGCCGAAGACATCGGCGGTGACGTGGGCGTGGTCCTGGCTGCCGCTGAACCACTCGATGAACGACTTGATGCCGGCCTGGGCGACGAGCCCGACCCACGAGCGTTCTTCGGCGGGCAGGGCGCGATACCACTCGTGGTCGCTCTCCATCTGCTGCACAGCCGCCGCGCCGAGATCTCCGGCGGTGCGTTCGACCCGACGACGGGTCGCTGCCGAAGGTCGGCTTTTCGAGGTGGCCACGCTGGAAGTCTATTTGTATGCCGTGCACAACCACACGGCATACGCGATCGTCTCGCGGTGTGCGCCCTCAGGCCTGCCAGTCGAGGACCTGTTCGCCGAAGGTGATCGTGGCGAACCACACCGCCGCCGCGATGAAGGGAAGCAGCAGGACGACCCACGGCCGCCGGGTGAACCAGCGGACCGAGCACACTGCGAGCACCGCCCAGATCAGCAGCAGGACGACGATGGCCCACAGGGGAGCGACCAGTCCGGATGACACGTAGAACGGCAGGGCGGCGACCAGTCCCAGCACGCCGAGGGTCGCAACCACTCGCTCGAGAAGGCGTCGTCCGTCCATCCCGCCAGCATCCACCCCACCCGCCTCGTGTGCCTGAGAACGAGGAATTTCCCGTTGTCAGGCACACAAGGCGGGGGTGTCAGTCGGTTCCGAACTCCATGGCAGCGCGGTCGAGGGCGTCGTCGTCGGGACCGCCATCGGCGGGGTTGTCGGCGATGCGGTCGTAACCGCCAGCAGGCAGCTCGCCGAAGAGTGTGCCGTTCTCGACGAGCAACTGGCCCTGGTCGACGGGCTGGCCGGCGTAGATCTCGAGCTTGGCCCGGCTGTCGGCGATGTCGAGGTTGCGCATGGTCAGCTGGCCGATCCGGTCCAGGGGCCCGAATGCGGCGTTCTCGACTCGCTCCATCGACAGCTTGTCCGGGTGGTAGCTGAAGTGCTCGCCCGTCGTGTTGACGATCGAGTAGTCGTCCCCGCGACGCAGCCGGAGGGTGACCTCGCCCGTGACGACCGACGCGATCCACCGCTGGATCGCCTCGCGCATCATGAGCGACTGCGGATCGAGCCACCGGCCCTCGTAGAGAAGACGGCCGAGACGACGGCCTTCGGTGTGGTAGTTCGCGATGGTGTCCTCGTTGTGGACCGCGTTGAGCAGGCGCTCGTAGGCGATGTGGAGCAGGGCCATGCCCGGCGCCTCGTAGATGCCGCGCGACTTCGCCTCGATGATGCGGTTCTCGATCTGGTCGGACATGCCGAGCCCGTGGCGACCACCGATGGTGTTGGCGAGGTCCACGAGAGCGACGGGGGGCAGGTCCTCGCCGTTGATCGCGACGGGCCGGCCCTGGACGAAGCGAATCCGCACGTCCTCCGGCTCGATCGCGACGGAGGGGTCCCAGTGCTTGACGCCCATGATCGGCTCGACGACCTCCATGGACTCGTCGAGGTGCTCGAGCGTCTTTGCCTCGTGCGTCGCGCCCCAGATGTTGGCGTCGGTCGAGTAGGCCTTCTCGGCGCTGGCCTTGTAGGGAAGGTCGCGTGCGGTGAGCCACTCGCTCATCTCGTGCCGGCCACCCAGTTCGCTCACGAACGCGGCGTCGAGCCACGGCTTGTAGATGCGCAGGCCGGGGTTGGCGAGCAGCCCGTAGCGGTAGAAGCGCTCGATGTCGTTGCCCTTGAAGGTCGACCCGTCGCCCCAGATCGAGACGTCGTCGGCCTGCATGGCGCGCACGAGCAGGGTGCCGGTGACGGCGCGACCCAGTGGGGTGGTGTTGAAGTAGGTCTTGCCGCCACTACGAATGTGGAAGGCGCCGCAGGCGATCGCTGACAGGCCCTCCTCCACGAGTGCGCTGCGGCAGTCGACGAGCCGGGCGATCTCCGCGCCGTACTCTCCGGCGCGCGTTGGCACCGTGTCGATCTCGGGCTCGTCGTACTGACCGAGGTCAGCCGTGTACGTGCACGGAACGGCGCCCTTCTCGCGCATCCACGCGACAGCAACAGAGGTGTCGAGACCTCCGGAGAAGGCGATGCCGACGCGCTCGCCGACGGGCAGGGAAGTGAGTACCTTGGACACAATGCAAGACTATACAGTCCGGCGCATAACCACAAATGCGTGAGTATGCCGGGTGCCCAGGTGTTCGGGGCTGGTCACCTCCGGTCCATCTCCTCGACAGGCGGTGTGACCGGCACCGCCCTACGTTGAAGGGCATGAAGCGATCTCTGGTAGCTCTGTCCGTGGCAACCGGTCTGGCCCTTTCTTCGGTGGCCCTGACCTCTGGTGCGCAGGCCGACGCACCGCCTGCGTCCAACGGCCTTGCGAAGTTTGCGACCCCGCTCGTCCACGCTCACCGCGGAGCCTCGGGGTATCGGCCCGAGCACACGCTCGCGGCCTACCGGCTGGCGGTGCAGCTCGGGGCGGACTACATCGAGCCGGACCTCGTCATGACCAAGGACGGCGTTCTCGTCGACCGTCACGAGCCGGAGATCGGCGGAACGACCGACGTCGCGACCCACCCCGAGTTCGCCGACCGCAAGGTCACCAAGTCGCTCGATGGCAAGGCGACCACCGGCTGGTGGGTGGAGGACTTCACCCTCGCCGAGCTCAAGACGCTGCGCGCGAAGGAGCGCATCCCTGCCCTGCGCCCCGAGAGCGCGAGCTACGACGGTCAGTTCGAGGTGCCGACCCTGGAGGAGGTGCTCGCCCTGCGCGAGGAGCTCAGCACCCAGACCGGTCGCACGGTCGGCGTCATCCCCGAGATCAAGCACTCGACCTTCATGCACGAGGCGGGTCTCGACCCCGAGGTCGCCCTCATGACGGCCCTTCGCACGCACGGTCTCAACCGTCCGAACGCCGCACTGTGGGTGCAGAGCTTCGAGCTCACCCCGCTGGTCCGTCTCGACAACGAGCTCGGCTACAAGGCCAACCTCGTGTTCCTCGTCAGCGCGAGCGGCCGGCCGTTCGACCTCGAGGACCAGGGGGACCCGCGCACCTACACCGACCTCCTCACGCCGGCCAGTCTGAAGTCGCTCGACAAGGACATCGACGGTCTCGGTGTCGACAAGGCGCGCGTCATCCCGCGCAAGGCCGACGGGACGCTCGGCACACCGACCAGCCTCGTCGCCGACGCGCACAAGGTCGGGCTCGACGTCACGCCGTGGACCTTCCGCGCCGAGAACTCGTTCCTTCCCGTGGACTACCGGATCGGAACCAACCCGGCGACGTATGGCCGCATGGGTGACGAGGTGACCCGCTTCTTCGAGGCCGGTGTCGACGGCGTCTTCTGCGACCAGCCCGACATCTGCGTCGCCGCGCGCAAGGCGTTCCTCGCCCGCTGAGACCTGCAGTTCGACTTCGTGCCCGAAACGGACACGCTGAGGGAGGCCTTCGGCCGACCGAGCGTGTCCGTTTCGGGCACGAAGTGGCTCCCTCATCGGCCGAAAGGTTGATGCTGGGCGGAGGCGGTGGTGAGGGTCGAATTCCTACCGTCGAGACATGGCCCTCATCTCTGCTCTCACCTCCCGCCGGGGAGCCTGGATCACCCTCGCTCTCGGCCTCCTCCTCAGCCTCGGCATCATGGGCGGACTCGGCGCGGCGCAGGCGCCACCTCGGGCCTCCGCGGCTCCGACCACCTCGGAGTCGGCACGCGTCGCCGACCTGGTGAAGCAGTTCCCCAGCGCCGACATCCAGAGCGTCCTGGTCGTTGCAACCCGTGACGACGGGGCCGTGGTGACCGACGCTGAAACGACCGCGTTGACCGCCCTCGGACAGTCCCTGCCCCCGGTCGACGGCCATCCGGCCACCCCGGCGGTGACCTCGGGTGACGGGCGGGCGGCACTGGTCCAGGTTCCCCTGGTCGCCTCGGACGACAACGGCGCGAACGCCGACACGATCACCCACCTTCGTGAGCTCGTGCGGGCCCAGACACCTGCCGGCATGTCGGTCCTCGTCACGGGCGGCCCGGCCTTTGGCGCCGACATCGCTCAGGCCTTCGACGGCGCCAACATCACCCTGCTCCTGGTGACGATCGCAGTGGTGGCCCTGCTCCTCCTGCTGACCTATCGCTCGCCCATCCTCTGGCTCGTCCCCGTCATCGTCGTCGGCCTCGCCGATCAATTGGCCACCGTCCTCACCAAGGCGCTCGGCTCGGCCGCGGACCTCTCCTTCGACGCCGGCATCGTCAGCGTCCTCGTCTTCGGTGCGGGCACGAACTACGCGATGCTGCTCATCTCGCGTTACCGCGAGAAACTTCGTCACGAGCCGGACCACCGGATCGCTCTCGCCCAAGCATGGCGCGCCACCGTGCCCGCCATCGTCGCGAGCAACGCCACCGTCGTCGTGGCCCTGGCCACCTTGGCACTCGCCGTCATCCCCGGCACTCGCGGACTTGGCTTGGCCACTGCGCTCGGCCTCGTCGTCGCTCTCGTTGCCGTGCTCACTCTGCTCCCTGCGGCGCTCGCGGTCACCGGGCGCCGGATCTTCTGGCCGATGGTGCCCGTCGTCGATCGCACCGATGAACACGCTTCCTCCCTGTGGGGTTCGGTCGCCGGAGCCGTCATGCGTCGCCCCGCCGCCGTCGTGGCATCGGGACTGCTCGTCCTCGGCGTGCTCGCGGCCGGACTCGCAGGGACCAAAGTCGGCCTCGCTCAGACCGAACAGTTCCGTGTCGCGTCCGAGTCGGCCACCGGGCTCGAGGTGCTGAGCCAGCACTTCCCGGCGGGTGCGGCTCAGCCACTCACCGTGGTGACGAATGCCGACCGCGTCGATGCGGTGACGGTTGCCCTGTCGAGCCTCCCCGGAGTCGACTCTGTTCGGCCGATCGAGGGCACGACACCCGGTGCGACCCCACTCGCGCGGATCAGCGTCATCACACAGGCTGACCCTGGCACCGCGACCGCACGGGAGACGGTGGAGACCGTGCGCTCGGCGGCCCATGCCGTGCCCGGAGCCGATGCCGTCGTCGGTGGTCAGCAGGCCGTCGACCTCGACGCCCGCGACGGCAACAGCCGCGACCTGATGCTCATCGTGCCGCTCATCCTGCTCGTCAATGCGCTGGTCCTCGTCGCGCTGACCCGTTCGCTCGTCGCGCCGATGGTCCTCCTCGGGGTCAACATCGTCAGCGCCCTCGCGACGATCGGCGCCGGCTCATGGATCGGTCGACACCTCCTCGACTGGCCGGCCCTCGACCTCCAGGTCCCGCTGCTGTCGTTCCTCTTCCTCGTGGCCCTCGGGATCGACTACACGATCTTCCTCGTCCACCGTGCCCGCTCCGAGGCTGTCGTCCATGGCACCCGGCCCGGGATGGTGCGCGCGGTGGCTGGCACCGGAGCCGTCATCACGAGTGCAGGGCTGGTGCTCGCTGCCGTCTTCGCCGCGCTGGGAGTGCTGCCGCTCGTGGCGCTGGGTCAGCTTGGCCTCATCGTCGGGCTCGGCGTCGTCATCGACACGTTCCTCGTCCGCACCGTGCTCGTCCCCGGGGTCTTCGGACTCCTCGGAGACCGGGTCTGGTGGCCGACGCGTCCTCCGCAGATCGAAGCAGTGACGGCACAGCCCCAGCCTTCGGACCTCGCTCCGGTCGGCTGAAGTAGCGTCGCCGACATGCACCGCGTCATGCGCACGCTGACGGTGGTCCAGCACATCCTCTTCGGGGTGCTGGCCGCCGTCTGCGTGACGCGTTCCTGGTCGACCGGCGCTCCTCGCGTCCCGCTGGTCGTCGCTGCCGTCGCCCTTCTTGCCTGGTATGCCGTGGGCCTGCGGTGGGGTGCCCGCTCGACCGATCCGTCCGGGTCGGCGGTGGCTGGCACCCACGGCCGTTGGTGGCTGCTTGGACTCGTGGCCTGCTGGCTGGCCCTCGTCCTCGTGTCCTCCGAGAATGTCTGGCTGGCCTTCAGCCTGTGGCTCCTCATCCCGCACTTCTTCCCCGTGCGGTGGGCGGTAGTGATCAGCGTCGGCGTTCTCGCAGTCGTGATCTGGCGTCCCTGGTTCGAGACCGGAGGGCTGACAGTCGCCGAGGCGCTCGGACCGGCCATTGGTGCCCTCTTCGCCTTCGCTCTGTCCCGGGGCCAGCACCAGCTCGTGCGCGACGCCATCGAGCGGCAACGACTCGTCGACTCACTCGTCAAGGCCCAGGACGAGATGGCCGCCCTGCACGACGAGCTCGCGTCCTCACAACGCGAAGCCGGCGTCCTCCAGGAGCGTGGACGGCTGTCGCGCGACATCCACGACACTCTCGCCCAGGGCTTCTCGTCGATCGTTCTGCTCGCCCGCGGGCGATCCGTCGTCGCGGGTGAAGCGGGGCTCACCGACCTGCTCACCCAGATCGAGTCCACGGCCAGCAGCAACCTGACCGAAGCGCGTGAGGTGGTCAGTGCCCTTGCGCCAAAAACGTTGTCGGACAGCGGTTTGGTGCAGGCGCTGGGACGAATCGTCGACACGCTCTCGCGGGAGACCGGCATAGCCACGGAGTTGAGAGTCGAGGGTGAGCCGCTGCACCTGCCGACCGCCAACGAGGTCGCGCTGCTGCGCACTGCGCAAGGCGCCCTCGCCAATGTCCGATCACACTCGGGCGCCGGCCGGGTCGTCGTGACCCTCTCTGGCCTCGAGGACCGTGTCCTGCTCGAGGTCGTCGACGACGGACGGGGCTTCGACCCCGAAGCGGTGGCTGAGCGGGCGGGGGCCTACAGCCATGGCGGCTACGGCCTGCCGTCGACAAGGGCACGGTTGCGCGAGCTCGGGGGAGACCTCGTGCTCGAGTCCGCGCCGGGGGAGGGCACCGCCCTCTCGGCCCACCTGCCGCTTGGGACTGCTCGATGACCGAGCCCGGCATCACCCACCCCGAAAGCCCGATCCGGGTGCTCATCGTTGACGACCACCCGGTGGTGCGCTCGGGCATGCGCACCCTGCTCGCGGCCTCGCCCTGCATCGAGATCGTCGGTGAAGCAGGCAACGGTGACGAAGCCCTGGCACTCGTCGGATCGACCTCTCCCGACGTCGTGCTCAGCGACCTGCGACTCGGCGCCGGGCTCGACGGGGTGGGCGTGACCAGGGCTGTGCGGGCGACCCACCCGGACGTGGCCGTGCTCATCATCACGACCTTCGACCACGACGCCGACATTGTCAGAGCCGTGGAGGCGGGGGCGGCGGGCTACCTGCTCAAGGACGCCCTGCCCGACGAGATCATCGCCGCGATCCGAGCGGCCGCCGTCGGTGAGACGGTGCTGTCGGCCCAGCTCACCCAACGTGTCGTCGAGACGATGCGTGTCGGTCAGCGGCCCCTGAGTGAACGCGAACGCGAGGTCCTCGTTCTCGTCGGCGAGGGCCTGTCCAACGACGAGATCGCCAAGCAGCTCTTCATCAGCCGCGCGACGGTGAAGACCCACCTGCGCCACCTTTTCGGCAAGCTCGAAGCGGACTCGCGCACGGGAGCCGTGGCGACCGCCCGCAGACTCGGCCTCATCGGCTGAGGCGAGCGGGCGGCATACCCAAGTTTGCGTCTTCGTGCCCGAGACGGACAGCCTCGCGGGGCTCGGCTGTCCGTCTCGGGCACGAAGTCGGGGTGGTCTTAGCTGTCGCCGCCCTCGTTGCCGCTCGTGCCGGCGCGGACGTCGAGCAGGTCGTACTTCTCGGCAGCCTTGCCCGGGATGTCGGCGGCGATCTCGCCACGGGCAGCGAGCACCTGGAGGGTGCGCACCGCCAGCGAGGGGCCGTCGACGTGGAAGAAGCGCCGTGCCGCCGGACGCGTGTCGGCAAAACCGAAGCCGTCGGTGCCGAGCGAGTGGAACTCGCCGGGGACGTACTGCGCGATCTGGTCGGGCACCGCACGCATGTAGTCGGAGGTCGCGAGCACGGGGCCCTCGACGTCCTTGAGCTTCTGCGTCACGTAGGGCACTCGGGTCTCGTTCTCGGGGTGGAGGAAGGCCTCCTCGTCCGCCGCGAGACCGTCACGCCGCAGCTCGCCCCAAGAGGTCACGGACCAGACGTCGGCCGCAACACCCCAGTGGTCGGCGAGGAGGCGCTTGGCCTCGAGTGCCCACGGCACACCGACGCCGGACGCCATGAGTTGCGCGCGGGCCGGGGTGTGGGTCCAGCCGGAGGTGTCGGCCTTCTCGAGGAGGTACATCCCTCGCAGGAGACCGTCGATGTCGAGGTCCTCGGGCTCCTTCGGCTGCACGTTGGGCTCGTTGTAGACGGTGATGTAGAAGATGACGTTCTCGGGCGTCTCGCCATACATCCGTCGCAGGCCCTCGCGCATGATGTGCGCGATCTCGTAGCCGTAGGCCGGGTCGTAGGTGATGACACCGGGGTTCGTCGAGGCCAGCAGCGGCGAGTGTCCGTCCGCGTGCTGGGTGCCCTCGCCGGTCAGTGTGGTGCGACCCGCCGTGGCCCCGATGAGGAAGCCGCGGCTCAGCTGGTCGGCGGCCGCCCAGATGGAGTCACCGGTGCGCTGGAACCCGAACATCGAGTAGAAGACGTAGATCGGGATCATCGGCTCGCCGTGCGTCGAGTAGCTCGAACCCGCTGCCGTGAACGCCGCCACGGACCCGGCCTCGTTGATGCCGGCGTGCAGGATCTGCCCGGACACCGACTCGCGATAGCTGAGCATCAGGTCGTGGTCGACGGGGGTGTAGTTCTGCCCGTGGGGGTTGTAGATCTTCAGCGTCGGGAAGAACGAGTCCATGCCGAACGTGCGAGCTTCGTCGGGGATGATCGGCACGATCCGCTTGCCGAACTCCTTGTCGCGCATGAGGTCCTTGAGCAGTCGGACGAACGCCATGGTCGTCGCGATGGTCTGCTTGCCGGAGCCCTTGCGAACCTGGGCGTAGGCCTCGTCCCCGGGGAGCGAGAGCTGGGTGTACTTGCTGCGTCGCTGGGGGATCGAGCCACCGAGTGCCCGGCGACGCTCGAGCATGTAGTCGAGCGTCGAGTCGTTCTCGCCGGGGTGGAAGTACGGCGGCTGGTACGGGTTCTCCTCGATCTGCGCGTCGGTGATGGGGAGCCGCAGCTGGTCGCGGAAGCCCTTGAGGTCGTCGACCGACATCTTCTTCATCTGGTGCGTCGCGTTGCGACCGGCGAAGCCCTTGCCCAGGCCGTAGCCCTTGATCGTGTGGGCGAGGACGACGGTCGGCTGACCGGTGTGGTTGACCGCGGCCTGGTAGCCGGCGAAGACCTTGCGGTAGTCGTGGCCACCGCGCTGCAGGTCGTGCCAGATCTGCTCGTCGGTGAGGTTCTCGACCATCTTGCGGGTGCGCGGGTCGCGACCGAAGAACTCCTCGCGGACGTAGGCACCGTCGTTGGCGCGGAACGTCTGGTAGTCACCGTCGGTCGTCGTGTTCATGATGTGCCGCAGGGCGTGGTCGCGGTCGGCCGCGAGCAGCGGGTCCCAGCCACGGCCCCAGATGACCTTGACGACGTTCCAGCCCGCACCGCGGAAGAACGCCTCGAGCTCCTGGATGATCTTGCCGTTGCCGCGGACCGGGCCGTCGAGGCGCTGCAGGTTGCAGTTGACGACGAAGGTGAGGTTGTCGAGCTCCTCGTTGGCCGCGAGCTGGAGCAGACCACGGGATTCGGGCTCGTCCATCTCGCCGTCGCCGAGGAAGGCCCACACGCGCTGCTCGGAGGTGTCCTTGATGCCGCGGTTCTGGAGGTACTTGTTGAACTGCGCCTGGTAGATCGCGTTCATCGGGCCGATGCCCATCGACACCGTCGGGAACTGCCAGTAGTCCGGCATCATCCGCGGGTGCGGGTAGGACGACAGCGCCCGGATCTTGCCGTCGACGATGTGGCTCTTCTCCTGGCGGAATCCGTCGAGGTCGGTCTCGCTGAGGTGGCCCTCGAGGAAGCTGCGGGCGTACATGCCGGGGGAGGCGTGGCCCTGGTAGAAGATCTGGTCACCGCCACCGGGGTGGTCCTGGCCGCGGAAGAAGTGGTTCATGCCGACTTCGTAGAGCGTGGCCGCGGAGGCGTAGGTGGAGATGTGGCCACCGACCGAGACACCGGGTCGCTGCGCGCGGTGGACCATGACGGCGGCGTTCCACCGGATCCACCGGCGGTACTGCCGCTCGACCTCTTCGTCACCGGGGAACCAGGGCTCTTGCTCCTGGTCGATGCTGTTGACGTAGTCCGTTGCCGTGAGGGAGGGAACACCGATCTGGCTCTCGCGCGCCCGCTCGAGCAGGCGCAGCATGAGGTAGCGGGCCCGCTTGCGGCCACCCTCGTCGATCACCTGGTCAAGCGATGCCAACCACTCCGAGGTCTCCTCGGGGTCGATGTCGGTGAGGCTGCTGGGAAGGCCATTGAGAATTGGACCGGCTTCCTCGCGAAACGTCACGACGATGCTCCTTCTTGCTTGCGGATCCGACCCGGTGGGGCCGAGTGATCCATCCTTCCACTGGAAGTGGTGGCGGTCACAGTCGGGTTCACATGGCAGGCACCCCGGGGTCGAATGGCAGGCTGGCCCCATGACCACTCCGCTCGACCCGGCCGCTGTGACCCTTCGGGGCGACGAGCTGCCGTGGCGTCCCGTGAGTCCTGCGCTGCGCACGGTGCGTCTCATCACGCTCTTCGTGTGGCTCGTGCCTTTCCTCGTGGCGTTCATCGTCCTGGCCGTGCTCGTGTCGCCCTGGTTCTGGATCGGCGCCGCCGTGGCCGCAGTGTTCCTCGGCTGGGGCGCGTGGCTCATCGTGCGGCAGGTGTCGGCCATCACCTGGATCGAACTGCCCGACGAGATCGTCATCCGCAAGGGGCGCCTGTTCCGTTCGCTCGTGAGCATCCCCTACGGCCGCCTCCAGTACATCGACGTCGAGTCCGGACCGCTGATGCGCTCGCGTGGCATCGCGTCGTGCGAGTTCCACACCGCTTCACCCGAGAGCGGTGGAACGCTGCCGGGGCTGCCTGTCGATGAGGCCGAAGCGCTGCGGGGACGCCTGGCCGCGCGCGGCGAGGCTCAGCGAGCGGGCCTGTGACACAACCCGATTCAGCTCCTCAGACTCCTGCCGACGTGTCGACCTCGGCAGGGCGCGACCTCGAGCTGCACGAGTGGCAACACCTGCACCCGTTGTCGCCCTTCTTGCGTTTCGGTGTGGCCGGCATTGCGGTCCTCGGGTATGCCGCGACGCAGTTCGTCGACGACATCTTCCGTTCGTTGGGTGGCGGGGACAGTGGTGGAGACGACGGGACAGACCAGGGCCTTCGTGAAGGTCTCGGGGTGCTGTTCGACCACTCGCTCATCGCCGGTGCCGTCCTCCTCACCGTCCTCGGTGTGGTTGGTCTCCTGGGCTGGCTCTCGTGGCGGTTCGCGAAGTTCCGCGTGGCTGACGGGCAGATCGAGTTCCGCAAGGGATGGATCTTCCGCGAGCACCGCCAGGTGCCTCTCGAGCGGGTCCAGGCCATCGAGATCAGCCGGCCCCTGCTCGCGCAGATCACCGGCCTGTCCCAGGTCATCGTCCAGTCCGCAGGTGGCGGCGACTCCCAGCTCAAGCTCGCCTTCCTCAGTGCGGGTCGCGCCGACCAGGTCCGCGGTGAGCTCCTCGCCCTCGCCGGCCGTCGTGACGAGGCAGCTCCGGCCCGCTCGGTGGGCGCTGACGGTGTCACGGACGACGTGGGTGCCCAAGCCCTCGACCAGCCCAGGTCGTTCGGCACCGATGAGGGGCGCGAGGTGCTGCGCGTGCCGAACTCGCGCCTCTTCGTCGCGACGATCCTCCACGGCGGAACGATCTTCCTCGGCGTCATGGCCCTGCTGGCCGGGAGCGTTGCGCTCGCGGCCTACGGATCGAGGTTCGAGGCGCTCACCGGTGCCGCGATCGCGCTTCCGGCCCTCGGGCCCATCGCCTTCGGTATCGCGGTCAACCGCGTCGGGGAGCTGCTCAAGCACGGCAACTTCCATCTCGCCGACACCGGCACGTCGGTGCGGATCCAGCACGGGCTCACCGACAAGCGGACGACGACCGTCCCGCTCCACCGCATCCAGGCGGTCGGGATGGTGCAGCCGCTGTGGTGGCGACCGCTCGGTTGGTGGCGGGTCAAGGTCAATGTCGCCGGGATCGCCCATGACTCTGCGGGCGATGACGACGACGAGACCACGGTGCTTCGCGTCGGGACGCTCGACCAGGCGCTGGACGTCCTCATCCTCCTCGATCCGGCCCTCTCCGAGGCCGACCTGCGACGCGCCGCTCTCGGAGACGGGACCGACGGCGGCTGGACCCTCGTGTCGCCCCGGGCCAGGAGGTTCGACTGGCTGAGTTGGCGGCGGTCGGGCTTTGCCGTGTCGCCGCACTCGGTCATGGTCCGCGCCGGCCGCCTGTCGCGCCGCGTCTCGGTCATGCCGCACGCCCGAGTTCAGTCGCTCACTCTCGCCCAGGGACCCCTGGACCGGCGCCTCGACCTCGCAGGTGTCACGCTGGTCTCGACCCCGGGGCCCGTCGACGTGATGGTGCCTCATCTCGACCTCCAGACCGCCACGGAATTCCTCCGTGACGAGGCCGCCAGAGCGCGTGATGCCCGGCAAATGTCGAGAACCGCTTGCACCAGCGACGATCTTCCTAGTCAACTAGTGACTCCAGACATCCACGACGAGAGGTAGCCCCACCGTGAACACCGCTGCACCACCGCCCGCCGAAGCCGGGCCTGACGGCTCAGGTGCCGTCGAGCGCCTCGGCTTTGCCGCCGAGCAGATCGTGCAGGAGTTCGGCTGGGACGACGACGTCGACGACGACTTCCGCTTCGCCGTCGAGGACGTCATCGGATCCGACCTCGAGGACGAGGACTACACCGGGGAGGCCCACGCGGTCGTCTTCTGGTGGCGCGCCGACGACGGCGACCTCACCGATGCGCTCGTCGATCTCGTCGGAGTTCTCGCCGAGGGCGGCTTCGTCGTGGCTCTCACACCCAAGGACGCCAAGGACGGCGCAGTCGACGCCGCCGAGATCGACGAAGCAGCCGCGACCGCGGGTCTGCACTCCGGTGGCGCTTTCCACGCGTCTCCCCACTGGCGGGCCATCAAGCTCGGCGCACCCAGGGGACGGCTCTGATCGTTCTGCGGCAGACTGCAGGCATGACGGACGCCATGTCGGGCCTTGAAGTGGGGAAGCGTGCTCCTCACTTCACGCTGCGCGACCAGAACGGTGCTGATGTTTCGCTCACGGACCACCTCGGGCGCCGCAACGTCCTCCTCGTGTTCTACCCGTGGGCGTTCTCCGGAATCTGCACCGGTGAGCTGACCGAGATCCGCGACGATCTCGGGCGCTTCGTGTCCGAGGACGTCCAGGTCCTCACGATCTCGTGTGACGCGATGTTCTCCCTGCGGGCCTACGCCGACCGCGACGGCTACTTCTTCCCGCTCCTGTCCGACTTCTGGCCCCACGGAGAGGTGGCCAGGGCCTACGGCGTCTTCGACGAGAAGGCCGGCGTTGCGCGCCGTGGCACCTTCCTCATCGACCGTGACGGCGTCATCCGTTGGTCCCTCGTCACCGGCATCGGCGATCGCCGTGACTTCAGCGGCTATCACACAGCGATGTCGCACGCCTGACCCGATCGTGGTCATCGCCTGACACAATGGGCGACCGGTCACGGCCCCGCGCCGTGTCGGGGCCTGTAGCTCAGTTGGTAGAGCACCGCGTTTACACCGCGGGTGTCGTCGGTTCGAGGCCGGCCGGGCCCACATGACCCTGCTCCTGCGTGACGTCGTCGATGTCCTGGAACGCCTCTACCCGCTGGACACCGCGCAGTCGTGGGACCAGGTGGGCCTGGTGACGGGGGACCCGGAGCAGCCGGTCGAGCGCATCCTGCTTGCACTCGACCCGACCCTCGCCGTCATCGAGGAGGCTCGGGCCACGCAGGCCGACCTCCTCATCACCCACCACCCGCTCCTCCTGCGCGGCATCCATTCGGTGGCCACCACGACGTCCAAGGGTGCGAGCGTCACGGGCCTCGTCGTCGGTGACATCGCGCTCTACGTGGCGCACACCAACGCCGACGTCGCAGCGGCCGGAGTGTGCGAGGCCTTGGCCGTGGCAGCCGGCCTGACCGCCACCGAGCCCCTCGCCCTCGTCGAGGGACAACCGCTCGGTCGCGTCGGCCTCCTCGCCTCACCCCTGACCTTGGGCGACTTCGCCACGGCCCTGTATGCCGCCCTGCCGGCTGCCGCTGCCGGTCTGCGCGTCGCCGGCCCGGCCGACGCGATGGTCGAGAAGGTCGCCGTTCTCGGGGGAGCGGGCGACGACCAGTTCGACGCCGTTCGAGCGTCCGGAGCCGATGTCTACGTGACCGCCGACCTGCGTCACCATCCCGCGCTCGAGGCTCGCGAAGAGGCCAGGGGAGGCACGCCCTACCTCGTCGACGCCGGCCACTGGTCGAGCGAGTCCGTGTGGCTGCCAACCGTGCGTGACGCCCTCGCCGCTGCCCTTAGGGTGGACATCGACATCAGCACAGTGCGCACCGACCCGTGGACCTTCACGGTCGGAGCAACAACAGCCGGAGGAATGCCGTGAAAGCCGAACCCGGACAACAGTCCAAGCTCCTCGACCTCCAGGCCCTCGACACGCGTCTGTCGCAGATCGCCCACGCGCGCAAGACCCTCCCGCAGCTGGCCGAGATCGCCGACCTCGAGGGCAAGGCCAGCCTGCTCGATGACCAGCTCGTGCGTTCGCGCACGGAGCTCAGTGACATCCAGCGTGAGGTCATCAAGGCCGACGGCGACGTGCAGCAGGTGCGCGACCGCGCCACGCGCGACCAGCAGCGTCTGGACTCGGGCACCGGCAGCGCCAAGGACCTCACCGCCATCCAGCACGAGCTCGAGTCGCTGGCGCGTCGCCAGTCAGAGCTCGAGGACGTCGAGCTCGAGGTGATGGAGCGCGCCGAAGCGGTCCAGTCCGACGTGTCCGAGCTCGAGCGGGGCCGCGGCGAGATCACGGACCGGCTCACGGAGCTCGAAGCGGCTCGTGACAAGCGCCTTGCCGAGCTCGACGCGGATGAGGCAGAAGTTGCCGCCCCACGCGATGGTCTCGTGCACGCTGCAGGTGTCGAGCTCGTGGCGCTCTACGACAAGATCCGGGCGACGAGTGGCACGGGTGCTGCACCGCTTCGACAGCGCCGTTGTGGTGGCTGCCAGCTGGAGCTCAACCCGGTTGCCCTCCGGGAGATCAAGTCGGCTCCCCAGGACGAGGTCCACCGGTGCGAGGAGTGCCGTCGCATCCTCGTGCGCACCGCTGAGTCCGGTCTCTGAACCAGCGCTCCCGCAACGTGCGGGGCGCACCTAGGCTGGCGCCATGAGCTATGCCGGTGATGTCACTCCGTCCGAGGCCTTTGCCGCGGTGACCCAGAGCGAGGACGCTGTCCTCGTCGATGTGCGCACGCGTGCCGAGTGGTCCTATGTCGGTGTCCCGCAGCTGGATCCGTCCCGCCAGCCGTTGCTCGTCGAGTGGCAGCAGTACCCCGACGGCAGCATCAACGACTCCTTTGTGGACGAGTTGCGCGCCGCCGGTGTCGGCGAGGGCAAGCCCGTCTACTTCCTGTGCCGCTCGGGTGTGCGCTCCATCGCCGCGGCGGAGGCAGCCACAGCGGCAGGCCTGGGACCGGCATACAACGTCCTTGAAGGTTTTGAAGGTCCCCACGACTCCGAGGGTCACCGCACCGTGGCCGGCTGGAAGGTCGCCGGCCTCCCGTGGAAGCAGGGCTGACATGGACGACGCACTGAGCGAGTCAGGTCGTTCGTTCCGCCCCGAGACCCTCGCCGTGCGAGGAGGGTTGAGCCGCAGCGGTTTCGACGAGACCAGCGAGGCGATGTTCCTCACGTCCGGCTTCGTCTACGAGTCGGCCGAGCAGGCCGAGGCGGCGTTCAAGGACGAGATCGAGAAGTTCATCTACAGCCGCTACGGCAACCCGACCGTGAGCATGTTCGAGGAGCGGCTTCGACTCATCGAAGGCGCCGAGGCCTGCTTCGCGACAGCGTCGGGGATGGCCGCCGTCTGGGTCGCCCTCGCGGCCCTGTGCGGCAAGGGAGATCGCATCGTCTCCTCGCGGGCGCTCTTCGGCTCCTGCTTCGTCATCATCGACGAGATCCTCCCCAGGTTCGGCGTCGAGGCGGTCTTCGTTGACGGCCCCGACCTCGCGCAGTGGGAGGAGGCGCTGTCCGTGCCGACGGCCGCCGTCTTCTTCGAGACACCGAGCAACCCCATGCAGGAGCTCGTCGACATCGCCGCGGTGTCGAAGCTGGCGCACGCTGCCGGCGCCAAGGTCGTCGTCGACAACGTCTTCGGCACCCCCGTCTTCTCCCGTCCGCTCGAGCACGGCGCCGACATCGTTGTCTACTCGGCGACGAAGCACATCGACGGTCAGGGCCGTGTCCTGGGCGGTGCCGTCCTCGGACCGGCGGAGTTCATCGACGGTCCCGTCAAGAACCTCATGCGGCACACCGGGCCAGCCATGTCGCCGTTCAACGCCTGGGTGCTCGTCAAGGGGCTCGAGACGATGGCTCTGCGCGTGGACAAGATGTCCGCCAACGCGCTCCGGCTCGGCCAGCACCTCGAAGGGCGCGAGGGGATCGTCAAGGTCATCCACCCGATGCTCGAGAGCCACCCGCAGCACGAGCTCGCCAAGCAGCAGATGACCGGCGGCGGCACCGTCATCACGTTCGAGGTCGAGGGCGGCAAGGACGTCGCGTTCAAGGTCATGAACGCCCTGCAGCTCGTCGACATCTCCAACAACCTCGGCGATGCCAAGTCCCTCGTGACACACCCGGCCACCACGACTCATCGCCGACTCGCGCCAGAAGCCCGGGCCGCCGTCGGCATCACCGACGGCACCATTCGCATCTCGGT
This sequence comes from Janibacter sp. HTCC2649, assembly GCF_000152705.1. Lineage (GTDB taxonomy): Bacteria > Actinomycetota > Actinomycetes > Actinomycetales > Dermatophilaceae > Knoellia. Next base: position 926,215 of record NZ_CH672413.1, on the reverse strand, counting down.
CGGGCTCGAGTCCGTCGAGGACCTCATCGAGGACGTCGAAGCGGCGCTGGCCGGAGCCCTGCAGGCCTGATGCCGTCCTACCGCGTCACGGTCGACATCCTCGACGTCCGTGCCGGGGTGCAGCCCCAGGACGTGCTCCCGGCCGCGGAGTCCATCCTCGCCAGGACGCACCAGGTCGAGGACCGACTGCTCGATGTCGCCCATGCGACCTCGAGTCGTCCCCAGCCGCAGCTCCACCTGCGCTTCCTCGTGCCGGCCACCGAGCGAGGTACCGAAGATGCCGAGGCCAAGGCGGTGGCGGGGGTGCTGGTCGACGACCTCGACGAGTTCGCGCGCTGTGGTCGCTGGGAACTGCGTCGAGGGCCCGGACGCAGCTGGCGGCTCATGGCCGCCGGGATCGCACTCAGCGAGCAGTGACGTCGAGGATCGAGGGCTTTCCGCGGCGTGCCGGGGGAGTGAGGTCGACGTCGAAGGCCTCGCCGATGATGGCCGCGAGCTTCTCCGGCGTCCGTGCCCGCTGACCACTGACACAGAGGTGGCGGGCCACGAGCCCCCGGGTGTGCTTGGCCATGTGGCTGGCGCCGGGCACGCGGATCTGCACCCAGCGGTCGGCGACGTCGCCCGTGGGAGTCCACGCGGCGGCATACGTCGAGCTTCGGCAGTCGACGACGACCTCGCGCCCGGCAGCGGGGACGAGCACGTCGTCAAGGACTGGTCGCCACGCGGCCGCGACCGGGCCGAGCCCGGCCAGGTTGACGTCCATGGAGAGCCGGTATGCCGTGATCCGGTCCTTGAGCCGCACGGCACCGTGCAGGGCGGAGACGATGACGACCCACTGGTTGGCCCGGCGACGCGCCGAGGCGTCCATCGAGTCGAGACCGAGGGCGTCGTAGAGCACGCCGGTGTAGACCTCGGCGGCCGGTGTTGCTGGGGCGGTGTCGAGGGTGAGGTTGCGGGCAACCTCAGCAACGAGACCGGGGGAGACGCCGAGATCGACTGTGGCAGTGGGGGATTCGCTCGCCCGTCGCAGGTGGGTGGCCACGGCCGTGCGGGTGTCGGCGAGCTCCGGGAACGACCACGTTCTCGGGTCGACGGGCTTGCCTCGGCGACGGTTCGACTTGGACTCCGACGGGGGCAGGACGATGAGCACGCGGTCACCCTATGCGGGGCGCACCCCTTGTAGGTTGGCTGGCATGCCTCAGCGCCAGATCAGCCTTGCCCCGGCGGACGCCACGACGACCGACAGCGTCCGGGAGGCGCTGCTTGCCCGGTTCGCGGCCATCCGCGCCGAGGTGCAGGCGAGCGAGGCGTTCCCACCTGAGGTGCAGGCCGAGGCCGAGAAGGTCGCGGCGGCTCCACCCGCAGCGCCGGAGCGGGACGAGACCTCTGTGCCTTTCGTGACTCTCGACCCCGCGACCTCGATGGACCTCGACCAGGCCATGTGTCTCGAGCGCGACGGCCAGGGCTATCGGGTCCGCTACGCCATCGCCGACGTCCCTGCCTTCGTGGCGCCCGGGGGAGCGATCGACACCGAGTCCCGCCGCCGCGGCCAGACGATCTACTGCCCCGACGTCCGGGTGCCACTCCACCCGCCCGTGCTGAGCGAGGGGGCGGCGAGCCTGTTGCCCGGGCAGGTGCGACCGGCCTTCGTCTGGGACATCCGCCTCGACGCCGAGGGTGAGCAGACCGGCGCCGAGCTCTATCGAGCCCGGGTGAAGTCGGTCGAGCGGTTCGACTACGTCGGGGTGCAGGAGCAGATCGATGCCGGCACGACCGACGAACGCTGGGTCCTCCTCAAGGAGATCGGCGAGAAGCGCGTCCGTCAGGAGCAGCTCCGAGGGGGCGCCAGCCTGCCGATGCCCGAGCAGGAGGTCAGCGTCGGCGACGACGGCAACTTCACCCTCGCGTTCCGTCCGCCGCGCAGCTCCGAGGACTGGAACGCCCAGATCTCGCTGCTCACTGGCATGGTGGCGGCCGACATGATGCTGCACGCCGGAGTGGGCATCCTGCGGACGATGCCGGATGCCGACCACAACGCCGTGGCCCGCTTCCGACGCCAGGCCAAGGCTCTGGGCGCCCCGTGGCCGGCAGAACAGAACTACGGCGACTTCCTGCGCAGCCTCGACCGCAACAACCCCAAGCACCTTGCCCTCATCCACTCGGCGACGGCCCTCTTCCGTGGGGCTGGCTACACGCCGTTCGAGGGCGATGTCCCGGAGCAGGCAGAGCACGCTGCGGTGGCCGACGCGTATGCCCACGTCACCGCACCACTGCGCCGCCTTGTCGATCGCTTCGGTCTGGTCATCTGCGAGGCGATCAGCAGCGGCGCCGAGGTCCCGACCTGGGTCCGGGAGGCCCTGCCGACGATCCCCGAGATCATGAAGGACTCCGACCGCCGCGCCGGGTCGGCCGAGCGCATGTGCGCCGACGCCGTCGAGGCAGCGGTCCTCCAGTCGCGTGTTGGCCAGGCCTTCGACGCGGTCGTCGTCGAGCGTGACGACCGCGGCCTCGAGGTGCAGCTCCTCCAGCTGCCCGTCATCGTGCGCGCCAAGGGCGAGGCCGAGCTCGGGGCCTCGGTCTCGGTGCGCCTCGAGTCGGTCGACCTGACCGCGGGCCAGGCGAAGTTCGTCCTCGCCTGACCCGTCGGGCACATCCGTCGGGCACGGCGCAGGAGCGCGTCAGTCGAGGAAGATGTCCTTCTGCAGCTCGGAGTCCGGTCCGCCGTAGACCGAGAGGTCCGTGACGCCGACCTCGGCGAGGACCTCGTCGTCGATGAAGAAGTTGCCGGTGCAGGTGCGCGGATCCTGGCTGAGGACAACGTGCGCGGCGTCCGCCATGATCTCCGGGCTCCGGCTGCTGCGGATGGCCTCGTCACCTCCGAGCAGGTTCTGGACGGCGGCCGTGGCGATGAGCGTGCGTGGCCACAGGCTGTTGGCCGCAACCCCCGAGTCGGCCAGTTCCTGCGCCAAACCGAGCGTCACCAGGCTCATGCCGTACTTCGCGATCGTGTAGCCCAAGTGGCGGCCGGCCCATTCGGGCCTGAGGTTCAGCGGCGGCGACAGGGTCAGCACGTGCGCTGCATCGGAGCGGGTGAGGTGTGGCAGCGCCGACTTGGCAAGGAGGAAGGATCCTCGGCAGTTGATGTCCTGCATGAGGTCGTACTTCTTCATCGAGAGATGCGGTGTGGGCGACAGGTCGATGGCGCTCGCGTTGTTGACGACGATGTCGATCCCGCCGAACCGGTCCACGGTCTGCGCGACCGCGTCGGCGACGGAGGCGTCGTCGCGCACGTCCCCGATGACGGCGAGCGCGTGGCCGCCGGCCTCCTCGATCGCCAGCGCGGCGGTGTGAGCCGTGCCCTCGAGCCGGGGGTCCGGCTGGTCGGTCTTGGCCAGCAGGGCCACGTTGGCGCCATCCCGGGCGGCTCGTAGCGCGATGGCCAGCCCGATGCCCCGGCTCCCGCCCGACATGAGGATGGTGCGGCCCGCCAGTGACATCCCGGTCTTCTTCTCAATGGTCATGGCCCGACGGTAAGCGCTCGCAGCCGAACAAACCAGCACTGCTGACTGTTTCTTGCGTCACCCGAGCATCCGTCCACCCGTATGCTGTGCCGGCGGACGAGTCAGTCCGACGGTCGCGGCGTGGGCAACCATGTCGAGGAAAGTCCGGGCTCCACAGGGCGCGGTGGTGGCCAACAGCCACCCGGGGTGACCCGCGGGACAGTGCCACAGAAAACAGACCGCCTCCCGACTCCGGTCGGGCGGTAAGGGTGAAACGGTGGTGTAAGAGACCACCAGCGGTTCCGGTGACGGAGTCGGCTAGGTAAACCCCACCCGGAGCAAGCTCAGACAGTGTGCGTTCGAGGGCGGCCCGCCCGAGTACACGGGTAGAGCGCTGGAGGCCACTGGCAACAGTGGTCCGAGATGGATGACCGTCAGCGTGACCCGGGCAACCGGCCACGCGACAGAACCCGGCTTATGACTGACTCGTCCGCACCCAAGCCGGTTCACGGCATACCGTGAAGAGATGCGACTCACGCACCTCGGACATGCCTGCCTCCTCGTGGAGACCGGGGGCGAACGCGTCCTCATCGATCCCGGCACCTTCACGCCCGGGTTCGAGGACCTGCGCGACCTCTCGGCGGTCGTCATCACCCACCAGCACCCGGACCACGTCGACCCGGACCGGCTCCCGGCCCTGATGCGCGCCAACGCCTCGGCGCCGGTGTTGTGCGACCCGGGCAGCCTCGACCTCCTGTCCGGCATTGGGGTGGATGCTCAGCCCCATGAGGGCACGGCGACGATCGGTGCCGTCACCCTCACCCCGGTTGGCGAGCTCCACGCGCTGATCCACGACGACATCCCACGCATTCCCAACGTCGGTGTCGTGCTGCGCGCCGAGGGCGAGCCCGGCCTCTTCCACCCGGGCGACAGCCTCGACGGAGAGCCGGGCGACGTGGAGGTCGTGGCGTTCCCCCTCAGTGCTCCCTGGCAGCGCAGTCGTGACATGGCCGGGTTCCTGCGGCGGCTCAATCCGGCGTCCGCGGTGCCGATCCATGACGGTCTGCTCAACGAGACGGGCCGAGCGCTCTACCTCGGCCAGGCGGACCGGCTCGGGGGAGCCGACACGGTCATTCACGACCTCGCAGGCCAGGGCGCGGTCGACTTCTCCCGCTGACCCTTTCGAGGCGCAACTCGCTCACGTCGTGGACCTGGTTTGGAGATGTAGGTAAGGCTCACCTACTCTCGAGCGCGTGCCCAAGGTCTCCGCCAAGAAGAAGTGCTGCAAGGACAAGCCACGCTGCAAGGCGTGCCCCGTTGTCCTCATGCGGCTCTCCAAGATGGGCTACGCGGAGCAGCTGACGACGGGCAAGAAGGCGAAGTACGACCTCGAGAAGAACATCCCCAAGAAGGCGATGGTCGTCGCGCGCCAGCGCTGAACCGACATCGCACTCTCGTCTTCGTGCCCCGCACGGACGGCGAGCGGCAGCGAGCCGTCCGTGCGGGGCACGAAGACGAAATTGTCAGTGTGAGTCGTGGTACTCCTGCGCCAGGTGGGCCGCGCCGATGATGCCGGCCTTGTTCTCGAGCACCGCCGGGACGATCGGGGTGCGCAGCTTGAGCAGCGGCAGGAACTGCTCGTGATCCTTGGAGACACCGCCGCCGACGACGAACAGGTCCGGCCAGAGCAGGTTCTCGAGGTGGCTGTAGTAGCGCTGGAGGCGCTCGGTCCACTCGGGGTAGGTCAGGCCCTCGATGTCCTTGATCGAGGACGCGGCGCGCTTCTCGGCGTCGAACCCGTCGATCTCGAGGTGGCCCAGCTCGGAGTTCGGGATGAGCTTGCCGTCGAAGATGAGGGCGCTCCCGATGCCGGTGCCGAGGGTTGTCACGATGACGAGCCCCTTCTGCCCCTTGGCCGCGCCGTAGTGCAGCTCTGCGACACCGGCAGCGTCGGCGTCGTTGACGAGGACGATGTCGTGGCCCAGCTTCTTCTCGAGCATCTCCTCGGCCTCGAAGTCGAGCCAGGACTTGTCGATGTTCGCGGCGGACCGCACGACCCCCTTGGTCACCACACCGGGGATGGTGATGCCGATGGGGGAGTCGCCGCGCACGTCGTCGAAGTGCTCGACGATCTCGCCGATGATGTCGCCAACGGCCTCGGGAGTGGACTTCGCCGGAGTGTCGATCCGCTTCCGCTTCCCGGCGAACTCACCCTTCTTCAGGTCGACCGGTGCACCCTTGATGCCACTCCCGCCCACGTCGATCCCGAGGGGCAGTGCGCTCTTCTTGCTCATGGAGGACTCCTTCGTCCGTCGTGTGGGTGGAGGGTGCTGGGTGGCCGGGTCAGGGAAGGGTGAGGATCTCGTTGCCGGTGTCGGTGATGAGGATGGTGTGCTCGAACTGGGCCGAACGCTTGCGGTCGGCCGTGACGACGGTCCAGTCGTCGTCCCACATGTCCCAGCTCTCGGTGCCGAGGTTGAGCATCGGCTCGATCGTGAACGTCATGCCCGGCTCGATGACCGTGTCGTAGGACGGTGCTGCGTCGTAGTGCGGCACGACGAGACCGGAGTGGAACGACCGACCGATGCCGTGCCCGGTGAAGTCGCGCACGACGCCGTAGCCGAACCGCTTGGCGTAGCTCTCGATGACGCGTCCGATGATGTTGATCTGGCGTCCGGGGACGGCCGCCTTGATGCCGCGCATCATCGCCTCGCGGGTGCGCTCGACGAGCAGCCGGGACTCCTCGTCGACGTCGCCGCAGAGGTAGGTCGCGTCCGTGTCGCCGTGCACCCCACCGATGTAGGCGGTGATGTCGATGTTGACGATGTCGCCGTCCTCGAGCGGACGGGAGTCGGGTATGCCGTGGCACACGACCTCGTTGACCGACGTGCACAGCGACTTGGGGAAGCCGCGGTAGCCCAGGGTCGAGGGGTACGCACCGTGATCGAGGAGGAACTCGTGACCGATGCGGTCGATCTCGTCCGCCGTCACTCCGGGGGCGATGGCCGCGGCCGCTGCCTCCATCGCCTGGGCCGCAATGCGACCAGCCACCCGCATCAGCTCGATCGTCTCGGCGTCCTTGACCTCGGGGGAGAGGTTCTTGTCCGGCGACGGCTTGTCGACGTACTCGGGGCGCTCGATGCTCGCGGGCACGGCGCGCCTTGGGGAGACCTCACCGGGAGCGACACTTCCGTACGTCATCGGCATACGGTGGAGTCTAGGCAGAGCGCCTGCTCAGACACTCAGGAGGACACCGTGGCGTACTGGTACAACACCACCACCAAGCAGGTTGAGGCCGACGAGAGCCGCAGCCGCAACGACGACGTCCTGGGTCCCTACGACACCGAGGACGAGGCGCGCAACGCGCTGGCCACCGCCGCCGCGAACACCGAGAAGTGGGACGCCGAGGACCGCGCCTGGGACAACGGCAAGGACGAGGACCTCGAGGACTGACGGGACCACAGACAGGACGAGAGCGGCGTATGCCGGGTGCGCACCCGGCATACGCCGCTCTCGTTCTCGATCTGTCGTCTATGACTCGAAGCTGTGCTCCGCGGCGGGGAACGCGCCGGAGGCGACCTCGGCGGCATACTCCTTCGCGGCATCCGCGAGACCGGTCCGCATGTCCATGTACTTCTTGACGAAGCGGGGAGCGCGCCCACCTCGGAGGCCCGCCATGTCCTGCCAGACGAGGACCTGGGCGTCGCAGTCGGGGCCGGCGCCGATCCCGATGATGGGGATGCGCAGCGCCTCGGTGACCTTCTTGGCCGCGGGCGCCGGGACCATCTCGATGACGATGGCGAAGCAACCGGCCGCCTCGAGGGCGAGGGCGTCCTCGAGGAGCCGGTCGGCACCGTCGCCTCGTCCCTGGACGCGGTAGCCGCCGAGGACGTGCTCACTCTGCGGGGTGAAGCCGATGTGCCCCATGACGGGGATGCCGGCACGGACGAGGAGCTCGATCTCGGGGACCATCGCCTTGCCGCCCTCGAGCTTGACCGCGTGCGCCAGCCCCTCCTTCATGAAGCGGGTGGCCGTGGCGAGCGCCTGCTGCGGGCTCGCCTGGTAGGAACCGAAGGGCAGGTCGGCGACGACCATGGCGTGTTTGGCAGCCGAGGTCACGGCGCGGCACAGCGGCACGAGGTGGTCCACGGTCACCGGGACCGTCGTCTCGAAGCCGTAGACGTTGTTGCCGGCCGAGTCACCGACGAGCAGGCAGGGGATGCCGGCCTCGTCGAAGATCTCGGCGGCATACATGTCGTAGGCCGTGAGCATGGCCCACTTCTCACCGGTCTCCTTCATCTTCTGCAGATGGGGGACCCGGATGCGCTTCTGGGGCGCTGCCTGCGCGCCGGTGCCGTAGGGGTTGATCGTCTCGGCGGGGGGAGTGGGCTGATCGCTCATGGGCCGATCCTGTCAGAGTCCGGGACCCGACTCTCCCTGTGACGGGAAGGTAAAGGGCAGGTAAAAAACCGCACAAACCATTGTGCAATCCGATCGCACATGTTTCTCTGCATAAGCACGCCTACCCCTGGCGGGCGAACACATTCGGAGGAATCGTGATCAGACGACACAGTCGTGCCCTGGCCGGACTGGCCGGAGCAGCATTGGTGGTGAGCCTCGCGCCGATGGGCGCGCAGGCAAAGGACGCCGCACCCGTGGCAAAGGACGCCAAGGCTTCGACGCAGAAGAAGGACGACCTGCCCAACCCGTTGGGTGACGCCCAGCGCGCCCTGCGCCAGGACGCCATCAACAAGCTCGTCAAGGGTGAGGCGACCACCGAGATCCGCGGTGGACAGCGCGTCATCAAGATCGCAGGCGACGACAAGGCTGCCAAGGGCGCCAAGGGTGCCAAGGGCAGCAAGGACCGTTTCGTGTCCTACCCGGTGGAGCGCGAAGAGGACATCTTCACGATCCTCGCCGAGTTCGGCACCCAGACCAAGCCCGCCACCGGCGGCGACGCCGGGCCCGCGCGCAACCAGATCCCGGAGCCCGACCGCACGTGGGACGGCAACGCGACCGACAACAACTCGACCGAGTGGTCGGCCAACTACGACCGCGCGCACTACCAGGACCTCATGTTCGGTGAGGGCGAGTCCTTCAAGGACTTCTACCTCAAGCAGTCCAACGGCCGTTTTCTGGCCAAGGGTGACGTCTCCGACTGGGTGAAGGTGCCCTACAACGAGGCGCGTTACGGTCACAACCCCGCGGCGGGCGATGGCACGACCGAGGCCGACGGCTACTGGTCCTTCATCCAGGACTCGGCGACCGCTTGGTACAACAGCGAGAAGGCTGCGGGCAAGACCGACGCCGAGATCAAGACCTACCTTGCGCAGTTCGACCGCGTGGACCGTTACGACTACGACGGTGACGGCAACTTCAACGAGCCCGACGGCTACATCGACCACTTCCAGGCCATTCACGCCGGTGAGGGCGAAGAGGCTGGTGGCGGCGCCCAGGGCGAGGACGCCATCTGGTCCCACCGTTGGTACGCCTACTCCAACCAGATCGGCCGGACCGGTCCGGCGGTCAACAAGGCTGGCGGTGTCCAGCTGGGCAACTCCGGTATGTGGATCGGTGACTACACCACCGAGCCCGAGAACGGTGGCCTCGGCGTCTTCACCCACGAGTTCGGTCACGACCTCGGCCTGCCGGACTACTACGACACCGCTGGTGGCGACAACGGCACCGGCTTCTGGACGCTCATGTCCGGTGGTTCGTGGCTGAACAACGGCACCGTCGACATCGGCTCCAAGCCCGGCTACATGGGCCCGAAGGAGAAGCTCGACCTCGGTTGGCTCGACTACGCGACCGCCTCGACGAGCGGCAAATACACGCTCGGCCAGGCCGACCTCGATGGCAAGAAGACGCCTCAGGCCGTCGTTGTCCCGCTTGAAGACAAGCGCGTCGTCACGAAGTACAACACCCCCCACAGCGGCGCAGCCGAGTGGTGGAGTGGATCGGGCGATGACCTGAAGAACTCGATCACCCGCGACATCGACCTGACCGGCAAGACGTCGGCCAACGTCTCGGCGTGGCTGGACTACGACATCGAGCAGGGCTACGACTTCCTCTACGTCCAGGCGTCCACTGACGGTGGCGCCAACTGGACCGACGTCGACGCCATTGGCGGCAAGAGCAGTGGCTGGGTCCAGAAGTCCTGGAACCTCTCCGCCTTCGCGGGCAAGAACGTCAAGTTCCGCTTCAACTACGCCACCGATGGTGGACTGGCCCTCAAGGGCGCGTTCATCGACGACATCGCCATCACGGCGGACGGCGCCCCGGTCCTGACCGACAACGTCGAGTCCGGTGCCAACGGTTGGACGGCAGTCGGGTTCTCGATCATCAACGGCACGATCGACAAGCTGTACCCGCGCTACTACATCGCTGAGAACCGCGTGTACTCGGGCTACGACGAGACGCTCAAGACCGGCCCGTACAACTTCGGCTGGGCCAACACGAAGCCCGACTGGGTGGAGCGTTTCCCCTACCAGAACGGCCTTCTCGTCTGGTATGTCGACTCCTCGTTCGCCGACAACAACACGTCGGCTCACCCCGGTGGCGGACAGTCGCTTCCCGTTGACGCTCGCCCGGCACCGGTCAAGTGGCCGACCGGACAGCTGCTCGGCAACCGCCGTCAGCCGTGGGACGCCACCTTCGGTCAGGAGAAGACCGACAAGGTCACCTTCCACCGCAATGGAGTCCCGGTGACGATCAACAAGCAGGCTGCGATCCCGACCTTCGACGACACCGACGTCAACAAGTACTGGACCGCGGACAACCCGTGGAACTCGGTCAAGGTTGCTGGCACCGGTACGAAGATCACCGTGGCCAAGACCACCAAGAACGGTACGGAGATGGAGCTGAAGATCACGGTCCCCACCAAGTGACCCAGATCTGACTCTTCACCACCACACGACGAGGGCCCCGAAGCGAGATGCTTCGGGGCCCTTGCCCTGCCTCCCCCTAGGATGCCGAACATGGATCGCCAGCAGGAGTTCGTTCTCCGCACCATCGAGGAGCGGGACATCCGCTTCGTCCGCCTCTGGTTCACCGACGTCCTCGGTGGGCTGAAGTCCGTTGCCGTCGCCCCGGCCGAGCTCGAGGGGGCCTTCTCCGAGGGCATCGGCTTCGACGGCTCGGTGATCGAGGGCTTCGCCCGGGTCTACGAGGCCGACATGCTGGCCAAGCCGGACCCGTCGACGTTCCAGGTGCTGCCGTGGCGCGGCGACAACCCGGGCACGGCACGCATGTTCTGCGACATCACGCTTCCCGACGGCGCCCCGAGCATGGCCGACCCGCGCCACGTCCTGCAGCGCACGCTCGCCAAGGCGGCCGACCAGGGCTTCACCTTCTACACGCACCCCGAGATCGAGTTCTTCCTCTTCGAGAAGGGCTTCAAGCCGGGGGAGCAGCCGACGCCGATCGACCAGGCCGGCTACTTCGACCACGTGCCGCACGGCTCCGCGCAGGACTTCCGCCGGGCCGCGATCACGATGCTCGAGTCGATGGGCATCAGTGTCGAGTTCAGCCACCACGAGGGCGCACCCGGTCAGAACGAGATCGACCTGCGCTACGCCGACGCCCTCTCGACGGCTGACAACATCATGACGTTCCGCACGGTCATCAAGGAGGTTGCGCTCGAGCAGGGCATCTTCGCGTCCTTCATGCCCAAGCCGCTCGCCGAGCACCCGGGTTCGGGCATGCACACCCACATGTCGCTCTTCGACGGTGACAGCAACGCCTTCTACGAGGCCGGTGCCCCCTACTCGCTGTCCAAGACGGGGCGCCAGTTCATCGCGGGTCTGCTCCACCACGGCGCCGAGATCACGGCCGTGACCAACCAGTGGGTCAACAGCTACAAGCGACTCTGGGGTGGCGGTGAGGCCCCGGCCCATCTCACCTGGGGCCACAACAACCGGTCCGCCCTCGTGCGCGTGCCGATGTACAAGCCCAACAAGGGACAGAGCAGCCGCGTCGAGGTCCGCTCCATCGACAGCGCCTGCAACCCCTACCTCGCCTTCTCGGTGCTGCTCGCGGCCGGCCTCAAGGGCATCGAGGAGGGCTACGAGCTCGCCCCCGAGACCGAGGACGACGTCTGGGGCCTCACCGACTCCGAGCGCAAGGCCATGGGCATCCGTCCGCTCCCGGCCTCGCTCAGTGAGGCGATCGAGGTCATGGAGGAGAGCGAGCTCGTCGCCGAGACGCTGGGCGAGCACACCTTCGACTTCTTCCTGCGCAACAAGCGCGCTGAGTGGGCTGACTACCGCGGACAGGTCACCGCGTTCGAACTCGAGCGGTACCTCCCGCGACTGTGAGGGGCGCACTGTGAGCGCTCGTATGCCGTCCGTTCCGGGCGATCTGACCCGGCTCGGCTTTGCCGAACCACGCAGGGCCGACAACCTGCTGGCCGACCCTGCCCTGGCACCGCTGGTCAAGGATCGGAGCCGGGTCGAGACCGATGGCCTGGCCGTGACCCTGGCCAGGGTCAACGACCCCGATCAGGCCCTGCTCGCCCTCGTGCGACTCATGGAGTGCGTCGCCACCCCGGCCCATGCCACCCTGCGTGAGGCGCTCGTCCCGGCTCTGCGCGAACCCGGCCGCGCCCGCGACCGTTTGTTCTCCGTCCTGGGTGCGTCCATCGCGCTGGGCGATCACCTCATCGCCCGACCCGAGCACTGGACCGCCGTGGTCGACGCCGTCCAGCTCGAGGTCGAGGAACGCATCGACCTCATGACCGAGGCCGTGACCGCACCCGCCGACGGCACCACGCCCGAGGACGCCCTGCGCATCGAGTACCGCCGCCAGCTGCTCGGCATCGCGGCCCTCGACGTCTCGCGACCGGATCCGCAGGCCCGACTCCCCGAGACCGCCGCAGCGCTGGCGGACCTCGCCGAGGCCGCGCTCGAAGCCGCCTTGGTCATGGCTCGCGCAGCCCTCGGGCCCACCGCCGACCAGTGCCGCTTCTCGGTCATCGCCATGGGCAAGACCGGGGGACGCGAGCTCAACTACATCAGCGACGTCGACGTCATCTTCGTCGCCGAGCCCGCCGACGGCTGTGATGAGGACGCGGCCGTGGCGGTGGCCACCGAGCTCGCCACCGCGATCATCAAGATCTGCTCGAGCCAGACTGCGGCCGGTGCGTTGTGGCAGGTCGACCCCGCACTACGCCCCGAGGGCAAGAACGGCCCGCTGGTGCGCACCCTCCGCTCGCACGTGTCCTACTACGAGCGCTGGGCCAAGACCTGGGAGTTCCAGGCCCTGCTCAAGGCTCGCCCCATCGCCGGTGACCGCGTCCTGGGTCGGGCCTACGTCGACGCTGTCGCGCCGTTCGTCTGGTCGGCAGCCTCGCGCGAGAACTTCGTCGAGGACGTGCAGGCGATGCGTCGTCGCGTCGAGGACAACGTCCCGTCGGGAGAGGCCGACCGTCAGCTCAAGCTCGGGCCGGGCGGGCTGCGGGACGTCGAGTTCAGCGTCCAGCTGCTGCAGCTCGTCCACGGTCGCGCCGACAAGTCCCTGCGGTCGGGCACGACCCTGACGGCCCTGGCCGCTCTCACCCAGGGTGGCTACGTCGGGCGAGAGGACGCACAAACTCTCGAGGCGGCATACCGGCTCCTTCGTACTCTCGAACACCGCATCCAGCTCTTCCGCATGCGGCGCACGCACCTCATGCCCACGGCGCCCAGCGACCTGAGGCGGCTCGGCCGGGCGCTGGGCCACCAGCGCGATCCCGAGGACTCGGTCACGGCTCAGTGGCGCGCGGCCGCTCGCGAAGTCCGCCGGCTGCACCAGCGGATCTTCTACCGCCCGCTCCTGTCGGCTGTGGCCCGACTGGGTCCCGACGAGGTGCGCCTGGCACCGGAGGCCGCGCGCGAGCGGTTGGCGGCCCTCGGTTTCACCGACCCCCGCGGAGCCCTGCGTCACCTCGAGGCCCTGTCCGGGGGAGTGAGTCGACGAGCTGCGATCCAACGACAACTGCTGCCCGTCATGCTCGGCTGGTTCGCCGACGAGGCCGCTCCCGACGCCGGCCTGCTCGCCTTCAGACGCATCAGTGACGAGCTCGGGACGACGCCCTGGTTCCTCCGCCTGCTGCGCGACGAGGGCAGCGCCGCCGAACGCCTCGCCCACACGCTCGGGCGGAGCCGGTATGCCGCGGACCTCCTGGAGCAGGGACCGGAGTCAGTTCAGTTCCTGGGCGAGTCCACCGGGCTGCGGCCGCGCACCCGAGACGAGGTGCAGGTACGGATGCGGGCCGCGGCTCGACGCAAGGACGGGTCCGAGGCCGCTGTCCTCGCGGCACGCGCGGTGCGACGCTCGGAACTCTTCCGCCTCGCGGTCGCCTCGCTGCTCGGGCACCTCACTCTCGAAGATCTCGGCAGGGCGCTCGCGGACCTCAGCGGTGCCCTCATCGACGTCACGCTCGAGGTCGTCCTCGAGGCCGTGGAGAAGAAGACCGGCGCTCCTGCGATGAGTCGTCACCTCGTCGTCGGCATGGGTCGTCTCGGAGGCGGCGAGGCGGCCTTCGGCAGCGACGCCGACGTGCTCTTCGTCCACGACCCGCTGGAGGGGGTGGACGCTCGCGCTGCCCAGGAGCAGGCCCTCGACGTCGTCAAGGAGCTCATCCGCCTCCTGGGTCTTGCTGCGCCCGACCCCCGGCTCGAGGTCGACGCCGGCTTGCGCCCCGAGGGCAAGAACGGCCCGTTGACGCGCTCCCTCGACTCCTATCGCGCCTACTACGAGCGGTGGTCCCTCGTCTGGGAGTCGCAGGCGCTGTTGCGCGCGGCCCCGGTGGCGGGCGATGTCGAGCTCGGAGCCGCGTTCATCGAGCTCATCAACCCCCTGCGCTGGCCGGAGGGTGGCATCGACGCGGGACAGGTCCGCGAGATCCGCACCCTGAAGGCGCGCATGGAGGCCGAGCGTCTCCCTCGGGGCGCGGACCGCAAGACCCACTTCAAGCTCGGTCACGGAGGCCTGAGCGACGTCGAGTGGTGCGTGCAGCTCATCCAGCTGCAGCACGCCCACGACCACGAGGGCCTGCGGACGACGTCGACGCTCGGGGCCCTGACGGCGGCTCAGGCCGAGGGGCTCATCGCGAGCGACGACGCAGTGGCTCTCGCCGAGTCGTGGCGCCTCGCGTCGCAGATGCGCAACGCTGGTCTGCTCTCTCGCGGACGGCCCGTCGACTCCGTCCCGTCCGATGTCCGCGACGCCGACGGGATGGCCCGGATCATGGGTCTGCCGGCGCGATCGGGCCAGGAGCTGGCCAACCGCTACCGCCGCGTCGCCCGTCGTGCCCGGCATGCGGCCGAGCACGTCTTCTATGGGGACGCTACCTAGACTGGGATTCATGATCCCGGTTCTCGACCTTCGCGGACGCACGCCCACCCTCCGCGAACTCAGGGGCACCCTGCCGCGTGCCGAGCTGGACGTCGAAGCAGCGCTGGCTGCGGTCCGTCCAGTCTGTGATGACGTCGCCGCCCGTGGTGGCGAGGCCGTCCTCGACGCCTCGGAGCGCTTTGACGGCGTGCGCCCGGCGTCCTTGCGCGTGCCGGCCGAGGTCATCGCCCAGGCGCTCGCGGACCTCGACCCGCAGGTCCGCGCGGCACTCGAGGAATCCATCCGCCGCGCCCGCCTGGTGCACTCCGAGCAGCGCCGCACCGAGTCGACCACGACGGTGACCGCCGGTGGCACGGTCACCGAGCGCTGGGTTCCCGTCGATCGGGTCGGCCTCTATGTCCCGGGCGGTCGCGCGGTCTATCCGAGCAGCGTCGTCATGAACGTCGTCCCCGCCCTGCTCGCAGAGGTCGGGTCGGTTGCCGTCGCGAGCCCGCCGCAGAAGGACTTCGGCGGCTGGCCGCACCCCACGATCCTGGCTGCGTGCGCGCTCCTCGAGGTGGACGAGGTGTGGGCCATGGGTGGCGCCCAGGCCGTGGCCGCCTTCGCCCACGGATTTGACGAGCTCGACGGCGCCGAGCCGCTCGAGCCGGTCAACCTCGTCACCGGTCCTGGCAACATCTACGTGGCCGCCGCCAAGCGCCTGCTCAAGGGGCTCATCGGCATCGACTCCGAAGCCGGGCCCACCGAGATCGCGATCCTCGCCGACGCCACCGCCGACCCCGACCACGTCGCCGCCGACCTCATCAGCCAGGCCGAGCACGACCCGTTGGCGGCTGCGGTTCTCGTCACCGACAGCGCCGACCTCGCCGACGCGGTCCAGGTCGCCGTGGAGCGTCGGGTCGCCGCGACCAAGCACTCCGAGCGGGTCATCGAGTCGCTCACCGGTCGCCAGTCGGCGATCGTCCTCGTCGACTCGGTCGACGTCGGACTCGACGTCGTCAATGCGTATGCCGCGGAGCACCTCGAGATCCACACGGCCGACGCCGCTGCTGTCGCGGCACGGGTCCGCAATGCCGGCGCGGTCTTCGTCGGCACCTGGTCACCGGTCAGCCTCGGCGACTACTGCGCCGGCTCCAACCACGTCCTGCCCACCGGCGGGTGCGCCTCCCACTCGAGCGGCCTGTCGGTGCAGTCCTTCCTGCGCGGAATCCACGTCATCGAATACTCGCAGGACGCCCTGCGCGAGGTCGGCGCCCACGTCGTCACCCTCGCCAACGCCGAGGACCTCCCTGCCCACGGCGAGGCCGTCATCGCGCGCCTTCCCGAGCTCTCATGAGCGACATAGAGAAGCTCCTGCGCGAGGACCTGCGCGGGCGCACGGCCTACGGCGCACCTCAGCTCGACGTCCCGGTCGCCCTCAACACCAACGAGAACTCGTATGCCGTGCCGCCCGCCGTCGTCGACGAGATCGTTGCCGCCGTGGCCGGGATGGCTTCGGGTCTGAATCGCTACCCCGATCGCGAGTTCACGGACCTGCGAGGTGACCTCGCGGCATACCTCTCGCGCAGCGGAACGTCGGTGAGCCCGGAGCAGGTCTGGGCCGGCAACGGGTCCAACGAGGTTCTCCTGCACCTGTTGCAGGCGTTCGGTGGTCAGGGTCGCACCGCCCTCGGCTTCACTCCTGCGTACTCGATGCACCCGATCATCTCCGCGACCACGGGCACGACCTGGGTCGATGGTCTGCGTGGCGTGGAGGGCGGGGGTGCCTTCGACCTGTCGGCCGAGTCCGCCGTGGAACAGGCGCAGCAGCACGACCCACACGTCGTCTTCCTGTGCTCACCCAACAACCCGACCGGCACGGCCCTCACCCTCGACGTCGTGACGGCGGTGCACGACGCCGCTCCGAACGCCGTCATCGTCGTCGACGAGGCCTACGCCGAGTTCGCCCGACCGGGGACGCCCAGTGCGCTCACCCTCCTCGAGGGACGTCCACGGCTCGTCGTCACCCGCACGATGAGCAAGGCGTTCGCCTTCGCCGGGGGTCGACTGGGCTATCTGGCCGCCGATCCCGAGCTCGTCGACGCGCTCCGGCTCGTGCGCATGCCCTATCACCTCTCGTCGCCCGCGCAGGCGATCGCGAGGGCCACGCTCAAGCACGCCGACGCCATGCTCGGCACCGTCGACGTCATCAAGCACCAGCGCGACCGGATCGTCGATGAACTCACCGCGCTCGGCCTCGACCCCGTCCCCAGTGACGCCAACTTCGTCCTCTTCGGCGGGCTGCGCGACAGCCATGTGACCTGGCAGGCACTGCTCGACCGGGGGGTTCTCGTCCGGGACGTGGGGATCGAGCACTATCTTCGAGTGACCGCCGGGACGCCGGAGGAGACGACGGCGTTCCTTGAAGCCGTCGCCGCCCTGGGCCCCGAACACCTGGAAGGACAGTCGTGACCACCAACCGCACCGCGACGGTGACGCGTTCCACCTCCGAGAGCAGCGTCGAGCTGACCATCGATCTCGATGGCACCGGCGTCGGCGACGTGAGCACCGGAGTCCGGTTCTACGACCACATGCTCCTGTCGCTCGCGAAGCACTCGCTCATCGACCTCAAGGTCAGGGCCACGGGTGACGTCGACGTCGACGCGCACCACACCGTCGAGGATGTCGCCATCGTCCTGGGTGATGCCCTGCGCGAAGCGCTCGGTGACAAGCGCGGCATCTCGCGATTCGGTGACGCGACGGTGCCCCTCGACGAGGCGCTCGTCCACGCGGTCGTCGACGTCGCCGGTCGCCCCTACGTCGTCCACACGGGGGAGCCCGCCGGTCAGGAGTACGTCGTCATCGGGGGCAACTATGTCGGCTCGTTGACGCGCCACGTCCTCGAGTCCTTCGCCTACCACGCGGGTATCGCCCTGCACGTGCGCGTTCTCGCTGGTCGCGACCCGCACCACATCGTCGAAGCCCAGTTCAAGGCCGTGGCCAGGGCACTTCGTGCTGCCATCGAGCGCGACCCCCGCGTCGACGGCATCCCCAGTGCCAAGGGTGCGCTCTGAGCCGTGGCAACCCCTGACCAGACACCAGAGCTCGGGCACGGTGTCGTCCTCGTCCGAGGTGGGGCCGCGGCGTCGGCCCGCTGGGTCCGGCGCGGTCTCGTGGCCGTCCGCGTCGTTCCGCTCGCAGGCTGGACCGGCGTCTATCTCGCGGAGGACCGGGCACTGTCTGTTGCGCCCTATGACGTCGGGCTCGAGATCCTCGCCGCCCGACGGGTGCCCACCCGGCACCGTCCGGCCATCGGGCTGTTCGTCATCGACGGCTGCGCTGTCGTGACGGTCCAGGCACGTGGCTGGCGTCTCGAGCAGCGGTGGATCGTGTGGGAGCCCGGCACCGGTATCCGCCGGACGCCAGACCTTCCCGCCCTGCCAGCCGGACTCATCGTCGACGTCGCCGGGGCGCGGTCGCGCACGACTGCCGCCGCGGTCAGCGAGCACTTCGCCGACACGCAGGGGCAGCCGCTCGACGTCCTCATCGGCCTGGTGCGCCTTCTCGGTCTGCCCGGCGAGGAGCTCCTCCTCGGCGAGATCGACGAGAGCCACGAACGCATCGATCCCAGCCCCCGCTCCATCGCTGCCTTCGACGCGCTCGTCGCCGAGGAGGCAGCGCACCGCTCGGAGAACGAGCGATGACGGGCCGCCGGGTTGTCGTCCTCGACCACGGCAGCGGCAACGTCCACAGTGCGGTCCGGGCCCTTGAGCAGGTGGGCGCCCAGGTCGAGCTCACTGCTGACCGCGGTCGAGCCCTCGACGCCGACGGACTCTTCCTGCCGGGCGTGGGCAACTTCCACGCCTGCGTGCGCGGGATGCGTGCAGCCGAGGCGCCCCGCATCGTGGACGTCCGCCTTGCCGGAGGCCGTCCCGTCCTCGGTGTCTGCGTCGGCATGCAGGCGCTGTTCGAGTCCTCGACCGAGCCCAGTGGCACGACCGAGGAGGGCCTGGCCGAATGGCCCGGCACGGTCGAGCGGCTCCAGGCTCCGATCGTTCCGCACATGGGATGGACCGAGGTCGAGGTGCCTGACGGCTCCTCACTCTTTGCCGGGGTCGAGTCCGAGCGTTTCTACTTCGTGCACTCGTATGCCGTCCGCACCTGGACGCTTCCCGAACCCACCGGGGCGTTCGCGGTCGTCGCCCCTCGGGTCACGCACGCAACTCACGGTGAGCGTTTCGTCGCCGCCGTCGAGAACGGCCCCCTGTCCGCCACCCAGTTCCATCCCGAGAAGTCGGGCGAGGCGGGTCTGCACCTGCTCGAGAACTGGGTCCGGTCGCTCTGAGCGGCCATCTCGATCCACCTGAACCGCATGTTTCACCACACCCCGACCGTGACCTCAACCATGAAGGTGCCATGACCACCCCTCGCCTCCAGCTCCTGCCCGCCGTCGATGTCGCCGGAGGCCGAGCGGTCCAGCTCGTCCAGGGAGTCGCCGGGTCCGGCGGCGAGTTCGGCGAACCGGTCGAGGCTGCGCTGCGCTGGCAGGAGCAGGGCGCCGAGTGGCTGCACCTCGTCGACCTCGACGCTGCCTTCGGCCGAGGTGACAACGCCGAACTGCTCGCCCAGATCGTCGGACAGCTCGACATCGACGTGGAGATGAGCGGCGGCATCCGCGACGCCGAGACCCTCGAGCGCGCCCTCGCAACCGGCTGCCGACGGGTGAACCTCGGCACCGCCGCACTTGAGAACCCCGAGTGGACGGCCTCGGCCATCGCCGAGCACGGGGACCGCATTGCCGTCGGACTCGACGTGCGCGGCACCACCTTGGCGGCCCGCGGCTGGACGCAGGAGGGCGGCGACCTCTGGGAGACGCTCGAGCGGCTGGATGCCGAGGGCTGCGCCCGCTACGTCGTCACCGACGTCAACAAGGACGGCATGCTCAAGGGCCCCAACCTCGACCTCCTGCGCGACGTCTGCACCCGCACCGACCGACCGATCATTGCCTCGGGTGGGGTCTCGACCCTCGCCGACATCGAAGCGCTTCGGACCATGGTCGGCGAGGGAGTCGAGGGTGCCATCACCGGATCCGCCCTCTATCGCGGTGCCTTCACGCTCCCTGACGCACTCGACGTCGCCGGTCGCCCGTGACCCGGGACCGTGTCTTCAGCGGATCCACCGGCTTCGAGGGTGACGACGGCGCTGCCGACCCAGCCCTGACCTCCGCCCTTGAGGCGGGTGACGCGACCGCCCTCATGGCTGCGCTCCAGGGGGCCCGACTCCTCGTCCCCATCGTCGCCGAACCCGTGGAGACAGAGGTTCGGGACGGGCTCACTGTCGACAAGCAGACCGACATGGCCGCAGTGACCCTGGTCGCCCCCGACGGAGAGCGCGCCCTGCCCGTCTTCACCAGCCTCGCGTCTCTCGCGGCCTGGGACCCGAGCGCCAGACCCGTCCCTGTCACCTCCGCCCGCGCAGGCCAGGCCGCCGTCAGCGAGCTCTGCGACGTCATCGTCATCGATGTCGCCGGCCCACTCACCCGTGCCTTGCGCCCGTCCATGGTCTGGGCCCTTGCCCAAGAACGTGAATGGCTCATCCCGCACGAGGACCCCTTCGTGGAGAAGGCCGTGGCAGCAGCCCTCGCCGAGGAGTCAGCTGTCCGCACCCACCGGATCGAGGAGGGCGCCCCCACAGGCCAAGGAATCCTCGGCCTCGTCCTCGAACTCACCGAGGGCCTCGAACCCACCGAGATCCAGCAGATCGCCACCCGCGTGGGGGAGCGCCTCGCCACCGACGGCGAACTCCGCGCCCGCATCGACGGCCTGGCCTTCCGCATCACCTGAGCTCCATGGCCTCGTTCTGAAGGTGCGCAGCCCGGAGGGCGGCTAGCGCGTCTCGACGGACACGAGGGGTTCGGCATACGCCGAATTGGTCTCATGGCGCCAGACTGCTAACCTTGCTGCCGGACCGGCTGTGTCGCCACCCTCCAGGTGATGAACACAGTGCGCAAGTGAAGTTCGCTTCCACCCGCGTCGACCTCAGGTCGCCGGGTTTCTCCACACGGTCCACGGCAGCAGTGTGTGTCGTGGGTGCCTTTTGTGGACGGATGTGAGGCTTCTCGTGCGCTGCGCGAGGAGCCTCTTTTCTCATTTTTGAGATGTGGCGGACTTGTTTCGGGCCACAGCACAGTCTTCAGTTCCCTTCAGAAGGAGTTCGACATCAGCGAGCCTCGTATCAACGACCGCATCCGGGTTCCGGAAGTGCGGTTGGTTGGCCCCAACGGCGAGCAGGTCGGCATTGTCCGCGTCGAGGATGCTTTGCGTCTCGCGGCCGAGGCTGACCTCGACCTGGTCGAGGTGGCCCCCATGGCCAAGCCGCCGGTCGCCAAGCTCATGGACTTCGGCAAGTACAAGTACGAAGCCGCCATGAAGGCCCGAGAAGCGCGCAAGAACCAGGTCAACACGGTCATCAAGGAGATCAAGCTCCGCCCGAAGATCGACCCCCACGACTACGCCACCAAGAAGGGCCACGTCGTCCGGTTCCTGGGTGGCGGCGACAAGGTCAAGGTCACGATCATGTTCCGTGGTCGCGAGCAGTCGCGCCCCGAGCTCGGTTACCGCCTCCTCCAGAAGCTGGCCGAGGACGTCATCGAACTGGGCACCGTGGAGTCCGCTCCGAAGCAGGATGGTCGCAACATGATCATGGTCCTGGCGCCGACGAAGAAGAAGTCCGAGGCCCGCGCCGAGCAGCGTCGCAAGAAGCACGACAGCGCGGATGCCAGCCAGGCAGCCGACACCGACGTGCAGGACTCGCAGGACGAGCTGAACGACGAAATCGCTGCGGCGATGGAAGCAGAGCAGCCCGTCGAGGTCGCGCAGATCGAAGAGGTCGTCGAGGCTGAGCCGGTCGCCCCGGCCGAGCCCGAGTCCGTCGTCGAGGCCGAGCCCGTCGTCGAAGCCGAGCCGGTCGTCGAGACCAAGCCGGCCCCGGCAGCCAAGCCGGTCCCGGCAGCCAAGCCGGTCCCCACCGCGAAGCCCGTTCCCAAGGCCAAGCCGGCCCCTGCGGCCAAGCCGGCCGCGAAGGTCGACACGAAGCCCAAGGCCCCCAAGAAGGCCGCTGTCGCCGAATAGGCGTCAACCACGAATTTCCCAGCAGCACCGTCACACAGCAGCACCGTCAGCACCACCGACAGCGAAGGAGATCGGCAGCCATGCCGAAGAACAAGACCCACAGCGGCACCAAGAAGCGCTTCCGCGTCACCGGTTCCGGCAAGGTCATGCGCGAGCAGGCCGGTCACGTCCACAAGTTCCACGAGAAGACCCCCCAGAAGGCCCGCGCCCTCAGCAAGGACGTTCTCGTGTCCAAGGCCGACGTCAAGAAGGTCAAGAAGCTTCTCGGCATCTGAGCCGGCACCCCCCAACGTCCTAGAACAGCAAGGAGTCTCACGTGGCACGCGTGAAGCGGGCAGTCAATGCCCATAAGAAGCGCCGGGTCGTCCTCGAGCGCGCGAGTGGTTACCGCGGTCAGCGGTCCCGTCTCTACCGCAAGGCCAAGGAGCAGGTCACTCACTCCCTCGGCTACGCCTACCGCGACCGTCGCGCCCGCAAGGGTGACTTCCGTCGTCTGTGGATCCAGCGCATCAACGCTGCGGCCCGCGCCAACGGCATGACCTACAACCGCCTCATCCAGGGACTCAAGGTCGCTGAGATCGAGGTCGACCGTCGCATGCTCGCCGAGCTCGCGGTCAACGACGCGGCGGCCTTCACGGCCCTCGTCGAGATCGCCAAGGCGAACGTTCCGGCACAGCCGGTCGTCGACAAGGCTGCCGTCTGAGCAACCCTCGGGCGCACCGCGCCATTTTCGCAACGCCGGGAGAGCCGTGCTGACCAACATCCGATCCGATCGGGTCAAGTCAGTGCGATCGCTCTCCCGGCGTTCGGCGCGTGAGCGCACCGGTCGCTTCGTCGTCGACGGACCGCAGGGCGTGCGCGAGGCGATCCGGTATGCCGCTCCGCTCGTCGATGACATCTACGTCACCGCCGAGGCGATCGAGCGTCACCAGGACCTCATCGCGGCCGCGCAGGATGCCGACATCCACCTGCACGAGACCGACGACGCCGTCCTGGCCGCGATGTCCGACACCGAGTCACCGCAGGGTGTTCTCGCCGTCGTCGCCGCGCAAGCCCACACCCTCGAGCAGGTGCTCGCCACCGCGCCCCGTCTGGTCGTGCTGCTGAGCAACGTGCGCGACCCGGGCAATGCCGGCACGGTCATCCGTGGTGCCGATGCCTTTGGCGCCGATGCCGTGCTCGTCACCGACGGGTCGGTCGATGTCCTCTCGCCCAAGGTGGTTCGGTCGACCGTGGGGTCCCTCTTCCACCTGCCGGTCGTCACCGGACTCGATGTCAACGAGACGTTGGACGCCCTGGCCGCACACGGCATACGCACGTATGCCGCCGACGGAGTCGGCACGACCCTGCTGCCCGATGTCGACGTGAGCCAGCCCCATGCCTGGGTCATGGGCAACGAGGCGTGGGGGCTGCCCGCGGAGATCCGCGACCGCTGCAACGACGTGGTCCGGGTGCCGATCCACGAGCGCGTTGAGTCGCTCAACCTGGCGATGGCCGCCACGATCTGCCTGGCCACATCTGCTGGAGCGACGCGTCGGTCCTGACGTCCGGGGCCTGACGTGGTGGGATGGCGGTATGGCTGATCCGCCCCCCTCGTACATGACCGTCCCGGTTCCGGCTGCCTCTTCGGCGGCGGAGATGCTGCCGGACGGGCTCATCACTGCCGACGCAACGGGTGCCGTGTCGTCGGTCAACCACCGGGCAGAGCAGATCCTCGGCCGTCCCGCCGGCGAGATGGTGGGTCGCGACATCCGAGTGGTGTTGCCGCTCGAGACGCGCAACGGCGAGTCCTGGTGGGCCCTCACCGACCCGTGGGGCGGGCTGAGCATTCGCACGGGTCACCGCGAGAAGCTGCTGATGTTGCCGGACGGCAGGGAGCTTCTCATCACCGCGAAGTACCTCCGCGCGGGCCGCGCCGGTCCTCTGGGCGCCATCCTCCTCGGGGTGCGCGACGCCGAGGCGCGACGACGTGCCGAACACGACCACGCCGCGCTCATCTCGACCATCGCCCACGAGCTGCGTTCACCACTGACCGGCGTCAAGGGCTTCACGTCGACGTTGCTGCGCCGGTGGGACCAGTTCACCGAGGCACAGCGCATCACGATGCTCGAGGCGATCGACTCCGACGCCGACCGACTCACCCGGCTCATCACGGACCTGCTCGATGTCTCACGCATCGACACCGGGAAACTGCGCATCCATGAGATCCCCGTCGACTCGAAGGCGATGCTCACCCGACACGTCGAGCGTGCGGTGGCCGCGGGGCACGACGCGGACGGCTTCACGGTGGACGTCGAAAGCGGTGCCGAGGAGATCTACGCCGACAGCGATCGCCTCGACCAGGTGCTCTCCAACCTCGTCGAGAACGCCATCCGGCACCGTCAGAGCAAGGTCGTCCTCTCCGCCTCTCCGCACACGGCAGACGGGGAGCGAGGGGTCGTCATCAGCGTGAGCGATGACGGTCCCGGGATCCCCCCGGAGCAGCGGCGTGCCGTCTTCGGTCGCTTCTGGCACGGGCCGAGCGGCACGGGCACAGGGCTGGGTCTCTACATCGTCAAGGGTGTCGTCGAGGCGCACGGCGGCTGGTCCCAGATTGACGATGCCCGTGGTGGGGGAGCGGTCGTCCGGGTCTTCCTGCCGAGCGAGCCGGTCTGAGCGAAAGCCGGTTGGGCGGTCCTGGCGCGGGCGACAGCGCGGGCCGCGTCACCGGAATAGTCCCCACCACGCGCCCGTTCCCGCCTGTATGAAGATTGAGATCTGGTCCGATGTGGCCTGCCCCTGGTGCTACATCGGCAAGCGCCGGTTCGAAACTGCGTTGAAGGCGTTCCCCCACAAGGATTCGGTGGAGGTGCAGTGGCGCAGCTACCAGCTGGACCCCACCATCCCCGAGCACTACGACGGCACCGAGCTGAGCTATCTGAGCGAGCGCAAGGGCATGGACCCGGCGCAGGTCACGAGCATGTTTGCCCACGTCACCGAGCAGGCCAAGGGTGAGGGCCTGAACTACCGGTTCGACGACGTCGTGGTGGCCAACAGCTTCAACGCCCACCAGCTTCTGCACCTGGCCGCAGCCAAAGGACGTGGCGACATCGTCAAGGAGGCCCTGCTGTCGGCCCATTTCGAGCACGGAGCCGACATCGGCAACCGGGGCGACCTGGTGCGCATCGGCAGCGAAGCCGGTCTGGACGCCGCTGAGATCAACGAGGCCCTGGACACCGACAAGTACGCCGATGAGGTCCGGCAGGACTTTGCCGACGCCCGCACCATCGGCGTCACCGGCGTCCCGTTCTTCGTCATCGACCGGAAGTACGGCATCTCCGGCGCCCAGCCCGCCGAGGTGTTCAGCCGGGCGCTCGAGCAGGCATGGCAGGAAGCCAACCCGCTGACCATGGTCAGCACCGGCGGAGCCGACGCGGAGGTCTGCGGCCCCGACGGCTGCGCCATCTGACGCACCGGGCGCACAGCAAAACCGGGTTGGGCCGACTGGCCCACCCGGCATACCCTCCAGGAGATCAGCAACGAATCCTGCTGAGGGAGAGGGGTGTCCGGTGTCGGTGGTGTCCATCGCGCCCTACCGGGTTGCCCTGGCGAGCCGGGACCTGCGGCTGGCGCTGCTGCTCGGGTCGTTCGTGCGCATCCCCGTGTTCTCCGCCGGCGTGCTGCTCACCGTCCACGTCGTCACCACGCTCGATCGTTCGTATGCCGCGGCCGGCCTGCTCGCCTCCGTCGCGACCATCGCCGTGGCCGTCAGCGGGCCGTGGCGTGGACGACTGCTCGACCGTCTCGGGCTCCGTCGGGTCGTTCTTCCCTCCACTGTCGTCGCCCTCGCCTGCTGGTCGGTCGCGCCCTGGGTCGACTACCTGCCCCTGCTCGTGCTTGCCGGCGTCGCTGGACTGTTCGTCATCCCGAGCTTCTCGATCATCCGGCAGGCGGTCATCGCTGCCGTGCCGAGCCAGGAGCGCCGAACCGCGATCTCCCTCGATGCGGTGGCGGTCGAGATCGCGTTCATCATCGGGCCGGCCGCGACGATCTGGGCCGCCTCGCACTGGGACACCCGCTGGGTCCTGTTCGCCGTCCAGATGCTCGGGGTCGTCGGCGGGCTGACCCTGTGGCTCGTCAACCTGCCCCTGCGCAGCGACGCCGAGGAGGAGGGTGCGGGGGAGCATCCGGTGCGCTCGGCGTGGTTCGGGTTGCCGTTCATCGCGGTCTGCTGCGCGGCGGCGTGCGCGACCTTCGTGTTGTCGGGGACCGACCTCGGCATCGTGGCGCGCATGCGCGAGCTGGGGTCGCCCACGTCCATTGGCATCGTCCTCGGTCTGTGGGGGCTCGGGTCGTTGCTCGGCGCCCTGGTCTACGGGGGTTTGAGCCGGCCGATCTCGACGTTCTGGCTGCTCGGGGCCCTCGCCCTCGTGACCTTGCCGATGGGCTTGGCCCACGGGCTCGTCTCGTTGTCGCTGCTTGCCTTTGTCGCAGGGTTGCTGTGTGCGCCGACGATCACGGCGAGTGTCGACCAGGCCAGCCGGATCGTCCCGGCGTCGGCGCGCGGTGAGGCGATGGGGTGGCACGGGTCGTCGCTGACTCTCGGAGGCGCCATGGGCGCGCCCTTCGCCGGGCTCGCCATTGACGAGGTCGGCGCTGGTGGAGGCTTTGTCGCACCGGCCGCCGTGGGTCTCGTCGTCGCGGCAGTCGGGGCCGTCGCGGCACAAACCCGCCGACGCCGGCGCGTGCCCGCGCGCTAGGCTGGCTGCCATGTCTCCCGCCTCGGCTTCGCGCACGCCCCGTGCCGTGCGCCGATTTACCGTGCCCTCGGGCGCGGTGACGCGGAACGCCTGACTTCGTTGGATTCGAGTCCGGCGTCCGACGTCCGGCCCGGGGGCGCGTGACCTCCCCAACGCATCCGATGTCCCAGCCCGCAGGGCGCCCACGAGGTGCGCCCGCGATGAGAGTGGAAGCCATGTCTGGACCCAACACGAACTTCGATCCGGTCGAGGTTGCAGCCCTCGACCCCGAGATCATCGACGCCGCCGTCTCCAGCGCACTAGAGGCGGTCGCCGCAGCGAGCTCGCTGGACGAGCTCAAGACCCTGCGCCCCACTCACACGGGAGACAAGTCGCCGCTCGCCCTGGCCAACCGCGAGATCGGTGCCCTGCCCCCCAGCGCCAAGGCCGAGGCCGGCAAGCGTGTCGGGCAGGCCCGCGGTCGCGTCAACCAGGCCTTCGCCGCGCGACAGGTCGTGCTCGAGGTCGAGCGCGACGAACGCGTCCTCGTCGAGGAGACCCAGGACCTGACGGTCCGCGTCGCCCGTCGACCGGTCGGCGCCCGCCACCCGATCAACCTCGTCTCAGAGCGGGTCGAGGACATCTTCGTCTCCATGGGCTGGGAGATCGCGGAGGGCCCCGAGGTCGAGTCGGAGTGGCTGACCTTCGACGCCCTCAACATCGGACCCGACCACCCGGCTCGGCAGGAGCAGGACACCTTCTTCCTCGAACCGGCCGGCTCCGGGCTGGTCCTGCGCACCCACACCTCGCCCGTCCAGGTCCGCACCATGCTCGATCGTGAACCCCCCATCTATGTCCTGTGCCCGGGCAAGGTGTTCCGGACCGACGACCTCGACGCGACGCACACCCCCGTGTTCCACCAGTTCGAGGGGCTCGTCGTCGACGAAGGCATCACCATGGCGCACCTGCGCGGAACGCTCGACGCGTTCGTGCAGCGCCTCTTCGGCGACGGCATCGTCACGCGCCTGCGCCCCAACTACTTCCCGTTCACCGAGCCCAGCGCCGAGATCGACTGCCAGTGCTGGATCTGCCGCGGTGAAGACCCTTCCTGCCGCTCGTGTGGCGGCACGGGCTGGATCGAGCTCGGTGGCTCGGGGATGGTCAACCGTCGCGTCCTGCGCAGCGCCGGCATCGACCCGGACCGCTACACCGGCTTCGCCTTCGGCCTCGGCATCGAGCGCTCGCTCATGCTGCGTCACGGGATCGGTGACATGCACGACATCGTCGAGGGAGACGTTCGCTTCTCCCGCCAGTTCGGAATGGAGATCTGATGCACGCCCCCGTCTCGTGGTTGCGTGAGCTCGCCGACGTCCCGGCCGACGCCAAGGGTGTCGACATCGCGGCTGCCCTCGTGCGCGTCGGCCTCGAGGAGGAGGGCCTGCACGGTGGTGACATCGCCGGCCCGCTCGTCGTCGGCCGCGTCCTCACGGTCCAGCCCGAACCCCAGAAGAACGGCAAGACGATCAACTGGTGCACCGTCGACGTGGGCAACCACGGTCAGATGGTCACCGAGGGCAAGGCCCAGGAGATCGTGTGCGGCGCCCACAACTTCGCCCCCGGCGACCTCGTCGTCACCGTGCTCCCCGGCGGCGTGCTGCCCGGCGGCTTCGAGATCTCGGCGCGCAAGACTTACGGCCACGTCTCCAACGGCATGATCTGCTCGGCCGCCGAGCTGGGTCTCGGCGAGGACCACGACGGCATCATCGTCCTGACCCAGCGGCTCGGCGAGGAAGCCGCTTCCAGCCTGCAACCGGGAGACGACGCCATTGCCCTGCTGGGCCTGGGTGACGAGGTCGTCGAGGTCAACGTGACGCCCGATCGCGGCTACTGCTTCTCGCTGCGTGGCATCGCGCGCGAGTTCGCGCTGTCCACGGGGCGCGAGTTCCGTGACCCGGCTCGCCTTGACGTCGCCGAGGCCAACGGCGACGGGTATGCCGTGTCGCTGGCCGACGAGCGTCCGCTCGACGGCCGCTCCGGTTGCGACCGCTACGTCGCCCGGGTCGTTCGCGGGGTCGACACCACGGCCACCAGCCCGCAGTGGATGCAGAAGCGCCTGACCCAGGTCGGGATGCGTCCCATCTCGCTCGCGGTCGACGTGACGAACTACGTGATGATGCTGCTCGGCCAGCCGCTGCACGCCTTCGACCTCGACACCCTGTCCGGGTCGATCGGCACGCGTCGCGCCAGGGCGGGGGAGAAGCTCACGACCCTCGACGATGTCGAGCGCACCCTCGACCCCGAGGACCTGCTCATCGTCGACGGCTCCGACACGCCCCTGGCGATCGCCGGGGTCATGGGTGGGGAGTCGTCCGAGGTGAGTGACTCGACCACCAACGTGCTCATCGAGGCCGCGCACTTCGACCCCGTGACCGTGGCGCGTTCGTCGCGGCGTCACAAGCTCACGACCGAGGCGTCCAAGCGCTTCGAACGTGGCGTGGACCCGGCGGTCACCGCGGCCGCGGCCCAGTTGGCTGTCGACCTGCTCGTCGAGCACGGAGGCGGCACGGCCGATGCCGGCGTCACCGACATCGACAACCGCATCGAGCGCGAGGCATTCGACTTCGACGTGACGCTCCCGACGCGCTACATCGGCCTGGACTACTCGCGTGACGAGGTCCTCAGCACGTTGCGCGCGATCGGGTGCGAGGTGGACGAGCGAGAGAAGGATGTCGTCTCCGTCGCAGCAGCGACCTGGCGTCCTGACCTCACCGATGGGCCCGAGCTCGTCGAAGAGGTGGCCCGGGTTCGTGGCTATGACCAGATCCCTTCGGTCCTGCCGCAGCCCAAGAGTGCCGGACGTGGGCTCACCCACGGGCAGCGCGTCCGGCGTACCATCGCCAACACCCTGGCTCACCAGGGTCTCGTCGAGGTGCTCACCTATCCCTTCATCGGCGAGGGCCGGTTCGACCAGCTCGGCTACGCGACCGACGATTTTCGCCGCTCGACGGTTCGCATCGTCAACCCTCTCTCCGACGAGGCCCCGCTGATGCGAACCTCGATCCTGGACACGCTCCTCGACGCGTTGCGCCGCAACGTGTCTCGTGGTGCACGCGACGTCGCGGTCTACGAAGTTGGCCTGGTGACCGTCGGTTCGTCGTCCCCGACCTCGGCACCGGTTCCCCCTGCTGACGCACGCCCCGACGACGCAACCTTGGGTCAGATTCTCGGGGCCGTGCCCGCCCAGCCTCGTCACGTCGCGTTCGCGGCTGCTGGCGACATCGAGCGTGGCGGACCCTGGGGCCCGTCGCGGCGGGCAGATGCCTCGGACCCCGTCGGCTGGGCGCTGGCCGTGGGACGCGCCATTGGACTCGAGCTGTCCGTCGTCTCTGCTCGTGACCGGGCACCGTTCCACCCGGGACGCTGTGCTGCAATCACGCTGTCCGACGGCACTGCAGTCGGCCACGTGGGCGAGCTGCACCCCAAGGTGGTCGCGGCGCTCGATCTGCCCGTCGGCACGGTCGGCGGAGAGCTCGACGTCGACGTCCTCGTGGCCGGGTCCGGCAGCGCGGTCCAGGCGCACCAGCTGTCCACCTTCCCGGCGGCGCACACGGATGTGGCGCTCGTCGTCGACGAGCCCGTTGCGGCCGCCGAAGTCGAGGCGGCGCTGCGTGCCGGTGCGGGGGAGTCCCTGGAGTCGGTGTCCCTGTTCGACATCTATCGCGGGGACCAGCTCGAGGCCGGCAGGAAGTCCTTGGCCTACCGGCTGACGTTCCGTGGTGACCGCACCCTCAAGACCGACGAGGTGTCAGCTCTGCGTGATGCGGCAGTCGCCTCGGCCGCGTCAGCCACGGGAGCAGTCCAGCGATGACCCAGCCGGTCGCGATCGTCACTGGAGCCTCACGGGGGATCGGCGCGCACATCGCCGATGCCCTGCAGGACAACGGGTATGCCGTGGAGCGCGGCTCGCGCTCCACGGCGCCGGTGACCGAGCGTGCCGCGGTGGAGGCGTGGGTGGCCGACATCGTGGCGCGCCATGGACGGATCGACCTGCTGGTCAACAACGCAGGGGTGATCGACGCCGAGGTGGCGCTGGCCGACAGTGATCCGGATGAGTGGTGGGCGACGGTCGAGACCAACGTGCGCGGGCCCTATCTCATGACGCGTGCGGTCCTCCCGCACCTTCTCGCGACGGGCCGGATTGTCAACATCAACTCCGGCGCTGCCTACAAGAACTACGACATCGCCACCGCATACAACGTGAGCAAGGGCGCGCTCGCGCGCATCACGTCTGGACTGGGTCTGGGGCCCGATCGCACCGTGCTGACGTTCGACCTCGCCCCGGGTGTCGTGCGGACCGACATGACCGAGGCCATGGAAGCCCACCGCGACCGAACGGAGTGGACCTCACCTGCAGAGGTCACCGAGTTGCTCCTCGCCATCGCGCGAGGCGAGCTCGACACGTGGAGTGGCCGGATGGTTCGTGCAGGGACCGACACTGTGGCGTCGCTGCAGTCGCAGGCGAGAGCCGGTCTGGCAGAGAACGATCGGACACTGGGCCTGATTTCATGGGGGGACGACGACCCGCTGCGCTGATGAACCTCTTTGCATAGAGATGCCCTCGCATGCAAGACTATGCACATGGTGAGCGTCGCAGTTGCTGGTGCGAGCGGCTATGCCGGAGGCGAGGCCCTCCGCTGGTTGCTGCAGCACCCCGAAGTCTCGATCGGTGCCGTCACTGCTGGTGGCAACGCCGGCTCGCGCCTGGGTGACATCCACCCCCATCTCTTCGGACTCGCTGACCGCGTCCTCGACGAGACGACGGCCGAGGTCCTCGCTGGGCACGACGTCGTCGTGCTCGCCCTCCCTCACGGCCACTCGGCCGCTGTGGCCGAGGCGCTCGGCGACGACACCGTGGTCATCGACTGCGGTGCCGACTTCCGGCTGCGCAGCGAGTCGGCCTGGAGCACCTTCTACGACACTCCGTATGCCGGGTCGTGGGCCTACGGCCTGCCCGAGCTGGCCCTGCCCGGTGGTGGCGCAGGACGCGATGCCCTCGCTGGCCAGAACCGGATCGCCGTGCCTGGTTGCTACCCCACGGCTGTGTCATTGGCTCTGGCACCGGGCTTCGCCGCCGGCGTGGTGCAGACCGACGACGTCGTCGTCGTCGCTGCCTCGGGAACCTCCGGCGCGGGCAAGTCCCTCAGGCCGCACCTGCTCGGCTCCGAGGTGATGGGCTCCATGTCGCCCTACGGCGTCGGGGGAGGGCACCGCCACACGCCCGAGATCGAGCAGAACCTCGGCGCTGCTGCGGGCTCACCGGTCACCGTGTCCTTCACGCCGACCTTGGCCCCGATGCCGCGCGGCATCCTCGCAACCTGCACGGCCAAGGTCTCACCCGGCACCACGGCAGCCGACGTCCGCGAAGCCTGGCACGCGGCATACGCAGAAGAGACCTTCGTGCACCTGCTCGAGCCCGGCTCCTGGCCGACCACCGCCCACGTGATCGGTAGCAACCACGTCACGGTCCAGATCGCCCTCGACGAGCGGGCCGGTCGCGTCATCGCCGTCGCCGCCATCGACAACCTCGCCAAGGGCACCGCCGGAGCCGCAGTGCAGTGCCTCAACCTCGCCGTCGGCCTCCCTGAGTCGACCGGCCTTCTCGGATCGGGGGTGGCGCCGTGAGCGCCATGCCAATGCACCTCATGACCCACCCCGAGTCGCTCGCGATCGCACGACTCGAGCCTGGTGAGGACCCCACCTGGGAGTGGGCGGCGGGCCCTTTCGCGTCGCTGACCCGTTCACCTCTGGAGACGTCGATCGTCTGCCTCGCCGATCGCGTTCCCGCTGGTGTCCTGACCGAAGGGCCCTTCCGGGCTGTCGAGGTCGCCGGACCGCTGGCCTTTGACGCGGTGGGCGTGATGGCGGGGATCCTCACCCCGCTCGTGCCCGCCGGCATCAGCGTCCTGGCCCTGTCCACGTATGACACCGACTGGATCCTTGTCCCCGAGGGTGAGATCGACACGGCCGGCGAGATCTGGCGCAAGGCCGGTCTGATCGTGACGACGACCGTGCTCACGGGTCGGAGCGGATCATGAGCGTCACTGCGGCACAGGGATTCCGCGCCGCTGGCGCCACGGCTGGTCTCAAGGCATCGGGCTCGAGCGACGTGGCCCTGGTCGTCAATGACGGCCCGGACCACCATGCAGCAGCCGTCTTCACGTCCAACCGGGTCGAAGCTGCCCCCGTCACCTGGTCCCGCCAGGTCGTGAGCGACGGGCGAGCCGACGCCGTCTTCCTCAACTCCGGTGGCGCCAACGCCTGCACGGGACCCCAGGGCTTCCAGGACACGCACCGCACGGCCGAGATCGTCGCCGACGCCTTGTCGTGCAGCGCCATGGACGTCGTCGTCTGCTCCACGGGGCTCATCGGTGAGTTCCTGCCCATGGACAAGATCGAGAAGGGTGTCGGCCTCACCGCGGTCGCACTCGGCCGGGATGGTGGTCTCGACGCTGCCCGCGCCATCATGACCACGGATTCAGTCCACAAGGTCGCAACGACGACCGGTGCCGGCTGGACGGTTGGCGGCATGGCCAAGGGCGCCGGGATGCTCGCGCCCGGACTCGCGACCATGCTCTGCGTCATCACCACTGACGCCGTGACGGACTCGGCAGCACTCGACGAGGCTCTTCGTGCCGCGACGGCGGTGACGTTCGACCGGGTCGACTCCGACGGGTGCATGTCGACCAATGACACGGTGCTGCTCATGGCGTCGGGGGCCTCCCAGGTCACCGTCAGCGCGGCCGACCTCACCGCTGCGGTGACGGACGTCTGTGCCTCCCTCGCCCGACAGCTCATCGCCGACGCCGAGGGTGCCAGCCACGACATCGCCGTCGAGGTGCGCACTGCCGCAACGGAGTCCGACGCTGTTGACGTCGCGCGCTCGGTCACCCGGAGCAACCTGTTCAAGGCCGCCATCTTCGGCAAGGACCCCAACTGGGGCCGTGTCCTCGCCGCTGTGGGCACCACGCGGGCGCAGTTCGACCCGACGACGCTCGACGTCGCCATCAACGGTGTCCAGGTGTGTCGGGCGGCCGGGATCGGGGACGACCGGGACCTCGTGGACCTCGAACCGCGTGAGGTGCGCGTCGTCATCGACCTGCACGCAGGCGATGCCACGGCCACGGTGTGGACCAACGACCTGACGCACGACTACGTCCACGAGAACTCTGCCTACAGCTCATGAGGATGCCCCGGTGACCGACGAACTGACCAAGCTCAAGGCGAGCACTCTCGTCGAGGCGTTGCCCTGGCTCGAGCGCTTCCGTGGAGCCCTCGTCGTCATCAAGTACGGCGGCAACGCCATGATCGACGACGAGCTCAAGCTCGCCTTCGCCCAGGACATCGCCTTCCTCCGCTATGCCGGCCTGCGCCCCGTCGTCGTGCACGGTGGCGGTCCGCAGATCAAGGCCATGCTCGACCGCCTCGGACTCGAGAGCGAGTTCAAGGGGGGCCTGCGGGTCACCACCCCCGAGGTCATGGACGTCGTGCGCATGGTGCTCACCGGCCAGGTCGGTCGTGAGCTCGTCGGCCTGCTTAACCAGCACGGACCGCTTGCCGTCGGCCTCTCGGGCGAGGACGGTGCACTCTTCGGCGCTCGCCGCCGCGGCGTTGTCATCGACGGTGTGGAGGAGGACCTCGGTCTGGTCGGTGACGTCGTCTCGGTCAACATCCAGTCGGTCATGGACCTGCTCGACGTCGGCCGGATCCCGGTGGTGTCGACCATCGCCCCCGACCTCGACCACGAAGGACAGGTGCTCAACGTCAACGCGGACACCGCGGCGGCCGCTCTGGCGGTCGCGCTCGGGGCGCGCAAGTTCGTCGTCCTGACGGACGTCGAGGGCGTGTATGCCGCGTGGCCGGACCGGTCCTCGCTCCTCTCGACCCTGCCCCTCAGCCAGGCACGAGAGCTCGTCAAGACCGTCGATGCCGGGATGATCCCCAAGCTCGAAGCCTGCATCCGGGCCGTCGCCGAAGGCGTGCCCCAGGCGCACGTCATCGACGGCCGAGAACCCCACTCGCTGCTGCTCGAGGTCTTCACCTCCGACGGCATCGGCACCCTCATCGAGGAGGACTCATGAACGCACCCCACGAAGTTTTCCCCCGCTTCGCTCCTCCAATACTTCGCAGGGACCCCGCATGAGCAACCACGACAGCAACGAGTCACAGCAGGCGGTCCTCGACCGCTACGCCCGCTCACTCATCACGGTCTTCGGTGTGCCACAGCTCGTCCTCGAGCGAGGTGACGGTGCCTGGGTGTGGGACACCGACGGCAAGCGCTATCTCGACCTCGTTGGTGGCATCGCTGTGAATGCGTTGGGGCACAACCACCCGGCGCTGGTCGCCGCCGTCTCCAAGCAGGTCGGCGAGATGGCCCACATCTCGAACTTCTACACATCGCGCGTCCAGGTCGAGCTCGCCGAGCGGATCCTCGGGATCGCCGAGGCGCCCGAGGGTTCCGGCGTCTTCTTCGCGAACTCCGGTGCAGAGGCCATCGAGGCGGCCATCAAGCTGTCCCGTCGCACCGGTCGCACCGGCATCGTCGCAGCCGAGGGTGCCTTCCACGGACGCACCACCGGTGCTCTGGCGCTCACCCACAAGGCGGCCTACCGCGAGCCGTTCGCCCCGCTCATCCCCGACGTGTCGCACGTTCCCTACAACGACATCGAGGCCCTGCGGTCCGCAGTCACCGCGGACACCGCGGCCGTTGTGCTCGAGCCCATCCAGGGTGAGGCAGGAGCGATCGTCGCGGACCCGGCATACCTGCGGGCAGCTCGCGAGATCACCACAGCGGCAGGCGCACTGCTCATCATCGACGAGGTGCAGACCGGAGTCGGTCGCACCGGCGACTGGTTCGGTTTCCAGAGCAGCGGCATCGTTCCTGACGCCATCACGCTCGCCAAGGGCCTGGGCGGCGGCCTGCCCATCGGCGCCCTCGTCACCTTCGGCCCGAACGTGACCGGTTTGCTCACGGCAGGGCAGCACGGCTCGACCTTCGGCGGCAACCCGCTCGTGGCCGCTGCCGGTCTCAGCGTGCTCGCCACCATCGAGGCAGACGGACTGCTCGACCACGTGACCGCCATGGGGGAGCACCTCGTGGACGCTGTCGAGGCACTGAGCCACCCCGACATCGAGGGCGTGCGCGGGCGGGGTCTGCTGCGCGCGATCGTCCTCCGCTCCGACCTTTCTGCAGCCGTGGCAGCGGCCGGACGCGAGGCCGGATTCCTCATCAATCCCGTTGCGCCCAACGCCATTCGCCTTGTCCCGCCGCTCGTCGTCACCGGCGACGAGCTCGACCTGTTCGTCGCCGCGCTGCCGGCGCTCATCGCCACCGCCAAGGAGCCGAAACCATGACCACAACCGTCCGGCACTTCCTCCGGGACGACGACGTCACGCCCGAGGAGCAGGCCGAGATCCTCGACCGCGCCGCCGCCATCAAGGCGCGGCCCTTCAGCGATCGCTCCCTCGAAGGGCCCGAGGTCGTCGCCGTCCTCTTCGACAAGCAGACCCTGCGCACCCAGGTCTCCTTCGCCGGCGCGATCGCCCACCTCGGCGGCTTCCCCCTCGTCATCGACGGCAAGCTCGCCCAGGTCGGCGTCCGCGAGACCATCGCCGACGTCGCCCGCGTCCTGACCCGCGAGTCGCGCGCCATCGTGTGGCGGACCTATGGGCAGGAGCGCATCGAGGAGATGGCCGCCCACTCCAGCGTGCCGGTCATCAACGCGCTCACCGATGAGTTCCACCCGTGCCAGATCCTCGCCGACCTCCTGACGATCAAGGAGCACAAGGGGACACTGGCCGGTCTCACGTTTGCCTACGTCGGTGACGGCGCCAACAACATGAGCCACAGCTATCTCCTCGGCATGGCGATGTCCGGACTCCACGTGCGCATCGGAACGCCTCTCGACTACCAGCCGCACGCCTCTGTCCTCGCCCGTGCCACCGAGATCGCGGCTTCGCAGGGCGGATCGATCACCATCGTCGAGGACCCGGCCGAGGCCGTCACGGGTGCTGATGTCGTGGCAACCGACACCTGGGTCTCGATGGGTTTCGAGAAGGAGAAGGAGTCGCGTCAGGGTTCCGCCAGCCCCTTCACGGCCTACGCGGTGAGCGCCGAGCTGCTCGCCAAGGCCAAGCCGGACGCGATCTTCCTGCACTGTTTGCCCGCCTATCGCGGCTTCGAGGTGGATGCCTCGGTGATCGACGGCCCGCAGTCGGTGGTCTGGGACGAGTCCGAGAACCGGCTCCACGCCCAGAAGGCCGTCCTGTCCTGGCTCGTCGAGAAGTCGGGAGGAGGTCGCCGATGACCGTCTCCGGCACACGCACGGCACGCCAGCAGCGCATCGTCGAGATCCTGTCGAGCCGCTCGGTGCGTTCGCAGACCGAGCTCCTCGAAATCCTGGGCGAGGACGGCATCGATGTCACCCAGGCGACCCTCTCGCGCGACCTCGTCGACGTCGGCGCCGAGAAGGTTCGGGTCGGCAAGTTCCTGGTGTATGCCGTGCCCGGAGAGGGCGGTGACCGCACCGTCCGCGTCGCCCTCGACGGTCAGGAGACGACGAACCGCCTGGCCCAGCGCTGCCACGAGCTCCTCGTGTCGGCGGAGGTGTCGGCCAACCTCGTCGTCCTGCGCACGCCCCCGGGGGCCGCGAACTTCCTCGCCTCGGCGATCGACCACACGACCGTGCCGGGCATCGTCGGCACCATCGCCGGGGATGACACGATCATGGTGATCACGACAGGCACCGCGGCCTCTCGCAAGGTCGCCTCCCGCCTCATGGCCTACACCCGCAAGGAGAACGTGTGAGTTCGACGGACGTCAACCAGCCCCAGCCCGGCCTGAGCCTGTGGGGAGGTCGCTTCACCGGCGGCCCGGCCGACGCCCTGGCGGAGCTGTCGCGTTCGACGCACTTCGACTGGCGACTGGCCCTGCACGACATCGCCGGCTCACGGGCCCACGCCCGGGTGCTCCACTCTGCCGGCCTCCTGGCTGACGCCGACCTGGCCGCGATGCTTGCGGCACTCGAGCAGCTCGCGACCGATGTCGAGTCCGGAACCTTCGTGCCGGCTCCCGGTGACGAGGACGTCCACACCGCTCTGGAGCGTGGCCTCATCGAGCGCGCCGGGGCTGACGTCGGGGGACGCCTGCGCGCAGGTCGCTCACGCAATGACCAGGTCGCGACGCTCGTGCGCATGTATCTGCGTGAGCACGCCCGAACGGTCGCCGGTCTGGTGCTCGACGTCGTCGACGCCCTCATCGCCCAGGCCCAGCGTCACCCCACCGTGGCCATGCCCGGCCGCACGCACCTTCAGCACGCCCAGCCCGTGCTGCTGGCCCATCACCTGCTCGCACACGCGTGGCCGCTGCTGCGTGACGTCGACCGTCTGCGCGACTGGGACGCCCGCGCCGGGCTCAGCCCCTATGGCTCCGGTGCCCTTGCCGGCAGCTCCTTGGGGCTCGACCCCGAAGCGGTTGCCGCGGACCTCGGCTTCACCGCCGCCGTCGAGAACTCCATCGACGGAACGGCCGCCCGCGACGTCGTCGCCGAGTTCGCCTTCGTCACGGCGATGGTGTCCATCGACCTCTCGCGTTTTGCCGAGGAGGTCATCCTCTGGGCGACCAAGGAGTTCGGTTTCGTCACGCTCGACGACTCCTACTCCACAGGGTCAAGCATCATGCCGCAGAAGAAGAACCCCGACGTCGCGGAGCTTGCGCGAGGCAAGGCCGGGCGGCTCGTCGGCAACCTCGCGGGGCTGCTCACGACCCTCAAGGGGCTGCCGCTCGCCTACAACCGTGACCTCCAGGAGGACAAGGAGCCGGTCTTCGACTCCATCGACACCCTCGAGGTCCTCCTTCCGGCCTTCAGCGGGATGGTCGACACCTTGGTCTTCAACACCGAGCGCCTCGAATCCCTTGCACCCCAGGGCTTTTCGCTCGCCACCGACATCGCCGAGTGGCTGGTCCGCGAAGGCGTCGCTTTCCGCATCGCCCACGAGGTCGCGGGGGAGTGCGTGCGGGTGTGCGAGGGCCGGGGCATCGAGCTGTGGGACCTCACCGACGAGGACCTAGCGGGCATCTCGGAGCACCTCACGCCCGCGGTCCGCGAAGTGCTGACCGTCGAGGGCTCGCTCGCGTCCCGCGATGCCAAGGGCGGGACGGCGCCGGTGCGGGTGGCCGAACAGGTGACTCGGGCAGCGGCCCACCGCGACGAGGCCCGTACCTGGGCGGCGAGCCAGCCCACCATCCGGTGACCCGCCTGCCGAGAGGGTTCTTCGCGCGTCCCGTCCTCGACGTGTCGCGTGACCTCCTCGGCGCGCACCTCACGCACGGCGGCGTCACCGTGCGCATCACCGAGACCGAGGCGTATGCCGGTGACAGAGATCCGGGCTCCCATGCGTTTCGTGGACGGACACCTCGCACGGCACCGATGTTCGGCCCGGCCGGCGTCACCTACGTCTACTTCACCTACGGCATGCACTGGATGCTCTGCCTCGTGGCCGGTCAAACCGGCACGGCCGAAGCGGTCCTCGTGCGTGCCGGGGAGGTCATCGACGGACACGGGATCGCCTCGGCGCGACGAATGGGCATCCGGGAGCGCGACTGGTGTCGCGGTCCCGCACGACTCGCAACGACCTTGGGACTCGACGGGTCGCACACCGGTCGGGACTTCTGCCGGCCACCGTTGGGCGAGGTGCCGCTCATCGGTCTCTCCATCTCACCCGGCGACCCTGTCGAGGACGCACAGGTGCAGACCGGACCACGCGTGGGGGTGAGCGGTCCGGGTGGCGACGGAACGGCATACCCCTGGCGGTTCTGGATCGAGGCAGAGCCGACGGTCAGTGCCTACCGTCCCGGTGTCATCCGCCGACGTACTCGGTGATCTCCGTACGAACGCGGCGCTTCACGTCGTCGGGCGCATAGCTCGCCTCGACCGCGGCCAGGGCGAGGTCGCCCAGTCCGCGCTCGTCGAGGTCGAGCAGGTCTGCGGCGATCTCGTACTCACGGTTGAGGGTCGTGCCGAACATCGGCGGGTCGTCGCTGTTCACCGTGATGAGGACTCCGGCGTCGCGCAGTGCCCGGATCGGGTGATCCTCGAGACGCTCGACGCAGCGGGTTGCGATGTTGGACGTCGGGCACACCTCGAGGGGGATCCGATCGGCGACGAGCCGCTCGACGAGGCGCGGGTCGTCGATGGAGCGGATGCCGTGGCCGATGCGCTCGGCTCCCAGGGCGTCGAGCGCGTCCCACACGGACTGCGCGTCGGTCGACTCGCCGGCGTGGGGGAGTGAGCGCAGCCCGGCGGCCCGGGCGCGGTCGAAGTGAGGTTTGAACTGCGGTCGGGGGACCTCGGGTCCACCCAGACCGAAGCCGATGAGCGACTGCGGACCGTGGTCGAGCGCGTAGGACAGCGTGGCGTCGGCGGAGTCGAGCCCGGCCTCGCCGGGGATGTCGTAGATCCACTGCAGGACGATGCCGTGGTCGCGTTCGGCGGCGCGCCGGGCGTCCTCGATGGCCTCGGTGTAGTCCTCGATCGAGATGCCCATCCGCACACTGGTGAAGGGCGTCATCGTCAGCTCCGCGTAGCGAACCTGCTGCGCCGCAAGCCCTTCGGCCACTTCGTAGGTCAGGAGATGGATGTCCTCGGGCGTGCGCAGCAGCCCCACGACGGCCAGGTACACGTCGATGAAGTGGTCGAAGTCCGAGAACGTGTAGAAGTCGCGCAGTGCCTCGATGCCCTGTGGCACACCGGCATCCGGGTGCCGCTGCGCCAACCGCGCGACGGTCTCGGGCTGCGCCGACCCCACGTGGTGGACGTGCAGCTCTGCCTTCGGCAGTCCTGCGATGAATTCCGTGTATGCCGTCCGCTCACCCATGCGCCGAAGTCTGCCAGTCAGGCAGTGGGGGAGGTACCGACCCTCGGCGTGAAGGCGGCAAGGGCGTCGAGGTCGCTGTTGCGCGAGCGGACGTACTCGTCTGCCCACGCCGCCCGGTCGGGGTAGCCGGACTCGGCGACGATTCGGGCGCACACGGCGTCGAGGTCGATCTCGGTGTGACGCAACGAGACCTGACCGCGGTCGAGAAGGGCCCACGCGCCGCCGGCTCGGCCGTAGGGCATGCCAATGCTTCCCGGGTTGATCACGGTGCGACGGTCGACCAGTCGCACGAACGGCATGTGGGTGTGGCCGCACACGATCGTCTGCACGGTGTCCGGAACGATGGAGAGGGCGTTCTGCCAGGCGGTTGGCGGCGAGTCGACGAGCACGACCTCGTCGTCGTCGCGTGGGGACCCGTGGCAGAACAGAACCTCCCCGAATCCCGCGATGTCGATGGTCACTGGGTGGGGGAGCGCGGACAGGACGGCGATCTGGTCCTCCCGCAGGGCGTGGGCCGCCCACAAGGCCTCGGGATGCGGGCTGTCGTCGCCCGAGCGGATGGCCACGGCCTCGCGATCGGCGTTCCCGCGGACCAGCACGACACGTCCGTCGAGTGCCGTGAGGGCATCGAGTGTCTCGACGGGCATCGGCCCAGCCGTGTGATCGCCGGTGACGACGATGAGGTCTGCACTCGCGACGTCCGGCTCGGCGAGGACGGCCTCGAGCACGGGCAGGACCCCATGCACATCGGACAGCACTGCCACGCGTTGCACGTTGACCATGGGCGCAGTCTTTCAGTCCGCCAGGGCCTCGGCCACGGCTCGCGCACCCAGCGGAGCCAGAGCATGGCCACGAGGGGCGTAGACCCAGTCGGCGAGGAGTCCCTGGGACGCGGCGAAGGCACGGCCCCAGGCCCATGACACGTCGTCCACCTCGAGGAGTTCACGGAAGCGCTCGCGACCGGATCGGTCGAGAACCCACCATGCAGGCGTGAGGTCCCACGCGGCATACCCCGTGGTCAACGTGCCGAAGTCGAGCAACCCGCTGAGGCGACCGTTGCGCACGACGAGATTGCCGGGAATGAGGTCGCCGTGCAGGAGGACGGGCTCCGGCGCTGGCGCACCGGCGTCGAGGGCGGCCTCCATGAGTCCCATGACCGGGGTGGGGTCGAGAGGACCTGACATGGGATCTGTCTGCCCGTGCAAGGCCTCGACCCTGCACCGCACGTGGCCGCCGCGCTGACCCTGAGGCAATTCATGGGGCGCGAATTCGCGCAGGTCGACGGCACGCAATGACGCGACCAGCTCGGCAAGGACGTCGGCCCAGGATGACGGGACGTCTCCCGCGAGGACCCGTGCCGAGGCGTCCTCGCCGCTCACCCATCGGTTGATGGTCCACGTGTGCGGGTAGTCCAAGCTGGGCGCACCTACGTGCTCGATGACGGGCATCTCGAGGTCGACGCCGTCGCGCAGCCGCGGCAGCCAGTCGATCTCCTTGCGCAGCCCGGCCTCGGAAGAGGCGTCTCGAGGCACCCTCACGAGCAACTCGTCGCCGAGGCGGTAGGTCGTGTGCTCGGTGCCAGAGGTCGTCATGGCTCGTAGAGGCAGATGACCCCACTGTGGACACTGCTGTGCCACGAACGATCCGACGGTGTCGAGATCCACGGGGGTCTCGCCCTCGAACAGTGTCGGCATGAGCCCATCCCACACGTCGACGTGCTGCGCCGTCCACCGAGTTCACCGTGGCAGGCTGACGCCTGTGAATGACATCCTTGCTGAACTGC
This sequence comes from Janibacter sp. HTCC2649, assembly GCF_000152705.1. Classification (GTDB taxonomy): domain Bacteria; phylum Actinomycetota; class Actinomycetes; order Actinomycetales; family Dermatophilaceae; genus Knoellia. The sequence continues at coordinate 883,839 of NZ_CH672413.1, read as the reverse complement.
AGTGGCGCGGCCTCGTGTCGCAGACCACCGACGAAGGCGCTCTGCGCGACGCCCTGACGAGCGGACCCATCACCGCGTACTGCGGGTTCGACCCGACGGCGCCCTCGCTGCACTTCGGCAACCTGGTGCAGCTCATCGTCATGCGACACCTCCAAAGAGCAGGCCACAAGGTCATCTGCCTCGTGGGTGGCTCGACCGGTCTCATCGGTGACCCGCGGCCCAGCGCCGAACGCGTCCTCAAGACCAAGGAGCAGACCGCCGAGTGGGTGGCCGGGATCCAGCAGCAGGTGCAGCCCTTCCTCGACTTCGAGGGGGACAACGCCGCGATCATGGTCAACAACCTCGACTGGACGGCGCCGCTGTCGGCGCTCGACTTCCTGCGCGACATCGGCAAGCACTTCCGCGTCAACCAGATGGTCAAGAAGGACGCCGTCGCGGCGCGGCTGAACTCGGACGAGGGCATCTCCTACACGGAGTTCAGCTACCAGATCCTCCAGGGGCTCGACTTCCTCGAGCTCTACCGCGCGCACGGGTGCACCTTGCAGACCGGTGGGCAGGACCAGTGGGGCAACCTCACCGCCGGCTCCGACCTCATCCACAAGGTCGAGGGGGACTCGGTTCACCTGCTCACCACGCCGCTCGTCACCGACTCCGCCGGCAACAAGTTCGGCAAGAGCGAGGGCAACGCGGTCTGGTTGTCGTCCGAGATGACCAGCCCGTACGCCTTCTACCAGTACTGGCTCAACGTCGAGGATGCCTCGGTGATCAAGCTCGTCCGGATCTTCACCGACCGCAACCAGGACGAGATCGCCGAGCTCGAACGCCAGGTGAGTGAGGAACCCTTCCGTCGCGCCGCGCAGCGTGCGCTCGCAGCCGACGTGACGACCCTGGTGCATGGTGCCGGGGCCACGGCGTCGGTCCAGGCGGCGTCCGAGGCACTCTTCGGCAAGGGCGATCTCGCGGCACTCGACCTTCGGACGCTTCAGGACGCGACGGCGGAGCTGCCCGGGGGAGAGGTGTCTTCCGGGATGACCATGACGGACGCCCTGGTGGCGGTTGGGCTCGTCGACTCCCGCAACGCCGCACGCCGTGCCATCGGTGACGGCGGAGCCTCCGTGAACGGTGAGAAGGTCACCGATCCCGAGTTCACGCTCGCTGACGAGCACTTCCTCCACGGCACCGTGGCGATCCTTCGCCGTGGCCGCAAGTCCATGGCTGCCGCACGCAAGGTCTAGAACCGCTGTGGCACAGGGCTTTTCGGTATGCCGTGTGCTCCAGGTGGTCGTTTCGGGTGGCCGATTTGGTGTTGGGGGAGAACGTCCTCTAATGTTCTCGATGTCAGCCCGAGAGGGAGGAACGGACACCACCGCGTGGGGCCTTGTGCCACACACGAAGTAGGCCGGTCCCCAGGGTTGATCCCCACAGCAAGAACCAGCGGAAACGCCGGTTTGGACGGCGGCCGCAAGGTTGCTAGTGTGGGTGAACCGCGAAGAACCAAGCGCGTCGGATTCGGTCACTCTGAGAGTGGGTCACGGATTTGACTCCCAAGTGTGGCCGCGGGTAAGTTTGGAGAGTTGCCCTTGAGTCTGGCCCTGATGGGTTGGGTGATGGTGTGCGTGCGATCCTTGAGAACTCAACAGCGTGTCAAAAATCGATGCCAATTAACCTCGTTTTGAGGGTGGCTGCGACATCGCCTTTGTGGTGGTGGGTGGTTGCTTCGAAACGATTATCCTTTGGTTGACAATGATCATTCAGCTTAATTGCTGGTTGTTCAGACTCAGCTGGGTAGACAACCCTTTATTGGGTTCAGTTATTGCTCGGCACTTTCGGGTGTTGGGTGTTTGAACATCAACGGAGAGTTTGATCCTGGCTCAGGACGAACGCTGGCGGCGTGCTTAACACATGCAAGTCGAACGGTGATCTCGAAGCTTGCTTCGGGTGAGCAGTGGCGAACGGGTGAGTAACACGTGAGTAACCTGCCCCTGACTCTGGAATAAGCGCTGGAAACGGCGTCTAATACCGGATATGACACTAAACCGCATGGTTATGGTGTGGAAAGTTTTTCGGTCTGGGATGGACTCGCGGCCTATCAGCTTGTTGGTGAGGTAATGGCTCACCAAGGCGATGACGGGTAGCCGGCCTGAGAGGGCGATCGGCCACACTGGGACTGAGACACGGCCCAGACTCCTACGGGAGGCAGCAGTGGGGAATATTGCACAATGGGCGAAAGCCTGATGCAGCGACGCCGCGTGAGGGATGACGGCCTTCGGGTTGTAAACCTCTTTCAGCAGGGAAGAAGCGCAAGTGACGGTACCTGCAGAAGAAGCACCGGCTAACTACGTGCCAGCAGCCGCGGTAATACGTAGGGTGCGAGCGTTGTCCGGAATTATTGGGCGTAAAGAGCTTGTAGGCGGTTTGTCGCGTCTGCCGTGAAAATCCGGGGCTCAACCCCGGACTTGCGGTGGGTACGGGCAGACTAGAGTGTGGTAGGGGAGACTGGAATTCCTGGTGTAGCGGTGAAATGCGCAGATATCAGGAGGAACACCGATGGCGAAGGCAGGTCTCTGGGCCACTACTGACGCTGAGAAGCGAAAGCATGGGGAGCGAACAGGATTAGATACCCTGGTAGTCCATGCCGTAAACGTTGGGAACTAGGTGTGGGTCTCATCCACGAGATCCGTGCCGCAGCTAACGCATTAAGTTCCCCGCCTGGGGAGTACGGCCGCAAGGCTAAAACTCAAAGGAATTGACGGGGGCCCGCACAAGCGGCGGAGCATGTGGATTAATTCGATGCAACGCGAAGAACCTTACCAAGGCTTGACATATACCGGAAACATTCAGAGATGGGTGCCCCGCAAGGTCGGTATACAGGTGGTGCATGGTTGTCGTCAGCTCGTGTCGTGAGATGTTGGGTTAAGTCCCGCAACGAGCGCAACCCTCGTTCTATGTTGCCAGCACGTAATGGTGGGGACTCATAGGAGACTGCCGGGGTCAACTCGGAGGAAGGTGGGGATGAGGTCAAATCATCATGCCCCTTATGTCTTGGGCTTCACACATGCTACAATGGCCGGTACAAAGGGCTGCGATACCGCGAGGTGGAGCGAATCCCAAAAAACCGGTCTCAGTTCGGATTGGGGTCTGCAACTCGACCCCATGAAGTTGGAGTCGCTAGTAATCGCAGATCAGCAACGCTGCGGTGAATACGTTCCCGGGCCTTGTACACACCGCCCGTCAAGTCACGAAAGTCGGTAACACCCGAAGCCGGTGGCCCAACCCTTGTGGAGGGAGCCGTCGAAGGTGGGACTGGCGATTGGGACTAAGTCGTAACAAGGTAGCCGTACCGGAAGGTGCGGCTGGATCACCTCCTTTCTAAGGAGCACTGGCCCGCAAGGGTCCAGAGCCTGGTCTGTCACCGAATGTGTGGCAGCAGGTGCTCAAGGGTGGAACATCGATTATTTGACGCCGTTACTCGTGGTCATGAGTACACCTGGTCTCTTCGGAGCTGGGAGGGAAAGTGACTGTTGGGGACACGGCGTTTGACACGTTGTTGGGTCCTGAGGGCTCGAGCGCATGCTCGTTTCTTTCAGGCCGGTATCCGGTCAGGAACCCCGCCACAATGAACCGCTGAGTTTTCTCGGTAGGCGTTGGTGATGGTGTGGGGGCCGCCCGTATGTTGAGAACTACACAGTGGACGCGAGCATCTTTGTGGCTCAAGTTTTTAAGGGCGCACGGTGGATGCCTTGGCACCAGGAACCGAAGAAGGACGTAGGAATCTGCGATAAGCCACGGGGAGTCGATAACCAGACTGTGATCCGTGGATTTCCGAATGGGGAAACCCGGCTGGAGGCAAGTCCAGTCACTCCTGCCTGAATATATAGGGCAGGTAGAGGGAACGTGGGGAAGTGAAACATCTCAGTACCCACAGGAAGAGAAAGCAACCGCGATTCCGTGAGTATTGGCGAGAGAAAGCGGATGAGGCTAAACCGTATCTGTGTGATAGCTGTCAGGCGTTGCAGGTACGGGGTCGTGGGACCTCTCAGTTGGGACTGACATCCTGGCATGGAGTCAAAAATTCGCGTTATAGTCGAAGGGCATTGAAAGGCCCGGCATAGAGGGTGCGACCCCCGTAGACGAAATGACGTGAACTTCAGAGAGTTATCCCAAGTAATACGGGGCCCGAGAAATCCCGTATGAATCTGGCGGGACCACCCGCTAAGCCTAAATATTCCCTGGTGACCGATAGCGGACAAGTACCGTGAGGGAAAGGTGAAAAGTACCCCGGGAGGGGAGTGAAATAGATCCTGAAACCGTGTGCCTACAATCCGTTGGAGCCCTCTTATGGGGTGACAGCGTGCCTTTTGAAGAATGAGCCTGCGAGTTAGTGCTCAGTGGCGAGGTTAACCCGTGTGGGGAAGCCGTAGCGAAAGCGAGTCCGAATAGGGCGTATGAGTCGCTGGGTCTAGACCCGAAGCGGAGTGATCTACCCATGGCCAGGTTGAAGCGACGGTAAGACGTCGTGGAGGACCGAACCCACTTAGGTTGAAAACTGAGGGGATGAGCTGTGGGTAGGGGTGAAAGGCCAATCAAACTCCGTGATAGCTGGTTCTCCCCGAAATGCATTTAGGTGCAGCGTCACGTGTTTCTTACCGGAGGTAGAGCTACTGGATAGCCGATGGGCCTCAACAGGTTACTGACGTTAGCCAAACTCCGAATGCCGGTAAGTGAGAGCGTGGCAGTGAGACTGCGGGGGATAAGCTCCGTAGTCGAGAGGGAAACAGCCCAGACCACCAGCTAAGGTCCCAAAGCGTGTGCTAAGTGGAAAAGGATGTGGAGTTGCATTGACAACCAGGAGGTTGGCTTAGAAGCAGCCACCCTTTAAAGAGTGCGTAATAGCTCACTGGTCAAGTGATTCCGCGCCGACAATGTAGCGGGGCTCAAGCACACCACCGAAGCTGTGGCATTGACATATTGCCCGGCCACCACACCTGCGGGTTGGTGGTCCAAGCGTGTTGATGGGTAGGGGAGCGTCGTGTGGCCAGGGAAGCGGCGGTGTGAACCAGCCGTGGAGGCCACACGAGTGAGAATGCAGGCATGAGTAGCGAATGACGGGCGAGAAACCCGTCCGCCGAATAACCAAGGGTTCCAGGGTCAAGCTAATCTGCCCTGGGTAAGTCGGGACCTAAGGCGAGGCCGACAGGCGTAGTCGATGGACATCCGGTTGATATTCCGGAACCGGCGAAGAACCGCCCATGATGAACCTTTTGATGCTAAACGCCTAAAACTCTTTTTTCTGTCACCTTCGGGTGATGGAATGTTGAGCGGAGCGCGTGACCCGATTTGGTAGTAGTCAAGCGATGGAGAGACGCAGGAAGGTAGCCTCCGCGTGGCGATGGTAGTCCACGTCCAAGGGTGTAGGGAGTGAGATAGGCAAATCCGTCTCACACATATCCTGAGACCTGATAGTGACCGCGAATGCGGGAAGCAGGGTGATCCTATGCTGCCAAGAAAATCTTCTAGCGAGGTTCGAGCCGCCCGTACCCCAAACCGACTCAGGTGGTTAGGTAGAGAATACCAAGGCGATCGAGTGAATCATGGTTAAGGAACTCGGCAAAATACCCCCGTAACTTCGGGAGAAGGGGGGCCCGGATCCTGAAGACATTTACTGTCTAGGGAGAACGGCCGCAGAGACCAGGGAGAAGCGACTGTTTACTAAAAACACAGGTCCGTGCTAAGTCGCAAGACGATGTATACGGACTGACGCCTGCCCGGTGCTGGAAGGTTAAGAGGACGGGTTAGATCCTTCGGGGTCGAAGCTCAGAATTTAAGCCCCAGTAAACGGCGGTGGTAACTATAACCATCCTAAGGTAGCGAAATTCCTTGTCGGGTAAGTTCCGACCTGCACGAATGGCGTAACGACTTCTCCACTGTCTCAACCATGAACTCGGCGAAATTGCACTACGAGTAAAGATGCTCGTTACGCGCAGCAGGACGGAAAGACCCCGGGACCTTTACTATAGCTTGGTATTGGTGTTCGGTACGGCTTGTGTAGGATAGGTGGGAGACTGTGAAGCGGGCACGCCAGTGTTCGTGGAGTCAACGTTGAAATACCACTCTGGTCGTTCTGGATATCTAACCTAGGTCCGTGATCCGGATCAGGGACATTGCCTGGTGGGTAGTTTAACTGGGGCGGTTGCCTCCTAAAAGGTAACGGAGGCGCTCAAAGGTTCCCTCAGCCTGGTTGGTAATCAGGTTTCGAGTGTAAGTGCACAAGGGAGCTTGACTGCGAGACCGGCAGGTCGAGCAGGGACGAAAGTCGGAACTAGTGACCCGGCGCTGGCTTGTGGAAGCGGCGTCGCTCAACGGATAAAAGGTACCCCGGGGATAACAGGCTGATCTTGCCCAAGAGTCCATATCGACGGCATGGTTTGGCACCTCGATGTCGGCTCGTCGCATCCTGGGGGTGGAGTCTCTCCCAAGGGTTGGGCTGTTCGCCCATTAAAGCGGTACGCGAGCTGGGTTTAGAACGTCGTGAGACAGTTCGGTCCCTATCCGCTGTGCGCGTAGGAAATTTGAGAAGGGCTGTCCCTAGTACGAGAGGACCGGGATGGACGAACCTCTGGTGTGTCAGTTGTTCTGCCAAGAGCACCGCTGATTAGCTACGTTCGGAAGTGATAACCGCTGAAAGCATCTAAGCGGGAAGCACGCTTCAAGATGAGATTTCCATGGACTTTAATGTCCGAGAGGCTCCCAGCTAGACTACTGGGTTGATAGGCCAGACGTGGAAGTGCAGTAATGCATGTAGCTGACTGGTACTAATAAGCCGATAACTTGATACACACTAAAAAGTTGCGTTCGCGTCCACTGTGCAGTTCCCGAGATACGGTCGGGAAACCCCCGACACACCACAACCCGACGGGTTGATGCGTGTGAACGAGGGAAGTACAACCACATCTCCATAGAGTTTCGGCTGTCATAGCGAAGGGGAAACGCCCAGCTCCATTCCGAACCTGGAAGCTAAGCCCTTCAGCGCCGATGGTACTGCACTGGTGACGGTGTGGGAGAGTAGGACGCAGCCGGACAATTATTCAGAAATGGCCCGCCACCTATGGCGGGCCATTTCTCATTTGCGGGCCTGAGTGCCGTCGTTGGATGCACATCTGTCCCCCGTCACGCACCGCCCCATAGACTGCTCGTGCTCGATGCGGCCCTTGGCCGCCTGACCTGCCCTGGAGGGTATTCATGACCGACGAGAACCGTGGACCGCGCCGAGACGGTGCCCGCGACGAACCACGTCGAGGCGGGTTCGACCGCGACGCTGGGTCTCGAGGTCGTGACGCCAGTGGTCGTGGACCTCGAGGTGCCGATCGCCCCGACCGCGGGCGTGATGACCGTCGTGACGGTCCCTCCGCCGGCCGCCGGGATGACCGTGGATCGCGTGGGTCCGGCGGTGACGACCGTCGCGATGGCGGGCGTCCCACCCGTGGCGGCGCTGAGCGTGACCGCGAGCAGCGAGGCGGACCGCGCCTGGCTCCCAAGACCCCTCGTCGTCCGGAACCCCGCATCCCCGATGGCGTGACCGGCAACGAGCTCGACCGTTCGGTGCACCAGCAGCTGCGCACCCTGAGCAAGGAGAACGCCGAAGGTGTGGCACAGCACCTGGTCATGGTGGCTGCCCTGCTCGAGGCGGATGAGATCGAGAACGCCATGGCTCACGCCGAGACGGCCGTGCGCCGTGCCGGTCGTGTCCCCGCCGCCCGTGAAGCCCTGGGCATGGTGGCCTACCGCTCGGGTGATTTCGCCCGTGCCCTCAGCGAGTTCCGCACGGTGCGTCGGATCAGCGGCTCCGACCACCTCCTTCCGCTCATGGTCGACTGCGAACGCGGACTCGGACGGCATGAGCGTGCGTTGGACCTGGCCCAGTCACCTGAGGCCAAGCGTCTGCCGAAGGAAGAGCGGGTGGAACTGGCGATCGTCATCGGCGGTATTCGTCGCGACCTCGGCCAGACCGATGCAGCTCTCGTCGCACTCCAGATCCCTGAGCTGAAGAAGGGCAATCAGCCGCGGCTCAAGTACGCCTACGCCGACACGCTGCTCGGACTTGGTCGCGTGGACGAAGCGCGCGACTGGTTCGAGAAGGCGGCAGATGCCGACGTCGAGTTCGAGACCGATGCGGTCGAGCGGCTCGAAGAACTCGACGGGGTCAGCACGACCGACCTGCTCGGTGGTGCTGACGAGGAGGACGAGGGCGAAGAGTGAGGCTCGTCGATCGTTACGACGCGATCGTCTGCGACCTCGACGGAGTCGTCTATCGCGGTGACCCCGCGGTTCCGCATGCCGTGGAGGCCTTGTCGGCGGTCGGCGTTCCCATACAGTTCGCCACGAACAACGCGTCACGTCCACCGAGCCAGGTCGCTGATCACCTGCGTCGGCTGGGGCTGGACATTGCGAATGACGCGGTGGCGACGAGCAGCCAAGCGGCTGCCTGGGTCCTCACCCGACACCTCGAGCCGGGCGCCGCAGTTCTTGCCATCGGTGGCGAGGGAGTGGCAGAAGCCTTGCGCGAGAGCGGTTTCGTTCCGGTCACCTCCGTCGATGACGAGCCCGCTGCTGTCGTGCAGGGGTACGGACCGAACGTGAGTGCAACGGATCTGGCGCAGGCGGCATACGCCGTGCAGCGCGGAGCGCTGTGGATGGCGACCAACACGGATCACACCCTTCCCACTGCCGACGGGTATGCACCGGGCAATGGTGCACTCGTCCTCGCCGTGGGTGCAGCCGTTGGGCGCGGACCCGAGCTCGTCGCCGGGAAGCCCGACGAGCCGCTCTACCTGATGTGTGCCGAACGCCTGGGTGTCCCGCCGAATCGCGTTCTCGCCATTGGTGATCGGCTCGAGACCGACATCGAGGGAGCTCACCATGCGGGAATGGACTCACTGCTGGTGCTGACGGGAGTGCACGGCGTCAGGGATGCCCTCGATGCCGCGCCTGAGTCGCGTCCCACTTGGGTCGCGCGCGATCTGCGTGCCCTCCTGGCCGACGTTGATGAGCTCGAGGCGACGTCCGAGGTGTTGCGTGCAGAGTGGGAGATCCGGGACAACGGTGAAGCCGAACCGGGTGTCGTCCGGGCTCTGCCGCCAGAACTTGCCGCGCTGGGCGCCTGACGGGCCTGCCCTGAGCACGTCGCTCCGAGTAGCGTGGGTGGGAACCATCACGAACCACAGGAGGAACCATGGCCAAGCGGTCGATTCAGGGATACGTCGAGCTCGCCTCCGGGCTGGGCGAGATGACGAAGGGCGCGGCCAAGGACGCAGCCGCCGAGCTCGTCGCCCTCACCAACGCAGACCTGTCTCCGAAGAAGGTGACGAAGCAGGCGAGCAAGCTCGCCGATGACCTCGTCGCGGCCGCCAACACCAACCGCAAGAACCTCGTCTCCCTCGTGCGTGCCGAGGTCGACAGGGCCGTGGGTCGCCTGGACGTGAACAGCCTGCAGCAGGAGCTGTCGAACGTCACTGACACCGTCCACGCCCTGCGCGGCCAGGTCGAGGAGCTCGCCTTGACCCTCGCGGGTCGCACCTCGAAGGCCGCTTCCGGTGCCGCCACCGGCGCAGCGACCCTCGTCGGCGCAGCTGGTGACGCGGCGAGCGACACCGCTGCCGCCGCCAAGCCGGCCGTCGCGCCGAGCCGGCGCCCCGCGCGTTCGGCGCTGAAGAAGTCCGCCCCGAAGGCTCCCGCCGCCAAGAAGTCGACACCGGTGAAGAAGGCGGCCGTGAAGAAGACCGCGGTGAAGAAGGCCACCCCGGCGAAGAAGGCCCCTGCGGCCAAGAAGACGAGCACCACCGCGAAGCCGACGACGAAGGCTCCGGCCAAGAAGGCTCCGGCCAAGAAGGCTCCCGCAGTCAAGAAGGCTCCGGCCAAGAAGGCGACGCCCGTGAAGAAGGCCACCGCGACCGCGACGATGCCGAGCACGGCGAGCGGCACGTGAGCGAACAGTTCTCGCAGGAGCCGGAGTCGGACACGGAGTCGGAACTCGTGGTGCCACCTGAGGCCGGCAGCGGGGGAGCGCCCGAGACGGGTGACCTCGTCATCGACGCGTCCCTGCGTGACCTCGCCGACGCACCCGTCGACGACCTCGACGCGCAGATCGAGCGCGGCGAGCAGGTGCAGCGCACCCTGCAGGGTCGGCTCAGCGACCTCGGAGGCTGACATCGCTCGGCTCGACGCCGAGCTCGTGCGACGTGGGCTCGCTCGTTCCCGTGGGGAGGCGAGGGAGCTCATCGAAGCGGGGCTCGTCACGGCGGCAGGGAAGGTCGCGCGCAAGGCGGCCACTCCTGCCGATGACGCGAGCCCGATCGAGGTCTCCTCGGACGGCCCGCGATGGGTGGGCCGCGCCGCGCACAAGCTCGACCACGCCCTCGCGACCTGGGAGCCCGAGGGGCTCGCGGCCAGCGGGCGCTCGTGCCTCGACGTGGGTGCTTCCACCGGTGGGTTCACCCAGGTGCTGCTCGCCCGGGGAGCCAGTCACGTGGTCGCGCTCGACGTGGGCCGGGACCAGCTCGTCGCCGAGCTGCAGGCCGACCCACGCGTCACCGAACGCAGCGGCACCTCGATCCGTGACGTCGGACCCGATGACCTCGGCACCTTCGATCTCGTCGTCGGTGACCTGTCCTTCATCTCGCTGACCCTCGTCCTCGAACCCATGGCTCTGCTGACCGACCCCGGCGCCGACGTCGTTCTCCTCGTCAAGCCGCAGTTCGAGGTCGGGCGCGGCCGACTGAGCAAGAACGGCATCGTCATCGACCCACGTCACCGCCGCCAGGCGCTCAAGGACGTCGTGGCGGCTGCGCAGGCGGCCGGGCTGGGTATCCAGGGCCTCATCCGCAGCCCGATCCATGGCGGAGAGGGCAACACCGAGTACCTCTTGTGGGTCCGGTCAGGGGTCTCGGGCACGATGGACCCCGGTGCGGTGGCCGCCGCAGTCCGCGAGCTGAGCAAGGAGGTTCGAGCGTGAGCGAGTCACGACGGATCCTTCTCGTGGTCCACCCCAACCGTCCCGAGGTCCACGACCACGCCCTTGGTGTCGTCAAGCGGCTCACGGCGGCCGGCGTGTCCGTTGCCGTCATCAGCGACGAGATGAAGGGGACCCCCCTCGAAGGAGCGCCCGATCTCATCAGCGCCGACCCCCTCGACCCGACGCGCGACTGCGAGTTGGTCTGCATCCTCGGTGGCGACGGCTCGATCCTGCGCGCGGCCGAGCTCTCTCGAGGTTCCGGCGTCCCGCTCCTCGGCGTGAACTTCGGCCACGTGGGCTTCCTCGCCGAGGTCGAGCGCGACGACCTCGACGTCACCGTCGAACGCATCGTCTCCCGGCACTACACCGTCGAGGAGCGCATGACCCTTGAGGTCGTCGCGATCCATGAGGGTGAGACCGTCTTCGAGAGCTGGGCGCTCAACGAGGTCACCGTCGAAAAGGCTTCGCGTGAGCGGATGATCGAGCTCACCGTCGAGATCGACGGCCGCCCTCTGTCCACGTGGGGATGCGACGGGCTCGTCATGGCGACGCCCACCGGTTCCACTGCTTATGCGTTCTCTGCGGGTGGACCGGTCGTGTGGCCGGATGTCGAGGCCATGCTGCTCGTGCCCATCAGCGCCCATGCGCTCTTCGCTCGACCCGTCGTGGTCGGCCCCGACAGCCAGCTCGCCGTCGAGGTCGTGCCGCGCACCCAGGGTTCGGGTGTCGTCTGGTGTGACGGCCGTCGGGCCGTCGACCTGCCCCCGGGTGCGCGCATCCAGGTCCATCGCAGCCCCGACCCGGTGCGGCTTGCCCGCTTTGCCGCGTCATCGTTCGCCGATCGCCTCGTCGAGAAGTTCGACCTGTCGGTCCATGGTTGGCGTGGCGCTGCTCGTCGCGCGAACGAGTCCGGACCCGGGACGGGCTGACCGACCCAGTGCTACAGGAAATCAGGATCCAGGACCTCGGCATCATCGATGAGTCGATCATCGAGTTCGGGCCGGGACTGACCGTGCTCACCGGCGAGACCGGGGCCGGCAAGACCATGGTGGTGACCAGCCTCGGGCTGCTCCTCGGCGCCCGATCCGACGCGGGGCTCGTCCGCGAGGGCGCTGACCGGGCCGTCGTCGAAGGCGTCTTCGAGGTTGCCGCCGACCACCCCGCAACCCTGCGCGCCACCGAGGCCGGGGGAGAGGTCGACGACACGCTCGTCCTCGTTCGCACCGTCCAGACCGAAGGCCGTTCGCGTGCCCACGTCGGCGGACGCAGCGCGCCGGTCGGCGTCCTTGCAGAGCTGGGCGAACACCTCGTCGCCGTCCACGGGCAGGCCGACCAGTGGCGCCTGCGCCGACCGGAGGAGCACCGCGAACTGCTCGACGCGTTCGGTGGAGGTCCGCTGGCAGGTGCGCGGACGGCATACAACGAGGTGTATGCCGCACACGCATCGGCTCTCGCGGAACTCGAGTCGCTGCGCGCTGCCGCGCGCGAGCGCGCCCAGGAACTGGACCTGCTGCACCGCGGGCTCGAGCGCATTGCCGAAGTCGAACCGCTCGCGGGCGAAGACGCCGACCTGCGCATCGAGGACGAGCGACTCGCCCACGCCGAGGAGCTCCGTCGCGGGTCGAGCGAGGCCCACCTGCTCCTCGTCGGTGACGACGATGCCTCGGGTGGCGCGGACGGCGGCGTGATGGGTGCCCTTGCCTCAGCGAGGTCGTCCATGAGTCAGGTGAGTTCCAACGATCCATCCCTCGCCGATCTCGAACGCCGTCTCAACGAGGTCACCCACCTCGTCACAGACCTGGCGTCGGACCTGTCCAGCTATGTCGCTGATGTCGACCTCGATCCGGGGCGGCTCGAGTTCGTCCAGCAACGACGGGCACAGCTCACCGACCTCACCCGCAGCTACGGCGAGACCATCGACGAGGTCATCGCGTGGAGTGCCGCTGCGTCCAAGCGGGTGATGGAGCTCGAGGGCGACGACGACCGGATCGGCGAGCTCGAGCGCGCCGTGCTCGAGCTCGAGACCCAGCGCGCCACGGCGGCCAAGAAGTTGTCGACGGCCCGTCGCAAGGCCGCCAAGACCCTCTCGGCCCGCATCGGCGAAGAGCTGTCGCACCTCGCCATGGGGTCAGCCACCGTGGTCGTGGGCGTCGAGGATTCCGCTCGGCTTGGTCCGCACGGCGGCGACGACGTCGAGATCGGGTTGGCGGCCAACGTCGGCAGCACGCCACGCAGTGTCAGCAAGGCAGCCTCCGGAGGTGAGCTCTCGCGCGTCATGCTCGCGATCGAGGTCGCGACGGCCACCTCCGACCACACGAGCTCGGTGCCGACCTTCGTCTTCGACGAGGTGGACTCCGGCGTCGGCGGTCGAGCCGCCCTCGACGTCGGCGCTCGCCTCGCAGCCCTCGCCAAGACCGCGCAGGTGATCGTCGTGACCCACCTGGCCCAGGTCGCAGCCCACGCCGACCACCACCTCGTCGTGTCCAAGGCCGATGACGGGAAGGTGACCCGCAGTGGGGTCCTTCGTGTGACCGGTGAGGAACGCGTCAGTGAGCTCGCCCGGATGATGGCCGGCGGTGTCAGTGATGCTGCCCTGGAGCACGCGCGCGACCTGCTCTCCGAACTCGGGCAGGGCGCCGACGTCTGACCGGCCGCGCCCTCTGCGGCCGCAGTCGTCCAGCGTGGCACGATGTGCTGGATGCCCTTCACGACCCGCCTCCGCCGCGAACGCGACCCCGGTCCCGCCGGAGTCAGTGGTCCGGCGCGCGTTGACCCCCGCACCAAGGACCTGACCAAGCGCCTCAAGCCGGGCGACGTCGCCGTGATCAACCACGTCGACATCGACCGGGTGAGCGCCGAAGCCCTGGTCGCCTGCCGTCCCATCGCCGTCGTCAACGCTGCGACGTCGATCTCGGGGCGCTACCCGAACCTCGGTCCGGAGATCCTGCTCGCGGCAGGCATTCCCCTCCTTGACGCCGTCGGCGACGAGGCGATGGAGCTGACCGACGGCACGCTCGTCCACCTCGACGGCAACAACCTCATGTCCGGTGACACGGTGATCGCGACCGGTCAGGCCCTCGACGACACGTCGGTGATGGCCTCCATGGCCGAGGCGAGAGCCGGACTCAACGTCCAGCTCGAGGCCTTCGCAGCCAACACGATGGAATACCTCAAGCAGGAGCGTGCCCTGCTCCTCGACGGTGTCGGCGTCCCGGACATCCGCACCAACCTCGACGGGCGCCACGTCCTCATCGTCGTCCGCGGGTACCACTACAAGGAGGACCTGAAGATGCTTCGGTCCTACATCCGCGAGTACAAGCCCATCCTCATCGGCGTTGACGGGGGAGCCGACGCCATCGTTGAGGCCCGCCTCAAGCCCGACCTCATCGTCGGCGACATGGACTCCGTCTCGGACGCCACGCTTCGGTGTGGGGCAGAGGTGGTCGTCCACGCCTACCGTGACGGTCGCGCGCCCGGCCTGGAGCGGGTCCGCGACCTCGGTGTCGAGCCGGTCGTCTTCCCCGCCACGGGCACGAGCGAGGATGTCGCGATGTTGCTCGCCGACGACAAGGGCGCCCAGCTCATCGTCGCGGTCGGCACCCACGCGACCCTCATCGAGTTCCTCGACAAGGGTCGATCGGGCATGGCGAGCACCTTCCTCACCCGGTTGCGCGTCGGGGGCAAGCTCATCGATGCCAAGGGTGTGAGCCGTCTCTATCGCTCGCGCATCTCCGGGACGTGGCTCGTGCTCATGGTCTTCGTGGGCCTGGGTGCGCTGGCCGCAGCCCTCTGGGCCACCCCCGGAGGCAAGGTGCTGTTGCAAGTGCTCGGCGCCCGCCTCGACGATCTCTGGTCCGCTCTCGGAGGAATCTTCACGTGATCGACTTTCGCTATCACCTCGTCTCGATCGTCTCGATCTTCATGGCCCTCGCGGTCGGGATCGTGCTCGGCGCGGGCCCGCTCAAGGGCACGATCGGCGAGACCCTCACGCAGGAGGTCACCCAGCTCCGCGAGGACCGAGTGGCCCTTCGCACCGAGCTCGAGGCCGCCCGCAAGGCTGGGGTCACGCGCGACGACTTCACCGATGAGGCGCGCACCCGACTGGTCGGCGGAACACTCACGGACGTCAAGGTCGCGCTCGTCCTGCTCCCGGACGCCGACGCCGATGACGTCAAGGCCGTGACCGAGACCCTGACTGCATCCGGCGCGACCGTCGTGTCCCGCACGACGGTCAAGGAGGAGTGGGTTCCCAAGGACGTCGAGGCGACCACGAAGCAGACGCAGCTGGCGACCGAACAGCGCAAGGCCCTGGGCCTGCCCGAAGCGGCTGACGCAGGTTCGAGCCCGCTCGACGACGTGCTCGCCACCTCGCTCGTGGCCGCCGATGGCGCCGCAGCCAACGATTCCGGCAAGGCTGCGCTCGACGCACTGACGGGCGCCAAGCTCATCGACGTCGAGACCGCGGATCTGGTGCGGGCCACCACGGCAGTGATCGTCTCCGCGCCGGTCAAGGGTGATGTCGTGGCCGACCGCGACCGTCAGGCAGCGCGTCTGGTCTCCCTTTCCGTCGCGCTCGATCGTGCGGGCAAGGGGGCCGTTCTCACCGAGGACGTCGGCGTGAGCGGCTTCACCGGTGCCGCCTCCGTGGTGCGTGCGGCGCGCGGCGACGCGACCACGGCCCGAGCGCTCTCCACCGTCGACGACGTGAGCCTGTCCCTCGGCCAGGTCAGCGTGGTCTATGCCCTGGTGCAGCAGCTGGCCGGGGGAGTCGGACAGTACGGCCTCGGCGACGGCGTCTCTGCCGGCTACCCGCCGATCCCGGCGCCATGAGCCGACGACCGCTCGTGGGTGCCGTCGTGGCGGCCGCAGCGGCAGGTGGGGCGATGCTCGCTCGCCGGCACGTCCCCGCGCACCTTCGCGCGCCGTGGGACCGCACGAACCATGCAGGCCGGACGGTCACCCTCCTCGAGGGACCCGTGTATGCCGCGGCCGCCGCTGCCGGTGCGGCTGCGGCAGGTGCCCCCTCGGCCGCAGGCGTGGTGGCAGGCCTGGGCGCCGGAGCCTTCGGTGCCCTGGACGACCTCGCGGGTGATGCTTCGAGCAAGGGCCTCAAGGGTCACCTCGGTGCGCTGGCCCGCGGCGAGGTGACGACAGGCGCGATCAAGATCGTGGGACTCGCGGCCACCGGGCTGGCTGCTTCGGTGCTCGCCGACCGGGGTCGGGACCGCAGGTTGCTCACCACCCTCATCGGGGGTGCGGCCATCGCTGGATCGGCCAACCTTGCCAACCTCTTCGACCTTCGGCCCGGACGCACGCTCAAGGTCGTGTCCCTCGGAGCCGGCACCCTGCTCCTTCCCCTGGGGGCTCACGGTGCGGCCACGGCAGCGGCAGCACTTGGTGCGGCAGTGGGCACGCTGCCCCATGACCTTCGTGGCGAGTCGATGCTCGGCGACACGGGCGCGAACGCGGCCGGGGCCATGGTGGGCCTCGCCCTCGTCGAGCGCACCGGGCCGCGTGGTCGCTTCGCCCTCCTGGCCGTCACCGCCGTTCTCACTGTCCTGTCCGAGAAGGTCTCCTTCAGCAAGGTCATCGAGGGCAACCCGGTCCTGCGACGGGTCGACTCCTGGGGTCGCCCGTGACCACCGGGTCCGTGGGCCAGTCGCTGGCCCGGGCGGCGTTGGTCGTCGCCGTCGCCACCCTTCTTGCACGCATCGCCGGAGTCGTGCGCACGTTCGTCTTCTCCAGCAGCGTGGGGGCGACCCCCGTCGGCGACACCTACCAGACGATCAACACCCTGCCCAATGTCGTCTACGAAGTGGCGGCCGGTGGCGCGCTCGCTGCCATCGCGGTGCCGCTCGTCGCAGGGCAGCTCGGCATGGGCCGTCGTGAGGACGCCGACCGCGCCGGGTCCGCCCTGTTGACCTGGGCCGTCGTCGTCCTGGTGCCGCTCGCCGCCATCGTCTTCATCGCAGCGCCGTGGCTCAGTGACCTGCTGCTCGACGACCGCAAGGAGCCCGGGAGCGTGGATCTCGGGGCGACGATGCTGCGCATCTTCGCCCCCCAGGTCGCGCTCTATGGCATCGGTGTCGTGCTTGCCGGCATGCTCCAGGCTCACCGGCGGTTCCTCGCCGCGGCCCTGGCGCCTTTGCTGTCGAGCGTTGTGGTGATGGCTGCCTACGTGGCCTACGGGCAGCGGATCAGCGGACGCGTCGCCGCGGACGCGGTGCCCTCGGACGCAGTGTGGATCCTTGCCGGTGGCACAACCCTCGGGGTTCTGGTGCTGAGCATTCCCTTGTTCGTGCCGGCCGTGCGGGCGGGAATCAGCTTCCGACCCACCCTGTCGTTCCCCGGCGATCTCGGTCGCCGTGCCGCGGGGCTGGCGGGCGCAGGGGTGGTGGCGCTTGCGGCGCAGCAGGCCGCGGTGTTCCTGACTCTCTGGCTCACGCACTCCCCGCGCACCATCGACATCGGCGTGGTCAACATCTATGCCTACGTCCAGGCGGTCTACCTCCTTCCGTATGCCGTTCTCGCCGTTCCGATCGCCACGACCGCCTTTCCTGCCATGGCCCACGCGGAGAGCGCGAAGGAGGGGGAGTCCGACGACTCGACGGCCGCTGGGACCTTGGCGCGCAGCATCGGTGGAATCCTGTTGCTCACGTCCGGTGCAGCCGCCGTCCTCATCACCGTGTCCCGTCCCGTGGGCCGCTTCTTCCTTGCCCTTGACCGTGGATCCGGTGGCCGTGCGCAGGCGGCCCTCGAGGCACTCCCCGGGGCCCTGGCCGCCTATGCCCCCGGTCTCGTGGGCTTCAGCGTCGCTGCGCTGCTCACCCGGGCGCTCTATGTGCGCGGTCGTCCGATCCACGCAGCTCTGGCCGTGGCCGCCGGCTGGGCCATTGCCGGGCTGCTTCCCCTGGCGACCATTCCCGAGGGCTCCGACGCCGGCACGACGCTGGGGATCCTGGGCATCGCCTCCACGTGTGGGATGACGTTCTCGGCCATCGCACTCGCCTTCCTCGTGCGCCGTTCCTGGGGATCCGTGGCTCTCGAAGGGAGCGGTCGAACCGCTGCCTCGGCGATCGTGGCCGTGGCCGTGGCCATCGCCGTCGGCGACACGGTGGAGCGTCTGGTCACGTGGGACGGTTTGCTCGGCTCGATCCTCGCGGGAGTCGTCGTCGCCGTCGTGACGATGGGCGCCCATCTCGCGGTCATGGCGGTGGCCGACCGTGAAGGAATGCGCGCGTTGAGAGATCGCGGGCGTCGCCGTCGGGGTGAGAATCGGGCATGACCCCAGCTCCCACGTGCCGACTCCACGATCATGAGGTGAGCCCCTGATGCGCGTCGTCCAGGTGATCGGTCGCAGCACCGGGGGAATCGGCACCCACGCCGTGGATCTGACCGAGCACCTTCGCGCCCTGGGTGACGAGGTCACGGTGGTGACGGACTCCATCACCGCCGAACGCTTCGGCCTGGTCGATGCCCGGCGTTGGTGGCCCTCCGGCCCCACACCGGGATCTGTCCGCAACCTGCTGCGCCTGCGCCGTCTGACGCGCTCGTCCGACGTGGTCCACGCGCACGGACACCAGGCCGGGTTGGTCGCCGTCCTCGCGGCCACGGGGACCGGGGTACCCGTGATCGTGAGCCAGCACAACGCCGTGCTCGCCGGTGGGTGGAGGCGCAAGCTGTCATCCCGCCTCCTCCAACGGTTCGTGGCCGGGCGAGCAGCCCTCTCAACGGGGGCGAGCAGTGACCTCGTGCTCGAGGCGCAGAGGCACGGGGCGCGTGCCGCCGTGCTCGCACCCGTCCCGTCGCCACGGGTGCCGGGCCTGCTTGCAGCAGAGCCCCTCGATCGCACGACGCGTGCCGCGCGCAGAGCAGCACTGTTGCAGGCGAACGGGATTGCGGAGGAGGGGCCGATGGTTCTGACCATCGCGCGCGTCGCGCCCCAGAAGAACTTGGACACGATCATCGACGCCGCGTCCGTCGTGGGCATCACGTCCACGTGGATCGTGGTCGGTGATGGTGATCCCGATCTACTGGCCAGGTTGCAGACGCGTGCCCGCGTCGAGGGTGCGCCGGTCCACTTCGTCGGACCACAGAGTGATCCGGGGACGTGGCTGCAGGCCGCCGAGGTCTTCGTGCTCACGAGCACCTGGGAGGCACGGGCCCTCGTGGTCCAGGAGGCGATGGCCGCTGGCGTTCCCGTGGTGTCCACGGACACGGGCGGTTTGCGTGATCTCGTCGACGGTGTCGGTGAGCTCGTAGCGGTCGGAGATGCCTTCGCGGTGGGTTCAGCCGTGCGAGGTCTGCTGAACGACCCGAAGGCACGTGAGTGCTCCGCCGCGGCCGGCCGACTCAGGGCAGCCGAGTGGGCCGACGGCGCCGCGACCGCCCAATGGTGGCAGGCGAGGTACGCGAAAGTCGCGCGCCGCGCGTAGATCCGGACAGCACGGCATACGCATCGGGTGTTCGACCTGCGAGTCGTGGTGAGCCTGACCCTCGCAATGACGTAGTGTTGAAGCCCGTGGTGGCTCAGACGAAACAGATCTTCGTGACCGGAGGCGTCGCCTCTTCGCTCGGCAAGGGCCTCACGGCATCCAGCCTCGGATTCCTGCTCAGGGCACGCGGTTTGCGCGTGACGATGCAGAAGCTCGACCCCTATCTCAACGTGGACCCCGGAACGATGAACCCGTTCCAGCACGGCGAGGTCTTCGTCACCGATGACGGTGCCGAAACTGACCTCGACGTCGGGCACTACGAGCGCTTCCTCGACCGCAACCTCATCGGCAAGGCCAACGTCACGACCGGTCAGGTCTACAACAAGGTCATTGCCAAGGAGCGGCGCGGTGAGTACCTCGGCGACACCGTCCAGGTGATCCCGCACATCACCAACGAGATCAAGGAACGCATGCGCGCCCAGGCGGCCGGGGCTCCCGACGTCGACGATGCCGAGGCGCCCGACGTCATCATCACCGAGATCGGTGGAACCGTCGGCGACATCGAGTCGCTGCCCTTCCTCGAGGCGGCCCGCCAGGTCCGTCATGACCTCGGTCGCGACAGCGTCTTCTTCCTCCATGTCTCGCTGGTGCCCTATCTCGCCCCCAGCGGTGAGCTCAAGACCAAGCCGACGCAGCACTCCGTGGCGGCGCTCCGACAGGTCGGCATCCAGCCCGATGCCCTTGTCCTGCGGGCAGATCGCGAGATTCCCGACGCGATCAAGCGCAAGATCTCGCTCATGTGCGACGTCGACACCGAGGGCGTTGCTGCCTGTGTCGACGCACCGAGCATCTACGACATCCCCAAGGTGCTGCACCGTGAGGGACTGGACGCCTACGTCATCCGTCGCCTCGGGCTGACCTTCCGCGATGTCGACTGGACCGACTGGGACCGCCTGCTCGGGCGGGTCCACAACCCCGAGCACCAGGTCGAGGTCGCCCTCGTCGGCAAGTACATCGACCTGCCCGACGCCTACCTCTCCGTCACCGAGGCCCTGCGTGCCGGTGGCTTCCACCACGACGCCAAGGTCAAGATCCGCTGGGTTGCCAGTGACGAGTGCCAGACCGCAGCGGGAGCCCAGAAGGCTCTCGGTGGGGTGGACGCCGTCCTCGTCCCGGGCGGCTTCGGTGTCCGTGGCATCGAGGGCAAGCTCGGCGCCCTGACCTGGTCGCGCGAGCACCGCGTGCCGACGCTCGGCATCTGCCTCGGCCTGCAGTGCATGGTCATCGAGTACGCCCGCAACGTCGCCGGGATCGAGGGGGCGAGCTCGACCGAGTTCGACCCCGAGACGCCGGCTCCGGTCATCGCGACCATCGAGGAGCAGAAGGCGTTCGTCGACGGAGCTGGTGACCTTGGCGGCACGATGCGCCTGGGTTCACAGCGCGCCGACCTGCGCGAGGGATCGGTTGTCGCAGAGGTCTACGGCGCACTGAGCGCCGACGAGCGCCACCGTCACCGCTACGAGGTCAACGAGTCCTACCGGGCCCAGATCGAGGACGCGGGTCTCGTCATCTCGGGGACGCACCCCGAGCTCGGGCTCGTGGAGTTCGTCGAGCTGGCCCGGGACGAGCACCCGTACTACGTCGCAACCCAGGCGCACCCCGAGTTCAAGTCCCGTCCGACGAGGGCCCACCCGCTCTTTGCCGGGCTCATCGGTGCCGCTATCGAGGAGCAGCGCGCTGCGCGTCTCGTCGAGGTCGAGCGTCCCAAGGTCAGCGCCGACGCCGAGGTCGTGTGACCGCGGATCGGTTCGCCGACGAGTTCGACCCTCGTCCGGTGCGCCGCTCCGAGGTCCTGGTGCAGGGCCGCGTGTGGGACGTCGTGCGCGACGAGGTGGACCTCGGCGACGCCGGCCTGCACGTGCGGGAGTACGTCCAGCACCCCGGGGCCGTCGCCGTGGTCGCTCTCGACGACGACGGACGCATCTGCCTCATCCAGCAGTACCGCCACCCCATCCGCGCCCGCGAGTGGGAGATCCCGGCGGGTCTGCTCGATGTCGAGGGAGAACCGCCGTGGGAAGCGGCCGCCCGCGAACTGCACGAAGAAGCCGACCTCGTCGCTGGCCGCTATGACGTCCTCATCGACCTGCGCCCCTCGCCCGGCGGTCTCGACGAAGCCATCCGGGTCTTCCTCACCCGTGACGTCTCGCGCGGCCCCGAATCCGATCGTCACGTTCGTGAGGCGGAGGAGCAGGGTATGCCGTTGGCCTGGGTTGCGCTCGACGACGCCGTCGAGGCGGTGCTCGAGGGCCGCGTCCAGAACGGCATCCTCGTGTCTGCCGTGCTCGCGGCTCAGGTTGCGCGACAGCGGAACTGGGACTCACTGCGACCCCACGACGCTCCCTGGGCCCAGGGGCCGGGCGGGTCGGAGCGCGCGTGATCAACGCAGCCGGCGATCCACGCTGCCCCTGCGGTGGTCAGCCTGAGGGAGCCACGCTCTCCGCCTGCTGCGGCCCGTACCTGGCGGGGGAGAGCTGGCCACCGACTCCGGTGACGGTCATGCGATCGCGCTACACGGCATACGCCGTCGGTGACAGTGACCACCTCTTCCGGACGTGGCATCCGGCGACCCGACCCACGGACGTGAGCCTCGACGGCTCACTCGAATGGCTGGGCCTCGAGATCCTGACGTCGTCCGAGGGCGACGTCGAAGGTGTCGTCGAGTTCGCCGCGCACTGGCGCTCGGGCGAAGGACGGTCGCGGCAGGCTGGCGTGATGCGTGAGCGGAGCACGTTCGTCCATCGCGCCGGTCGCTGGTTCTATCGCGACGGCGTGGAACTCACGTAGTGATCCACGTCGTGCGATTGCCCTGATGCTCTCGGGGCGTCACGCCGCCGACCTTGGGTAGCGTCGATCTGCCCCCACCGACTCCGGGGGTGCCCCGCGGCCGAGTGGCCTGGGGCCGCATCGAACCGGAAGGACCAGCCCCATGGGTTTCCTGGACGACGTCAAGAAGGGCCTCGGCTACGACGACAAGGACACTGTCGCCGAGAAGGCCAAGGAGAAGGCTGACGAGGCAAAGAGCAAGGCCGACGAGGCTGCCAAGGAGGCAGCAGATCGCAAGGCCGACGCTGACAAGGCTGCCAAGGACGCCGGCCAGGCTTCCGCCCCGGCGCCCGCCCCCAAAGCACCCGCACCCGCGCCGAAGGCCCCTGCACCGGCACCTGCCCCCGCTCCGAAGGCTCAGGCACCGGCACCCAAGAAGGCGGCCGCGCCAGCGCAGCGCACCTACACGGTGAAGAAGGGCGACACGCTCTCCGGCATCGGCGCGAAGTACGACGTGAGCTGGAAGAAGATCGCCAAGGTCAACAACATCGACAACCCGGACCTGATCTTCCCGGGCCAGAAGTTCATCATTCCCGACTGATCGGCGGCGGCCACTGGGCCGATGATCGACGAAGGGCCGTTCCGCCATCGGGTGGAACGGCCCTTCTGCGTGTCGTGGGCGGTCGGCATACCGGAAATGCGGTTCGTGTGAGGCGGGGGCCACTCCGTAGGATGACGGAGTTCATCCACCCCCGTTCCGAAGGACCCTCCCGTGCTCCGCACCCATGAGGCCGGCACTCTTACCGCCGACCACATTTCACAAGCAGGTCAGACCGTCACGCTCACCGGCTGGGTGGCCAAGCGTCGCGATCACGGGGGCGTCGCCTTCATCGACCTGCGCGATGCCAGTGGTGTCGTCCAGGTCGTCGCACGTGACGAGGTCCTCACCGGTGCTGCTCACGACCTGCGCGCCGAGTTCTGCATCAAGGTGACCGGCGAGGTCGTCGCGCGCACCGAGGCCAACGTCAACGCCGAGCTGCCGACCGGTGCCATCGAGGTCGTGGCGAGCGCCATCGAGGTGCTCGCGCCGAGTGCGCCGCTGCCGTTCCAGATCGATGAGCGCACCACCGTGGGTGAAGAGGCCCGCCTCAAGCACCGCTACCTCGACCTGCGCCGCCCGGGCAAGTCCTCGGCCGGCACCGCACTGCGACTGCGCTCCAAGGTCAACGCCGCCGCGCGACGGGTGCTCGAAGGGCGCGACTTCGTCGAGATCGAGACCCCGACGCTGACGCGTTCGACCCCTGAGGGCGCTCGCGACTTCCTGGTGCCCGCGCGACTGGCCCCCGGCTCCTGGTACGCCCTGCCGCAGAGCCCGCAGCTGTTCAAGCAGCTGCTCATGGTCGCTGGCATGGAGCGCTACTACCAGATCGCCCGCTGCTACCGCGACGAGGACTTCCGCGCCGACCGGCAGCCGGAGTTCACCCAGCTCGACATCGAGATGTCCTTCGTCGAGCAGGACGACGTCATCGAGCTGATGGAGGACGTCCTCGCCGAGATGTGGAAGCTCATCGACGTCGAGATCCCGCGTCCGATCCCACGCATGACCTACGCCGAGGCGATGCGTCGCTTCGGCTCGGACAAGCCGGACCTGCGCATGGGCCTCGAGCTCGTCGAGTGCACCGACTACTTCAGCGAGACGACGTTCCGCGTCTTCCAGGCGCCCTACGTCGGCGCCGTGGTCATGCCCGGTGGCGCGAGCCAGCCGCGCAAGAAGCTCGACGCGTGGCAGGACTGGGCCAAGCAGCGCGGGGCCAAGGGTCTTGCCTACGTCCTCGTGACCGAGGATGGAACCCTCGGAGGACCGGTCGCCAAGAACCTCACCGAGACCGAGGTGGCCGGACTGGCCGAGCACGTCGGTGCCAAGGCGGGCGACTGCATCTTCTTCGCCGCCGGTGACGCGAAGTCGTCGCGGGCGCTCCTCGGCGCGGCCCGCCTCGAGATCGGGCAGCGCGGGGACCTCATCGACAAGGACGCGTTCGCGTTCACCTGGGTCGTCGACGCCCCGATGTTCGAGCCCAGCTCCGACGCCGTCGCCAGTGGAGACGTCGCCGTGGGCGCCGGAGCCTGGACCGCCGTGCACCACGCCTTCACCGGCCCCAAGCCGGAGTTCGCCGACACCTTCGACACCGACCCCGGCAGTGCGCTGGCCTACGCCTACGACATCGTCTGCAACGGCAACGAGCTCGGTGGGGGGTCGATCCGAATCCACCGCCGCGACGTCCAGGAGCGCGTCTTCAAGGTCATGGGCCTCACCGACGAGGAGTCACAGGAGAAGTTCGGCTTCCTCCTCGACGCCTTCGCCTTCGGTGCCCCGCCGCACGGTGGCATCGCCGTCGGTATGGACCGCATCTGCGCTCTGCTCGCCGGCACCGACTCCATCCGCGACGTCATTGCCTTCCCGAAGTCCGGTGGCGGCTACGACCCGCTCACCGCCGCGCCGGCACCGATCACGCCGGAGCAGCGCAAGGAGGCCGGAGTCGACGCCAAGCCCGAGCCCAAGGGCGAGGCCAAGGGCGAGGCCAAGTCTGACTCCACGTCCGAGGCCAAGCCCGAGTCGAAGCCGGAGCTTGGCTGACATGACCGTGCGCGCCGACATCGACATCGTGGTCGACCGGCCACTCGATCCGGCGCGCCCGGTCAGCGTCCTGCTCTGGGACGCCGACGGAGTCATCCAGCACCCACGGCACGAGTGGGCTCCCAAGCTCGACGCCTGGGGCGGCCCGGGGTTCGCCGAGGCGGTGTTCGCCGCCGAGGTTCCCGCCCTGCGCGGGGAGGCCCCCTTCCATGACATCCTCGCCGGCGTGCTCGACGACTGGCCCGAGGCCACGGCGAGCGTTGGTGACCTGCTCGAGCTCTGGGAGCAGGTCGACGGTGACGAGGAGGCGGTGCGCTTCGTCCAGGAGGTGGCGGCGTCCGGAGTGACGTGTGTGCTGGCGACCAACCAGCAGGACCACCGCAAGGCCTATCTGCGCCGGGTGTTCGGTTACGACGCGGTCTTCGCGCGCTCCTTCTACTCGTGTGACATGGGAGCGAGGAAGCCCGAGCTCGCCTACTTCGAGCGCGTGCTCGAGGCACTCGACGTCCCCGCCGAGCAGGTTGGCTTCGTCGACGACGTGGAGGCCAATGTCGAAGCCGCCCGCCAGCTCGGCATCCGCGCCGTGCACCACGACCCGACCTCCGGCGTCGCGGGACTGCGCACCGTTCTGGGGTGGCCCGCGTGACCACGACGCCCGAGTCGGCTGACGGCGACCTCGTGCGCCAGGCGATCAAGGCGTATGCCGCGCAGCAGCCGGAGCTGCGGCCCGTCGCCGACGACTTCGCCACGATGATCACGGCCATGCTCGACGACGCCGGCATCAACTACGTCAGCGTCACCGGTCGGGCCAAGAGCGTCGGTTCCTTCGCGGCCAAGGCGGCCCGCACGGTCAATGGCGAGTCGCTCTACACCGACCCACTCACCGAGATCACCGACCAGATCGGCGTCCGGGTCGTCACCTACCTGCACGGTGACGTGGCCGCTGTCGCGGACCTGCTGTCCGGTGAGTTCAGCGTCCTCGATGACCGCGACCTCGGTCAGGAGACTGCCAGCGAGGGGCGGTTCGGCTACGCCAGCCGGCACCTCCTGGTGACCCTGGACGAGAACGAGAGCGACCCGGCATACACGCATCTTCGGGGACGCTCCGCGTCCGTCCAGGTGCGCACGATCCTCCAGCACGCGTGGGCCGAGTTCGAGCACGACGTCCGTTACAAGGGCTCCGTCCCCGCGGCGGACGTGCCGGACCTGGACCGCCGATTCACGCTCGCCGCAGGGCTTCTGGAGCTTGCTGACCGTGAGTTCACCGCGATCCGCGACCGGCTCCAGGCCAGTGTCGCCGGCATGGACTCCGGGGCCGTGGACGACGACCCGCGCATCAGCGGCACCGACCTCGCAGCGTTCCTGTCGGCTCAGTTCCAGGACGCCGGCTGGTCCCGCACCGACCACTACTCGTGGATCTCCGGGCTCCTCCTCGAACTTGGCATCACCTCGCTCGACGAGCTCGGCGGGTTGTTGGGTTCGATCGACGCCCAGGGCATCAACGAGCGCATGGACTATCGCTACCCGGCGGGTGCCGTGCGCCGCCTCGACGATGCCCTGCTTGCCGTCTTCGGGCCGCGCTACATCGGTCTGCACGGCAACGCGCACCGCGTGGAGTCACTCACTGCCCGTCTCGACAAGGTGCGCGCCACCCAGTCCTGACCCTCAGCGTCGTCGCAGCGTCGTCGCTGTCCGCACCAGCCGCGCAGACCCTCACCAGCCGCGCACCCATGCGTGCGCGGCTGGGCACGTTGTGCGCGGTGCGCGCCGCCGAGTCCTGATCGTCAGGTCGCGCGCACGACGAAGCGCGTGCGTGCAGCCAGGCCCACGACGTAGCCCAGGCGCTCGTAGAGGGTGCGCGCGTGGTCATTGCCCTCGAAGACTCCCAGCGACGACGCGCCGGTGCGTTCGATCGCTGCGCGAGTCAGGTATGCCGTGATCGCGGCTCCCAGCCCGCCGCCCCTGTGCGCGGGGTCGACGGTGATGCCACCGAGCAGGGGGACCTCGGCGTTGCCGGGCTCGTCGCACCCGCAGCCGATGATGCCGCCGGAGTCGTCGTGCACCACGACCCACCGCTGCTGCGGGCGCGCGAACGGGGTCGCATGAGTGTCGGGGTTGTGGGCTTTCAGGAAGTCGACGAGGGCGTCGTGCTCGTCGTCCCGGACCTGTTCGACACGCGGTTCGGCGGGCAGCGCCGGCGGGGGAGTGTCGGTCCACATCCAGTCCCACGTGTTGCCGCCACGGACCGGCAGCGCCTCGTCGACGACGTGATAGATCTCGCGCGGAGCCGTGACGTGCACGGGGTCGTGGTGGGCGAACCAGTCCGGGAACGGGGGAGCGGCGAGGAGCGTCGCCACCTCGTCGCGGGACCCGAGCAGCTGTACACCCCGGCGCCCGTCGTTCCAGGTCTGGGCCCAGGCAACGGCGGAGGTCCCGGTGAGGCCGAGCGCCGGCAGCAGCAGTCCCGGGCCGGTGTCGAAACGCACGACGGGTTGGCTCCCGCTCGCGACGACGAGCGCCTCCCGCGTGGCGAGACGCTCGACGTCGCAGGGTGCTGGGGTCACGCGGTGAGGAAGCGCACGAGCGCCGCGTTGAACCCGTCGGAGTGGCTGGTGTTGATGCCGTGGGGGCCGTCCTTGACGGTGACGAGCTCGCTGCCCGGGACCTGGTCGTGGGTGCGCTGTCCGGAGACCTCGATCGGCACGATCGCGTCGGAGTCGCCATGGATGACCAACGTCGGCACGGTGACCTTGGCAAGGTCCTCGGTGAAGTCCTCGAGCCAGGACACGATGCACGTGGCTGCGGCCTCGAGGTCGGCCCGGGCGGCGAGCGCGACGGCCTCGGCCCGCTGTTCCTCGGTGACCTTGAGTTCTCCGGCGGCGCTGAAGAAGTTCGTGAGGAACTCGTCGAGGAAGCCTTCACGGTCGGCACGCAGGCCGGCCTGCATCTTCTCGGCCTCGGCGCGGGGGAGCCCACCGTTGGGGTTGTCCTCACTGTTGAGGAGCCACGGCGGGATGGCCGCGGCGAACGCGATGCTGTGGAGGCGCTCCTCGCCATGGGTCCCGACGTAGCGCGCGACCTCGCCGCCACCCATGGAGAAGCCGACGAGCGACACGTCGCGCAGATCGAGCCGTTCGATGAGCCCGGCCAGGTCTGCCGTGAGGGCGTCGTAGTCATAACGACCATCCGCCGCTGGTTCCGACTGCCCGAACCCGCGCCGGTCGTAGGTGATGACACGCAGCCCGGCCCCGGTGAGCGCGGGGATGGTGTCCTTCCACGAGGCTCCTGACAAGGGCCAACCGTGGATGAGGACGACGGGGCGGCCCTCGCCGCCCGTGTCCTCGTGGTGCACCGTGATGGACGAGCTGTCGGGCATGACTTCACCTTTCGTCAAAGACTGGGCGATCGCCTCCCAACCTACGCAGGGAAACGAAGGCCTGACCAGCGCGGATGGCACGAATCTGGTCGTCGGTGGTGACCGTTAGGCTGCTGAGGTGGCAGCCGTTGACGATCTTTTCGCCTCCTCCGGGAGTGGGTCGACCTCGTCGACCCTGCCGCCACTGGCCGTCCGGATGCGCCCGGCCTCGATCGACGAGGTCCGCGGCCAGGACGCGGTGCTCCGCCCCGGTAGCCCGTTGCGGCGCCTCATCGAGGGATCTGGCGGCACGGCAGGTTCGCTGAGCGCGATCCTCTGGGGTCCTCCCGGGACCGGCAAGACGACTCTGGCCCACCTGGTCGCGACGGCGGCGAACCGGGAGTTCGTCGAGCTGTCGGCAGTGACTGCCGGCGTCAAGGACGTGCGCGCCGTGATGGAGGCGGCCGCGCGCAACCGTGACCTCTACGACCGGCAGACCGTGCTCTTCCTCGACGAGATCCACCGCTTCACCAAGGCCCAGCAGGACGCCCTGCTGCCCGGCGTCGAGACTCGGCAGGTCATCCTCGTCGCGGCCACCACCGAGAACCCGTCGTTCTCGGTCATCGCGCCCCTGCTCTCGCGTTCGATGCTCATCACGCTCACGTCCCTGGACGACGCGCAGGTCGCCGAGGTGCTCGACTCGGCGGTGACGGACGCACGCGGTCTCGACGCGGCATACGCCCTGTCGAGCGAAGCTCGCGAGCACCTCGTGCGCATCTCCGGCGGTGACGCCCGTCGGGCGCTGACCTCGCTCGAGGCGGCTGCAGGAGTGGCCCTCGACGACGCCCCTGCGGGACGCTCCGACGACACCCCGATCGAGATCACCCTCGCCCACGCCGAGCAGGCGGTTGCCCAGGCGTCGGTGCGCTACGACAAGACCGGCGACCAGCACTATGACGTCGCCTCCGCGTTCATCAAGTCGATGCGCGGCTCCGACGTCGACGCCGCGCTGCACTACCTCGCCCGCCAGCTCGAAGCGGGGGAGGACCCTCGCTTCATCGCGCGACGCATCGTCATCTCGGCGAGCGAGGACGTCGGCATGGGCGACCCGACCGCGCTCCAGACGGCGGTCGCAGCGATGCACGCCGTCGCTCAGGTCGGCATGCCAGAAGCGCGAATCATCTTGGCGCAGGCCGTTGTTCACAACACTCTCGCTCCCAAGAGCAACGCGGCGTATGCCGGGATCAACGCTGCCATTGCCGACATCCGTGGCGGACGTGGCGGGGCGGTGCCACCTCACCTTCGCGGGAGCGGGTATGCCGGTGCGACCCGTCTCGGACACGGCAAGGGCTACGTCTATGCCCACGACGAGGCCGACGGGGTGGCGCGTCAGCAGTACCTCCCGGACGACCTGCACGGCAAGACCGACTACTACCAACCGACCGATCGCGGCTTCGAGGCGCGCCTCCAGGAGCGCTGGACGTGGCTCAAGGAACGCCTCGGCCGCAGCTGACCCCCTCGGTCCTCGCAAACGCGGGAAATACCACGCGTTTGCGAGGACCGGAGCGTGCTGGCAAGGAACGCCGCGGCGCTCGCGGAGGTGCGACCCGTAGGATTCATCGGTGCCCCCACCCGGGCCGACGCACTCGACCCACTGCCTTTTCAACCTCAGGACTGCCCACATGGAAACCGCTGAGATCCGGCGCCGCTGGCTTGCCTTCTTCGAGAAGAACGGCCACACGGTGGTGCCCTCCGCGCCCCTCATCCACGACGACCCCAACCTGCTGTTCGTCAACGCAGGCATGGTGCCGTTCAAGCCCTACTTCTCGGGCCAGGAGACGCCGCCGTGGGAGCGGGCCACGAGCGTGCAGAAGTGTGTCCGCACCGGCGACATCGAGGAGGTCGGCAAGACCTCACGTCACGGCACGTTCTTCCAGATGAACGGCAACTTCTCCTTCGGGGACTACTTCAAGAAGGACGCCATCCGCTTCGCGTGGCAGCTCCTCACGACCTCGCAGGACGAGGGCGGCTACGGCCTTGACCCCGACCGCCTGTGGGCGACCGTCTACGAGGACGACGACGAGGCCGAGCGCCTGTGGGCCGAGTACACCTCGATCCCGCTCGACCGCATCGTGCGCCGCGGCAAGCTCGACAACTACTGGCACATGGGCGTTCCCGGCCCCGGCGGCCCGTGCAGCGAGATCTTCTACGACCGCGGCGAGGAGTACGGCGTCGAGGGCGGTCCGGCGGTCGACGAGGACCGCTACATGGAGATCTGGAACCTCGTCTTCATGCAGGAGGAGCTCTCGCAGGTCCGCGCCAAGGACGACTTCGACATCGAGGGCCCGCTCCCGGCACAGAACATCGACACGGGCATGGGCCTTGAGCGCATCGCCTCGGTCCTGCAGGGCGTCGACAACCTCTACGAGATCGACGAGGTCTACCCCGTCCTCGCCAAGGCCGCGGAGATGACCGGCAAGTCCTACGGCGCCAACTCGGGACACTCCGCCCAGGGTTCGCACCCCGACGACGTCCGCCTGCGGGTCGTGGCCGACCACATCCGGTCCTCGCTCATGCTCATCGGTGACGGCGTCACGCCCGGCAACGAGGGACGTGGCTACGTCCTGCGCCGGATGCTGCGACGCGCCGTGCGCTCGATGCGCCTCCTCGGCTTCGAGGACCCGGCCCTGCCGCACCTCCTCCCGATCTCGATGGAGCGGATGAAGCAGTCCTACCCCGAGCTGGAGACCGGCTTCGAGCGAATCAGCAAGATCGCGTATGCCGAGGAGGAGGCTTTCCGACGCACGCTCGCCTCCGGCACGACGATCCTGGACACTGCCGTGTCGAGGACCAAGGAGTCCGGTGGCACGACGCTGGCGGGCGACCAGGCCTTCCAGCTGCACGACACCTATGGCTTCCCGATCGACCTCACCCTCGAGATGGCGGAGGAGCACGGTCTGACCGTCGACCGTGAGGGCTTCACCCGCCTCATGCTCGAGCAGCGCAACCGCGCCAAGGCCGACGCCAAGTCCAAGAAGTCCGGCCACGCCAACACCGAGGTGTGGAAGGAGCTGCGCACCTCCGGTGAGACCGACTTCCGCGCGTGGCAGGAGCTGACGAGCGAGGCCAAGGTCGTCGGTCTGGTCGTCGATGGCGTCCGGGTCGAGGAGATCGAGCCGGGCCAGCAGGGTCAGGTCGTCCTCGACCGCACCCCGTTCTATGCCGAGTCCGGTGGGCAGATCGCCGACGAGGGCATCATCACGGCCGACGGTGTCCACCTCAAGGTCATGGACGTGCAGCGCCCGGTCAAGGGCCTCATCGCCCACACCGTCGAGGTCGTCCACGGACCGCTGCGCGCTGGTTCGGCCGTTCTCGCGGAGGTCGATCCCGAGTGGCGCATCTCCGCCTGCCAGGCGCACTCCGGCACCCACGTGATCCACGCCGCGCTGCGTCAGGTGCTCGGCCCGTCGGCCCTGCAGTCCGGGTCCTACAACAAGCCGGGCTACCTCCGACTCGACTTCGCGTGGGGACAGGCGCTCTCGCCCGAGACCCGCAGTGAGATCGAAGAGGTCGCCAACCTCGCCGTGCGCAAGGACCTGCCCGTCTCGGCCCAGTGGATGTCGCTCGCCCAGGCCCGCGAGGCCGGGGCGCTCGCGCTCTTCGGTGAGACCTATGGCGAGGACGTGCGCGTCGTCGAGATCGGTGGCCCCTGGTCGCGCGAGCTCTGCGGTGGCACCCACGTCGGTCACTCCTCCCAGGTCGGTGCCCTCACGGTGACGGGGGAGTCCTCCGTCGGCTCCGGCGTCCGCCGCCTCGAGGCCTTCGTCGGCATGGATGCCTTGCGCTACCTCGCTCGTGAGAGGGCGATCGTCGCCGAGCTGTCCGGAATCGTCGGCGCCCAGCCCGGTGAACTCACCGAGCGTGTCGGTGCCATGGTGGCGCGGCTCAAGGACGCCGAGCGTGAGCTCGAGCGCACCCGCAAGCAGGCCGTGCTCGCCGCAGCCGGATCCCTCAGCGACAACGCCAAGGACGTCGGCGGGGTGCGCTTCGTCGGACACGACGCCGGCGGCGAGGCTGGTGCGGACGACGTTCGCGCCATGGTCCTCGATGCCCGACAGAAGCTCGGCGACGCCGCACCGTCGGTCGTCGCCGTGACCGGTGGCGCCAAGGGCCGACCGGTCGTCGTCATCGCGACCAACCAGGCCGCTCGTGACAAGGGCATCAAGGCCGGTGAGCTCGTGCGCATCGCCGCCCAGACCCTCGGTGGCGGTGGCGGCGGCAAGGACGACATCGCCCAGGGCGGTGGCCAGGACATCGCGAAGTCCGGCGAGGCCATCAACGCCGTCGAGTGGCGCGTCGGGGAGCTGGTCGGTTGAGCGTCCGCCCCGGGGTTCGTCTGGGGGTGGACGTCGGCACAGTGCGTGTCGGCGTGGCCGTCAGCGACCCCTCGGGCATGTTGGCGACGCCGCACGCCACGCTCACCCGCATCTGGCCGGACGCCGAGACCCCCGGCGACGACATCGCCGAAATCGTCGCACTGAGCGCGGAACGAGCGGCCCTCGAGGTCATCGTCGGACTACCTCGCTCACTTTCAGGTGACGAAGGTCCAAGCGCAGAAGCCGCCCGCAAGTATGCTGCGGAGTTGGCTCGCCGGGTTGCACCCGTGGGCGTCCGTCTGGTCGACGAACGCCTCACGAGTGTGAGTGCCCACAGAGCCTTGCGCGACAGTGGTGTCGCCGGACGTCGGCAGCGTGCAGTCGTCGACCAGGCGGCGGCGGTCCTCATCCTTCAAGCCGCGCTGGATGAGGAACGCAGTTCGGGCCGCCCACCGGGTGAGCCAGTGAGGCACAAACGGCGCAGGCCGAAGACGAAGGACGGACCACGGTGACCCAGAACCACCTTGACACGACGATCTTCGGGGAGCCTGCGCCCGATGAGCCGCGCCGTCGTCGCCACCAGCGCCGCAAGCGCAGCCGTGGTCGTCGCACGATTGCCCTGATCGTCGCCGTGGTTCTCGTGGGTGTCGCCTCGGTGACCGCCTTCACCCTGCTCAAGCCGCTCGTGTCGTCGATCGTCGGAGGAGGCTCCTCGGAAGCCGAGGACTTCCCGGGTCCGGGCACCGGAGACGTCGACGTGAGCATCAAGGCTGGTGACAGCGGCGAGACGATCGCCTCCACGCTCAAGGCGGCGGGCGTGGTCAAGACCCGCACGGCCTACCTTGACGCCTCGGCAGCGGACCCGGAGCAGAGCGCCAAGATCCAGGCGGGGACCTACACCCTCAAGAAGGGGATGAAGGCGATCGATGCCTTCACGCTGCTCACCAACCCGGCCGGCCGCAAGGGCGGCGGGGTCACGATCCGCGAGGGTCTGTGGGCCACGGAGGTCTACGCGCTGCTCAGCAAGGCCACGGGGGTGCCGGTGGCGGAGTACACCCAGGCCGCCAAGAACCCCGAGGCGATCGGTCTGCCGGCCTCGGCCAAGGGCAACGTCGAGGGCTACCTCTTCCCGTCGACCTACGAGTTCGGCAAGAGCACTCCCGCAGTCGATCAGCTCAAGGCGATGGTGGCGCTGACCATCAAGACCCTCGACGCGGCAGGTGTGGTCGACGCCGACCGCGAGAAGGTCCTGACCCTGGCCTCCCTGGTGGAGGCCGAGGCCAAACTCGACGAGGACCGTCCCAAGATCGCCCGGGTCTTCCTCAACCGCATCGAGACCGAGGGCCTGCCCAGCTATGGGCTCCTCCAGTCCGATGCGGCCGTGTCGTACGGCGCGAAGCGTCGCTCTCTCTTCCCGAGCCAGGCAGAGCTCAAGGACGCGTCGAACCCCTACAACACGCGCATCCACCCCGGCCTGCCGCCGGGCCCGATCAGCAACCCGGGTCGGGCCTCGATCGACGCGGCGGCCAAGCCGGCTGACGGACCGTGGTTCTTCTTCGTCGCGGTCAACCCCATCACGGGCGAGACGAAGTACGGAACCACCTTGGCGGAGCACAACGCCAACGTCCGTGAGCTCAATGCCTACTGCAAGGCCAATCCGAAGGACTGCGGGCAGTGAGAGCGGGCGTCCTCGGGTCGCCCGTCTCGCACTCGCTCTCGCCCGCTCTCCACACCGCGGCGTATGCCGCACTGGGCCTGAGCGACTGGACCTACGACCGGCGTGAGGTTGCGGCAGCCGAGCTGGCACAGGTTGTGGCCGGGCTCGACGTGTCCTGGCGCGGCCTCAGCCTGACCATGCCACTCAAGGAAGCGGCCTTCGACGTCGCGACCACGGTGACGAGGATCGCTCGCGACGCCGGCGCCATCAACACGCTCGTGCGACGCGACGACGGCCAGTGGGACGGTCACAACACCGACGTCGTGGGCCTGGTGCGCGCGGTCGAGAACGTCGAGCACGACGGTCGCGCCACCCTCCTTGGATCGGGCGCGACGAGTCGCTCGGCCGCCTTGGCCCTGGCCGAGCTCGGGGTGCGCGACGTCGCCGTCGCGGCCCGCAACGCCGAGGCTGCGGCTGAGGTCGTCGCTCTCCTGTCCCGTCACGGTGTCGAAGCCGCCCACGTCCCGCTGGAGAGGTGGGCCGATGAGCGGCGTCGCCTCGTCATCTCGACGCTGGCACCCGCAGCCAGCGCCGCCACGGGCAACGCAGTGGACGAGTCCGGCTCGACGTTCGCGGGGGTGACGCTCCTCGACGTCGTCTATGCCGACTGGCCGACACCGCTCGCGCGATCGGCCCGTGCCGCCGGTGCGGACGTCATCTCCGGCCTCGACATGCTCGTCTACCAGGCCGCAGCCCAGATCGAGCTGTTCACCGGACGACCCGGCCCGGTCGACGTCATGTTCGCCGCGGCGCACGCCGCGATGGCCCCCTGATGGACGCCCACCCACTCGGCGTCGTCGCAACGATCGTCCTCGTCGTGGCGGCTCTCGTGGTCGGGCAGCTCACCGCTCGCGAGCTCGCCACCGGTGGCTACCGGATCCCCGAGGACGAGGCGAGCCACGCCACGCCACCCTCCTGGTGGGTCGCGCCCCTGCTCGGGGTCCTCGTTCTCCTCCTGACCCAGACGGTCGGTGACACGGCGGCGTATGCCGCGCTGCCGGCATACCTGCTCTTCGCCTGGTTGAGCGTGTGTCTCGTCTGGATCGACATCGACGTCCACCGGCTCCCAGTCGGACTGACCCGCCCGGCGTTGCCCGCCTTCGCCCTCCTGCTCATCCCACCGACGATCGCGACGGGGGAGTGGGACCGCCTTGTCAGTGCGGGGATCTGCTGCGCCGTGCTCACCGCGATCTATGTCGCGTTCGCGTTCCTGCCCGGTGGAGGTTTTGGCGGCGGGGACGTGCAGCTCGCGCCGACCATCGGTCTGCTCCTGGGGTGGTTCTCCGTGGGGCACGTCGTCGTGGGAACTCTCGCCGCGTTCGTTCTCGGTGGCTTCGGCGCAGGGGTGCTGCTGGTCACGGGGCGCGCCGGTCGGAAGTCGGCCATGGCCTTCGGGCCGTTCATGTGCGGCGGCGTCTTCGTGGCTCTGGCGGGGACCGAGCAAGTACTCGCGGGGCTCGTCGGCCAGTGAGCGACTTCGCGCTCCGGCAGGCCGCAGCCAGCGACGCCTCCTGGGTTGCCGAGCTGCGGGCCGAGGTGATGCGGCCCGATCTCGAACGACTCGGACGCTACGACCCGGTCCGGGTGCGCCAGCGCTTCCTCACCGGGTTCCGGCCACAGGTGGCGCACGTCATCGCGGTGGCCAATGCCGAGGTGGGCCTCATCGCCGTTCGCCCGGAGGCGGACGAGACGTGGATCGAGCACTTCTACCTGCGGCCGGACCACCAGGGCCGTGGGCTCGGTGAGCAAGTGCTTCGGTGGGCGCTGGAGCAGGAGAGCGAAGGACGTCCCTTCCGACTCAACGTCCTGCAGGGGAGCCCGGCGCGGCGCCTCTACGAGCGGCACGGCTTCGTACTCGAACGCGAGGACCCCATCGACGTGTGGATGGTGCGGCGCGCCGCGCGAGGCTAGAGCTGCTGGATGGGTCCGGCAGCGGGCAGGCCGAAGGACTCACGCAGGAAGGACGCCTGTCCCCGGGCTTCGAGAGCGTCAGCGCTCTTGGTCACCGAGCGCGACGACGGCCAGACGTGGACCGCCAGGAGCACCAGTGACACGACAGCACCCCCGACGTAGGTCCACACGCCTCCGTCGATCACGAAGGCAGCAACGAGCGAAAGAATGGCGATGGCCTCGATGAGGACCATCCGAACCATCATCGACGTCTGCCAGCGGGTGCGGGCCGAGACAGCGGCATCACTGTCACTCATAGCCGGATCGAGGGGTTCGACCCGATAGCCGATCGTCTCCACGAGGAAGTGCACGACGACGCCGGCTGCGAGCTGGGCGAGCGGAACCCATGTCGGTGGGGTCGCGTCCGTGCCCAGGACGAAGAAGAGCGCGATGCCGAAGAAGACCAGTGCGCCCATGATGGCGCCGGTCAGCATTCGAGAGGAGGTCGCGAACGTCGTGGCCGCGTCAGTGGGAGGTATCGTCGTCATGCGCCGAGACTAGGCGAAACCGTGTCGCCGACGGTGCAAGGGCGAGCATGGTCAACCCTCGTGCTGGCTCGCGTAGTAGACGTTGCCGTCGGGATCGGTGAAGTCGAACATCGGGGGCGCGTAGTCCGACACGATGAGCTCGTCCACGTGCACGCCGGCCGCACTCAGCCGGGCGTGCGAAGCGGCAGCGTCGTCGACCACGAAGCGGATGCCGGTGTCGATGCCCACGGGCGGACCGTTGCTCGCCAGCAGCGCGACCGACGTGGCGGCACCGTGTGGAGCGACCTCGACCCAGCGCATCGTCGCGCTCATCGGGACGTCCATCCGCACCTCGAAGCCGAGGCACTCGGTGAAGAAGGTGATCGCCGCGTCCGTGTCCGCGACGCCGACAGCAACGGCCCTGACGTCGGTGAACATCACGCCTTCACCGACGCGGACGGAGCGCCGTCGAGGTAGGTCCAACCTCCGTCGGCGCCGCTCGTGACGAGGGTGCCGGTGAACGTCTTGTCGAGCGTGGTCATGTCGTGCTCCTCAGATGTGTCTGCGGCTCAGCCGTACATCTGCGAGCCGGGGGTGGTGAGTTCGGTGCCGGTCTCGAGCCAGGTCTTGAGGCCCGAGAGCACCATGGGCCAGCCGCCGTAGATCGCCTCGGTGACGCCTTCGGGGAGCTGGTCGTGGACGACCGTGAGGCGACACGAGTCGCCCACGGGTTCGATCTCCCACGTGACCCGGGATGTGCCGACCGAGTCGGCGGCATCGTCCCAGTGCGCGTGGAAGCTCTGGACGAGGAGCCGGGGTGGCTCCACGGTGAGGTTCTCGCCGTCGACGAGAGGGCCGTCGACGCCGTCATGGGTGACCTCGTAGGCCGAGCCCTGGGTCCAGTCCGACGCGATCGTGCTGCCGAAGTGGAAGCGCCGGCGCGTGTCGGGGTCGGTGATGGCCTCCCACAGGCGCTCAGGGGTGGTGCGGATGTAGATCTCGAACACCTTGCTCGTGCTCATGTCCTGTCCTTCCAGTTCGTCGCGCAGCCCGAGAAGGCCGTCAGCCCAGGGCTCGGTGTACTTGCTGACCCAGCGGTTGTGGATCTGGCGGATCCCGACCGGGTTGAGGAAGTGGAGCTTCTCCCGACCCTGTCGTCGGCTGACGACGAGTCCGGCCTCCTCGAGCACCGCCAGGTGCTTGGCCACGCCGATCCGGGTCATGTCGAACTCGGCGGTGAGGGCGACCAGCGTCTGGCCGTCCCGGGTGAACAGCGCATCGAGCAGGGCCCGTCGAGTCGGGTCCGCGAGTGCTCGGAAGATGACGTCCACGTCGTCACCATAGGAAACCAATTGGTTTCCTGTCAAGAGTGCGTATGCCGCCTGCTCCCGACCGCGCCCACGTGCTGACCGCGACCGGCGGTTCCGCAAGAGCGCGTGGGAAGATCGGGCCATGCTCCGTTGGTTGACCGCAGGCGAGTCTCACGGCCCCGCCCTCCTTGCCACGATCGAAGGCCTCCCCGCTGGAGTCGAGGTGACTCGCAAGGACCTGGCCGACGCGCTCGCGCGCCGCCGTCTCGGCTACGGCCGCGGCGCCCGGATGAAGTTCGAGCAGGACGAGGTCGAGTTCCTCGGCGGCGTGCGTCACGGCCTGACGATGGGTTCGCCGGTCGCGATCCGCATCGGCAACACCGAGTGGCCCAAGTGGGAGACGGTCATGTCGGCCGACCCCGTGTCGGATGAGGCCTACGCCGCGTCCAACGACGTCAACGCCGACAAGGAGGTCGCGCGCAACAAGCCGCTGACCCGTCCGCGTCCCGGTCACGCCGACCTGGTGGGCATGCAGAAGTACGGCTTCGACGACGCCCGCCCGGTGCTCGAGCGCGCCTCGGCCCGCGAGACCGCCGCTCGTGTCGCCCTCGGTGAGGTCGCGGCGCGCTTCCTCGAGCAGGCCTACGGCATCCGTCTCGTCTCACACACCGTCTCGATGGGCCCGGCCGGCGTGTCCGAGGATGCCCCATTGCCGACCCCCGACCAGGTCGCCGAGATCGACGCCAACCCTGTGCGCACCCTTGACGCCGAGGGCTCGGCCGCCATGGTCGCCGAGGTCGAAGCAGCCAAGAAGGACGGCGACACCCTCGGCGGCGTCGTCGAGGTCCTCGCCTACGGACTGCCACCCGGCCTGGGCTCTCACGTCCACTGGGACCGACGACTCGACGCCCGCCTCGCCGGTGCCCTCATGGGCATCCAGGCGATCAAGGGTGTCGAGGTCGGCGACGGCTTCCGCACCGCTGCACGCCGAGGTTCGGCCGCCCACGACGAGATGGAACGCGACGCCTCCGGCACGATCCAGCGACGCACCGGCCGAGCCGGCGGGACCGAGGGTGGCATGTCCACCGGCGACGTCCTGCGGGTGCGCGCCGCGATGAAGCCGATCTCCACCGTGCCCCGCGCCCTCGACACGATCGACACGACGGGTGAGGCGGAGGCCAAGGCCATCCACCAGCGCTCCGACGTCTCCGCGGTCCCCGCCGCCGGCGTCGTCGCCGAGGCCATGGTGGCGCTCGTCCTCGCCGAGGCCTGCCTCGAGAAGTTCGGCGGAGACTCGGTGGACGAGACGCGACGCAACCACGCGGCATACCTCGCGTCCATCCCCGAGACGATGCGCTCGTGGTGACCTCCGCCCGTCCCGTCGCTGTCCTCATCGGCCCTCCCGGGTCCGGCAAGACGACGATTGGTGAGGCGCTCGCGGCCGAGCTCGACGTGCCGTTCCACGACACCGACGCCGCCATCGAGGCCGACCAGGGGTGCTCGATCTCCGACATCTTCGTCCTCGAGGGTGAGCCCGCCTTCCGGGCGCTCGAACGGGCAGAGGTTGCCCGCGCAGTGTCTGTCGAGCCCGGTGTCGTGGCCCTCGGAGGCGGAGCACCCATGGACGCGGAGACCCAGAGGGTCCTCGCGGACCATGTCGTCGTGTTCCTTGATGTCACGATCGCCGATGCCGCCAAGCGCGTCGGCTTCGACGGCAGTCGGCCCCTGCTCGTCATCAATCCGCGCGCCTCGTGGACCAAGCTCATGAACGAGCGCCGACCGACCTACGAGCGGGTCGCGACGCACCGCATCGACACGGCCGGGCGCCCGGTCGCCGGCATCGTCAGCGAGATCGCCGAGCACCTGCAGGCGGCGCAATGAGCATCGTCTCGGTCGGTGACTACGACGTCGTCATCGAGTCCGGCTGCTCCACGCGGGTCGCCGACGTCATCGGTGAGGGCGTGCAGCGCGCCCTGGTCGTGCACCCCGACTCCATGCGCCCCCTGGGAGAGAAGGTCACGGCCTCCCTGCGGGACAACGGCATTGAGGCGTATGCCGTGGGCGTGCCTGACGCCGAAGACGCCAAGACCGCTCTCGTCGCCGCCGACCTTTGGGCCCTGCTCGGACACCACGGCTTCACCCGCACCGACGTCGTCGTCGGGGTCGGCGGGGGGACCGTGACCGACCTCGCCGGGTTTGTCGCCGCGACCTGGCTGCGCGGGGTGCCCGTGGTCCAGGTGCCGACCACACTGCTCGCCATGGTCGATGCGGCTGTCGGTGGCAAGACCGGCATCAACACGGCCGAGGGCAAGAATCTCGTTGGCTCCTTCCACCTGCCGCGCGCCGTCCTCTGCGACGTCGACGTCCTGCGAACCCTGCCGCGTGAGGACTATGTCGCCGGGCTGGCCGAGATCATCAAGGCTGGCTTCATCGTCGACCCCGTCATCCTCGACCTCGTCGCCGCCGACCCCGAGGCCGCGACGCGACCGGACGGTCCGCACACGCTCGAGCTCATCGAGCGGGCCATCCAGGTCAAGGCCGACGTCGTCACCCAGGACCTCAAGGAATCCTCGCTGCGCGAGATCCTCAACTACGGGCACACGTTCGGTCACGCCATCGAGCATGTCGAGCACTACCGCCGACGCCACGGTGAGGCCGTGTCCATCGGGATGATCTTTGCTGCCGAACTCGCCTGTGCCGCAGGCGTTCTCGCGCGCGACGTCGTCGACCGGCACAGGTCCGTGCTGGAGTCGGTGGGGCTGCCGACGTCCTACGAAGCCGGTCGATGGGCCGAGCTCGAGACGGCGATGCGGCGCGACAAGAAGACCCGCGGTTCGCTCCTGCGGTTCGTCGTCCTCGAGGACATCGCCCGCCCTGTCAGGCTGGAAGGCCCGACGACGGAACAACTGCACACGGCATACGCCGCAGTCTCGGAGTGAACCGCCGACTGATCGGCGTTTGAACTCTGGAACATCGAGGATCTGGATCGACCAGGGGTGATCCTTGGCTGGTCCCGGCCCTGGGGGTCTCGGCTCGCTGTCAGTCAGACCCCCGTAACGGGCGTGTCACTTCGCCCAGATGGCGCCGCTCCGGCGGCGCCTCGTTTCACGGACATGCCGTCAATGAAACAAGTAGCCGATGAGCGGAAGTCAGCCGGCTCCGTATCGCCGCAGCGTCTCGTCGATCTGTAGGTCGCTCGCGCCCCAATCCCACGAGCGGAGTTCTACGAGCCGAATCAGGCCAAGCAGAGCCACAGGATCCTCGGCCGCATACTCCTCGTGCCCACGCCGGGCGCAGACACGATCGCGATTCACCTCGACCGCGAATCCCAGCGACTCGACTGCCAAGATGGCTGGAACCACGGTGTTCCCGGCTTGCTCGATTCGCTAATGCATGAGGGCACGATGCCACCGCTCACCGACAACGACTACCTCACATGCCGCTATCAGCTCAGGTGAGGTTGGACCCAGCCTCGTAGAGCTGCTTCCAGTCGGTCAAAGGCTCGCGGCTTTCGTGCCACGGGCGAAGGAATTCGTATGTGGAGTAGTCACCGAGGCGCTCTCCACGCATCTCGGCATTCGCCAGACAATCGACATGGTTCTGTCCAAGCGCGTTCCAACTGGAGAAGTGGGTGTCCGCCCCTGTCTCGATAAGCCAGACGGCTGGCCCAGTGTTACCGAACCAGCACACCGTCGAAAGGGCCTCAGAAAGCAGATGGTCTTCACCATCGGCTACGAACGTGCGCAGGAGCTGCAGAACGGCAATCTGTCGTTCGGCCCACTCAAGTCGCCGCTCATTCCAACCCACCGTCATGGTCAGCAACTTCTTCAGTTGCTTCTGAGGGCGCGAGCCGTAGTCAATAAGCCACTGGAGCAACTCGGCATCCGGGCGCGAGCAGACCGGAACTAGGAGAGCGTCCCGCTGCGCCGCTGTCAGCTTGTCCCTTGAGTCCACCTCTTGCACGCGGGTGCACACCTGGTGGAAATCCGCGTCTCCGGGACGCTTGTAGATGTAGGCCTGAAGGTTCCGAATAGCCTGACTGGTTGCCACACTGACAGTCTGTCGCGACTTCGAAAGATCCGTCCGGGTCTTCCGTGAGTCGAGTGCTAGCGGGTCGCGGCACGGACATGCTTGGGTCATGAGAAGCGCACCACCCCCATCACGGGCCGATGTCGAACGAAAGTTCAGAGACCTCATCGCTGGTCGGGTGGGCCGTGATGCCGTCGATCGATGGGCGGCGCAATGGGTGGCCAGCGATGAATCGGCCGGCGGCGATCGCGTTGTCTGGTGGGCTCTCGGCGTTCTCTATGGGATCGATCTGAGTCATGGTCCCGGAGAGCCCTACTTGCACGACGATCAACAGGTGATCGATTGGCTTGCGGAGTTCCGACGGCGGTCTGCGGCCGAGTAGCAACGTCCGGATTTGCCGCGACACGAGAATGCAGGACCATCAATCGAGTCGTCGGATACGGATCCATGTGTCGCCGCCGAACAGGTTCATGAGGCCAGCGAATGCGCTCTTGGGCGCCACTTCGATGAGCGCGTGTTCATCTTCCGCTAGCTGCCCTCGCCACGTCGGCGAGCCAGTCCAATCGATGGCCGCTCGGACTGCCACTTCTCGGTCGGAAGGGATGTCAACGGTCAGGTCGCGGTTGCGCTGAAGGCGGCCCACCTCGTGGCCATCTACCTCGATTACATACTCGCGGGCCCGGTCTCGGTAGCCACCTGCGGGTCTAGCAATTGTGAGGCGAGCAGTCATGGAGGGAGCGTACTTACGACTGTTGTCGACCGCGAGAACTAGCGCAGGACGAGCTCATCCCCTCATACCGTGTTCCGGGCGGTCGTGCCGATGAGCGCGCCCGCTGTCGTCAGAGCGGGTCTGTGAAGGTGATCGGCTCGCCGGCCGCTTGGGCGTAGGCGATTTCCCTTCGCGTCGACTCTCCGACGTACCCACCCGGGTTGACGATCAAAACCCGGTCGGACAAGTCGATCTTGCGCAGGTGAAGAGCGTCCAGCACGGCCTTCTGCTCGGGGGTGGGGGACTCATCCGCCTCGCTGGGGGCGACGACGATAACTCCGGTGAAGGTCAGTTCACGGTTCGCCGCGCGTATCTCGGTCATGAACTTCGAAGACCCACAGATGCACACGATCTCAGGACGTTTGGTCACGAGTCGAACCTAGCGACGCACCCTTCTGCCGCGATCCCCGAGTCTGGCCAACCTCCCAGAAGGTGCGTCTTTCCGCCGCAGAGGGGTCAGGCTGCACGCTTTGGTGGATGCCCGTAGGTCAGGTGTTGACCCGGGGATCGGGCAGGACATCGCGCCAGGAGTGCTGCGGCTCGTAGCCAAGAAGTCGGCGCGCCTTGTCGATGGAGTAGAACGTCTCGTCTTGACCCATCTCCCGCGTCACCTCGATTCCGTCGTAGAAGCGGTCCTGAACCTCTTGGGTCGTCGCCGCGACGGACATGTCGGCGTTGGCCACGTTGAACACCTCGTAGCCGAGCCCGTCGACCTCGAGACAGCGCTGCACCATCTGGCCAAGATCGCGGGTGTCGATGTAGGCGAAGATGTTGCGGCGCCGCAGTGACGGGTCGTTGAGGAAGTCCGGGAACATGTCGGCGTACTCGTGGGGCTCGATGACGTTGTTGATCCGCAGGCCGTAGATGTCCGCTCCAGTACGGGCCTGGAACGAGCGCGCTGTCACCTCGTTGGCCACCTTGGACATGGCATAGGAGTCCTCGGGCACGGTGGGGTGCTCCTCGTCCACGGGCACGTACTGCGGACGCCGCTCGCCCTGGGCGAAACAGACACCGTAGGTCGTCTCCGACGAGGCGAACACGATCTTGCGGATACCCAGCCGGGTCGCGGCCTCGAGCACGTTGTAGGTGCTGAGCACGTTGGTCGCATAGGTCTTCGCGTCAGGGGCGAGCAGGATCGCGGGCACCGCGGCGAAGTGCACGACGGCGTCGTAGGCGGGCTTGCTCGCCAGCTCCAGCTCGTCGAACGTCGCGAGCCCGGCCAGGGCCGAGTAGGTCTCGCCGATGTCCGTGAGGTCGACCCTCAGGTCGCTGACCGACGAGTGTCCGAGAGGAACGAGGTCGGCGTTGGTGACCTGATGGCCGAGCTGGGCGAGGTGCGTTGCCACGTGCTTGCCGGCCTTGCCGCTACCACCGGTGAAGAAGATGCGCATGGGCCGATCAAACCACCGTCAGCGTGCATCGCCGAACTGGGCAGCGACGGTCATCAGTCAGGTCGCGTCAGGCCACGTCAGGTCGTGGCGGTCGAGGAGGCGGGTGCCTTGGTGTCGCGGTCGCGATCGGGCCACATGATCGAGGTGATCTCGCGAGCGAGGTCCGGGCCGAGGGCGCCCCAGCCGGGCTCGTAGCCGTAGACCTCGCGCAGCGGCACACCGGATCGGTTGCCATCGAGGATCTCGATCGCGTCGGCATCGATGAGGCCGGGGTGGGGGACACCGCAGGCCTCCGAGACCTTGAGCAGGTCACGCCGCAACGTCTGCAGGTAGTTGGACAGCCGCACGGACTTCAGCGTGGGATCG
This sequence comes from Janibacter sp. HTCC2649, assembly GCF_000152705.1. Lineage (GTDB taxonomy): Bacteria > Actinomycetota > Actinomycetes > Actinomycetales > Dermatophilaceae > Knoellia. Next base: position 839,208 of record NZ_CH672413.1, on the reverse strand, counting down.
AGTCCGTGCGCGAGCCACGGATCCTGCGTCGCCACACCCGTGGGGCACTTGTCGGTGTGGCACTTCTGGGCCTGGATGCAGCCCAGCGACAACATCGACTCCCGCGCGACGTTGACCATGTCGACTCCGAGCGCAAAGGCCACCAGCGCGTTGTCGGGCAGGCCGAGCTTGCCGCTGCCGATGAAGACGACGTCGTCCGTGAGCCCCGCACGCGCAAAGGTCGAGTAGACCCGCGCGAACCCGACCCGGAAGGGGAGAGCGACGGAGTCGCTGAAGATCAGGGGAGCGGCGCCGGTGCCACCCTCGCCCCCGTCGACGGTGATGAAGTCCACGCCGCGGGTACGGCTCGACATCTTCTCCGCCAGCTCGGTCCAGAAGTCCATCTCGCCCACGGCGGACTTCACACCGACGGGGAGCCCGGTCGCGTCGGCGATCATCTCGACCCAGTCGAGCATGCTGTCGACGCTGTTGAACTCGGCATGCCGTGACGGGCTGACGCAGTCCACGCCCAAGGGTATGCCGCGGATCCTGCTGATCTCCTCGGTGATCTTCGCGGCCGGCAGGACGCCGCCGAGGCCGGGTTTGGCGCCCTGGCTCAGTTTGATCTCGATCGCTTTGACCGGCGCGCTCTGGACGAGGTCCGTGAGCTTGGCGAGGTCGAACCGGCCCTGGTCGTCGCGACAGCCGAAGTAGGCCGTGCCGATCTGGAGGATGAGGTCGCCACCCTTGCGGTGGTGCTCGGACAGTCCGCCCTCACCGGTGTTGTGCATCGCGCCCGCGAGGGCCACGCCACGGTTGAGGGCCTCGATCGCATTGCCGGACAAGGATCCGAAGCTCATGGCCGAGACGTTGACGACGGAGGTGGGGCGGAACGCGTGCTTCCTGCCACGAGGTCCGCCCAGGACCTTGGCGGCAGGCAGCGAGACGGCGTCGTCATGCCCGTGGGCGACGGCGGTCGACGGAGCCGACGCGGAGAAGGTGCGGTGCTTGATGATCGGGTAGTTCTCGAGGTGCTCGATGTCGTTGTCGGTGCCGAAGCCGACGTAGTTGTTCTCGAGCTTGCTGCTGGCATAGACCCACGAGCGCTGGTCACGCGAGAACGGGCGCTCGGCGTCGTTGCTCGTGATGATGTACTGCCGCAGCTCCGGCCCAACCTTCTCGAGGAGGTAGCGGAGGTTCGCGATGACAGGGAAGTTGCGTTTGAGCGAGTGCTTCTTCTGGGTGAGGTCCCGGACGGCGACCCCTGCAAGACCGACGACAGTTGCACCGATGAGCGCCTTCGCTTTCATGTCTCGCAGTCTGCCGTGCATCAGGCGGTTGCGCGGTGAGGTCGCGCCAGCAGATTGCGGTGGCGAGTCGTTCACAGGATCCGCACAGCGCGCTCATGGTTGGCGACTGGGGGCGGACGCCACAGTGAACCCATGAGCGAACGCCGAAACCCCACCCAGCCCCATCCGAACCACGACCGCGGCCTCGAGTTCGACGTCGCCACCCTGCTCGACCGACGCCGGGCCCTCGGCCTCTTCGGTGGGGCCGGTCTGCTCGCCCTGGCGGGGTGCGCCGATGCCAGCACGAGTTCGTCCGGATCGACCGCCTCATCGAGCAGCACGTCGTCCGCGTCGGCCACGGCTTCGACGAGTGCCACTGCATCAACGGTGACCAGCGAGGTGCCCGACGAGACCGGTGGCCCGTACCCGGGTGATGGCAGCAACGGGGCCAACGTCCTCGACGACGCCGGCATCATCCGCTCCGACATCACGAGCTCGTTCGGCACGTCGACGACGAAAGCCGAGGGTGTTCCGCTGACGATCAACCTCACCGTCACCGACAGTGCGAACGGGTATGCCGCAATGGAGGGCGTGGCGGTGTACCTCTGGCACTGCGACCGGGACGGCAACTACTCGATGTACTCGCAGGGCGTCGAGAACGAGAACTACCTGCGCGGTGTGCAGCCCACGAATGCGAACGGGACCGCGACGTTCACGAGCATCTTCCCTGCGGCATACAGCGGTCGTTGGCCGCACGTGCACTTCGAGGTCTACAAGAGCACGGCGGAGGCCACGAGCAGCGGGCAGATCGTCAAGACGTCGCAGCTCGCGCTGCCCGAGGCCGTGTGCAACACCGTTTATGCGACCGCCGGCTACGAGCAGAGCGTCAACAACATGTCGCAGACGAGCCTCACCTCGGACAACGTCTTCGGTGACGACGGCGGCATCCACCAGCTCGCCACCGTGACCGGTGACGCCACGAGCGGCTACGTCGCGAACCTCACGATCGGGGTCTGACCCTGCTCGGGCCTACACTCCAACGCATGGCCGCCCCGCACACGTCGTCCCCGTCCGAGAACGGTGGTGACCCCGTCATCACCTACGTCCTCGTCGACGGCGAGAACATCGACGCCACCCTTGGCACCTCGATCCTGGGTCGGCGACCCCAGCCCGACGAGCGACCGCGCTGGGACCGCCTCCTGTCGTTCGCCCGGGACACCTGGGACCAGGACGTCAAGGGGCTGTTCTTCCTCAATGCGAGTACGAGCATGCCGATGTCGTTCATCCAGGCGCTCAACGCGCTCGGGTTCACGCCGGTGCCGCTGTCCGGTGACGCCGACGTCAAGGTGGTCGACGTCGCCATCCAGAAGACGCTGCGCGCCATCCGCGACCGCGACGCCGACGTCATGCTCGTCAGTCACGACGGTGACTTCCTCGAGGAGATCGAGGGACTGCTCGATGACGACCGTCGCGTCGGTGTCATGGCCTTCCGCGAGTTCCGCAACAGTGGCTTCACCGCCTTGGAGGCGGACGGGCTGGAGACCTTCGACCTCGAGTACGACGTCAAGGCGTTCACCTCGCCGCTGCCGCGCATCCGGGTCATCCCGATCGGCGAGTTCGACCCGTCGCAGTTCCTCTGAGCCGCGCCCTACCGAACGCCCTCGCCGCCCGCAGATTCGGGCGACGGGTCGTCGACGGATAGACTCGCCGACGCAATCCCAGCACCAGAATTTCCGTGACGTCGTCATGCGCCTGCGCACACGGCATACCGAATCTTGTCAATCTCATCGAAAGTGAACTCACGTGGCATCCACGAACGAACTCAAGAACGGCCTCGTCCTCAACCTTGAGGGTCAGCTGTGGACCGTCATCGAGTTCCAGCACGTCAAGCCCGGCAAGGGCCCGGCCTTCGTGCGGACCAAGCTCAAGCACGTGCTGTCGGGCAAGGTCGTCGACAAGACGTTCAACGCTGGCACCAAGGTCGACACGGCCAACGTGGACAAGCGCAACATGACCTACCTCTACCACGACGGCACCGACTACGTGTTCATGGACGGCGACACGTTCGACCAGATCACCGTGACGCCCACCGTCGTCGGTGACGCCGCCAAGTACATGCTCGAGAACCAGGACGCCATCGTTGCGCGTCACGACGGTGTGGTGCTCTTCATCGAGCTGCCCGCCTCGGTCGTCCTCGAGATCCAGTACACCGAGCCCGGCCTCCAGGGCGACCGCTCGACCGGCGGCACCAAGCCGGCGACGCTCGAGACCGGCGCCGAGATCGGCGTCCCGCTCTTCCTCAACACCGGCGACAAGGTCAAGGTGGACACGCGCGACGGGTCCTACCTCGGCCGAGTCAACTGATCGGCGGACGCTCCACACATGGGTGCCCGCACGAAGTCGCGCCGCCGCGCCATCGACCTCCTCTTCGAGGCCGAGCAGCGCCAGGTCAACGCCACCGAGCTCCTCAAGGAGCGCCTCGCCACTCCGGTGACCGAGGCTCCGCTCAACGAGTTCACGGCCAACCTGGTCACGGGCGTGGTCGACAACTGGTCGCAGATCAACGACCTGCTCGCCACCTACTCCCAGGGCTGGTCCGTCGAGCGCATGCCCGCCGTCGACCGCGCCATCTTGCGCGTGGGTGCCTTCGAGGTGCTCTTCGGTGAGGTGCCCGAGGGTGTCGCGATCGCCGAGGCCGTGGCCATCGCCACCGAGCTGTCCACCGACGACTCACCGAAGTTCGTCAATGGCCTGCTCGCCCGCCTCGCCGAGGTCAAGCCGACCCTGGCCTGACGATGCCCGTACGTCCCGCGACGGCCGCCGACCTTTCGAGGTTGGCGGCCGTCGAGGCGTTGGGGGACGCGTTGTTCGAGACGGTCTTCGGCCCGCTCGACTGGCCGGCGCCGCTGTCGGGGGAGGAACGCGCGGCCGAGCCTGGGTTCGTGCTGGTCGTGGGGGAGCCCGTGGTGGGGTTTGCCCACGTCCTCGAGCTGGGCGGTGGCTGGCATCTTGAACAGATTGCCGTCGACCCAGCGCACGGTCGCCGTGGTCTCGGGTCGGCTCTTCTCGATGGCGTATGCCGTGAGGTCGCCTCTCGAGGTGGGCGTGCGGTTACCTTGCGCACGTTTGCCGACGTGGCGTGGAACGCGCCGTTCTACGCGCGGCATGGGTTCGTCGAGCTTGAGGCGGAGCCAGAGTGGATGGGGCCGCTGCGCGAGGCCGAGGAGCGGATCGGGCTGATGCGTCTTGGAGGCCGCGTCGCCATGGTGCGTGAGTGCTAGCATTGACAGCACTTGTTGAGCGACAGGGGTGAGGACGATGAGCACACTGACCATCCGCAAGGTGGACGAAGAAGTGAAGAAGCGCCTGCAGGTCAGGGCTGCCGAGAACGGTCGGTCGATGGAGGCCGAGGTGCGAGCGATCCTCGGCGAAGCGGTCGCCGGGGGCAAGCCGAACGAGGTCTCACTCGGTGAGGTCATGGCGGAGTTCCGACGCCGAACAGGTGGGGTAGAGGTCGACCTACCGCCGCGGGACGACATGGATGACAGCGACCGGCGGATTCCGGATTTCTCGTGATCGTGCTCGACACGAACGTCGTCTCGGAGACGATGCGGGCGGATCCGGACGGACGAGTGGCGGAGTGGATGGACACGGTGCCTTGGCGCCAGACCCACATCACTGTGATCACCGTTGGAGAACTGCTCCAGGGAGCCTTCCAATTGCCCGACGGGCGCAGGCGAGATGCGCTCGAAGCCGAGATCGATGCGGCGCTCATGACCTTCGATGGACGAGTGCTCGATGTCGATGCGCGAACTGCTCCCTACTTCGCAACCATCCGGGCCTCGCGGCGTCGTGCCGGTCGACCCATCGGCATCTCGGACGCCTGGATCGCGGCCGTCTGTCGGCGTCATGACGTCCCGTTGTTGACGCGCAACGTCACGGACTTCGAGGGCACGGGCATTGCCGTCATCAACCCGTGGGAGCCGGCCTGACAGGATCGGGCGCATGCGCAAACTCGTCTACTTCGTCGCTGTCACGCTCGATGGATTCATCGCCGGACCGGACGGGGGAGACCCGAGCGGGGCGGAGTTCTTCCCGATCACGCCGGATCTCATCGAGTTCATCGTGGCGAACTATCCCGAGACGTTGCCCGGGCCGGCGCGCGACGCCATGGGGATCGCGGGGGAGGGCCGGCACTTCGACACGGTCATCGAGGGGCGGGCTTCCTACGACCTTGGCCTGGCTGCCGGACTCGCTGACGCCTATCCGCACCTGCGCCATCTCGTGGTCTCCACCTCGCTCGCGGGGCGCGACGACCTGCCCGTCGAGGTCGTGCCGGCCGACCCGTTGGCTCGCGCGCGGGAGCTCAAGGCCGAGGACGGCCTCGACATCTGGCTCGTCGGAGGCGGCACCCTCGCCCACGCCCTGTTGCCCGAGATCGACCAGCTCGTGCTCAAGGTCAACCCGTCGGTCATCGGCTCCGGGATCCCCTTGTTCGCAGGGGAGTTCACGCAGGCACGCTTCACTCCGGTCGGCCAGGTGGACCTCGCAGGCGGTGTCCGCGTCGTCACCCTCGATCGCACTTCCTGACGCGGGGCCGTGAACCGTCCCTTCGACACATCCCCGCGTTCGTGCAGGTCACAGACCTGAGGGACGGTCAGGTCGTGGCCAGGTCACTCCCGTTGTCTCACCGCGCGATCCCGACCGGCCGTTGTTAGGGTCGACGGATCGAGCTCGCCGACGCGGGCAGGAAGCGGGTCCCCGTGTGATTGACGAGACCGACGCCCAACCGCTCGCGGCGGACAACGACGACGGTCTGAAGAGGTCCATCACCGGACGGCTCCTCTTCTTCTATGTCCTCGGAGACGTCCTCGGGTCGGGGATCTACGTCCTCATCGGGCTTGTCGCCGCCGCCGTCGGAGGGGCGTTCTGGATCGCCTTCGCGGTCGGCATCACGATTGCGACGATCACCGGGCTGGCCTACGCCGAGTTGGTGACGAAGTTCCCGCAGGCGGCTGGGGCTGCGCTGTACGTCAACAAGGCCTTCGGCAATCGGGCCCTGACGTTCCTGATCACGGTGTGCATGCTCTCCGCGAGCTTCGCTGCCGCCGGATCTCTCGCCACGGGGTTCTCGAACTACTTCAGCCAGGTGTGGGATCTGCCGCCGGCGCTGCTCATCACGCTCATCTTCATCCTTGTCCTGGCGGTCGTGAACTTCATCGGCATCACCGAATCGGTCGTGGCCAACATGGTCATGACCTTCGTGGAGATCGCTGGTCTCGTCATCGTCGTCATCATCGGCATCGTCTACGTCGCCCAGGGCAAGGCGGACTTCGGCACCCTGGCCCAGTTCGACACCGGCGACCAGAGCCCGATCTTCGCCATCATCGCTGGCGTGGCACTCGCATTCTTCGCCATGACCGGCTTCGAGAATGCGGCCAACGTCGCGGAGGAGACCGTCGAACCGTCACGGACCTTCCCGCGCGCCCTCATCGGCGGCATGCTGACCGCCGGTGTCATCTACGTCGTGGTCGCAGCCACGGCGGCGCTCGTGGTGCCGGTGGGTACCCTCGCGGACTCGGATGCCGCGCTCCTCGAGGTCGTCAAGGCAGGCGTCCTGCCCGTGCCCGTGGGAGTCATGACCATCCTCTTTGCCGTCATCGCCATGACCGCCATCACCAACACCACGCTCGTCGCCGTCGTCACCCAGTCGCGCATTCTCTACGGGATGTCCCGCGAGGATGTCGTTCCCGGAGTCTTCGGTCGTATCCATGCCAGCCGTCGCAGTCCGTGGGTGGCGCTGAGCTTCGCCGCTGCCGTGGTGTGCGGCCTGCTCATCATCGGCGCGGTGCTCAACAAGGTCGGTGTCGGCGTCGACGTCGTCGAGCGGCTCGCCCTGGTGACTGTTGTCTTCACGCTCTTCATTTACGCGCTCGTGATCTTCTCTGCGCTCAAGCTGCGTGGTCAGGAGGAGCGTGAGGACGTCTACCACGCCCCGACCGTGCTGCTCTGGGTGGGAATCGTGGGCAACATCCTGCTGCTCGGCTACGTCGTCATCGACGACCCGGGCTCGCTCATCTGGTGTGCTGGGCTGCTCGCCCTCGGTGGAGCGCTGTTCGTCGCAGAGCTGATCTTCGGGCGGCCGGGTCACCGTGGGGGCCCATCAGAGGCTCGGCCAGCAGACCTGTCAGAACTCGACCCGAAGAACGGACTGTGACGACATGCACGTCATCATCGCGACCGATGGCTCCAGGCAGTCGCTGACTGCGGCGCGCTTTGCCACGACCGTGCTCGACGCCACCAAGGTCACGGAAGTGTCGGTGCTGGCGGTCGTCCGCCCGCTCGCCGCGGTGTCCTTCTCGAACGAACTCGGCGCGGCGAGCAAGCCGAAGTCGGCCGCCGAGGGAGCCTCCTTCAGGGCGGAGGCCGAAGCCGCGACGGATGTCGTGGCCGAGGTCTTCGAAGGCTGGGGGCCCAAGGTCCACAGGCGGACCCGAAGTGGATCCCCGGCCAACGAGATCATCAAGGCTGCGACTCAGCTGGGCGCCGGCCTCATCGTGGTGGCCAGCGGCTCGCGAGGGATCAGTGAGACGGTGTTGCTCGGCAGCACGGCTCAGCGCGTGCAGCAGTACGCCCCATGCCCGGTGCTTGTCGTGCGACCGGCCAAGAAGCCTCGACGGCCAGCGAGGTCCTGATCAGGGGCCGAGGCGGCTCAGGGCCTCGGCCTGCTCCTCGCGGAAGCGGCGGGCATTGCCCAGTTGCCACGCGACGGAGCTCCTGCTGAAGTAGGCGGCTCCGTTGTCGCGGCCCCGCTCGCCGTAGACCGCGCGGACCAGGTCGGCGTCGCTCATGGTCGTGACGTCCCGGCCGGCCACGGCGCGCGTGAAGATGTTGTCCGTGGCGTTCCGGTGCTGCACCGCTGTGGACCAGAGAACGTCGCGCACGACGGGGTCACGGCCCTCGAGGTTGATGCCCGGGAGCGCCCGCTCGACCGCCGCGACCTGCGGGTCGTAGTGGCTGTACTGGATGTAGTCGTGCTGGATCTGGCCCCACTGGGCACCGTCCGTCGCGGCGATGTTGCGCCACGCCTGGCTGAAGGCTGCTGACCCTGGAGCCGCGTTGCCCAAGCGTGCGCCAAGGTCTGGGTGCTCGCGACGCAGCCAGGTGCGGAACTCGCCGGCCGAGCCCATCGTCGACGACAGCTGGTAGGTCCCGTAGGAGACGCCACCGCGATCACCGCGTCCTTGGGAGACGGTGCCGGGGTCCCCGTTGGACTCGTAGCGTCGGCTGAGGCTGCCCAGGTCGCCACCGGCGGTCTGGGTGCCGGCCGCGCCCGTCTGTTCGGTCCCTGCGGCCGCCGCGCCGAGAGCCCCCGTCGCGGCGGTGGACGCCGCCGCCCCAGTGGTCGAGCCGGCACCACCTGGCCCACCGCTGACCCGATCCTGGTCAGCGGCCTGACCCTCGATCGTGCCGGCCGCGGTCGTCAGGGCGTCGGCAGCTCGCAGCAGAGCCGGGTGGTAGTGACCGCTCCAGCTGTCGAGGAAGGTCTGCTGGTCGCGTCCGGCCCACCCCAGGGACTGAAGCTGCTGGGTCGTGGTCGCGCCCTGACGGCGCAGCTGTTCGCCGACGGTGTCCAACTGGGTGCGCAGGCGGCGCAGGGCTTCGGTGTCGGCGCCGAGGAAGGTCGCGGTGGTCTCGCTCATGGCGTCCACTGTGGCCATGCCGGGCACGACCGACAAGGCGCGAGGGGCCGGAAAATTCCGCTTCGTCGCCCCTGAGAGGATCGGCGCATGGCATCGGCTGACGAACGCAACGAGGCGTGGGAGGCCTGGAAGGCGTCACCGTGGGGTCGCCTCCGTTTTGCCCTCATCGGCGACGCGATCGACGAGGCCATCGCAGAGTTCGGTGATCGGACCCTGCGGATCCTCGACGTCGGGGGCGCTGACGGCTTCGAAACCCTTCCGTATGCCATCCGCGGACACCAGCTGACGGTGGCCGATCCTGCGGAGGGCTTTTTCGACCGGGGCAGAGAGGCTGCCGAACAGCTCGGAGTCTCCGACCGCGTGCGGTGGGTGTCAGCGGGACTGGAGGAACTGCCGATGGCGGGTGACACGGCATACGACGTCGTTGTCTGTCACTTCGTCCTGCACTATCGACCGGCGGGCAGCCTCGGTGCAGACGTGGCGACGCTGTCGCGTCTGACGGCTCCGGACGGGGTCATCTCGATCGCCTGTCCCAACGAGGCGGGGCTGGTCCTGCGAACCCTCACCCGCGAAGGTCCGGCCGCAGCGCGCGCCGAACTCGACGAGACGACCCAGTTCAGCCACACGTTCGGTCACGACTCGCAGAAGGTGGGTCGGGAGGAGGTGGCTGCAGCTCTGCACGAGAACGGGCTGGTGGAGACCGAGTGGATGGGGGTGCGGATCGCCAACGACCTCATTGTCCACGACGAGATGAAGCACGACCCCGTCTACTTCCAGCAGCTGCTCGCACTGGAACGTGACCTCTGTCGCCGCGATCCCTACCGCGGGATCGCGGCGCTGTGGCAGCTCACCGCGAAGCGGCTGTGACAGGAACCCGGGCGCCGAAGACGACCTCGGGCCAGGCGGCCCGGGCGAGCCACGCTCGGTAGGTGTCCGCGTCCGCGTCGCGGGGCGGGAAGAGGGGCGCCCGACCGGAGTCCGCCTGCGCGGCGCCGGCACACGTGTTGCCAGAGGTGGATGTCGTGAGCGTTGGCGGGTGCACGGTGCCTCCTTCGGCTGGGAACGTGCAGCCAGTACATCACAACATGTTGGGGCAGGCATAGCACTGCGTTATGTCATCTCACCAACCAGACACACGAACGGGGCGCTTTGGGGCAGGGCGGGTCCAGTCGCTACAGTGAGGCGACCGACATCCTTTAACGACCTGTCCCGTGAGGCAGGGAAGGAGGTCACGACACTGATGTGTCCTGACAATGCTGTGCCCCAGAGTCCCCAGAGTTCAGAGAAGCTCCAGAGCTCCTCGAGTGAGACCGACCCCGCGACTGACGGGAGGACGGTCCTCGGAGCATCCGACATCTCGCGGGCGTTGCGTCGCATCGCCCACGAGATCCTCGAAGCCAACAAGGGCGCCGACGGCCTCGTCCTTCTGGGGATCCCCTCTCGCGGAGTGCCCCTGGCCCGTCGACTCGCCGCGATCATCACCGAGTTCGAAGGCAGCCACGTCCCCGTGGGAAGCCTCGACATCACGATGTACCGCGACGACCTGCGCCGCCAACCCACGCGAGCGCCGATGCCGACGCAGATTCCGGAGTCCGGGGTCGACGGCAAGACGGTGGTGCTCGTCGACGACGTCCTCTACAGCGGACGGACCATCCGTGCGGCGCTCGACGCGCTGGCCGACCACGGTCGACCGGCTGCGGTGCGGCTCGCCGTGCTCGTCGACCGCGGTCACCGTGAACTCCCCATCCGTGCCGACCACGTCGGCAAGAACCTCCCCACCTCCCAGACCGAGAAGGTCCGCGTGCGCCTCGCCGACTTCGACGAGGCAGACAGCGTGACGATCACCGGAGGCGCACGATGACCCAGACCAAGAGCCAGACGCAGACGCGTATGCCGCGCCACCTCCTCTCGATGGCCGACCTGGACGCCCAGGGCATCCGGACCATCCTCGACACGGCGACCCAGATGCACGACGTGCAAAAGCGCGAGGTCAAGAAGATCCCGACGCTGCGCGGACGCACGATCATCAACCTCTTCTTCGAGGACTCCACCCGCACCCGCAGCTCGTTCGAGATCGCGGGCAAGTGGATGAGCGCCGACACCATCAACATCACCGGCAAGGGGTCGTCGGCCTCCAAGGGTGAGTCCCTGCGCGACACGGTGCGCACCATCGACGCCATGGGCGTCGACGCAATGGTCATCCGCCACGGCTCGTCCGGAGCCTGCCACCAGGTGGCCGGATGGGTGGACGCCCACGTCATCAACGCCGGCGACGGCACCCACGAGCACCCGACCCAGGCCCTGCTCGATGCCTACACGATGGAGCGCCGACTCGGCTCGCTCGAGGGCAAGCACGTTGCCATCGTCGGCGACCTCACCCACTCGCGCGTCTTCCGCTCCAACATCATCTCGTTGCGTCGGCTCGGCGCCGACGTCACCGTGGTCGCTCCGCCAACGCTCATGCCCAGTGGCATCACGACCTGGGCCGAGCGCGACGGCTTCGCGCTCGACTACGACCTGAACAGCGTCCTGCAGGGCAGGGCGTCCGCGGGTCCGATCGACGCGTTGATGATGCTGCGTGTCCAGAAGGAACGCATGAGCGGTGGCTACTTCCCGACGGCGCGTGAGTACACCGTCGGCTACGGCCTCACTCGCGACCGCCTCCGCTGGCTCACCGACGCCAACCCCGAGGTCGTCATCTGCCACCCCGGCCCGATGAACCGCGGCCTCGAGATCAGCGCCGACGCCGCGGACGCCGCGCAGAGCCTGGTCCTCGACCAGGTGAGCGCCGGCGTCGCAGTGCGGATGAGCGTGCTCTATCACCTTCTGGCAGGCGAGGACTCGCCCACCGAAGTCGGGGCGACCACAGAGACCACAGTGACCACAGAGGGGAGTGCGGCATGAACCGGCTGCACATCACGGGGGCCCGAGTCCTGGGGAGCGACGCCAGCGACGTCCTCGTGCTCGAGGGCCAGATCGCGGCGATCGGCACCGGACTCGACGTGCCGCAGGGTGTCGAGACCATCGACGCCGACGGGCTCGCCCTCCTCCCCGGCTTCGTCGACCTCCACACCCACCTGCGCGAGCCCGGGCGCGAGGATGCCGAGACCATCGAGTCCGGTGCAGCCGCGGCGGCCGTCGGGGGCTACACGGCGGTCCTCGCGATGGCGAACACCAACCCGGTGACCGACACCGCCGAGGCAGCGGAGCGCATCCTCGACCTCGGGCGCGCAACCTGGCTCGTCGAGGTCCAGCCCATCGGTGCCGTCACCAAGGGCCTGGCCGGCGAGGAGCTCGCCGAGCTCGCCCTCATGCACCGCTCGCGCGCCAACGTCCGCGTCTTCTCCGACGACGGTCGCTGTGTCCACGATGCGCGCGTCATGCGCCGCGCCCTGGAGTACGTCCGAGCCTTCGGTGGGGTCGTGAGCCAACACAGCCAGGACCCCGACCTCGCGGGCTCGAGCGCCTGTTGCCACGAGGGTGAGCTCAGCGGGCGGCTCGGTCTTCCCGGTTGGCCGGCCGTCGCGGAGTCGAGCATCATCGCCCGCGACGCCCAGCTCGCCCAGCACACGAACTCGCGGGTCCACGTGGCCCACGTGACCACGGCCGAAGGCGTCGAGGTCGTCCGCTGGGCCAAGGCCCGGGGCATCGACCTGACTGCCGAGGTCACGCCGCACCACCTGCTCCTCACCGAGGATCTGGTGAGTGGCTACGACCCGACGTTCAAGGTCAACCCGCCGCTGCGGCCGATCGAGGACGTCGAGGCGCTGAGGACGGCACTGGCCGACGGCACCATCGATGCCGTGGCCACCGACCACGCGCCCCACGCCCGTCACGACAAGGAACACGCCTTCGTCGACGCGGCCTTCGGCATGCTCGGCCTCGAGACCGCATTCGCCGTCGTGCACGACACGATGGTCCGCAACGGTGCCCTGGACCTCGCCGGCCTCGCCGACCGCATGTCCACGGCGCCCGCGCGGATCGCCGGCCTGGGCGACCATGGACGAGCCATCGAGGTGGGTGCCCCCGCCAACCTCGTCCTCGTCGACACCGAGGCCAACCAGACAGTGGACGCATCGGCATCAAAGTCGTTGTCCCGCAACAATCCGTGGCATGGCATGAGCTTCACAGGTGCCGTCCACACGACGATCCTGCGCGGCAGGGTCACGGCTCGTCAGGGAGAGATTTCATGATGGACAACACCCGCGAACCGGCAGTCCTCGTCCTCGAGGACGGACGCACGTTCACCGGACGCTCCTACGGCAAGCACGGCGAGACCGTCGGCGAGGCCGTCTTCTGCACGGCCATGACCGGCTACCAGGAGACGCTCACCGACCCGAGCTACCACCGTCAGGTCGTCGTCATGACGGCTCCACACGTCGGCAACACCGGCTGGAACGACGAGGACGACGAGTCCTCGCGCATCTGGGTCTCCGGCTACGTCGTGCGCGACCCCGCCCTCCGGCCGTCGAACTGGCGCTCGCAGCGATCCCTCGAGGACGAGCTCGTGTCCCAGGGCGTCGTGGGCATCTGCGACATCGACACCCGCGCCCTCACGCGCCACCTGCGTGAGCGTGGCGCGATGCGGGTCGGCATCTTCTCCGGAGACGACGCGCGTATGCCGTCCGCCCAGCTTCTCGAGCGCGTCACCGCCGCGCCCGAAATGGCCGGCGCCTCGCTGGCCCAGGAGGTCAGCACGGACAAGGCCTACGTCGTCAGGGCCGTGGGGGAGAAGCGCTTCACCGTGGCCGCCATCGACCTCGGCATCAAGGCGATGACGCCGCAGCGCATGTCCGAGCGGGGCATCGAGGTCCACGTCCTCCCTGCGAGCTCGACGTTCGCCGACATCACGGCCATCGACGGCCTCGACGGAGTCTTCTTCAGCAACGGTCCCGGTGACCCCTCGACCGCCGACCACGAGGTCGGTGTCCTGCGCGAGGTGCTCGCCGCGGGGATCCCGTACTTCGGGATCTGCTTCGGCAACCAGCTGTTCGGACGCGCCCTGGGCTTCGGCACCTTCAAGCTCAAGTACGGCCACCGCGGCATCAACCAGCCGGTCATGGACCGCACGACGGGCAAGGTCGAGGTCACGGCTCACAACCACGGCTTCGCGGTCGATGCACCCCTGGACGTTGAAGGCACAGTGACCGGACTCGGGGTTGTGCGCGTCTCGCACATCTGCCTCAACGACGACGTCGTCGAGGGGCTCGAACTGCGTTCTGGCACAGGCGAACTGAAGGCATTCTCGGTCCAGTACCACCCGGAAGCCGCAGCGGGACCGCACGACGCGGCATACCTGTTCGATCGGTTTGTCGATCTGCTCAACTCAAACCAGAAGGTGAACGCCTGACATGCCGAAGCGCGACGACATCAAGAGCGTCCTCGTCATCGGGTCCGGCCCGATCGTCATCGGGCAGGCCTGCGAGTTCGACTACTCCGGCACCCAGGCGTGCCGCGTCCTGCGCGAGGAGGGCGTGCGCGTCATCCTCGTGAACTCCAACCCGGCGACGATCATGACCGACCCGGAGTTCGCCGACGCGACCTACATCGAGCCGATCACCCCCGAGGTCGTCGAGAAGATCATCGAGAAGGAGCGCCCCGACGCGGTCCTCGCAACCCTCGGTGGCCAGACCGCCCTCAACTGCGCGATTGCGTTGCACGAGAACGGTGTCCTCGAGAAGTACAACTGCCCGCTCATCGGCGCCAACGTCGAGGCGATCCAGCTCGGCGAGGACCGTCAGCTGTTCAAGGGTGTCGTCGAGCGGTGCGGCGCCGACAGCGCGCGCTCGGTCATCGCCCACACGATGGACGACTGCATCGCGGCCGCCGAGGAGCTCGGCTACCCGATGGTGGTCCGCCCGTCCTTCACGATGGGTGGCCTCGGCTCCGGCTTCGCCCACGACGAGACCGAGCTGCGCCGCATGGCCGGGGCCGGACTCCAGGCCAGCCCGACCACCGAGGTCCTTCTCGAGGAGTCGATCAAGGGGTGGAAGGAGTACGAGCTCGAGGTGATGCGCGACCACAAGGACAACGTCGTGGTCGTCTGCTCCATCGAGAACCTCGACCCCATGGGTGTCCACACCGGTGACTCGATCACGGTCGCACCAGCGCTCACCCTCACCGACCGCGAGTACCAGCGGCTGCGGGACGTCGGCATCGCGATCATCCGCGAGGTCGGCGTCGACACCGGCGGCTGCAACATCCAGTTCGCGATCAACCCCCTCGACGGCCGCATCATCGTCATCGAGATGAACCCCCGCGTCTCGCGTTCCTCGGCCCTGGCGTCCAAGGCGACCGGCTTCCCGATCGCCAAGATCGCCGCCAAGATGGCCATCGGCTACACGCTCGACGAGGTCCCCAACGACATCACCCAGGAGACGCCGGCGAGCTTCGAGCCGAGCCTGGACTACGTCGTCGTCAAGGTGCCGCGCTTCGCCTTCGAGAAGTTCCCGGCTGCCGACGACACCCTCACGACGACGATGAAGTCGGTCGGCGAGGCCATGTCGATCGGTCGCAACTTCACCGAGGCCATGCAGAAGGCGCTGCGCTCCGTCGAGCAGAAGGGCTCCTCCTTCCACTGGCGCGGCGAGACCCCGAGCCGCGACGAGGCGCTCGAGCTGCTCAGGATCGCGGCCCGCCCCACCGATGGTCGGATCGTCACGGTCCAGCAGGCCATGCGCGGCGGCGCCACGGTCGAGGAGACCCACGAGGCGACCGGCATCGACCCCTGGTTCCTCGACCAGTTCGAGCTCATCAACGACATCGCCCGCGAGATCGGCGACGCTCCCGAGCTGACGCCGGACCTGCTGCGTCTCGCCAAGCGTCACGGCTTCAGTGACGCTCAGCTGAGCGAACTGCGGCGTATGCCGGAGAGTGTCGTTCGCGGTGTCCGTCACGCTCTCGGGGTGCGCCCGGTCTTCAAGACCGTCGACACCTGCGCGGCCGAGTTCGACGCCCAGACTCCGTACTACTACAGCTCCTACGACGAGGAGACCGAGGTGGCGCCGCGCGAGCGGGAGGCCGTCATCATCCTCGGCTCGGGCCCCAACCGCATCGGTCAGGGCGTCGAGTTCGACTACTCCTGTGTCCACGCGAGCTTCGCCCTGCGCGACGCCGGCTACGACACCGTGATGATCAACTGCAACCCCGAGACGGTCTCGACCGACTACGACACGAGCAGCCGTCTCTACTTCGAGCCGCTGACGCTCGAGGACGTCCTCGAGGTCTACCACGCCGAGAAGCAGGCCGGCCCCATCGCGGGCGTCATCGTCCAGCTCGGTGGCCAGACGCCGCTCGGCCTGGCGCGGGCGCTCAAGGACGCGGGCGTGCCCATCGTCGGCACCTCACCCGAGGCGATCGACCTCGCCGAGGACCGCGGTGCCTTTGGGCGAGTCCTCGCAGAGGCGAAGCTGCCAGCGCCAAAGCACGGAACGGCATACTCCGCTTCCGAGGCACTCGCCGTGGCGCGCGACATCGGCTACCCGGTGCTCGTGCGACCGTCCTACGTCCTCGGCGGACGCGGCATGGAGATCGTCTACGACGACGACACCCTCGTCACCTACGTCGAGCGCGCCACGACGGCCTCGCCGGAGCACCCGGTGCTCGTCGACCGGTTCCTCGACGACGCCATCGAGATCGACGTCGACATCCTCTACGACGGCACCGAGATGTATCTCGGGGGAGTCATGGAGCACATCGAGGAGGCCGGCATCCACTCGGGCGACAGCGCCTGCACCCTCCCGCCCGCGACGCTCGGCAACGCCGAGATCGAGCTGGTGCGCGAGAGCACGCTCAAGCTCGCCCAGGGGATCGGCGTCCTCGGACTCATGAACGTCCAGTTCGCGCTGGCGCAGGACATCCTCTACGTCCTCGAGGCCAACCCCCGCGCGTCGCGCACCGTGCCGTTCGTGGCCAAGGCGACAGGTGTCGCGCTGGCCAACGCCGCGAGCCGCATCATGCTCGGCGCGACGATCGCCCAGCTGCGGACCGAGGGAGTCCTCCCGCCGAGCGGTGATGGTGGGAACCTTCCGCCGCACGCGCCGATCTCGGTCAAGGAAGCGGTGCTGCCCTTCCACCGCTTCCGTCAGGCCGACGGCTCCATGGTCGACAGCCTCCTCGGGCCAGAGATGCGCTCGACCGGTGAGGTCATGGGCATCGACACGACGTTCGGCCGAGCGTTCGGCAAGAGCCAGCTCGCGGCCTACGGAGGATTGCCCGACAGCGGCACGGTCTTCGTGTCCGTCGCCAACCGCGACAAGCGCGCCATGCTCTTCCCGGTCAACCGACTCGTCGACCTCGGGTTCGACATCGTCGCGACGTCCGGAACGACAGATGTGCTTCGGCGCAACGGCATCCCCGCCAAGGTCATCCGCAAGATCACCGAGCGCGAGGGTGACGCCGAGGCCAGCGACACCCGCACGATCGGTGAGCTGATCCTCCAGGGCGAGATCGCCATGGTGATCAACACGCCCACCGGGCAGAGCGCTCGCGCGGACGGCTACGCCATCCGGGCCGCAGCCAACACCGCCGACGTCCCGCTCATCACGACCGTCCAGGAGTTCGCTGCTGCGGTTCAGGCGATCGAGGCCCTGCGCCGTGGCGACCTCACGGTCACCTCGCTCCAGGAGCACGCCCGCCACCTCGACCTCATGCAGGTGGCCGACAAGTGAGCACGAGAAACTCGAGCGGCGCGGGCGGCGTGGTCCAGGTGCAGGGCGAGGTCATCGCGACCCGTCGAGTCGGCGCCTACCACCACCTGACGATCGTCGCGCCCGGTGTTGCGGAGCTCGCTCGACCGGGGCAGTTCGCTGCGTTGGCGGTGGGTGGTCCCACGACGGGCAACCTGCTCCGGCGCTCCTTCTCCATCCACAAGGTGAGCCCGTCCGGCACCTATGGCGGCACGCTCGACCTCGTCATCGCGGCCAAGGGCGCGGGCACCGAGTGGCTCACCCAGCTGCGGGCGCATGACGCCGTCGATGTCGTCGCTCCGCTCGGGCGCCCCTTCCCCTTGCCCACCGAGCCGGTGCCGTGTGTGCTCGTGGGTGGCGGCTACGGGTCGGCACCCCTGTTCTGGCTCGCCGAGGTCCTGCGTGAGCGCGGCTGCAGCGTCGAGATGGTGCTCGGTGCGGCGTCCGAGGACCGGCTCTTCGGTGTCGTCGAGGCACGACGCGCTGCCGACGGGGTCACGGTGACCACGGACGACGGCTCAGCAGGTCAGCGCGGCTGGGTGAGTGACGTCCTGCCTGACGTGTTCCGACGCACCGGTGCTCCCGTGGCCTATGCCTGTGGGCCGATGGGCATGCTCCAGTCCGTGACGCGCGTCGCCGCCGAGTTCGGCGCCGTCGCCCAGGTCGCGGTCGAGGAGTCGATGGCCTGTGGCATCGGGATCTGCATGACCTGCGTCATGCCCGTCCGCAACAAGGACGGAGTCACCTCGATGGTGCGGTCCTGTGTCGAGGGTTCGGTCTTTCGTGGCGACCGCATCCGCTGGGAGGCCTTCCACGACGGAGTCTGCGGAGTCCCCGAAGACGCCGTGGGCGCACCGAGAGTGGGAGGTCACTGATGGCCGTCGACATGGCCGTGACCTTCACCGGTCGGACCCTGCCCAACCCCCTCATGACAGCGTCCGGCTGCGCCGCCAACGGGCGCGAGCTGCACCGCTTCTTCGACGTCTCCAAGCTCGGGGCGTTCGTCACCAAGACCGTCATGATGGACCCGCGGTCGGGTCGTGGCACCCCGCGCATGGCCGAGACCAGCTCCGGCATGCTCAACTCGATCGGCCTCCAAGGACCCGGTATCCACGCCTTCGTCGCGAAGGACCTGCCCTGGCTGAAGTCCGTCGGCGCCCGCGTGCTCGTGTCCATCGCCGGCAACACGGCGGGCGAGTTCGCCGATGTCGCGCGGGTCCTCGCCGACAGCGATGCCTTCGACTGCGTCGTGGGCGTCGAGGTCAACATCTCGTGCCCCAACGTCGCCAACCGTGGGCTGGTCTTCGCGTGCGACCCGCTGGCGTCGGGCAAGGTCATTGCGCTCGTGCGGGAGCAGCTGCCGCGAGACGTGCCAATCTTCGCCAAGCTCACGCCTGACGTCACCGACATCGTGTCGATCGCCGACGCCGCCGTGAAGTCCGGCGCCACCGGGCTCACGATGATCAACACCCTGCTCGGCATGGTCATCGACACGGACCGCCTGCGACCTCAGCTCGGCGGCATCACCGGTGGCCTCTCCGGGCCGTCGATCCGCCCCGTGGCCGTCCGGGCCCTCTGGCAGGTCACGGCAGCCATGCGTGACGGGCGCTTCCAGACCGTGCCGCTCATCGGAGTCGGGGGAGTGCGCACGGGGCGTGACGCCCTCGAGCTCATCGCTGCCGGAGCAACCGGTATCCAGGTGGGCACCTCGACCTTCAACGACCCGACCGCTCCCCAGCGCGTCCTCACCGAGCTCGAGGCCCTCGCCGAGTCCCACGGCGTCGCCCGCATCACCGAGCTCGTCGGAATCGCGCACGACAGGATGGTGATCCCATGACCACACGCATCGAGAGCCAGGACGGCACCGGCGCAGCGACGTTCGGGCAGCGGCTGCGCGCCGCCACCCAGCAGTTCGGCCCCCTGTGTGCCGGCATCGACCCGCACCGGGCCCTCGTGGAGTCCTGGGGCCTCACCTACGACCTCGACGGTCTGCGCGCCTTCACCCGGGCCTGTGTTGACGCCTTCGGCGGTCACGTCGGTGTCGTCAAGCCGCAGTCGGCCTTCTTCGAGGTGTTCGGCTCGGCGGGTGTCGCTGTCCTCGAGGGTGCGGTCACCGCCCTGCGTGAGAGCGGCACCGTGGTCATCCTCGATGCCAAGCGCGGCGACATCGGCACCACGATGGACGCCTACGCGGAAGCCTTCCTGGGCAAGGACGCAATCGACTCGCCGGATGCGATGACCGTGAGTCCCTACCTCGGCTACGGCTCGCTGCGCCCCGCCATCGACCTGGCCGACCAGACCGGACGCGGTGTCTTCGTCCTCGCCCTGACGTCCAACCCCGAGGGCGCCCAGGTCCAGCACGCAGTCCTCGAGGGTCGGTCCGTCGCCGGGTCGATCGTCGACGGAGCGAGGGCTGACAACGCCGCCGCCTTCGCGCGCGGCGAGCTCGGCCACGTGGGTCTCGTGGTGGGCGCGACGGTCGGCAACGCCGTCCAGGACCTCGGTCTCGACCTCACGGCCATGGGTGGCCCGATCCTCGCGCCCGGGGTCGGAGCGCAGGGTGGAACGTCCGACGATCTCAAGCGCGTCTTCGGTGATGCCCTGCCCAACGTCCTTCCGGCGAGCAGCCGCGAGGTCCTCTCTGCAGGTCCGGATGTGAGTGCGCTGCGCGCCAGGGCTGCTCAGTCCAACGAGTCCCTCGCGGCACTGCTGTCCTGATGTGAACGGGCCGCGGGCTCGGCCAAGGCCCTTGCGCCAGTCCGATCCCAACCGGCTCAGCATGATTAAATCGCCGGAGGTGTTGAGAAGCAGCGCCGTAAAAGATTCACACGGAGGACTTCCGCCATGGCACTCCCGCCACTGACCCCCGAGCAACGCTCTGCCGCACTGGAGAAGGCGGCGCAGGCTCGACGCGAGCGGGCCGCCGTCAAGAACCGCCTCAAGTACGCCCAGGGCGACCTCAAAGAGGTCATCAGCGAAGGGAAGTCGAACGACGTGATCGGCAAGATGCGGGTCTCCGCACTGCTCGAGTCGATGCCAGGCGTCGGTCGAGTCAAGGCCAAGGCCCTCATGGAGGACATCGGTATCAGCGAGAGCCGCCGAGTGCGCGGCCTTGGCCAGAACCAGATCTCGGCTCTCCTCACCCGCTTCGACAAGGCGTGACCGGCACGTCCAGGCTCACCGTCCTCGCCGGGCCGACCGCGGTCGGCAAGGGCACGGTCGCGGCATACGTTCGCGAGCACCACCCCGACGTGTGGCTGTCGGTCTCGGCCACGACCCGCAAACCACGGCCCACCGAGGTCGACGGCAAGCACTACCACTTCGTGTCCAACGAGGAGTTCGGCCGCATGGTCGACCACGGCGAGTTCCTCGAGTTCGCCACGGTCCACGGTCGGGCCCAGTACGGCACGCCCCGTGGGCCGGTCGAGGCGGCCATCGCCGCGGGTCGACCGGCGCTCCTCGAGATCGACCTGCAGGGTGCACGACAGGTCCGCGAGACCATGCCCGAGGCCCTGTTCGTCTTCCTCAAGCCGCCGAGCTGGGACGAGCTGGTCCGCCGGCTCGTCGGGCGGGGCACCGAGTCGCAGGAGGAGCGAGAGGTCCGGTTGACCACGGCCAAGGCCGAGCTCGCTGCCGCCGAAGAGTTCGATGTGACGCTCGTGAACGACGACGTTCGGCGTGTGGCCGACGAACTCGTATCATTGATGCGCACCCCCCACCAGACGAAACGAGACTGATTCCGTGTCAGGCACCAAGGCCAACCCCATCGGCATCACCAACCCGCCGATCGACGAGCTCCTCACGCACGCCGACAGCAAGTACTCCCTGGTCCTCTACTCGGCCAAGCGCGCGCGCCAGATCAACGCCTACTACGCGCAGCTCCAGGACGGTCTGCTCGAGTACGTCGGCCCGCTCGTCGACGCCGAGGTCCACGAGAAGCCTCTCTCCATCGCCCTGCGTGAGATCAACGGCAACCTGCTGACCTCAGAGAAGATCGAGGACTGAGCCCACCGTGCGCGTCGTCCTCGGTGTGGCGGGCGGCATTGCGGCATACAAGGCCTGTTCGCTCCTACGCCTCCTCACCGAGGCAGGTCACGACGTCACCGTCGTGCCGACGGCCGCTGCCCTGAACTTCGTCGGCGCCCCCACGTGGGCGGCGTTGTCCGGCAAGCCCGTGAGCACCGACGTGTGGTCAGCCGTTCACGAGGTGCCGCACGTGCGCCTCGGTCAGGAGGCCGACCTCGTCATCGTGGCCCCGGCGACCGCTGACCTGTTGGCCAAGGCCGCGACCGGTCAGGCCGATGACCTGCTCACCAACGTCCTGCTGACCGCGCGCTGTCCCGTCGTCATGGCCCCCGCCATGCACACCGAGATGTGGGACCACCCCGCGACGCAGGCCAACGTCTCGACGCTCACCGAGCGCGGCGTGCACATCGTGCCACCCGCCAGTGGTCGCCTCACCGGCAAGGACACCGGTCCCGGACGCCTTCCGGAACCCGAGGACCTGTATGCCGTGTGCGAGCGTGAGCTGGCTCGCTCCGCCTCCGCTTCCCGCACCGTTGCGTCTGCGGATGCGGTCGCTGGAACGGCCACCTCCGCAGACGCTGCGCCAGAGGTGCAGGGGAACCGGCGCGGTGACCTCAGTGGTCGGCGGGTCGTCGTGAGTGCCGGTGGCACCCGCGAACCCCTCGACCCGGTGCGCTACCTCGGCAACCGCAGCTCCGGCAAGCAGGGCCACGCCCTCGCAGTCGCTGCCGCCGCACGTGGTGCCCAGGTGACCCTCGTGACCTCCGCCGCTGCGGATCTCCCGGGCGTCGACGTCGTGCCGGTCGAGACCGCCCTGCAGATGCGTGAGGCCATCATCGAGGCGGCTGCGCACAGCGACGTCGTCGTCATGGCCGCCGCCGTCGCGGACTTCCGGCCGGCGAACTATGCGCCGTCCAAGATCAAGAAGACGCACGAGGCCCACGTCGACGGCACCGAGGACGACTCCGCTCCGACGATCACCCTCGTGCGCAACCCCGACATCCTCGCCGAGCTGGTGCAGAACCGCGGGGGTTCTGCGACCCCGGTCATCGTGGGCTTCGCCGCCGAGACCGGCGACGAGAACGGATCGGTCCTCGACCACGCGCGCTCCAAGCTCGAGCGCAAGGGGTGCGACGTCCTCGTCGTCAACGAGGTGGGCGAGGGCAAGACCTTCGGCTCCGACGACAACACCGTGACGGTCCTGCGACGCGGCAGCGAAGAGTCGGTCGAGGTCGGCCCGGCCACCAAGGCTGCCGTGTCCGACGCCGTCTGGGACGTCGTCGCCACCCTCCTCTGACAGAAGAGCAAGACCTCACCAGGTCGAGGTAGTACGAAACGCCGTGGGCGCAAGCTCCCCACGGCGTTTCGTACTACCTCGACTGGGTCAGCGGGTCTTCGCGTTCACCTTCGGCTTGGACTCAGGCTCGGTCTGGACCTCAGCCTCGGCGGGAGTCTCGGTCTGGACCTCAGCCTCGGCGGGAGTCTCGGTCTGGACCTCAGCCTCGGCGGGAGTCTCGGTCTGGACCTCAGCCTCGGCGGGAGTCTCGGCCTGGACCTCAGCCTCGGCGGTGGCCGGGGCCTTGGGTGCGGCCTCGGGGGCTGCGGCCTGGGCGTGGTCGGCCTGACCGATGGACGACGCACCGCCGAGGGTGCCGAGCATGTTGCGGACGTTGCTCAGCTGGGCGGTGATGCTGTCGCGGCGAGCAGTGGCGGCCGCGAGCTCACGCTCGGAGTCACGCCTGATCCGCTCGGCCTGCTCCTTGGCCGTCGTGACCATGGCGGACGCCTCGGCCTTGGCCTGGTCGAGGATCGAGACGGCCTCGGCCGCGCGGGACCTGTGCTCCTCCTCGGACTCCTTGGCGAGCTGGTCGGTGCGCTCCTGGAGCTCGCGCAGACGATCCTCGTGGCTGCTCTGGGCGAGCGTGAACTCGCTCGTGGCGCGGTCGCGACGCTCCTGCAGGGTGCTCTCGAAGTCGGCGGCAGCCGCGGCAGCACGGGCGCGCTGGTTCTCGAAGTAGGCCTCGGCCTCCTCACGACGAGCAGAGGCCTCGCGGCCGGCGTCGTCGAGCAGCGCGGTCGCGTCCTGCTTCGCCTTGGCGACGACCTCGGAGGCTTCGACCTCGGCGCGGGAGCGGACCTCTTCGGCGTAGCGGTCGGCCTCGGCGCGCACGGTCGCCGAGGACTCGTCAGCCAGACGACGGTGCTTGTCGGCCTCCGCGGTGGCGGTGGCACGGATGGACGTGGCCTCCTCGTCGGCCAGACCCAGCATGGTGCCGATGCGCTCGCCGAGGTGGGCGAACGTCGGGGACGAGACCTGCGACTCCTTGGCCTCGAGCGAGGCCACGAGGGCCTTGTGCTCCTTGAGGGTGGAGGCGAGGTCCGCGTTCTGCTGCTTGGCCTTGGTCAGCTCGACGGTGATCTGAGCGACCTCCTGGCGGGCTGCATCGACGGTGTCACCGATCGACGCGAGGTGACGATCGACCTGGATGGGGTCGTAGCCACGAAAGATCGTCGGGAACTGGGGCGTGCTCATCGGGACTCCTGGTGCTGGGTGGGCGGTGGCAGGGGTTCTTCGTCGGTGGGGGCAGGGGAGGGGAAGTCGGCGACGGACAGGGCATCGATGACGCCGCTGAGGTCGCCCAGCTGGGTCGTGATGGCATCGCGACGGGCAGCCAGAACGGCCACCTCGGCTCGGGCACGGGTCACGCTGTCCTGGGCCTCGGCGCGGATCTCGTCGGAGCGGCGCTGTGCCTCGTCGGTGATCCGCAGGATCTCGGCACGAGCGGCCCGGTGCTGCTCATGTGCCTGGCGTTGGAACTGCTCGATGTCGTCGGCGGCGCTCTGGCGCACGAGCTGGGCACCGCGCTCGGCCTCGCCCAGTCGGCGTTCGGCCCGGGCCTCCGCCTCCTGGGCGCGTTCGCGGGCACTCTGCGTGATCCGCTCGGCCTCCCGGCGAGCGTCGTCGAGGGTGCGCGCAGCGTCGGCCCTGGCCTCCTCGAGAACTGACGTGGCCTGGGCGCGGGTCCGGTCCGACTCGGCCGCGGCCTCGGCACCCAGGTCGGTGGATCGGGCCGTTGCGGAGGCGAGCAGGGTCGCTGCTCGGTCCCGGCTCTGCTTGGCGCGCTCGGCCAGGGCCTGGTGGACCTCACGCCTCTGGGCCGACGTCTCACGCTCGGTCTTGTCGAGGATCTCGCGAACCGTCGCCTGCGCCCACGCCAGGTGGGTCTGGGCGGACTCCACGACGCCGTCGGCCTCGCCGCGCATCTGCTCGAGATGCGCGGCAGCCTCATCACGTGCCTGCTGGAGGACCTGCTCGCGCTCACTCGAGGCATCAGAGGTGAGGCGGTCGATCTCGGCCAGCCGGGCACTCACGTGACGCTCGGCATCGTCACGGTGCGCGGCGGCATACGCGTCTGTTTCGCTGCGAAGCGTTGCTGCCTCGACCTCGGCCAGCTCGCGCAGGCGAGAGATCTCCACCTCGGCGGTCGCGCGGTCGGCCTCCCACGCGGAGCGAGCCGTGGCAACGTCGGCCGCCGTCCGGTCGAGAAGCTCTCGGCTCGAGCGCTCCGCCGTCTCGAGGATCTCGTGGGCCCGGCGATCGGCATCGGCAAGGCGCTTTGCGGCGTCGTCCTCAGCGATCGACAGGGCTTCGTCGGCGGTCTTGGACGAGCGGGCGCGCAGGAGGTTGGCCTGATCTGACGCGTCGGCAAGGAGGGCCTGTGCCTCTTGGCGTGCTGCCTCGATGACCGAGTCAGCCTCGGCGCGGGCAGCGGCCAGGGTGGCCTCGACGTTCTCGAGCTCCGAGAGGGCGTCGGCGGTGCGGGCCCGCACCTGAGCGGCGTCGCGACGGGCCTCGGCCACCTCGCGGATCGACTCGCCGCGCACCTGGTCGGCGAGCATCTGGGCCCGGGCCAGGAGGTCGAGGGGGTCGCCGGATGTCGAGCTCGCCGCCGACGTGATCGTGGGACGTGACGAACTCTGAGGGGCCAAGGTCTCCGGCCGGTCGTTCACGCGGACATTCTGGCATCTCGCGACGAGTCCTGCGGCCCGAGAACGGCCCCTCGTGGGGCGCATCACCTCCCATGTGGTGGGCGCCACCCCCGCCGGGCATCGGGACGGGTTAGATTTGGCGGTCTCGCGCCGCGACGGCGCGATGAACCGTTCCGCACGAAGGAGTACCCCGGGTGGCTGCACGCCTGTTCACGTCCGAGTCCGTCACCGAGGGTCACCCCGACAAGATCTGTGACCAGATCTCCGACTCGATCCTCGACGCCATGCTGGCGCAGGACCCCGGAGCCCGTGTCGCCGTCGAGACGATGGTGACGACTGGTCTCGTCCACGTCGCCGGTGAGGTGACCACCGAGGCCTACGTCGAGATCCCCAAGATCGTGCGCGACACGGTCCTGGGCATCGGCTACGACTCGTCGACCAAGGGCTTCGACGGCGCCTCCTGTGGCGTCGAGGTCTCCATCGGTCAGCAGAGCCCCGACATCGCGCAGGGCGTCGACACGGCCTATGAGAGCCGCACGGGAGGAATCGACCCGCTCGACAAGCAGGGCGCCGGCGACCAGGGCCTCATGTTCGGCTACGCCTGCGACGACACCGCCGAGCTCATGCCGCTCCCGATCTACCTCGCCCACCGCCTGGCCGAGCGACTCACGGCGGTCCGCAAGAGCGAGGAGCTCGCCTACCTCCGCCCGGACGGCAAGACGCAGGTGACGATCAGCTACGACGGCGACAAGGCCGTCAAGCTCGACACCGTCGTCCTCTCGACCCAGCACGCCGACGGCATCTCCCTCGACGGACTGCTCAGCCCCGACATCGAGAAGCACGTCATCGCACCGGTGCTCGCCGAGCTGGCCGAGCACGGCACGGACCTCGACACCTCCGACTACCGCTCCCTCATCAATCCGACGGGGACGTTCGTCATCGGCGGTCCGATGGGCGACGCCGGCCTCACCGGTCGCAAGATCATCGTCGACACCTACGGCGGCATGGCCCGCCACGGTGGCGGCGCCTTCTCGGGCAAGGACCCGAGCAAGGTCGACCGCTCGGCCGCCTACGCCACGCGCTGGGTCGCCAAGAACGTCGTCGCCGCGGGCCTCGCCCGTCGCTGCGAGGTCCAGGTCGCCTACGCGATCGGCAAGGCCCAGCCCGTCGGCATCTACGTCGAGACCTTCGGCACCGAGACGGTCCCGGCCGACAAGATCCAGGACGCGATCCTGTCCGTCTTCGACCTGCGGCCCGCCGCGATCCTCGACGCACTCGACCTGCTCCGCCCGATCTACAAGCCGACCGCGGCCTACGGCCACTTCGGTCGCACCGAGGCGGCTGGCTACGACAACCCGTTCACCTGGGAGCGCCTCGACCGCGTCGAGGACCTCCAGCGCGCGGTCAAGGGCTGAAGACGCTGACCACCGACAATTCGGACCCGCTGCTCCTCGCGCACGACGACGAGGGCAGTGGACCCGCTGTCGTGCTACTCCACTCGGCTGTCACCGACAGGGGGATGTGGTCGCCGCTGCTCCAGGGCCTCGCCGCCGGCCACCGTGTCATCGCGCCGGACCTGCGTGGCTTCGGCGAGACGCCGCAGCCGGGGGAGACGTACGCCGACGCCGACGACGTCGTGCACCTCCTCGACGAGCTCGGCATCGAGCGGGCTGCCGTCGTCGGCGCCTCCTTCGGCGGACGGGTGGCGCTCGAGCTCGCGACCCGTCATCCTGACCGGGTCTCATCGCTCGTCCTGCTCTGCCCGGCGTACCGCGGGCTCGAGGTCACCGACCCCGTCGTCCTGGCCTTCGGCGAGCGGGAGGACGAGCTGCTGGAGGCCGGTGACGTGGAGGGGGCCACCGCGCTGAACGTCGACCTCTGGGCCGGTCCCGAGGCCTCGCCGCAGGTGCGGGACGACATCGCCCGGATGCAGCGCCGTGCCTTCGAGGTGCAGCTCGCCGCCGACGAGCAGGACCCGCCGCCGCGGGCGGAACACATCGAGGTCGACCCGCGGGCCGTGACGGCACCGACGCTGGTCGTCGCCGGGGCCCACGACGTCGCGCACCACCGCGACATCGCCACCCTGCTGGCCCGCGAGGTGCCGGGCGCCGAGCTGGTCGAGCTCGCCTGGGCTGGCCATCTCCCGTCACTCGAGCGTCCCGACGAGACGACGGCGCTCTTGCTGCAGCACCTCGACACCTGACCTGTCCGCCCCATCGTCTAGTTTCGGGACATGACCGAGCCGGGTGAGGGGACGCAGCTGGAGCTCATCCAGCCTGCTGCCCGGCCTCGGCCGAAACCCAAGACGGGGGGCGAGCCCGTCGCCGAGGTCGACCCCGTGGCGTCCGTGCTCGTCGACACGGGGCTCGCGCACCTGGACCGACCGTTCGAGTACCTCGTGCCCGCTGTCCTGGCCGACGACGTCTCGCCGGGCGTGCGGGTCAAGGTGCGGTTCGCCGGACAGGACCTCGACGGCTTCGTCATCTCACGCACGGCCGAACCCGAACACGAAGGCCGCCTGGCGCTCATCCGGCGGGTGGTCTCGCCCGAGGCGGTGCTCACCCCACTGGTGCTCGCGACCGCCCAGGCGGTGGCGCGTCGCTACGGCGGGGTCGTGGGTGATGTGCTGCGGCTTGCCGTGCCGCCTCGCCACGCCGCTGCCGAAAAGGCCCTTGCGCTCGACGCACCTGACGTCGACGCCGTGCCGGTTTCCGTGTCCTCCGCCTGGAGCCGGTATGCCGTGGGGCCGGCCTTCCTTTCCCGGGTCACCGCCGGTGAGGGTCCGGCAGCCTCGGTGCTCGCAGCGCCGACGACCGAACCCACCGAGGACTGGCCGCG
Organism: Janibacter sp. HTCC2649; assembly: GCF_000152705.1. GTDB lineage: Bacteria > Actinomycetota > Actinomycetes > Actinomycetales > Dermatophilaceae > Knoellia. The sequence continues at coordinate 810,696 of NZ_CH672413.1, read as the reverse complement.
CCTGCTGGCCGACGCGGCGGCGGCAGCGTTGGCCGGCGACCGCGGCAGCATTCTCGTGGTTCCCGACGCGCGCGACGTCGTGCGCGTCGAGGCCGCGCTCACCGAACGCCTCGGCAAGGGGCACCACGTCCGCCTCACCGCGGACCAAGGGCCGCAGGCCCGCTACACGGCATACCTGAAGCTGGTGCGCGGTCACGCGCGCGTTGTCGTCGGCAACCGGGCGGCGGCGTTCGCCCCGGTGCGTGACCTCGGTCTGGTCGCATGGTGGGACGACGGCGACGACCTTCACGACGAGCCGCGGGCGCCCTACCCGCAGGTGCGGCAGGTGGCCCGGATCCGCGCCGAGCTCGAAGGGGCCGCGCTGCTCAGCGCTGGGTTCACCCGCAGCGCGGCGCTGGCGCAGTGGTGCGCGGAAGGTGTCGTCGTCGGCCTCGATGTCGACCGGTCCGCGCTGCGCAAGGTCGTGGCCCGGGTGCGCGTCGCCGGTGAGGGGTCCGACCTGGCCCGGGATCCCGCAGCCGCCCGAGCGCACCTGCCGTCGATGGCCTGGCAGGTCGCCAAGGACGCTCTCGCTCGCGGACCCGTGCTCGTGCAGGTGCCTCGACGCGGCTATCTGCCCTCGCTCTCGTGCCAGGACTGCCGACGACCGGCGCGCTGTCGGGTGTGTGCTGGTCCGCTCGGACTCGCGGGTCCCGGTCAGCCGCCGACCTGTCGCTGGTGCGGAGCGGTCGAGACTCGCTTCGAGTGCTCGCACTGTGGGTCCCCACGGTTGCGCTCGTCGGTTGTCGGCGCGCGCCGGACGGCCGAGGAGCTGGGGCGAGCGTTCCCGGGTGTGCCGGTGGCGACCTCGGGCGCCGGAGCCGTCGTCGACCATGTCGATGCCAAGCCGCGCCTCGTGATCTCGACGCCGGGTGCCGAGCCCGTTGCCGACGGCGGGTATGCCGCCTGCCTGCTCCTTGACGCGTGGGCCCTGCTCGACCGCCCGACCCTGGACGCGGCCGAGGAGTCGCTGCGACGGTGGATGAACGCTGTCGCACTCACCCGCGGTGCGGCTGATGGGGGAGTCGCTGTGCTCGCGGGGGTTCCGACGCACACGACTGTCCCTGCCATCGAAGCGCTCGTGCGCTGGGACCCGGCGTGGTTCGCCGACCGCGAGCTGGCCGAGCGCACGGAACTCTCCCTGCCCCCGACGGCGCGAGTGGCGACGCTGACCGGTGCCCGGGCCGCGCTCCAAGCCGCCGTGACCGAGATGCGGCTGGGGGAGTCCGTGCGGGTCCTCGGCCCGTTGCCCGTCGACGCCGAGACCGAGCGGATGGTGCTCAGTGCACCGCTGTCCGACGGCCCGGCCCTCGCGGCCGAGGTGGCGGCGATGCGGGCCCGTCGCTCTGCGCGCAAGGACACGGCGCCCCTGACCGCTCGGCTCGATCCTCGCGACCCTTCGTAGACTGACCTGCGTGACGAGCCAGAGCTGCAACCCCCGATGAGGCTGGTCTTCGCCGGCACCCCCGAGACCGCCGTGCCCGCCCTCGAGGCCCTGCTGGCCTCACCGCACGAAGTCGTCGCGGTCCTCACCCGACCCGACGCCCGTGCGGGTCGCGGTCGCACCCTGCACCCCTCGCCGGTCAAGGCCCTGGCGGTCGAGCGTGGGATCGAGGTGCTCACGCCGGTGTCTCCGCGTGACCCGGAGTTCCAGGAGCGGCTGCGTGAGATCGCGCCCGATGCGTGCCCCGTGGTCGCCTATGGCGCGCTCCTTCCGCCTGACGTCCTGGACATCCCGGTCCATGGCTGGATCAACCTGCACTTCTCGGTGCTCCCGGCCTGGCGCGGAGCCGCCCCGGTGCAGCGCGCCATCATGGCCGGCGACGAGGCCACCGGTGCCACGACGTTCGTCATCGAGGCGGGCCTCGACACTGGACCTGTCCTCGGGCTGATGACCGAGACGATCCGCCCTGACGACACCTCCGGTGTGCTTCTCGACCGCCTGGCCCACGCCGGCGCGGGTCTGCTCGTCGCGACGATGGACGGCCTCGAGAGCGGCGACCTGCACGCCGTGCCCCAGCCCGCCGAAGGCGTCTCGCACGCCGCGAAGCTCACGACCGCCGATGCGGAGATCACGTGGACGACGCCGGCGTATGCCGTGAGTCGCCACGTGCGCGGGTGCACCCCTGCGCCGGGTGCGTGGACGACCTTTCGGGGCGAGCGGCTCGGAATCGGTCCCTTCGTCGTTGCCGGCGCTGATGCCCTCGAGGCCCGAGAGAGCTCGGAACCGTTGAGCCCGGGGGAGGTCCACGTCACCAAGAAGGCAGTCCACGTCGGCACGGCGTCCGGTGTGGTGACTCTCGGTGAGGTGCGCCCCCAGGGCAAGAAGCCCATGGCGGCCGCTGACTGGGCCCGGGGCGTGCGGATCGACGCGCGTGAGGTGCTCGGTCGCGCCACTACGCTGACCTGATGCCCGCCCCCGACTCCGCCCAGCCCCGACGCCCCCAAGGACGCTCGGGCCCCCGTGGCAGCCAGCGCTCCCTGCAGAAGCCGAGCGAGCGCGCGAAGCACGCCGAACCGGCACGGCTCGCGGCATACACACTCCTTCGGGCGGTCGATGACGGCGCGTACGCGAACCTCGAGTTCCCGGCCATCATTCGTCGCCACAAACTGGACTCGCGCGACGCGGCATTCGCCACCGAGCTGGCCTTCGGGACGCTGCGGATGCAGGGCTTCTACGACGCCGTCATCGAGCGGGCGGCCGATCGCTCGACATCCACGATCGACAGCGGCGTCCTCGACGTCCTCCGGCTCGGGGCCCACCAGCTGCTCGGCATGCGGGTGCCGACGCACGCCGCGGCCGACCAGACCGTCGGGCTCGCCCGCACCGTGAGCGGCGCAGGGGCCAGTGGCTTCGTCAACGCCGTGATGCGCCGGATCAGCGAACGCACCCGCGAAGAGTGGGTGACCCAGGTCGTTCCCGAGGGCGGCTCGACGGCAGCGCTCGCCGTGGAGTACTCGCACCCCGAATGGGTCGTGAGCGCCCTGCGTGGCGCCCTCCTCACCGGGGGTCGGGCCACCGCCGAGACCGTCGACGGCGAGCTGCGCGAGCTCCTCGACAGCGACAACATCCCCGCCAAGGTGAGCCTCGTGGCCCGCCCCGGCCTCGCGACGGTCGACGAGCTCGTCGATGCCGGTGCCACGGCCAGTGCGACCTCACCGTTCGGGGCCGTCCTCGAGCACGGCGAGCCCGGCGCCATCGCCGCGATCCGTGACCGACGCGCCGCGGTCCAGGACGAGGGATCGCAGCTCCTGTCCGCCGCCCTCGCCATGGCCCCCGTCGACTCCGACGTGCCCCACCGCTGGCTCGACCTCTGCGCCGGACCCGGTGGCAAGAGCGGCGTCCTCGGAGCGCTCGCCGTCGAGGCCGACGCCGACCTCGTCGCCGTGGAGATCAGTGACCACCGCGCGGACCTCGTCCGCAGCACCCTCGAACCCGTCATCGCGCTGGCCAGGGCCGCGGGGCGGCGCATCGAGGTGCGCACCACGGACGGCCGCGAGGTCGGAGAAGCCGAGCCGGCGGCATACGGGCGCGTTCTCGTGGATGCGCCGTGCACGGGTCTCGGCGCGCTGCGTCGGCGACCCGAAGCCCGGTGGCGTCGCCAGCCGAGCGACCTCGTCCAGCTCGGCCCGCTCCAGCGCGACCTCTTGCGCAGTGCCCTCGATGCGGTCGCTCCGGGTGGACTCGTCGGCTACGCCACGTGCAGCCCGCACCCGGCCGAGACGACCTTCGTGGTGCGCGACGTGCTGAAGAAGCGCGACGACATCGACGTCGTCGACGCTCGCGAGTTCTTCCGCGACGCCTCCGGCGAGGTCCTCCACGACCTCGGCGACGGCCCGTCGGTGCAGCTGTGGCCGCACGTGCACGGCACCGACGCGATGTTCTTCACGCTGCTGCGCAAGAAGGCCTGAGGGTCCTCGGGCCGGCTGCCGTCCCACCCGTAGGCTGCTCGCGTGCAGATCTCACCGTCGATCCTCTCCGCCGACTTCGCCAACCTCCAGTCCGAGCTCGAGGCGATCTCGAACGCCGACTGGGCGCACGTCGACGTCATGGACAACCACTTCGTCCCCAACCTCACGCTCGGGCTGCCGATCGTCGAGTCGCTGCTCAAGGTGTCGCCGATCCCGCTCGACTGCCACCTCATGATCGAGGACCCCGACCGCTGGGCTCCGGCGTATGCCGAGGCCGGCGCGCAGTCGGTGACGTTCCACATCGAGGCCGCGCGCGACCCCCAGACGCTGGCCCGTGCGCTCCGCGCCGCCGGTGCCCGCGCCGGCATGGCGATCAAGCCCGGAACCCCGTGGGCGCCCTACGCCGACCTGCTGCCCGAGCTGGACATGGTGCTCGTCATGACCGTCGAGCCCGGCTTCGGGGGGCAGTCCTTCATGGCCGACCAGATGGCGAAGGTGGCCGAGGTCCGCCAGGCCGTCGAGCGCCACGGCGGCGAGATCTGGATCCAGGTCGACGGGGGAGTGTCCGCCAAGACCATCGAGAAGTGCGCCGAGGCCGGGGCCGACGTGTTCGTGGCCGGGTCGGCGGTCTACGGCGCCGAGTCCGCTGCCGGTGCCGTCAACGAACTCCGCTCTCTCGCAGCGTCACACGCCCACTGACCGTGGTCGACCAGGTGCTGGAGTCACTTCCCGCCGGTGCGACGCTGCGCGGTCGCGAGCTCGTCGGTGAGGAGCTCAACGGTTTCAGCTGGGAGAGCGCCAGGCTGATCGACTGCGTCTTCGAGGAGTGCACCTTCACGAGCTGCAACTTCTCGATGACGGACCTGACCGACACCCGCTTCGTCGAGTGCACCTTCCTTGGCTGCAAGATGCTCGCGGTCAACTGGACGGTCACAGGAGCGGGTTCTCTCCTGGCGCAGCCCCTGCGGTTCGAACGCTGCCGCCTCGACGGGACGACGTTCGCCGGTCTCGACCTCAATGCCTTCGTCTTTCGCGACTGCGTCCTCACCGACGTCGACTTCACCGATGCCGACCTGCGTCGTGTCGACTTCGGTGGCTCGGAGCTGTCGGGGGCCCGTTTCTCCAACACCGACCTGCGCGACACCGACCTGCGGGGCACCCGTGGGCTCGCCCTCGATCCACGGGACAACCGACTCAAGGGCGCGCGCCTCGACCTCGACGCCGCCCCGGGGCTGCTCGATGTCTTCGGAGTCACCTTCCCCTGACGCCCAGTCCGACGGTGGGCGATGTCACGGTGGACAGAACTGCGGAGTCGGGGGTCGGCTGCGGCATACTGGGTTCTGACGTGCTCCGGGGTCGGTGCAATTCCGAACCGGCGGTGACAGTCCGCGACCCGACCGCAGCCAGCGGTCGGTTGACTGGGTGGAACTCCCAGACCGACGGTTAAAGTCCGGATGGTAGGCAGCACGCGACAGCGGGACCTTTCGGGGTCGCGCCGTCCGGCGTCATGCGTCGACGGCACCCGCTGCACGTCCCCCGGAGCTCGACCACCAGGTCTCGAGCACGAGGGCAGGACGAATGCAGGAGCACAGCACGACCGACGAGCAGTGGATGCTGCGCGCCCTGGTCGTGGGGGCGTTCGGACCCGAGTCCGACGCCAACCCGCGCGTCGGCTGTGTCCTTGTCGACCCCGACGGCGCGCTCGTCGCCGAGGGGTGGCACCAGGGTGCGGGCACGCCCCACGCGGAAGCCGCCGCCCTCGCAGCCGCAGGCGAGCGCGCGAAGGGCTGCACGGCATACGTCACGCTTGAGCCCTGCAACCACACCGGACGAACCGAACCGTGTTCGCACGCCTTGGCTGCCGCGGGAGTTTCACGCGTCGTGTATGCCGTGAGCGACCCGAACGCGTCCGCCGCCGGCGGTGCCGCGTGGCTGGCTGAGCGGGGTGTCGCGACCGAGGGCGGCCTGCTCGAGGCCGAGGCGACGGCGCTCAACCGCAGCTGGTTGCATCGCATCCGGACGGGTCGCCCCTGGGTGACCTGGAAGCTCGCGGCGACCCTCGACGGCCGCAGCGCGGCGGCCGACGGGACGAGCCAGTGGATCACCGGGCCCGAGTCGCGGCAGGACGTCCACGAGCAGCGCGCGCGTTGCGGGGCCATCATCGTGGGCACCGGCACGGCCCTCACCGACGACCCCCGGCTCACGGCACGCCGAGCCGACGGCACCCTGCACGACCACCAACCGCTGCGCGTGATCATGGGGCTGCGCGACCTTGCTCCGGACGCGCGCGTCTTCGACGACTCGGCGCAGACGGTGCACCTGCGCACCCGCCAGCCGCGTGAGGTCGTTGCCTACCTCGCAGAGCGCGAGATCCACCACGTCTGGCTCGAGGGCGGGCCCACCGTGGCAGCCGCCTTCATGGCCGACGGACTCGTCGACGAGATCGTCGCGTACATCGCGCCCGTTCTGCTCGGCCGCGGTCGCCAGTCCGTGAGCGACCTGGGCATCACGACCATCGCCGACGCGCTCCGCCTGGAGCCCACCGACACCCGAATCATCGGGCACGACATCCGCATCACCACCATCCTCGAGGAGTCCCGCTGATGTTCACCGGCATCGTCGAAGAACTCGGTCAGGTCGACCGCATCGACCTGGGCGACGAGTCCGCACGCCTCACCCTGCGCGGCCCGCTCGTGACGAGCGATGCCGTCCACGGCGCGTCCATCGCCGTCAACGGCGTCTGTCTCACGGTGGTCGAACATGACGTCGACGCGGGCTGGTTCACCGTCGACGTCATGGCAGAGACGTTGTCCCGCAGCGGTCTTGGCGAGCTCGTGGCCGGAGCGCCGGTCAACCTCGAGCGCGCCATGGCCGCCTCGAGCCGCTTCGGCGGGCACATCGTCCAGGGGCACGTCGACGGCACAGCTGTGGTCCTCGAACGCGTCCCGGGTGATCGCTGGGAGGTCGTCACCTTCACCTTGCCCGCGGACCTCGCGCGCTACGTCGTCGAGAAGGGCTCGATCACCGTCGACGGCGTCAGCCTCACGGTCTCGGCCATCACCGACGACACCTTCAGCGTCTCGCTCATCCCCACAACGCTCGCCCTCACGACGCTCGGCCACCGGGTCGTTGGCGACACCGTCAATCTCGAGGTCGACGTCCTCGCAAAATACGTCGAACGCCTGCTCACCTCCAAGGAGATCTCCGCATGAACATCTTCACCCGGCTCTACGAGGCGCACCTGACCATCGCCGGCCACCCCATCACCTGGCGCGAGATCGTGGGCAACGCCTTCGGTTTCGCCTCGGCCATCGGCGGGCTGCGGCGCCGCGTCTGGGCCTGGCCCATCGGGATCGTTGGCAACGTCCTGCTGTTCACCGTGTTCATCGGTGCCACCTTCGATGCCCAGGCGCAGCAGCCCCTGTTCGGTCAGGCCGGACGGCAGGTCTTCTTCATCCTGACGAGCATCTACGGCTGGTGGCGTTGGAACGAGCACCGCAAGGCCCGCGGTGACGCGAACGCCGCTGCGATCACGCCGCGCTGGGCCACGGTCCGCGAGCGGACGGCATACCTCGTGGCAGCCGTCGCAGGCGTGCTGGTCTTCCAGTGGGTGTTCTCGGTGATCGGGGCCGGCTGGCCCGCGCCGCGCTGGTACTTCTGGTGCGACGCCTGGATCTTCGTCGGCTCGATGGTCGCGACCTATGCGATGGCCCGCGGCTGGAACGACTTCTGGCTGGCCTGGATCGCTGTCGACCTCGTCGGAGTGCCCTTGCTGTGGCACTCGCAGTACTACCCGACGGCGATTCTCTTCGTGGTCTATGGAGTCCTGGTGCTCTACGGCTTCACGGTGTGGCTCAAGGCCTCTCGCGAGGAGAAGGATCCCGAGCGCGAGCTGGTCGAGGTGAACTCATGACCCGGCTCTCGACGATCGAGGAGGCCCTTGAGGCGCTTCGCGGCGGTCGTCCGGTGCTCGTCACCGACGACGAGGACCGTGAGAACGAAGGCGACGTCATCCTGGCTGCCGAGACCCTCACGGACGAGTGGATGGCCTGGACCATCCGCCACTCCTCGGGCTACGTCTGCGCCCCCATGCCGGACGAGGTCGCCGACCGACTGAACCTCCCACTCATGGTGAGGGAGAACGCGGACCGGTTGCGGACGGCATACACGATCACGGTGGACGCAGCCGAGGGCGTGACGACCGGCATCAGCGCGGCTGATCGCGCGCACACGGTGCGCCTCCTCTCGTCGACCACGGCGACGGCCGAGAGCTTCATCCGGCCCGGCCACGTCGTCCCGCTGCGGGCCCGCGACGGGGGAGTGCTCGCCCGTCGTGGCCACACCGAGGCGGCCGTCGACCTGTGCCGACTCGCCGGACTCGAGCCGGTCGGTGCGATCGCCGAGCTCACCCACGACGACGGCACGATGATGCGTCTTCCCGCCGTCCTCGACCTCGGCGCCGAGCACGACCTGCCCGTCATCACGATCGAGCAGCTGGTGGCCCACCGACAGCGTCACGACCGGGTCGTCCGCCACGCGACCACGACGCTGCCGACGGCCGACGGGGTCTTCACGGTCCACGCCTACCGCGACACCCTCACCGGCGATGAGCACCTCGCGCTCGTCAGCCCGCTGGGCCTCGGAGCCGGCTCGGTCCTCACCCGCTTGCACAGTGAATGCCTCACCGGTGACGTCTTCGGCTCGGCACGCTGCGACTGCGGCCCCCAGCTGCGTCGGGCCCAGTGCCGCGTCGCTCGCGAGGGCGGCGTGGTCGTCTACGTGCGTGGCCACGAGGGTCGGGGTGTCGGCCTGGCCGACAAGATCGCGGCGTATGCCGTGCAGGACACCGGTGCTGACACCGTCACCGCTCAGGAGGAGCTGGGTCTGCCGATCGACGCCCGCGACTACTCAGCCGCGACCGCGATCCTCCATGACCTCGGGGTGAGCGCGGTGCGACTGCTCACCAACAACCCTGACAAGGTGGCGGCCGTCCGCTCAGCCGGCATCGACGTCGCGACCATCGAGCGCCTCCAGGTCGCCCCAGTGGCGACGAACGCGGGCTACCTGCGCACCAAGCGCGACCGGCTCGGGCACGACCTCGTGCTCGACTCCCACGACTCCTCGGAGGCAAGCGCATGAAAGCCGGAGCACCTGAGGTCCTCCCCGACGGGACCGGACTGCGGGTCGCCATCGTCGCCGCGTCCTGGCACAAGGCGGTCATGGACGGACTCGTCAACGGAGCCGTCGACGCGCTCACCGAGGCCGGGCTGCCGGATGTCCCGGTGATCCGCGTCCCCGGCACCGTCGAGCTGTCAGTGGCGTGCGCCCGCCTCGCACCCCACTACGACGCGCTCGTTGCGCTCGGGGTCGTCATCCGTGGCGGCACCCCGCACTTCGAGTACGTCTGCAGCGGAGTCACCCATGGCCTCACCGACGTGAGCATCCGCACCGGTGTCCCCATCGGTTTCGGTGTCCTCACCTGCGACACGGCCGAGCAGGCCCTGGCGCGAGCGGGCCTGCCGGGGTCGAGCGAGGACAAGGGCGCGGAGGCCGCTCAGGCCGCCGTGGCCACCGCCGTGACCTTGCGCGACCTGGCCCCTCGTACGATTGACGCGTGAAGACCTTCGACGCGCTGTTCGCCGAGCTCACCGACAAGGCCGCGACCCGTCCGGAGGGATCGGGCACCGTCGCGGAGCTGGACGCGGGCGTGCATGCCATCGGCAAGAAGATCGTCGAGGAAGCCGCCGAAGTCTGGATGGCCGCCGAGCACGAGAGCGACGAGCGCGCGGCTGAGGAGATCTCCCAGCTGCTCTACCACCTGCAGGTCCTCATGGTCGCCAAGGGTCTGACCCTCGACGACGTCTACACCCACCTCTGAGACACGAGCCCCTCATGCTGCGCATTGCCGTTCCCAACAAGGGTTCCCTTGCTGACCCCGCCGCCGAAATGCTGCGCGAGGCGGGCTACCGCACGCGTCGCGACTCCAAGGAGCTCGTCGTCAACGACGAGGCCAACGGCGTCGAGCTCTTCTATCTCCGCCCGCGCGACATCGCCGTCTACGTCGGCTCCGGCACCGTGGACTGCGGCATCACCGGTCGCGACCTGCTGCTCGACTCGGGCAGTGCCGCGACCGAGGTCATGACGCTCGGCTTCGGTGGTTCGACCTTCCGGTATGCCGGCAAGCCCGGAACCGTCTCGGCCGTCGCTGACATCGCGGGTCGCCGGGTGGCCACGAGCTACCAGGGTCTCGTCGAGAAGCACCTGGCCGAGCACGGTGTTCAGGCGCAGGTCGTGCGCCTCGACGGTGCCGTCGAGACGGCGATCACCCTGGGTGTCGCCGATGTCATCGCCGATGTCGTCGAGACTGGCGCAACGCTTCGCAGCCAGGGCCTCGAGGTCTTCGGTGACCCGATCCTGCGCAGCGAGGCCGTGCTGATCCGCCGTGACGGGAGCCACGAGGACTCGGGCATCGAGGTGCTGCACCGACGCATGCTCGGTGTCGTCACGGCTCGCCACTACGTGATGCTCGACTACGACGTTCCGGCCGCGCTCGTCGATGAGGCCTGCGCGATCACGCCCGGCCTCGAGTCGCCCACGGTCTCGAACCTGCAGAATCCGGACTGGAAGGCCGTGCGCGCCATGGTCCCGAGGTCCGTGACGAACCAGGTCATGGACCAGCTCTGGGAGATCGGTGCCCGGGCCATCCTCGTCACTGACATCGCGGCGTGCCGCCTGTGACCGACGAGGTCTCGAGGGCGCCGTTCCGGTCACGTCGTGGCCGGACCATGGCGATCGTCATGGGGGTCCTGTCGGTGGTGCTCTTCACCGTCCTCGCCCTGCTCGTGGCGGGTCCGGACGCGGGGGGCGACTGGGTCATCGCCGACCGGCTCATGATGGGTGTTCTCGGCGTCGCCATTGCTGGCGTGCTGTGGCGCTGGGCCAGCGTCAGGGCCGTGCCGGGCGACGAGGGGCTCACGATCCAGAACCTCGTCGGCCGCCGGGACATCGCGTGGGACGAGGTCGCGGACGTGACCTTCGACGAGGGCGACCCGTGGGCGACCCTGCACCTCAAGGACACCGAGTCCGTTGCGGTGATGGCGATCCAGCGCGCCGATGGCGCCTCGGCCCGCTCCGAGGCCCAGCGCCTCGCCGACCTCGTGGCCGAGTCCCGCACCCACCCCTGATCGAAACCCTCTTCGTTCCCCGCACGGACAGACGTCGCTGCGCTCCGCTTGTCCGTGCGAAACCCTCTTCGTGCTCCGCACGGACAGACGTCGCTGCGCTCCGCTTGTCCGTGCGGAGCACGAAGACGCTGGGCTCTGGCTCAGACCCATGCAGGTCGGCGGGCCGATGGAGATGCGGCGGTGCCACCGGCAATCCTCTTCGTGCCCCGCACAGACAGACGTCGCTGCGCTCCGCTTGTCCGTGCGGGGCACGAAGACGCCAGATGTTGTCCGTGCGGGGCACGAAGGCGCCAGATCTTGTCCGTGCGGGGCACGAAGCCGCCGGATGATGTCCGTGCGGGGCACGAAGTCGGCGGGGCGGGGTCAGCGGACGGGGGCTCGGCTGGGTTTGAGGGTCAGGGTGGCGGCGAGCTGGGCAAGCATGAGCAGCGCCAGGACCAACCAGATCGCGGAGTAGCCGCCGGTGAGGTCTCGCACCGCGCCCATCGTCGTCGGCCCCATCGAGGCGACGGTGTAGGAGACGAGGAACGCCATCGCCGTGAAGCGGGCAGCGGCAGCCGGCGACACGGCATACCGGACGAGCAGGACCAGACCGATGGCGAAGGACGCACCCTGAGCGGCGCCCAGCAACAGGGCCCACACCCACGGCGCAGCCTCGGGAGCAGCCCAGACGCCCGTCTGGCCGGCGAGTCCACACAGCCCGGCGCCCACGAGCGGGATCCGCCAGTCGCCCACGCGGTCGGTGATCGCGGGACCGACGAGGCCCGAGACGAACTGCGCACCGGTGAAGACAGAGAGCAGCAGCCCGGCATCCCGGGCGTCCCAGCCATGGCCGACATAGGTGGGGGAGAGCCACGCCAGGGTCGAGTAGAACTGCCATGACTGGATCGCGAGGAAGCCAGCGACCAGCCAGGCAGTCGTGCTGCGCCAGGGCAACCGGTGACCGACGTCGGCAGGGTGCTGGTCGTGATCTCCACCGCGGTGCACTGCTCGGTCGACCGGGAGCCAGAACACGACTCCGACGGCCGCAACGATGCCCCAGAAGCCGAGCGAAAGGTCCCAGTCGCCGAGAGCCCCGGCCAACGGCACCGAGACGGCGGCGGCCACGGCGGCGCCGCCCATCATCGCGAACATCTGCAGACCGGTTGCCAGTCCGGCGCGCCCGGCAGGGAAGAAGCCCTTGAGCATCCCCGGCAGCAACGTGCCGGCGAGCGCGATGCCGGTTCCGGCACACAAGGTGCCGAGATAGAGCGCCACGGCCTCGTGCCCGAAACCGCGCACGAGGTTGCCGACAGCCACCGCCACCATGGCGAGCGAGATGCACCTGGCCACGCCGATGCGCAGCCCGAGCCGAGCGGCGGCGGGAGCCAGGAGCCCCATGCAGAGCACGGGCAGCGTCGTGAGCACCCCGAGCCAGACCGAGCTCAGGCCGAGGTCGTCCCGGATGCGCGGCAACAACGGCGGCAGCGACGTCATGAGCGTGCGCATGCTCAGCGAGACGGCGATGACGCCGACGATGACGAGCGTGAGCGACGGGCCACCGGGCGCATCGGCGGGCACGGGCGACTTCTCCGCGAGACCGGTGTCCACGCGAAGGTCAGCGTCGTCGCGACCGGGGGACACGGCATACAACTGTCGTTCCTGGTCGGCCCACACGTCCCAGTGCGAGGCGAACACGTCCCCGTCGCGGGCGATCGCGCGCTCCCTGCGCTCGTCATGGGGAGCCTCGACCCAGATGCTCGCCGACGCCTTCGCGCCAGCGATCGCAAACGCTCCGACCCCTTCGAGGACGACGACGTCGGCGCGCGGCACGGCCCGATCGGGCTCGCGCACCTCGTCCTCCCAGTCCCAGGCGGGGTGGCTGGGGGGTTCGCCGCGCGACCAGGCATCGACGAGAGAAGTACGGGCCAGCGACACGGTCGCGAGGAGACCGGTCCACCCCTGGTGCATGTCGTCGACGTGGAGCACGAGGGCGTCGAGGTCTCGCCCGAGGTCGGCGGCGAGCGTCGTCTTGCCGGATCCGCTGGGCCCGTCGATCGCGACGACGGTGACAGCGCCGCAGCGGGGTCCGCGTTCGGCGACGAGTCGCTCCACCTCGGTCGTGAGGTCGTCCACGTCGGTCACTGCTTCGATCGCCACGCCCACAACCCTAGGAGGGCGTCGACTCATCCTCGTCGGCGCCGTCGCTCGTCCGAGCAGAAACAGGCACATAGCCGCCCGTCTCCTCCAGGGGCACGCCAGTGAGGAGGAGCAGGTCGACCACCATCGACCGAACCTGCGCCCGGATCACCTCTCCGGACAGGCCGGAGGCCGGGTCGATCGCAGCGCTGCGCTCGCCCAGCCGGCGCAGCCCGGGCCGTGCCGACACGGGCTCGTGGCGTTCGTGCAGCTCGCGGGCGATGTCGTCGCACGACCGCGCGAGGTCGTCGATGAGGGCGACGTATGCCGGTGGGACCACTTCGTGACGCCGCGTCCCGACCGCGGCCCGCCGGACCAGGACCCGCAGGTTGCGGATGCTCCGGTCGAGTGGCTCGAGCAGGTCGGCGATCGCCTGGACCCCGGGAAGGTGGCGCCGGCGGAAGGGGGAGAGCCGCACCACCGCGACGCCTTCGGAGGCCAGTGACTGGAGCTCGACGAGCATTGACTCCGAGGCCCGTGCCCGCTCGAGGGTGCGGGTGGCGAGGGCGGTGTCGTGCGTTCGGAGGACCCGGGCGGTCTCGGTCAGGATTCCGGAGATCTCCTCGACGACCCGGGCGGCCTGCTGTCGTGGTCGGTGCAGCCCGGTCGCCGGGGCGAGGGCGCTGATGGCGAGCGCGACGCTGCCACCGATGACCGCGTCGAGCCAGCGCGTGAACGCCTGACCTGGCGCGGCCACGAGGGTCGTGATGATCGCTGCCTGCACCCCCGCCTGGATGGTGATGAGCAGCCCGGCGCCGAAGAGCGACGCGATGGTCATGGCCAGCATGATGACGATGAGCAGCTGAAGGACTCCGCTGCCGAAGAGGTGGGCGAAGATGTCGCCGATGAGGACGCCGATCGCGACGCCGACCATCACCTCGACGGCCCGCCGGACCCGCTGTCCGTAGGACAGGCCGAGCGAGATGATCGCCGTCACGGGGGCGAAGAACGGCAAGGGGTGGTGGAAGACGTCCTTCGCGAGCCACCACGCCAGGGCTGCCCCGACGCCGCACTGGAGGATGAACGCGAGCCGACCGGAGAGCCGGTCGGTGCGGATGCGAGCCTCGATGCGCGATCGCGCAGCGACGCGGGAAGGCAGGTCGGAGGCGGACGGCATACCCCGCATCATTCCCTGCCGGATAACCTGCGCACGTGAGCGTCGCCATCCGTGTCATCCCGTGCCTCGACGTCGATGCCGGACGCGTCGTCAAGGGCGTGAACTTCGAGAACCTGCGGGACGCCGGCGATCCCGTCGAGCTCGCCCGCTCCTACGGCGAGCAGGGCGCCGACGAGCTGACCTTCCTCGACGTGACCGCAAGCAGCGGCGACCGGGCGACGACCTATGACGTCGTGCGGCGCACCGCCGAGCAGGTCTTCATCCCGCTCACCGTCGGCGGGGGAGTGCGCACCGTCGACGACGTCGACCGACTCCTGCGCAGCGGCGCCGACAAGGTGGGCGTCAACACCGCCGCCATCGCCCGCCCCGAACTCATCGCCGAGACCGCGGATCGCTTCGGATCGCAGGTCCTCGTCCTCTCCGCGGACGTGCGGCGGCGTCGCAACAACGACGGCACGGTCAGCGACGACGTCGAGGTGACGACCCATGGAGGTCGCACCGGCACCGGCCTCGACGCGATCGAATGGTGCGTGCGCGCAGCCGAGCTCGGCGCCGGCGAGATCCTGCTCAACTCGATGGACGCCGACGGCACGAAGGCCGGCTTCGACCTCGACCTCATCGCGCGGGTGCGTCGCGAGGTGACGATCCCCGTCATCGCCAGCGGTGGCGCCGGGGCCGTCGAGCACTTCGCGCCGGCAGTGCGTGCCGGTGCCGACGCAGTGCTCGCGGCGAGCGTCTTCCACTTCGGCGACCTCACCATCGGGCAGGTCAAGGACGCACTGCGCGCCGACGGCCACCCCGTCCGCTGATCAGAGTCCGAAGCGGGCCGTCTCGAAGCGCGCGATGGCCTCGTCGTCACCCGTCAGGTCGATCTGTGCGACCTGACGACGCCCGTATGCCGTGAGCAACAGTTCCAGCGGCGCTCCCGTCACGTGGACGGTCGCGTCGCCACTGCGGACGGTGAGCGCGCCACGGCCGGGCGCGTGCAACTCGACACCGTCGGGCGCCTTGCGGAAGAGGAGCCGTCCCATGCGGGAGAGCAACGCCCACGCAGCGGCCTCGAGGTGGGGCGTGGGTTCGCGACGGGGACCGGGAGTGCCGTCACCACGCAGGACGTCCTCGTGGTGGACGACCATCTCGGCGAGGTTGACGGCGTTGTCGATGACGGCGAGCTGGGTCGGGTGCCAGCTCGGCGGCCCCGAGCGCACGGCCTCGATGAGGGCGGGCCACGGCTGCGCGGCAACCTTGGCCTGCTCGCGCTCGGTCCGCTCCGCCATGAAGGGCAGCCAGATGCCCGAGGCGAGGTCGGGGCGACCTTCCCGGATGACGAGGTGCGCCGCAAGGTCACGGGTGGTCCACGGCATACACAGGGTGGGTGCGTCCGGGCCCACGGACTCGAAGGTCTCGCACAGGTCGAGACGCTCCCTGCGTGCGATGTTGGTCGAGGGTTCCGTCATGGACCCATCCTCGCGCCAAAAGTCCCGCGCGGCACAATGGCGGACGTGCCCGACCTCGACCCCGCTGTCTCCAACCGCCTGAGCTTCGATGACGCAGGCCTCGTTGCCGCGATCATCCAGCAGCACGACACAGGTGAGGTGCTCATGCTCGGCTGGATGGACGTCGAGGCCGTGCGCCGCACCCTGAGCGAGGGTCGCGTGACGTTCTGGTCGCGCAGCCGGCAGGAGTACTGGCGCAAGGGCGACACCTCGGGCCACGCCCAGTACGTCAAGTCGGTCGCACTCGATTGCGACGGCGATGCGCTGCTCGTCCGGGTCGAACAGGTCGGTGCGGCCTGCCACACGGGGGATCGCACGTGCTTCGACGCGGGCGCCCTGGACGTCGTCGTCGGGGAGGTCGGCCAGTGAACCCCAGTGAGCAGCCGCAGCCCTCGCCCGACCTGAGTTTTGGCGCCACCTGGCCCTCGCTCGACCTCTTCTCGGTGCTCGCCGAGGGACGACGGGTCATCCCCGTGGTGCGCCGCCTCATGGCCGACGCCGAGACGCCGGTCGGTCTCTATCGCAAGCTTGCCCAGAACCGCCCGGGCACCTTCCTCCTCGAGTCGGCCGAACACGGCGGAGTCTGGTCGCGCTACTCGATCGTCGGAGTCGCCAGTCGCGCAACGCTGACCGAGAAGGACGGCGAGGCGCACTGGATCGGCGAACCTCCGGTCGGTGTCCCCACAACAGGACTTGCCACGGAAGCGTTGCGGGACACCGTTGCTGCGCTCGCGACCGACCCGATCCCCGGGCTGCCGCCGCTCACCGGGGGCATGGTCGGGATGATTTCCTACGACGCCGTCCGCCGTTGGGAGAAGGTCCCGTCGACGACACCCGACGTCCTGCACATCCCCGAGATCGCGATGATGCTCGCCACCGACCTCGCCGTGCTCGACCACACCGACGGCTCGGTCCTCCTCATCGCCAACGCCGTCAACTACGACGCCACCGACGAGCGGGTCGAGGACGCCTGGGCCGACGCCGTCGCCCGGCTCGACACGATGACCCGGGCCCTGGGCGCGAGCGCCGACAGCACGGTGTCGCTCGTCGAGACCGACGTCGTCGACAAGGCGCTGGAGACGGTCAGCACCAACCTCACGCGAGACGAGTACGAGCAGATCGTCGAGAACGCCAAGGAGGACATCCGCGCTGGCGAGGTCTTCCAGGTCGTTCTCTCACAGCGCTTCTCGATGCCGTGTCCCGCCGACGCGCTGGACGTCTACCGCGCCCTGCGTGCGGGCAACCCCAGCCCCTACATGTACCTGTTCCGGTTCACGCGACCCGACGGCACGGCATACGACGTCGTCGGTAGTTCGCCGGAGGCGCTCGTCAAGGTGACGGGGACGCAGGCGATCACGCACCCCATCGCGGGGTCGAGGCCTCGTGGCAAGTCGCCCGAGGATGACGTGCGTCTGGCCGAGGACCTCCTCGCCGACCCCAAGGAGCGCTCCGAGCACGTCATGCTCGTCGACCTCGGCCGCAACGACCTCGGACGGGTCTGCCAGCCGGGCACGGTCGACGTCGTCGAGTTCATGGACGTGCGCCGCTACAGCCACGTCATGCACCTCGAGTCCACCGTGGTGGGGCAGCTGCGTGCCGGTGTGCGGGCCTATGACGTGCTCGTGTCGACCTTCCCGGCCGGCACGCTCTCGGGCGCGCCCAAGCCGCGGGCGCTGGCGCTCATCGAGGGCTACGAGCCCTCGCGCCGTGGGGTCTATGGCGGCGTCGTCGGCTACCTCGACTTCCACGGAGACCTCGACATGGCCATTGCCATCCGCACCGCCCTCATCGACGGCGGAACCGCTCACGTCCAGGCCGGTGCGGGCATCGTCGCCGACTCGGTCCCGCGCACCGAACACCAGGAGTGCATTGCCAAGGCCACGGCGGTGCTGCGTGCCGTGGCAACGGCCTCGGCCCTCAGGAGAGTGCCGTGAACGCCCTGCGGCGCCGCGGCGTTCTCGTTCTCCTCGTCATCCTTGGCGCGTTCCTTGTGGTCGTCGTGGCTTCGCGCACCTGGCTGACCGGGTCCGTTGACGACGTCGTCCTCGGTGCCAGGTCGGTGGATGCGACCGGGGCGCAGGCAGCCGGGGGAGTCGTCGCCCTGGCTCTCGTCGTCGTCGCCGGTGCCGTGGCGTCGGCCACTGCCGGGCCGCGGGCCCGCATCGTCGCTCTCGTCCTCACCGCCCTGGCCGTGGTGACCGGGATCGCGAGCGTCGCCCGAGTGCTCCTCGACCCAGGGTCGGTCCTGGGGCCGATCGCCGCGGCGGCGGCCGGCCGCACCGGCTCCCTGGAGACCCACTCGAGCGTCAATGCCTGGCCCTGGGTCGCCCTGCTCGGATTCGTTGTGGCTGGCCTTGCTCTCGCCGGCCTGACGCGGGTGCGTCGCGTCGCCCCCGGGCTGTCGTCCCGCTACGAGGCACCCGGTCGCGCGCCGGAGAGCGACTGGGACCAGCTCACCGCCGGAGACGACCCCACCGATGTCGGTCAGACACCGCGAACCTGACACAATGACGCGCGAACTCACATCTTTTCGGGAGGCATTCATGGCTGAGCACGACGACGACAACCACGGCAACAGCGTGGCGGCCTGGGTCATGGTGGGCACCGTGCTCGTCGCTTCGGCCATCATGGCCATCGCGATGATCTTCCCCAACGTCCCGCTGTTCGTCGGCGGCGCCGTGCTCGTGATCGTCGGGCTCGTCGCGGGCAAGGTGTTGGCCCTCGCGGGCTACGGCATCAATGGCGACATCGCGCGCCGCGACACCAACCTCTCCTGAGCCGGCGCCGATGACCACCGTGCTCGACGCCATCGTCGCCGGTGTGCGCGAAGACCTTGCTGTCCGGGCCGAGCGGGTCAGTCTCGATGATCTCGAGCGAGCGATCTCCGAGCTCCCCGGTGCCATTGACGCCGAGGAGCGGCTGCGCGCCGACGGCCTCTCGCTCATTGCCGAGGTTAAGCGGGCCAGCCCCAGCAAGGGTGCCCTCGCCGACATCCCGGATCCTGCGTTCCTCGCTCGTACCTACGCCGAGGCCGGCGCCACTGCCATCAGCGTGCTCACCGAGCAGCGCCGTTTCGGAGGCAGCCTCGACGACCTCGATGCCGTGCGCTCCGCCGTGTCGATCCCGGTGTTGCGCAAGGACTTCATGGTCACGGACTACCAGCTGTGGGAAGCCCGCGCGCATGGTGCCGACATCATCCTGCTCATCGTCGCCTCACTCACCGACGAGGAGCTCGTCCGCATGCACAGCCTCGCCCACGACCTCGGCATGACAGCACTCGTCGAGGTCCACGACGAGGGTGAGACGCAGCGTGCCGTCGATGCTGGCGCCCGGGTCATCGGGGTCAACGCCCGCAACCTCAAGACCCTCGAGATCCACCCCGACACCTTCTCGCGTCTCGTGCCGCTCATCCCTCCGGGGATCGTCACCGTGGCCGAGTCCGGCATCCGTGGCGCAGAGGATGCAGCCATGTATGCCGCCCAGGGCGCTCAGGCCGTGCTCGTCGGCGAGACGCTCGTGCGAGGCGTGGACCCGTCGGTGGCCGTCCGCGACATCATCGCGGCCGGCGCAGGGAGCCCCGCATGACCGCCGGACGGTTCGGTGAGTTCGGCGGACGCTACGTCCCCGAGGCGCTCATCCCTGCTCTCGAGCAGCTCGACGAGGCTCGCCTCACGGCGATGCAGGACCCGACGTTCCAGGCCGAGCTCGACCAGCTGCACCGCACCTACACGGGTCGGCCGAGCATCATCACCGAGGTGCCCCGGTTCGCCGCACACGCCGGTGGCGCCCGCGTCATCCTCAAGCGCGAGGACCTCAACCACACCGGCTCGCACAAGATCAACAACGTCATCGCCCAGGCGCTGCTCACCAAGCGCATGGGCAAGACCCGCGTCATCGCCGAGACCGGCGCCGGCCAGCACGGCGTCGCCACCGCGACCGCAGCCGCCCTCATGGGCCTCGAGTGCCGGGTCTACATGGGCAAGGTCGACACCGAGCGCCAGGCGCTCAACGTCGCGCGCATGCGCATGCTCGGCGCCGAGGTCGTCGCCGTCGAGCACGGCAGTGCCACCCTCAAGGACGCGATCAACGAGGCCCTGCGTGACTGGGTCACCAACGTCGACAACACCCACTACCTCATCGGTACGGTCACGGGCCCGCACCCGTTCCCCGAGATGGTGCGCGACTTCCACCGCATCATCGGGGTCGAGGCGCGCGAGCAGGTGCTCGAGCTCACCGGTCGACTTCCCGACGCGGTCGTGGCGTGTGTCGGTGGCGGATCCAACGCCATGGGCATCTTCCACCGCTTCATCGAGGACGAGGGCGTCCGGCTCGTCGGCGTCGAGGCCGGTGGTGAGGGCCTCGAGGGCCGTCACGCCGCCCGATTCGCCACCGCGGTGCCCGGGGTCCTCCACGGCGCGATGAGCTATCTCATGCAGGACGAGGACGGTCAGACGACCGAGTCACACTCCATCTCGGCTGGTCTCGACTATCCGAGCGTCGGGCCCGAGCACTCCTTCCTTCGCGACACGGGCCGCGCCGAGTACGTCTACGCCACCGACGATCAGGCCATGGAGGCCTTCGGGCTGCTCTGCCGCACCGAGGGCATCATCCCTGCGATCGAGTCGGCCCACGCGCTGGCCGGCGCCATGGTCCTCGGGCGAGAGCTCGGGCCGGAAGGCACGATCCTCGTCAACCTCTCGGGACGCGGCGACAAGGACATGCACACGGCAGCCGAGTGGTTTGGTCTCGTTGACGACGTCGTCGAGGACGAGATCGTCCCGTCGGGTGAGTCCCAGGAACCGGGCGCCTCCGGCGACGGACGGACTCAGTTGTGAGCGCGAATCTTGGCGTCAGTGACGTCCTCGCGAAGTGCAAGGCAGAGGGGCGCGCTGCGCTCATCGGCTATCTTCCGGTCGGCTTCCCCGACGTCGAGGGCTCGATCCGCGCCATGGTGGCGATGGTCGAGTGCGGCGTCGACATCGTCGAAGTCGGTCTCCCGTACTCCGATCCGCTCATGGACGGCCCTGTCATCCAGCACGCCGTCGAGACTGCCCTCGCTGTTGGCAGCCACGTCGCCGACGGGTTCCGCGCGACGCAGGCGGTTCGCGCCGCCGGCGCTCCCGCGCTCGTCATGAGCTACTGGAACCTCATCCTTCGTCGTGGAGTCGATCGGTATGCCGCGGAGCTGGCTGCCGCTGGCGGCGCCGGTCTCATCACGCCGGACCTCATCCCCGACGAGGCGGACGAGTGGATCGCAGCCAGCGAGCGCGAGGGCCTTGATCGCGTCTTCCTCGTCGCGCCGAGCTCCACACCGGAGCGCCTGTCCCGCGTCACCCACGCCTGCCGAGGTTTCGTCTACGCCGCCTCGACAATGGGGGTCACGGGGGAGAGGACCAGCGTCGGCTCCTCGGCCCGCGAGCTCGTCGACCGGACGAAGGACGTCACCGACCTGCCCGTGTGCGTCGGCCTCGGTGTCTCCAACGGTGACCAGGCCGCAGAGCTGGCCCAGTACGCCGACGGCGTCATCGTCGGCACCGCCTTCGTCAGAACTCTCAGCGGTGACGGGGAACTCGGGGCCCGCCTCGACGCGTTGCGCGAGTTGACGACTGATCTGGCCAGGGGAGTGAGGGAAGGAGCGAGGTGAGCACTCGTGTCGCGGACGGCCTCGGGCTGATCGCCCGTCTCGTCCTCGGCGCAGTCTTCCTCGTCGCCGGTGCCCTCAAGGTCACCACCCCCGAAGCCCTGGCCACCGCCACGCAGGCCTACCAGGTCCTCCCACACGACCTCGCGGCCTACGTCGGTTATGCCCTGCCGATCGTGGAGATCATCCTCGGGCTGCTGCTCATCCTCGGGCTCTTCACCCGGGCATCGGCGGTCATCACGTCGCTGCTGCTCGTGGCGTTCATCATCGGCATCGCCCAGGCCTGGGCGCGTGGCCTGACCATCGACTGCGGCTGCTTCGGCGGTGGCGGCACGGTGAGCGCCGACCAGACGTCCTACCTGCCGCGCATCCTTGAGGATCTCGGGCTGCTCGCGTGCGGTGTGTGGCTCTCCTGGCGCCCGAAGTCCCTCTTCTCCCTCGAACGCGTGTTGTTCGGCTCGGCCGCGCAGCCCACCTGACCCTCACCTCCCACCACCGCATTGCCCAAGGAGCCGAGCACCATGGCGAAAAAGATGACAGGCCCGGCCAGCGCGCGCCAGGCGAAGATCGAGGCGGCCCGCAAGAACGACAACGGCGCCGGCGTCAGCAAGATCATCGTCGCCGCCGTGGTCGTCGTCGTCGCGATCATCGCGGTCGTCGGGGGAGTGGTCATTGCCCAGGAGAAGAAGCAGGACCGGGTGGGGACGAGCACCGCGGTCCCGGCAGCGGCCGGCGCCATGGGTGAGGGCTTCGTCGCCAACAAGGACGTCACCCTTGCCGCGGGTGCGCCGACCCTCGATGTCTACGAGGATTTCCAGTGCCCGGCCTGCGCGCAGTTCGAGCGGATCATGGGCAGCACGGTCACCGACCTCGCCGCGCAGGGCAAGATCAAGCTCGTGTACCACCTCAAGACGATCATCGACGGCAACACCGGCACCACCCACTCCCTGACGATGGGCAACGCCGCGATGTGTGCTGCTGACGCCGGCACGTTCCAGCCGTTCCACGACGACGTCTACGCCAACATGCCCGCGCAGGAGGGGGAGGGCTGGACGCAGGCCCAGACCAAGGCCTTCGCCGAGAAGGCGGGGATCTCGGGCAGCGCCCTGGACACGTGGACGACCTGTGTCAACGACAAGAAGTACACCAAGTACGTCCAGTCGACCGAGGACGCATCGAACAGGGCCGGCATCACCGGGACCCCGACGGTCCTGCTCGCAGGTGCGAAGGTCGACTTCAACCAGGTGTCCGACGCGGCCGCTCTCACGGCGGCCGTCGAAGCGGCCACCAAGTGATGTTCCCAGCCAGCATGCCGAGCCCCACGGCGGGCGTCCTGCACCTCGGACCGCTGCCGATCCGCGGCTACGCCCTGTGCATCCTTCTCGGCATCGTCGTCGCCGTCTGGGCCACGGATCGCCGGCTCCGCGACCGCGGAGGTGAGCCGGGGCAGGCACTCGACGTCGCGGCATACGCCGTCGTGTCCGGCATCATCGGCGGGCGTCTCTATCACGTCATCACGACGCCGGAGCCCTACTGGGGCAAGGACGGCCACCCCATCGATGCGCTCAAGATCTGGGAAGGCGGCCTCGGTATCTGGGGGGCTGTCGCTCTCGGTGCGCTGGGCGCGTGGTTCGGCTGCCGCCGGGTCGGTGTGAGATATCTCGACTTCGCCGACGCAGCCGCACCCGGCATCGCGGTCGCCCAGGGCATCGGCCGCTGGGGCAACTGGTTCAACAACGAGCTCTACGGCGGACCGACCGACCTGCCCTGGGGCCTCGAGATCCACAAGTGGGACGCCTCGGCCGGTCGCGCCGTCACCGACGCCAACGGTGACGCCATCATCCAGGGCGTCTATCACCCGACCTTCCTCTACGAAGCCATCTTCGTCATGCTCCTCGCCGTGGTCCTGCTGCTCATCGAGCGCCGCCGGAAACTGGCCCCCGGGCAGCTCTTCGGGCTCTACATCGCGGGCTATCCGATCGGCCGGATCATCATCGAGAAGATGCGCACCGACGAGGCCGAGCTCATCCTGGGGCAGCGCCTCAACGTCTGGACCAGCATCATCGTGTTCCTCATCGGCATCGCGATCGTGGTCCACACGGGTCGACGGGCCCGGACCAAGGCCGCGGCCACACCCCAACCATCCACGATGTGAGATACGTCCGCTCGCATTGCAAGACGGACGTGGGATAGCATCCGTCGAAACGTGGCCACCGCTGTCCGCGTCCGATGACCTTTCTGTGCCCGGATCCTCGCGTCCTCGCGAGCCCGGCCCCGACTCCCTGAGGACGGTGACCCGACGTGTCTCCGACGCGCTTCTCCGCCCACCCGGCCGACACCGGTCTCTACCGGCGCGACCACGAGCACGACGCTTGTGGCGTTGCCATGGTGGCGACCATGCGAGGCACGGCTGGCCACGACATCGTCGAGCACGCCCTCACGGCGCTGCGCAACCTCGACCACCGGGGCGCCACGGGTGCCGACCCGCTCGTCGGTGACGGCGCGGGCATCCTCACGCAGCTGCCCGACGCGTTCTTCCGGGCCGTTCTCGACATCGAGCTTCCGGTTGCAGGGGCGTATGCCGCGGGCATGGCCTACCTGCCCCAGGACGAGTCCGAGCGTTCCGCTGCCGAGCAGCGGATCGCCGAGATCGCGTCCGAGGAGGGACTCGAGGTCCTCGCGTGGCGCGACGTTCCCGTCACCCCCGAGCTCGTCGGGGACGCTGCCCGAGCCTGTATGCCGGTCTTCCGCCAGCTCTTCGTCGCCGCTCCCGATCGCAGTGTCTCGGGGATCGAGCTCGACCGTCTCGCCTTCTGCCTGCGCAAGCGCGCCGAGCGCGAGGTCGAGGTCTACTTCCCGTCCCTGTCGGCCCGCACCATCGTCTACAAGGGCATGCTGACGACCGGTCAGCTCGAGCCGTTCTTCCCCGACCTGTCGGACGAGCGATTCGCGAGCGAGCTGGCCCTGGTCCACTCGCGCTTCTCCACCAACACGTTCCCGAGCTGGCCCCTGGCCCACCCCTACCGCCTCATGGCGCACAACGGTGAGATCAACACCGTCAAGGGCAACCGCAACTGGATGCGCGCCCGCGAGAGCCAGCTCGTGTCCGACACGTTCCACGGCGACCTCGACCGGCTCTTCCCGATCTGTACGCCTGACGCCTCGGACTCGGCGAGCTTCGACGAGGTGCTCGAGCTGATCCACCTCGGCGGACGGTCGCTGCCGCACGCCGTCCTCATGATGATCCCGGAGGCGTGGGAGAACCACGCCGAGATGGACCCGGCCCGCCGTGCCTTCTACGAGTTCCACTCGACCTTCATGGAGCCGTGGGACGGCCCCGCCTGCGTCGCGTTCACCGATGGCACGCTCATCGGCGCGGTCCTTGACCGCAACGGACTTCGCCCCGGCCGCTACTGGGTGACCGAGGACGGTCTCGTCGTCCTCGCCTCGGAGGCCGGTGTCCTCGACCTCCCTGCCGAGAAGGTCGTCAAGCGCGGCCGCCTCCAGCCGGGTCGCATGTTCCTCATCGACACGGCCGCTGGCCGCATCGTCAGCGACGACGAGGTCAAGTCCGAGCTCGCCGCGGAGAACCCCTACGAGGAGTGGCTGCACGCCGGCCTGCTCTCGCTGGAGGACCTGCCCGAGCGCGAGCACATCATCCACACGGCTGCGTCCGTGGCCCGTCGCCAGCGCACCTTTGGCTACACCGAGGAAGAGCTCAAGATCCTCCTCGCGCCCATGGCTCGCACCGGTGGTGAGGCGCTCGGCTCGATGGGCACCGACACGCCTGTCGCCGTGTTGTCCGACAAGCCGCGCCTGCTCTTCGACTACTTCACCCAGCTCTTCGCGCAGGTGACGAACCCTCCGCTCGACGCGATCCGCGAGGAGCTCGTCACCTCGCTCGGCACGGTCATCGGACCCGAGGGCAACATGCTCGAGGCCACCCCGGTGCACGCCCGCCAGGTCGTCCTGCCGTTCCCGGTGATCGACAACGACGAGCTCGCCAAGATCGTCCACATCAACGCCGACGGCGACCTGCCCGGCTACGCCACCCACGTCGTCCGCGGCACCTACAAGGTCGACGAGGGCGAGTCTGCCCTGCGCAGCCGCCTCGACGAGATCTTTGCCGAGGTCAGCGAGGCCATCGCTCGTGGTGCACGTTTCGTCGTGCTCTCCGACCGTGACTCCGACCGCGACCACGCGCCGATCCCGTCGCTGCTCCTCACGTCGGCCGTGCACCACCACCTCATCCGCGAGAAGACCCGCAACATGGTCGGTCTGCTCGTCGAGGCCGGTGACGTCCGCGAGGTGCACCACGTGGCGCTGCTGGTCGGCTTCGGCGCGGCCGCGATCAACCCCTACCTCGCGATGGAGACCGTCGAGGACATGGTCCGCACGGGCGCCGTCACCGGCGTCACCGCTGAGCAGGCCGTCAAGAACCTCATCAAGGCTCTGGGCAAGGGCATCCTCAAGGTCATGTCCAAGATGGGCATCTCCACCGTGGCGTCCTACCGCGGTGCCCAGGTCTTCGAGGCCCTCGGCCTGTCCCAGGAACTCGTCGACGAGTACTTCACCGGCACGGTCTCGCAGCTCGGTGGCATCGGTCTCGACGTCATTGCCGCGGAGACAGCGGCACGCCACGACTCGGCATACCCGACTGATGGCGTGATCCTCTCGCACCGCAAGCTGCGCGTGGGTGGCGAGTACCAGTGGCGTCGCGAAGGCGAGCCGCACCTCTTCGACCCCGACACGGTCTTCCGGCTGCAGCACGCCACGCGTGAGCGCCGCTACGACATCTTCAAGCAGTACACCGAGCGCATCGACGACCAGTCCGAGCGCCTCATGACGATCCGCGGGCTCTTCGAGCTCGGTGGCCGGGCCGAGCGCGAGCCGATCTCGATCGACGAGGTGGAGTCGGTCAGCGACATCGTCAAGCGCTTCAACACCGGTGCCATGAGCTACGGCTCGATCAGCCAAGAGGCTCACGAGACGCTCGCCGTCGCGATGAACCGCCTCGGCGGTCGCTCCAACACGGGTGAGGGTGGCGAAGACCTCGAGCGGCTGCTCGACCCCGAGCGTCGTTCGGCGATCAAGCAGGTGGCCTCCGGTCGCTTCGGTGTGACCTCGGCCTACCTCACGAACGCCGACGACATCCAGATCAAGATGGCGCAGGGAGCCAAGCCCGGCGAGGGTGGCCAGCTGCCCGGCCCCAAGGTCTATCCGTGGGTGGCGCGCACGCGTCACAGCACGCCCGGCGTCGGCCTCATCAGCCCGCCGCCGCACCACGACATCTACTCGATCGAGGACCTCGCCCAGCTCATCCACGATCTCAAGAACTCCAACCCCCAGGCCCGCATCCACGTGAAGCTGGTCTCCGAGATCGGGGTCGGCACGGTCGCGGCTGGCGTCTCCAAGGCACACGCCGACGTCGTGCTCATCTCTGGACACGACGGTGGCACCGGCGCATCGCCGCTCACCTCGCTCAAGCACGCGGGTGGACCCTGGGAGCTCGGCCTCGCCGAGACCCAGCAGACCCTCGTCCTCAACGGGTTGCGCGACCGCATCGTCGTGCAGGTCGACGGCCAGATCAAGACCGGCCGTGACGTGGTCATCGCAGCGCTGCTCGGTGCCGAGGAGTTCGGTTTCGCGACCGCGCCCCTCGTCGTGAGCGGCTGCATCCTCATGCGGGTCTGTCACCTCGACACCTGCCCCGTCGGCATCGCCACCCAGAACCCCGAGCTGCGTTCGCGCTACTCCGGCAAGCCGGAGTTCGTCGAGACGTTCTTCGAGTACATCGCCGAGGAGGTTCGCGAACACCTCGCGTCGCTGGGCTTCCGCAGCATCGAGGAGGCGATCGGGCAGATCACCGCGCTCGACACCACCAAGGCCGTCGCGCACTGGAAGGCGGCCGGCCTCGACCTGTCGCCCATCCTCGCCGAGGTCGACAGCCCCGACGGCTCCGCCAAGCGCCACACGATCAGCCAGGACCACGGGCTCGAGAAGGCCCTGGACCACCAGCTCATCGCCATCGCACGCGAGGCCATCGACGACGGCACCCCCGTGACCGGCACGGTGGCCGTGCGCAACGTCAACCGCACCGTCGGCACGATGCTCGGTCACGAGGTGACCCGCGTCCACTCCGGTGGACTGCCCGACGACACGATCGACATCACCCTGCGGGGGTCGGCCGGTCAGAGCTTCGGCGCCTTCGTCCCCAAGGGTGTGACCCTGCGTCTCGTGGGTGACGCCAACGACTACGTCGGCAAGGGCCTGTCGGGTGGACGCATCGTCGTCGCGCCTGACCCGAGCTCCCCGCTCACGGCCGAGGACAACGTCATCGCCGGCAATGTCATCGGCTACGGCGCGACCTCCGGCGAGATCTTCCTGCGCGGACGCGTCGGTGAGCGCTTCTGTGTGCGCAACTCCGGCATCACCGCCGTCGTGGAGGGCGTGGGCGACCACGGCCTCGAGTACATGACCGGTGGGACCGTCCTCATCCTCGGATCGACCGGCCGCAACGTCGCTGCCGGTATGTCCGGTGGCGTCGCGTACGTCCTCGATCTCGACGCCGCACGGGTCAACGGTGACCTCGTCGACGTCTCTCCCTTGCGGGACAGCGACATCGAGGTCGTGCGCGACCTGCTCGAACGCCATCGCAGCCACACCGGGTCGGCCGTGGCCACCCAGCTGCTCCAGGACTGGGAAGCCGCGCGACAGCGCTTCTC
The DNA here is from genome assembly GCF_000152705.1 of Janibacter sp. HTCC2649. Lineage (GTDB taxonomy): Bacteria > Actinomycetota > Actinomycetes > Actinomycetales > Dermatophilaceae > Knoellia. Next base: position 782,404 of record NZ_CH672413.1, on the reverse strand, counting down.
CCTCGTCCTTCCCCGCGACTACCAGCGAGTCCTCGACGTCCGCGCCGCTGCCGAGGTCGAGGGCCTCGACCTCGAAGGCGCCGAGGTCTGGGACCGAATCATGGAGGCTTCCCGTGGCTGACCCCCAAGGCTTTCTCAAGAACCGCGAGCGTGAGCTCCCGGCTCGTCGCCCCGTGCCGGTGCGCATCAAGGACTGGCGCGAGGTCTACGAGGAGCAGGAGCTCGGCCAGCTGCAGACGCAGGCCGGACGCTGCATGGACTGCGGCATCCCCTTCTGCCACAGCGGCTGCCCGCTCGGCAACCTCATCCCCGAGTGGAACGACCTCGCCTGGAAGGGTGACTGGCGCAACGCCATCGAGCGGCTCCACGCGACCAACAACTTCCCCGAGTTCACCGGTCGTCTCTGCCCCGCGCCCTGCGAGACCGCGTGCGTGTTGGGCATCAACCAGCCCGCCGTGACGATCAAGCAGGTCGAGGTCACGACGATCGAGAAGGCCTTCGCCGACGGGGGAGTCACGCCTCGTCCGCCGGAGCGCCTCTCGGGCAAGACCGTCGCCGTGGTCGGCTCCGGCCCGGCAGGACTCGCCGCCGCGCAGCAGCTCACCCGCGCCGGCCACACCGTCGCGGTCTACGAGCGCGCCGACCGCCCCGGTGGTCTGCTCCGCTACGGCATCCCCGAGTTCAAGATGGAGAAGTCGGTCGTCGACCGTCGCCTCCAGCAGATGCAGTCCGAGGGCACCCGTTTTCGCAGCTCGGTCGATGTCGGTGCCGATGTCACGTGGGAGCAGCTCCGTGCCCGCTACGACGCGGTCGTCATCGCCATGGGCGCCACGGTGCCGCGTGACCTCGAAGTGCCGGGCCGCCACGAGGCCAGTGGTGTCCTCCAGGCCATGGACTTCCTCCCGCCCGCGAACCGCGTGTCCCTCGGCGAGACCGTTGACGGTCAGGTGACTGCCGAGGGCAAGGACGTCATCGTCATCGGTGGTGGAGACACCGGAGCCGACTGCATCGGCACCTCGCACCGTCAGGGCGCGAAGTCCGTCACGAGCCTCGAGATCATGCCGCAGCCGGGGGAGGACCGCGCCCCGGGTCAGCCGTGGCCGACCTACCCCATGACCTTCCGTGTCGCTTCGGCGCACGAGGAGGGCGGTGAACGCCTGTATGCCGTGAGCACCCAGGAGGTCGTCTCCGACGACGAGGGTCGCGTCAGCGGCCTGCGCGTGCACGAGGTGCGTCGCGGCGAGAACGGCTTCGAGCCGGTCGAGGACACCGAGAAGGTCATCCCGGCGCAGCTCGTGCTGCTCGCCATGGGCTTCCTCGGCCCGCAGACCGAAACCCTCGTGGCCCAGCTCGGTGTCGAGCTCGACGAGCGTTCCAACGTGCGTCGCGGGTCGGACTACATGTCGACGGTGCCCGGTGTGTTCGTGGCTGGCGACGCCGGTCGCGGTCAGTCGCTCATCGTCTGGGCCATCGCCGAGGGTCGGGCAGCCGCCCACCACGTTGACGCCTGGCTGTCGGGAAAGCCGTCGCGCCTGCCGCGTCCGGTCAACCCGACGGACCGCCCTCTCACTGTGTGACCCGCATCACGGCGCAACCGTTCTCGCAGATAGGCTGACGCTCATGCGCCGCGCGAAGATCGTCTGCACCCTGGGTCCTGCCACCTCCTCTCCCGCACAGCTTCGTGAGCTGGTCCGTGCGGGGATGGACGTGGCCCGATTCAACCTCTCCCACGGGGATCTCGAGGACCACGCCAAGGTCTACATGGATGTGCGTCGCGCGAGCGACGAGCTGGGTCACGCGGTCGGCATCCTCGCCGACCTCCAGGGCCCCAAGATCCGGACGGGTCGGTTCAAGGACGGCTCCGTCATGCTCGAGAACGGTGCGCGGTTCACCATCACCAACCGTGACGTCGAGGGCACCAAGGACGAGGTCGGCACGACCTATGCGGGCCTTCCCGCTGACGTCTCTGCCGGTGACTCGATCCTCATCGACGACGGCAAGCTCGCGCTCACCGTGATCGAGTCCAGCGACACCGACATCCTCTGCGAGGTCGTCGAGGGCGGGGTGCTCAGCAACAACAAGGGCATCAACGTGCCCGGCGCGGCAATGAGTGTCCCGGCCCTGTCCGAGAAGGACGAGGAGGACCTGCGCTGGGCCCTGGACATCCGGGTCGACATGATCGCGCTCTCGTTCGTGCGCAGTGCCGCCGACATCGAGCCGGTCCACCGGATCATGGACGAGATGGGCGTGCGGATCCCCGTCATCGCCAAGATCGAGAAGCCCCAGGCCGTCGACAACCTCGACGAGATCGTCCGAGCCTTCGACGGGCTGATGGTGGCGCGTGGCGACCTCGGTGTCGAGATGCCGCTCGAGACCGTGCCGCTCGTCCAGAAGCGGGCGTGTGAGCTCGGCCGCCGCCAGGCCAAGCCGGTCATCGTGGCAACCCAGGTCCTCGAGTCGATGATCACCAACAGCCGCCCGACCCGCGCCGAAGCATCCGACGCGGCCAACGCCGTCCTCGACGGGGCCGACGCGCTCATGCTCTCGGGGGAGACGAGCGTCGGCGCGCACCCGATCGAGGCCGTCACGACCATGGCCCGCATCATCGAGAACACCGAGGAGCACGGCCTCGGCCGCATCAAGCCCCTCGACACCAAGCCGCGCACCAAGGGTGGCGCTGTCACGGCTGCCGCGGCCGAGATCGGCGAGCTCCTGGGGTGCAAGTTCCTCATCTGCTTCACGGTGAGTGGTGACAGTGCCCGGCGCCTGGCCCGCGTTCGACCGCGCATCCCCATGCTCGCCTTCACGCCGTTCCAGTGGACCCGCTCGCAGCTGGCCCTCACCTGGGGCGTCGAAACCTTCATCACCCCCGAGGCACGCCACACCGACCAGTTCGCCATGCAGGTCGACGAGGAGCTTCTCGGCTGCGGCAAGGCGCAGGAGGGCGACATCGTCGTCATCGTCGCCGGCTCGCCCCCCGGCATCCCCGGCTCGACCAACGCCCTGCGCGTGCACCGCATTGGTGACGCGAAGAACCGGGTGGCACCGGCATACGAGGACGTTGCCGGCACGACCCAGAAGTGAGCGCCGTCGGGGCTGCGCACGCAGCCCCGACGACCGCCGTTAGGATGGTTCCGCACGCCCGCCGGGGTGGTGGAATGGCAGACACGGAGCACTCAAAATGCTTTGCTCGAAAGGGCGTGCGGGTTCAAGTCCCGCCCTCGGCACCAACGGAGTTCAGAGAACCTCGCGCAGCGCTCCGGTCTCGACCTCGTAGACGAAGCCGCGAACGCTGTCCTTCTTCGGGATGAACGGGCTGTCCTTGATGCGGGCGATCGACTGCCGGACGTCGGTGTCGAGATCGCTGAAGGCTTCGGCCGCCCACTCGGGCTTGATGCCGACCTCGGCCCGGATGGACTCCTTGAAGTCGTCGTCGGTGAAGGTGAGCATTCCGCAGTCGGTGTGGTGGATGAGGATGATCTCCTCCGTGCCGAGCAGGCGCTGGCTGATGGTCAGCGAACGGATCTCGTCGGCGGTGATGACCCCACCGGCGTTGCGGATGATGTGGGCGTCGCCCTCGGTCAACCCGAGGAGTCCGTAGGGGTTGAGCCGCGCATCCATGCACGCGACGATCGCGATCCTGCGGGCCGGGGGCAACGGCAGGTCGCCCTTGTCGAATGAGGCGGCGTACGCCTCGGCGTTCTGGAGCAGCTGGTCGGTGGTGCTCATGGCGTTCTCCGAACGAGTGGTGGTGGGGGGAGCCTTCAGCGAATCACCGACAGGTACGCAATACCACACATGGGTCAATGGGTGAGATAACGAACGGTTATGTATCGACTGGCCGCTCTCCTGCCTGCGCGGGCCACGTGCGCTGTCGCCTAGGCTGACCCCGTGAGCACCGCGACCCCCGAAGCACCCGGGACCCCCGAGAGCACGCCGACCGCCAAGCGGATCCTCGTTGCCGAGGACGAGGCCATCATCCGTCTCGACCTGGCCGAGATGCTCGGGGAGGCCGGCTACGACGTCGTCGGTCAGGCCAGCAATGGGGAGCAGGCGGTCGAGATGGCCACCTCCCTGCGCCCTGACCTCGTCATCATGGACGTGAAGATGCCCGTCATGGACGGCATCACCGCGGCCGAGCAGATTGGCAAGGAACGCATCTGCCCCGTGGTCATGCTCACCGCCTTCAGCCAGACCGAACTCGTCGAGCGCGCTCGTGACGCCGGCGTCATGGCCTACATCGTCAAGCCGTTCACGGCCACCGACGTCGTCCCCGCCATCGACATCGCCCTCTCCCGTTGGGGTGAGCTCAAGACCCTCGAGTCCGAGGTCGCCGACCTGGGCGAGCGCCTCGAGACCCGCAAGTCCGTCGACCGCGCCAAGGGCGTGCTCATGGCCAAGCTCAAGATCACCGAGTCCGAGGCCTTCCGCTGGATCCAGAAGACCGCGATGGACCGTCGGATGGGCATGAAGGAAGTCTCGGACGCCGTCGTCGCCGGGATGGAAAAGGCCTGACGCACCTTCGGTGCGACGATCGCGTATGCCGGCCGGCCGGCATACGCACGCTTCTCACCTGAGGGTGATCACGAGTTGCGTGAGCAGCGGCGCCACGATGAGCGCGGGCAGCATGTCCGCGACGGGCACGTCCTTGATGCGCAGCAGGCGCATCCCGATGCCCGCGAGCATGAGGCCACCGGTGGCAGTGAGCGCCAGGATGTGCGGCTCGGGCAGGACGGAGCCGAGCAGGACCCCGACAACCGTCAGGGCACCCTGAACAACGGCGACCGACACCGCCGACAGCAGCACGCCCACGCCGAACGTCGAGGCGAAGGCGAGCGCGGCGAAGCCGTCGAGGACGGACTTGAGCAGGAGCTGGTCGATGCCGCGCCCGAGGCCGTCGGAGAGTGACCCGAGGATCGTCAGCGGGCCGACGCAGAAGAGCAGGGATGCGCCGAGCCACCCCTCGATGAACTTCTCGCGGGCGGTCGTCCCGTGCGCTGTGCCGTCCGCGGGTTCCACGTCATCGACGTCGGCCAGGGCGGGGGAGCGGCGCGCGAACCACGCCTCCACGATGCCGGCGAGCGACTCCAGACGATCGCCGATGCGCAGCAGTGACCCGGCGATGGAACCGATGAGCAGCGAGCCCAGGACGATGAGGACCGGTGCGCCGGTTCCCGTCGCGTCGGAGAGCACCTTGTCGGTGACGCTCACGGCTGAGAGCCCCGCCATGAGCAGCGTCGTGAGGCCCAGGCAGTCCGTGACGACGGAGCGGGTGCGGTCCGGGAAGCGGTGTCCCACAGCCATACCGAGCAGCGCACCGACGACGACGGTGGCGACGTTGATGACGGTTCCGAGACCGGGAAACGAGGGATCCACGGCCGTGACTCTACGGTGGTTGAAAGCGATATTGCCCAAGACCTACCACCGGGACGCTCGGCACCGTAAGGTCGGGACGTCAACCGCGCAGGGGGCTGTGAGGTCGAGGAGGCGCCGGTGGCGCGCAGCATGGTCGAGGTCACAGCTGTCCCACGGGACGAGCTGCGAGACTTCGTCGGACTGTGGTTGGCATCGAAGATCGATGCTGGCGTCCCACTTGAAGTGGCGACACGGTTCGCGAACGACGGACGACTCGAGCTCGCACTCGGGCGCCCCGACGTCTACGCCCACGTGGCGCGCATCGACGGACGCCCGGTCGGCTACGTCGTCACCACCGAGAACCCGTTCGGACTCCAGCCGGAGCCCGAGATCGCGATCGAGCTCCTCTTCGTCGACCCCGGCTCGCGCCGGCACGGCGTGGCACGAGCCCTGCTGTCGGCGGTCACGTCCTTGGCCGAACGCGCCGGATCCGAGGTCGTCGTCAGCAACGTCCCGACGCAGAGTCGTGAGGCGCACCGCTTCTTCGCGCGGCTGGGCTTCTCGTCGGTCCTGGTGCGCCGGGTCGTCGGCACGACCCAGCTGCGCCGTCGACTCGCCCCGCAGGGCAGCGTCGTCAACGCCACGGTCGACCAGCTCATCCGGCGTCGCCGGTCGCTGCGTTCGATCGCCTCCCGCGCCAGCTGACACTCCCCTCCACACCAGTCGAGAGGAGAGAACGCGCCGTATGCCGGTCGGCACACTCGGCGTGTTCTCTCCTCTCGACTGGTGTGATCTGGGCATTCAGGCGCCGGGCGGTGCCTGGCGGATGAGGCAGGTCAGGCGCGAGGTGCAGACTCGCTTGCCGTCCTCGTCACTCACGACGATCTCCCACGAGCTCAACGTGTTGCCCACGGAGATGGGCATCGCGACGCCGGTGACGAGCCCGCTGCGGGCGGCGCGGTGATGGGTGGCGTTGATGTCGGTGCCGACGACGATCCGGTCCTTGCCGGCATGGAGTGCAGCACCGATGGAGCCGAGGGTCTCCGCGAGGACGACTGACGCCCCACCGTGGAGCAGTCCGTAGGGCTGGGTGTTGCCCTCCACCGGCATCGTCGCGACGACGCGCTCCAGCGTGGCCTCGGTGACCTTGATGTCCATGCGGTGCAGGAGCGAGGTCGGGTTGAGGGCCGCCATCTGGTCCACGAACGGCATGAGGTCCGGGGTGTCGCTGGCCGCTGCGTTGTCTGCTTCGTTGCTCATGCGTGGTCGCTTTCACTGGTGTCGGGGGTTGGCCATAGGCTGCCACGCGTGAGTCGCCTCCTTGTTCTCGACGGTCATTCCCTTGCCTATCGCGCGTTCTTCGCCCTCCCGGTGGAGAACTTCTCGACGAGCACGGGTCAACACACCAACGGCGTCTACGGCTTCACGTCGATGCTCATCAACGTGCTGCGCGACGAGAACCCCACTCACGTCGCCGTGGCGTTCGACGTGTCACGCAAGACCTTCCGCTCCGAGGAGTACGCCGACTACAAGGCCACGCGTTCCGCGACGCCGAGCGAGTTCCAGGGCCAGGTGGCCCTGGTCCGCGAGGTGCTCGACGCACTGCGGATCAAGCACGTGCAGGTCGACGGGTTCGAGGCCGATGACGTCATCGCCACGCTGACGACGATGGCCGAGGCCGAGGGCATGGAGGTCGTCATCGTCACCGGCGACCGCGACGCGTTCCAGCTCGTCACCGACAACGTCTCGTTGATCTATCCGGTGCGTGGCGTCTCGGACGTGTGGCGGATGGACCCCAAGGCCGTTGAGGACAAGTACCTCGTGGCACCCGAGCGTTACAGCGACCTCGCCGCCCTCGTCGGCGAGACCAGTGACAACCTTCCCGGCGTGCCCGGGGTCGGACCCAAGACCGCCGCCAAGTGGCTCGGTCTCTACGGCGACCTCCAAGGAGTTGTCGCCCACGCAGACGAGATCAAGGGCAAGGCAGGAGAGTCCCTGCGCGAGCACCTCAACGGCGTCCTGCGCAACCGCCGCCTCAACCAGCTGGTCCGTGACCTCTCGCTGCCCGTGACCATCGCCGAGCTCGAACGAGCGACGTGGGACCGCGAAGAGGTCCACAAGGTCTTCGACGGCCTCGAGTTCCGCGTCCTGCGCGACCGCCTGTTCGAGACCTTCGACGCTGCACCGGACGAGGCCGAGGGTGGCTTCGACCTCGACGCCTCCGTCCTCTCCTCGGCAGAGGTCAAGCCGTGGCTCGACGAGCACGCGACGACCGAGCCGACCGGCGTCCACGTCGTGGGCGCGTGGGGCCGTGGAACGGGCGACGTCACGGCGGTGGGCCTGGCCACAGCAGGTGACGCGGCGGCATACATCGATGTCACGGAGCTTGACGAGGACGGTGAGAAGGCACTCGCTGACTGGCTGGCGGACGCTGCGCGTCCCAAGATCCTGCACGACGCCAAGGGGCCCATGCATGCCTTGGAAGCGAGGGGTATGCCGCTTCGCGGAGTCACGATGGACACCGCACTCGCCGCGTACCTCGTGAAGCCGGACCAGCGCAGCTTCGACCTCGCCGACCTCGTCGTCCGACACCTCGGTCGGGAGCTCAAGGCCGAGGAGCACGCCGGGGGTCAGGGCCTGCTCGACTTCGACACGGACGAAGAGGTGGTCGGCCAGGACGCGATGGTGCGTGCCCGCGCGGTGCTCGACCTCTCGGTGCCGCTGAGCGAGCAACTCGAGGCGACCGGTGGGACCGAGCTCCTGCGCGACATCGAGCTGCCGCTCGTCGACATCCTCGGCGCGATGGAGCGCACCGGCATCGCCGTCGACACCGACGCGCTAAGCGCACTCGAGGCCGACTTCGACGCGAAGGTGCGTGAGGCCCAGCTCGACGCCTACGAAGCCATCGGCGGCGACGAGATCAACCTCGGCTCGCCCAAGCAGCTGCAGACCGTCCTCTTCGAGACGCTGGGTCTGCCCAAGACCCGCAGGACGAAGACCGGCTACACGACCGACGCGGACGCGCTCACCGATCTCTACGCCAAGACCCAGCACCCGTTCCTCGAAGCGATGCTCCGTCACCGCGACGCCATGCGCCTGCGTGTCACGGTCGAGGGCCTCATCAAGTCCGTGGCCGAGGACCAGCGCATCCACACGACCTACATCCAGACCATCGCCGCGACCGGTCGCCTCAGCTCGACCGACCCCAACCTGCAGAACGTGCCGATCCGCACCGAGGCGGGCCGGCGCATCCGCGAGGTGTTCGTCGTCGGCAAGGGCTATGAGTCGCTGATGTCGGCCGACTACAGCCAGATCGAGATGCGAATCATGGCGCACCTCTCCGGCGACGAGGGGCTCATCGAGGCCTTCCGCACCGGCGAGGACCTCCACCGCTTCGTCGGGGCGCGAGTGTTCGGCGTGGAGCCCGAGGACGTCACGGCCGAGATGCGCAGCAAGGTCAAGGCGATGAGCTATGGCCTCGCCTACGGTCTGTCCGCGTTCGGGCTGTCCAAGCAGCTGACCATCTCGACCGGCGAGGCGCAGGGGCTCATGGACGAGTACTTCGCGCGCTTCGGCGGGGTGCGTGACTACCTGCGCGAGGTCGTGGGGGAAGCCCGTGCGACCGGCTACACCGCGACCATGCTCGGACGTCGTCGCTACCTGCCCGATCTCACGAGCGACAACCGCCAGCGCCGCGAAGGTGCCGAGCGGATGGCGCTCAACGCCCCCATCCAGGGCTCTGCCGCCGACATCATCAAGCTCGCCATGAAGGGCGTCGACTCGGCGCTGCGGGAGTCCGGCGCGAAGTCACGCATGCTCCTCCAGGTCCACGACGAACTCGTGCTCGAGGTCGCCGAGGGCGAACGCGACGACGTCGAGGCGCTCGTGCGCGCCGAGATGGGTCGGGCCGTGGAGATGGACGTCCCGCTCGACGTCAGCGTCGGTCTGGGCCACAGCTGGCACGACGCGGCTCACTGACCCCGTCGTGGCCGGGCCGGGCGGTCGGGTCCAGCCAAGATGGGCGTTCGTGAGTCCGGGAGGCGCTGGCGGTCGTACCCTGCGGTCATCGGCAGGCGTGGTCGATCTGGACACCCATGCCGCTCGACGGACGGAGCGAGCCGTGAGAATTGCCCGCATCACCAACATCGCCATCGGCGCCCTGACGTTGGTCGTGAGCTTCGTTGCGTCGTTGTGGCGTTACCACGGTGAGCACAGCATCAGCCCGTCGATGATCCTCACCTCCGCGATCTTCGGCTTCATGGCGATCACGCTGGTCATCACGTTGCGCAGGGGCATGACGTCAGGGATCACGCCCGGGAACGCGGGCATGGTGTGGCTCGTCCTCCTGCTGCTCACCACTGCTGCCACGTGGCAGCTCATCCCGTCGCCCAACCGGCCGTTCATCGGTGTCTTCCTGGCCCTCGTCGCTGGAGTCGCCATCGGGGCGGCCGTCGTCCCTGGCATGGAACTCGGGTCCGGTGACGACGGCACCGGCATCAGGGGCGGGCGGGGTCCCTGGGGCGGCGGGGGAGGCTGACGGCGACACCGATGACGGTCACCAGCACGGAGGCGATGAGGAAGGTGGTCGCGACCTGCGTGACGCTGTCATGGCGCCAGAGCTCGACAACCAGGGTCGCCAGACCGACGGCTCCCCAGACGAGGTAGCCCACGACGTGCCGCCCACGGGCCGCACCCCAGAAGACGAGGACCTGGGAGAGTGCCCACGCACCTCCGAGGGCCGTGAACGCGGGCACCAGGTCTGCGAGATGCGTGTATGCCGGCCCGCCGACGATCCGGACCAGCGGGCCCGAGATCAGGGCTGAGAAGGCGACGCCGACCGCAACGATGGCCGCGGTGCCTCCGAGCGCGAGGAAGAGCGGGCGAGACCCCTTGGCCCGGGACATCCCGGGGTAGAGGACCGTCGCCAGAAAGGCCGGACCCCAGAAGGCGGCCTTCGCGAAAAGGCTGAGGACGGCATACGCGCCGGAGTCCCCGCCCGACAGGACGTGACGGGCAACAGGGGTGTCGATGGTCGATGCCACGAGCAGGGCGGAGGTGCCGGCCATGCCGGCGAGGACACGTCGCACCTGCGTGGGCACGTCGGCGTGCATCATCCGACCGAGGTCGCCGCGCACCAGGACGAGGACGCCGAGGGCCAGCAGCCAGGAGGCGAGCGCGGTCAGGGCCATGACCCCCGTGACGCCCCAACCGAGCCACGCCGCGAGCGCACCGCCAGTGGCGCGCGCGACGGACGCCACGGCATACACGGTTCCGAGGGTGACGAAACGCTCCCCACCCTGGAGGGTGCCCTGGACCGCAGCTGTGATGCAGGTCGGCAGGATCGAGGCCGCGACCAGGAAGACCGGCACGGGACCGTCGAGGTGCAGCAGCGGGACGATCGCCGGGGTGAGGAGGGCCACGACCGCCGTGATGATGAGGCCGACGATGGCACCGGTGCGCAGGGCGGACGCCCGGGCGTCGGGCCGGTGCAGGGCCACGCGCCACGCACTGACGAGCTGGGTCGACAGGGCGGCGACGCTCGCGATGATGACGAGGTTGAGGAGCGAGGCGACGGCCCCGAGCTCGTCGGCTCCGAGTTCACGGTTGAGGACGAGGAAGAGGGCGTAGCCAAAGACATTGGCCAAGAGGCTGCCGGCGCCCACTGCGCCTGCCCCCCATCCGCTGCGTGCCCGGGAGGGCTGCTGGGTCACGCGTCCTTGCCGACGACGTAGAGGTAGGACGTGAAGGGCGGACCGGCCATCGGCTCCTCCTCGGCATGCAGAATGCGTCCACCCGCGCTGGTGATGACGTCCTCGACCTTGCGGCGTCGCAACGTGTGGAACTCCATCACCGAGTCATAGCCGTAGGCGCGACGACGGTAGATGTTCTGGATGCGGTTGGGAAGGCGACGTGCAACACCCGTGGGTGACCAGTCCGCGTGGCTCGGGACCGTGAAGACCGCGACTCCGCCGGGGCGGAGCACTCGCACGAACTCGGCGAGGTAGGCCTTCTTGAACTCGTTGGGGATGTGCTGCAGCACGATGATGCTGAGCAGGAGGTCGAACGTGTCTGCGTCGAACAGGCTGAGATCGGCGGCCTCGTTGAGGTGGAACTGGACGCGCTCGTGGCCCGTGTTCTTCTCACGAGCCAGCTCGATCATCGAGGCCGCGATGTCGACGCCGTCGACCCGGTCAAAATGCGCGGCGAGGGCCCGAGTCAGACGCCCGGCTCCGCAGCCGAAGTCCAGGGCGCGGCCGTGCTGTTGCGGTCGGTGGCCCAGCCGATCGAGGACGGTCATCACCTCGTCGACGGCCTGCTGACCTGTGGCAAAGAACTCCTCTTCGTCCCACCGGTTCTGGTGTTGTTCCGGGTACGCGAGGATGGCCCACAGGGGGTCCACGGAACCCAGCGTGTTCCAGTTGCGGCGCAGATCGTCGAGTCCCATCGGCGGTTACATTAGTACCCGCTGGTAAGTGAGAGACATGGAGTGAAGTGAAGACCACACGTCGAGCGGCCCGACTGCGTCTCGGGATCCCGCGTCGTTGGTCACGATCGACGATGGTGCTCGCCGTCCTCTCCCTGGCGATGGCCGCGGTCCTGGTCGCGAACAGCTTCGGGATCTTCACTCCTGACACCAAACCCGAGATCTTCCTGGCACCGGCACGCACTGCGGCCCGCTTCGCGTCATCCTGGCTCGACACACCGAACCTCGGCGCCCCCAACTACAACGTGGGGGTCGTGCCCGTCGCGGCCCTCTTCTCGATCTTCGATGCTGCGGGGATCCCCACGTGGGTCATCATGCGGCTGTGGCGCTTCGCCCTCCTGCTCATTGCAGCCTGGGGGGCCCGTCTGGTCCTGCGGGAACTCATGAGGGACTCGGCTGACGGCCGAGGTGCGCAGGTCGCGTCCGTCGCGGCTGCCGTGGCCTACGCGGCGAACCCCTACGTCGTGGTGGGTGGGGCGACCACTCCGACGATGCTGCCCTACGCACTGCTTCCGTGGCTGGTCGTGTCCTGGCTGCGAGGCTTCAGGGCTCCGTCCTGGCGTTGGGCGGCTGCGGCTGCTCTCGTGCTCACGGGCATGAGTGGACTCAACGCCGGGGTCGTGGCGGTCCTCCAGCTGGTCGTGCTCGTGCCTGTTGTCGTGCACGCGTGCCTCGTCGAGGGCCACCGCTTTCGGTCCGTGGCCTGGCTCGTCGTGCGCACCGGCCTCATTTTCGTTGTCCTGTCCGCCTATTGGCTGGTGCCGGCCATCTCGGCACTGGCGGTGGGGGAGTCGATCGCCGGGGTGACCGAGAGTGTCGGCGCGATCAACATGGCGAACTCCTTCCCCGAGGTGCTTCGCGGTCTGGGCATGTGGACCCTGTACGGGTCCGGCGGCGACGGCTGGTTCGAACCCGGGCACGTCTCCTACGTGTTGGCGCCGCTCATCGTCATCCTGAGTTTCGGTGGTCCGGTCGTGGCCGCACTCGGCGTGCGCCTGACGCGTTCGCCGGCCCGGCTCTTCGGTGCTGTCTCCGTGCTCACCGGCGCCCTCGTCATGGTGGGCACCTTCCCGCACCTCAACCAGTCCCCGTGGGGTCGCCTGGTCAATGTGGCCATCGAGGACGTGCCGGGCCTCATCGCCTTCAGGACGACCAACAAGGCCGGAGCGATCCTCGAGCTCGGCATGGCGGTCCTCATCGGGTTGGGTGCCATGGGGGTGGCCGCCCGGGTCAAGGCGTGGTGGGCCAAGAGCCTCTCGTTGCTGGGCGCTGTGGCCGTGGTCGCGGCATCGGTCTTCCCGGCCATGACGGGCGATCTGTACACCGTCCCCATGAACGTTCCCCGCTACTGGACCCAGGCCTCGGACCTCGTCAACTCACGGGGCGCGGACAGTCGGGTGCTCATGGTCCCCGGAACGGGGCTTCCGTCGTACTCGTGGGGCTACTCCGGGCCGGACGAGATCGGACCGTCCCTGTTTCGGCGGCCGTTCGTCTTCCGCAGCGCATCCCCGTCGGGAGGTACCTACGCCTCCAACCTGCTGTCGGGCGTCGACACGCGACTGCAGCAGGGCACCTTGCCGCAGGGCACGGTCTCGGCCCTGGCCGGATACCTCGGCGTGGGTGATGTCGTCGGCCGCTACGACGTGACCGACGGGGGCAGCATCGGCGAGCGCGTTGAATCCAACCTGGATTCTGACCCGGGGCTCACCGCCCCGGCGGGTTTCGGCCCGCAGGACGCGGCGCACGGCGCATCGAACGCCGCGACGGTGCGAGCTGTCGCCGGGGGAGTTCCGACAACGTCGGCGACGGCCCGGTCTGCCAGCGGGACCCTGATCGTGGACGGCGCGGGGACCTCCTTTCCCAACCTCCAGGCCGCAGGGCTCCTCGAGGGTCAGCCGGGTCTGCTGCTCGCCGGGGCGCTTGACTCCACCCAGCTGCAGGAGGCGTTGCGCGACGAGGGCCGCGTCGTGCTCACCGACAGCAACTCGCGCCGAGAGGCCAGCAACACGGACCCGGTGCGGAGCGGCCCCCTCCTGACTGCGACCCAGGACCCGACGTCCACGAGGGCCCTCTTCGAGACCTCCGAGCAGACCGTGGCGATCGTTCGTGGCAACGCTCGCCTGACGACGTCCGGCAGAGGGCTTCTCTTCGGACCGCACGCGACGGGCCAGGTCACCCAGGCTTTCGACGGCGACCGCACCACCGGATGGCAGTTCGGCAACTTCGGCACCGGTGTGGGGAACTCCGTGCTGGTCCGGTTCAACACTCCGAGGCCTGCCTCGCCGATCACGCTGGCGCCCATGCAGGGTGGGGTCAACCGCATCACGACGGCACGCGTCACGGCGACCGTGTCGGGCCGCCAGGTCGTCAAGGACGTGACGTTCACGGAGTGGAACACTTTCCCCGTCCAGGTCGACCTCGGGGCCGGCACCGTCTCGGCGGTGAAGATTCTGGTCACGGGGGTCGCGGGTGATGGTGGGGGTGCCGTGGGCTTCTCCGAGATCACCATCCCCGGCGTTTCGGTGCGCAAGGTGGACGTCCTCCCGCACACCCTCATGAGTCGCCTGGGTGACGCGGCCAAGGTCGCTGGCGTCGACCCGTCGGATGTTCCTGTCGACGTGGTCCTGCGACGCTCGGTCGGCGACGCCAACGGCCTGAGCACCGAGGAGCACCGACTCGAGCGGGAGTTCACCCTCGACCAGGAGCGCAGCTTCAGCCCATCGGGCACGGTGCGTCTCGCGGGTGGGGTGCTGGACTCACGCATCGACGAGCTGGCCGGTGGTCAGGGCACGGTCGTCGCCGACTCGAGTTCCAGGGTCTTCAACAACCCCAGCCAACGAGCCTCCATGGCTTTCGACGACGTCGGTGGCGAACCGGATCGAGAGACTGCCTGGGTGCCCAACGAGCCGGTCGTGGGGGAGTGGCTGACCTTGAAGTTCCCGGAGCGACGGCTGAGCTCCTTCACCATCACGCAGGCAGCAACGGGCGCCCACGTCACCCGCGCGCTCGTCTCCGTCAACGACGGCGAGCCGTTCGAGGCCACGTTGGTGTCCGGCACGTCACGCGTGCAGCTGCCCGAAGCGGTCGATGCCACACGGGTGCGCATCCTCCTCACGGCTCGCGCGGGCGACGGCTTCGTTCGCTTCGAGGACGTCGGCCTCCCGCGAGTGGCGCCACCGACCGAGCTGCCCGACCGGTGTGCGGTGATCGGCACCGTCGATGGCAAGCCTCTGCGCGCTGACATCGGTGCCTCGCTCCAGGACCTGCTGGACGGACGGCCGGTTCCCTTCCGGGCCTGTGACTCCACGCTGCGGCTCGCGGAGGGTCGGCACGACGTCGGGTCGGTGGCCGACTTCGCCATTGACGACCTCCGCCTCGCGTCGGCCGAGGAAACCCCTTCGGAGAACCTGCGACCGCGCGTCGAGGTTCTCAAGCATGCGTCGGCCTCGATGGACCTGAGAATCACCGGCAACTGTTCGCCGTGCCTGGTGTCCTCTGGTCAGGCGTTCGACCCCGGGTGGACGGCGGCCGCGGGTGGCCGCGACCTCGGCAAACCGCTGGTGGTGGACGGGTTTGCGGCTGGATGGCGTGTCAATGCCGCGCCGGGTGACGTCATTCACATCACGTTTGGGCCCGCGAGGGCCGCCTTGGCCGCTTGGCTGATCAGCGCGGCCGCGCTGCTCGCCTGCCTGGGGCTCCTGGTGGTGGGCGTTCGGCGTCCGACGGTCACAGCGCGTGCTGGAAGCCGAGTTGATGCCCGTGATGACGAGGTCAAGGAGACGTTGCCGTGAAGGCACTGCTGGCGAGCCTGAGCTGGCGCTGGGTCCTCGGCGCCGGCATTCTCGCCTGCCTCGTCTGGCTCACGGTCGGCATCTGGGCCGCGCTCGGCGCCGTGCTTCTCCTCGTCTGGGATCGGTGGATCTCGCCCGGCCGCAAGGTTCTGGCCAATGCCACGGTGGTGCTCTTCGTCGCCATCCCTGTGGTGTGGCTCCTCGGCACAGGCGTGGCACTGAACCTGCCGTCGCAACGACTCCAGGACAACGTGGCTGCGCACCAACTGGGCGGCCTGGCGATGTGGATGCTCTGCGTCGCTGTCCTGCTGGACCTGAAACCTCGCGAAAGGGCTCAACGATGAACGCCACCAGTGCGGGTCCCGCATGGCCCATTCGCCTGCTCCGGGCCTCGAGCGTGCTCCTGCTCGCAGGCGCCCTGATCGTGTGGTTCACGCCGATCAACGTGCCCGGCAAGAACCTGCAGCCGTTCGGCTGTGGATCACCGGCGTCTCCGGTGAAGAGCAAGCTCGCGGAACTCATCTGCCAGTCGGACCTCGCCGGAACTCGGTTGACCATTTTTGCCCTCCTCGCGTCGGCCGCGGTTCTGCTCCTCATCAGCGAACAGGTCGCCCGGTTGGTCTGGGATCGCGCTTGGTTTCGTGGTGTTGCGGCAATCCTTCCCCTCGCCGTGCCACTGGCCGCACTCTCCGTCGCAGCGTTGTTCTCACCTGTGGGCACCGAGGGAGCGGACGGGAGCCTGATCCGTTGTGGCACAGCAGTCCGGCCCTCGGCGGACCCCTTCGTGCGTGGCACCTGTGGACAGCTGCCTGAGCGGCAGCGGACCCTGGCGTTCGGCGGGGCCGCCCTGTCGATCCTGCTGATCGCGGCCGCAGGTTACGTCGGCACCAAACCCGTGCCACGTGACCACGATGACGAGTCCGGTGATGCCGTCGAGGACCTGCCGGGGGACGAGCCCGGTGGTTCGGACGAGGTGGCTCACGACGGGTTCGACCATGAAGGCACGCACGAGGTCGGCCCCGACTCCGACCCCCCGATCATCGAGACGCGGAGGAGCCGACTGTGAGCTTCGAGGAGTACTACCAGGGCAACGTCACCTACATCTCCCGGGTTGACCCCAGGCTTGCCAGAATCATCGAGCTCGCCAGCGAACTGGCGCCCAGCTCTCTCCTCGACATCGGCTGTGGGCGCGGCTTCCTCCTGGACCAGTTCGCCGACGCAGGCCTCACCGGTCTCACCGGAGTCGATGTCTACGACGACGTCGTGAGTGAGCGATGGTCCTACGCGAGGGGCGACGTGACTCAGCGCCTGCCCTTCGAGGACGCGTCCTTCGCCTGCGTCGTGGCGGGGGAGATCATCGAGCACGTCCCGGACCCGGACCACTTCCTGCGGGAGATCCGACGAGTTCTGGAGCCGGGTGGCCACCTCATCATCTCGACCCCCAACATGGTTTCCTGGGCCAACCGGATCCTCGTGCCTCTCGGAGTCCAGCCGCTGGGCACCGAGACGAGCAGTGAGATCGCGCTCGGTCGCAAGCACCGGGTCCTGGGTCAGGGGAACCAGGTGCAGGGCCACCTCAAGGTGTTCACCCACAAGGCGCTCAAGGAGATCCTCGAGCGCTACGGCTTCGTCGTCACCCGGCGAGAGGGTGTTCCGACCTTCTTCCCGCCGCCGATCGACAAGCTGGACAAGGTCCTGTCACGTCGCCTGGTCCCAGTGGCGTCCGGCCTCCTCTACGTCGGCAAGGCACCCACCGGCCCGTGGCCCACTCCGCCCGCGGGGCGTCGCCACGCCGGTTGCTGACGGCGGGCTGCTGACCTCGGGCGGCCGATGACCAACAGTTGAGTCAGGGAGTCTGACGGCGGGAAGCCGCCCTGGTCAGACCCTCGAGGCAGACGCGCTCGGCTCGTCGGCCGACCGGCGCCGCTGCTCGATGCGCTTCACGCTGCCGAACAGCAGGAACCCACCCACACCGGTAACTGCCGCGGCTGCGAAGCAGGCGATGCCGCGCGCGACGTACGCGCCGTTCAGCTGACCGCAGATCTTGCTCCCGAAGGCGTCAGTGGGAGGGCTCATCGCGCTTCCACAGTTCCAGCTGGTCCCGTTGGTCGTCATGATCATCAGGGGAGTGAGCAGGAAGTAGGCGCCGGCGACCACCAGCAGTGCGGCGATGAGCAGGCACACCTTGGCCCCCGTGCCCGGAATGCGGACCGCGCGGCGGTCGGTGCTGTGAGCTTCTCGGTCAGCCATCAAATGAGCCTTCGTTGTGTCATGGAGGTCTCGCCTCGGGGCGCTGATGCGCCATCACTATATGGTCGCGACCCCGTTCACGAGGGGCGCCACGTCACTTTTCGGCAGCCGCCCGGATCTGCGGGGCCAGCCAGCGCCAGTAGATCGGCGCAGACGTCGGAGTGAAGTGGAGAGTGTCGCCGTAGAGCCCGGTGCCGTTGATCGTGGCGTGCACTTGGTCGTCGGGGCAGAGTGCGGAGTACGTGTCGAACACCGTGACGCCGGAGGCCGAGGCCCATTGCGCTGCCACGTCGTTGAGGTGGCGCACCGCAGTGGTGTCGTTGGAGCGCGTGATGCTGGAGTCTCCGCCGAAGTCCGGGCGCTCGTGGCACGCGAGGTTGTTCAGCGCGAACCCGGTGGCGCCGTTGTCGCGAGACTTCTTGAGCACCTCATCGAGGACACTCCTGACCAGTGCGTCGTACTCCGCGCTGCCCGGTGTGATCGTTCGACCGGAGATCCGGTAGTCGGCCAACAGGTTGATGGGCAGGAAGTAGACGACAAAGGGCTTCTCGTCCGCCTTGACGTTCGACTGCCAGGTCTTCTGGTACTGACGGCACTCCTCGGTCGGCGGGATGGTCCTGTCTCCTCGAACCAGCTCCCTGTCGAACGGATCGCAGCCAAACCGGGCAACGATGTCGACTGCCAGATCCGGTGTCGAGTCACCGCGGTCGACGACGACGCTGTGGGCCACCGAGTTCCCCAGGATCACGATCTTCCGGGGCGCAGACCGGGGCGTGTACTGAGGTGTCTCGAGGGTGATGTCCGAGGATCCGCCGAAGGATGCCACGGGCCTCGTGCTGCGGGTGAGGCCCCAGGCGCCGAGCAGCAGCGCCGGCAACATGCCCACGATGAGCACCTTGCGCAGGACCGGTCGCCCGGGCACCAGTGCCTTCAGACCGCGCCGGTGGGCCGGTTCCTCGATGTGCTTGTAGGCCCACCCGCCAACGAGGACCGTCAGGGCCATCGCCAGCACGTGTCGCATCCAGACGGGAAAGGCAGTGAAGGCGGCCAGGGAGAAGACGAGCGCTGGCCAGTGCCAGATGTACAGCGAGTACCCCATGACGCCGACGCGTTGAAGGGGGCGCCAGGACAGGACACGCTGCAGGACGTTGGTCGTGGGTCCGCTCGCGGCGACGATGGCCACCAGGGTCAGCAGGCACACGGCCACGAGGCCGCCTCGAAAGACGAACGTGGAGTACTCCGACACCGTGAACATGAGCACGGTGAGGATGGCCATGCTCAGCAGGCCCGCCCACCCCACCTGACGGTCCCAGCGGTCCAGCCACCCCCGATGGCGGCGTCCGCTCCCCATGGCGAAACTGCGTTCGCTGATGAGGTAGGCCGCGATGACCCCGATGATGACTTCGAAGATTCGGGTGTCGGTCCCGTAGTAGACGCGGCTCGGGTCCGTTCCGGGGACGTAGACCGTGGCCATCCGCCAGATCGACAGTGCGGCCAGACCCGCGAGGGCGGCGACATGCACCGACCGCCGTCGCGTCAGGGCAAACAGGCCCATGACGACGAAGGGAAAGACGAAGTAGAACTGCTCCTGGACGTTGAGCGACCACATGTGTCGCAACGGCGTCGGCATGGAGAGGTTGGCGAAGTACGACTGGTCCGAGAAGATGAATCGCCAGTTGACGAACTGGAACGCCGACGCGACGACGTCCGCTCCCAACGAGGGCCGCCTCGCCGGAACGATGTAGAAGAAGCCCAGGACGACGACGACCGCCAGCATGAAGAACTGGGTCGGCAACAACCGTCGCGCCCGCCTCGACAGGAACGTCAGGTAGTCGATGCTTCCCCACGTGCGTTCTTCCCGCAGGAGCATCGAGGCGATGAAGAACCCAGACAGCACGAGGAACATGTCCACGCCGATCCACGCACCCGTGAGGATCCAGGTGAAGGTCTGATAGAGCAGGCACGCCGCCACGGCATACCCGCGCAGCCCGTCCAGGGCCGGTCGGTGCTTGAGCTTGACGACGTGCGACTCCGCCCCGGAATCCGCCTCCGCCTCCGCCTCCGTGGGCGCAACGCGGGACCGGCTGCTCCGCGTCGTGGGCTGCGTCGTCATGGGGCAACGCTCGCACGGTCACCGTTCACCGTCGCGCGATTCCCCAGATCGACCGACGGGCCTGCCGGCTCCGTGAGCGGGAGGCCGCGCGGCAACTGTGAACGCATCATCTACTCCTCAGTAGCAATCCGGCCAGATCTTATGTGAAAGTCGCGGGGATCGGTGCCCCATGAGGCATAGTCGTCACCGACCATCCGGGTGGGGTGGCGCGCGAACTTGGAGGAACCACGTGGCAACACGGCCCGTCGTGTCCGTGGTCGTCCCGACGAAGAATGTCGAACGGACGATGGATCGGTGCCTGCGCTCCATCGCGGGCCAGAGCTGGGAGGCGACCGAGCTCGTCGTCATCGACAACTTCAGCGACGACCGCACGTTCGAGATCGCGCAGCAGTACGCAGACATTGCCGTGCAGGCAGGCCCAGAGCGCAGCGCTCAACGCAACCTCGGCATCGAGAAGGCCACGGGCGACTACATCCTGTGGATCGACGCCGACATGGTCCTCACACCTCACGTCCTCGAGGACGCCGTTCTCGCGGCGGAGCGAACCGGCAGCACGGCCGTGTTCATCCCGGAGGAGACCGTCGGCGAAGGTTTTCTCACGGCGTGCCGCACCCTGGAGCGCAAGTGCTACGTCGGCGAGGAGATGATCGAGGCGCCTCGGCTCATCCGTCGCGACTTCTTCACCGAGCACGGTGGGTTCGTCCTCACCGTTGCCGGGCAGGAGGACGCTGACCTTCGCATGAGACTGCTCCGCAGCGGCGCGAGGATGACGCACATCGATGCCACGATCCTGCACGACGAGGGCCGTCTGACCTTCGGTGACGTGATGCGCAAGCGCTACTACTACGGACAGTCGCTTCCGGCATACAACGACGCGCAGCCGGGCGCCATCCGCGCCCAGGGAGTCGCGACGGTCAAGGCCTACGCGCGCGGCCTCCCCACTCTGGCCGGGGACCCGATCCACGCGGTGGCGCTGGGGGGTCTGCGGGTCGCCGAGGCTGTGGCCTACGCCCTCGGCGCGGCCAAGGCCACTCGCGCGAGGTGAAGTCCGGGACGCTGCACCGCTGGTTGCCGGCTGCTGTCGCGTGGGTGCAGGCGTTCGTCGTGCTGGGGCCGGCCCTGGGGCCGGGGGTGGTCATCGCCTACGACATGCCGTGGTCGCCGGATGCCCGGTGGACTCCGTTCGTCCTCGGGCAGGACACTCCTGCCCCTCGCGTCGTCCCCAGTGACGCGGTCATGGTGCTCCTGGGCAAGGTACTGGGAGCCGGCCTGACGCAGTCCCTCGTCCTGCTGGCGATCCTCGTCGGCCTCGCGTTGGGTGCCGTCGCCCTCCTTGAGGAGATCGCTCCTGACGCGGGACTGGCGGCCAGGTGCGCGTGCGCCGTCGCCGCGGTCTGGAATCCGTTCGTCTCCGAACGGCTCGTGATCGGGCAGTGGGTCGTCGTCCTGGGGTTGGCCGTGCTTCCGTGGGCACTTCGTGCCGCGTTGCGGACAGCCCAGGGCACAAGCGGTGCGTATGCCGTGACGCTGGCTGTGTGCGTTGCCGGAGTCGGCGGGGTGAACTCCGTCCTCATCGTGGCGGCCGCGGTCGTGCCCGTGCTGCTGACCGGCCTGGGTCGTGGCACGCGGTCGGTCCTGCGATCTCTCGCCGTCGTGGTGGCCACGATCGTGGGAGTGTCGGCAGTGTGGATGGTGCCCTCGTTGGTCAACTCGCCGCCAGTGTCCGGCGCCAGTGCTGATGCGTTCGGCCCGGGCGCCGACACGCCCTTCGGCGTGTGGGGCTCCCTGCTGAGTGGTGGTGGCTTCTGGAACACAGCCTCACACCCGACGGCCAGGTCCGTCCCCCTCATTGCCCTGCTGGCGGCGCTGCTCTCACTGGTCGCCGTCGCCAGCCTCGTGGCGGAGGTGCGACGAAGTCATCGTTGGCCGCTGGCCGCCCCGGTCCTCGTGGGTGTGGCTGTCGTGGGCCTGAGCGCGGCGCCCTTTGCTCGTGACGCGTGGTCGTGGCTGGTGACGGGACTGCCGGGTGGCGGTGCCCTCCGGGACAGTCAGAAGCTCTTGGCCATCTGGGTGCTCGCTCTTGCCCTCGGGGTCGGCCTCGTCGTCGAGCGCCTGCTTCGTGTCCTTCCGCGCGCGATCATCGGGTCCGCCGCCGTGGGGGTCACAGGACTCGTCGTGTTGTTGTCACCCCAGATGGCGTGGGGGATGGGGGGCCGGCTGCAGGCGGTCGACGTCCCCGAGGGCTATCGCACGGCCGCCACTCGGCTCTCCGACCTTCCCCCCGCCGAGGTCGGACTTCTGCCCTGGAGCCAGTACCGGCGCTACGACTGGAACGACAGGAGGGTGTCGCTCACCCTGGGGCCCCGCATCATCGATCAGACGGTGTTGTTCGATGACTCGTTGCCCCTGAGCAGTGGGAGGGTCGATGGCGAGAGCCCGCGGGCCGCCCGCGTCTCCCGCGCGATCGCTGCGGGAGCGTCGCCGGTGCAGGCTTTGCGCGACGCTGGGGTGCGCTACATCGCTGCCGAGCTACGGACCGGACTCGACGTCGACGTTGCTGCAGTGAGGTCTTCGGGCGTGGTCGTGGTGGACGACCCGACGCTCCTCGTCGTGGATGTCGGTGGTGGCGAGCACGGCGCCAGCAGCAGTGGACCGGGCCGGCTCGGCTGGCTCATGTCGCTGCTGACCGCTGTCGTGGTGATCACACGGGGTGTCGTGCTCCAACTGCGTCGGAGGTTACCGGTGGGTCTGCTAATCTTTCGCCCATGACGAACTCCGCTTCTGCCATTGGCGCGACGATCACTGGCGTCGTCCTGGCACTCGTCGCCGTTATTGGCGGCGTCTCCGCTGTGACCCCGTCGGCCAACTCGGCCGCGAAGAGCGAGCAGGTCGTCAACTACGACGCTCCTTGATCGAGGGGGCTTCGCCCCGGATCAAACCTGAGACCGGCACCCCGTTGGGGTGCCGGTCTCGTCGTGTCCCGTGGAGAACGGGATCGCCCGGACCCTTTTGGGTCCGGGCGATCCTGCGTCAGCTGGGTCAGTTTCGGCCAGCGGCCTCGAGCAGGGCACGTTCCCAGCGGTCGACTGACTCGTCCCAGTGGAACTGCGTCACCCAGGTGGCGACCTCGGCACTCATGCGCCCGCGCAAGTCATCGTCCAGGAGCAGTGACCTGATGGCGGGGGTGAGCTCCTCCGACCCGTGGTCGACCAGGATCCCGGTCTTGCCGTCCACGATCGAGTTCGTCGGCCCGCCGGCCTCGGTGAAGGCGACCGTCGGAGTGCCGTGGACACCGGCCTCGACGACGACGAGTCCCCAGCCCTCCTTGAGGCTCGGCAGAGCGTGGACCCAGGCCCGTGCCAGCAGGTGGTGCTTCTCGGCCTCGGACACGTGGCCGTGGAAGGTCACGTACTTCTCGACGCCGAGCTCTTCGGCGCGGGCCACGAGCTGTGGCTCCCACCAGCCCGACCCGACGATGTCGAGCGTGAGGTTCGGGATCTCGTGAACGAGCCGCGCCACGGTCTCGATCGCGAACTCGACGCGCTTCTGGGGAACGAGGCGACCGAGAACGATGATCGAGGGGTTCTCGGAGCGGGGGGTGCCGTCCAACGCGGTCGCGTCCGTCCCGTTGTGGATGACCCGGACTCGTTCTTCATCGATGCCGAGACCAGCGAGCTCTCGACGGGTCGAGTCGCTCACGGCGATGTAGTCGGTGCGGCGATACACGTGTGGCGCGAGCTTGGACTCGAGCCACCAGCCCGCGCGCGAGAGCCGCGGGCCAAAGACGATGGGCCACTGCTCCTTGTGGACGTGGTGGACGAGATTGATGACCGGGCCGCGACGCGTCAGCGGACTGAGGTATGGCACACCGTTCTGGACGTCGATCACCACGTCGGCGTTGTAGCGCCGCGTGAGGTTTGCCGCGAGCGCGCGTGGGTAGATGCCGTAGCGACCGCCCTTGCGGACGTAACGCACACCGCCGACCACCTCGTCCTCGAGGGCGCCGGGGTAGCCCGACGTGCGGAAGATCACCTCGTGACCACGCGCCGCGAGCCCCTCCGCGACGGTGACGAGGTACTTCTCGGCGCCGCCAGCCTCGGGGTGGTGCATGTCGCGCCAGTTGAACATGAGGATGCGAAGTGACATGAATGCCTCTGCTGACGACGTTGTCGTTGGTCGGTGCGGCGGGCCAGTCGGCCTTGACTAGCATTCAGGGATGCTCCCGACGCCGAACCGAAGATACCGGACAGTAAGGAGGTCGGCCGACCTCTTCCGCTCTTTCCTCGTGGAGCAGTCGGATCCGGAACGCTTCTACACGGACCTGGCGCAGGACACGATCACTCTCATCACTCGGCACGAGCCCCTTGACGGCCGCCTGGTGCTGGACATCGGTGCCGGTTCGGAGCAGTTCGGCCGGGAGTTCACGGCTCGCGGCGCCAACTATGTGGCCGTGGACCTGGAGCGCGAGTCCTTCCCGGTCGGCTCCGCCGCTGTCGGGGTCGTGGGTCGAGGCGAGCAGATCCCTGTGGCTGACGGCAGCGTGGACATCGTGATGGCCAACAACCTCATGGAGCACGTCCTCGAACCCGGAGTCGTCGGCGAGGAGATGCTCCGCGTCGTTCGACCGGGCGGACTGGTCTTCATCTCCTACACGGCATGGGCCTCGCCGTGGGGAGGGCACGAGACCTCGCCGTGGCACTGGCTCGGTGGCAACTACGCGGCCAAGCGCTACGAGCGCAAACACGGGCACCCCCCGAAGAACGTCTTCGGAGAGTCGATGCATGCCACGACCGTGTCCGGCGGGCTGCGTTGGGCCCGGAGACAGTCCGATGCCTGGCTCATCGAAGCGGCCCCCCGCTACCACCCTGACTGGGCAGATGGCGTGCTCAGCGTGCCGGGCCTGCGAGAGGTCCTCACGTGGAACCTGATGATGGTTCTGCGTCGCACGTGAGAAGAGGTCCGCGCGTCAGCGGCCTTGCCTGGGCGGGCCTGCTCGTCGTGTGGACGGTGGCGTGGTCGGTCACTCCGGGGCGAATCGCCGAGGACACCAAGAACGACCTGTATGTGGACCCGTGGCACTTCCTCGGGCGGGCGCTGCACCTCTGGGATCCCCAGGTCACCTGGGGGGGACTGCAGAACCAGGCCTTCGGCTACCTCTTCCCCATGGGCCCCTTCTTCGGGTTGGGGTCCGAGTTCCTGCCGATGTGGATCGTCCAGCGTCTGTGGTGGACCACCCTCCTCACGGCAGGGTTCGTCGCCATGCTCGCCCTCCTGCGGGCTCTCGACGTCAAGAGTTCGGGCGTGCGGGTCCTGGTGGCGCTCGCGTACGTCCTGGCCCCACGTGTCGTCAGCACCATCGGTGGCCTGTCGTCCGAGGCACAGCCTCAGTTGCTCGCACCTGCTGTTCTCCTGCCACTCGTCCTCGTCGACCGAGGACGACTGGGACCTCGTGGGGGAGCGGCCCTCAGCGGCCTCGCGATCCTCTGCTGTGGGGGAGTGAACGCCACCGCGACCGCGTTCGCCATCCTGCCGGCGGCCCTGTGGCTTTTGACCCGCCCGAGGTGGTGGCGTCAGCCCGTCACGTGGGTGTGGGGGGTGGCCGTCGCGGCCGCGACGAGCTGGTGGGTCGTCCCTCTGGTCACCATGGGTCGCTACTCGCCGCCGTTCCTGAACTGGATCGAGAACGCGAACGCGGTGTCCTCGCAGATCACGCTCCTTGACGTCCTTCGGGGAACCACTCACTGGCTCGGGCACCTCGTCACGTCCGGTGGCGTGTGGTGGCCAGCAGGCCATGAGCTCGTGACCTCCCGGACGAGCATCATGTTGACCACGGCCGTGATGGCTGCGGGGCTCGCAGGGTTGACCCTGCGCCCGTCGCCGCACCGACGCTTTCTCTTCGTGATGCTGCTCTGCGGCGTCGTCGCCCTGAGCCTCCCTCACGAGGGGCCTTTCGACTCGCCCCTGGTGGACCAGGCCCAGGCCGCGCTCGACGGACCGCTCGTGGCCCTGCGCAACATTCACAAGGCGGATCTCCTCGTGCGGCTCGCGCTGGCGATCGGTCTGGCCCAGCTCCTCACGCGAGCCATGGCCTGGCGCCCGCGCCGGCACTGGTTGAGGGGAGCGGCACTGACCGCAGCGACCGCCATCATCATCGGTGCGGCCGCGCCCGCCTTCAGCGGGGCGATCGCCACGAGGGGCACCTTCACCGAGATGGCATCGCAGTGGAAGGACCTCGGCAGCTGGCTCGAGACCGAGGGCCGGGGCAGGGCCCTGATCGTGCCCGCAGCGAACTTCGGTGAGTACACCTGGGGTCGCACCATCGACGAACCGCTGCGCAGCCTGTCGACTGCCCCGTATGCCGTCAGAGATGCGGTCCCGCTCACGCCTGCCGGAACGATTCGCCTCCTTGACGAGGTGGAACGGCGCCTTCAGACCGGACGGTCGCTGGGTGGAGCGACGCAGATGCTTCGCTCGGCAGGTGTGCGCTACCTCGTGGTGCGCAACGACCTCTCTGCGCAGGAAGGTGGACAGCCCCCCGTGGCCCTCGCCCGGTCATCGGTGCGCAACACCTCTGACGTGACCTTCACCCGAGGCTTCGGATCGACAGTGGTCGACTCCACCGGTGAGCGCGTGCACCCGGTCGAGGTCTACAGCCTCGTGGGCGAGGTCGCGCCCGAGCTGGCCCTCTGGGACAGCGCGGACGTGGTGGGTGCCAGCGGTGCACCCGAGGACCTTGCGCGACTGGCCGGGTCCGGAGTGGGTGGCCGTCCCGTCATCTTCGACGGCGACCGGAACGACAAGGTGATTGCTCCGACACAGGAGGTCGTCACCGACGGGTTCCGCGCGCGGACTCGATGGTTCGGAGCCCCTCGTGGCCAGGACCTGACCAACGCTCTGGACGCTGCACAGGCCGCTGACGCGCCGGACTACCTTCCGTGGCCGGAGGTCGATCGGCGGTCGGTGATCACGACCGAGGGTGTCCGCTCCGTGCGCGCGACGGCGTCCATCGCCCAGGACTTCGGCTTCGCCGGTCTGCAGCCGGCCCATCGACCCTTCGCGGCCCTCGACGGTGACGAGCGCACGGCCTGGGCCGCGCAGTGGTCCGAGGACCCGGAGCTCACCATCGACCTCGAGTCGGCAGTCGACCTCGGTTCGATCACGCTGCAGCCCCTGGCCGACCGGGTGCGCTTCGGCGAGGGCCTGGGGGTGGCCACCGAGATCCTGGTGACCACGGATCACGGTTCGACCGAGGTGCACCTTCCGGGCACCGGTGCGGTGACCACGGTGACCCTGCCGGTCGGCCCCACGACCTCCGTTCGGATTGCGATCCACGACACCACGGGCGGACCGCCGTCGCGGGTCGTCACCGGCCTGGCAGAGGTCGGCCTTCCGGGGATCACCCCGCGCGAGGTTGTCACCACCCCGGTGCCGGTGGGGGCGAAGGCTGACACCGCCGTGCTCTCGGCAGGACTCACGGGCAGGGACGGGTGCGCGTCGCTGGCCTCAGAGCCGGTGTGCTTCACCGGCGAACTCGTTGATCCGGAGTCCACGGGGCAGATGGTTCGCGACGTCAGGGGACTGACGAGTGGTACTCGCATCGCCCACGGAACCCTGGCGGTCAACCCGCTCAAGCCACCGAGCGAACTCATGACCGTCCCGGGCGTGAGAGTCACGGCCAGCAGCCTGCGTGGATACGCCCCCGTCGGACTCCCGGTGGGCGTCATCGACTCGGACCCACACACCGCGTGGAGCCCGTCGTCCAGCGACGAGTCCCCGTCGATCACCCTGGATCTCGACCAACCCACGACCGTGACGATCCTGAGGCTCGACACGCGCCGGGACTGGGCGCTCAAGGAGTCTCCGGCCGTCATCGTTGGCGTGGACGGGACCGCCGTGACACGCCGCCTCCAACCCAATGGTGTCGTCACCATCCCGCCGACCACCGGGCGCCGCATCACGCTCACCTTCATCCACGTACCCGGCAATGGGCGTCCGGGCCTCGGAGCCCTTGAGCTCGAGAACCTCGTGATCGCCGGGCGCGACTTCGCGCCTCCCGGCCAAGAGCTCGCGGGGGAGTGCGGCTCCGGCCCAACCCTCACCGTGGACGGCCGTGCCGTACCGACCTCGGCCAGAGGCCCCCGCAGTGCCCTCTTCGGGCTCGGTGAGTTCAGCTGGCAGGCCTGCGGCACCTTCACACTCACCGATGCCGAGACCCACCGGGTCGTTCTCGACACCTGGCACGACTTGGCGCCCCGCACGGCGGTGATCCGGCCACAGACGGCTCCCACGGCGGCCACCCCCACGGCGGTGCCGCTCGTTCGGGACAGCCCGACGGCGTTGCACGCCCAGATCGGGAGCGGCACCCAACGGCTCCTGGTCATGGCCGAGAACCCCAACCCGGGCTGGGAGGCACGGGTCGACGGACACGTCCTCACACCCCAGGTGGTGGACGGCCACCGGCAGGGGTTCGTCGTTCCGGCTGGCCTGTCTGGGGCGCTCACGATCGAGTTCGGCCCCGATGGCTCGTACCGATGGGGACTCCTGTTCGGCGCACTCCTGGCCGCGATGTTGGTCGTCGCGGCCGTCTGGCCCGATCGCCGCAGACGCACGCTCTCGCTGGCGGCCACGCCCTCGCTGGCTGGGCGCCCCCGGATCGCCGCCTTGGGCGTCATCCTCGGAGCGGGGCTGTTGGCTGGGCCGGTCGGCCTGCTCGTCGGCCTCGTTGCTGTCGCCGCCGCCCGATGGTTGCCGAGGTCTGAGGTGACGGCACCCGCCGCGGTCTTCGGGTTCGGCCTCGTGGCAGCGGCCATTCAGACCTGGCTGGCTCCGGGAGCGGTCGGGACGTCAGCGGTGGAGGGAACCGTCAGGCTGCTCGTGCTCGCGGCCTTCGCGCTCGCGGCGGCGACGGCGGGACAGCACGCGTCCCGCAAGGCGTGACGCCGGGACCTCCACCCAGTGGTGGCTCATGGCCGCCAGCAACACGGTGACCGGCACACCGATGGCCAGGAGAGGCAGCAGACCGCCCTGGAAGACCTTGACTCCGGTCGCGGCATACAGGGCTTCGAACACCGGAAGGTGCCACAGGAACACTCCGTAGCTGGTCACGCCCAGCCAACGCACGAGTGGCTGGGACAGCGCTGCCCGGTAGGCCGAGGGTCCACCATGCGTGAGCGGGACGAGAAGTGCGAGCGCAACGATCGCGGACAGCGCGTTGCGTACGACGAGCTGAGCAGGTGTTGCTGGCTCGAGGGTGAGCGAGCCATTGATCGGCGTGGTCGCGAGCAGATAGGCCGAGGCGGCGACCGCCAGACAGGTGGGCACCTGCGACCCCCACGCCGACAGCCGACGCGCGATCGGATGCATCGGCAGCAGGAGAGCCTCGGCGCAGACCATCCCCACCAGGAAATGCGGAGCGCGTGCGTAGAGCCAGCGCTCGTACAGGACGTCCTCGCCGAACTCGGCGCCGCCCCCGATGCCGGACGTCAGGGTGAGCAGGACGATCAGGATGGAGAGGACGACGAGAGGAAGTGCTGCGCCACGCCGCCTCAACGGCCTCAGAGCAAGGACCGCGAGAGGCAGTGCGGCATAGAACGCCAGCTCCGTCGAGATGCTCCACGACTGGCCGAACGCGGGGATCCAGGCATCCGCGAAGTAGATCTGGAGGCCGGCGGCGTGGATCGCGACATCGTGAAGTGGCGGCCGCGCCACGAGTGTCACAGCCAGCAGAGTGAGCCAGTAGGCCGGGAGGATGCGGGCCGCACGGCGCAGCGCATAGCCGCCGATGTCGAGGCGTCCGCTCGAGTCGTCCGAGACCAGTCCGCGGTGCAGCAGGAAGCCCGACAGGGCGAAGAAGATCGCGACTCCGAAGTCGCCCCTGGCCCACAACCTGCCCACGAGACCGCCGCCCACACCAAAGCCGGTGAGGTAGGCCGCGTGGGTCATGACCACGAGGACGGCGGCCACGGCACGGAGCCCGTCGAGCGCCGGGATCAAGGTCACGGCACCCCGGGGGGAAGCCGTGACCTCGCGCGCGCTCATGCCCGCATGCTAGGCGAGATCCGGATCACGTCCGCGAGGCGCCGGACATCGGCAATACCGACTGGTAGGGTCACCGCAGTCACGCTCCATGCTTCCCTGAGACAAAGGTGTCCCGCAGATGCGCAGAATCATCGGTTTGGTCCTGATGGGGCTTGCCGGCTTCTTGGTCACGACAGCCCTGCTGGCCCTGCTCTACATTCCCGGCGCGGTCAAGAAGACCCCCCTGGACACCGACTCCAACACTCGTCTCACCGGCCAGGCTGCGGCGCTCCCCACGGGTGGCGGCGCACCGGTCAAGGCCCTGAGCCACACGGTGGCCGACGGCACGAAGTCGGATGGCAAGGTCGTCGTCTTCGACACCTTCACCTGCCTCATCACGGACCCCAACGGTGACGCGCCCGACTGCGTCGACGACACCGACCCCGACAAGCGCCTCGTCTCCGCGACGACGGACCGCTTCGCGACCGACCGCAAGACCGGGGTCGCGGTCAACGACAAGAAGTACATCGGCGACGCGCAGCCCCACGAGGGCCTGGTCAACAAGTTCCCCTTCGACGTCGAGAAGAAGACGTACCCCTTCTGGGACGGCATCCTCGGCCGCGCGGTGGACGCGAAGTTCGACGGTGAGGAGAAGGTCGACGGCTGGAACACCTACAAGTTCGTCATCGACGTTGCCGACGAACCTGCCGAGATCTCGTCGGGCATCCAGGGCACCTACTCGTCGCTCAAGACGATGTACATCGACCAGCGCACCGGCGCGATCCAGAAGCAGACCGAGAAGCAGATTCGCAAGCTCGACAACGGCACCACGGTCCTCGACCTCGACTTCGGCTTCACCCCCGAGACTGTCGCGGCCAACGTGAAGTCGTCCAAGGAAGCAGATTCCCAGCTCGGCCTCATCGGCAAGCTCCCGCTGATCGCCGGTCTGCTCGGTCTCCTGTCCGGCGTCGTGGGCTTCTTCCTCTGGAACTCCGCCCGTCGCGCCACCGCCCAGGGCCAGCCGGCCGTCGTGGGTGGCCGTGGTGGCGACGGTGACAACGCCGGCGGGGCCAACTCACTCGACGACGTCTTCGGTGACAACGCTCCAGAGGACACCACGCGCCGCCGCACCGACCTGCGCAAATCCTGACGTGCGCGTCGTCGTCACCGGCGGCGCCGGCTTTCTTGGCTCGCACCTGTGCGAGACGCTCATCCGCCGCGGTGACGAGGTCGTCTGCCTCGACAACTTCCTCACGGGCACCCCGGCGAACGTTGCGCACCTCATGGAGGAGCCGGGCTTCCAGCTGATCCGCTCCGACGTGACCGACTTCGTCCACGTGGGCGGGAAGGTCGATCTGGTGCTCCACTTCGCCAGCCCGGCGTCCCCGATCGACTACCTCAAGCTGCCCATCGAGACGCTCAAGGTGGGTTCGATCGGGACCCTCCACGCTCTGGGGCTGGCCCGGGACAAGGGCGCCCGGATCATCCTGGCCTCAACCTCTGAGGTCTACGGAGATCCCAAGGTCCACCCCCAGCCCGAGACCTACTGGGGACACGTCAACCCGGTCGGACCTCGTGGGGTCTACGACGAGGCCAAGCGATACGCCGAGGCGCTGACTCTGGCGTACCGCAACACGCACCAGGTCGACACCGGCATCGTGCGCATCTTCAACACCTTCGGTCCGCGGATGCGGCCCAACGACGGTCGAGCGATCCCCAACTTCATCCGTCAGTCGCTGGCTGGCGAGCCGGTCACGGTCGCAGGTGATGGGTCCCAGACGCGGTCGATCTGCTACGTCGACGACCTCGTCGAGGCCATCCTGCGCATGGCCGACGGTGAGCACCAGGGCCCGATCAACATCGGCAACCCGCACGAGATCTCCATGCTCGACCTGGCCCGCAAGGTCATCTCGCTCACGGAGTCCTCCTCCGAGATCGTGCTCATCGATCGTCCGGTGGACGACCCCACGGTGCGCCAGCCCGACACGACGCTCGCCCGCGAGATCCTCAAGTGGGAGCCCAAGGTCGACATGGACGAGGGACTGGCCCGCACGATCGCCTGGTTCCGCGAAGTGCACCCCTGGTCGGCTCCCTGAGGCCCGGGCCGTCGAGCCTCAGGCCTTCGACGGTCTGCGACAGACGAAGATTGCTGTCCCGGGGATGACCGCCCCGCGGGTGGGTGACCATCCGCCCCAGGTCGCCGTGTTGTCCTCTGGCCACTCGGGTTCGACGACGTCCTCGACGATGAGCCCACCCGCGACGATCTCGCGAATGCGGTCGCCCATCGTGCGATGGTGCTCGACGTAGGTCGCCCGACCCGAGCCGTCGGACTCGACATACGGCGTCCGGTCGAAATAGCTGAGCCGAGCCGTGAGCCCGGCCTCGGTCGGATCGTCGGCGAAGGCCCACCGGATCGGGTGGGTCGTCGAGAAGACGAAGCGTCCGCCGGGTCGCAGCACGCGAGCCACCTCGGCCATCACCGCCGCGCTGTCGGCGACGAACGGCACGACACCGTATGCCGTGAAGACCGTGTCGAAGGATGCGTCACCGAAGGGCAACGCAAGTCCGTCGCACTGCAGGAGCGGGGGAGCGACTCCGGTCCGTGCGCTCACCTCGAGTCCCACGCGGAGCATTCCTGCGGAAAGGTCGCTGGCGACGACCTCGACCTCGTGGTGGCGCATCAACCACCGGGCGCACTGACCCGCACCGGCACCGATCTCGAGGATGCGCTGGCCCGATGTCGCGCGGAGCAGATCGAGCATCTCCTCGGTCCACCCCTCGGGACCCCAGACGAACTCGTCGTCGCCGAGGAACGAGCCGTGTTCGGCGTAGTACTCGGCCGCCTCGCCGTCCCACCAGGCCCGGTTCGCGGAATGGGTCTCGCCCGTGTCAGCGGTGCGCCGTGCGACGTCGTCGCTCACCGGCATACCCCGCTTTGACCGCTCACAGACAACCTCGGTAAGGTGAGCGAGCATTCGTGTGTGTTCTTGCATGCCCGCAAGGGCTCGAGAGCGCGTCGAACGGCACCAGTACCAACCCACATCCATCTGTCCACATCGGAGTTCCTACTACATGACTGCCAGCACGGTCGAAACGACCGCCCCTCAGATCGCCATCAACGACATCGGCTCTGAGGAAGACCTTCTCGCCGCCATTGACGCGACGATCAAGCACTTCAACGACGGCGACATCGTCGAAGGCATCATCGTCAAGGTTGACCGCGACGAGGTTCTGCTCGACATCGGCTACAAGACCGAGGGTGTCATCCCCTCGCGTGAGTTGTCGATCAAGCACGACATTGACCCCAACGAGGTCGTCAAGGTCGGCGACGAGGTCGAAGCCCTCGTTCTCCAGAAGGAGGACAAGGAAGGCCGCCTCATCCTGTCCAAGAAGCGCGCTCAGTACGAGCGTGCCTGGGGCACCATCGAGAAGGTCAAGGAAGAGGACGGCGTCGTCACCGGCACCGTCATCGAGGTCGTCAAGGGTGGACTCATCCTCGACATCGGCCTGCGCGGCTTCCTCCCCGCCTCCCTCGTCGAGATGCGTCGTGTCCGCGACCTCCAGCCGTACGTCGGCAAGGAGATCGAGGCCAAGATCATCGAGCTCGACAAGAACCGCAACAACGTGGTCCTGTCGCGTCGTGCGTGGCTCGAGCAGACCCAGAGCGAGGTCCGTACGACCTTCCTCAAGGAGCTCCAGAAGGGCCAGGTCCGTTCGGGCGTCGTGTCCTCCATCGTCAACTTCGGTGCGTTCGTGGACCTCGGCGGCGTCGACGGTCTCGTCCACGTCTCGGAGCTGTCCTGGAAGCACATCGACCACCCGTCCGAGGTCGTCGAGGTTGGCGACGAGGTCACCGTCGAGGTGCTCGACGTCGACATGGACCGTGAGCGTGTCTCCCTGTCGCTGAAGGCGACGCAGGAGGACCCGTGGCAGCACTTCGCTCGCACGCACGCCATCGGTCAGGTCGTGCCCGGTAAGGTCACCAAGCTCGTCCCGTTCGGCTCGTTCGTGCGCGTCGAGGACGGCATCGAAGGCCTCGTCCACATCTCCGAGCTGGCCGAGCGCCACGTGGAGCTGCCGGAGCAGGTCGTCACCGTCGGTGCCGACATCTTCGTCAAGGTCATCGACATCGACCTCGAGCGTCGTCGCATCTCGCTCTCGCTCAAGCAGGCCAACGAGGACGGCGCCGGACTCACCGAGTTCGACCCCACCCTCTACGGCATGGCTGCCGAGTACGACGAGCAGGGTGCCTACAAGTACCCCGAGGGCTTCGACTCCGAGACCAACGAGTGGCTCGAGGGCTACGAGAAGCAGCGTGAGGTCTGGGAGAAGCAGTACGCCGAGGCGCACGCGCGCTGGGAGTCGCACCGCACCCAGGTCGAGGAGGCCGCCAAGGCCGACGCCGAGGCCGCAGCTGGTGGCGACTCCGCCACGTCCTACAGCAGCGACTCGTCCTCTGCAGCGTCCGACTCGGACGACGAGGGTTCGGACTCGCGTCCGGCCGCCCCGCCGGCCAACGAGGGCACCCTCGCCTCCGACGAGGCCCTCGCTGCACTGCGCGAGAAGCTCACCGGAAACTGAGCCGACCGGCATACCTTGCGTATGCCGTGACGCACCACCGAAGGCCCGTTTCCCCTTGCGGGGAGCCGGGCCTTCGGCCTGTCCCCGGGCTTGTGAAGCACCTGTCGGAGACACTCAACCCATCGAGTCGCTGACTCGTAGGGATGGGTGACAGGGGACAACGGGGACCACACGATGGGGGGCGATGTGAAGACATCGGAGAGGGCGGACGTCGAGTTCACGGCGTTCGTCGAGGGGGCGCAGCCACGGCTGTCGCGGGTCGCGGTGCTGCTCACGGGCAACCGGGCCACGGCCGAGGACCTGCTCCAGGAGGCGTTCATCCGGACGTACCTGCACTGGGGGAAGGTGCGACCCGAGGGCGCGTACTCGTACACCCGCAGGATCCTCGTCAACCTCAACACGGACAGGTGGCGCCGACGCCACCTCGAGCCGGTTGTCGGTGACATCGGTGACGACCATGTGAGTGCAGCGGCCTCGCGGGGGTACGCCACCGTCGACCACCGGGACTCGATCGTCCACGAGCTCGCAGGGCTCTCCGATCGCGAACGCACGATCGTCGTCCTGCGCTACTACCTCGACCTCAGCGAACGCCAGGTCGCCGAAGAACTCGACATCTCCGTCGGAACAGTGAAATCCACGTGCTCCCGAGCGATTGCCCGCCTCGGAACGCAGCGCGTGGGAGAAGGAAGGTTGTCATGAGCCCGATCAGCGAGGACGAGCTCCGCGCCCGGCTCAGGAGCGTGCAGCCCGCAACGGCACGGCCGGGGTTTGCCGAGCAGGTCGTCCACCAGGGGCGCTTCCGGCGCCGTCGCCAGCAGTGGGTCGCGGGGATCGCGGCTGCGGCTGCCGTCGCTGTCATCGGCGGAGGGGCGTTCGTGATCAGCGACCAGCTGGGACGCGAGACGGCCCTGCCCGCCACACCGACGCCCACGCCGACCCAACCCGAGATCACGCCGACCGTGACGAGCACGAAGTCACCGACGGCGACGCCGACGGCAACTCCCTCGCCGACGAACACGCCGTCCACGTCGACCACCAGAGCCAGCTCCACGCCGTCGCCGTCGTACACCCCGCCACGATCCGTCACGCTCAAGCCGGTGACCCTGCTCCATCAGGGCAACGCTCAATGGGTGAAGTCGACCTTCGAGGGCGGATTGTGCGTGGGCGAGGCCGCCGTCATTCCCGAGCCTCAGGGATACGAGGAGCTGAGGGTCATCTGGGACACCCACATCGCCGGAGCCAACCGGTCCGAAGGCATCGTGATCTTCCCCTCCGCGGGCGATGCCGTCGCCTACATGGACAGCGTGCGGGCCGCTGCCCTGTCGTGCCCTGACGAGTCGTCAGGGCAGACCAAGACGCTGGTTCAACCCCTCTCAGGTCCGTGGGCATCTGGGCTCGCCGTCGCCCAGTCGAACCGGGATCTCAACTACGAGGAGCCGAAGTTTCTCGCCACGGGTGTCGACCTGTTCGTCAGGGTGGGACGAGCCGTGACCTTCGCCAACTTCTCAACCCGCTCCGAGCTGAAGGACACCATCGACCCGTACCTGATTGACAGGTCGCGGCCGGCCATCGAGCACGTCGTGCCGCAGTTGTGCCGCTACACCAAGGCGGGCTGCTGACCGGGCATGCCACAGTGGTCGGCATGGCACGCACCATCGCGACGAAGACGACGACCGACCTCGACGGGCTGCTGGACTTCGTCCGGCCCCGGCACCACATGGTGCTCATGACCGTGCGTCGGGACGGCAGTCCGCAGGCCTCACCCGTCACGGGCGGCGTCGATGAGCAGGGCCGCATCGTCATCTCGACCTACCCGGAACGGGCCAAGACGAGCAACGCCCGTCGCGAGCCGCGGGTCAGCGTCCTCGTGTTGTCGGACGACTTCGACGGCGCCTGGGTCCAGGTCGACGGTGACTGCGAAGTCATCGACATGCCGGAGGCAGCCGACGCGCTCGTGGACTATTTCCGGTGCATCTCGGGGGAGCACCCGGACTGGGACGAGCACCGCGAGGCCATGCGCGCGCAGGACAAGTCGTTGCTGAGGATCACGCCGACGCGCTGGGGGCCTGTCGCCACTGGTGGGTTCCCTGCTCGGCTGGCAACTGACGACCCGCCGTCAGATCGGTGACGACGCTGCGCAGGGTCGGGTGCTCGAGGTGGGCGGCCGTCGCCCAGTAGGCCGGACGGCGGTAGGACGTGCGGGGCTCCTCGTCGACGACGCCGTTCTCACACCCCAGGTAGCGGCCGCCACCGAGGCGCACCATGAACGCTCCGGCAGCGACGTCCCAGGAGTTCGTGTGGAGGTCGAAGGTGGCGTCGGCGCGACCCGTGGCGACGTGAGCCAGACCCAGCGCGCCACTGCCGAGGGTGCGTGATGCACCGTAGGACCTGATGATCCGTCCACTCGCCGTGAGGGCGTCATCACCGTTGGACTCGAGGTCGAGGTCGCGCGGGAAGGTCGAGATGACGAGGCTGTCGATCTCGCGCTCAACGCGCCTGGGGCCGGCGGGGACACCGTTGACGGTCACCCCGGTGAGGTCGGCGGCATACACCTCACCGAGAGCGGGTGCCGCGATGACGCCGGCCACGACGACATCGTCGACCACGGCGGCGATGGAGATGCACCAGAACGCCAGCCCGTGGCTGAAGTTCACCGTGCCGTCGATAGGGTCGACGTGCCACGTCACCCGTCCCGTCCCCGACAGTCCGCCCTCTTCTCCGAGGACGACGCTGTCGGGGACGGCACGGGTGACCCCCTCCCGGATGATGGCTTCGGACGCAAGGTCATGCTCGGTGACGAGGTCGTACGGTCCGCCCTTGTGCTCGACCGACATGGGGCGGCGGAAGGCGCGCATCAGGTGGTCGGCGCTCTGGGCCGCGACCTCCTCCGCCACGCACCGGAGGTGGCGGGACTCGTCGGTGCTGGTCCCGGCGTCCGTCACGGGGCGTCGCCGTCGACCGGCATGAGCCAGGCACGGCCTGCCTCGAAACCGACATCGAGGAAGTCGCCGGGGGAGAACGTCTCGTGGGCGTGCGGATCGGCCACGGAGACAACGAGGTTGCCTGCTTCGGTCTCGATGTCGTACTCGATCGACTGGCCATAGAACATCGACGAGAGGACGCGACCGACAGACCCGCCAACCGCGCGGCCCTCGGTGGCGGTGAGCCGCACCGACTCAGGACGCACCATGAGGGTGACCGAGCCGTCGACACCCACGGCGGCGTGCTTGGGGACGGTCCACCGCTGACCGAGCACGCTCACGTCGGCGTCGGAGTCGGTCACCCCGTGGACGTCCACGTCGAGGAAGTTGGCGCGCCCGATGAAGTCCGCGACGAAAACCGAGGCGGGGTGTCGGTAGATCTCCTGGGGCGTGTCGACCTGTTCGATGACGCCGACATTCATGACCACGATCCGGTCGGACATCGTCATGGCCTCGTCCTGGTCGTGGGTGACGAAGACCGTCGTGATGCCCAGCCGTCGCTGCAGTCGACGGATCTCGCCGCGCATCTGCACGCGGAGCTTGGCGTCGAGGTTGGACAGCGGCTCGTCGAAGAGGAGCACCTTGGGGCGCATCACGAGGGCGCGTGCGAGCGCGACGCGCTGCTGCTGCCCACCGGACATCTGGTGCGGTGCACGGTCCCGGTAGGGCCCGAGGTTCATCGAGGTCAGTGCGGTCTCGACCTCCTCGGCGACCCGGGCCGACGGCAGCTTCTTGAGCTTGAGCCCGTAGGCCACGTTGTCGAAGACACTGAGGTGGGGGAAGAGCGCGTAGGACTGGAAGACCATCGCCATGGGCCGCTTGTTGGGGGCGACCTTGTTGATGAGGTCATCGTCGAGATGGATCTCGCCGGCGGTCGGCGTCTCGAATCCGGCGATCATCCGCAAGGTCGTCGTCTTGCCGCAGCCGGAGGGACCGAGGAGCGTGATGAACTCGCCCGGCTCGATGTCGAGGTCGACGTCCTGCACCGCTGGGGCGGCCTTCTTGTCGTCGCCGTAGACCTTGCGCAGGGAACGCAGGGACACGCGGCCCGGGGTGGCCGTGGCGAGGCTGTCGCGCGCGGACTCGATGGTCTCGTCGATCTGTTGCGTCATGGCATTCTCCGAGGTGGCAGTCATCGGCGTTGGATGCCGCGGATGGAGGGGAGGAGCATCGCGAGGTTGAGCAGTCCGATGAAGCTCAGCACGATGACGATGAGGATGGCGCAGTAGGCGAAGGCGTTGCCGAAGCGACCGGCGTCGACCTCGGCCAGGATCTGGCTGGTCATGATCTTGGTCTGCGGCGTGGTGATGAAGACGATCGGTGACAGGGTCGTCATCGACCGCGCAAAGGCGTAGGTCAGGCCCGAGAGCAGCGCCGGGCGGATGAGGGGGAGGGTCACCGTCCGGAAGGTGGTGAGGCTGTCCGCGCCGAGGCTTGTCGCCGCCTCGTCGATGGCCGGGTTGATCTGTTGCAGGGCGGCGATGCCGGCCCGTTGACCCGACGGGAGCGAACGTGCGACAAAGACCATGACGATCGCCATCGACCCACCGAGGATGGCCGAGCCACCGGCGACCGCCGGGAACCACTGCCGCCCACCGAAGATCGTTGGCGTGTTGAACGCGATCGCGTAGCCGATGCCGATGACCGTGCCCGGCACCGACAGTCCGAGCATGCCGATGAAGTCCATGAGCCCGGACGTCCGCTTGAGCTTGCGGACGACGAGCCACGCGATGAGCATGCCCAGCAGCCCGGCGATCGGGGTGGCGATGAGCGCGAGCAGGGTGGTCGTGAACATCGCGTCCGAGCCGATCCCGGCGAGGACGAACCGGTAGTGCGCGAGGGTGAAGTCGTTGTTCACGCCGAAGATCTTGACGAACCCACCGAAGATCACCGTGGCGTACATCAGGACGACGAGGCTCGCAACGAAGACAGCCACGATGAGAATCGGGATGCGCAGCGCGGGAGCGGTGATGAGCTCGGGGCTGCCAGCCGGCTTGCCCGTCACGCTGACGACGTTCTTGCGACTCACCCAGTAGCGCTGGAGCAGGAAGACGCTCAGCGCAGGGAGAAGCAGGACGAGCGAGTATGCCGCTCCGCCGGCAACGTTGTACTCGCCCGTCACAGCGAGGTAGGCCCGCGACGCCAGGACCGTGTAGTCGCCGCCCAGGACAAGGGGATTGGCGAGGTCGGCGATCGACTCGACGAAGAGGAGCAGGAACGATCCGGCGATCCCCGGGATGAGCATCGGCAAAGTGACGGAGGTGAAGATCTTGAGCTTGTTGGCACCCAGGTTGGCCGCGGCCTCGTCCAGGCTCGGGTCGAGGCTCTCGAGCATCCCCTTGAGGTTCATGTAGGACACGGGGAAGAACGACAGGGTGAGGACGAAGACCAGGCCCTTGAGCCCGTAGATGTTGATGTCGAGCCCGAAGACCCCGTTGCTGATGATCCCGTTGCGCCCGAAGAGTGTGATGGCTGCTGTGGCCACCGCAAACGGCGGCGACACGATGGGCATGAGCGAGATGAGGTGGAGCAGCTTCTTGCCGCGGAACTTGAGACGCACTTGGGCGTAGGCCATGACGAAGCCGACCCCGGTCCCGAGCACCGCGACGATGACGCCGAGCTGGACGGTGTTCCAGAGGATGCGCCGGTTGACTGGGTTCGTCAGCATCGAGCTGACGATCTCCCAGCCCTCCCTGGAGAAGGCCACGGTGAGGATCCGCACGAGGGGGAGCCCGACGATGACGGCGAGGAGCAGGACGACGACGGTCACCATCGCGATGAGGGTGAGGTCGCGTCCGGAGCCGCGGCGCGGTCGGGGCGAGGGGTGGCTCGCCCCGACCGGGTCAGCGGCTGCGGGGAGCAGCGTGGTGGTCATGGGTCTGGTCGCCGTCACTCCTTGGGAGCGGGCGCGACCTCGGCGTCGAACTTCGCGGTCAGTTCCTTCTTCTTCTCACCGGCGGCGAGGGAGTCGTAGTCGACGAGCTTGACCTCGTCGAGCTTGACCATGTCATCGGTGATCTTGGCGTCGGGATTCGTCGGGATCTGGAAGCTGCCGACGGTCGGCCCGATGTTCTGGTGGTCCGGGGTCAGGGACCAGTCGATGAACTTCTTCGCGTTCTCGGCGTTGGGGCCACCCTTGACGACGGAGACCGCGCCGATCTCGTAGCCGGTGCCCTCACTGGGGAAGGTCGACTCGAGCATGTCGAAGCCTTCCTTCTGGTACTTCACGCAGTCGTGGCTGAAGATCACGCCGACGGCGACCTCGCCGCGCCCGGCCATCTGCCCGGGTGCCGAACCGCTCTTGGAGTACTGGAGGACGTTGTTGTGCAGCTTGGCGAGGTAGCCGAACGTCTTGGTGACGTCCATGCCGTTGAGGACCATCTGTGTCCACACAGCCGTGTATGCCGTGCCGGACGTCGACGGGTGCGCCATCGCGACCTGATTCTTGAGCTTGGGATCGAGCAGCTCCGCCCACGACGTGGGGGCAGCAGCGACGCCGGCCTTGGCGAGCTGGTCCTTGTTGGAGCAGAAGCCGAGGACGCCGACATAGGTGCCGGTCCACTTGCCGTCCTTGTCCTTGTACTTGTCCGGGATCACGGCTGCGTTGGGGGAGACGTAGGGCTCGATGAGTCCCGCGTTGAAGGCAGCCACGTGGCCATCGGACGGTCCGCCGTAGAGGACGTCGAACTCGGGCTTGGACTTGGCGGCATCGAGTCGGGCAACTCCCTCACCCGAACTCATCCGGACGAACGAGGTCTTGATGCCCGAGGCCTTGGTGAAGGCGGCGGCCATGGCCTGGCACTGCTCCTCCTGGGGCGTGCAGGCCACGACGACCTCACCGGTGCCCTTGATCGAACCGCCACCGGAGCCACTGGCGCCCGGGGTGGAGGTGGTGGGCTCTTCGACGGCGCACGCTGCCAGGAGCGTGGTGAGCCCAAGGGGAACCGCGAGGAGGATGGCGGAAGAACGGGTACGACGCATGGCGGTTGACTCCTTTGTCAATGACCGACCGTGACACTTACGGCCTGCTGCGGGCCCGACACTAGGTCGCCCCGGCGCGCGAACGGGTCACGAAACAGGGTCAGTCGGTCACGTTCCTGTGACCGAGTCATCGGTCTCGACAGGGGGCTGGACGTAGCGATAGCCCACACCGCGCACGCTCTGGATGCAGCCCTTGGCCACCGGGTCGATGGACTCGAGCTTGAGCCGCAGCCGATACACCGCGGTCTTGAGGAGTTCGCGGCCACCCAGTGGTTGGGCGTCGCCCCAGCCGAGAAGGAGCAGCTGGCGGAACGGCAGGTCCTCGTCGGGATGGGTGACGAGGGCTGCCAGCAAACGGTATTCGTGCGAGGTCAGGTCCACCCGCTTGCTGGTGACGTAGGCCGTGGCCGACCTGAGGTCGAGGGTGACCGGGCCTGCTTGCGTGAGCGCCCCACGGCTGAGCGGGGAGCGTCGTACCAGCCCGGCCGCCCGCAGAGCCAATTCTCGTGGATGGAAGGGCTTGGTGACGTAGTCGGAGGCCCCGGCCTCGAGGCCGGCGATGCGTTGCGAGGTCTCGCCCAGTGCGGTCAGGAGGATGACCGGCACCGGCTTGGTCGACGTGACCCGCCTGCACAGCTCGATGCCGGACATCCCGGGCAGCATGACGTCGAGGACGACGAGATCGACCTGCTGCTCGTTGATGATCGTCCACGCCTCCTCCGCAGACCCGGCGGTCAGGGTCGTGAAGTCCTGGGTCTCGAGCGCGAAGGTGATGATGTCGCGCATCGCGGGCTCGTCCTCGACGACGAGGGCGCGCCACGGGGCTTCTGTCATGTCTCCACCTTGTCCTCTCCCGCCGGGAAGGTCACAAGCATTGTCGTGCCGTGTTGGGCGATGGTGTCCACGAGGATCCGGCCGCCGTGGAGCTCCGCAATGTGCGACGAGATGTAGAGGCCGAGGCCCGTGCCCTCGCCGACGGGTGCGCTGCTCGAGAACCGGGCGAAGAGGCGGGAGCGTTCGGCCTCGCTCATCCCACGGCCCTGGTCACTGATGGCGATGATGACGTTGCCATCGGCAGTCAGGCCCCGGACCACGACGGCGTTCGCGGGGGAGTCGTCGTGCCGCAGTGCGTTTCCGACGAGATTGCTCACCAGCTGGTGGATGAGTTGCGGATCGAGATAGACCCGCGTGGGAGGACCCGGTGCGTCGAGGGCGATGGCGCGGTGGTGGTGCACCTGACGCAGTTCGCGCACGACCGTGCGCAGGTAGGCCCGCAGCTCGACCTGGCGCAGGTGCACCTCGAAGAGTCCGGCTTCGATGCGGGCGTGGGCAAGCAGGTCCTCGGCGAGGGCGATGACGTGCTCGGCGCTTCCGGAGATCGTGTCGACGAACTTGGCCTGCGTCGTGGTGAGCGGTCCCGGAGTCTCCTCGGCGAGGAGGTCCGCCGAGCCCTTGATGAGCGCCAGCGGTGTGCGGACCTCGTGGCTGAGGACGGACACCTGGTCGGCCCGTCTCAGGGCGAGATCGTGCAGCCGGGCGATCTCTCGAGTGCTCGTGCGCAACCGGATCCGGAGACGGCGCATCCACCACACGAGAACGATGATCACGAGCCCCATTGCCAGGAGGCCCGCTTCCAGGGCCGAGGTCATGGGGGCGACCCTACGACGCCGCCGGGTACCTTGTGCCCATGTTGCGTGTGGGTCTCACTGGTGGAATCGGGTCGGGCAAGTCGACGGTCGCGAAGCTCCTGGCGGAGCTGGGTGCCGTCGTTGTCGACGCAGACGTTGTGGCCCGCGAAGTGGTCGAACCGGGTATGCCGGCCCTCACCGAGATCCGCGAACGCTTCGGGGACGTTGTGCTCACCGCTGACGGCGAGCTGGACCGGCCCGCGCTGGGGCGCGTGGTCTTCACCGACCCGAGCGCGCTGGCCGATCTCGAGGGGATCACTCACCCGGCGATCTGGAAGCGCACCGCCGAGCTCATGAGCGCCGTGCCCACGAACACCGTTGTCGTCCACGACATGCCGCTCATCGTCGAGAAGCACATGGGCGCTGACTACCACTTGGTCGTCGTCGTCGGCGTGGCCGAGGAGGAGCGGCTCGCGCGGCTCGTGCGCGACCGTGACATGCCCACCGAGGACGCTCAAGCCCGCATCGACGCCCAGGCCGATGACGAGGACCGGATGGCCGCCGCTGACATCTGGCTCGACAACAACGGGACGCGTGAGCACCTTGAGGCCGAGGTTCGCAGACTCTGGGCCGAGCGGCTGGAACCGTTCAACGAGAACCTGATTCACGGCATACGCGCTCGTCGCCCGGACGCACTGACGCTCAGTTCACACAGGGCCGAGTGGTCGGCCGAGGCAGCACGCCTCATCGCGCGCCTCCAGCGGGCGTTGGGGGACCGAGCGGTCAGCGTCGACCACATCGGCTCGACCGCGGTTCCTGGGCTCGTCGCCAAGGACGTCATCGACCTCCAGATCGGCGTCCGATCCCTGTCAGATGCCGATGCACCGGAGTTCGTGGAAGCGTTGCAGCGCAGCGGTTTTCCGCGCGTGCCCGACAGCACCAGGGACAACGGCAAGGACGGCACGGAGTGGCCCAAGCGGTTCCACGGCAGTGCGGACCCCGGCCGAGTCGCTCACATTCACGTGCGCGAGGTCGATGGGCCGGGCTATCGCTGGGCGCTGGACTTCCGCGACTGGCTACGCACGGACGCCGAGGCGCGGGAGGAGTACGCGGCTCTCAAGATGGACCTGCTGGCACAGATGATCACGACCGACGACTACACCGATGCCAAGGAGCCGTGGTTCGACTCCGTGCATGAGCGCGTGACGGGTCACTCGCCGGGATAGGTGACCCCAACATCGGCGCGCACTGCGTCGAGGACCTCCATGATCCGCAGGGTTTCGGCCGCGGGGAGGAGCGGACTCTCGGTGAGGCCGGCGTCGACGCAGCGCGCGGCTTCGCAGAACTCGAAGTGCAGCCCGTGGGTGCGGCTCTCGGGCTCCCACGAGATGTCGGTCTGCGCGTCGCGTGACACGAACCGGACCCGTGAGGGGGCGTACCAGCTGCTCGAGGGGTTGTCCGGGTCGCCGAGCTCGAGTCGCCCTGCGGTGCCGTTGATGCTCGCCGTCGTGGGCGTCCGCGTGGTCATGGTCGCGTGCAGCAGACCGCGACCACCCCGGGTGCCGGTGACGAGGAT
This sequence comes from Janibacter sp. HTCC2649, assembly GCF_000152705.1. Taxonomy (GTDB): domain Bacteria; phylum Actinomycetota; class Actinomycetes; order Actinomycetales; family Dermatophilaceae; genus Knoellia. Next base: position 737,647 of record NZ_CH672413.1, on the reverse strand, counting down.
GGTCTCCTCCGCGTCGACCCCCTCGTCGGTGAGGCGGCCCGTGGCGGTGACGGTGTCGATCCCGCCGAGCGCGAAGCTGGCGAAGGACGTGGGATACATCCCGAGGTCGAGGAGCGCGCCGCCGGCCAGTGCCGGGTCGGAGAGGCGCTGCGGCCCGCCCGGGTAGAGCGGCTGGCCGTGGTCGGCGAAGACGTTCTCGACCTCACCGAGCAGGCCGTCCTCGAGGCACTGCCGCACGACATCGATGCCGGGCAGGAAACGTGTCCACATGGCCTCCATCGCCAACAGGCCCTTGGCCTTCGCGGTGTCGAGGATGTCGCGCGCCTCGGCAGCGTTGCGTGCGAACGCCTTCTCGACGAGGACGTGCTTGCCGGCGTTGAGCGCGAGCAGCGCCTGGGCATGGTGCTCGGAGTGAGGGGTGGCGATGTAGACGATGTCGACGTCGGGGTCGTTGACCAGCTCTTCATAGGACCCGTATGCCGTGTGCGCACCGAACTCGTCCGCGAAGGCCTGCGCCCTGGTCAGGTCGCGCGACGCGACCGCCTGGATCACCTGGTCGGTCTCGGCACGCAGGGCCGTGACGCTCTCTCGGGCGATGTAGCCGGGCCCGAGGACTCCCCACCGAAGGGTCGGGGCAGTGCGCGGGTCGGGGGTGCGGGGGAAGGGCAGCGTCGTGGTCACGGGACCATCGTCGCGCACGAAGTGACTCCGTGTCAGGGAGGTACCCGTCCGGCATACGCGACTGTCCTGTGCCACGGCGGGCACGACTGTCAGTGGCACGGCATACCGTGGACGCATGCGTCCCACCACAGACTTGAAGCGCACCGTCGCACCGTTCCAGGTCGTGTCCGACTTCGAGCCGGCCGGCGACCAACCCGCAGCGATCAAGGACCTGACCGAGCGGATCAACGCCGGCCAGCAGAACGTCGTCCTGCTCGGTGCCACCGGCACGGGCAAGTCGGCGACGACGGCGTGGCTCGTCGAGCAGGTGCAGCGGCCGACGCTCGTCATGGCCCCCAACAAGACGCTCGCGGCCCAGCTCGCCAACGAGTTCCGGGAGCTGTTGCCCAACAACGCGGTTGAGTACTTCGTGAGCTACTACGACTACTTCCAGCCCGAGGCGTACGTCCCGCAGACCGACACCTACATCGAGAAGGACTCGTCCATCAACGACGAGGTCGAGCGGTTGCGGCACTCGGCGACGAACTCGCTGCTCACCCGTCGTGACGTCATCGTGGTCGCGTCGGTGTCCTGCATCTACGGTCTCGGGACACCGCAGGAGTACGTCGACAAGATGGTGCAGCTGCGCGTCGGTGACGAGCTCGACCGCGACGACCTGCTGCGGCGGTTCGTGCAGATGCAGTACACGCGCAACGACCTGGCGTTCACCCGTGGGACGTTCCGGGTGCGCGGCGACACGGTCGAGATCATCCCGATGTACGAAGAGCTCGCAGTCCGCATCGAGTTCTTCGGCGACGAGGTCGACAAGATCTACACGCTGCACCCGCTCACCGGCGAGATCGTGCGCGACGAGCAGGAGATGTACGTCTTCCCCGCCTCGCACTACATCGCCGGACCGGAGCGCATGGAGCGCGCCATCGCCGGGATCGAGCACGAGCTCGCGGAGCAGCTCAAGACGTTCGAGAGCCAGGGCAAGCTGCTCGAGGCCCAACGACTGCGCATGCGCACCACCTACGACATCGAGATGATGCGCCAGGTGGGGTCGTGCTCGGGGATCGAGAACTACTCGATGCACCTCGACGGTCGCACCGCCGGCACGGCTCCGAACTGCCTGCTCGACTACTTCCCCGAGGACTTCCTTCTCGTCCTCGACGAGTCGCACGTGACCGTGCCCCAGATCGGTGCGATGTACGAAGGCGACGCCTCACGCAAGCGGACCCTCGTCGACCACGGCTTCCGCCTGCCGTCGGCCATGGACAACCGCCCGCTCAAGTGGGAGGAGTTCCTCGAGCGCATCGGTCAGACCGTCTACCTGTCCGCGACGCCGGGCAACTATGAGATGGCGCAGGCCGACGGTGTCGTCGAGCAGATCATCCGCCCGACGGGGCTCATCGACCCCGAGATCGTCCTCAAGCCCACCAAGGGCCAGATCGACGACCTGCTCCACGAGATCAACCTGCGAGCTGCCAGGAACGAGCGCGTGCTCGTGACGACCTTGACGAAGAAGATGGCCGAGGACCTCACGGACTACCTGTTGGACAAGGGTGTGCGGGTTCGCTACCTCCACTCCGACATCGACACGTTGCGGCGGGTCGAGCTGCTGCGCGAGCTGCGGCTGGGGGAGTACGACGTCCTCGTCGGCATCAACCTGCTGCGTGAGGGTCTCGACCTTCCCGAGGTCTCGCTGGTGTCCATCCTCGACGCCGACAAGGAGGGCTTCCTCCGGTCGGCCCGCTCGCTCATCCAGACCATCGGTCGCGCTGCCCGAAATGTCTCCGGTCAGGTGCACATGTACGCCGACAAGGTGACGCCCTCGATGCAGGAGGCCGTGGACGAGACGAGTCGTCGACGCGAGAAGCAGGTCGCCTACAACCTCGAACGCGGCGTCGACCCGCAGCCGTTGCGCAAGCGGATCGCCGACATCACCGACATGCTCGAACGCGAGGATGCCGACACCGAGGAGCTGCTCGGTTCGGGTCGTGCTCGCTCGCGGGGCAAGAGCGATGGCGGTCGTGGCGGTCGCGGGGCTCTGGCTGCGGATGCGGTCACGGTCGGTGCCGGTCGGCTCGAGAACATCGCTGCCGGGGACCTCGCCAACCTCATCCAGGAGCTCACGACGCAGATGCACAAGGCTGCGGCGGACCTCCACTTCGAGCTCGCGGCACGTCTGCGTGACGAGGTCGGCGACCTCAAGAAGGAGCTTCGCCAGATGAGTGAGGCCACGAAGTGAACCTGACGGGCCTGGTCTGGGTAAGCGCATGACTCCCGACGAGGTGAGCGCTTACGCGTTGAGCAAGCCCGGTGCGTGGGCCGACCAGCCCTGGGAAGGCGACGACGTCGCCAAGGTCGGCGACAAGATCTTCGCCTTCCTCGGCGGTGGCGGGCCCGATGGTGCCCGCGTCGGCGTCAAGCTCGGGTCACGGGCCGAGGCCGACGAGTGGATCGCCGAGTTTCCGGACGACGCTGCTGTTTCGCCCTACATCGGGCGCCACGGCTGGAACACCTTGGCGATCGGTGGTGCCGTCCCCGACGAGGCGTTGCGCGAGGCAATCGACACGTCGTACGACCTCGTCGTCGGGAAGCTGCCCCGAAGTCAGCGGCCCGACAGTTCGTCCAGCAGGTCCAGCTGACGGGTCCAGGCGCTCGATTCCACGTCGATGACGATGAAGTGGTCGCCGGCGATCTCGACGACTGACGCGTCCGCGCCGGCCCTGGTGGCTGCGGCCACGTAGTCGGTGGACTGGCTCGGTGGCACGTTCTCATCGCTGCCGCCATGGATGCAGCGCACCGGCACCTTGAGCGGGATCTGCTGCTGCGGGTCGTAGGCCACGTCCGCCTTCGTGGGCGCATGGCCCAGGAGCGCTTCGACGGCCCCGCTGCCGAGGTCGTCGTCGTGGGCGGCTCGCAGGTCGAGGACTCCGGCCTGCGAGAGCGCGCCGGTGATGTGGACCTTGGCGCCCTGCCATTGAGGTTGGTCCTGCCGACCTGCGGCCCACACTGCGAGGTGCCCGCCGGCGGAGTGCCCGAGCGTGAGCGTCGTGGTGGTGTCCAGGCCGTCGATGTCGGCGAGCTTGTCGATGGCCGCGTCGACGTCATCGAACGTGGCGGGAGCGCCGCCGCCGTTCCCGACCCGGCGGTACTCGATGTTCCAGGCCGTCCAGCCCTGCCCGGCCAGGGATTGCGCGAGGGGGCGCCCCAGGTCGAGGTCGTACGCCGACTTCCAGAAGCCACCGTGAATGACCACCACGACACCCTTGCTCGCACCTGCAGGCTTGGTCAGCTCGCCGAACTGGCTCTCGTCGTCGCCATAGCTGATCCGCATCGGTCCATCTCCATCGGTGGTCGAATCGGGCGTTGAGGCCTCACACGCCGCGAGGGGCAGCACTGTCGCGGCGAGGAGGATCGACCTGCGAGTGGGCACGAACGCACCCTATGCCGCCAGTGGGTCAGGCCCTCGTTCCACGTCGCGCCATGGGGCAGTCGAAGCCTTGGGCGGCTCGCCGGATTTGGTGGGCTGTCGGTGGGTCGTGATGGACTGTTCCTACGCTAACGGGAAGCTGCGTGCTCGTCGTGAAATTCGGCGAATTCGCTTACAGCAGAACCGGATTCATCTGTGGATATCGCGAATATCGAACTCACGTTCGGGTAGAATCAAGGCATGGAACTCGATGCCGCACTCACCACTTTGAAGGCCGCCACGGCCTCGGTGGTCGATGCGTTGCGCGAGGCAGATCTGACCGGGTTGTCCCGCGAGCAGCTTGTCTGTGTGGTCGAGGCGGCGCACCGTGCGAGCAACACCATGGCGGGGGTGCAGACCGTCGCGGTGGCGCACCTGGCCGCGGTGGAGGACAACGTTGATGTGCACGGTGCGTGGGTGGAGCAGCACCGCGGGCTGGGGCACGTGTCCTTGGATGCCCCCGGGTTGATCGCGCCGGTGTTGGGCATCAGTGCGCAGGCAGCCTCGACGTTGGTCGAGTTGGCGGTGCACCAGGTGAGCAGGACCCCGCGCCTGGTGGGAGCGATGTTGTCCGGTGACCTGGACCCGTGGCGGGCCCGGGTGGTCACCACCGAGGTGGAGATCATCCCGAAGGACACCGAAGCGAACACGAACGCGAACGCGGATACGGACAGGGGCACCCAGCACAGTGCGGCGGAAGCAGCAGATGCGGCCGGAGGAGCCGAAGCGGCGGATGCGGCGGGCGATGCTGACGACGCTGAGGCGTGCGGTGGCGCGGGGGAGGAAGAGTCCGACGGCGCTCAGGACATCGTGGACGACCTGTTCGAGCACTACGAGGGCCGCGGCCAGGGCTGGCACGAGACTGCTGGTCCGTTGCGGGGTCGGGTGCGGCGGATGGTCGCGCGGGCTCACCCCGACCTGGTCGAGAAGGAGGCAGCGGAAGCGCGTGAGGGGCGGTCGGTGCGGCGTTCTCCGGCGACGTTGGGTACCGATCACTGGGAGGCCGACCTGCCGGTGGAGGTGTCGTTGCCGATGTGGCAGGCCGTCGAAGCCCTCGCACGGGAACTCAAGAACGCGGACCCGTCCCTGAAGATCGACCAGGCCCGCGCTGATGCCCTCGCGCAACTGGTTTTGCAGCAGGCCGACATCACGATCCACCTGCACGGCACCGTGCCCGAGGACACCACCGAACCGGCAGGCAGGGACCGCGACACCAGTGCGGCCACCTCGGCCTCGACCTCGTCCTCGCCGACCCGCAAGCCCTCGTCGGCCCATAAGTCCTCGTCGACCCGCAAGTCCTCGTCGGCCCGCAAGCCCTCGTGGGCCGAGGGCGGCCCTGCACCGGAATCCGCAGGTGAACCGGAACCCGCAGCTGCGGCTGCGGCGGAACGGACATCAGCTGGGCGGTTGACCGAGGTCGGTGGGTTGGGTTCGACGCAACCGACCCTGCTTGACCTGGTCCGGCTCGCCGCTGCTCGTGGCGTGAAGGTCGTGCCCTCGACAGCGTTGACCTGCCACCGTGACACGGGGGCGATCATCGGCGGTATCGTGCCGGCGTCGTTGGCCAGGCTGGTCCGCAAAGACGCTGCCCGGCGCAGCGACAAGTACGTCGTCCCAGCGGACATGGCCCGCCTCGTGCGGTTGCGTGATGGGCGGTGCCGCTTCCCGAACTGTGTGGTTCCCGCGAGCAAGACCGACCAGGACCACGTCGTCGCGTGGCCGGTCGGTGAAACGATCCCGATCAACCTGATGTGTTTGTGTCGACGGCATCACCGGGTCAAGCAACGCCCCGGTTGGAGGGTTCGACTCGACCCCGATGGGGTCGTGCACTGGACCGACCCCACCGGCCGGGTCAGCGCGACTCATCCGATCAACCACCTCGAACGCATTACCGTCCCGTTGGGCCCAGACGTGCCCGAAAGGTGCGAACACTCCGACGCGGCCACTTTCGACGACATGGTCCGCACCCACCTGCGTGACCTCGACGCGATCCCGTCCGTGTTCGAGGACCACCTGTGGCGTCAGCTCGAGACCGCTCACAAGGGCTCCGCCCTCGGCCCGCCGCCACCACAGCGATACGCGGACGAAGTCAGGGTCATCTGGTCTCACCCCACTGACGAGATCACCTTCGAGCACGCGGGCACGAGTCACGGCCCCGGCCAACGGCCCATCACCCACGACCCACCCTTCTGAGGATGCTGCTGGTCGCTGACTGACCGGAGGGGCCTCCTCGAACGGGGGCGGGCCCACTCCGGTGGTCAGGATTCATCTCACGAGCGAAGCCGTGCGAGCGGAGGGCGGGCCTCCTTCAGCGGAGGGCGGGCCCACTCCGGTGGTCAGGATTCATCTCACGAGCGAAGCCGTGAGAGAATCCTGACCAGCGGAGGGGAGTATCCCCAGTGCGGTTTCCTCGTCATCACGGCTGGCCTCAGCGCCAGCCCGGGGAGCCGGTCCAGCCTTCAGGGGCGGGAGAGACCTCCGGGCCATGTCCCCAACCTCGAAAGGTTGTCCGCTTTGCATTCTCTCAGCACCCTCGCAGCGGCGACACCGTCCATGAACGTCGCCACGTGGCAGTGGCTCCTGACCATCGGTATCGCCGTCGCCGTCCTGATCTTCGACGTGGTCATGATCGCGCGCAATCCGCATCGACCCGCCACGAAGGAACTGGTCCTCGCCCTGTCGTTCTACGTGGGCGCTGCAGTCCTCTTCGGCGTCTGGGTGTGGTTGAGCCACGGCAGTCAGCTGGCGGGTGAGTTCTATGCAGGGTGGCTGACCGAGTACTCGCTGTCGGTCGACAACCTGTTCATCTTCCTGTTGATCATGGCGAAGTTCGCCGTGCCCGAGAAGTTCCAGCAGACCGCCCTCATGTGGGGCATCATCATCGCGATCGTCCTGCGCGGCATCTTCATCTGGCTGGGCGCGGCTGCGATCAACAACTTCTCGTGGGTCTTCTACATTTTCGGCGCGTTCCTCATCTACACCGCGATCAAGCTCGCGACGGAGGGTGAGAGCGACGACGAGGAGTACGAGGAGAACCGCTTCATGAAGTGGGTCGAGAACACGCTCCCGTCGACCAAGGAGTGGAGCAGCAAGCTCTTCACGAAGGAGAACGCGAAGCGCGTCGTCACGCCGCTCTTCATCGTGGTCCTGGCACTGGGCACGACCGATCTGCTCTTCGCGCTCGACTCGATCCCGGCGATCTACGGCCTCACCAAGGAGCCCTACCTCGTCCTCACTGCGAACCTCTTCGCGCTGATGGGTCTGCGGCAGCTGTACTTCCTGCTGGGTGGCCTGCTGCAGAAGCTCGTCTACCTCAGCCTCGGCCTCTCGGTGCTGTTGGCCTTCATCGGCGTCAAGCTCATCCTCCACGCGCTCCACGAGAACGAGCTGCCGTTCATCAACGGTGGCGAGCACATCAGGGTCCCGGAGATCCCGATCGCGGTCTCGCTCGGCGCGATCGTCGTCATCCTCGGTGTCACGACGGTGGCCAGCCTCTGGAAGACCAAGCGCGACGCCAAGGCGGAGATCAACGCCTGAGCCGCGCACACGGCATACGCCGTGTGAAAACGTCTAGGACCCCGTCGATTCGGCGGGGTCCTTGCGTGTCCCGAGACCGAGGACGATCGCTGACGCGAGGACGACGAGCGTCATGCCGACCAGCTGCCAGCCGTTGAGCGTCTGACTGAGGACGAGCAACCCCGCCAGGGCAGCCGCTGCTGGCTCGAGGCTGAGCAGGATGCCGAACGCCTGGGCGCTGAGGCGACGCAGCGCGACGAGCTCGAGGGAGTACGGCAGGACCGAGGACAGCACGGCGATCCCGAGGCCCTTGGCGATGAGCCCGCCGGTCCAGTCGGGGACGGACGCGATCCCCAGCGGCAGGGTGACGACGCTGGCGACGACCATCGCGAGGGCGAGTCCTTCGAGCTTCTCGAACTCGGCTCCCGTTCGCCCGCTGAAGATGATGTATGCCGCCCAGAACGCTCCCGCTGCCGCGGCCAGTCCCAGCCCGGTGAGGTTGAGCTCGGCGAAGGGCACCGAGAGCGCCTGCGAGATGAGGAGGACTCCACCGGCGGCAGCGGCGACGGCAACGAGGTCCACGGCTCGTCGCGACATGGCCGCCGCGAGGAGCAGGGGCCCCAGGAACTCGATCGTCACCGCGACGCCGATGGGCAGGTGGGCGAGCGAGCCGTAGAACGTGAAGTTCATGAGCCCCAGCGCGAGCCCGAAGCCGATGACGGTCAGCCAGGCGCGGCGTGAGTGCCCCCGCCAGCGTGGCCGCACGATCGCGAGCAGGATGACGGTTGCGAAGAGCAGCCGCATGACCACCGAACCGCCGGCGCCGATCTCGGGGACGAGGGTGGCCGCGAGGGCACCACCGAACTGCACCGAGATGATGCCGGCGAGGACGAGGAGCGGGGCGGGCACACTCTCGAGACGACGCACGTCGTCAGGCTAGGTCGCCCCACTCACCAACCGCGTTCGCGCCACTCCGTGAGATGGGGTCGCTCGGCTCCGAGGGTGGTGTCGCCGCCGTGGCCCGGGTAGACCCAGGTCTCGTCATCAAAGACGTCGAAGAGTCGTGCGGAGACGTCCTCGATGAGGCTGTCGAAGCTCTGGCCGGGGTTCTTGGTGTTGCCGATCCCACCGGGAAAGAGTGAGTCGCCGGTGAAGAGGTGCGTGTGCCCGGCGGGGTCGGCGTACGCCACCGCCACCGATCCGGGGGTGTGTCCGCGCAGGTGGATGACCGCGAGCTCACACTGGCCGACGGTGATCCGATCGCCCTGGGCGAGGCGGACATCGGGGCGCACGGGCAGGGCCTCGGCGTCGTCGCGCCCGGCGTAGGTGCGCGGATGGAACGCGTCGACGAGGTCGGGCAGAGCCCGCACGTGGTCCCAGTGCTGGTGGGTCGTGACGATGTGTTCGAGGCTGCCGGTGCCCTCACGGATGAGGGCGGTGAGCCGGGTCGGGTCGTCGGCCGCGTCGATGAGGAGCTGCTCCCCAGTGGCGCGGCAGGTCAGCAGGTAGGCGTTGTTCGACATCTCCGACACCGCGATCTTGCGGATGACGAGGTGCTCGAGCTCGCGGGTGTCAGTGGGACCGCCGGGGGCCACGTCGCCGGTGTAGTCCGTCATCGTCACAGTCCGGCCGTGAGGTCCGGGAGGGCGTCGCTGCGGACGCCCGACGGGTCCTGGCGGGCCAACCAGTGGAGTATGCCGCCGCGCGTGCCTTCGACGGCCGTGTCGCCGTCGCTGATGGTCCAGACATCACCCTCGTCGCTGCGGATCGTGACGGAGGGCGCTGCGGGCGCGCCCTGTTGGCGCTTGAGCTCGTTCTCGATGAAGAGGGTCTGGAGGTCCTTGTCGAGGTCGTCGAAACCGAACCCGAGGTCGAGGTCGACGTGGTGGTAGATGACCTCGCGCAGGCGCATGAACGTGAGCATCCCGCCCTTGAAGGTCGGTCCACCGGGCGTCCGCTCCAGCACGATGTCGCGGTGCTCATCAGTGAGACGAGCGAGGTCGGCGCTGAGGGGCCCCGCGGTCTCCTCGACATCCGCCACGACGACCTCGGGTGGACGGCCGACACCGGCATCGATGTCGAGGTCGCGCTGTTCCGGTGAGGCGTACATCGTCTCGCCGGTGCCGTCGACGGCCGACGCCACGAGGCGGCTCAGGGCCTCCGCGTTGCGCGCGATGTGGTTCAGGACGTGGTCGCGGCTCCACCCCTCGCACAGGCTCGGGGCCGTGAGGTCGTCGGCGCCACGGGCGTCGGAGACCAGTCGGGCGGTGTGATCATCAATGGCGGCAAGGAGATCGGTCACGACGTCAGGCTACGCGCGAGCGCCACAACGTGCCCATGCCTTGCGCGTCCGTGGTGACGACCCAGACCTCATCACCATGGGCGATCGCGGAGACGGGTGTCCCATCGGGTCCGTCACCGACCGACCAGTCCTCGCCCGACCGCTGCAGCACCTTGCTGCCCTTGCCGGACGGCACGACGAAGTCGTCCTTCCCGTCGACACTCACGGGCGGGAGGACGCTGGCGTTCTCGGTCACCTCGATGTCGGGTATGCCGGGTGCGTTCGTTGTCGTGGTGCCGCCCACCTCCCAGAGGCTGAAGCGTCCGCCGACCGTGCCCGCGACGAGGCACTGGTGTGGGGTGCACGTGGCAGCGTGCGCTTCGGCGAGGGTGCTGCCCTGTGAGGGGACCGCGTGGGGGAGGTCCACCCGGGTCCACGGACCGTCCGCATCAGGTGAGGTCCACACGGCGGGACTCACTGTGACGGAGCCGGGCTCGAGTCGGGTGAGGGAGCCGGACAGGACGAGACCGTCGCCCCCGGACGTGATGGCCGTCGCGCCGACCAGCTCTGACGGGGTGCTGCCCAAGGGGGTGCCGGTGGATGTCTGCCGGGCCCATCGGGGGCCGGTGCGGTTCCACGTCGCGATGTCCAGACCGGTTCGGTCGCTCTGCCAGGCACCGAGAATCACGGGTGACGTGCCGGCATACGCCATGCCGGCAAGGTCTCCCGCGCCGTAGCTGCCGAAGACCCCGAAGGGCTGTTCCTGCTCTGCCACACCGGTCGTGGTGCCCGACCACGTCGTCCAGCGGTAGTTGCCGTGGGCTCCACCGCGCGCGCCGGCGATGGCGTCGATGTGACCGTCGCGGGCGACGATCTGTGACCAGCGGCCCTCGAAGGCGTAGGGGGAGCGTGGGGTGAGCGGGACGTCGCGCAAGGTCGTGGGACTTGTCCCGACCAGGATGCGGGGGTGTGGCCGCTCGCTGCTGAAGGCGCCGACGAGGACAGTGCTGTCGTCGCTGGCCAGGGTCACCGCGGACAGTCCTGGAGGCAGTGCGACCCGTTGCCAGGAGAGGCCGAGGTGGCTCGTGGGGCCGGTGGTGCGCGTGGGCTCGGGGGAGTCGGTGCTGCACGCACCGACGAGGAGTCCCGATCCCACGAGGACCCCGAGCATGAGTGAACGCGCCTTCACCCCTGTCACTGTAGGTGCGCCTGTGGTGGGCGCGAGGAGTCTTCGTCAGAGGCTGAGTTCCTAACCAGAGTCAAGCCACTTGGCGGCTCGTAGGCTTGGTGTTGGCGGGCCCGGATGTTGGAGCGCTTTGCGACTTCTGTGACTCCGGGCTCGCCGCCTGCTTGCGGCGGTCGCGCATCTGCTTGTGGCGGAGGTTGTCGCGGTGCCGCGCAGGGATCTGGTATCGCTCTTTGACGATGGCTCGGCCCTCGGCTTCGGTGATGGGGGTGCCGTCGACGTCGCGTAGGGCGTAGGGCTGGCCGGTGCGCATGCAGGTCGCGATGCGGGTGAGCAGTTGGGTGGCCAGGTGGCAGATCGCGGAGTCATGGTGGCGGTCGCCGACCATCAGTCGCTGGTATTTCGCGGCGATCTGCGGGTCGATCTTGCGGGCTTGGTCGGCGGCGGTGAACAACATTTCGCGCAGCAGGGGGTCGCCGGCTTTGGTGATTGAGGACTCGACCTTGCGGACCCCGGACTGGCTGACTTTGGGGACCAGCCCGGTGTAGGCGCGGATCGCGGCCAGCGAAGTGAACCGGTGCGGGTCGCCGATCCGGCCGGCGATGACGGCGCTGATCACCGGGCCCACTCCGGGGGCGGAGGCCACGATGCCCTGGGGGTCGGCTTCGGCGTAGAGGTTCGCGACCCGCTCGTCGATCTGCTTGATCTGACGGGTCAGGAACAAGGCTTGCTCGGCCTCGTGGCCGATGTCGTCGGCGAGCTCGGCAAAGTCCATCCCGGCAGGTCCCCACAGGGCGAGGGTGTCTTTGGCTGCCACGACCAGTCCTGCTGCGTGATCCTGACGCCACGCACCGCGCGAACGAGCGATCAGGAACCTGGCCAGCCGTGCCTGACCGAGCCGGATCACCGCGTTCGGGTCGGCATAGCGGGCCAGGAACTCGAGCGCAGCGATGCCATAGTTCGACCGGAGCACCTCGTACCAGGCAGGGCCCAGGAGCTCGACCAGAGCGTCGAGCCGGGAGTAGACCGCAGTGCGGCGCTTGACCATCGTCGAGCGCTGCTTGACCAGCCGCCGTAGCGCGTCGGCTGGTCCCTGGCCGGAATACTCACGCAAGCCTTCGGGGTGCAGCATCGGCAACCTGGCGAGCAGTTCAGAGTCGATCCGGTCGTTCTTGGTGTGCTTGGAGTAGTACTTCCGCAGGTCCGCCGACTGCGTCGTCGGGACCATCACCACCCGGGCTCCGCGACGCCGGAACCATTCCGCGACCACGATCCACGCATTGCGGGTGGGCTCAACAACGACCGTCAAATCGCCCGGGTCACAAAGGTCCAGATCGGCCCACAACCGATCAAGATCCGCGGGCCGGGTCCAGAACTTTCTGCCCCGCCACACGGTCGCGCCATCGCGTACGAGTGTCGCTTGATGCGCAGCCCTGCAGGCCACGTCGATACCCAATGTCAATACCATCGTCACCGCTCCTGTCAGTCGGATCCTGATCCATCAGGTGACTGACCCTCGCGGCCGCGGCCCAGACATTCTCTAAGCAGGAGTCCACGCCAACCGGCTGGCTCCAAGTTCCCGAACAGGGACACCGCATCGACCAGACACCGGCTCGCGGACGACCACTCAGCGCTCAGGGATCACCACGTGTCCCGGTCGGTGGTTCGGCCGCCCGCGAACCTACCCCAACGCTAAATGTCGGTGGCGACACCTAGCATGGTGAACGTGACTTCTGCTGTGACCCCCACGCCCGCCCGACGCTCCGGGAGCGCCACCCACGACCGCCTCATCGTGCGTGGTGCGCGTGAGCACAACCTCAAGGACGTCTCGGTCGACCTCCCGCGCGACTCGCTCGTCGTCTTCACGGGTCTGTCGGGGTCCGGCAAGTCCTCGCTCGCCTTCGACACGATCTTCGCCGAGGGACAGCGCCGCTATGTCGAGTCGCTGTCCGCCTATGCCCGTCAGTTCCTCGGGCAGATGGACAAGCCAGACGTCGACTTCATCGAGGGACTGTCCCCGGCCGTCTCGATCGACCAGAAGTCCACCAACCGCAACCCGCGCTCGACCGTCGGCACGATCACCGAGGTCTACGACTACCTCCGCCTGCTGTTCGCCCGTGCCGGCCGACCGCACTGCCCAACGTGTGGCGAGCCGATCACGCGGCAGAGCCCGCAGCAGATCGTCGACCAGCTGCTCGAACTGCCCGAGCGCACCCGCTTCCAGGTGCTCGCGCCGGTCGTGCGGGCCCGCAAGGGGGAGTTCGTCGACCTCTTCGCCGAGCTGCAGTCCAAGGGCTTCGCTCGAGCGCGCGTCGATGGCGAGGTCGTCTCTCTGGCCGAGCCGCCGACGCTCGAGAAGCAGATCAAGCACACGATCGACGTCGTGGTCGACCGCCTCGTCGCCAAGGGTGGCGACGCCTCGTCCAAGCGGCGTCTCACCGACTCCGTCGAGACCGCGCTGGGCCTTGCTGGTGGTGTCGTGCTCATCGAGTTCGTCGACGTCCCCGAGGGAGCCGAGGGTGAGGCCCTGCCCCGCGAGCGACGCTTCTCCGAGAAGATGGCCTGTCCCAACAACCACCCGCTGGCGATGGATGAGGTCGAGCCCCGCTCCTTCTCGTTCAACTCACCCTTTGGTGCCTGCACGGTCTGCACCGGCATCGGCACCGAGCTCGAGGTCGACCCCGAGCTCGTCGTCCCCAATGACGACCTGTCCCTGGCCGAGGGCGCCATCGCGCCATGGGCGTCCGGCAGTGGCGCGTCCGAGTACTTCCAGCGGGTTCTCGGCGCTCTCTCCGAGGAGCTGAAGTTCAGCATCGACGCCCCGTGGCGGTCCCTGCCCGAACGCGCCAGGGAGTCACTCCTCCACGGCCGCAACCACAAGGTCCACGTCAAGTACAAGAACCGCTTCGGTCGTGAGCGCTCCTACACGACCGGCTTCGAGGGCGCGATCCCGTTCGTGAAGCGTCGGCACGCCGAGACCGACTCCGAGTGGAGCCGTGAGCGCTACGAGGGCTACATGCGCGAGGTGCCCTGCCCTGCCTGTCGAGGCAGCCGGCTCAAGCCCGAGTCGCTCGCCGTCCTCATCGGCGGCAAGAGCATCGCCGACGTCTGCTCCCTCCCCATCTCCGAGTCGGCTGGCTTCCTCGAGCACGTCGACTTCACCGTGCGCGAGCAGCAGATCGCCGAGCGGGTCATCAAGGAGATCAACGCCCGACTCGGCTTCCTCCTCGACGTCGGCCTCGACTACCTCAGTCTCGACCGGCCGTCCGGCACCCTGTCCGGTGGTGAGGCACAACGCATCCGGCTCGCCACCCAGATCGGCTCCGGCCTCGTCGGCGTCCTCTACGTCCTCGACGAGCCGAGCATCGGGCTGCACCAGCGCGACAACCACCGGCTCATCGAGACCCTGACCCGACTGCGAGACCTCGGCAACACGCTCATCGTCGTCGAGCACGACGAGGACACGATCGCCACCGCCGACTGGGTCGTCGACATCGGCCCGGGCGCGGGCGAGCACGGGGGAGAGGTCGTCCACTCCGGCACCGTCGCCGACCTGCTCACCCACCCCACGTCGATCACCGGCAAGTACCTCTCGGGTCGCGCCGAGATCCCGCTCCCGGCCGTCCGCCGGCCGCAGGAGAAGGGCCGCGAGGTCACCGTCGTCGGCGCTCGCGAGCACAACCTCCATGACGTCACCGCCAGCTTCCCCCTCGGCAACCTCGTCGCCGTGACCGGTGTGTCCGGCTCGGGCAAGTCCACGCTGGTCAACGACATCCTCTACCACGTGCTCGCCAACAAGCTCAACGGCGCACGACACGTCCCCGGTCGCCACAAGACGGTGACCGGGCTCGAGCATCTCGACAAGGTCGTCCACGTCGACCAGGGCCCGATCGGCCGCACACCGCGCTCCAACCCGGCCACCTACACGGGCGTCTTCGACGCGATCCGCAAGCTCTTCGCAACGACGACCGAGGCCAAGATCCGCGGCTACCAGCCCGGGCGCTTCTCGTTCAACGTCAAGGGTGGTCGCTGCGACGCCTGCTCCGGCGACGGCACGATCAAGATCGAGATGAACTTCCTGCCCGACGTCTACGTGCCGTGCGAGGTCTGCCACGGCGCCCGTTACAACCGCGAGACGCTCGAGGTCCACTTCAAGGGCAAGACCATCGCCGACGTCCTGGACATGCCGATCGAGGAGGCGGCCGAGTTCTTCGCGGCCGTCCCGGCGATCGCCCGTCACATGACGACGCTCACCGAGGTGGGCCTGGGCTACGTGCGGTTGGGGCAGCCGGCTCCCACGCTCTCCGGTGGCGAGGCGCAGCGCGTCAAGCTCGCGACCGAGCTGCAGAAGCGTTCGACGGGCCGGACGATCTACGTCCTCGACGAGCCCACGACGGGTCTGCACTTCGAGGACATCCGCAAGCTCCTCGGCGTCCTCCAGGGCCTCGTCGACAAGGGCAACACCGTCATCGTCATCGAGCACAATCTCGACGTCATCAAGTGCGCGGACTACATCGTCGACCTCGGACCCGAGGGCGGCAACAAGGGTGGCTCCGTCGTCGCGACCGGCACGCCCGAGCAGGTTGCGCTCCACCCAGACAGCTACACCGGCCACTTCCTCGCGCCGGTGCTCGCGAAGACGTCACGCACGACGACGCGTCCCACGGCAGCAGCCAAGAAGAAGGCCGTTCCCACCAAGGCGATCACATCGAAGACGACAGCTGCCGCAAGGGGAGTCGCCCCGAAGAAGGCGACCGCGAAGACCGCTGCGACCAAGAAGGCTGCGGCACCCAAGAAGACCGCGGCGGCGCGCGCCGCGACGCGGACCGAGACGACGGCCGCGACGTCGGCCCGGCCGTCCACGGGTGCCAAGACGACCAAGACAGCCAAGACGACCAAGACAGCGAAGCGGACGCCGCGCAAGAGCGCGTAGGTGAGCGGGCGGCATACTCCCCGTCTGTCAACCCGCCCATGAGAAGGCCCCGCACCAACACGGTGCGGGGCCTTCTCAGGTGACGCGTGCCCGGGCCCACGCACGGGTCCCACGGTCTGCGTGGGCGCATGGGACCCGGCCTCAGTCCTCGCCGAGGTAGGCCTTGCGGACGTCATCACTCGCGAGCAGTTCCTTGCCCGTGCCCTGGAGGACGATCTTGCCGACCTCGAGGACGTAGCCCTTGCTGGCTCGCTTGAGCGCGGCCTGGGCGTTCTGCTCCACGAGCAGGATCGTCGTGCCCTGCTGCTGAAGCGTCGTCACCGTCGACATGACGGTCTTCATCATGAGCGGCGACAGACCCATGGACGGCTCGTCGAGCATGAGCAGCTTGGGGCGGCTCATCATCGCGCGACCCATGGCGAGCATCTGTTGCTCGCCACCGGAGAACGTGCCGGCCGCCTGCGCCTTGCGCTCCCCGAGGATCGGGAAGAGGTCGTAGGCCGCCTGCAGGTCCTTCTTGACGTCGCTGTCACGCCGCGAGAACGCACCGAGGAGCAGGTTCTGCTCGACCGTGAGTCGCGGGAAGATCCGGCGACCCTCAGGGGAGTGCGCCAGTCCGAGCGTGACGATCTGATGGGCAGGAGTCTCGTCGATGCGCTTGCCCTGGAAGCGGATCGAGCCGCTAGCTGGTCGAAGGAGACCAGAGATGGTCCGCAGGGTCGTCGTCTTGCCGGCGCCGTTGGTGCCGATGAGCGTGACGACCTCTCCCTCCTCGACCGAGAAGCTGATGCCCTTGACGGCCTTGATCTTGCCGTAGGCGACGACGAGGTCCTTGACCTCGAGCATGGGGCTCACAGCTGGTCCTCCGTCTTCTCGGCGGATGGGGCGGGTGTGACTTCGTCCTCATCCTCGTCGTCGCCGCCACCGATGTAGGCCTCGATGACACGCGGGTCGGACTGCACCTCACCGGGGGTTCCCTCGACGAGGACCTCGCCACGCACGAGACAGAGCACGCGGTCGCAGAGGTTGAAGATGAACCGCATGTCGTGCTCGATGACGACGACCGCCAGTCCGCTGTCCCGGATCCGGAAGATCAGGTCGCTCGCCTGCTTGGTCTCCTGCGGGTTCATGCCGGCCGTGGGCTCGTCCAGAAGGATGAGCTTGGGGTCGGTGGCCAGAGCACGAGCAATCTCGAGCCGGCGCTGGTCGCCGTAGGGCATGTTGCGCGCGAGGTTCTCGGCCGAGTTGCCGAGACCGACGAACTCGAGGAGCTCCTGGGCGCGAGCCCTGGTGGCTGCCTCCTCCCGACGGAACTTCGGTCCGCGCAGGATCGATGTCAGTGCCATCGAGCTGGTGCGGCAGTAGCGGCCGACCATGACGTTCTCGAGGGCCGTCATGTTGGCGAACAGCCGGATGTTCTGGAAGGTGCGGGCCATGCCAGCGATGACGACGGCGCGCGGCTTGGGCGGCAGGACCGCACCGCCCAGCGTGACGACTCCCTCGGTGGGCTTGTAGAGACCCGTGAGGCAGTTGAAGAAGGTCGTCTTGCCGGCACCGTTGGGGCCGATGAGGCCGACGATCTCGCCCTCGCGGACGACCATGTCGACGTCCTTGACGGCAGTGAGACCACCGAAGCGCATGGTCACACCACGAGCCTCGAGGATCGTGGCACCCACGGTCGGGGCATCCGCAGCAGGCGGGGGAGTTTCGGTGACGGTCATGCCGTGGCCTCCGCTTCCTCTAGATGGACTTCTTCTATTCGTTCCGCGAGCTCTTCGTCGTCCTCATGGAACTCGAGCTTGCGACGCTGGCTCGCGATGAGCCCCTCCGGACGGAAGCGCATCATGAGGACGAGCACGAGTCCGAAGATCATCAGCCGGTAGTCGGCGGCGTCACGCAGCTTCTCGGGGAGGAGTTTGAGGATCGTCGCCCCGACGAGGACGCCGGCGACGGTGCCCATGCCACCGAGGACGATGGCTGCGAGGAGGAACGCCGACTCGAGGAAGACGTACTGGTCAGGAGTGACCGAGACGTCGTGGTGGGCCTTGACCGTCCCAGCCATGCCGGCGAGGAACGCACCACCGGCGAAGGCGAACAGCTTGAGGCCGAAGACGTTGACACCCATGGCCTCGGCGGCCTTCTCGTCCTCGCGGATCGCGACCCAACCACGGCCGATGCGGCTGTTGTTGAGGCGGGTGAACACCAGGATGATGAACGCCGCGATGACGAGCAGCAGGAAGTAGTAGTTCGCGAATCGGCCGAGCGTGATCCCGGCGATCGTGTGTGGCTGACCGAAGTCGAACGAGCCGATGGCAAGGTCCGGGATGGCTGGGATGCCGTTCGGTCCGTTCGTGAGGTCGGGACCGTTGTTGCCATCGAGGTTGCCCATCGTGAACCGGAAGATCTCACCGAACGCCAGCGTCACGATGGCGAGGTAGTCACCCGAGACACGCAGGGTGGGCGACCCGATGATGAGCCCCAGGAGCGCCGAGAAGCAGGCACCGACGAGGACCACGATGATGAACGGCGGCTTCCAACCGATCGTCGCGAACGCCGACGTCGAGAGGGTGGCACCGACGTAGGCACCGGCACCGAGGAAGGCGATGTACCCGAGGTCGAGCAGGCCCGCCAGGCCGACGACGATGTTGAGGCCGAGGGCCGTGGCCGCGAAGATCAGCACCTGGGTGGCGATCGACATGTTCTCGTCGGACCCGCCCTGGGTGAACGGGAAGAGGAACGCGACGGCGAACGCGCCGAGCATGAGCACCGAACGGTTCTTCTGCGCGATGAGACCGATCCAGGTGAAGACTCCGGCCTTGGCCAGCGCCCACGCGGCTGCTCCGACGAAGAGCAGGAAGAGCAGGAAGCTCGTCCCGTCGCCGACACCCAGCGCGTAGGCCGCACCGAAGAGCACCAACGCCATGAGGGCGATGATCGTGAGGATCTCCAGCCAGGACGAGGTCTTGGCGAACAACGGGTCCTTCGTCTTGCCCTGAACGAGCATGAGACCGGACGCAGCCAGCAGGAGGGACCCGACGAGCGAGATCCATCCGCCGGGGTTGATGTTGATCAGCCCACCCGACTTCGCCGCGATGTAGCCGACGGCGACGAGCATGTAGACGGCAGCGCCCAAGCCGAGGATCCGGACAGCAGCAGCTGTCTTGAGCCAGCCGCCGAGTCCGCGCAGGAGGCCTTGGTGTGCCAGGAGGCCGACGAGGGCGAGGAGCCCGAGAACGATCATGCAGATCTGCACGCCGCCCGGGTAGAAGTTGATCGAGAGGTCGCCCAGGACGTCCGGGGTGTAGCTCCATGACAGGAAGGTGCCCCCGACGAGGAGCAGGACGCCGACGAGACCGAGCGGCCAGGCAGCCGCACTGCCGCGGCCCGGGATGCGCTCAAGGAGGGGGACCTTGCGGACATCGTCGTCCGGGGCCTGGGTGAGGTCAGGAGTGTTGATGCTCATGCGCGGTCCACCACCCTTGCGCCGAGGAGGCCCTGCGGCCTGAAGACGAGCACGAGAATGAGGAGCACGAACGCCCACACGTCCTTCCATGCCGACCCGCCGAACTGGCCGGGGATGAACTGGGTCGCCATGGATTCGGCGATGCCCAGCGTGAGGCCGCCGACGACGGCGCCCTGGATGTTGCCGATGCCGCCGAGCACGGCAGCGGTGAAGGCCTTGAGGCCGGCGAGGAAGCCCATCCGGAAGTCAATGTTGGAGTTGAGCAGTCCCTGCGCGACACCGGCCACGGCGGCGAGGGCGGCACCGAGCGCGAACGCGATGACGATGATCCGGTTGACGTTGATGCCCATGAGCTGAGCAGTGTCAGGGTCCTGCGACACGGCCTGCATGCCCTGACCGAGCCGGGTCCGGTTGACGAAGAACCAGAGCAGGAACGCCGCGACCACGAGCGCACCGACGGTGAACATCGCCGCGCGCTGGATGGTGAGCCCGCCGAGCGAGAGAGCCGGGCCGGTGACGACGTCGATGTCGGGGAACACCAGCTTGCTCTTGGCGCCGGGGTAGAAGAGGCGTACGGCTTCCTGGAGGAAGACCGAGATGCCGATGGCGGTGATGAGCGGCGCGAGGCGCGGGGCGTTCCGGAGCGGCCGGTAGGCGAGGCGCTCCATGACGACGGCCGTCAGCACCGAGACGACCACGGCGCCAAGAATCATGATCGGCAGCACCCACAGCCCGGTCTGTCCCTTGAACAGGACGGTCCAGGTGGCCAGGGCGCCGAAGGAGCCGATCATGAAGACCTCGCCATGGGCGAAGTTGATGAGTTGGACGATGCCGTAGACAACGGTGTAGCCGACGGCGATCAACGCGTACAGCGACCCAATGGTCAAGCCGTTCACGATCTGTTGCAGGAACTCGGTCATCGCAGACCCGGCACCTCTCTGTGTAGGGGGCTCGCACATTCAAGCAGGGGCGGACACCTGTCCGCCCCTGCTCGAAGGAATAACGTCAGACTTTCGGCGTCAGCCGATCAGCCCACGTTCTCCGACTTGATGGAGGCCCACTTGCCACCCTCGACCTTGTAGCCGGTGATGACCTTGACGAGCGTGTCGCCGTACTCGTCGAAGGAGACCTTGCCGGTGACACCGTCGAAGGAGACCTTGCCGACAGCGTCGACCGTGGCCTGACGAGCGGACTTGGCGTCCTTGGCGTCCTTGAGCGAGACCTTGAGCGCGTTGATGATGGCGTTCGCGGCGTCGTAGGAGTAGCCGCCGTAGGCCGCAGAAGGCTCGGCGTACTTGGCTGCCTCGTAGTCAGCAAGGAACTTCTTGCCGGCCTCGCTGGCGTCGGTCGGCTCGCCGACCGAGGTGGCGAGGTCGTTGTTGGACGTCGAACCCGCGAGCTCGATGTACTTCGGGTCGAAGATGCCGTCGCCACCCATGAGGGGGACGTTGAGGCCACCGGCCTTCATCTGCTTGGACAGCGGTCCGGCCTGCGGGTACTCACCGCCGTAGAACACAGCGCCCGGCTTGGACGGAGCGACCTTGGACACGACCGGGGCGTAGTTGGACTCGTCCGGGTTGATCGTCTCGGCGGCCACGACCGTGCCACCCGCAGCCTTGTAGGCCTCGGTGAAGTACTGCACCAGGCCCTGGCCGTAGGTCTTCTTGTCGTGGATGGTCGCGACCGTCTTGATGCCCTGGTCGATGAGGAACTTCGCCGCGAAGCCACCCTGCGCGATGTCCGTGGTGCAGGTGCGGAAGTACGTCTTGTAGGGACGTGCCGGCGCGTTGTTGTCTGCACCGCGGGTCAGGGCGGGGCCGGTGTTGGCGGGGGAGATCTGGGTGATGTTGGCGGCAGCGAAGACCGGCTGGGTCTGCTGGCTGACGCTCGAGTTGAGGTTGCCGACGACGCCGATGAGCTGGTCGTCCGCAACGAGCTTGGTCGCGGCGTTCTTGCCGACGTCGGCCTTGCCCTCGTCATCCGCGGCCTCGACCTCGAGGGTCCAACCGGGGATGGCCTTGGAGTCGTTGGCCTGCTTGACGGCAAGTTCGACGGAGTGTTGGATGCCCTTGCCGAGAGCGGACAGGTCGCCCGAAAGGGGCGCGATGACGCCGATCTTGGCGACCTTGGCGGCGCCGCCGGTGGTTCCGGTGTCGGTGGTGTCGTCGCCGCGGGATCCACATCCGGCGAGGGCGATCGAGGCCACCAGCAGCGATGCACCCATGGTCATGACGGAACGCTGAGCCACGTTTCCTCCTGAAACTTCTTCTCCCGCGGCGATGTGCCGAGGAGCTCGCGACGGGTGTGCGAGCACGGCGAACAATATCCACGGCGCACCCCCATTCCGGGCACGTTGCCAGAGATTGTGCCGAGTCGTTACCAAGGCCGTTATGCACAATTCCTTGTGCAATCTCCACAGGCGCAGAACAGAAAGCATCGGCATACTGACGCCTGACCGCACGAAGTCAGCGCACGACGAAAGGCGCAGGACCATGGCAGAAGCACTGGACACCCACGACACACGCACCGAGAACGCCGCTTCCACGTTGGCCTGCTGTGGCCGGCGCGAGGCACTGCGTGCCGCCGGTGTCGTCGCCATCGCCGGCGCTGGCCTGACGGCCTGTGGCACGGGCTCGGGTGACGTCGCTGACGCGGCTTCCTCGGCCGCCACGGGCGCAGCAGGAGCCGTGAAGGACCTCGCCAAGAAGGCCGACATCCCTGTGGGTGGCGGCAAGATCTTCGACTCGGCCAAGGTCGTCATCACCCAACCCACCGCTGGTGAGTACAAGGCCTTCTCCGCCGTCTGCACCCACCAGGGCTGCACCGTGTCGGGTGTCGCCGACGGCACGATCAACTGCGCGTGCCACGGCAGCAAGTTCGACATCGCCACGGGTGACGTGAAGGCCGGCCCGGCCACCTCCGGACTGCCGGCAAAGACGGTGACCGTGGGAGCGGATGGCATCAGCATCACCTGAGCGCACGGCATACCAGAGCGGTGAGTATGCCGCGTGGTCCCGACGGTGCCGTCCGAGGCTGACGGTGCCGCGTCCTAGGGTTGGGGGGTGGCTCATCCGTCGACCTACCGTCCCCGGCCGGGAGAGATCCCGACCGACCCGGGTGTCTACCGGTTCCGGGACAAGGACGGACGCGTCATCTACGTCGGCAAGGCGAAGTCGCTGCGCCCCCGGTTGTCGTCCTACTTCCAGGACGTGGGGATGCTGCATCCGCGCACGGCCTCCATGGTCATGGCTGGTGCGAGCGTCGAGTGGACCACGGTCCTCACGGAGGTCGAGGCGCTCCAGCTCGAGTACTCCTGGATCAAGGAGTTCGACCCCCGCTTCAACGTCAAGTACCGCGACGACAAGTCCTACCCCTACCTCGCCGTGACCTTGGGCGAGGAGTACCCGCGGGCGCAGGTGATGCGAGGGGCCAAGCGCAAGGGCACTCGCTACTTCGGCCCCTATGCGCACGCGTGGGCGATCCGCGAGACGCTCGACCAGGCCCTGCGCGTGTTCCCGATCCGGACCTGTTCGTCGGGCGTGTTCAAGCGCGCCAGCCAGGTCGGGCGACCGTGCCTGCTCGGCTACATCGACAAGTGCTCGGCCCCGTGTGTGGGGCGCGTCGACGCCGATGCGCACCGTCAGATCGCCGAGGAGTTCTGCGACTTCATGGCGGGGGAGAGCACGAAGTTCATGAAGCGGCTCGAGCGTCAGATGCGCGACGCCTCGGACGAGCTGGAGTTCGAGACGGCCGCGCGACTGCGTGACGACATCGGTGCGCTGCAACGGGTTCTGGAGAAGTCGGCCGTCGTCTTCGGCGACGGCACCGACGCCGACGTGTTCGCCCTGGCCGACGACGAGCTCGAGGTTGCAGTGCAGGTCTTCCACGTCCGCGGCGGACGCATCCGGGGACAGCGCGGGTGGGTCGCCGAGAAGGAGTTCGAGACCGTGCCCGAGGTGGTGGGGCACCTCCTCCAGCAGCTCTATGGCGGCGAGGAGGGCGAGTCCGTGCCGCGCGAGGTGCTCGTCCCGGTGCTGCCCGACGACGCCGACTCGATGAGTGAGTGGCTGTCCGGTCTGCGGGGGAGCCGGGTCGACCTGCGCGTCCCACAGCGCGGTGACAAGAAGACCCTCATGGAGACCGTCGAGCGCAACGCGACCCAGAGCCTGGCCCGGCACAAGGTTGCCCGCGCCGGCGACCTGACGGCGCGTTCGCAAGCCCTGCAACAGCTTCAGGAGTTCCTCGCCCTCGACGAGTCGCCGCTGCGCATCGAGTGCTACGACATCAGCCACGTCCAGGGCACGCAGGTCGTCGGTTCCATGGTCGTCTTCGAGGACGGTCTTGCGCGCAAGGGCGAGTACCGCCGGTTCATCGTCCGCGGGGCCAACGACGACGAGGGGGCGGCTGTGACGATTGATGACACCGCCGCCATGCACGAGGTGTTGACGCGTCGTTTCCGCCGCTACCTCAAGGACCGTGACGAGCCGCAGGGGCGAGACGAGGAGACAGGCAGGCCAACGCGATTCGCGTACCCACCGCAGCTCGTCGTCGTCGACGGTGGCCTGCCCCAGGTCAACGCCGCGGCTCGGGCCATCGAGGACCTCGGCATCGTGGACGTTGCCGTGGTCGGACTCGCGAAACGGCTCGAGGAGGTCTGGGTGCCCGGTCAGGACTTCCCGATCGTCCTTCCCCGGACCAGCGAGGGTCTCTACCTCCTCCAACGACTGCGCGACGAGGCACACCGGTTCGCCATCACGTTCCACCGCCAACGGCGGAGCAAGGCCATGACGAACTCGGCACTGGACGGCATACCTGGTCTGGGAGACGTGAAGCAGAAGTCGCTCCTGCGGCACTTCGGTTCGGTCAAACGGATCCGGGCGGCAAGCTTGGACGAACTCGTTGAAGTCGCCGGGATCGGACCTAGGCTGGCAGAGACGATTCAGCGCGAGCTGACCGGCGCACCGGCAGAACCCACGGTCAATCTCATGACCGGCGAGATCCTCGACGACGAGAGGGGCAGCAATGCCTGAGAGTCCCGTCCCCGACGCACCCGAGCCCACAGTGGCCTCGGGTGCCGACTTCGTCATCGTCACCGGGATGAGTGGTGCCGGGCGCTCCACGACGGCCAACGTCATGGAGGACCAGGGTTGGTACGTCGTCGACAACCTGCCCCCGCAGCTGCTCGTCTCCATGGCCGAGCTCGGCAACCAGGCGCGAGCCGAGGGCCGCGAGATCAAGATCGCGGCCGTCGTCGACGTCCGGAGCAAGCACTTCTTCACTGCGTTCGAGGACGCCGCACAGCACCTCAAGGCGACGGGGTGGACGCCTCAGCTGCTCTTCCTCGACGCCACCGACGAGGCCCTCGTGCGGCGTTTCGAGTCGGTGCGTCGACCTCATCCTCTCCAGGGCGAAGGCCGCCTCCTCGACGGCATCCAGCACGAACGCGAGATCCTGCGAGACCTGCGATCGCGGGCCCAGATCGTCGTCGACACCTCCGGCCTCAACGTGCACCAGCTCGCCCGCAAGGTCGCGCCGCTGTTCGGCACCGGCGACGGACCCTCGCTTCGCCTTGCCCTTCTGTCCTTCGGTTTCAAGTACGGCGTTCCCCTCGATGCCGACTTCGTCTTCGACATGCGCTTCCTGCCCAACCCGTTCTGGGTGCCCGAGCTGCGATCGCTCGACGGGCGCGACCCCGAGGTCTCAGCCCACGTCCTGGGACAGAGCGATGCAGGGGAGTTCCTCGACCGGGTCGTGGCGCTCATGGAGCCGGTGACCCGGGGCTATCACTCCGAGGGGCGGCGCTACGTCACGCTCGCGATCGGGTGCACCGGTGGCAAGCACCGGTCCGTGGCCATGGCCGAGGCGCTGGCCGAACGGCTGTCCTCGGACCGCATCGAGACCTTCCTCGTCCACCGTGACCTGGGGCGCGAGTGAGTGGCCCGGTCGTTGCTGCGCTCGGAGGTGGGCACGGCCTGGCGGCGTCGCTCGCGGCGTTGCGCTTCGTCACCGACGAGATCACGGCGATCGTCACCGTGGCCGACAACGGCGGGTCGTCGGGGCGACTGCGTGGTGAGTTCGGTGTCCTGCCTCCGGGGGACCTGCGGATGGCCCTCTCCGCCCTCTGCGAGGAGACCGAGTGGGGACACACGTGGCGTGACGTCCTGCAGCACCGCTTCGAGGGCACTGGGCCACTTGGCGGGCACGCCCTCGGCAACCTGCTGATCGTCGCTCTCTGGGAGCTCCACGAGGACCCGGTCGCCGGCCTCGAGCTCGTCGGTCGACTGCTCAACGCCCGAGGGCGGGTCCTGCCGATGGCGTCCGTGCCCCTCGACATCGAAGCCGACGTCGTCGGCGCCGATCCGCGAGAGCCCGACGCGGTGACCCTGGTGCGCGGGCAGGCCCAGGTCGCGACGACCAAGGGCAAGGTGCGCGACCTGCGGCTCGTCCCGGCCAGCCCACCGGCATACCCCGAGTCGATCGCGGCCATCAGGGCCGCGGACTGGGTCGTCCTCGGCCCCGGATCGTGGTTCACCTCGGTGATGCCGCACCTCCTCGTGCCCGATCTGGCCGAGGCCCTGGCCGTCACCCGGGCCCAGCGACTCCTTGTCCTCAACCTCGAGATGGTGACCAACGAGACCGCGGGGTTCCGGGCCATTCATCACCTCGAGTCGTTCGGTGCACACGCGCCCGGCGTCCGTCTCGATGCGGTCCTCGCCGATCCCTCGGTCATCGATGACGAGGAGGAACTCGCGGCAGCGTGCCGTGCCCTCGGGGCCGAGCTGCACATCCACCGGGTCGCCGTGTCCACCTCGCCCAAGGAGCACGACCGGCTCAGGCTGGCCGCGGCACTGCAGGACGTTCTTGGCTCCGGACGCCGCCCCTGATGACGCGTGGCAGGATGACCGGCATGGCAATGACGGCGAAGGTGAAGGACGAACTCAGCCGCCACGAGGTGACCAAGCCCTGCTGCCGCAAGTCTGAGGTGGCTGCCACGCTCCGGTTCGCGGGCGGGCTGCACATCATTGGGGGACGCATCGTGGTCGAGGCTGAGCTCGACACGGCAAACGCTGCACGTCGGCTGCGCCGCGAGATCCACGAGCTCTACGGGCAGACGCCCGAGGTGCTCGTGCTCGCTGCGGGCGGACTGCGCAAGGGGAGTCGCTACGTCGTGCGCGTCGTCCAGGACGGCGAGGCACTGGCCCGGCAGACCGGTCTCATCGATGGCCGCGGGCGACCCGTGCGAGGGCTCCCGCCCAAGGTGGTGTCCGGCTCCGTCTGTGACGCCGAGGCGGCTTGGCGCGGGGCGTTCATCGCCCACGGGTCCCTCACGGAGCCCGGCCGCTCGTCCGCTCTCGAGCTGACGTGCCCGGGCCCAGAAGCCGCGCTCGCCCTCGTCGGCGCCGCTCGTCGCCTCGGCATCCAGGCCAAGGCTCGTGAGGTCCGCGGCATCGACCGCGTCGTCATCCGCGACGGTGACGCCATCGGCGCGATGCTCACGCGACTCGGCGCCCATGACGCGGTGCTCGCCTGGGAGGAGCGCCGCATGCGCCGCGAGGTCCGTGCCACCGCCAACCGTCTGGCCAACTTCGACGACGCCAACCTGCGCCGGTCCGCCCGCGCGGCGGTCGCAGCGGGTTCGCGCGTCGGACGCGCACTCGAGATCCTCGGCGAGGACATCCCCGACCACCTGCGCGAGGCCGGTCAGTTGCGGCTCCAGCACAAGCAGGCCTCGCTCGAGGAGCTCGGCCAGCTGGCCCAGCCCGCGATGACCAAGGACGCCGTCGCTGGTCGTATCCGACGGTTGCTCGCCATGGCGGACAAGCGGGCCGAGGACATGGGGATCCCCGGAACCGACGCCGACCTCACACCGGACATGCTCGACACCTGACGGCCGCCCGACACAGCGTCCGCGTGAACGGTCGCGAAGGTGACCGTTGGCGCGGACGTACGCGGGCGGCATACGCCAACGTCCGCGTGAACGGTCGCGAAGGTGACCGTTGGCGCGGACGTACGCGGGCGGCATACGCCAACGTCCGCGTGAACGGTCGCGAAGGTGACCATTGGCGCGGACGTAAGCGGAGGCCGGACGCGGTTACCTGCCCGTACTGCGGACCTCTGGGGGAGTGAGCCGGGTCACAGCACTAAGGTTGGGCCTCGTATCCGGTGACGTGGCTGACCCCGCGCACCCTCCCTTCCGGAAGGCAGACTGCTCGTGACTGTCCGCGTTGGCATCAATGGCTTTGGCCGCATCGGCCGCAACTTCTACCGCGCCGTGATTGCGTCCGGCGCCGACATCGAGATCGTCGCCGTCAACGACCTCACCGACAACGCCACGCTGGCCCACCTGCTGAAGTACGACTCGATCCTGGGTCGCTTCGACGGTGACGTCACGTCCACCGACACCGACATCACCGCGAACGGCAAGACGTTCAAGGTCTTCGCCGAGCGCGACCCCGCCAACCTCAAGTGGGGCGAGCTGGGCGCCGACGTCGTCATCGAGTCGACCGGCTTCTTCACCGACGCGGTGAAGGCCAAGGTCCACGTCGACAACGGCGCCAAGAAGGTCATCATCTCGGCACCCGCCAAGAACGAGGACGTCACGATCGTCATGGGCGTCAACGACGGCGACTACGACGCGGCAACCCACACGGTCATCTCCAACGCGTCGTGCACCACGAACTGCCTCGCGCCGATGGCCAAGGTCCTCAACGACGAGTTCGGCATCGTCAAGGGACTCATGACGACCATCCACGCCTACACCGGCGACCAGAACCTCCACGACGGCCCGCACAGCGACCTCCGTCGCGCCCGCGCCGCCGCGCTCAACATCGTGCCCACGACGACCGGCGCGGCCAAGGCAGTTGCCCTGGTCCTCCCCGAGCTCAAGGGCAAGCTCGACGGCTACGCCCTGCGTGTCCCGGTCGCGACCGGTTCGGCCACCGACCTCACCTTCGAGGCGGGCCGCGAGACCACCGTCGAAGAGGTCAACGCCGCGATCAAGAAGGCCGCCGAGGGTCCGCTCAAGGGCATCCTCGTCTACACCGAGGACCCGATCGTCTCCAAGGACATCGAGACCGACCCGGCCTCGTGCATCTTCGACGCCGGCCTCACCAAGGTCATCGGCAACCAGGTCAAGGTCGTGGGCTGGTACGACAACGAGTGGGGCTACTCCAACCGCCTCGCCGACCTCGTCACGCTCGTCGGCGCCTCGCTCTGACCTGCGCTGACCACCAACAACGGAGTTGTCTGACATGAAGTCGATCGCCGATCTGGGCGACCTGCGGGGCAAGTGCGTCCTCGTTCGGTCCGACCTCAACGTTCCCCTTGAGGGCACCACGATCACGGATGACGGACGCATCATCGCGTCGGTCCCCACGATCAAGGCTTTGTCCGAGGCGGGTGCTCGCGTCATCGTGAGCGCCCACCTCGGGCGCCCCAAGGGTGCGCCGGAGGACAAGTACTCCCTGGCCCCCGTGGCCGCTCGCCTCGGCGAGCTGCTCGGGCGCGAGGTGACCTTCGCGACCGACACCGTCGGCGAGAGCGCGCAGGCTGCCGTTGCCGCCGCTCAGGACGGCGACGTCGTCCTGCTCGAGAACCTCCGTTTCAACGCGGGGGAGACCGGCAAGACTGAGCAGGACCGGGCCGAGTTCGCGGGCCAGCTCGCTTCTCTCGCAGACGTTTTCGTCTCCGACGGCTTCGGTGTCGTCCACCGTGAGCAGGCGTCCGTCTTCGACGTCGCCCGCCTGCTGCCCTCGGCCGTCGGTGGTCTCGTCGAGACCGAGGTCGCCGTGCTGCGTCGCCTCACGACCGAACCCGAACGCCCGTATGCCGTGGTGCTGGGTGGCGCGAAGGTGTCCGACAAGCTTGCGGTCATCGACAACCTCATCCAGACCGCAGACCGCCTCCTCATCGGCGGCGGCATGGTCTTCACCTTCCTCAAGGCCCAGGGTCACGAGGTCGGCAAGAGCCTTCTCGAGCAGGACCAGGTCGAGGCGGTCAAGGGCTACCTCGACCAGGCGCAGCAGCGCGGAGTCGAGATCGTGCTGCCCGTCGACGTCGTTGCCGCGACCGCGTTCTCGGCAGATGCCGACCACGAGGTCGTGGCCATCGACGCCATCCCCGCCGACCGGATGGGGCTCGACATCGGACCGAAGTCCTCGGAACTCTTCGCGCAGAAGCTCGCGGACTGCCGCACGGTCTTCTGGAACGGGCCCATGGGCGCCTTCGAGATGGAACCGTATGCAGCGGGCACGGCCGCCCTGGCCAAGGCTCTCGTCGAGATCACGGCTGACGGCGCTCTCACCGTCGTCGGCGGTGGCGACTCGGCTGCTGCTGTGCGTCAGCTCGGCTTCACCGATGACCAGTTCGGACACATCTCCACCGGCGGTGGTGCGAGCCTCGAGTACCTCGAAGGCAAGGATCTCCCCGGTCTCACCGTTCTCTCCGAGAACTGAACGGACGGCGCACCCATGGCTGCCAAGACCTCGACCCAGCGCACCCCGCTCATGGCGGGCAACTGGAAGATGAATCTCGACCACCTCCAGGCGACCCACCTCGTCCAGAAGCTCGACTGGACGCTCCAGGACGCCAAGCACGACCACGGCGCCGTCGAGGTCGCGGTGCTGCCGCCGTTCACGGATCTACGCAGCGTCCAGACGCTCGTCGACGGTGACCGTCTGCACCTCAAGTACGGCGCCCAGGATCTCTCCCAGCACAAGAACGGTGCCTACACCGGCGAGATCAGCGGCGCCTTCCTCGCCAAGCTCGGCTGCACGTACGTCGCGGTCGGGCACAGCGAGCGTCGTGAGTACCACGGCGAGACCGACGAGACCGTGAAGGCCAAGGTTGCGGCGGCATACGAGAACGGTCTGACACCGATCTTCTGCGTCGGCGAAGGACTCGAGATCCGCCAGGCGGGCACCCACGTCGAGCACGTCCTCACCCAGGTGCGCGCAGGCCTCGAGGGCCTGCCTGCCGACAAGGCTGCGAGCATCGTCATCGCCTATGAGCCCGTGTGGGCCATCGGCACCGGCGAGGTCGCGACCCCCGAGGACGCCCAGGAAGTGTGTGCAGCGATCCGCACGGCGCTTGCCGAGCTCTACTCCGGCGACCTGGCCGACCGTGTCCGCATCCTCTACGGCGGCTCCGTGAAGTCGGGCAACGTCGCGGCGATCATGAGCCAGGTGGACGTCGATGGCGCCCTCGTCGGAGGCGCCTCGATCGACCCCGCGGAGTTCGCGTCGATCTGCCGCTACCGCGACCATCTCAAGACGAGCTGACGCGACAGGTATCCTGTAGCCGCGCGCCCTCGTCGGGTGACGCCTGCACTGCGTCGAGACAGTCAACGACAACTATCGAAGGAGCACCGTGGAAGCGGTCAAAATCGGCCTCCAGGTCCTCTTGGTCCTTGGTGGGCTCTTCCTCACCCTTCTGATCCTGCTGCACAAGGGCAAGGGTGGCGGACTCTCCGACATGTTCGGCGGAGGGATGTCGACCTCCCTCGGTGGCTCCTCGGTCGCTGAGCGCAACCTCGACCGCATCACGTATGCCGTGGCGGTCGTGTGGTTCGTGAGCATCGTCGGTCTCGGCGTCCTCGACCGTTTCGCATCCTGATCCGCAGATTCACTCCCTGAACGAGAGAGAAGGCGATGGCGATGGCTGGTGGTAGCGCGATCCGCGGTAGCCGAGTTGGCGCTGGCCCGATGGGCGAGGCCGAGCGCGGCGAAGCAGCCCCCCGGGTCCACGTCTCGTTCTGGTGCTCCAACGGGCACGAGACCCGGCCGAGCTTCGCCCAGGATCAGGACCTCGAGATCCCGGTGACCTGGGACTGCCCCCGCTGCGGGCTGCCCGCCGGTCAGGACAAGGACAACCCGCCGGCCCCGACCAAGGTCGAGCCCTACAAGACGCACCTCGCCTATGTGAAGGAGCGTCGCTCCGACAAGGACGGCGAAGCGATCCTCGACGAGGCGCTCGGGTCACTGCGAGAGCGCGGACTCATCCAGTAGTCGTTCGACTTCGTGCCCGTGACGGACACGCATCGCTGCGCTCCTCATGTCCGTCACGGGCACGAAGTCGGTGTCAGAGGTTCTCGGCTGCGTCCTTGTCGATGAGCCAGAGGGTGCGCTGCTCGCCCTTGACCTGAGCGGCCGAGTTCACGGCCGGGTCTGCTCCTGCGACGCCGTTGGCGACGGCCTCGGCCTTGTCGGCACCAGCGACGATGAACCACACCTCACGCGAGCGACGCAGGGCCTCGAAGGTCAGGCTGACCCGGTCCGGTGGCGGCTTGGGGGAGTCGTGCACGGCGACCGCGATGGCGTCGACACTCTGTTGGGCCGGGTGCCCCGGGAAGAGCGAGGCGACGTGTCCGTCGGGTCCGACGCCGAGGATCATGACGTCGAACGCACCGGCGCCGCTGGCGCGCATGACCTCTCCGTAGGCCGCGGCGCTGGCTTCCGCGCTGTCGGACGCGTCCGGTCCAAGGACCCGGTGGACGCGGGCCTGGTCGAGGGGGAGCGACGCGAGACCGGCGGCGTCGTTCTGGACGTCGTTGCGGTCGGCGTCACCGGCGGGGAGATAGCGCTCGTCGCCCCACCACAGCTCGACACGTGACCAGTCGACGGCCGACCGCGCGGGCAGGGCCACCACGGACGCCCAGAGGTCAGACCCGAGAGAACCTCCTGTCAGGGAGACGTGCGCGACGCCCCGAGCGGCCTGGGCGTCGGCGATGGACGTCACCAGCCGTGCAGCGATCGCGTCGCTGAGCTCCTGCTTGCCCGGGTGCACGACGATCTCGACGTCGCCCACCGGGCTGTCATCCTTCGCTTCGGTCATGAGGTCGGTCCTCTCAGGATGACTTCTTGCGCTTGGCTCGGGCCGTCTCGAGCTGCGCCGCGGCTGCCTTCTTGACCTGCTTGGGGTCATCGGCCTTCTCCGGCATGGGTGCCTCGATCATCGCCGAGCTGGCACTGACCTTGGACTCGCGACGGATACGCGCGGCGTCCTCGCGGGACTCGGCCACGGACGGAGTGATGCCCTTGCGCTGGGCCTCGGTGGAGGTCCGGCGGCTGTGGCTGACACCGTCGAGTCCCTGGCGCAGAGCCTCTGCGTAGACCTCGTCGGGGTCGAGCCGGCGCAGCTCGTCGGCCAGGCACTCGGCGTCGCTGCGCGGAGGCAGTGCGATCGTCCGTTCGGGACGACCGGCCTGCGACATCGTCGCCGTGGTGCCGTTCTGGGGACGGACGAGGTCGAGCGGCCCACTGGGTCGGTCGAGCCGGACGCTGATGATGCCGGTGCCCTTGCGTGAGGGGACGAGGGTGACGGGGCACCGCAGTCGCTTGGACAGCCACCCGGCCAGCAGCGTTGCGGACGGGGAGTCGGTGCCGCCGGTGACCGTCACAGCAGTGACCGGTTCGAAGGGCGCCTGGTCGAGCGCCGCGGTGAGCAGGGCTCGCCACAGGGTGATCCGGGACCAGGCCAGATCCGTGTCACCGGGGGAGTATGCCGCCGCGAGACGGGCCAGCGGAGCCCGGGGAGCGCCCGTGGTTCGGGACACGTCGGTGATCCGGCGCTGGGCCATCTCGCCGATCGGGTCGGCGCCCGGGTCCTTGGGGGCCTCGGTGGGCCACCACGCGACGATCGGGGCGTCAGCCAGCAGGAGCGGGGTGACGACGGCTCGACCGTGCGAGGCCAGCGGTCCGAACAACCGGAGGACCACGACCTCGCTGGCGCCGGCGTCTCCGCCGATCCGGATCTGGCCGTCGAGCCGCGTGGCACCCCGACGGTTGGCGATGACGACGACGATGATCCGGCAGGGGTGCTGGCGGCTCGCGTCGTTCGCGGTCTCAATGGCGGAGTCGGCGTCGTTCTCGCCGACGACCACCACGAGGGTGAGCACGCGCGTCAGCGCCATGGAACCGGTCTCGGACCGAAGCCGGACCAGTTTCTTGGAGATGTCGACGGTCGTCGTGCTGGGCAGGTCGACGATCAATGGGATCTCCTGGTTTTCCGGGGTCCCCGCGAAGTATCGGAGGAGCGCAGCGGGGGAGAACTTTGTGGGGTGTTCACGGGAGTCTCCATTCGCGGCCGTCACGGCTCATGAGTTCGTCAGCGCTCTGGGGTCCCCAGGTGCCTGACTCGTACTGGTCGATGCCGCCCTTGGTCTTGGCCCAGAACTGCTCGATGGGGTCGAGGATCTCCCACGAGAGCTCGACCTCCTCGTGCCGGGGGAAGAGCGGCGGCTCGCCGAGGAGCACGTCGAGGATGAGGCGTTCGTAGGCCTCGGGCGAGCTCTCGGTGAAGGCCCGGCCGTAGCCGAAGTCCATGGTCACGTCGCGCACCTCCATCTGTGCGCCGGGGACCTTGGCGCCGAAGCGCATCGTCACGCCTTCGTCGGGCTGGACCCGGATGACGACGGCGTTCTGGCCGAGCTCCTCGGTCGCGGTGTCGGTGAAGGGCAGGTGTGGCGCTTTCTTGAAGACGACGGCGATCTCGGTGACTCGCTTGCCGAGACGCTTGCCGGTCCGCAGGTAGAACGGAACTCCCGCCCAACGGCGCGTGTCGACCTCGAGCTTGACCGCGGCATACGTCTCGGTCGTCGATTTTGCGCCGACGCCATCCTCCTTGAGGTAGGAGATGACCTCCTCGCCACCCTGCCAGCCCTTGGCGTACTGGCCTCGGGCCGTGCCCTTGGTCAGGTCCTTGGGCAGGCGCACCGCGGAGAGGACCTTCTCCTTCTCGCTGCGCAGGTGGTCGGCGTCGAACGACACCGGCTCCTCCATCGCCGTGAGGGCGAGCAGCTGCAGGAGGTGGTTCTGGATGACGTCGCGCGCCGCACCGATGCCGTCGTAGTAGCCGGCCCGTCCGCCGATGCCGATGTCCTCGGCCATCGTGATCTGGACGTGGTCGACGTAGTGGCTGTTCCAGACCGGTTCGAACATCTGGTTGGCGAAGCGCAGGGCCAGGAGGTTCTGGACGGTCTCCTTGCCGAGGTAGTGGTCGATCCGGAAGACCGAGTCGGCCGGGAAGACCTCGGCCACGATCTCGTTGAGTTCGCGGGCGCTCTTGAGGTCGTGACCGAACGGCTTCTCGATGACGACGCGTCGCCATGAACCCTCTGGGGGCGTGGACAGACCCGAACGCTTGAGCTGCTCGCACACCGTCGCGAAGAACGACGGCGGGATCGAGAGGTAGAAGGCGTGGTTGCCTCCGGTGCCCCGCTGCTCATCGAGCTCGCGCACGGTCTCGGCGAGCAGGTCGAAGGCCTTGGGGTCATCGAACGTGCCGGGCACGAAGCGGATGCCTTCGCTCAGCGAACGCCAGACGTCCTCACGAAACGGTGTGCGCGAACGCTCCTTGACCGACTCGTAGACGATCTTGCCGAAGTCCTGGTCGGCCCAGTCGCGACGGGCGAACCCGATGAGCGAGAAGCCCGGCGGGAGCAGACCGCGGTTGGCGAGGTCGTAGATCGCCGGCATGAGCTTCTTGGTGGCGAGGTCGCCCGTGACCCCGAACAACACGAGGCTGCACGGCCCGGCGATGCGGGGAAGCCTCTTGTCGCGCGGGTCGCGAAGGGGGTTGTGGGTGGCAGTGATCCGCGACGGACTCATCAAGCTCCTGGTGTCGAAAGGGCCGACTGCACCTGACTCAGGCCGCGCCGGTGCTCGGTCAGGTGAAGGCGGAGGACGGGACGACCGTGTTCGGCCAGGACCTGGGCGTCGCCGCCTGCCTGGGCCGAGATGAACTCACCAAAGGTGAACTCACGCCCGGGGACCGCGAGGTCCTCGTCCGGGGTCGCCGTGATCTGGATGAAGACGCCGTTGGCGGGTCCACCCTTGTGGTACTGCCCCGTGGAGTGGAGAAAGCGAGGGCCCCACCCGAACGTCACGGGACGTCCGGTGTGGTCGAACAGGGTGCGGGCGACGTGTTCGAGGTCGGCGTCCTGCTCACGATCGAGGTAGGCCATGACCGCGACGTAGCCGCTCGACTCGTCGAGCTGACCGAGCAGGGCTGCGACGGCGGACGGCAGCGTTGCTGCGTCGCCGAGCCAGTCACCGCCCAGGGCGCGGACCTCGACGGAGCCGTCGACGAACGCCGGATCCTCGGCCACGGACCCGGCCTGGTCGAGCAGGCCGCGGGCGGCCTTCTTGGCGCTCTCGACGTCGGGCTGGTCGAAGGGGTTGATGTCGAGCAGGCGACCAGCGACGGCGGTGGCGACCTCCCAGAGGAGGAGCTGCGCTCCGAGCGTCCCCGCAACGGTGATCACCGAGCCGCTGTCGCCGAGGTTCTCCTCAGGGAGGGGGTCACCGGGGCCGGGCTGTTCGGCGGCGATCGAGTCGGGATGGCGAGGTGCGCCGTCCGAGTCGGTCGTGGGGTCGTCATCGAGGTCGTCGTCGCCGCCCGTGGCGACGAGGCGCACGAGGTTGGCATCGGCGTAGGTGTGCTTCGGTGCCTCACCATCGGCGACGACGGGGAGGATGCCCCTGCCGTTCTTGCCGGTGGACTCGGCGATGAGCTGCTCGGCCCACGCACCGAAACCGACATTCTCGGTTCCTGCGTCGACGAGGACCAGCTTGTCGCGCAGCGGCTTGGTGCCAGCCATTGCCGCGCCGAGCTGCAGGGCCGGGTTGCCCTCGCCGTCGTCGGCGAGCAGGTCGGCCACGGCCTCGGCGTCATCGAGGAGGGCACCGACGTCGGCACCGGCGAGACCGGAGGGCACGAGACCGAACGCGGTCAGCGCGGAGTAGCGGCCGCCCACGTCGGGATCGGCGTTGATGACACGGAAGCCAGCCGTGCGAGCCTCCCCGTCAAGCGGGCTGCCGGGGTCGGTGACGACGATGATCCGGCGGGTGGCGTCGATGCCGGCGTCGGTGAACGCCTGCTCGAACGCACGCCGCTGGGAGTCCGTCTCCACGGTCGAGCCCGACTTGGACGAGACGACGACCGCCGTCTTGTCGAGGTCCTTGGCGACGACACGGCGCACGACGTCAGGCGCCGAGGAGTCGAGGACGACGATGTCGACCCCGGCGGTGGCGCAGATGACCTCGGGCGCGAGCGACGATCCGCCCATGCCGCACAGGACGATGCGCGACACCCCGTCACCGCGCAGCTCTTCGCGCAGCGCGGCGATCTCGCCGAGCAGTGGACGCGAAGTCCGGGGGAGGCCCACCCAGGACAGGCGCTTGCTGGCCTCTTGCTCGGCGTCCTTGCCCCAGAGGGTGGCGTCCTGGGCGAAGAGCTTGCTCGCGACCTCGTCCTTGACGAGCTGGGGGACGTGGGTCGCGATCGCGTCCGCGGCGGCGCCGCGCGCGGTGATCTCGAGGCTGCTCATCGAGAGGCCTTGTCGAGCTCGGACTGCACGCCGTCGAGCAGCTCTCCCCACGACTTCTCGAACTTGTCGACGCCTTCCTTCTCCAGAAGTGCGGTGACCTCGGAGTAGGAGATGCCGAGACGCTCGAGGGCATCCAGGACCTCGGCGGACTCCTCGTAGGTGCCCTCGATGGTGTTGCCGGTGATCTCGCCGTGGTCCTTGACCGCGTCGAGCGTCTTCTCGGGCATCGTGTTGACCGTGCCGGGGGCGACGAGCTCGGTGACGTACATGGTGTCGGGGTATGCCGGGTCCTTGACTCCCGTGGACGCCCACAGTGGACGCTGTGGCTTGCCTCCGTCGGCCTCGAGGTTCTTCCAGCGCGGGGTCGAGAAGACCTCTTCATAGGCCTGGTAGGCCAGTCGCGCGTTGGCGATGGCGGCCTTGCCCTTGAGCCCCTTGGCGGTCTCGGCGTGCTCGCCCTCGATGGCATCGAGCCGCTTGTCGACCTCGCTGTCGACCCGCGACACGAAGAACGATGCGACCGACTCGAGCGTGCTGATGTCCTTGCCGGCCTCGCGGGCCTGCTCGAGCCCGGTGAGGAAGGCGTTCATGACGGCGCGGTAGCGATCGAGGCTGAAGATCAGCGTGACGTTGACCGAGATGCCCTCTGCGAGAACCTTGGTGATCGCCGGGAGGCCCTCGACCGTGGCCGGGATCTTGACCAGCAGGTTGGGGCGGTCCACGAGGTCGCGCAGCTCCTTGGCCTGCGCGACCGTCCGCCCGGTGTCGGCGGAGAGACGGGGGTCGACCTCGATGGAAACCCGACCGTCGAGGCCGTTGGTGGCCTCGAAGACGGGGAGGAGCACGTCGCAGGCGTCGCGGACGTCCTGGGTCGTCATGGCGGTGACGGCCTCGTCGAGGGTCTTCTTGTCGGCGGCGAGCTGGGCGACCTGCTCGCTGTAGCTCTCGCCGTCGGAGAGGGCGACCTGGAAGATCGACGGGTTGGTCGTCACTCCGACGACGCCCTTGGTGTCGATGACTTCCTGGAGGTTGCCCGACGTGAGCCGTTCGCGGCTCAGGTCGTCGAGCCAGATGGAGACGCCGTTGTCGGCGAGGGCCTTGAGTGCGGAGTTGTCAGTCTGATCTGTCATGCGAGAACTCACTTCCCAGCCTTGGCCGCGCTCTTGCGGGCAGGCTTCTTCGTGGTGGGCACGTCGGTTCCGGTGTCCTTGCGGCTGCGTGGCGCGGTCTCGACGGCAGCAGCGACGCGGGCATCTGCGCCGGCCGCCTTGAGGGAGTCCTTGGCCGCCTTGACGACGGCGTCGGGGGTGAAGCCGAACTCGGTGAAGAGGGTCTTGGCGTCGGCGGACGCACCGAAGTGCTCGATGCTGATGGAGCGCCCGGCATCGCCGACGATCTCGCGCCAACCCTGTGCCACACCGGCCTCGACACTGACACGCGCGCGGATCGCGGGCGGCAGCACCTTGTCGCGGTAGGCCTTGGTCTGGTTGTCGAACCACTCGCGGCAGGGCATCGACACGACACGCGTGCGGACGCCGGACTTTTCGAGAGCGAGGCGTGCCTCGA
Source organism: Janibacter sp. HTCC2649 (assembly GCF_000152705.1). Taxonomy (GTDB): domain Bacteria; phylum Actinomycetota; class Actinomycetes; order Actinomycetales; family Dermatophilaceae; genus Knoellia. The sequence continues at coordinate 699,238 of NZ_CH672413.1, read as the reverse complement.
CGGCGACGGACACCTCGGAGCCGGTCGCGACGAGGATGACCTCAGGGGTCTGCTTGCCGTCGGTACCGCCGTCGATGAGGACGTAGCCACCCTTGGCCACGTTGCTCGCCTTGGCGTGCGTGGAACGGTCCACGATCGGCAGGTTCTGGCGGCTGAGGGCCAGAGCTGCTGGTACGGCGTTGCGCAGGATCGCGCCCCAGGCGGCAGCGGTCTCGTTGGCGTCGGCCGGGCGGACGACGTCGAGCCCGGGCATGGCGCGCAAGGAGGCGAGGTGCTCGATCGGCTGGTGGGTCGGGCCGTCCTCACCGAGACCGATGGAGTCGTGGGTCCAGACAAAGGTGACCGGAAGCTGCTGGATCGCAGCGAGACGCACGGCCGGGCGCATGTAGTCGGAGAAGACGAGGAAGGTGCCGCCGTAGGGACGGGTCAGGCCCTCGAGCGCGATGCCGTTGAGGATCATGCCCATGGCGTTCTCGCGGATGCCGAAGTGCAGGGTGCGGCCGTAGGGCCCGCCCTTCCAGGCGTCGGTCTGCTTCGACTTCGGGATGAAGGACGGCTCGCCCTCCATCGTCGTGTTGTTGGACTCGGCGAGGTCGGCCGAGCCGCCCCACAGCTCGGGCATGATCGGCGCGAGCGCACCGAGGACCTTGCCCGAGGCGGCGCGGGTCGCGATGCCCTTGGGGTCGGCCGGGAAGCTCGGCAGCGCGGCATCGAGGCCGTCGGGCAGGTCGCCGGCGACGAGGCGGTCGAGCAGGGTGGCGGCGTCCTTGTTCTTGCGACGCCACGCGGCATACGTCGTGTTCCAGGCCTTGTGGGCGGCCTTGCCTCGGGCCTTGGCCTTGCGGGCGTGGGCGAGCACGGCCTTGTCGACCTCGAAGGTCTTCTTGGGGTCGAAGCCGAGCAGCGACTTGAGGCCGGCGATCTCCTCGTCACCCAGCGCCGAACCGTGCGACTTGCCGGTGCCCTTCTTGGTGGGCGAGGGCCAGGCGATGACGGTGTGCAGGCGGACGAGCGTCGGCTTGGTCGACTTCTTGCTCTTGGTGAGGGCGTCGAGCAGCGCGTCCACGTCCTCGACGTAGTCGGGGGAGCCCGCGGGGTCGTTGCTCTTGCGCCAGTCGACGTCCGCGACCTCCCAGCCGTAGGCCTCGTAGCGCTTGGCGACGTCCTCGGAGAACGAGATGTCGGTGTCGTCCTCGATGGAGATCTGGTTGGCGTCGTAGATGACCGTGAGGTTGCCGAGCTCCTGGTGGCCGGCGAGCGAGCTGGCCTCGGAGGCAACACCTTCCATGAGGTCGCCGTCGGAGGCGATGACCCACACGTGGTGGTCGAACGGGCTCTGACCGGCCTTGGCGTCGGGGTCGAGGAGGCCGCGCTGGCGGCGCTGTGCCATGGCCATGCCGACGGCGGACGCGAGACCGGAGCCGAGCGGGCCGGTCGTGATCTCGACGCCGGGGGTGTGGTGGACCTCGGGGTGGCCCGGGGTCAGCGAGCCCCAGGTGCGCAGCGCCTTGAGGTCCTTCAGCTCCAGGCCGTAGCCCGACAGGTAGAGCTGGATGTACTGGGTGAGGCTCGAGTGGCCACAGGACAGGACGAACCGGTCACGTCCGAGCCACGTCGGGTCCGACGGGTCGTGCGTCATGACGTTCTGGAAGAGCAGGTAGGCCGCGGGCGCGAGACTCATCGCCGTCCCTGGATGACCGTTGCCGACCTTCTGGACGGCGTCCGCCGCGAGAACACGCACGGTGTCGACGGCCTTGACGTCGAGGTCGTTCCACTTTGCCTTGCGGGCCGTGGGGCGGGCGATCTCGGTGGAACGGGCGGCGGTCGCTGCGGAGGCGCGGCGGGTCTTCGGCCGGCTTGCCTTCGTCGGGGTGGTGGTCACGTGGAGCCTCTCTGACGTCGAGCGAATGTGATGAAGATCAATCACTTGATTCCCACCCTAGACCGACGCCCACCGGTGCGAGCGACCACGTCCAGCCCCGGTTAGACTCACGTTGTCTTGACTGCCCCACTGCACCGTGAACTACTTCCGAAGGACGCTGTGGCCACCGCCCCGATCAGCACCGTCTCGCCGGCTTTGCCGACGACTGGCTGGAAGCGATCGGTGGGCAACTACGTCGCGCTCACCAAGCCGCGGATCATCGAGTTGCTGCTCGTGACAACGGTTCCCGTGATGTTCCTGGCCGAGCGCGGGGTTCCGAACCTCTGGCTCGTGGTCGCGACGCTCATCGGCGGCACCCTCAGCGCTGGCGCTGCCAACACCTTCAACTGTGTCTACGACCGCGACATCGACGCGCTCATGGATCGCACCAAGAAGCGGCCCATGGTGACGGGCGAGATCACGCCCCGCGCCGGGTTGGTCTTTGGCGCCGCCCTCACCGTCCTCTCGACGGCGTGGTTCGTCGTTTTCGTCAACGTCGCCTCGGCCCTGCTGTCCCTTGCGGCGATCGTCCTGTATGCCGTGCTCTACACGATGATCCTCAAGCGCCGCACCCCGCAGAACATCGTCTGGGGCGGCGTCGCCGGCTGTATGCCGACGCTCATCGGATGGTCCGCCGTCACCGGATCGGTCGGCTGGCCTGCGGTCATCCTCTTCCTCGTCATCTTCTTCTGGACCCCGCCGCACTACTGGCCGCTGTCCATGGCCTTCAAGGACGACTACGCCAACGCGCACGTGCCGATGCTTCCCGTCGAGCGGGGCGCGATCGCCGTTGCCCGCCAGATCGTCGCCTACAGCTGGGTGATGGTCGCCGTGTCCCTGGCCCTCGTGCCCGTCGCGGACATGGGCTGGATCTACCTCGTGGCCGCGGTCGTGAGTGGCGCCGTCTTCATCGGTGAGGCCCACCGCCTCCTGCGCCTTGCCAAGACCGGTGCAGCGACCAAGGTGCTCAAGCCGATGAGGCTCTTCCACTTCTCGATCACCTACGTGACGCTGCTCTTCCTGGCCGTCGCCATCGACCCGCTGGTCCACCTCGCCATCGGCTGATCGGGCAGGTCGCGGCCCGTGCGATACGGGCCGAAGAAGACGGACAGCGACACGAGCGCGTGGATCGCTGCCATGAGCAGGATGGTCTCGCGCACCCCGATCCAGGTGCCGAGCCCTCCAGCCACCAGCCCGGCCAGGGGCATCGTCCCGAAGTTGAGTACCGACGAGGTTGCCGTCGTGCGACCCAGGAGTTCCGCCGGCGTGTAGCGCACTCGGAAGGACGACCGCACGACGTTGGCGCCGACGACTCCGACGCCGACGAGGAAGGCACCCACGGGGATCAGCACCACGCCGATCCCGGGCCAGGCCAGGCCCTCGAGGATGGCAACCGGACCGCCGAGAACCTGGAGCCACCGCAGAGCGCCGGCATTGCCGAGCCGCTGGGTCGTGCGGGTGGCCAGGGTGGCGCCCAGGAGGCCGCCCGTCGAACCCAGGGCCATGACGACACCCACGGCCCCCGGCTCGAGGTCGAGGTCGCGCACCATGAAGAGCACCATCAGGGCCCAGAACCCCGTGAGGGCGAAGTTGCTCAGCCCGCCCTGGATGGAGAAGAACCGGAGGTAGGGGTCGCGAGCGACGATGGAGATCCCTTCACGCACCTGTCGCAGCATCGACTGCGGCGCTGGCTTCTCCGGCGCTGGGCCGAGCTCCTCGGGGCGCATCCGGGCGAGGCACACCCAGGAGACGACGAAGCTGAGGACGTCGATGACGACAGCGAAGGCGGCCGAGAAGAGTTGCACGAGAAGGCCGCCCACGCCGGGGCCGCCGATCTGCATCGCTGACTCGGTGCCGTAGATCCGAGCGTTGGCGCGTTCGAGGTCCGGGTTCGCCACCACCCGCGGAACGAACGCGGCGTATGCCGTCCGGAAGAAGACCGTGCACCCGCCCAGTCCCAGCGCGGTGAGGACGAGGTGGGGGAGGGTGAGGACGCCGAGCGCCCAGGCCACCGGCACCGTGGCCACCACGACCGCGGCGACGAGGTCGGCCCGCATCATGATCCGGCGCGGGTCCGATCGGTCGACCCACGTGCCGGCGAAGAGCCCGAGGACGAGCCACGGCAACCAGATGGCGCCGGCCAGGATGCCCATCCAGAAGGGTCCGGCGTCGAACTGGGTCACGGCCATGAGCGGGAAGATCACGGTGGTCGTCATCGAGCCGAGGACGCTCACACCTTCGCCGATCCACAGCAGTCGGAAGTTGCGGTTGCGGGCCAACGTGGGCTGGGGCGCAAGGGCGTCGATGGGCGTCATCACGGCTGGGCCGGGAAGCCACGGGAGAAGACGAAGACCGGTTCTCGCTCGACGCCGTCGTCGGGGATCTGCCGTTGACTCCATCTCACGAGAACCTCGACGAGCTCGTCGGCGACCTCTCGCAATTCCGCAGGGGAGAGGCGCATCCAGTTCTGGGTGGCGAAGGCCACGTCATCCCACTCGGGCACTGTGGCGGCGTTGGCGTTCCATTCCTGGACCCGCTCGAACTGCCGCTGCACGGTGAGCGCCTCGGCGGCATACGCCGCTGTGACCGCAGCGGTGTCGTCCGCGAAGTCGGCGCGCGACCACCGGGTGCCGGGGTCGACCAGACGCCACCACCGTTCGCGACGGTCCTTGGCCAGCTCCGGGGCCTCCTCGACGAGGCCGGCCTCACTCAGCACCTTGAGGTGGTGGCTCGCCGAGCCGACGGCCTGCCCGGTGCGGGCCGCGAGGGCGGAGGCGGTCGAGGGTCCATCCACCTTGAGGGCATCCATCATGCGCGAGCGGAAGGCGTTGGCCATGGCCGAGAGGGCCTTGGCATCCGTGATCGTCCGGACGCCGTCGGAGGACCGCCGACCGGGGGTCTGAGGTGTGGTCATACGCACGACCATAAACCCACAAGAACTCTTGTGCAACTACTCTTGTGCAACATCGTGGGGTGACACGCGACGCAGCGCGAGCAGACCGTTGGTCAGGGCCACGATGAGCGCCGCAGCACCCAGCATGTGGGTGAGGACGAGGACCTCCGGCAGGTCGGTGAGGTACTGGACATAGCCGATGAGTCCCTGCGCGAGCGTGACGAGCAGCACCGCCCGCCAGGCCGAGCTGACCGATGCCGGGGCAGGGGAGAGGCGGGTCGCCAGCCAGACGGCGACGACGAGACCCACGAAGAGCATCACGGCATCCGCGTGCAGCCAGGAGATCGTGCGGGGGTCGAAGCCGAACCGGGCGGGCGCGTCGGCGTCGCCGGAGTGGGGACCCGAACCGGTGACGATGGTGCCGAGGACGAGCACGACCGCGCCGACGCCGGAGGTCAGCCAAGCGATCCGCCGCACGAGCTCGGGAACCAGCGAGACCGGCTCGCCGTCGCGCTCGTTGCGGGCGAACCAGAGGTATGCCGCTGCCGCCACGAGGCCCGCCGAGACGAGGAAGTGCGCCGCGACCGTCACCGGGTGGAGCTCGGTGAGGACGGTGACGCCGCCCAGTGCCGCCTGGAAGATCACGCCGCCGAGCACCGTGGCTGCCGCGATCTTGAGGCGCCGCACCGGCGCGCACTGCCAGACGGCAAGGACGGTGAGGATGGCGATGACCGTGAGGACGCTGGTGAGGGTGCGGTTGCCGAACTCGATGACCTTGTGGAAGCCCTCGGCCTGCTCCCGCACCGGGACGTAGGAGCCGGGCACGCACTGGGGCCAGGTCGGGCAGCCCAGCCCACTGCCCGTGAGGCGCACGAGGCCGCCCGAGACGATGATCGCCACCTGGGCCACAAGGTTGGCGAACAGGATGCGGTGGTGGTTGCGGGAGATCAGCGTGCTCACCTAACGCAGGGTAGGTGACCGCGGTGTGCGGGCCTGACAGTGCACCTCCTCGGTGGTCGCGCAGGGGCTGGAGGAAATCTCCAGCGGCCCCCGCGCTGTCGGGGGTCACCCCCTTGACCAAGCCTTGACCCTGCCTTGACCAACGTCGTGCCACTGCAAAGAAAAGTGTGAGTTTGGCAAAAGGTTGGTCAGTTTCGTTGACGCACACCACTACTGGCGAGTTGTGTTCGGATCGCGCCGAAGCCCGTGGCACACCCGAGGCCGCTCCGGAGGGGGACGACGCTTCCACCCGCGATCGCACGTCATCCCGTGCGGTCCGAACGAGAAGAGGTACGACGTGAATCGACGATCCACAGGTGCAATGGCGGTCACCGCCGCCCTGGCCCTTCCTCTGGCCCTTTCCCTGGCCGTCCCTTCGGCACAAGCCCTTGGCGCGGACACGACGTGGCCGACCATGACCTCGAACGCCAAGGCCGACCCCGCAGGCGACCACGCAGCCCTGGGACTGTCGGCTGACGAGAAGCTCGTCGTGAAGTCGATCCTGACGGACAAGGACGGCACGCAGCACATCCGCTACGACCGCACCTTCAAGGGTCTGCGCGTCATCGGTGGGGACCTCGTCCTGGCGAAGTCCAAGAGCGGTGCCAAGAAGGACGTCCAGTTCAACGCCTCCGGCAAGGCCGCGGTTGCGTCGACGACCCCGAAGAAGAGCGCCGCCGACGCCTCTGCGGTGGCGAGCAAGAAGGCCTCGGCCAAGGCAACCGACAGTGAGCTCGTCGTGTGGGCCGGTGGCGCATCGCCCCGACTCGCGTACGAGGTCATCACGGAGAGCATCAAGGCCAACCAGACGCCCAGCCGTCTGCACACCCTTGTCGATGCCGACTCCGGCGCGATCCTCCACTCGTGGGACGAGGTCAAGGAGGGCAGCGGGAACTCGATGTACTCCGGCACCGTCACCCTCAACACGATCCAGTCCGGCAGCTCCTGGCTGCTCAAGGACTCGCTCGGCAACTACACGACCGACCTCAACGGCGGCACGTCCGGCACGGGCACGCAGTTCACCGATGCCGACAACGTCTGGGGCAGCGGTGCAGCGAGCAACCGCCAGACGGCTGGTGTCGACGCGCAGTACGGCGCCGAGAAGACCTACGCCTACTACAACTCGGTCCTCGGCCGCGCCGGCATCTGGAACACCGGAGTCGGTGCGCGCAGCCGCGTCCACTACGGCAACGCCTACGTCAACGCCTTCTGGGACGGCACCCAGATGACCTACGGCGACGGGATCAGCAACACCCACCCGCTCACCTCGATCGATGTTGCGGCCCACGAGATGAGCCACGGTGTCACGGAGAACACCGCCGGCCTCGACTACAGCGGCGACGCTGGCGGCCTCAACGAGGCGACGTCGGACATCTTCGGCACCGCGGTCGAGTTCTACGCCAGCAACGCCACCGACGTGGGCGACTACCTCATCGGCGAGAAGATCGACATCAACGGCAACGGAACCCCGCTGCGCTACATGGACAAGCCGAGCAAGGACGGGTCGAGCCCGGACTGCTGGTCGACCAACACCAAGAACCTCGACCCGCACTACTCCTCGGGAGCGCTGAACCACTGGTTCTACATGGCCTCCGAGGGCTCGGGCGCCAAGACGATCAACGGCGTGAGCTACAACAGCCCGGTCTGCGGCAGCGCTCCGGCCGTCACCGGCGCCGGTCGCTCGAACGTCGAGAAGGTCTGGTACCGCGCGCTGGCGACCAAGCTGACCTCGGGCAGCAACTACGCGGCCGCTCGCAACGCTGCGATCGCATCGGCCAAGGAGCTCTATGGCGCCACGAGCCAGACCTGCAAGTCGGTCGAGGCGGCCTTCACGGCCATCGCGGTCCCGGCCGGCACCGAGGCCTGTGACGGTGGCACCACGCCGCCGCCCACCGGTGGCAACCTGCTCCTCAACCCGGGCTTCGAGTCCGGCGCGGTGAACTGGACCGGCACCGCTGGCCCGATCACCAACAACACGGGTCGCCCGGCACGCACCGGCAGCTGGAAGGCGTGGCTCGGTGGCAACGGCTCGACCTCGACCGAGACGGTCCAGCAGAGCGTCGCGATCCCGTCGACCGTCACCGCCGCAACCCTGTCGTTCTGGCTGCGCACTGACACGGCCGAGTCCGGTAGCACGGCCTACGACACGATGAAGGTCCAGGTCGTCGACGGCTCGACGACCACCACCCTGGCGACGTACTCCAACGTCGGGACGAACGCGACCTACACCCAGAAGTCGTTCAACGTGACGGCATACAAGGGCAAGACGATCACCGTGAAGTACCTCATGAACGAGGACTCCTCGCTGCAGACGTCGTTCGTCGTCGACGACACGGCACTGGCCACCAGCTAGTCGGATCCGGGCCGGGTCGGCGCTCCACTCGGGCGCCGACCCGGCCCCATTCGCTGCATCCACAAGGAGACCTCGCATGCCTTCACACGTCCGACAGTTCCTCGCCCCACTGGCCGTCGCGTCACTCGCCGCGGCCACCGTGGTCGCCGCAGCGCCCATCACCCAGGCACGCCCCGCAGGCGCCACCGCGGTTGCGGCCAGCCCTGACATCTCGGTCGCCAACACGCAGGCGCACCTGAACCAGCTGCAGTCGATCGCGACGGCGAACGGCGGCAACCGCTACACCGGTCGGGCCGGCTACACCGCATCGATCACCTACGTGAAGGGCAAGCTGGACGCCGCTGGCTACACGACGACCGTCCAGAACTTCAGTACCTCAGCCGGCACGTCCTCCAACCTCATCGCCGAATGGCCGGCCGGTGACGCCAACAACGTCGTCATGCTCGGCGGCCACCTCGACAGCGTGTCGAACGGCCCGGGCATCAACGACAACGGTTCCGGCAGCGCCGGAGTGCTCGAGGCCGCTCTGGCGTATGCCGCGAGCGGACAGAGTGCGAAGAGTCGCCTTCGCATCGGGTTCTGGGGTGCTGAGGAGCTCGGGCTCCTGGGCTCGAAGTACTACATGAACAGCCTGCCGACCGCGGAGAAGAACAAGATCCGGGTCTACCTGAACTTCGACATGATCGGGTCGCCCAACCCGGGCTACTTCGTCTATGACGACAACGCCGCGGGCAACGCCGCCCGCGACGAGCTGACGGCCTGGTACACCTCCAAGGGCATTCCGTGGGAGTACATCGACGTCCAGGGTCGCAGCGACCACGCGGCCTTCCGGTCGTACGGCATCGCCACGGCCGGCATCTTCAGTGGCGCCGAGACGCTGAAGTCCAGCAGCCAGGCCACCAAGTGGGGCGGAACCGCGGGTCGCGCGTTCGACCCCTGCTACCACTCGTCATGCGACACAATCAGCAACATCAACGTGACGTCGCTCGACCGCGGGGTGGACCTCATCGGTCACATGCTGTGGCTGTATGCCGCCAAGGACTACGGCACGACGACGCCGCCCACCGGCGGCAACCTGCTCGTCAACCCCGGCTTCGAGTCCGGCGCGGTGAACTGGACCGGGACGTCGGGTCCGATCACCAACAACTCCGCTCGTCCGGCCCGCACGGGCACGTGGAAGGCGTGGCTGGGTGGTAACGGCTCGACCTCGACCGAGACGATCCAGCAGAGTGTCGCGATCCCCTCGACCGTCACCGCAGCGAACCTCTCGTTCTGGTTGCGCACGGACACAGCCGAGTCCGGCAGCACGGCATACGACACGTTGAAGGTCCAGGTCGTCGACGGCTCGACGACGACAACCCTGGCGACGTACTCCAACGTGGGCGCCAACGCGACGTACGCGCAAAAGTCACTCAACTTCACGGCATACAAGGGCAAGACCGTCGCCGTGAAGTTCCTCCTGAGCGAGGACTCCTCGCTCCAGACGTCGTTCGTCGTGGACGACACCGCGGTCAGCACCAGCTGACCGCCCCCTGAACTGGTGACGGTGGATGCGGGGCACCTCCGGTCTCGCATCCACCGTCACCACCGCGCCAACCCGGCGCACCTTTCCCTGAAGGAGATCACGTGAAGAAGCTGTCAGCAGGTTTCGCGTTCGGTATCGCCGTGGCAACAGCAGTTGCCGCGCCACTGGCGGTGGCCCAGGCCGCCCCCAGCGCTCCCACGGCCAACGCAGGTCAGTCCCCGGCCGCCAAGGCAGAGCAGGCGAAGGTCGCAGACGCGGCCAAGACTCTCGGTCTCGGCTCCGGCCAGCAGCTCTCGGTCAAGAGCGTCGTGACGGACCCCAACGGCACCAAGCACGTCCGCTACGAGCGCACGTTCAAGGGCCTTCGGGTCATCGGTGGCGACCTGGTCGTCGAGCGCGCCGCCAACGGGGCCACGAAGTCGGTCCGGTGGAACGCCACCAAGGCCGTTGAGGTCGCGACGACGCCGAAGCTCAGCCCCGGACAGGCCCGCAGCGCCGCGAAGGCAGCGGGACAGGACGTCTCGAGCCTCGTCGTCTTCGCCGGTGAGGCCGGCCCGCGACTCGCGTACGACGTCGTCGTCGAGAGCGTCAGGGCCGACCAGACCCCGAGCCGACTCCACACGATCGTCGACGCCCAGAGCGGCGCGACCCTCGACCGCTACGACGACATCGTCGAGGGCACGGGCAACTCGCAGTACTCGGGCACGGTCAGCCTCGGAACGACGCTGTCCGGTGGCTCGTACCAGCTCAAGGACGCGTTCGGCAACTACACGACCGACCTCAACGGTGGGACGTCCGGCACCGGCACGCAGTTCACCGACGCGGATGACGTGTGGGGCAACGGGTCGGTGAGCTCACGCCAGACCGCAGCGGTCGACGCGCACTATGGCGCCGAGAAGACGTTCGACTACTACAAGAACGTCCAGGGCCGCAATGGCATCTGGGACACCGGAGTCGGGGCGCGCAGCCGCGTCCACTACGGCAACGCCTACGTGAACGCGTTCTGGGACGGCACGCAGATGACCTACGGCGACGGCGCCAACAACACGCAGCCGCTCACGGCCATTGACGTCGCCGGCCACGAGATGAGCCACGGCGTCACCGAGAACACCGCCGGACTCGCCTACCGAGGAGACGCGGGTGGACTCAACGAGGCCACGTCCGACATCTTCGGCACAGCAGTCGAGTTCTACGCCAACTCGGCCGCCGACCCGGGTGACTACCTCATCGGCGAGAAGATCAACATCCGTGGCAACGGCACGCCGCTGCGATACATGGACAAGCCGAGCAAGGACGGTGCCTCCAAGGACTGCTGGAGCACCAGCCTGAAGAACCTCGACCCGCACTACTCCTCGGGTCCGCTCAACCACTGGTTCTTCCTGGCCTCCGAGGGCTCAGGTGCTCGGACCGTCAACGGCGTCGCCTACAACAGCCCGGTCTGCGGCACTGCCGCTGCCGTGACGGGTGCGGGCCGGGCCAACATCGAGAAGGTCTGGTACCGCACGCTGTCGACCAAGCTCACGTCGCGTAGCGACTACAAGGCTGCTCGCGAGGGTGCGATCACCTCGGCGAAGGAGCTGTATGGCGCTGGGTCACCGACCTGCGTCGCGGTGAAGTCGGCCTTCGACGCCATCGCGGTTCCGGCGGGTTCGGCCACCTGCTGACCCCGACCCACCTCGTGGTGGGATGATGATGCGCCGCCGACCTCAGGGTCGGCGGCGCATTGCGTTTCAGGGCCAGGAGTGCGAAGCGGTGGGAGAGCAGGAGGGGGGCCCGCTCAGCCGCGGACGATCCCGTCGACGACGACCTCGAGCATCGGGCGCACGTCGAGGCCCTCGGGGCTCATGTCGGCCACACTCGCGATCCCGCTGACGAGCCGCATGACGTTGACCGGGTCGATGTCGGGTCGGAGCTCACCGCGCGCGTCGAGGTGGGCGACGACCCGTCGGTTGGCGTCACCCATGACGCGGCACTTGCGGTACATGGGGGAGTCGGGGTCGTCCATGGCGGCACAGATCTTGCTCGCGAGCCCGCGGTGGAGCGTGATGTGGTCGATGAAGTGCTCGAACCAGCCGAGGAGCATGGGGCGCGCCGGGAGGGCGGTCGCGATCGCGGCGTCGGCGTCGGCCTCCACGCGGTCGGTCCAGTCCTTCATGAGGGCGTCGACCAGGGCCTCACGGGTGGGGAAGTGGCGATAGAGGGTGCCCGGACCGACGCCGGCGCGCTTGGCGATCTCGTCCAAGGAGCTGTCCGTGCCCCGCTCGGTGAAGACGACGCGAGCAGTCGCGAGGATCTTGTCGTAGTTGCGGCGAGCGTCCGCGCGCATCGGGCGGGCCGAATCCTCGGTGACATCTGCGTCGACCCGTGCTGCCGAGTTCGCCTGTGCCACAACGGATTCCGGCGACAAGTCGAGTGTCGCGCGGTCAGTGTCCGCAGGTGTCACAGGATTCCTCCTTGCAAAAACGGAGACAGTCTCCGTATTGTGGTCATTGCAGAACCGGAGTGGCTCTCCGTTAAGCGTACGCCGCTTGACGCCGCAGCCGCCAGTTGCCACTGCAGCTCGTCACAAAGGAGTTCGGCACCCATGAGCACCACCACCCTTCACCCGACCGCGCAGGCCCTGCGCCTCCACCGGTCCCACCTCGCCACCACCCACCGCGCGCCCCTCTCGCCTCGCACCGGGGGAGGAGCCCGCGTCCGAGCCACCTCCTTCACACCGATGGCTCCCGGCCCGCGCACGGACACCGACCACACCAACCGACCCGAGATCCACGAAGACCGAGGCAACTGATGTCGATCAGCACCACCACTCCACCCGTAACCGAATCCACCGCCGAGGCGCCTCGAGAACGTGACGTCCGTCGCGCTGCCGTCGGCGTCGGCATCGTCCTCATCGCACAGCTCATGCTCGTGCTCGATGCCACCGTCGTGAACGTCGCCCTTCCGGAGATCCAGGCCGACCTCGGCTTCACCCCGGCCGGCCTGTCCTGGGTCCTCAACGCCTACACGTTGGCCTTCGGCGGCCTGCTGCTCCTGGGCGGCCGCCTCGGCGACGTCCTCGGGCGCCTGCGCACCTTCGAGCTCGGTCTGGCCATCTTCACCCTGGCCAGCCTGCTCGGCGGGCTCGCGACCAGCCCGTCGTGGCTGATCGCCTCTCGCACGCTTCAGGGGGTCGGAGCCGCATTGGCGGCCCCGGGTGTCCTCGCCCTCGTGACGACGAGCGCTCCGGACGAGGGCGCGCGCAACCGCGGGCTTGCCCTGTTTGCGGCCGTCTCGTCGGCCGGCGCTTCCCTTGGCCTGCTGCTCGGAGGCTTCCTCACCGACGTCCTGAGCTGGCACTGAACGCTGTTCGTCAACGTCCCCATTGGCTTGGCCGTCCTCGTGTTCGCTCGCCGATTCGTCGTCGAGACCCCACGTCAGACGAGCCGCTTCGACGTCATCGGTGCGATCTCCGCAACGGTCGGCGCCGTGGCACTCGTCTACGGGTTCATCAACGCGCCCGACGCCGGTTGGACGGCTCCGTCGACCATCGGCTCGTTCGTCATCGGTGTCGCCCTGCTGGGACTGTTCATCCACACCGAGTCCCGTGTCGTGGCCCCGCTGCTGCCGCTCGCGCTCGTCCGCAACGGTCAGCGGGCGGCCGCCCTCATCGTGATGATGCTCGTCGTGGGCGCTCAGTTCTCGACATTCTTCCTCGTGACGCAGTACCTCCAACGCGTTCTCGGGTTCAGCCCGATCGCGACGGGTGCGGCCTTCCTCCCGCTCAGCCTCGCGATCTTCGCGGTCTCACGTGTCGCTGCCCGTCTCGTGGCCAAGGTCGGACCCGGACGTCTCGTCATGCTCGGCGCGGCTGGCCTCGTCGTGAGCTTCCTGTGGCTCGCGCAGATCTCCGAGACGAGCACGTACGCCGTTGACCTTCTCGGCCCGCTGATGCTCAACGGCGCCTCGGCCGCCCTGGTGTTCATGCCTGTGTCGGTCATCGTCCTGGGTGGCGTGGACCGGACGCTCGCGGGAACGGTCTCGGGCCTGCTCCAGACGGCCCAGCAGCTCGGCGGTGCGGTCGGTCTGGCGGTCATCGTCAGCGTCTATGCCTCGGGCTCCATCCCGGGACAGTTCGTGCCCGGCACGGCAACCGCGTTCCACACGTCGGCTCTCTTCGTCGGGATCGCCCTGCTCATCGCACTCGTGGTGCTGCGCCCCCGCAGCACCCCGATCGTGCCGGCAATCCCTTCTGAGCTCGAGGAGGAGATGGTGCCCGAGTCGACGCCAGCCCTGGCCACCAACCCCGCCTGACCACAACCCGTAGCGAATTCGTGCCCCGCACGGACAGCGAGCGCCAGCGAGTTGTCCGTGCGGGGCACGAAGTCGCAGGTGGGGGTCAGTCGGACCAGCGGAACCATCGGGCGGTGGCGGCACCAGCTGCCGCCGCCCACACCGCGAGGACCAGCCACTGGCCCAGAGGCCACTGGCCGTCGACGAGGGCGAGCCGCAGGCCATCGCCCAACGCGCCCGAGGGCAGCGCTCTGGCGAGTCCGGCGACGGCGTCCGGAAGGCGCTCGGTGGGGAGCAGGACACCGAGCCCGAGCAGCAGCACCCATGCGAGGTTGGCCAGGGCCAGCACACCTTCGGCGCGAACCGTCCCGGCGAGGAGCAGCCCGAGGGCCAGGAACGCCGTCGCACCGAGCACGACCGTCACCAGCGCAGGCAGGAGCCCGGCGATCGCCGGGTGCCAACCGAGGATGGCCGCGATCGTGCCGAGCACGACGAGCTGCACCACGATGACGAAGCCGACCGCCGCGAGCTTGCCGATGAGCAGGCCCTCGCGACCCAGCGGGCTCGCCCCGAGGAACCGGAGGACACCATGACGCCGGTCGAAGCCGGTCGCGATGGCCTGCCCGGTGAAGGCCGTCGAGACAACTGCCAGGGCGAAGACACCTGCCGTCGCGACGTCGATGCGCCGGCCCGCTCCGAGGTCGGGGACGTCGGCGAGGCCGAGCCCCAGGAGTGCCAGGGCAGGCAGCACCAGCGCGACGAGGAGCTGTTCGCCGTGGCTGAGGATGGTCGCAGTCTCGAAGCGTGCCTGCGCCAGCCACCGCTGGGTCGCCCGGGCCGGAGCCGCACCAGTCGTCGCCGCGCTCATCGTCGAACCCCCGCCGTCAGGGCGAAGTAGCGCTCCTCGAGCGGCCGCCCGTCGCACACCTGCGCCAACGATCCCTCGGCGACGACTCGACCGGCATTCATGATGACGACGTGGTCGGCGAGGCGCTCGGCCTCCTCGAACGAATGGGTGGTCACCACGACCGCAGCGGACCGTGCGGTCTCGCGCACGAGGTCCCACACCTCGAGTCGGGCGTGCGGGTCGAGTCCGGCCGTCGGTTCGTCGAGGAAGGCGACGTCGGGGCGACCGACGAGTGCGGCCGCCAGAGCGACCCTCTGTCGTTCGCCGCCAGAGAGTCGACGGATCGAACGGTCCGCAACCCGGTCGAGATCGAGCCGCGTCATGAGCGACGCCACGTCGGCAGGGGTCTGGTGCAGGCGAGCAACGTGGCGGAGCAGCCGTCGTGCGGTCGTCGTCACGGGCAACCCGCCGTCCTGCAGCATCACGCCGATCCGGGCTCGGTGCTCGGCCGGTGCCCGCCAGGGGTCGACCCCGAGGACACGAGCAGAACCCGCCGTGGGGCGCTGCAGACCCTCGAGGCACTCCATCGTCGTGGTCTTCCCGGCACCGTTCGGACCGAGGACGGCCGTGACTGCGCCAGACTGTGCTGACCACGACGCGTCGTCGACGGCACGCACCGCGCCGACATCGCGGCGCAGACCGACGACCTCGACTGCAGACACGGCGCACATCCTAGGCTGGCCCCCACTCAACCCAAGGAGTCACATGGTCACCATCGACCGCGAGGCCGCACCGGCAACCGCCGTTGCAGCCGTTCCCGCCCTCGCGGCGGCCCTCGCCGGACGGCGCGGAACGGCACTCGCCCTCGGTGTTCTTCCCGCCGCCATCGCCTTGTTCTTCCGTGACCCGGACCGTCGTCCCGACGGTCCGGACCACGGATCGATCGACGCCGACACCGTTGTGTCGCCCGCCGACGGCAAGGTGATGTACGCCGGGCCCGGCCAGGACGGCGTGGCTCCTGAGGGGGAGTGGCAGCAGGTGAGCATCTTCCTGTCGGCCTTCGACGTGCACATCAACCGGGCGCCGTACGGCGGTCGGCTCACGGACGTGACGTACCGACCCGGCAAGTGGCTCGCGGCATACACGCACGAAAGTGCTCACCTCAACGAGCGCACGGACCTCGTCGTCGAGCGCGAGGTCGAGGGCCAGAAGCGCGTCGTCCACTTCCGCCAGATCGTGGGGCTCATGGCGCGTCGCGTCGTCACCCGTGTGGCCAAGGGCGACGAGGTCACGACCGGCCAGCGCGTCGGCCTGATGAAGTTCGGGTCGCGCATGGACGTCTTCGTGCCCCCCGAGGTCGGACTCCTCGTCCACGTCGGGCAGCGAGTCATCGCCGGTGAGACCGTCATCGCCCGATGGCCGTCCTCGGACGCTCCCCGATGAACGACGAGGCTGGGCGACGCCGCCGGTTCGACCGCTGGCGGCTCATCTCCCCAACCGGTGCCGAGGTCGTCTCGCTGCGCCAGCTGAGCAAGCGCGAGCGGCTGCGGGTCACCGCCCCGACCCTCTTCACGATCGTCAACATGATGAGCGGCCTCTCGTCCGTGCTCCTCGCCTTCCGTGGTGAGTTCACGTGGGCCGCAGTGCTCATCGCAGTCTCGATCGTCATGGACATCGCCGATGGTGGGGTCGCTCGCCTCGTCGGCGCGACGTCGCCGTTCGGCCTGCAGATGGACTCGCTCGCGGACCTCATCGCGTTCGGGTTCGCGCCGGCGATCCTCGTGCACACCTGGGCCCTGCCGGACTATCCCGTGCTCTCGTGGCTGGCCGCGTTCTTCTGGCTCGGCTGCGCCGCGTTCCGCCTCGCGCGCTTCAACGTCACGGTCGACCCCACGGCCGACAAGCGCTACTTCGTCGGGCTCCCCAGCCCGGCAGCGGCGGCAGTCGTCATGGCGACGATCCTCGCCCTCAACCAGCCCAAGGCCGGGGGCTACGACACCTCGCTCATCGTGCCGGTCATCGTGAGCTTCGTCCCGGCGGTGCTCATGGTGACGTCGATCCGGTTCCGGTCCTTCCGGAACCTGCTGGCCCCCACGGGCCGCGCCGGCTGGATCACCACGGGCCTCGGCGCGCTGGTCATCATCGTCGGCCTCGTCATCAATGCCGGCCTCACCGGCCTCGTCATCGCGTACGGCTACATCCTCCAGGCGCCGCTCGGCGTTCTCACGGCCCCGCTTCGTGAGCGGTTCCTGGGCCCGGAGGCGGTCGCTCCGCGCCGCGAACGCATGCCGTCGGTCTTCCTGCCCGATACAGAGACCGACAGCGACGACGCGTCCCACGAGGCCTGCTGACGGGGTTAGGTTCACCTTCGTTTCATGGGGGTTGCGCAATTACGTAACATTGTCGTTGTGAATATCCCGGCCTCCACTGCGGTGCCTGTGGTCCTTGAGTCGCGTACGCGCGACCGGGTCCTCCAGGCGATCAGTGAGCACGGCCCCTTGACCGCCACGGCGCTGGCCGACGAACTCCGGCTGACCGTCCCGGCAGTGCGCCGTCACCTCGAGAACCTCACCGAGTCCGGCCTCATCGATGAGCGTGAGTCCACGTCCTCGACGAGTCGCGGTCGCGGTCGTCCGGCCCGCTCCTGGGTCCTCAGTGAGGGCGGCCACCTGGCCCTCGAGTCCGACTACGACCACCTCGCCACCGAGACCCTGCGGTTCCTCTCGGCCGAGGTCGGCCCCGAAGCCGTGCGACGCTTTGCCGAGTCACGGGTCGGTGCCCTCGAAGTCCGGTATGCCGCAGAGCTCGCCGCCGCAGGCAGTGACACTGCCGCTCGGGTCGACGCGCTCGTCACCGCGCTGACGCGCGACGGTTTCGCCGCCTCGGCCCGCCCCGTGGGCGATTCGGGCAGCTCAAGTCCACTGACCGGCATACAGCTCTGTCAGGGTCACTGCCCGGTCCAGCACGCGGCTCGGGAATTTCCCCAGTTCTGTGACGCTGAAACGGACGCGTTCTCACGCCTGCTCGGCGTGCACGTCCAAAGACTCGCAACACTCGCGCACGGAGATCACGTGTGCACGACGTTCGTCCCCACCAAGGCTGAGCTTTCAACAGGAAGGTCCACGCGATGAGCACCATCGAGGAACTCAACCCGGGTCTCAAAGACATCGGGCGCTACGACTTCGGATGGGCGGACAGCGACGCAGCTGGCACCAACGCCCGACGGGGACTCAACGACGATGTCGTCCTCGACATCTCGCGGCGCAAGAGCGAGCCGCAGTGGATGGAAGACCTGCGCATGAAGTCCCTGCGCCTGTTC
This sequence comes from Janibacter sp. HTCC2649, assembly GCF_000152705.1. Classification (GTDB taxonomy): domain Bacteria; phylum Actinomycetota; class Actinomycetes; order Actinomycetales; family Dermatophilaceae; genus Knoellia. Next base: position 681,109 of record NZ_CH672413.1, on the reverse strand, counting down.
CACAAGAAGCCCATGCCGACGTGGGGGAGTGACCTCACCGGCATCGACTTCCAGAACATCAAGTACTTCGTGAAGTCCACCGAGAAGCAGGCGACCTCCTGGGAGGACCTGCCCGAGGACATCAAGAACACGTACGACCGTCTCGGCATCCCCGAGGCCGAGAAGCAGCGCCTGGTCTCTGGCGTGGCGGCCCAGTACGAGTCCGAGGTCGTCTACCACCAGATCCGTGAGGACCTGGAGGAGAAGGGCGTCATCTTCGTCGACACCGACACCGGCCTGCGCGAGCACGAGGACCTCTTCCGCGAGTACTTCGCGAGCGTCATCCCCGCCGGTGACAACAAGTTCGCGGCGCTCAACACGGCCGTCTGGTCGGGTGGCTCGTTCATCTACATCCCGCCGGGCGTCCACGTCGACATCCCCCTGCAGGCCTACTTCCGGATCAACACCGAGAACATGGGCCAGTTCGAGCGCACCCTGATCATCGCGGACGAGGGCTCCTACGTTCACTACGTCGAGGGCTGCACCGCGCCGATCTACCAGTCCGACTCGCTGCACTCTGCCGTCGTCGAGATCATCGTCAAGAAGAACGCCCGCGTGCGCTACACGACGATCCAGAACTGGTCCAACAACGTCTACAACCTCGTCACCAAGCGCGCGACCTGCGCCGAGGGCGCGACGATGGAGTGGATCGACGGCAACATCGGCTCCAAGGTGACGATGAAGTACCCCGCCGTCTTCCTCATGGGCGAGCACGCCAAGGGCGAGACGCTCTCCGTCGCCTTCGCCGGCGAGGGTCAGCACCAGGACGCCGGATCCAAGATGGTCCACGCTGCCCCCAACACCTCGTCGACGATCGTGTCGAAGTCGGTCGCCCGTGGTGGTGGCCGCACGTCCTACCGCGGTCTCGTGCAGATCATGGAAGGCGCGCACGGCTCCAAGTCGAGCGTCGTCTGTGACGCCCTGCTCGTCGACACGATCAGCCGCTCCGACACCTACCCCTACGTCGACATCCGCGAGGACGACGTGACGATGGGTCACGAGGCCACGGTCTCCAAGGTGTCCGAGGACCAGATGTTCTACCTCATGTCCCGAGGCATGTCCGAAACCGAGGCCATGGCGATGATCGTCCGCGGCTTCGTCGAGCCCATCGCCAAGGAACTGCCCATGGAGTACGCCCTCGAGCTCAACCGCCTCATTGAGCTCCAGATGGAAGGAGCAGTGGGTTGAGCCTGCTGGCCCAGAAAGTCCCCGCCGTTGACGGTTCAGCGGCGCACTCCGATGCAGTTTCCGCCTTTGTGCCCGACCAGTCGCGCGCAGAGCGGACGACCTCGTATGCCGTCGCGGACTTCGCGGTCCCGTCCGGTCGCGAGGAGGAGTGGCGTTTCACGCCAGTCGACCGTCTCCAGGCACTGTTCGCCGAGACGGCCGGCACGGCGCTGCGGCGCGAGGAGTCACTGCCCGACGGCGTGACCGTCTCCTCGCTCTCGCGTGACGAGTGGCAGGGGAGCGGCGCACCCAAGCCAGCCGACCGGGCCGCCGTCATCGCGACGGCTCAGGCCGAGTCGATCACTGTCCTCGACGTCCCGGCCGAGGCCGAGCTGACCGAGCCGGTGCGCCTCATCCTCACCGGTGAGGGCGGCCTGTCGCACGCGCACACGGTCATCCGCGTCGGCAAGTTCGCCCGGGCGACGATCGTCCTGCGTCACGAGGGCGACGCCCAGTACTCCGAGCTGCTCTCCGTCGTCGTCGGCGATGGCGCGGACGTCACCGTCGTGACCGTCCAGGAGTGGGCCGACAGCGCCCTCCACCTCGGGCAGCACGACGTCGTCGTGGGTCGCGACGCGAAGGTCCGTCATATCGCGGTCACCCTCGGTGGCGGCATCGTGCGGCTCAACACCAATGCCTCGTATGCCGGTCCCGGCGGTTCGTTCGAAGCGCTCGGCGTCTACTTCGCCGACGCCGGTCAGCACCAGGAGCACCGTCTCTTCGTCGACCACGAGGCGCCGCACTGCAAGTCCAACGTCGAGTACAAGGGCGCGCTCCAGGGCGACAGTGCTCACACGGTCTGGGTCGGTGACGTTCTCATCCGCGCCAGCGCCGAGGGCACCGACACCTACGAGCTCAACCGCAACCTCATCCTCACCGACGGTGCCCGTGCCGACTCCGTGCCCAACCTCGAGATCGAGACCGGCGAGATCGCCGGTGCTGGGCACGCTTCCGCCACAGGGCGGTTCGACGACCAGCAGCTGTTCTACCTGCAGGCTCGTGGCATCGACGAGGACACCGCGCGCCGTCTCGTCGTCCGTGGCTTCTTCGCCTCGATCGTCGGCCGCATCGGTGTTCCCGAGATCGAGGACCACCTCATGGAGGCGATCGACCGCGAGCTGGAGGCCACCGCGTGAGCGAGGTCACCGGATCCAGCACAGCGACGGCGGAGTCCGAATTCGTCAGGGTGTGCGCACTCGACGAGCTGCCGGCCGTTGGTGCGGCCGCGGCCGACATCCACGGCCGCACGGTCGCCATCGTCCGCACCGAGGACGGCAACGTCCACGCGGTCGACGACACCTGCAGTCACGCCAACGTCTCCCTGTCCGAGGGAGAGCTCGACGGCTGCACCCTCGAGTGCTGGCTCCACGGCTCGCGCTTCGACATCCGCACCGGGCAGCCGTCCGGCCCCCCGGCGCTGGTCCCCATCGCCGTCCACACCGTCAAGATCGAGGGTGATGACGTCTACGTCGCCCTCTCCCAGAACTGAGAAGAGTTGCAACGAATGAGCACACAGAATCACTCTCTGGCAATCACCGACCTCCACGTCACCGTGGACACCGATCAGGGCACCAAGGAGATCCTCCGCGGCGTCACCCTGACCATCAACTCGGGCGAGACCCACGCGATCATGGGCCCCAACGGCTCGGGCAAGTCGACCCTCGCCTACTCCATCGCCGGTCACCCCAAGTACACCGTGACCAGCGGCACCGTCACCCTCGATGGTGAGGACGTCCTCGCGATGAGCGTCGACGAGCGCGCCCGCGCCGGCCTCTTCCTCGCGATGCAGTACCCCGTCGAGGTCCCCGGCGTGACCGTGAGCAACTTCCTGCGCACCGCCAAGACCGCGATCGATGGTGAGGCTCCCAAGCTCCGCACCTGGGTCAAGGAGCTCAAGTCGTCGATGGCCGACCTCAAGATGGACCCCGCCGTCTCCGAGCGCGGGGTCAACGAAGGCTTCTCCGGTGGCGAGAAGAAGCGCCACGAGATCCTCCAGATGGAGCTCCTCAAGCCCAAGATCGCCATCCTCGACGAGACCGACTCCGGCCTCGACGTCGACGCCCTGCGCATCGTCTCCGAGGGCGTCAACCGCGCCAAGGAGTCCACTGGTTCCGGCGTCCTCCTGATCACGCACTACACGCGGATCCTGCGCTACATCAAGCCCGACTTCGTGCACGTCTTCGTCGACGGCAAGATCGCCGAGCAGGGTGGATCCGAGCTCGCCGACCGCCTCGAGGCCGAGGGCTACGACCGCTTCCAGACGGCCCCCGCGACCATCACCACTGCCTGAGCTAGGACCCACATGACTGCCGCGCCGTTCACCGATGAGGAAGTCGCCCGGATTCGGGCCGACTTCCCGATCCTCGCGCGCACCGTGCGTGACGGTGCACCGCTCGTCTACCTCGACTCGGGTGCGACCTCGCACAAACCCGTCCAGGTACTCGACGCCGAGCGTGACTTCTACGAGCGTCTGAACTCCGCGCCACACCGCGGGGCGCACGCACTCTCGGAAGAGGCGACGGCGGCATACGAAGGAGCGCGTGAGCGCATCGCGGCGTTCATCGGGGCCCAGGCCCAGGACGTCGTCTTCACCAAGAACGCGACGGAGTCGCTCAACCTCGTGGCCTACGCCTTCTCGAACTCGCCGCACCCGGGCATCCCGGGCAGCGAGCGGTTCGCGCTGGGCGAGGGCGACGAGGTGCTCGTCACCGAGATGGAGCACCACGCCAACCTCGTGCCGTGGCAGGAACTCTGCCGCCGCACGGGAGCAACGCTGCGCTGGATCCCCGTCACCGACGGTGGCCGACTCGACCTCAGCACCCTCGACGAGCTCATCACCGAGCGCACCAAGGTCGTCGCGTTCGTCCACGCCTCCAATGTCCTTGGCACCGTCAACCCGCTCGACGAGATCGTCACGCGGGCCCACGACGTCGGCGCGGTCGTCGTGCTCGACGCCTGCCAGTCGGTGCCCCACATCGGCATCGACGTGACCGAGCTCGCCGCGGACTTCGTGGCCTTCTCCGGCCACAAGATGTTCGGGCCCAGCGGCATCGGCGTCCTGTGGGGTCGTCGCGATCTGCTCGAGGCCATGCCGCCGTTCCTCACGGGCGGCTCGATGATCGAGTCCGTCCGCATGGAGGGCAGCACCTACGCGCCGCCGCCGCAGCGTTTCGAGGCGGGCGTGCCCATGACGGCCCAGGCCATCGGGCTCGCCGCGGCCGTGGACTACATCAACGACCTCGGCATTGATCGCATCCACGCGCATGAGCTGGCCCTCACCGAACGCCTGCTCGCCGGTCTCGCGACCCGCTCGTGGGTCACCGTGGTCGGCCCGACCGATCTCGAATCCCGTGGCGGCACAGTCGCTTTCGTCGTCGACGGCGTTCACGCCCACGACGTCGGGCACGTGCTCGATGCCTCCGGTGTGGCCGTGCGGGTCGGACACCACTGCGCCTGGCCGCTGCACCGCCGCTTCAAGGTGGCGGCGACGACGCGGGCCAGCTTCGCGGCATACAACACGTTCGACGAGGTCGAGGTGCTCCTCGAAGCGCTCGACCGCGTCCCACAGATCTATGGAGTGGCCAGCTGATGGACCTTTTCCAGGAACTCATCCTCGAGCACTCGAAGCGCCCGCAGCACGCGGGGCTGCGCGAGCCGTTCGAGGCCGAGGTGCACCACGTCAACCCGACGTGTGGCGACGAGGTGACGATGCGGATCCATGTCGTCGACACCGCCGACGGCCCCCTCGTCGAAGACATCTCCTACGACGCCCTCGGCTGCTCGATCAGCATGGCTTCGACGTCCATCCTCGCTGAGGAGAGCATCGGTCGCCCGCTGAGCGAGGTCCTCGTGACCTTCGAGGCCATGAAGGCGATGCTCACGTCCAAGGGCGAGGACCCCGGCGACGAGGACGTCATCGGCGACGGCGTTGCCCTCGCTGGCGTCGGCAAGTACCCCGCACGCGTCAAGTGCGCCCTCCTTGGATGGATGGCGTTCACCGACGCGTTGCACCAGAGTGGTCGTGGAAATGCCACTGTGACCACCACTGAGCCCGAGATCGAACCCTTGAAGATCGTGGAAGGAACGTCATGAGTGAGACCACCAACGCACCGGTCAACGTGGCCGACGTCGAGGAGGCCATGCGCGACGTCGTCGACCCCGAGCTCGGGATCAACGTCGTCGATCTCGGCCTCGTCTACGGCATCACGGTGGACGGCCAGAACCACGCCGTCATCGACATGACCCTGACGTCCGCGGCCTGCCCGTTGACCGACGTCATCGAGGACCAGACGCAGCAGTCCCTCGAGGGACTCGTCTCGTCCTACCGCGTCAACTGGGTCTGGATGCCGCCGTGGGGACCGGACAAGATCACCGACGACGGTCGCGACCAGCTCCGCGCCCTCGGCTTCAACATCTGACCCAGGCGTTGAGCCTCGCTGGTCGTGTTGTTGAAGTCTCGCCCGAGCGGTATCCCGCCTGGCGCGAGCGCTTCGACGCCGCCAATCCCGACGGTCCCCAGCGGATCGTCGGGATTGCGCATTTCGAGCACTCACCGCTCGCCGTGGTCCTGATCCGCAGGGGTGGGTATGCCGTCGCGCTCGTCGAGGGGTCCGCTCTCGTCGCGCACAAGGTCGGGACGCGTCACGTCCAGTCGCGCACCGCGGCGGGTGGGTGGTCACAGCAGCGGTTCGCCCGACGCCGGGGCAACCAGGCCGACGAACTCGTCCGGGCTGTGACGGAACACTTCCTGCGGATCGTGCCGGCCGGCATACCCCAAGGTTTGGTTGTCGGTGGGGACAAGACCTTGGTGGGCGAAGTCCTCGAGGATGCACGGATGTCGTTCCTGGAGAAGCTGCCGCGTCGCGAGTTCCACGACATCGGCGACCCCCGGCGAGCCGTGCTCGACGAGGTCCTCAAGCGAGCGCGGTCGGTCGAGATCCGCATCGACGACGGCGCGTGACGCGACTCAACGGCGTGACGGGGCCATGATGGGGAGATGGCCAGCTACAGCGTGAACAAGGCTGCGGTGAAGCACTGCCGTGAGCTCATCGAGGCCGGCAAGGTCGTCCTCGACAGTGACTGGGGAGACGTCCAACCCGACGCCGACGCGCAGAACGCGTTCCTGCAGGAGCACGAATGGGACGACTACGCGGTGTGGCACCTCGGTCTCACGAAGGACGCGAACGACGAGACCAAGGCGCGTCACGCGTTTGTCTATGGAGACTTCACCAAGGTGCACCGGAGTGCGCTGATCGCCTGCGTCTATCGGGCGTCGGAGTGGCGGCACAAGAAGGTCGAGCTCGCCGCCCATCGGTTGCTTCAGGAACTGGACAAAGCTCACCCCGGGTCGCAGTGATGCGCCCGGGGTGAGCGTGCCTGCGTCAGGTGCGGTTCAGGAGACCGTGTCGACGTTGAAGGTGTTGCACGAGTTGATGTCGCCCTTGGTGTAGCCCTGGAGGAACCAGCGCTGGCGCGCCTCGGCCGAACCATGGGTCCACGACTCGGGGTTGACCTGCCCCTGCGTCTTCTCCTGGATGCGGTCGTCGCCGACTGCCGAGGCCGCGGAGAGGGCGCTCTTGATGTCGGTGTCGGTGAGCGCCTTGAGGAAGGGCTTGCCGCTCGCGTCGTTGGTGGTCGAGGCGTTCTTGGCCCAGACACCAGCGAGGCAGTCGGCCATGAGCTCGATGCGCACGCCGCCGCTGTTGGGGCCCTGCGGGTCCTGCTGCGCGCGACCGAGGAGGCCGAGCTGGTCCTGGAGGGCGTGGCCGTACTCGTGGGCGACGACATACTCCTGCGCGAGGGCGCCACTGTCAGCCCCGAACTGCTTGGTGAGGATCGCGAAGAAGTCGGCGTCGATGTAGACCTTCTGGTCGAGGGGGCAGTAGAACGGGCCGACCTGGTTGCTGGCCGTGCCGCACTGCGACTGCGTCGAGCCGGTGTAGATCACGGTCTTCGTCAACTGCCACTGCTTCTGGTAGCGGGGGAGCTCGGCGGCCCAGAAGGCGTTCACCGAGTTCACCGTGCCCACGACGCGACACTGGACGTCGGCGTTCGCGTCGGCGCCCGTCTTGCACTTGTCGAAGTCGGCACTGCTTCCGGACGTGCCGTCGACCTGCTCCTGGCTGCTGCCCGACGTGTCGGGGGACATGCCGGACGTGTCGATGCCGAAGATCAAACCGATGATGAGCAGGATGATGCCGCCGATGCCACCGCCGACGGCGATGCCTCCCGGGGCACCTCCGCCACCGCCTCCGGACTCCACCTGTGAGGTGTCCAGACCGGCGCCGTCGTTGAAGCTCATCCAAGGCCTCCCATGTATCGCGTTTTCCGTGCGGAGCACGGCCCACCTAGACTAAACGTCGAAAGGCCCGCGGTGCGTCAGCGGTGCGCCTCATGATCCACCTCAGTTTCCCCCGATTAAGGACTTCCCTGTGCTCACTGCCGCTGCGATCGAGCTGCGCGCGGGGTCCCGTCTCCTGCTGGACAACGTCTCCTTCCGAGTGCAGGCGGGTGACCGCATCGGCCTCGTCGGTCGCAACGGTGCCGGCAAGACCACGCTGACCAAGGTCCTCGCGGGTTCGGGTCAACCGGCGGCCGGGTCGGTGCAGAGCACGGGCGAGGTCGGCTACCTGCCGCAGGACCCGCGCACGGGCGATCTCCACGTCACGGGTCGTGACCGCATCCTGTCCGCCCGTGGCCTCGACCGCATCGTGCGCGAGCTGCGCGCCGCCGAGGTGGCCATGGCCGAGCAGACGGGCGAGAAGCTCGAGCAGGCCATGCGTCGCTACGGTCGGCTCGAGGGTGAGTTCCACGCGGCCGGAGGGTATGCCGCTGAGTCCGAGGCCGCGTCCATCGCCTCCGCTCTTGCGCTCGAGGAGCGCCATCTCGAGCAGACCCTCGCCACCCTGTCCGGTGGTCAGCGTCGCCGCATCGAGCTGTCGCGCATCCTCTTCTCCGGCGCCGAGACCCTGCTCCTGGACGAGCCGACGAACCACCTCGACGCCGACTCCATCGTCTGGCTGCGTGACCACCTCAAGGGCTACAAGGGTGGGCTCATCGTCATCTCGCACGATGTCGACCTCCTCGAGGCCGTGGTCAACAAGGTCTTCCACCTCGACGCCAACCGGGCCGAGCTCGACATCTACAACCTCGGCTGGAAGGCCTACCTCCAGCAGCGTGAGACCGACGAGCGTCGGCGCAAGCGCGAGCGGGCCAACGCCGAGAAGAAGGCCGGCGTCCTCATGGCGCAGGCCGACAAGATGCGCGCCAAGGCCACCAAGACGGTTGCCGCCCAGAACATGGCGCGCCGAGCCGAGCGCCTGCTGTCGGGGCTCGAGACCGAGCGCGTGAGTGACCGCGTCGCCAAGCTGCGCTTCCCGGACCCGTCGCCGTGCGGCAAGACGCCACTGCGAGCGAGTGGGTTGTCCCGCTCCTACGGGTCGCTCGAGATCTTCACCGACGTCGACCTCGCGATCGACCGAGGTTCTCGGGTCGTCGTCCTGGGCCTCAATGGTGCGGGGAAGACGACGCTGCTGCGCATGCTCGCCGGCGTCGACGCTCCGGACACCGGACAGGTCGAGCCCGGCCACGGTCTCAAGATCGGCTACTACGCCCAGGAGCACGAGAACCTCGACGTCGACCGGTCCGTGCTCGACAACATGAAGTCGGCCGCACCGGAGCTCGGCGAGACGGACGTCCGCAAGACGCTGGGCTCGTTCCTCTTCACCGGTGATGACGTCGACAAGCCGGCCGGAGTTCTCTCCGGTGGTGAGAAGACCCGTCTGTCGCTCGCCCTGCTCGTCGTGTCGTCGGCCAACGTGCTGCTCCTCGACGAGCCCACCAACAACCTCGACCCGGCATCACGCGCCGAGATCCTCGGCGCTCTCAAGACCTACAAGGGTGCCGTCGTCCTCGTGACGCACGACGAGGGTGCCGTCGATGCCCTCGAGCCCGAGCGGATCCTGTTGCTGCCCGACGGTGTCGAGGACCTGTGGGGTCCTGACTACAAGGACCTCGTCAACCTCGCCTGACTCGCGGGATGGGCGACGGCTGTCGGTGCCGCGCCGTAACGTCGAGGTGGGTCGCACCGAAGTCCACGGAATGCGGGCGCAGTGACGCTGGTTTGACCTCAAGCGCACCTGAGGATTGAGGATCGTTCACATGAACACGTTCGACGAGGTCGGGAACCACACACCATGAGCATGGCCGGTTGGCAGGCAATCCAGAGCCTGAGCAAGGACGCGAGCGTCAAGTCCAAGGAGCTCGCGCCGGGGACGGCGCGACGCGTGCTGTCGTATGCGCGTCCCTATCGCCGGATCATCGTGTGGTTCCTCCTGCTGGTGGTCGTGGACGCACTGCTCATCGTGTCCACACCGCTGATCCTCAAGAGCCTCATCGACGACGGCATCATGCCCAAGGACTCGAGCCTCGTCATCCGCCTCGCCCTCCTCGTGGCCGCGCTGGCGGTCGTGAGCGCCGTGGTCACCCTGCTGTCGCGGTGGCTGTCGGCCCGGATCGGCGAGGGGCTCATCGTCGACCTGCGCACCCAAGTGTTCTCCCACGTGCTGCGTCAGCCCATTGCCTTCTTCACCCGCGCCCAGACCGGCGCGCTCGTCTCGCGCCTCAACAACGACGTGATCGGGGCCCAGCAGGCCTTCACCTCGGTGCTGTCGAGCGTGGTGAGCAATGCCGTCTCACTCGTCCTGATCATTGGTGTCATGGGGTTCCTGTCGTGGCAGCTCACCCTGGCCTCGCTCGTCCTCGTGCCGCTCTTCCTCATCCCGGCGCGCACGATGGGTGGTCGGCTGGCTGGCCTCGCCCACGACCAGATGGGGTTCAACGCCGACCTCGGCACGCGCATGACCGAACGGTTCAACGTCGCCGGCGCACTGCTCGTCAAGATCTACGGCAACCCCAAGGTCGAGAACCGCGAATACGCCCAGCGCGCGAGCAGCGTCAGGGACGTGGGCGTGAAGATCGCGGTCAACCGATCGATCTTCTTCGTCGGCCTCACCCTGGTCGCTGCGCTGGCGACAGCGCTCGTCTACGGCTTCGGTGGGGTCCTGGCGGTCAACGGGACGCTCTCGGTCGGGACGCTCCTTGCCCTCACCGCGCTGCTGGCCCGTCTCTACGGTCCGTTGACGACGATCTCCAACGCTCGGGTCGACGTCATGACCGCGCTCGTGTCGTTCGAGCGTGTCTTCGAGATCATCGACCTCGAGCCCCTCGTGGCCGAGGCGCCCGACGCCACAGTCGTTCCCGCTGGACCGGTGCGCCTCGACCTCGACCATGTCGGTTTCTCCTATCCGGCCGCCGACGCCGTGTCGCTCAGCTCCCTCGAGTCCACCGCCACCGGCGACCGCGAAGCCGGTGACGTCGTGCTCGAGGACATCGACGCGACGATCGAGCCCGGTCAACTGGTCGCACTCGTTGGACCCAGCGGTGCCGGCAAGTCGACCCTGACCTCACTCGTCGCTCGCCTCTACGACCCGACGAGCGGTGCCGTGCGCATCAACGGTGCCGACCTGCGGACGGTGAGCCTGGAGTCGCTGCGCGACACCGTCAGCGTGGTCACGCAGGAGGCTCACCTCTTCCACGACACGATCCGGACGAACCTCCTGTATGCCGCCCCGTCGGCCACCGATGCCGACATCGAGGCGGCGTTGCGCGCGGCCCGCATCTGGGACCTCGTCGACCGACTGCCCTCCGGGCTCGACACGGTCGTGGGGGACCGCGGGCACCGCCTCAGCGGCGGGGAGAAGCAGCGCATCGCGATTGCGCGCCTGCTCCTCAAGGGTCCCCGGCTCGTCGTCCTCGACGAGGCCACCGCCCACCTGGACAGCGAGAGCGAGGTGGCGGTGCAGCGAGCACTCGACGCCGCGCTCGAGGGCCGGACCGCGCTGGTCATTGCCCACCGACTCTCCACGGTCCGCCATGCCGACGTCATCCTCGTGCTCGACGGCGGCCGAATCGTCGAACGGGGGACGCACCTGGAGCTGCTCGCGCGCGGAGGTCTCTACAGCGACCTCTACACGACCCAGTTCGCCGATGACACGAAGGTCACTCCGGCGCCCCACGTCTAGTCCCTTGGCGCGCAGGTGGTAATCCCTTTGGGCCAACTTCCGGCAGTTCCGCGGTTCTGTGCGTGATGCATCCCAAGCATGGACAGTGGGGAAGGCACGACTCGTGCGTCCCACGGACTCCTCGGAGGGACACGGCTCATGGCTCGGCACACGACACGACGGTTCACCAGTGCGGCTTTCGGATTGGCGCTGGTCGGCGCGTCCGGCATCGCCTTCACCGGTGCGGCACACGCTGACCCGAACAAGAACATCACGATCTGCCACGCGACCAGCTCGACGAGCAACGAGTTCGTCGTCATCAAGGTGGACGCCTCCTCGATCGTCGAGGAGAACGGACACAGCGAGCACCAGGGCAAACAGGACGTCATTCCGCCGTTTGAGTACGTCTCCGAGAACACTGAGGAGACGGTGAGCTTCGACGGTTTGAACTGGGACGACAACTGGGAGACCAATGGCGAGGGTGTCGCGCTGGAGAAGGTGACCAAGGCCGACTGCATGGCCCCCGGCTCCACCTCGACCCCGACGCCGACCGTGACCCCGACATCGACCCCGACATCGACCTCGACCATGACCCCGACGTCGACCCCGACCGGAACCTCCACGCCTTCGGGTCCCACGGGTCCGGTCGTCGAGACCGACCTCGTCGACCCGGCCGGCCCCAACCCCGCCCTCCTCGGTGGTGGCGCCGCGCTGCTCCTGGCCGGTGCTGCTGCGTCTGTGGCCGCCGCGCGTCGCCGGGGTAGCCACTCCTGATGCCACGAAGCCCCTTGCACGTCGGGGGTCTCGTCGCCATCTTCGTCGGCGCGCTCCTCCTCTCGCTCGGCCTGGGCCGGGCGGGGGAGGAGGCCGCGCCGGCCGCGCTGCGCTCCGCACTTGCGCCATCGGCGTCTGCCAGCTCTGCCTCGCCCAGTCATTCCGAGGCGAGTCGATCCCAGACGACTCCGTCGGTCAGCCCTTCCCAGCCCGAGGTCCCGGTCCCTGTCCCGTCGCCGACACCCACGCGAGCCGTCCGTAAGGCGGTGCAGGGCGCGAGTCCCAGCGTGTCGACACCGGCCACCGCGGGCCTGCGTCTGAGCGTTGCTGCCATCAACCTCCGCACCTCCCTGCGGTCGGTCGGCGTGGATGCGTCGGGCGTGATCAGCCCGCCGGCGGGCCAGGCCCGCTGGGTGCGCGGTTTTGGTCGGGTGCAACCGGGCAAGGTCGGGACGGCCGTCATCGCTGGGCACGTCGTCTCGTCGGGTGACCCGGACGTCTTCTCACGCCTCTCGTCAGTCCGGGTGGGCAACGAGGTGGTTGTCACGTCTGGGTCGATGTCACGCACCTATGTCGTCACCCGCGCAGCCGTCGTGAAGAAGTCAGCCCTGACCCATGACGCCGACGTCTGGGGACAGAACACCTCGAAGCGGCGAATCGTCCTCATCACCTGCGACGACGAGCTCGGCTATCGCAGCGATGGACATCGCGTCGCGAACTACGTCGTCGTCGCGGACGCCCTCTGACGGTCGGGTCAGGTGACCAGGGCTTCACTGCGAGTCGTCGAGGGGATCAGTAGTCCTCTTCGTCCCAGATGCGGACCTTCTTGGGTTTGGCGGGGCGCTCCGGCTGCTCATCGCGCAGCTCCCGTCGCAGTCCGAGCCAGATGAGGAACAGCCCGACGGGCATGGACATCCACCACTGGAACGCGTAGGCCTGATGTGGCCCCAGGCTGCGGTCGGGATCGGCAAGGGGCGCCGGGCGTGCTGGTGACGCTCCGTCAGCGACCTGTTCGGCGTCGAGGACGACATAGCCATCCAGGACCTGCGTGCGCCACGCCTTCTCGACGTCGGGAAGGCTGATGCTCGCCACCTGACCGGACGGCAACTTCTTGCTGTCGGTGTTCTCGAGGGGGCGGACCCAACCGACGACCGTGACCTCGCCCTGTGGCGCCGGTGGGACGTCCGGGACCACAGCCGCTCCGCGGTCGGAGTTCTGCACCCAGCCGCGGTCGACCACCACGGTGGTGCCGTCGGCCAGTCGCAGGGGAGCCAACACCTCATAGCCGAAGACACTGTTGTTCGGTCGGTTGCGCACGAGCAGCTGCTCACCGGCATACGTGCCGGACGCGGTGACCCTCGTCCAGTCGTCCTTGGCCCGGTTCACCGGCCGGTGGGACAGGACATCCGTGGCCGGAACGGGAGCGGCGCGGTAGTGGGCGTTGAGGAGAGCATTGCGCTCCGCCTTGAACTCGTAGCGGCCGTACTGCCAGTGACCCAGGTGGTAGCCGAGGAAGGCGTAGAGGATGGCGAGGGCGAGAGCACCCATCCAACGGGGGGTGAACAGACGCCGAAACACGCTCGTCACGCTACCCGGCATACCCTGAGGTCATGTCCACCGCCCCGATCGCCGCCCAACTGCTCGACCAACACGGTCGGGTGGCACGTGACCTACGGGTGTCGGTGACGGACCGCTGCAACCTGCGGTGCCGCTACTGCATGCCGGCCGAGGGCCTGCCCTGGCTCGCGAAGCCCGAGATGCTGACCGACGACGAGCTGATCCGGCTCGTGTCGATCTTCGTCGCACTGGGCGTCGAGCAGGTGCGTCTCACCGGTGGCGAGCCTCTGCTCCGCCGGTCCCTGACCGACCTTGTGGGCCGCATCGCCGCCCTCACGCCGCGGCCGCGCATCGCCATGACCACCAACGGCATTGGGCTGGATCGGCTTGCCGGACCACTGGCCGCTGCCGGTCTCGACCGGGTCAACATCAGCCTGGACACGGTCGACCCCAAGGAGTTCGCCGACCTGACCCGGCGCGACCGGTTGAAGGACGTCGAGGCCGGACTCGAGGCGGCCCGCGAAGCCGGGCTGGTGCCCGTCAAGGTCAACGCGGTGGCGATGCGGGGCATCAACGACCACTCCGTGGCCGACCTCCTGGCGTGGTGTCTCGAGCGTGGGTACGAGCTGCGGTTCATCGAGCAGATGCCGCTCGATGCGCAGCACGGCTGGGACGCGTCAACGATGATCGGCTCCGACGAGATCCGGACCCGACTCTCGGAGCGCTTCACGATCACGCCGCTGCCGGTGTCAGAGCGGGGGAGTGCGCCTGCCGAGCGGTTCCTCGTCGATGGCGGACCCGCCACCGTGGGCATCATCGCCAGCGTGACGGCTCCGTTCTGCGGAGCGTGTGACCGCACTCGACTCACGGCGGACGGCCAGGTGCGCAACTGCCTCTTCTCCCAGCGTGAGACCGACCTGCGCGCGCCCATGCGTGATGGTGCCAGCGACGACGACCTCGCGGCCCTCATCACGGGCGAGATGTGGCGCAAGGCCAAGGGGCACGGCATCGGCACGGCCGACTTCGTACAGCCGATCCGGCCCATGAGCGCCATCGGCGGCTGAGGGTCCTCAGCCTGCGTCGGCGGGAATCTCGTCGACGGGGACTGTGTCACGAAGGAAGCCCCGCATCGACAGGAAGTCACCCAGGGTGACGCGGTGCTCGTCGCAGCCGAGCCACACCTTGCGTCGCTCGGCGGTGTGCAGCTTGGGGTTGTTCCAGAGCAACCCCCACGTCGCCTGCTCGCGACAGCCCTTGGCACTGCAGATCATCTCGGGGCCCTGCGTCTTCGAAGGCTCAAGCCCGAAGAGACCGCTCACTGGTCGAGCTGTCGCCGGTGGGGGTCCTGCGGGGTGACGGCGGAGACCCGACCGGCCACGCGCGGCGCACGCGCATTGGCGAACACCACCGCGACGTAGGGCAGGACAACGGCCAGCCCCACGCAGGTCCAGCGGATCCACCCCTGGGTGACGAACGCGAGCACGAAGCACCCCGTGCGAACTCCCATCGTCACGAGGTAGTGCTTCATCCTCGCGTTGATGTCGTCATCGGCGGCGGACCGTGCACTCGTCACGGACTGCACCGTCGGCTCGCCTCGCCGGTTCGTGCTCACCACGCCACTCTACGTCCGCATCCTGAGGACGAGGCACGGCCCCGAGGATGCGAGCTACCGGGCGGTAGTCCACTAGCGTCGTGCGCCATGAGCGCAGCACGCAACGTCCTTGTCACCGGTGGCAACAAGGGTATCGGTCAGGCCATCGCCACCGCCTTCGTCGAGGCCGGCGACACCGTCGTCGTGACCAGCCGCAGCGGCGACGCCCCGGACGGTCTGACCGCCGTGACGTGTGACGTCACCGACACCGAGTCGGTCAACGCGGCCTTCAGTGCGGCGGAGGAGATCTTCGGAGGACCCGTCCAGGTGCTCGTGGCCAACGCCGGCATCACCAAGGACGGCCTCCTCATGCGCATGAGTGACGAGGACTTCGACGCGGTCATCGACACCAACCTTGCCGGGACGTTCCGCTGCGTCCGGCGCGCGAGCACCGGGATGATCAAGGCCCGTGGTGGCCGGATCATCCTCATCTCCAGCGTCGTCGGGCTCTACGGAGGGCCGGGACAGGCCAACTACGCCGCCAGCAAGGCGGGACTGGTGGGCCTCGCGCGATCGGTGACCCGCGAGCTCGGCGGCCGTGGCATCACGGCCAACGTCGTGGCGCCCGGGTTCATCGAGACCGACATGACCGCAGCGCTGCCGGACGACACGCAGAAGTCCTACAAGGCCGGCATACCTGCTGGTCGTTTTGCCCAGCCCGCAGAGGTGGCCGCCGTCGTCCGCTTCCTCGCGTCCGACGACGCGGGCTACATCACCGGCGCGGTCATTCCCGTCGATGGCGGCCTCGGCATGGGCCACTGACACCAGACTTCACCCACACACCCTGTAGACCACATCCTGAAGGAGAACGACGCCGATGCTGCTCGAGGGCAAGAAGCTGCTCATCACGGGGGTCCTCATGGACTCCTCGATCGCCTTCCACGTCGCCAAGCTGGCACAGGAGCAGGGCGCCGAGGTCGTGCTCACCTCCTTCGGGCGGACGATGAAGATCACGACGACCATCGCCAAGCGCCTGCCGACGACGCCGCCCGTCGTCGAGCTCGACGTCACCGACGCCGAACACCTCGACACGTTGGCGGAGCGCCTCGGCGAGCACGTCGACCACCTCGACGGAGTCCTGCACTCGATCGGGTTCGCACCCCAGGGCGCCTTCAACTTCCTCGAGGGGACCTTCGAGGACGTCTCGGTCGCGATGCACGCCTCGGCCTACTCACTCAAGTCCCTGGCTGTCGCTGCGTTGCCCTTGATGACGCCCGGCTCGTCCGTCGTCGGCCTCACCTTCGACGCGAAGTTCGCCTGGCCCGTCTACGACTGGATGGGCGTGGCGAAGGCCGCGTTCGAGTCGACCAACCGCTACCTCGCGCGCGATCTCGGGCCCAAGGGCGTGCGGTGCAACCTCGTCGCTGCCGGCCCCATCCGCACGACGGCCGCGAAGTCCATCCCGGGCTTCCAGACCTTCGAGGAGTCCTGGGGCCAGCGCGCGCCGTTGGGCTGGGACGTCAACGACGCCGTTCCTGCAGCCAAGGCCTGTGCGGCGCTGCTGTCCGACTGGTTCCCGGCGACGACGGGCGAGATCGTCCACGTCGACGGTGGCGTGCACGCGATGGGCTTCTGATCCTCCCCGCTCCAACTAGGCTCTGCTGGTGACCAGCGACCTTCACACCAGCCCTGCCGTGACCGCCACCGAGGTCAGGGTCCTCGAGGGACCCAACCTCTACTTCCCGAAGCCAGCCGTCAAAGTCACGCTCGACCTCACGGCATACCTCGAGGCCGACAAGGACACGGTCCGTCGCGTCGCCCGCACGGCTGGCCTCGGCGCCATCCAGGCCGGGTCGCCCGGCACCGAGCAACGCCAGCGGGTCATCGCCCGACTGGCCGAGCGGGCCGTGCGTCGCGTGTCGGTGGGTTCCGGGACGGGCCGGCTCGGCGTGAAGTCCCGCTCGGGTGGGGACCGTTCGGTCGTCGTCGTGTCGTTCGTGTGGCGCCGACGCGGACCGGCCCAGGCCCTGGGCGAGTCGGTCGCGCCGGTTCTCGCGGCGTGGCTCGAGGGGCGCGACGTCGTCGATGAGCAGGCTGTCCTGGTGCGCGAGGCGCCCGATGGCCCACCTGCCCGCATCGTCACGCCCCGCATCCCCGTGGCCTCCATCACCGGGACCAACGGCAAGACCTCGACCACCCGCCTGCTCGCCCACATCGCGATGACGTCCGGGAAGCACACTGCCTGGAGCTCGACCGACGGTGTCGTCGACCACGGGACGATGATCGAGCCCGGCGACTTCTCCGGCCCTGCTGGTGCACGTGGCGTCCTCGGCGCGCCCGGTGTCGAGATCGGCATCCTCGAGACGGCCCGCGGCGGCATGCTCCTCAAGGGGCTGGGCGTCTCTCACAACGACGTGTCGGTCGTGACGAACGTGACGGCAGACCATCTCGGCCTCCAAGGCGTCGACACCGTCGACCAGCTCGCCGAGGTCAAGGCCATCATCACGCGGGCGACCCGCCCCGACGGATGGACCGTGCTCAACGGCGACGACCCCCGTGTCTGGGCGATGCGCACCGGGTCGCCCGCCAAGCCCTGGGTCTTCTCGCTCGACGCAAACTCCCCGGCCATCCGTGAGGCACTCGGAGCCGGTGGTCGCGCCATCACGGTGCTCGACGACCGCGTCACCGTGCTGACCGACTCCGGCGTCCCGGACCGGCTGGTGTCCGTCGTCGACGTCCCCATGACGATCAGTGGTCTGTCGCGCCACAACGTCACCAACGTCCTGGCGGCCACGGCAGCGGCGCTGGCGCTCGGAATCGATCGTGCCGCGGTCATCGAGGGGCTGCGCACCTTCCGGCCCGATGCCGCGTTGAACCCCGGTCGCATGAACACCTACTCGGCTCCCGGCGGGCTCGGCGGCACGTGCACCGTGGTCGTCGACCTCGCCCACAACGAGGCCGGGCTCGAGGCTCTCATGGACGTCGCCGAGGGCCTGCGCCAGCCCGGTTCGCGCATTCACCTCGGACTCGGTGCCGGCGGCGACCGCACAGACGAGATCCTGGAGAACCTCGGCGAGATCGCCGGTCACCGCGCCGACCACATCGTCGCGGCACACAAGGCGCACTACCTGCGCGGCCGCAGCATGGAGGACCTCGAGGCGCACCTGCGCATCGGCCTCCAGCGCGCCGGGGTTGCCGACATCGACTCGTACGAAACCGAGCTGACCGGTCTGAGGGCCCTGGTCGAAGTGGCCCACGACGGCGACGTGGTCGCGATCATGTGCCACTCGGAACGCCAGGCGATCTACGACTGGCTCGCCGAGATCGGTGCCGTCGCCGACACGACGGCAAGCATCCGGCGCAAGGTCATCCTGGCCCGCGGTGAGCACGAGGCCGAGGAGGCCATCACGGCCCTCTGGGAGGACGAGGACGCCGAACGCCGCATCGCCACCGGCACGGCGCTGTATGCCGCGTATCCCGACGACGCTCGTATCGCCTACGAGTACGGCGGGACCTTCGACTCCGCAGGACAGCCGGACCGGGCCATCGAGCTCTACCGCGAAGCGCTGAGCGGAGGTCTGCGAGAGCCGTTTCGGCACCGGGCAGTCATCCAGATGGCGTCATCGCTGCGCAACGTGGGTGGGCACGACGAGGCTGTCGCGCTCCTCGACGACCTGGCCGTTGACCGCCCCGAGTCCATCGGCATCGCCGGCTTCCGGGCCCTCGCGCTGCACTCCGCGGGACGATCCGACGAGGCCCTCGGCAGCCTGTTGGCAGCCGTGGCGCACGGGAGCATGGACGAGGACGTCCTGCGCTACCGACGTTCGCTCACGGCATACGCCGAAGAACTGGCTCGTCCGGCGCAGTCCAGCGACTGAGCCAATTGCCCGAGGTCTGGCCGCAGAGGGGCGAGTGGGTCTAGGTTCGCGAGCACGGAATTCGCGTGTCCCGCCGAGCAGGGGAGTGCCCCATGGCCATCTCGTTGTCGCAGCAGCTCACCCGCAAGAAGCCGATCGCCCTCGCGACGGATCCGAACCATCCGGAGCACCACCACGCCGGCCCGGAGCTGGAGCGCACGATCGGCACCTTTGCGCTGACGATGTTCGGTGTCGGCGCCACGGTGGGCACGGGCATCTTCTTCGTGCTCCAGGAGGCCGTGCCGGACGCGGGGCCCGCGGTCATCATCTCGTTCATCATCGCGGGTGTGGCTGCTGGTCTCTCGGCGCTCTGCTACGCGGAGATGGCGAGTGCGATCCCGGTCAGCGGATCGACCTACTCGTATGCGTACCACGCGCTTGGCGAACTGGTCGCGATGGTCATCGCCGCATGTGTCCTCCTCGAGTACGGCGTCGCGGCCTCGGCGGTCGCGGTCGGGTGGAGCGGCTATCTCAACGAGTTCCTCGAGCAAACCGTTGGTGTGCAGTTCCCTGACGCCCTGTCCTACAGCCCGATTCCGTTTGAGGAGAACACCACCGGCATCCTCAACCTGCCGGCCGTCATCCTCGTCGTGATGTGTACACTGCTCCTCATGCGCGGAGCGAGTGAGTCCGCGCGGATCAACACGATCATGGTGCTCATCAAGCTCGCGGTCCTCGTGCTGTTCGTCGTCATCGGCCTCACGGCCTTCCAGGTCGACCGCTTCGACAACTTCTGGGCGTCAGGCTCGGCGGGAATCAGCGCGGCCGCGGGCACGATCTTCTTCTCCTTCATCGGACTTGATGCCGTGTCGACAGCGGGCGAGGAGGTGAAGGATCCCCAGAAGGCTCTGCCGCGTGCCCTCATGGCCGCGTTGGTCATCGTCATCTCGGTCTATGTACTGGTTGCGCTGGCAGGTATCGGTGCACAGCCCCTCGAAGAGTTCTCCAGTGACGAGCAGCAGAGTGCTGGACTCGCCGTGATCCTCGAGAACATCACCGGGAACGCCGTGGCCGGGACGATCCTTGCCGCCGGAGCGGTGATCTCGATCTTCTCCGTGACACTGGTGACGCTCTATGGGCAGACCCGCATCCTCTTCGCGATGGGTCGGGACCGAATGCTCCCCGACAAGTTTGCCGAGGTGAGCCCCAAGACCCTGACGCCAGTCTTCAACACGGTGGTCGTCGGCACGGTCGTGGCCCTCATCGCTGGCTTCGTCCCCTCGGACTACCTCTGGGACACGGTGTCGATCGGCACGCTCATGGCGTTCTCCGTGGTGGCGCTCGGTGTCATCGTCCTGCGGCGTACCCGCCCGGATCTGCACCGGCCCTTCAAGATCCCGGGGTACCCGGTGACGCCGATCATCACGATCGTTGCGTGCGTCTACGTGCTCTCCGGGCTGGCCGCCATCACCTGGATCGTCTTCGCGGTCTGGCTGGCCATCGTGCTGGCGTTCTACTTCTTCTGGGGACGCAAGCACTCCCGGCTCGGTTCGCTTGACGTGGAGGAGTCGTGACGTTGCTCGTGGGCTTCCGCGGGGGAGCCGACGACCTGTCGGGGCTGGAGCTCGCGGCGACGCTCGCGCGCTCGTCGGGCGTGCCGCTGGAAATCCTCTCGGTCGTCCCGGCGTCATGGCCGACGCCGATCGCGGGTGCTGCGGACCGCGACTTTGCCCGGTGGTCCTCGGAGCAGGGTGACGCCGCCGTTCGCGAGGCCGAGAAACTCGTCGCCGAGATCTGCCCCGACCTCGAGACGACGACGCGATGGACGTCCTCCCGGTCGGTGGCGACCGGTCTGCTCGACGCCGTCGCGGAGGCAGGCGCCGACATGATCGTCATCGGGTCCCGATCCGATGCCGGGCACGGGCAGGTCAACGTCGGCTCAATCGCGAGCCGCCTGCTCCACTCCTCACGGGTGCCGGTGGCCCTGGCGACGCGGGGCTACCACCAGTCGGAGGCGGCTCGAGTCAGGCGGGTGACGTGTGCCTTCCGTGGTGACGAGTCCTCACTCTCCACCCTGGAGCGGACGGCCATCATCTGCACCGAGGTCGGCGCCGAGCTGCGGGTGGCCACCTTCGCCGTGCGGGGCCGCACGATGTATCCGCCGGAGGTGGGTGTGGCCGCAGAGGACGCGGTCCTCCATGCGTGGCTCGAACAGGCGGGACGGGCGCAGGTCGACGCCGTCGAGGGCCTCAAAGCGACCGGAACTGCGCCCGAGGCCCTCACGACGGTCGTCGGCGCCGGACGGTCCTGGACAGCCGCTCTCGACGCGGTCGGCTGGGAGCGTGACGACGTGCTCGTGGTCGGCTCGTCCCGGGAAGGCCGTCTCGAACGGCTCTTCCTGGGCTCGAGCGCCACGAAGATCGTCCGGCACTCACCCGTGCCGGTGATCGTCGTCCCCTGAGGGCTCAGCTGCTGGGCTGAGCGGGCTCCTCCGGGTCCGCGTCGGGGTCGGTCTCGGAGTCGGGCTCGCCACCGGTGTCGGCGTCGTGCTCGGCGAGGTCCTGGTCGGTGGCTTCCTCACCGCTGACCTGAGCCTCGGCCGACAGGGTCGTGGGGTCGAGGTCGGGGTCGGCGAGGGAGTCGGCCGTGTGCGTTCCCGGCTGGGCCTGCTTGGTCATGGTCTCGAGCTCGTTCATGACCACACCGTGCTGGTCGACACAGACGACGACGATGTCACCGGGGTTGGCGCGAGCCATGACGTGGCGCACGGCCGACAGCTCCTCGGTGACGACCTCGACCTGGCGGCAGCGAGCTCCGTCGGCCATGGCAGCCTTGGCGCCCTCAGCAACAAGACCTGCCGTCTCACCGGGCTTGCGACCACGCAGTCGCTCGTCCTCGCGGACGACCATGACGTCGAAGTGGTGCGCGGCGATCGAGCCCAGCTCGCGCATGTCCTCGTCGCGCCGGTCACCCGCGGTGGCGATGACGGCGAGACGCGAGATCTTGCCGAGTTCGCTCGACCCGGCCTTCGCGTCGGCGTAGCGCTCGACGAAGTCGCCGAGCACCTTCATGCCCGGAGCGTTGTGGCAGTAGTCCACGATGACGTCGATGTTGTTGACGTTGACCTGGTTCATGCGGCCGGGGGAGAGGTAGTAGCTCGTCGAGAAGGTGCGCAGTCCCTGACGGATCTCGTGCAGCCCCGTGCCGACTGCGAACGCCGCGCCGGCGGCGGCCATGGCATTGGCCACGTTGAACATCGCCGTGCCGCCGAACGTGGCCGGCAGAAGGTGGGTCCAGGCGAGCTGCATCGCGCGACGGCCGTGCCGGATGACGATCATGTCGCCCTTGTCGGACGGCTCCAGCACGATCGCTCGGCCACCGCGACGGCAGTGGTCGTCGACGAACTCCCGCACGGCCGACCCGGGAGGCGACATCGTGAACCACACGATGGACCCCGAGCAGCGCTTGCGCATCTTGCGCACCAGCGGGTCATCGGCGTTCAGCACGGCAAAACCGTTGCGGGGCACCGCTTCCACGATGACGGCCTTGACGTCGGCCAGCTGCTCGACAGTGTTGATCCCGCGCAGTCCGAGGTGGTCGGGCGCCACGTTCGTGACCACGGCGACGTCGTTGCGGTCGTAGCCCAGGCCCTCGCGCAGGATGCCGCCGCGGGCGACCTCCATCACCGCGAAGTCGACGCGGGGGTTCTGGAGAACCATGCGGGCAGACTTGGGCCCAGAGGCGTCGGCCTTGAAGACGAGCCGCTCGTCGACGACGATGCCGTCGGTCGACGTCATGCCGACCTTGCGCCCGACACCCTTCATGATGTGCGCGATCATGCGCGACGTGGTCGTCTTGCCGTTGGTCCCGGTGACCGCCACGATCGGCACACGCGATGGCGAGCCCGGCGCGAAGAGCAGGTCGACGACGGGCTTTGCGATGAACTGCGGCTCGCCGACGGTGGGGTGGGTGTGCATCCGGAATCCGGGTGCCGCGTTGACCTCGCAGATCGCGCCGCCGGTCTCTCGCACGGGGGAGGCGATGTCGGGACAGATGAAGTCGATGCCGGCGACGTCGAGCCCGACCATGCGGGCCGCCTCCTCGGCGATCTCCACGTTGTCCGGGTGTGCGTCAAAGGTCCGGTCGACCGAGATGCCACCCGTCGACATGTTGCCGGTGAGGGCGAGCTTGACCATGGTGCCCTGGGGCGGGACGTCGCCCATCGCGAAGCCCTGGTCGCGAACGAGCGACTCCGCGGTCTGGTCGACCTTGATGCGGGTGAGGACCTTCTCGTGGCCCACTCCTCGCCGCGGGTCGGCGTTGGTGATCTCGACGAGCTCGGTGACGGTGTGCTCTCCGTCGCCGACGACGTGTGCCGGGACGCGCTCGGCGATGGCCTGCATCCGGCCACCGACGATGAGGCAGCGGTAGTCCTTGCCGGTGATGTGGGACTCGACGATGACGTTGCCGCGCCGGGACTCCCCACGAGCGACGACGAAGGCTTCGCGCACCTCGTCATCGGTCGTGAGGTCGAGGCACACCCCCCGTCCGTGGTTGCCGTCCAGCGGCTTGAGCACGACCGGGAATCCGATTCGGCGCGCTGCAGCGACGGCATCCTCGGGACCACGCACGGTCTCCTGCTTCGGCACGGGGAGCCCGGCGGAGCCCAGCAGCCTGGTGGTCATGTCCTTGTCGCCGGCGATGTCGACGGCGAGCGCGCCGGTCTTGGACGTCATCGTGGCGCGGATGCGTTGCGCGTGGACGCCCTGACCGAGCTGGACGAGGCTGCCGCTGTTGAGACGGATGTAGGGGATGTCGCGGCTGACGGCTTCTTCGAGGATCGCGGCCGTCGACGGTCCGAAGCCCGTGCGCTCGGCGCGGCGCAGGAACGCCTCGAGGGCGGTGTTGAAGTCGAAGTCCTCCTCGGCCCGGACGAGGTGGTTGACGAGTCGCACGGCGAGCTTGCCCGCGGCCAGTCCCACGCCTTCGTCCGTGTAGCCGTAGACGACGTTGTAGCGGCCGGGGTGCTCCTTGACCATGCGCGTCTTGCCACGCCGCTGGTCGTGTCCCGCCTCCTGCTGGAGCTGGAGGGCGACGTGCTCACTCACGTGTCCGAGCCACGTGCCTTCGCGAAGCCGCTGGATGAACCCGCCCTTGACGCCACGGGAGCAGGTGTGGTTCTCGAGCCCGGGCAGCAGCTCGAGGAGCTGGTCAGTGAAGCCCTCGAGGAGGTCCGTGGGGTACTGCTCGAGGATGCCGAGGTCCACGATGAGGTGGATCGCCGGATCGTAGGACCAGATGTTGCCGCCGCGATAGATCCGCGACTCGACGATCGTGAGCTCAGGTACGGCGGGGCCGGTGGGGGTGGGGCGGTCCTCGGTCATCGGACTCCTCGGTGCTGGCAGGGGCGGAGCGGGGTGCTGCGGGTGGAGCTGGTCAGGACTTCGCTGTGGCGAGAGTGACGCCGACGTCGCCGTGCTGCTCGACGAAGTCGACGAGGGTGGCCGACATCAGGTCGAAGGTGGCGCCTGCGGGAAGAGTGTGGATGACGGCGCCCGACACGAGGAGGGGGGCCCCGCGGCGGGCGTCCGGTGCGTCGGTGGTGATGTCGCGGCAGTTCATGACGATGACGCCTCCGCGGCCGTGCACCGTGAAGCGCGAGCCGTCGGTGACCTCGATGGCGGTGTCCTCGTCGATGCCGATGCCGAGCAGGCTGGGCGAGGCGGCGACGACGGACAGCAGGCGTCCGTAGCGGGCTCGCTGGGCGAAGTGCTGGTCGACGATGACACCCTTGACGAGGCCGATGCCGGCGCTGACCTGGCTGGCGCGCTGGACTGGCGTGATGCCTTCGTCACCCATGGAGATCATGAACTCGCTCATGATCGAGGCACCGGCCGACGTGCCCGCGACGACGGCACCGCGAGCGTGGGCGCGGTGCAGCGCATCACCGAGCGGCGTGCCCGGGAAGTACTGCGAGAGGCGGAGCTGGGAACCGCCGCTCATGAAGATGCCGGTGGCCTGGTCGAGCAGGGCCACGGCGTGGGGGTCGTGGGCCTCCTGGCGGGACTGCGGGTTGACGACGTCGACGTCCTCGACGCCAAAGCGGGTGAACACCTCGCGATAGGAGGCGACGACCTCGTCCTGGAAGGACGAGGCGGTGGGGATCACGACGAGGCGCGCGCGTCGACCACCGCTGATTCGGACGAACCGACGCAGCAGTGCTGCCCGGCCGACGCGGTCTTCGGCGCCGCCGATGATGAACAGCGTCGGGGTGGTGGACGGGTAGCGGGGCATTGGACCAGCCTAGGAGGTGTCAGCCGTGCTCGACGGCAGGCGCGGGTGTCGGTGTGCCGTCAGCGTCGTCGGCCTCCTCGATCTCCTCCCGGGTGATCCCGAGAAGGTGGAGTACTGCGTCAAGATAGGGCACGTTGACTGCGGTGTCAGCCTGCTCACGCACAACCGGCTTGGCATTGAACGCGATCCCGAGCCCGGCTGTCGCCAGCATATCGAGGTCGTTGGCACCATCCCCGATGGCGACGGTGCGCGCCAGCGGGAGACCGGCGGCCTCTGCGAACTCGCGCAGGGCGCTGGCTTTGCCCTCTCGGTCCACGACCGCTCCGAGCACTCGACCGGTGAGCTTTCCGTCAACGACCTCGAGGCGGTTGGCCCGGGCGTGGTCGATGCCGAGTTCGTCGGCGATGGGCTGGACGATCTCGATGAAGCCGCCGGAGACCAGGGCCACGGTGAACCCGAGGCGCTTGAGGGTCCGGACGAGCGTGCGCGCCCCGGGGGTGAGGCGCACCGCGGCCCGCACCTCCTCGAGGACGGACTCGTCGAGTCCGGCCAGGGTCGCGACGCGGGCGTGCAGGCTGTCGGCGAAGTCGAGCTCACCGGCCATCGCCCGCTCGGTCACCGCGGCCACCTCGGCCTCTCGACCGGCGTGGTGGGCGAGCATCTCGATGACTTCGTCCTGGATGAGGGTCGAGTCGACATCCATGACGACCAGGCGCCGCCCACGGCGGGCGAGCCCGGCGGGGGACACGGCGATGTCGACCTGCTCCTTGGCCGCGACCAGGGCAAGCTCTCGTCGCAGCGCGTCGAGGTCGGCGCCACTGACGTCGAGCTCGAGGGTGGTCACGGGATAGCGCGAGAGACGTCGGATGCGGTCGATGTTCGCGCCGTGCGCCGCGACCGAGCGTGAGATGGCCGCGACGGAGTGGGCGCGCAGGGGTGCTCCGAGGACGACGACGGCCGCCCGTCCGGTGGGGCGGCGGCGGTTGTCACCGCGCCCCTTGGCCACGCTGACGGCCAGTCCGAGCTCCTCGCCGACGGCGGTCACGACGTCGCGCAACGCCTTCGCCGTGCCACCGGGGGCCAGCAGGACCGCGAGGGTGAGCTGGCCACGAACGACCACCTGCTCCAGGTCGAGGACGACAGCCCCCGTGGGTGCGATGGCGTCGAACAACGTGCTGGTCACGCCCGGTCGGTCCTCGCCGGTCAGCGTCACGAGCAGGGTCGACGGGAGTTTGGGCTCCTGCCCGTCAGGGGCCAGATGGGTGGTCACTGGCACAGGCTAGGAGTTCACCGCATCACGCCACGCGAGCAGATCACGGACCGGACCGAGGTCGTGGTCCGGACCGTTCAGTCCGGTGGTGAACAAACGGGTGCCCACGGCATACAGGGCCTGCGCGCCTGCGGCGTAGTCCTTGACGTCCTCGGGAAGCCGGCCCGGCGTCGGGCTGACTCCGGCGGAGCGGGTGATCGAGGACGGGTCGCGACCCACGCGGGCGCACCACTCGTCGAGGACGGCGTGCTTGTGGCCGATCGTCTCGGGGTCGCCGAAGCCGTGCCAGATGTCGGCCTGCTCAGCGACGATGCGCAATGTCTTGCGTTCTCCGCCGCCACCGACGAGCACCGGAATCTGACGCGTGGGTGCGGGGTTGAGCTTGCCCCAGCGCTCCTTGATGAGCGGCAGGTCTCGGTCGAGGGCGTTCAATCGTCCACCGGCAGAACCGAATTCGTAGCCGTACTCGTCGTAGTCGCGCTCGAACCACCCTGACCCGATGCCGAGAATGAGCCGGCCCTCGCCGCCTCGCGCCGAGATGTGGTCGACGGTGCGAGCCATGTCGGCGAGCAGCTGCGGGTTGCGATAGGAGTTGCACGTGACGAGGGCGCCGATCTCGACGCGCTCGGTCGCCTCGGCCCAGGCGGCGAGCATCGACCAGCACTCGAAGTGGGCCCCGTCGGGGTCACCGTTCAAGGGATAGAAGTGATCCCAGTTGAAGAGGACGTCAACGCCCATTTCTTCCAACGTCGCGCACGTGCGCCGGATGTCGGCGTATGCCGCGTGCTGCGGCTGGATCTGTACGCCGATGCGCGCTGCGCTCACGACTCGAGCACCGTTCCCTTGCCGACGATGGTGATGCCGGACTCGGTGACGGTGAAACCACGCGCCCGGTCGTGCTCCGCGTCGAAGCCGATCGAGGTGTTCTCGGGGAGGTGGACGTTCTTGTCGATGATGGCCCGACGCACCCGGCAGTTGCGACCGACGTCGACGCCGTCCAGGAGCACGGAGTCGTCGACCTCCGAATAACTGTGGACGCGGACGTCGGGGGAGACGATCGAGGACGAGACCCGGGCGCCACTGATGATGACGCCGGGGGAGACCATCGAGTTCAGGGCCTCGCCGAACCGGCCGGACGCCCCGTGGACGAACTTCGCCGGCGGGTAGGGGCCATAGCTCGTGAACAACGGCCAGTCGAAGTTGTAGAGGTTGAAGATCGGGTGGATCGAGATGAGGTCCATGTGGGCGTCGAAGTAGGAGTCGAGCGTCCCGACGTCGCGCCAGTAGCCCTTGTCACGGTCCGTCCCACCCGGGATGACGTTCTTCTTGAAGTCATAGGTGTAGGCGGCGCCCTGCTTGACGAGCGCCGGCACGATGTCGCCACCCATGTCGTGGGTGCTGTCGGGATCCTCGGAGTCGCGGGTGACGGCGTCCTGGAGCACGTCCGCGTCGAACACGTAGTTGCCCATCGACGCGAGGATCTCGTCGGGGGAGTCGGGCAGGCCATCGGGGTCCGTGGGCTTCTCGCGGAAGGCCTTGATGCGCGTGTGGTCGTCGGCCTCGACCTCGATGACGCCGAACTGGTCGGACATCCCGATCGGCTGGCGGATCGCGGCCACGGTGACTCCCGCGCCGGACTCGATGTGCTGGTCGACCATCTGCGAGAAGTCCATGCGGTAGACGTGGTCGGCGCCCACGACGACGACGATGTCGGGCTTCTCGTCGGTGATCGTGTTCATGCTCTGGAAGATCGCGTCCGCGCTGCCCTGGTACCAGGACTTGTCCACGCGCTGCTGGGCCGGGATCGGGGCGACGTAGTTGCCCAGCATCGTCGACATGCGCCACGTCTTGGTGACGTGCCGGTCGAGGCTGTGCGACTTGTACTGCGTCAGCACGACGATCTTGAGATAGCCGGAGTTCACGACATTGCTCAGGGCGAAGTCGATGAGCCGATAGATGCCGCCGAACGGCACTGCTGGCTTGGCCCTGTCGGCGGTGAGAGGCATGAGTCGCTTGCCCTCTCCACCTGCAAGGACGATGACGAGAACCTTGGGTCCACCGCTGCGGTATGCCATGACGCCAACCTAGTGGACCTCGTCCACGGATGTGATCGGCGTCTCAACAACGGTTCGTCGGCGCTAGGGTCGTCACGTGCGCGTCGACATCCTCAGCAAGGAGTACCCCCCGACTA
This sequence comes from Janibacter sp. HTCC2649, assembly GCF_000152705.1. GTDB lineage: Bacteria > Actinomycetota > Actinomycetes > Actinomycetales > Dermatophilaceae > Knoellia. The sequence continues at coordinate 652,248 of NZ_CH672413.1, read as the reverse complement.
TCTACGGCGGGGCGGGGGTGCACGTTGCCGAGCTGACCCGGGCCCTGCGAGAACGCGGTGACATCGATGTTCGGGTCCGGGCCTTCGGCCCTCCTCGTGACGAGGAGGGGACGACGGGGTATGCCGACCTGCCGGCTCTTGCGGGAGCGAACCCTGCGCTCGTGACGATGGGCGTGGACCTCGCCATCGCGGCCGAGTGCGGTGGGACCGATCTCGTGCACTCCCACACCTGGTACGCCAACTTCGCCGGGCACACGGCCTCGCTCCTCGAGGGTGTGCCGCATGTCGTCAGCGCCCACAGCCTCGAGCCGATGCGTCCGTGGAAGGCCGAGCAGCTGGGTGGCGGTTACCGCCTGTCCTCGTGGATCGAGCGAACGGCATACGAAGGCGCTGCTGCGGTGATCGCGGTGAGCCACGGGATGCGCAAGGACGTCCTGCGCAGCTATCCCTCCATCGACCCGGCCAAGGTCAAGGTCGTGCACAACGGGATCGACAGTGAGCTGTGGAAGCGCGCGGAGGACCCCGACACGGTCCGTCGGCACGGCGTGGACCCCGATCGTCCGAGCGTCATCTTCGTCGGACGGATCACCCGCCAGAAGGGCCTGCCCTATCTGCTGAGGGCTGTTGCCGAGCTGCCGCCCGAGGTGCAGATCGTGCTCCTCGCGGGCGCGCCGGACACCCCCGAGATCAAGGCAGAGGTCGAGCAGCTGATCGATGACCTTCGCACGACCCGCGACGGCGTGGTGTGGGTGCCCGAGATGCTGCCGCGGGCCGAAGTCATCGCACTGCTCTCTGCCGCGACGGTGTTCGTCTGCCCATCGGTCTATGAACCTCTCGGCATCGTCAACCTCGAGGCCATGGCGTGCGACCTCCCCGTCGTCGCCACGGCGACCGGGGGCATCCCCGAGGTCGTCGTCGACGGTGAGACCGGCTGGCTCGTCCCCATCGACCAGGTGCAGGACGGCTCCGGCACCCCGGTTGACCCCGACAGGTTCGTCGCTGACCTCGCCAGCGCCCTCAACGCCGCCGTGTCAGACCCCGAGCGAGCAGCTCGGTTCGGGAAGGCAGGGCGCGCTCGGGCCGTGGAGTCGTTCTCCTGGGCGCGAATTGGTGATGAGACCCTCGCGGTCTATCGCGACGTCCTGGGGTGAGCGACAGCGGCGACGCCAGCGTTCGCCGCATCCACGAGAGCTCGTTCGGCCACGCGCCGAAGGTCTCGCAGCAGGTCGAGTCGCCGCTGCTGGGTCCACCCATCCGGCCCGTCCTGAGGTCCGTCGAGTCCGGCGGCAGCCGCCGTGCTGATCGCTGCCGCGAAGGTGATGGCGCGCAGCGCCTGACCCGGGAGTTCATCGGGCAGGGCCCAGGCACCCGGGCGCGGCATCGCCTCTCGGGCTGAGACGGCGTCAAAGGGCTGGCCTCCGAGCGCGTCGAGCTGATCGGTCATCTCGAGGACTGTCGTCGTGAGCATCCGGATGGACTCGCGCGGGTCGAGTGCCTCGACCCGGTGGGTGGGGACGGGATCGCAGTCGTATGCCGTCCAGTCCAGTCGCGTGCCCGTGTCGGGTCCGGTCGCCCCCGGCGCGCCGAACGTCGACAGGGTCGGGACGAGAAGTGCGCCGAGCCCGGGAGCAATGAGGCACTCCTCGGCCTCGACAGCGGCTTCGCGCGCCTCGGCTTGGCACCTCGGAAGGCTGGTGGTGTCACCGCTCGTGGGCAGGGCCACGAGAACGGTGCGTTCGCCCAGGTCGTGCCACAGGTCGAGAGTGTGGATCCCCGATCCGACGGCGTCGATGTCGGGCAGGGCCGACTCGATGGCGCTCTCGAGGGACTCGCCCGTGGTCCACGCGGACGTGACCCACAGCGCGATCCGAACAGATGCGGGCAGCTCGGGCATGCCGTCATCGTAGGCACGCACCGTTCAACTAGGGTTCCCGTCATGAGTGATGTGCTGGCGATGGCCGGTGTGACTGTCGTCCGCGGGGGCGCGACACTGCTCGACGAGATCGACTGGGAGGTCGAGGAGGGCCAGCGCTGGGTCGTCCTCGGACCCAACGGAGCGGGCAAGACGACGCTCCTGCAGCTGGCCTCGGGCCGGATGCACCCCACCCGTGGGGTCGCGGGGATCCTCGGAGAGGTCCTTGGCGCGGTCGACGTCTTCGAGCTGCGTCCGCGCATCGGGTTGGCGTCCGCATCACTTGCCGAACGCATCCCGGGAGACGAGCGGGTGGGCGATGTCGTGGTCACCGCGTCCTACGGTGTCGTCGGCCGCTGGCGCGAGACCTATGACCGGCTCGACCACGCCCGAGCCGGTGAGCTGCTCGCCGCCCTCGGTGCCGCGCATCTGGCCGACCGCACCTACGGCACGCTGTCCGAGGGGGAGCGCAAGCGCGTGCAGATCGCCCGGGCACTCATGACCGACCCCGAGCTCATGCTGCTCGACGAGCCCGCTGCGGGTCTCGACCTCGGCGGTCGCGAAGACCTCGTCGCTCGCCTGGGCGTCATCGCCGGCGACGTCACGGCACCGGCCCTCATCCTCGTCACGCACCACGTCGAGGAGATCCCGCCGAACTTCACCGACGTCCTCCTGCTCCGCGACGGCCGCGTCGTCGCGCAGGGACCCATCGAGATCACCCTCACCGCCGAGAACCTCAGTGCCACGTTCGGGCTCGACCTCCAGCTGGAGAAGCGCGGTTCCCGGTATGCCGCGTGGTCCCGCTGAGCGGTGGGCACCTCATTGTTTCCGACCACTTGCCGTGGTTGAGATGTGCTCCATGGGATCGTTGTGCTTCATGGGTTCGTTGACCTGACAGAGGCCGTCGAAGACGACGGCACGAAAGGGGAGTGTCATGGACTGGCTCACTGATTATCCGTGGGTTGCCTGGGTGGGGGTGGCGCTGATCCTGGCCGCGATCGAGGCGGCCACGGTCGACTTCGTCTTTGTCATGCTTGCCGGCGGCGCGCTCGCCGGTGGACTCGCTGCAGGACTCGGCGGAAACATCGCGGTCCAGGTCATCGTCGCGGTGCTCGTCGCCGCGCTGCTGCTCTTCGTGGTGCGTCCGATCGTCAAGCGCAAGTTCACCGAGGGGGAGCACGACAACACCATCGGGGCCTCCGGCCTCGTGGGTCGTGAGGCCCGAGTCATCCAGACCGTCACCGACACCGACGGGCGCATCAAGCTCGCAGGGGAGACGTGGTCGGCCCGGGTCGCCGAGGGTTCTGAGCCCTTGCGCCCCGGTGACGACGCCCGTGTCATCGCCATTCACGGAGCGACGGCCATCGTCGCCGCCGACCGCCACTGATCGTTAAGGGGAACTCATGATTCAACTCATCATCCTGGGCCTGCTGCTGCTCTTCGCAGTCATCGTCATCGTCCGCACGGTGCGGATCGTGCCGCAGCAGACCGCCCTGATCATCGAGCGCCTCGGGCGCTACCACGCGACCCTCGAGGGCGGCATACATTTCCTTGTCCCGTTCGTCGACAAGGTGCGCGCCAACATCGACCTGCGTGAGCAGGTCGTCTCGTTCCCGCCGCAGCCGGTGATCACGAGCGACAACCTCGTCGTCAACATCGACACGGTCATCTACTACTCCGTCATCGATGCCAAGTCCGCCGTCTATGAGATCGCGAACTTCATCCAGGGCATCGAGCAGCTCACCGTCACCACGCTCCGCAACGTCATCGGTTCGCTCGACCTCGAGCAGACCCTGACGAGCCGTGACCAGATCAACGCGCAGCTGCGTGGTGTCCTCGATGAGGCCACCGGCAAGTGGGGAATCCGCGTCAACCGAGTCGAGCTCAAGGCGATCGACCCGCCCATGTCGATCCAGGAGTCCATGGAGAAGCAGATGAAGGCCGAGCGAGAGCGCCGCGCCATCATTCTCACGGCCGAGGGCGCGAAGCAGTCCAACATCCTCACCGCCGAAGGTGAGAAGCAGAGCCAGATCCTGCGCGCCGAGGGTTCGGCCCAGGCCCGGGTCCTCGAGGCCCAGGGTCAGGCCCGCGCCATCCAGCAGGTCTTCGACGCCATCCACCGCGGCAAGCCGACCCAGAAGCTGCTCGCCTACCAGTACCTCCAGGTGCTGCCGCAGATCGCCCGCGGTGACTCCAACAAGATGTGGATCATCCCGAGCGAACTCACCGACGCCCTCAAGGGCATCGGCGGCATGCTCGGTCGTGGCGAAGGCGGCGGCAGCTTCAACGACGACGACGCCGAGCCGTGGGAGCCGTCCGAAGAGCTGAAGACGGTCTTCGACGACACCGTCCTGGCCGACCCGGCCCAGGCCCTCGCCGAAGCCCGGGGCGAAGCGGGCGAGGCCTCCCGCGAGGCCTCGGACCACGCGAAGCCCCCGGCCCGGCAGCAGCCGCCGCTGACGCCGCCCGCTGACGCCGTTCCCCCGCGGATCCCGCCGGTCGACCCCACCCCGCCCGCAGCCCCGCCGGTCGACCCCACCCCGCCGCGCGAGAGCTGAGGTGGGCGCCGCCGAGGCAGCGCTCATCTTTACGGCCGGCGTCGTCGCCGGCACCATCAACACGGTCGTCGGTTCCGGGACGCTGGTGACGTTCCCGACGCTGCTCTTCTTCGGGTACGCCCCGGTGATGGCGAACGTGTCCAACACCATCGGGCTCGTGGCCGGTGGCCTCACAGGATCGTGGGGCTACCGGCACGAGCTCCGGGGCGCGAAGGGCACCCTGCTGCGGTGGGCCCCGATGTCGCTCATCGGGGGGATCACCGGAGCCGTCCTGCTCCTCGTCCTCGATCCTGCGGCGTTCAGGGCCATCGTGCCCGTCCTCATCGGGCTGGGTGTCCTCCTCGTCGCCTTCGGCCCTCGGCTGACGGCGTGGACCACGGCCCGGCGCGGCTCGGCGGCTCCGCCGGCCCTGGGTGAACACTCGCGGCGGCGCTCGGCCCTGCTCATGTTCTGCGTGTTCGCCGGTGCGATCTACGGCGGCTACTTCGGAGCAGCGCAGGGCGTCATCCTCATGGGCGTCCTCACGACCCTCACGAGCGAGTCCCTGCAGAGTCTCAACGGCATCAAGAACGTCCTGGCCACCATCGTCAACTCCGTTGCTGCCCTGACCTTCATCCTCGTGGCGCCCCAAGAGGTGCACTGGGGTGTGGCCGGACTGATCGCTGCAGGATCCCTGCTCGGTGGTGTCCTCGGCGCCCGAGTGGGTCGCCGTCTCCCGCCGCAGGTCCTGCGAGCAGTCATCATCGTCATCGGTGTGGTCGCGATCGTGCGGATGCTCTGGTTCTCCTGATCCCACCCCGCCCTGGTGATGCATTCGTGTTCTGGGCCCGCACCTCCTAACCTCACCTCGTGCCCATTCGGATCACTGACCCCACCGACGAACGCGTCGCCGACTACGTCTCGCTCACCGACGTGGCCCTCCGTCGGCGCACCGAACCCGAACGCGGCCTCTACATCGCCGAGTCCGAGAAGGTCATCCGGCGCGCGCTGGCGGCAGGACACCGACCGCGGTCGTACCTCATGGCAGAGCGCTGGCTCACCGACCTCGGTGACCTGGTGGCGCAAGCCGAGCAGGACGGCATACCCGTCTTCGTCGCCGACCACGACGTCATCGAAGGCTTCACCGGATTCCACCTCCACCGAGGCACCTTGGCATCAATGCAGCGCCCCGAGCTCAAGTCCGTGGAGGAGGTCGTCGCCGACGCGCGTCGCGTCCTCGTGATCGAGGACGTCGTCGACCACACCAATGTCGGCGCGGTCTTCCGCAGCGCCGCGGCTCTCGGCATGGACGCCGTCCTTGTCACCCCGCGCTGCGCTGACCCGCTCTACCGACGGGCCATCCGGGTGTCGATGGGCACCGTCTTCCAGGTCCCGTGGACTCGCATCGACCCGTGGCCGCGGGGCATCAACCTGTTGCGGGACAGCGGGTTCACCGTCGCAGCCCTCGCACTGTCCGACGATGCGGTGGGCCTTGACGAGCTCGCTGCGAACCCACCGGAGCGACTGGCGCTGGTCCTGGGGACCGAGGGCGACGGGCTCAGCCGGCGCACCGTAGAGGGCGCCGACGTCGTCGTGAAGATCCCAATGGCCGGGGGAGTGGACTCACTCAACGTGGCCGCGGCAGGTGCCGTTGCGGCCTGGGCCCTGCGCCCCCGCTGACCAGAACTGCAGTTCGCGCCCGTCCATGTCGTTGGCGACGGCGCATGCTGCCCCGGCGCCATGTCCCAGCGGGAACGACGTGGATGGACTGTGCCGCGTGATGGCTAGTGGAACCCGTGGGTCGTCGTGAGGGGGAGCGGATTGCCCGCGAGGCTCTCGATGACCGCGCGCTCGTAGTCGGGGATCGGCTCGGGCAGGGCGTCGAAGGCGTGCCAACGGATATCTGCGCACTTCGTCGGTTCGCAGATCCGCGGTTCGCCGTTCCACGTGCGCGCCGACCAGAACCAATCGATGCGCTGCTCAATGGGGCTGTCCGTGCCGTCGGTCCGGTGCATCACGGTGATCAGAGTGAGGTGCTCGGGTCGTAGTCCGATGCCGAGTTCCTCGGACGCCTCACGCACCGCGGCCTCACTCGCCGTCTCGCCGCGCTCGATGTGACCCGCGGCCCCGGCGACCCAGTGGCCGTCCATGTATCCGGTGTTGGCGCGGCACTGGAGCAGAACCTCGTTGTCCCGCAACAGGTAGACGTAGGACGCTGGAACGAGCGCGAACGGGGAGTGGCTCACCGGCATACGCGATTGTGGTTCATCAGCGGACGAGGCGGTCGAGCAGGGCCTGAAGCTCGGCCGCCGGTTCCTCGGCGGTGCCACCGTGCACGCCGGAGGGCTGGAGGACGGTGCTGCGCGGTGCACTGAGCCAGCCGAAGCGCTTGCCCGGCGTCGCGAGCTGGGGACGCCCTCCACCGTCGGTGCCAACGCACACGTCGTCGACGACCGCGAGGGAGGCGATGACGGCGTCGATGTCGAGATCGGGCGCAAAGCAGCGGAGCCGCTCGGCGTCGACGTGGCAGGCAGCCTGGAGGAAGCCGGCGGACTGGGAGAAGAGCACGACTCCCACGTTGAGGCACTCACCACGGTCGACGCGGGGCACGCATTTGAGGACGACGTACTGATAGGGGTGACTCATCGGGTCGCCTCCCACCAGGAGCTCGCGTTCTCGAGTCGTCGAGTGAGGTGGTCGACGTATGCCGCGCGCACCATTGCCGGGTCATCGAGACCGGGTGCCGACTCGAGCCATTCGTCGGGCACGAACGCGACGACCTCGGTCAGGAGATCGGGGGTGACGATGGCGCTGGCCCGGGAGTGGGCCGCAGCCAGGTCGCCGGCAACGTCACGCAGGACGTGCTCGGAGGTGTCGAAGGGCTGGGTGGCGAACCGGCCGGCATCGGCCCCACGGCTGGGCCAGGAGTGGTGGAACCAGATCGCCGCGCCGTGGTCGATGGCCCACACCTCCCGGTTCCAGACGAGCAGGTTGGGGTTGGACCACGTGCGGTCGACGTTGGCGGTGAACGCGTCGAGCCAGACGATGTCGGCGGCCTCGTCAGCGCTCGGCGGTCGCGAACCGTCGTAGCCGAAGGAACCCGGCAGGAAGTCGACGGCCAGGTTGTCGCCCGGACTGGCGTTGAGCAGGTCCTGGACCTCTTCGTCGGCCTCGTAGCGCGCGATGGCTGCGGGCATGTCGATGACGGCCATCTCGGGAACGCGGACGCCGAGCCGTCGAGCGAGCTCGCCGACAATCACCTCGGCCACGAGGACCTTGAGTCCCTGGCCGGCTCCGCGGAACTTCACGACGTACGTGCCGTCGTCCGAGGCCTCGACCAGCCCGGGGAGGGAGCCACCCTCGCGCAGTGGGGTGACGAACCTCGTCGCAGTGATGTGGGGCAGCACGTTCACAGGCTACGGGAGGGACTAGGGTCGAACGGACGTCCACGCGAGGAGATGCATGAGCACGACGCAAGGGCGGCTGCTCGGCGGTCGCTATCGACTTGGTGCCCCTCTGGGGCGAGGCGGCATGGCTGTCGTCTGGCGCGCCGACGACGAGATGCTCGGTCGCGAAGTGGCGGTCAAGACGCTCGACCTCACCGGTCCCGACAGCGACAACGCTGGTGAGCGCTTCCGCCGCGAGGCCCGCGCCACGGCGATGCTCAACCACCCGCACATCGTCACCGTCTACGACACCGGCGTCGAGGACCAGACGGCCTACCTCGTCATGGAACTCCTCCCGGGACCGACGCTCGCCGAAGAGGTGCGCGACTTCGGTCCGCTGCCCATCGACGCGGTCCGCACCATCGGCTACGAAGTGGCCGGAGCGCTCCAGGCCGCGCACGACGCCGGAATCGTCCACCGTGACATCAAGCCCGGAAACATCTCGTATGCCGCGGACGGCACCGTCAAGGTGTTGGACTTCGGCATCACCCAGCTCGTCGACGAAGCGTTGGGCCACCACCAGCTGACCATGACCGACACGATCGTTGGCACGGCCGAGTACCTCGCGCCCGAGCAGGCGATGGGACAGCGCGTCGATGCGCGAGCCGACCTCTATGCCCTGGGCTGCGTTCTCACGACGTTGCTGACCGGTTCACCGCCGTTCACGGCACCGACCCCCGTCGCGATCCTCATGAAGCACGCGCACGACCTGCCCGCGGACGTGAGGGACGCCCGACCCGAAACCCCTGCTGACCTCGCCGGTCTCATCACGGCGCTGCTCGCCAAGGACCCCACGGTGCGTCCGCAGTCAGGGACCGAGGTCGCCCAGTTGCTGCGCTCCCACACGGCGCCGGCCCTGACCGAGGTCCTGCCTCCCGCCGCTGTTGCGGCGCCGACCGCAGTGGTGCCGCGCCAGGAACAGTGGAGCGAACCGGCATACGAGCAGGCCTATGAGCCGGCCTGGGAACCCGAGCCGCGTCGATCGCGTGCCTGGATCTGGCTCCTGCTGCTCGCCGTCGCCCTCGCGGCTGCCGGCATCTGGTACCTCCAGAACCGGGACGATGGCACTGCGGACACGCCGACGTCGTCGACCTCGTCGACGCCGAGCACGACGCCCACGATCGAGTCCACGACGCCGACGCCCACGACAGCCAGTCCGACCCCGACGGTCACGGAGACCAAGACGGAGACGCCGACCCCTTCGGTGACTCCCTCGGTCACACCGTCCGACACGGCCACCCCCGTCACGGATGCGAGCGCCGCCATGAGCGACGCAGTGAGCGCCCTGTCGGCTGACGACCTGGACGCGGACGTGGCCAAGACGATCCAGAGCAAGTTGCGCGACATCGACAAGGCCGTGAAGGCCAAGGATGCAGCGAAGGTGAACTCCCTCGTCGGCGAGATCGAGGGCGAGCTCGACAAGGCCCGGCAGGAGAACAAGCTCACCGAGACCGGAGCTGCTCAGCTCGAGGGCCCGCTCGGCGATCTGGGAGATGCCGCCGACGCGTTCAACCCCTGACCCACGCCTGGTGACGGTACGGTCCGCCCATGGATTCCGCGCTTCTCACGGTCGGCCTGCCGATCCCCCTGGCCGTCATCATGTTCGGACTCGGCCTCTCACTGACCCCCGATGACTTTCGCCGCGTGCGGCAGAGCCCCAAGGCTGTGGGGATCGCGCTCGTCTGCCAGCTGTTGGTCCTTCCCCTGGTGGCCTTCGGCCTCGTCAAGCTGTTCGACCTTGCGCCGCTGCTCGCGGTCGGGTTCATGATCCTGGCAGCCTCACCCGGTGGTACGACGGCCAACCTCTACAGCCACCTGTTCCGTGGCGACGTGGCCCTCAACATCACCCTGACGGCCATCAACTCGGTCATCGCGATCGTCACCCTGCCACTGGTGAGTGGCTGGGCCATCGACCACTTCGTCGACAGGTCGTCCAAGATCGGGCTCCAGTTCGACAAACTGCTGCAGGTCTTCGCGATCGTCCTCATCCCCGTCCTCATCGGGATGTTCGTCCGGCGTCGCTCGCCCGAGTTCGCCAACCGCATGGACCGTCCCGTGCGCACCGCGTCGGCCGTGATGCTGCTCCTCGTCGTCGTCGGTGCGATGTACACCGAGAAGGAGAACATCTCCACCTACCTCGCCGAGGTCGGCCTCATCGCCGCCGTCTTCTGCCTCATCTCGCTCAGCGTCGGCTACGTCGTCCCGCGTCGACTGGGACTCACGGAGGACCAGGCGGTGGCGTGCGGTTTTGAGATCGGGATCCACAACAGCACCCTGGCGATCGCCATGGCCCTCACCGTGATTGGCAATGCGCAGATGTCGGTCCCGTCCGCGGTCTATGGCGTGCTGATGTTCCCCATCGCCGCCGTGTTCGGGATGGTGGTGCGCAACCGCGGGGTCCTCAAGAACGCGGACCAGCCACGGTCAGTGGGCCAGCGCACGCCCTGATGTGCCGCTGGCGAACCCCCGGCTGACGCCACGAGGGCAAAGAGAAGCGCCCCGAGTCCTTGACCTGCAAGGACTCGGGGCGCAGTCTGTGTCCGAGGGGGGACTTGAACCCCCACCCTCTATACGAGGACTAGCACCTCAAGCTAGCGCGTCTGCCATTTCCGCCACCCGGACAGGGTGTTCGCAGCACCCCAAAACGCGGTGTCTGCAACGTGCCGGAACTTTACACGGCATACCGGCCCATCGAGAAATCGGGTCTGCGTCCTATGGTGGAAGGCATGACGCAGACCGCGAACAGCCGCCCGGAGGACGAGGTCGTCGGCATCTGTCAGGACCTCATCCGCATCGACACGTCGAACTACGGAGACGGCTCCGGGCCGGGGGAGCGGGCTGCCGCGGACCACGTTGCCGGGCTCTTCCGCGAGGTCGGCCTGGACCCCGAGATCATCGAGTCCGACCCGGGTCGGGCCTCCGTCGTCGTGCGCATCCCCGGCAAGGATCGCGAACGCGGGGCGCTCTGCATCCATGGTCACCTCGACGTGGTGCCGGCCGATGCCAAGGACTGGGAGGTCGATCCGTTCTCCGGCCTCGAGAAGGACGGGTGCATCTGGGGTCGCGGCGCCGTCGACATGAAGGACATGGACGCGATGATCATCGCCTGCGTCCGGCACATCGCCCGCGAGGGCATCGTGCCGCCGCGCGACCTCGTCATCGCGTTCTTCGCCGACGAGGAGGCGGGGGGACTCAGGGGGTCCCACTTCCTCATCGACACCCGTCCGGACCTCTTCGAGGGTGTCTCGGAGGCGATCAGTGAGGTCGGCGGCTACAGCGTCACCGTGCCCACGGCCGACGGCGGCGAGACCCGTGCCTACCTCCTGCAGACTGCAGAGAAGGGGATCGCCTGGATCCGGCTCACCGCGACCGGACGCGCCGGTCACGGCTCGGTCCCCAATGACGAGAACCCCATTGCCCGCCTCGCCGAGGCGATCAGTCGCCTGGCCGCGCACAAGTGGCCCCGCGAGTACATCCCGTCAGTGCGCACCCTGCTCGACGGTCTGAGCGAACTCACCGGCGTGAGCTACTCCGACGAGGACGCCGAGGAGCTGCTCGAGCACCTCGGCGGCGCTCAGGGCTTCGTCCGCGGCACGCTCCAGGACACGAGCAACGTGACGATGCTCGACGCCGGCTACAAGCACAACGTCATTCCGCAACACGCGAGCGCCAACGTCGACTGTCGCTTCCTGCCCGGTCACGAGGACGAGCTCATGCAGACCGTCAAGGACCTCGTCGGCGAGCACGTGACGATCGAGGTCCTGCACCGCGACATCGCCCTGGACTCGCCCTTCGAGGGCCCGCTCGTGGAGGCCATGGTCGCTGCCCTCAAGGCCGAGGATCCCGAGGCCGAGGTGCTGCCCTACTGCCTGTCCGGCGGCACCGACAACAAGGCGTTGTCACTGCTCGGGATCACGGGCTACGGCTTTGCTCCGCTGCGACTCCCGGCAGATCTCGATTTCGCACCGATGTTCCACGGAATCAACGAGCGCGTGCCCACCGAATCGCTCCGCTTCGGGGCCCGGGTTCTGCAGCGCCTCATCGAGACCAGCTGACCGCCTGCCGAGCTGAACGGCGGCCTTGCCGACCTCCGTTCAGGAGACGCGTCGAGCGCGAATGATCCTGCGCCGCAACCATGTTCGCGTCACACCGCCGATGTAGATGCGCGTGCGGTGCAACTCCCAGTGCCCGTACTCGGCGTGCTCGGTGAGGGCGCGTCGGATGTCACCGCGGCGGGTGTCGCGCCCGAACGACAGGACCCGATACTCGTATTCGACCATCGACCCATTGTGCTTCACGAGGCGCTACCGTTCTGAACTATGAGCGCCGACCCGCGTGCCACCCTTTCCCTCCTCGTCTCCGCCTTCGAACGTCACCTGGAAGCGTGCTCCGGTCGTCGCGGTGAGGACGACCCAACGGTCGCAGCGGCCTACGACGACCTGCTCGACGCGTTCGAGACCTACGACAACGCGCTCTACGAGGCCTTTGGTGAGATGACGCCCCTCGACGTCTACACCGGCGATGACAGTGACGACGAGGACGACGACGACGGGGACGACGACCTCGACGAAGACGATGACGATGACGACGGCGTCTACTCGGGCCTGGACGACGAGGACTTCGATGACGAGTCGGAAGAGTCCGACGCCTCCGACGACGACGGCGGCGCCACGCCCATCGGCAGCCGCAACGGCGACACGCGCCGTCGCTGACCCACCTCGGTGACGGTCGAGCCGCGCTGCGCCACTACGGTTGACGGCATGCGACTCGGAGTGAATCTCGGCTACATGGGCCTCTCGACGAGCCACGACATGCTCACGCTCGCGGCCGAGGCAGATCGGCTCGGTTACGACTCGGCGTGGGTTGCCGAGGCCTATGGAAGCGACGCGGTGAGCTTCCTGGCGTGGATCGGCGCGAAGACCGAGCAGATCGGGCTCGGCTCGGCCGTGATGCAGATCCCGGCCCGTACCCCCGCCATGACGGCGATGACCGCCGCGACGCTGGATCACCTGTCCGGAGGGCGTTTTCGCCTCGGCCTCGGTGTCTCGGGCCCTCAGGTCAGTGAGGGCTGGCACGGAGTCCGGTTCACGAAGCCCCTGGGTCGCACCCGTGAGTACGTCGAGATCGTGCGGCAGGCGCTGTCGCGCCAACGCGTGGAGTATGCCGGCGAGCACTTCACGTTGCCGCTTCCGGATGGTCCCGGCAAGGCTCTCAAACTGACGATCGCGCCCACGCAGAAGAACCTGCCGATCTACCTTGCAGCGGTCGGCCCCAAGAACCTCGAGCTCACCGGCGAGATCGCCGACGGTTGGCTCGCCATCTTCTTCTCGCCCGAACACTCCGGTGACATCGTCGAGTCGATCGCGACCGGCCGTCGCGCGGCCGGCAGGGGCACCGAGGAGAACCCGCTCGACGGGTTCGACATCGTGCCCACCGTGCCAGTCGTCGTCACCGACGAAGTCGAAGCGGGGGCTGCGGCCGTCGCGGCATACTCCGCTCTCTACATCGGCGGCATGGGCTCGAAGGAGAAGAACTTCTACAACCAGCTCGCCTGCCGCATGGGCTTCGAGGAAGAGGCTGCGCGTGTCCAGGAGCTCTTTCTGGCCGGTCAGCACCGGGATGCGGCAGAAGCCGTGCCCTTCGACTTCATCGACGCCACCTCGCTCATCGGTCCGCCGGCCCGCATCGCCGAGCGCATCGGTCGCTACGCCGAGGCGGGTGTCACGACACTCGGCGTCGCGCCGTTCGCCCTGACCATCGAGGAACGCCTCGAGACCCTGCGGGTCATGTCCGAGCTCGTCCCGTCCACTCCTGAGGAAGTTCCCGCTCCGTGATCCCCACCATCGACGTCTCTGTTGAACTCAGCTACTTCCAGTCCGTCGTCCTCGGCATCGTCGAGGGTCTCACCGAGTACCTCCCGGTCTCGTCCACGGGCCACCTCACGATTGCCGAGAAGCTCCTCGGTCTGCCGGTCGACGCAGATGCGATCACGGCATACACGGCCCTGATCCAGATCGGCGCGATCGCGGCGACGTTCACCTACTTCGGCAAGAAGATCCTGCGTCTCCTTCTCGCCTGGGTGGGTGGACTGCGCAGCGCGCAGGCGCGCGAGCACCACGACTACCAGCTGGCGTGGGCGGTCATCGTCGGCTCCATCCCCGTCGTGATCGCAGCGCTGTTGTTCAAGGACCTCATCTCGGGTCCGCTGCGCAACCTGTGGGTGGTCGCCGCGGCGCTCATCGCCTGGAGCGCGGTCATGTGGGTCGCCGAGCGACGGCACGACGTCCTCGCGAAGTCGGGTGTGGCTCGCGGTGAGGACGCCCTGACCATCAAGGACGGCCTGATCATCGGTCTCGTGCAGTGCTTCTCGCTCATCCCCGGTGTCTCACGCTCGGGTGCGACGATCTCGGCGGGCCTCATGCGGGGCATCGACCGGGTCACGTCGACGGAGCTCTCCTTCTTCCTCGCGATCCCGGCGCTGACGGGAGCGGGGCTCTACGAGACCCTCGGCAACCTCGACGCACTCGAGACCCTCGGCATCGGCCCGATCATCACCGGCATCGTCGTGGCATTCGTCGTGGCCTACGCGTCCATCGCCTGGCTGTTGAAGTTCGTGCAGAGCAACTCGCTCATGTCGTTCATCGCCTACCGCGTCGTGCTGGGGTCCTTCATGATCCTGGCCCTCGGCGCCGGCTGGATCACCGCGACCTGACCCACGAACGGCGCGGACCTCAGAGCCACTTCACCTTCTTGAACGTGGCGAAGAGGGTCGCGCATGCAGCCACCATGACGCCAACGACGATGAAATAGCCGTAGTGCCAACGGAGTTCGGGCATGTTGTCGAAGTTCATCCCGTAGATGCCGGCGATCATCGTGGGCACCGCGGCGATGGCGACCCACGCCGAGATCTTGCGCATGTCCGAGTTCTGCTGCACCGAGATCTTGGCGAGGTTGGCGCTGAGGACTGACGTGAGCAGCCCGTCATAGGACTCGATCCGGTCCGCCACGAAGTGAAGGTGGTCGTCGACGTCGCGAAAGAGCAGGCGGAGCTCGTCGTCGGGGACCGGTGAGCGCGGGCTGGTGTGCAGCATGCGCAGCGGTGTGATGAGCGGAGTGATGGCTCGGCGGAACTCCAGGACCTCGCGCTTGAGCCGATAGATCGTGTCCGACGAGACGAGGCCCTCGGAGAAGACCGCCTCCTCGATCTCGTCGACGTCTCGGGCGACCTCGACGTCGATCTCGGTGTACTGGTCGACGACGCGGTCCATGACGGCGTGCAGGGCCGCCATCGGCCCGAGGGCGAGCTTGGCCGGGTCGTCCTCGAGCCCTTTGCGAACTCCCGCAAGAGGGCTGAGCTCGCCCCGGCGAATCGTCAGGACGAAGTGCTGTCCGACATGGACCATGAGCGCGCCGGTCTCGATGTCGGACGTGGCCTCGACGTAGCTCAAGGTCTTGAGGACGACAAACACGTTGCGACCGTAGAGCTCGATCTTCGCGCGTTGCCTTCCGCTGACGGCATCCTCGATCGCGAGGGGGTGCAGACCGAGACCAAGCTCGTCATTGACGTGCTCGAGCTCGGCCATCGTCGGGTCCTTGAGGCCGATCCAGAGGAAGTCGGTACTCGACCCGGCAGCCCGCAGGATGTCGAGTTCATCGCTCAGATCGCCGCACGATCCGCGCTTGCCGTCCCGATACAACGCCTTGTCGATGATCACGCGCGTCATTGTTGCCTACAGTGGGCGCCGTGGCACTGCTCCTGCTCGTTCGACACGGGCACTCAACGGCCAACGCCGACTCCGTCCTCGCGGGCTGGAGCGAGGGTGTTGGTCTCACTGACCGTGGGCGCACCGACGTGGGCCGCCTCGCCGCCCGTCTGGCCGACGCCGGCACGGAGGTTGCGCGACTCGTCACCAGCCCCCTTCAGCGCTGCCGCGAGACTGCCGGCCTGCTGCTGCCGGACGCGACCGCCGAGATCGTCGACGACCTGGGGGAGTGCCACTACGGTGCGTGGACCGGCCGCCCGATTGCCGAGCTCACGTCAGAGCCGCTGTGGCGCACCGTGCAGGACGACCCGGCGTCCGCCCGTTTCCCGGACAGCGACGTGTATGCCGCAGAGTCCCTTTCCGAGATGGCGGCCCGCATCGTGGCGGTCGTGAACCGCATCGACGCCGAGGTCGAGGCCGAGCGCGGGCCTGATGCCATCTGGGTCGCGGTGAGCCATGGCGACCCCATCAAGGCCGTCATTGCCGATGCCATGGGTGCGGGCCTGGGTGGCCTGCAGCGGGTGCACGTCGACCCTGCTTCCGTCTCGGTCATCCGCCGTACGGGGGAACGGTCGATGGTCATGGCCGTGAACTCCTCCGGTGGCGCCATTCGGCCGCACCAGAAGTCCGCGGCGGTTGTCCCGGCAGGTGACGCCACCATCGGCGGAGGAACGGGCTAGAGTCGTTGTTGCAAACAATGTGCAACAAGCACGGTCGTTCACGATCGTGCTCGGCGACTTCGGAAGGCTTCTCGGCATGCACGTTCCTGATGGGTTCCTCGACGCACCCACCTCGATCGGCACTGCCGTGGTTGCGGTTGCTGGCGTCTCCCTGGCCCTGAGCCGGGCCCGCCGCGAGCTGGATGACCGCACAGCGCCCCTGGCCGGTCTCGTCGCGGTCTTCGTCTTCGCGGCCCAGATGCTCAACTTCCCCGTAGGAGCGGGCACCTCGGGCCATCTCCTCGGCGGAACCCTCGCCGCGGTCCTCGTGGGTCCGTGGACGGCAACGCTCTGCCTGACCGTCGTTCTTGCGGTGCAGGCCCTGCTTTTCGCCGACGGCGGCATCACGGCTCTCGGAACCAACGTCACTCTCATGGCGCTCGTCGGGGTGTGGACCGGGTGGCTCGTCTTCGTCGGCCTGCGTCGCGTCGCGCGCGGCTACGGGCTCAAGGCCGTTCCTGCCCTTGCGGGTGGGGCGGCCTTCGTCTCGGTTCCCGTCGCTGCGCTGGCCTTCACGGCCCTGTATGCCGTGGGCGGGCGCGCGCCGATCCCGCTCGGTGAGCTCGTCACGGCGATGGTGGGCTGGCACACCGTCATCGGCCTTGGCGAGGGCGTCATCACCCTGCTGGCCGTCGGGAGCATCATCGCCACCCGGCCCGACCTCGTCCACGGAGCACGTGGGCTGGTCGAGACCCGACAGCTCGAGATCCGGACGGAGGCGCACGCATGAGCCTCGCGTCCCGACGCCGGATCTCAACCACGCGCCTCGTCGTCACGGGTCTGGTCATCTGCTTGGTGCTCGCTGGCGTCGTCTCCCTGTGGGCCTCTGGCCATCCCGATGGTCTCGAGTTCGTTGCCAAGCGGCTCGGCTTCATCGACTCCGCAGGACGGCACGCGTCCGATGGCTCACCCTTCGCCGGCTACGGCACGGCGGGCGTCGACAACGCTCGTCTGTCCGGGGGACTGGCCGGCCTTGTCGGTGTCGTCGTCGTGGCACTGATCTCCTTCGGGCTCATGTATTTGCTCCGTCGCCGCGGCTCACGCGACGACGACTGAGATGGGCGCCGAGCTCGGCCCTCACCTCCACGTCGACGGGGACTCCGTCGTCCACCGGCTACCCGCCCACGTCAAGCTCGTTGGCCTGGTGACCTTCGTGCTGTTGGTCGTGGCGCTGCCGCGCGATGCCCACGTGGCGCGCCTGGTGATGCTGGCAGTCGCGGCAGCGGTGGTCGTCACGACGAGGGTTCCGCTGCGTCATGTGGCGGCCCGCCTCGTCGTCGAGACGCCCTTCGTCGTCTTCGCTCTCGTCCTGCCCTTCGTGGCGACCGGTCCGGCGATGGAGGTCGGCCCCTTCACCGTGTCGCGCGACGGGGTCGAGGCCAGCATCGCCCTGCTCCTCACCGCGACGACGAGCGTGCTCATGGCCGTGGCGTTCGCGACGACGACGTCCAGCCGTGACCTCGTGCGCGCCCTGCAGCACCTCCGGCTACCGGACCGCCTCGTCCAGATTCTCGCGTTCATGGTGCGATACCTCGGTGTTGTCGGATCGCAGGCCCAGCGCATGAAGGTCGCCAGGGAGTCACGGGCCTTCACGGCGCGGTCGGTGCGCTCGTGGCCGGTCATCGCCTCGAGTGCAGGGGCCCTGTTCATCCGCAGCTACGAGCGCGGCGAGCGCGTGCACCTCGCAATGATGTCTCGCGGCTACAACGGACGGATGCCGGTGACCGATCCACTGCACGCTCATCGAGGTGACTGGTCGCGTGGCCTCGTGCCCGCGACCCTCGCCCTCGTCGCACTCATCACGGTGCACGTCCTGTGAGCACTCCCGTTCTCGACATCCGCGGCCTGGCCTTTGCCTATCCCGACGGCCATCAGGCGCTCTTCGGCGTCGACCTCCACGTGCATCGCGGCGAACGTGTCGCTCTGCTCGGACCCAACGGCGCCGGCAAGACAACCCTCGTGCTCCACCTCAACGGGATCCTCGAGGCTGGTGCGGGCAGTGTCAGCGTCTCGGGGTTGCCCGTCGTCCGTGAGAACCACCTCGAGATCCGTCGCCGGGTGGGCATCGTCTTCCAGGACCCGGACGACCAGCTCTTCATGCCCACGGTGCGCGACGACGTCGCCTTCGGGCCGGCCAACCTCGGGCTCCGCGGCCCAGAGCTGGAGAGTCGCATCACCGCCGCCCTCACGGCTGTCGGCATGCTGGAGTTCGCCGACCGGGCGCCGCACCACCTGTCCTACGGTCAACGCCGACGCGTGGCCATCGCGACCGTCCTCGCGATGGAGCCCGAGATCCTCGTCCTCGACGAGCCCTCGTCCAACCTCGACCCCACCTCGCGGCGCGAGCTCGGCGAGCTGATCCAGTCGCTCGACGTCACCGTCCTCATGGTCACGCACGATCTCGCGTTCGCACTGCAGCTGTGTGAGCGATCGGTCATCCTCTCCGACGGGATCGTCGCCGCCGACGGCGTCACCCGAGCGATCCTCGACGACAAAGCCCTGCTCGCGCAGCACCGCCTGGAGCTGCCGTGGGGCTTCTCGGGTTAGTCTGCGCGCATGGCGATCAGTGACTTCGACCCGCCTGAGCGCTTTGTCGCCGGCACCGTCGGCCCTCCCGGTGGCCGCACGTTCTTCCTGCAGGCACGTGGGGGAGGCCGACTCGTCTCGGTGTCGATCGAGAAGGTCCAGGTGAGCATCCTCGCCGATCGGATCTCGGACCTGCTCGACACCATGGGCGGCCTTGCCGGTGCAGCGTCAGTGGCCGAGCACCTCGTCGACACCGACGCCCTTGAGACTCCGATCGAGGACGAGTTCCGCGTCGACACCGTGAGCCTTGCCTGGGACGAGGACCGTGCGAGCATCGTCATCGAGTGCCATGACAGCGACCCTGAGGAGGCTCTGCCGAGCGACACCGTCCGGGTCGTCCTCGACCCGACGACTGCGCGCGCCTTCGCGAAGCGGTGCCAGGCCATCGTCCAGGCCGGCCGACCGCCGTGCCCCTTCTGCGGTCAGCCGCTCGACCCCGAGGGGCACATCTGCCCCCGGTCCAACGGCTACAAGCGCTAGATCGTGGTCACCGAGGTCGAGCTGCTGCTCGAGTCCGGAGAGGTCGAGCCGCTCGGGCGGATCGTCGAGTCCTCCAACGGCGCCGTCCTCGTGCGGGTGACCCTCGACGAGGACTCACGGCTCGCGATCCACAAACCCGTCGCCCTCGAACGCCCCCTCTGGGACTACCCGGACGGGACGTTGGCTGGAAGGGAGCGGGCGGCATACCTGATCAGTGAAGCCGGAGGCTTCGGTGTCGTTCCGCCGACCGTCCTGCACGAGGGCCCGTGGGGTCTGGCGGCCACGCAACAGTGGGTCGGGGAGCCGCACACAGCACCGGACCTCGTCGTTGACGTCGTCGCCCCGGGCGAGGTCCCCGAGGGGTGGCGTGAGGTGCTCCGTGGCGAGACGCCCGAGGGCGAGGAGGTCGTCGTCGCTCACGCGGTCGAGCCCGGCGTGCGCACCGCTGCTGTCTTCGACGCGCTCATCAACAACTCCGACCGCAAGGGCGGACACCTCCTGCGCATCAACGGGACCGTCTGGGGCGTCGACCACGGGGTGAGCCTCGGGGTCGAGCCCAAGCTGCGGACCGTCCTGTGGGGTTGGGCCGGCGAACCGCTCGCCAACGAGGACCTCACGCGGCTCGAACGCGTCCGTGACGCCCTGTCGGAGGGTGATCTCGCGCAGCGTCTCTCTGCCCTGCTCACTGCCGACGAGGTCGCCGCCCTGCGTGCCCGGGCCGATCACCTGCTCGTGGACCGGCGGCATCCACTGCCGCTGCCGGGGTGGCCGGCCATCCCGTGGCCAGCGATGTGACCCCTGCGCCGTAGGCTTCCTCCGTGATCTCGTGGCCGCCTCCGTTCCTGCCCGCCATCCCCGGAGACGGGCTGGCCCTTCGCCTGCACGACACCAGTTCCGGTGAGCTGCGCGAGGTCGTCCCCGGGGAGGTCGCCCGGCTCTACGTCTGCGGCATCACCCCCTACGACGCGACCCACCTCGGGCACGCCGCGACCTACGTCGCCTTCGACCTTGTCGGTCGCGTCCTGCGCGACAACGGCCACGAGGTGCACTACACGCAGAACGTCACCGACGTGGACGACCCGCTGCTCGAGCGCGCCAAGCGTGACGGCATCGACTGGCGCGACCTGGCCGTCGCCGAGGCGGACCTCTACCGCGAGGACATGACGGCCCTGCAGGTCATCCCGCCCCAGGACTACATCGGTGTCGTCGAGGCCCTGCCCGTCATCGCCGACCTGGTGCGGCGCACGATCGAGAGTGGCGCGGCCTACGAGCTGCCCAACGACGAGGCCGAGGGGCCCGACCTCTACGTCGACCTCTCTCACGTCTCCGGCTTCGGCAAGGTGTCCGGTTGGACGCGCGAGCAGATGCTGACCGTGTTCGCCGAGCGCGGAGGTGACCCCGACCGTCCGGGCAAGCGCGACGTCCTCGACCCGTTGCTGTGGCGCGCTGCTCGTGACGGTGAGCCCTCGTGGGAGTTCGAGGGCCTGCCGGCCGGTCGGCCCGGTTGGCACGTCGAGTGCACGGCCATCGCCCTTGACCGCCTCGGCGTCCCGATCGACGTCAACGGCGGCGGTTCTGACCTGATCTTCCCGCACCACGAGATGACCGTCGCCCAGGCGAGCGCCATCGGCGTCGACGACTACGCCCGGCTCCACGCCCACGCCGGCATGGTCGGTCTCGATGGCCACAAGATGAGCAAGTCGCGCGGCAACCTCGTCCTCGTCTCCAAGCTTCGCGCGGACGGAGTCGACCCCATGGCCATCCGCCTCGTCCTGCTCGCCGAGCACTACCGCTCCGACTGGGACTACACCCCCGAGCTGCTCACCGTGGCCCAGACCCGCCTCGAGCACTGGCGTGAAGCCCTGTCGGTCAACACCGCGCCCTCAGCGGACGAGACCGTGGCCGCGATCCGCGCCGCCCTCTCCGACGACCTTGACGCACCTCGCGCCCTCGCTGCCATCGACGTCTGGGCCGACAAGACGCTGTCGACCGGCGGCGACGAGCAAGCCGCGCCCGGCGTGCTCGGCCGCGCCCTCGACGCCCTCCTCGGCATCCGCGTCTGACCGCCCCCGGCCGCGGACCCGCTTTGCGCGCGAGGCGCTGGGCTCGCCTGAGGCGGCCCCTCGCGTTGCGCGTGAGGCGCCAGCCGACCTCCGGCACGCGCGCGACGTTCCCGGGTCACGTCGCCTCACGCTGTCCACGCGCGCAGTCCTCCGGTCGGACGCACCTCCCGTGCAACGCCATGGGGCCTTGTCAGTCGTCGGTGCCGCGTTTGCGCAGGTAGCGCTCGAACTCCTTGGCAATGGCGTCTCCGCTGGCCTCGGGGAGCTCAGCCGTGTCCTGGGCCTCCTCGAGCGACTCGACGTACTCAGCCACCTCTGAGTCCTCGGAGGCGAGGGCGTCGAGGCCGTTCTCCCAGGCTCGGGCGTCGTCGTCGAGGCCTTCGTGATCGATGGTTCCGTCGAGGAGCTCCTCGAGCCGGGACACGATGGCGCGGGTGGCCTTGGGCGAGGGCGTGTGGTGGGCGTAGTGCGGAACGGCGGCCCACACCGAGATGGAGCTGATCCCCACCTGGATGGCCGCGTCCGAGATGACACCGACGATGCCGGTCGGACCCTCGTAGGTGCTGGCCTCGAGGTCGTGACGGTGACGCGTGTCCTCGCTGTCCGACGTCACGGTGACCTGGATGGGGCGAGTGTGCGCGACATCGGCGAGGAGCGCGCCGAGCGTGATGACTGTCGTGACGTCGGCGGCCTGGGCAAGCTCCATGATCTCGATGGCGAAGGACCGCCAGCGGAAGGACGGCTCGACCCCCTGGACGAGGATCACATCGCGCCCGAGCGAGGTGTTGGTCGCCACGAGGATGCGTGTCGTGCGCCAGCTGATCCGTCGTTGACCACCCTCGGAGACGACGCGGGGCCGGTTCACCTGGAAGTCGTAGTAGTCCTCGGGGTCCAGTGCTGCCACCGGCTCGGCGTCCCAGAGCTGGGCCAGGTGCTCGATGACACCACTGGCTGCTTCACCGGCGTCGTTCCAGCCCTCGAAGGCCGCGATCAACACGGCATTCTCCAGTTCGGGCAGGTCGTCCAGCTCGATCAACGCGTCCTCCTCGTAGGTACGACTCCACCCTATTCGTACACTCGGCGCATGACGTTGCCTGCGGCGGTTCTCTGGGACATGGACGGGACGCTCGTCGACACCGAGCCCTACTGGATTGCGGCAGAGCACGACATCGTCGAGGAGCACGGGGGCGTCTGGTCCGACGAGTACGCGCACCAGCTGGTCGGCAACGACCTCATGGTGAGCGCGGTGTTCATCCGCGACAACTCACCGATCACCTGGGAGCCCGAGCGGATCATCGAGGAGCTGCTCGTGCGCGTCACCGCACAGGTGCGCGAGCACGTGCCGTGGCGTCCCGGTGCCCGCGAGCTGCTCGCGTCCCTCGTCGAGGCCGGAGTGCCCAATGCGCTGGTCACGATGTCGTGGCGCTCGCTGGCGGTTGCCGTCGTGGAGGCACTGCCGGAGGGCACGTTCACCGTGTTGATCACCGGCGACGAGGTTGAGCACGGCAAGCCGCACCCCGAGCCCTATCACGCAGCCGCGCGCATGCTCGGTGTCGAGGCGCGCGAGTGCATCGCGATCGAGGACTCGCCGACGGGGGTGCGTTCTGCGGTTGCCGCGGGCGTGCCGACGATCGCCGTCCCTCACGTCGTGCCGGTGCCGATCACCCGGGGCGCCGTCCAGCTGCCGAGCCTGCGAGGTCTCACCCCGCAGGATCTCGTCTCAGTCGTCGCCGACGAGCGCCTCGCCGGTGACGCTCGGGTCGAGGACGATGCGGCCGGCGTCGGCGGGTAGTGGCGGGGGAGTGCCACCCCACTCGGGGCAGAACTCCTTGAAGTCGCACCAGTCGCACAGCTTGGACGCGCGCGGGCGCCAGTCGCCCGTCTCGCTGGCGCGCACGATCGCCTGCCACACGGCCTGCACGTTGCGCTCGAGCCCGAGCAGGTCGTGTTCGTCGGGTTCGTAGCGCACGATCTCGCCGTTGCCCAGGTAGACGAGCTGGAGCAGCTTGGGTATGACGCCGCGCTGGCGCCACAGCACCAGGGCGTAGAACTTCATCTGGAACAGGGCCTTACCCTCGAACGCCTCCCGCGGCGACCGGCCGGTCTTGTAGTCGACGACCCGCATCGACCCGTCCGGCGCGATGTCGAGGCGGTCGACGTAGCCACGCAGGGTGAGGCCGTCGACCTCGGTCTCGACATAGAGCTCACGCTCGGCCGGCTCCAGCCACTGGGGGTTCTCGAGGGTGAACCACCGCTCGACGAGGGCGCCGGCAGCGGTGAACCACCCGTCCTCGGTGAGGGTCTCGTCGTCCTCGATCATCGTGGCCAGCTCGGGGCGCTCCTCGACGAGGCTCGCCCAGCGTGGCTGCAGCAGCGCCAGCGCGGCCTCCGGGGTGCGCTCGGCCGCGGGCAGCTCGAAGAGGTGCTCGAGGACCTCATGGACCAAGGTTCCGCGAGCTGCTGCGGGAGAGGGCGGGCCATCGAGCTTGTCGATGGTCCGGAAGCGAAACAGCAGGGGGCACTGCTTGAAGTCCGCTGCGCGGCTCGGAGACAGTGCGGGAGTCATGGACGACACGGTATGCCGTCGCGCCGACACCCCTACACGCCTCACCTCCCAGCCCCCAACCGCGACTTCGTGCCCGAGACGACAACTCGCTGGCGCTCGCCGTCCGTCGCGGGCACGAAGTCGACGATGGTCAGGCGGCAAGGACCTGGTCGTCCGAGCCCACCGGCACCGTCGTTGTGGGTACGGCCACCGAGCGGCGCAGGGCTACGCGAAGGCGCCACGCGGCATACACCGCAAGCGCGCTGATCGCGATGTGGAGGCCGAGGAAGCCGGTTGTGAGGCCGGCACCGAGGAGGACTCCGGCGACGAGCGGTCCGAGCGCCGAGAAGGTCGTCTGCAGTGCAGCGAACGTCCCCAGGGTCTGGCCGACCATCCCGCGCGGTGCGAGGGAGGCAGTGAGCGGGCTGAGGACCGGGCTGTACATCGTCTCGCCGACGGCGAAGATGCCATAGGTCGTCACGAACAGTGCTGAGGCGACCCCGGGAGCGAACTGTGCGGTCGAGAGCACCAGCCAGGACAGGACCCAGATCCCACCGACCGCCATGAGCAGTGTCGGCGCGCTCCGCTTCGCCGTGAGGCGCACCACGATGACCTGCAGCACGACGATGACGAGTGCGTTGACTGCCGCAGCCGTCCCGACGGTGGACGTGTCGACATCGAGGGTCGTGAGCGCATAGGCGGGCAGGCCCGACTCGAACTGGGCGTAGAAGCCGAGGGCGAGCGCCACCGTGATGACGGCGGTCCACCGCAGCGCGGGCGTGGCGAAGATGGCCCGCATCGACTCGATCGGACTCGTGGGCTGGAGCTCGGAGGAGGCGGTGAGGTCGCTGCCCTCGTGGCTGATGGCGCCTCGTCCGGCGAGACCGATGATGAGCGACGAGATCGCGAAACCGGCTGCGGCAGTGAGGAATCCGACGTCCAGCCCCTGAGGTGCGCGCAGATCGACGAGGTGCCCGGCCACGTAGGCACCGGCAGCCATGCCGAGAGCCTCGCCCGTGAACTTGTAGGCGAAGGTGCGGCGGCGGTCGTTGCTGTCGACCCAGCGCAGCACGAGGACCTGCTTGGCCGGAACGGCTGCGGTCAGGCCGAGGCCGAAGACGAACATTCCGCCGAGGAAGACGGCGGCCGAGTCGGCGAACACGAGCGAACCCACGCCCACGGCGCCGAGGAGCTGGGCGAGCACCGCGACGGCGACCGGGTTGAAGCGGTCGCTCAGCCGACCGGCGATCGGCGCAGCCACGAGCGCCCCGACCGAGAAGAGGGACGATGCCGCAGCGGCGACGAGCGCACCCCACCCGCGGGTGTCGGCGGCATACGCGTACTGATACGGCAGGACCGCACCCCAACCGAGCATCCCGATGGACGACGCGAGGATGAGGAGCTTGGCGCGCATGACGAAATCACACCCTTCAGGTGTTGGGAGAGGACCGATCGTGGTCCGGAGGGTTTCGAGGTCGAAAAGTTCGAGGTCGAACGTTCGATATCGAAATATTAGCAAACGAAGAACGCCGTGCGACACTCGGTTATGCCCAAACGCCAACGATCGGCCGCGCAACAGCACCGAGATGCCGTGGCGGCCTACGTCGCAGCAGGTGGCGAGGAGTCGGTCCAACGGGTCATCACAGCGGTCTACGGCGTGACCAAGAAGCTCGACCAGTGGTACGCCCGCCAGCTCGCGGACCTCGATCTCACCCAGGGGGAGTGGGCCGTCGTCGCAGCCCTCGCCAAGGCCGGTGAGGAGTGCCTCACGCCGAGCCAGCTCGCCGAGCTCACCAGCGTTGCGCCGTCATCCATGACGCATCGGCTCGACAAGATGTCCGAGCGTGGCTACGTCCAGCGCCGGCCCGACGCGGACAACCGCACCCGCACCCTGGTCTCACTCACACCGGACGGATGGCAGGTGTTCACCCAGTCGATCCGTGAGTCCGACGTCGTCGAGAGCGACGTCCTGCGCGGGCTGAGCGCCGACGAGCGAGGCGAGCTCGCCCGCCTGCTCGAGGGCGTCATCGCCCACCTGGACGACGTCGACGCCTGATCGCGCCCAGACCTCGACGCCTGACCTCAGGGCGCGATCGTCGGCTCAGTCCTCGGGCTGGTAGCCGAGGTTGGGCCCGAGCCAGCGCTCGGCCTCGGCGAGGGTCCAACCCTTGCGCGCGGCGTAGTCCTCGACCTGGTCGCGACCAAGCCGTCCGACGACGAAGTACTGGCTCTGCGGGTGGGAGAAGTACCAGCCGCTCACGGACGCTCCCGGCTGCATGGCCATCGACTCCGTGAGCTCCATGCCTGCGCGCTCGGCCGCACCGAGGAGCTTGAACAGCGTCTCCTTCTCGGTGTGGTCCGGGCAGGCGGGGTAGCCGGGGGCGGGACGGATGCCGGCGTACTTCTCGGAGATGAGGTCCTCGTTGGACAGGTGCTCGTCACCCGCGTGGCCCCAGAACTCGCGCCGGACCCGCTCGTGCAGGCGCTCGGCGAAGGCCTCGGCCAGCCGGTCGGCCAGCGCCTCCAGGAGGATCCCGCTGTAGTCGTCGAGTTCCTCCTGGAAGGCCTTGATCCGCTCGTGGGTCCCGTGGCCCGCGGTGACGGCGAACCCGCCGACGTAGTCCCGCAACCCGGTCTCCTTGGGCGCGATGAAGTCGGACAGGCACCGGTTGGGCACGCCCTCGCGGTGCTGTCCCTGCTGACGCAACCCATGGATCGTCGTGAGGACGGTCTCGCGGGACTCGTCGGCATACACCTCGATGTCGTCGCCGACGGCGTTCGCGGGGAAGAGGCCGATGACCGCCTTGGCGGTGAGCCACTTCTCCTCGATGATCCTGTCGAGCATCGCGTTGGCGTCCTCGAACAGTTTGCGTGCCGTCTCGCCGGTCGCCGGGTTGGACAGGATGTCGGGGTAGCGCCCCTTCATCTCCCAGGCCTGGAAGAACGGTGTCCAGTCGATGTAACGGCGCAGCTCCTCGATCGGGTAGCTGATGAACTCCCTGGTGAACTGGGCTGCGGCCCGGTGCCACTTCGTGTCGGCCTTGCCCGACCACACGTCCTTGCTCTGTTGGGCGAGCAGGTGCGGACGAACCGGCCGGTATGCCGTCCAGTCGATGGGGGTGTGTGCCTTGCGTGCCGCGTCGATCGAGACCAGAGGGCGTTCGGTCGACTTGGCGGCATGGCGGGCACGCATGGAGTCGTAGTCGGCCTTGATCGTCTGCAGGAGTGGCTCGCGCTGGGTCGCCGACAGCAGCTGGCTGGCGACGGGCACCGACCGTGACGCGTCCTTGACCCAGACGACAGGTCCGGAGTACTGACCGTCGACCTTGACCGCGGTGTGCGCCCGGGACGTCGTCGCGCCACCGATGAGCAGGGGGATGGTGAAGCCCTGGCGTTCCATCTCCTGGGCCACGCGCACCATCTCGTCGAGCGAAGGCGTGATGAGGCCGGAGAGGCCGATGATGTCGGCGCCCTTCTCCTTGGCCGTGTCCAGGATCTTCTGGGTCGGCACCATGACACCGAGGTCGATGACGTCGTAGTTGTTGCACTGCAGCACGACCCCGACGATGTTCTTGCCGATGTCGTGGACGTCGCCCTTGACCGTGGCCATGACGATGAGGCCCTTGCTGTTCTGGGTGGAGACGCCGGAGCGCTCCTTCTCGGCCTCGATGTAGGGGATGAGGTGCGCGACCGCCTTCTTCATGACGCGCGCCGACTTCACGACCTGGGGGAGGAACATCTTGCCCGCGCCGAAGAGGTCGCCGACCACGCCCATGCCGTCCATGAGCGGACCCTCGATGACCTCGATGGGCTTGCCATCGGCCGCCTCGATCTCCTGGCGCAGGAGCTCGGTGTCCTCGACGACGAAGTCGTCGATGCCCTTGACGAGCGAGTGGGTGATGCGTTCGCGCACGGGCAGCCCGCGCCACTCGGCCTCGGTGACCTCGGGTGCGGCCTCGCCGGTGTTGTTGAACCGGTCGGCGATCTCGACCAGTCGCTCGGTCGAGTCGGGGCGGCGGTTGAGGACGACGTCCTCGATGCGTTCGCGCAGCTCGGGGTCGACGTCGTCGAGGACGACGAGCGCTCCGGCGTTGACGATGCCCATGTCCATGCCGGCCTGGATGGCGTTGTAGAGGAAGACCGCGTGGATCGCCTCGCGCACGGGGTTGTTGCCCCGGAACGAGAAGGAGACGTTGGAGACGCCACCGGAGACGAGCGCCCCGGGCAGGTTCTCCTTGATCCACCGGGTCGCTTCGATGAAGTCGGTCCCGTAGGCCGCGTGCTCCTCGATGCCCGTGGCCACCGCGAAGATGTTGGGGTCGAAGATGATGTCGTGCGGGTCCATGCCGACCTCTTGGGTCAGCAGGTCGTAGGCGCGCTGGCAGATGACCTTGCGGCGCTCGAGCGAGTCGGCCTGACCCTCCTCGTCGAAGGCCATGACGACGACCGCCGCGCCGTACTTGTGGCAGAGGCGGGCGTGCTCGAGGAAGGGCTCGACGCCCTCCTTCATGGAGATCGAGTTGACGATCGGCTTGCCCTGGGAGCACTTGAGGCCGGCCTCGATGACCTCCCACTTGCTGGAGTCGATCATCAGCGGCACGCGACAGATGTCGGGCTCGCTCCCGATGAGCTTGACGAAGCGGTCCATCGCGGCGACGCCGTCGATCATCCCCTCGTCCATGTTGATGTCGATGACCTGGGCGCCCGCCTCGACCTGTTGCCGCGCGACGGACAGGGCAGCCGGGTAGTCCTCTTCCTTGATGAGGCGACGGAAGCGAGCCGACCCGGTGATGTTGGTGCGCTCGCCGACGTTGACGAAGAGCGAGCTCTCGTCCACCGTGAGTGGCTCGAGCCCGCTGAGGCGCAGGGCTCCGGGGACCTCGGACGGGACGCGCGGGTTGCCCTTGGCGGCCGCCTCGGCGATGGCCTCGATGTGCTCCGGCGTCGTGCCGCAACAGCCACCGAGGATGTTGACGAGCCCGCTCGTGGCGAACTCGCCGACGACCGACGCCATCTGGTCCGGGGTCTCGTCGTACTCACCGAAGGCGTTGGGCAGACCGGCGTTGGGGTAGGCCGACACGAAGCAGCCGGCGATGCGTGAGAGCTCGGCGATGTAGGGGCGGAGCTCGTCGGGGCCGAGGGCGCAGTTGAGGCCGACCACGAGGGGGCGGGCATGGCGCACGGAGTTCCAGAAGGCTTCGGTGACCTGACCCGACAGCGTGCGCCCGGAGGCGTCCGTGATCGTGCCCGAGATGATGACCGGCCAGCGCCGACCCAGGTCGTCGAAGAGGGTCTCGACGGCGAAGATCGCCGCCTTGGCGTTGAGGGTGTCGAAAATCGTCTCGATGATGAGCGCGTCCGCGCCGCCGTCGACGAGGCCGCGTGCCTGCTCGAGGTAGGCCTCGACGAGCTGGTCAAAACTGACGTTGCGTGCACCCGGGTCGTTGACGTCCGGGGAGATGGAGGCGGTGCGCGTGGTCGGCCCGAGCGCGCCCATGACCCATCGCGGGCGCCCGGTCTCGGCAGCCACCTCGTCGCACGCACGGCGGGCCAACCGGGCTGCCTCGAGGTTCATCTCGTAGGCGATGTCGGCCATGTCGTAGTCCGCCAGCGAGATCCGCTGGGCGTTGAACGTGTTCGTCTCCACGAGGTCCGCACCGGCGAGGAGGTAGGCGCGGTGGATTCCCTCGATGATCGACGGGTTCGTCAGGCTGAGAAGGTCGTTGTTGCCCCGGAGGTCGCTGGGCCAGTCCGCGAACCGCTCACCGCGGTAGTCCTCCTCGGACAGACCCTCCCGCTGGATCATCGTTCCCATCGCACCGTCGAGCACGAGAACGCGCTCGGTCAGGGCGGCCGTCAGGGCGGCCGTCGCATCCGGACGGTGGTCGACCGCGGTGTCCACGGGCGACAGTTCGGTGGGGGAGGAAGTCACCTGCCCCAGTATGCCGTCGTGCTTGTAGGGTCGCGGCGTGGCCGCACCCAATGAGACATCGTCCTCCGGGTCCTCCGGCTTCGTCATCGCCCGCATCGGCGGTGTCCCTGTGCAGATCGGCGCGAGCTGGCTCCTGTTGGCCGCCGTCATCACCTACATCGTCGGCAGTGGTGCGCCCGAGCTCGGCGCCGTGGCCTACGTCGTCGGTGTGGCCTATGCGATCTCGCTCCTCGTCTCGGTCCTCGTGCACGAGGGCGCCCACGCCGGCATGGCCCGTGCACTCGGGTTCCCGGTCCACCGAGTGGTGGCCGACCTCTGGGGTGGGCACACGGCATACGACGCACGTCTTTCGACGCCCGGAAGGGCGGCGGCGATCGCCGTCGTCGGCCCGGTCGCCAACGGGGCACTGGCCCTCGTCGCGTGGATCGCGTCGCTCGCCGTCAGTGCGGACGTGCCGAGCCGGATCCTCTTCGGCATCGCGTTCGTCAACCTGCTGCTCGCGGGCTTCAACCTGCTCCCCGGCCTGCCCCTCGACGGAGGACAGCTCGTCGACGCCCTGGTGTGGAAGCTCACCGGGCGACGCGAGAAGGGCCTCATCGCCGCCGGCTGGACCGGCCGGGTCGTGACCCTCGGCGTCATCGGATGGTTCGTCGTGCGCCCACTGGTCGAAGGCAGCCAACCGTCGCTGACCTCCATCATCTGGATGGGGCTCATCTGCGTCTTCATGTGGCAGGGAGCCACCGGCGCCATCCGCACCGGCCAGGCGAGGCAAATGCTCGCCCGGGGCACCGTGGCGCAGGTCGTGCGCCCGGTTCCGGTGCTGCGCGGCAGCGACCTGCTCGAGGCGGCCGCCGCCACCGGAGGCCTCGCCGTCGTCGTCGACGAATCCGGGCGCCCCACCTCGCTGGTCCTCCCGCAGGACGCCCAGACCGTGCCGCGCGAACGATGGGCCAGCACGCCCGCCTCCGCCCTTGCCAGGGTGCAACCCGAACGATGGGTCGCCGACACCAGGCCACAGGATGACCTCACCGCCGTCGTCACCGCGATCCAGGAATCCACGAGCAACGTCGTCGTGGCTGTCGAGGGTGGTCGGGTCCTCGGGCTCGTCACCGTCGAGGCGGTCAACGCGGCCATCGCCGCCAACTAGACTCCACCCTCATGAGTGCGACCGGTTCTGACCTGCGACGTGGACCCTTTGCCGAAGGTGAGCGGGTGCAGCTCACCGACGCCAAGGGGCGGCTCCACACCATCACGCTGGCGCCCGGCAAGCAGTTCCACACCCACCGCGGCTACCTGCAGCACGACGACCTCATCGGCTCGCCCGACGGCTCGACCGTGAGCAACACTGCCGGCTTCCAGTACCTCGCGCTGCGGCCGCTGCTCTCCGACTACGTCATGTCCATGCCGCGCGGCGCCGCCGTGGTCTATCCCAAGGACGCCGGCCAGATCGTCACCTTCGCCGACATCTTCCCCGGTGCCGTCGTCGTCGAGGCCGGTGTCGGCTCGGGCGCACTGTCGATGTCACTGCTGCGGGCCGTGGGCGAGACGGGCAAGCTCCACTCCTTCGAGCGCCGCGAGGACTTCGCCGCCATCGCCATGGCCAACGCCCGCACCTATTTCGGTGAGGACCACCCGGCGTGGACCGTCACGGTCGGCGACCTCGTCGAGGCCCTGCCCCAGAACGTCGAGCCCGGAACCGTCGACCGCGTCGTCCTCGACATGCTCGCCCCCTGGGAGTGCCTCGACGTCGTCGGTGAGGCGCTCGCGCCCGGTGGTGTGCTCATCTGCTACGTCGCCACCGCCACGCAGCTGTCCAAGGTCGCCGAAGCCATGCGTGACGCCGGCAACTGGACCGAGCCCTCGGCGTGGGAGTCGCTCGTGCGCGGATGGCACCTGGAGGGCCTCGCCGTCCGCCCCGAGCACCGCATGCACGGCCACACGGGCTTCCTCATCACCACGCGTCGACTGGCGCCCGGAGTCACCCCGCCACTGCGCAAGCGCCGCCCCGGCAAGGGCTACGAGGGCACCGAAGATGCCGAGGGCAACCCCATCGAGGGCCTGCCCGGTTCGACTGATGAGGAGTGGACCTCGGAGGCCATCGGCGAACGTGTTCCGTCCGACAAGCGAGTCCGCAAGGTCCGTCGCAGCATCACGGGTTAGCGTTGAGGGGCCAGCAGAGCTTCAGGAGGCCCCGATGACCGAGTTCACTCCGTCCGAACGCGATGCCACGCGCCGTCTTGAAGGCACCGTGAACGACCTGCGTTCGCAGGTCAACACCGTGTCGGCACAGAACGAGCGACTCGTGCGCACCCTGCGTGACGCTCGCGAGCAGATCGTCACGCTCAAGACCGAGGTCGACCGTCTCGGGCAGCCGCCCTCGGGCTACGGCATCGTCGCCGAGACCTTTCCCGACAAGACGGTCGACGTGCTCACTGGCGGCCGCAAGATGCACGTTGCCGTGAGCCCGACGATCGATGCGAGCGACATCGAGGTCGGTCGCGAGGTCATGCTCAACGAGGCGATGAATGTCGTTGCGGTGCATGGCTTCGAGCGTGCTGGCGAGATCGTCCTCCTCAAGGAGATCCTCGACGACGGCCGAGTTCTCGTCCTCTCGCGTGCCGACGAAGAGCGGGTATGCCGCGTGGCTGCGTCCCTCAAGGACGTCAAGTTGCGTGTCGGAGACGCCCTCCTCCTCGAGTCGCGCAGCGCGTTCGTCTACGAGCAGATCCCTCGGGCCGAGGTCGCCGACCTCGTCCTCGAAGAGGTGCCCGACATCGCCTACGACGACATCGGGGGCCTGGGCAGCCAGATCGAGCTCATCCGTGACGCCGTCGAGCTGCCCTACCTTCACCCGGATCTGTTCACCGAGCACCACCTCAAGGCCCCCAAGGGTGTGCTCCTCTACGGCCCTCCCGGCTGTGGCAAGACGATGATCGCCAAGGCCGTCGCCGCCTCCCTGTCGCGCAAGATCGCGGAGAAGGAAGGGCGTGAGCCGGGCAAGAGCTATTTCCTCAACATCAAGGGCCCCGAGCTGCTCAACAAGTATGTCGGTGAGACCGAGCGCCACATCCGGCTCATCTTCCAGCGAGCTCGCGAGAAGTCCTCCGAAGGTTTCCCCGTCGTCGTGTTCTTCGACGAGATGGACAGCCTCTTCCGCACCCGTGGATCGGGCGTCTCCAGCGACGTCGAGACCACGATCGTCCCGCAGCTCCTCAGCGAGATCGATGGTGTCGAAGGCCTCGAGAACGTCATCGTCATTGGCGCCAGCAACCGCGAGGACATGATTGACCCGGCCATCCTGCGCCCTGGCCGCCTCGACGTGAAGATCAAGATCGAGCGCCCCGATGCCCAGGCCTCGACCGAGATCTTCCTCAAGTACCTCACCCCCGACCTGCCGCTCCACACCGACGACCTCGCCGTCAACGGTGGCTCTCCCGAGGCCACGGTCGAGGCCATGACGGAGGCCGTCGTGACCCGTATGTATGCGGAGGACGAGGACAACGAGTTCCTCGAGGTGACCTACGCCGGCGGCGACAAGGAGGTCCTCTACTTCAAGGACTTCAACAGTGGCGCCATGATCCAGAACATCGTCGACCGCGCCAAGAAGATGGCCATCAAGGACTTCCTCACCACGGGTCACCGCGGCCTGCGCGTCGACCACCTCCTGGCGAGCTGCGTCGACGAGTTCAAGGAGAACGAGGACCTTCCGAACACGACCAACCCCGACGACTGGGCGAGGATCTCGGGCAAGAAGGGTGAGCGGATCGTCTACATCCGCACGCTCATCAAGACCAAGGAAGGCAACGAGCCCGGCCGCTCGATCTCCACGATCGCCAACACCGGCCAGTACCTCTGAGCCTGCCCAGACCGGCAGTTGAGAACCAGGACGATTTTCGTCCGGATCCCGTGCAAGGCTCGGCGGCATGAAGACCACTGCACACGTTTCGGTGACCCGTGCGCAGGCCCTGTCGTGGCGGACGGAGCGACAGTTCCTCGGACCCTTGGTGTCGCGGTCAGCAGCGGAGGTTGTGGGTCGTCTGGGTGCAGTGCTCTCCATGGACGAGTCCCTGGCCGAGCTCGCGGTCCACGCCCGTAGCAGCTCGGTGCAGTCGGGAGATCTGACGAGGGCCCTCGCGGCAGGCGAGGTGATCAAGGCCTTCGCGTTCCGGGGAGCCGTGCACTACCTTTCGCCGGAAGAGGGTGGTGTCTACCTGTCCCTCCGACAAGCAGGTCGACAGTGGGAGCTGCCGAGCTGGGTGGAGCACTACCAGCTGACGCCCTCCGACTGGCCGGACTTCAGGGCCGCAGTGCGGGAGGCACTGGCCGACGGACCGCTCACCGTTGCCGAGCTCGGCGAGGCGGTGGCGAAGCACCGTGCCTACCAGCACCTGCGACCGGTCTTCGACGACGGAGCGGGAACGCTGATCAAACCCCTGAGCTGGCAGGGGGACCTGACTCTGGGGCCGCGGCGGGAGGGACGCCTGACGCTGCAGCTCCTCGAGAGCAACCCCCGGTGGGGCGGCATCCCTGAGCTCGACGTCGCCGGTCCACGAGCGATCAAGGCCTACTTCAGCGTCTATGGGCCGGCGTCGCTCGACAACCTCGACCACTGGCTGGGAAAGGGTCTGAGCGCTGGGCGCAAGAGGCTTGGCGGGTGGCTCGACGACCTCGGGGACGAGTTGGTCCCCGTCGACCTCGAGGGAGGACTTGCCTACGTGGCGCGGCAGGATGTTGACGCCCTTGAGGCTGCCACGCCCTCGGACGTGGTTCGGCTCCTCCCCGGGCACGACCAATGGATCATGGGGCCCGGAACGAGCGATGGCCACGTGACACCGCCGGCACACCGAGATCTGATGACTCGAAAGGCGAACCCCGTCATCGATGGGGGTGTCGTGTGCGGCACGTGGGCTCGCGCCCGCGACGCCGTGACAGTGACCTGGCTCGGTCCGGGACGGCGCCCAGAGGCGGCCCTTGCGAGTGAGGTCGACCGCTTGGCCGAGCTGCTGGGCAGGGACCTGACCCTGCAGGGGTGACCCCATCGGGCGGCCCCGACGAGCAGGCGGCCGGGGAGGGCGGGCCCCCTGCGCGTGAGCATGATGTGTCCATCGGGGTGGCCAGATAGAACCATTTTGCTCGCGCTGCGCGAGTTCTAGCGTCACGAGCGCACGGGGCAAATTCCTTCGCGACAGACGTCAATCGCTGATGCCCGTGCGTCGGCTCGTCGCGACACAATGCTTGGAGAGTCTCATGACATCTCAGCACGTGCGCCCCATGTTGAGTCGCTGGTGCGCCCTGACGGGGATCGGGGTGGTCGTCGCGGCGATGGGGCTCACGCCCAGCGCCGCCGCAGCGCCCTACGCGGCTGTTGCGTCGGTCTCGCCGGGGGTGCAGTATCTCGGCGACTCCACCGGCGTCACCTTCACGTTCATGGTGGCGAACACGGGGACGGCGGACTCCATCGGCGCCGTCGAGATCGACCGACCGGGCAAACAGTGGCAGATCACCGGCTGTCCGTCCGCGCCCACCGGATGGAGCGCGCAACGCTCCGACACTGCATGCCGCTTCCGCAGTGCAGCCGGCACCGGCGACGACATCGCGCCGGGTCAGCAGACCACGGCCTTCCGGGTCACCGCCGTCGTGGCGCCCGGGACGCAGAACCTCACCGGAACCTGGCCGGTGAAGGTGAGCCGCTCCAGCAACTTCGACACCAAGAGCAAGCTCATTGCCGCAGCGTCCACCTCGCCCGGCCTCGGAATCACGGCACACTCCTTCCAGATCCTCGACGCGGTCGTCGACCCCGCGACGAGCACGGTGGGAAGCGCCTGTCCGTCGCCGGCCAAGAGTGCTGTCACCGGGAGTGCTGGGCACACGATCGTCATCTGCGGCCGCAACCGCACCACCGGCACGCTGACACCGACAGCAGCCCAGTCCAGCCTGGGGGGAACCTTCCTCGCGGGGCAGGGGGCCTTCTCCTCAGGTCCCGTTGCGCCCACCACCGCGAGCGTCGTGCTCGGCAGGTGGAGCAATGTCACCATCACCACGCTCGCCGGTCCGGGCAAGACCGTCATCGCGAAGATCGGCTCTGCGACCAACCGCACCTCGCCGCTGACGACGCTCACCGGCTACACGGCGCTCAACACCCCGCCGAACGCCAGCGACGACGCCGTGACGATCGACGAGGACAGCTCGACCTCGTTCGATCCGCGGACGAACGACTCGGACCCGGACGGTGACGCCTTCACGATCTCCGCGATCGGCACCACCGGCACGCAGGGCGCTGTCACCATCACGGGCGGCGGAACCGGGCTGACCTACGACCCGGACGGGAAGTTCGACAACCTCGCACCCGGCGAGCAGGACACGGACACCTTCACGTACACGATCACCGACGCCTTCGGCGGCTCCGACAGCGCAACCGTCACCGTCACGGTCACCGGACTGGCGGATCCTCCTGTCGCCGTGAACGACTCCAAGACCGTGGTCGAGGACGCCCCAGCAACGACGGTGGACGTGCTGGCCAACGACACGGACGTTGATGGTGGGCCGATGTCGATCGCGTCGGTGACGCAGCCCGCGAACGGGACTGTGGTGATCACCGGTGGTGGCACGGGCCTGACCTATGAGCCGGACGCCGGCTACTGCAATTCGGTCGCCGGTCCCGCTGACCCGTTCACCTACACCTTGGCGCCAGGTGGTTCGAGCGCGACCGTGTCGGTGACGGTGACCTGCGTGGATGACCTGCCGGTCGCGGTCGACGACGCCAAGACCGTGGTCGAGGATGCTGCAGCGACGGCAGTCGACGTGTTGGCCAACGACACCGATGTCGACGGTGGTCCCATCTCCATCGCGTCGGTGACCCAGCCTGCGAACGGGACCGTGGTGATCACCGGCGGTGGCACGGGCCTGACCTATCAGCCGGATGCGAGCTACTGCAACAACCCGCCCGGCACGACCCCGGACACCTTCACCTACACACTCACGCCCGGTGGTTCCACGGCGATCGTGTCGGTGACGGTGACCTGCGTGGATGACCTTCCGGTCGCGGTCGACGACGCCAAGACCCTGGTCGAGGATGCCGCAGCGACAGCCGTCGACGTGCTGGTCAACGACACCGATGTCGACGGTGGTCCCATCTCCATCACGTCAGTCACCCAGCCGACAAATGGGACCGTGGTGATCACCGGCGGCGGCACCGGCCTGACCTATCAGCCGGACGCGAACTACTGCAACAACCCGCCCGGCACGACCCTGGACACGTTCACCTACACGCTCTCGCCCGGCGGCTCCACGGCGACCGTCAGCCTGACCGTGACCTGCGTCAACGACCCACCGAACGCGGTCGACGACGCCAAGACCGTGGTCGAGGACGCCGCAGCGACAGCAGTCGACGTTCTCGCCAACGACACCGACCCAGACGGTGACCCGATCTCCATCACCTCGGTGACCCAGCCTGCGAACGGGACGGTGGCGATCACCGGCGGCGGCACGGGCCTGACCTACGACCCGAACGCGAACTACTGCAACGACCCACCCGGATCCACTCCGGACACCTTCACCTACACCGTCAACGGCGGGTCCACGGGCACCGTCAGCGTCATGGTCACCTGCGTGGACGATCTTCCCGTCGCAGTCGACGACTCCGAACAGGTCACGCTGAATGCGACCGCGACCGCCCTCATGGTCCTGGCCAATGACACGGACGTTGACGGTGGGGCGCTGTCGATCGCGTCGGTGACGCAGCCGACGAACGGGACCGTGGTGATCACCGGCGGTGGCACGGGCCTGACCTATGAGCCGGACGCTGGCTACTGCGACGATCCGCCCGGCACGACACCGGACACGTTCACCTACACCCTCAACGGCGGTTCGACCGCGATGGTGAGCGTGAGGGTCGTGTGCGATGACCCACCGGTCGCAGTCGATGACGCCAAGACCGTGGTCGAGGACGCCGCAGCGACAGCAGTCGACGTGTTGGCCAACGACACCGACGTCGACGGTGGTCCCATCTCCATCGCGTCGGCGACCCAGCCGACAAACGGGACCGTGGTGATCACCGGCGGTGGCACGGGCCTGACCTATCAGCCGGATGCGAGCTACTGCAACAACCCGCCCGGCACGACCCTGGACACCTTCACCTACACACTCACGCCCGGTGGCTCGACAGCGACCGTGTCAGTGACGGTCACCTGCGTGGACAACCTTCCGGTCGCGGTCGACGACGCCAAGACCGTGGTCGAGGATGCTGCAGCGACGGCAGTCGACGTGTTGGCCAACGACACCGATGTCGACGGTGGTCCCATCTCCATCGCGTCGGTCAACCAGCCGACAAACGGGACCGTGGTGATCAGCGGCGGCGGCACCGGCCTGACCTATCAGCCGGACGCGAACTACTGCAACAACCCGCCAGGCACGACCCTGGACACCTTCACCTACACACTCACGCCCGGTGGCTCCACGGCGACCGTCAGCCTGACCGTGACGTGCGTCAACGACCCACCGAACGCGGTCGACGACGCCACGAGTGTGGGCGAAGGCGCTGCCGGCGCAGCCGTCCCAGTACTCGCCAACGACACCGACCCGGACCCCACCGACGTGCTTTCCGTGACCTCGGTCGACACGACCGGGACCATCGGCGGGGTCAGCCTGGTCGGCGGGGTGGTCACCTACAACCCCAACGGCCAGTTCGAGTACCTTGCCGCCGGGGCGACCGCCACCGACACCTTCAGCTACACCGTCTCGGACGGGAACGGCGGAACGGACACAGCCGTGGTGACGGTGACCGTCACCGGGGCCAACGACCCCCTCGTCGCCGTGAACGACACCGGGACGACGGACGAGGACACCACCCTCAGCCAGAGCGCACCGGGCGTCCTCGCCAACGACACCGATCCCGACACGGGGGACACCAGGACCGTCACCCGGCTCAACGGAAGCGCAACTCTGACGGGCACGTCGACCAGCGGGGCTGCCGTGTCGATCGCCGCCAATGGCTCCTTCACCTACAACCCCGGCGGCCTCTTCCAGGGCTTGTCGACGGGACAGTCCGCAACGGACACCTTCACCTACACGGCTCAGGACGGGAGCGGGGCACAGAGCACAGCGACCGTGACCATCACGATCAATGGTGTCTCGGATGCCCCGACGGCCGTGACCGACTCCTTCCAGACGCACGGCAACACCAACCTGTTCGTCGGGACGTCACGACCGGTAGGCGAGGCGGGCAAGGTGCTCACCGGGTCCGTCCTCACCAACGACACCGACCCTGACACCGCCCAGGCCAACCTGGTTGCGGAGCCCGTGACGAACGCGCCGACGACACTCGGCGGCAGCATCACGATCGAGTCCGACGGCAACTTCACCTTCTACCCCGACGACGGGGACTCCGGCGTCACCGACTCGTTCACCTATCGGGTGTGCGACGCCTCGCCCTGCAACGCGAGCACCGTTGCCAATGCAACGGGCACCCTGAACCTTCCCATCAGCAGCTCGCAGGTCTGGTACGTGAGGAACAACGCAGTGGCCGGAGGCGACGGCACTTCTGAGGCGCCGTTCGACACCCTGGGCGAGGCCGAGACAGCCGCCGACGCCGGCGACACGACCTACGTCTTCGACGGTGACAACACCTCGCTCAACCTCGGTTCCGGGTTCGTGATGGCTGCGGGCGAACGGCTGTTGGGGGAGGCCGTCACCCTCCAGGTGGGTGCCGACGTCCTCTACACGGGCGTTCCGGCGAACCGCCCGACGCTCACCGCCAACGACGAGGACGTGGTGACGCTGGCGAACGCGACCACCGTGCGCGGTGTCCAGCTCGACCCACAGGGCGCGGGCGGAGGCATCGCGGGCATCGGCACCGCTTCTGGTCCGGGCACGAGCACGATCGCCGACGTGCGCATCATCGACACCGGGACGGCTGGAACGCAGCCAGGTCTCGAGCTCGACGGCGTGGAGGGCACCTACGACATCTCCGACCTCACCGTCGACAACTCAGCAGCGACTGGCCAGACCGCCGGCTCGATCGGAGTCCGGCTCAATCGCAACATCCTCGGCTTCACGGCGAACTTCGCATCGGCCGGGACGATCTCCCTCACGACCAAGGGCGCGAAGGCTCTCGAGGTGACAGGCGCCAACATGGGCCTGGCCAGTGTCTTCGACGACATCACGGTCACCGGCTCACCCACCGGCGGTGTCTCGATGGTGAACAGTCTTGGTTCGGGCACGGCCTTTGGTGACGGCGTCGGAGTCGACCTTGCATTGACGACGACGGGCGGGTCCGCGTTCAACCTCCAGGGCACCGGCACGGTCTCCGTGCCCGCTGCCGGGACGGCGAACGTGAATGCGACGGCCGGGGCCGGGGTCTTCGTCAACGGTTCGTCCGGATCCTCCCTGGCGTTCGACGACGTCACCGTGGTGAGCAACCCCAGCGGTGTCGGGATCGCGGCTGTGGCCCTGGGCACTGGGTCGTTCAGCGCAGCAACCGGAAGCATCTCCAACACCGCCGGAACGGCGTTCACCACCGGAACCGGCAACGGCCCGATCAGCTATGGCGGCACGATCAACAACGGCTCCGGCAGGAGCGTGGAGGTCTCGGCCCGCACAGGTGGCACCGTGACCCTGACCGGCAACATCAACGACACGAACGATGTCGGTGGCGGGATCTTCGTCACGGGCAACTCGGGCGGCTCAACGGTCCTGAGCGGCACGACGAAGACCTTGAACACCGGCAGCGAGAAGGCGGTGGACTTCAGCAGCAGCGACGGTCACACGCTGACCCTCTCCGGCGGTGGCCTGGACATCGACACGGTCTCGGGGACAGGCGTCGACGCGGCCAGTTCCGGGACGCTGAACATCACCGGCGCAGGCAACACCATCGACACCAGCGCGGGCAAGGCGTTGAGTGTCTCGGACACCGATGTCGGGCCCAGTCCGTTGTCGTTGCAACGCATCTCCTCGCTGGGGGGTGCAGGGATCACCCTCAGCAACACCGGCTCCAACAAC
Source organism: Janibacter sp. HTCC2649 (assembly GCF_000152705.1). GTDB lineage: Bacteria > Actinomycetota > Actinomycetes > Actinomycetales > Dermatophilaceae > Knoellia. The sequence goes on along the minus strand of NZ_CH672413.1, from coordinate 611,270 downwards.
GCCCTCGTGGTCGCGAGCAGCGGCTCGGGCACCTGTACTGCCGCTGACCAGAGCGGTTGCACAGGTGGAGAGATCCGCAGCGCCACCGGTGTCGACGACAGCGGAGCGCTGCCTACCGGCACGGGCATCGTCCTCAACAACACCCGGGGAGTCTCGCTCACCCGGATGCACCTCCACGATCACTCCAACTACGGCATACGCGGCACGTCCGTGGTCGGCTTCTCAATGGTGGACAGTGTGGTCAACGGCGTGAACGGCACCAACGGAACCACGACCTTCAAGGACGGCAGCGTCCGCTTCGTGGAGCTGACCGGCACGGTGGCCATGACCAACGTGGCGCTCAGCGGCGGGTACTTCACCAACCTCATGGTCGACAACACCGCGGGAATCCTCAACGGAACCTTCGACAATGTCGACAGCGGGACGATCAACGCCACTGGCGGCGACGACGCGGTCCAGTTCGAGGGCATCGGCACATCGACGATGAACGTGGACTACAAGAACAGCGCGATCGGCACGGCGACGGGTGACCTCTTCCAGTACATCGGCGACGGGACGGGCGGTGGGAACCTCGACCTCACGTCCAACGCGTTCACCAACAACGAGCCGAGCATCGCCACCGGTGGTGGCGGTGTCGCGATCGTGGCCGGCGCCAAGGGCGCTGCGACGCTCGACATCGTGAGCAACACGTTCCGGGACTCGCTGACGAACGCCCTGACGGTGATCAAGAGCGCGGATGCGACGGCCGGGACGAACCCCCTGGTCAGCAACATCACCGGGAACACCATCGGTGTCGCAGCCACGGCCAACTCCGGCTCGTTCGAGGGTGACGGCATGGAGATCACGACGTTCGGCGACGGCAACGCGACGTTCAACGTGCTGAACAACAACATCAGCCAGTACAACTCCAGCGGTATTCAGTTCGTCGCCGGATCTGGTGTGACGGCCACGGGTCAGATGAACCTCAACGTCAGCGGCAACGTGGTCGGCAATCCGGGTACCAACCCGTTGATCACCCTGTTGCAGGGCATTCGCGTCGACAGCGGTGTCGACACGGCCGACACGTTCTCCACCTGTGTGAAGTTCGGCGCGAACTCCATCAGTGGTGCGGGAGGAAGCGCCGGGCGCGACTTCCGGTTGGTCGCGAGCCAGCAGACGACACTGCGCCAGCCCGGCTACGTGGGTGGCAGCACCGACGGCACGGCGTTCGCCAACTACGCCGCTTCACTCATCGGCAGCGGAGCCGCGGGCACAGCCGTGGCCAACGCACCAGGCACGTTCAGCGGGGCGGGGTCCACCTGCCCCTGATCCACCTCGCCCGACTCGGGCCCGACCAGAAGGAGACACCGCGATGGCAGAACCGTACCTGTCGGAGATCAGGCTGTTCTCGTTCAACTACGTGCCACGAGGTTGGGCGATGTGCAACGGGCAGCTGCTGCCGATCAACCAGAACCAGGCGCTGTTCTCCCTGCTCGGCACGATCTACGGCGGCAATGGTCAGACCACGTTCGCGTTGCCGGACCTGCGCTCACGGGTGCCGATCAGCGAGGGCGCTGGCCATTCGCTGGGTGAGGTCGCCGGCGAGCAGGCGCACACCCTCACGACCAACGAGATGCCGACCCATGGCCATGCGATGAACGGGTCGACGACGGCATCGGGCGGGTCGGACGATCCCACTGGTCGCTTCCTCGGCAGCGCGAGCAATCTCTATCACTCGCCGGTGAGTTTTCAGACCCTCAACCCCGGGACGATCACGAACACCGGCGGGAGCCAGGCGCACGAAAACATGCAGCCGTTCCTCACGCTGACCTTCGGCATCGCCCTGCAAGGTATTTTCCCCTCCCCGAACTGAGGTCACGGACATGTCGCAACCCTTCGTCGGCGAAATCAGGATGTTCGCAGGCAACTTCGCGCCGGCAGGCTGGCTGTTCTGCGACGGCCAGCCGCTTTCGATCTCCGAGAACGAGATTCTCTTCCAGCTCATCGGGACGACCTACGGCGGAGATGGGGAGAGCACCTTCATGCTGCCCGACCTTCGGGGCAGGGTCCCGGTGCACCAGGGCAATGGCCTGGTCCTGTCCCAGAACGGCGGAGCGGAGGAGGTCACCCTCACCACGCAGCAGATCCCCTCTCACAACCATCCCGCGATCGGGGCGGCGGTCACGGCCGACCAGGCCAGCGCCGGCGGCGCCCTCCCGGCCAACTCGGTGACCATCACGCCCTACCTCAACACCGCTCCGGACTCGGCATTCAACGCGTCCGCGATCGGACCCGCTGGGGGCTCGCAGCCGCACACGAACCTGCAGCCCTATCTCTGCGTCGACTTCATCATCTCGTTGTTCGGCATCTTCCCCTCACCCACCTAGGAGCCGACATGACTGACCAATTCGTGGCCGAGATCCGCATCTTTCCGTTCAACTTCGCCCCCACTGGTTGGGCGATGTGCAACGGACAGCTCATGCCGATCTCGCAGAACACCGCACTCTTCTCCCTCCTCGGCACGGTCTACGGCGGGGACGGCAAGGTGACCTTCGCGCTCCCTGACCTCAGGGGCGCGGCGCCGATGCATCCCGGGCAAGGTCCGGGGCTCAGCTTCTACGACCTTGGTCAGTCCGGGGGGAGTGAGAGCGTGACCCTGCTGCAGAGCGAGCTCGCCACCCACACCCACCAGATGCAAGGGGCGGCCCAGGACCCGGCCCTCGCGAAGGCGGTCAACCCGTCGGCGTCGTGGTCGCTCAGTCAGGGCGGCGGGATCTACCAGTCGGCGCAGGACACCCAGCTGGCGGCGGAGGCGGTGGCACCTGCGGGCGGCGACCTGCCGCACAACAACATGCAGCCCTACCTGACCGTGAACTTCTGCATCGCGTTGCAGGGCATCTTCCCGCCGCGGAGTTAGCGGACGTCGCCGTGACGGCATCCGCCGTGAGGTTGCGACCCGTCACCGAACGGGACCGCGACTTCCTCGTCGGTGTCTACGGGTCGACTCGCGAGGATGAGCTGGCGTCGGTCGACTGGCCAGAGGGCGCGATGGAGGCGTTCGTGCGTCTTCAGTTCGACGCCCAGGACAGGTCGTACCGAGCCCAGAACCCCCATGGCTGCTTCGACGTGGTCGAGGTCGATGGAATCGACGCAGGACGGATGTACGTCGATCGCCGCCCGGCCGAGATCCGGCTCGTCGACATCTCCCTCCTGCCGCAGTTCCGGAGCCGTGGCATCGGCGGCGACCTCGTCACCCGGCTCACCGACGAGGCTGCGGCGACCGGTCGGATGGTCAGCATGCACGTGGAGATCCACAACCGGGCCGCACTGCTCTATGCCCGTCTGGGCTTCGAGGTGGTGGCCGAGCGTGGCCCCTACCGACGCATGGAGTGGCGTGGCCGATGACCTGCTTCGGCCGCTCGCTCAGGCGAAGGACGCCTCATAGCGGGGCCCGTCAGCGTCTGGCCCCAGCGGCACCAGGAAAAGAACGAAGTCCTCGAGCTCTGCATGCCTCACGTCATACGTGCCCTGGCCCAGAGCAGGCGACAACGGCCCGCGGAAGAGCAGCGAGAACTGCGTCCGCTCCTGCCCATCGGGCCCACGACCACCCGGCTCGTCGCTCGTGACAACTTCCACCAACTCGAGAACGACCGCCACCCCGTCGCCAGCCATCGCGTCGAACCGCTCCCCGACACGCGAGCCAAAGTGCTCATCCGTCAGCCACTCGATCATCGCCACCCCCAGAGGCTAGCTGTACTGACCCGACAGGTTGGTTGAGTGATTGCGATCCGCTGATCTGATCAGTGGCGCGGGAAGGGCCTCCCGCGGTGGAGTGGAACTGCCAAGTCACCACTGCCACACACAGGAGGCCCTCATGTCCCACGCTAACGCCGCTCTGACGGTTCGTCACCGGCTCAAGGTCGCTCAGCTCGTCGTCGATCAGCGAGTCCCGATCAGCGAGGTCGCGGCACGATTCCAATGTTCCTGGCCGACGGTGAAGCGATGGGCCGATCGGTACGCCGCTGGTGAACCGATGAGCGACCGCTCGAGCCGTCCACACGCGATGCCCGCCAAGACGTCTCCCTCGACGACGAAGCGGATCGTGTCGTTGCGGCTGCGCAAACGGTTGGGCCCGGTCCAGCTCGCCGCACACGTGGGGGTTGCACCCTCCACAGTGCACCGGGTGCTCACCAGGTGCCACCTCAACCGGTTGGCGCACGTCGACCGTGCCACCGGGGAGCCGGTGCGCCGTTACGAGCACGAGCGCCCCGGGGACATGCTGCACGTGGACGTCAAGAAGTTCGGAAACATCCCCGACGGTGGCGGGTGGCGCTTCGTGGGCCGAGCCCAAGGCGGGAAGAACCGGGCAGGCACCCCGGGCAAACCGAGGAACAAGCATTACCAGCCGAAGATGGGCCACGCGTTCGTGCACACCGTCATCGATGACCACTCTCGTGTGGCCTACGCCGAGGTCCACGACAACGAAACCGCCGTGACCGCCACTGGTGTCCTACGCCGCGCCGTCGCCTGGTTCGCTGTCCGTGGCATCACCACACGCAGAGTCCTGTCCGACAACGGATCCGCCTACATCTCGCACCTGTGGCGCGACCTGTGCGCCGAGCTCGGGATCAAGCACTCCCGCACCCGACCCCGCCGTCCGCAGACCAACGGCAAGATCTGTGAGCATGTTGGTAGGCGCTGCACCGGCCCGGTCTGACCCCGGCCAAGGTATGACCAAGGTGTCCTGCGTTCGATTTGTCGACCGGTGCTGGTGCAGCGCCGTGGCGCGCACCGGCCAGACGGAACTGACCTGATAGGAGCTTGGACTAGAAGCCCCGTCACAGACCTGTCGTCCGTCCGGCCGGTTCGCCGCATCCGTCAGATCAGCCCTAACGGAGGAGCGAAATCCAGCATGACAACCACCACCGCGACTGTCACCGTGATTGGCGGCGTCGACACCCACAAGCACACCCACTACGCAGCAGCCATCGACGACCACGGCAGGTTGCTCGGCCACCACGAGTTCCCGGCAAACGATTCGGGCTACCAGGCGCTCCTGGGCTGGATTCGCCAGCACGGGACCGTGCAGGCAATCGGCGTCGAGAGCACCGGCTCCTTCGGCGCGACGCTGACCAGGGCGCTCACGACCGCTGGTGAACGAGTGGTCGAAGTCAACCGACCCAACCGGGCAGCCAGGCGCATGGATGGCAAATCTGATCGCCTGGACGCCGAGCAGATCGCGCGCGCCGTACTCGGCGAAACGTCGACAGCAACCCCGAAGGCCAAGTCCGGTGCCGTTGAGGTGATCCGCACCTTACGAGTGACCCGCACCAGTGCCGTGAAAGCGCGCACGCAGGCGTTCAACACCCTGTTCGGGGTAATGATCGGTTCCCCGTCACCGTTGCGTGACGAACTGGTGATCCTCAGCAAACGAACCTTAGTCAACCGCTGCCTCGGGCTACGTCCGGAAACTGATGACCTGCAGTCTTTGGCCCACGACCCCAACCGGATGCTGATGGCAGGGGTCAAGACCGCGCTGCGGGATTTGGCCCGCCGCTGGAAGGGCCTCGACGCCGAGATCAAGACTCTGAACAAGCAGATCGAGGCCCTCGTCCAGGCGGCTGCACCGGAACTGCTGGAGCTGCATGGCGTCGGAGTAGAGATCGCCGGCCAGTTCCTCGTCACCGCCGGTGACAACACTGATCGGATCCGCAACGAGGCCGCGTTCGCGAAGCTTTGCGGTGTCGCGCCTCAACCTGCCAGCAGCGGCCGCACCCGCGGGAGACACCGCCTCAGCCGAGGTGGTGACCGGGCCGCCAACAGCGCGCTGTACATCGTCACGCTCGTCCGGATGCGCCACCACCAACCAACTCGTGAATACGTCGAGCGCCGAACCGCCGAGGGCCTGAGCAAACGCGAGATCATCCGGTGCCTCAAGCGTTACATCGCCCGCGAGGTCTTCAACAACCTGCCCACACCCGCCATCGCGGACCCACTCGCGCGCACGGTCGAAACTGCCGCTTGACGAACATAGGAGCATCGAACGCTTCCACCGCACCATGGCCGACGGGTGGGGATACGCCCGCTGCTACACCTCAGAAACCGAACGACGCCAAGCTCTGCCAGCATGGCTCCACGAGTACAACCACCACCGACCCCACACCGCCTGCGGGAACAAGCCACCCATCACCCGCTTAACCAACCTGTCGGGTCAGTACAGCTAGCCGCGCCCCCCAAGACCCGGGAAGAGCCAGCAACTCGTGACGCGAGGTCGGCCGTGGCATTACGTGGGACGTGCGTCTGGCCGAAGGTCTGGGCGCGCCTGACAACGAGAGTTGAGCGCGCAGCATTCGTGGGCGCGTGCAGACCGCAGGACAGCTAGCGCGTCCCACGCAATGCGAGGACGGACCGCCGACCTAAACGAACCGCGCGATGACGCGCCAGGCAAGCATCGTCACCGCAAGGAAGATCGTGGCCACGACGATGAAGGATGGGGCCGTGCCCGCTGCGGCGAGCCGGCGGAAGAGCATGCCGACCACGACGGTGGCCACGACGACGATCGTGCCGAACTGCCAGGAGCGAGGTGCCGCGTCCGTCGCGATCGAGGCGACGAGGTAGCCCGCTGCGGTGCCGCAGAGAAAGGGTGCCGCGGTCTCGAGGACGCCGACGAGGGTGATCCCGTGCGCGTGCGAGCGTCGCCCGACGAGGGCGAAGATCGCGACGGCCAGCAGGTCGAGGAGTGGGGCGAGGAGGCGACTCATCGACTCACCCACCAACCTTGTCGAAGAGCGATCCCTGGGGCGGTGCGTGCGTCGGGTCGACGCCGTCGAACAGGATGCTCACCGACTCACCTCCGTGGATGCGGGTGATCGCCTCGGCGAAGAGGCCCGAGACGGTGCGGACCTGGAGCTCGGGCCAGTCGGCCGGGGCCGGCACGGTGTCCGTGGTGACGACTTGGGTCACCATCGGGTGGCCGCGCAGGCGCTCGACGGCCTTGCCGGCGAAGAGGCCGTGGGTGCACGCGACAGCGGCCTCGGTCACGCCGAAGTCGGCGAGCCGGTCGAGCAGCTCGATGATCGAGCCGCCGGTGGCGATCTCGTCGTCGAGGACGATGGCGCGTTTGCCTCGCACGTCGCCGACGATCGAGTCGATGACGACCTTGTCGTCGCTCTGGCGCTGTTTGCTTCCGGCCGCGACGGGCAGGCCGAGCAGGCGCGAGAACTGGGTCGCTTCCTTGGCGTTGCCGAGGTCAGGGGAGATGACGACGGAGTTCGTGAGGTCGGTGCCGCGGAAGTGGTCGGCGAGGACACCGAGCGCCGTGAGGTGGTCGACGGGGACGGAGAAGAAGCCGTGCACCTGTGGGGCGTGCAGGTTCATCGTCAGCACGCGGTGGGCGCCAGCGGTGGAGATCAGGTCAGCGACGAGTCGGCCACCGAGTGAGATCCGCGATGCGTCCTTCTTGTCCGACCGGGCATAGGCGTAGTGGGGGATCACCGCGGTGATCTGCGCGGCCGACGCACCACGGGCTGCGTCGATCATGAGGAGCAGCTCCATGAGGTGCTCCTGCGTCGGCGGGACGAGCGGCTGGATGATGTAGACGTCCCGCTGGCGGCAGTTCGCGAGCAGCTGCGCCTGGAGGCAGTCGTTGCTGAACCGCTTGATCTCACTGCCGGACAGGGGCACCCCGAGCTGGTCGCAGATCTGGGAGGCGAGGGTCTTGTGGGCACTACCGGAGAAGACGACGATCTCGCGCATGGGTCGACCCTAGGCCAGACGTCAGGTCAGGTGAGCACGGAGTTCGCTCACGAGTTCCCAACGATGCTGGGCGCCCGCGGCAGCCGCGCCGGGGAAGCTCGCGAAACCGTGCGGCACCCGAAGGTAGTTGGTGTGGCGCACGTCGACTCCCGCGGAACGCAACGCGGCGGCATACCGGTATCCGTCGTCCCGGATCGGGTCGAGGTCCGCAGTCTGGATCAGCGCGGGAGGAAGGCCGACGAGCTGGCCGAACAACGGTGAGTGCACCGCAGCCGCGAGATCCTGCCCATCGGCATACATCTCCCGAAAGGCCACGATCGACGCCTTGGTGAGGATCGGAGCGTTGGCGTGCTCGTCGATCGACGGCGACTGCATCGTCAGGTCGGTGGCCGGATAGATGAGCGCCTGATGGCGAATCCAGTCGGCGCCGCTGCCATGGACGACCTGGGCGACCACGGAGGCGAGGTGCCCACCGGCGGAGTCGCCGCAGACCGCGATGCGGTGGGCGTCTGCCCGCAACACGTCCGACTGGGCCGCGATCCAGGTCGTGGCGTCGACGGCATCGTTGACGCCTGTGGGCGCCGGATGCTCGGGCGCCAACCGGTAGTCAACGCTCACGACGACGGCTCCGACCTCGGCCGCGAGATGCGTGCAGAGTGGGTCGTAGTTCACGACGTTGCCGAGAACCCAACCACCACCGTGGAAGTAGACGATGACCGGCACGTCGGTCTGTGAGTCCCGGATGGCCCGCGGACGATAGATCCGCAGCGGGATCTCGTAGCCGTCGCGCGCGGGTGCTGTCCCGAACGTGATGCCGACGGCAGGGTCGACCGCGCCGGTGATCCACGAGTACGGCGGCTTGGCCGGATAGGTCCTGGCTCGGGCTTGGTGGCGCTGTTCCTCGCTCATCTGCTCGACGGGCGTCCGCATCCGGTCGACGACGGCCACGGTCGCGGTGGTCAACGGGGACATCCCGCGGTAGGAGCGCATGCGAGGAGTATGCCGGGGGGCGCGACGGGCATCCGGCGTCACGCGTGGTTTCCTTGCATCCATGTCAGTGCGACGAGTCATGGGTATCGAGACCGAGTACGGCATTTCGGTCCCGGGGTCACCCTCGGCCAACCCCATGGTGTTGTCCGGAGACGTCGTGACCACGTATGCCGCGAGCCGGGGAATCCGTCCCGCGCAGGCTTCCTGGGACTACGCCGACGAGGCGCCGCTGCGCGACGCCCGTGGGTTCGACATGGGGCGGGGAGCGGCCCATTCGAGCCAGCTCACCGACATCGAGGACCCGACGATGGCCAACGTCGTCCTCACCAACGGTGCCCGGCTCTACGTCGACCACGCCCACCCCGAGTACGCCTCGCCCGAGGTGACGAACCCGCGCGACGCGGTCGTCTGGGACAAGGCCGGGGAGCTCGTCATGCGCGAGGCTGTCCAGCGACTCGCGACGGTGCCCCCGGGCGTCAACCTCTACAAGAACAACACTGACGGCAAGGGTGCGTCCTACGGCACCCACGAGAACTACCTCATGTCGCGCCGGACGCCCTTCGCGAGGATCATCTCCCAGCTCACGCCGTTCTTCGTCGTGCGCCAGGTGATGTCCGGCTCGGGTCGGGTCGGGATCGGCGTGGACTCGCGCACGACGGGCTACCAGATCGCCCAGCGCTCTGACTTCTTCGAGGCCGAGGTCGGACTCGAGACGACGCTCAAGCGCCCCATCATCAACACCCGCGACGAACCGCATGCTGTCGCCGACCTGTATCGACGACTGCACGTCATCCTCGGCGACGCCAACCACTGCGACGTCGCGAACCTCGTGAAGATGGGGTCGACCTCGCTCGTCCTCGCCATGATCGAGGACGACGCGTTCACGACCGACCTCAGCGTTCGATCGCCCGTGCCCACGCTGCGAGCAATCAGCCACGACCCAACCCTGAGGTCGACGATCGAGCTCGTGGACGGTCGGTCGATCCGATCCGTTGAGCTGCTGCGCACCTTCCACGAGCTCGCCGCCCGCTACGTCGACAACAAGTGGGGTGCTGACGTCGATGCCGAGACCACCGAGGTCCTGCACTGGTGGGACACCGTGCTCACCGCGCTCGAGGGGGACCCGATGGACGCGCGTCGCTGGGTGGACTGGGTGGCCAAACTGTCGGTGCTCGAGGCCTATCGCGAGCGGGACTCGCTCGGCTGGGGCGACCCCCGTCTCAAGGCCGTCGACATCCAGTGGTCCGACGTGCGCGCCGATCGCGGTCTCGCCCACCGGCTGGCCGCCACGGGTCGCGTCGAGGTCCTCGTCCCCGAGGCCGAGGCTGCCGCCGCGATGGACAACGCCCCCGAGGACACCCGGGCCTGGTTCCGGGGGGCGTGCCTGCGCAAGTTCCCCGAGTCGGTCGTCGCCGCATCGTGGGACTCCGTCGTCGTCGAGGTGCCGGGGGAGCGCTCCCTCCAGCGGATTCCCATTCTCGAACCGCTGCGCGGAACCAAGGATGCCGTCGGCGACCTCGTCGACGGGGCGTCCGACATCCGGTCGCTCCTCGAGTCCTTGGCCGCTGTGGAGCGGGCCGCGGACTAGGCTCGGACCTCAGGCACCGTGACGGTGCTCGACGCGACACGAGGAGGAGCCCATGGCCGGCCAGGAGCAGATCAAGCCAGGTCGACGGGACGACGGTCCGGACGACGCGCCCGAGCCCGCGGCAGCACCCGCCGCCCAGGTCTCCGACACCGAGATCGACGACATCCTCGACGAGATCGACGGAGTCCTCGAGACCAACGCCGAGGAGTTCGTCCGCGGGTTCGTCCAGAAGGGCGGCCAGTGAGCCCCGTGTCGGACAGCGGCCGTCTCCCGGCGGCATACCTGCGCACGGGTTCTGCGTCGTTCACCGAGTTCATCGCGGAGCACGAGCCGAGCCTCATCCCGTCGCGGCGCGGTCTGCCGCCGGGAGCAACGATCGACGCACCTCATGGCACGACGATCGTCACCCTGTCCTATGAGGGCGGTGTCCTCATGGCAGGTGATCGCCGCGCCACGATGGGCAACATCATCGCCAACCGCGACATGGAGAAGGTCTTCGCGACCGACGAGTTCTCCGTCGTGGGCATCGCCGGCACGGCTGGTCTGGCCATCGAGCTCGTCCGACTCTTCCAGGTCGAGCTCGAGCACTACGAGAAGATCGAGGGCACGCTCATGTCTCTCGAGGGCAAGGCCAACCGGCTCGCCTCGATGATCCGCGGCAACCTCGGGATGGCCATGCAGGGCCTCAGCGTCGTGCCCGTCTTCGCCGGCTTCGACCACCACGGCCAGTGCGGCCGCATCTTCTCCTACGACGTCACTGGCGGGTGCTACGAGGAGCACGACCACCACAGCGTCGGATCGGGCTCGCTCTTCGCCCGCGGCGCGCTCAAGAAGCTCTACCGTCCCGGCATGTCGAGCGACGAGGCCGTCCGCATCGCTGTCGAGGCTCTGTGGGACGCCGCCGACGACGACTCGGCAACGGGTGGCCCGGACGTGGGCCGCCGCATCTGGCCGACCGTGGCTCTCGTGGACTCCGACGGGGCGCGCTTCGTGCCCGACGACGGTGTGGCGCCCGTCGTCGACGCCATCGTGGCCGATCGTCGGGGCAATCCCGGCGGACGACGTGGGGGAGGTGCCTCATGACCGCGGGTATGCCGTTCTACGTCTCGCCCGAGCAGCTCATGAAGGACCGAGCCGACTTCGCGCGCAAGGGCATCGCCCGCGGTCGTTCGGTCGTCGTCCTCGGCTACGACCACGGCATCGCCTTCGTCGCCGAGAACCCGTCGCGCAGCCTGCACAAGATCGGTGAGATCTATGACCGCATCGCCTTCGCGGCGGTCGGCAAGTACAACGAGTTCGAGAACCTGCGCGTTGCGGGTGTCCGGTATGCCGACCTGCGTGGCTACTCGTACGACCGCAGCGACGTGACTGCGCGCGGTCTGGCCAACGCCTACGCGCAGACACTCGGCACCGTCTTCACCCAGGAGTCCAAGCCCTACGAGGTCGAGATCGTCGTGGCCGAGGTGGGTCAGGACGTCGATGGCGACCAGATCTATCGGCTCACCTACGACGGCTCGGTCGCCGACGAGCGTGGTCTCGTCGCGATGGGTGGCGCCTCCGACCAGATCGAGGAGCGTCTCACCGAGCAGTGGAGGCCCGGGCTCACGCTGGCCCAGGCGTTGCAGCTCGCCGTGGCCGGTCTCGCCCATGATCCCGCGGGGGGTCCCGATCGTGAATTGGGTTCGGACGCACTCGAAGTGGCGGTTCTCGATCGCACCAGATCGCGACGCACGTTCCGCCGGATCAACGGGGACCTCTTGGGCCAGCTGTTGTCCGAAGACGACCCGACGGACGACGTGCCGCCCGTCGACCACGACAGCCCGCGACAGGCTGCCAGCAACCCGCAGACGCAGCGCCACGGCGACGAGGGGACGCCCGACTCCGACTGAGGCCCTTCGACTCCGACTGCGCATGGCTGTGCGTGCGTTCGACCGCAGGGCGTAGCGCGCTGGCACGACAAGTGTCACCGAACCGCATGACTGTGCGCGCGCAGCCCGGAGGGCGACTGAGCGCGCACAGTCATGCGCAAGGAGTCGAAGGGTCGGTCAGGCAGTGGGGAGCTCGGCGGCGAGCCAGGCGACGGTCTTGGCCCAGGCCTCCAGTGAGGCACCTTCGTGGTGAAACATCGGTGACGGGTTGTCGAAGGCGTGTCCGGCGCCGGGGTGCACCACGAACGTGACCTCGTCGTGGCCATCGGTCACGGCTTGCTCGATCTCGCGGACCATGTCCAGCGGAATGTAGTCATCGCTGTCCCCGAAGTGGTGCAGGCTCGGTGTCGTGACCCGGGACGCGAGACCGAGCAGGTTCGGCAGGGCTGAGCCGTAGTAGCTGACCAAGGCATCGGGCTTCGAATCCGCCACTGCCGCAACGTTGTAGGCCAGGCCGCCACCGAAGCAGAAGCCGAGGAGGCCGACGCCGCCAGAGATGGCGGGGTGGTCGCGCAGCGCGTTCAGGGCGGCCACACCGTCGGTCACGGCACGGTCCCAGTCGAGCTCCTCGAGCAGGCCCATCGCTTGGGGAAGTCCGTCGCCACCCTCCTCAACCACGGGGTCGCCGAGCCGCCCGTAGAAGTGGGGGACGAGGACGACGTAGCCGAGATCGGCCAGGTCCTGCGCGCGCGATCGGATGTAGTCGGTGACCCCGAAGATCTCCTGGAACAGCACGATCCCCGGTCCGGAGCCGGACGCGGGGATCAGCAGGTCTGCGGGAAGGTCGAGTGCGATGTTGTCAGCCATGCAGACATCCTGCTCGACTTATTGCGCAATCCGTCGCGGCTCGCAGAGCTCGCATCCGACGGATTGCGCAATAAGTTGAGGCCTCAGGCTGTGGGTGCCGCGGTGTAGCGCAGGTAGGGCTTGATCTCCTCGACCTCGCCGAACGTCGAGCGCGCGTCCTCGGTGGAGACGGTCGGCGCAACGATGACGCGCTCGCCCGGCTTCCAGTCCGCGGGGGTGGAGAAGGGTCCGGAGTCGTTGACCTGCAGGGCGTCTAGGGCGCGCAGGACCTCGTCGAAGTTGCGGCCGGCGCTCTTGGGGTAGACGAGGGAGAGGCGCACCTTGCCCTTGGGGTCGATGAGGAACACCGAGCGCACGCTCGAGGTGTCGCCCTCGCCGGGGTGGATCATGTCGTAGAGCTCGGCGACCTTGCGGTCCTTGTCGGCGACGATCGGGTAGGTCACGGCGGAACCGCCGACCTCCTCGATGTCCTTCTTCCACGCGTTGTGGTCCTCGATCGCGTCGACCGAGACCGCGAGAACCTTGGCGTCGCGCTTGGCCCATTCGTCCTTGAGCGCGGCGACCCGGCCGAGCTCGGTCGTGCAGACGGGTGTGAAGTCCGCCGGGTGGCTGAAGAGGACGGCCCAGCCGTCGCCCTTCCACTCGTGGAAGCTGATCTCACCCTCGGTGGTCTCAGCGGTGAAGTCGGGGGCGTTGTCGCCGAGACGCAGCGTGGCCATGGGAACGGTCCTCTCATCGGTAACACGAAGTTGTCAGACACCAAACATGCCGTTAAGTACCGGATGCTGGTATCGACGTTCCGGATGCTGGACGCCACAGTTCACGTCATGGGGGAGTCGGTTGCCTGTCGCAGGGTCGGCGCGCAGGGCCACGAGGCTAGGGTGACGGCATGGACCGACGGATCTTCGGGATCGAGAACGAGTACGGCATCACCGCCTCGTCCGAGGGGCAACGCACGCTCACGCCCGACGAGGTCGCCCGCTACCTCTTCCGCAAGGTCGTCGCCTGGGGGCGTTCCAGCAACGTCTTCCTCGCCAACGGTTCGCGTCTCTACCTCGACGTCGGCAGCCACCCCGAGTACGCGACCGCCGAATGTGACTCGCTGCGCCAGCTCGTCGCGCATGACAAGGCGGGGGAGCGGGTCGTCGAAGGACTCGTCGCCGACGCCGAGGCGCGTCTGCGCGAGGACGGCGTCCGCGGCGACATCTACGTCTTCAAGAACAACACCGACTCTGCTGGCAACTCCTACGGCTGTCACGAGAACTTCCTCGTCGGCCGCGCCGGCGACTTCCAGGTCTTCTCCGACGCCCTGCTGCCCTTCCTCATCAGTCGTCAGATCATCTGCGGCGCGGGCAAGCTCGTGCGGACCTCCAAAGGCGTGGAGTATGCCGTGAGTCAGCGGGCGGACCACATCTGGGAGGGCGTGTCGTCGGCAACCACCCGTTCCCGCCCGATCATCAACACCCGCGACGAACCGCACGCCGATGCCGAGCACTATCGGCGTCTGCACGTCATCGTCGGTGACTCCAACATGAGCGAGACGACGACCCTGCTCAAGGTCGGATCGTGCGACCTCGTCCTGCGGATGATCGAGGACGGTGTCGTCATGCGCGACCTCACCCTCGAGAACCCCATCCGCGCCATCCGCGAGATCAGCCACGACACGACGGGTCGACGCCTCGTGCGCCTGGCCAACGGTCGCGAACTCAGCGCCCTCGATCTGCAGCGCGAATACCTCACCGCGGCAACGGCATACGTCGAGCGAGAAGGCACGAGCGATCCGGACCACAAGACGGTGCTCGACCTCTGGGAGCGCACGCTCGAGGCGATCGAGACCGACAACCACTCGCTCGTCGACACCGAGATCGACTGGATCATCAAGCACAAGCTGCTCAGTGACTACGCCACCAAGCACAGCCTCGACCTCGATCACCCGCGACTGGCCCAGATCGACCTCGCCTACCACGACATCAACCGCCGGCGCGGGCTCTTCTACCTGCTCCAGGCCCGAGGGCGGGCGGCGCGGGCAGTGACCGACCCCGAGATCTTCGAGGCCAAGGTCAAGCCACCGCCCACGACCCGGGCCAAGCTGCGCGGTGACTTCATCAGGGCTGCGCAGGAGCACCGGCGGGACTTCACCGTCGACTGGGTGCACCTCAAGCTCAACGACCAGGCCCAGCGCACCGTTCTGTGCAAGGACCCGTTCCGCAACGAGGACCCCCGCGTCGAACGGCTCATCGCCGGCATGTGATCGCCGGTCGCTCCGAGGTCGGGATTCAGGAAAGGGACAGGTCCACTGGTTATGGTGGCCCCTTCCCAGCCACCGCTGAAATCTGAGGTATCACCTGTGTTCCGCCCCCGCTTTGCACCTCTCGCCGCGGCTCTCGCCGTCGGTGTCGTGGCCCTCGCCGGCTGCGGCGACTCCTCCGGCTCCGGCGACGCGAAGGCTGACACCGGCCCGCTCGCCTCGGTCAAGGTCGAGGGAACGGACCCGGCCAAGGAGCCGACCGTCACTCTCGGGACCAAGCCGCTCAAGCTGACCGGTGAGAGCAAGCGCGTCATCACGGAGGGCAAGGGCCAGGCCGCTGGCAAGACCGACCTGCTCTCGATCAAGGCGCAGATCATCAACGGCACCGACGGCAAGGTCGCCACGACCACGTGGAAGGAAGAGCAGACGCTCGGTATCGACCTCACCGACAAGAACATGCTGCCGATCTTCACGAGCCAGCTCCCCGGCGCCAAGCCCGGCGCCCGCATCCTCATCGGTGCCCCCACCTCCGCCGTCTACGGCCCCGAGGGCAAGACCGATCTCGGGCTCAAGGCCGAGGACCCGATCCTCTTCGTCGTCGACGTCGTCAAGGTCGTCTCCCCGCTCAAGGAGGCCGAAGGCACGGCCGTCGCCCCCAAGGCCGGCCTGCCCACCGCCAAGACGACCCTCGGCAAGCCCGCCGTCATCACGATCCCCAAGGCCACGGCCCCGACGACTCTCGTCAACCAGCCGCTCATCACCGGTAAGGGCGACAAGGTCACGAGCGGCCAGACCCTGCGGGTTGCCTACACCGGCGCCCTCTGGCGTGACGGCAAGGTCTTCGACTCCTCGCCCGGCTACCCGACGCCCATCGGTGTCGGCGCGGTCGTTCCCGGTTGGGACAAGGCGATCGTCGGCCAGACCGTCGGTAGCCGCGTCCTGCTCGTCGTCCCGCCGGCCGATGGCTACGGCAAGGAGGGCCAGGGCGAGATCAAGGGCACTGACACCATGGTCTTCGTCGTGGACATCCTCGGCGCCGTCTGACCTGCACGACCAGGCACCACCCAGCACGACCCACCCTGACCACACCTCCGGAAGGACCTTCCATGGGTTTTGACCCCGCAACCACCAAGCCTGAGATCGACTTCCCGGGCGATGCAGCACCCACCGAGCTCGTCATCGAGGACATCACCGTCGGTGATGGCGCCGAGGCCACGGTCGGCTCGACCATCTCGGCGCACTATGTCGGTGTCGCCCACTCGACCGGCGAGGAGTTCGACGCCTCGTGGGGTCGCGGTGCACCCCTGGACTTCCGTCTCGGCGTCGGCCAGGTCATCCGCGGCTGGGACGACGGCATCGTCGGGATGAAGGAGGGCGGCCGACGTCGCCTGCTCATCCCGAGCGACCTCGCCTACGGTGAACGCGGCGCCGGCGCCGTCATCAAGCCGGGCGAGAGCCTGATCTTCGTCGTGGACCTCGTCAGCGTTCGCTGATCCGCTGAGCCGCGCAGACACCCGCGACAGCGCTGACGATGAACGCGGCGAGGTCCTCCTCGAGGCCGCGCCCCATCGTCGAGAGCTTGACCGGGGTCTGACGCAGCGCTTCCAGCACACCCTCCGTGCCGATCTCGACGACGTCGAGGTCGGCACGGCTGTGTGCGGCCAGTTCCGTGGCCTGCCGACGGATGAGGGCGGCGAGTTCGCCACCGCCCGCGAGGACTGGAACGATCGCAGGCGAGAGCAGAGCCTTTCCGTATGCCGTGGTGCTGTGGTGCGAGATCCCGCGGTGCCGTGGGCGGGGGTCGCCTCCCGAGACGCGCAGCGCCGCGATGCTCGTGCCATCGAGAACGTGGGTGGCGTGGAGAGCTTCCGCCGCGGCCACACCGGAGTAGCCCCAAGGGGTTCCCGTGCCGACGTTGCCCGGGCCCTGGATGACGATGGTGACGTCGGCGTCCACGACGTGGCGCGCAGCCAGCAGGCCGCTGTGCAAGGAGACCGCTTCATAGTCACCGCCGAACGCCTGGCCCACGGTCAGGGTCGCCGCGAGCCACCCGGCCTCCTTCAGCCCGGCGACCGCACGGGAGAAGGCGATCGGCAGCGCGCCGCCGTCGGTCATGACATAGGCGACCCGGGCATCCGGTCGCGCCAGCCGCACACCGGCGATGATCGCGGGCAGGGCTGAGTGAAGGTCCGCGACGACGACAGGCATCGCGTCAAGGGACGTCGCGTCGATGAGGACGTCATGGTGGATGCTGTCCTGCTCGTCGACCGCGAGGAACATCTGCTGCTGTGGGGTGTAGCGCGCCTTGACGATGTGCCCGGGGGAGTCGGGCGCATCCTCGGGAAGGCGATCCGGGATGGCCACGATGAACGCCAGCCCACCGGTGCCCAAACCCTTGAGGAGGGCCGAGGCGTTGAGGATCACCCGGTCGCCCGGCTCGGGGCGCCCGACCATCGCCGTGTAGGCGAGGCAACGCACCTCGGAACCGGTGTCATCAGCGGAAGCCAGCCTCACGGCATACTCAACCGATCCCGGCCATTCACGGATCTCTTCGACGACTACGCCCTCGCGCCACTGCATCACGAGGTGCAGGCTATCGAGTAGCGTCGCAGACATGAGCGCAGCGACGGGCCCGGCGGCCAAGACGGAGCGCCTCCTCAACCTCGTGCTCGTGCTTCTCTACACGCGCCGACCGTTGTCGAAGGCGCAGATCCGTGCCCTCGTCCCGCAGTACGGCGAGACCGCGTCGACCGAGTCCTTTGACCGGATGTTCGAACGCGACAAGGACGAGCTGCGCGCACTCGGTGTGCCGCTGGCGACCGAGGAGATCGACCTCTTCCACGAGGACGAGCCGGGCTACCGGATCCACCAGCGCGACTACGCGCTGCCCGACCTCGAGTTCGAGCCCGACGAGCTGGCCGTCCTCGGTCTGGCCAGTCGCAGCTGGGCGCAGGCGTCGATGGCCGGTCCCGCGGCACAGGCGCTGCGCAAGCTGCGCGCAGCTGGCGTCGAACGCGATGAGGGAGCCCTCATCGGCATCGAGCCACGCCTGCGGACCACCGAGCCGGCCTTCGAGGCCGTCAAGGACGCCGTGCTCAGTCGCACGCCCATCACGTTCACGTACCGACGTCCCGAGCTCGGCGAGGCCCAGCTGCGCAAGGTGCAGCCGTGGTCGCTCGTGCAGTGGCACGGCCGCTGGTACCTCGCGGCCTACGACCTCGACCGCGAGGACACCCGAGTGTTCCGGCTGTCGCGTGTCGACGGTTCGGTGCGCAAAGCAGGCAAGGCGGGGTCCTTCGACGTCCCGGCCGATCACGAGGCCCGCATCATGGTCGAGCGCTCGGCTCCGCGTGGCGAGGCCCGTCCTGCCACCCTGCTCGTCCGCCCCGGTGCCGCCCACAGCCTGCGCCGCCGGGCCACGTCGACGACCGAGGTCGACAGTGGCTGGTCCGAGCTGAGCATCGAGTTCCACGACGTCGACGGCTTTGCGGCCGAGATCGCCGGGCACGCCGACAACGTGCGGGTGCTCGAACCCGCCGACCTCCTCGACCGCGTCCAGACCCAGCTGCGGGCCACCCTCGCCGCACACGAGGCAGGCGTCTGATGGCCACCGAGACCGCAACCAACCGGCTCGCCCGGCTCCTGACGATGGTGCCGTGGCTCGTCAACCGCCAGGGCATCGAGCTCGAGGAGGCTGCGCGCGGCCTCGACGTGAGCGTCGAGCAGCTCGAGTCCGACCTCAACCTGCTCTTCCTGTGTGGCTACGGGCAGATGCCCGACGAGCTCATCGAGGCCGACTGGGAGGAGGGTCGGGTCTTCGTGGGCAATGCCGACACGATCTCGCGGCCCCTCCGGCTCGGCGTGGACGAGGCCGTGACGCTCATCGTCGGGTTGCGCACCCTCCTTGACGTCCCGGGCCTCACCGAGCGCGATGCCATCGAGCGGGCCCTGGCCAAGCTCGAGACCGCATCGGGGACCGCTGCCGAGGCCGCTGCGCGGGTCTCCGTGGATCTTGCGGGAGAGCGCGTCGATGACGCCACGCTGGCTGGTGCCCGCGAGGGCGTCAGGAACCAGCGCCGCCTCCACCTGACCTATCACGTGCCCGGGCGCGACGAGTCGACCGAGCGCGACGTCGACCCCATGCGGGTGATCGCCGCTGACGGGCACTGGTACCTCGAGGGCTACTGCCACCGCGCCGAGGGGATTCGCGTCTTCCGGCTCGACCGCGTCGAGAACCTCACCGTCCTCGACCAGGACGGGACACCGCCCGAGGGCCTGGCGCCGCGCGAGCTCGGTGAGAGCATCTTCAGCCCTGCCGAGGACGACCTCCTGGTGACGGTTCGACTGCTGCCCGGCGCCCTCTGGGTGAGCGACTACTACCCGGTGGAATCCTCCTGGGATGCCAAGGACGGGTCGCGCACCATCACGCTGCGCACGGCCGACACGGCTTGGATCGAGCGTCTCGTTCTGCGGATGGGCGGCCACGCGGTGGTCGTTGCACCGGAAGATCTCAGCGAACGCATAGCCGCGAGAGCGCACGCAGCGCTCGATCCACAGACCCAAGACGTAGACTGACCAACGACCTCACACTGGAAGAAGGCACACCCTCATGCGCAACATTGGCGCCCCCGAGATCATCGTCATCGCCGTGCTTCTCATCGTCATCTTCGGATGGAAGCGCCTGCCCGACGCGGCACGCAGCCTCGGCCGCTCGGCTCGGGTGTTCAAGTCCGAGGTCGAGGAGATGAAGAACGACGGCAAGGACAAGAAGCCGTCCGAGACCGTCCCGGGCGAGACCCTTCGTCGCGAGACCGATGGTCCTGCCCCGCGGCCCGCATCGCCCATCGACGAGACGGCCCCCCGGACGGACAACCAGTCCGGTCCGACCTCCGGCACCACTGTCTGACCCATCTCTTCGATGCCCCGAGTTGCGAGACCCGGTCGGCCTCACCTGCCCAAGCGGCGTGAGCGCGACCCCGAAGGCAGGATGTCGCTCGGCGACCACCTGCGCGAGTTTCGGCGACGGGTGCTCATTGCTGCCGGCACGGTGGTCGTTGCTGCCGTTGCGGCCGGACTGAACTACGAACGGATCTTCAACTTCCTCTCGGCGCCCTTCAACGACTACAAGGTCGCCAACCCGCAGAGCGACATCAGCCTCAACTTCGGTGAGGCGACGTCCGCGTTCTCGAACTTGATCACGTTGTCGGTCTTCGTCGGCGTCATCGCATCGAGCCCGGTGTGGCTGTACCAAGTCTGGGCGTTCATCGTCCCGGGACTCACGAAGAAGGAGAAGCGGATCTCGCTGGCGTTCATCGCCGCGACCGTGCCGCTCTTCCTGGGTGGGTGCTGGCTGGGCTACATCGTGCTGCCGCAGTCGCTCCAGCTGCTCTACGGCTTCTCGCCCGAGGGGACCTCAAACATCCAGCAGGTGTCGGCGTACTTCTCGTTCGTCACCCGATTCATCCTCGTCTTCGGTGGCGGGTTCCTCTTCCCGGTCTTCCTCGTGGCCTTCAACGCCGTGGGGATCCTCTCCGCCGACAAGATGATCCGCGGATGGCGCGTGGCGGTCGTGCTGATCTTCGTCTTTGCCGCGGTGGCCACGCCGACTGCGGACCCGATGACGATGTTCCTGCTCGCGGCCCCGCTGATGCTCCTGTACTTCATGGCCTACGGAGTCGCCCGACTCATCGATCGGCGTCGTGCCAAGGACCGACCAGACTGGCTCGAGACGTCCGACGACGAGGCCTCCGCGCTGTGAGTGAGCACCGTCAGCGCATCGGGTTGGTCATCAACCCGACGGCTGGCAAGAACACCGGCGCCCGCATCGGTCGCGAGGCTGCCTCGCTCCTGGCCGCCACGGGACACGAGATCGTCGACCTGTCCGCGATGGACGGCGCCCATGCGGTGGAGCGCGGCCGGGCCGCCATCGCCGACCGCAGCATCGACTGCATCGTCGTCGCCGGTGGCGATGGCATGGTGCACCTCGGTGTGAACCTCGTCGCCGGGACCGACATGCCTCTCGGCATCATCGCCGCCGGCACGGGCAACGACAACGCCCGTGAGCTCGGACTCCCCGTGCGCGACGCGGCCAAGGCAGTCGAGCGCATCACCCACGGAGCCACCCGCCGGATCGATGCCGTCCGCCACGTGACGCCGCACGGTGAGGAGCGCTGGTTCGCCGGTGTCCTGGCCGCCGGTTTCGACGCCGTCGTCAACGAGCGCGCCAACGGCTGGCAGTGGCCCAAGGGTCAGATGCGCTACAACCTCGCCATCGCGCGCGAGCTCGGCGTCTTCAAGCCCATTCCCTACGTCGTCGAGGTGGACGGAGTCCGCCACGAGACCAAGGCGATGCTGGTCGCGGTCGCCAACGGACCGGCATACGGAGGCGGTATGAAAATCGTCCCGAACGCCCAGTTCGACGACGGCCTCCTCGACGTCCTCATCCTCCACGAGGTCTCGATCCCCACGTTGTTGCGCGTTTTCCCCAAGGTCTTCAAGGGCCAGCACGTGAGCCACCCCGCGGTCGAGATCATTCGTGGCAAGCACGTCCGGCTGGAAGCCAAGGGCATCGTGTCGTACGCCGACGGGGAGCGGTTCGAACCGCTGCCGCTCGAGTGCGAGGTCGTCCCGGGAGCGGTCACCGTCCTGACGTAGCCTGACGGCTATGAGCGGGCCAACGACTGAGTCCACGTCACACCTGACCGCGTTCGTGGCCTCACTGAACTTCCCGCTGGACGACTTCCAGGTGCAGGGGTGCGAGGCGGTCGAACGCGGTCAGGGAGTGCTCGTCGCGGCACCCACGGGTGCGGGCAAGACCATCGTCGGCGAGTTCGCCGTGCACATGGCGCTGGCCACGGGACGCAAGGCGTTCTACACGACGCCCATCAAGGCGCTGTCGAACCAGAAGTACCACGACCTCGTCGCGGTCCACGGCGTCGACAAGGTCGGTCTGCTCACCGGTGACTCGTCGGTCAACGGCGAGGCTCCCGTGGTCGTCATGACCACCGAGGTGCTGCGCAACATGGTGTATGCCGGGTCGTCCACCTTGCAGGGACTCGGCTTCGTCGTCATGGACGAGGTGCACTACCTCGCCGACCGCTTCCGCGGTGCGGTCTGGGAAGAGGTCATCATCCACCTGCCCGAGTCGGTGCAGGTCATCTCGCTGTCGGCCACCGTGAGCAACGCCGAGGAGTTCGGCGACTGGCTCGCCGAGGTGCGTGGCAACCATGCGGTCGTCGTCTCCGAGCACCGACCCGTTCCGCTGTGGCAGCACATGCTCGTCGGCAACTCGATGTTCGACCTCTTCGTCGAGGGGACGTCCGAGCCGGACGCCGACGGGGCGTCAGCTCGGGTCAGCCCAGACCTCATCCAGGCCATCCGGGGCGCCGAGCAGCAGCGCGCCGACGGCTGGGTGCGGGGGAGCACGCGCGACAAGGGCCGTGGGCCCGAGCGCCCGCGCGACCAGGGCCGCGACGGAGGGCGTGGCGGCGGTCGCGGGGTCAGTCGTGATCACGGACGCGGCCCCGGACGAGGTGGATCGGTCGCCGTTTCCGGTGCGTCGGCCGGGCGCGCAGATCGTGGCTTCACCCGGGGCGCTCGCCCCGGTGGGGGAGCCACGCGGGCCGAGGTCATCGCCCAGCTCGACCGCGACGGGCTCCTGCCCGCGATCACCTTCATCTTCAGTCGCATGGGGTGCGAGGGCGCCGTCGGTCAGCTGCTGTCGTCCGACACCCGACTCATCCCGCAGCGCGAGGGTGAGCAGATCCGGCGGCACGTCGAGGAACGCATGGGGTCCCTGGCCGAGGAGGACCTCGGGATCCTGGGCTACTACGACTTCGTCGAGGGGCTCTCGCGCGGCTTCGCCTGCCACCACGCCGGCATGCTGCCGTTGTTCCGCGAGATCGTCGAGGAGCTGTTCACCGGTGGCCGCATCCGTGCGGTGTTCGCCACCGAGACCCTGGCCCTCGGGATCAACATGCCGGCCCGGACGGTCGTGCTCGAGAAGCTCGTGAAGTTCAACGGCGAGACCCACGCCGACATCACCCCGGCCGAGTACACCCAGCTCACGGGTCGCGCCGGCCGACGCGGCATCGACATCGAGGGCCACGCCGTCGTGCAGTGGAGCCGGGGCCTCGACCCGCTGGCCGTGGGTGGTCTTGCCTCGACCCGCACCTACCCGTTGCGGTCGAGCTTCAAGCCGACCTACAACATGGCGGTCAACCTCGTCGCCCAGGTGGGGCGTCAGGTGGCCCGCGACATCCTCGAGACGTCGTTCGCCCAGTTCCAGGCCGATCGTGCAGTCGTCGGGCTCGCGACCAAGGTCCGCCGGAACGACGAGGCCCTCGAGGGCTACGCCGAGTCGATGCACTGCCACCTCGGCGACTTCCGCGAGTACGCCGAGCTGAGGCGGGCCATCGCCGATGCCGAGAAGGATGGCGTGCGCAAGCGCTCTGCCGGTCGCAAGGCCGAGGCCGCGGTCAGCCTCGAGAACCTCAGGATGGGCGACATCATCAAGGTGCCTGCCGGTCGCCGCTCCGGCTGGGCCGTCGTCGTGCAGACCGCCCGGTCCGGAAAGGGCGCGCCCAGTGGCCCGGGTGTCGTGACCGAGGATCGGCAGTTCCGCCGGCTCACTCTCGTCGACGTCCCGGTGCCCGTGTCGGCCGCTGCATCGATCGTCGTCCCCAAGCACTTCAACCCCAAGTCGCCGAAGGCGCGCCGCGACCTCGCGACCTCGATGCGCATCGCCGTGCCCCACGACCCGCCACCGATGAGGGCCAAGGAGGTGGCACAGGAAGCTGCCCAGGAGAACGACCGCATTGCCTACCTGCGCGCCGAACTCAAGGCCCACCCCTGCCACCAGTGCCCCGAGCGCGAGGACCACGCACGGTGGGCCGAACGGTGGCACCGGCTCAAGCGTGAGACCTCGGGGCTGAAGCGCAAGGTCGAGGGCCGCACCAACTCGGTGGCGCGCACGTTCGACCGCATCTGCGTCGTCCTGACCCAGCTCGGCTATCTCGAGGACGATGTCGTCACGGAGCGTGGGGAGCGGCTGCGACGCCTCTACACCGAGCGCGACCTGCTCGCCGCCGAGTGCCTGCGCCACGACGTGTGGATGCGCCTCGACGCACCGGGTCTGGCGGCGTGTGTCTCCACCCTCGTCCACGAGCCCCGCCACGAACAGGCCGACCCGTCACCACGCATGCCCAACGAAGACGTCGCCGCCGCCATCACCGAGATGCAGCGCCGGTGGAGCGAGCTGGACGACCTCGAGGGCGATCATGGTCTCGAGGTCACCGCCGTCCCCGACGGCGGGATGGCCTGGATGGTCCACCGCTGGGCGAGCGGCGAACGGCTTGACGCCGTGCTGCGCGGCCAGGAGATGGCTGCCGGTGACTTCGTGCGACGGTGCAAGCAGATCGTCGACCTGCTCGGCCAGATCGCTGATGCCGCACCCGACACCGAGCTGCGACGCACGGCCCGCAAGGCGATCGACGGCGTCCGGCGCGGAGTCGTGTCGGCGGACCGCCTCGACTGAGGCACCCTTTTCGTCTTCGTGCCCCTGACGGACGCTCGTCGCTGCACTCCTCATGTCCGTCAGGGGCACGAAGACGGTTCTCAGGGAATCTGGAGAGCCCCGAGGACGCGGTTGATGGGGTTCGTGATGCCGTAGGTCGACGCCAGCAGGCTCAGCAGGCGCGTGTCCGCGACCTTGGTCGGCAGCGAGATGTCGGTGTCGGCGACCGGAGCGTCGCGTGCAACGCGCACCACCCGCGGTGCGACATCGAGGTATGCCGCAGCCGCCTCGAGGTTGGCCCGTCGGGCACCCTTGATGGCCGGGTCCCCGTCAGCGACCGCCTTGCGCAGTCCTTCCAACGATCCGTATGCCGCGATGAGCTGGGCCGCTGTCTTGTCGCCGATGCCCTTGACCCCCGGAAGGCCGTCGCTGGTGTCCCCGCGCAGGATCGACATGTCCAGGTAGGCGTCGCCGTTGGGCACTGCGTACTTCTCCTGCAGGTACGCCTGAGTGCCCTGATCCGGCTCTCGCACACCGCCTTTGCCGGTGTACAGCACGCGCACCGAGTTGGCGTCGTCGATGAGCTGCAGCAGGTCGCGGTCGCCGGTGACGACGTCGATGGCCATCGATCCGCGGTGCCGTTCGACGAGGGTGCCGATGACGTCGTCGGCCTCGAACCCGTCGGCGCCCAAGCGAGCGATACCGAGCGCCGCCAACGCGTCAGCGATCAAAGGAACCTGGGGCGACAGGTCGTCGGGCAACTCTTCGATGGCCGTGTCGGCAGAGGCTGGGTGCGCCTGGTCGGGAACGGCGCCTGCGGCGACGTTGACGGAGTTCTTGGCCGAGCCAACCGGCTCACCGACCCGGTGGGCCTTGTAGCTCGGGATGAGGTCGACCCGGAACTGGGGGCGCCAGTCGTTGTCCCAACAGGCGACGAGATGCGTCGGCTGGTGAGCGGTGGTGAGCGTCGCGATCATGTCGAGGAACCCACGCAGCGCGTTGGTTGGCGGCTCGTCGGACGAGGATCGCTGGTCCGGCACTCCGAAGAAGGCACGGAAGTAGAGCGAGGCGGAGTCCAGGAGCAGCAGCCGTTCCGAAGTCATGCCCGTCACCCTAGTTGCGCCACCGTGACACTCTGCCTCAGAACGAGCCGGCGACGGTGCCGATCAACCAGAGCACGCCCACGAGGAGCAACAGGGCGCCCAGGAGGACGTCCCAAGTCGTCCTCGGCGAACCTCGTCCGATCCGCACAACCCGCACGACGAGAGTCACGGCCACGACCAAGGCACTCAGTGGGGCCACGACGATGGCGCCCGCGAAAGCAGCGAGGTCATGAGGGGTGAGCGTGCACCCGAAACCGAGCCCGGAGCACTGCCCGCCAGGATTCGTGTCCGGTGCCGTCGTGAACCAGAGGAGCCACGCTGCCCACAGAGCCACCAGGACGATGAGGACGACGAGGGATCCGCGCGGGCGGCGACGCGTCTCGGCTGTTGTGGTCATGACAGAGCATCGTGCCCTGTTGTGACTACTGTTGGCGACGTGGAGGACCTTGACCGCAAGATCGTGGAGCAGCTCTCGACCGATGGGCGCATGAGCTACACCGACCTCGGACGCGCCCTCGGCATGTCAACCTCCGCTGTGCACCAGCGCGTTCGCCGCCTCGAGAAGCGCGGCGTCATCAAGGGCTACACCGCCCGGGTCGACCACGCCGCCGTCGGGGTGGCCATCACGTCGTTCATCTCGATCACGCCGCTCGACCCCGCGGCACCGGACGACATCCCCGATCACCTGCGCGACATCCCCGCGATCGAGGAGTGCCACTCCGTCGCGGGCGACATGAACTACATCCTCAAGGTCCGGGTCGCCACACCCCTCGAGCTCGAAGAGCTGCTTGCGCGCATTCGCGCCGCGGCCAACGTCTCCACCAAGACCACGGTCGTTCTCTCCACTCCCTGGGAGTAGGCCCCCGCTCCGCTGTGGAAAACCCGGCGGCCGTCATCGCGATCTCCGGCACGATCCCGGCATGACCTTCGAAGACCTGCCCCATGACCTGCGCGACCTCTCACTCGATGACCCCGATCTGCGCGCCGACGTGGTCGACCTGTTCGTCGGCTACTTCGACCGCCTCGACGGGTGCTTCGCCATCGTCCTGCTCGATGACGCACACCGGATCGTCCAACCGGTCCTCATCACCGAGATGGGGGAGGCCGACCCGCCAGCTCTGGCCATACCGGTGCGAGCACTGCTGACCGAAGCCCGACCACAGGCGATCATCGGGGCGCTCGGACGCACCGGGTCCCCGTTGTTCACCGACACGGACCGTGCCTGCCACCAGGTCCTGGTCGACCTCTGCCGGGACCTCGAGATCGAGCTGCTCGGTGCCTACGTCGCGACGGACAACCTCGTTCGAGAGCTGCCCGACCACCTGAGGATGGCGTCCTGACTATCTCGCGATCGGCCCCGTCTTCGCGCGTGTGACTGCGACGAGGTCGCTGGGCGAGAGCTCGAGATCCAACCCTCGGCGCCCACCGGACACGAGCACGGTTTCGTGTTCGTGCGCGGAGGAGTCCACGACCGTCTGCAGTGCCCGCTTCTGTCCGATGGGGGAGATCCCGCCGACGACGTAGCCCGAACTGCGCTCTGCCGCAGCGGGATCGGCCATGGCGACCTTCTTGACACCCAGCGCACTGGCCATCGCCTTGAGGTCCAGCGTGCGATCCACCGGCACGACGCCCACGGCCAGCCCTGCGCCGGTGTCGACGAGGAGAGTCTTGAGGACCCGACCTGGTTCGACGCCCAGCGCCTCGGCGGCTTCGAGCCCGAAGGACTCCGCCGCGGGGTCGTGCTCATAGGCACGGACGGCATACGCAATCCCGGCGTTGCCCAGCGCAACGGTCGCCGGAGTGCCCACCGAGCCACCGCGTTCCTTGCGTGCCATGACAGGCGAGTATGCCGTGTGGTCAGGCCTTGGTGGTGAACGTCCGCGTCAGGGCGGCGGCACCGGAGAGCACCACGACGACGAGTCCGTAGATGGTGGCCGTCGTCTCGAGGCCCAGTCGGGGAGCGGCGAAGCCGGCGGCCACCGCGGGGAGGCCGAAGGCGAGGTAGCTGACGACGAAGACGCTCGAGAAGAGCTCGCCGCGCTGGTCAGGACCGACCGTGTTCGAGATCGACCGCATGATGCCGAGGAAGGAGGTGCCGAAGCCCGACCCTGCCACCACGGCCGCGAGCAGGAAGCCGGTGAGCGACTCGGCGTGCAGTGCGACCAGGGTGAGTGCCGTCCCGAGCGCGAGCATCGTCGTGCCGTAGATCGTGATCTGTCGGGGTGTGCGGTTGCGGAAGAGGAAGGAGCTGAGCGCACCGGTCCCCGTGAGCACGGCCACGACGGAGCCCTGGACGAAGTGCGAGCGACCACCGAGGAGCTGGCCGACGATCGGCGCACCCAGGGACAGGTAGAGCCCACCCGTGGCCCAGCCTGCAAAGAGAGCCGGAGCGCTCCGTCGGAAGGCCGGACGGGCCGGAGCAGGGATCCCCACCCGCGGTCGAAGGGATCGACGCCAGCCCTCGTGGCGCGGCGACGTCTCAGGGAGCGCAAGGGCGCCCAGAGCCATGACGAGGTAGACCACGGTAAGGGTCGCGAAGACGATCGTCAGGGCAGATACGGGGGAGGAGTCGAGGACGGCACCGCCGATGAGGGCGCCTGCGGCCAGGCCGAACAGCGGAGTCACGCTGTTGAGAGTCGCGCCGAGGCCGGGCCGGGAAGCGGGTTCGAGGTCGGCGACCGCTGCCGTCATCGTCGACATGAGCAGACCGGCTGCCAGGCCCTGGACGGCGCGAGAGATGAGCAGGGTCGTGACGCTGTCGGCGTGCCAGAAGCCGACCATGCTCCCGGCGAGGACGACGAACCCTGCGGCGAGCACCGGTCGACGGCCGATGTGGTCGGAGAGCGACCCGGTGACCAGCAGCGTGGCGAGCAGCGCCAGCGCGTAGACCCCGAAGATCGTCGTCATGGTGCCTGCGGAGAACCCGATCTCCGCCTGGAGCACCGGGTAGAACGGTGAGGGGGCGCTCGCACCGACCATGAGGGCAACGACGGACGTGAGGGCCAGGGTGAAGCCCGCACCCCTTCCGAGTCGACGCGACGACGACGCTCTGGTGGGCGACACCACGGGGTCAGTGCTCGTCTCGTGGCTGGTCTGGATGCTGCTGGTCGCGCTCATGACGGGCCTCTCGGAGGAAACAATGGTTCGAAAGATATCGAACTGTGGTTTCGCCCCGGACATTCCCGGTGTCCAGTATTTGGTTCGACTATTATCGAACCATGACCGCCAACCAGGTGCTGCCCCATCCCGTGATCGGGGACGTGGCCCTCACCGACGTCCTCTTCGCGTTGAGCGATCCCGCCCGGCTGCAGATCGTGCGTGACCTCGCCGAGGGCCCGCTCGAGATGGCCCAGTGCGGCGCCACGAACCCCGCCCTGCCGAAGTCGACGAAGTCGCACCTGATGAAAGTCCTGCGAGAAGCGGGCGTCGTGCGCAACGAGCCCCTGGGGCGGGGGCGGCTGGTGTCACTGCGCCGCGAGGAGCTCGACGACACCTTCCCCGGACTGCTCGACAGCGTCCTGAACGTGCCGAAGGCCTGACCCTCAAGCGGAGGGTCAGGCCTTCGGCGTCAGTCGCTCAGAGCAGGTCGCGCGCAGACGCCTCGCGGCTCGCACCCGCGCCCGCGAGCGCTGCGGCGTGGACCTGGTCGACATCGGTGTTGGAGTTCCACCACTGCCGCCCGGCCTCGGGCAGCGTGTAGATCGGGTCGTAGTAGACGTACTCGCGCGACAGCGCCTGCTCGTCCGAGCCCTCGATGGACGTGCGGTAGTTCTTGCGCCAGAACGACATGCCCTTGTCGCGATCGTAGGTGTCGACCTGGTGGACCCAGCGCTTCCCGACGAACGGGACGTCGCAGACGATGCGCGGCGTCGCGAAGCCGGGGAGGTAGCCCATGATCGAGTGCTGCAGGTGCTGCGCCTCGTGCAGGGCGAGCCGCCAGTGCTCCGAGAACGGGATCATGTCGCACATGTAGAAGTAGTACGGCGTGATCATCGCTTCGTCCTGCAGGGCGAAGCAGAGGTCGAGCAGGTCCTTGCTCGTGTCGTTGATGCCACGCATGAGGACGCCCTGGTTGCGCACGTCGCGCACGCCCGCTTCGAGCATGGCCTTGGACGCGTCGGCGACCAGGGGAGTGACGGACTGCGCGTGGTTGACGTGCGTGTGGATCGCGAGCGACACGCCACGAGAGCGTGCGAGAGCGGAGACCCGCGCGACGCCCTCGACGACGTCCGGCTGGAGCCAGTGCTGCGGCAGACCCATGAGCGCCTTGGTCGCGAGGCGGATGTCGCGGATGTTGTCGATCCGCATGAGCTTGTCGAGGAAGCCCTCGAGGTTCTTCCACGGCATGTTGGCCACGTCGCCACCGGAGACGACGACGTCGCGCACCTGCGGGGTCCGCTGCAGGTAGTCGAGCATCGCGGCGTGGCGGTCGACCGGCTTGCCGGCGAGCTTGAGCTTGACGATCTGCGCGGTCGAGTTGCCGACGAGGTCCATGCGCGTGCAGTGGCCGCAGTACTGCGGGCACGTCGGCAGCATCTCGGCCAGCACCTTGGTGGGGTAGCGGTGGGTCAGGCCCTCGACCGCCCACATGTCGTGCTCGTGGAGGCTGTCACGCGCGGCGAACGGGTGCGAGGGCCAGTCGGTGCGCCGGTCGCTGAAGACAGGGAGCATGTAGCGACGCACCGGGTCGGCGAGGAACGCCTCAGTGAACGCCGCGCCGGCAGCAGGCATCGAGCCGTCGGCCCACGACATCTCGCTGACCATCGTGTTCATCATCTGTGGCGGGACGAGCATCGACATCGTGGCGCGCTCGACCTGGTCGCGTTCGAGGTCGGCGTAGAAGTCCTCGGTGAGGAGGTCTCCCATGAGCTCGCGCAGCTGGGCAACGTTCTTGACGCAGTGCGCCCGCTGCCACTGGGCGCTGGCCCATTCGTCCTTCGTGACCTGGCGATACCCGGGGAAGCGGGTCCAGTCGGGCTCGACGAGCTCGCGACGCCGATAGACGTAGGGCTGCTCGATGTTTGTCGTCATGCATGCGAGGATACGGATAGACCACTCGCAAGTCATCTTCATCCCGCAATATTTGTTGCCCAGTGTTGTCAGACAGGAGAACTTCCCGTGCGTGGAACGTCACCGGTGAGCACGACGAGCTCTCCGTTCGGAGTGCACAGGGTCCTCGAGCCGGTCGGAGAATCGCTGCCGCAGGCCGCGCGTGTCCTCGATCCCCGCCCGGAGATCTGGCCCGACGAGGTGCGCATCGACATCGAGACGCTCAACCTCGACGCCGCGTCCTACCGCCAGCTCCACGACAAGCACGCGGGTGACGGCGCTGCGATCCGCAGCGAGGTCCTCGCGATCGTGGGGGAGCGGGGCAAGATGCAGAACCCCGTCACCGGCAGTGGCGGCATGCTCATCGGCACCGTGGCCGAGGTCGGGCCCGAGTCGACCCTGGGACTCACGGCCGGCGACCGCGTGGCCACCCTCGTGTCGCTGTCGCTCACGCCGCTGGCGATCACCGACGATCTGGCGCGCTGGGACGGACTGGGGGAGCGGGTGCCCGCACAGGGTCACGCCATCCTGTTCGGCCGCTCCATCGCGGCGAAACTCCCCGCGGACCTGTCACCCGAGCTCGCGCTCATGGTCATGGACGTCTGCGGCGCACCCGCGCTGGTGGCCCGGACGGTCAAGGGGTATGCCGCCCGCTCTGGGTCCGCTGACACCTCACCTTCCGTGGTCGTGCTCGGAGGAGCCGGCAAGTCCGGTTCGTTGTCCCTCGCCGCGGCTGCCGACGCCGGCGCCACCCGCCGAGTGTCGGTCGTGCGCGACCAGAGCGAGGCCAACCTCCTCGAGGGCACGGGCCTCGCGACCCACGTCGTCATCGCCGATGCCCGCAACCCGCTCGGGCTCACCGAAGCGCTCGCGAGCGTCGGCGGTCCGGCCGACCTCACCGTCGTCTGTGTCGACGTCACCGGGTGTGAGCAGCCAGCGATCCTGGCGACCGCCGAGGGTGGCACGGTCATCTTCTTCTCGATGGCGACGAACTTCGCTGCAGCAGCGCTCGGCGCCGAGGGCCTGGCTGCCGACGTGACCATGCTGGTCGGCAACGGTTACGTTCCCGGACACGCGGCATACGCGCTCGAGCTCATTCGCGGCAACGCCGCGGTGCGTGACCTGTTCGAAGGCCGACTCACCCAGGAGGACCACGCGTGACCCCGCTGCTCGAGCTCGACAAGGCCGATGTCCGACGTGCCCGCGCCCTCGCGCGCAAGGTCGGCAAGCCGGTCGTCGACATCGCCAACAAACACACGACCGTGTCGGTCGAGCGCGCCACGCTGAGGCTCGCGGGCCTCGCTGGCGCCGACCACGAACGCGTCCCGTGGGTCAACCACCTCGTCGACGCCGTGCGAGAGAGCGCGGGCCTCGAGCATGGCGTCACGCTCCCGGTCTGGGACGCGCTCCGCCGTGGACTCGCACCCGACCTGTTGACGTTGGCCCAGATGGCGAGCAGCCGTTCGGTCGAGTTCCGCATCCCCGAAGGCAAGGACGCCACAGCGGCAGCCAAGCAGTCCCGCGCGGCGGTGGCACGCGGCATACGCACCATGGACAAGCAGCGCGTCGCGCGCGAGCGGCTCGTCAAGCGCCACGGCGACCCGAAGCAGCGACCCTGGATCTATCTCATCGTCGCCACCGGCGACATCTACGAGGACATTCCGCAGGCGCAGGCGGCCGCGCGCGAGGGTGCCGACGTCATCGCCGTCATCCGCTCGACCGGGCAGAGCCTGCTCGACTACGTGCCCGAGGGTGCGACACGCGAGGGGTATGCCGGGACCTATGCCACCCAGGAGAACTTCCGGCTCATGCGCGCCGCGCTCGATGAGACGAGCAAGGAGGTCGGTCGCTACATCCGGCTGACCAACTACGCGTCCGGGCTGTGCATGCCCGAGATCGCCGCGCTCGCGGGCATGGAGCGGCTCGACATGATGCTCAACGACTCGATGTACGGCATCCTCTTTCGCGACATCAACCCGATCAGAACCTTTGTGGACCAACGGTTCTCGCGTCAGGTGCATGCGCGCGCCGGCATCATCATCAACACCGGTGAGGACAACTACCTCACGACGAGCGACGCCGTCGAGGCCGCCCACACAGTCACCGTGAGCCAGCTGCTCAACGAGTACTTCGCCAAGGAGGCCGGCCTCGAGGACTGGCAGCTCGGGCTCGGGCACGCGTTCGAGATCAACCCAGACCTGCACGACTCGTTCCGGATGGAGCTCGCGCACGCCCTGCTCGCGCGCACCCTCTTCCCGGACGCACCCCTGAAGTGGATGCCGCCCACCAAGCACATGACGGGTGACGTCTTCAAGGGCAACCTGCTCGACGGCTTCTTCAACCTCGTCGGTGCACTCACCGGCCAGGGGATCCTCCTCGTCGGGATGATGACCGAGGCCGTCGTCACGCCCTGGATCTCCGACCGTGACATCGCCCTGCAGAACGTGCGCTACGTCCTCAACGCGGCCGGCGGACTGACCGAGGACTTCCACCCGCCGCGCAACGGCTTCATCCAGACCCGGGCCCGCCAGGTCCTGGGGGAGGCGATCGACCTGCTCCAGCAGATCACCGACGAGCCCGGCAAGGCGCCCCTGCTCGAAGCCATCGCCGACGGGACCTTCGGCGAGATGAAGCGGCCGGCCACAGCAGGCAAGGGCCTCGACGGTGTCATCGTGCGCGCCCCGGGCTACGACAACCCCGCGATCACCCTTCTTGAGACGGGAGCCACCCGATGAGCGTCACGGACATCCCCCAAGTCATCCGGCCCTACGGTGACCAGACCGGCGACGGCATGGTCCAGGTCTCCTTCACCCTCCCGATGGCCAGCAGCAAGCGGGCGGAGGGTGCCGCCCTCCAGCTCGCCAGCAAGATGGGCATCGAGCCGGCGATCGTCGTGCACAGCAAGGCCATCGGCGACGGGTTCACCTTCTTCGTCGTCTACGGATCGGTCAAGCACCTCGTCGAGCCGCACCTCGTCGAGGTCATCGAGCGCGAGTTCCCGCTCCTGTCCGGCAAGGAGATCAACACGGCGATCAAGAAGCAGCTGCGTCGCAAGCTCGTCGTCGTCGGTGCCTGCATCGGCACCGACGCCCACACCGTCGGCATCGACGCGATCCTCAACATCAAGGGCTTCGCCGGGGAGAAGGGTCTCGAGTACCACCGCGAGATCACCGTCGTGAACCTCGGCGCCCAGGTCCTCATCCCCGAGCTCGTCGAGCGCGCCCGCGAGGCCAGGGCCGACGCCGTCCTCGTGAGCCAGGTCGTCACCCAGCGCGACGCCCACATCCACAACACGACGGCGATGTCGGCCGCCTTCCGCGAGGCCTTCCCGGCCGGCAAGGTGCCGCTGCTCGTGGTCGGCGGGCCCCGGTTCGAGGAAGGGTCGGCCGGCAGCCTCGGCGTCGACCGTATCTTCGGTCGCGGCACGACACCCGGCGAGGTCGCGAGCTATCTCGTCCACGCCCTCGTGCCACAGCGTGACGCCGACCGCCAGGCCAAGGGAGCATGACCCCATGACCACGTCGAACGCGAGTGAGGGCCAGAAGGTCACCCACCGCCGCTACGTCCCCTACAGCCACGCGCACTACGCCGGCAACCTCGTCGACGGCGCCTACTCGCTGGCCGCCTTCGGTGACGTCGCCACCGAGATGTGCATCGTCACCGACGGCGACGAGGGGCTCTTCGCGTCCTACAGCGACGTGCAGTTCCTCGCTCCCGTGCGCGCCGGCGACTGCATCGAGATCGAGGCCACGCTCGTGCGCGTCGGTACCCGCAGCCGCGAGATGGACTTCGTCGTGCGCGTCGTCACCCGGGGCACTCCCGAGCGTGGCGAGTCCGCGGCCGAGGTCCTCGACCCGCCGATCGTCGCCACGACGGCCCGCGGTGTCGTGGTGGTGCCACCCCGCTGAGGTTGGTGACCTACGGTGGCTGCGTGCCACCCAAGATCCCGTATGCCGTGCGCCTCGTCGGTGCGATCCTTGCCGGGATCCTGCTGTGGTTGGCCTTCCCCGAACACAACCTCTGGTGGCTCGCGCCGATCGCCGTTGCCCTCCTCGGAGCCGTGACGCTCGATGTCGGCGCCAAGCGCGGTTTCGGACTCGGTGTGGTGGCTGGCTGGGCGTTCTTCGTTCCCGTCCTCTCGTGGTCCGGGGTCTATGTGGGCAAGCTCCCCTGGGGCGCCCTGGCCACGCTCGAAGCGCTGTACTTCGGCGTCATGTGCGCCGTGGTCGGCTACGTCGGCCAACGTCTCCGTCCGCGGTGGGGGGACGCCGTGTATGCCGTGATTCCCCTGGCGTGGGTCGCCCAGGAGCTCGCCCGCGGGACGACACCCTTCGGCGGATTCCCCTGGGCCAGGCTCGCGTTCAGCCAGGCCGACAGCCCGCTCGCGAACTGGGCTCAATGGCTCGGAGCACCAGGCGTGACCCTTGCAGTCGCCGTCGTGGGCACCCAGCTCCTCATGGCTGCCGCGGCATTGCGTCGGCACCCGCGCGAGTCAGCCGCCATCGCGGCCGTGACCGTTGCCTGGGTGGTCCTGGTCGGTTTCATGACCCCGTCCGTCGACGGTCAGCGCGTCACAGTGGGACTGGTCCAGGGCAACGTGCCGCACGCCGGCCTCGACTTCAACGCCGAGCGTCGCGCCGTCCTCGACAACCACGTCCGGGGCACGGAGCTCCTCGCGGAGAAGGCGAAGACGGACCTGGGGGAGCGGGTACCCGGGCCGCTCAGCCTGGTGGTGTGGCCCGAGAACGCCTCGGACATCGACCCCATCCGCAACGCCGACGCCGCGGCCCAGGTGCAGCGCGCCGTCTCAGCGGTCGGGGTGCCAATCATCGTCGGGGCCGTGCTCCAGGAGCCGGCGCCCAAGGTCTCGAACGTCTCGCTGTTCTACCAGCCCGGGGGAGCGGAGCCCGAGCGCTACGTCAAGAACCACCCCGTGCCCTTCGCCGAGTACATCCCATACCGCTCCTTCTTCCGCAACTTCAGCGACAAGGTCGACCTCGTCACCAAGGACTTCGTCCAGGGCACCCAGCTCGGCGCCTTCAAGGTCGATGCGCCGACCGGCAGCTACTGGGCCCTGCCGACGATCTGCTTCGAGGTGGCCTATGACGGCCTCATGCGCGACTCCGTGACCCAGCCCGGGAAGGACGCGAGCCTCCTTCTCGTCCAGACGAACAACGCCACCTTCGGCTACACCGCGGAGTCGGAGCAGCAGTTCGCCATCTCCCGGATCCGCGCGATCGAGCACGGCCGGTCGGTGGTGCACGTGTCGACCGTCGGAGTCTCCGGCTTCATCGCCCCCAACGGGGCGGTCACGGGCAAGACCGGCCTCTTCACCGCCGAGCAGGGAATCGGCTCCGTCGTGATCCGCGCCGACCGGACGGTCTCCGATCAGCTGGGGCCGTGGCCGGAGCGCCTCGCCACTGTGGTGCTCATCGCCCTCGTCCTTGCGGCTGGCCTGCGCGGTCGACGGGATAGGGTCGAGCAACTTGATTCGGCACCATCCACGAAGGACCACGTTGACTGAACGTCCCCCTCTCGACCGCGTTGTCGTGCTCATCCCGACCTACAACGAGCGCGAGAACCTCCCGACGATCCTTGACCGGGTCCGCCGAGCCGTGCCGGAGATCGACGTCTGCGTCCTCGACGACAACTCGCCCGACGGCACCGGTGCCCTCGCCGACGAGCTCGCCGAGGCCGACGACCGGATCCACGTCCTGCACCGAGCCGGCAAGGAAGGTCTGGGCGCGGCATACCTCCACGGTTTTGCCTGGGCCCTGGAGCGCGGCTACGACGCGCTCGTCGAGATGGACGCCGATGGCTCGCACCGGCCCGAGGACCTGCGCCGCATGCTCGAGGCGGCCGAGGAGGCTGACCTCGTCATCGGATCGCGGTGGGTGCCCGGCGGCGAGGTCGTCAACTGGCCCGCACACCGCAAGGTCCTCAGCGTCGGCGGCAACATCTACACCCGCATCGTGCTCGGCATGCACGTCAACGATGCAACGGCGGGCTACCGCGTCTACCGGGCAGAGGCCCTCAGGCAGCTCGATCTCGCCAGCGTCGAGTCCGCCGGCTACTGCTTCCAGGTCGACCTCACCCGTCGCGCCGTCCAAGCGGGCCTCGTCGTGGTCGAGGTCCCGATCACGTTCGTCGAGCGCGAGCACGGCGAGTCCAAGATGGACCAGAGCATCGTGCGAGAGTCCCTGACCCGCATCACGGTCTGGGGAGTGCAGCGTCGCGCCGACCAGGTGAGGGAACGGCTGACGCGCCGTGCGCGTTGGCACAAGTTGTGACACACCCGATCGGCTCCACCCCTTATGCGCGACGGCAGAAGCGCCCTCGTTGGCTCGTGTTCGTCCTGGTCGGCCTCGTCCTGACCCCGATCATCGAGATTGCCGTCCTCATCGCCGTGGGCAAGACCATTGGTCTGGGCTGG
This sequence comes from Janibacter sp. HTCC2649, assembly GCF_000152705.1. Classification (GTDB taxonomy): domain Bacteria; phylum Actinomycetota; class Actinomycetes; order Actinomycetales; family Dermatophilaceae; genus Knoellia. The sequence continues at coordinate 573,876 of NZ_CH672413.1, read as the reverse complement.
ACGATCCTCGCGCTGCTGTTCCTCACCCTCCTTGGCACGTGGCTCGTGCGCCGCGAGGGTGCGCGCACCTGGAAGGCTCTCCGAGAGGCCTCACAGACGGGCCGCATGCCGAGCCGCGAGATCGCCGACGGGGTGCTCGTCCTCATCGGTGGCGCGTTCCTGCTGCTGCCCGGCTTCGTCAGTGACATCATCGGGCTCTTCTTCGTGCTCCCGTTCACCCGGGTCTTCGCACGGCGCCTCCTCGAGGCCTTCGTCGCCAGCCGGGTGCTCGTGCGCATGCCGTTCCCGTCAGGTGCGGATGGTCAGTCGTCCCCGGGCGCGCAGGGCACGATCCGCGGCGAAGTCGTCGACTGAACCACCCGGCATACCTGCTGGGCGGTTCACCGTCAGGACATCACCACCAGACGCACGTATGCCGTGTGCCCAACTGGGCACACGGCATACGGCGTCGTGGGGGAGTGACCCTCAGGCGGACTTCTTCTTGCCCGGCTTCTCGCCACGGGAGGCGCGAAGGAGCAGGAGGCGCTCCTCGAGGAGCTCCTCGAGCTCGGGGATGGAGCGACGCTCGAGCAGCATGTCCCAGTGGGTACGAGCCGGCTTGACCGGCTTGGCCTCGGGCTCGGGGCCGCCGCCCTGGAGCTTGGCGTCCTCGCCGCAACGGCACTCCCAGGTGGCGGGAATCTCTGCCTCGATCGAGAACGGAAGCTCGATGCGGTGTCCCTGCGGGCACAGGTACGTGGTGATCTGACGCTCGCTCGGGACGACGTTCTCGTCCGTCTCCATGCTGAGGGCGCCGAGTCGGCTGCCGCGCAGGCTGCGTTCTGCCATGGGGTATCTCCCAACGAATTCGTGGATCCCGACGGAGGGTGCCGCGTCGGGTGTCACAGTGTGAAACGGCTGAGGAACCGCCGTTGTTCCGAGAACAGCGATGACTCGCTGCCGCCCGTGCTTGGGCGCAGGTCCCCCTGTGACCGGAATCACGCCGTATCGGCGCGACAGATCAGTCTAGCGGATCTGGACCGCCACTGGCACATCGTCGTGCCGGGTGCCGGGTGCCGGCGTCAGACGATCGCGGGCAGGGTGTTGCCGGCATCCTTGATCCCGCGCTCGGCGTCGAGGCGCAACAGGAAGAACGCGCCGAGCACGAAGAAGATGATCAGGGCGAAGATCGCCGGTCGGTACGACCCGGTCAGCTGGAACATCACACCGAACAGCAGGGTGCCGAACCAGGAGGTGCCCCGCTCGGCAGCGCCGTACAGGCTGAAGTACTCCCCCTCTCGACCACGGGGGATGAGCAGGCTGAAGAAGGACCGGGAGAGGGCTTGGGTGCCGCCCAGGACGATGCCGATCGCCACGGCCAGCGCAAGGAAGAGCGCGACGTTCTTCTCCGGAAGGAACAGGGCGAGCACCACGATCACCATCCAGGCGTAGGTGCCCCACAGGATCGACCTGAAGGAGCCGAATTTGCTGGCCAACCGGCCGAAGAACAGCGCACCGCCGAAGGCCACGAACTGGATCACCAGGATGGTCGCGATCAGCACCGACTTGTCGAACTTCAACTGCTTCTCGCCGTACGTCGACGCGGCATAGATCACTGTCTGGATGCCGTCGTTGTAGAACAGGTACGCGACCAGGAATGTCAGCGTCATCGGGTAGTTCTTCAGGTCCTTGAGGGTCGCGAACAACTGCCCGAAACTACGTTGGAACAAGCCTGCCGAAGGACCCTCCGGCACCACATTCGTCGCGGCGTAGTTGCGCAGCCGGCGCAGCGGAATGATGGTGAAGGCCGCCCACCACACGGCGGCCGAGACCAGCGACAGTCGGACCGCCATGCCTTCACTCAGCCCGATGGCGTCATGGCCGAGGAACATCCCCAGGTTGACCGCCAACAGCAAGCCGCCACCGAGGTAGCCCCAGGCCCAGCCGCGGCTGGAGGCACCGTCACGCTCCTCCACGGTCGAGATGTCGACCAGGATCGCGTAATAGGCGATCAACGAACAGCCGGCAAGGATGCTGCTGAGCACCACGGCAATGGCGCCGATCTGCCAGTTGTCGCCCTCGACGAAGAAGAGGAGGGCACAGAAGAACGCGCCAGCGAACGCGAAGCCGGCCATGTTGTACTTCTTGCGGCTCGAGCGGTCGACGAAGGCGCCCACGATCGGCAGGATGAACGCGCTCGCGATGGTGGCGAAGCTCGTGAGATAGAACGGCAACGAACCGGCCGACAGGTGCAGGCCGAGAACAGACACCGTCCGGCTGCAGGGATCCTCCTCATCGAGGCAACCGGCGGCGTTGCCCGCAATGGTGCTCAAGTACGGCGCGAACATCACCGAGAGGACGGTGGTGTAGAACGCCGAGTTCGCCCAGTCGTACCAGTTCCAGGCGTTCTGCTGCTGGCGTCGGTCGAGCGAGGCCACGTCGGCGGTCGCGGTTGGTGCGCTCATGCGTGGTCCCCGGTCGCGGCCAAGGCCGACTGCGTCGTCATGTGCCGAACTTTCGCACACCCACCCGGGGTGTGGGGCGAGTATGTCTACTCAGCCTGCGAACTCCCAGTGCCATGGTTCAGGTGTGGCCTGCATCGGCCCGGCCCAGCTCGGGTGGAACCAGCCGTAGAGCGGGGCGTTCTGCTTCATCCAGAGGTGGGCCGGGGCGCCGAAGTTCTGAATGCCGCCGCAGAGGTCGAGAGCCATGCCGAGGCCGTGACGGCTCGTGCCGGGTCGAGCGGCGAAGCGTCCCCGCTTGGCCTTGGTGATGTATTGCTGGCTCAGTGAGCGGTAGGAGTCGGTGACGCAGATCGGGCTGCCGGTCTGCTTGGCATAGGCCTGGCTCATCGCATTGAAGGCCGCCGCAGCGCGGGGGGAGAGCATCTCGCCGGGTGCCTGCCACAACGGGCACAGGGCAGAGGCCGGGAACAGACCGTTGGGGTAGGAGCTGGACGCCGTGCTGCACGGCTTGCCGACGCCTGTCGTGGCCAACGAGGAACCAAGGACCTTCTGCAGCTTCTCGTAGGCGGCCTTGGCCTCCGGAGTCTGGATGCCCACGAGGTAGGCGGCGATGGGGCCGGCCTTGGCCACGTCGGCAGCCTGCGTCTTCTGCAGGAGCGCCAGCTTGTCCTGCTGGGTCTTGACGAGGGCGTCGAGTGCGGCCTTCTCGGTCACGATCCTGGCGGCAGCATCGGTCGCGGCCTTCTGCGCCGCGGCACGACTGGACGTCAGCTGATTCGCGCGGGCGGTCAACGTTCGGACCTCGTCGACGGCACGAACCCGCTGATCGGTGAGGTAGGACAGGTCGCCCAGCGGGTCGCCCACCTCGGCTTCCTCTGCGCGCATGGCGTCGAGCATCGAGAGCATCTCGCCACCGGTGCCGCCCTCGGCATAGGCCTGGAAGGCCCACTCGCGCACGATGGTGCGCGCTCGGATGAGGCGTCCCTGGAGGACTCCGAGCTCGATCTTGGCCTGGTCCGCCGATGTGGTGGCCGCCTGCTCAGCCGTCCTGGCCTCCGTCAACGACTCCAACAGCGCGTTGGACTGGGTCGCGAGACCCTGCAACTCCTTGAGGGCGACGGACAGCACGGTGTTGGAGGCGGTGATCTGGGCCCAGATCTGGTCGGCGGCGGCGATCTGCTTGGCCAGGTCGGCCGTGGTCAGCAGTGTGTCGGGGTCGAACGAGCGGGGACCGTCATCGGACTCACCCGGGCTCGGCGGCTGCCACGGCAGTCGTGGTGTCGGAGTCGGCGTCGGCCTGGGCACTGGGGGCGGTGTGGTCCCAGGCGGGGGTGTCGTCACCGGAGGTGGGGTGGTCGTGGCAGGAGGGGGCGGAGTCGTCGCCGGGGGAGTCGTCGTCTCAGGGGGCGGGGGCGGTGTCGTCGTCTCCGGCGGTGGAGGCGGTGTCGTCTCGACCGGAACCGCAGGGGTCTCCGTCGGTGTCACGGGCTCGGCCGATGCAACCCCCAGGGACAGCGCAACGGCGACCGCAGTGGCGGCCAACCCTGTCGCCGCTCGCGACAGTCGTCTGCGTTGCATGGTCCAGGTTCACTCTCCGGGCGCGTCAACCGCGCCCCCTGCGCTTGACCGGGCAGCACCCGGCGGTCTTCCCCATCAACAGTAGATGGTGGCGTCGTACCTGTCAGCCGGACTGCGCGATGGCGTCGGCGACCGCCTTGGCAAGAGCAGCGTGGCCAGCGTCGTTGGGGTTGGTGCCACCAGCCACCATGAGATCCGGCTTGTCGACGAGCGGTTGTCTGGTGTCGAGGTAGACCACCTCGGCCTTCTTGGCGGCGGTCTCGACCTCGGACGTCTGAGCAGTCAGCGATGCCGGCACGGGCCGCAGGTCCCACCACGGGTTGACCACGTAGATCGTGGCCCCGGGCGCTGCCTTCCTGAGATCCGCGAGCGTGGCGCTCACGGCTTGGGCGAACTCAGCGACCGGAAGTCCCGAGTCGTTGCCGCCACCGGTCACGACGATCGTCTTCGGGTTGGCCTTGGCCACCTCTGCCGCGACGCCTTCGAAGTTGGGGCACGCCGTCTGTCCGCAGGAACCCTCGGGCCCCTTCCGGAGGTAGCCGGTGCGGGCATGACCGAGGTTGACCTCCTTGAGGCCCAGCCCGGCCGCGACGATGGACGTCCAACGCTTCGCCGGAGCTGTCGCGCTCTTGCCCTCCGCCACGGAGTCACCCAGGAAGACCACCGACTCGGACGTGGACGGTGTCGACGGTGAAGGCGTCGCCGTGGCCGTCGGCGACGCCGAGGTCGCCGGACCCGCGGGCGCGGATGCCTCGGGTGTCCGACTGCGCAACGAGAAGCCCACGAGGATCAGGGTGAGGACGAGAAGGGCTGCGAGTGCACCGTTCTCGAGACGGTCATTCATGTCCAGCAGTGTTCCACGAGACCCGCGACCAGCCGCGGACGTCCCGACCTGTCCGGTCGCCAGACCTGAGTGGACAAGGGCGGACCTTCCGTTTGACCCGCCCCTGGTCGGCCGAGATGGTGAAACCTCACCCGCTCGTGGATCACCGTCGCCCCACAAGGAGCATCCAATGCGCCGCATCCTGTCCCGGCCTGCCGCCACTCTCGTCGGCAGCCTCGTCCTTGCACTCGGCATCGCCGCGCCGGGTGGCGGATCCGGAGGCCTGCCCGCAGCGCAGGCGGCCACACCGCTGACGTCAGAGGTGAACCCCTTCATCGGCACCCAGGACAACGGCAACACGTTCCCCGGCGCCAGCGCGCCGTTCGGAATGGTCCAGGTGAGTCCCGACACCGGGGGAGAGGGCGGCTACGACTATTCGCAGTCCTTCATCCACGGCTTCAGCCAGACGCACCTGTCGGGTGTCGGATGTCCCGTGGTCGGGGAACTCCCGGTCATGCCGACAACGGGAGCGGTCACGTCGACCGACACCACGGCATACCGAAGCGGTTTCACCCACGACGACGAACAGGCGACGCCGGGGTACTACCGGGTGGGGCTCACGAAGTACGACATCGACGCCGAGGTGACGGCGACCGACCGCACGGGCTGGCAGCGCTACACCTTCCCGGCGGGTCAGCAGGCCAACGTCCTGTTCAACACGGCCAAGGCCAACAGCACCGTCTTCGACTCCGAGATCCATGTCGTCGGTGACCGCACGATCGAGGGACGCATCCACAACGGCAACTTCTGTGCCGGCAAGGACGAGCACACGATCTACTTCTCGGCCCAGTTCGATGCGCCGTTCGAGGGCTTCGGGACGTGGACCGGGTCGACGCGCACTCCGGGCGCTCGCGACGCCTCGACCGAGCGCGGTGGCAACGGTGCCTGGGTGACCTTCCCCGCAGGCACCACGAGCAGCACCCTCAAGGTCGGACTGAGCTACACCGGGGTTCCGGGCGCCCGCGCCAACCTCGCCGCCGAGACCGGGACGTCCTTCGACTTCGACGCGACCCGCACGGCTCTGACGCAGCGGTGGGAGACCCAGCTGGGCAAGGCGCGGATCACGGGCGGGACGACGGCTCGACGCACGGCCTACTACTCCGCGCTGTACCACGCGTTGCTCCACCCGAACCTCGCCGAGGACGTCGACGGCAAGTACTTCGGCTGGGACGGCAAGGTGCACACGAGCGACGGATGGACCGCACGTCAGAACTTCTCCCTGTGGGACACCTACCGACCGCAGAACCAGCTGCTCGAGATCCTCGAGCCCGACGTCGCGCGCGACTCCTACCTGTCGATCCTCGCCATCGGGCGTGAGGGAGGGTGGCTGCCCCGCTGGGCGCTGGCCAACAGCGAGACCAACATCATGACCGGTGATCCCGTGACACCGTTCCTGGTCGAGGGCTGGTCCAAGGGTTTCCTTGCCGGGCACGAGGCCGAGGCCTACGCGTTGCTCAGGCAGAACGCCACGGAGCGACCGCCGGTGGACAGCCAGTTCAACGGACGCAGCGGTCAGCACTACTACGAGGAGCTCGGCTACATCCCGTTCGGGCTCGAGCTCGGCACGGACTGCGTCCACCACGGCGGTGACAACGACTGCGTCCACCCGGCATCAGCAACCCTGGAGTATGCCGCTGCCGACGCGTCGCTGGCGCAGATGGCCAAGGGACTCGGCAAGACCGCTGACGCGTCGATGTTCGACGAGCGAGGTCGCAACTACCGCAACCTCTTCGACGCAACCACGGGCACGTTCCGGCCCCGGCTCGAGGACGGCACCTGGCTCGACCCCTATGACCCGGTGGAGGCGTCGCACGCCTTCCACGAGGGTGGGGCCTACCAGTACCAGTGGCTCGTGCCGCAGGACCCGGCCGACCTCGTCAAGCTCCTGGGCGGCCAGGCCAGGGCCTCGCAGCGACTCGACGACTTCTTCGCCTACGACAAGCTGCTGACCGACCCCGCGGGGACGGTGCGCAACGACTGGATCGAGGCGACCTACGCCTACTACTCCAAGCCGACCTACAACCCGAACAACGAGCCGGACCTGCTGGCGCCCTACATGTACGCATGGGTGCGGGAGCCGGCCAAGACCGCGACGGTGACGCGGGCGGCATACACCCTGTTCAACCCCGGACCGGACGGGATGACCGGCAACGACGACCTCGGCACGATGTCGGCCTGGTACGTCATGTCCTCGTGGGGCCTCCACCCGCCGATGAGTGGAGCGAACTACTTCGTCGTCTCCACGCCGCAGTTCGAGCGCACCGACATCACGGTGGCGCGACCGGAGACGGGCACCGCTCGGCAAGGTGGACACCTCACGATCACTGCTCCGGGAGTCTCTGACGACCGTCGCTACGTGCAGTCCTTGACGGTCAACGGCTCGCGTTCGACGAAGAGCTGGATCGGTTGGGACGCACTGCGATCGGGTGGTTCACTCCAGCACGTCGTGGGGGACACGCCCAGCTCGTGGGGCACCCGTCCGTCCGATGTGCCGCCGACCGTGTCGACCTCGAAGGGTTCGTCGCAGGTGAGTCTCAGCATGACGGCCAGGCCCAATCCCCTTGTCCTCGGGACCGATGCGACATCGGGCAAGTTCGTCGTCGACCTTGTCGGGCAGGCACAGAAGAGTCTGCCGGCGCGGGTGACCGTGGCCGTGCCGGAGGGTTGGACGGCGACGAAGGCCAGCACCGACGTCGTCCTCAAGAGCAACGGTGTCCCTGCGTCCGCCTCGGTGCCGGTGACCCTGGGTCTGCCCGCTGGGGCGGCTGCAGGCGACCACCAGGTCGTCGTCACTGCCTCGGCGCCGGGCGTGCCCGATGTCGTTCGCACCCTGACGGTGACCCTCAAGGAGCCGCTGACGTGCGCCGGTGCTGCGGCGCCGTGCGCGGTCGACCTGGGCGCCGAACGCAACCACGACGGGACGGCGACGGTCGCGGCGAGCACCGAGGGCAACTTCGACGGGAGCGGCTGGGCGTTCGACGGAGCGCTGCTGCCGACCGCCGGCTCGTGGGTTCACGAGGGAGTGGCGTATGCCGTTCCGTCGGCTCTCGGGACAACGCCCAACTTTGTCGAAGCTCGGGGTCAGACGTTGCTGGTCCCGGCAGGGGCGCGGTCACAGGTGCGCCTCATCGGTGCGACCCACAACGGCGACGTGACGACGGCACTGCGGATGACGTACACGGATGGATCGGTGGCGAATGTGCCCGTCTCGCTCACGGACTGGGCCGCTGGCAGTGGCCACAACGGCAACACGGTGGCGATCGCCATGGACCATCGCATCAAGGGCGGATCAGGCGTCGACGGGCCACCGGTGCAGCTGTTCGCCGCCAACGGCGCGACCGACGGCGGCAAGCAGCTGCAGTCGATCACCCTGCCGAACGACCCCCGTTTCGAGGTGTACGCGCTGACGCTGCAGTGAGTCGGTGGCTGTTGTCCACAGGCGGGTGATCGGGTGGATCGTTGTCCACAGATCACCCGCCGGGACTGGCGGCCCGCGAGGGCGCCCACGCACGCTGGCACCAGACATTGGTGCCGCGTGCGGCGTGAAGAGGGAGTCCAACATGGCGAGCAAGGCCGCTGACGCGACGGAGACGTCGGTCAACACTGTCGAACTGTCCGGGCGAGTCAGCGGCGAGCCCGAGCTGCGCGAGCTGCCCAGCGGCGATCAGCTGGTGACGCTGCGACTCGTCGTGGCGCGGCCGACGGGAGGGCCGGTGGACACCATCGACCTGGCTTGCTGGTCGGCGGCCGCGCGCCGGTCGGCCGGGCGGCTGGCCGATGGTGACCAGGTGCATGTCACTGGGGCCCTGCGGCGTCGCTTCTTCCGCACTCCGGGTGGTGCGGCGAGCCGCTACGAGGTCGAGGTGACGAAGCTGTCGCGTCGTCGGGTCAGTGCGTCAGCTTGAGGCCCACGACGCCCGCGACGATCATCCCGACGAGCACCAGACGCAGCGCTGAAGTCGGCTCCTGGCCCGTGACCATCGCGTAGCCGACGGTGAGGACGGCACCAATGCCGACCCACACGGCATACGCCGTCCCGACCGGAAGGTCGCGCATCGCGAAGGCGAGGCCGACCATGCTCAGGGCGAGGGCCGTGCCGAAGGTGACGCTGGGCCACAGGCGGCTGAGACCTTCGGAGCGACCGAGCGCGGTGGCCCACACGGCTTCCAGGACACCGGAGAGAAGGAGAACGATCCACGACATGACGAGACACTCCTGCGGGCCGTCTTGTCGCGTGCCGGGTACGGCGCCCCTCGTCCGGAAGCCTGGTCCCAGGCTCTGACCCGAAGGTCTCACACGAGGGAGTGGCGGGCAAGTTCGTGCAGGACGGGCGTCACAGATCCAGTTCGTAGTAGATGGCCAGCGGGCCGTCGGCGCGTCCCTCATGGCAGTTGAAGCCGAAGTCCTCGTAGAGGTGGCGCGCGGCTTCGTCGTCCTCCGAGGTGTTGAGGTCGACATAGGTGGCTCCGCGTTCACGGGCGTGCTCGAGGACCTCGGTGAGGAACTGGCGTCCGATGCCGTGGCCCCTGTGGTCGGGAGCGACGTAGAACTCTGCGAGATAGGCCTCCTTCTCGGCCGCCCACGTCGCGGTGCGGAATCTCAGGATCGCCAGGCCGATGGCCGGCTCGCCCGTGAGCAGGACGCTCGTGTCGCCGTTGTCCACCAGTTCGGAGAGGTGACCTGCGAGCCACTTTGGTTCGGGTGACGGGTCGCCATACTCCGTGTTGAAGTCCACCAACAGGTCTGCCGCACAACGGAATTCGTCGTTGGTGGAGGCTGAGAAGCTCGTTCCCATTCACTGAGGCTAGCGCCCTCGTGGGGCACTGGCCATGGGGGAGTGGGTGCGCCAAAGGAGTGGTCCGTAGCAGGATCGCCGGTGTGAGCGGGAATTCGGCGTCCGAGGACAGGTTGCGCGACCTCGTGCTGCTCCGGCGCGTTCGCGATCGGATGGACCGGGAGTTCGCGCTGCCGCTCAACGTCGACGCCCTCGCGCAGGACGTACACATGTCGTCCGGGCACCTCAGTCGATCCTTCAGGGCGGCCTACGGCGAGTCGCCCTACAGCTACCTGATGACCCGTCGGATCGAGCGGGCCATGGCGCTCTTTCGACGAGGGGACCTCAGCGTCACCGATGTCTGTTTCACCGTGGGGTTCTCCTCCCTGGGAACGTTCAGCACCAGGTTCACCGAGCTCGTGGGTATGCCGCCCAGCACCTATCGGGCCATGGCGCAGGAGTCCGCCGGCGAGTTGCCCTCCTGCGTCACCAGGGCTGTCACGAGACCGATCAGGAATCGAGAAGCACCGTCGGCGCCGCCCAACTAGCGTCTGCGGCATGGACATCACCATTCACCACACGTTCCTTCCGCACACCGACCCAGAGGCGTCGCTCGCGTTCTATCGCGACGTCCTGGGTTTCGACGTCCTGACCGACGTGGGCCAGGGCACGATGCGCTGGATCACCGTCGCACCGGCCGGAACCACGGCTCCCTCGATCGTGCTCAGCCCGCCGGCGGCCGACCCGGGCATCACCGAGGAGGAACGCAGCACCATCGCCGAGATGATGGCCAAGGGGACCTACGCCACGATCGTGCTGACGACGCCACACCTCGGCGAGACCTTCGACGCGGTTCAGGCCAGCGGGGCCGAGGTGACGCAGGAGCCCACCGACCAGCCGTGGGGAGTGCGTGACTGCGCGTTCCGTGACCCCGCTGGCAACCACGTCCGCATCAACCAGGCTTCCTGAACTCGCGGATCCTGCCGGATGTGCGATCCAGCTGCCCAATGGCTGAGCGACTCAGCGGCTCGTGAGGATGACGAGCCGCTGGGTCGCCCTGGTCATCGCGACGTAGCGGTCGACCGCTCCCTCGATCCCGGCACCGAACGTCTCGGGGTCGACGAGGACGACGAGGTCGAACTCAAGGCCCTTGGAGAGCTCCGGCGTGAGAGCGTGCACCCGCGCCGTCGCCTCGAAGCTCGGATCGCCGATGACGCAGGCGACACCCTCGTCGTGTTCGGCCAGCCACGCACCGAGGATCGTGTCGCGGTCTGACACCGAGGCATGGGTGACCGGAACTCCCGTGCTGCGGATGGACGTCGGGACGTTGGCGTCCGGGATCGCTGCCCGAATCACTGGAGCGGCCTCTGCCATGACCTCTTCGGGCGTTCGGTAGTTGATGCTCAACGACGCCATGATCACGCGGTCGAGGCCGACGCGAGCCAGGCGCTCCTCCCAGGACTCGGTGAACCCGTGGCGTGCCTGCGCGCGGTCGCCGACGATCGTGAAACTGCGTGAGGGGCAACGCAACAAGAGCATCTGCCACTCTGCGTCAGTGAGCTCCTGAGCCTCATCGACGACGATGTGCGCAAACCTGCCGGCCAGTTGGTCGACTGCGGCGGACGGGACGATCTCGGAGTCGACGAGGTTCGTCCGGATGTCGGGGTGCCGCAGCATCGTCACCAGCCCTTCGCCGTCGTCATCGGCAGCGATGAGGTCGTCGATGACGGTGGCCACCCGCTCTCGCTCTGCTTCTGCTGCGGCCTCCTGTCGGCGCCTGCGTCGTGAGGCCTCGGGGTCACCGAGGCGTTGTCGTGCCGCATCGAGCAGGGGGAGGTCCGAGAGCGTCCAGGCCTGTGCATCGTCGCGCTGGAGGCAACGGATCTGCTCAAGACTGAGCCACGGAGCACATCGGTGCAGGTAGGCCGGAACCGACCACAGGTCGCTCACGAGGTGCGTGGCCTCGATGAGCGGCCAGGCCCTGTGGAAGGTCTCGAGGAGGTCCTCGTTCTGCCGCAGGGTCTTGCGCAGCAACTCGTGCGGGGCACCGGCCTCCTCGTCATCGTGCTTCTCGACGATGATTGCGACGAGCTCCTCCCAGATCTCGTCGCGCGCCTCGTTGTGCGGGGTTCCGGGGGCGGCGGCGTCGAAGGCCAGGGCCCAGTCCTCGGGGCTGAGCCAGACCTCCGCCCAGTGCGTTTCAACCGTCATGCCGTCGCGAGGGGGCTCTTCATAGAGCGTGACTGCGGGCTCGATCGCCGAGACCATGGCGGCCGTCGACTTCAGCCGAGCAACGGTGCCATCAGCCTCGATCGGTGCACTGACGCCCTCGGGTACGAGGTCACGGATGGTGCACGTCAGGACTCCCTCCTCGCCGAGGCTGGGCAGGACGTCAGAGACATAGGCCAGATAGGGCTGATGCGGTCCAACGAAGAGGACCCCGCCCTTGCGGTGGCCGAGTCGCGGATCTGAATACAGCAGGTATGCCGTCCGGTGCAGTGCGACGACCGTCTTGCCCGTGCCTGGACCTCCGTCGACGACGAGGGCCCCCTTGGACCCCGCACGCACGATGGCGTCCTGGTCGGCCTGGATCGTGCCGAGCACGTCGCGCATCCGTTCGGAGCGGTTGTTGCCCAGGCTGGCAATGAACGCCGACTGGTCATCGAGCGCGGCGTTGGACTCGAGGCCGTGGGCCGTGAACACCTCGTCCCAGTAGTCCGTGACCCGACCGTTCTGCCAGCGGTAGCGGCGCCGACTGGCAAGGCCCATGGGGTTCGCGTGGGTCGCGCCGAAGAAGGCTTCACCGGCGGGGGAGCGCCAGTCGACGAGGAGCCGGGAACCCTCGGCGTCGGTGAGGCCCAGGCGCCCGATGTAGATGGGCTCGAAGTCATCGTCAGCAACGATGTGGCCCAGACAGAGGTCGACGCCATAGCGGCTCAGGGTGCGCAATCGACCGGTGAGGCGGTGGATCTCCAGGTCGCGATCCATCGCGGCCTGACCCTTGCCGCCGGGCGCCTTGCGGGCAGCTGTCAGCCGCTCCGAGAGTTCGCGAATGGTCTGTTCCAGGCTGAACGCGATGGCGCCAAAATGGCTCTCATCAGCGGCGATCAGCGCTGGACCGGCCTTGGGGGAGAGTCGTTCGGGGAGGTCGAAGAAGCGGGGGGTCGTGGTCTTCACTCAGTGCTCCGATCGGCCAGAACATCCGGCCACGACCGTCAATTCTGGACACGAACTGCCGCTTGCGGCAAGGCCCCCTGTGCGTTATAGCTTGGGAGTGGAAGGACGCGTGAGGCGCGCCTTCCTCTTTTTGTACCCAGGGGAGTCAGGCGCGAACCAGCAGCTGGAACTCATTGCCGTCAGGGTCGACCAAGGTCATTGACCCCGGTGTTCCGGTGGAGTCGTCGGTGCGGCTGGCGCCCAGGGCGGCGAGCCGTTGGGCCTCCGCCTCAAGCTCCGTCCCGCTCGCGACGGACAGGTCGAGGTGCAGTCGGTCCCGACCGTTGCGGGGCATGAGCGGTGGCCCGCTCCATGTGATCTTGGAGCCGCCGTCAGGTGACTGGATCGCTGTTTCTTCGTCCTGGTCCCACACCAGTGGCCAGTCCAGCGCCTTGCTCCAGAAGTAGCCGACGGCCTGCGACCCGTCGCAGTTGATCGCCCCGATGACCCCGGTGTCGGCAAGGAAGTTGTTGCCGGGCTCGATGACGCAGAGCTCGTTGCCCTCGGGATCCGCGAGGACGACATGGCCGTCGTCAGGCGTCTGTCCGATGTCGATGTGTTGGCCACCCAGTTCGAGGGCTCGAGCGACGGTGGCGTCCATGGCCGCCTGCGATGTGCTGGTGAGGTCGAAGTGGATCCGGTTCTGGTCCGGCTTGGGGGTCTCGGCCCGCTGAACGGTGAGGCGATAGGTCGCGCCGTCCTGTGGGCTGACCGTGGCGGAACCGTCCGGCTCGTCGATCACGTCCCAGCCGAGCAAGCCACCCCAGAACCGAGCGACTCGCTGTGCGTCATGGGCGTCGATCCGGACAGCGTGCAGCAGAGCGGTCATTCACTCACGGTACGGAGCGGGCCAACGCGGGCGCAACGGAATTTGGATGGTCCCACGCTGCATGGGCCATGAGCAGGCAAACAGGGAGTGGTCGCAGTCACAACTCGATGCTCGTCGCCACCCTGACCTCGTCAGAGCCTGCACTCAGGTCCATCCGTTCCAACGGCTTGAGCAGCAAGCGCGCATCGCCCGCCTCGTCTCCAGCGTCTTCCTCTGCGAGCCGAGCGAGGATCGCCCGGGCATCCCGCAGGCGCTTCTTGGCGCGCGCGAGGTGGACCACGCGCTGTCGATCTGTCAGTTGTCTCATCTCTGTGCCCCCGTTGACATCAATCCCCAACACCATAACCCTGCCAGGGAAGGGCGCAAAAGCTAGTACGTGGTCCGAAGCGCTCCGCAGCAGGGCGGGTGTCTCCAACGCCTTCGTGTAACGCCGATAATCAACATTATGTCAAGTAGAGGCAAAGAAGGGGTGGAGCTGGGGCCCAGGAACGCCCCCCCCTGCACGTTGCACGAACGAGCACCTCAGATGAGCCAGGCCGTGTAGAACAGGCCCAGCCCTGCGAGGACGAAGACGCCGGCGATCACCCAGAAGCGGATGACGACGTTGACCTCGTCCCAACCGAGATGTTCGAAGTGATGATGAATGGGAGCGATCCGGAAGACTCGGCGTCCTTCGCCGGTGAGCCGCTTGGTCACCTTGAAGTAGCCGACCTGAATCATCACGGACATCGTCTCGAGGACGAAGACGCCGGCGATCACCGCCATGAGCAGCTCGGTGCGGGACATGATCGCGAAGCCAGCGAGGGCTCCCCCGATGGCCAGGGAACCGACGTCGCCCATGATGATTCGCGCCGGCTTGGCGTTCCACCACAGGAATCCTGCACACGCCCCGGAGATCGCGATCGCGAAGACCGCAAGGTCCAGGGGGTCGCGCACCTCGTAGCACTGAGCCTCCACCAGCGAGGGTCGAGAAGACCCGCACAACTGGTTGCTCTGCCAGATGTTCACGAGTGCGTAGGCGCCAAAGATCATGGCACTGATGCCCGTGAGCAGCCCGTCAGCACCGTCCGTGAGGTTGGCGCCGTTGGAGGTCGCGGTGACGACGAACCAGATCACGAGCAGGACCACGACCAAGGGCAGCTTGACCCCCCAGTCGTGCGTCGTGGAGATGTACTGGGACGCCGGGGTCACTCCCCTCTCGTCGGCGAAGAACTGGGTCGCCAGGACCCCGAACGCAAGCGCGACGAAAGTCTGGCCAGCCATCTTGGCGCCACTGCGCAGCCCTTGGTTGTGCTGCCGATACACCTTGATGAAGTCGTCCAGGAAGCCGATGACTGCGCACCCGGCAAACAACAGCAGCAACAGCCACGCACTGGCACTCGGGCGACCCCCCGTCAGGAACGTCGCGATCAGGTATGCCGCGGTCGCACCGACGACGATCACGACGCCGCCCATGGTGGGCGTCCCACGCTTGACGTGGTGGGTCGTGGGGCCATCGACCCGGATCGGCTGGCCAAAACCGTGTTTGGTGAACCACCCGATCGCGACGCGGGTCCCCAGGAGGGCGAAGGCCATGGCCAAGGCCCCGCTCAGCCCAACGGCCCGCATGATTCCCTCCGAGAAAGTTCGATGTGCAGGCAAGTCTGGAGGAGGCACACCCGCTAGCCGGGCATCGACACGCGCCCGTGACTCACCCCCGCATCCTCGGATCCTTCGTCGGATCGGCATACATCCTGGGACACCCGTCATCGACGGCGTCCGGACGCAGCTCGAAGTGCCACGGCTCGGTCCGGTAGATCTGGCAGAGCCCGTGGCGAGCACCGTTTCTGGCCAGCCACCCCGCCGACGCGGCGGGCCCGAGGTCCACCGCCTCCCCCGCCACGTGGGCCGAGGTCTCGGGCGTGGCCACCCACCGAGCGGCCTCCCTCTCCGAGCCGTACTTCGAGATCGCCTCTCGCAGGAGCTGTGCCTGGTGGTCCGGCGAGCGCCAGCCGCTGTTGACGACGAACTCATGTCCGTGGGCCTTGCCTGCGGTCGCCGCTCGACGCAGGGCAGCCAGCAGCTCGGGATCGAGGTTGGTCACCGCCGGAACCCCGTCGGTGAAGACCGTCACGCCTTCGGGCACTTCACCTGTGGCTCCAAGACCTGCGGGCTGCTGCACCCTCTGTGAGGCGAGCGGGCTGGGCGCCGACACGGAGGTCCCCGAAATTGACACAGTCAGTGGCGGTGCCGACGTCGAGGACGAGTTCGTGAGCCACTCGTGCCCGACGACCGCGACCATCACCGTGAGGACGGCCAGCAGGGCGCCGCCCTGGATCCACTCCGTCCGACGTCGTGTGTTCAGGGTCCGCACTGCGTTGCTGTAGGTCACGACGTCAGTCAAGGTTGCGGGTCGTTGCCACCGCGTATGCCGTTTTCCATACGTCTGCGATATCGCGACAGCCCTAGCATCGACGGCATGCGTGTGCTGATCGTCGAGGACGAGCCCCTCATGGCCGAAGCCATTCGCGACGGTCTCCGGTTGGAGGCGATCGCCGCCGACATCGCCGCCGACGGTGACGCCGCCCTGGAGCTTCTCGGCATCAACACCTACGAGATCGCGGTCCTCGACCGCGACATCCCCGGACCTTCTGGCGATGACGTCGCGAGGCAGATCGTCGCCTCGGGAAGCGGCATACCGATTCTCATGCTCACGGCCGCTGACCGCCTTGATGACAAGACATCGGGCTTCGAGCTCGGCGCCGACGACTACCTCACCAAGCCCTTCGAGCTCCAGGAGCTCGTCCTCCGTCTCAGGGCGCTGGATCGTCGGCGCGGGCACAGTCGGCCGCCGGTGAGTGAGCTCGCCGGTGTCCGTCTGGACCCGTTCCGCCGTGAGGTCTTTCGGGACGGGCGCTACGTCGCGTTGACGCGGAAGCAGTTCGCCGTGCTCGAGGTCCTCATCGCGGCCGACGGCGGCGTCGTCAGCGCGGAGCAGCTCCTCGAACGGGCGTGGGACGAGAACGCTGATCCCTTCACCAACGCCGTGCGCATCACGGTGTCGGCACTGCGCAAACGCCTCGGCGAACCCTGGATCATCAGCACGGTGGCCGGTGTCGGCTACCGCATGGACACGGCCCCCGACACCCGATCGGAGCAGCCAGACCGTGGATAGGGAACCCGGGATGACTGTTCGCCTCAAGCTCACGCTCAGCTACGCCGGTTTCCTCATGGTCGCGGGCGCCCTGCTCCTTGCTGTCGTGTGGGTCTTCCTGCTGCGATACGTGCCCGACGTGACGTCGGGACCGAGCCTGGGACCGGGGCCCGGCAGGTTCATCCCCAATCGCGGAGACCTCCAGCGCGCCTTCGTGCCGAAAGCCGCGTGGGCCATGGCCGCCCTGCTCGTGCTGGGCCTCGTGGGTGGATGGATTCTTGCGGGCCAGATGCTGGCTCCCCTGTCTCGCATCACGCGAGCCACCCGCCTGGCCGCCGACGGTTCCCTCTCCCACCGGATCCAGTTGGAAGGTCGTCAGGACGAATTCCGAGAGCTCGCCGACGCCTTCGACACGATGCTTGCCCGGCTCGAGGAGCACATCCTCGAACAGCAGAGATTCGCGGCGAATGCCTCACATGAGCTGCGCACTCCCCTGGCCATCACCCAGACCCTTCTCGACGTGGCACGAACCGACCCTGACCGGGACGCCGGCGAACTCGTCGAGCGTCTCCGCTTCGTCAACGCCCGGGCCATCGATCTCACCGAAGCGCTGCTCCTTCTCAGCCGCGCCGACCAGAGATCGTTCACACGCGAACGGGTCGATCTGTCCCTCATGGCAGAGGAGGCCACCGAGACCCTGCTGCCCATGGCCGAGGCACGCGGCATCGACATCGAGACCGAGGCGATCTACTCCCCCGCTCTCGGGTCCCATGCCCTGTTGCTGCAGATGACGACGAACCTCGTGCACAACGCGATCGTCCACAACCTGGCTGAGGCAGGGACCATCAGGGTCATGACCGGGGTGGAGGCAGGACAGGCCGTCCTCACGGTGGACAACACCGGCGTCAGGCTCTCACCGCAACTGGTGTCCACCATCGTCGAGCCGTTCCATCGTGGCAGCCAGCGCATCCGCAGCGATCACGCGGGCGTCGGGCTCGGCCTGGCCATTGTCCAGAGCATCGTGCGAGCCCACGACGGGGTGTTGACGCTGATCCCCAGGGATGAAGGTGGACTGTCCGTGACGGTCCACCTTCCCATCGCACCGTCCGTCACAGCCGGGCGAAGTTGAGGTCGAAGTCCTTGCGCCACGTGGCACCGCGTGTGGTCGCGAGTCAGCCTCTGCCGGCCAGTTCAGGCTCGTGCAAGCCGCGACGACGGCGATGTCATCACGTAGGGCTCCGGTGAGTCGAACCCCAGCCGCCGATAGAACGCCGCCGCGCCGACATTGGCCTCACCCACCCTGAGGTGGACGCCGGGAACGCCGCGATGGTCCAGCTCCCTGCCCAGCGTGCGCAAGAGCTCTCGGCCGAGGCCGCGGCCCTGTGCCTGCGGGAGAAGATCGATGTGCAGGTGCGCGGCATACCCCGTGTTCTCCGCGGACGCGAGCATCAGGTCCGGATGCACTCCCCCTGTGAACAACCACTTCTCGTCATCGTGATCGGTCGTGCGACCGTGTCGGGTCACGAACTCACCGACCCACGAGCGGTTCCACCATGCAACGAAGTCGGCGGTGTCGGCGACAGCGATGACGTACCCGATGGGGCCGGCGCCTACATCCACCACCCACGCGAGCCCATCGGGGTAACGAAGGTACGGCTCGAGGTAGACGTCCGGGATGAGGCCGTCGTCGGACCAACGACCCGTCGCATCCGCTCCGCTGTCGCCGGTGAGCAGGCAGACCCGGCGCATGGCGTCAAGGTCATCGATGGTGGCCCGGCGGATCGTCACGGATGCGCCAGAACTTCGCCATGCAGGATCGCGAACCATGCGTCAGGAGCAGAGCCCCAGGCCCGCCACCCCTCCGCGATTCGAGCGAGTTCGCCTGCGTCGACGCCCTGTTCGGCAGCTTGCCCCGCAAAGATCGGCCCACTGACACGCTCGGCCTGGCTCTCGCCCCACCAACGGCAGGTCGGTTCGTCGGCGTAGGTCCAGACACTGGTCGTGAGCCGGACATCGTCGAGTTCGGCAGCCTGCACCCATCCGCGCAGGCGTCGAGCAGCATCCGGCTCCGCGCCGTTGCCTCGGGCCACCTGCCGATAGAGGGAGCGCCAGTCCTCGAGCTCAGGGACCTCCGGGAACCAGGACATCGCGGCGTAGTCGGCATCCCGGACAGCGATCCAGCCGCCCGGTCGACACACCCTCGCCATCTCGTGCAGCGCACGCACCGGATCGGTGAGGTGCTGCAGGACCTGATGGGCGTGCACGACATCGAACGAGTCGTCGTCATGGGGCAGGGCGTACACATCAGCGAGCTCGAAGCGCGTCGTGGTGTCCCCACGACGCGTGGCCGCTTCGCGAGCGACATCGAGAGGATCCTCGACGGGTTCGATCCCCACGACCTCACCCGGCGCCACGATGGCCGCCAGGTCGAGGGTGATCGTGCCCGGACCACAACCGACATCGAGAACGCGCATCCCCGCTTCGAGAACGGGCAAGAGGTAGCCACAGGAGTTCTCGGCCGTGCGCTTGCCGTGAGAGGCAAGAGTCGCCCGCTCGTGCCCGTGGGTGTAGCGGTCGGGCTCCCCCGCCATGGCAGTCACTGCAGCCCCTGGTGAGTCGCCCACAGCTCACTGGCGCGCGTGGCCGCCGCGTCGATGAGGTCCACCGGCTCGGGGCGGTCCGGCACTCGGAAGGACGTGTAGCCACCTCTTCCCCCGGCCACGGGTCGGCCATAGGCCTTCGCTGCGACGTGCCCGTCAGGGAGCAGCCGGATGTTGAGGGTGGAGAGGATGAACTCCTCGCCGCGTCGAGAGTCGTTCCACTGCAACGCTTCTGGAACGTTGACGTTGATGGCCAAGGCACTGACCTCAACCGGTTCGGCTGCTGCGGCGTCGCCCCGGATGGTCATGCCAGCTTCCCTTCGTCGGCGAGTGCTGCAGCCAGCATGCGATGCCCCTGGGCCTCGAAGTCGGCGTCGCCCACCTGGTGAGCCCACACTGCCGTTCCGATGGCCTCACGGATCCGTTGCCGCTGCCAGCCCTCGGGGTCGCGCGGATCCGATCCATAGCCTTCGAGGAAGGCGTCCTCCAGTCGTGGATCGCGGAGAAACTGCTGTGCCGACAACCGTGAGAGATCGGTGTATGCCGGTCGCAGGGCGGCGCGTCCGAAGTCGATGGCCGACACCACCCCTTCGTGGGTCACCCAGTTGCGTGGCTGCCAGTCCCCGTGGGTCGGCACGAGGACGCTGACCGGTGTGGGCCATGACCCGACGATGCTCCGCAGTCGCGTCTCGATCTCGGCGTCGATGCGGTGCTCCTTGTCGAGCCAGCCCAGCGCGCCGAGCTGTTCCTGCTTCCAGTAGCCCTCGTCGGCGACCTCGAGCTGACCGTGGAGTGCAGCCAGGAGCGCTCCCGCCTGTCGATAGGTCTCGATCTCGCGCTCGGCTGCCTTCCCCTCGACCAGCTCGCCAGGGATGAACTGCGTGACGAGCACCCTCGCGTCACCATCCGCGTGGAGCAGCTGCGGTGCCCGGCCCGCTGCGACCCACGGCCCGAGCCACTCACGATGTGCCCGCAGCTCTCGCGCGAGGTGGCCGTCACTCTCGTCGGCAGCCTTGATGATCACCCTGTCCGGGCCGACGACGGCTTCGAGAACGACCGTTCCCGTCAGGCCCCAGCTGTGGTCACGGACGAACACGGCCCCGGGCAACCACTCCCCCACGCGCTCTCGCTGGGCCGGGCTCAGTCGTTCGGCCAGGCGTCCGCTCAGGGAATCGGGCAAGGCGCGCCCTCGCAGCACGGACGGATGTAGCCACACCCGTCGCACCGTTCGTGGGAGGTCTCCCAGCGCATCAACTGGCCGCAATTGGGGCACGGTTCGGTCAGATCAGCCATATCGTCAACGATATGGGACTGGCACAGGATCTGGCCTACCACCACGCCAAGGCCAACGTCGCGCAGCGGGGCGTGCGCCGGTTCGCCGGCTCTCGACCCGGGGCCTGGCTGTTCTCGCACACGCTTCGTCACCTCGATACCGGCATCGGTCGCCTCACCCATGGCCGACACAGCGCGCCGAGCCTGCTCAGTGGGTTGGCCGTCCTCAGCCTGACGACGACGGGTCGCCGATCCGGCACGCCACGGGCAAGCCACCTCATCGCGACGCCCCACGGAGGCGACCTGGCCCTCATCGGCACCAACTTCGGTCAGGAGCTGACGCCGGCGTGGGTCCTCAACCTCGAGGCGAATCCGCGGGCAACCCTGACCTACCGCGGCATCTCAGCAGCCGTCGTGGCGCGCGCGGCCACCCCCGAAGAGGCCGACGAAGTCTTCCGCGCAGCCTCGACCTTCTATCCGGGCTACGGCAACTATCGCTCGCGCATCGCTGGGCGGCGACGTGTTCGCGTCTTCATCCTCGCGTCACCCACGGGTACTTGACCAGCACCATCCCCAAGCCATGGCGATGCCCCGGCCAGGGACAAGACTCGCGACCCGACAACGCGTCGCGCACTCACAAACTCTTGACCCGGCATACCAACTCTTGACCCTGGCCGAACCCTGCGTTGACCACCGGGTTCCTAGGCTCAGTCACGCTGCAGGAGCGAGGATCAGGGAGTTCGTCGCTCCGGCAGCCCCGCCCGCTCGTGGTTCCTCCCGAGCGAGCCGTCGTCACCCCCACCGGTCCAGGGGCTCATGTAGCGGTGGGGGTGACGCACGTCCGGGGTTCGATCACCCGGGGATCTCGAGCAGGTGGGCACGCTCGTGACCGATCGGCACGAATCCTTCGCGCAGCAGGATCGGCAGCGACTGGGTGCGTCGCGCCTTGCTCACAGCGGTGTGGCACTGGGCCATCGCGGCGAGGTCGAGGCGGGCCGCGAGCATGGCGGCATACACACCGCGACGCCGACCCGACGGCAGCACCGCGGCCCCGACGAGGGGCGCCACGTTCGACTCGAAGCCGACGCGCGCGCGTCCGACCGGTTGACCATCGAGCCACCCGACGACCCACGCTGCGCGAGCACGCGCCAGGTCCTCGACCACCTCGGCTAGGAGCTCGTCGCGATCTGCGGGGACGGGACTCCCGAACACCTCGACACCGATGTCGACCATCGCGTCGAGCCCCACGGCGTCGTCCACGACGGTGACGCGAACGCCCGGCGCGATCTCCGGAAGCCCCTCGTCCACGGCCCGCGCCACACAGACCTGGTCCTCGATCGTCGTCGCTCCCCTGGCCAGGACGATCTCCTCGAGCCCGTCGGGCGTCGAGTCGTCACGGAACCACCACTCCGCGCTTCGCGCTCCGGACTCGCGCAGGTATGCCGTGAGCTCATCGAAAAGCTCTGCAGCATCCCGTTCCGAGCGGGTCCAGTGCACGACGAAGGCGCGTTCCGGTTCGGGCGGGTAGTGGCTGATCAGGGCGTCGTAGTGCCCGAGCGTGACGTACCCACGACTCGGCGCCACGCCGTGTCGCGTGATCGACTGCATGACCAGGTCCGAGAACACGGCCTCGGACCCTGCATCACGTCCCCCCATCGCGACTCAGCCCTCGAAGCGACTCGGATCGCCAGCGCCCACCCGGAGCACCTCTGCGACATCGCCGGACAGGTCGATGACGGTGGTGGGCTCGGTCCCGCACTCCCCCGAGTCGATGACGACGTCGACGACGTGGTCGAGCTCTTCCTTGACCTGCCAGCCGTCGGTCATCGGCTCGGTCTCGCCCGGAAGGATCAGGGTGGACGTCAGCATCGGCTCACCCAGCTCGGCGAGCAACGCCTGGACGACGGGGTGCTCGGGGATGCGCACCCCGACGGTCTTCTTCTTGGGGTGCAGCACCCGGCGCGGCACCTCGCCGGTCGCCGGGAGGATGAACGTGTAGGGCCCGGGCGTGGACGCCTTGACCGCACGGAACACGGCGTTGTCGACGTGGACGAAGTGTCCGAGCTGGGCGAAGTCGGCGCACACCAGCGTGTAGTGGTGCTTGTCGTCCAGCTTGCGGATGTCGCGGATGCGGTCCTTGGCCGACTGGTTGCCGAGGGCAGCACCCAGGGCATAGCCGGAGTCGGTCGGGTAGGCGATCAGCCCGCCCTCGCGCAGCGTGTCGACGGCCTGCTTGATCGAGCGCGGCTGCGGGTCAACCGGGTGGACGTCCAGGTAGCGGGCCATCGATCAGTCCTCGACCATCGTGATCGGGGTGCCGAGCTGCACGGTGCGCGAGACCGTGCACAGGCGGTCACGCGACTGGGCAATCGAGCGAGGCAGCATCTCGCGCGCCTTGTCGCCCTCGGGGCCCTCGGGGAAGCGCACCCGGAAGGTCACCTCGAGGTCCTCCATGTGATTGCCCTTCTCGGCACTCTTGGTCTTCACGCCTTCACTCACGACGGTGAACTCGGTCGGCTCGGCGCGCTTGGCCGTGATGAAGTCGACGTCAACGGCGCTGCACCCGGCGATGGCGGTGAGCAGGAGCTCGACCGGCGTGAAGTCGTCGGACTCGCCCGTCCCGATGTGGATGGTGCCGCCGCGCGCATTCGTCACGTCGAACTCCCCGTGGCTGGTGCGCGTCAACGTGACCGAGCGGTGTCCCGGGCCAGTGCCACCGGTCTCTGGCGCGGTCGTGGTCGGTGCTGCCGACTCGGTCATGTGGTGCTCCATTTCTCGTCGATGGCGCGCACGACCTTGATGTCGCGCGCGGTGAGGGGCGTGCCGGCGAGCCGTTCGAGCTTGGCGCCGGCGAGTCGGGCGGTGTGGAAGTTGCCGTCGATCTCGAGGAGGACGTCTCGGCCCACGACACGGGAACGTTCAGGAGTGTCGGCGTATGCCGTGAGCGCGCGTTGGGCGTCCTTGCTCACCTCTCCCTTCGCGAACGCGACATAGCGTCGTGCGCTGCTGTCGATGAGCGGCGCCATGGCCTCGATCTTCTGCGCCAAGGTGTGGACCTCGGCGGGAGACCGCACGATCGTCGGCACCTCGAACCCGCGCCACTCCCGCAGCAGGTCCTCGATCGCGAGCTCGACCTTCGCGGCCGAGCGCATCGTGGAGGTGAGGGCGATGTTGCCCGTCTGGATGTGCGTCTCGACGTCAGTGAAGCCGGCGTCGGTCAGGCGCTCCCGCAGCTCAGCCATGGGCACCTTGTGGTGCGCACCAAGGTTGATGGCACGAAGGAAAGCCAGGTGGCGCGGCATACGGCGATCCTGCCAGAGTGGCGCTCATGACCGGCGCACCCGCAGTCCCCGAAGGACGCATCGTCCTTGTCCGTCACGGCAAGACCGAGTGGAGCGAGTCCGGTCAGCACACCGGCACCACCGACATCCCGCTGACCGCTGCGGGCGAGGCCGATGCCTCGACCCTCGCCGAGCGACTCTCGGGCTTCGACTTCGGACTCGTCCTTGCGTCGCCGATGCAACGCGCCCGACGCACCGCCGAGATCGCCGGATTCCCCTCCCCCGAGATCGATCCCAACCTCGTCGAGTGGGACTACGGCGCCTACGAGGGCCGGACGACCAAGGAGATCCGGGCCGAGGTCGGCTACGACTGGACGGTCTTTGAGAACGGCGTCGTCCCTGGTGCAACTCCGGGCGAAACCGTCGAGGAAGTCGCCGCCCGGATGTCGCGAGTGCTGCTGCGCGCCCTGCCCGTGATGGCGACGAGGGACGTCCTGCTGTTCGGGCACGGACACGCCCTTCGGGTTCTCGCGACGACGTTCCTGCGTGAGCAGGCTCGGTTCGCGGCCAAGCTGTTGCTCGATGCCGGGTCGGTGAGCGTGCTCGAGTACGAACGCGAGCAGCCCGCCATCAAGCTCTGGAACAGCCTGGGCTGATCCTCAGGGCAGCGGCCACGTGTGCACGGGCTCGTTGGTGCTCATGTGCTCCGTGTAGAGCTCGAGCATCTGGTGCAGCGCCGTGCGACGGTCAGAACCTCGCTCCTCGAAACGTCGAACGGCGTCGGTCTGCCATGTCGCTCCGTTGACCCCGGCCTGGCACCGCGCCTCGATGATGCCGAGGAAGCGATCGCGCACCGCCTGCGAGACGCCCCACTCCTCGAGACCTTCGTGCGCCAGTGGGAGCAGGTGCCGCAGGACGAGCTCATCGGCGCCGACCTCGCCGAATCCGGGCCAGTAGAGACGAGCCTCCATGCCGTCACGGGCACCGCGGTGGAAGTTCTCCTCGCACGCGGCGAAGCTCATCTTGGTCCAGACCGGGCGCTCCGTCGACGCCAGCTTGCGCACCACTCCGTAGTAGAACGCGGCGTTGGCCAAGGTGTCGGCGATGGTCGGGCCGGCCGGCAGGACGCGGTTCTCGACCCGCAGGTGTGGGCGTCCCTTGACGATGTCGTAGATCGGACGGTTCCAGCGATAGACCGTGCCGTTGTGGAGCCGGAGCTCGGCGAGGTCGGGTGCCTCACCGGCCTCGAGCTTGGCCATGGGGTCCTCGTCGGTCGTCTCCGCGAGAAGTGCGGGGAAGTAGCGGGAGTTCTCCTCGAAGAGGTCGAAGATCGAGGTGATCCAGCGTTCGCCGAAGAAGACGCGCGGACGCACTCCCTGGTTCTTGAGCTCGATGGGCCGGGTGTCGGTGGCCTGCTTGAACAGCTCGATGCGCGTCTCGGCGTGCAGCCGCTTGCCGAAGAAGAACGGTGAGTTCGCGGCCAGGGCGACCTGCACGGGTGAGACCGCCTGGGCGGCGTTCCAGTGGTCGGCGAAGTCGGAGGGCGACACCTGGAGGTGCAGCTGCACGCTGGTGCAGGCGGACTCCGGCGCGATGGAGTCGCAGTACGTCGAGACCCGTTCACCCTGCGGACCGGTGATGTCGAGGAAGATGTCCTCGCCGCGAGCCACGAAGATCGAGTCGTTGAGAGCGGTGTAGCGGTTGTTGTCGCTGATCCACTCCCCCTCGTAGTGCTCCGGCATGATCGTCGGAAGGATGCCGATGGCGACGAGCCTCGAGCCCACCTCACGTGCCTTGGCGTCGGCGGCGTTGAGCGACTCCCGCAGGTCGTGCTCGAGCTCGATGGCGGAGTCGCCCGGGAGCGGTCTCGGCAGGACGTTGAGCTCGATGTTGTACTTGGCCAGCTCGGTCTGGTAGCCCGGATCGGCGATGGCCTGCAACACCTCGGCGTTGGCGAAGTGCGGGTCGAAGTCGGAGTTGACGAGGTTGAGCTCGATCTCGAGGCCGGTCAGGGGTCGGTCGAACTCGAACGAGTGCTGGTTGAGCATCCGTTCGAACACGTCGAGGTTCTGACGCACCTTCTCGCGATAGCGCTGCCGCTCCTCGCGTGTGTAGCTCTGTGCGCTGACCTCAGCACCCACGCCCATCACCTCCCGATCTGTTGTCCGCACGTCGGCTCGAAGGGCCAACTCAATCACCATCCGAGCACAGCGCGCGAGCGGAACGTGGCCGAATCCGCGTTTCGGTCACGAGGGCTGTCGGCGCCCCCACCTAGCCTTCGAGATGTGCGCATGATCCACACCTCCGACTGGCACCTGGGACGGGCGTTCCACCAGGTGGGGCTGCAGGGCGCCCAGTCGGCTTTCCTGGATCATCTCGTCGAGGTCGTGCGCTCCGAGTCGGTCGATGCGGTGCTCGTCTCGGGCGACGTCTACGACCGGGCGCTGCCCGCGCCGGACACCGTGGCGATGCTGTCCGACACGGTCGAGCGTCTCATCGACGCTGGCGCCACGGTCGTGCTGTCGAGTGGCAACCACGACTCGGCGATCCGGCTGGGTTTCGCCTCACGGCTCCTCGAGCGCTCGGGGCTGCACATCCGCACGAGCATCGAGGACATCGGGCGGCCCGTGGTCATCGGCGACGTCGCTGTCCACCCACTCCCCTACCTCGAGCCATCGTTGGCGGCAGGTCCTCTGGGCTCGACCGAACGCACGCATGCCGGTGCGTTGCGCGCTGCCATGGGTCGGGTCCGGACCTCACTCGATGCGGGCGCCCAGAGTCGGTCGGTCGTCATGGCTCACGCGTTCGTCACGGGTGGCGCCACGAGCGACTCCGAACGCGACATCTCCGTGGGTGGAGTCGCGGCCGTGCCGCCCGAGGTCTTCGCCGGGGTCGACTACGCCGCGCTGGGCCACCTCCACGGTCGTCAGCAGGTGTCCGAGACCGTGCGCTACTCGGGTTCGCCGGTGGCGATGTCGTTCAGCGAGGCGAGCCACACCAAGGGTTCGTGGCTCGTCGACCTCGGGGGCAAGGAACCCGTCACGCGGTTCGTCGAGGCGCCCGTCGAGCGTCCCCTCATGCTGCTGCGCGGCACCCTGGACGAGCTGCTCGAGGACCGCGCCCACACCGCTGCCGAGTCGGCGTGGTGTCAGGTGACGCTCACCGACCCGATCCGCCCTCTGGGCGCGATGGAGCGTTTGCGCGCCCGTTTCCCCCACACGCTCGACCTGCGCTTCGCACCTTCCGGTTCGGTCACCACGATGAGTGCGTATGCCGCGTCGCTCACCGAGCGCTCCGATCTCGACGTCTGCTGCGACTTCCTCACCCATGTCCGGGGTGGCCACGGTGCCGACGAGGCCGAGCGTGACCTGCTCGGCAAAGCCGTCGAAGGCGCACGGCTGCGTCGATCGGCAGGCGACGGCGAGGGTGGCCTCGCCGGCCGACGGAGCTCGGGGGCGGCATGAGGATCCACCACCTCACAGCCACCGCCTTCGGGCCCTTTCCTGACGAGATCGCAGTCGACTTCGACGCGCTGACCGCGGCCGGGCTCTTTCTCATCCACGGACCCACGGGCGCCGGCAAGACCAGCCTGCTCGATGCGATCTGCTTCGCCCTCTTCGCCGACGTGCCGGGCCTGCGCGACAAGCGCGGCATCGTCAGCGACCACGCCGCCCCGACCGCGACACCATCGGTGGAGCTCGAGTTCACCTGTGGCACACGACGATTCAGGATCCACCGATCCCCAGCACACGCCCGACCCAAGAAGCGCGGCACTGGCACGATCGAGGCGCCGGCCACGGTGACGCTGTCCGAGCTGCGGAGCAGCACGTGGACCGTGGTCTCGACCCGCAACGACGAAGCCGCCGAGGTCCTCAACGACGTGCTGGGCATGGGCAAGGAACAGTTCGCCAAGGTGGCGATGCTCCCCCAGGGCGAGTTCGCCGCGTTCCTCACGGCCAAGGACGATGACCGTCGCGCGCTCCTCGAGAAGCTCTTCGACATCACCCGTTTCGCCGACGTCGAGGAGTGGCTGGTCGACGAGCGCCGGGCCAGCGAGGCCACCGTCAGCAGCCTGCGCAGCGGCATCGACACCGACCTGGCCCGCCTGGCCGACGTGGTCGCCGCAAGCGGTCTGGCCCAGGAGTCCTTCGACGACGGCGAGGCGCCGGCGGTCGACGAGCGGACCCTCGATGGTCGGCCAGCCCTCGACCCCGCCTCGCCTGACGCCATCCGCGCCCTCCTCGATGCCACGGGAATCGACCTCGACGCGCACGTGTCCGAGGCGATGGTGGCGCTCGACGCCGCGGTCGCTGCCGAGAGCGCTGCTGCCACGGATGCCGAGCGCGCCCGGGGCGTCATGGCACTGCGGGACCGGGCGAGAGTCGCTCGCACCACCATCGCTGACCTCGATGCGGTTCAGGAAGACATCTCGGCTGCCCGCCTCACCCACGACGCGGCCAGTCGTGCCGCCTCCGTGCGCGGCCATGTCGCAGCGATCTCCCGTGAGGCTTCAGAGCTCGAGCGCGCCAGGGCCGCCGTGGGCGCTGCCTCTGCGAGGGCCCGCACGATGGCTCCTGATGCTTGCGACCCGACGACCCTGCTCGACGATCTCCGCGTCCACGACGACACGTTGCGTGAGCTCGTCCGACTCGAGGCGTCGCGCGCAGACCGGGCCAGTCTGGCCCGGGGCCACCTCGACGCCATCACTGCCGCAACGGCGATCCTCGAGACAGCCGACGCCGACCGTGCCGCAGTTGCTGCCCGAGTTTCAGGGGCCGAGGTCGCGCTGGCTGACGCCCTCGAGGCCGAGGCCTCCCGCGACGGGGTGGAGGGCACAGCGGAGGTGGCTTGCGACCGCCTTCGGCTGGCCCGACGGGTCGTCGAGGACGAACTCACCGTGACGCGACTCGTCGCTCACGCGGCTGACGCACGCAGTGCCGCCCAGGATGCTCGCGACCACGAGCAGGACATCGTGGCTCGGCGTCTGTCACAGATGGCCGCAGAGCTCGCCGAGAGCCTGGTCGACGGACAGTCCTGCCCCGTCTGCGGAGCTCACGAGCACCCGGCTCCCGCCCGGGAAGGCGATCGAGTCGGCCCGTCCGCGCTCGACGACGCACGCCTGCAGCACGCCGCCCTGAGCCGAGCCCACCAGCAGTCAGAAGCGGCTGCTGCCAGCGCGCAGGCGCTGCTCACCGAGGCCCTGAAGGTGCTCGACGTCGACGCTGCACGAGATCTCGACCTCGCTGGTCTTGCGGTCGAGGTCGAGAGCGCCGAGCGCCGGCGCAGCACCGTCCGGGCACGCGCCGACAAACGTGCTGCGAGCGAGAAGGTCCTCGCGACCGCACGCACCGAGGTGCAACGCCTCGATGCCGCGGTCACGACGGCGCAGCAAGCCCTGGCCAGGGCCACGACGATGGCCGAGCAGGCCCAGCAGGCCGAAGCCGCCGACGCTGCCGCGGCGCACGCTCTCCTCGAGGCCCACTCGGAATGCCCCTGCCTGTCTGCCAGCGAGGGCACCCTCGCTGGTCGCGCCGCGACGAACACGCGAACCTCCGTTGCGGGCGATGCGGTCCCGGCCAT
Organism: Janibacter sp. HTCC2649; assembly: GCF_000152705.1. GTDB lineage: Bacteria > Actinomycetota > Actinomycetes > Actinomycetales > Dermatophilaceae > Knoellia. The sequence continues at coordinate 544,286 of NZ_CH672413.1, read as the reverse complement.
CCACACCCTCGTCCAAGCGCATCAGCGGCTGACCACCGTGGCGCAGACCTGGGACGAGGCCCTTCGACGCAGCGACGAGACCCTGGCCCGCTTCACCTCGGCGACTGAGGTCGGCCTGGCTGCGGCGGTCGAGGCAGGCTTTGCCTCCTTGGACGAGGCGTCGGCCGCCATGGTGGCACCGGCCGCCCTGGATCGGCTTCGCGACCGCCTGCACGACCACGATCGGGCCCGCGCCTCGGCGACGGCTGTCCTCGGGGACGCCGACGTCATCGCGGCAGAGTCCGCACCCGCACCTGATCTCGCAGAGCTGACCTCGGCCGCGCAGCAGGCTCGTTCGGCCCTGCTCACGGCGCAGTCCGCGCAGACCGAGGCCAGTGCCGCCCGACGCTCCTTCACCGCCGTGCGGTCGAGGCTCGTCGCCGGGCTCGACGCGGCGGGTCCCGCGTTGATGCACCACCACCGGATCAAGGAGCTGGCCGACACCTTCACCGGAGGCGGCCTCAACAACACCCTGCGGATGCGGCTCACGTCCTTCGTCCTGGCTGCCCGGCTCGACACGGTTGCCCGGCTCGCCAACGAGCGGCTGCGCATCATGGGCGATGGCCGCTACACCCTCGAGCACACCGACCGGCTCGCGGCTCGTGGGGCGCGCTCGGGGCTGGGGCTGCGAGTCCTCGACCAGTGGACGGGTGTCAGCCGCGAGACCTCGACCCTGTCTGGCGGCGAAGCGTTCATGGCTTCCCTCGCCCTCGCCCTTGGTCTGGCCGATGCCGTCCGCGAGGAGTCCGGCGGCTTCGACCTCGGCACCCTGTTCGTCGACGAAGGCTTTGGGACGCTCGACGACGAGAGCCTCGAGCAGGTCATCTCGGTTCTTGACTCCCTGCGAGAGGGTGGTCGCGCGGTCGGCGTCGTCTCGCACGTGGGCGAGCTCCGTAGCCGCATCACCAGTCAGTTGGTCGTCCGCAAGACCGCCAACGGCAGCACCGTCGACGTCTCCACCCCGGGCGCAGAGAGCGCAGCCTGACGACCCTCCAGTCGAGCTCCAGCCAGTCGAGGGGAGAGAACTCGCCGTCTCCGGAACCTCGGCGACGGCGAGTTCTCTCCCCTTGACCTGCTGATGGGTCGGGGATCAGTCCTCGAAGGCCTCGGGAGGCGGGCACGAGCAGACGAGGTGACGGTCGCCGTAGGCGCCGTCGATGCGACGCACGGGCGGCCAGTACTTCGCCAGCGGGTCAACGCCCTGCGGGAACGCCGCCTCTTGGCGCGTGTAGTCGACGTCCCAGTCCCCTGCGAGTGAGATCGCGGTGTGCGGTGCGCCGCGCAGAACACTCGTGGCCGCGTTGCCCGCGGCGCCAACGGCGTCAATCTCCTCGCGGATCGCGATCATCGCGTCGCAGAAGCGATCGAGCTCGAGCTTGTCCTCGCTCTCGGTGGGCTCGACCATGAGCGTGCCCGCGACGGGGAACGACATCGTCGGCGCGTGGAAGCCGTAGTCGATGAGGCGCTTGGCGATGTCGTCGACGCTCACGCCCGTCTCCTTGGTGAGCGGACGCACGTCGAGGATGCACTCGTGGGCCACGAGACCGCCCTCGCCGGAGTACAGCACCGGGTAGTGATCGCGCAGCCGAGCCGCGACGTAGTTGGCGTTGAGGACGGCGACCTCGGTCGCGCGGCTCAGACCCGCCGCACCCATGAGGCGAACGTAGGCCCAGGAGATCGGCAGGATGCCCGCCGATCCATAGGGCGCGCCGGAGATCGGGCCGACGCCGGTCTCCGGACCAGCCTTCGGGTCGAGCGGGTGGTTGGGCAGGAACGGTGCGAGGTGCTCACGGCACGCGACCGGGCCGACGCCCGGGCCGCCGCCACCGTGCGGGATGCAGAACGTCTTGTGCAGGTTGAGGTGCGACACGTCGGCACCGAACCGACCCGGCTGAGCGAGACCAACCAGGGCGTTGAGGTTGGCCCCGTCGACGTAGACCTGGCCACCGGCGTCGTGCACCATCGCACACAGGTCGGTGATGGTGTCCTCGAAGACGCCATGGGTGGACGGGTAGGTCACCATGATCGCCGCAAGGTCGTCGCGGTGCTCCTCGACCTTGACCTTGAGGTCGTCCATGTCCACGTTGCCCGTGATGACGTCGGTCTTGACGACGACGACCTTCATGCCGGCCATGACGGCACTGGCCGCGTTGGTGCCGTGGGCGCTGGCGGGGATGAGGCAGACGGTGCGCTCGCCCTGACCCTGGGAGCGGTGGTATGCCGCGATGGCAAGGAGTCCTGCGAACTCACCCTGGGATCCGGCGTTGGGCTGGAGTGACACCGCGTCGTAGCCGGTGATGTCGCACAGCCACTGCGACAGCTCGTCGATGAGGTGGCGGATGCCCTCGGTCTGGTCGAGCGGAGCGAAGGGGTGCAGGCTCGCGAACTCGGGCCAGGTGATGGCGAGCATCTCGGTCGTCGCGTTGAGCTTCATCGTGCAGGAGCCGAGCGGGATCATGCCGCGGTCGAGAGCAAAGTCGCGATCCGAGAGCCGGCGCAGGTAGCGCAGCATCGAGGTCTCGCTGTGGTGGCTCGTGAAGACCGGGTGCGTGAGGTAGTCGGACGTGCGCACGAGCGCGTCGTCCCACGTCGGCTGCGCGATCACTACGCTGGTCGGTGCGTCGACCCCGAAGGCGCGACACACCTTCTCGAGGTCGTCCAGGCCGGTCGTCTCATCGACCGAGAGCAGCACGGTGTCGGCGTCGTGGCGCCAGAGGTTGGTGTCCTCCGCCCGTGCCGCTGCGACGATCTCGTCGGCGCGACCCGGCACGCGGATCGACAGCGTGTCGAAGCCATCCTCGCCGTCCACCTCCACACCTCCGGCGCGAAGCGCCTTCGCGAGGGTCGTCGCGTGGGCGTGGATGCCGAGCGCGATCGCACGCAGACCACGGGGGCCGTGGTAAACGGCATACATGCTGGCCATCACGGCAAGGAGCACCTGCGCCGTACAGATATTGGACGTGGCCTTCTCACGGCGGATGTGCTGCTCACGCGTCTGGAGTGCAAGCCGGTATGCCGGTGCTCCCGTGACGTCGACGGACACCCCGACGAGGCGGCCGGGCAGGGTCCGCTCAAGTCCGGCGCGCACGGACATGTAGCCGGCGTGCGGGCCACCGAAGCCCATCGGCACACCGAAACGCTGCGTCGTTCCCACCGCGATGTCGGCGCCCCACTCCCCGGGCGCCGTGGCCAGAGTGAGCGCCATGAGGTCGGCGGCGGCGGTCACGAGGGCGCCGGCCGCGTGTGCTGCCTCGGCAAGGGCATGGTGGTTGCGCAGACGACCATGGAGGTCGGGGTACTGCACGAGGACCCCGAAGACCTCGCGGCCACCGGCGGCCTCGGCGAGGGCTTCGCGTGTGGTGACCGACGACAGGTCGGCCACGACGATCTCGATACGGAGCGGGAGGGCGCGAGTGCGCATGACCGCGAGGGTCTGCGGGAACGTCGCCTCGTCCACGAGCAGCACCGAGTCGGCAGCGGCCTTGCTCGAGCGGCGCATGAGAGTCATGGCTTCGGCGGCAGCCGTGGACTCATCAAGGAGCGAGGCACCAGCGGTGCTCAGCCCGGTGAGGTCTCCGACGACGGTCTGGAAGTTGAGGAGCGCCTCGAGCCGGCCCTGCGAGATCTCGGGCTGGTAGGGCGTGTACGCCGTGTACCAGGCAGGGTTTTCCAGGACGTTGCGCTGAATCACGGCCGGCGTGATGGTGCCGTAGTAACCCAGGCCGATCATCGAGGTGAGCACCTGGTTGCGGGCCGCGAGGCCGCGCAGTTCCTTGACGACGGCGAGCTCGGACTCGGCCGGGACGATGTCCATGGCCTGGGTCGCGCGGATGGCGTCTGGCACGGCCGTCGCGGTGAGCTCGTCAAGGCTGGCTCGGCCGATCGCGGCGAGCATCTGCGCGACCTCGGCCTCGCTCGGGCCGATGTGGCGCTCGGCGAAGGCGGGCAGGTCGCTGGCGTGGATCGTGGTGTCGGTCATGAAGGTGAGGCTCCTGGCACACGGGCGGGCACGGGCCTCCCCTTCTGTCGCGGCATGAGCCGTCTCAGAGGTGCCTGATCCGTGCAGTCCTTTGCGCCTGAGAGGTTCCGGGGAGTTTGCCCCTTCGGCGCCCCGGCTCCACTTCGGACCGGGGACTCTCCCGCACGGTGTTTGCGGCGCCGTCAGCGTAACAAACGGCGCGCACCCCGAAGGGCACGCGCCGTCATGCGAAAGGGTTGGGTGTCAGGCGAGTCGCGCGGCCCGACGGGCACTGAGCTCGTCATCGGGGTGCGCCGCAGGGGTCTCGTCGGACAGACGCTCACTGGGCAGGTGCGACAGGTCGCCCTCGACCTCGCGCCAGACCTTGCCGACGGCGATGCCGAACACGCCCTGGCCGCCCTGGAGGAGGTCGATGACCTCTTCGTTCGAGGTGCACTCGTAGACCGAGGCGCCGTCGCTCATGAGGGTGATCTGGGCGAGGTCGTCCACACCGTGGTCACGCAGCACCTGGACGGCACCGCGGATCTGCTGCAGCGAGACGCCGGTGTCGAGCAGTCGCTTGACGATCTTGAGGGCGAGGATGTCGCGGAAGCCGTAGAGGCGCTGCGAACCCGAGCCAGCGGCGCCGCGCACGGAGGGCTCGACAAGCGCCGTGCGCGCCCAGTAGTCGAGCTGGCGGTAGGTGATGCCGGCGGCCTTGCACGCGGTCGGGCCGCGGTAGCCGGTCTCCTCGTCGAGGTCGGGCAGGTCGTCCGTGAACAGCAGACCCTGCGCCGCGACGGGCACATGAGCCTTGGGGTGTTCTTCGATGGCGTTCACGCCAACCTCCTGCTGCAACACGGTGCGATGTAACTACATGGACGTCGTTCTCTGAGGTGACGGTATGGCGCGGAACACCCGGGGTCAACTACCACTGGACCCTAACCTCATGCGTGTCGTGAGTAACATCAGTAACACTCACCGTCAACTGGAGGGTTGGTCTCCGGTGTCGAAGTCGTCGGCGGACACGTGGTCAAGGAACTCCTTGAACTTCTCGACCTCGTTCTCCTCCTGCTCCTCCTCCGCCATGGCGACGCCGGCCCGGTCGAGGAGATCCTCGGTCGTGACGATGTCGACGCCGAAGCGCAGGGCCAGGGCGATGGCGTCCGAGGAGCGGGAGTCGATGCTCTGCCCTCCCCCGTCGGCACCTCCGTCGATGTCGAGCTCGGCGTGGAAGACGCCGTCCTCGAGGCTCGTGATGCGCACCCGGACAAGCGTGTGTCCCAGGTCGTCGAGGAGGTTCTTGATGAGGTCGTGAGTGAGCGGTCGCGGCGGCACCACGCCCTGTTGGGCGTAGGCGATCGCGGCAGCCTCGGCGGCACCCACCCAGATGGGCAGGTAGCGACTACCGTCCCGCTCGCGGAGCAGAACGATGGGCTGATTCGTCGGCATCTCGACGCGAACCCCGAGGACGTCCAGTGACTTCACCGTTCCACCGTACGTCGTCAGGGTCGGGCCAGACCACCCTTGACCAGCGCGGCGTGCAACTGGAGGCACAGTCGCGCCACATTGGCCTGGTCCTGGGCCCGCCCGCCGCTTCGTCGGGTGCTCATGGCCTGCTCGACGAGGCCGACTTCACGATCGGCCGCGGTGCGGAACGCACGCAGGTGACGGGCTTCGATTCCGTATGCCGCGAGGCCGGCGGCCGCGTGCGCGGCCTGCAGGTCGGCGCCCGAGAAATGGCCCTCGTCATCGGCACGCAGAACGCCGAAACCCTCGAGCGACGCGATGGTCGCCGGATCGAGTCCGGTGGCGGCCGTCAGCTCGTCGCGGGTCAGCCGAACCGCTCGCCCCGGCACCAGGCTCTCGGCATCGGGCACATCGGGGTCAACCTCGGGACCGGGCGGACGCGGTCGAGCATCATCGTCTGCGGCCGGCTGCAGGCCGCGGTCGAGCGCATCGAGCGACTCGCGGATGACCTTGAGCGGCCAGAACCGGTCTCGTTGGGCGCGCAGGACGTAGCGCAGGCGCTCGACGTCGGACGAGGAGTACGTGCGATAGCCCGCTGCCGTCCGGGCGGGCTCGACCAGGCCCTCGACCTCGAGGAACCTGAGCTTGGAGATGCTGACCTCGGGAAACTCCTCACGCAGGGCGTCGAGGACCTTCCCGATGGTCAGTGGCCGCTCAGGCCTGCTTGGCGGCATAGAAGACGAGGCGGTACTTACCGATCTGCACCTCGTCGCCAGTCTGGAGCACCGACTCGTCGATCCGCTCGCGGTTGACGTAGGTCCCGTTGAGCGAGCCGACGTCCTTGACGACGAACTGGTCCTGCACTCGCTCGAAGGTCGCGTGCTGCCTCGACACCGTCACGTCGTCCAGGAAGATGTCGCTGTCGGGGTGGCGCCCGGAGGACACCACGTCGTCATCGAGCAGGAACCTGGCCCCGGTGTTGGGTCCACGCAGCACGACGAGCAGGGCGGTGCCGGGGCGAAGCGCCTCGACGGTGGCCTGGTCGGCGCGAGTGAGGACATGCTCGCTCTCATGGACGATGTCGGACTTCTCGAGTCCTTCCACCGCCTGGAAGCGCATCGTCGTCGACGACTCCGGTGCACGTTCGGGAACCGACGGGGGCGTCGCCTCCGGCTCGCGCTCGGGGGTCTCGCGACTGTCGTCACTCATCTGTGCGGCTCCTCGTGTGCGGGTGTCGTTCAACGCGGCTCTCGTCTGAAGCACTCACCCTAGATGACCACTCAAGGGATGAACAGGACATTGGCCGTGGGCGGACCTGCGAATCAGCTGAGCTGTTGCTGATAGGCCTCGAGATCGAGCAGGCCCTCGACCGCTGCGGAGTCGCTCGGCTTGAGCTCGTACATCCAGCCCTCGCCGTAGGGGTCGGAGTTCACGAGCTCGGGAGACGCGTCGAGAGCGGCGTTCACAGCCGTGACCTCACCGGCGAGCGGCGCGTACAGGTCGCTGACCGACTTGGTCGACTCGACCTCCCCACAGGCGTCACCCACAGCCACCGTGTCGCCGACAGCGGGAAGGCTGACGTACACCACGTCACCGAGGGCGTCCTGGGCAAAGGAGGTGATGCCGATCCGGACGGCGCCGTCCTCGGATGCGCGCACCCACTCGTGCTCGGCGGTGTAGCGCAGGTCGCTCGGGTACTCGAGGTCGCTCATCGGGAAAGCTCCTTCAGGTCCGGTCAGGACGTCTTGGGACTGGGTACGGGTCGAGCGTACTGAGGCTCGGAAACGGACTGCAACGCGGACACCGTGACCTCGTCCTTGGTCTCCACTCCAGCCTCGCCCTTGACGGTGCGAACCGTCTCGGTGACACCTCCGGGAATCTCCATGGCAGACGCCAGAGTGGAGCCGTCACCGATGGCGGTGACGATGTAGGGCGCGCTCACAGGCGTGCCGGAGATCGAGATGCCACCTTCACCATCGGTGAAGTACGTGTTGGCCACGACGCGCACGTTGTTGATCTCGATGGCCTCGGCACCGGCGTCCCGCAGCTCCTGCAACGTGTCCAGCAACAAGGGCGCCGTGACTCCGTGGGCAGGGTCGCGGATCGTGAGGACGATGCCGGGACCGCGGGCCGGGGCGGTGCCGGCCATGATCGCCAGCGAGTCGAGTCGCTGCTGGGCGGCCCGCTGTGCCTCGGTGAGGCTGGTGGTGCTGCTCTGCAGTCGGTCGCGTGAGAGCTGGAGCGTCTGGATCTCCTGGGCCAGGCGGTTGCCGTCCTGGTCGACGGTGTCGAGGATGCGGATCAGCTCGTCGGCGCGCAGGTTCTCGAGACCCTCGATCGAGGTCTGGTGCACCTGGGCGGCGATCGCGAACCCGAGTCCGAGAGCGAGCACCGTGGCCAGGACATTGGCCTTGGTGAGGCGAGGTCGGCCCGCCAGTCCCAGCCGGTGCCAGGCCTTGCGCGAAGCGTCCTGCTGCGCAGCGGTGGTGGAGGCAGCCTTGTCGTCCGAGACAGCCTTCACGGGCTGCGTCTCGTCCGCTGTCGGGTCCTGGTCCGTCATGCCGAGCCGATCACGCGTTGAAGAGGTGGCGGCGGATCGAGGCCACGTTGGAGAAGATCCGCACCCCGAGAACGACGACGACGCCGGTCGAGAGCTGACTGCCCACACCGAGCTGGTCACCGAGGAAGACGATGAACGCAGCGACGACGACGTTGGACAGGAACGAGATCACGAAGACCTTGTCGTTGAAGATCCCGTCGAGCACGGCCCGGACAGCGCCGAAGACGGCGTCGAGTGCCGCGATGACGGCGATGGGCAGGTAGGGCTGCAGCCACAGGGGAACCTCGGGCTGCAGGAGGACACCGGCGACGATGCCGAAGACCAGTCCCAGTGCGGGGATCACGACGAGTCTCCTTCGGGTGAGGGCGTTGCTGCGTCCTTGACCTTATCGGCGGGCTGGGCCACCCGGGTCCCCAGCGTTGCCGAGGCCGGAATCGTGACCTCTTTGCGGACCGCCGTTTCGACCCGGATGCCGAACGAGCTCTTGAGCGTCGACAGGTAGGTGCCGCCGTTGCCATCGGCAAAGGTGGCCGGCATCTTGCCGGGGTCTCCGATGGCCGTCACGACATAGGGACGCTTGAGCGGCCGGTAGTCGACGAGGATCGCCTGGCCGGCAAACCGGATGGACGCCGTCGACGTCAGACGTTGGCCGTTGACCGACACCGCTTCGGCGCCGGCCTCCCAGAGGCTGTTGGTGAGGATCTGCAGGTCGCGGGCGAAGACCGTGCCGTCAGCATCCTCGGTGTTGGCGCGCGGTTCGAAGTTGTTTCCGTCGCTGTCAGCCCGCGGGGCGTCATCCAGGGTGACGACGAAGCCGGGACCGCGCACCGGCACGGCACCGGCCACGAGGGACAACCGCTCGACGCTCTGCGCGAGCTCCTCGCTGACATCGCGCAGGGTCTCGGCGTCCAGGCCGGAGATCTGGGCACGCAGGGCACTGGCCTGGACCGCACGTGCGTCAGCGACTTCCTGCTGCTTCTCGATGCGGTCGATGAGGCTGGTCCTCGTGCGCTGCTTGGTGGTGTCTCCCCCGCGCAACTGGATGGCAGCTATTCCGACAAGGGTGCCGATGATGAGGGCAAAGATGATCAGGGCAGGAGAGCGCAGACCCGTGGCACGAGGCAGGCCGGCCTTCTCACGCAGGTCCGCTGCTGCCGCGTATCCGGGGTCGAGTGGCCGCTCCAGCATCGACGTGATCAGCGTCATCGAGGCGTCCGGTCGACGCGGAGGTGTCGTCACCTGCGGACTCATGGGGCACCACGGCGAGCGATGAGCTGACGCAGCTGAACGGCATACAGGATCCCCGCAACCCAATAGAGGACCGTGCCCCACCACGCAAAGCCCCAGCCCACGGGCCGCATGAAGGCCGCGAGCCAGCCGTCACCGTCGGCCATGAGCAGCGCTGGGAAGGCATAGAGCAGGTTGAAGGTCGCGGCCTTGCCGATGAAATGGACCGGCAGACCCGTCCAGCCATGGCGCTTGGCGATGAGCACGACGACACCCATGAACGCTTCGCGCGCGAAGAGCACGATGACGAGCCACCACGGGATGATGTCGCGCCACGCCAGACCGACGAGGGTCGTGACGATGTAGAGGCGATCCGCGATGGGATCGAGCAGCTGGCCGACGCGCGACACCAGGCCGTAGTGGCGCGCAATCTTGCCGTCGAGGTAGTCGGTGATGCCCGACAGCACGAGGAGGATGAGCGCGATCGCGTCGTGTTCGGTCGCGATCGCCCAGATGAATGCGGGGACGCCGACCAGCCGCAGGGCCGACAGGGCATTGGGCAGCGTGAGGACGCGGTCGACGGGGTCGCTGTCGGTCCCCCGAACGCTCTCACCGGCAGTCATGGCAGCAGCCTATGTGCTCCTGTCTAGAGTCGGTTCATGACTTCCCGCATCCTCGATGGCGATGCCGCAGGCTGGCGCTCGAAGCGCACGGGGGTGAAGTGGGGTCACCACCCACCGGACGTCCTTCCGCTGTGGGTGGCAGAGATGGACGCTGCACCTTGCGAACCCGTCGTGGAGGCCGTGAGCGCAGCGCTGCGTCGCGGAGACACGGGCTATCCGCTCGGTCACGATTTCGTCGACGCGGCCGTTGCGTATGCCGCCCAGACCTGGTCGTGGACCATCGAACCCTCGCGGGTCACTCCCGTCACGGACGTCATGGTCGGGCTGAGCGAACTCGTCCGCCTGGTCACCGATCCCGGAGGGCCGGTCGTGGTCTCGCCCCCCGTCTACAACGCCTTCTTCGACTTCATCGACATGACCGGGCGGCGCGTCGTGGACGCTGCCCTGGACGCGGAACACCGCCTGGACCTCGCGGTCCTTGACCGGACGTTCGGTGAGGTGACCGCGGGAGGTGAGCGGGCGGCATACCTGCTGTGCAACCCGCAGAACCCCACGGGCACCGTCCACACTGCGGCCGAGCTCGAGGCTCTCGCCGAGATCGCCAACCGACACGGGGTCGTGGTGATCGCCGATGAGATCCACGCCCCGATCGTCCACGAGGGGGCCTTCACGCCGTTCGTGTCCGTGCCCGGCGGTGAGCGCGGCGTGAGTCTCATGTCCGCGTCGAAGGCCTGGAACCTCGCTGGCCTCAAGGCGGCCGTGACGGTGACCGGTGCCGAGGCCCGTGATGACCTGACGCTCCACGAGGTCCACACTCACGGCGCCAGCCACCTCGGTCAGATCGCAGCGGTGGCGGCGTGGACCGACGGGCGCGAGTGGCTTGCCCGGGTCACTGCGGAGATCGACGCCAACCGCGCGCTGCTGGGTCGCCTTCTCGCGCAGGACCTGCCGCAGATCGGGTATGCCGCCCCGGCCGCGACCTACTTGGCCTGGCTCGACTGCCGGGCGCTCGGGTGGGGTGACGATCCGGCCGCAGTCCTGCGGGAGCGGGGCCGGGTCGCACTCTCGCCCGGGTTGTCCTTCGGCGACGCGGGGCGCGGGTTCGTGCGGTTCAACCTCGCGACTTCTCCGGGGATCGTCACGGAGGCCGTCGAGCGCATGGTGAGATCAACGCGTGAATCCTGATGTGAGCCGTTGGCTCCTGACCTCGACCGAGCGCGACAACGCCCACACGCGCATCGACGACGCACACCCCGGCGAGACGGCCTGGTCGACGGGCAACGTCGTCACTCCGCTCGTGGATGGCGCCACGTACTTCGCGGAGCTGTACCGAGTCCTCGAGGCGACGACCGCGGGCGACGTCATCATGTACGCCGGCTGGCGCATCGACGGCGACCAGCTGCTCACGGACGACCCCGCCAGCGCGATCATCAAGGTCCTCGACCGCGCCGAGAACCGTCGCGTGCAGGTGCGCGCTCTCGTCTGGCGCTCACACACGGAGCAGATGGACTTCTCCGCCGAGGACAACCGCAAGGTGGCCGAGGAGCTAGCCGACGAGGACGACGAGCACGCGGAGGTGCTGCTCGACATGCGCGTGCGCCGTGGCGGTGCCCACCACCAGAAGTTCGTCGTCATCCGGCACCGTGATGACGCAACGCGCGACGTGGCGTTCGTCGGTGGCATCGACGTGGCCCACTCCCGGCGGGACGACTCCACGCATCACGGCGATCCGCAGCAGCAGGGCCTGGCGCCCGAGTTCGGACCTCGACCGGGGTGGCACGACGTCCACTGCGCCATCACCGGCCCAGCCGTCGCCGACGTCGAGACCGTCTTTCGCGAGCGGTGGGAGGACCCGAGCCCGCTCTCCCCAGCGATGCACTCACGCATCCGCGACCAGTTCAGCAAGGTGAAGGACGAGGCGACTCCCCTTCCGCCACAGGCCTCCCCACCGCCTGCGATCGAGGGCGGCACCCATGTCGTGCAGCTCCTCCGCACCTATCCACACCTGCACAGGGGTCGGGCCTATCCGTTCGCGCCGGCCGGTGAGCGGTCGATCGCCCGAGCCCACCTCAAGGCCATCGCCCAGGCACGGAACTTCATCTATGTCGAGGACCAGTACCTCTGGTCCTCGAGCATCACGGCGGCGTTCGTCGACGCGCTGTCGGCCAACCCCGACCTCCACCTGGTGGCGGTGCTCCCCCATCGACCCGACCTTGAGGGCATCGGGGCCCAGATGCAGCTCGAGGGACGCCTCGAGGCCATGCGCCAACTCGCGGCCGCAGCGCCGGGACGTTTCGCGGCATACGGGATCGAGAACCACTCCGGCTGGCCGGTCTATGTCCACGCCAAGGTCATCGTCGTCGACGACTGGTACGCCACGATCGGCTCGGACAACATCAACCGACGCTCGTGGACGCACGATTCCGAGCTGGCCGCGCTGGTCATCGACGAAGCCGGGGTCGACCACTCTCCCTATGCGCGTTCACTGCGCCTGCGGCTGGCTGCCGAGCACCTCGACCGTCCGCTGTCAGGCGCCGCGCACGACGAGGCGATGACCGACTGCGTGTCGGGGCGTGGCCTCTTCGAGGCGTATGCCGCTTCGGCCGCCGACCTGCAGGCCTGGCACGACGGCGGGAAGGCTGGGACGCGCCCCGCCGGACGGTTGCGGGGGCTCACGGCGCCCGAGATCGGGCGGTGGACCAAGCGCGCCCTCGAGGTCCCGCAGCGGCTGCTCGGCGACCCGGACGGGCGTCCTCGCAAGCTCCGCAAGGGTGGATCCTTCTGACCCACATCCCGGTCCCCACAGAGGTGGGAAATGAGCCACGTTGGTGAGGACCGGAGCACGGCGGCCGCCAGCACGGAACCGATTCGGTCGGGACTACACCCATGGGATATGGTTTCGTTCGCTCGCCCGGCAACGTGTGAGCAAGCCACGGGCTGTGGCGCAGCTTGGTAGCGCACTTGACTGGGGGTCAAGGGGTCGCAGGTTCAAATCCTGTCAGCCCGACCGAAGAAAATGCAGGTCAGAGGGTGTCCCCGGGAAACCGGAGGCACCCTCTCCGCTTGCCAGCCCCTGCCTCTCCGGCCCACCGATCTGGTCCGGCCCTCACCGGGGTGGTCAGGTGCGGGTGCTGAGCGGCAACGTGAGGGAGACCGTCGTTCCCTCGCCTTCAACCGAGTGGAGCTCGAGCTCGCCGTGGTGAGCCTCGATGATGGCCTTGACGATGGCCAGGCCGAGGCCAGTGCCCGGGATCGCACCTGACGTGGCGTTGCTGGCGCGAAAGAAGCGCGAGAACATCTGCTCCATGTCCGCCGCGGGGATGCCGATTCCGCTGTCGCGACACCGGATCCGGACGGCGTCGAGCTCCACGACGACCGACACGACGACGAGCCCACCAGACTTCGAGAACTTCACGGCGTTGCCGACCACGTTCGTGAGGGCTCGCCCCAGCTGGAGGGCGTCCCCCTCGACAACGCAGGTCTGGGGCAGGTCGGACACATCGAGGGTCACCTCGTTGTCCCGCGCCTGGGGCTGCAGGTCCTGCACCACGTCGCGCACGAGCTGGGCGAGGTCCACCGGGACGAAGCTCGGATCCAGACCCCGAGTCTCGATGCGGTTGAGGACGAGGACATCCTCGATGAGCCCTCGCAGTCGGAAGGTGTTGCGTTCGATGACCGCCATGGCCTTCAGCTGGGCGGGCGAGAGTTCGCCGAGGTCACCGTCGGCGAGCATCTCCAGGTAGCCGGCGATCGAGGTCAACGGTGTGCGCAGCTCGTGGCTGACGGTGCCGACGAACTCGTCCTTCTGCCGGTCCAGCGCCTCCAGCCGAGCCACGTGCTCGACCTGCTGGGCCTGCCGCTCCTCGGCAAGGAAGGCACGCGCCGTGTGGGCCGTGACCTGCTGGAGAGCAGTGCGCTCGTGCGTCGTCCACGTGCGAGGCTCCGGTGCGATGAGCATCATGGCGCCGATGACCCCGTCACCCACACCGAACGGGGTTCCGAGCAGGGCGCCGATCGGCAGTTGGTCGGCCAGGCTGCGGATGAGGGGCTGGTGACGCAGCTCGTCGTTCGCCACGTCGGCGGACTCGAGCAGTCTCCCGGACAGCCACAGGCCCTTGGCGATGCTCTCTCGGGACACGGGTGGCTGCAGGACCACCTTGGACTCGTCCAGGGCATCCTCGGGCCAGGACGCAGCCAGGCGCCAGGTGGTGCCGTCATGGTCGGAGATCGGAGTCGTGAAGATCGCCGCCGTCGTGCCGGTCGCCTCACCCAATGTGCTGGCCGTGAGCGCGAGAGCCTCATGAGCCGCCACTCGACCGCGCAGCCGGGTCGCAAGACCAAGGGTGACCTCGCCCATACGGAGGGCTTCACGCTGGTCTTCCTCCAGCATGCGTGTGGTCTCGGTGAGGTGGTTGAAGTCGGCGGCGAGTCCGCGGACGTCGAGCGGACCCTCGTGCTCGTCGGCGCGAACGTCGCGGTCTCCGAGCCGCTGCAGGTGGACGACGTGTCGCAAAGCCTCGATGGACGCGCTCAGCGACCGAGCGATCCGCCAGCCGGCCCACAGGGCCAGCACAGAGGCAAGCAGGGTCCCGCCGACGAGCAGGAGCAGGGCGGTGCGGAGCTCGTCGGTCGAGGCCGCACGTGCCTCGACGCGCTGGGCCTGGAGGTCCTTGCCGACCTGCCCGTTGGTCCGGCGCACATCGTCGAACAACTGCTTGCCGGTGAGGAGGTCGAGGTTGCCTTCGACCGCCAGTCGCGCGCGCGCCTGGTTGGCGTAGGCCCACCAGGCGGCGATCGCGTCGTCCTGGGCCTTGAGTCGCCCGGACCATTGAGGAAGGTCGGTTCCCAACGCGGTGCGCAGCGCCTCCTGCTGTGCCGCCGCACGTTTCTGGGCCCCGTTGAAGGGCTCCAAAAGCGTGGTGTTCGAGGTCGCGTCGTAGGCGCGGAGGCCGGTTTCGGCGTCAGTCAGCGTCTGCAAGAGGGAGGTGTTCGCGTCGTTGGCCGGTCCGAGGAGGGTGACGAGCCGGTCGACCTGCTGGGAGGCACCGACGACGGCCACCGTCCCTGCGAGCAGCGCGACCACCATGAGTCCGACGAGGAAGAAGACGAGTCGGCGAAGGCTCTCAGTGACGGTGAGGTCCCGGGTCAGCGTCATGACTTGCTCTTCTCGCCGAGGCCCACCCGCGTCATCGTGCCCCAGACCTGCTCGCGTCCCCGCAGACTGGCCCACCACCCCTGCAATCTCCACCAGGCCGTGAGCTGGCGGTAGCCGAGGTTCTCAGCGACGGCGGCCACCAACATGACGCCGAGATCTCGCCAGCGTGCGTACTTGTGGAACGTCAGCTCCTCCAGGGTCATCGCCGCGAGGGTGACGAGGATGGCGTAGCCATAGGCGACCAACATGAACAGGATCGCGAACGGAACGTTGATGACGTCAAGGGCCAGTCCGAGGATGACGAGCACGAGACCGACGAACTCGAGCAAGGGGGCGATGAGCTCGAAGAGCCAGTAGTACGGCACGGCCAGCATCCCCACGCGCCCGTAGCGAGGGTTGAGCATCATGTGCTTGTACTTCCACAGGGTCTCCCAGAGTCCGCGGTGCCAACGGGCCCGCTGCTTCTGGAGCACTGCCATCGTGGACGGGACCTCGGTCCAACAGACCGGCTCCCCGACAAACTTCACCCGGTAGTCGCGCCCCTCCCTCCTCAGGTGCTGGTGCACCCTCATGAGGACCTCGAAGTCCTCGCCGATGCTGTCGGTGTCGAGCCCCCCGACCTCCACGAGCACGTCTCGCCGGAAGACTCCGAAGGCCCCGGAGATGAGCACGAGTGCGCCCAGGCGAGACCACCCCGCCCGTCCGATGAGGAAGGCGCGGAGGTACTCGACCACCTGGATGCGAGGCAGCAGCTGGGTCGGCATCCGGGGTTCGACCAGTCGCCCTGCCACCACCCGGCTGCCGTTGGCGGCGCGGATGACGCCGCCGGTGGCCACCATCCGTGTCGGGTCGTCGGCGAAGGGGACCGTGACCGTCATCAGGGCGTCCGGATCCAGGATGGAGTCCGCGTCCACGAAGACGACCAGCTCACCCGGGGCGGCATTGATCCCGAGGTTGACGGCGTCGGACCGACCCGAGTTGGTCTTGCGAATGATCGTCAGCGGTGTGCGCCCGTTGCGGGGCACGTGGACCGACAGCACCTCGGCACGCACCTCGACGTCTCGCGGGATCTCGCGGTGGACCTCGACCAGGTCGAAGGCCGCCTCGAGAACGGCGAACGTCTCGTCCGTGCTTCCGTCATCGACCCCCACGACGTCGTGTTGGGGGTAGCGCAGCGAGAGCAGGGACTGAATCGACTGCACGATCCCGGCGGCCTCGTTGTACATCGGGACGACGACGGTGACGGACGGGACGAACTCGCTGGCGACCCGCTCCTGCCGACCGGTCTGTTCGACCCGGCGCAGGTGATGGACGAAGTCCCAGGCCGCCAGGGTGACGAAGATGAGATATGACGTGTTGATCAGCACGAAGTAGACCAGGACGGGCCACTGCGCAAGGGCCAACATGGTGATGACGACGTCGCGAAGCCCGGAGACGATCTCGTCAGGGCTCATCCCGCTCCTCGCGTCGCGTCACGCAGCTCCAACACCTGAAGGACTCCTGTCACGGCCGATCTCGCGGACTCTGGAGTGTCGGGATCGGCAGCGGCGAGGACCAGCGCACCACGTCCATCGCCGGACTGGGCCAGGGCGTTCGCCGCCGTGACCGCGAGGAAGCGGTCATCGTCGGCCAGAACCTCGAGGAGGGCCTCGACGGCGTGGATCCCGCCCATCTCACCGAGAGCTCGAGCAGCGGCACCACGCACGGACGCAGGCTCGTCCGGCGCGAGCAAGCGTGCGATCGCCCGCACATCACCGGGACGGCCCACCGTTCCAAGAGCCTCCGTGGCGCTGACGCGCACCGTGCGGTCGGGGTCGGTGGCCGCGAGGATGGCAAGTCTGGGCGCGCAGCTCAGGAACAGGCTGTGGCCAGCGACCGCTGCAGCGACGTTGCGGACGCCGGGGTCAGCGTCCTCGAGCCCGACCGCGACCGCCGCCTCTGCCTCGACGCCGAGCTGCGTGAGGGTCCCCATGGCGACGGTTGCGGGCACTCCCGGAGCCGAGCGACGACTGCGCACTGCTCTCAGGACCGCACTGGCCGCGGACGCCCCTGCTCGAGGTCCCAGGGCGCCCACTGCTCGGGCAGCCACGATGCGGACCTCGCCGGAGCGGTCGTCGAGCATGCGGACGAGGTCGGTGACCTGCGCGGGATCACGCAGCAGCCCGAGTGTTCGGGTGGCGCGTGCTCGTCGCACGCTGGACCTCGCCTCCAGTGAGTCAAGTGCCCTGGCCACTCCGTTGCGTTCACGCAGCACGGTCACCAGGGCGTCAGCGGGCGCGCCACGGACCTTGGTCAAGAGGTCGACGACAGCTCGGTCGAGAGCCGGACCTGCGGATCTGTCGCCGGCCAGACGTCTGCGCGCGTCGCCTTGCTCGTCCTCCCCCGCCGCGACGGCAAGCAGGTCGGGACGGAGGGGAGCAAGGCGTTCGAGAGTCCGCACCGCGTTGCGGCGAATCCTGATACGACTCACGACGACGACCAGGGCAAGAAGGCCGATGAGGGCGAGGACGGCCACGAGGACCTCGTCCAGCACTCCTTGGGTCACTGGCTGCTGATCGATCACCGGGGTCGGGCGATGAGCCCCGCAATGCGGTGCACGAGCTCGCGGGGGCTGAAGGGCTTGATGAGGTAGTCATCGGCCCCGGTCGAGAAGCCCATGTCCACATCGGTGTCGCGAGAACGCGCGGTCAGCAGGACGACACGCACGCCCCCCAGGGCGTCGTCGGCGCGAATCTCGCGAAGGACGTCAATGCCCGAGAGCCCGGGCATCATCACGTCGAGCACGGCCAGGGCCGGAGGGTCCCGACGGATCTCTGCGAGTGCGTCCACGCCGTTGGAGCAAGAGCGGACGGCGTAGCCCGACTGGCTCAGCTTGAGTTCCACCAGGTCCCGGATGTCGGCATCGTCGTCGGCCACGACCACGTTCACCACTGTCGATTGCTGCATGACCCCCCTCTCTATGGGTCATCAGCGTATAGCCACTGACTAGTTATCGCTCGACAACGCCGAAACCGAGAAGGAAGCCGGAAGGGTTCGGTGCGTCAGGAGCGGCGAGAGCGCTTCTCGCGCACGCGGACCGAGACCTCGATCGGCGTGCCCTCGAAGCCGAACTCCTCACGCAGGCGACGCTCGACGAAGCGCCGGTAGCCGGCCTCGATGAAGCCGGACGCGAAGAGCACGAACCGCGGCGGGCGCGTCGAGGCCTGCGTCGCGAAGAGGATGCGGGGCTGCTTGCCGCCGCGCACGGGGTGCGGGTGGCCGGCGACGATCTCGCCGAGGAACGCGTTGAGACGACCCGTGGGGACGCGGTAGTCCCACGACTCCAGCGAGGTCTCGAGGGCGGGCACGAGGCGGTCCATGTGGCGACCGGTCGCGGCCGACACGTTGACGTGAGGGGCCCACGGGATCTGCACGAGGTCGCGCTCGATCTCACGAGCGAGGTAATGGCGACGCTCCTCGTCGGTCAGGTCCCACTTGTTGTAGGCAATGACGAGCGCGCGACCGGAGTCGACGACCTGCTGGATGACGCGGACGTCCTGCTCGGTGATCGCCTCGGAGGCGTCGACGAGAACGACGGCGACCTCGGCCTTCTCGAGGGCGGTCTGCGTGCGCAGCGAGGCGTAGAAGTCGGCGCCGCGGGTCTGGTGGACACGGCGGCGGATGCCCGCGGTGTCGACGAAGCGCCAGGTCTTGCCGCCGAGCTCGATGAACTCGTCGACCGGGTCGCGGGTGGTGCCGGCGACGTCATCGACGACGACGCGCTCGGAGCCGGCGAGCTTGTTGAGCATCGACGACTTGCCCACGTTGGGGCGACCGAGCAGGGCCACGCGACGGGGGCCACCACGCTGGTAGGCGCTCACGGCGGACTTGTCCGGCAGGACGGCGAGGATGGCGTCGAGGACGTCACCGCTGCCGCGACCGTGCAGGGCGGACACCGGCCACGGCTGTCCGAGCCCCAGGTTCCACAGGGCGGCAGCATCGGCTTCGGTGCGCTGGTCATCGACCTTGTTGGCCACGAGGATGACGGGCTTGCCCGAGCGGCGGAGCAGCTTGACGACGTTCTGGTCATCGTCGGTCGCGCCCACAACGGCGTCGACGACGAAGAGGACGGCGTCGGCGAGCTCGACGGCGATCTCGGCCTGCTCGGCCACACGCAGGTGAATGCCCTTGGCGTCGACCGACCAGCCGCCCGTGTCGACGAGGGTGAAGTTGGTTCCGGTCCACTCGGCGTCGTAGGCCACGCGGTCACGGGTCACACCCGGCACGTCCTCGACGACGGCCTCGCGGCGTCCGATGATGCGGTTGACCAGGGTCGACTTGCCCACGTTGGGGCGGCCGACGACGGCGACGACCGGGACAGCACCCTCGAAGGGGTTGTCGTCGATGTCCGCATCGCCACGGTCGACGAGCGCGAGGTCCTCGTCGCTCAGGTCGAAGTCTTCCAGGCCAGCACGCAGGGCATGCGTGACGGACTCGTCCAGCGACCCGTCGTCGGTCACGGTCTCGTCAGTCTCGGGGGTGTTCATGGGGTCCATTCTCCCTCAGATCACCGGATGCTCGGTCCCGGAGGCTTCCGATGGGGTATGCCGTCCGGTCCGGTGTCCGTGATCGGCTCACCGAGCGCTACCGCAGAGGTGACGCGGACACGGCAGCACCCGCCCCCGATGCGCGCTCAGGAACCCTTCAGCACACCCGATCTACGTTGGCCAAACCTCCGGTCAAGCCATCCGGAAATTGAACACCGAGCACCTGGAGTTCCTTCATGGGCCCACTCACCCGGTTCAGCGTGGTCGTTCCCGCCTGGAATGAGGAGGCGTGTCTGGGCGCGTGCCTGGACTCGATCGCCTCCCAGGACTACAGCGGGTCGGTCGAGGTGGTCGTCGTGGACAACAACAGCACCGACTCGACGGCAGAGGTCGCACGCGCGCACGGCGCGAGAGTCGTCTTCGAGGGCGAACAGGGCGTCTGTGCGGCGCGACAGGCTGGTGCCGACGCGGCAGTCGGTGACGTGGTCGTCTCCACTGATGCCGACACCGTGTTCGACCGCGCCTGGCTGAGCCGGATCGACGCGCGCCTGCGCAGCGATCCCGCCCTTGTCGCCGTGGCCGGGCCCTGTCACTGGGTCGACGCGCCGTGGTGGGGGCGAGCCTATGAGCGCCTGCTCTTTCGCAGCGTCGGGCTGCTCTTTCGGATCACCGGCAATATCGTCTACGCCTCGGCGACCAACATCGCCTTCCGCAAGGTGAAGTGGCACGGCTACGACACCACGTTGACCCAGGGCGGTGACGAGCTCGATCTCCTTCGGCGTCTGCGCTCCGAGGGGCCGATGGCGTGGGACCCCGACAACAGGACCCTCACATCGTCTCGTCGCCTGCGAGCCGGCCTCGGCTACAACCTCGTCGTCACGGCTGGTTACTACTACATCGGGGGTTACGTCCTCAATCGCGTCTTCCGCCGCCAGGTGCTCGGGATGGCACCGGCGTTCAGGGACACCGCCGATGGCGAGGTCGTGACGACACCTCACGGCGCCGAGGTCCGCGTGCCCGCTGCCACGCTCCTCCCAGCGCGCCACCATCGGGACGTCGGGAAGCCAGCCGCGTGAGGTACGCCCGCAGCGCAGCTTTGGCCGCGGCCGGAAGCGCAACGGTCGCGGGCGCGACATACCGGGCCCTGATGTCCCCGACGTCACAGTTCCTCGGCCCCTTTCCCCACCGTGCAGCCCCGCAGGACCGACGAGTGGCGCTGACGTTCGACGATGGTCCGAACGAACCCTTCACGTCGGCCTTGGCCGATGTGCTGGCCGAGCGCGACGTTCGGGCGACGTTCTTCCAGGTGGGCATGGCCGCCGCACGCGCCCCGGATGTCACTCGCAGGCTCGTCGCGGACGGTCACGTCATCGGCAACCACAGCCTGACCCACACCTTCAGCACCTGTCTGCGGACCTCGGCCATCGCTGACGAGATCACGCAGACCCAACAGATCCTGGGCGACATCACCGGTGCCGCCCCGAGCCTCTATCGACCGCCGTGGCTGCTGCGGACCCCGGGCCTGTTCCCCGTGCTCGACCGGCACGGGCTCAGGGCGGTCTCGGGGCAGTTCTGTCACCCCCTGGAGGTGATGCAGCCCGCGGCCGCGCGGATTGCCCGAACCGCGGTGGCCAGGTCCTCGCCGGGCCAGATCCTCATCTTCCACGACGGGTTCGACGGCAGGGGCGGCTTCCGCGGTCGCACCGTCGAGGCGGTCCGGGTCGTCATCGACGCGTTGCGGGCGGACGGCTACGACTTCGCCACGGTGGACGAACTTCTCGGCATCCCGGCAGGCGCGCCGAGGGCCTGACACCCGACGCGGGTCAGTCCCAGAGGTCCGGTGGCACGTCCGTGGGCAGCTCGATCCTGTGGCGGTTACTCGCGGCTGCGACGTGTTCGGCCAAGGCCGCGCGGATCTCCTCCGCTGCCCGCTCCAGACGAACCCGGCCGGGTATGCCGTGCGCCTGTGTCACCGACACCGGCTCACCGAAGTCGACCACGAGTCTGCTGCGCAGCCTCGGCCAGGACGCCGCGAGGTCCCCGGTGGCCCGGGTCCCGAGGCAGGCGACGGGCACGACGGGAGCCGAACCCTGGAGCGCGAGCCAGGCCACGCCCTTCTCGGCCTTCTCGAGGTCACCTCGGCCTCGGCCACCCTCGGGGAAGATGCCCACGACTCCCCCACGCTGCAGCACCCCCAGCGCCGACGCCAGCGCGCGACGGTCGCCCGTGCCCTGCTCGAGCGGGATCTGGCCGCTGAGGTGCAGCAACGGTCCGATCCCGAGCTCGAACGTCGAGGCGAGCACAAGGAAGTGCGCCGGCCGCGGAGCCAGCCCGAAGACGACGGCCCCGTCGAGGTAGCCGGTGTGGTTGGCCGCGAGGATGACCGGCCCCGAGACGGGAACGTTCTCAGTGCCGTGGGCCCCGGCGGCATACAGGAAACGCACCAGCGCACCGCCGACGTGACGACCCAGAGTCGCCCGCCACTCAGGTGGTGGCGCCCCGGTCACGGCGCATCTGGTTGGGCGTGCCCCGCAATCGAAGCCACGACGGCGAGGACGGCCTCGACGCTCTCGTCGAAGTCCAGGTCGGACGTGTCCACCGTGACCACGCCGTCAGCCGCGACCGTGAACTGTGAGACCGCGGAGTCGTCGCGGTCGCGCCGCAGCACCTGGTCACGGGTCGCGGCGATGGCTTCCTCGTCGGCGGAGCCGTGCACCTCGGCAGAACGACGGCGCAGGCGCGCGTCCTCGCTCGCGGTGAGCAGGATGCGGACCAGTGCCTCGGGCGCGACGACGGTCGTGATGTCGCGGCCTTCCGCGACGACTCCCCCGGTGGCGTCGGCGATGGCGACCATCCGGTCGCGCTGGGCCTGCTGCAGGATCGGACGGACTCCGGTGTTGGTGGCGACCTTGGAGACCTCGGCGCTGATGGCCGTCGTGCGAATGTCGGCGGTGATGTCCGTGCCGTTGACGACGACCCGCTGGTCCTCGGGATCGGTCGACAGCTCGAGCGGGATGGCCTCGGCGGCCACCACGACGGCCGCTTCATCGGTGAGCGCGACACCCTGGTCGAGGCACCACCAGGTGAGGGCGCGATACATCGCGCCGGTGTCGAGGTAGCCGACGCCGAGCCGCCCGGCCACGGCCTTGGAGACGCTCGACTTGCCCGAGCCCGAGGGTCCGTCGATGGCGATGGTGAGGGGGGTCTGGTCGCGCGACATGGCGGTCAGCCTAGGCGCTGACGGGTGACCCGATCGCCCGGGCCAGAGCCGCGGACGCCGAACCCAGGAAGGCCACCATGCTCGGCGGTGACGGCTGCACCGAGTCGGCGCCGTGATACATGCCCGGCACGGTGACGAGCTCGCACTCCACGCCGCCCTCCCGGAGCCGCCGGGCGTACTCGACGTCCTCGTCGTGGAAGAGGTCGAACTCGCCCACACCGATCCAGGCCGGAGCGAGACCGGAGAGGTCCGCGCGACGGGCGGCCACGGCATACGCCCGCTGTTCGTCTTCACCCGCGGCATGTCCGAGGTAGGCCGACCACCCGGAGCGGTTCGAGGTCGGCGTCCACGTGAGCGGGCCGCGGATGCCGCGCCGGTCGCGGCCGAGCCCGGTGCGGTCGTCCAGCATGGGATAGAAGAGCACCTGCAGAGCGACGGGAAGCCCCGCGTCGAATGCCCGTTGGGCCAGGCAGGCCGCCAGCCCACCGCCGGCACTGTCTCCCCCCACGGCGATGCGGTCCGGGTCGACGCCGAGTTCTGCTGCCTGCTCGTGCACCCAGCGCAGGACCGTCATGCAGTCGTCGATGGCGGCGGGGAACGCAGCCTCGGGAGCGACGCGATAGTCGACGCTCACGGCCAGGACGCCCAGGTCGCGGGCGAGGGTCGAGCACCGTTCATGGGCGTTCTCGGCTCGACCGAGCATGAGACCGCCGCCGTGCATCCACACGACAGCACCGCTGGGTCGTTGCCGCCCCACGGGTTCGTAGACGAGGACGCGCACCGAGCCGGCCATGACCTCGCGCACCTCGACACCGTCCACGACCGGGGTGGGGACATCCGTGAGGTGACGGATGACGGGCGCCAGGGACGCGTGCCACATCGGCAGTGGCCGACGCAGGTTGAGGCTGCGCAGCTCGCGCGGAACCCTGCGGATCTGGGCCTCACGATGCAGCCCCCAGACGATGCCGGCCCCACGCAGTCCGTAGGCCGCGGCAGTCCTCAGCCGTGGAGCCGCCACCCGCGCTCCTCAAGGCCGTCGGCGAGAGCTGCGGCTGCGCCGGGGACGACGTCGATCTCGGCTAGCCCGAAGGCCTGCCCGAGACCGTGGTCGAGGTGGAACTCCTCGATGTTGGTCCCGGTCGCGCCGACGTCGGCGAAGAGGCGCCCGAGCTGTCCGGGCTCGTCCGGGATGAGTACCCGAACAGTCGTGTATGCCGTGGGCGCCGCTCCGTGCTTGCCGGGGATCCGTGCGTGGCCGGCGTTGCCTGCGGCGATGGCCTTGGCCAGGGTGCCGCGGGCGCCGGGTGCGTCGTCGTCGGAGCCCAGCGCGTCGAGGGCGGCGATGACTCCGTCGAGGTCGGTGGCGAGCGAGCCGAGGACGTCACGGACAGCGCTCGCGTTGCCGGAGAGGATCTGGGTCCAGAGGTGTGGATCGCTGGCGGCGATCCGGGTCACGTCACGAATCCCCTGTCCGGAGAGGGCAACCGACGACTCGGCCAGGTGCTCGAGGCGAGCAGCGACCAGGCTCGCCATGAGTTGGGGCACGTGTGACACCGAGGCGACCGCAGCGTCGTGCTCGGCCGGCTCGAGGGTGAGCACTTCGGCACCGACGGACCGGGCGACGTCGGCGACCACCTGACGGGCCGCATCCTGCGTCTCCTCGGTGGGAGTGAGCACCCAGGCGCGGCCATGGAACAGGTCCTGACGACCGGCGACGGCGCCGCTGCGCTCGCGACCCGCCATGGGGTGCGAGCCGCAGAAGCGCGCGAGATCGGCCCCGCGAGAACGCAATCCGTCGATCACGACTCCCTTGACCGAGGCCACGTCGGTGACGAACGCGCGTGGCCAGCGCTCGAGGGCTGCGGCCACGCACGACGCCGTCACGTCCGGCGGGGTGGCGACGACGACGAGGTCGGGGTCGACGTCCGTGGACGCCTCCCCCGCACCGAGGTCACGGGCCAGTGCGGCGTTGGTGCTCGAGATGTCCTCGAGCGTCACGGCGCGACCGGCCGACGACAGCGCGAGTCCGAGACTGGTCCCGATGAGCCCGGTGCCGATGATGTGCACCCGTGCAGGGTCGTGGCCGGTCTGCGCCCGCGTCACATCCCCGCCGCGGTGTGCAGGTCTCCGACCTCACCCTTGGTGAGGCGACGGAACTTGCCCGGCTTGGTGTCGCCGAGGCGGATCGGTCCGATCTGCGTGCGCACGAGCGAGAGGACGGGGTGTCCGGCCTCGGCGAGCATGCGACGCACGATGTGCTTGCGACCCTCGTGCAGGATCACCTCGACGATCGCCTTGCCCGGCTGGCTGTCGACGACGCGGAACGAGTCGACCTTGACGGGGCCGTCCTCGAGCTCGATGCCCTCGCGCAGCTTCTTGCCGAGGTCGCGCGGGACGGGCCCGCGGATCTGGGCGAGGTAGGTCTTGAGGACGCCGTACTTCGGGTGCTGCAGACGGTGAGCCAGGTCGCCGTCGTTGGTGAGGAGCAGCAGACCCTCGGTGTCGGAGTCGAGACGGCCCACGTGGAAGAGGCGTTCCTTGCGGTCACCGAAGTAGTCACCGATGTCGATGCGACCGAGGTCGTCGTTCATCGACGTCACGACGTTGAGCGGCTTGTTGAACGCGAGGTAGACCCGGGTCTCGTCCAGGGTCACGCGCACGCCGTCGACGTGGACGACCTGCTCGGAGTTGATGCGCACCCCGAGCTCGGTGACGATCTGCCCGTCGACCTCGACGCGTCCCTCCGTGATCATGTTCTCGCAGACGCGACGCGAACCCACTCCTGCCGAGGCGAGGAGCTTCTGCAGGCGGATGCCGTCCGGGTCGTGGACGTCGATCTTGGGGACCTTGGGTCGCTCGGGCAGGTTCGTCGGCTGGCTCTTCTTCGTCGTGCCGACCCCACGGGGACGTCCGGCACCAGCGTTGCCACCAGCACCGGGGCGACCACCAGAGGCGGGGCCACGGCCACCACTGCCAGGCTTTTTCGCGGGTCCGCCGCGTCGGCTTTGCGGCGGGGTCATGCCCGGCCGCTTTCTGCGATCTCGTCGAGCACGTCGACCTCCGGAAGGTAAGGGGCTAGGGCAGGTAGGTCATCGAGCGTCTGCAGTCCGAGGCGCTCGAGGAAGTAGGAGGTCGTTCCGTAGAAGGTGGCGGTCGACTCCTCGTCGGTGCCCACCTCCTCGATCAGACCTCGCGTGAGAAGGGTGCGGATGACGCCGTCGACGTTGACGCCGCGCACCGCTGATACGCGTGAGCGTGACACAGGTTGGCGGTAGGCGATGACGGCGAGGGTTTCGAGCGAGGCCTGGGTCAGCCTGGCCTGCTGTCCGGCAAGAATGAACTTGCTGACGACGGCCGCGTAGTCGGACCGGCTGTAGATTCGCCAGCCGCCACCCACCTGGCGCAGGGTGAAACCGCGCAGCTGCGCGGCATACTCCGCTTCGAGTTCGGTGAGGGCCGACTCGACGTCGGGCACGGGGATCTCGAGGGCCGACGCGATGTCGAGCTCGGTGACCGGTTCGTCGACGACCATGAGGACGGCCTCGATGGCGCTCTTGAGGCCGCCGGGGAAGTCGTTGACGTCGAACGCCAGCTGATCCTGGGGGGCCTCCTCGAGGATGCCCTCGTCGGCGGCTTCGACGGCGTCGGTCTCGACGATGTCTGCGTCGACGCTGTCGGCGTCGACACCATCGACGATCTCGGTCACGGGTGTGTCACTCATGGTCAGCCTCTCGCTGATCGGTGGTCTGCGCTGCGTCCTCGGGCGTCGCCAGCTCCGGCAGGGCGCCCTGGACCGGTGGCAATTCGTCGGTCGCGCTCTCGTCGAACTCGTCGTCCACCTCGATGTCGCCCTCCATCGGCCCGGTCCAGCGGACCGTGAGCTCGCCGAGCGCTTCGGCCTGCTCGAAGGAGATGGACGACTCCCGGAAGAGCTCGAGCAGGGCCAGGAACCGGGCCACGATGACGAGCGTGTTGTCGGCGTCGCGCACGAGGCTGCGGAACGACGAGACGCCCTCGCGCCGCAGTCGTTCACCGATGATGCTCGCCTGCTCGCGCACGCTGACCGCGGGCGCGTGCAGGTGTCCGAGGCCGACCGTGTCGGGAATCTTGGGGGTCAGGGCCTGTGCCGCGATCATGGCGAGGGCTTCCGGAGTGATCGTCATGATCAGCTCGGGCAGGAGCTTGGCGAACTGCGGCTCGATGCCGGCCTGGCGCGCCGTCATCCGACCCGCCGTCGTCATCCGCTCGTCGAAGGTGCGGGCGATGTCCTTGAAGGCGCGGTACTGCAGCAGGCGGGCGAAGAGCAGGTCCCGCGCTTCGATGAGCGCGAGGTCCTCCTCGTCCTCGGGTCCGGTCTGAGGCAGCAGGCGGGCAGCCTTGATGTCGAGCAGGGTCGCCGCGACGAGGAGGAAGTCCGAGGCCTGCGACAGGTCCCAGACGTCGCCGCCCTTGGCCTGCTCGGCCTTGATGTGCGAGATGAACTCGTCGGTGACCTTGGACAACGCGATCTCGGTGATGTCGAGCTTGTGCTTGGAGATGAGACCGAGGAGGAGGTCGAACGGCCCGGAAAAGACGTCGAGGTGAACCTCGAAGGCCGTCGTGGCTGCCCGTCGGGTGATGACTCCGCCGGGGGCCTCGGTCATGGTGTCAGGCTGCTCCGCCACGGGCGATGAGCTCTCTGGCCAGCTGGCGGTAGGCGCCTGCACCCTTGTGGGTGGAGTCGTAGGTCGTGATGGGCTCGGCAGCCAGCGACGCGTCGGGGAACTTCACCGTGCGGCTGATGACCGTGTGGAAGACGCGGTCGTCGAAGTGCTCGACGACGCTCGCCACGACCTCCTTGGAGTGGAGGGTGCGGCTGTCGTACATCGTCGCGAGGATGCCGTCGACCTCGAGACGCGGGTTGAGGCGGTCGCAGATCTTCTCGATCGTCTCGATGAGCAGCGCCACACCGCGCATGGCGAAGAACTCGCACTCGAGCGGGATGAGCACACCGTGGGCCGCCGTGAGGGCGTTGACCGTGAGCAGGCCGAGCGAGGGCTGGCAGTCGATGAGGATGACGTCGTAGTCGTCGAGGATCGGGCGCAGCACCCGGGCGAGGATCTGTTCGCGGGCGACCTCGCCGACGAGCTGGACCTCGGCGGCCGACAGGTCGATGTTGGCCGGGATGACGTCGAGGTTCTCGACCTTGGTCTTGACGATGACGTCGCGCACGTCGTGACCGCGCTCGGTGAGCAGGTTGTAGACGGTGACGTCGAGCTGGTGGGCCGGGATGCCGAGTCCGACGGACAGGGCCCCCTGCGGGTCGAAGTCGACGAGGAGGACCTTGCGGCCGTACTCAGCGAGCGTCGCCCCGAGGTTGATGGTGGTCGTCGTCTTGCCGACGCCACCCTTCTGGTTGCACATGGCGATGACCCGCGCCGGCCCATGGTTGGCCAGCGGCGGCGGCTCGGGGAAGACGGGCATCGGGCGCCCGGTCGGGCCCATCTGGCCACGGCCAGCGTCCTCGGTTCCGGGCAGGTGTCCGTTGGGGCTCGCGGTCTGGGTGGGCTCATCCGCTGTGTTGGTGTCAGACACAGGGTTCACCACGGCCTCGATGTTCGACGAATCCATCTCTCTCCCGGAACTGGCGTGCAGGCGGTCAGCGTCCCGCTGATCGGGACGACCTTATCAGCGCGCACGCGGATGGCTTTGTGCGTAGACCTCGCGCAACTGCTGCACGGTGACGAGGGTGTAGACCTGCGTCGTCGTGACGGAGGCGTGCCCGAGCAGTTCCTGGACGACGCGCACGTCCGCCCCGCCCTCCAGCAGGTGGGTCGCGAACGAGTGCCGCAGCGTGTGCGGCGACAGGTGGCCACTGAGATCGGCTCGCGCGGCAGCTGCTCGCAGGATCGACCACGCGCTCTGGCGCGAGAGCCGGGATCCGCGTTGGTTGAGGAAGATTGCGGGCGTGCCCTTGCCCTTGGTCGAGAAGGTGCCACGACCACGGACGAGGTATGCCGTGAGCGCAGTTCTGGCGTACGACCCCAGGGGCACGAGGCGCTGCTTGCCACCCTTGCCCTCGAGTCGGACGATGCCGGCGTCCATGTCGACGTCGTCGATGTCGAGCCCCACGGCCTCGGAGATGCGGGCACCCGTGCCGTAGAGCAGCTCGAGCAGGGCCTTGTCACGCAGCGAGGCGGGGGTGTCGCCGACCGCGGCCGCGTTGAGCAGCCGCTCCACCTCGCTGACGCTGATCGCCTTGGGCAGCCGCGAGGGCGGCGGCGGTGGGCTGACCGCGGCGGCGGGGTCGGCGTCGACCTCACCCTCGAGCGCGAGGAACTTGTGGAGCCCTCTCACCGAGACGAGGGTGCGTGCGGCCGAGTTGGCGGCCAGGGCCGGATGGTCCTCGTCACCCTCGCGCAGGCGCGCCAGGAACTCACTGACGTGCCTCTCGGTGACCTTGGCGGGATCGTCAATCCCGACGACGGAGAGGTATGCCGTCCAACGACCCAGGTCGCGCCGGTAGGCCTTGAGGGTGTTGGCCGACAGACCCCTCTCGACGTCGAGATGGGTCAGCCAGGACCGCACCGCGCGGTCGACCGCGGTCAGGCGAGCACCTCGGCGAGGTCGCGGTGCTCGAGTCCGTGAGCGGCGGCAACCGGGCCGTAGACGATCTCACCGGCGTGGGTGTTGAGGCCCTCCGCGAGGGCGTGGTCGTCGCGCAGGGCCTGCTGCCAACCCTTGTTCGCGAGCCGCACGGCATACGGAAGGGTGGCGTTGGTGAGCGCCCAGGTCGACGTGTTGGGCACGGCTCCCGGCATGTTCGCGACGCAGTAGAAGATCGACTCGTGCACCTGGTAGGTCGGGTCCGCGTGCGTCGTCGGGCGGGTGTCCTCGAAGCAGCCACCCTGGTCGACGGCGATGTCGACGAGAACAGATCCCGGCTTCATCGCGGCCACCATGTCGTTGGTGACGAGCTTGGGCGCCTTGGCTCCCGGGATGAGGACCGAGCCGATGACCATGTCGGCCTCGAGCACCTGCTGCTGGACGGCGAGCGTCGAGCTGGCGAGCTGCTTGATGCGGTTCTGCCAGCGCCAGAACACCATGCGCAGCTTGTCGAGGTCGGTGTCGAGGACCGTGACGTCGGCGCCCATGCCGAGGGCGATGTTGGCAGCGTTCTGGCCAGCCACTCCCCCGCCGAGGACGACGACCTTGGCGCTGGCGACGCCGCCGACGCCGCCCATGAGGACACCGCGACCGCCATGGGCCTTCATGAGGGAGTGCGCGCCGACCTGGGGCGCGAGGCAGCCCGCGACCTCGGACATCGGGTAGAGCAGCGGCAGCAGACCGTTGGACAGGCGCACCGTCTCGTAGGCGATGGCCGTCGTCTTCGCCCTGACGAGCTCTCGCGTGAGTGGCTCCTCGGCGGCGAGGTGGAGGTAGGTGAAGAGGGTGAGGTCCTCGCGCAGCCGGTGGTACTCCTCGGCAACGGGCTCCTTGACCTTCATGACCATCTCGGCCTCGGCCCACACGTCGTCAGCGGTGTCGATGATCCGCGCGCCCTGCGAAACGTATTCGTCGTCGGAGATCGTGGATCCGAGGCCAGCGCCCTTCTGGACGAACACCTCGTGACCGTTCTTGACGAGCTCGTGCACACCGACCGGCGTGATGCCGACGCGGAACTCGTTGTTCTTGACCTCGCTGGGGATACCGATGCGCACCTGCTGACTCCTTTGTCCTAAGGCTGCGGTGGGTGTGCCGCGATGCGAGTCTAGGACCCGTGAAGCTCTATGCAGACCTGCCCGGACGACGACTCGTCCAGATCCTTGCCGACCTCGGGCTCCTCGCCTGGATCGCCCTGTGGGCGTGGGTCGGTCGCCGCGTCCACGACGTGACGATGGCGCTCGCGGAACCTGGCCGCCAGCTCCAGGGAGCCGGAGCGGGCTTCCGCGAGAAGTTGAACGCCGCCGGCGACGGCGTCGACAACCTGCCCCTGCTCGATGACCGCGTTGCCAGCCCCTTCCGGTCCGCTGCCGGAGCGGGCACGGACATCGAGAAGGCCGGCACCGACCTCATCAGCGCCGTGGAGAAGTTCGCCCTGCTCATCGGCTGGACGACCGCTCTCGTGCCGATCCTCATCATCGCGATCTGGTGGGCGTTCGCCCGGGGACGCTTCGTCCGCCGCGCGTCGGCCGCTCAGAAGTTCATCGATGCCGACGACGACCTGGACCTCTTCGCGCTGCGCGCGATGGCCAACCAACCGATGGCGGCGCTGGCCAAGGTGTCACCCGACCCGAGCGGGGCGTGGCGCCGAGGTGATCGCGAGACCATCCGGGCGCTGGCCCTGCTCGAGCTCAAGGACTCGGGGTTGCGGCCACCACGGACGGCTTGAGGTCGTCGACCGGAGGCGTCCAGGTGGCGGGGTCGGCGTCGACCTGGTCGCCCGAACGGATGTCCTTGACCTGCCCCACGGACCCCTCCGCTGAGCCCTCAGGGAACCAGACGAAAGGTATGCCGCGCCGGTCGGCATACCGGATCTGCTTGCCGAACTTCGCGGCACTCGGGGCGACCTCGCACGAGATGCCGCGGGCGCGCAGCGCCTGGGCGACCGCCGACGACTCGCGCCGGGACTCCTCGTCGACGACGGCGACGAGGACGGCTGCCGGAGTGGCGCGGGAGGCCCTGACGAGACCCTTGCCGATGACGAGTCCGAGCAGTCGGGAGAGGCCGATGGAGATGCCGACTCCCGGGTAGGTCGTCTTGCCGTCGCTCGCGAGGGCGTCGTAGCGACCGCCCGAGCAGAACGAGCCCCACGACTCGTAGCCCTCGAGCTGCGTCTCGTAGACGGTGCCCGTGTAGTAGTCGAGGCCGCGGGCGATCTTGAGGTCGGCGACCATGGCGCCGGGTGCGTTGTCGAGACCGCTCTGGATGACGGCGGACAGCGCCTCGAGGCCCTCGTCGAGCGTCGGGTTCTCAACACCCAGCGCACGGACCTGGTCCACGAACGAGAGGTCCTCGGTGCGGATCGCAGCAAGTGCAAGGCACTGGTCGGCCTGCTCGTCCGTGCGGCCGGCCTCGACGAGCAGCGCCTTGACCTTGTCGGGGCCGATCTTGTCGAGCTTGTCGACGATGCGCAGCGTCCCGGCAACGTCCTCGATTCCGATGCCTTGGTAGAAGCCCTCGGGGATCTTGCGGTTGTTGACCTGGATCGTCATCTTGCCGATGGGCAACCTGCTGAAGATCTCGGCCACGACAAGAGGCATCTCGGCCTCGAAGTGCGGGCTGAGCTGACCCATGTCGACGACGTCGATGTCGGCCTGGGTGAACTCGCGGTAGCGGCCCTCCTGGGGTCGCTCGCCACGCCACACCTTCTGGATCTGGTAGCGGCGGTAGGGGAAGGACAGCTTTCCGGCGTTCTCGAGGACGAACCGGGCGAAGGGCACGGTGAGGTCGAAGTGGAGGCCGAGTTCTGCATCCGAGTCCTTGCGGTCCTCGGACTTCTGGGCGAGGCGGGTGATGCCGTAGATCTCCTTGTCGGCGTCACCGCCCTGACCGACGAGGCGCTCGACCGGCTCGACGGCCCGCGTCTCCAAGGAGGTGAACCCGTGCAGCTCGAACGTCTCGCGGATGACGTCGAGGAAGTGCTGCTCCACGATCCGTTCGGCCGGGAGGAATTCGGGGAAGCCGCTGAGCTTGGTGACCTTCACGCGTTCAATCCTTGCAGGTAGGGGTTGGTGCTCCGCTCGCGGCGCATGGACGTGGCTGGTCCATGGCCGGGAAGCACCAGGGTGGAGTCGGGCAGGGGCAGGACGACCTCGCGCAGCGAACGCTCCATCGCGGCGCCGCTCCCACCGGGCAGGTCGGTGCGTCCGATGGACCCGGCGAAGAGGACGTCGCCCGTCACCATCGTGCGATCGAGCTCCTCCGGGGCGCGCACTCCCTCGGGCAGTTGGCCGAAGCCGAACATGACCGAACCTTCGGTGTGACCGGGGGCGTGCAGCACGTCAAGGTCGAGGCCAGCGAGCGTCAACGTCTCGCGATCGGTCACCTCGATGACGTTGCTCGGCTCGGTCCACGTCGCCTTCTGACCGAACTGCTGCTCCAGCATCCCCACGAGGCCGCTGTCCAGGCCGCCGATCGGATCGACCAGCCGATAGCGGTCATCCGAGTGGATGTATGCCGCGGTGTCGGCTCCGCAGACCGGGGTCACCGAGAAGACGTGGTCGATGTGCCCGTGGGTGAGCAGGACTGCTGCGGGCTTGAGTCGGTTCTGGGTGAGCACCTCGCGCAACGTCTCCTCGATCCCGATCCCGGGGTCGACGATGAGGCACTCCTCGCCCTCGCCAGTGGCGAGGACGTAGCAGTTGGTCCCGAAGGCTGCGGCGGGGAAGGCGATGGTCAACACGCGGCCCAACCCTAGTCGGGTGAGCACCCGGCATACGTCGTCTCTAGACTCACCCGGGTGACGAAGAAGCAGGAACGTGACCGGGCTCGGCGCCGGTGGGAGAAGCAGCAGGCGAGCGCGGTCGTTCGCGCCGAGAAGCGTGCGCGCACCAAGCGGATCGCCGCCATCGTGGCGACCGCCGCGATCGTCATCGCACTGGTCGGTGGGTTGGCCGTGGCCCTCAAGCCCGACGCCCCCGCCAAGCCCCAGTTGACCGCCGCTGGCTGTGAGCAGCCTCCCCAGCCACTGGGTACGACGGCCAAGCTCGAGCTGCCCGACAAGGCGACCGCCAAGGGCGCCACCTGGACCGCGACCCTGACGACGAACTGCGGTGACATCGTCGTCGACCTCGACGGAGCCAAGGCTCCCCAGGCCGTCGCGTCGTTCATCCAGCTCGCCCGGGCGGACTACTGGCTCAACTCCCCCTGCCACCGCCTCGGCGTCGGCGATGGCTTCAAGCTGCTCCAGTGCGGCGACCCGACCGGTGCCGGTGACGGCACGCCCGGCTACGGCTTCGGTGTCGAGAACGCGCCCAAGGACGGCAAGTACACCCGCGGGCAGCTCGCCATGGCCCGCACGAAGGACCCCAAGGTCGGTAACGGGGGCCAGTTCTTCATCATCAACGGCGACACGAGCCTTCCGGACCCAGATGGGTACTCGATCTTCGGCACGGTGACCAAGGGTTTGGATATCGTCGACAAGGTCGCCGCAGCGGGCGTTCAGCCCGGCGGCGAGTCGGAGACCATCGGTGCCCCCAAGGCACCCATCAGCATCCTTCGGGTTGCAGTGACAGAAAAGAAGGCATAGCCGTGAGCGACGAGACGACGAGCACCACCCCCGCGGACGAGACCGTGGAGGTCCAGGCCGAGACGCCGCCGCCCGCAGCGGAGGAGACTCCAGCGGTCGAGGAGACTGCGGCTGCCGAGGACGTGCCTGTGGCCACCGAGGAGGCACCTGCGATCGCAGAGACCGCTCCTGCTGCCGACGAGACGCCTGTCGCCACCGAGCAGGCACCTGCGGTGGACGAAGCTCCGGCTGTGGCCGAGCAAGCGCCTGCGGCCGAGGAAGGGCCTGCGGTCGAGGAGACCGTTGCCGCACCTGAGGAAGCTCCCGCCGTCGCCGAGGACGTTCCGGCAGTCGCCGAGGACGTTCCGGCAGTCGCGGAGGCCGTTGCTCCGACTCCCGCGCCGGCCCCGGCTCCTGCGGCTCCGAAGCCGGCCGTGCCCTCTCCCGCAGCACTTGCCTCCAAGATGGCCGCACGCCCCACGCCACCCGTGGCAGCGATCGTGCACGAGCACTCTGACTCGGCCAAGTTCGGCCGTGTCGACGACGAGGGCCACGTGTTCGTCAAGGTCGGCGACGAGGAGCGTGAGGTCGGGTCCTACCCCGGCGCGACTCCCGAAGAAGCCCTGCAGTACTTCGCCCGCAAGTACGACGAGATCGCGTCATCCGCGGACCTGCTCGTGCATCGCCTGGCCAACCCCGACGTTCCCGCCAAGGAGGTGGCCGACGGGCTCAGCACCCTCAAGGACCACATTGCCGAGGCCCACGTCGTCGGTGACCTCGCTGCCCTCGATGCCAGCGTCGCCTCGATCGAGGCCGGACTCGCCAGCAAGCGCGAGACCGAGCAGGCCGCCCGCGCGGAGGCGCGAGCCGCCGCCACGGTCGAGCGTGAGGCCATCGTGGCCGAGGCCGAGACCATTGCCGGTCAGCACCCCGACCAGACGCAGTGGAAGACCAGCGGCGAGCGGATGCGCTCCCTCCTCGACACGTGGAAGCAGCACCAGCGTTCCGGCACCAAGCTCGACAAGCCGACCGAGAACGCCCTGTGGCAGCGCTTCAGCCACGCCCGCAACCACTTCGACAAGGGCCGGCGCACCTACTTCGCCCAGCTCGACTCGACGCGCGCGGAGGCCAAGGGCACGAAGGAGTCCCTGGTCCAGGAGGCCGAGGCACTGGCCACGAGCCAGGACTGGGGCCCGACGGCGCGCGCCTTCAAGAACCTCATGGACCAGTGGCGTCAGGCCGGTCGCGCATCGCGCACCGAGGACGACGCCCTCTGGGAGCGCTTCAAGGCAGCCCAGGACGCCTTCTTCAACGCCAAGGACGAAGTGTCCGCGGCAGAGGAAGAGGAGTTCCGGGCCAACCTCGCCGTCAAGGAGGAGCT
Source organism: Janibacter sp. HTCC2649 (assembly GCF_000152705.1). Classification (GTDB taxonomy): domain Bacteria; phylum Actinomycetota; class Actinomycetes; order Actinomycetales; family Dermatophilaceae; genus Knoellia. The sequence goes on along the minus strand of NZ_CH672413.1, from coordinate 508,918 downwards.
CCTCAAGGAGGCCGAGCAGATCCTTCCGGTCACTGACCTCGAGAAGGCCAAGTCGCAGCTGCGCACCGTCCAGGACAAGTGGGACGCTGCCGGCAAGGTGCCGCGAGCGGACATCGACCGCACCGAGAAGGCGATCCGTCGCATCGAGACCGCCGTCCGCGAGCAGGACGAGAAGAAGTGGAAGTCCTCCAACCCGGAGGTCGCCGCTCGCGCCAACTCGATGGTGACCCAGCTCCGCAGCTCGATCGAGACGATCGAGGCGGATCTGGCCAAGGCCACCGCCGCCGGCAACGACAAGAAGATCAAGGACCTCACCGCCAAGCTCGAGTCGCAGCAGGTGTGGCTCAAGCAGGCCGAGGCCGCCGGCGACGAGTTCGGTTCCTGACCCAACCCCTTCCGGCTTCGTGCCCCGCACGGACAACGAGCGCCAGCGAGTTGTCCGTGCGGGGCACGAAGTCGCAGTTCAGGGCTGGCGGAGGACCTCGCCGAGAAGGCGGGCGCCTTCGTCATAGCGTCCCGGGTCCGGCCCGCAGTAGGTCAGGCGCAGGTGCGGCCCGGACGGCTCGGTCGGGAACCAGTCGTCGCCCGCCCCGACCATGACGCCCAGGTCGCGACAACGCGCGGCCACGTCTCGGGCATCAGTGCCCTCGGGAAGCCTGGCCCAGAGGCTGAGACCCCCTGACGGGGTCGCGTCCACGACGGCCTCGGGTGCATGGCGGCGCAGTGCCGTCACCAGCAGGTCTCGTCGGGCCCTCAGCTGCTCCCTGGTCCGGCGGCCGTGTGTCGACCAGCCGGGCTGGCTGACGACGTCGAGCGCGGCAGCCTGGAGCACGCCGGAGACGTACATCGACTCACCGGTCTGATCCGCGAGGATGCGGCCGCGCACCGGGCCGCGAGCAATGACCGCGGCGACCCGCACCGACGGCGAGACGCTCTTGGTCAACGAGCGCAGGTAGATGACGTGTCCCGAGTCGTCAGTCCCTGCCAGCGGTCTGGCGGTCGAGTCGATGCCGAAGTCGTGGGCCCAGTCGTCCTCGACGAGGAACGCTCCGTGGGATCGCACCACCTCGAGGATGTCGCGCGCTCGTTGGGCCGACCACTGGGCACCGGTCGGGTTGGCCCAGGTGGGCTGCGCATAGAAGAGACGAGCACCGGACTCGGCAAGGACGCGGTCGACGTCCTCCGGTTGTGGCCCGGTCGGCGACGAACGCACCGGCACCACGGTGACCCCGGCATGGCGGGCCGCCGAGATGGCTCCCCAGTAGGTCGGTGACTCCATGACGACCGGCCGCGCTCCTCCGGCGACGGCGCGCAGGATTGAGCTCAGACCTGTCTGGCTGCCCGGCACGATGATCACGTCGGCCGCAGCCGGAGCCGAGACACCGGGCGCAGTGGCGCTGGCCAGCTCGGCCGCGAACCACGTCTGCAGTCCCGGCAGCCCGGCCACAGGCGGCCGCACGAGCGCACTCGGCCCACGTCCCGCGCGCGCCAGGGCAGCCCGCACCAGTCGCTCCGGCAAGAGCTCACCGTCGGGATACCCACCGTGCATGGAGATCATGTCGTTGGCGGCCTCGGTCAACGCCACCGGCTGCCGAACAGAACTCGAGGTCCGCGGGCCCAAAGTCGTTGTCTGCCAGCTGTAGTCGTGCGCCCTCGCGATCGGCGCCGAACGCACGAACGTCCCGACTCCGGGCCGGCTCTCAAGAACTCCTTCGGCCGCGAGGAGGCGCAGGGCTCGCTGCACCGTGACCGGACTCGCGTGGTGCTCCCCCACCAGCTGCCGCGTCGACGGGAGGCGACTGCCGTCGGGGCTCGCCGCAATGAGCCGGCGCAGGCTGTCGACGATCCCCACGGTGCTATCGTCATTCATGACAGGCAATGATAGCGCTACTCCCCCATCGACCACTGCGATTCTTCGGCCGGATCGGGCCGGTCTGCTCTGGGGGCTGCTCGGCGTGCTCGCCTTCTCCCTGACCATGCCGCTCACCCGGCTGGCGGTCGAGTCACTGCCTCCACTCTTCGTCGGGGCGGGTCGGGCGGTCGTGGCCTCCCTCGCTGCTGGCGCGGCGCTTCTCCTGACCCGACAGGGGCGACCAAGGGGTACGCAGTGGTGGCGTCTCGCCATCGTCGCCGGTGGGATCGTCATCGGCTTCCCGCTCCTCACGTCCTACGCGCTCACGACCGCACCAGCCAGCCACGGCGCTGTCGTCATCGCGCTGCTACCCGCCGCGACGGCCACGGTCGCCGTCCTCCGCACCGGTGAGCGTCCACCCCTGCGCTTCTGGCTGGCGTTGGGTGCCGCGACGGTCGCGGCCATGACGTTCGCGGTGGCGCAGGCCGGTGGCATCGGCGCCGTGCACACGTCCGACGCGCTGTTCTTCCTGGCGGTCCTCGCGGCGGCGGTGGGCTACGCGGAGGGCGGCCTCCTCGCCCGCGAGCTCGGTGCCTGGCAGACCGTGTCCTGGGCCCTCGTCCTGTCGGCACCCGTGATGGCTGTCCTCACGGTCGTGTCGGCAGACGGGAGTATGCCGCGAGCGGACTTCGTCCACTGGCTCGCCTTCGCCTACCTCGGGCTCGTGAGCATGTTCCTGGGGTTCGTCGCGTGGTACCGCGGACTCGCCATCGGTCCCATGGCCAGCGTGAGCCAGGTCCAGCTCGTGCAGCCCCTCATGTCCATCGCCTGGGCCGCTCTCCTCCTCGGTGAGCAGATCACGCCGGGGCTCATCGCCACGGGAGTCGTCGTCGTGCTCGCCGCCACAGCGGCGGTGCGGGTGCGGCTGGGCTCCAGCTCAGTTCTGGGTGATGCGGTAGGCGTCGAAGACACCGGCGATACCGCGGACACTGCGGATGACGTGGTCGAGGTGACTCGGGTCGCCCATCTCGAAGGTGAACTTGAGGCCCGCCACCCGGTCGCGTGAGGTGTGCACCGAGGCGCTGAGGATGTTGACCCCGCTCTCGGAGAGCACTCGGGTGACGTCGGAGAGCAGGGCGGATCGGTCGAGTGCCTCGACCTGCAGCTGCACGAGGAAGATGCTGTTGGCCGTCGGAGCCCACTCGACCTCGATGATCTTGTCGTCCTGACTGAGCAGCGACGAGGCGTTGGTGCAGTCGCGACGGTGCACGGAGACACCGGCGCCGCGGGTGACGAAGCCGATGATGTCGTCGCCGGGCACGGGAGTGCAGCACCGGGCGAGCTTGACCCAGACGTCCGAGGTGCCCTTGACGACGACACCGGGGTCGCCGGCGCGACGACGGCGGTTGGAGATCTGCCGCGGCATCGTGACCTCGGCGAGGTCATCGCTGGACTCCTCACCGCCCTGGGCTGCGACGAGACGGGCCACGACGTGCTGGGCACTGACATGACTCTCGCCGATCGCGGCATACAGGCCGTCGATGCCTTGCAGCCGGAGCTCTTCGGCGACACCGGTCAGGGACTCGACCGACGACAGGCGCGCGACCGGCAGGTTGCGCTTGCGCATGGCCTTGGCCAGCGACTCCTTGCCGTTGTCGATCATCTCCTCGCGACGCTCGAGGGTGAACCAGTGACGGATCTTGTTGCGGGCCCGCGCGGACTTGACGAACGACAGCCAGTCGCGCGACGGCCCGGCGCCATCGGCCTTGGACGTCAGCACCTCGACGGTGTCGCCGTTGTCGAGGCGGGACTCCAGCGGGACCAGACGACCGTTGACCTTGGCACCAATGGTGTGGTGGCCGACTTCGGTGTGCACGGCATACGCAAAGTCGACGGGAGTCGAGTTGGCAGGCAGGCCGACGAGCTGCCCCTTGGGCGTGAAGACGTAGACCTCGCTGGCATTGATCTCGAAGCGCAGTGACTCGAGGAACTCGCCCGGATCGGCGGTCTCCTTCTGCCAGTCGAGGAGCTGTCGCAGCCAGGCCATGTCGTTGGCGCCGGTGTTGCTCGTGGACGGACCGTCCGGCCCTCCGCCCGCCTTGTCGTTCTCCTTGTACTTCCAGTGCGCAGCAACGCCGTACTCCGCGCGCCGGTGCATGGTGTGCGTGCGGATCTGGATCTCGACCGGCTTGCCCTCGGGGCCGATGACCGTCGTGTGCAACGACTGGTACATGTTGAACTTCGGCGTCGCGATGTAGTCCTTGAAGCGACCCGGCACCGGCGTCCAACGGGCGTGCATCGCCCCGAGCGCGGCGTAACAGTCGCGCACGGTGTCGACGAGGACGCGCACGGCGACGAGGTCGTAGATCTGCTCGAAGTCGCGGCCGCCGACGATCATCTTCTGGTAGACGGAGTAGTAGTGCTTGGGTCGCCCGGTGACGGTCGCCTTGAGCTTGGCGGCCCGCAGGTCGCCCTCGACACTGGCCCGGACCGTCGCGAGGTACTCCTCACGAGCCGGCGCCCGGTCGGCCACGAGGCGCACGATCTCGTCGTAGACCTTGGGGTAGAGGGTCTGGAACGACAGGTCCTCGAGCTCCCACTTGATCGTGTTCATGCCGAGTCGGTGGGCCAGCGGGGCGTAGATCTCCAGCGTCTCGCGGGCCTTGCGCTGCGCGGACTCCTTCGACACGTAGCGCCACGTGCGGGCGTTGTGGAGGCGGTCGGCGAGCTTGATGACGAGCACCCGGATGTCGCGCGCCATGGCGACGACCATCTTGCGCACCGTCTCGGCCTGCGCGGCCTGGCCGTAGGTCACCTTGTCGAGCTTGGTGACGCCGTCGACGAGCATCGCGATCTCGGCGCCGAAGTCCTTCTCGAGCTGGGCGAGGTGGTAGTCGGTGTCCTCGACGGTGTCGTGGAGCAGCGCCGCGGCCAGCGTCGGCGGGGTCATGCCGAGCTCGGCCAGAATCGTCGTCACGGCGAGCGGGTGGGTGATGTAGGCGTCGCCGCTCTTGCGCATCTGCCCGTCGTGGGCGCGCTCGGCGACCTCGTAGGCGCGCTCGATGACCGACACGTCGGCCTTGGGGTGCGTGCGACGAACAGACGTCAGCAGGGGTTCCAGGACGGGGTGGGCCGAGGGACGTGCACCACCGAAACGGGCGATGCGGGCACGCGCGCGGGCGCGGTTCGAGGCAGATGCCCCGCTGCGCACCGGAATCGGCGTGGTTTCCTCTGCCATGAACGGAGTCTAGGCGTCCTCTGTGCCGGTCACGACATGCAGGGCGTGGACCGCGCGCTCCCCCATCGCCTCACGTCCGCCGAGGAAGGCGAGCTCGACGATCGTCTCGAAGCCGACGACGTCGGCGCCGGACTCGGCGAGCAGGTCCCAGGCCGCGATGGCCGTGCCGCCCGTCGCGAGGACATCGTCGACGAGCAGGACGCGCTGGCCCTCGGTCACGGCGTCCGAGTGGATCTCGATCGTCGACGTGCCGTACTCGAGGTCGTAGGTGCGCTGCACGGTCTTGCCCGGCAGCTTGCCCACCTTGCGCACGGCGATGAACCCGACGCCCAGCTCGTGGGCCAGCGCGGCCCCGATGATGAAGCCGCGTGCTTCCACCCCGGCCACCGCGTCGATCGGCTGCGCCGAATTCGAAGACGGGGTATGCCGTGACGCCAGTGCGCGGATCACCGCACCGAAGGCCTCCCCGTCCCCCAGAAGCGGGGTGATGTCCTTGAACACCACACCCGGCTTCGGGAAGTCGGCGACGTCACGCAGTCGACTCGCGACGAGGTCGCTGACATCGCTCACGTGACTACTTGCGACGGGACTTGGGCGGACGCTTCGGCTGGTTGCGCGGGCCGGACTGCGCGTACTTGTGCACCTGACGACCGGTGACGGTGGCCGAATCCTCGTCCTGCGCCATGGGGGCCGTGGACGTGGTCGCTGCCTCTTCGCCGATGTGTCCCGAGGACTCCTCGATGATCGCGTTGCCCGAGGAGGAGGTCGCTGTGAGGGCAAGTTCCTTGGCACGCTTGGCCTGCGATCGAGCCGCCCGCTTGTCGAGGTCCACGACCGACTCGTCCTTGCTGCGCAGGCTCACGAGGAGCGGCGTCGCGAGGAAGATCGACGAGTAGGCGCCGATCATGATGCCGATGAAGAGCACCAGGGCGAGGTCGAGCAGGGTGCCCGGACCGAGGAAGATCGCGCCGACGGTGAGCACCGCGAGAATCGGCAGGATGCCGATGACCGTGGTGTTGATCGATCGCACCAACGTCTGGTTGAGCGCGAGGTTGGCGGCCTGCGCGAAGTTCAGGCGACCGTTGGCGAAGGCCTCGTTGGTGTTTTCTCGGACCTTGTCGAAGACGACGACGGTGTCGTAGATCGAGTAGCCGAGGACGGTCAGGAAGCCGATCATCGTGGCCGGCGAGACCTCGAACCCGGTGAACGAGTAGATGCCCACGGTGATGATGAGGTCGTGTGCCAGGGCCAGCAGCGCCGCCAGGGCCATCTTCCAGTTGCGGAAGTAGATCGACAGCACCGCGGCCACGAGCACGAGGAAGATCACCAGGGCGCGAAGCGCCTGCTTCGTGACCGAGTCACCCCAGGACGGTCCGATGAAGGTCGAGCTGACGTTCTTCTGGTCGACCTTGAACGTCTGGGCCAACTCTGCGGCCACCCGCGCACTCTCGGTGTCGTCCAGGCGCTCGGTCTGCACGCGAACCGTGTTGTTCCCGAGCTTGGAGACACGAACACCCTGGGAGTCGTCCGAGGCACCGAGGGCATCGCGCGCCACGAACTCGTAGTCATTGGGGATCGACGAGCTCGTCACCCGGAACTCCGAGCCACCACTGAACTCGAGGCCGAGGTTCAGCTTGTTGACGCCGAGCCCGGCGATGGCGATGGCCATGAGCACGATTGAGACGAGATAGAACGACTTGCGCTTGGCGACGACCGGGATGGACTTCTTGCCGGTGTAGAGGTCGTTTCCGAGATCGGAGAAATTCACAACGCGCTCCCTTCGGCGCCGGCAGTGCGGGGCGGGTTGCCCGCTGTGCGAGGTGCGTTCGTCGTGAACCGGCCACGGCCGGCATACGAGGTCTTCTTGACGGCGCCGAGCTTGTCGGGGTCGAGCCCTGACATCGGGTGTCCGCCCCGGAAGAACTTCACGCGCGCGAGGAGCGTGACGACCGGGTGCGTGAAGAAGAAGACGATGAGGATGTCGAGCAGGGTGGTCAGACCGAGCGTGAAGGCGAAGCCACGCACGCTCGAGCTGGCGAGGAGGTAGAGCACGATCGCCGCGAGGAAGTTCACGCCGTCAGCGATCAGGATCGTGCGCTTGGCACGCGCCCAACCGGTGGCGACGGCACTCTCGAGGGAGCGACCCTCACGCAGCTCATCACGGATACGTTCGAAGTAGACGATGAACGAGTCCGCCGTGAAGCCGATGGCGACGATCAGACCGGTCACACCAGCCATGTCGAGTCGGTAGTTGTGCGACCAACCCAGGATCGTGATGGCGAGGTAGGTCAGCGCGCCCGCCGCGAGGATCGACGCGATGGTCACGAAGCCGAGCACGCGGTACTGGGCCAGCGAGTAGAGCACCACGAGCAGGAGGCCGATGAGCCCGGCGTAGAGGCCGTAGCGCAGCTGTTCACCACCGAGCGTGGGGCTGATCTTGACGTTGGTCTGGACATCGAAGGAGATCGGCAGGGCACCGAACTTCAGCTGCTGGGCGAGGTCACGAGCACCCGTGATCGTGAAGTTGCCGGTGATGCTCGCCTTGCCGTTGGGAATCGCCTCGTTGAAGCTCGGCGCGACGATGACGCGCGAGTCGAGGGTTGCAGCGAGCTGGTTCTGCGGCTGCTCGAGCGCGACCATCTTGCGGGAGACGTCGGCGTACTGCTTCGCGCCTTCGCCGTTGAGGCTGAGCTGGATCTCGACGGTCGTGGTCTGCTGACCCTGCGCGTTGGTGGTGTAGCCCGCGCTGGCGTCGGAGATCTTGTCACCGGAGACGACGACCGGGCCGAGGATGTACTTGGCGGCGCCATCGGCATCACAGGTGACGAGCGGCTTGGTGTCGTCGTCGACGAGGGACTCGAGCGCACCGTCCTTGCTGCAGTCCAGGGCCGTGAAGGCCTCGGTGAGCTCGGGGGTGATCTGCGCCAGGCTGAACGGGTCATTGGCTGCGGGGGCCGAGCCCGACGCACTCGGGCTCGGGCTCGGGCTCGGAGTCGCGCTGGCCTTCGGGCTGGCCGTGGCGGATGCCGTCGGGGACGGGGTCACTCCCGTGGTGAGCGCGCCCGGAATCGCCGAGTTGTTGCTCGCGCTCGGGCTGGCCGCGTTGGCGGACGGAACCGAGGCAGATGGGGAGGGAGACGCGGTGGGCGACGCACTCGGGGACGCGGACCCGGTCGGGGTCGGGCTCGCCGAGCCACTCGGCGTGGCCGACGGAACGGGTTGGGGTGAGCCGGCTGCGATGGCGAGCACCGGGCGGAACTGCAGCTGCGACGAGCGCTTGATCGCGTCCTCGTCGCGCTTGCTCGGGGTGCCGGGCATGCTCACGACGATGTTGCGGCCACCCTGGGTGGTGACCTCGGCTCCGGCGACACCGCCTGCGTCGACGCGCTGGACGATGATGTCGCGAGCCTCGGTGATCTGCTCGGGCGAGACCGTCTTGCCGCCGGTGAGACGCGGCTGAAGGATGATCTGGGTGCCGCCCTCGAGGTCAAGACCGAGTTTCGGGGCGTAGCTGCCATCGCTGAACTGGTTGGCTCCGAAGAGCAGGCCGATGAGGGCCAGGGCGAGAACGCCGACGCCCGCCAGGGCACGGCGCGCAAAAGACACGTGACTCATCTGTGCCATGTCAGTCGACCTCGGGCGTGGTGTCGGGCTCCGGGGCGACAGCGCCGGGCTGCTTGAGCCCGATCGCGCGCCGGTCGACGCGCACCTGGACGCCGGGGGCGATCTCGAGGGTCGCGGCCACGTCGTCGAGCGTGATGATCGTGCCGTAGAGACCCGAGGTCAGCACCACCTTGTCACCGACGGTGAGCGCTGACTGGAAGTCCTGCGTCTGGCGCCCGCGCTTGCGCTGGCTGAGCACGAGGAAGGCCAGCAGTGCCAGAGGCAGGGCGAGCACGAGGAGGTTGCCGAAGCCGGCACCGGAATTCATGAAGAGTCCTTCGAGTCTGGTTCAGAGCGCCCGCCACACTGCAGGGCACGTCAGTGGCCCGGGCAACGCCGGGCCGAGTCAGCATAGGTGACGGGTTCATCAGCCACCAACGCGCGACACCCTTGACGAGTGCCCGGCTTCAGCCGCCGAGTCGACCGGGGCCGTCGTTGAGCGGCAGGACGTCCTGGGTGAGCACGTCCCGTGGTGGGGTGAGACCGAGGTGCCGCCACGCCTTGCCCGACGCGGCTCTCCCCCGGGGGGTGCGCACCATGAACCCTTCGCGCACGAGATAGGGCTCGGCGACGGTCTCCACCGTGTCGGACTCCTCCCCCACGGCGATGGCCAGCGTCGACAAACCGACGGGGCCGCCACCGAAGCGGCGGCACAGGGCGTCGAGCACCGCGCGGTCGAGCCGGTCGAGTCCGGCGTCGTCGACGTCGAACAGCCTCAGGGCCGCGTGGGCGGCATCGAGGTCGACGTGTCCGGAGCCGTGGACCTGGGCCCAGTCGCGCACCCGGCGCAGCAGTCGGTTGGCGATGCGGGGTGTGCCACGGGAGCGCCCGGCGATCTCGGTGATGCCCGCCTCGTTGGCATCGACCCCGAGCAGACCGGCCGAGCGTCGCAGGATCGTCGTGAGGTCGCTCGCGTCGTAGTAGTCGAGGTGGCCCGTGAAGCCGAACCGGTCCCGCAACGGCGCCGGCAGCAGTCCCGAGCGAGTCGTGGCTCCCACGACCGTGAAGGGCGACAGCTCCAGCGGAATCGCGGTGGCACCCGGACCCTTGCCGACGATGACGTCGACCCGGAAGTCCTCCATGGCGAGGTAGAGCATCTCTTCGGCGGCCCGGGACATGCGGTGGATCTCGTCGAGGAAGAGCACCTCACCCTCGTCGAGCGAGGACAGCACGGCCGCCAGGTCACCGGCGTGCTGGATCGCCGGCCCCGACGTGATGCGGATCGGGCGCTCCAGCTCGGCCGCGACGATCAGTGCCAAGGTCGTCTTGCCCAGCCCGGGGGGGCCGGACAGCAGGATGTGGTCGGGCACGCTCCCCCGGCGACGGGCAGCCTCGAGCACGAGCCCGAGCTGGTCGCGCACCCGCGTCTGCCCCGGGAACTCGGAGAGGCGTTTGGGTCGCAATGCCGCCTCGACCACGCGTTCGTCATCGCTGTCGGCTCCGGCGTCGACGATGCGGGCGGTCGCGTCGAGCGATCCGTCGGAGTAGCGGTCGGCGCCGTCGGATGCGACGGCCTCGACGATGTCGGACCGGAACCCCTTGACGCTTCCGCCCGGGTCGTCGGCACTCGTGTCGGTGGGCTCCATGGATGAGGTCATCTTTCTCAGTGTCACCGACCGAGCTCGCGCAACGCCATCCTCAGCAGCGCCGCCACCGAGGCCTCGGGGTCAGCAGCCGCTGACACGGACGCGACGGCGTCGGTCGCCTGCTTCGCGGACCAGCCCAGCCCGACGAGGGCCTCGGCGACCTGGTCGCGTTTGGCGTCCCCCAGGGAGGCGGCAGACGGGGTGACGTCGGCACCCGGCGAGCCGGACGGCATACCCACTTTGTCCTTGAGCTCGAGCACGAGGCGTTCGGCGCTCTTCTTGCCCACGCCCGGAATCTTGGTGAGGGTGGCGAGGTCGCCGGCCCGCAGGGCCGCACTGACCGCGTCGGGAGTCAACACCGACAGCATCGCGAGGGCGAGCCGCGGCCCCACACCCGACACCGTCTGCACGGTCTCGAACATGTCGCGCTCTGACGGCGAACCGAAACCGAACAGGGTCAACGAGTCCTCGCGCACGACAAGGGTCGTCGAGACCGTGACGTCCTGACCCATGCGCACCTCACCGGCCGTGCGTGGGGTCGTGTGGACGAGCATCCCGACGCCACCAACCTCGATGACGACGCGGTCGAGGCCGACATGGGCGACCCGACCGGACAGGGACGCGATCATCGGACGCTCGCCTTCGCCAGGGCTTCGAGACGCGCGGTGGCCGCTCCCCGCCAGAGGTGACAGATCGCCAACGCCAGGGCGTCGGCGGCGTCGGCCGGCTTGGGCGGCGAGTCCAGCTTGAGGATGCGGGTCACCATGGCGGTGACCTGCGCCTTGTCGGCTCGACCGCTGCCGGTCACCGAGGCCTTGACCTCGGTCGGGGTGTGGAAGACGACAGGTATGCCGCGTTTGCCGGCCGTGAGGAGCGCGATCGCGGTCGCGTGGGCAGTGTTCATGACCTGGGTGACGTTGGTGTCGGCGAAGACCCTCTCCACCGCCATGACGTCGGGGGTGAACTTGTCGAGCCAGCCGTCGAGCTCGCGCTCGAGGAAGATCAGGCGCTGCGACGGCACCGCATCAGAGGGGGTGCGCACCACGCCGACCGCGACCATCGTCGCTCGACCCGCCCGCCCGTCGACGACGCCGAGGCCGCACCGGGTGAGTCCGGGATCCATGCCGAGAACGCGCACGCGCGCCGCCTTCCAAATTGCAACCGAACAGGTGTTCGGTGCCACGCTACACAGCGTGATGGAGGGCGGCGCGCAGCAACACGCTGGGGCTCGGTGCTTTCGCGCCGGGTCCCCCCGTGGGTCAGTCCTCTTCGTTGAGCTGGGCGAGGACGTCGTCAGGGATGTCGCCGTTGGCGAAGACGTCCTGCACGTCGTCGGAGTCCTCGAGGGCGTCGATGACGCGAATCATCTTCTTGGCCCCGTCGAGGTCGAGCTCGATCTGCAGGTTGGGGACCCACGACGCCTCGGCCGAGTCGTAGTCGATGCCGGCGTCCTGGACGGCCTTGCGCACGGCCACGAAATCGGTCGCCTCGGACACGATCTCGTAGGCCTCGCCCAGGTCGTTGACCTCGTCGGCGCCGGCGTCGAGCACGATCTCGAGAATGTCATCTTCGCTCTTGTCACCCTTGGGGACGACGACGACACCCTTGCGGTCGAAGACGTAGGCCACGGAGCCCGGGTCCCCGAGCTGCCCACCGTTGCGGGTGAGCGCGGTGCGGACCTCGGCGGCGGCGCGGTTGCGGTTGTCGGTGAGGCACTCGATGAGGATCGCGACACCGCCGGGCGCGTAGCCCTCGTAGGTGATGGTCTCCCAGTCGGAGCCACCCGCCGTCGCACCGGAGCCGCGCTTGACCGCGTTGTCGATGTTGTTGTTGGGCACCGAGCTCTTCTTGGCCTTCTGGATGGCGTCGTAGAGCGTCGGGTTGCCGGTGATGTCGCCGCCACCGGTGCGGGCCGCGACCTCGATGTTCTTGATCAGCTTGGCGAAGAGCTTGCTGCGCTTGGCGTCGACGACGGCCTTCTTGTGCTTCGTCGTCGCCCATTTGGAGTGGCCGGACAAGGTGTCTCCTCGTGCTGTCGAACGTTCAGGACTCGCGGACGATCCTATGTCGTATGCCGTCCGGCCCGGCGAGGGTGCCGCGCGCGCAGCGTTGGGCGACCGAACGGCATACCCGCAGAGATGCCGGACGGAAGCGGCAGGTCAGGCGCGACGGACGACGTCGGCGAAGAACGCGTGGACCCGGTGGTCGCCGGTGACCTCGGGGTGGAAGCTCGTCGCGAGAAGGTTGCCCTGGCGCACGGCGACGGGGTGGTCGCCGCTGGCCACGTGGACGCTGGCGAGGACCTGGACGTCGGCGCCGATGTCCTCGACCCAGGGCGCCCGGATGAAGACAGCGCGCACTGGTTCGGGGCCGAGCTCGCGGATGCGCAGGTCCTCCTCGAAGGAGTCGACCTGGCGCCCGAACGCGTTGCGGCGCACGGTGATGTCGAGCCCACCGAGGGTCTGCTGGTCGCGGTGGCCGTCGAGGATCCGGTCGGCGAGCATGATCATGCCGGCGCAGGAGCCGTAGGCCGGAAGCCCTGCTCGCAGTCGCGCGACGAGCGGTTCGTGGAGCTCGAAGATCCGCACGAGCTTGTCCATCGTCGTGGACTCGCCGCCGGGGATGACGAGCCCGTCGATCGCCTCGACCTCGCTGGGACGGCGGACGGCGATGGTGCGCGCGCCCGCCAGCGCCAGGGCCCGGACGTGCTCGCGCACGTCGCCCTGGACGGCGAGGACTCCGATGAGCGGTTGGGCTGTCACGGCACGCATCGTACGTCCGCGGGCGCGGGGGCCTAACGTGCAGGTTGTGCCCGTGACGATTCGTGAACGCCGACCCGAAGACCTCCCCGAGCTCGTGGAGGTCCTGAGCGCCCAGGCGCCCTCCTCCGGGTATCCCCACCGTTGGCCACTCCCCTTCCCCGTCGAGGAGTTCCTCGTGCGTCCCGGCGAGCTCGGTGCCTGGGTGGCTGTCGTCGACGGCCGGATCGCCGGGCACGTGGCCACCACCGATGTCAGCGCGAACTGGATGGCGGAGCACTGGTCCTCGATCCTCGGTCGTTCCGGTCACGAGCTGGGCGAGGTGTCGATCCTCTTCGTCGACCACACGCTCTCCGGCTCGGGCGTCGGCGGCGCGCTCCTGGACCGCGCGGTCGCCGAGATCCGGGAGCTTGGTCGCGAGCCCGTCCTCGACGTCGTCGGCGAGGACACGAGGGTCGGACTCTTCTATCAACGCCGCGGCTGGGTCGTCGCCGGTCATGCCCGACCGCAGTGGCTTCCCGACGGGCAGCCGGACGTTGCCTTCATGGTGCTTCCGGAGGCCGCATCTGATGAGAGGGTCGAGGCATGACTGACGACGCCCTGACCGCGCTGGGAGAACGCGCACGTGACCTCGATGCCGAGCACGCGGCGACAGACCGGCGCTCCGCGTTCGTCCTGCCCCAGGGCGTCATCTATCTCGACGGCAACTCCCTCGGGGCCATGTCGGTGGCGGCGCGTGATGCGGCCGCCGATGCCGTGACGCGTCAATGGGGCGAACAGCTCATTCGCGCCTGGAACGACTCGGCGTGGTGGACCGCTCCCGAACGCGTCGGCGACCGGGTCGCCGAACTCATTGGCGCGCCCCTTGGGACGGTGGTGGTCGGCGACTCGACGACGGTCAGCCTCTACAAGGCGGTGCACGCGGCCGCCCGGTTGCGCCCCAACCGGCGTGTGGTGCTCACCGATCCGGACTCGTTCCCCACCGACGTGCACGTGACCCGCGGGGTGTGTGACCAGTTGGGTCTCACCCTCGAGCTCGTCTCCCCCGGTGATGCGGTTGCGCGTCTCGAAGGCTCGAATGACGTTGCCCTGGCTTCGTATTCGCAGGTCGACTACCGCACTGGTGAGCTGTGGGACCTCGCCGCGATCACCACCGCGGCGCACGACGCCGGGGCCCTCGCCTGCTGGGACCTGTGCCACTCGGCCGGTGTCGTGGAGGTGGGGTTGACCGACGGTGGCGCGGACTTCGCGGTGGGCTGTGGCTACAAGTACCTGAGTGGTGGACCAGGCGCTCCGGCCTTCCTGTTCGTCGCGCCACAGCACCTGGGCGACTTCACCAACCCGATCCTCGGCTGGAACGGCCACGCCACACCCTTCGCCATGTCCCCGGACCACGTCCCCGCCGACGGCATCACCCGGGCCCGCGTCGGCACTCCCCCCGTGCTCGGGATCGCCGCGCTGGAAGGTGCGCTCACGGCATACGACGGATTGAAGGTGGCAGACGTGAGGCGACGTTCGCTCTCGCTCACCGGATTCTTCGTCGAGTGTCTCGACGCCCTCGGCGTCGACCTCCCGGTCGTCACGCCGCGCGATGATGCGCGCGGCTCACAAGTGAGCCTGCGGCACCCCGACGCGTATGCCGTGGTGCAGGCACTCATTGCCCGCGGAGTCATCGGCGACTTCCGTGAGAAGGACATCGTGAGACTGGGATTCGCGCCGCTCTACCTGTCGCACGCGGACGCGCTGGCCGCGGCCGTGCACGTGCGGGACGTCGTGGTCGGGCGCGAGTTCGAGCAGGAACAGTTCCGCTCCCGCGCGACCGTGACCTGACAGGAGACAATGGTTCTGATGGCACGCAACGCACCGACCGAAGACCAGGGCGACGCAGACCTCGAGGTCGGCTCACCGAAGAGAACCGCAGCCGGAGTCCCTGCTGTGGTCCGCTCGATGCGGATGTCGCTCGACCAGATGGGTGTGGTGCGGACGGCGCGCACTCTGCTTCGCGTCAACCAGGACAAGGGTTTCGACTGCCCCGGTTGCGCGTGGCCGGACCCGGCGGAGTCGCACCGCGCCGAGTTCTGCGAGAACGGCGCGAAGGCCGTCGCCGAGGAGGCCACGCTTCGACGGGTTGAGCCGGCGTTCTTTGCCGAGCACTCGGTCGCGTCTCTTCGTGAGAAGTCCGACCACTGGCTCGGCTCGCAGGGGCGGCTCACGACGCCGATGCACAAGCCGGCGGGTGCGACGCACTACGAACCGGTGACCTGGGAGAGGGCACTCGACATCGTGGCGGGGCACCTGCACTCGCTCGGCAGTCCGGACGAGGCGATCTTCTACACGTCGGGGCGCACGAGCAACGAGGCGGCGTTCGCGTACCAGCTGTTCGTGCGCGAGTTCGGGACCAACAACCTGCCCGACTGCTCCAACATGTGCCACGAGTCGAGCGGCACGGCGCTGACCGAGACGATCGGCATCGGCAAGGGCACCGTCACCATCGACGACCTCACCAAGGCCGACCTCATCCTCGTCGTCGGACAGAACCCCGGCACCAACCATCCGCGCATGCTCTCGACGCTCGAATCGGCCAAGGAGAACGGTGCTCGCGTCGTCGCGATCAACCCGTTGCCCGAGGCCGGGCTCATGACGTTCCGGAACCCGCAGACCGTGCGCGGAGTGGTCGGGTCGGGCACGAAGCTCGCCGATCGCCATGTCGGGGTGCGGCTGGGTGGGGACCAGGCGCTCTTCCAGGCCGTCGGTCACCTTCTGCTCGACCGGGGGTCGGTGGACCGTGAATTCGTCGACGAGCACACCACCGGATTCGAGGCGTATGCCGCGGCACGGGCCAGACTGGACTGGCCCGCCACTCTGGCGGCGACGGGCCTCACGGAGGCCGAGATCCGGGCTCTGGCCGACGAGATCGCAGCCGCTGGCTCGGTCATCGTCTGCTGGGCCATGGGCATCACGCAGCACCGGCACGCTGTCGCGACGATCCAGGAGATGGTCAACGTCCTGCTCCTCGGCGGCCACATCGGCCGTGAGGGAGCGGGCGTGTGCCCCGTGCGCGGCCACTCCAACGTCCAGGGCGACCGCACGATGGGGATCTTCGAGCGACCCTCGGACGCGTTCCTCGACGCCTTGGACGCAGAGTTCTCGATCGCCTCACCGCGCGAGCACGGCGTGGATGCCGTGGACACCGTGCGGGCGTTGCGCGACGGACGGGCCACGGTCTTCTTCGCCATGGGCGGCAACTTCGTGCGCGCGATGTCCGACAGCGAGGTCACCGAATCGGCGCTGGAGGCAGCGGAACTCACGTGTCACGTCTCGACCAAGCTCAACAGGTCACATGCGGTCACCGGCCGCGAGGCGCTCATCCTGCCCACGATCGGCCGCACCGAACGCGACTCGCAGGTGACGGGCGAACAAGTCGTCACCGTCGAGGACTCGATGGCGATGGTGCACGCGTCGCGGGGGCGACTCGCGCCCGCCAGCGACGCGTTGCTCAGCGAGGTAGCCATCGTGTGCGAACTGGCCCGTCGAGTCCTGCCTCAGTCCCAGATCAACTGGTCCGGGATGCGCGGCGACTATCGCGTCATCCGCGACCACATCTCACGCGTCGTGCCCGGCTTCGACCGGTTCGAGGAGCGCATCCTCGACAAGGGTGGCTTCCAGCTGCCCCTTGCACCGCGTCAGCGCGAGTTCAACGTCGAGGGCGGTCGGGCGCGCTTCTCTGTGCACCCGCTGGAGTACCCGCAGTGCCCGCCCGGGCGGCTGCTCCTGCAGACGATCCGCAGCCACGACCAGTACAACACCACGATCTACGGCCTCGACGACCACTACCGCGGCATCAAGGACGGGCGCCGTGTCGTCTTCGTCAACCCGTCGGACCTCGCGTCGCTCGGGCTGGCGGACGCGCAGATGGTCGACATCGTCTCGGAGTGGCACGGGGTCGAGGGCGGCGACGAGCTGACCGAGAGGCGGGCCGAGGAGTTCCGGGTCGTGGCCTATCCGACGGCTCGAGGCTGCGCCGCCGCGTACTTCCCCGAGGCCAACGTGCTCGTCCCGCTCGACTCGACGGCTCGGGGCAGCAACACCCCGACGTCGAAGTCGATCGTCATTCGACTGGAGGCCCGCTGATGGGTCGAGTCACCTCGCGTCACAAGGTCGTCCGGATCGACCTCGACGGAGACACGACCCGGGCGATCGACACCGTCGCCGGCGAGGAACCGTTGGAGATCCGGGTCAACGGCGAGACCTTCACGGTGACGATGCGCACGCCCGGCTCCGACGTCGATCTGGCGCACGGGTTGCTGCGCGCCGAGGGCGTCATCGCGCGGCGTGAGGATGTGGTGTCGGCCGTCTTCTGCTCCGACCTCGACACCCTCAACGTGCTCAACCTGACCCTGCCCTCCGGCCGGGATGGGCGGGCCGCGGTGACGTCAACCCGCAACCTCGCCTCGCTCGGTGGATGCGGGCTGTGCGGCACGACAGCGGTCGAGGCCATCGAAGCGGTCGTCGACGAGAAGCCGCCCGAGGTGCTGTGGGAGGCACCGCAGATTGCGGACTCGCTGGGCGAGCTGCGCACACGTCAGGCGGTGTTCGACAAGACGGGCGGAGTGCACGGGGCCGGATTGGTGCCCGTGGGTGGGAGCGAACTCGCCATCGTGCGGGAGGACATCGGTCGGCACAACGCCGTGGACAAGGTGCTCGGTGCAGCGCTCATCACCGAGGTCGGAACCGCTGGAGCACTGCTCGTCGTGTCGAGCCGGGCGAGCTTCGAGATCGTCCAGAAGGCCGCGGTCTCGGGCATCTCCGTACTGGCGTGCGTGTCGGCACCGTCGTCCTTGGCCATCGAAGCAGCCGACCGACTGGGCGTCACCCTCGTCGGGTTTGCCCGCGGACGACGGATGAGCGTCTACACGCACTCGCACCGCATCCCCCACTGACGGCCGCTCCCAACGCCAACATCCCCAACCCCGACTTATTGCGCAATCCGTCGGAACCGCAGACCTGTTGCGCAATCCGTCGGGCCGGAAGGGACTTCGGATTGCGCAATCAGTGCACGCTGACGACGGATTGCGCAATAAGTCGGGTCAGGGGTGGGTGACCTGGGCGCCGTGGTACGCCAGCATGCTCAGGAACTCCCTGGCATACCGGCGCTCCCGCGAGTCCTTGAAGTCGTTGTCGACGAACGTGTTGATGTGCTCGTGGCTGACCGTCAGGTTGATCCGGCCCGTGGCAGGAGACTCGAGCCACACCTCGGACATCGCCAGGATGGTGTTGCGCCCGCCTCGGAACTGGTTCACCGGGGCGATCCACGTGGGCTGCTCGGCATTGTCGAGATGGAACCCCAGCCATCCGTTGTCGATGCGCACGTGTCCGCGTCCTCCGGAGAAGTTGGGGTGCTTGCCCTCCTCGGTGACGACGGCGTTCCACGTGCCGTTGGCGACGCCCGGCGCCGAGGGTGTGAAGCCGGGCGCACCACTCTCCTTGACGCGTCGGCCGTGGCCGACGACGCGGTACAGGAAGTACAGACCGCCGAGCATGACGGCGATCTGTACGACCCACAGGAGAACGGTGAGCGGCCTCAAATCACCAGCCGCGCTCAGAAAGGCGGTGCGGCTCCGGGATCTCGTCGACGTTGATGCCGACCATGGCCTCACCGAGTCCGCGGGAGACCTTGGCGATGACGTCGGCGTCGTCGAAGAACGTCGTGGCCTTGACGATGGCCTCGGCGCGCTGGGCCGGGTTGCCGGACTTGAAGATGCCGGAGCCGACGAAGACACCCTCGGCGCCGAGCTGCATCATCATCGCGGCGTCGGCCGGGGTGGCGATGCCGCCAGCGGTGAAGAGCACGACGGGGAGCTTGCCGGCGACGGCAACCTCCTTGACGAGCTCGAACGGTGCCTGCAGCTCCTTGGCCGCGACGTAGAGCTCATCCTCGGGGAGGTTCTGCAGGTGGCGGATCTGCTGGCGGATCTGACGCATGTGGGTCGTGGCGTTGGAGACGTCGCCGGTGCCGGCCTCACCCTTGGAGCGGATCATGGCCGCGCCCTCGGTGATCCGGCGCAGGGCCTCGCCGAGGTTGGTCGAGCCACAGACGAAGGGCACGGTGAAGTTCCACTTGTCGATGTGGTTGGCGTAGTCCGCGGGGGTCAGCACCTCCGACTCGTCGATGTAGTCGACACCGAGGGACTGGAGCACCTGTGCCTCGACGAAGTGGCCGATGCGCGCCTTGGCCATCACGGGGATCGAGACGGCGGCGATGATGCTTTCGATCATGTCGGGGTCGGACATGCGCGACACGCCTCCCTGGGCACGGATGTCGGCGGGAACACGCTCGAGGGCCATGACGGCGACGGCTCCGGCGTCCTCGGCGATCTTGGCCTGCTCGGCATTGACGACGTCCATGATGACGCCGCCCTTGAGCATTTCGGCCATGCCGCGCTTCACCCGGGTCGTGCCGGTGGTGGAGGTGGTCGGGGAGTCTGCGGCGGGGGTGGGGGTCTCACTCATGCGCGCAAGTGTAGAGGCGCGTCAGTCGACCACTGCAGGCGGAAGGTCGTCGTCGAAGTCGACGGGCTGCGGCAGGGCTGCGTGACCGGCCAACCGGAACAGGCGGACCACCTTCTTGGCCCTCACGCGCCGCACTTCGCGCACGGCGTCGTTGTGGAACCGGCGGGCGAGCTGGACCCGCAGGGCACTCGCCTCGACCCGGCTCAGCGCGTCGGCGCCGTCACTCCCGGGCTCGCTGCGCAGCTCGTCGACCGTGTCCTGCTGGAGCGCGGCCCTCAGTGTCGCGGTGAGATCGGTCTCGGTGCTCTCGCGTCCGGCGAAGGTCTGCCCGTCGAGGGGGTCGTGGCTGAGCGGCTGGTGCGTGTGCCGCTCCAGCGCCTCACTCGCCGAGTCCGCGAGCAGCAGGGAGGTCGCCGGGTCGACGGCTCCGCTCGTGGCCAGCTCAAGCGTGGCCTCCGCCCGGCGCACGAGCTGGGCGTCGAGGGCGGAGACCGCGCCCTCGACCTTGGCGTGGAGCCGGTCGAGTCGGGACGCTGAGTACGAGAGGTACCACGCCACCGCCAGGAGCACGAGCGCGATGATCGTGCTGACCTGAAGGATGTCGATTTCCCACTTCATCAGGCTTCACCTCTCTGGGGCCAGCGCAGGCGACTGAGCAGTCCCGCGCGCAGGTTGGTCTCGACCGGGGAGTTGTCGGCGCCCTCGATCACGGTCTCGTAGACCGCCATGACGCGTTCGGCGACGACGCCCCAGTCGAACGAGCGAGCGCGCCTGAGGCCGAGGTCGCTCAATCGAGCGCGTTCGCCGGGCGATCCGATGAGATCGATGACGGCAGCAGCCAGGGCCGCGCTGTCGCCCACGGGGAAGGTGCGGCCAGCGGGACCGGCGGGAACAGAACCCAGGACCGCGGTGAACGCCTCGAGGTCACTCGCGAGCACGGGAGCACCGGAAGCCATGGCCTCGACGAGGACGATCCCGAAGCTCTCACCACCCGTGTGGGGTGCGACATAGAGGTCGGCCGACCGCAGCAGCGCGACCTTGTCCTCCTCCGAGACCGCCCCGAGGAACTCGGTCGCTGCCCGGACGCGCGGGTCCAGCCGCTCGGAGATCTCGTCGACCTCCCCCGGCCCCGCGACCACGAGTCGCGCACCCGGCAGGACATCGAGGATGGCCGGCATCGCGGCGACGATGACGGCCAACCCCTTGCGCGGCTCGTCGATGCGGCCCAGGAAGGCCAGCGTCGGTCGCTCCGGCGTCCCGGTCCACTGCGTCACGGCGCCATTGGGGGTGAACCGCTTGGTGTCGACGCCGTTGGGGATGATGTAGGCGTCGCCGCCGAGGTGGCGTCGGACCGTGCCCCGAGCCTCCTCGGACACAGCGATCCGGGCCCGGATCTTCTCGGTCGAGGGGCGGAGCAGCGGGTTCGCGGCGTGCATGGCGCGCGAGCGGATGTTGGACGTGTGGAAGGTCGCGACGACCGGCTCCGACGAGGCCCACAGGGCCATGAGCGACGCGCTCGGGGTCACCGGCTCGTGCAGGTGGAGGACGTCGAAGTCGCCCTCCTCGAGCCACCTGCTGACCCGTGACGACGTCACGGGTCCAAAGGTCAGGCGCGCGACAGATCCGTTGTAGCGCACCGGAACTGCCCGACCGCACGACGTCAGGTATGCCGGGAGCGACTTCGTGTCGTCGTCGACCGGTGCGAGGACGGAGACGTCGTGCCCCTGGGCGATGAAGTACTCGGCCAGGTCTCGGACGTGGAACTGCACCCCGCCCGGGACGTCGAACGCGTAGGGGCAGACGAGTCCGATCCTCATGACGCCCCGGCCCGGGCCAGGCGGTTGGCGTCGAGGTCCTTGGTGAAGACGGGCTGCAGCATGTGCCAGTCCGCGGTGTGGGTGCGGACGGCCTCGCCGAGAGCGTCGGCACAGGCCTGGGTCATGGCCGCGACCTTGTCGCGGGTGGGCCCGGAATCCGGCACCGCCACCGGCTCGTGGAAGGTGATGACGATCCCCCAGCCACCGCCGTCCCGTCGCTCGTGGCGGATGGAGACGGGGAAGAGAGGTCGGCGCGAGGTCAGGGCCAGAGCCGCTGGCCCCGCCGCCATCCGCGCCGGCTCGCCACAGAAGTCGACTTCGACACCGTCCCTGGACAGGTCGCGGTCCGAGAGCAACGGAATGAGTCCGCGACGCTGGGTCGCCTCGCGCAGCAACGGGAAGGGGGGCGGTCCACCGGT
The DNA here is from genome assembly GCF_000152705.1 of Janibacter sp. HTCC2649. Taxonomy (GTDB): domain Bacteria; phylum Actinomycetota; class Actinomycetes; order Actinomycetales; family Dermatophilaceae; genus Knoellia. The sequence goes on along the minus strand of NZ_CH672413.1, from coordinate 487,074 downwards.
GAGCGGGAGGATGGTCATGCCCAGGCCGGTGCGGAACTCGAGGAACTCCTCGAAGACCTCCTCGGGCTTGAGGCGTTCGGCCACCGTCGTCACCGGACCGAGGTGCACCGCGCTCCAGGCTCCGGCAAGGTCCCAGTTGCCGAGGTGCCCCAGGAAACAGACGAGAGACCCATCGGCGGCGAGGATCTCGCGCACCGGCCCGTCGCCCTCCACCCGGACCCGGGCAGCGAGCTCGTCGGCGGAGAGGACGGGCAGGCGGAACGACTCGCAGTAGTAGCGCATGTAGGCGCGCATGCCGTCACTCACCAGCCCATCAAGGGCAGCGTCATCGAGCTCGGGTCGCACCGTCGCGTAGTTCGAGCGCATCCGCGCTCCCCCGCCTCGGGCAACGGTGAGATCAGCGATCCGGTCGAACAACGCGTAAGCCGCGCGTTCCGGCATACGCCGAATGACGGTCCATCCCAGACGAAAGCCAGCCACCGTGACGACGTCGGTGGCGCGGGACACGAGACCTGAAGGGATCGGGCTCACGCGACGTCAAGGGCCTGTCGGCGAACCTCGAGCATCCGCTGCACCACGGTGACGAGGCTCGCGAGGGCGAGCAGGGCCAGCACCACGGTGAGGAAGATCTCGGGCAGGAACCACCCGACGAGGCCCGTGGTCACGAGGACGGCGACGAGGCGTTCGGCGCGCTCGGCGATGCCGACGTTGGCGGTCATGCCCAGTCCCTCGGCGCGGGCCTTGGCGTAGGACACGACCATGCCGAGGATGAGGCAGGCCAGCGCGAGGGCGGCCATGATGCCGGGACGCACCTGGAAGATGCTGTCGTCCCGCACGCTCTGCCCACCCGCGTAGAACAGGACGAGACCGCCGAAGACCGAGGCGTCGGCCACGCGGTCAAGGGTCGAGTCGAGGTAGGCACCCCACAGGCTCGAACGGCCGGAGCGGCGGGCCATGATGCCGTCGACGGTGTCGGAGAAAACGAACGCCGTGATGACGAGGGTGCCGATGAGGAACTCGCCACGCGGGTAGAAGATCAGGGCACCGAGACTCACCCCGAGGGTGCCGACGACCGTCACGACGTCAGGGCTCACCCCGAGGCGCAGCAGGAGCGAGGCCAGCGGGGTGAACAGCTTCGTGAAGAAGGGGCGCGCGTACTTGTTGAGCATGGTCCGCTCAGCCTAACCGGCTGGAGTCACTCCCCCGGCCAGGCCGCGGCGAGGCGGCGGCGCGCGTCCTCGAGCAGGACGGGGAGCGCCTTTGTCTGGCCGATGACCGGTAGGAAGTTCATGTCCCCGCCCCAGCGCGGGACGATGTGCTGGTGGAGGTGCGCGGCCACCCCGGCGCCAGCAACCTCGCCCTGGTTCATCCCGATGTTGTAGCCCTGCGGGCTGGACGACTCCTGGAGCGCCGCGATGGCCGCCTTGGTGAGCGCCGTGAACTCGGTCGTCTCCTCGTCGGTGAGGTCGACGTAGAGCGAGACGTGGCGGTAGGGGCAGACCAGGACGTGGCCCGGGTTGTAGGGAAAGAGGTTCATCACGACGTAGCAGTGCTCGCCACGGTGGACGATGAGTCCGTCCTCGTCGTCGCGTCCGGGTGCGGCGCAGAAGGGGCAGCCGTCGCCGGCGTCCTTGGACGGGCGCTCCCCCGTGACGTAGGCCAGCCGGTGAGGAGTCCACAGCCGGTCGAAACCGTCCGGCACCCCCGCGAAGTCCTCGGCGGCTGTCGTCGGAACATCACTCATGGCCACGATCCTAGACACGCCCCCCGACGCCGATCGGAGGGCCGGGGCGTCGGCCCCTGCACGACGCCCCGGACCCTCCAACCATTGAGACGCCACAGCGGACGCAAAGGTTGCGTCGCTCCCGAAAGATTCTTGGGCGTTGTGGTCTTTTGTCTCGAACTGCGGTCCCCAGTTGTGAGTATCTGCCCAGCGGCGAAGGGTGGGGAGGCATGACCACGTCCCCAACGACCTCCACGAGTGCCGCCGAGCGCGCTCGCGCCCACTCCCCCCGACAGCTCGCCGCGGCCTCCATCGGCAACCTCGTCGAGTGGTACGACTGGTACGCCTACAGCTTCCTCGCGGTCTACTTCGCGACGCAGGTGTTCCCCGAGTCCGAGTCCGGCCTGACCGCCCTCCTCAACACGTTCGCCATCTTCGCCGTCGGCTTCTTCTTCCGTCCCATCGGCGGCCTGCTCATGGGCGCGGTGGCAGACCGCTTCGGTCGCAAGCCCGCGCTCACGGCGACGATCCTGCTCATGGGCGCCGGGTCGCTGCTCATCGCCGTCCTGCCGACCTACGCCTCGGTCGGCATCCTGTCGCCGATCCTGCTCGTCCTCGCCCGGGTCATCCAGGGGCTCTCGGTCGGCGGTGAGTTCGCCGCTGCGACAACGTTCCTCGTCGAGAGTGCCCCGCCGAAGAGGCGCGGGTTCTTCTCGAGCTTCCAGTACGTCTCGACGACGGCCGGCCAGCTCATCGCGTCCGGGCTCGCGGCCTACCTCGCGTCCACCCTCACCGAGTCCTCGATGAACTCCTGGGGTTGGCGCGTGCCGTTCTTCGTCGGCGCCGGGTTGTCCCTGGTCGGACTCGCGATTCGTGCCGGTGCCCACGAGACGCTCGAGAGCGTCGACGACCTCAAGGCCGATGCGTCACAGCGTCCGGGGATCTTCGATGCGCTCAAGCACCACCCGCGCGAGTCACTGCTCATCGTCGGCATCACCATCGCGGGCACGATCGCCTACTACACGTGGACGACCTACCTGCCGACCTACGCACAGACCTATGCCGACGTCAGCAAGTCCGATGCGCTCACGGCGGGCACGATCGCGCTGTTCTTCTTCGCCGCGCTCCAGCCGATCATGGGCATCCTGTCGGATCGCATCGGTCGCAAGCCCCTGCTCATCACGTTCGCCGCGTTCTTCGTCGTCGCCACCGTGCCGCTGCTCCGGCTGCTCGACACGTCGATGTCGCGCCTGCTGCTCGTCCAGTGCATCGGCATGGTCTTCCTCGCGATGTACACCTCGATCGCCGCGGCCGTGAACGCCGAGACGATCCCGTCACGGGTGCGTGCCGCCGGGATCGGCTTCCCCTACTCCCTCTCCGTCGCCCTCTTCGGTGGCACCGCGCCCTACATGGGCACGTGGTTCAAGAGCCAGGGCTGGGGCGAGGCGTTCCCGATCTACATCAGCGCGCTCTGCCTCATCTCGCTGCTCGTCTACGTCTTTGCCGTCAAGGAGACGGCACACGAGCCGCTCCCGTGACGGGAGCGGACGGCATACCCACGCATTTTTGCGGTATGCCGTCCGCTCACCGATCGCTGTTGGCGTGCCACTCCATGAATCTCGCTGTGGGAGAGGTGAATCCGGCGCGCTCATAGAGCGTCCGGGCCTGCGGGACCGCGTTGAGCTGCATCCGGTCCACGTCGTGCTCGCCACCCCAGAAGCGCAGGGCCTCGAGAAGGCTGGTGCCGATGCCGGCACCGCGGGCGTCCGGCGTGACGAAGAGCAGGGACACGTGCAACCAACGGCTGACGGGCCGGCGCGAGCTGGGAAGTTTGGTGATCACCGCGGCGGTCACCATGCCCAGCGGACGACCATCGGGCGCTTCGGCGAGGAAGGTCACCCGAGCCCGATCGGCGAGCCACGCTGCGGCATAGCGGTCGAGGAAGCCCTCCTCGATGGTGGCGCCGCTCTCACGATCGTCCTGCATCGTGAGAGCGGCGACGGCCAGCGCGTCCCGCGACAGGGCGAGGCGGATGACCGTGGACATCGTCGGCTCAGACCTGGGCGCGGGTTTCGATGGCGGTGAGGACCTCGGCGATCGCATCCTCGATGGGCACGCCGTTCTTCTGCGAGCCGTCGCGGTAGCGGAACGACACGGCGTTGTTGCTGCGGTCGTCCTCACCGGCGATGAGGGCGAAGGGCACCTTGGCCTTGCTCGCGTTGCGGATCTTCTTGGGGAAGCGGTCGTCGCTGTCGTCGAGCTCGACCCGGATGCCCTTGGCCTTCATCTGCGACAGGACGTCCCAGAGGTAGTCGTTGTACTCGTCGGCGACTGGCAGGCCCAGGACCTGAACAGGGCTGAGCCACACCGGGAACGCGCCCGCGTAGTGCTCGACGAGGACACCGAAGAAACGCTCGATCGAGCCGAACTTCGCCGAGTGGATCATCACCGGCTGCTGACGCGACCCGTCGGACGCCTGGTACTCGAGGCCGAACCGCTCGGGCTGGTTGAAGTCGTACTGGATCGTCGACATCTGCCAGGTGCGACCGATCGCGTCGCGCGCCTGCACGGAGATCTTGGGGCCGTAGAACGCGGCTCCACCGGGGTCAGCGACGAGCTCGAGCCCGGAGTCGGTCGCGACCTTCTCGAGGACCGAGGTCGCGACCTCCCACTGCTCGTCGCTGCCGATGAACTTCGCCGACTTCTCGCCCTCGGTGTCACGCGTGGACAGCTCGAGATAGAAGTCCTCGAGGCCGAAGTCGCGCAGCAGGGAGAGGACGAAGTCGAGCAGGTGCTTGATCTCGGCGGGTGCCTGCTCGGCGGTGACGTAGGAGTGCGAGTCGTCCTGCGTCATCCCGCGCACGCGGGTGAGGCCGTGCACGACGCCGGACTTCTCGTAGCGGTAGACGGAGCCAAACTCGAAGAACCGCAGCGGCAGCTCGCGGTAGGAGCGGCCGCGCGAGCTGAAGATGAGGTTGTGCATCGGGCAGTTCATCGCCTTCAGCTGGTACTTCGAGCCCTCGAACTCCATCGGCGGGAACATCGTGTCGGCGTAGTAGGGCAGGTGACCCGAGGTGTGGAACAGCCCGTCCTTGCTGATGTGCGGCGTGCCGACGTAGTCGAAGCCCTCCTCGATGTGCCGACGGCGGACGTAGTCCTCCATCTCGCGCTTGATGACACCACCCTTGGGGTGGAACACCGGCAGGCCCGAGCCCAACTCGTCGGGGAAGGAGAAGAGGTCGAGCTCGGCACCGAGCTTGCGGTGGTCGCGCTTCTCGGCCTCGGCCAACCGCTCCAGATGAGCTCGCAGTTCCTCTTTGGTCGGCCAGGCGGTGCCGTAGACGCGCTGCAGTTGCGGGTTCTTCTCGGAGCCGCGCCAGTAGGCCGCGGCGCTGCGCATCACCTTGAAGGCGTTGCCGAGGACCTTGGTCGACGGGACGTGCGGCCCGCGGCAGAGGTCGCCCCATGCCTTGGTGCCATCGCGGCGGACGTTGTCGTAGATGGTGAGCTGCGCACCGCCGACTTCCACGTCTGCACCGTCGGCCGCCTCACTTGCCGAGCCGCCCTTCAGTCCGATGAGCTCGCACTTGTAGGGCTCGTCCTTGAGCTCGACGAGCGCGTCGTCGTCACTGATCTCACGACGGACGAAGGTCTGGCCCTCGTTGATGATCTTCTGCATGGACTTCTCGAGGGCCTTGAGGTCGTCCGGCTGGAACGGCTCGGCGACGTCGAAGTCGTAGTAGAAGCCATCGCGCACGGGCGGACCGATGCCGAGCTTGGCGTCCGGCTTGAGCTGCTGCACGGCCTGAGCCAGGACGTGAGCGGCGCTGTGGCGCAACACATCGAGCCCGTCCTGCTCCTGGGCGGTCACCGGCTCGACGGTGTCACCGTCGGCGAGGACGTGGGCGAGGTCGCGCAGTTCTCCGTTGACGCGGGCCACGAGAACATTGCGGTCGTCGCGGAAGAGATCTGCCGCGGTCGTCTCCAGGTCCACCGATCGCTCGTCTCCGGCGACATGAACGGTGATCTGTGATGACACAGCGGCTTCTCCTGAGGTGACCCAAAACGGGGGTATGCCGCGTGCGGACGTCCCGACACGGCATACCGATGTTATCCGCCGGAAAAGAACGGGCGCGACGCAGTTCTGGTGTGGGACGGTCAGCAGATGGACCTCCACATCGCCAGCCTCGCGGAACGACCGGATCTGGCTCACCTGCTGCGGGAGTTCGATGACCCCTGGCCGGAGTTCATGAAGTACGACCCGGTTGGCGACCTCTACTTCCCGCGTGCGTCGACGACCTTCGCGGCGTGGACCCTGCTCGCGTGGGATCCCCGGGAGCCGGACCGACTCGTGGCGAAGTCGCACTCGATCCCGTTCACGATGGGCGAGGACATCGGTCGCGCTGCCCTCCCGGATGACGGCTGGGACGGCGTGATTGCCTGGGCGTGGCTGGACGAGCTCGCGGGTCGCGCACCGACCCACGTGTCGGCCCTCGAGGTGGCGATCCGACCCGACCTGCAGGGCACCGGCCTGGCGTCGGTGATGCTGGAAGCGAAGCGTCAGAACGCTGCTCGGCTCGGCTTCCACGACCTCTTTGCACCCGTCCGCCCCAACGGCAAGCATCTGGAGCCCCATACCCCGATGAGCGACTATGCCTTCCGGACGAGGGCAGACGGTCTGCCGGTGGATCCGTGGCTGCGCCTTCACGCTCGGGTCGGCGGCACGATCGAGGGCGTGTGTCCACGGGCGATGACGATCTCGGGAACCCTGGACGAGTGGCGGTCGTGGACGGGCCTCCCCTTCGACGAGACCGGTGATGTCGAGGTCCCCTTCGCCCTCAACCCGGTCCACGTGAGCGTCGAGCACGACCACGCGGTCTATGTCGAACCCGGTGTGTGGGTCCACCACCGCATCTGAGAGCTAGCGTGGCGGTCATGAGTTCGCCGTTCGGCTCCTGGCCGTCTCCCCTGTCCCCCAGTTCCCTCACCGCCGCCACGCGGGGCCTCGACGAGGTCCGCGTCGATGGGCCCGACACTTACTGGCTCGAGTCCCGCCCCTGGGAGGACGGGCGCGTGGTTCTGGTCCGCCACCTGGGTGCGTCCGGCGTCGTGGAGGACGTGGTCGGCGAGGGCGTCAACGTCCGTTCCCGGGTCCACGAGTACGGCGGAGGGGCGTATGCCGTCCGGTCCGGAACCGTGGTCGTCACGACGATGCCCGACCTCGTCGTGCAGGTCGTGGAGTCGGACGGTTCGCTGCGGGCCATCACGCCGACGGGTGGGTTCCGCTACGGCGGGCTGGTGCTCGGCGACGGGTTCGTGCTCGCCGTGCGCGAGGACCACTCCGGCGCCGGTGACGCTGTCAACACGCTCGTCCGGCTGGACCTCGACGGCGACAACGCTGAGGGTGGCGTCGTGCTGTGGGAAGGCTCGGACTTCGTGGGTCGCCCTGCATTGTCAACGGACGGGTCGCAGGTCGCGGTGGTGACGTGGGAGCACCCCAACATGCCGTGGGACACGACCACCCTGCGCCGCGCGGCTCTCGTCGATGACGGACCGCTCGAGTGGACGGTCGTCGAGGGACGCGAGGACATCTCGGTCGGTCAGCCCCGGTTCGGCGCGGACGGCTCGCTCTGGTTCGTCTCGGACGATTCCGGATGGTGGAACCTCAAGCGGGACAGCGGTGCTGGCGTCGTGGCGGTTCACGCGGCGGCGGCGGACTTCATGCTCCCGCAGTGGGTCCTCGGTATGAGCGACTTCGCCCTGCTGGCGGACGGACGAGTGCTCGTCCACTGGTGGGCCGACGGCGTGGGACGGCTCGGCGTGCTCGACCCCTCGTCCGGCGAGACCGTTGACGTGGAGCTCGAGGGCGTCCAGTTCGACCAGCTCCAGGCCGTGGGCGACGAGATCGTCGTCCGCGTCGGCACCCTCTCGGAGCTTCCCTCGATCGTGCGCGGGCCGGTGGACGGCCCCTTCACCACGCTTCGGCGCAGTCGCGACGAAGGTCTCGACCCGGCATACGCCAGCACGGCGCAGCCGTGGACCTGGACCAACAGCGCAGGCCAGGACGTGCACGGGGTGTTCCTGCCGCCGACGCACCCCGAGGCAGCAGGCCCTGACGGGGAGCTGCCGCCGCTCCTCGTGTTCGTCCACGGCGGACCGACGAGCCGTGCGGAGGCGGGTCTGCAGCTCGCTCGCGCCTTCTGGACGACGCGCGGCTTCGCCATCCTCGACGTCAACCACTCAGGGAGCACGGGACACGGGCGGGCCTATCGCGACCGGCTCCTTGGACAGTGGGGAGTCATCGACATCGACGACATCGTCACGGGCGCGCGCTCCCTGGCCGAGGCCGGGCACGTCGACGGCGACCGGCTCGCGATCCGTGGCGGGAGTGCCGGCGGCTACTCCGTGTTGCGGGCACTCACCACGAGTGACGCGTTCGCTGCAGGCACGAGCTATTTCGGTGTGGCAGACCTCGAGGCGTTGGCGACCGACACGCACAAGTTCGAGTCGCGCTATCTCGATCGCCTCATCGGTCCCTATCCGGCGGACAAGGAGACCTACGTCGACCGCTCCCCCGTGCACCACGCTGACCAGGTCCGTGGTGCGGTCCTGCTGCTCCAAGGCGGGATCGACGAGGTCGTGCCCCAGGCGCAGGCCGAGGCCATGGCTGCGGGGATGCGTGCCGCTGGCGGAGAGGTGGACCTCGTCATCTATCCGGACGAGGGTCACGGGTTCCGTGCCGCCTCGGCGATCGAGGACTCACTGACCAGAGAGCTGGAGTTCTACGGCCGAGTCCTCGGTTTCACGCCGGCCCCCAGCTGACGCGCCCCGAACCGACTTCGTGCCCCGGACGGACCTGGTCCGGCCGGCCGAAGGCCGTCCGTCCCTGTCCGTCCGGGGCACGAAGTCGAAGGTGGTGCTCGGTCAGTGCGTGGGGGTCTCGAGGGTGAGGACGAGGTGCTCGGTCTCGGGCTTGCGCGTCGAGCGCAGACCCGCCACCACAAGGCGCTTGCGGGCTGAGTCACTCTCGATGACGAAGTCGACCTTGCCCGGCAGGAGCACCGGCTTCTTGAACCACACGTGGGACGTGCTCGGCCCGTTGACGGAGCGACCCAGGGCGCCAAGCACCCTGGCGGAGGTCCACATGCCGTGCGCGATGGCGGCGGGGAAGCCCATCGCCCTGGCCGTGAGTGAGTGCATGTGGATGGGGTTCACGTCACCGGAGATCGCGGCATACTGCCGGCCGAGGTCACCAGGGAGCGACCACTGGGCGGCAGCAACACCCTTGGGGATGGCTGGTGCCTCGACGCCACGCTCGGCGTCGGGGTTGCCCTTGCCGCGGGCGAGGTAGGTCGAGCGACCGCTCCACACCGACTCCCCATCGACGCTCACCTCGGTGACGAGATCGACCTGACGACCCTTGGGGTGGTCGCGCAGGTTCTCGGCGTGGACAGCGATGTCGAGGACGTCGTCGACCGTGACGGTCCGTCGCACGGTGATGGTGTTCTCGACGTGGACCAGCCCGACGAGCGGTAACGGGAAGGCCTTGCGCGCCATGAGCTCGGCCTGCAGCGGGAACCCGAGGATGTGCGGGTAGGTGTGCGGGAGAACGTCATCGACGCCGAACCCACACAGCCGCTGGTAGTCCATGAGGTGCTCACGCCCGACCTTGTGCCCGGTGAGGACGAGCTCACTCGTGGGCAGCGCACCGCCGGACTTCTTGCCCGCGATTGCTGCCTTCACGAACACCTTCGCCAAGGACGGCGCAGAACTGAACGTCTCCTGCTGGGCCATCAGGCCCCCAGGATCATCTGGCCGCAGACCCGCACGACATTGCCGGTCACGGCGCGGTTGGCGTCCCAGGCGAAGTAGCCGATGGTCTCGGCGACGTCGATGGGCAGACCGCCCTGCTGCAACGAGTTCGTCAAGCGCCCGATCTCGCGCGTGGCGAGCGGGATCTTGGCGGTCATCTCGGTCTCGATGAAGCCGGGTGCCACCGCGTTGACGGTGATGCCCTTCTCGAGGATCGCCTTGTCCGCAGCGAGCGACTGGGTCATGCCGATGACGCCCGCCTTGGAGGCGGCATAGTTGGTCTGACCACGGTTGCCTGCGATGCCGGCGATCGAGGAGACGTTGACGATGTGTCCGCCGTCGTTGATCGCGGGGATGAGCGCTTCGTTCATCCGCAGGATCGACAGGAGGTTGACCTGGAGGACGGAGTCCCAGCGGTCGGCCTCGGTGTTGGCGAGCAGCTTGTCGCGGGTGATGCCGGCATTGTGCACGACGATGTCGAAGCCGCCGTGGCGCGCCTTGGCGTGCGCGACGATCTTGGCGCCGGCGTCCTCGGCGGTGACGTCGACCTGCAGGGCCGAGCCACCGAGCTTGTTGGCGACCTCGGCGAGTGGTCCACCGGCGGCCGGGATGTCGACGGCGACGATGGTCGCGCCGTCACGGGCCAGGGTCTCGGCGATGGCCGCGCCGATGCCGCGAGCAGCGCCGGTGACGATGGCGACCTTGCCGGCGAGCGGCTGGTCCCAGTCGGCCGGCGCGACGATGTCGGCGACCGGCTTGGCGACGTGGAAGACCTGCGCCGACACGTAGGCCGAGCGACCGGAGAGCAGGAAGCGCACCGTCGCGTCGACACCGGCATCGGCACCCTCGGCGACGAGGACGGTGTTGGCGGTGCCGCCACCGCGCATCTCCTTGCCGATGGAGCGGACGACACCCTCGATCGCACGACGGGCCGCGGCCTGGGCCACGGACGTCGCGGACTCGGGCGGGCGGCCGATGACGATGATGCGACCGGTCGGAGCCAGGGTCTTGAGCGCCGGCCCGACGACACCGCGCAGGGTCTCGAGGTCTGCCGGGGTCTCGATCGCCGTCAGGTCGAGGACGACACCGGCGACCGAGGTCGACGGCTGCGAGGCGACCTGGACGCCGGCCTCGGCGAGCAGGTGGCGCACGCGCTCGGCGACGGGAGCGTCACCGTGTCCGGCGACGAGCACCTCACCGGTGATGAGCGAGCCGCCCACCTTGTGCCGACGAAGCCGACTCGGCCGGGGCAGGCCCAACGTCGTGGCGAGCTGCTTGCCCACGCCACCGCTGACGAACTGTCCGTAGTTGAACGCCATGAATTCAGGCTCCTTCGAGGATCGCGACGACGCCCTGCCCACCGGCAGCGCAGATGGAGATGAGACCGCGGCTGCCCGGGCCCTTCTCGTGGAGCATCTTGGCGAGCGAGGCCACGATGCGGCCTCCGGTCGCGGCAAACGGGTGGCCCGCGGCGAGCGACGAACCGTTGACGTTGAGCTTGCTGCGGTCGATCGAGCCGAGCGGCTTCTCGAGGCCGAGACGCTCGGTGCAGAACTCCTCGTCCTCCCAGGCCTTCATGGTCGAGAGCACGGTCGAGGCAAAGGCCTCGTGGATCTCGTAGTAGTCGAAGTCCTGGAGCGTGAGTCCCTGTCGCGCGAGAAGGCGCGGCACGGCATACGCCGGAGCCATGAGCAGGCCCTCGTCGCCGTGGACGTAGTCCACCGCGGCGACCTCGCCGTCGACCAAGTAGGCCTGGACCGGCAGGTTGTGCGCAGCGGCCCACTCCTCGCTGCCGAGCAGCACGGCAGAGGCGCCGTCGGTGAGCGGCGTCGAGTTGCCGGCCGTCATCGTCGCGCCCTCACCCTTGCCGAAGACCGGCTTGAGCTTGGCGAGCTTCTCGACGGTGGAGTCGGCGCGCAGGTTCTGGTCCTTGGCGAGGCCGAGGTAGGACGTCATGAGGTCGTCGAAGAAACCACGGTCGTATGCCGCGGCAAGGTTCTGGTGGCTGGCTGCGGCGAGCTGGTCCTGGGCCTCGCGGGTGATGCCCCACTTCTTGGCCGTGATGGCCATGTGGTCACCCATGGAGAGGCCGGTGCGCGGCTCGGTGTTGGCCGGGGTCTCGATACCGATGTCGCCGGGGCGGATGTGGAGAGCAGCCTTGGCCATGTCGACGGTGGACTTGGCGCGGTTGATCTTGAGCAGCTTGCGGCGCAGCTTCTCGGTCACCATGATCGGCGCGTCCGAGGCGGTGTCGACACCACCGGCGATGCCGGACTCGATCTGGCCGAGCTTGATCTTGTTGGAGACGAGGATCGCGTTCTCGAGGCCGGTGCCGCAGGCCTGCTGCACGTCGTAGGCCGTGGTCTCGGGCGCGAGGCTCGAACCGAGGACTGCCTCGCGGGTGAGGTTGAAGTCGCGCGAGTGCTTGATGACCGCACCACCGACGACCTCACCGAGGCGCTCTCCGCCGAGGCCGTGACGGGCGACGAGGCCCTCGAGGGCTGCCGTGAACATGTCCTGGTTCGACGCGTTCGCATAGGGCCCGAACTGGCGGGCGAACGGAATGCGGTTGCCGCCGAGGATGGCTGCGCGGCGGGGACTGGTTGAGGTCACCGTGGGCTCCTGAAGTCTGTATTGGAGGGGACGAAGCGGGTCACGTGGGACGCGACACATATCCGGTACTGACGGTAGCAGGTACCTCGCTCCACCTGCTACGGTCCGATCTGTGACCAGCACCACGGGCTCCGCGAGCGAGACGGCCAACACCGACAGCACGACGTCTGACGACGACACTGCCGGTGACGTCGCCGTGGACGGACGCAGCAGCCGCTGGGACCAGCACCGCGCCAAGCGCCGCACGGAACTCGTCGAGGCGACGCTCCGTGCCATCCGTAGCCGCGGGGCCGGTGTCGGCATGGACGACATCGCCACCGTGGCGGGGACGTCCAAGACCGTCTATTACCGGCACTTCACGGACCGGGCCGGCCTGTATGGCGCAGTGGCCGAGCGCGTCAACGCGATCATCCTGCGCGACATCACCCGGGCCGTGGGTGACGTCGGAGTCTTCACCGCTCCCCTGGCCGAGACGGGCTCCCCCACGTCCTCGCCGCGCGACCTGCTGGCCGCAGCCGTCGACGCCTACCTTGCCCTCGTCGAACACGACCCGGAGGTCTACCGCTTCATCGTGGCCGCTCCCCTCGTGCCTCCGTCGGAGCGCACCGAGACGATCGACCTCGCCAACACGGTCAGCCAGGCCATGGCCCTGCAGATCGGGAGCCTCATCGCGGTCGCCCTCCAAGCCGCCGGTCGCAGCACCGCGCCCGCCGCGACGTGGGGTCAGGCCGTCGTGGGCATGGTCCGAGCGGCCGGGGACGAATGGCTTCGCACCGGAGCGGCCGCGTCGACCACCTCGCGTGAGACATTGAAGGAGCACCTCACCGAGCTCATCTGGGGCGGTCTCTCTTCGGCCTGGCCGACAACGGACCCCACACCCGACAAGGAGTGATCGTGGACAACCTTGCCCCCGCCCTGACCCAGATCCTCGACGGACGATGGGGGCATGTGCGGCAGCGCCTTCGCGCCCACGAGGACACAAGTCGGTTCTCTCCTCCACCGACTCCGCTGTCCATGGAGGAGCACCGCGAGTACACCAAGCGCCAGCTGCTCGCCCTCGCCAGCGAACCGTTCGCGCCCGACGGGCTCACGAAGGGCATGGGCGGCACGGGTGACTTCGGCGCCTCGGTCACTGCCTTCGAGATGCTCGGGCACGGCGACCTGTCGCTGCTCGTCAAGGCCGGGGTCCAGTTCGGGCTCTTCGGCGGGGCCGTTGCCAACCTGGGCACGGGACGGCACCACACGGCATACCTGCCCGGAATGCTGGACGGCACGCTGCTCGGCTGCTTCGCCATGACCGAGACCGGCCACGGTTCCAACGTGCAGCACTTGGAGACCACCGCCACCCACGACCCCACGACCGACGAGATCGTCGTGAACTCCCCCACGCCGGGCGCGCAGAAGAACTACATCGGCAACGCTGCTCGCGACGGACGCATGGCTGCGGTGTTCGCGCAGCTGGTCACAGCCGACGGTGAGGGCCACGGCGTCCACTGCGTGCTGGTGCCCATCCGCGACGAGACGGGTGGACCGGCTCGGGGCGTCACCATCGGCGACTGCGGCGCCAAGGGCGGGCTGCCCGGCGTCGACAACGGCACGCTCGAGTTCGACAACGTGCGCGTGCCCCGGTGGAACCTGCTCAACCGCTACGGCGACATCGCGGCGGACGGCAGCTACACCTCCCCCATCGACAACTCGTCCCGCCGGTTCTTCACGATGCTCGGCACCCTCGTGCGCGGGCGCGTCTCCGTCGCCGGTGGGGCCGGTGCGGCAACCCGGTCGGCACTGACCCTGGCGACCCGATACGCCCTGCACAGAAGGCAGTTCAGCGCGCCGGGTGGCGGCGACGAGGTCACCCTCATGAGCTATCGCGCGCACCAGCGCAAGCTCCTGCCGGCCATCGCCAAGAGCTACGCGCTCATGCTCGCCCAGAACCAGCTCGTCGTCATGATGCACGACGTCGCCGGCCACGAGGGCGATGCTCCGGAGGATGGCCAACGCGAGCTGGAGGCGCGGGCCGCGGGCATCAAGGCGATCGCCACGCGGCACGCCACGGACACGATCCAGATGTGTCGTGAGGCCTGTGGCGGCGCCGGCTACCTGGCCGACAACCGGCTCACCGCGCTCAAGGACGACACCGACGTCTTCACGACCTTCGAGGGTGACAACACCGTCCTCCTCCAGCTCGTGGCCAAGGGCCTGCTCACCGAGTTCCAGGAGACGTTCGAGGACAACTCGCCCCTGGCGATGATCGCGTTCGCCTCCCGCTTCACCGCGTCGTCGATCCTCGAGAAGACCCCCGCCGCCGGACTCATCGCGCGACTCAAGTCCCGCGCGCCGAGCGACGACTCCGACGAGGCCGACCTCAACCGTGGACGGCAGCTCTCCCTCTTCGTCGACCGCGAGAAGCACATCCTCGAGGGTGTGGCCCTGCGACTCGGCAAGGCCGCCAAGGCCGAGCCCGACGTCGCCTTCCGGATCTTCAACAACGCGCAGGACCACCTCCTCGCCGCTGCGGAAGCGCACATCGACCGGGTGCTCCTCGAAGCCCTCGGACAGGCGGTCGAAGCGTGCGAGGACGGACCGGTCAAGGACCTGCTCGACAGCGTCACCGACCTCTTCGCCCTCTCGACGGTCGAGCGCCACCGGGCCTGGTACCTCGAGCACGGGCGGCTCACCCCGACCGGTTCCAAGGCCGTGATTCGCAGCGTCGGCGTCCTCTGCAAGGACCTCGCACCGCACGCCCGAACCCTCGTTGACGCGTTCGCCATCCCGGACGCGTGGCTGGGCGCGCCGCAGCTGCTCGACCCCCTGCCGACCGTGCGCGACGCGTGAGCGAGATCCCGCTGAGTCGGTGGGCGCTGGGTGGCGAGGCCACTCGCGGCTACGGCCCCCGCTTCGCCGAGCTCGTCGCCCGGGGCGGGGACGTCGATGGCGAGGCGCGGCTCGCGGATGCGTTGTCCCCCAGGCGTGCTCGCATCCTCGACGCTGGCGCTGGCATGGGTCGCGTCACAGCTGCCCTGCGCGCCCGAGGACACGACGTCACGGGCATCGAGCCCGATCGGACGCTCGTCGCCCAGGCCGAGGAAACCTATCCCGGCATCGGGCTGCTACCGCTCGACATTCTCGAGCTCACGCCCGCTGCACTCACATCGCACGGCAGCCCCACGGCATACGACCTCGTCGTTGCCGTCGGCAACGTCTTCATCCTGCTCGCCGAGGACACCGAGCGGCGCGCGCTCACGGCCTTGCGGGACGTCCTGGTGCCGGGAGGTCGGATCCTCATCGGCTTCCACCTCACGGCGGGTCCGTCGGGCAGCCGGACGTATGCGCCCGAAGAGTTCGTCGCCGACGCCGAAGCGGCTGGACTCACCGTCGACCTGCGCGCTGGCAGCTACGAGCTCCATCCGGCAAACGGCGAGTATGCCGTGTGGCTGCTCAGCGCTGCGTCCTCACCTTCTCGCTGACGTTCGGTCGCGGTCAGGCTTCCGGCGGGGCCTGACCGACGCTCTCGCGCGTCGCATCGCTCGCGTCCCAGTCGTTGGCCTGCATTGCGGCGACGACGACGCCATCACGGATCCACCACGCCCGGAACGGACCACTGAAGTCGCCACGGGTCTGGACGCGGTCGTAGCCGTCCGGGCCGACGTTGCCGAAGTACTCCATTCCGAGGTCGTACTGGTCGGTGAAGAAGTAGGGCAATGTCGCGTAGGGCTCGGCCGAGCCCGTGATCGTGGCTGCCGCCGCCTTGCCCTGACCGATCGCATTGTCCCAGTGCTCCACCCGCACCCGACGACCCAGCACCGGGTGGAGCTGGCTCGCAATGTCTCCGATGGCAAGAACGTGCTCGTCGGAGGTGCGCAGGAGCTCGTCCACGAGAACACCGTCATCGACCTCTAGCCCTGCCGCTTCGGCCAGGCCGGTCCGCGGCGCCGCCCCGATACCGACGACGACGAGATCGGCATCGGAGAGGTCCTCGCTCGTGACCGGTGTGCCCAGCCGCAGGTCGACCCCATGGTCGCGGTGCAGGTCGGCGAAGTGCTGTGCGACCTCAGGTCCGAGCACGGCGAACAGCGGCAGATCAGCGCCCTCGTGGACAGTCACCGATGCACCAACCTTGCGAGCCGCCGCGGCCACCTCGAGGCCGATCCAGCCACCGCCGACGATCGCGACGCGCGCGCCTTCGGTGAGCGCATCCTTGAGGGCAAGCGAATCCTCCACCGTGCGCAGGTAGTGCACGGGCTTGCCCGACTCGTCGGCCAAGCGGAGGTGACGCGGCTCGGAACCGGTCGCGAGCACCAGCCATTCATAGGGCTGCTCACCTCTGGTCGTCACGACCCGGCGACCTGCCAGGTCGATCGACTGCACCTCCGAACCCGTGCGAACGTCGATGTCGTGCTCACGCCACCAGGCCTCGTCGTGGACGAACGCGTCGTCGCTCGACTTGTCCCCGAGGAGGACCGCCTTGCTCAGCGGCGGACGCTCATAGGGCAGGTGCGACTCAGCACCGAAGACCACGATCTCGCCCTCGAAGCCTCGCTCGCGCAAGGACTCGGCCGCCGTGGCGCCGGCGAGCCCGCCCCCGACGATGACGACGGGCCCGCCGGCACTCACGGCTTCCACCAGGGGCGCAGCGGCACGTTGGGCAGCTTCGACTGGTCGAGCCTGGTGGCCAGCACCTGATGGAGCTGCACGACGTTGCGTTCGAAGCCACGGCGTGAGCCCGCGAGGTAGAGACCCCAGACCTTGGCGGTGGCCTCTCCGACCTCCTCGACACACTCGTTCCAGTTCTCGACGAGGTTGTCGCACCAGCCGGCGAGAGTCAGGGCGTAGTGCTCGCGCAGGTTCTCCTCGTGGAGCACCTCGAAGCCGGTGTCCTGCATCGTCGTGATGATCCGACCCGAACCGGTCAGCTCTCCGTCGGGGAAGATGTAGCGGTCGATGAAGGCACCAGTGCTCCTCGGCCGGTTGTCGGGCCGGGTGATGCAGTGGTTGAGCACCTTCCCGCCCTCCTTGACGTGGTCGAGCATCCACTGGAAGTAGGCCGGGTAGTTGCGCACGCCGATGTGCTCAGTGATGCCGATGGAGGAGATGGCGTCGAAGCCGGTCTCGGTGACGTTGCGGTAGTCGTCGAACCGCACGGACGCGAGGTCGGCAAGACCCTCGCGCTCGATGGCCTCCTGCGCCCAGGTGGCCTGTTCCTTCGACAGCGTGACGCCGACGGCATGCACACCGTGGCGGGCGGCATACCGAACCATGCCTCCCCAACCGCAGCCGATGTCGAGGAGCCGGTCCCCCGGTTTCAGTCCGAGCTTGTCGAAGACGAGCCGGTACTTGTTTTCCTGGGCGTCGTCGAGGCCGGTCTCGTGGTCGGGGAAGACCGCGCACGTGTAGGCCATTGACGGGCCGAGCACGAGCTCGTAGAAGCGGTTCGAGACGTCGTAGTGGTGGTGGATCGCTTCCTTGTCGCGGGTGAACGAGTGCCGCAGCCCCTCGGTCGCACGCCGCCAGCGTGGCAGCGCCTCCTGCGGAGGGGGCGGCGGCGGAGTGAGGCCGCGCGGCCCGAGGACGCGAGCGAGATCGAGGACGAGCCGGGGGTCGGGGCGGCGGAAGTGCAGCCGCTCCAGATCGACGAGCGCGTCGTAGGGGTTGCCCGGGTGCACGCCTTCGACGATGAGGTCGCCGGTCGTGTAGGCCCGAGCCATCCCGAGGTCCCCGGGCGCCGTCGCAAGGTACGAGACGGCGCGGTGGTTCGCGATGTGGAGTGCGCGCGGCGCGCTGTCCGGTCCGGTCTTCGATCCGTCGTATGCCGTGATGCGCAACGGGAGGGGTCCCTCCACCGCCGCGTCAACGAGTTCAGCAATCGTCGGGGTCTCACGGGTCGTGCTGCTCATGCGTGTCGCACCGCCTTGTCGTAGAGATGGGGAAAACGTCCGAGAGGGTCGTAAAAGTCCTTGAGGGCGGCATACCCGTCGCCGCCGTAGAGGGCGTCGAAGTCCTCGCGGGAGTAGTAGGAGTCGGAGTAGAGCGACTTGTGGCCGTCCAGCTCGTCGACGCGGCGCTCGATGGCACGGTTCGTCTCGCCCGGTTGACCACCCGGGACGGTGGACCAGAAGCCAACGTTGACGTAGGTGTGACGCGGCCGCAGGGGATAGAGGCCCCACGTCGTGTCGCCGCGAAGTCGCAACGGGCACAACCAGATTGGCTCGATCGGGACCTCGTCGAGGAACCAGTCGAGGAACTCGGCCGTGCGTTCCAGCGGCACCTCGACGTCCTGGACGACCCGCTCGCGTGGAGGGTTGCCCTTGCGGGCCTCGAGCCGGTCGGAGACACCGTGACGCTGGTCGACGGCGACGAGCTTCCAGTAGACGCTGGAGCGCCGCAACTTGCTGGGCCAGAGCCGTCGAATCCGCGGGTTCTGCGCGCCGAAGGCCCGGGAGCACCAGAACCAGTCGGTGTCCCAGCGCCACAGGTAGTCCAGGGTCGTGAGCAGGTCACGCTTCGGGGCCGAGCCGCCGTGCTGGATCGAGCGATAGAAGATCTGCTGGCCGGTGTAGTCGCTCGGACGCTTCGGACCCTCAGCGGGCGGCTCGTCGACCTGCCGACCCAGGGTCAGGTAGGCCTCGTCGCGGGTAAACACGACGCCGTCGATGTAGTCGACCGCTTCACCATCGTGCGCGGCGGCGTCGACGATGGTGTCGATCGCCGCGCACAGGGTCGCGAGGTCGTGGAAGCGGAGGTGGCGCAGGGCGACGAACGTCTTCACGGGTTCGAGCTCGATGCGCAGGCGGGTGGCGTAGCCGAGGGACCCGTAGGAGTTGGGGAACCCGTGGAAGAGGTCGGCGTGCTCGTTGTCCGGTCGGGCCGTGACGATCTCGCCGGCCCCCGTGAGGATGTCCATCTCGATGACCGACTCATGCGGCAGTCCGCTGCGGAACGACGACGACTCGATGCCGAGCCCGGTGACGGCCCCACCGAGGGTGATGGTGCGCAGCTGCGGCACGACGAGCGGCGCGAGACCGAGCGGCAGGGTGGCTGCGACGAGGTCCTCGTAGGTGCACATGCCGTCGACATCGGCCGTCCGGGTGCCCACGTCGACGACGCGGACGCCGGTCAGGCCGGAGGTGTCGAGGCCCGGGGTCGTGGTCTGCGTGCGTTCTCGAAAAAGGTTCGAGGTGCGTTTGGCCAGGCGCACGCGCTCGGTCGGCGGGATGGCGGCGAAGCTGTCCAGCAGCCGTCGCTCCCCAGCGGTGTGCGTGGAAACCGGGAGGGTTTGCTCCATATCGCGCACGTTACGCCTCAGGTATGACGTTCGTCGCGCGGGTTCTGCCCTGTGTAGTGGACAGCTTGTCGGACAGACCAAAAACGTGGGCGTATGCCGCTCAGCTGGGTTCCCGGACCGCGTTCGGCGTGAGTCGCTGGACGCCAGCGTTGCCCTGGCGGGCGAGCTCCTCGTCGATGGCACGCCACATGGCGTCGTCCGGAGCCGCACTGCGGGAGATGACGTCCACGCCTGCCGGGGTGAAGAGCGTCTTGTCGAAGGTGATGATCGCGCACGAGCGGTCGTCGGCGAGGTGGGTGACCTGCCAGCGGCTGCTCAACACCTTGAGCAGACCGTTGCCACGCCACTCGAACGACGTCGGCCCGGTCGGGGTGTCGATACCGCGGATGTGCTTGGTCCTCCCGCCCGACTGGAACGCGACATCGTCCTCAAGGGCGTCGCCTCGCCGCGCGTAGGTGAACGTCGGACTCGTCCGCTTGCCACTCAGCCACATCGGAAACGTCGTCGCGACGATGTGCCACGTGCCCTCGAGCTGCCCCAGCAGGTCCATCGCCCGATCCTAGGCGTGCACGACAGGCGGCAAACGAAGCGACCGCCGACAGTGCCAAGCGTGACGGACACGTTCCAGCACCCGTTTACCGCCTGCCATGCTCGGCGGGCCCCAACACGTCCGCCCACGAAAAAGTCCCCGTCGCGCCAGCGACGGGGACTTTCGTGGGTGGACGTGAAGGGACTCGAACCCCTGACCTCTCGCGTGTGAGGCGAGCGCTCTAACCAGCTGAGCTACACGTCCGGGCCCGCTGGTGAGCGGGCTGGACGAGAATACCCGGCGCCTCTCCCCCGACGAAATCAGGGTCCGAAACGCCGAGACGACTCAGATCCTGGCGGTGGTCCTCATCCAGTTCGTGAGGCCGTCCGGGAAGAAGCCGGGGATGCCGGAGAAGTGGAACGTCAACCACAGCACGGTCGCGATGAAGGCGACTCCCACGATGCCGACGAGGCCCTTGACCAACAGGTTCTGCCGCTTGACCCATTCCTCCCAGATGCGCAGCTTGCTCTTGACGAACTCGAGGACGCGTTGCGCCTTCTCGAACTCCGTCGCCCAGATCGCGAGGCCGGCGATGACGATGAGCCAGCCGGGGCCGGGGAACGGGATGAGCAACAGACCGACGACGACGATGACGAGCCCGAGCAGAAAGACCCCCACCCGATAGACCTTGGCCGTCGTCGGGTTGGCGCGGAGGCGTTGCCGCCACGCCCAGTCGTCCTCGTCGGAGTCGATGAGGGCATCGCCGTCGAGGTTCTCCTTGGCGGCGCGGGCCTCGCGGGACTCCCCCGACACAGGCGACTGGCTCACGGGTCGATCCCGAGATCAGCCTCGGCCGTACGCCACACGTCGACGACCCGTGCGGTGACCGGACCGGGCGCGACCAGGGCACGGTCATCGACCAGGTGCACGCCCTGCATGTCGCGCGAGGAGTTGCTGATGATGACCTCGTCGGCGGTCCGGAGCACGTCGAACGGCAGGACCTCCTCGACGACCTCGATCCCCGCTGCGCGGCACCACTCGATCGCCAGCTCGCGAGTGATGCCGGCCAGGCATCCGCTGTCGAGGGGCGGGGTGCGCAGGACGCCGTCGGTCACGACGAAGACGTTCGATGCGGTGCCCTCGCACAGCTCCCCTCGCGTGTTCGCGAGCAGCGCCTCCTCGGCGCCCAAGGAGCGGGCGTGAGTGACCGCGATGACGTTCTCGGCATACGACGTCGTCTTGAGGCCGGCAGTCGCTGCGCGTTCGTTGCGCACCCACGGGACCGTCACGACGGCGGCCGACGGTGCGTGCGGCTTCGACGGCGTGGTCGCCACGATGATGGTGGCCGGTGAGTCGTTGCGGTCCGAGCTGAGTGGGCCAGCGCCGCCCGTGACGGTGATGCGCACGCGCCCGAACTCGATGGGCTCCCCGGCCCCGAGGACGGCAGCGATCCCCTCACGCACCCGTGCCTCGTCGACCGGGGGCAGTCCGAGCCCGGCCAGGGTCCGTCCGAGCCGTCGCATGTGGCGGGTCAGCGCAAACGCCTCGCCGCGCACGATCTTGCACGTCTCGAAAGCACCGTCCCCGACGGTCACCCCGTGGTCGAGCGCGCGCACCGAGGGCACGTCCGCATCGACGATCTGACCATCCACCCACACCTGGATCGCATTCATGCTCCTACCCTTCCAGATGAGCCGCGCGCGAGAGACACGAGTCGCGATGCCTTGAGCTCGGTCTCGTGCAGCTCACCCTGCGGATCCGAGCCCCACGTGATCCCGGCACCCGTCCCGAACCGCAGCGTCCGCTTCCCGGACGCGTCCCGCTCCACCCAGAACGTCCGGATGCCCACGGCCAACAGAGCCTCGTCGCGGTCGGTGTCGATCCAGCCGATGGCTCCGCAATAGGGCCCACGCGCAACGGGTTCGAGGTCGGAGATCGTCTGTAGCGCAGTGTGCTTGGGAGTGCCGGAGACCGACCCTGGCGGGAACGACGCGTCGAGCAGCTCGCGCCACGTCGCACCCTCCCGCAGCTCCCCGGTCACGTCCGAGACGAGGTGCACCAGCCCGGGGTGCTGCTCCATGCGACACAGGTCGTCGACACGAACGGTGCCCGGACGGCATACGTGCTGGAGGTCGTTGCGGACGAGATCCACGATCATGACGTTCTCCGCAAAGTCCTTGGGCAGCATCTCCCGCGCCGTCGCGGCCGTCCCCTTGATCGGACTCGACGTCACGGTGTTCCCTCGTCGCACGAGATAAGCCTCCGGCGACGCACACGCGATCTCGAGCCCGGCCTCAGGGATGTCGATCGTCGCGGCATACGGAGCCGGATTGCCCTGTGCGAGAACGTCGCCCAGTGCCCGGATGCTCGCGTCCCCCACTGCGGCACTCAGAACGCGACAGAGGTTGACCTGGTAGACCGTGCCGCGCGCGATCCGCTCTCGGATCTCTTCAACACCTTCGACGTATGCCGTGTCGCCCAGGCTGTTGGTCCACTCGCCTTCGACTCCCGGCCAGGTGGCCTCGACCCGCTCCGACGGCGACCCAGCGCCACGACGCGAGACCTCGGACAGTCGGACGGCGGTGAGGTCACCCTCGAAGGTGACGGTGACGGCCCAGAAACCAGCAGTGAGGTCATCGATGTCATGAGTGACGGCCTCGACGCCACTGCCCTCGATGACTCCCCCATCGAGGGAGCTGAACCTCGCCCATGCCACGCGGTCGATGCTAGGGGGTGCCCACCGCATCGGTGGACCCGTCACCCATCAGGCGATATCCCTGGCCGGGCTCAGTGAGGAGGTAGCGCGGCTCGGACGGGTCCGGCTCGAGCTTGCGCCGCAGCTGGTTGGCATAGACCCGGAGGTAGTTCGACTCGCGGCCGTAGTGCGGCCCCCACACCTCACGCAACAGGTCCTTCTGCGGGACGAGGTGCCCCGTGTGCCGGGCCAGGACCTCGAGCAGGCTCCACTCGGTGGGAGTGAGGCGCACGACCTCACCCGCGACGACCGCCCGCCGCTCGGTGAAGTCGAGGACGAAGTGCTGCGTCTCGAAAGCAGCGAGAGGAGGCGTCGACTCGTCCTGGGTTCGCCGCAGGGCCACCCGGATCCGGGCCAGGAGCTCATCGACGGCAAAGGGCTTGGTGACGTAGTCGTCGGCACCGAGGTCGAGCGCCTCGACCTTGTCGATGGAGTCGGCCCTCGCGGACAGGACGATCACGGGAGTCTGGGACGTCTCGCGGATCCGGCGCAGGACGTCGACACCGTCGATGTCGGGCAGGCCGAGGTCGAGGATCACGAGGTCGGGCAGCTGGTCGTGCACCGCCTGCAGAGCGGACCGTCCATCACCGGCCGTCTCGACCTCGTAGTCGCGGGCGCGCAGGTTGATGGCGAGGGTGCGGACGAGGTGTGGCTCGTCGTCGACGACGAGGATCCGGCTCATGACCACGTCTTCCTGGCCGCGATGTTGCGGGCCGGCTCGAGCCGAGGCAGCTCGATCACGATCGTCAGGCCACCACCTGGGGTGTCCTCGGCCGTGATCGTCCCGTTCATGGCCTCCATGAGACCACGCGCCACGGCCAGTCCCAGGCCAAGGCCGTTGCGCTGTGGTGCATCACCGAAACGCTGGAAGGGAGCGAAGATCGACTCCTTGGCGTCCCGAGGCACCCCGGGGCCGCGATCCACGATCCGCAGCTGGATCCGCTCGGCCATCGCCGCGGCCGTCACGACGACCTCACCCGACGAGTGGCGGTGCGCGTTCTCGATGACGTTGACGAGAACGCGCTCCAACAGACCCCGGTCGGCCTCGATGAGCGGAGTGTCCACGGCGGCGGTCGATCGGAGCCGTCCCGTGGTCGTGAGGTGCTCGGCTGCGTCGGCCACGACCTCGGCGACGTGCAACGCCTCGAGGCGGGGAGCGACAGCACCGCTCTGCAGACGGGACATGTCGAGCAGGTTGGCGACCAGGCCGGTGAGGGTGTCCGAGGACTCCTCGATGGTCTCGAGCAGGGCTTCGCGATCGGCCTCGCTGAACTCGACGTCGCTGGCGCGCAGGCTCGATGCCGCCGCCTTGATCGAGGCCAGCGGTGTACGCAGGTCGTGGGACACGGCGGCGAGCAGGGCTGTGCGGGCACGGTTGTCCTTGGCGAGGGACTTGGCGCGCGCTGCCTCGCGGACGAGGACGGCGCGGTGCAGGATCGCCTCGGCCCGGGTGGTGAAGGCCGAGACCAGCCGACGGTCGTCGCCGGTGAGGACTCCCCCGATGAGCACGAGGGAGTTCTCGTCATCGATGCTGGCCTGCACCGACGCGCCCCGCACCTTCTCGACGTCGAAGTCCTCTGTCGCGCCCACGACGGCCCATTCCTGGCGGACGCTCGCGCGTGACAAGACCGCTGCCGACTCGAGCCCGAAGAACTCCACGGCCTGCACGAGCAGCGCACGCAGCTGGTCCTCCTCACCGAGCAAGGACTCGGCAGATGAGGCGAGGGCCGCGGCTTCTCGTTGGGCGGCGCGGGCCGCCGCGGCGCGGCGTTCACTGAGGTGCACGACCGAAGCCACGGCCACGGCGACCCCGAGGAACACGAGCAGCGCCACGAGGTTCTGCGGATCCGAGATGGTCAGGGTGTGCTTGGGCTCGGTGAAGTACCAGTTGATGCACAGGCTCGACAGGACAGCCGCCGCGAGGGCCGGCCACAGCCCGCCGACCACGGCCGCGCACACCGTCAGGAGGAGGAAGAGGAGAACCTCGAGGGGCAGGTCGTGCCACTGGCCGGTGACGTTGAGGACCCACGTCAACCCGAGGGTTCCTGCGGTGGCCAGGGCCCAACCTGAGAGGGTCCGGCGTCGACCGAGCTCGGGCCCGATGCGCAGGGGCGCCCGCACCGAACGCGTCCAGTCGTGGGTCACGAGCTGCACATCGACGTCGCCGGACTCCTCGACGACCCGCTGTCCGACGCCAGGGCTGAACAGCTCCTGCCACCGCTTGCGCCGTGAGGCTCCGAGGACGACCTGCCGCGCGTTCACGCCGCGGGCGAACGCGAGGATCGCCTGGGCCGTGTCGTCGCCCTTGACCGTCTGGAACGTTCCGCCGAGCTCTCCCGTGAGGCGCCGCAACGCCTCCATCTCGTCGATCTCGGCCGACACGAGCCCGTCGGACCGGGTCACGTGGACGGCGATGAGCTCACCGCCCGAGCCCCGCGAGGCGATCTGGGCGCCGCGTCGCAGCAACGTCCGACCCTCGGGCCCGCCGGTGAGGGCCACGACGACGCGCTCACGGGTCGGCCACGACTGCGTGATGCCCTGGTCCGCGCGATAGCGGGTCAGACCCTCCTCGACCCGGTCGGCCACCCACAGGAGCGACAGTTCGCGCAGCGCCGACAGGTTGCCGACCCGGAAGTAGTTGGCCAGTGCCGCATCAACCTTCTCCGCGGCATACACGTTGCCGTGGGCGAGTCGTCGTCGCAACGCTTCTGGCGACATGTCGACCAGTTCGACCTGGTCAGCCGCCCGGACGAACTCGTCCGGCACCGTCTCGAGCTGTCTGACACCAGTGATGGACTCGACGACGTCGTTGAGTGACTCCAAGTGCTGGATGTTGACCGTCGAGATGACGTCGATCCCGGCATCGAGCAGCTCTTCGACGTCCTGCCAGCGCTTCTCGTGCCGGGAGCCGGGCGCATTCGTATGGGCCAGCTCGTCGACGAGGACGACCTCGGGACGCCGCGCCAGAACCGCGGGAACGTCGAGTTCGGTGAGCGTGGCACCTCGGTGCTCGAGGTGCCGCATCGGCACCTTCTCCACGTCGGCCATCATGGAGACGGTGAAGGGACGGCCGTGCGACTCGCACACCCCGATGACGACGTCGGTGCCTCGCTCGATGCGGCGCTGCGCCTCGGAGAGCATGGCGACGGTCTTGCCGACACCGGGCGCGCTCCCGAGGTAGACGCGCAGCACTCCTCTGGTCATGGGTTGATTGTGCCTGTCAGCGGAGCGCGTCGACCGCGAGGTTGAGCTCGAGGACGTTGACGCGCGGTTCGCCGAGGAATCCCAGCTGTCGTCCCGTGGTGTGTTCCCGGACGAGCTGCGCCACCCGGGTGGCGTCGAGACCGGTCGCCGCGGCAACCCTCGCCACCTGTGCCCGGGCGAACTCCGGACTGATGTCGGGGTCGAGCCCGCTGGCTGACGCGGTCAGCGCGTCTGCCGTGGGCTGGCCTTCGGCGATGTCGGCGTATGCCGTCCGCCGCTCGGCGATCGCTGTGGCCTGGTCCGCCGACGACTCGGCGAGGTTGGAACCACCACTGGTGTCGCCGGCATACTCGCTCGTCGACGGGCGGGGGTGGAACAGGGCCGGATCCTTGACCGCCTGACCGAGCAGGCTGGAGCCGACGACGGCACCGTCGCGGTGGACGAGTGAGCCTGCGGCCTGGTCACCGGCCACTGCGCGGCCGACACCCCAGACGAGGGCGGGGAAGACCACGCCGAGGGCCAACGTGAGGACGAGCATCATGCGCAACGAGGCGAGGAGCTGACGGACGGGAGACATGGCAATCACTTCATTCCGGGGAGGAGCGAGACGACGAGGTCGATGAGCTTGATGCCGATGAACGGCACGATGACGCCACCGATCCCGTAGACGAGGATGTTGCGCCGCAGGAGGGCCGCCGCACTGGAGGGCCGGTAGCGAACTCCCCTGAGCGCCAGGGGGATCAGGGCGATGATGATGAGCGCGTTGAAGATGACGGCGGAGAGCATGGCGCTCTTCGGCGAGCTCAGGTGCATGATGTTGAGCGCGTCGAGGCCGGGGAAGAGCACGACGAACATCGCCGGGATGATCGCGAAGTACTTCGCGATGTCGTTGGCGATCGAGAACGTCGTGAGCGCGCCGCGAGTGATGAGCAGCTGCTTGCCGATCTCGACGATCTCGATGAGCTTCGTCGGGTCGGAGTCGAGGTCGACCATGTTGCCGGCCTCCTTGGCTGCCGACGTGCCGGTGTTCATGGCGACACCGACGTCGGCCTGGGCCAACGCGGGGGCGTCGTTGGTGCCGTCACCTGTCATGGCGACGAGCCGACCGCCCTCCTGCTCGGTCTTGATGAGCCGCATCTTGTCCTCGGGAGTCGCCTCGGCGAGGAAGTCGTCAACTCCTGCTTCGCGGGCGATGACCGCGGCGGTCCTCGGGTTGTCACCGGTGATCATCACCGTGCGGATTCCCATGGCACGCAGAGTGTCGAAGCGCTCCTTCATGCCGGGCTTGACCACGTCCTTGAGGTGGATGACGCCGATGGCCTGGGCGAGGTCGCCGGGTCGTGCGAGGGCGACGACCAGCGGTGTGCCGCCCTGCTCGGAGATGCCGTCGACGAGAGCGCCGACCGCCTGGGGCACCGCACCGCCCTGTTCCGTGACCCAGAGCGCGACCGCGGACGAGGCGCCCTTGCGGACCTGCGTGCCGTCCGGAAGGTCGACGCCACTCATGCGGGTGGTCGCCGTGAACTCGTGGAAGACAGCGCCTTCACGGGTGAGCGACTCTGCCGTGCGGTCGTCGTCGACCTGCCCGTCGACGCGACAGAGGTCGACGATGGACCGGCCCTCCGGCGTCTGGTCCGCCAACGAGGACAAGAGCGTCGCCTCGGTGAGCGACATTGCGGCGAAATGCGATCCGGGGACCGCCACGATGTCGCGGGCCTGTCGGTTGCCAAAGGTGATCGTGCCCGTCTTGTCGAGCAGGAGCGTCGACACGTCACCAGCCGCCTCGACCGCGCGACCCGACATGGCGAGGACGTTGCGCTGCACGAGGCGGTCCATGCCCGCGATGCCGATGGCGGAGAGCAGAGCGCCGATGGTCGTCGGAATGAGGCAGACGAGGAGGGCGACGAGCACGACGACCGGTTGCAGCGCACCGGAGTACGCGGCGAAGGGCTGAATGGCCATGACACTGGCCAGGAAGATGACGGTCAGCGTCGTGAGGAGGATCGTCAGCGCGACCTCGTTGGGCGTCTTCTGACGTTCGGCCCCCTCGACGAGGGCGATCATCCGGTCGATGAAGCTCTCCCCCGGCTTGGTCGTGATCCGGACGACGATGCGGTCGGAGAGGACCGTCGTGCCACCGGTGACGGCGCTGCGGTCACCCCCGGACTCGCGGATGACCGGGGCGGACTCCCCCGTGATGGCCGACTCGTCGACCGTCGCGACACCCTGGACGACGTCGCCGTCGCCGGGGATGACTTCGCCCGCCTCGACGACGACCTCGTCGCCGATGCGGAGCTCGCTGCCCGAGACCCTCTCCTCGCCGGAGGACGTGAGGCGGCGGGCCACGGCGTCCCGCTTCGAGGCACGCAGGCTGGCGGCCTGTGCCTTGCCCCGTCCTTCGGCGACGGCCTCGGCCGCGTTGGCGAACAGGACGGTGGCCCAGAGCCACACGGCGATCGACCAGGCGAAGATGCTGGGGTCGACGAGAGCCAGGGCCGTCGTGAGTACCGATCCGACCCAGACGACGAAGATCACCGGCGACCGCCACACGTGGCGGGGATCGAGCTTGAGGAAGGCCTGGGGAACGACGGTGACGAGTGTTGCGGTGTTCATGCGAGTGCCTCCGCGAGGGGACCGAGTGCGAGTGCCGGGAAGAACGTCAGCCCGGCGAGGATGATGGCGATGCCGAGCAGCAGGCCGACGAACAGCGGCGTGTGGGTGGGCATGGTGCCTGCCGTGTCCGGCCGCTTCTTCTGCTCCACGAGCAGGCCGGCGAGACGGAGCACGAGCAGCATCGGCAGGAAGCGTCCGAGCAGCATGCAGACAGCGAGCGTGAGGTTGTACCAGGGGTTGTCGGCGCCCAGACCCGCGAAGGCGCTGCCGTTGTTGTTGGCGGCCGAGGCGTAGGCGTAGAGGACCTCAGAGAGACCGTGTGGCCCGCTGGCGCTCATCATGTCGCGCGGCCCGCTCAGGGCGAGCGACGCACCGGTGAAGCCGAGGACGAGCACCGGCATCACGAGCGAGTAGAGGGCAGCACAGGTGATCTCGCGGCGACCAATGGTCTTGCCGAGGTACTCCGGGGTGCGACCGACCATGAGGCCGGCGACGAACACGGACAGGATCGCGATGATGAGGATCCCGTAGAGCCCCGAGCCGACACCACCCGGCGACACCTCACCGAGCACCATGTTGCCGATGAGAACTCCACCGCCGAGTGGGCTGTAGCTCTCGTGCAGGGAGTTGACCGCGCCCGTGGACGTCCCCGTGGTCGAGGCCGCGAAGATCGTCGACCCCCAGAGGCCGAAGCGCACCTCCTTGCCCTCCATCGAGCCAGCCGCACCCGAGGACGCGGACACCTCGGCCCAGGTCGTCAGCGCGACGCTCCCGAGCCAGAGGACCCCTGCGAAGGCGCCGAGGGCCCAACCCTGGCGTCGGTCGCCGACGATGATGCCGAATGCCCGGGTCAGGGCGAACGGGATGATGAGCAGCAGGAAGATCTCGAAGAGGTTCGTGAAGGGCGTGGGGTTCTCGAACGGGTGCGCCGAGTTGGCGTTGAAGTAGCCACCACCGTTGGTGCCGAGCTCCTTGATGGCCTCCTGAGAGGCGACGAGCCCACCTCGGATGACCTGCTCCGCACCGTCGAGGGTGAGGACCGTCATCGGCGAGCGAAGGTTCTGGATGACACCCGCGAAGAGGAGGACAACAGCCGCCACGACGGCCCCCGGCGCGAGGACACGCGTGATGATGCGGGTGAGGTCGACCCAGAAGTTGCCGATCTGCGTGGCGTTCGAGCGCGCGATCGCCCGCATGAGCGCACCGGCCACGGCGATGCCGACGGCGGCTGAGACGAAGTTCTGAACGGTGAGCCCTGCGGTCTGGACGAGCGGACCGACACCGGCCTCACCGGCATACGACTGCCAGTTCGTGTTCGTCACGAATGACACGGACGTGTTGAGCGCGGTGTGCCAGAACATCCCGCCGGTTCCCTGCGAGAGGGGCAGGTGGGCCTGGGTCGTGATGAGGGCGAACAGGATGGCAATGCCCATGAGCGAGAAAGCGATGACGCTCGCGGCGTAGGACTTCCAGCCCTGCTCCGACGAGGCATCGACGCGCACGAGTCGGTAGACCGCGCGCTCCACCCGCCAGTGGGCGGTGTCGGTGAGGGTCTTCGCGAGCCAGGCACCGAGCGGAAGCCCGACGCCGACGAGCAGGGCGATGAGCACGCCGAGGGTGAGCAGGCCGCTCACGCTGTCGCTCATCAGAACTTGTCCGGTCGGATGAGGGCGTACACGAGGTAGGCAAGGACTGCGATGCCGGCGATGGCGCCGATGAGATTTTCGATCACGTCTGCAGTCAACGACTCGTCCACGACGGGAGCGCGGTCCTTGACGACTCCCTGACAGGTGTTGACGACTTCTTGACGGCGGCGCGTACAGATTGCATCAATGGCCTTGACTGGCACCGGTTGCGGGGCGCGTCATGGCCTCATGAGACTCTCGCAAACCTTGGAGTCACGCCGGCCGGCGATCATCGCGTATGCCGTGTTCGCACCGCTCGTCGTGGGTGGCACGTTGGCGATCTGGCGGGACAGCATCCCCCACGCCACGGTCGTCCTCGCGCTCGTCGTCGTCATCGTCGGCGCTGCCGCGACGGGTGTGAGGTGGGCGGGCTGGGGCGCCTCCGTGTCGAGCGCGCTCTGGTTCGACTGGTTCCACACCGTGCCCCACGGGACACTCGCCATCACGAACGCGGAGGACGTGCAGGTCGCGGTCCTCCTGCTCGTGGTCGGTGTCGCGGTCACGGAACTCGCGCTCTGGGGTCAGCGGTGGCAGGCCGACGCGGCGCAGAACGCTGCCCGGCTCGAGGTGCTCGTCGCCACTGCCCGGTCGGTCGCTGATCACCGGGAGAGTGAGCTCATCGTTCGGGAGGTCGAGGAGCAGCTGTCGGCCCTCCTTGATCTCGACCGGGCGACGTGGGTCCCGACTGCACCGGGTGAGGGTGCCGCTGTCCTGCGTCGCGACGGCGTCATCGTGCAGGCGGGGGTTGCACGCGCCAGCGGGCGTGGTGGGTTCCCCACCGACACCGCAGTGGCCCTTCCGGTCGACCACGCCGGCAGGACACTCGGCCGCGTCGACCTCGTGGCGTCGGCCCATGTCTCGCGCCCGACGGAAACATCACTGCGAGTCGCGTTCCTCCTCGCCGACCAGCTCGGCGCCGCCTGCTCACGTGATGACGGTCCGCGGAGCAACGAGACCACGCCTCTGCCCGACCGGGTGTGAGACCGTGGCGCCGTGCACGACACTCCGGCCCGGGCGGCCCTGCGGCAGATGGGCTTCCTCCGCGAGGTCGACGGTCGCGCCTGGCTCGAGCTGAGCACCTCCGGTACAGCCGCAGCCCCTCGCACCGTGCGTCGCTCGCTCGCGTCGTGGGAGGAGAGCTTCGACCACGTCAGCCGCCTCACCGGGACGGTGGAGTCGGACCGGGTCCTCGTGCCGGCCCCACCGAGCGGTTCGATGTTCGCCTTCGCGCATGCGCACGCCGCCCACGTGGGCGCTGGAGTCGTGGCCCTGGCCCGCTGGAGCCTGCGCGATGCCGAGGAGGCCCTCGCGTCCTGCACGGTCGCCCACGTCACCCCTGCCATGCTCACCGGTCTCCTCGAGCGTGATCTCGGGGCGCTGCGCACGGTCGTGTGCGCCGGTGCGGCACTGCCCGACACCGTGCGGCAGCGTGCTCACGAGGCAGGCATCGAGGTCGTGGACTACTACGGCGCGGCCGAGCTCAGCTTCGTCGCGATGCGGGTCGGTGCCCGGTTGGACCCCTTCCCCGAGGTCGACGTCGACCTGCGTGATGGCGTCATCTGGGTTCGCAGTCCGTGGCTCGCTGACGGCTATGCGCCAGGGCAGTCGGGGCCGTTCACCCGCGACGCAGAGGGATGGGCAACCGTCGGCGATCGTGGGCGCGTCGACGACGACCTGGGACTCATCGTCCTCGGTCGGGGCGATGACACGGTGACCACGGGCGGTGCAACGGTGCTGTGCGCTGACGTCGAGACAGCCGTGCTGACCTTCCCGGCGGTGACCGCGGCCGTGGCGATTGGGACACCCCACGCTGCACTCGGTGAGCTGCTCGAAGTCGTGGTCACTGGGGTGCTCCCCCATGACATCGACGAACTGCGCTCTCACACAGCGGCACTCGTGTCGCGCACGCACATCCCGCGACGGTGGCACGCCTGGTCCGAACTCCCCCTGACGGCCGCCGGCAAGATCGACCGGGCCGAGGTTCGGCGCCGCCTCGTGAC
Organism: Janibacter sp. HTCC2649; assembly: GCF_000152705.1. Classification (GTDB taxonomy): domain Bacteria; phylum Actinomycetota; class Actinomycetes; order Actinomycetales; family Dermatophilaceae; genus Knoellia. The sequence continues at coordinate 454,858 of NZ_CH672413.1, read as the reverse complement.
GGCTCGAACCACGGAGGCCGGGCAGTGATCGACGGGCGGACTCCTGTGATCGTCGCGGCCCGGCGGACGCCCATCGGCACGGCCGGGCTGGCCCTGCGAGACGTCGACGTGGTGGATCTGGCCGCTCCGGCCCTGCGCGCAACAGCCGACGACGCCCATCTCCTCGCACCGTCCCAGGTCGTCCTGGGCAACTGCATGGGGCCGGGAGGCAACGTCGCCCGGGTTGCGTCACTGGCCGCCGGGTTCGACGTGTCGACACCGGCGATGACCGTCGACCTGCAGTGCGGCAGCGGCCTGGCCGCCATCACGACAGCCTGCGCCCTGATCCGCTCAGGTTCCGCCGATACCGTCCTCGCCGGCGGTGCCGAAAGCGCCAGCACCGCACCCTGGCGCCACTGGCCACCCGCCGAAGGCGTTGAGCCACAACGCTATTCGCGAGCTCCGTTCGCTCCGGCCGAGATCGGCGACCCCGAGATGGGTGCAGCCGCCGACAACGTCGCCCGCCGCTGGGGCATCACCAGGGAACGACAGGACGCGTATGCCGTCCGCTCCCATTCCCGTGCCTCCGCGGCTCGCGCCGCCGGACTGTTCGACGACGAACTCGTGCCACTCCCCCAGCTGGCGACGGACCAGCGCGTGCGGGCCAACCTCACCACCGGCACGCTGAGCCGCCTGCCCGCGGCCTTCTCGCCCGAGGGCACCGTCACCGCTGGCAACGCGTGCGGGATCAACGACGGAGCGGCCGTGGTCGCGATGGTGACGGAGGCGCAGAGGCGGGCGGACGGCATACCCGGCTTGGCCTGTCTCGACTGGGCCACCGTCGGATCGGACCCCAACCTTCCGGGCGTCGGCCCGGTGCCGGCGGTGCGAACACTGTTGCACCGCAACAGTGTGACGCTCGACGACATTGGAGTCATCGAGATCAACGAGGCCTTCGCTGCTCAGGTGCTCGCGTGCTGCGACGAACTGGGGATCGACGAGGAACGCGTCTGCATCGACGGTGGCGCGCTCGCTCTCGGACACCCGTGGGGCGCGTCCGGTGCGGTGCTCGCGGTGCGCCTGTTCGGCCAGATGCTGCGTGCGGACGGTCCCGAGCTGGGCCTCGCAACGATCGCCGTCGGCGGCGGACAGGGTGTGGCGCTGCTCGTCCGACGTGTCGGGTGACCACGGTGAGTACGGTCGAGGCATGGAGTCCTCACCCCTCGACCACGACCGCCGCGAGACCCCGACCGAGCGCCTCGACCGCAACTGGGACGAGCTGCTCCAGGAACTCCGCGTCACTCAGACTGGGGTCCAACTGCTCGCCGGCTTCCTGCTGACGCTTCCCTTCCAGCGGCGGTTCGCGAGCATCACCGAGTCACAGCGCACCGCCTATCTCGTGGCGTTGGCATCGGCCATCGTCGCCACGACCCTGCTCGTTGCTCCGGTGAGTGCCCACCGCCTGATGTTTCGGCGCCACGCCAAGCACCAACTCGTGGGCTTCGCCGACCGGGCCGCACGGGTGGGCCTCGTGACCCTGTCGATCAGCATCGTCTCGGCGACGTACCTCATCTTCGACGTCGTCGTCGGCCGCGGAGCAGCGCTCACTGCTGCTGCCGCGGCCGTCGTCGTATTCGTCGTCAACTGGCTCGTGATCCCGCTGGTCGTGCGGTCACGGCTCCCGCGACTGGACTCCTGACTACTTCATCGTGCCTTGCGACAGGGAGCCCTGGAGTTGTCGCTGCGTGAAGATGTAGACCGCGAGGACCGGAGCGATCGTGATGACCACGGCGGCGAAGAGCTGACCGAAGTCCACGGCATACCCCGCTTGCGACGCGAAGCGCGCCATGCCCTGCGAGAGGACGTAGTTGTTCTCGTCGGTGTTGAGCGCCACGGGTAGGAGGAACTGGTTCCAGAGGCCGAGGAAGTTGAAGATCGCGATGGCGATGATTCCGGGCCTGGCCATCGGCAACATGACCTGCGCGAAGATGCGCCACTCCCCCGCGCCATCGAGCTCAGCCGCCTCTGCGATCTCCTCGGGCAGCGCCCGGAAGAACGGATAGAGGAAGAACACCGTGAAGGGGAACGCAAACGCCACATAAGTCGCGATGAGCCCCGGCAAGGTGTTGAGCAGCCCGAGGTTCTTGAGGACGAAGAACAGCGGCACGATGGCGAGGAACACTGGGAAGGTCAGGCCCGCAAGGATGAGGTAGTAGACGATGCCGCTGCCCGGGAAGGGATACCGCGCGAGGGAGTATGCCGCCGCGGAACCCAGGATCATCACGAGGACGAGCGACACCGTCACCACGATGACCGAGTTGAGCATGTAGCGACCGATGTTGGAGTCGGTCCACGCCTTGATGTAGTTGTCGAACGACCAGTGCTGCGGCAGGGCCAGCGGCGACTGGAAGATCTCGCCGGTGGTCTTCCAGGACGACAGGAAGACCCACAGGAGCGGCAGGACGACGATGATCGCCCAGATCGTCAGGACGATGTGGGCCACGATGGTGAACTTGCGATCGCCCTTGCCGAGGGGCGCGGGCTTGTCGCCCTGGCCACTGGTCACGGTGGTGCGCACGTCGGATGCGGTCGACATCAGCGGTCCTTCCCGCCGGTGAAGCGGTTGATGGTGAAGACGATGCCGGCGAAGCTCAGCGTGAGCAGCGCCAGGACGACGCCCATCGCGCTCGCCATGCCGAACTGGCCCTTCTTGAAGGCCGTGTTGAACAGGTCCTGGGTGATCGTCAACGTGGAGTTCTGCGGACCACCACTCGCGTTGAGGGCCGCCATGTAGACGAAGGCGTCGAGCGCGAGGATGCCGAGATAGATGTAGGCGGTCTGGATGGTGTCGCGCACCATGGGCAACGTGACCATCATCGTCATGCGCATCCGGCCGGCACCATCGACGCGTGCTGCGTCGTAGAGCTCGGCGGGAATGCCCTTGATGGCGGCGATGAACAGCACCATGTAGAACCCGACGAAGCCCCAGACGATGACGAACATCGTCACCGGCATCGCCGTCGAGACCTCGCCGAGCCACGCGAACGACTCGAACTTGTCGAGCCCGATTCCCGTCAGCACGGCGTTGATCAGACCGCTCGACGGGTCGAACATCTGGGCCCAGACGAGGCCGATGACGATCGCGGGAATCGTGTACGGGAAGAACGAGACGACGCGGTAGATCGACGACCGCGACAGCCCCTTGACCGTGCCGGTGCTCGAGCCACCGACGGTCACCATCGTCGCGAGGGCGAGGGCCAGGACGATCGTCACGAACGGCACGACCAGCGCGAGCAGCAGGTTGTTGCGCAGTGCCTTGAGGAAGATGTCGTCCTGCAGGAGCTTGGAGTAGTTCTCCAGGCCGATGAAGTCGAACGTGTCGGTGAACCCGCTCCAGTTGGTGAGCGAATAGATGAACGCCTGGACGAACGGCCACAGAACGAACACCGAGTAGAAGGCGAAGGGGAGTCCCAGCGTCACGAGAAGGAAGATCTTGCGCTGCAGCGGCATGCGCCTGCGGCGGACCTTCACCTTCTTGGCGCTCTTGGGAACGACGACTGCGGTCATGCGGGTCCTTGTCTGGAGTGCGCCGGGTCGGCAGGAGTGTGCCCGGCCCGGCAGAGGAACGCCGGGCCGGGCACAGGGGGTCAGCTGACCTCGACCTTCTTGACCGAGGAGTCGTTCGCGACCTTGTCCGTGATCTTCTGCAGCTCACTCGTGAGCTTGGCTGCGTCGATCTGACCCGAGAGGAACGCGTTCCACGGAACGAGCATGTCCTGGTTCATGCCGTAGTTGTCGATGAAGTTCCAGGTGAAGACGTCGGAACCCGCATCCTTGAGCATCTTGCCCTGCGCCTGGAGAGCAGTGGAGCCGAAGCCGTCCTCGGGCACGGTGTCCTTGACGATCGTCGGGGACAGCTTGGTCTTGGCGAAGTTCGTCGCCGCCTCCTTGGACAACATCACCCGGAGGAGCTCCTTGCCACCGGCAGCGCTCTTGGCCTTGGTCGGCACGATGAAGGGCTCGCCCGCGGCGGAGTGCAGTGCCGTGTAGGGAAGCTTCGATCCACCCGTGAGAGTCATCTCGGGTGCGCCGGTCATCTTGAAGTCAGCCTTGGTCTGCTTCTTCATCTCGTTCTCGATCCACGAGCCCGAGGGGTAGAGCAGTGCAGCCTCTTCGCTGGACCACTGGGCCTGGGCGGCGGTGAACTGCGTGCCACCACCACCGGGCTTCATGTAGCCGTTCTTGATGATCGTCTCGAGGGCCTTGAAGACACCCTGGACGGCCGCGTGCGACCAGCTGTCGGGCTTGAGGTTCTCCAGGCCGAGACGGACGTCGTCGCCACCCTCCTTGATGGCCGAGGAGATCGCCAGGGTCTGGTAGTACGTGGCCGCCTCCTTGCCCCAGAGCATGAGGAACTTGCCCTTGGCCTTGGCCTTGGCGCCGAGCTCGATGGCCTCGTCCCACGTCTTGGGCGCGGTCCAGCCGTTGGCCTCGAAGAGGGAGCCGGAATACCAGATCGCGTAGACCGTCTGCACGTAGTTGATGGCGACGAGCTTGCCGTTGATCGTGCCGGGGGCCTCGACACCGGGGTACAGGGTGTCCTTGATGACCGTGCCCTCGACGTTCTTCGCCTCGAAGACACTCTTGAGGTCCTCGAGCTGGTCCGCGATCGTGTTGAGACCGATCGCGTTCGCGCCCGAGTTGTCGATGAGGTCGGGCGGGTTGCCACCGACGAAGCGCGGCTGGAGCTCCTGCGCGATCTGGGTCGAGGGCTTGACCGTGAAGGTGCTGCCGGCGTGGTTCTTCTGCGCGAGGGTCGCGGCAAAGGTCACGTAGTCGAAGCCGTAGCCACCGTTGAAGATGACTGCCTCGACCGTGGCCTTGTCGGCGAGCCCGAACGGGTTGGTGTCGCTCTTGGCGCCCCCAGCTGCCGTGGCGGTGGGCTCGTCACTCCCGCCTCCCGTGGCGCATCCAGCGAGCGACAGTGCAGGAACTGCGAGCGCCCCCGCCGTGACCATCTGAAGGATCGTGCGCCGTTCTACCTGCTTACCTCGAGGGTTCATCCACTGCCTACTTCCAGTCGAGGGCGGGCGCTCAAGGCCCGTCGTTGGGCAACACATGGTGATGTGTCGTAATGGCCACATCGTGCTTTGCATGATCGTTTGTGTCAAGGATATTGACCAAACCACTCACAATCAATCACTCTGGGCGCGTGACAACCCCCCGAACGACGCATGCGCGCATCCGGCCCCTGACCCTCACGGGCACGCTACCGGGTCAACCGAGCGTGATGGCTGCAGTCGGGCCGGTGCGTCGAACCACGACCATGCGAGTCAGCGACGACGCGCCACCGGACATGGTGCGACGCATCCACCAGGGCCACCTCTCCTCCCCCTTGCCGTACGGCGTGTTGAGTGACTACGACCGCGCCGACCAGGAGGTGCAACTCCCGGCCCTCGAGCTCGACAACGGACTGGTCTGTGCCACGGTGCTCCCCTCCCTCGGCGGACGGGTCTGGTCCCTGACCGCGGAGGGCGGTGAGCGCGAGCTCGTCCACGTCAACCCGCGGCTGCGCTGGGCCAACTTCGGCCTCACCGACGCGTGGTTCGCCGGCGGCATCGAGTGGAACCTCGGCTCGACCGGCCACACCACCTTGAGCAACCAGCCCATGCACGCCGCGATCCTCGACACGGAACTCGGACCGGTCGTTCGTGTGTGGGAGTGGGAGCGAACCCGCGACCTCATCCTCCAGGTCGACGTGTGGCTCAGCGGCGCCCGCCTGATGGCATCCACCCGCGTCATCAACCCCGACCCCGAGCCCAAGCCCCTCTACTACTGGACCAACATCGCCGTGCCCGAGACTGCGGGCACTCGGGTGCTCACGCCAGCGGACTCGGCCTGGCGCACCGACTACACGGGCGTCCTCGAGCGCGTGGGCGTTCCCTTCCCGGACGGGTCGATCGACGTGAGCGTCGCCAGCGCCAGTCGCTACCCCGCCGACTACTTCTATGAGGTCGGCGAGCAGCAGGGCCGCTTGGTCTGCGCCGTCGAACCCGACGGCCGTGGCCTGGGGCAGACCTCCACCGAGGCCCTGCACGGCCGCAAGCTCTTCCTCTGGGGCCACGGACCGGGTGGCCAGCGCTGGCAGGACTGGCTGGGCGCGTCCGGCAGTCGCTATCTCGAGATCCAGGCCGGGGTGTGCACGACGCAGCTGGAGAGCGACCTCCTCGACGGGAACGCGAGCCGGTCGTGGACCGAGGCGTTCCTTCCGGTCGACCTCGAACCTTCCGTGGCGGGTTCCGACTACGACACAGCGGCGTATGCCGCCCAGCGGGCCATCCATGAAGCGGCACCTCCCGCGTGGCTTGCGGAACGACACGACGTGTGGCTGCGCGAGGTCGCCGACGTCGCGCCCGAACACCTGGTCCACACGGGCTCAGGGTGGGGCCGGGTCGAACTCGCCCTGCGCGGGGCAACCGCGCCCACGGGTACGCCGTTCTCCGAAGTCGACGACGAGAGCATGCCACTGCTCCGGTTCGTGCAGAACGCCGATTCCGCTGCACTGGAACGCATTTCGGTCGACCGGCCCATCCTGCCGGTCATCTCGGACCGGTGGTTGACCCAGTTGACCGCCGCGGCGACGGCCGACTCGGGAGCGGGGTGGTGGGTCCACTACGCCCTCGGCACCGCGCACCACGTGCGCGGCGACGACGAAGGTGCGCACACGGCATACCGGCGCAGCATTGAAGTGCACCGGACGGCAGTGGCACTGCGGGGACTGGCCCTGCTCACCGCCGACGCGACGGAGCGCGCCGACCTCTATCGACAGGCCCTCGCCCTGGCCCCGCAGGACCGGAGGCTGGCCGTCGAGCTGCTCACCGACCTGCTCCAGTCCGGTCGTGCCGACGAGGTCGCGAGCACGGTGGCGGCGCTCCCGGAGGCCGTACGCGCCCACGGCCGCACCCAGATGTTGCTCGCCGACGCACTGGCGACGACGGGTCAGGACGCGGCGGCGTTGAAGATCCTCGAGGAGATCGACGTGCCCGATCTCGCCGAGGGGGACCAGTCCCTGTCGCTGCTCTGGGAGCGCCTGCGCCCCGGTCAGCCCGTACCTCACCACCTCGACTTCCGCATGACCCCGACGACCTTCGGCGACACCTCCGGTCACACCTCCTGAACCGACGTGCAGATCGGCCCATCCGGATCGCCGTCGGCTCCGAATGTGAGGTGGGTCACTGCACGCGCGAGCATCCCGTTCGAGCCGCCTGGCCCAGCAGCCGAGCCGAACGTTTCGGCTGCGCCCGACCGGAGGAGAACCATGAAAGACACGAACAGACGGTCGTTCATCGTAGGAGCCGGAGGCACAGCCGCTGCTGCTGTGGTGACGTCGGCTGCATTGGCTGCCCCAGCGCAGGCCGCCTCCACGACCGAGACCGGCGGTGTCCCCGAGAAGCTGGTCGCCTGGGTCGACGATCCTCAGACCGGTCGACTGACGCTCATGCTCGGTGAGGACGAGGTCACGGTCCACAATCCCGACCTCGTCCGTCGGCTCACTCGCGCGGCTCGGGGCTGACGCCATGTCCTCCCACCGCGAAGCGCCCGAGGTCTCCAAGGACCCTGTCGCAGACAACACCGACGTCTACGCGTTCGTCAGTCCGGACGCGCCCGACACCGTGACCCTCGTCGCGAACTTCATCCCGTTCCAGAACCCCCAGGGAGGACCGAACTTCTACGAGTTCGGTGACGACGTCCTCTACGAGATCCACATCAGCAACAGGGGCGATGCCCGCGCGGACGTGACGTACCAGTTCCGGTTCACCACCACGGTCCGCAACGACAACACCTTCCTCTACAACACCGGGCCGATCAGCTCGATCTCGGACCCGGCCTGGAACAGGCCGCAGCACTACTCGGTCACCAGGCTGACGAGGGGTCGTCGGCGCAGCGTTCTGGCCAACAACCTGCCCTGCCCCCCGGTCAACATCGGACCACGCTCGACACCGGACTACGGCCGGTTCACCGAGCAGGCCGTCCAGTCCATCCAGGGTGGTCGCAAGGTGTTCGCAGGCCAACGCGGCGACGGCTTCCACGTCGACCTCGGCAGCATCTTCGACCTCGGGACGCTGCGCCCCTTCCAGATGGCTCACCTCATCCCGTCTGCGACAGCAGCCGGAGTCAACGGCACCCAGGGGCTCAACGTCCACAGCATTGCCCTGCAGGTGCCGATCCGCGACCTCACCCTCGGCGGCATCCGACCCACGGATGTCGCAGCCGCCACCTCCGTCATCGGTGTCTGGGCAACGGCGAGCCGACAGAAGTCCCGCATCTGGGACAGTCGTCGGGCCAAGCACGTGTTCCAGGGCCCGTGGAGTCAGGTGTCGCGCCTCGGCAACCCGCTCTTCAACGAGGTGATCACGCCCATGGCCCGCAAGGACGCGTGGAACACCGCGAGCCCGCATGAGGACTCCACCTTCGCGAAGTACGTCTCGAAGCCGGAGCTCGCCGGACTGCTGCCGGTCCTGTACCCCGGGGTCTTCCCCAAGCTCGCGGCCTACACCAAGCCTCGTGCGGACCTGCTCGCCATCCTCCTCACCGGGATTCCCTCCGGCGTGGTTCCGGGATTCCAGAACTACACCGGGCCCACGCAGGCGGACATGTTGCGTCTCAACGTGGCTGTCCCGCCGACCGCCGACCCGAATCCCATCGGGCTCGTCGCGGGCGACGCTGCCGGGTTCCCGAACGGGCGACGGATCATCGACGACGTCGTGGCCATCGAGCTGCGCGCCGTCGCCGGGGCGACGATTCCCCTCGTCGACCCGTCGTTCACGCCAGACGCGGCCACCGGTGGGCTGACCGACGGCACCACCAACACCAACCTGCCCTACCTGGACCACTTCCCCTACCTGGCCAACCCGGCGGGCGGCTACCAGAGCGCGCCCGGCGTCCCGGCCGCCTGAGCGGGTCGGAGGTCATCATGTCCAGTCCGGAGAACCCGTGGGCAGGCCAAGGTTCGGTCCTGCTCGACATCGGTGGAAGCGTGGGCGCCCTCATCGTCACGATGCCACCGGAGACCGAGGGTCTCGAAGTCGAGATTCGTTCCGTCGACGGCCATCACCACCACGGTGACGATGGCTCACACGACCACGGCCACCACCACCACCATCCGCATGTTGCCGTCGTGGCCCGACCGGGTCCATCCCAGCCGGTCCACACGTTGGTCTACCCCAGCCTGGAGGAGGGTCGCTACGACCTCGTGCCCATTCCGGGCGACAGGGTGGCACTCACCGCGACCGCTCGTGGCGGCGAGGTGACCTGGGTCGACTGGCCCACCGCGGGCTGAACCGACACGGCACACAAGGCACCACCCACGGACGACCCCTGGCTCCAGCGATTCGCGCAGGCCAGGGGTCGTCTGTCTTGGTGACTACGTGTCGGGACCCATCGAGCTCAGGTCCGGCGGGACGTCGACTGCATGCTCCCGCAGAGCCTCCAGCGGCACGACCTGCAGCACCGCCACGTTCGTGGCCGCCAGGACGACGTGCGCCGCTGCCCCTTCCCGATGGGCCCGCGCCCAGTTGTGGGCCGTGACGCACCAGCGGTCCCCCGGCACCAGCCCCGGGAACCCGTAGTGCGGCATCGGCGTCGACAGGTCATTGCCGATGCCTCGCTGGTGCTCCAGGAACTCGGCGGTCACCACCGCGCAGATGGTGTGGCTGCCCTGGTCCTCGGGCCCGGTGCTGCAGCAGCCGTCACGGAAGAACCCCGTCATGGGTGCCGTGCCGCACTCCTCCAGCTCGCCCCCGAGGACATTGCGCTCCGTCACGGGTCAGAAGCCGTTCGGGTCAGGCCGTCAGGGCGGTGAGCTCGAGCGCGACGCCGTCGGGGTCGCGGAACTCGAGGATCGCCATCTGCCCGAGGTCCTTGATCTCCTCGTGCGCGATGCCGAGCTCGTCGAGAGTTGCGGCGGCCGACGTCAGCGCATCCAACGACGCGACCGAGAAGGACACATGGTCCAGGCCGACGCGATCCTCGGAGAACGCGTCGGACGACGGGGCCACCGGCCGGAGTCCGAACAGCCCACCACCGACGTGATAGATGACTCCACCGAAGAGGAACCCGAGCTGTTCACGAGTCGCGTCGTCGGCACCGTCCGGCACCTCGTAGGCGACGTCCCAGCCGAACACCGACTCGTAGAACTCGCGTGAGCGGGCGATGTCGGTCACGGTCAGGCGGACATGGGAGAAACCGTCAACTGTCAGGGGCATCTGTTCACACTCACACACGCGCAGAGGCGGCACAACCACACACCCTTCGTGGAACGGCCATATTGGGTGCATGACCTCCACTGCTCCCAAGCCACCCGGACGCCATCCCGCCGCCGCCGCCATCGCCTTGCGACGCGCCGAGAGCCTGCAGCTCAAAGTGGCAGATGCGATCACGACCTTCGCGGGCTCGATGCCGTTCGTCTACCTGCACGCCGTCGCCTTCGGGCTGTGGATGGTGTTCGCCGAAAGCAGCCCATGGCCCACTCTGACCCTTGTCGTCTCCCTCGAGGCCATCTTCCTGTCGACGTTCGTCCTCATCGGACAGAACCGCCAGGCCGAGTTCCAGCAGGCCAAGGCCGATCACGACTTCATCGAGTCCGAACTGGAGCTCAAGACCAACACCGAGCTCACCCGTCAGATCCACCACCTCACGACCGAGTTGCACCGACGTGTCATCACCGAGGCCAAACCCGGCTGAGGCCGAGATGACGGGCCCTTGGTCCCTGTCGCCATCGGTGGCATCGAGGCACCGTGGAGTCACCAGCACAACGCGCTGGCTTCACCAAGGAGGCATTCGATGAGCACTTCAATCCGCACCCGGCACGATGCCGGCGCTGTCCGCACTCAGTCCACGAACCCTGTCGCCGCATCAGGGTCGACCAGCAACTCCGTCGTGCGTTGGTCAGGCGCAGCCGCCCGACTGGCCCTCGGCTGGGTCTTCCTCTGGGCCTTCCTCGACAAACTCTTCGCGCTCGGCTTCTCAACCGGGCGGGACGCCGAGACCGGTGTGGTGGACCGATTCGGCCCGGCCGCCTGGATCCATGACGGATCACCCACGCTGGGCTTCCTCAAGTTCGGCACCAAGGGTCCTCTCGCGGACTTCTACCAGAGCTTCGCCGGGGCATCCTGGGCCAACTGGGGCTTCATGGTTGGTCTCGCCGGTATCGGCATCGCGCTCATGCTCGGGATCGGGATGCGCATCGCCGCCGGATCCGGCGTGGCCATGCTCATCATGATGTGGAGCGCTGTCCTCCCTCCGGAGAACAACCCCTTCATGGACGACCACCTCGTCTACGCGATCGTGCTCGTGCTGCTCGCCGGCATCGGCGCCGGCCACACCTTCGGTCTCGGCGCTCGGTGGGAGCAGCTGCCGCTCGTCAAGAGGTACCCCATCCTCAAGTAGCCCGACCCCACAAGCGTCCCGGTGCCCGCGAGAGGGCACCGGGACGCTGTCGTGTGTCGCGAGGCCACGGCCCCTGACCGCTCCCCCGTCCCGGCGCTCCCCGGGGGCGGGACTTTTGACCCTGTGGAGAGCGCAGCGAGCGGCGGACCATGGGTTCATGGACACCAACCAGCCCCAGCCGACGCACGACACCGAGACCTCGCCCGCTGCGGACGACCTCAGCTCTGCGGACCGGTCCGGCATCCGGAGCCTGACTCCCCACGAGTCGTGGGAACTCGTCCGGGAAGGCGTCGTCGGTCGGCTCGCCGTCATCCACGACGACGCACCCGACATCTTCCCGGTGAACTACGTCGTCGACCACGGCACCGTCGTGGTCCGGACCGCTGGCGGCACGAAGCACTCGGCAGCGCGCAATCGGGTGGTCGCCTTCGAGGTGGACGGTTACGACCTCGACTCCGCCGAGGCCTGGAGCGTCGTCCTCAAGGGACGAGCAAGCGAGGTGTATGCCGTGGACGAGGCGATCGAGGTCATGACCCTGCCGCTCCTGCCCTGGGAACAGGGCAGCAAGCCGCACCTGCTGCGGCTCACGCCGGACTCGGTCACGGGGCGTCGCATCGCGGTCACTGGTGGAGTTCGCACCGGCTGACTTCGCCTCAATGGTGTGGCGCGTCTGGGAGCACCAACCGGCGGTGGCCAGGGCAGCCCGATGGGGCTGCTCGACGCAACCGTCGGGCAGCCCCAGGGGGTCAGACGGGTCAGACGAGGAGTTCGCGTCCCGCGATCGTGTGCGAGCGCAGCCCGATCCATACCTGCGCGTCAGGGTCGCCGACCAACCAGTCGCTCCCGTGCAGGTGCTCCAGTTCTGACACGAGCTCGTCGTCATCCACGACGGAGGCGGCACCGGTGACGGTGACGCTCCACCCTGCCGGTGCCGAGTCCGCGTGGGTCGAGTCGTCATGGCCGTCCACTTCAAAACCCATGGGCGAGTGGTCTGACGCGGCCTCGATCTTGGATCCTCCGGCGGTCCGGAAGTAGACCTCGGTGCCGCGGATGACGTGGTGGACCGGGAGGACGAGAACCTCACCGTCGCAGACGAATCCAACCCGCCCGATGGCCGACGACGCGAGCCTGGTCAGGCACTCATCGGTGGACATCACCCGCAGGTTGCTGTGGTCCGTCGGGCCGTCGACGCGCATGTCGGTCGCCTCAGTCCTCGGCGTGGACGACGGCCAGAGGGCACGGACGGTCCTGTTCGTGGAGCAGTTCCTGGCTCACGGAGCCGAGGAGCAGGCCAGCGAAACCTCCGTGTCCACGGCTTCCGACCACGATCAGCTGTGCGTCGCCGGCTTCGGCGAGCACGGCTGGCGCCGGGTACTGACGGTGAAGCACCTTGCGGACCGTGACGTCGGGGAACTTTTCGATCCACGGAGCCAGGGAGTCGTCCAGCACGGCACGCGCGCCGCTCTCGATCTTGGCGACCATGTCGTCGTTCATGTAGGCCACCATGAGGTGGCCGGGGACGTCGATCCACCAGGCGTGAACACACACGAGGGGTGCACCAACGGCTGAGGCCCGTTGAAAGGCGAATCCAAGAGCCGCACGTCCCGCGTCCGATCCGTCGACGGCCACGACGATCGGAGCCGTCGAGGAACCAGAGACCGGTCGGTCGACGACGACAACCGGGCACGAGGCATGGGCGACAACCTGCGTGGAGGTCGACCCCCAGAAGGCCTCTCCGACAGCCGTGTGCGGGTGGCGACCGACGACGACCAGGTCAGCATTGGCAGATGCATCGACCAACACAGCGGCAGGTGACCCCAGGGAGGAGTCCACGCTCACGCGCACTGCGGACGCGCGCTTGGCTGCGTAGTCCCGTGCTTCCTGGACGAGTTCGCCGGTGACTCCCTCCGGCCACGGTGGAGTTGCGCCCAGGCCCGGCGCAGCGGCATACATCACCCCGCGGGCCACGAGGAGGGAGATCGGAGCGTCGCGACGCTCGGCCTCCTGCTGGGCCCACTCAAAGGCAACATCGCCATCACTACTGCTGTCGTAGCCGACGACGACGGGTCGTGCGTGTTCGTTGGTGCTCATGGTTTTCTCCCAGCGGTCGAGTATCTGACCTCTCCACCTTGACCACCGAGTTGTTCGCCCCACAGGGCCATTGGTCCCTAGGAGTCGCGCGCGCTGTCGCGCACGGTGGAACCCACGACGCGACGCCCGGCGGCGTACTGGACGCCCACGCGCATGGCGCGCACCCCACGCTCACCTCGGAGGAGCACATGCCCACCACCTCTCTCCCCGCCGCATGATCACGTCGACCAGGGCGACGGTCACCGCCGCCATCCGGCGGGCAGCCCGTGGTTGCGATCGCCCACTTCGGGTGGTCGCGGGTGGCAATGCGGCCGTGCCGTGGGAACTGCTCCACCTGCTGGACGAGGCCGCCCCGCACTACGAGCTGTTCATGCTCAACGCACCCCGCGGCATACCCACTCGGTCGGGTGTCACGCACGTGACGCCGTTCGTCGGGCCGGGCATGCGCCACGGCGCCGTGTCGTACCTCCCCGCCCGCCTCTCGCACGTACCGACCCTCCTCGCCAGCAGGTTTGTCCCCGACGTCGTTCTCGTGTCGGTCTCAGAACGGCTCGGGGGGCGATGGTCGCTCGGCTGCGAGGTGAACATCCTTCCCGCAGCTCTTTCGGTATGCCGCGCGGCCGGCGGTCTGGTGATGGCCGAGTCCCGCGCCGATGTGCCCTTCACCTACGGCGACGGAGAGCTCGAGGGTGACGAGCTCGACGTGGTCCTGAGTACCTCCCCTTCGCCTGCTCCGTCACATCCTTCGACGCCGCCGGCGCCACCCTCGGAGGCCATCAGGCTCATCGGTGAACGGGTTGCCGCCCGCGTGGACTCGGGCGCCACCCTGCAGCTGGGTATCGGTGCCATCCCCGACGCGGTCGTCCCTCGACTCACCGAACTCCGACGTCTCGGGGTGTGGAGCGAGATGGTGGCGGATGGGATCCTCGACCTGGACGACGCGGGTGCCCTCGACCGCGATCGCCAGGTGGTCGCCTCCTTCGCTGCTGGCGGGCCACGTCTCATGTCCTGGCTCCACACCAACTCGCGAGTGCGCATGCGGCGCACGGAGATCGTCAACGATCCGGGTCGCATCGCGGCCCAACCGGCCATGACGAGCATCAACACAGCCCTGTCCGTCGACCTCTTCGACCAGGCCAACGGCAGCCACGTCGGATCTCGGGTCCATTCCGGCTTCGGGGGTCAGTGCGACTTCGTCGTGGGCGCGATGGACTCACCAGGAGGGCAGGCGCTCATGGCCCTGCGCGCGTGGCATCCCCGGGCTGACGTGTCGACGATCGTGGGCCTGCTCGAAGGTCCGGTGACGTCGTTCCAGCACACGGCCGTGGTCACCGAGAATGGCACGGCCGAGATCATGGGCTGGGACGCCAAGGCACAGGCCCGGCACCTCATCGAGCAGGCGGCCCACCCCAGTGTCCGGGCCGACCTCTGGGAGGACGCGGCCGAGCTCGGGCTGCGCTGACGGCAGGGCCAAGACGGTCGAGCAAGGGACCAAGGACCCTGTCGGCCCACGTCGTCACCTCGCAGGCTGGAACCACACCCACGCCGCGAAAGGGCGAACGACATGCTCATTGCCGAGCTCATGACCACGGCCGTGGAGAGCATCCACCCCGACGCTCCCCTGGAGGCCGCCATCGACGTGCTCGCGCGCGAGCGAGTCAGCGCCCTGCCCGTGGTCGACGAGGATCACCAGGTCGTGGGCATCATCACCGAAGGAGACATCCTGCGACTGCGCCTGCCCGAGGACCCGCGAGCGCACCTGCGTCCCACTCGGCCGATGCCGACCGTCGATCAGCGCGTCCGCGACGTGATGTCAGCCGAGCCCGAGTGCGCGACAGCACATCAGGACTCTTCCCACGTTGCCCTCACCCTGTCCCGCCGAGGGTGGAAGAGCATGCCGGTCGTCGACGACCACGGGGCGCTCGTCGGCATGGTGAGCAGGAGCGATTTCGTGCGTGCCCTGGCCCGGCCCGACACGACCATCGAGGCCGCCGTGCGCGATGCCTTTGCCGAGGCGGGGCATCCGGAATGGCGTGCCTCCGTGCACCACGGTCACGTCAGCGTGAGTCCACTCGCAGGTCGCCTGGGCGAAGCAGCGGTAGCCACGGCAGCAACCGTGACTGGTGTCCGCAGTGTGAAGCTCACCGAACGACACTGAGGGCTCAGGGTGCCGACCGAGGGGCTTGCTGTCCTTGGCTCGCGACATAGACCGCTGCCTGCGTCCGGCTCTCCAGGCCCATCTTGGCGAGCACGGACGTCACGTAGTTCTTCACGGTCTTCTCGGCCAGGGACATCGCCTGACCAATCTGGCGGTTGGTGAGGCCCTGGGCTATGTGTTCGAGGATGCGACGCTCCTGGGGCGACAGTGGCGCCAGGCGCGGGTCCTCGGCGTCCCGACCCCAACCCGTCCGAAGCCGCGCCACGACTCCTGCGTCAAGCAGGTTCTCTCCAGATGCCACCCGACGGATCGACGTGACGAGATCCGCTCCACGCACATCCTTGAGGAGGTAGCCAGCTGCTCCTGCCAACACGGCTGCACGCAGGGCGTCGTCGTCGTCATACGACGTGAGGATCAGACCCACAATGGTCGGGTCGACGGACCGGACGTCCCGGCACACATCGATGCCGGACCCGTCGGGGAGACGGGCGTCCAGCACCATGACATCGGGTCGCAGAGCCGGGATCCGGCGAGTTGCCTCGAGCGCGCTCGCGGACTCCCCGACGACGACGACGTCGTCCTCGACCTCAAGGAGTTCACGAAGCCCCCGACGGACCACTTCGTGGTCATCGAGCAGATAGACACGGACCATGCTGATCACACTCCTCATCAGAGACTAAGGCGTCGGGTCGTCACAGGTTTCCGCTGCGGACCACAGCCACAGGAATCTCAGCCTGGCGAAGCACGGCCCGACTCACCGACCCGAGCATCAGCCCGGCGAAACCACCTCGACCACGCGAGCCCACCACGAGGAGTCCGGACCGGGCCGACTGCGCGATGAGGGCTTCGACAGCCAGTCCCTGTCGGACCCGCTGAGTGGTGACCACGTCGGGGTACTTCTCGTGGACCAGCGAAACTGCGGCTCCCACAAGACGCCCGGCCGCTTCCAGCTCGATCGCAGCGACGGCTTCGTCGGGACGACCGTCGGCGTCGGTCAGCGCAGGCATCCAGGGCTCGGGCCTCGGCCGGGCCCAGGCAGAGAGGACAACGAGGTCGGCCCTGGCACGGTCGGCTGTGGCTGCGGCGAACAGGAGTGCCTCCTTCGATGAACCAGAACCGTCGACGCCCACCACGACGGGGCAGCCCGGCCCGAGCCGAGGGTAGGTCGGGAAAGGAACCACCACGACAGGGCAGCGCGCATGGGCTCCCACCGCGAAGGAAATCGACCCCAAACTGCTGGTCGGCCGAGTTGTCCGCCGGCCGACGACAACGACCGAAGCGCTAGCCGACTGCATGACGAGCTCGGCCGCAGGGTTGCCGATGGCGCCCTGACCGTGCGTCTTGAGCGATGGGTGCACCTCCCGAGCCCGGGTGGCGCCCCTGCGCGCCACGAGAGTGGCCCGGCCCAGGCGATCGGTGTTCTCGGCCAACACCGCATCCTCAGGTGTGCTCGCCAACTCGGGCACGCTCGCGGCATACACGACCTTGAGAGGAAGGCCGAAGGCCTCCGCGTGCGATGCCGCCCACCCCAGGGCGTTCGCGCCCTCGCGCGACTCGTCGTAGCCGACGACCACCGCCTCACCACACCTGGTGGACAGCGGATTCGCCCAGGGGCCACGCAGGGCGCGAACGTCGGTCATGACACGACCATGCCGCCCGCGGCGCAGGCCAGACAGGGCCTTTGGTCCTCAGGACTCCCGATCGACGCGCAGGGGGACGCTCCAGACGAGGAGGGTGCCCGACGGCTCGCGTGTCTCGAGGAGCAGCGTGCCCCCACGGCTCTCGGCGCGTCTCGCGAGGTTGTCCAGTCCCGACGAACGCTCGCGCTTCGGGTCGAGCCCGTGACCGTCGTCCGCGACGGTGACTGCGACCCGGGAGTTGATCTCGACGGCAACCTCGACAGTGGTGGCTCCCGCGTGTCTCGCGACGTTGCTCAGCCCTTCGCGCAGGACCGCGAGCACGTCCGCCTCGAGCTGCTCGGGCAGGTCGTTGGTCCGCCCCGACAGCCGCAGTTCTGGAGGGAACCCCAAGGTGACGGAAGCGTCGCGGCACACTGCGGTGATCTCGCTCGCCAGCTCCCTGGCTCCGGGAGGTCGGTGCAGGGCGAAGATCGTGTGGCGGATGTCCTTGATGGCTGCGTCGAGGTCGTCCACCGCCCTCTCCAGGCGTGGTCGGACGTTCTCGTTGCTCAGTCGGGCAGCTGACTGCAGGGACATTCCGGTCGCAAAGAGCCGCTGGATCACGTGGTCATGCATGTCGCGCGCGATGCGGTCGCGGTCCTCGTAGAGCTCGGCCCGAGCCCTCTCAGTCTGAGCGCTGGCGGCCACGAGCGACACGGTCAGTCGCTCGGCGAACGCACTCAGTTCGGGCAGGTGGCTGAGCCGCTGTTCGGCCTCCCAATCAACGACGATCAGGCCCAGCGGCGCCTCGCCGAGGACCAGCGGAACGGTGGACCTCGTGCCGATGGTGCCCGCTGTGTCGACGTGGAGGCTGCGGGCCTGCGCCAACATCGCCGCGCGAAGTGCGAGGTCCCCCACGGACGTGCCCACCTCAGGGCCCGCGTGTGTCGACGCGACGACCATGAGGTCCGTTCCTCGGGTGAGCGCAACGAAACAGGACGTCGCCTCCGTCAGCTCCACCACTCGGTGAGCGACCTCGGACAGAACCACGTCGTGGGCCTCGCCCGCCAGCAGCCCTTGGGTCGCCCGCCCAGCCACCTCCGACCAGAGCTGCTGTCCCCTGGTGCGGTCGTACAGCCGGGCGTTCTCGATCGCGACACCGGCCGCTGCAGCGAGGGCCACGAGGATCGCCTCATCGTCCTGGCTGAATTCCTTCGCCTGCCTCTTGTCGGTGAGATAGAGGTTGCCGAACACCTCGTCGCGGATGCGGACCGGCGCACCAAGGAAGCTGGTCATCGGCGGGTGGTTCGCCGGGAAGCCGTAGGACTTGGTGTGTTGACCGATGTCCGAAACCCGCTGCGGCTGTGGGCTCGTGATGATGAGGCCGAGAAGTCCGTGACCACGCGGCAACGGTCCGATGGCGGCACGTTCCTCGTCGCTCAGCCCATGCGTGACGAACTCGATGAGCTCCTCACCACTGGGTCCCAACACGCCCAGGGCACCGTAGGTCGCGTCCACCAGCTCGCACGCAGACACCACGATGCGGTGGAGGACGTCGGCAAGGTCGAGGTCGGAGCTGACCGCCACGACCGCGTCGAGCAACGACGCCATGCGCACCTGTGACTCGCGCGCACTACCGGCCCGGGCTCGCAGCTCCTCGAGCAGATCATCGAGCTGCAGCGAGGAGGCTGACCAGAGCGAAGCTGTGGCCGACTCTGCCGAGTCCTTGGGAATCTGGCCTCGCGAACGCTTGTCGGCCATGCGCTCAATGTATGCCGCTCACCCTCCGAGCGCACTCAAAGGACGTCAGAAACCCCGAACAGGGACCAAAGGCCCTCCACGGTGGTCCTCGTCTGGTGAACGTTGGTGGCATGACGACTCTCGCACCTGCCCCCGCCGCAGCACTGACTGACCTCGAGGGGGTCGATTCCTGGTGGCGAGCCGCGAACTACCTCTCCGTCGGCCAGATCTATCTGCGCGACAACCCCCTGCTCCGAGAACCCCTCGCGGCCGAGCACATCAAGCCGCGCCTTCTGGGCCACTGGGGCACCTCACCCGGGTTGAACCTCCTGTGGGCCCACCTCAACCGCGCCATCCGTCGTCATGCCGCGCCGACGGTCTTCATCGCCGGGCCGGGGCACGGAGGGCCGGCCGTCGTCGCGAATGCCTACCTCGACGGCACCTACTCGGACCTCTTCCCCAGCATCACCGGTGACACGGCGGGACTCACCCGGCTGTTTCGCCAGTTCTCCTCGCCCGGCGGCATCCCCAGCCACGCGTCTCCGCACACCCCGGGCTCGCTCCATGAGGGCGGCGAGCTGGGCTACTCCTTGGCCCACGCCTACGGCGTGGCCTTCGACAACCCCGACCTCACCGTCGCGTGCGTCATCGGTGACGGCGAGGCCGAGACCGGAGCCCTGTCCGCGAGCTGGCAGTCGACGGCCTTCATCAACCCGGCCCGTGACGGTGCGGTCCTGCCGATCCTCCACCTCAACGGCTACAAGATCGCCAACCCCACGGTCCTCGCGCGCCAGCCCGAGAGCGTGCTCAGGTCGCTCCTGATCGGCCATGGCCACGACCCGCTCTTCGTCGAGGGCGATGACCCCGTGGCAGTGCACGAGGCGCTAGCGGATGCCCTCGACACGGCATACCTTCGCCTCGCCGAGCTCCGCGGAACGGGCGCCGGCCATCCCCTCCAATGGCCGATGATCGTTCTTCGCACCCCGAAGGGCTGGACCGGACCGGCCACGGTTGACGGCCACACAGTCGAAGGTTCGTTCCGCTCGCACCAGGTGCCCATCGCCGCCCCCCGGACGAACCCAGAGCATCTCCGACTCCTCGAGGACTGGCTGCGGTCCTACCGTCCGGAGGAACTCTTCGACGAGGTGGGAGCCGTCCGCGCCGAGATCCGTGCGCTGGCGCCTGCCCCCGAACTGCGGATGAGCGCGTCCGTCCACGCAAACGGCGGAGTCGTCCTGCGTGACCTCGTGCTGCCGGCGCACCGCGACTACCAGGTGCCCGTCGGCGAGCCGGCTCGCGAACTGCGCTCTGCGACAGGGGCGCTCGGCCCGTGGCTGCGCGATGTGGTGCGCGACAACCCTCACAACTTCCGTGTCATGGGCCCTGACGAAACCGCGTCCAATCGGCTGCAGGCCATCTTCGAGCAATCAGGGCGCGCGTGGGCCCTCCCGATCCGCGCCGGAGACGACCACCTCGACGTCGACGGGCGCGTGATGGAGGTGTTGTCGGAACACCTCTGCCAGGGCTGGCTCGAGGGCTACCTGCTCAGCGGCCGACACGGACTCTTCAACTGCTACGAGGCCTTCATCCCCATCGTCGACTCCATGCTCAACCAGCACGCGAAGTGGTTGAAGGTCTCCGCCGAAGTGCCGTGGCGTCGGCCCATCGCCTCACTGAACTACCTCCTGACCTCGCACGTCTGGCGGCAGGACCACAACGGGTTCTCTCACCAGGACCCCGGCTTCCTCGACCACGTCGTGAACAAGAAGGCACAGACCGTCCGCGTCTACCTGCCGCCGGACGCCAACACCCTGCTCAGCGTCGCCGAGCACTGCCTCCGGTCGCGCTCCCTCATCAACGTCATCGTGGCCGGCAAACAGCCCGCGCTGACCTTCCTTGATCCGGTGCAGGCCGATGCCCACTGCGCCCGTGGGCTCGGCCTGTGGGAGTGGGCGAGCACGGATGGAGGAGCGAATCCGGATGTCGTCCTGGCCTGCGCCGGCGACGTCCCGACGCTCGAGATCCTTGCGGCCGCCGACATCCTTCGGCACCGACTGCCCGACCTGCGCGTGCGCGTGGTCAACGTCGTCGACCTCATGCGTCTGGAACCGGACAGCGAGCACCCGCACGGCTTGTCCGACCGTGACTTCGACGCTCTCTTTCCGCCGGACTGCCCCGTGATCTTCGCCTTCCACGGATATCCCGGCCTCATCCACCGCCTCACCTACCGACGCCACGCGCACCCCCAGATCCATGTCCGCGGCTACAAGGAGGAGGGCACGACGACGACCCCCTTTGACATGGTGATGCTCAACGACCTCGACCGCTTCCATCTCGTCATGGACGTCATCGACCGGGTGCCCCAGCTGAGCGAGGTGTCAGCGGGTCTGCGCCAGGAGATGGCCGACGCGCGATTGGCCGCCCGCGACTACACGAGGGTCCACGGTGAGGACCACCCGGCCATCGCGAACTGGTCGTGGCCTGCCACCAGCACCTCCGTGCAGGAATGACCGTCCTCACGGTCAACGTCGGCAGCAGCTCGGTGAAGCTGCGTTGGCTCGAGGGCGAGGGTGTGGTGTCGTCGGTGGACCTCTCGGCAGGGGGCTCCGTTGCCGAGGGCGACCTGTCATTCGCAGTGACGTCCGCCGTGTCGGCATCTCCACCACCGGAGGTCGTGGTCCATCGAATCGTGCATGGCGGCAACCGTTTTCGCGAGGGAGTGCTCATCGATGACGACGTCCTGCTGGCTCTCCGTGAGCTCTCGGACCTCGCACCCGACCACCAGCGGCGAGCTCTCTCGGTCATCGACACCTTGGGCTCTGGGATGCCCGATGTCCCCCACGTGGCCGTATTCGACACCGCTTTTCACAGCACTCTTGGGCCTGCCGCCACGACCCTGGCCATTCCGGCCGAGTGGCGTGAGGCCTGGGGGGTTCGTCGGTTCGGCTTCCACGGCCTGTCCCACGCCTACTCCTCCCGGCGAGCCCTTGAGCTCCTCGGGCAACGGCACGGTCGCGTCGTCGTGGCACACCTCGGGTCCGGATGCTCCCTCGCCGCCACCGTGGACGGGCAGAGCGTCGAGACCACCATGGGTTTCACGCCGCTGGACGGTCTCGTCATGGGCACCAGGTCCGGGTCGGTCGATCCCGGACTGATCCCCTGGCTCCAGGTCCACCACGGCGTGTCGAGCGCACGAGCCCTCGAAGCCCTCGAACACGAGTCAGGGTTGCTCGCGCTGGCCGGCACCTCGGACATGCGCGAGGTCATGGCGCGGTGCCGCCGGGGCCCCGAGCCTGATCGGGCCCAGCTGGCCGTCGAGGTCTTCGTCCACCGCCTCGTCCTCAGCATCGGCGCCATGGCGGCGGCAGCGGGCGGGATGGATGCGCTGGTGTTCACGGGCGGTATCGGCGAGAACTCCGCCCAGATCCGAGGCGCCACTGCCGCCCGCCTGGGTCACCTCGGAGTGCACATCGACGAGGAGCGCAACGCCAACCTCGACACGTACGACCGCGACATCGCCGAGGCATCGGCGCCCTGCCGGGTCCACGTCGTCCGCGCTCGCGAGGAAGTGCAGATGGTTCGAGCGTCGGCGGGCGTGTTGGAACGCGCGAGTGCAGGGCTGCGAGCGAGCGCAATGGACCCCTGATGGACGAGGCCACCCTGGAGGTTCCACCCACACGGTGGGCGACCGTGCGCCGTCAGAGTGAAGCGGTCCTGGCCGTCGCGCTCGCGGCCTGCCTGCTCGCCTTCGGCCTTCCGCGAGTCGCTGGGGCGAGCTGGCATCAGATCGGCACTGTCCTCTCGACTGTGACCACTCCCGGGACCGTCCTTCTCGCGGCTGTCTGGCTGGCCGGGCTCTGGCTGCACACCATCGCCCTGTCAGCCGCCCTTCCCGGACTGAACCACCGCCGGGCGTTCTTCCTCAACATCACGGGCAGCGCGGTGTCGAACGTGCTCCCCCTCGGCGGCGCGGTTGGCTCGGCGGTCAACCTCCTGTCCGCCAGGAGGTGGGGCTTCAGCACGGCCGAGTTCCTTCGCTGGGCACTGGTGACGAACATCTGGGACGTGTTGTCCCGGCTCGCTGTCCCAGGAATCGCCCTGGTCTGGCTCGTGCTCGACGGCTCGCCCTCCCGGGCCATGAGGGACGCGGGGCTGGGTGCGTCCGGCCTCCTGGCGGGCCTCATGGTCTTCACGATCGCCGCTCTCCGCACCGAGTCATGGGCACGGCGAGCCGGGCAGCTCGCCGATCGGGTGACGCACCGAGTTGACCGGTTGCGGCCGCGCGGCTCGAGCTACGCCTCCACGGCAGTGTCCGCGCAACGTTCCGTGGCCGAGCTCATCGCCGGCGCCTGCACTCGGCTCACCATCGGCAAGGCGGCGTATGCCGCGCTCCAAGCCGTTCTGCTGTGGTTGTGCCTGCGCCTGTTGGGCTCCCAGCCTCCCCTCGTGATCGTCTTCGCGACCTTCGCCGCAGAGCGAGTGCTCTCCCTCGCTGTCATTTCGCCCGCAGCCACGGGGATCGTCGAGCTCGGCATGACCGGGTTCCTGGTTGCCTCGGGCGTCGACCAGGCAACCGCCGCGGGTGGAGTTCTGCTCTATCGGATCTTCGTCGTCGGCATGGAGGTCCCCGTCGGAGGACTGCTGCTGGCCTGGTGGTTCGGTCGACGGCTCGGGCTCAGGACCCGACGGCTCCCTCGGGGGCCCGCCCATGCCGTTGCTGGTACCAACCGACGTAGGCCGCGACAGCCGTCGGCAAGGTCATGAACACGTGTGCGTCACCGATTCGCTCGAGGAACCCACCTCGTTCCAGGTCGGCTCGCAGCTCGTGCTTCACCCGGGCCAGAGCCAGCACGATCCCCCGGCGCTGCAGCTCTTCGTCGAGCCTCACGAGGGCATCGAGTCCCGTGATGTCGATGGTCACGTTCGCCTCGGCATTGAGGAGGAACCACTGCACCGGTGTGTGCGAACGGTCGACCGCGACCAGCGCCCGCCGGAGGAAGTCCTGGGCGTTCGCGAAGAACAGGGGCGAGTCGTAGCGGTACACGACGAGCCCAGCCACGGGCTCCGCCATTGGGTAGTCGTCCATGTCATGCATGCCCGCAAGTCCTGGCACGAAGCCGAGGATGCCGTCATGGGGTCGTGCCACCCTGTGCAGAAGATCGAGGACGGACAGACCGACGGCGACGAGGATCCCCGTGAGCGGACCGAGGGCCATGACTCCCCCGGCCGTGACGACGCTCAGAAGCAGCTCGGTCCGCCTGAACCGGGCCATCCGCCGAAGGTCAGCGACGTCGACGAGGCGGGTCGCGGCATACACGACCACGGCGCCCAGTGCCGCAACCGGCACGGCCGAGATGACCCTCGAACCCAGCGTGACGGCGAGCAGCACGGCCACGACGGTGACGAGCGAATGCACCTGGCTGCGGCTCCCGGCGGCAACGCCGAGGGCAGTGCGACTGCCCGAGCTGCTCACCGGAAACCCCTGTGCCACACCGGCGGCCACGTTCGCCACTCCGAGCGCGAGGAGCTCCTGGTTGTTGTCGATGTGGTCCCCACGGCGACTCGCGAACGCTCGCGCCGTCAGCATCGTGTCCGTGAACCCCACGAGGGCCACACCCACGGCGGCGGGCACCAGAAGGGCGAGATCCGTCGGATGGAGGTGCGGCGCCCGGACGTCCGGGAGGCCCGAGTCGACCGGCCCGATGACGAGCACGCCGCGGCTCCTGAGACCCAGGACGATGACCGCCGCTGAGGCGAGGAGCAGCGCGAGCAGCGGTCCTGGAAGGCGTGGCAGCTTCCAAGCGAGCAGCAACAGCAGGGCGAGAACGATCAACCCGAGGATGACGGTGGGTGCGTGCAGCTCACCGAGATGTCGGGCCACCTGCGTGACCTCAGCCGCCGCCGAGCCATCCTTCACGGTCAGCCCCGTGAGGTGGCCCAGCTGGCTCACGACCATGAGGGCCGCGATCCCGCACATGTATCCCACGAGGACCGGTCGCGACAGAAGTTCGGCAACGAAACCCAACCGAGCCACCCCGGCCACGATGCAGAGGACACCGACGACGATGGCGAGGCTGGCGGCATACACGGCGTACCTTGCGGGGTCGCCTGCCGCCAGACCGCCCAGCGCCACCGCCGTCATGAGCGCCGTCGTGGACTCCGGACCGATGGACAACTGCGGGGACGAACCCAGGACGGCGTAGACGAGAAGCGCCGCAACGGCCGCCCACAATCCCGCGGTGGCGGGCAGACCGGCGATCTCGGCATACGCCATGACCTGGGGGACAAGGTATGCCGCGACCGTCAGTCCCGCGACGACGTCACCTCGCAGCCACGCCCGGTCGTACCGACGCAGGTGGAGCAGGTTGCCGGTCGTCCAGGGGCGGTTCACTGCACCGATGGATGTCGGGTGGCGATGTCACGGGCGGCCGGTGGCACGACCATGACATCGCGGGTGCCGACGTCAAGGACACCGCGGGCCACGGACCCCGGCACCAGTCCGGCCAGGCGCCCCTGACCACGTGTGCCCACAACGAGCAGGTCCTCGGGTCCGCACTCGTCGGTGAGCGCCGTCACTGGGTCGCCAACCGTCACCACCACTCGACACGACACGGACGCAGCCGTATCTGCCTGGTGCACCGCCATCCAGGTCTCGTCCCAGATGTGCGGACGAGCCAGGCCGCCGCCCGCGGGGTCCGGACGGACCACGCGCACGATCACCAGACAGCAGCCGCGAGCCGCTGCCTCGACCGCGGCGATGCTGATCAGCTCTTCCTCTCCACCACGCCCGTCCACCCCCACGACGACGTGGGGCGCGTGCGGAACGGTGGACGGCACGGGAGACCGCACCCCCGGGATCAGGATCGGTACCCGGAGGTGTCGCACCAACTCGTCACTGGGCGAACTGAGGGACAGCGCTCGTTGGCCACCGCGTCCCCGTCCACCGAGGACGAGCATCATGGCTCGTTGGGCGAGCGCCTCCACTGCGGGGCCGTCGACCGCATCCACCACGATGTCCACGCCCAGGTCCGGGGCCGCCGCCAGTGCACGTTCCCGCGCAAGGTGGGCAGTCACCTGAGCCCGGGACCGTCCTCGGTCCTCGGCCGCCGAGTACCCGGACAGGGGCTCGTCGCTGCCCGGCGGGTCATCGCGCGGCACGACGAGCACCGTCAGGCGGCAGCCATGACCAAGGGCTTCGCGGGCCGCCAGGTCCACCGCCCGAAAACTGTCCCAGGAGCCGTCACACCCGACGACCACCGTGTATTGGCCCGTGTTGGCGACCATGACTGGCCCCCTCTCGCTCTCCCTGGTTGTCTCCATGCCACCGAGCATCACCCTCACTCGGGGATCAGGGATGGGTCCTTGGTCCCCACATGAGGAGGAGTTGACCTCGCCCGGTCCCGGACGGTGGCGCACAGCGCGGGCCCAAAGTCCCTGTCCGCTCCGTCATCCGCGCGCGACGATCGCGACATGAATGTGTCACTCCTCGTCCCTTTCGCCCATGGAGAACGTGGGATGACCGATCTTCTCGGCGGCAAGGGGGCCAACCTCGCCGAGATGACCCGGCTCGGGTTGCCCGTCCCCCCGGGCTTCACCCTCACGACCGAGGCCTGTCGCCGCTACCTGAAGGACGGGCATCGTCCGCCCGGACTGGACGACCAGGTCCGCAAGGCGCTCACCGACCTCGAGCGTTCGACCGGTCGAGCCTTCGGGGAGGGTGACCGACCCCTGCTCGTCTCCGTTCGCTCGGGTGCCAAGTTCTCGATGCCCGGGATGATGGAGACCGTGCTCGACGTCGGGTTGACCGATGCGCTGGTGGAGCGAATGGTGCTGCGGCAGGACCCGAGGTTCGTGTGGGACTGCTACCGGCGACTCGTCGAGATGTACGGCCGCACCGTACTGGGTGTGCCATCAACGTCCATCGACGCCGTGCGCGCCGGGGTGCTCGCCGAGCAGGGTGTCTCCGCGACCGCCGAGCTGGACGTCGCTGGCCTGCGCTCGCTGGTGGCTGCCCACCGCCGGGCTCTCGTCGCAACAACGGGGCTGGACCTGCCCCAGGACCCGTGGGAACAACTGACCAGCTCCATCGACGCCGTGTTCAGTTCGTGGAACAGCATCAGGGCGCAGGTGTATAGGCGGCACGAAGGTATTTCCGGCGACCTCGGGACGGCCGTCACCGTCATGCAGATGGTCTATGGCAACAGCGGGCCCCACTCCGGCTCGGGCGTGTGCTTCAGTCGCAACCCCGCCACCGGAGATCCCGAACCCTATGGCGACTATCTGCCAGAGGCTCAGGGTGAGGACGTCGTGAGCGGCAGCCAGGCCACCCTGTCCCTCGCCCACATGGCAGGACGTGAACCCGGCGCCCATCACGAGTTGCTCTCCCACATCTCCACCCTCGAGAAGCACTACCGAGACCTGTGCGACGTGGAGTTCACCGTCCAGGACGGCACCCTTTACGTCCTCCAGACCCGAGTGGGCAAACGCAGCCCTGCTGCCGCGTTCGTCATCGCCGCCGACATGGCCGAGGAGGGTTTGGTGTCCGAGGACGAGGCCCTCGTCCGGGTCGGTGGTCGACAGCTCGAGCTTCTCCTTCACGACACGTTCGAGGTCCCGGGCGGAGCCAGGCCACTCATGACCGGACTCCCGGCCAGCCCAGGCGCCGGAGTCGGGAGCATCGTGTTCGACCCGCACACCGCAGTCGCCCGGCGCGCTGCCGGCGACGATGTCGTCCTCGTGCGCACCGAGACCAGCGCAGAGGATCTCGACGGCATCCTCGCCTCGGTGGCCGTCGTCACCGCAAGGGGCGGCCTCGCGTCGCACGCCGCCGTCGTGGCCAGGGGCTTTGGGCGCACCTGCGTCACCGGAGTCGCCGGGCTCGTCGTCGACGAGCTCGCAGGGCAAGCCGTCACTGCAGCGGGCGACGTTCTGCGAACGGGCGACGTCGTCTCCGTCGACGGCACGACAGGAACGGTGTATGCCGGTTCCCTCGCCGTCCGTCCGGGGCCGGTCGCAGGCGGCCTCATGACGGTCGAGGATGCCTCGGACCCGGAGGGTCCGGGGAACGGCGCCGACCAACGCGTCCTGGCTGCCGTGCGCAGGATCCTGCAGCACGCCGACCAGCGCGCCACGGTGAAGGTGCGCACCAACGCGGAGACGGCCGACGAGGCAGCCGCTGCCCGGGCTGCGGGCGCCACGGGAATCGGCCTGTGCCGCACCGAACACATGCTCCTCGGCTCCCGCCGCGCCCTGGTCGAGAACGTGATCCTCGGGATCGGCGCGCAGGATGCGTTGGCGCGGATGGAGCAGCTCGCGGTTCAGGAGTTCACGGGCCTGCTGCGTGTCATGGACGGACTGCCGGTCGTGGTGCGGCTGCTCGATCCGCCGCTGCACGAGTTCCTTCCGGATCCGGAAGGCCTGGCGGTGGCCGTAGCCCTCCTCGAGGGTGCGGGCAAGCCGGTGTCCGACGTCCTGCGCACTCGTCTGGACGCCACTCGTCGGTGGCGAGAGTCCAATCCGATGCTCGGGCTGCGCGGGGTGCGTCTGCTCACCGTGCACCCCGAGCTCGTCGACGTCCATGTTCGTGCACTCGTCACCGCAGCCCACCAGCTGGACGCCGCCGGAGGCAACCCACGCCCCGAGATCATGGTCCCGCTGGTCAGCGACGTCGCCGAGCTGGTGTCCGCCCGCAGCCGCATCGTCGAGGTGGCCGTGGCAACGGTGTTGGCGCTCGGATCCGACCTCCCAACGCCTCCGGTGGGCGTGATGATCGAGTTGCCACGCGCAGCCCTGTGCGCTGATGACCTGGCGACCGTCGCGGAGTTCTTCTCGTTCGGCACGAACGACCTCACCCAGACGACCTGGGGCATGTCTCGAGACGACGCCGAAACCGGCTTCCTCTCGACCTACCTGAGCGACGGCATACTCCCGAAGGACCCGTTCACGACCCTGGATCCTCGCGGCGTGGGCGAGCTCATCCGGATCGCGGTGGAACGCGGACGCAGGACCCGCCCGGACCTGGAACTGGGCGCCTGCGGTGAGCAGGCTGGCGACCCGGATTCGATCGCCTTCTTCGTGGACTGCGGCCTCGACTACGTGTCCTGCTCACCGCCTCGGGTGCCCGTGGCGCGTCTCGAGGTTGGGCGGGCCGCGGTGCTGGCCGAAGGCACCAGTCTCAGCGACACGCGTTGACCTGACCTGACCTGGCTGGACTCGGGCCCTGACGTCAGGACCTTGGCCCCTGTGCTGCAGCACCGTTCCGGTCGACGATGGACGACATGTCACCGCGCCGGACCGGCTCCGTGCCCACGGGCCGCTTCGGAACCCTGACGGACCTGCTGGGCCGACCCGTGCGCACCCACGACGGGGCGGAGGTGGGTCGACTCGAGGACGTCTCCATCCACCTCGGCATGCCACACCCCGACCTGGAACGGCTCCTCGTGCGCCCCGACCGCCACACGTCCTTGATGGTGCCGTGGAGCGCCGTCCACAACGTCACGGACGACGCGATCGTCCTCACGAACGCTCCCCCGTGTGGTGCACCCGAACCCGGCCCTCCCGACCTCGCTCCGGCAGAGATCCTGTTGCGTCGCGATGTCCTGGACACGCAGGTCGTCGACCTTCAGGGGCAACGGCTCTCGCGGGTGGCCGAGGTCGTCCTGGTGGAACGCGACGACGGCAGCCCCGAGGTCGCCGCCGTCCGGCTCGGCCTGATGGCGATCCTGCCCCGTCTCGGACTGGGCAGCTTCGTTCGTCACCACTCGCACCCGGCAGTCGACTGGCAGGACCTGCACCTCACCTCCCCTCGGGCACACACGGTCCAGCTCGCGACGGAGACGGCTGGTTACCGCCAGCTCGACGCCGGTGACCTGGCCGAGTTGCTGGCCCGCCTGAGCACCGGCAATGCGGCTGGGCTCCTCCGAGCGATCGACCCGGAACGGGCCGCGACGGCAGTGCACCGAAGCCACCCCCTCACAGCAGCACGGTTGTTGAAGGCGCTCGGGCCCGAGGAGGCGACACCCATGCTCGCAACCCTGCCGCCCCGGGTCCGCGCCGACGCGACTGTCCACCTGGCTCAGCCGCCAGCCCTGCACCACCGTCGCTTCCGCCGAACATCCGGATGGCGCCGCCTCCCGCCCCTCGCATCGTCACCACCCGCGGCTCCTGGCACCGGACCCACGGACCGTAGCGACGGTGACACATGACCGCTCCGACCACGTCGCCGCGACGAACGCCCCGGGTCACCCGACGGTTTCGCCTCGGGCTCCTCCTGGCGGTCGTGGGACCGGGGCTACTGGCCGGACTCTCGGACGACGACCCCGCCGGCATCACCACCTACAGCGTCCTCGGCGCGGAGTACGGCTACCAGCTGCTCTGGGTCCTGCTCGCGTCCACGGTGGCCCTGATCATCTTCCACACTCTCGGTGCCCGCATGGGGGTCGTGACCGGGCAGGGCCTCATCGGACTTGTCCGTGACCGCTACGGCGTACGCCTCGGTTCGCTCGCCCTGGTGCTCCTGCTCGTCGCGAACGTCGGCACTGCCGCGGCCGAGTTCGCCGGTGTGGCAGCGGGTTTCGAGCTGTTCGGGGTGTCCAGGTATGTCTCGGTCCCCGTCGCGGCGATGGTGCTGACGGTCCTCGTTCTCAAGGGGACGTTCAGCAGCGTGGAGCACGTGCTGATGGCGCTGTCCGCCGTCTTCGTCACCTACATCGCTGCCGGGTTCGTCGTCGGACCGGACTGGGGCGCCGCGGCCAGGGGTCTGGTCGTTCCCAGCCTCCCCATCGATCGTGGTGCGGTGCTGGTGGTCACGGCCACGGTCGGCACCACGCTTGCCCCATGGGGGCTCAGCTTCATCCAGTCCTACGCGGTGGACAAGAGACTCACCCCCGCAGACCTGCGCTACGAGCGCTTCGACGTCCTCATCGGTTCCCTTCTCACGGGAGTCATCGGTTTCTTCGTCGTGGTGACCAGCGCTGCGACTCTGCACGCCCGCGGAGTCACGATCGAGACGGCCGCGGATGCGGCGTCGGCACTGGAGCCTTTGGCCGGTCAGTTCGCGAGCCATCTCTTCGGTGCCGGGCTCGTGGGCGCCGCGCTCCTGGCGGCCGCAGTCCTGCCCCTGTCAACGGCATACTCCGTCTGCGAGTTCACCGGACACGAAGGTGCGGTGGACGACGGCTTCCGACGAGCGCCGATGTTCTACGGCAGCTTCGTGGCCGTCGTGGCTGTCGCCGCCGGAACCGTGCTCGTGCCGGGGCTGCCCCTCATCCCGGTCCTCGTCCTGAGCCAGGTTCTCAACACCGTGCTGCTGCTGCCCCTTCTGGTCTTCATGTATCGCCTGGGACGTGACCCGACGGTCATGGGCGAGTTCACGACGAACCGACGTCAGGCCGGGGGGCACCTCGTCACGATCGCCCTGACCGCAGTCTGCGTCATGGCCCTGCTCTGGCTGACCGTGACGTGATCTGGCGAGGACGTGCGCTTCGGGGAGAAGCAGAGCCGCAGCTTCGTGCTCAGTCGGGTTGGGTCGTCTTCTGCTCCAGGGCCAGTTTCAGGATTTCGGCCAGATGGCTGGCTTCGGCTCCGGTGCCCTGGGCGACCTGGGTGCGACAGGAGAACCCGTCGGCCAGCACGATCGTGGCCTCGTCTCTTGTTCGTACCTTGGGGAAGAGCTCGCGCTCCCCCAGTGCCTGTGAGACGTCCCAGTGTCCGGGCTCGAACCCGAAGTTGCCGGCGAGTCCACAACAACCGGAACCGATGACGTCGGTGTCCATTCCGAGCCTCTGCAGCACCGCCTTGTCAGGGCCATAGGAGCCTTTCGCCTCTTGGTGGCAGTGCACCTGGGAGATGGCCTTGATGTTGATTTCGCCGAACGGCCACGGTCCTTCATGCGCAGCAACGACGTCCGCCAGCGTCACGACTTGCTGTGCCAGCTTTGCGGCGCGGGGGTCATCGGGCAGGAGTTCGGTGATTTCGTCGGCGAGCATGACGGTGCAGGACGGCTCGAGGCCGATGATCGGCATGTCTTCGTCCAGAGCACGCCCCAGTGAATCCAGGGTCTGGGTGATGATCCGCTTGGCCATGCCAAGCTGCCCGGTGGAGTGCCAGGTCAGGCCACAGCACACCTGCCCGGCCGGGAGGATCACGCGGTATCCCATGGCCTCCAGGACCTCGACGGCGGCTTGGCCGACGCCGGGCGAGTTGAAGTTGTTGAACGTGTCCGGCCACAGCATGACGGTGGGTCGGTCCAGGTCGACCGGTTGCGTCATGGAGGCTTGCCGCTTCGTGAACCACTTCCGCAGGGTCTGGGGTGCGAAGTGGATCATGCGGCGCTTGGGTTCGATGCCGCCGAGGCGCTTCACCAGCTCCTCGACCGGGCGGAACGCGAGGGTCCAGTTGGCAAAGCGGGCGCCCCCGGGAAGAGCCTCCAGCAGGCGGGACGTCAGTGGCAGCCATCCCATGGCGTAGTGGGCCATCGGGCGGAGGCGCCCCTTGTAGTGGTGGTGGAGGAACTCGGCCTTGTAGGTGGCCATGTCCACGTTGACCGGGCATTCGCTGGCGCACGCCTTGCAGGACAGGCACAGGTCCAGCGCCTCGAGGGTTTCCTTTGATCGCCAGCCGTCGGTGACCGATTCTCCGCGCAGCATCTCTGCCAGCGCTCGCGCCCGGCCACGGGTCGAGTGCACCTCGTCCCGCGTCACTTGGTAGGAGGGGCACATGGAGCCGACATCGGACCGGCACAGCCCCACGCCGACGCAGCGGTTCATGGCGCCTGCGAAGGAACCTGCGTCATGACTCAAAGCGTGCACGGGTGTCAGTTCGAAGGTGAGGCCTCCTGGGCCGGGGCGGATGCCCTGATCCAGCGGTTCCGGGTCGACAAGAACGCCCGGGTTGAAGACGTTCTCCTTGTCGAAGATGTTCTTGAACTGGGCAAAGGCCGTCAGGGTTTCTGCTGAGTAGATCAACGGCAGCAGTTCCGAGCGTGCGCGCCCATCGCCGTGCTCGCCGGAGACGGACCCGCCGTAGCGGGCCACCAGAGTGGCTGCCTCCTCGATGAACCGCCGGTAGCGAAGGACCCCTTCCTCTGACCCGAGACTGAAGTCGATGCGAATGTGCACGCATCCTTCACCGAAGTGGCCGAACGGGATGCCGCGCAGCCCGTGAGAGTCCAAGATCTTGTAGAGGTCACGAAGGTAGTCCGCCAGGTGCTCCGGCGGCACCGCGGAATCCTCCCAGCCCGGCCAGGCCTCGCTGCCGTCGGGCAACCGGGTGACGATGCCGGCGCCGGCCTCCCGGATCCGCCACAGAGCGCGTGCCTGAGTGGGGT
The DNA here is from genome assembly GCF_000152705.1 of Janibacter sp. HTCC2649. Lineage (GTDB taxonomy): Bacteria > Actinomycetota > Actinomycetes > Actinomycetales > Dermatophilaceae > Knoellia. Next base: position 421,497 of record NZ_CH672413.1, on the reverse strand, counting down.
CAGTCACGACGTGCGAGTCGACGATCCGCCCGTCCCGGGCCAGGTCGTCGACGATGGCCCGGACTGTGTCTCCAGCGTCGTCAGGGGTTTCCCCGCCGACCTCCACATAGAGCCAGCCTCCGCCCTCGGGCAGTTCGGATCCCGCCGAGCCCTGGCCTGGTCGTGAACGCAGAGCGGCCAGGAGGTCAGCTCCCATGCCCTCGACTGTGTACACGCCTGGCTTGCGCAGAAGCGGGGCGGCAGCTGCGGCCGCGAAGACGTCGGAGAATCCCAGGACAGCCAACGCGGTGGCCCGCGGCCGCTCGACCAGCCGGACCGTCAACTCCGTGATGACCCCGCAGGTCCCCTCGGTCCCGGCCATGGCCCGGGCCACGTTGAAACCGTTCTCGGGAAGCAGATGGTGAAGCCCATACCCGGAGACCTGCCGAGCGAACTTCCCCAGCTCTGTCCGAAGGATGCCCAGATGCTCGTCCCGGAGCCGCTTGAGCTGGTCCTCGATGACCGGATCGCTGCAGTGGTTGGCGCCGATCTCGATCTCGCGCCCGTCAGCAAGCATGAGCTTGAGCGAGACGATGTTGTCCGCCGCCGTGCCCCAGGCCACGGAGTGGGAACCGCAGGCGTTGTTGGCGAACATCCCGCCGACGGTGCAGCGCGAGTGAGTTGACGGGTCGGGCCCGTAGGTCAGTCCGAACGGTTCGGCGGCGTCGCGGAGCGTGTCGCAGACGACACCGGGACGGATCCGGGCTGTGCGGGCCTCCACGTCAATGGACAGGATCTCGTTGAAGTACCGGCTCATGTCGATGATCAGTCCGTGCCCGATGGCGTTTCCTGCCACCGAGGTGCCGCCCCCGCGGCAGGTCACGGACCAGCCACGTTCTGTGGCGATGCGCAGGGCATCGCGGATCTCCTCCACAGAGCGGGGTTCAACCACGGCCGCGGGCACGCGCCGGTAGATCGAGGCGTCCGAAACGTAGGCCACCCGTGTCGTGAGGTCCTCACGGAGGGCAACGAGGGTCATGACTTCTCCCGGGTCACATTGCTCACGCGGCCGACCAGGACCTCAGGCCGGCCATGTGCGCAGCCAGACGGTGTGGTCCAGCTGGCTCAAGCCGTCGAGGGTCTGCTCCGACGGCAGGACGTCCGTGTCCGTCACGACATAGCCGAGCTCCCCGCGGGTGGAGAGCGACTGACCGGTCACGTTGACGCCCGCCTCAGCGAACGTCTGGTTGATGGACGCCAGGACTCCGGGGACGTTGTGGTGGAGGTATCCGAGTCGGAAGGGCGCATCGACCGAGGGCGCCGCAACCTCGGGCAGGTTCACCGACAGCGAGGTGGCGCCGCCATCGACGAAGCCGAGCAGCTTGGTGGCCACGAAGGTCCCGATCTCCTCCTGCGCCTCCTGTGTCGACCCTCCGACGTGAGGAGTGAGGATGACGTTGTCTAGGCCCTTCAGAGGGGAGTCAAACGGGTCGCCCTGAGCCTTGGGCTCCGTGGGGAACACGTCGATGGCCGCACCCGAGATGTCGCCGGACAGGATGCGGTCCCGCAGCGCATGGTCATCGACGACCATGCCCCTGGAGGCGTTGATGAAGACGGCACCGGGCTTCATGAGGGCGAACTGGTCCGCACCGAACAGGCCCGCGTTGCCGAGCCGGCCGTCGACGTGAAGGCTGACGATGTCGGCCTCTCCGAGCAACTCCTCGAGTGACTCGACCTTGCGAGCGTTGCCATGGGCCAGACGGTCTGCCGTGTCGTAGAAGATGACGTGAAGTCCCACTGCTTCGGCGACATTGGACAACTGGGTTCCGATGTTGCCGTAACCGACGATTCCCAGGGTCCGGCCCCGGATCTCGTGACTACCCCGGGCAGACTTATCCCAGATTCCGGCGTGCATCTTCTCGGTCTTCTCGGGCAGCCGGCGCGTCAGGGCGAGCATCTCGCAGAGGACCAGCTCCACGACGCTGCGGGTGTTGGAGAAGGGCGCGTTGAAGACCGCCACCCCGCGGGCCGAGGCGGCGGGCAGGTCCACCTGGTTGGTGCCGATGCAGAAGCAGCCGACGGCCAGCAGGTCATCAGCTGCCGCGAGCACCTTGCTCGTGACCTTCGTGTTGGACCGCACGCCGAGCAGGGACACGCCCTCCAGGGCCTCGATGAGCTCGGTCTCCGTCAGCGAACCCGGTCGCTCCTCGACCTCATGGCCAGCGCGCCGCAAGGCGTCGACAGCACGTGGGTGGATGTTCTCGAGGAGCAGTACTTTCATGTCGGCAGTATGCCGTTTCATCGATTCGTCCCGGACCGCGGTCTCGTCACGCGGAAGGTGCACACACGGCATACCGAATGGATTTTGAGGCGGCGAGGTCCCGGGCCGGAATGAGAAAGAACCGCAGCTCAGGTGGCGAGACCTGTGCTGCGGTTCTTTGGTGGGCGATACTGGGATCGAACCAGTGACCTCTTCCGTGTCAGGGAAGCGCGCTACCGCTGCGCCAATCGCCCGCGATGGGTACTACTTGAGGTGGAGACGGGATTTGAACCCGTGTAAACGGCTTTGCAGGCCGCTGCCTCGCCTCTCGGCCACTCCACCATTTAAGGGGTGGCTAACCCTCCGAGCGGATGACCGGGTTCGAACCGGCGACCTCAACCTTGGCAAGGTTGCGCTCTACCAACTGAGCTACATCCGCGAGCGCTTCGAAGTTTCCTTCGTTGCGTGCGGAGAGAAACTTAACTGATCCTCCGCATGAACTCCAAACCAGCACCCCTCAGCGGCCGGATCCGACCCGAATCCGTGGGATCACGAGCGTTTCGTCGTCGTTGATCGGCGTCAGCGGTCGCCGGGCGGCTTCGCGTATGCCGCGCAGGTCGAGGTCATCGTCGACGTCACCGTCCGCGTCGTCCAACGTCTCCTCGTCGGTACCGTCGCCGGGCGCGACCTTGCCGTGGCCGGCGGCCTCTGCAACGGACCGGTCGGCGGCGCGCTGGGGCAGCAGGAAGGCCGCGAGACGCTCGCGCAGTCCTCGCTGCTCCCCCGACGGCCACAGGTTGCGGATGCCCGCGTTGAGGGCGGCACCGATGAGCACCGCGATGGCGAGCATGTAGAGCCAGATGAGCAGCACGATCGGCGCGCTGAGTGGCCCGTAGATCGACGTGCCGCCGAGCGAGGCGGCGATCGAGCCCCGCACCGCGAACGACGCGACGACCCAGATGAGCAGGGTGAGCACTGCGCCGGGGATGTCTCGAGTCCACGGACTGCGCAGGGGCGTGGACACGTGGTAGAGGCTCGTGAAGGCTGCGATGACGACCAGCGAGACGACGGGCCAGTAGAGGAAGGTCAGGAAGTCCCACGTGTCCGGCAGGACCTCACCGAGCAGGGTCGGGCCGATGAGCACGAGCGGGATGGTGATGATCCCGACGACGAGCGCGACGATGTAGAGCGAGAAGCTGAGCACGCGTGTCGGTACGATCCCTCGCACGCCGGACTGGCCGTACATGATCGAGACGGTGTCCACGAGGACGTTGAGGGCTCGCGAACCCGACCACAGGGACAGCACGAAGCCCACGGAGATGAGATCGAAACGACCGGCTGTGAAGACGTCGTCGACGGTCGGTGCCAAGGTCGAGGAGATGACGTCGTCCGTGAGGAAGCGTGCGGCATACTCGGTGATCGCCTCACGCACGGTCGCCACCGTGTCCTGACCGAGCCAACGACCGATGTAGCCGACCCCGCCGAAGAGTCCGAGCACGAGCGGCGGGAGTGAGAGCAGCGCGAAGAAGCCGGCCTCGGAGGCCAACCCGGTCACCCGGTAGCGCAGGCAGATGCGGATCGTCTCGACCGTGAGCCGCGCCAGCGACTCCAGGGCAGGGAACCGCGCCAGCCACCGCCGCAGGCGTCGCTTCGCATCGGTCATTCGGGTCACGCTATCTGCCGGGGTCCGGGCCAGCCGTCCATGACACGACGCCCGTGCGACACGAGCCGGTCACAACTGTCGGTTGGGTCAGGGTCCCGGGTTAGCGTTTCGCCCGTGCACACCCACGACGTCGTGAACCAGGTGCCCGCTTTCGTCGGCCACAACCTCTTCTCCTCCGATGAGGTCGCGGTGGAGGCGATGCACCGGTGGGGACGAGCCGAGGACGTTGCCGAGCTCACGGCCCTCGGCTCGCTCGCTGGCGCCGCGCAGACCCAGGCCTGGGCCGATGACGCCCACCGGAACACTCCTCGCCTGGTCACTCATGACCGCGTCGGCCACCGCATCGACGAGGTCGCCTACGACCGCAGCTATCACGACCTCATGCGCACCGCCGTGGGCCACGGGCTCACTGCGGAGGCCTGGACGCGCCCCGCTGACACCGGCGCACACCTGCGGCGCGCCGCCGGTTTCGTGACGTGGTCCCGCGCCGAGGCGGGTCACCTCTGTCCCATTTCGATGACGTATGCCGCGGCGCCCGCCTTGCGTGTCTCCCCCGCCTTGGCAGACCGCTGGCTCCCCCTGCTGGCGTCGCGCGACTATGACCCCGAGCTGAAGCCGTTCTCGGACAGGCGATCGGCCATCGCGGGCATGGGGATGACCGAGAAGCAGGGCGGCTCCGACGTGCGCGCCAACGTCACCCAGGCGGTCGCGACGCCGGGTGGCCCGATCGACGGCGGCGACACCTATCGCCTCACCGGCCACAAGTGGTTCTTCTCGGCTCCGATGAGTGACGTGTTCCTCGTGCTGGCGACGACGGAGTCCGGGGTCACGTGCTTCCTCGTGCCGCGCGTCCTCGACGACGGCACCCGCAACGCCCTGCGGCTGCAGCGGCTCAAGGACAAGCTCGGCAACCGCTCCAACGCCTCGTCCGAGGTCGAGTTCGAGGGGGCCTGGGCGGTCCGTGTGGGAGGCGACGGACGCGGCATACGCACGATCATCGAGATGGTCTCGTCGACCCGTCTGGACTGCATCCTCGGCTCGTCGGCCACGATGCGACAGGCGACGGTCCGGGCCGTGCACCACGCACGGCACCGCTCGGCGTTCGGCGCGCGGTTGATCGAGCAGCCGCTCATGCGCAACGTCCTCGCCGATCTCGCGATCGAGGCCGAGGCAGCCGAGCTCCTGGGCTTCCGGCTGGCCCACGCGGTCGATGCCGGCGAGAGCGAGCTCGCCCGTCTGGGCGTGGCGCTGGGCAAGTTCTGGGTCTGCAAGCGCACACCTCACCTGGTCGGCGAGGCCCTCGAATGCCTGGGTGGCGCGGGCTACGTCGAGGAGAACGGCCTGGCCCGTCTCTATCGCGAGGCGCCGCTCAACTCGATCTGGGAGGGCTCCGGCAACGTCGGCGCCCTCGACGTCCTGCGGGCGATGACCCGCGAGCCGGCCAGCGTGGCTGCGCTCGACAAAGAGCTCTCGCTCGCACGCGGACACGACCGTCGCCTCGACCTCGCGATCGATGCTGTCCCGGCGCTCGTGGCCGCCGCCGGCAGCGACTCAGGCGCCTGGCAGGCGCGGGGCATCGTCGAGCATCTCGCGGTGACGTTCCAGGCAGCGCTGCTCGTCCAGCACTCCCCCCACGCGGTCGCCGACACCTTCATCGCGAGCCGCCTGGCCGAGGGCGGGCCGGCGGCGACGTTCGGCACCCTTGGCGTCGTCGGCGCGGCCGAGGTCACCCAGATCCTTGACCGCGCCTGGTCGTGAGTGTGGCTGCGGCTCAGGGGGATTCGGCCAGCCGCTTCTGCTCGGCCTCGACGTCGAAGGTGGCCTTGGGCCACTGCGGGTCGAGTGCCTTGAGGTGCTCGAGGACGAGGTTGGTCACGGCAAGCCGGGCGTACCACTTGCGGTCGGCCGGCACGACGAACCACGGTGCTGCCGGAGTGGAGCACTTCTCGATCGCCACCTGGTAGGCCTCCTGGTAGGCCGCCCAGTGCGCCCGCTCGTCGAGGTCACCGGGGTTGAACTTCCAGTGCTTGTCGGGACGATCCAGGCGCTCGGTGAGGCGGGCCTTCTGCTCCTCGCTCGAGATGTGGAGCATCACCTTGATGACGGTGGTGCCGGACTCCACGACCTTCTTCTCGAAGGCGTTGATCTGGGCGTAGCGGCGCGACCACTGCGACGGCGGCACGAGGTCGTGGACCCGCACGATGAGGACGTCCTCGTACTGCGAGCGGTCGAAGACACCGATCTGGCCGGGCGTGGGCAGGGCGTTGCGGATGCGCCACAGGAAGGGGTGCTTGAGCTCCTCTGCCGAGGGCGCCTTGAACGAGGTGATGTGGACGCCCTGCGGGTCGAGGGCTCCGACGACGTGGCGCAGGATGCCGCCCTTGCCGGAGGTGTCCATGCCCTGGACGACCAGCAGGATCGACCGCTTGCCGCCGCCCTTGGACTCGGCGAAGAGCCGCTCCTGCAGCTCCGCGAGCTGGTCGCCCAGCCCTGCCAGGGCTTCCTCCCCGGCCGCCTTGTCGCCGTCGAAGCCGGGCGTCGCCCGAGGGTCGAGGTCGACGAGCTCGAAGCCGTGACCGGCACGCAGGGCCTCCGTGAACGACGAGGGCGTGTCGCCCTTGCCCTTCGTGGCCTTGACGTCCTTGGTGTTCTTCTTGTCCTTCGCGCTCTTCTTCGCCATTCCCGCATCCTGTCAGGCGAGGTGCCCTGCGTGGGTGTCAGACTCACGAGGTGCGCCTCCTCCTCGACAACCGGTCCCGTTCCTTCTCGCCCGGCCTGCTCAGTGACGACGACCTGTCGCGGCTCTACGCCTGGCCCACCGACGGCGGCGTGCGCGCGAACTTCGTCAGCACGCTCGACGGTTCTGCGGTCGGTGGGGACAGTCGGAGCGGTTCCATCAACACCGAGGCCGACGGACGGATCTTCCACCTCCAGCGAGAGCTCGCCGACTGCGTCCTCGTCGGTGCGGGAACCGTTCGCGCAGAGGGCTACCGGCGCGGAAGCAAGCCCATCGTGGTCGTCAGTCGCAGAGGGCACCTGCCCGAATCCCTGGCCTCCGGTGAGGGTGACGTCATCCTCGCCACCTGCGCTGCGTCAGGACGCTCCGACGCGGACGACGTCTGGATCGAGGGGGACGACGAGGTCGACCTCCCGGCCGTCGTGGCTCGCCTGCGCACAGCGGGTATGCCGCGTGTGCTCGCAGAGGGCGGCCCGCACCTCTTCCACAGCCTTCTCGACGCTGGGCTCGTCGACGAGTTCGCCCTCACGCTCGCACCACGTCTGGTCGGCGGCGACCACGTGCGCGTCGTCGCCGGCATACCCCTTGGTGGCGAATCCGGCCTCGACACCGAGATCGTCCACCTCCTCGAAGAGGACCACTCGATCCTCGGCCTCTGGAAGGTCAAGCCAACCCCGGCCCACCCCTGACAACCATTTCCGTCCAATAGGACGCGTTTGGCTGTTGTCGGCTCGAGGCGCACTACCAACCATTCGTGCCCTATTGGACGAAAATGTCTGGGCTCAGGGTGTAAGTGGCGTGGCGAGGAGTTCGAGGGCTCTCAGGCGGTTGTCGAGGCCGGGGGCGGCGTTGTTGATCATCAGCTCGTCAGCGCGGGCAAGGCCGGCGAACTGGTCGAGATAGGTGCGCACCGCCGCGATGTCCCCGACGGCCGTGTAGGTCATCATGTGGCGCGCCTGGGCGGCCACCGGTGACTGCATCAGAGCGTCGACGGTCGCATCGTCGAGCTGGCCGGCATACGCCGGAACTCGGGAGGCGAGCGAACGCACCCGGGAGCGAAGAACCGAAGCCGCCAACGCCTCGGCGTGCTCCTGATCGTCGGCGACGACGACATTGAGCGCCGCGATGACGTAGGGCTCCGCGAGCTGCTCCGACGGCTGGAACTCGCGGCGATAGACCTCCACCGCCTGCTGCAGGGCATCCGGTGCGAAGTGACTCGCGAACGCATACGGCAGCCCGAGACGCGCCGCGAGCTGGGCACCGAAGAGAGAACTGCCGAGGATGTAGAGCGGCACCTTGGTCCCGCGCCCCGGAAAGGCGTGAATCGTGGGTACGAGACTCTCGTCGGCGAGGTAGCCCTGGAGCTCGAGGACGTCGTCGGGGAAGCCGTCGGACGCGCGCGGATCCACGCGCAGGGCACGGCTCGTCACCTGGTCGGTGCCCGGCGCCCGGCCGAGTCCGAGGTCGACGCGGCCGGGGTGGAGCTCAGCCAGCGTGCCGAACTGCTCAGCGATGACGAGGGGCGAATGGTTGGGCAGCATGACGCCGCCCGAACCGACGCGGATGCGATCGGTTCGGGCAGCGACGTGCGCGAGCAGGACCGCGGTGGCCGCCGACGCGATCGACGGCATGTTGTGGTGCTCGGCGAACCAGAGGCGCTCGAACGAGCCGAGCGAGTCCGCCTTCTGGGCCAACGTCACGCTGGTCTCGAGGGCCTCGCCGATGGACTGGTCACGGCCCACCGTGGCGAGGTCGAGCAGCGAGAGCCGCGGTCCTGCCGTGGTCATGCGGGAACCGCGATCCGCGTCTCGTCCGCGGCGGGAGCGACGGTGACTTCGTCCTCGTCGAGCTCGAGCCGAGCGTCGGCTCCAGCAAAGGTGTTGCTGTCGTAGACCGACTGGTCGAGCAGACCGTTGCGCTTGGCCACGATCGTCGGGATGAGCGCCTGACCGGCCACGTTGGTGGCGGTGCGGATCATGTCGATGATCGGGTCGATGGCCAGGAGCAGGCCGACACCCTCGAGCGGGAGACCGAGCGTGGAGAGGGTGAGCGTCAGCATGACGACGGCACCCGTGAGACCTGCCGTGGCGGCCGATCCGACGATGGAGACGAAGGCGATGAGGAGGTAGTCGGTCAGCCCGAGGTCCACCCCGAACAGCTGGGCGACGGTGATCGCGGCCAGCGCCGGATAGATCGCGGCGCAGCCGTCCATCTTGGTCGTCGCACCGATCGGCACGGCGAAGGACGCGTAGTCGCGCGAGACACCGAGGTTGTGCGTCACGACGCGCTGGGTCAGCGGCAGAGTGCCGATGGAGCTGCGTGAGACGAACGCGAACTGGATCGCGGGCCAGGCACCGGCAAAGAACTTCACCGGGCTCAAACCGTTGGCACGAGCCACGATCGGGTAGATGACGAGCAGCACGATGGCGCAGCCGATGTAGACGTCAGCAGTGAACAGCGCCAGTGGCCCGAGCAGGTCCCAGCCGTAGTTCGCGACGGCCGAACCGATGAGGGCCGCGGTGCCGAGCGGCGAGAGCTTGATGACCCACCAGACGAGCTTGCTGAAGACCTCGAGCGCGCTGCGGGTGAGGTTGATGAACGGGTCCGCCTTGGCGCCGACGGCGAGCGCAGCAGCGCCGATGGCCAGGCCCAGGACGACGAGCTGGAGGATGTTGAAGTCCGGGCTGGAGCTGAGCGCGCCGCCCTCTTCGGCGGACGTCGACACCTCGAGGCCGAGGAAGTTGCCGGGGACGATCGAGGTGAGGAAGTCGAGCCAGCTGCCGGTGTGGCTGGGGGCCGCGCCTGCACTCGTGTCGAGCGTGGCGTTGGCGCCCGGGTTGGTGAGGAGGCCGAGGGAGATGCCGACGACGACCGAGGCCGCGGCCGTGATGGCGAACCAGATGAGGGTCTCCCCCGCGAGACGCGCAGCGTTGGTCACCTGCCGCAGGTTGGCGATCGACACGATGATCGCGGTGAGGACGAGCGGGACGACTATGACGCGGAGCAGCTGGACGAAGATTCCGCCAACCGTCTTGAGGGTCTCGGCGAGCCACGCCTGGTCGAACTGGCGGGCGATGAAGCCGAGCAGGACGCCGAGGGCGAGGCCGATGAAGACCTGCGCCCAGAAGGGCACGCTGGGCCGTTTGCGGACGGTCGTGGGTGCCGGCGCGGACGCTGCGGCATCAGGGGTGGTGCTGGACATGACGGGACTCCTGGACAGTGAATGGGCTGAGGGCGGAAGCGGTCAGCCCAGACAGCGGTCGCTGGCGTCCAACCTCAGATCCACGGGGAGCCGGCGCCACAGGACTGGGGTCGTCGACGGGGTGCACACGTGGGCGCCAACGGCCACCCCCGCCGGGCTATTCCCCCGCCCCGCAGATCGGCCTACCGGGCGAAGTCGGTGACGAGCCGCTGCCAGCGCTCCGGGTCGGTGTTCCACTCCTTGCAGTGACGAGCAACCCGCCACTCCTCATAGGTCACGAGGTCGGGTCGGTGCTGCGCGAGCAGTCGCGAGGGCCCCACCGGCACGAACTCGTCGTCGGCGGAGTGGATGAGCAGCATCGGGTGCCGCAGCTCGTCGGCGCGGCGCACCCAGTCGGTCTGTGCGACATCGACCGACTCGTGAACACCGACCAAGCGCTTGCCCCAGCGGCGGCCCATCATCGAGCGCGAGAGTGCGCCCACGGCCTTGGGCACTCGGTGCATCCGGGCGTGGTGGTCGAGCACGTCGCCCCAGTCGATGACCGGCCCGTCGAGGATCACCTTGGACACGAGGTCGGCCAGAGGCGACCGATCGAGGAACTGCAGTGCGATCGCGCCACCCATCGACCAGCCCACGATGAGCACTTCATCGGCACCGGACTCGACGGCATACTCCACGGCAGATTCGATGTCGCGCCATTCCGACAACCCGAGGTTGTAGCGACCGTCAGGCCCTGCCGGGACGTCCTCGTCATTGCGATAGGTCGGGACGAGGGAGGTCCACCCCGCTTCGTGGAGGGACGGCAGCGCCCGCAGGACTTCCTCGCGTCGGGCGCCACGCCCGTGGACGAGCACCGCCCACCGAGACCCCCGACCGCCGCTGGCTGGCACGACCCAGGCCGGCATGCGCCCGAGTTCTCCATCGATCTCTACGTGCTCGGTGGGCAGCCCCAGAGCCACGTCCGGGGTGCCTGCGTAGTAGTAGCCGTTGAAGCGGGCCCCACCGACCACGAGCTCGCCCGAGTCGACGCCGAGGACCTCGCGCTCCACGGTTCCCTCAGCCACGTCCGACCCCGTGAGGTTGCCGACGCGCACGTGTCCCTGACCGTTGTCGAGCCACAGGCCGTAGTGCCCGGGCACGACCGTTTCGGCCGTCGCGGACAGCAGAACCCGGTCGCCGCGGACGTCGAGGATCTGCACGTCGTCGGGCCGGTCGCGTTCCGGGGTGAGGACACGACGAGCAAAGTATGCCGCCGCCGCGAGCGAGCCTGCCGCGCTCGCGATCGTCGTGGTCGCCCCCACCGCAGCCGCAGCGTAGGCGGCCTTTCGGGTGCCGGTGGCTTCAGGCATCGAGGACATCGGCGAGGTCGTAGGAGACGGGTTCCTCGAGCTGGGCATAGGTGCAGGACTCCGGGTCGCGGTCGGTGCGCCACCGGACGAACTGGGCCGTGTGCCGGAAGCGCACGCCCTCCATGTGGTCGTAGCGGACCTCGACGACGCGTTCGGGGCGCAACGGCGTGAAGGACAGGTCCTTGCCGTTGTTCCAGCGCGAGCCCTCGCCCTTGCGCGGTGTGCGCTGCCCCTCCTCCTGCTTGGCCCACGCCCAAGGGTGGTCGTCGAAGTCGGTGACGAGCTCCTGCAGTTCCTCGAAGAGCTCCTTGCGCCGCGCCATCGGGAAGGCCCCGATTACACCGACGCTGGCGAGCGCGCCCTCGTCGTCGTAGAGACCGAGGAGCAGCGAGCCGATGAGGTCGTCGCCCGTCTTGTGCGTGCGATAGCCCGCGACGACGCAGTCGGCCGTGCGCTCGTGCTTGAACTTGTGCATCGTGCGCTTGTCCGGCTCATAGGTGCCGTCGAGGGGCTTGGCCATCACGCCATCGAGCCCGGCGCCCTCGAACTGCTGGAACCATCCCTGGGCCTGCTCGACGTCACGAGTGGCCGGCGTGAGGTGGATCGGCGACTCGACGGTGGCAAAGGCCTTCTCGAGCTCGGCGCGCCTCACCTCGAAGGGTTCGCCCATGAGGTCGCGCTCCCCCAGCGACAACAGGTCGAACGCGACGAACGACGCCGGCGTCTCGCCCGCGAGCTTCTTGACGCGGCTGGCGGCCGGGTGGATCCGCTGCTGCAGCAGTTCGAAGTCGAGCCGGTCCTCGCCGGGGCGGATGAGGATGATCTCGCCGTCGACGACGCACTTGTCGGGGAAGTTCGCGAGCACCGCCTCGACGACGTCCGGGAAGTAGCGCGTCATCGGCTTCTCGTTGCGGCTGCCGATCTCGACCTGGTCCCCGGAGCGATAGATGATCGAGCGGAACCCGTCCCACTTCGGCTCATAGCTCACGTCACCCTCGACCAACTTCTTGGACGGCTTGGCGAGCATGGGAGCGATCGGTGGCACGACCGGCATACCCCACTGTTCGCGAAGGTCAGCGTCGCGCTCGGCCTTCGGCTTCATGTAGTCCTCGTCGGCCCGGTCCGTGCGGCGTTTGCTCGGCTGCACGCGCGGCGGCTCGCCAGGCATCTTCGGGTAGTCCGGCGGGAAGTTCAGCTCGCCCAGACCGCGCTCGACGTCCGCGTCCCACAGGGCGAGCGCCGGGGCAATGTCGCCCACGGACTCGTCCATGTCGGCCCATGCGTCGCCCCGGTCCGCGACGATCTCGGGGACCGTGAGGATCGTGAAGTCCCCGGGAGCCACGGTGCCGAGCTCGTCCCACGACACCGGCATCGAGACCGGAGCGCCTTCGAGGGGCCGCGGGCTGTAGGCCGACGCGATCGTGCGGTCACGACACGCCTGGTTGAAGTCGACGAAGACGCGCTCACCACGCTCCTCCTTCCACCAGGACGTGGTCACGAGGTCGGGCAGGCGACGCTCGAGCTCACGGGCGATGCCGATGACGCCATGACGGACGTCGAGGAACTCGTGGCTGGGCGTGATGCGGGCAAAGACGTGAACGCCGCGGTTGCCGGACGTCTTGGCCCAGGCGGTGAGGCCCACCTCGGCCAGCACTTCACGCAGGGCGACTGCGGCCTCGACCGCGTCGGTGAAGTTGCGGCCGGGCTGCGGGTCGAGGTCGATCCGGAGCTCGTCCGGGTTGTCGTTGTCGGCGGTGCGCACCGGCCATGGGTGGAACGTCACGGTGTTCATCTGCACGGCCCACACCGCCGCGGCGGGTTCGTCGACGACGAGCTGGGCGTGACGACGCCCCGACGGATAGCGGCACGAGACCGTCCGGATCCAGTCCGGCATACCCTTCGGCGGGTTCTTGGACCAGAACTCCTCGCCCTCGATCCCCTCCGGGAACCGCTGGAGTGTGACCGGTCGGTCGCCAAGGGCGCGCACGAGCGGTTCACCGACAGAGACCATGTATGCCGCAAGGTCACCCTTGGTGATCCCGGCACCGGGCCACATGATCCGGTCGGGGCTCGACAGGCGCACCTCGCGGACACCGTCGGGTCCATCGATCTCCATCGTGGTGGGCGTCGCCATGTGAGCCAGCCTAGTCATCCTGACTTTGCCCTCCGGGAACGTTCTCGGGGGCTTCGTGGTTTGCTCATGACATGGAGCCCACGAACCGCACGTATGCCGTCACCAAGTCCGACGAGGAGTGGCGCGCCGAGCTCACCCCCGAGGAGTACGCCGTCCTGCGTCAGGCCGGCACGGAGCGTCCCTACGCAGGTGAGTACACCGACACCAAGACGGAGGGCGTCTACTCGTGTCGCGCCTGTGGAGCCGAGCTCTTCACCTCGGGCACGAAGTTCGACAGCCACTGCGGCTGGCCGTCCTTCTACAGCCCGCTCGCCGGTGACTCGGTCGAGTTCATCGAGGACTCATCACTGCCGGGCCGCCCGCGCGTCGAGGTGCGCTGCGCCAACTGCGGCAGCCACATGGGTCACGTCTTCGAGGGTGAGGGCTATGACACCCCGACGGACCAGCGCTTCTGCATGAACAGCATCGCCATGACCCTGCGCCCGGCGACCGAAGCCACCGAAGCCACCGACTGACTCAGCGCTGGCGTGCGATGAGGTCGGCGACGGCCACGCGCGGACCGGTGAAGAACGGCACCTCTTCGCGCACGTGCAACCGGGCCCGCGACGGCCGCAGCTCACGCATGAGGTCGACGATCCGGTGCAGCTCGTCGGCCTCGAACGCCAGGATCCACTCGTAGTCGCCGAGCGCGAACGACGAGATCGTGTTGGCGCGCACGTCGGGGAACTCGCGGGCCATCTGGCCGTGCTCGCGCAGCATGTCGCGACGCTCGTTCTCCTCGAGCAGGTACCACTCGTAGGACCGCACGAACGGGTACACGCAGACATAGGCGCGGGGGTCCTCACCGGCCATGAAGGCGGGCACGTGGCTCTTGTTGAACTCGGCCGGCCGGTGGATCGCCGCGTTGGACCACACTGAGGACAGGTGTGCGCCGAAGTCCGTCCGGAGCAGGCGGTGATAGGCGTCCTGGAGGTCCTCGATGCGCTCGGCGTGCCACCAGACCATGAGGTCGGCGTCGCCGCGCAGTCCCGCAACGTCATAGAACCCGCGCACGACCACGTCACCGGACTCGAGCTCGGCGACGAGCTCCTCGACCTCGGCCACCATGGCAGCCCGGTCGTCCTTGCCCAGCGGCTCGGTCACCTCGAAGACCGACCACATGGTGTAGCGGATCGACTCGTTGATCTCGCGCATCTGGGTGGGGGTGGGCTTGCTCGGGGTGGGACGACCGGTCGGGGTGCTCATGCCGTCATTCTCGCGCGCGCGCCGCGACCGCCCTCAGGTGGGTCGCTGTCGCCGCCGCTGCCGCGTGCGCAGACGCGATGACGGCCGGAAGGCCAATGCCCTGGTATGCCGCCCCGGCCACTTCCAGGCCAGGAACCTCCGCGACCGCTCCGGCCACGCGGGCAATGCGCTCAACGTGTCCCACGGTGTACTGCGGCAGGCCGCCACCCCATCGTTGGACGTGGCTGTCGATGAGCGTGAGCGGCGGGGCGCCGACCGCTTCGGAGATCTCGCGCACTGCCAGGGCCACGAGGTCGGCATCGTCACGCTGCAGGGACGCGGTCTCGCCCGCGCGTCCGACAGACGCACGCAGGTATGCCGTGTCGTCACCTTCCGCTGCGAGCCAGCCCCACTTGGCCGAGCTGAAGGTGCTGGCCTTGATGCCTCGGCCGTCGACCGGAGGAACGAGGAAACCCGAGCCCTGCCACGACGCGACCTCGGCCCTGGGCACGGCCAGGGTGATCACGGCGACGGACGCCATCTCGATCTCCCCCAGCGCGACACCCGCAGCCGACGAGATCGGGGACAGCAGCCTGGAGGCCGCTGGCGGGGGGACGGCCACGATGACGGCGTCCGCCTCGAGTCGGCGCGGCTGGGTCGTCGGTCCGCTGAGGACGGACCATCCACTGGGGGTGCGCTCCAGACCGCGCACGATCGTGGCCGACTCGATGACTCCCCCACGCTTCTCGATGTCGGCCGCGAGCAGCTCGGCCAGGCGGCCCACGCCACCCGCGATGCCGATGAACGGTGGTCGCGCCGTGCCAGCCTGCGGGTCGACGACCGGTGGCGCCAGCAGGGATCCGCGCGCCCGGGCGATCGCCCAGACGGCCGGCATCGTGGCGCGCAGGGACAACCGACTGGACTGGCCGGCATACACACCACCCAGGAGTGGCTCCACGAGACGGTCGACGACAGCGGAACCCAACCGACCACCGATGTAGTCGGCGACGGAGACGTCGTCGCCCACCTCGGGCGCCTCGGCCTCGGCACGCATCCGGAACTCCTCGTCAGCGGTGAGGAGACCCGCCACGACGGAGTCAGCGAATGGGACGCCAATTCGGGTGCGCGGCAACGGATGCAGCCCATCGCGGGACCACACTCGCGCCGAGGTCGTCGTCGGAGTCACGACCTCCGCCGAGTCGGCCAGCTCACCCACGAGATCGAGGGCCTCGGGTCGCACGGCCAGCATCGCCTCCGCGCCGACGTCGACGAGGTGTCCGCCGATCTCCTCGCGCCGCACCTTGCCGCCCACCCGGTCGGACGCGTCGAGGAGCACCACCTGGGCTCCCGGCATGGACACGAGCAGATCGCGGGCCGCCGTGAGCCCAGCAACTCCACCGCCGATGACGACGACGGACGGGCGGGCATCGGGTGCGGCTGCGCTCACCGACCCACTCTCTCACCGGCCGTCATCAACTCGTGACCCGGATCGTGGGAACCCGTGACCTACGAAGAGCAGTCTCACCACCAAGAGTTTCGAGCAGCCGGTCCATCCGGAGAAGTGGAGAGCACGATGAGCAACCAGGTTCTGCGCCCCTCCGGGCACGTGCGCCGCCGCCTCGCGGGCGCCGCTCTCGCCGGCCTCCTCGCAATGGGTGGACTCAGCGCGTGCGGTGGCGGCGGCGACGACTCCGCTGACAGCGGCGCGCAGGCCGCGAGCGGGGAGGTCGCACCGCAGGACAACGCCGGGAAGGCGTTCGAGGCCGACAGCACCGGCAAGTCCGGGGCGACCAACCAGGCTCGGGCCGGGGTGGACCAGAAGCTCGTCCGGCGCGCCAACCTCCAGCTCAAGGTCAAGGGCCTCACGGAGTCGGCCACGCGCATCCGGGCCATCGCCGCCCAGCAGAACGGTGCCGTGCTGTCCGAGGAGCTCTACTCCGGTGCGGCGGGCAGCAACACCTCCGGGTCCATCACCATCAGCGTCCCGTCGAACTCACTGGACGCGACGATCACGCTTCTCGAGAAGGTCGGCGACCTGCAGTTCCGCAACACCTCGACCGAGGACGTCACGGCGACCTACGTCGACACCGAGGCCCGCGTGAAGTCCATGACGGCGAGCGTCGCCCGGATTCGAGAGCTGCTCGCCAAGGCGACGACGGTGGGCGATCTCGTCTCTCTCGAGAACGAGCTGTCCGCCCGTCAGGCAGACCTCGACGCCCTCACGGCACAGCTGACCAATCTCAAGGACTCGGTGACGATGTCACCCATCTCGATCTCGCTGTCCACGGACGACTTCGAGGAGCCGATCGCCTCGAGTGGCTTCCTGTCGGGCCTCAAGGCCGGATGGTCGGCGTTCACCGCTTCCCTCGCGGTCCTCGTCACGGTCATCGGCGCGGTGCTTCCGTTCGCCGTCGCGATCGGCCTCGTGCTCGCTCCCGTCATCTGGTGGATGCGCCGTCGTCGGGCACTGCGGCCGGCCTACGTCGCACCCCTGGTCCAGCCGGCGGGCCCTGGCGGACCGATGCCCCCGTCAGCGGGCTGAGTGCTCGTGCACGACGTCGACGATCCTCGTGAGGACGTCGGGGTCGGCATGCGGCGGGACTCCGTGGCCGAGGTTGAAGATGTGTCCCGGCGCATGGCGCCCCTCGTCGACGATCGCGCGCACCCGGGCCTCGAGCACGTCCCACGGCGCACCCAGCAGAGCCGGGTCCAGGTTGCCCTGCACGGCATACGCATCCCCCAGTCGCGCAACGGCATCGGTGAGTGAGACGCGGTAGTCGACGCCGACGACGTCGGCCCCCGCCTCGCCCATGAGGTCGAGGAGTTCGCCGGTTCCGACACCGAAGTGGATGCGCGGCACACCGAGGTCTGCGACCGCGGCGAGCGCTGTGGCCGAGTGCTTCTGCACGTATGCCGTGTAGTCGGCTCTCGGGAGCGCCCCCACCCAGGAGTCGAAGAGCTGGATGGCGCTGGCTCCGGCCTCGACCTGGACGCGCAGGAAGGCGCCGGAGATCTGGGCGAGGCGCTCACAGAGGTCGTTCCAGAGCTGCGGGTCGCCGTGCATGAGCGCCTTGGTCTTCTCATGGGTGCGCGAGGGCCCACCTTCGACGAGGTAGGACGCGAGGGTGAACGGTGCGCCGGCAAAGCCGATGAGCGGCGTCGACCCGAGTTCGCCGACGAGTCGCTGCACCGACTCGGTGATGTCGGGGATGGCGTCGGCGGTCAGCTCCGGGAGACGGTCGAGGTCCGCGCGCGTGCGGAACGGTGCCGGCACCACGGGTCCCGTGCCCGGGACGATGTCGAGATCGACGCCGACGGCCGCGAGCGGCACGACGATGTCGGAGAAGAAGATCGCCGCGTCCACGTTGTGCCGACGCACGGGCTGCATCGTGATCTCGGTGACGAGGTCAGGCGTGCGGCAGGCCTCCAGCATGACGGTGCCCTCTCGCAGCGCGCGGTACTCGGGCAGCGAACGACCGGCCTGGCGCATGAACCACACGGGGGTGTGCGGGACGGGCTGGCGGGTGGCGGCAAGGACGAGCGGGCTGTCGGAGATCACCGCGGAATCCTCTCACCTCACCACTGGTTGCCCTCTCGGCCCATACCCCCTCCCCGTCTTCGTGGGGAAGAGGGTGGGAGGGTCAGAGCGAGATGATGCCGGCGCCAGCCAGAGCAAGCACGACACCGATCTGCTGGATGGGGCGCAGCCGCTCCCCCAGGACGATGCGCGCCAGCAGGATCGTCGCGACCGGATAGAGCGAGCCCAGCACCGAGGCGACGCTCACCTGTCCGCGTGAGGAGGCTGTGGCAAAGAGCGTGTTGGCCAGCAGGTCGGCCGAGCCGATCGCAGCAAGGGGCAGCAGGTGGGCACGTCCGGCGCCACCGACGGACCGGAGCACGAGCGCCGCCAGGGCAAAGATCACGACCGAGGTGAACCGCATCCCCCACAACGTCATGAGCAGTGAGTCGCGCGAACCCCGGTCAAGGGAAAAGAGGCCGAGACCGAAGGCGGCAGCGGCAACGCAGGCGAGGAGCACCGGACGTGGTGACACGGCGCCGGAGATCTCGGGACCGGACGCGAGCACGATCCCGACGACGGCCACGGCGATACCCACCCACACCCAGGGCGACGGTGTTTCGCCCGTCGAAACACCGAGGCCGACGGTGACGAGGACGCCCATCGACGCGATGGGTGCGACGACGCCCATCGTGCCGCTGGCCAGTGCCGTGTAGAAGGCGACGAGCCCGGTCGAGCCGCTGACTCCGGCCAGGACGGCCCAGCCCACCCAGCTCCCCCACTCCGGCGGGTGGCC
Source organism: Janibacter sp. HTCC2649 (assembly GCF_000152705.1). GTDB lineage: Bacteria > Actinomycetota > Actinomycetes > Actinomycetales > Dermatophilaceae > Knoellia. The sequence continues at coordinate 402,636 of NZ_CH672413.1, read as the reverse complement.
GAGCGCCAACCGGACGAGGACGACGAGACAGAGGAGGAGGAACGCCAGGCCCTGGGTGATCCCCACGACTGCCACGGCCGGAAGCCGCTTGGCCATGAGGCCACCGAAGAAGTCCGAGGTCCCCCACACCGCCGAGGACGCGAGGGCAAGGAGTGAGAGCACTCACGCAGCCTAGGAGTGAGTGCTCGCCCATGGGTCCGCGATCCGGCCCGCGAACGCCAGGGCGCCCACCGGATCCGCCGGATCGATGGCCCAGCGGCGATCGATGCAACGTGGTCCGGGCTGGTCATGGCGGCACAACCCCGGCGTGGCCTCGACGCGAACCCAGCCACCCGGCATACCCTCATCAGGTGGCAACACGCTCTCTTCCTGGCCGCGAGTCCCCGGAGTTCACCGAGGCTCTCGAGGCGCTCAGGCACGTCCGGCTGCGTCCCGAGGTCCGGATCACCGAGGTGCCCGCACCGCAACGGATCGCTCCGTATGCCGTGGCCCTCACCGCCGATGTGCTCGGCTCCGCCGCCGACGACGAGGACGAGCTGGCCTCGGGCCGCTTCGTCCTCCTCCACGACCCGTCCGCACCCGAGCCCTGGGGCGGCGAGTGGCGCGCCGTGACCTTCGCCCGCGCCGAGCTCGAACCCGAGCTCGCCGCTGACCCGCTCCTGGGTGAAGTGGGCTGGTCCTGGCTCGTTGACGCCCTGGGCAACCGCGACGTCGAGGCGATCAACGAGGCCGGCACCGTCACCCGAGTCGTCAGCCAGAGCTTCGCCGGTCTCGCCGACCGTCCGGCCAGTGTCGAGATGGAGGTGCGCGCGTCGTGGACCCCCGTCGGACCCGATGCCGGTCAGCACCTTCTCGCCTGGTCCGATCTGCTCTGCACCATCGCTGGCCTCCCTCCCCTGCCCGAGGGCGTCGTCGCCCTGCCCGGGCCCCGCCGCTGACATGACCGACGCTCCTTCCACCGCGTCCGACCCCACCGAAGACGCCGACATCGCCGCAGACACCGACATCGCCGATGACACAGAGCCGTCGCCTCCCCCTCCCACACCCCTCAACGAGCCCGCCGACGGCACGCCTGACGTCGTCGAGACCGAGCGTCGACTCACCGAGGCAGCCGAGGCGATCGCCGCCGGTGAAGGTCCTGTCGCGGTCGACGCCGAGCGCGCCTCGGGCTACCGCTACGGCCAGCGCGCCTACCTCATCCAGGTGCGCCGTGAGGGCTCCGGCACCTGGCTCATCGACCCGATCGCCTGCCCGGACCTCTCTCCCCTCAACGACGCCATCGGCCGCGCCGAGTGGATCCTGCACGCGGCCACCCAGGACCTCGCGTGCCTGGCGGAGGTCGGGCTGCGCCCCGTCCAGCTCTTCGACACCGAGCTCGGCGCCCGACTCCTCGGACTCCCCCGCGTGGGTCTGGCCGCCGTCGTCGAGCACTACCTCGGTCTCGCTCTGGCCAAGGAGCACTCGGCCGTCGACTGGTCGACGCGCCCCCTGCCCGAGCCGTGGCTGCGCTACGCCGCGCTCGACGTCGAGGTGCTGACCGAGCTCCGCAACCTCATGGGCGTCGACCTCGCGCGCCAGGACAAGTCCGAGTGGGCCCGCCAGGAGTTCGAGGCGCTGCTCACGTGGGAGCCCACCGAGCGGGTCGACCCGTGGCGTCGCACCAGCGGACTCAACACGATCCGCAGCCGTCGCGGCGTCGCCGTCGTGCGCGAGCTCTGGTACGCCCGTGACGACATCGCCCGCGACCGCGACACCTCCCCCGGCCGGATCCTGCCCGACGCAGGTCTCATCTCCATTGCCACCGAGGCGCCGACCTCACCGGCCGATCTCCCGAGCGGGCACCGAGCCATCTCGCGCTACGGCCGCCAGTGGGTGGCTGCGGTCAAGCGCGCCAACGCCATCGACGAGGCAGACCTGCCGCAGCGCACGATCCGTTCCGACGGACCCCCGCCGGCGCGTTCCTGGGCCGACAAGGACCCGATCGCCGCGGAACGGTTGGCGGCCACGCGAGCCGAGCTCACGGCATACGCCGAAGAACGCCAGATCCCGATCGAGAACGTCATCTCGCCCGACCCGCTGCGGCGGGCCGTGTGGCGACCTCCGACGGAGCGTGACGAGGCCGGTTTCACAGAGGCGCTCTACGACTACGGCGTCCGGCAGTGGCAGGCCGAGATCGTCGCGCCGATGCTGGCCCGGGCCTTCGCGGCCCATCCCGACGCCAGCTGACAGACCTTCGCGGGTATGCCGCCCCCTCGCCCTTCGTGGGCGCGCTCGCTACTCGGCGACCTGCGTGCTCACCCTTGCCCGCCGCGAGCGGACCAGTGCGAGCCGATCCGCGACGGACCCGATGCGCTCCAGCGGCAGGAAGGCCAGCAGGCACACCGCCAACGGCAGGAAGTGGATCTTGAGCATGAGGTAGGTGCTCAGGTGGAAGCCCGCCCAGAACGACAACGCGACATAGAGCGCCTTGCCACGCAGCCACAGCATGATCGGCGCGCAGAACTCGGCCACGAGGACGATCCACTGCAGCGCGTGGGTGAGCGACGGGTGCGACCCGACCCACGGTCCGATGCCGTTGGGTCGGCGCGTCAGGGCCCAGATGAGGGTCGCGCCGTTGGCCCAGCCCCAGCCGCCGAAGCGCATCTTGGCCCAGGCCGACAACGCATAGACCGAGACGGCCCCGATCTGGATCATCCGGATGGCCCAGCCCGCAGCCTCCGAGCGAACCTCGACGTCGCGGATGCTGGCCCGGCCCACGGTGGGCAGCACGAACAGCGCCACGATGAGGGCGAAGTGGTCGTGATCGACCTTGGAGTAGGCGAAGGCGTTGCTGACCCAGTCGAGCATTCCGATCGCGGTGACCCATCCGGCCAGTCGCGGAAGGCGCCCGAGGGCCGCACACAGCGAGCTGATCAGGATGAGCGCGAGCAGGACCCGGACATAGGTGTGGGACGGCGCCGGCATGCCGAGCAGGGACCGCACGCTGAGCCCTCGGTAGAGACTCGCCGGGACGTCACCGTGCGGAATGGGGTCGGTGACGATCCACAACACGTCCAGCCACACGAACGCGTAGATGAAGCGGCGCATCCACGCCACCCGGGCGAGGGGCAGGGACGGCGCGAGGAACGTGCGCACCGACCTCATCGAGCATCCTGCGAGATGCCGCTCGGCGCCGGATTGGCGGGATCGACGACGTTCCACGAGACGAGGGTCTTGACCGTCGTCGTGCCCGTGCGGATGTCGCGCTGGGTGTTCTGCAACCAGATGGTGCGATAGGCCGGCTCATGGCTGAGGCGGCGGCGGTGGAGCACTGCGACGTCCTGGAGCAGGCCCGGGTTGTTGATGATGCGCGGTGCCTGCCCCTCGATCTCGGAGCGCTCGATGCCGATCTTCTCCTTGGACAAGGGCACCCGAATCTCCTCGCCATCCACGGTGAGAGCCCCCATGGTCAAGGAGTTGATGACGCCGTCGTTCTTCACCGAGAAGGCGTACTGCGACATGGGTGAGAAGGGCCACCAGCCGTCGTTGCCGACGAGGGTGCCCGCAGCGACGATGACCACGACCGCCACGCTCACGACCAACCGCCAGCCCACGGCATACCAAGGAAGATTTTCACGCGTCGGGACCCCTGTCATAGCGACATGGTGGCATGCGTGAGGGCGTCTGCCGGGGAACCTGTGCGTGGCGCGCAGGCTTGCGTTATCTCATATTTGACATACGCTATTCGGCATGACTGAGTCCAGCTACCTCACCCGGATCGGCACCCTGATCAGGGATGCGCGCCGCCATCAGGGCCTGACCCAGAACGAGCTCGCAGACAAGCTCGGCACGAGCCAGAGCGCCGTCGCCCGCATCGAACAGGGCCGTCAGAACCTCAGCCTCGAGATGCTCGCCCGCGTCGGCGAGACCCTCGGCAGCGAGTTCGTCTCCCTCGGCCACAGCGGCCCCCAGCACCTGCGGATCGTCGGTGGCGCCAAGCTGTCCGGCTCGATCCCGGTCAAGACGTCCAAGAACGCCGCGGTCGGGCTCCTGTGCGCCGCCCTGCTCAACAAGGGCCGCACCACGCTGCGCAACCTCGCGCGCATCGAGGAGGTCAACCGCATCATCGAGGTCCTCACCTCGATGGGCGTCAAGGTGCGTTGGCTCCCCGACAGCAGCGACCTCGAGATCATCCCGCCGGCCACGCTCGACCTCGACGCCATCGACGTCGCGGCCGCCCGCCGCACGCGCACCGTCATCATGTTCCTCGGACCGCTGCTGCACCAGTTCGACACGTTCTCGCTGCCCTACGCCGGCGGGTGTGACCTCGGCACGCGCACCGTCGAGCCGCACCTTGCCACCCTCAAGGCGTTCGGGCTCGACGTCGCGGCCACGCACGGCTCCTACGAGGCCAAGGTCGACAAGAACACGCGCCCCGAGAAGCCCATCGTGCTCACCGAGCGCGGCGACACTGTCACCGAGAACGTCCTCTTCGCCGCCGCCCTCCACCCGGGCACGACGGTCATCCGCAACGCCTCCTCGAACTACATGGTCCAGGACGTCTGCTTCTTCCTCGAGCGCCTCGGCGTCAGGATCGAGGGCATCGGCACGACGACCCTCAAGGTCACGGGCTGCGAGTCGATCGACGTCGACGTCGACTACTCCCCCAGCGAGGACCCGATCGAGGCCATGAGCCTCATCGCCGCGGCCGTCGTCACGGAGTCCTCGATCACCATCGAGCGTGCGCCGATCGAGTTCCTCGAGATCGAGCTCGCGACCCTTGATGGCATGGGGCTGCAGTACGAGATCTCCGACGAGTACCTCGCCAAGAACGGCCACACGCGCCTCGCCGACATCACGATCCTGCCGAGCCAGCTCACGGCCCCGATCGACAAGATCGCGCCGATGCCGTTCCCCGGCCTCAACATCGACAACCTGCCGTTCTTCGCGCTCATCGCGGCCTGCGCCGAGGGCACGACGATGATCCACGACTGGGTCTACGAGAACCGCGCCATCTATCTCACCGAGCTGACCAAGGTCGGCGCCCAGGTGCAGCTGCTCGACCCGCACCGCGTCATGATCACCGGTCGTACCGCCAAGTGGCGTCCGGCCGAGGTCATGTGCCCGCCGGCCCTGCGCCCCGGTGTCGTCGTGCTCCTCGCGATGCTCGCGGCCAACGGCACCTCCGTGCTGCGCAACGTCTATGTGATCAACCGTGGCTACGAAGATCTCGCCGAGCGACTCAACGCTCTCGGGGCCACCATCGAGATCTTCCGCGACATCTGATCATCGACACCTTGACGACTGACTGGAACGACCTGCGCCGCTGGCCCGATGTCGAGGCCTCGAACCTCCAGGCGTGGGACGCCAGCGACTCCCTCATCCTCGATGAGGCCAGGGAGCTGACCGGCGGACTCCCCGACGAGATCGTGGTCATCGGCGACCGGCACGGAGCCCTGACCCTCGGGGCCCTCGACGGCGGCGCAACCCGGGTGCGGGTGTACCAGGACGGTGTCCTGGGTGAACGCGCGCTCGACGCCAACGCCGCTCGCCGTCGAGTCGATGGTTTCGAGCACCACGCCCTCGATGCTGACCTGGTGCGCGGTGCCCGCCTCGTACTGCTGCAGCTGCCTCGTTCGCTCGATGAGCTCGATGAGATCGCCCAGCTCATCGCGGCGCACGCCCACCCCGACGTGCACCTCGTCGCGGGCGGCCGGGTCAAGCACATGGCGCTGACGATGAATGACGTTCTCTCGAGCCACTTCCAGGACGTGCGCCCCAGCCGCGCCCGCCAGAAGTCGCGTGCCCTGCACGTCACGGGTCCGCGCGAAGGAGTCGCTGTGTCCTGGCCGCGCGAGCAGCGGCACGACGACGCAGGCCTCACGATTGCGGCCCACGGTGGCGTCTTCGCCGGCAACGGCATCGACATCGGGACGCGCCTGCTGCTCGACCACATCCCGGAGATGCGTCAGGCCGAGCGGGCCATCGACCTCGCCTGCGGCAGTGGTGTCGTGGCGGCGGCTCTGGCCCTGGCTCGCCCCGAGCTCCACGTCCTGGCCACCGACCAGTCGGCTGCGGCGATCGCGTCAACTCGCGCGACCGCGGCCGCCAACGGTGTCAGTGACCGCGTGGAGGTGGTTCGCGCCGATGGGCTCGAGACCGTCGCCACGGCGTCGGCACAGCTCATCGTGCTCAACCCGCCCTTCCACGTCGGTGCCGCAGTCCACACGCGCCTGGCCGAGCGCCTCTTCGCCGAGGCGGCCCGGGCACTGGAGCCCGGCGGTGAGCTCTGGGTCGTCTGGAACACCCCGCTGAACTACCGGCCGATCCTCGACAGGACCATCGGCTCCACCAAGCAGGTCCAGCGCACGAGCAAGTTCACCGTGACAAGCTCGCGCAAGCGCACCTGACGACTTCGTGCCCCGCACGGACACGTTGCGTGAGCGCAGCCGACGTCTGTGTGTCCGTGCGGGGCACGAAGTCGGTGTGAGGGTCAGTGGGCGGTCCAGCCGCCGTCCATGCTGAACGACGAGCCCGAGATCGACGCCGACGAGGGCCCGCACAGGAATCCGATGAGGTCGGCGACCTCGGCCGGCTCGATGAGCCGTTTCACGGCCACCGGCGTCAGCATGACTTCCGCCAGGACTTCGGTTTCGGGTATGCCGTGTGCTTGCGCCTGTGCGCTGATCTGCTTCTCCACCAATGGCGTTCGCACATACGCCGGGTTGATGCAGTTGCTCGTGACGCCCTTGTCCCCGGCCTCGAGGGCCACGACCTTGCTCAGCCCTTCGAGGCCGTGCTTGGCCGACACATACGCCGACTTGAACTCGCTGGCCCGGAGCCCATGCACGGACGAGACGTTGACGACGCGACCCCACCCGGCGGCATACATGTGGGGAAGGCAGGAGCGCACGAGCCGGAACGGCGAGAGCAGCATGATCCGGTGGATCCGCTCGAACTCCTCGACGGGGAACTCGTGGACGGGTGCGACGTGTTGGATCCCGGCGTTGTTGACGAGGACGTCGATGTCGGTGGGCAGCCCGCCGTGCGCGCCGAGGTCGGACAGGTCGGTGACCCACGGAGTGACCCGCTCCTCGCCGAGGCGGTCAACAAGGGCCTTGAGGGCGTCGCCATCGATGTCCACCGCGTGCACGTGGGCTCCCTCGGCGACGAGGCGATCCACGACGGCGGCACCGATCCCGCTTCCGGCGCCCGTGACGAGCGCAGTGCGACCGTCAAGCATCGCGCTTCCCCTGGGCAGCAGTTGCCGCACGGCCACGGATTCGGGCGACCAGGTCGGCCACGGTGCCCCAGATGCCCTTGCGGAAGAGCAGGACGATGAGCACGAAGATCGTGCCGGTGATGATGCCGATGCCGTTGAAGCCGGACGACGCGAGGGAGTCCTCGAGAAGCACGACGACCGCAGCCCCGAGCGGGCCACCCCACAGGGTGCCGATGCCACCGAGGACGGTGATGAGCACGACCTTGCCGGACGTCTGCCAGATGAGCTCCTGTAGCGACGCGAACCCGTGGCTCACCGAGAACACTCCCCCGGCGAGGCCAGCGATGCCGGCCGAGATGACGAACACCATGATCTTGTAGCGCTCGACGTCGTAGCCGAGGGCACGCGCACGGGCCGGGTTGTCCCTGATGGCGAGGAGGACGCGACCGAAGGGCGAGGAGACCGTGCGCCAGGCGACGAAGGCCCCGAGCAGGATGAGCGGCAGAGCGGCGTAGTAGAAGTAGAACGGGTCGGTCTCGACGAGCTCGATACCGAAGAACGTCTTGGGGATGCCCTGAAGGCCGTTCTCCCCACCGGTCAGGTCGCGTGCCTGGTTGGCGATGAAGAAGATCATCTGGGCGAACGCCAGCGTCACCATGGCGAAGTAGATCCCGGTCCGGCGCACCGCCAGGTAGCCCGTCGGCACCGCGATGAGCATGGCGACGACGGCGCCACCGAGGATCGCGACGGGGAAGGGCAGTCCGGAACGCGTGGCGATGAGTCCCGTGACGTAGGCCGACGTGCCCCAGAACATCGCGTGCCCGAAGCTCAGCAACCCGGTGAAGCCGAGCAGCAGGTCGACGGAGATCGCGAACAGTCCCCACGCCATGATGTCCATGGCCACGGGCGGGTAGATGTACCAGGGCAGGGCGAGGATGACGAGCAGTGCGACGACGAGCATGCCGGCCCGCACGAACGGGTTGAGCTTGCGGTCGGGTGCGGCCGATGCAGCCGTCTCGACCCGCGTCGTCTCGGTGAGCTGGGCACTCATGAGGCCTCCTCGCGGCCGAAGAGTCCTGCCGGGCGGACGAGGACGACCGCTGCCATGAGGACGAAGATGAGGACCTGCGCGTAGGACGGTGCGTAGGCCTGGCCGTACGCCTCGACGAGCCCGACGAGGAACCCGGCGACGACAGCGCCGAGGATCGAGCCGAGCCCGCCGATGACGACGACGGCAAACAGGATGATGATGAAGTTGCTGCCCATGTCGGCAGTGATGGCGCGGAACGGAGCAGCGAGCACACCGGCCACACCGGCCAGCGCGATCCCGAAGCCGAACACCGGAGTCACCCAGCGGCCGACGTTGATGCCCAGGGCGCGGGTGCGCTCGGCGTCCTCGGTCGAGGCCCGCACGATCATGCCGATGCGCGTCTTGGTGAGGAGCATCCACACGGCGACACAGAGGACCACCGAGAAGAACGCCGCGAACAGCTGGTAACTCGACAGGCTCAGCCCGCCGACGCTCACCCGACCCTCAAGTCCTGCCGGCAGCTCGTACGGCAACCCGGAGACGCCGTAGCGCCTCTTGACCAGGTCGACGATGAGCAGCGTCAGGCCGAAGGTGAGCAGGAAGTTGTAGAGCGGATCGAGCCCCAACAACCACCTCACCAGCAGTCGCTCGACGAGGATCCCGAAGAGGAACAACAGGATCGGGATGATGACGAGGGCACCCCAGAAGGGGACGTCCGCGACGTCGAGGAGCACGGCCGACCCGACCGCGCCGAGCATGTACATGGCGCCGTGGCTGAAGTTGACCACCCCCATGACACCGAAGATGACCGCCAGCCCCAGGGCGGCGAGGGCATAGAAGCCGCCCGTCGCCAGACCCTGGAGCGTGTACTGGATGAATGCACTCATCGCTGAATCAGTGACCTCTGTTGGACGAAGGGAATCGGGACGTCACATCGAGCAGCCGGACTCGGCGGCCGGCCTGAAGGCTTCGGCCGCGGGGATGGTGGCGACGATCTTCTCGAGGTCCCATTCCTCCGTGACCTCGGACTGCGGCTTGACCTCGGCGAGGTAGGCGTCGTGGATGACGCGGTGGTCGGCCGCGCGGACCTCACCGTTGCGCAGGAAGAAGTCGTTGATCTTCTTGCCCTCGAGCTTGGCGACGACGTCGTCACCGGTGTCGGACCCGGCTTCCTGGACGGCCTCGAGGTAGTTGTAGGCCGCCGAGTAGTTCGCAGCGTGGGCGAATGACGGGCGCGTCTTCGTCTTGGCCTGGAACTTGTCGGCCCACTTACGGTTCTGGTCATCGAAGTTCCAGTACCAGGCGTCGGTGAACGTGACGCCCTTGAACTGCTCGGCACCGAGGCTGTGGATGTCGGTGATGAACATCAGACCGACGGCGAGCTTGATCTGGTCGCTGATCCCGGCCTGGTTGTACTGCTTGACGAAGTTGATGAGGTCGCCGCCCGCGTGCATCGTGCCGATGACGTCAGGCTTGTCTGCCGCGGCCTTGGTGATGTAGGTCGCGAAGTTGTCGTTGGGGAACGGCGTCGGGACCTTCTGGCCGATCGCACCGCCGGCGGAGGAGATCTGGCCCTCGAACGACTTGGTCATGTCCTGACCGAAGGCGTAGTCGGGGTAGACGACGTTCCACTTCTTGCCACCATCCTTGGTGAGCGTGCCACCCGTGCCCTTGGCGAGCATGTAGGTGTCGTAGGCCCAGTGGAACGTGTACTTGTTGCACTGCGCCCCCGTGAGGGCGGTCGTCCCGGCGCCGATGTTGATGTAGACCTTCTTCTTCGCCTTGGCCTGCGTCGCGACGGCGAGGGCCGCGGACGAGGTCGGGACGTCAAGGATGATGTCGGCCTTCTGCCGGTCGTAGAGCTCCTGCGCCTTGGTGTTGGCGATGTCGGGCTTGTTCTGGTGGTCGGCCGTGACGACCTCGATGTTCTTGGTCACCGCATCGTCCTTGTGGGCGGCCTTCCAGTCCTCGACGGCCATCTTCACGGCCTCGACCGAGTTGGTGCCGGAGAGGTCCTTGTAGACACCGGACTGGTCGTTGAGGACGGCGAGGACGATCTTGTCGTCGCTGATCTTGCCGCTGGCGCTCGATGGGCCGCCGCCTGCGCTGCCGCACGCGGTGAGCAGCAGACCTGAGCTGGCCACCATGGCCGCAAGGCTGATCATCTTGGTGTTTCGCATGTTCCCCTCCTGGGGTGTGTATGCCGTGCCCGGCGGTCCGTGTCCTGGTGCGGTTCTGTGTTGGTGCAGTGCTCTTGGATCGAGAGCGTTGGAGTGGTCTCGGCTACATGCCGAGGTGCTGGAGCAGTTCCGCTGTGCGGGACTGGAACTCGGCGTTGTCGAGACTCTCGACGACCTCGCCCTGGGCGAGGAGGTTGTGGCGGTCGGCCACGGTCGACGCGAACTTCACGTTCTGCTCGACGAGGAGGACCGCGACGCCCTGGGCCTTGATGTCACGGATGATCTGGCCGATCTGGTTGACGATCACCGGCGCGAGTCCCTCGCTCGGCTCGTCGAGGAGCAGGAGTCGCGACCCCGCCCGGAGCGGGCGAGCCATCGCGAGCATCTGCTGCTCACCGCCGGAGAGCTTGGTGCCCGGGAAGTCACGGCGTTCGCGCAGGACCGGGAACTGCTCGTAGATCTTGTCCAGGCTCCACGCTGCCGCCTTGTCGACGACGGGCGGGAGGCTGAGGTTCTCGGCGACGGTGAGGGTGGCGTAGATCCCGCGGTCGTCCGGGACCCACCCGAGTCCGAGACGGGCGCGCTTGTCGGCGGACTTGCCGTCGAGGCTGCTCCCCGCGAAGGCGATCGAGCCGCGAGTTCCCTTGTGCAGCCCCATGATCGAGCGCAGCAGGGTCGTCTTGCCGGCTCCGTTGCGGCCGACGAGCGTGACGACCTCACCGGGTGCGACGTCGATGGAGACGTCACGCAACACCTGCGCCTCGCCATAGAACGCCGAGAGGTTGTCGACCTTGAGCAAGGTGTCACTCATGGGTGTCTCCAGCCTCTCCGAGGTATGCCGTGATGACCTTTTCGTCGACCCGCACCTCGTCGTAGGTCCCCTCTGCGAGGACCTCGCCCGACTGGAGGACGGTGACGTTGTCGGCGAGCGAGCCCACGACGTGCATGTTGTGGTCGACGAAGACGACCGTGCGTCCGTCGGAGACTGATCTGACGAGGGCAATGGTCCGGTCGACGTCCTCGAGACCCATGCCTGCGGTGGGCTCGTCGAGGAGGAGCAAGGACGGATCGAGAGCCAGCGCCAGGGCGATCTCGAGAGCGCGCTTCTGGCCGTAGGCGAGGGAGCCGGCTCGTTGGCCGCTGCGGTCGGCGAGGCCGACCTCTCCGAGCAGCTCCATCGAGCGTTCGCGGAAGGCACCAAGCCGCTTGCGCGAGGTCCAGAACCGGTAGCCGATCCCGGTCGGTGAGGCGAGGGCGAGCTCGAGGTGCTCGAGAAGGGTCATCTCGTCGAACAGGCTGGTGATCTGGAAGGAGCGGGCGACGCCGAGGTGGGCGATCTGCTCGGGCTGCTTCCCGGCGATGTCGTCGCCCCTCAGGAGGATCTGCCCCGACGTCGGCGTGAGGAAGCCGGTGAGCAAATTGAAGAGCGTGGTCTTGCCCGCACCGTTGGGGCCGACGAGCGCGTGGATCGTGCCCTCCGCGACGTCGAGGTTCACCGCGTTGACGGCAGTGAAGCCCCTGAAGTCCTTCGTCAGGTCGACAGTCCGCAGAATCGGCGACGACGGACGGGACGTCGAGCTGGATTCCGTGGTCGATGGGCTCGCGCTCACCAGCACCTCCTTGTGCTCCGCGGTGCAGGACGTCTGCAGGCGATGAGGCATCACCCTAGGACGGACCGGGGAGGGCTCACATGGCGCGGGGCACCATGGTCTGCCCCTTCTCATGGTGCAACGGCCCATACGGTGGCTGGGTGGGCGGCCTAGGATCGGTCACATGCACGATGACGTGGACGTGGGCACCCGCCTGCTCGAGATGCTCGCCTCCGGGGCGTCCGCAGGCGACCTGGCCTCCCTCGACGTCGATCCCCACGCCCGGGACCTCGCCATCAGGATCAGCGGCGCCTTCGATGTGCAGCGCCGCCGCGAACAGCAGCTGGCGGCTCTCGTCGACACGGCCGGCGAGCTGGCCTCGATGAGCGACCCCTCGGTCGTGCTCGACGCCATCGTCCGGCGCGCCCGCACCCTCATGGGCACCGACGTCGCCTACCTGACTCTCTTTGACCACGAGCGTGGCGACACCTACATGCGGGCGACCGCTGGCTCGGTCTCGGCGCAGTTCCAGGTCGTGCGGCTGGCGTTCGGCGCAGGCCTCGGAGGACTCGTCGCACAGTCGCACAAGCCCTACTGGACCGCCGACTACTTCGCGGATGCTCGCTTTCGCCACACCCACTCCATCGATGGCGCGGTCGGTGACGAGGGCCTCGTCGCCATCTGTGGCACTCCCCTGCTCGTCAAGGACGAGTTCGTCGGGGTGCTGTTCGCCTCCAACCGCACCCCGCGACCCTTCACCCACGACGAGGTCGCCCTCCTCGGTTCACTCGCGGCATTGGCGGCCGTGACGATCGTCCAGGTGCGGGCGGTCGAGGAGGCCACCCGCACTTTGGCCGCCCTCTCCAACGCCACTGACCGCGTGAGCCACTACGCCGCCGGCATCGAGCGCGCGGCCGCGGCACACGACCGGTTCGCTGAGATCGTCCTCGAGGGCGGTGGGGTCGATGACCTCACCGAGTCCCTGACTCAGCTCCTCGGCGGATGGGCCCTCCTGCTCGACCTCGAGGGGATGCCGCGCAGCATCGCGGGCGAGTCCCCGCCCAGTGGCGAGGCGTTGACCGATCTCACCGCCCAACTCGAGGGGGGCGTCGAGGGTGGGCGACTGTCCCGCGTCGGTGACGCGTGGGCCATCGGCATCGCTGCGGCCGGAGAGCCACTGGGCTCGCTCGTCATCGGCGAGGTCTCGTCCATGGATGACTCCGACGAGCGGACCGTCGAGCGTGCCGCCGTGGTCACCGCGCTCGTCCTTCTCGGTGAGCGCAACCGTGCCGAGACCCGCCAGCAACAGCGCACCGACCTCGTCTCGGGCCTCGTCAGCGGCCACGCCGATCTTGGCCTGCTGCTCCCGGCGGCTCGTTCGCTCGGCCTCGACCTGCGCGAACCCTCCTGCCTGCTCGCTGTGCTCGGGACCGAGGCGGCGACGGCTCGATCCCTCGTGCTGGCGGTCAACGCCGCACTGGGCGGCGTCGGCCTCGTCGGGGAGGTCGAGGGGCATGTTGTGGCTCTCCTGCCCGGCGTCGAACCCGGCTCTGCCGCAACCGATCTGGCCCAGCGCCTGTCGCGCAACCAGATCGTCACCGTGGGTGCGGCCGGTCCCGTGAGTGAGGCGGGAGGAACCCTGGGGACCGACCTCGCGGCGGCACACACCGAGGCCGTCCGCACGGCCGAGGCGCTCGTCGCACTCGGGCGCCGCGGCGATGGCGCGGCCGCCGCTGACCTGGGTTTCGCGGGACTCATCGTGGGCACCCAACCGGAAGTCACGGCATACGTGCACTCTGTTCTTGGTCCACTGCACGACTACGACATGTCACGGGGCACCGACCTCGTGGGCACGCTCGAGGCCTACTTCCTGGCCGGAGCCAGCCCACGGCATGCGGCCACGCGCCTGCACGTCCACACGAACACCGTGGCCCAGAGACTTGAGCGCATCACCCGCCTCGTGGGCGACGGCTGGCAGTCACCCGAGCGCGCGCTCGAGCTCCAGCTGGCGCTGCGGCTGCGACACCTCGTGGCCGCCGGCTGAGAAGCGCTGGTGTCGGTGCGCTCGTCAAGGCCGCCAGCGCGTCGTGACCGGACGCCCCTGACCGTTCATGCAGCCCAACAGTGGCCCTCCTGCGCGTGCTCGAGCCACGCACCGAACTCTTCCGCGAATCGTTCCTGCTCCTCATCCAGCTCCATGAACGGGGGGTCAGGATCGGGCGTCGTGCCCAGCCATCCTTCGCCGAGGATGGGTGGTGCCGTCGAGTCATGGACTCGGCCGGTGGGGGTTGTGATGCGTATGCCGTGTGGTCCCGTCCCGTCGAGGCCGGTCGAGCGCACGGTGAAGTACCAGCCGACTTCTTCCTTGATCTGGTTGTGGCGTTTGCACAGGCCGCTGGCGTTGGCTCCGGTCGTGGTGCCGCCGTCGTGGACGGGTTGGACGTGGTCGGCTTCGATGGCTGGGGCGTCGCACCACGGGACGCGGCAGGTGGGGTCGCGCAGTTGCAGGAATTTGCGCAGGCCGCCGTGGAAGCGGCGTCGGGTGGAGTCGAGGGCGACGAGGTCACGCCCCGTGGGGTCGGTGAACAGGCGCCGCAGCCACACAAACGCGCCACCGTCACCAACGGCGCCGGTGCCGCTCGTCGTGTCGCCGTTGGTGTCATTGCCGTGGTTCAGCAGGTCGGCGATGTGCGCTCGAGCTTCCTCGCCAGAGATCGGACCCCAGCCGGGGATGACGGCAACGTCGTCGGCGGGCGCTAGACCGCCGAACGCTGCCGGGAGCAACACTTTGTCGGTCATGACGAGGTTGACCTCGACCGGTTGCGGCTGACCCTTCGCCCGACCGGACAGCAACTCCAGGGCGCGGTCCGCGAGCCAAGCACCCTTGCCGCGGTCGTCCGCCTTCGCCGCGGCCACGGCAGCTTCCCATTGGTCGGGGGACAGGGTGGGGTCGATGACGTGACGGCGAACTTCTTCAGCGGTCAGGGCGACGTGGGCGCCGATGACGTCCTTCACTGGACCCAGGATCGACAACCACGCCATACCGTCCACGGCCGGACGAACACTCATGCGGCGACTCGCGACCGCGCGACGGTTCCGCTCAGCCAACGACTCCGCATCCAACGCGGCACCAGCCCGACGGGCAGCACCGGCAAGGGCTTTGTCACCCAGCGACGTCATCGTTGCGGCCAACTGCTTGTCGACCTCGGCCCGGTGCTCAGCACTCAGGCAGGCGGTCTCCCGCACGAGAATCCCCGCCCGCTTCTCGCTCAACTCACCACTCGTCAACGCCGCCATCGTCTCGGGCATCTCAGACATCAGTGCCTTGGCAACACCAACGTGCTGATCCGCCAATGTCGGCGAACACTTCCGAGCCAAGGCAAGGTCCGCCCGGACACTGCGGGAGTCCTCACCCAATGCTTCCCGATCCACTACCGCGGCGGCAGTGACGCGAGCCTGCGCCGCAGCCGCGGCACCCTTCAACGCCTCCAGCGCCGACACCACCGCGACCCGCTCCGCCTCGGTCAAACCCTCGGGTTCGACCGTGCCCAACGAGGACAGGAAGGAGCGGACCTGAACCTCAGGCCCGGCCAGTGCTGGTGTCCCCTCCATACCTCTCATCGTACACCTGTTCGCTGACACTCAAAGGTTTATCCACACGCGAATTCGCCTGCAGCGCAGCGGAACTCGTCATCTGGCGGCGTCCGCAAACAGGGCTGAATCGGCCGCCCGCTCCACTGCTGGCCACCCACCCAAAGAGTCCATCAGAAGCCTCTGACACCCGCCGACCGAGAGGCCCGAGACAAGCGACCACACGGCATACGCCGAAGGTATGGCGACGCATCACGTTTCGTCGTGACGCGTGCGGTCAGGCGAGCTGACGGTCGATCACGTTGGCCAGTGTCTGGATCGGCGCCGTGTCGAGGATGATCGAGTAGTGGTTGGTGTCGGGCACCGCAGTGGTGCGCAGACCTGACGGCAGGTCGAGAGCAGCGAGCCGTGCCTCGTCGTAGAGGCCCTGAGGTTCGTCGAGCAGGCCGCGCTGCGCCCACAGCAGTTCCACGTCGACGCCCGAGCCCACCGCTGCGCCGACGGCGGCCAGGGTCGTGGGATCAGCGAGGACGTCGCGGCCGTCGGCACGCACGGCGTCGAGCACGCAGCTCGACCGCCAGCCCTGCTCGGTCTCGATGAGGTCGTGGTCGAGGTAGCGGCGCAGCCACAGTCCACCCGGTCCCGCGAGCAACGGTCCGACCGCTGGGTGCCGACGCCAGAACGCGAGGTGGTCCTCGGGCGAGTCGAAGACCATCGACAGCCGGGTCATGGCAGGCCCGATGACGCTCGACAGGGCGTCATCGACGGACATCGTCGCGGGCACGGGAAACCCGAGACCGCCGTCGACGAGGACGACCGAGTGGAAGCGCTCCGGCTCGCTGGCAGCAGCCACCGCCGCCACGAAGGCTCCCATCGAGTGCCCGACGAGGATGGGCCGACCGCCAAAGGCCGACGCGACGGCGAGGGCGTCGGCGGCGTGGATGCCGATGCCGTAGGGGCCCGGAACGTCACGGCTCGCGGCCCGACCGCGCAGGTCCGGCGCGAGCAGCCTGACGGCACCCGCGCCATGTCGGCGAACGAGCTCGTCGGCGAGGACCTGCCACGCCAGCCCGTTGGCGGTGATGCCGTGGAGAGCGAGGACGACCGGGGCGCCCGGTGAGAAGGCGCCAGGGATGAGGTCGTGGACCGCAAGGGTGCCGGACGAGACCTCGACGCTGAACGACGGTTCGACTCTCACGTGGTTCCCCTTCCGTTCCCGGGTCGCCGAGTGCCACCCCAGTGCCTCAAACGGTATGCCGGACAGTGGCGTTCACACATGGGTTCCGGAACCACAGAACTCGTTGCCCCGTGTGTCCGTACGGGGCACGAGGCCGAGTCGTCAGCGCAGGGAGTCGAGGAGCTTGGTCGAGATGGCGTCGGGCGTGAGGCCGACGCGGTCGAGGACCTGGCCACGCGACCCGTGGTCAAGGAACTCACGCGGCAGGCCGAAGAGATCAATTGGTGAGTCAATTCCGCTGTCGCGCAACGACTTCATGATGTGCGACCCGACGCCGCCAGCAACGGAGTTGTCCTCGAGGACGGCGGTGCGGCGTGCCGAGCGGGCCAGCTCACCGACAGCCGGGTTGACCGGCAGCGCCCAGACCGGGTCGACGACGCGCACGCGCAGCCCCTCGGCGGCGAGCTTCTCGGCGACCGTGAGAGCAGTCGCGACCATGGACCCGACACCAACGAGCAGCAGGTCGACCTCGGCGTCGCTCGCGTCCGGCTCGACCAACACGTCGACACCGTCAGTGGACCGCACGGCCTCGATGGGGTCGGAGACCGAGCCCTTGGGGAAGCGGATGACCGACGGCGCATCGGAGATGTCGACGGCAGCGCGCAACGCGATCGGGATCTGGTGGCCGTCGCGGGGCGCGGCGAGGTGCAGCCCCGGCACGATCCCGGCGATCGACATGTCCCACATGCCGTGGTGCGAGGCGCCGTCGGGCCCGGTGACACCGGAGCGGTCGAGCACGAACGTCACGCCGGCCTTGTGCAGCGCGCAGTCCATGAGCAGCTGGTCGAAGGCGCGGTTCAGGAACGTCGCGTAGATCGCGACAACCGGATGCAGGCCGGCATACGCCAGTCCCGCAGCCATCGTGGTGGCGTGCTGCTCGGCAATGCCGACATCGAAAGTCCGATCAGGAAAGCGCTTCGAGAACGCATCGAGCCCGACCGGGATCATCATGGCGGCGGTGATCGCGACGATGTCGTCGCGCTCCTCCCCCAGCTCGACGAGGGCGTCACTGAACTCGTCGGTCCAGCTGCGTCCGGAGATCTCGAGCGGCAGGCCGGTCTCGGGGTTGATGACACCGACGGCGTGGAACTGGTCGCTCTCGTCGTTGATGGCCGGCTCGTAGCCCTTGCCCTTCTGGGTGATGACGTGGACGAGCACCGGCCCGCCAAAGGCCTTGGCGCGCCGGAGCGTCTGCTCGAGCGCGGCCTCGTCATGACCGTCGACGGGCCCGACGTACTTGAGGCCGAGGTCCTCGAAGAGTCCCTGCGGCGCCACGATGTCCTTGATGCCCTTCTTCACACCGTGGAGCGTTTCGTACATCGCTCCCCCGACGACGGGCGTGCGGTGCAGCGCGGACTTGCCCCAGTCGAGGAACCGCTCGTAGCCGCGCGTCGTGCGCAGGGTGGCCAGGTGGTCGGCGAGTCCGCCGCGCGTCGGGGCGTAGGAGCGCTCGTTGTCGTTGACGACGATGACGAGCGGCAGGTCCTTCTCGGCCGCGATGTTGTTGATGGCTTCCCAGGCCATGCCGCCGGTGAGTGCCCCGTCACCGATCACAGCGACGGTGTGCCGGTCGCGCTCGCCTGCGACGACGCGTCCCGCCGCGATGCCGTGGGCCCACGACAGCGAGCTCGATGCGTGGGAGCTCTCGACGACGTCGTGCTCTGACTCGGCCCGGCTCGGGTAGCCCGACAGCCCACCCTGCTTGCGCAGCGATGTGAAGTCGTGGCGACCAGTGAGGAGCTTGTGGACGTAGGACTGGTGTCCCGTGTCGAAGACGACCGCGTCGCGCGGACTGTCGAAGACCCGGTGGATCGCGATGGTCAGCTCGACGACGCCGAGGTTGGGTCCGAGGTGGCCACCGGTGCGCGAGACCTCGTCGACGAGGAAGGTGCGAATCTCCTGCGCCAACGTCGCCAGCTCGGGGCGGCTCAGGGCCTTGAGGTCCTCAGGTCCCTGGATGCGCTCCAACACGCTCACGCGCTCTCCTTCTCGGTGCCGATGTCCATCCGCAAGAGTCTAGGTGCTCTCGTGCGCGCCGCATCTTCCCCACGGCATCTGCACCGCACCCCTCACACAACGTTCACGGGCCCCACACCTCTCCTCGAGGTGTGGGACCCGTGAACGCCCCTCCAGTTCGTGACCTACTTCACCGAGACGGCGTCCCAGGTCTTCGCGACCGTCGTGGCCTGGGTCGACGCGGCGCCGTAGAGGTCGCCGGCCGCCTTGACCGTCGCGGCGCGGGCACCGGAGTAGTTCGTCGACGACGTCATGTAGACGGTGAGTGCGCGGTACCAGATCTTGGCCGCCGCATCGCGTCCGATGCCGGCGATCGTCGAGCCGTTGCACGTCGTCGAGTTGTGCGCCTTGCCGCCGATGGTCTTGGCGCCCGAACCCTCGGCGAGGAGATAGAAGAAGTGGTTGCCCACACCGGACGAGTAGTGGACGTCGAGGTTGGCCACCGACGAGCTCCAGCAGTTGACCGACTTGCCGTCCGAGCTGGGGTTGTCCATGCGGCGGAAGCCGAGTCCCTTGGCGAGGTCGAACTCCTCACCGATGAGGTAGTCGCCCGGGTCGCTCGCGTTGTTGGCGCTGAACTCGACCATCGACCCGAAGATGTCGCTCGTGGACTCGTTGAGTCCACCGGACTCCTTGGAGTAGGTGAGGTTCGCCGAGTTCTCGGTGACCCCGTGGCTCATCTCGTGCCCGGCGACGTCGAGGGAGACGAGCGGACCGAACGAGGTGCCGTCACCGTCGCCGTAGGTCATCTGCTTGCCGTCCCAGAACGCGTTGACGTAGCCGCTGCCGTAGTGGACGCGGCTCGGCGAACCCTGGCCGGTGTTCCAGATGCCGTTGCGCCCGTGGGCGTTCTTGAAGTAGTCCCAGGTGCGGGCCTGCCCGTAGGCCGCGTCGACCGCTGCGGTCTGACGGTTGGCGTTGGTGCCGTTGCCCCAGGCGTTGTCGGCATCGGTGTAGAGGGTGCCGGTGGTGCAGCCGATCTGGAGGAGGGTGCACAGGATGCTGTCCTCCTTGTTGGCCATGTCGCCGATCTGCGAGTTGCCGCGGGTGGCGTCCTTGAGCTGGTAGGTCGACCCGGACAGGGTGGTCTGGATGCCGACCGTCCCGCTGTAGAGGGAGGAGCCCGTGCCGTCAGCCTCGTGGATCTCGTCGGCCGAGTTGACGACCTTGCCGGAGCCGGCATCGACCCAGGTGTGCAGCCGGCTGGGGGTACCGCTGGCGCGGACGCCGCTGCTGCGCACATCCCACACGAGGCGTGGTGTGCCGTCGGTGGCGTCGATCGCGAGGGTCGGGGCCGTCCTGTCGACGCTGACGCCGGCCGGAAGGGTGGCGCGGGTGGCGATCGCGGCACGGGCGGCGCTGATCGTGGGCGCCGTCGCGACCGAGAGCGGTGCGCGCAGCGTCTGGCTCACCGAGTCGACGGCGCCGTCCGAGCGCAGGTGGGCGACGAGGTCGCCGCCGAGGACGGGAAGGCCGCGATAGGTCCGGTCCATGCGCACGTGGCGTGCGCCCGAGCTCTCACCGATGGCCGAGGTCGCCACGAGGTCCTCCGCGGCGGACAGTCGGACAAGTCCGGGAGCCGATCGCACGGCCTGCTCTGCGGCCGCGCCGACAGAGGACACGTCGAGCTGGCGGAGCGGACCGACGGGGTCGGCAGGGCGGGCGGAGGCGGGCACGGCGGCAGCGATGACGGCCGAACCAGCGGCCAGGCACGCGAGGGCGGAGAGCGATCGACGCATGGGGACTTCCTTGTCGTGAGTCGAGAAACGTGACGCGATGTCACGTGACTGGCTCATCAAAGCCCTCGGCGGCGCCGAAGTGGAGAGTCTTGATCAACTCCTTACTGAACGTATACCTCGGTCAAGAAACCCCGTCACAGTCGTGGGACGAAGGCATGCCCCTGCATCGCCTCGAGCAGCAACCCGGCTGCGCGCCGGGCCGCGAGCAGCCGCGCCCCCTCGGCCTCGAGGGCCGCGAGCGAGGCGGCGATCCCTTCGGGTTCGACGTGGTCGGCAAGATCAACACGCAGACCCCGGTATGCCGTCCGCATGGCTCCCAGCTGTCCGTCCAGGTGGTGCGTGGTCACCCAGGCGAGGGCGATCGGATGGTGGCGCCACACGGCATACATGCGGTAGTCCGAAGGACAGTGATCGAGCAGCCAGCCGACGGCGGGCACCTGCCAACCCGGCGCCTCGGGTGGCGGCACGCGATCGGGCCAGCCGGGTGGGCCGGGTCGACCGGACCCGCCCGGCGCTCCGGGGCTCGCCGCACGGCGCAGGGGCGGCCGTGCGGAGGTGTCGAACATACGTTCGATGATAGCCCTCCCTCAGATCCCCCACCGACGGTCACATCGTGGACCGGACGCCGAACCCCTCATAACCCACGCTTATGCTTTCCATCAGCATTGCCACCCATTGAGGAACGAGGATCCATGACGAGCGTCGCCTCCGGCAGCCGCGCACTGCGGCCGCCGCGCACCGGCCGGTCCAACGGTCAGTGGGCCGTCGACGGCCGTGAGCCGCTCAACCCCAACGAGACGTTCAAGGCGCAGGACAACGGCCTCAACGTCCGGGAGCGCATCGAGACGATCTATGCCCGCGACGGCTTCGACGCCATTCCGGGCGACGACCTGCACGGCCGTTTCCGTTGGTGGGGCCTCTACACCCAGCGCAAGCCCGGCATCGATGGCGGGCAGACCGCCTCGCTCGAGCCCCACGAGCTCGAGGACAAGTTCTTCATGCTCCGCGTGCGCACCGACGGCCAGGTCCTCTCCCCCGACCAGCTGCGCGTCCTCGGTGGCATCTCGACCGACTTCGCTCGCGAGAGCGCCGACATCAGCGACCGGCAGAACATCCAGTACCACTGGATCGCCATCGAGAGCGTGCCCGAGATCTGGCGGCGCCTCGAGGAGGTCGGCCTGCAGACGACGGAGGCCTGCGGCGACACCCCCCGCGCCTTCCTCGGCAGCCCCGTGGCCGGCGTCGCGGCCGACGAGATCATCGACCCCACCGAGCTCATCCGCGTCATCACCGACCGGTGGCTCGGCGACCCGGAACTGTCCAACCTGCCGCGCAAGTTCAAGACGGCGATCACCGGCCACCCCAGCCAGGACGTCGTCCACGAGATCAACGACATCTCGCTCGTCGGTGTCGTGCACCCCGAACTCGGGGTCGGCTACGACCTCTGGGTCGGCGGCGCCCTGTCGACCGCACCGCGGCTCGCCGAGCGACTCGGCGTCTTCGTGTCCGAGGCCGATGCGCCTGACGTGTGGCACGGCGTCATCCAGATCTTCCGCGACTACGGCTACCGCCGGATGCGCACCAAGGCGCGCCTGAAGTTCCTGCTCGCAGAGTGGGGTCCCGAGAAGTTCCGCGAGATCCTCGAGACCGAGTACCTCGGCCGCACGTTGCCCGATGGCCCGGCCCCCGCGCCCGCCAAGGGTCCCGGCGACCACGTCGGCGTCCACCCCCAGAAGGACGGCCGCTTCTATGTTGGAGCCGCGCCGATCGTCGGCCGCGTGAGTGGCACCATCCTCAGCCGGCTCGGCGACCTCATCGAGCGCGTGGGAGGCGACGGTGTGCGACTCACCGCCCACCAGAAGCTCGTCGTCCTCGGTATCCCCAAGGAGGGCGTGGACGAGCTCACGGCCGGCCTCGAGGAGCTCGGGCTCACCGCGACACCCAGCCCGTTCCGTCGCTCGACGATGGCCTGCACCGGCATCGAGTACTGCAAGCTCGCGATCGTCGACACCAAGGACACGGCGACCGCCGTCATCGCAGAGCTCGAGGAGCGCCTTGCCGGAGTCGAGCTCGACACCCCGATCTCGCTGCACGTCAACGGTTGCCCGAACTCGTGCGCCCGCATCCAGACGGCCGACATCGGGCTCAAGGGGCTCATCACGACCAACGATGCCGGCGAGCACGTGCCCGGCTTCCAGGTCCACCTCGGCGGCGGCCTCGCCTCCCCTGAGCGCGACGAGGCCGGACTGGGCCGCACCGTTCGTGGCCTCAAGATCGAGGCGACCGACCTCGCCGACTACGTCGAGCGCATCACCCGCCGCTTCCTGGATCAGCAGACCGACGGCGAGTCCTTCGCCGCCTGGGCACACCGAGTCACGGACGAGGAGCTGACATGAGCCCCCTGACCACCCGCAGCACCAAGCGCAGCGAGGAGGAGCTCCGCGCTCTCGCCGCCGAGGGCGCCCTGCTCGACGACGCCGACGCAGTCGGAGTGGCGCGTTGGGCCGCCGAGAACTTCCCCGGAACTCTCGCCGTGGCCTGCAGCATGGCCGAAGGCGTTCTCCCGCACCTGATCTCGCAGAGCGCTCCCGGCGTGGACGTCCTCTTCCTCGAGACGGGCTATCACTTCTCCGACACCATCGGCACTCGTGCCCGGGTGGCTGACGAGCTCGACGTCAACGTCGTCGACGTGCTCCCTGAGCTGACCGTCGCCGAGCAGGATGCCAAGTTCGGTGCTCGTCTGTATGAGCGCGACCCGGCCTCCTGCTGCGCCATGCGCAAGATGGAGCCGCTGGGCCGCACCCTCGCTGGCTACGAGGCGTGGGTGACCGGGGTGCGTCGCGACGAGGCGCCGACCCGGACCGAGACCCCGCTCGTCACCTTTGACGAGAAGCACGGCCTCGTGAAGATCAACCCTTTGGTGACGTGGTCCCTCGATGACGTCACGGACTACGCCCTCGACAACGGCGTGCCCATCAATCTCCTTCTCTCCGACGGCTATCCATCGATCGGCTGCGAGCCGTGCACGAAGCGTGTCGCACCCGGCGAGGACCCGCGATCAGGCCGCTGGGCCGGACTCTCCAAGACCGAATGCGGGATCCACACATGAGCGCCTCCATCATCGACGCCACAACCGACACGGGCGCCGATGCCGCCGAACCGGCCGTCAGCCCCGACGTGCACGTCCTGAGCCAGCTCGACGCCCTCGAGGCCGAGGCCATCCTCATCATCCGTGAGGTCGTCGGCGAGCTCGAGCGCCCCGTGCTGCTCTTCAGCGGTGGCAAGGACTCCGTCATCATGCTGCACCTCGCGGCGAAGGCCTTCTGGCCGGCACCGATCCCCTTCCCCGTGCTCCACGTCGACACCGGCCACAACTTCCCCGAGGTGCTGGCCTACCGCGACGAGACGGTCGAGCGACTCGGACTGCGGCTCGAGGTTGCCAGCGTGCAGGACTACCTCGACGACGGTCGTCTGCGCGAGCGCGCCGATGGTCTGCGCAACGCCCTGCAGACCGTGCCCCTGCTCGACGCCATCAACGAGCACCGCTTCGACGGTGTCTTCGGCGGCGGACGGCGCGACGAGGAGAAGGCGCGCGCCAAGGAGCGGATCGTCTCCCTGCGTGACGAGTTCGGCCAGTGGGACCCCAAGAACCAGCGCCCCGAGCTGTGGAACCTCTACAACCCGCGGCACCGACCCGGCGAGCACGTGCGCGCCTTCCCGATCAGCAACTGGACCGAGGTCGACGTCTGGAAGTACATCGAGCGCGAGGACATCCCACTCGCCCCGCTCTACTACGCCCACGAGCGCGAGGTCTTCAGCCGCGACGGCATGTGGCTCTCGGTCGGCCCCTACAGCCAGCCGCGCGACGACGAGCCGGTCGAGACGCGGCTCGTCCGCTACCGCACCGTCGGCGACATGTCCTGCACCGGTGCCGTGGAGTCACCGGCGCGCACCAACGCCGAGATCGTCGTCGAGGTGTCAGCCTCCACCCTGACCGAACGTGGGGCCACCCGCGCCGATGACCGGGTCTCCGAGGCCGCCATGGAAGACCGCAAGAAAGAGGGCTACTTCTGATGGCCACCACCATGACGGCCCCGACCCGGGGAACCCTTCTGCGCCTGGCGACGGCTGGCTCCGTCGACGACGGGAAGTCCACTCTCGTCGGTCGCCTGCTGCACGACACCAAGTCCGTTCTGTCCGACCAGCTCGCGGCCGTCGAGCGGGTGTCGCGCGATCGCGGACTCACGGCGGCCGACCTCGCGCTACTCACCGACGGCCTGCGCGCCGAGCGCGAGCAGGGCATCACCATCGACGTCGCCTACCGCTACTTCGCGACGGCCCAGCGCTCCTTCGTCCTCGCCGACTGCCCGGGCCACGTGCAGTACACCCGCAACACCGTCACCGGCAGCTCGACGGCCGACGTCGTCGTGCTCCTCGTCGACGCCCGCAAGGGTGTCCTCGAACAGACCCGACGCCACCTCGCCGTGACCGCCCTGCTGCGGGTGCCGCACGTCATCGTGGCCGTCAACAAGATTGACCTCGTCGACTTCTCGCAGGAGGTCTACGAACGGGTCAACGCCGAAGTGCAGACCGTGGCCCGTGAGCTGGGGGTCGAGGACGCCATCGCCATCCCTGTGAGCGCCCTGGACGGCGACAACATCGCGACCCGCTCAGCACGCACACCTTGGTACGCAGGGCCGAGCCTGCTCGAGCTCCTGGAGCAGCTGCCGCCGTCGGAGGATCCGTCCCACGAGGCCTTCCGGCTCCCCGTCCAGCTCGTCATCCGCCCGCAGGGTGCGGCGCGCGACCAGGCCTACCGCGACTACCGCGGGTATGCCGGTCAGGTTGCCTCCGGCGTCGTACGTGTGGGTGACGAGGTCGTGGTCCTGCCCTCCGGGCGCCGCACGACGGTCGCCGGGATCGACCTGGGCGACCGCACCCTCGACAAGGCGTTCGCGCCCCAGTCGGTGACCCTGCGCCTCGCCGACGAGATCGACATCTCTCGCGGAGACGTCATCTCCTCCGTGGCGGACGCTCCCGAGCCCACCCAGGACATCAAGGCCGTCGTGTGCTGGCTCGGAGACGCCCCCCTGCGCCCCGGTCAGCGGCTCCTGCTCAAGCACGGGTCGCGCACGGTGCAGTCTGCGGTGCGCACGATCGACGGCGCCCTCGACCTCGACTCGATGACGTCGGACCCCGCAGATGTGCTGGCACTCAACGACATCGGGTTGGTGACGCTCCGCCTCGCGAGTCCCGTGCCCGTCGAGAACTACTCGACGTCACGTCTGGGCGGGTCCTTCCTCCTCATCGACGCCCACGACGGTCGCACGGTCGCTGCCGGCATGGTGGGAGCGACCTTGCCGACCGCAGCGGATGCGCCGACGCAGCCCGAGGGTGATGAGGCATGGGAGATCTGAAGTCCGCCCTGCCGGTCGTCCTCGACCTGACCGGCAGGCTCGTCGCCGTCTTCGGTGGCGGGCCGGTCACGGGTCGACGTCTCCGGGCCTTCCTCGACGAGGGTGCGGTCGTGCGACTGGTCTCCCCGTGGGTCTGCGAAGAGGTTCAGGATCTCCTCGCGGAGCACCCCGAACGGGTGACGTGGCTGCAGCGCGACTACGCGGGGCCAGCCGATCTCGAGGGAGCCTGGCTGGTCCACACGGCCACTGGCGATCCTGACGTCGACACTGCGATCAGCAGCGATTCACACGCGCTGAGGGTGTGGTGCGTCGACGCCACCGACTCACGGGCAACCGCTGCGAGCATCCCCGCTCGCACCCACGTCATCACTCCCGACGGCGCTGTGACCGTCGCCGTCCATGGCGGTGGCGACCCCTTGCTCGCGACGACGGTGCGTGACGGCATCGACCTCGCGCTGCGCAACGGCGGCCTCGACCTCCGCCGTCACCGCACCCGTGGCGCCGGTTGGGTCGCCCTCGTCGGTGGCGGCCCCGGAGACGACGGTCTGCTCACCGTCCGCGGTCACGAGCTCCTCGCCAGTGCAGACGTCGTCGTCGTCGACCGCCTCGCACCCCGAGGCGTCGTGTCGCGACTTCCCGCGTCGGTCCGGATCATCGACGTCGGCAAGACCACCGGCCACCACCCGGTCCCCCAGGACCGCATCAACGCGATCCTTGTCGAGGAGGCCGAGCGTGGGCACGCCGTCGTCCGCCTCAAGGGTGGCGACCCCTACGTCCTGGGGCGCGGAGGGGAGGAACGTCTCGCGTGCGAGGCACACGGCATACCCGTCGAAGTCGTTCCTGGCGTCACGAGCGCTGTCTCCGTGCCAGCCGCTGCAGGCATCCCCCTCACCCACCGCGGTGTCGCCAAGGCGTTCACCGTGGTCTCGGGCCACGAGCAGATCCCGACGCTGCCCCCGGGTTCGGACCACACCCTCGTCCTCCTCATGGGCGTGTCCACGCTTCGTGCCAGTGCGAACGCCCTTGTGGCAGAGGGTCGCTCAGCGAACTGCCCGGTGGCCATCATCGAACGCGGCTACCTCCCGACCCAGCGGGTGACGATCGGCACGCTGGCCGACATCGCCGATCTGGCGCTGTTCCGCGGTGTCGAGTCCCCAGCAGTCGTCGTCGTGGGCGACGTCGTGCGACTCGCGCACGACGATCTGCCTCAGCGCACGATGACGTCGAGTCCGGGTGCGTCGACGTCGACAACCTCGCCCACCGCGTTGACCTCGACCCGCACAGGGGTCTGACCCACGCGCAGACCGGCCACTCGCATGGCTCCGAAGGGTGCGGGTGCGATGGGCGACAGGTGCAGTGTGCGGTGCGGAGCATCAGCAGCCAGCCCCAGAGCCACTTCGACCAGAGCTCCGGCGCTGGCGGCAGCCCAGGCCTGCGGGCGACAGGACGCGGGATACGGGACCGGTTTTCCCATGAGCAACTCGCCGCCATAGAGCTCCGGCCACCGGTTGTCGACGCTCGATCCGACACCGACAAGGGCCTTGAGGACCTGCGCAGCCTCCGCCGCGAACCCGTCGCGACCCAGCCCCAGCGCAGCAATCGCGTTGTCGTGGGTCCACACCGAGCCGGTGTGATATCCCACCGGGTTGTAGGCAGGATTGTCACGAGAGAGGGTGCCAATCCCCCCTGATCCCAACATGTCCGGACGGGTGAGGACATGGGTGGTCCTGCGTGCCTCGGCCTCGTTCAGGACTCCCGTGCCCAGGACGTGGCCCATGTTGCTGCC
This sequence comes from Janibacter sp. HTCC2649, assembly GCF_000152705.1. Classification (GTDB taxonomy): domain Bacteria; phylum Actinomycetota; class Actinomycetes; order Actinomycetales; family Dermatophilaceae; genus Knoellia. Next base: position 374,850 of record NZ_CH672413.1, on the reverse strand, counting down.
CACCCCGTCGACACGACGACCCTCTCCATCGATCGCCATCGCGAGGTGGCGCACGTCGGCGTCACTGACCCAGAACCTCTCGCGGATGCGATCGCTCAGCTCCTCGGCCCACTCACGCCATGCGTCTCCGTCCTCGCCCCACACGCCCTCGAGAAGGTGCGCCGCAGCGCAAGCTGCGGACACGGCATACGCCTGGGTTTCGACAAGCGCGATCGGTGCGGGAGCGATGGAGCCGTCGCGTCGACGCATCGAGTCGCCGGAGTCCTTCCAGCCCTGGTTGTCCAGCCCGCTGCCGCTCTCGTCGAGATAGCTGAGCAGCCCGTCTCCGCGGTCGGCCTGCGCCCGCATCCAGCCCAGAGCGGCGAGGAGGTTCAGTCGCAGGTCTCGGACCGTGGATTCTTCGAGCCCCCAACGCCACGCGTCATGGAGGAGCTGAATCCAGAGCGGGGTCGCGTCGACCGACCCGAAATAGACCGGAGGCAACGAGAGGTGGCTCACGGGATCCACGTAGGCAGCCCGGCGCACTTCGTGCAAGATCTTGCCCGGACCCTCGGCGGTCAGGGCGTTCGAACGCGTGCCCTGCCGGCGCGCGAGGGCGCGCAGCGTCCCACCGGCGAGGTCGGTCCCGAAGGGCAGCATGAACCGCGCCGCCCACAACGAGTCACGACCGAACAGCGTGAGATACCAAGGGGTTCCGGCCGCCGTGAAGACATCCTGAGGAGCTTGCGGATCGGTCATCAGCAGACCGCGGAGGTCGAGCAGGGACCGATCGATCAGCGGCTTGACTCGCGCGTCGTCGCAGTCCACCGAGACCCCTGACCAGTCGACGAGGTCGTACCCGGCATTGGCCCCGAAGGAGATCTCCTCACGGCGGGACACGGCGACGGTCCACTCCAGGGTGATGGTCTCGCCCTGTGCGACGACCACATCCCACGTCCAGAGAGCCGAATGCCCTTGTGCCACAGGGGATCCGGACTCACTGCGGACTTGGATGTCGTGGCGCTCCTCCTGCCACACCAAAGCTCCGTCGACCAGCGTGACGGGCACGGGCTGGCCCTCGCCACCACCCTTGACGACGGCGATGTCGACGCCGTCCGACGCCAGGAGCAGGTTCAGCTGCGCCCCCACCGGATCGCTCGCATGAGAGGTCACGACAATCCGCTCATGCAGGCCCTGATCCACCAGCTCACGCACCCGGTGCAGCTCCACCGTGGGGTCGGGGCCCTCGTCGCCGTGCGACCTCAGCAGGGTCGCGATCTGGGTGACCGAGCCACCACTGGCGCTGGCAACCCACGTGGGGGGCTCCCCATCGACCGTGAGGTTGCAGAGCGACAGGACACGCCGGTCGTCGACATAGAGGCCCGCGCCGGGCACGCCCATGTCACCCAGCCGATCCGACAGGGCCGTGACGTTGCCGAGGACGGCGATCTCGAGATCGTGCAGCCAGGGCTGGTGGTAGCGCGTCATCGCGCCCCTCCCCACACGTCCGGGACAACCACCAAGGCGGCTGCCTGCAATCTCTTGACACTCCACGTGGCGCACGTCACAGTGGTGACCCTATCGACTTGAAGGTTCAAATTACCACCCGACAGGCGAGTTGAACGTTCAAGAGCACCTTTCGCTCAGCATGACCACTGGTGAGGAGTTCGAGATGGCAACGATGCCGTCGGGCCACGGCCGCGCGACGATCCTCGACGTCGCACGGGCGGCGCAGGTCTCCCGTCAGACCGTTTCGAACGCTCTCAAGCACCCCGAGAGGGTGCGACCCGACACCCTCGAGCGAGTCCACGCAGAGATCGATCGCCTCGACTACCGCCCCTCCACCGCCGCCACGTCGCTGCGGGGTCAGCGGGCCGGTGCCGTGGGCATGGAACTCACCGGGCTCGGCGCCCACGCCCTCAGTGACGCCTTGGCCCCCTTCCTCGTTTCGCTCACGATCGCTGCGCCCGAGCACGACTGCCACATCGTCACGTTCGGGTCCGACGGGCCGGACCCGACGCTGCAGCGCTATCGCGAGATGTGGCGCAGTCGGCTCGTGGACGCCTTCGTCATCATGGACACCCACCACGGAGACCCGCGACCGGCCTGGCTGCTCGAGCGAGACATCCCGTTCGCGTCATTCGGCCGGGTGTGGGATGACCCGAGCTTCACGTCCTGGGCAGACGTCGATGGCCGCAACGGAGTCGCTGGCGCGGTCGATCACCTTGTTTCACAGGGATATTCGCGCATCGGCTATCTCGGTTGGCCGCAGGGATCCCTCGTGGGCGACGAGCGACGAAATGGGTGGGCGGAGGCCGTGACCCGTCACGGTCAGACGCACCAGGGCCCGGAGGGGAACACCATCCAGGACCTCGCCAAGGCCATGGCAGCGGCAGAACCCCTCGTCGACGACGTCGGCATCGGGGGCGCCATTGCGTGCGCCTCGGACGTCCTCGCCCTCGGCGTGACGCAGGTGCTGCTGCGACGGGGACTGGTTCCCGGTCGGGACGTGGGAGTCGTCGGGTTCGACGGTTCCGAGACGGCTCGGACGCACGACCTCACCAGCGTCGCCCAGCCCTACCGGTCCATCGCCAGCCAACTCCTCACCCAGGTCCACAACCAGCTCACCACCCAGCGCCGCCCCGATCACGGGCTCATGTTCGAGCCGACCCTGTTGCCGCGCGCCAGCACCCTACGACAGTCATCCGCCCCCCACCCCCAGGAGAAGTCATGAGAACCACCCCTGCCCGGCGCTCCCGCGCTGCCCTGGTCTGCGCCGCCGGCGTCGTCCTGTCCCTGACCGCCTGCGGCGGTGGTGGATTCGAGGAGGAGTCCGCGGCCCCACAGGCCTCCACCGGCCCGGCCAAGGTCAGCATCATGATCGGCACGTCCGGTGATGCCGAGACGAACGCCGTCAAGGCCGCCGCAGACGCCTGGGCCAAGAAGACCGGCAACACGGCCGAGGTCATCGTGGCCTCGGACCTCAACCAGCAGCTCGGGCAGGGATTCGCCGGAGGCAACCCGCCGGACATCTTCTACACCGACGCCTCGCGCGTCGGTGACTTCGCCAAGGCCGGAAACCTCTTCGCCTACGGCGACCAGGTCAAGGACGCCGGGTTCCTCGACAGCCTCGTCAAGACCTACACCCACGACGGCAAGCTCCAGTGCGCCCCGAAGGACTTCTCCACCCTCGGCCTCGTCATCAACACGGACCTGTGGGCCAAGGCTGGGCTGACCGACGCCGACATCCCCAAGGACTGGGCCGGCCTCGACGCCGTCGCCAAGAAGCTCACGAGCGGCAACGTCACCGGTCTCGTCATCAGCGGCGAGGCCGCACGGGTCGGCGCCTTCATGAAGGAGGCTGGTGGCTGGATCGTCAACGAGGACGGCAGCCAGGTGACCGCCGACTCCCCCGAAAACCTCGCCGGGCTCACCCAGGTCCAGTCGATGCTCAAGGCGGGCACCATGAAGTACGCCAAGGAGGTCGACGCCGGCTGGGGCGGGGAGGCCATCGGCAAGGGCAAGGCTGCGATGACCATCGAGGGCAACTGGATCCGCGGTGCCCTCACCAAGGACTTCCCCAACATCAAGGTCAAGATCGCCGAGCTGCCCGCCGGCCCCAAGGGCAAGGGCACCCTCGTGTTCAGCAACTGCTGGGGCATCGCCGCGAAGTCCAAGAACCAAGCCGCTTCGGTCGACCTCGTCAAGGCCCTCACCTCGGTCGAGCAGCAGATGGCCTTCGCCAAGGCCTTTGGTGTCATGCCTTCGACGACCGAGGGAGCCACGCAGTATGCCGCGGCGTTCCCTGACGATGCCGCCTTCGCCGCCGGCGGCGAGTACGGCCAGGGACCGGTGAACATCCCGGGCTACGACCCGGTCAACGCCGCCTTCAACACCGACCTCGAGCAGCTCAAGACCAAAGACCCCAAGGCCATCCTCGAGACCCTACAGAAGAACGCTGACGCCGCTCTCAAGGGCCAGTGACCCGTGCCAACTGAGCACACCTCCCGCCGCGGTCGCCTCTTCGGCGGCCGCGGGCGGGCGGCCGGGGGCGAAACGCGACCCGGAGACAGCGTTGCCGGGTGGCTCTTCACCGCCCCGATGATCGTCGTCATCGGGGTCTTTCTGCTCATCCCTGTCCTCATGGCGTTCTATGTCAGCCTGACGTCGTGGAACGGCAACGGCTCCCCCTTCGGCGGAGGGCAGAACGCGCCCTTTGTGGGCGTCAAGAACTACACCAACCTCATCGCCGAGGACGGCCTCAAGCGTGACAACTTCATGCAGTCCCTGGGCAACAACTTCTGGTTCGTGTTCTTCGTGGTGCCGATCCAGACGGCCCTCTCGTTCTTCCTGGCGCTGATCGTCAACAACAAGTTCCTCAGGGGCAAGAGCTTCTTCCGGACCGCGTTCTACTTCCCGTCGGTGACGAGCTCGATCGCGATCTCGGTCGTGTTCATCTTCCTGTTCGCGAACTCCGGCGCAGTCAATGCGGTCCTCGGTTACCTCGGGATCGACGGGCCGTCCTGGTTCAGCGACTCCCGTGGACTGTTCCACATCGCTGCTGGCGGAGTGGGCCTCGACGCGGCCCCGGGCTTCGCGCAGACCGAGGTCCTCGGACGACCGATCTGGGACTGGTTCTCCGGACCCTCGGTCGCCATGTGCGTGGTGATCATCCTCGTCGTCTGGACGACGACCGGAACCTTCATGCTGATGTTCCTCGCGGCCCTTCAGGACATGCCGGTCGAGGTCGAGGAGGCCGCCATGCTCGATGGCACGTCGCCCGCGCAGAAGCTGCGGTACGTCACGTTGCCCATGCTCAAGCCCGCCTTCTTCCTCGTGACCACTCTCGGCCTCATCGGCACCTGGCAGGTCTTCGACCAGATCTACGTCATGGGCAAGGGTGCCCCCGCCAACACCACCCTCACCCCGGCCTTCCTGTCCTACAAGCAGTCGTTCACCAGCCTCGACTACGGCACCGGTGCGGCGATCTCGTTCGTCGTCTTCGCCCTCATCATCGTCCTCACGAGTGGGCAGCGGTGGCTGCTGCGCGACAAGGACGGGCCACCCAAGCGCCGCCGAGGCCGGTCCAAGGCCGTGGTCGAGTCGGCGCCAGTCCCCGGCACCACCGGAGGGACCCGATGAACGCACGCACGCCACAGTGGAAGCTCATCGCCTTCTATGCGCTCCTGGCGATGTTCGCGGTCGGCTTCATCTATCCGTTCTTCATCCAGATCGCCACGTCGTTCAAGTCCGACGCGGCTGCCACCGACTCCCCACTCAGCCTCATCCCGAACCCGTTCGATGCCGCGGCGTGGAACCGCATCTTCGGTGCGGGCAACGGGTCGGCCGTACCGATCACGACATGGATGAAGAATTCCTTCTTCATCACGATCATCCTGACGCTGGGCAGGGTCTTCCTCGACAGCCTCGCGGGCTACGCGCTGTCGCGGCTGAAGTTCCGTGGGCGCGGCTTCCTCTTTGCGACGGTCCTCGCCGTCATGAGCGTCCCCGGAGTGGCCCTGCTGCTGCCGAAGTTCCTTATGGTGAACTACCTCGGGATCTACGACACCTACACCGCGATGATCCTGCCGCTGATCGTCGACGCCGCCGGCGTCTTCATCATGAAGCAGTTCTTCGACTCGATTCCGGTGTCCATCGAGGAGGCCGCGCGCATCGACGGGGCAGGCGTCTTCCGGACCTTCTGGTCCGTGGTGCTCCCGATGGCACGACCTGCCCTCATCACCCTGACGATCCTGTCGTTCCAAGGATCGTGGAACGAGTTCACGCACTTCCTCGTCGTGACCCAGAGCCCCGAGCACAAGACGCTGGTCACTGGGCTCGCGAGCCTCGCCAGTGGTGAGCTCAGCGCCGGGACCCAGTATCCCGTCAAGCTCGCGGCAGCACTGCTCACCACGATCCCCGTCGCCATCCTGTTCTTCGTGTTCCAGCGGCAGTTCACTGCGGGCGCCAACGAGGGTGGGGTCAAGGGCTGACACGTGTCGGTGCCCGCCGATAGCGTCGGTGCATGGACACCGAACGCTCCGATCTCATCGAGTCCCTTCGACAGCACCGCCGGTTCCTGCGCTTCACCACGCAGGACCTCACCGACGACCAGGCACGAGAGCGCACCACCGTCAGCGAGCTGACGTTGGGCGGTCTCATCAAGCACGTCAGCGCGACCGAGGCCGAGTGGGCCAGGTTCATCGTTGACGGGCCGCGTGAGACTCCCGAGGTCGACTGGGCGAACATCGACTGGAGCAACCCTCCGCCCGAGGTGGCTGCCTTCATGGACTCCCACCGCATGACCGAGAGCGAGACCCTCGCGGGCCTGCTCGCCGACTACGAAGAGGTTGCCGCGCGCACCGACGCCCTCGTCGAGTCATTGCCTGACCTCAGTGCCACCCAGCCCCTGCCCAAGGCTCCGTGGTTCGAGGACGGCGCGGTGCGCAGTGCGCGGCGTTCGATCCTGCACATCGTCGCCGAGACCGCGCAGCACTCGGGCCACGCCGACATCATCCGCGAGGCCCTCGACGGCCAGAAGACCATGGGCTGACCCCACGGCCGTCCGGCCGGGATCGGTGCGGGTTCGCACCGATCCCGGCTGGCCAGGCCTTGAGGTAGTCCTTGTGGACCTCAGACCGCCATGGTGCGGCGTCGCGTCCCCACCACGAGGAAGCCGCCCAGTGCGAGCAACAACAGAGCTGCTCCCAAGAGGCCGGCCGCATCGAGTCCGGTGTAGGCCAGACCAGCGGTCGACGGCGCTGCGGCAGCCAGGTCACTGATCGCCGTTCGGGTGACCACGTCGCGACTGACCGGCGGAGTGGTGTCGCCGGGGTTGGTCGGCGTCACCGGATCCGTCGGGTCCACGGGGTTGGTCGGCGTCACGGGATCCGTCGGGTCCACGGGGTCCATCGGGTCCACGGGGTCCTTCGGGTCGGTGGGCACGGTCGGCGGGTTGGTGCCGCCAGTGGTCGTACTGCCCTCCGTGGTGGAGTCACCGATCACCGAGACGGCGTTGCCGCCAACGGTCACCGGAGCCACGATCGGCGCGATGATCTGGTTGCCACCCAGGATCGAGTCCTCACCCGACGTGACGATGTCTCCACCAACAGCGGAGCCACCCGTGGACGACGAGGTGTCGGCGTCCTTGGAGCTCGAGTCACCGATCACCGAGACGGCGTTGCCGCCAATGGTCACCGGAGCCACGATCGGCGCGATGATCTGGTTGCCACCAAGGATCGAGTCCTCACCCGAGGTGACGATGTCTCCACCAGCAGCGGAGCCACCCGTGGACGACGACGAGGTGTTTGCGTCCTTGGAGCTCGAGTCACCGATCACCGAGATGGCGTTGCCGCCAACGGTCACCGGAGCCACGATCGGCGCGATGATCTGGTTGCCACCCAGAATCGAGTCCTCACCCGAGGTGACGATGTCCCCGCCAGCAGCGGAGCCACCCGTGGACGACGACGAGGTGTTTGCGTCCTTGGAGCTCGAGTCACCGATCACCGAGATGGCGTTGCCGCCAACGGTCACCGGAACGTTCACCGGAGCCACCACCTGGTTGCCTCCACCGACCGAGTCCTCACCCGAGGTCGAGGTGTGCCCAGCAGGAGCAGAGGTGGTTCCACCAGAACTCGTCGTGGTGTGAGCACCCTTGCTCTTGGCGTCACCCACGACCGAGACAGCGTTGCCACCGATGGTCACCGGAGCCTTCACCGGAGCCACCACCTGGTTGCCTCCGCCAACCGAGTCTTGACCCGAGGTCGAGGTGTGCCCAGCAGGAGCAGACGTGGTTCCACCAGAACTCGTCGTGGTGTGAGCACCCTTGCTCTTGGCGTCACCCACGACCGAGACAGCGTTCCCACCAATGGTCACCGGAACGTTCACCGGAGCCACCACCTGGTTGCCTCCACCGACCGAGTCCTCACCCGACGTCGAGGTGTGCCCAGCGGGAGCAGTGGTGGTTCCACCTGAACTCGTCGTGGTGTGAGCGTCCTTGCTCGTGGAGTCACCGATGACTGAGACGGCGTTGCCACCGACGTTCACCGGAACTTCAACTGCGATGACGGCCTGGTTGCCGCCGAGGATGCTGCCGACTCCTGTGGTGTCGTCAGCGTGTGCTTGGGCGGAAAAGAAAACTCCTCCGCCGATTACGAGGGCGATCTGAAGCCCTCGTCTCATGGATGCGTGCATGGTCGTTCCTTCCGTGATTGATGCGTATGAGCCCACGGGTGCGGGCACTGCTCGGACAGCGCCTTGGACAAGGCGCCGGAGCGGCATCAATCAGGGCGGCTACCCGGGTCCAGCGAGGGACCAGTGTGGGGACGTGCCGCGCTGGACAGCACTGCAGCAGTGAGGGACTCAGGCACGACGAGGACGGTGGGAGGCGTCGCGACGTCGGCGCCGGAAGGTCCGGAGCCTCCCGTGGAACCTGCCCCCGAGAGGGCCCCGCCGACCGGCAGAGCGGGTGCCGGGCCGGGCGCACCCGGATGGGCTGGCGCAGGGGTCGCCTCGCCCATCGGCGCGGAAGTTGCGCTCGCGACGGGACGGTGGGAAGACGCGAAGCCTGATGCTGGGACAGCGACAGGTCGGGAGGTCCGCGCTTGGTCGGTGTTGGCAGCGGAGCTGGCGACCACGTCGAGCGGGGCCGCGGCCGTGTCGGGTCCGACGGCGTTCCCGGCATCGGCAATGGGAAGCGGAATCACTGGCACTGGTGCCGAATCGGCAACGGGGACAACGCTTTCGACAACGTCGACGATGGGCTCAACAACCGCCACCTTCACGGGCAGCAGCGGTTCGACCGCTCGCACAACGGTTGCGGTGGTGTTCGTGACCTCGGCCGTGGTTTTCGTGACGAGGGAGGAGGCTTGCGAGGTGACCGAAGTCGTCGCGGTGGCGACCTTGGTGACCGACTTCGTCACTGGCTTGACGACGGGCTTCACGGCCTCAATCGACGTCGTGATCGTGGGCTCGACGGCCTTGCTGACATCCGTGACGGCTGTGGTCGGCTGCTCGACGATCTTGGCGATCGGAGTGCTCGACGAGTCTGTTGGCGTGGTGGCGTCGGTCGCGGTGTCGACGACCGTGTCGAGCGTCTTGACGAGCCCGAGGTCGTCGGCATGGGCCTGCGTCGACGACGCGAGGAAGAACCCGAGGATGACGAGGGCAGCACCGAGCAGCAGCCTGGGAAGGCTGATGAACGATGGACGAAACCCCACGTCAGACCCCCTTTGTTGAATGCCACGGCTGCGGCTTCTCTCCAGTTGACCCCACGCAGAACTAGTTGCACACCCCCCAATATGACTATCTTCGCCAAGCGCTCAATCTCGCGAGCACGTGGCGCTGACCTGCAGTTTCGTCCCAATTCGCCTGCGGCACAGCGCTATTGGTCGATCATGCCGGTGACCAGGCGTGGCGCACCGGTGGATCAGGTCGTCCGGTGGCGGCACCCACTCGTCGTCAACGACGAACGAAAGACGCCGGTATGCCGTGAGCTCACGGCATACCGGCGTCGTTGTTTTTCCGACGTGGTCGGGTTACTTCACGAGGGAGCGCAGGACGTACTGGAGGATGCCGCCGTTGCGGTAGTAGTCGGCCTCACCGGGAGTGTCGATGCGGACGTCCGCATCGAACTCCACGGGTGTGCCACCATCGCGCACAGCGGAGACCTTGACCGTCTTGGGGGTCGTGCCCTCGTTGAGGTCAGTGATCCCCGAGATCGAGATGGTCTCGGTGCCGTCGAGCCCGAGGGACTCGGCGTTCTGCCCCTGCGGGTACTGCAGCGGGATGACACCCATGCCGATGAGGTTGGAGCGGTGGATGCGCTCGTAGCTCTCGGCGATGACGGCGCGCACCCCGAGGAGTGCCGTGCCCTTGGCGGCCCAGTCACGCGAGGAGCCGGAGCCGTACTCCTTGCCCGACAGGATGACGAGGGGGATCCCGGCGGCCTGGTAGGCAGCCGACGCGTCGTAGATCGTCGACTGCTCGCCGGCCTTGACCTCGGGGGTGTCGATGAAGGTGCGGGTGAAGCCACCCTCGACGCCATCGAGCAGGAGGTTCTTGAGTCGGATGTTGGCGAACGTGCCGCGAATCATGACCTCGTGGTTGCCGCGACGCGAGCCGTAGGAGTTGAAGTCCTTGCGCTCGACACCATGCTCGGCGAGGTAGACACCCGCGGGGCTGTCGCCCTTGATCGAACCGGCCGGGCTGATGTGGTCGGTCGTGACCGAGTCGCCGAGCTTGGCGAGGACGCGCGCGCCCTCGATGTCGGTGACCGGGGTCGTCTCCATCTTCATGCCGTCGAAGTACGGAGGCTTGCGGACGTAGGTCGAGTCGGCATCCCAGTCGAAGGTGTTGCCCTCGGGGGTGGGCAGGCTCTGCCAACGCTCGTCACCCGCGAAGACGTCGGCGTAGTCGGTCGTGAACATCTCCTTGGTGATCGACGTGGCGATCGTGTTCTCGACGTCCTGCGGCGTCGGCCACAGGTCCCGCAAGTAGACCTCCGCGCCTGTGTTGTCAACGCCGAGCGAGTCGGTCGCGAAGTCGAAGTCCATCGTCCCGGCGAGCGCATAGGCGATGACGAGCGGCGGCGACGCGAGGTAGTTCATCTTCACGTCGGGGTTGATGCGCCCCTCGAAGTTGCGGTTGCCCGACAGCACGGAGACGACGGCGAGGTCGTTGTCGTTCACGGCCTGGCTCACCTCGTCGATGATCGGGCCCGAGTTGCCGATGCAGGTCGTGCAGCCATAGCCGACGAGGTGGAACCCGAGCTTCTCGAGGTAGGGCCACATGCCGGCCTTCTCGTAGTAGTCCGAGACGACCTTGGAGCCCGGCGCCATCGAGGTCTTGACCCACGGGGCGACCGTGAGGCCCTTCTCGACGGCGTTCTTGGCGAGCATGGCCGCGGCCATCATCACCGAGGGGTTGGACGTGTTGGTGCACGACGTGATCGAGGCGATCGCGACGATGCCGTGGTCGACCTCGGTGGCCTGACCATTGATCGTGATCGCGACCTTCTTGGTCGGACGGTCGCTGCCGGAGCCGGAGTCGGCCGGCTTGTCGCCACCGTTCTGGCCGTCGGCCGCACCCTGGGGCGTCGGGTCGCTCGCCGGGAAGGACGAGGCAGCGCCATCGGCGCCTTCCTCGTGCGACACGTAGGTCGGGAGCACCTTGCGGAAGGACTCCTTCGCGTCGGTGAGCGCGATGCGGTCCTGCGGACGCTTCGGGCCGGCAATCGAGGGGACGACCGTGGAGAGGTCGAGCTCGAGGCGCTCGGAGTAGCGGGCCTCCGGCTGGTCGGGGCCGGCGTGCAGCCACATGCCCTGTTCCTTGGCGTAGGCCTCGACGAGCGCGACGGACTCGTCGGAACGCCCGGTGAGGCGCAGGTAGTCGAGCGTGACCTCGTCGATCGGGAAGATCGCACAGGTCGAGCCGAACTCGGGGCTCATGTTGCCGATGGTCGCGCGGTTGGCGAGCGGCACGGCCGAGACGCCCTCACCGTAGAACTCGACGAACTTGCCGACGACGCCGTGCTTGCGCAGGGTCTCGGTGATCGTGAGGACGACGTCGGTCGCAGTGGCACCGTCGGGGATCTGGCCCGAGAGCTTGAAGCCGACGACGCGCGGGATGAGCATGGAGACCGGCTGGCCGAGCATGGCTGCCTCGGCCTCGATGCCGCCGACACCCCAGCCGAGGACGCCGAGGCCGTTGACCATGGTCGTGTGGCTGTCGGTGCCGACGCAGGTGTCGGGGTAGGCAGTTGTGACAGCGTTGCCGTCCCGATCTTCAGTCCGGGTCATGACGGTGCGGGCGAGGTGCTCGATGTTGACCTGGTGGACGATGCCGGTGCCCGGTGGGACGACCTTGAAGTCGTCGAACGCGGTCTGGCCCCAGCGCAGGAACTTGTAGCGCTCGTTGTTGCGCTCGTACTCGATCTCGACGTTGCGCTCGAAGGCGTCGGAGCGGCCGAAGACGTCGATGATGACGGAGTGGTCGATGACCAGCTCGGCGGGAGCGAGCGGGTTGATCTTCTCGGGGTTGCCACCGAGGTCGGCGACGGCTTCGCGCATGGTGGCGAGGTCGACGACGCAGGGCACGCCGGTGAAGTCCTGCATGATCACGCGGGCCGGCGTGAACTGGATCTCGGTGTCGGGGTCGGCGTTCTCGTCCCAGCCGCCGATGGCGCGGATGTGGTCGGCCGTGATGTTGGCGCCGTCCTCGGTCCGCAGGAGGTTCTCGAGAAGGACCTTGAGGCTGTAGGGAAGCGTCTCGCTCCCCTCGACCGCCGAAAGGCGATAGATGTCGTAGGCGTTGTCGCCCACCTGGAGTTCGCCGTGTGCCTTGAAGCTGTCAGTGCTCGTCACGAGCCTGCTCCTTCCGCCGCGTCATCGCGTGTGTCGGTCCACCAATTATCTTGATGTCAAGATACTAGTGGAGGGGCCTTCCTGTCCAACCTTCCCACGCCGCATTCGGTAGTGGAGACGCAGAGCGCGAGCCGGCCCGAACCGGAGCTCGTGGTCGGTGCGCAGGTCTCCCCGTTCGTCGACGAAGACGATGAACTCCTCGTGGATCGGCACCTTGGCCGCCCACGCGTCGTCGCCTCGCCCGTGAACGAGGACGTAGGCACCGTGACCGCCGAAGGGACCCCTCGTCGATGTCAGGACGAGGGCACCGTCGGCCCTCACCTCGGGCCGCAGGAAGACCTGGACGTTGCCGTTCTCGAGCGGGAAGGTGACATGAATGCCGGCCCGAGCCGCCCCGGGAACGGCACGGACGGCATACGCACCGCTGAAGAGGAACTGGCCGCTGCGCCGAAGGCGTCGCAACCAGGCAGCCCACACCTGGACGCCGTCAGCACCACGGATCGCCACGATCTCGCTGTCGATCCCATGGCTGACATCGAGCGGCTGGACGGGCAGAGCGAGTTGTTGGAGGCGGCGCCCGAAGAGGTGCTCGACGAGGAGGCCACCGGGTTGGAAGACCGGCGACCAGCTCGACCAGGCGTCCATCGTCCACTCGTCGGTGTGCTCGTAGAAGTGCCGCACGGCCGGATCGAGCGAGTCGGCCGCGAAGCCGGGTCCGTCGAGGGCGCTGAGGTCGGGCACGAGGCCTCCCCCTGCGCCGCGGTCGACCGAGCCGGAGATGGAGTCGGCGGCCGCATCGAGCCAGGACTCGCCGATCGTCCCGGAGGCAGCGGCCGGTGCCCGCAACCACGCATGCTCACCGTCGAGGTCGACGCGACGACCCACGGCGCGCCAGAAGGCGCGGGTCCCGGCATCAAGGACCCGGTATGCCGTGTCGCCGGCCGCGGAGGTCACGTCTCGTCGCGCTCGAAGATCGCGACGCACTCGACGTGGTGCGTCATCGGGAAGGCGTCGAAGGCCCGCAACGACGTGAGCGCGTAGCCGCGCTCCATCAGGTATGCCGTGTCGCGGGCGAGCGCTGCGGGGTCACACGCGACGTAGGCGAGGGCACGCGGCGCCAGGGCAACGACCGCGGTGATGACGGCCTTGCCGGCGCCGGTGCGGGGCGGGTCGAGGACGACGACGTCCGCCGTCGGCGGCATGGCGCTGTTGGGACGGCGGGGTGCGGCGCGTCGCTTGCCACCCTTGCGTGACCCGGCCACGCGACCGGTCGACTCGACACCGAAGACGTGGTCGACGCGACCCTGGACGTACTGGACCCACGGTGTCATCTCGACGTTGAGGCGGGCCTGAGCCACAGCCACGGCGTCGGACTCGACGGCGATGACCTGTCCACGCTCCCCCACGGCCTGCGCGAGAGCGGACGTGAAGACGCCGACTCCGGCGTAAAGATCGAGGCCGCGCTCGCCCGGCTGGGGGCGCAGTCCCTCGATGACGGCGTCGACGAAGGTCGCTGCTGCACCGGGATGGACCTGCCAGAAGCCCCGCGCGCTGACGTCGAAGTCACGTGAGAGCGACTGTGCTGCAACCGTTTCGGTGACGACCGGCGCGACGCTCTCGTCTGATGGGATGCGCACGACGGCAGCAGCACCCTTGCTGGGGGCGACGACGTCGACAGCCTTCTCACCAACCCAATGGCCCTGCAGCACACCGGTGCCCACGACGCGCTCGCTGGCGATGAGGCAGTCGTCGATGGCCAACAGGTCATGGCTGCGGTGTCGACGCATGCCTGCACGACCATCGGCACCCACGGCGAACTCGGTGCGACTGCGCCAGCGCAGACCGTTGGCGTCGCCGGGCACGGGCTCGACGACGACCTCACGCTCGACGTGCGCGAGTCGCTGCAACTGCTCCATGACGACCGAGGCCTTGAGGCGGCGCTGTTCAGCGAGGTCGACGTGCTGGAAGTCGCAGCCACCGCACAGTCCGGGACCGGCATACGGGCAGGGTGGTTGGACTCGTGCCGGTGAGGGCTCGAGGACCTCGACCGCGTCGGCGCGCAGGAAACGGTCCCCCGGACCGCCTTCGGTGATGCGCACCCGCACGCTCTCACCCGGGAGGGTGTGCCGGACGAACAGCACCCGACCCTCGTGCCGAGCCACGACGAAGCCACCGTGGGCGATGGGTCCGGACTCGACGACGACCTCGTCACCGACCGCGAGGGCGTCAGCGGCGGGCACAGCCGACTCGCTCATCCCTCACCGCGGCGGACGTCACCAGCAACCGGCCCGTCCAGGCGCTGCTCGGCACCGGCGGAGGACGCCAGCTGCCAGGGAACGCTCGACACCATGACGCCAGGCGTGAAGAGAAGGCGTCCCTTGAGGCGGAGTGCGCTCTGGTTGTGCAGCGCCTGCTCCCACCAGTGACCGAGGACGTACTCGGGGATGTAGACGACGACGATGTCGCGCGGGTTGCCCGACCGGATCGACTTCACGTAGTCGACGACGGGGCGGGTGATCTCGCGGTAGGGGCTGTCGAGGGCCTTGAGGGGAACGGGGATGTCGCGCCGATCCCACTCAGCCTGCAGGGCCTTGGTCTCCTCGGGGTCGACATCGACGGTGAGGGCCTCGAGCAGCGAGGGACGGGTCGCCCTGGCGTAGGCGAGCGCACGCAGGGTCGGCTTGTGGATCTTGGACACGAGCACGATGGCGTGCACTCGTGACGGCAGGAGCTGCTGTTGGGTGTCCGACTCGTCGACGCGCAGCTCGTCACGCACCCGGTCGTAGTGCTTGCGGACCCGCATCATCAGGAAGAAGAGGACGGCCATGGCGGCGATGGCGTAGCCGGCACCGTGCATGAACTTCGTCGCGAGGACCACGAGGAGGACCAGGCCGGACATGACCGCGCCGACACCGTTGATGGTGCGGCTGCGGTGCATGCGGGCCCGGGTGCGCCCGTCGCGCTCGACCGCCAAGTGGCGGTTCCAGTGTCGGATCATGCCCACCTGGCTCAGCGTGAAGGACACGAAGACGCCCACGATGTAGAGCTGGATGAGCTTGGTGACCTGCGCGTCGTAGAGCCAGATCAGCCCCGCCGCGGCCCCGGCCAGGATGAGGATGCCGTTGGAGTAGGCGAGCCGGTCGCCGCGGGTGTGCAGCTGGCGCGGGAGGAAGCCGTCGCGGGCGAGGATCGAGGCGAGCACCGGGAAGCCGTTGAACGCCGTGTTGGCCGCGAGGATGAGGATGAGGCCGGTGACGATCGAGACGAGGACGACGCCGGGGTGGAACCCGTCGAAGACCGACTTGGACACCTGCCCCATGACCGTGTCCTGCACATGCCCCTGGCCGATCGGCACACCGTTGCTGAGGAGCTGGGTCTCGGGATCCTCGGCGATCTTGACATCGGTCCAGCGGGCCAGCGCCACCATCGACGCGAGCATCGTGACCGACATGGCGCCCATGAGCAGCAGGGTCGTCGCGGCGTTGCGACTCTTGGGCTTCTGGAAGGCCGGGACGCCGTTGGAGATCGCCTCGACACCCGTGAGGGCGGCACAGCCGGACGAGAAGGCGCGCAGGAGCAGGAAGGCCATCGCGGCCGTGCCCAGGGCACCCATGCCGGGCTCCGGCGCGAGTTCGTAGGCCGCGCTCTCGGCGGGCGGGAGGGTCCCGGTGGCTTCCCGGTAGAAGCCCACGACGCCCATCCCGATGATCGTGATCATGAAGAGATAGGTCGGCACGGCGAACGCCTTGCCCGACTCGCGGACGCCTCGCAGGTTCATGGCGGTCAGGAGGACGACGAGCGCCACCGCCGTCGCGACCTCGTGCCCACGCAGGAACTCGAAGGCCGAGGCGGCGTTCTGCACACCGGAGGACACGGACACCGCGACGGTGAGGACGTAGTCGACGAGGAGCGCGCTGCCAACGGTGAGACCAGCCTTGGGCCCGAGGTTGACGCTGGCCACCTCGTAGTCGCCGCCGCCGGACGGGTAGGCGTGGACGTTCTGGCGATAGCTCATGACGACGACGGCCATGACGATGACGACACCGAGAGCGATCTGCCAGGAGTGGGTCGCCGCCAGCGCACCTCCGGCCAGACCGAGGGTCAGCAGGATCTCGTCGGGCGCATACGCCACGGACGAGAGGGCGTCGCTGGCAAAGACGGGGAGGGCGAGGCGCTTGGGGAGCAACGTCTCACCCAGGCGGTCCGATCGCATGGCCCGTCCGAGGATGACGCGTTTGACCACGCGACCTGAGGAACTCACGTGCGCCACTCTATGCATCAGCGCACCCCGTCGGCGCACACGTTCGCCGGTGTAGCGTCGGAGTGTGCATTTCGTCATCATGGGCTGCGGCCGCGTCGGCGCCTCTCTGGCCAGAGCTCTTGAACGAGCCGGCCACGAGGTTGCGATCATCGATCAGGACGAGTCGGCCTTCCGACGACTGGGTGCGTCCTTCGAGGGGCGGCGTGTCGTCGGTCTCGGTTTTGACCGGGATACGTTGCGAGAGGCGGGAATTGCCGATGCCTACGCCTTCGCTGCCGTCTCCAGCGGTGACAACTCCAACATCCTCGCCGCCCGTGTGGCGCGGGAGAAGTTCGGCGTCGAGAACGTCGTCGCGCGCATCTACGACCCCGGCCGCGCCGAGATCTACCAGCGCCTCGGCATCCCCACGGTCGCGACCGTCAAGTGGACGAGCGACCAGGTGCTGCGCCGCCTCCTCCCCCAGGGCCACGTCCCCGAGTTCACCGACCCCAGTGGCCGTGTGGTCATCGCCGAGATGCCCGTGAACGCCGGCTGGGTGGGCCGCAGGGTCTTCGACCTCGAGGAGATCGTCGGCGGGCGCGTCGCTTTCGTCACCCGTCTGGGCGAGGGCCTCATCCCCACGGGCGACACCGTCCACCAGGACGGCGACCTCGTCCACTTCGCACTCGACCGTGCTCGCCTCGCTGAGGCCGAGCGGATCCTCGACGCCGCTCCCCCGGCCAACTGACAGCAAGGACCACAAGCAATGCGCGTCGTCATCGCCGGAGCCGGCAGTGTGGGTCGTTCCATCGCCCGCGAGCTCATCCGCAACGGACACCAGCTCCTCCTCATCGACCGTGATGCCGATGGCGAGCGAGTCGCCAAGGTCGCTGATGCAGCGTGGTTGCAGGCCGATGCCTGTGAGCTCAGCGCCCTCACCGAGGCCGGGGTCGCCGACTGCGACGTCGTCGTGGCCGCCACGGGTGACGACAAGGCCAACCTGGTCGTCTCACTGCTGGCCAAGACCGAGTTCGGCGTTCCCCGCACCGTCGCTCGCGTCAACAACCCCAAGAACGAGTGGATGTTCGACGACGCCTGGGGCGTCGACGTGGCCGTCTCGACGCCGCGACTCATGACCGCGCTCATCGAGGAGGCCGTCTCGGTCGGAGACCTCGTGCGCATCTTCGAGTTCCAGCAGGGTCGTGCCGCGATGGTCGAGATGACGTTGCCGGAGGGCAGCCCGTATGCCGGCACGCGCGTCGGTGACATCGCCTTCCCTCCCGACACGGTCCTGACCGCGATCATCCGCGGTGGCGCGCCGATCGCACCGAGCCGTGATGACGCGCTCGAGCCGCTGGACGAGCTGCTCTTCATCACGACCACCGACGGCGAGTCAGACCTCGAGTCGATGCTCAGCCCCGGAGCGCGTCAGAAGCGTCAGCTCGACGACTGAGCCCTCGACTTCGTGCCTCACACGGACAGCGAGCGTCAGCGAGATTCGTCCGTCTCGGGCACAAAGACGCTTGTGACTTCCACTTCGTGCCCCGCACGGACAGCGAGCGTCAGCGAGTTTCGTCCGTCTCGGGCACAAAGACGCTCGTGACTTCGACTTCGTGCCCCACACGGACAGCGAGCGTCAGCGAGTTTCGTCCGTCTCGGGCACGAAGTCGCTGGTGTCGTCGAGCTGTTGGGGCGTGTTGCCGCGCACGAGCAGCCAGCCCATGACGGCGACTCCCCCGAGCCACAGCGGCCAACCCAGGACGATCTTGGCGACGCCGAGAGCCTCCACCTGCGCTGCGAGGTAGAGCGGGACCTGGATCGAGAGCCGCACGACATAGAGCGCGACGAGCACCCACGTGAGGCGCGAGCAGACGCGCACCATGCCCGCGTCACGTCGCCACCCGAAGGGGTCCTCGGCGACCCGGGGGTCGCCGGCCCCCACGAGGAAGCCCACGACGGGCCACTTCACGAGGATCGACACGAGGGTGCCGACGAGGTAGGCGCCGGAGATGAGCATGCCCGGCAGGAAGGCGTCCTCGGCCTTGCCGCTGCGCATCGCGAAGAAGGCAGCCAGGCCAGTGGCAATGACTGCACCGAAGACGTGCTGCAGGCTGGAGCGCTGCACGAGGCGCACCACGGCGAGCACCACCGCGACCCCAACAGCCGTCCAGACGGCCAGCTTGAGGTCCTGGCGCCAGCTCCACAGCGCGATGAACGCGATCGTGGGCAGGGCCGTCTCGAGCGAGCCACGCCAACCGCCGAGGGCGGCCGACAGGCGGTGGCGGATGAGCTCCTCGACCGTCTCGGCAGCCGACTTCTCGTCAGCACTCACGTGTGGGCTCGCTTCGGAGGTCACTTCGTGGGGACGATCTGGTAGGTGGGGTTGAAGATCGCCGGCTGGCCCTTGACCATGGCGACCCGACCGTCGGCGACGAGGAAGACGCCCGGCTCGATGCCGGCGATGCGACGACGCCCGATCCAGACGAGGTTGACCGATCGATCACCGTCGAAGAGCTCGGCAACGAGCACCGGCATCCCCTGGCGCGGCGGCATGGTGATGCAGCGGACACAGCCGGCCACGGTCGCCTGCTTGCGCTCCACGAGCTTGCCGGCGCAGGCCACTGCAGCGCCGGGGTCGGAGATCGTGCGCTCACGGATCTCGTCGGCCTCGAGTTGGGTGTCGGTCCGCGCGAGGTCCCGCAGTCGTTCCTTGAGTCCCATCAACGCACCTCGGTGATCTCTGGCCCACGCTCGAAGGGATTGAGGTCATCGGTGGAGGTCGTCTCGGGTGCGTTCTCGCCGTCGGGGGCGGGCGGCATGGGAGTGGCCTCTTCTTGAGGAAGGGCCAACGGCAGCAGCTCGCGCGGCGCCATCGGGTCGCTGCCACGGACGACGACCGTCTCTCGGAAGATCTCGAGCAGCGGTGCAGCAGAGGCCTCCTCGATCGCCCCACGCCCGGAGATCACTCCGCGAAGGAACCAGCGCGGTCCGTCGACGCCGATGAAGCGGGCGGGGGCGAACACGGTGCGACCATCAGGTCCAGCGCTGGGCATGCGCGTGCGCAGCTCGGTGCCGAACTCGGTGTACTCCAGGTCAGCCGTGCCGCCCTGGCTCTCGATCGCGACAGCGATCTCGGAGCGGATCTCGGCCCACAGGCCACCCGAGCGAGGCGCGGCGAACGCCTGCAGCTGCAGGGCGGACTCGCCGACGACTGCCGTGGCGGCGATGACGTTCTGCTGCTCCTGGTCGATCTCGAGGCGGAGCTCCATGCCCTCGGTGCCACTGACTCGCAGCGAACCCAGGTCGAGCCGGCCGTCGTCGTCGTCCACCTCGGTGGCGTCGTAGGGTCCGGCGGAGCGGTCGACGGGGACGTCGGGGACGATCTCGGTCACGTCGTCCGAGGCGTCCTCGGACTCGGCGGCGTCGACTGCGGACTCTGCCTCGACGGCGGTCTCTGCGTCGGCCTTGCGCCGGCGAAACATGCTCACGGTGTGGTCACTTCCTCGATGATGTCTGGAGGCGTCGTGCCGAAGCCTCCGGTGGATCCATGTCCAGTGTCACCCCGGACGCTGTCCGGGAGCGACTCGGTCTCGCTGAAGTCTGCGTGGAGATACTCCTGCACGACGAGTTGGGCTATGCGATCGCCCTCTGCGACGGTGAACGACTCGCGCGGATCCAGGTTCACGAGGTTCACGAGGATCTCTCCGCGATAGCCGGAGTCGACCGTTCCCGGAGCGTTGACGACCGTGATCCCGTGCCGCGCTGCGAGCCCCGACCTCGGGTGGACGAGTCCCACCGTTCCGGGGGGAAGCGCGATCGCGATCCCTGTCGGCACGAGCGCCCGCTCCCCCGGTGCGAGGGTCACGGAGGCCACCGCGGTCAGATCCGCACCCGCGTCTCCATCAGAGGCGTATGCCGGGATGCGGGCCTTCGGGGAGAGCCGCCGGAAGGCGACCGGAATGCGAGAAGGGCCAGTCACGGGGACTGACCCTATCTCGGACGACGGTGTGATCAGACCACCCTTGGGGACCACGCTGTCCTTGCGTTGATGCTGCTCAGGCGGCGCACTCGCGGCAGACCATCTGGCCGGCCTTCTCGCTCGCCAACTGGCTGCGGTGGTGGACGAGGAAGCACCGCGAACAGGTGAACTCGTCGGCCTGACGCGGAATGACCCGCACCGACATTTCTTCACCCGAGAGGTCAGCTCCGGGAAGCTCGAATCCCTCAGCCTGTTCGGTCTCGTCGACGTCGACGCTGGAGGACCGCTTGTCGTTGCGACGGGTCTTCAACTCCTCGATGGAGTCCTCCGACAGCTCATCGTCAGTCTTGCGTGGGGCGTCATAATCGGTCGCCATGGCTCTCCTTTCCCAATGTCGTGTGGCCATCCACCGACGAAATGTCGGAGGTTGGCATCCCTGCTGGCCCAGTCAACGCATGAAGCGATGATTTTGTGCCCGTGCGAGCCGCGATTGTGCACCATCTGAGCGTTGAGCGCCACAGCGGACCTGAGACTAGCCCCTGAGGTGCCGTTCGGTGCCCGCTTCGACAAGGTCTGGGAAGGCAGGTTCGAGCCCGGGGGTGCAGGCCCAGGTGAGCTCGGCACCCGGTCCCCCGAAGCCACCGACCTTGGCGCCGGCCTCGGTGGCGATGAGCCAACCCGCGGCGAGGTCCCACGGGTTGAGCCCCGTCTCGTAGTAGGCGTCCAGCGTCCCCGCCCCCACGGCGCAGAGGTCGAGCGCCGCACTGCCGATCCGGCGGATGTCCCGGATCTGCGGAAGCAGATCGAGCAAAAGGCGACCCTGACGATCGCGGCGCTCCGCGGCATACCCGAAGCCCGTTCCGACGAGGGCCTGACCGAGCTCGTCACACGCGGTGGGCGACAGCTCGCGTTCGACGCCCCCAGCGAGGACGACACGCGATCCCCCGCCGGCGCGGGCGAGGTAGAGCTCGTCGGTGACCGGGTTGAAGACGGCGCCCACGAACGGACGCCAGGCGCCGTGCGTGGTCGGGTCGCCGACGACGGCCGCGACGGACACGGCATACGCGGGTATGCCGTAGAGGTAGTTCACCGTTCCGTCGATCGGATCGATGACCCACGTGATGCCGGACGTGCCGGCGGCTCCCCCGCTCTCCTCGCCGAGGACCGCGTCATCGGGGCGAGCCTCGCGCAGGCGGGCAATGAGGTGGTCCTGCGAGCGCTGGTCCATGACCGTGACGACGTCGGTCGCGCTCGACTTCGTGGCAGAGACCTCCACGGCGTCCGGACGCTCATCGACGACAAGTCGCCCTGCGGACCGGGCAACCTCGGCAGCAAGTGCCTCCAGCGTTGCCGCCAGCGCATCGTCAGGGAACCTCAGGTCGGGAGCAGTCGATGACATGTCAGTCCTGTCCGCAGAGGGCCGGGAGTGCCGCCCGAAGATTGGGACAACAGCCCGGGGCGCAGTTCGAGGGTCGCAGATCGCCGCCGTCGGCCTGCGCCGGAATGACCACCTCGCCGCGCGCCTCGGCCGCCCGCTCCTCGAGGAGGTCGACGAGTGCCTCGACGAACACGGGGTGCGTGCCGGCCGTGGAGACGCGCACGATCTCGACCCCCAGACGATCGGCGGTCTCGCGGGCCTCACGGTCGAGGTCGTTGACGACCTCCATGTGGTCGGACACGAATCCGATGGGGGCAAGCACCACGGTCGTCACACCTTCGGCGGCGAGCTCCTCGATCCGGTCGTTGACGTCCGGTTCGAGCCAGGGAGTGCGCGGGCTGCCCGACCGGGAGCAGAAGACGAGCTCCTGCGGCAGCGTCACACCCGTGCGCTCGGTCAGTCCCTGGGCGATGAGGTACCCCGCCCTCAGGTGCTGCTCGACGTAGAGGTTGCCGTCACTGTCACCCGGGCCGGACGTGTCGTCCATGGCCTCGGGGATCGAGTGCGTGACGAACAGGAGGCGAGTGGTCGGGAGCTTCGACGCGTCGATGGTCGACACCGAGTCCACGAGGTGCTCGGTGTTGACGGCCGTGAAGCCGGGGTGGAGCGCGTAGGGACGCACCTTGTCGATGTCGAGGTCCACCGCTGCGAGACCGAGTTCTTCGGTGGCGGCGGCCAGGTCTTCGCGGTACTGACGGCACCCGGAGTACGACGAGTAGGCCGAGGTGACGACGACGCAGATGCGCAGCTGACCCTGTGCCCGGGCCGCGCGCAACGTGTCCGTGACGAACGGCGCGCTGTTGCGGTTGCCCCAGAGGACCGGCACGGCTGACCCGCGACGGACCAGCTCTGCCTCGAGGGCAGCGAGGAGCTCGCGGTTCTGGCCGTTGATCGGACTGACACCCCCGAAGTGGTGATAGTGCTTTGCCACCTCCTCGAGTCGCTCTTCCGGGACATCGCGGCCAGCAGTCACCCGACGAAGGAACGGCACCACCTCGTCGGGGGCCTCGGGCCCACCGAACGAGAGCAGGAGCACAGCGTCGTAGGGGGCAAGAGCATCTTCGTCGGGCGTGATCGGCATGGTGCCAACCTAACGAGCCACGGATCGTTGCTCGCGACCGGCGTGGGCTGCTTTGTCGAAGGGGCGCGGGGTGGCACAGTCGAGGGTGACCTGACCACTGCCCGGGAGATCTGTGATGCAGGACCTTCGTCTCATCGGCGTCCACGAGGACGGCGAGCACGTCCTTCTCTCCGACGCCGAGGGAAAGCGCTACCGCGTTGCCCTCGATGAGGCGATGCGCGCTGCGGCGCGCCGTGACCGGCCCCGGTTGGGCCAGCTCCAGATCGAGATCGATGGTGGCCTGCGTCCTCGCGACGTCCAGTCGCTCATCCGATCAGGTCTGTCGACCGAAGAGGTCGCTGATCGCGCGGGCTGGACCATCCAGAAGGTGCAGCGGTTCGAGGGTCCCGTCCTCGCCGAGCGTGAGTACGTCGCAAACCAGGCCCGCAACTGCGTCGTCGGGACGCATGCAGGCTCCGGCCGCAATGCCGGCACCGAACAGACCCTGGGAGGCCGCGCCGACGAACGCTTCAAGGCACGCGGTGTCCCGGGCGAGCTCGTGCGCTGGGACTCCGCCCGCCTCGACGACGGCCAGTGGACGGTCACCGCCCTCTTCCCCGCGGGTGGCCGCGAGCGCACCGCCTCCTGGCGCTTCGACCCCCGACTGCGTTCCCTCGTGCCCGGTAACGACGAGGCCCGCTGGCTGAGCGAACAGACCTCGGCCGACTCCGCCATCCCCACTCCCCACGTCGCCACCAACAGCAACCGCGCCAGTGCCGTCTTCGACGTCGAGGCCGAGGGTGGGGTCGACGCCGAGAAGCCTGCCCGTCGCAATGCGAAGTCTCGCGAGCCGATCGACCTCATGGCCGCGATGCGGGAGCAGTCGACCCGCTCCCGCAAGGGTCGTCGTCGTCCCTCCCCGTCGCACACCCCGGTCGAGGACTCCCCCCGCGACGACGCCCTCCCCCTCGAGGACCTCGTCGTCGACACCGCCGACGCGCCCGAACCTCCCGCCGCCCGAGGCAAGCACCCCATCTCGGCCCATCTCGACGACCAGGCTCCCGAAGACGACGAGGCCGACGTCGAGCTCGACGAGGAAGACGACGCTGCGGACAACATCCGTCAGCTGACTCCCAGCGCCCCCGACGAGGACGAGCAGGACGACGAGCCTGACGAGCCCGAAGACGAGCTCGAGGACATCGAACCCGAGCCTGAGCCCGTGGCCCCGAAGCCCACCCCACGCAAGACCTCAGGCCGCAAGGGCCGCCCGAGCGTTCCCAGCTGGGACGACATCATGTTCGGCGGCGGCGGCCGCGGCGGCACCACCACCTGACCCGCAGCACCAGCCGCGCTCAACCTGACGAGAGGCGCAGCGAGAGGTGCGCCCCCGACCACGCTCTGCGCCCCTGGCGCCACCCGCGCAGAAATGACGCGGCCTACGCGCATCAGTCGCGCGGAGGCACCGCGCACACGTCGAGGTCGAACGGCAGGACGTCCGGCGTGGCGGAGGCCAGGCGCGCCGCGTGGCTGCTCATGCGGCGCATGTAGTGACGTCGGCAGAGGACTTCGTACTCGACGAGGCTGTCGCTGGCGGCTGTGTCTCCGACGACGACCTGCTCACCTTCGACGACCATGACGCCATCGATGAGGCGCGCGTTGTGCGTCGCACGCGCGCCGCACCAGCACAGAGCAGCGACCTGGAGGACCTGCACCCGGTCCGCGAGTTCGAAGAGTCGCTTGGATCCGGGGAAGAGCTCGGTGCGGAAGTCGGCGGTGATGCCGAAGCAGTTCACGTCGATGTTGAGCTCGTCGACGATGCGGGCGAGCTGCTCGATCTGGGGCGCTGTGTAGAACTGCGACTCGTCACAGATGAGGTAGTCGGCGCGCTGCCCCCGGGTGAGGAAGTCGACGACGACGTCCCAGAAGTCGAGGTCGTCGTGGACTTCGTGGGCCTCGGTCGAGAGTCCGAGTCGCGAGGACAGGACCGAATCACCCATCCGGTCGAGCTTGGTGAAGATCAGTCCCACCCGCGAGCGCGCGCGGTGGTTGTGATCCATCTGGAGCGCAAGGGTCGACTTGCCGCAGTCCATCGTCCCGGAGAAGAACACCAACTCAGCCACGAGGCGAAACCTTAATTCGACTTCGGGGGGACATGGAACATCGGCACGGGGACTTCGTCATCGGTGAGGGAGCCGTGCAGCCCGATGAGAGCCAAGAGTTCCGGCCGTTGGTAGCGGGAGTCGACGACTGCACGGGCTTCGCGCATGGCGACGACGACGTCGCCGATCCGGGCAAGGTGCTCGGGTCGCACCGCCCCGAACAGTCCAGTGGCCACGGCTTCGTCACGCGAGAGCACCCAGGCGAAGTCACCGATGCGTGCGCGCCAGGTCGCCAGCACGTCATCGGCAGCGCCCGCCTCGCAGTAGAGCTGGGGAGCACGAGCCTCTCCCCCGGTGTGCCGCACCCCGGCGGCGAGCTCGGCGTCGTGGGCGACGTCGATCCGGTCTGCCATGGGCACGTCGACCATGCCGTGGTCGGCGGTGATGGTCAGCGAGCAGTCGGCGGGCAGGCCGTCGGCGAGGCGGGCCAGGGCTCGGTCGATCGTCTCGAGCTCGTCCCCCCACTGCCATGACTCGCACCCGTGGACGTGCCCGACCTTGTCGAGGTCGCCCCAGTAGAGGTAGGTGAGGGTGGCTGGTTGCGAACGCGCGTGCGCCAAGGTCGCGTCGATGCGCGCATCGAGTTCCTTCGCTGCGACGAAACGCCCGCCTCGCAGCGCCGCGCGGGTGAGCCCGGACCCGTCGAAGAAGCCCGGGCCGGTCCGCATGACGTCGATCCCCGCGGCCGCGGCCTTCTCGAACCAGGTGGCCCGCGGCTGCCATCGCTCGGGGACGGGTCCGTCCTCCCACGACAGCTCGTTGAGGAGCCGGTCCTCTCCGGGCACGAGGACTTCGTAGCCGAGCATGCCGTGCGTTCCGGGGACGAGGCCCGTGCCGAAGGACCCCATGGAGGACGCCGTCGTCGAGGGGAAGCCACTGACAACGCGTCGTCCGTCATCAAAGAGGGAGCGCAGCCAGGGAGCGTGGCCGCCGCGGCGCCGCAGGAGGTCGTAGCCCAAGCCGTCGACCAGGACCACCACCGCACTGCGCGCCGGTGGTAGCGCCCAACGAGGGACTCCGCCGGGGACGCCGATCGACGCCGCAACCGACGGAAGGACGTCGCTGAGCCCACCCTCGCCATAGGCCGGCGCCGGCACGCCGAGCACCGGCGACACCGCGGGGGCGGGCGGCGCGGAGGACGAGCCATGAGACGCGCGCGAATGCCGCGGTTTGCGCGCCTTGCGCGAAACCGGCGGCTCCTGCTCCGTCACTGGCCCAGCGAGCCCGAGAGAGCGTGGGCAAAGGCGATCGCCTGCTGCAGGGCGACATCGCCGTCTGCCGTCGCCGACACGCGCAGGGCGATGTCGTCGCTGGAGATCGTGCCGTCGTAGCCGTGGTCGGCGTCGCACCCGGGGTCACCGCAGGTGGCGGGAAGCAGGTCGACGCGGCTCACGGCGCCCCAGCCGAGGGTGAGGGTGAGCTCGCGCCCGAGCGAGCCGGGGACGTAGTTCTGGGGGTCGGCGACGACGTGGGTCAACATGACGCCACGCACGGCCGACAGGGGGATGCTCTCGGTCGTCGCGGTCGCGACCTCCTGCCCGCCGAGACCTGCGCCTTCGCCACCCGTGTCGCTGGCAGCACCAGCGGCGCCGACACCGTCGGTCACGCCGGCGCCCGCAGCCTCGTCGGCGTGGTCGTCGGCGTGCGCGATGACGAGCCGTGAGGGGGTGAGGACAAGGACGGTGACGTGGCGGCGGATGACGTCGCGGTCGAAGGTCGTCTCGAGGTGGACGAGGTGCGACCGCACCTGCTCACCGGCGAGCGCCGCGGCGACGACATCTCCGACGAGCGCCGGGTAGTAGCCGGCTCGCTCGATCGCCGCAGTGAGGTCCACCGGCAGGGTGGGGACGTCGAACGAACGCATCATGGTGTCCATTCTGCCGCACCGCGGCGTGGGCGCCGGCCCGTCCACAGGTCAGGTGAGGGAGCGCCGCCCCGGATCGGTGCGCCGGGCCGTCGGCGCGACCGTCACCTCGGCGCCCAGGACCTCGACCCCGCCCGGCTGGGCGTTGACCGGGTTGAGCCGCAGGGACGCGACCTCGGGCATGTCGTCGCTGATGGCCGACACCCGGGCGATGAGGTCGGCCAGAGCCGCGCGGTGCACCGGTGTGGAGCCGCGGTGCCCGTGGAGCACGGGTGCCGCCTTGACCGACGAGATGAGCTCGGACACGGCGACGTCGGTGAGCGGCGGGATGCGGTGGGCGATGTCGTCGAGGAGCTCGGTCGGCAGACCGGCGACACCAAAGCTCACGACGGGGCCGAACAACGGGTCCTCGTCGGCCGTCACGACGCATGCCACACCGGGAGTCGCCATGCGCTGCACCTCGAGCTGTCCCGCTGCGAGTGGGGTGAGGCGCTCATGCAGCGAGGCCCACGCCTCGCGCACGGACTGCTCGGTGCCGAGGTCGACGCGAACGCCGGTGACCCCACCCTGGTGGCGCAGCATCGGCGCCGTCGACTTGAGGACCACCGGGTAGCCGATGTCCTCGGCGGCCTCGACGGCCTCGTCGATCGTCGTCACCTTCCGCGAAGGCCAGACCTCGATCCCGTATGCCGCGAGGAGCGCGAGCGTCTCGTCCTGGTCGAGTCGGCGCCCCTCCGGGTTGACCGACAGGACGGTCTGGACGACGTCCTCGGCCACGCGACGGTTGATGCCGACGGGCGCCACGGGGACGCCGTGGTCCTTGTTGCGCCACTCGGCATACTTCGTCGCCTTCGCGAGGGCGTAGGCCGCGTCCTCGGGCATCGCGTAGATCGGGATGGCCTGACCCGTCGTCCCGCCCTCGTCCATGTGCGTCGAGGAGTGGACACCTCGCATGCCGAGAAACGTTGCGACACAGGTCTTGTCGGACTTGCGCGCCGCCGAGCGGACGGCTTCGGTGACCTCTTCGTCGTGGGCGACGATGGGTGGGATGAAGCAGGTGAGCACCGAGTCGACGTCGGGGTCCTCGAACGCCTTGGTGAGGGCCTCGCGGAACTGCTCGGCCGTGGCCTCCGAGGGGAGGTTGATGGGGCCGTGGGTCACCTTGAGCCCACGACCCGCGACGGCGCCAGCGGAGAGCGCACCCAGTGCCGAGGAGTTTCCGACGATGGCGACCCGACGCCCGGCGGGCAGGGGCTGGTGGACGACGAGCTGGGCCACGTCGAACATCTGGTGGACGTTGGAGACGCGAATGCACCCGGCCTGTCGCAGCATGGCCGCGAAGACCGCCGGGCGCACCTTGGTGCGGCGCACTCGGTGACCGGGGGGCGCGCCATAGGCCGAGACACCGGACTGGACGACGATGACCGGCTTGATCCGGCCGAGGTTGCGCGCGATGCGCGAGAACTTGCGCGGGTTGCCCATGGACTCGAGGTAGAGCCCGACCGCGTGGGTGTCGTCGTCGTCGATCCAGTACTGCATGAAGTCGTTGCCGGAGACGTCGACGCGGTTGCCGGCCGAGCCGAACGACGAGATGCCGAGGTTGCGTCGTGCCGCCGACGCGAGGACCGCGATGCCCAGGGCGCCGGACTGCGCGAAGAGCCCGAGGTGCCCCTTGGGCGGCATGTCCGGGGACAGCGAGGCGTTGAGCGACAGGGCAGGGTCGGTGTTGATCAGCCCGAACGAGTTGGGTCCGACGATGCGCATCCCCGATCCGCGAGCGCGCCGGACGAGTTCGCTCTGCAGCTCGTCACCGCCCTCTCCCCCGCCCTCGCCGAAGCCGGCACTGACGATGAGCAGTGCGTCGACGTCGGCCGCGGCGCACTCGTCGACGACCTTGAGGACCTTGTCGGCCGGGACCGCGATGACCGCGAGGTCCACCGGACCGGGAACGTCACCGATCGTGTCGTAGGTCTTGCGCCCGAGGATCTTCTTGGCGTTGCGGTTGACGGGGTGGGCCTGACCGGTGAAGCCCCCGTCGAGGAGGTTCTTGAGGAAGTGGTGCCCCATCGACTGCGGCGAGCGCCCGGCCCCGATGACGGCCACCGTCTTGGGCCGCAGCATCCGGCTGACGCTGATCGCCTCGGCGCGGTGCTCGCGCGACATCGCGACGGCCTTGGACCGGTCGGTGGGCTCGATGTCGAAGCGCACCTCGACGACGCCGTCCTCGACCTTGCGACTCACTTCGTAGCCGGCCTCCGAGAAGACCGTGAGCATCTTGCGGTTCTGCGGGAGCACCTCGGCCGTGAAGCGGGTGATCCCGAACTCCTGCGCGATCGCCGCGAGGTGCTCGAGGAGGACGGAGCCGATGCCGCGACCCTGGTAGTGGTCGCTGACGTTGAACGCAACCTCGGCCGACGAGGGTTCGGTGCGGTCGTAGCGCCCGATCCCGAAGATCTCGTCGCGCACCGTGAGGACGAGGGCCACCCGGTCGTAGTAGTCGACGTGGGTGAACCGGTGGACGTCCTTGTCGGACAGCCTCCGCAGGGGCGCGAAGAAGCGCAGGTAGATCGACTCGTCGGACTGCTTGGCGTGGAACGCGTGGATCCCGTCGATGTCGCTCGGGAGGATCGGACGCAGGTGGCCGACACTGCCGTCGCGAAGCACGACATCGGCCTCCCACTGAACCGGGTAGCCCGGCGGGAGTTCGACGTCCTTGCTCATGAGCCCCATCGTGGCACGGCACCATGAACACCATGGATCTCATCGACGCGGTGTCGCGACGACGCATGGTGCGGCGCTTCGACCCGGACCGGGGCGTCCCCCTGGACACCGTCCGCGACCTCGTCCGCCTGGCCCAACGTGCACCGAGCGCCGGACACACCCAGGGCTGGGACGTCCTCGCCCTCACCGACGCCGCAGACCGAGCCCAGTTCTGGGAGGCGACCCGCCAGCGCGAAGGTGAGCCAGACGCGTGGCTGCGCGGAGTCTCCGCAGCGCCAGTCCTGCTGCTCATGCTCGCCGACCCCACGGCATACCTGGATCGTTATGCCGAGCCGGACAAGGGCTGGACCGATCGCTCCCTCGACCGCTGGCCCATTCCCTACTGGGACACAGACACGGCGATGGCGGCCATGATCGTGTTGCTCGGGGCCGTCGACGCCGGCCTGGGTGCGTTGTTCTTCGGCGTCCCTGCGTCGCGTCACGACGCAGTCAGAGCGGCGTATGCCGTTCCGCCGGGTCTGCGGATCGTCGGCGTCATCGCATTGGGTCACGAAGCGCAACGCGTGACGAGCCCGTCGCTGAAGCGCGGACGCCGTCCATTGCGTGACGTGCTCCACCTCGGGCGGTTCGGCGCGTCGTCGGCCGGGACGTCAGAGCCCTGAGGGAAGATGCAGTGATCGCTCGCGACGCGTCCGCGAGACACCCACACGACCTGAGGTAGACCGCCGACCCATGGCAAAGCGCACGACGAGCAACCCGCAAGCCGACGACGACGAAAACAACGGCCACGTTGTTGACATCGATGTCGGCATCGAGATGCAGAACGCCTTCCTCGAGTACTCGGTGTCGGTCATCCACTCGCGAGCCCTTCCGGACGTGCGTGACGGCCTCAAGCCCGTGCAGCGCCGCATCCTGTTCTCGATGAGCGAGATGGGGCTGCGCCCCGATCGTGGACACGTGAAGTCCTCGCGCGTCGTCGGCGACGTCATGGGCAAGTACCACCCGCACGGTGACACCGCGATCTATGACGCCCTCGTGCGCATGGCCCAGCCCTTCACCATGCGACTCCCCCTCGTCGACGGCCACGGCAACTTCGGCTCGCTCGACGACGGCCCGGCCGCCTCGCGCTACACCGAGGCCCGCCTCGCGCCCGCCGCTCTCGTCATGACGACGGGGCTCGACGAGGACACCGTCGACTTCGTCCCCAACTACGACGACCAGCTGCTCCAGCCCGGAGTCCTGCCCGCGGCCTACCCCAACCTGCTCGTCAACGGCGTGAGCGGCATCGCGGTCGGCTTCGCGACGAGCATGCCGCCGCACAACCTCGTCGAGGTCATCAGTGCGGCCCGTCACCTCATCGCCCACCCCGACTGCAGCCTCGACGACCTCATGAAGTTCGTCCCCGGCCCCGACCTGCCCCTCGGCGGCAAGATCGTCGGTCTCGACGGCATCCGCGACGCCTACCTCACCGGCAAGGGCACCTTCAAGACCCGCGCCACGACCCGCATCGAGAAGCTCACGCCCCGCAAGTCCGGCATCGTCGTCACCGAGCTCCCCTATCTCGTCGGCCCCGAGAAGGTCATCGAGCGGATGAAGACGCTCGTGCAGGGCAAGAAGCTCCAGGGCATCAGCGACGTCAAGGACCTCACCGACCGCAAGCACGGACTGCGGATGGTCATCGAGGTCAAGAACGGCTTCAACCCCGAGGCGGTCCTCGAGCAGCTCTTCAAGCTCACGCCGATGGAGGACTCCTTCGGCATCAACAACGTGGCGCTCGTCGACGGTCAGCCGCAGACGCTCGGGCTCAAGGATCTGCTGCGCCACTACGTCGAGTTCCGCATTCTTGTCGTGCGTCGGCGCACGGCCTACCGCCTGCGCAAGGCCCAGGACCAGCTCCACCTCGTCCTCGGACTCCTCATCGCGATCCTCGACATCGACGAGGTCATCCAGCTCATCCGCACGAGCGATGACACGGCGACCGCGCGCCAGCGCCTCAGGGACGTTTTCGACCTCAGCGAGCTCCAGGCGAACTACATCCTCGAGCTGCAGCTGCGTCGCCTCACCAAGTTCTCGCGTCTCGAGCTCGAGAACCAGCGTGACGAGCTCGAGAAGCAGATCCAGGAGCTCGAGGCGATCCTCGGCGACGAGAAGCTGCTCCAGCGGATGGTCTCGACCGAGCTGGCCGACGTCGCCAAGAAGTACGGCACGCCCCGCCGCACCGTGCTCCTCGAGTCGGCAGGCAACCCTGTCAGCGCGGCTGCCCCGCTCGAGGTGAGTGACGACCCGTGTTGGGTGCTGCTCTCCTCAACCGGTCTGCTCGCCCGCACCTCCAACGCGGAGCCCATCCCGGCCGAAGGTCCACGTGCCAAGCACGACGCCGTGATCTCTGCCGTCCGCACGACGGCACGTGGCGAGGTCGGCCTCGTCACGAGTCGGGGTCGGATGATCCGGATCAGTGCCCTCGAGCTGCCGACGCTGCCACCACTGGGTGGCGCTCCGAGCCTGTCCGGCGGCGCTCCCCTGGCGGCCTACGTCGACCTGCCCCGGGGCGAGGAGCCGATCACGGTCGTCTCGCTCGACCCCGACGGTCCGGGCCTCGCGCTCGGCACCGCCCAGGGCATCGTGAAGCGCGTCACCTCCGACCAGCCCAAGTCCCACGACTGGGAGGTCATCTCCCTCAAGGACGGCGACACCGTCGTCGGGGCTGGCCAGGTCGTCACCGGTGACGAGGACCTCGTCTTCGTCACCTCCGACGCCCAGCTGCTGCGCTTCCCCGCCCATGCCGTTCGGCCACAGGGCCGTTCGGGCGGCGGCATCGCCGGAGTGCGCCTCACAGCCGGCGAGCGGGTGGCCTTCTTCGGCGTCGTCGACCCGGCCCGCGAGGCCGTCGTCGTCACCGCGAGCGGGTCTGCAGATGCCCTGCCCGGCACCCAGCCCGGGGCGATCAAGGCCACCCCTCTGTCCGAGTACCCGGGCAAGGGCCGTGGCACGGGCGGCGTGCGCGCCCACCGCTTCCTCAAGGGCGAGAACACCCTCGTGCTCGCCTGGGTCGGAGCCATGCCGGCGCGCGCCAGTGGCGCTGGCGGCGTTGCCCTCGAACTACCAGAGGCGAACGGCAGGCGTGATGGCTCGGGCGTTCAGGGCTCGGCCGTGATCACGGGGATCGGCGCGCCACCGGCCTGACCCGTTACTGCGCCGTCACCCTCGGTTCCGGGCGTGGCACTCACGGGCAACGGGTGCGCGAATGTGAGCGGACGGCATACCCAATGCTCCGTTTCGAGCACGTTACGTGATCGTGACCGGGCAATCACGGGGAAACCGTTCCACTGGCGATGTAACCGCTTTTACACTCCAAGCGGATCCCTCAGCGTCGAGGTCTAGAAACAGGCCACGGCGCGTCCCCTGGAAAAGATGGAGGCGGGCATGGCCCACAAATCACAACGTCGCAAGGTGTTGGCCCTCACCGGCATTGCAGCGATCGCGTTCAGCGTCACCGCATGCGGTGGAGGCGGCGACGACAACTCAGACGGCGGCACGGCCGCCGAGGACACCAAGGACTACTCCAAGTGGTGCGACATGAAGTCCGAACTCACGGGCAAGACGGTCAGCATCTACACCTCGATCGTCACCCCCGAGGACGCGCCCCACAAGGAGTCCTACAAGCCGTTCGAAGAGTGCACCGGCATCACCATCAAGTACGAAGGTGACAAGGACTTCGAGAAGAACCTGCCGCAGCGAGCCCAGAGCGGCAACCTCCCGGACGTCGCGTTCATCCCGCAGCCGGGCCTGCTCCAGACCATGGTCGACACCGGCAAGACCATCCCCGCCTCGAAGACCCTGAGCGACGAGGTCGACAAGTACTTCGGGCCCGACTGGCGCAAGTACGGCTCCGGCGACGACGGCGTGCTCTACGCCGCACCCCTGGGCGCCAACGTGAAGTCCTACGTCTGGTACTCCCCCAAGGCGTTCACGGCCAAGGGCTACACGATCCCCAAGACGTGGGACGAGATGATGACGCTCACCGCGAAGATCGCCACGGAGAACCCGGCTGCCAAGCCGTGGTGTGCCGGCTTCAGCTCGGGCACCGCCACCGGATGGACGGGCACCGACTGGCTCGAGGACACGCTCCTGCGCACCGCTGGCAAGGACGTCTACGACCAGTGGGTCACCCACAAGATCCCCTTCAACGACCCGAAGGTCCTCGACGCCCTCGGCAAGGATGCCGCGATCCTCAAGGACCCGAAGTTCACCAACGGTGGTTTCGGAGCACCGTCGTCGATCGCGACCACCACCTTCCAGGACGGTGGACAGCCGATCCTCACGGGCAAGTGCTTCATGCACCGCCAGGCCTCGTTCTACGCGGCCAACTTCCCCAAGGGCACCAAGGTCGCCGAGGACGGCGACGCGTGGGCGTTCTACCTGCCGTCGGTCGATGCGACCACCAAGCCGGTGCTGGGCGGTGGCGAGTTCGTCGCCACCTTCCGTGACGCCCCCGAGGTCAAGGCCTTCGCGGCCTACCTGGCATCGCCCGAATGGGCCAACGCCAAGGCCAAGGCCACGACCGGTGGTGGATGGGTGAGCGCCAACAAGGAGCTCGACCCGGCCAACCTGGTCTCCCCGATTGACCAGCAGTCCGCCAAGATCCTCCAGGACCCGGCCTCCGTCTTCCGTTTCGACGGTTCGGACATGATGCCCTCCGCCGTGGGTGCCGGCACCTTCTGGTCGGAGATGACCAACTGGATCAAGGGTCAGGACGACGCGACCACTCTCGGCAACATTGAGAAGTCCTGGCCGGCCAAGTAAGTAGCAGTTGACTCACCACTCCTTGGCCTCAGTGGGTGAGGCGGGGCACGCTGCCTCGCCTCACCCACTGGTGCCCCCGTTCTTCTGGAGGTGAAATGCTCGTAACCTCGTTCACGGCCATATCGACGGACACCAACAGCGGCAAACTCTTGACGCTCCTCCTCGGTCTCGTCGTTTTCGGCGCCGTTTTCCTCGGCATCCTGCTCCTTGCTTCGCTCTTCAACGGTCGCATCGGCGAGAAGATCCAGGCCGCCGCTTTCGTCGGTCCCACCCTGATCTTCATTTCCATCGCGCTGATCTACCCGTTCCTCCTCACGATCCGTCGAGCCTTCTACGACGGCAAGTTCTTCGACCTGAACTTCGGCACGGCCCGCACCCGTGGCGAGTTCGTCGGGCTGGACAACTTCCAGAGGTTGTGGACCACCCCGGGACTTCCGGACGTCTTCCGCAACACTCTCTTCTGGGTCGTCCTCGTCCCCCTCGTCTCGACCGGGCTGGGTCTGCTCTACGCCCTGCTGATCGATCGCGCCAAGGGCGAGGCCGTGGCCAAGGCCTTGATCTTCCTCCCCATGGCGATCTCCATGGTCGGCGCGACGCTGATCTGGAAGTTCGTCTACTTCTTCATCGGTGACCCCGGGGCCCAGCAGGTGGGTCTGCTCAACACGATCGTCACCAAGCTCGGCATGGATCCCATCGACTTCCTGGGCAACGCGCCGGGCAACACCTTCGCCATGATCGCGATCATGATCTGGATCCAGGTCGGCTTTGCCATGACCATCCTCTCGGCAGCCATCAAGGCCATCCCTGACGAGATCCTCGAGGCAGCCAACATGGACGGGGTTTCGGGCGTGAAGATGTTCCGATTCATCACCCTGCCGAGCATTCGCGCATCGGTCATTGTCGTGATGACCACGATCGGCATCGCCACGCTCAAGGCCTTCGACATCGTCCAGACGTCGAGCGGCGGCAAGTTGGGCGACTCCGTCCTGGCCAACGAGTTCTACAACCGCTCCTTCGTCACGCAGGAGCCCGGGCTCGGTGCGGCGATCGCGATCGTCATCTTCCTGCTCGTCTCCCCGATCATCGTGTTCAACGTGATCCAGCTCCGGAAGGACGCCTGATGAGCACCGCAACTCCCGCACCGGTGCCGGCTGCAGTGGCCGACGTCGCGGTCGCCGACGCTGGTCACACACTCAAGAGGAAGCAGAAGTCGGCAGCTGGGAACGCAGCTCGGGCAGTCTCCTCACGGTGGGCGTCCCTCTTTGCCCTCGTCATGGCCGTGTTGTGGACGATTCCGACATTCGGGTTGTTCGTCACGAGCTTCCGCAAGCAGGAGGACATCCAGCAGTCCGGCTGGTGGAACGCCCTCACCCACGGCGGCTTCACGCTCGACAACTACACGGGCGTTCTCAACGGCGCCGAGGGTCAGCTTCCGCTGACCGACTTCTTCATCAACTCCATCGTCATCGTCATCCCGTCGGTGCTGCTGCCGTTGTTGCTCGCATCGTTGGCGGCCTACGCCTTCGCGTGGATCGACTTCCCCTTCAAGAACGCCCTGTTCGTCGCGGTGTTCGCGCTGCAGATCGTGCCGTTGCAGGTCGCTCTCCTGCCTCTCGTCTCGATGTATCAGGACATCGGCCTCGGTGGTTCGTACTGGTCACTCTGGCTGTCGCACACGGCGTTCTCGTTGCCGCTTGCCGTCTTCCTCCTGCACAACTTCATGAAGGAGATCCCGGCGTCGCTGCTCGAGGCTGCCCGAGTCGATGGTGCGGGACACGTGCGCATCTTCTTCCAGGTGCTGCTTCCGCTGATTGCTCCCGCGCTGGCCTCGTTCGGCATCTTCCAGTTCCTCTGGGTCTGGAACGATCTGCTCGTGGCGTTGTCGTTCTTGGGCGGGAAGCCTGACCTGGCACCGCTGACGATGTTCCTCACGACCATCAGCGGCACCCTGGGCAACAGGTGGTACCTCCTGGCTCCGGCAGCGTTCGTCTCCATCGCGTTGCCCGTGGCGGTGTTCCTCGCGTTGCAGCGGTACTTCGTCCGTGGACTGCTGTCCGGAGGTACGAAGGGCTGACATGACTGCTCCAGACCGCCGTCGGCGGATGAGCACGATCACGGATGTTGCGCGGGAGGCCGGGGTCTCAGTGGCCACGGTCTCCCGCGCACTTCGCGGACTCGATCGGGTGAGTCCGCGTACCCGCGAACGGGTCCTCAAGGTCGCCACCGAGCTCGACTATGTCGCCAGCCCCACGGCGACGTCCCTTGCCTCTGGGCGCACCCAGGTCGTCGGGGTCGTGGCCCCGTTCCTCACCCGCTGGTTCTTCGCCACCCTGGTGAGCGCCATCGAGAAGACCCTGCGCCAGCACGGGCACCACGTGTTGTTGTTCGACCTCGAGGACGACAACTACGACAAGCGCCTCCCCCTGTCACAGAACATGCTCTGGAAGCGCGTCGACGGTGTCATCACCCTCAACCTGCCCCTGACCGAGCAGGAGCTCGAACTCGTCGACCGCCTCGGTCTGCCGCTCGTCGCCATCGGGACGCCGGTCGAGGACCGCCCCAACGTGCGCATCGATGAGGACCTCGCGATGCGCACCGCCACCGAGCACCTCGTCGCGCTGGGGCACACCCGCATCGCCTACATCGGCACGGTGCCCTCCAACGTGGCGCACATCCAGACTCCCCAGGCACGCCTCGACGCCTTCCGTGACGTCATGCGCCAGCACGGCCTCCCTGAGCGCCAGCACTGGATCCTGGAGTCGGACTGGACCGCGGACAGCGCCGCTGCCGACACTCGGGCGCTCCTGGCCTCGGACGACCGGCCCACTGCCCTTGCCGCTGCCTCCGACGAGATGGCGATCGGCGCGATGCAGGCGGCCCGAGCCGAAGGACTTCGCGTCCCTGAGGACCTCTCGATCATCGGCATCGACGACCACGTCCTCAGCAGTGTCATGGGCCTCACAACGGTCCGTCAGGACGTTGCGGCGCAAGGTCGCGAGGCCGCCGAGATCCTCCTGCGGGGCCTGGGTGTCGACACCCCCGGTGGCCGCGCGAGCCAGGTCGTCGTGCCCACCGAGCTCATCATCCGGCACAGCACCGCGCCGCCCGCCTCCTGAGAGGACGGACGGCGCAAGGTTCGTGCTGGTCGGGGTGCGAGCGGTGCGACCTCAGTGGTGCTCGTGGTCGGGGTCACCGAGCTCGTCGGGGTCACGCATGTAGGTCTTCTTGGCGAAGAAGAAGCGGTTGACCACCCAGGTGAGTGCCCACAGCACCACGCCGACGACGAGCAGGCCGAACGCGATCTTGTACTGCTCCTGCTGATCGTCGCTGCGCGCCCACGGCCCCGCGAGGAAAGCACAGAACACGGCGCCGAAGATGGGCAGGATCGAGGGAGCAATGAAGTGCTTGTGGGACACCGGATCCTTGCGCAGAACGAGCACAGCGATGTTGACGACCGTGAACACACAGAGCAGCAGCAACGCCGTGGTGCCACCGAGCAGCGTGACCGTCCCAGCGCCTTCCTTGCTCCCGTTGGCACGCACCACGTAGATGATGAGTCCGAAGGCGATGGCCGTCGTGAACAGGATGGCCGCCCACGGGGTCCGACGCGTGGGGTGCACCTTGCCGAGGAACGGCGGGAGCACGTCCTGCTTGGCCATGCCGTAGAGCAACCGGCTGGCCATGAGCATGTTGATGAGGGCCGAGTTGGCCACGGCGAACATTCCGATGAACGGGAAGATCTTGTCGAACGGGAAGTTCGGCGCGCCCGCGGCGACCACCTGGGTGAGGGCGGACGCCTCGTTCGGGTCGGCGAGCTTCCCCACGGGCACCAGCGCCACCGCGGTGATCGACACGAGGATGTAGATGACGCCCGTGATTCCGAGACCGGTGAGCATCATCTTCGGGAAGTTCTTGGCGGGCTCGTGCGTCTCCTCGGCCATGTTGACCGAGTCCTCGAAGCCGACCATCGCGAAGAACGCCAGAGAGGTCGCCGCGGTGATGGCAAAGAAGGTGCTCTTGTCGCTCGGGCTGTCGAAGATGATCGTCTTGGAGAAGTCCGCCTTGCCCTGGGTCACGGCATACAGGCCGATGAAGATGACCAGGAGCAGACCGGAGAGCTCCACGAGGGTGAGCACGACGTTGGCCTTGACGCTCTCGCCCACGCCACGGAAGTTGACCGCTGCGCACAGCGCCATGAAGCCGAGGGCGATGAACAGGATGGGGTTCGACCCAGCCGGCCACTCCTCCTTCATCCCGAAGCCATCGCGCAGGAAGCCGGCGAAGGCGTTGGAGGCCGTCGAGGCCGACGTGATGCCGGAGCACATGACGGTGAAGCACACGAGGAAGGTGAAGAAGTGGATCCCGAACGCCTTGTGCGTGTAGAGCGCGGCGCCGGCTGCCTGCGGGTACTTCGTCACGAGTTCGAGGTAGGAGAACGCCGTGATCGTCGCGACGATGAAGGCCACGAGGAAGGGAGCCCAGGCCGCGCCACCGACTTCACCGGCCACCGACCCGGTCAGCGCATAGACGCCCGTCCCGAGGATGTCGCCGACGATGAACAGCAGCAGGAGCTTGGGGCCCATGACCCGATTGAGCTCTGGCTCGCCGCCCTTGGGCGCATCGATGACATCAGTGCCACCGCGTTCGTCGATGTGACCACTCATCTGCACGCCTCCTGATTCGGCGCCGGGTGCCCGGCGCCTGTAACGGCCCACTGTGGCCCAGATCACGCCTGAGGGCAACGCAAACGCGCCGGTATGCCGTGAGTTCGGCGAATGCTTGCTGGGAAGCCTTCGCGGCTCCTCACCCTGCGTGACCGCCCTGGTCAGGCGTCGATCCGCTCCTTGTCGAGGCGTGCCGAACCCTTGACGATGAAGTCGCGGCGGGGCGCGACCTCGTTGCCCATGAGCAGCTCGAAGATGCGCTCGGAGGCCTCGGCATCGGCCATCGTCACCTTGCGCAGGGTGCGGTGGTGCGGGTCCATGGTCGTCTCGGCGAGCTGGTCGGCGTCCATCTCGCCCAGGCCCTTGTAGCGCTGCATGGGCTGCTTGATGTTGCGGCCCTTCTTGGCGAGCGAGGCGACGGTCTTGCGCATCTCACCCTCGGAGTAGGTGTAGATGAGCTCGCCCTTGCGGGCGCCCATGCCCGCGACTTCGATGCGGTGCAGCGGGGGCACGGCGGCATACACGCGTCCGGCCTCGACGAGAGGTCGCATGTAGCGGAAGAACAGGGTGAGCAACAGCGTGCGGATGTGGGCGCCGTCGACATCGGCGTCGGTCATGATGATGACCTTGCCGTAGCGAGCGGCGTCGACGTCGAACGAACGGCCCGAGCCCGCACCGAGGACCTGGATGATCGCGGCGCACTCGGCGTTGCCCAGCATGTCGGTGAGCGAGGCCTTCTGGACGTTGAGGATCTTGCCGCGGATCGGCAGCAGCGCCTGGATGTCGGAGTTGCGGGCCAGCTTGGCCGTGCCCAGGGCGCTGTCACCCTCGACGATGAACAGCTCGGTCCTGTCGACGTCGTTGCTGCGGCAGTCCGCGAGCTTGGCCGGCAGCGAGGAGGTTTCGAGCGCGTTCTTCTTGCGCTGGGTCTCCTTGTGCAGGCGCGCGCTGATGCGCGACTTCATCTCGGCGGTGACCTTCTCGAGGAGCATGGCCGCCTGCTGCTTCTCGCCACGCTTGGTCGATGTGAGGTTGGCCGTGAGCTCCTTCTCGATGACCCGCCCGACGATGGCCCGCACCGCGTTGGTCCCGAGGACCTCCTTGGTCTGGCCCTCGAACTGCGGCTCGGCGAGGCGCACCGTCACGACGGCCGTGAGGCCCGCGAGGATGTCGTCCTTGTCGACCTTGTCGCTGCCGACCTTGAGCCTGCGGGCGTTGACCTCGAGCTGCTTGCGGAACACCTTGAGCAGCGCCTGCTCGAAGCCGGCCATGTGCGTGCCGCCCTTGGGCGTCGCGATGATGTTGACGAACGAGCTGACCTTGGCGTCGTAGCCGGTGCCCCAACGCACGGCGACGTCGACCTCGCACTCGCGCTCGACCTCCTGCGGGGACATGTGCCCCTTGGCGTCGAGGACCGGCACGGTCTCGGTGAAGTTGCCGGTGCCCTGAAGTCGCCAGACGTCGGTCACTGCCGGATCGGGCGCCAGGAACTCGGCGTACTCGCTGATACCGCCGTCGTGGAGGAAGACCTCCTCGTGCGGCCCGCTCTCCCCCGCGGTGCCGGGCAGGCCACGCTCGTCGCGGATGACGAGCGCGAGACCGGGCACGAGGAAGGACGTCTGCCGGGCTCGGCCGAGCAGCCCGTCGTAGTCGAACTCGGCGTCCCTGATGAAGATCTGCGGATCCGCCCAGTAGCGGATGCGGGTGCCCGTGACCCCGCGCTTCGCCTTGCCGATGATCGCGAGCTCGCTCGTGCGCTCGTAGGGCGTGAACTCGTGGTCGGGGCTCTTGTCGGCGCTTGCGACGTCGGGGAAGTAGCCGGGCTCGCCGCGTCGGAAGCTCATCGCGTAGGTGTTGCCACCGCGGTCCACCTCGACGTCGAGGCGCGCGGAGAGGGCGTTGACGACGGACGCGCCGACACCGTGGAGCCCACCGGACGCGGTGTAGGACCCGCCACCGAACTTGCCGCCGGCGTGCAGCTTGGTGAAGACGACCTCGACCCCTGTGAGCCCGGTGCGGGGCTCGATGTCGACGGGGATGCCTCGGGCGACGTCGCGGACCTCGACCGAGCCGTCCTTGTGGAGGATGACCTCGATCCGGTCGCCGTGGCCACCGAGCGCCTCGTCGACCGCGTTGTCGATGATCTCCCACAGGCAGTGCATGAGCCCGCGGCTGTCGGTCGACCCGATGTACATACCCGGTCGCTTGCGCACGGCCTCGAGACCTTCGAGCACCTGGAGGTGGTGCGCGCTGTAGTCGGTCGAGGACTTGGTCGTCGCGGCCTTCTTGGCCGTGGACGTGGGGCTCATGCGTTCCTTCGGGTTTCGTGCGTGAGACGTGAGGGGTATGCCGTGTGCTCACGTCGTGCGTGGTGCGTTCGCCTCAGGCTAGCTCCGGGCTCTGACGACCCCGCCGAGGCGCGCTGTCGGTGACGTGAGGAATGATCGTGTCGTCGGCATCGGATCGGTCACAACGCGAGCACCTCCCCCGCAGGAACACCTCGGCATGTTTGACTGTTACAACGCTCGACGCCCACGTATCCGCGTGGGCCCATTGACGAGATCAGCCGAGGAGGCCGATGTGACAACCGCACTGGCACCCACCATGACCGCCGCGGACCGCTGTGACCGCTGTGGTGCCCAGGCCTACGTTCGGGCGACCCTCCACGTCGGTGGGGAGCTGCTCTTCTGCGCTCACCACGGCCGGGAGCACCTGCCGAAGCTCCGCGACCACGCGGACATCACTGACGAGAGCGACCGTCTGACGGAGCCGCCGACCGTCGCGGACATCGACGTCTGACTCTCCCTTACGTGAACCTCCTGCCGGAGGGCACCAGCGTCTGGGTGCCGGCGATTCTCATTTTTGTGGGAATCGTCGGCATCGTCATTCCCGTCATCCCCGGACTGCTTCTCGCGGTTCTCGGCGTGTTGCTGTGGGCCTACGAGACCGGTGGCACGACCGCCTGGACGTTCTTCGGCGTGTGCCTGGCGATCTACGCCGCCGGGGTGATCATCCAGTTCCTCATCCCCGGCAAGCGGCTGCGCGAGCAAGGGGTGAAGACGTCGACGTTGCTGCTGGCCGTCGTGCTCGGCATCATCGGGATGTTCGTCATCCCGGTCATCGGCTTCATCATCGGCTTCGTGCTGGGGATCTATGTCATCGAGCACGGCCGGACGCGCGATCGCGCCCAGGCCTGGTCGCGCACCAAGAGCGCGCTCGTCGCCGTGCTCACGAGCATGGGCATCGAGCTGTGCGCCGGAGTGCTCATCGCCGTCACCTGGGTGATCGGCGTCCTCGCCACGTAACCGACTTCGTGCCCCGCACGGACATACGTCACCAACTTCGTGCCCCGCACGGACACGTGTCACCAACTTCGTGCCCCGCACGGACAGCGCAACCCCGACTTCGTGCCCCGCACGGACATGCGGGAGGGCCTACGGCCCGACGACAAGTCCGTGCGGGGCACGGAGTCGAAGCGGGTCAGGTCAGTGCCAGCCGTCCTGGCCTCGGCGGTCCCACCGGTTGTCGAGCTTGTCCATGAACCCCGAGCCGCTCTTCTGCTTGCGACCGGAAGTGGCTGGACCCTTCGTGCCGTCTTCGCGGACGACGGCCAGCTTGCCGCCACGGCGCGGAGGTGTGAGGGCGTAGGCCACAGCAGCGACCATCACGGCGAACCCTGCGGCACCGACCCACATCGTGGTCTGGATGCCGACGAGGACGAGGCCGAGACCGGCAAGCGCTCCGACGACACCGATGATCCAGCGCAGGCGCGTTGGGCCGCCTCGCCGGGTTCCCTCCATGTTGGAGGCGAACTTCGGGTCATCGGCGACCAGGGCCTGCTCCAACTGCTCGAGCATTCGCTGCTCGTGCTCTGACAGCGGCACGGCGTCCTCCTGGTGTGCGGTGTGATGCGACGTGTCATTGATCTTCCACCAACAACAACGTTCGAGACCGCTGTTTCGTTGCTTCGCCAGCGTCGGTGCTGGTTCCTTCAGGATAGGTCGCGATCGCCGCTGGGGGAAGGTCGGCCCCGGTCGATCAGGCTCGCGGGCCGCACGGACCCCGCTCCGAAGCGGGCGCTGGCCCGATCGACGGCCCGATCTGCGTCGCGCCAGCCGAAGTCGGCCTCTCCAAGCATCCCCTGGATCGGGGCCTCTTCGACGGCCACGAGCTTCTCGAGGCGGACCCCGACGAGGCGGATCCGGGCTCGCTGCAATCCGAGGGCGTCGAACAGCGACGTCGCCGTCTCATAGATCTCGCGGCTGCCGTCGGTCGGCTCCCGCAGGGTGCGCGCCCGGGTGATCGTCGTGAAGTCCGAGAACCGCACCTTGATCGACACCGTGCGGCCGGTGAGCCGCGCACCTCGCAGCCGGGCGGCGACCCGGTCACTGAGCTTGAGCAGGTGGCGATGGATCTCCTGCGGGTCGTCGATGTCGTACTCGAACGTCTCGTCGGCGCCGATGCTCTTCTCACGCTGCTCGCGCGCCAC
This sequence comes from Janibacter sp. HTCC2649, assembly GCF_000152705.1. GTDB lineage: Bacteria > Actinomycetota > Actinomycetes > Actinomycetales > Dermatophilaceae > Knoellia. The sequence goes on along the minus strand of NZ_CH672413.1, from coordinate 331,092 downwards.
GGGTCGCGGGTCGCGTCCCCAGGCGAGCTCGTAGAGATGGTTCCCGGTCGCCTCGCCCAGTCCACGGATGAGCGTCGGCAGCGGGGTGTGCGCGATGTCGGCGACGGTGCGCAGCCCCAGTCGGGTGAGCTGCTCCTCGGTCTTCTCCCCCACGCCCCACAGTGCGCCGACGGGAAGCTGCTGCACGAACGGGATGACCTCGTCCCGGGGGACGACGACCATGCCGTCGGGTTTGGCGAGCCCGGAGGCGATCTTGGCGACGAACTTCGTCGACGAGACTCCGACCGAGCAGGTGATGCCCTGCTCGTCGTGGATGGTGTCGCGGATCTGGGCACCGATGGTGGCCGGCGAGCCCAGCCGGCGAATCGCTCCCGAGACGTCGAGGAAGGCCTCGTCGAGCGACAGCGGCTCGATGTCAGGCGTCACCGCGCGAAAGGTCTCCATCACGGCAGACGAGATCGCGGCATACAAACTGTGGTCGGGTGCCAGCACGGTCGCCTGCGGGCACAGTCGACGGGCGCGCGTCATCGGCATCGCGGAAGCCACCCCGAACTTGCGCGCCTCATAGGTCGCCGACAGCACCACGCCCCTGTTGCCGCCGCCGATGATGACGGGTGTCCCGACGAGCTCGGGATGCGAGAGCAGGGTGGCCATCGCATAGAACGCGTCCATGTCGACGTGCAGGATGGTGCACCCGGTGTCGTCGGGCGGTTCGCTCGAGGATCGGTTGGGGAGGCTGAACTGGCGACGGCTCATGCGCTCTCAGGGTCGGCTGGCGATGACGTGCAGCGACGTGCCGAGGTCGGCGAGGACCGCGAACTCCGGGTGCGCTGCCACGGCCCGCTCGAGGTCGAGGAGCGCGGCCCGGTCCGCGTCGGAGTCGACGAGGGCCGACGGGACGAGATCACTGAAGATGCGTATGCCGTGTGCTCCAGTGATCGTGAGTCCGCTGGCCTCGATGAGGCCGACGACACCGGCGCGGTCGAAGCGACGCGGCACGGGGTCGGCGTCGCCCCAGCGCCCGTCGGGTCGGTCGAGGGCCGCGAGGGCCTGGACGAACTGGCCGGCGAGGGCACGCGCGATGACGGCGGCCGAACGCTGCGGGACGACGAGGCTGAGGATGCCACCCGGCGCGAGGACGCCGGCGATCTGGGCGAGCGTCGCCTGCGGGTCGTCGACGTATTCGAGGGTGCCGTGACACAACACGAGGTCGGGCCGATCGCGTCCGACGAGGGACTCCAGGGTGTCGGCGTCCCCCTGGACGGCGCTGACCCGTGACGATGCCTGGGCCTCGGCGGCCCGGCGGCGCAGGGACGCGAGCGCGTCGGGACTGGGGTCGACGACCGTGACGTCATGACCGGCAACGGCGAGCGGAACCGCCAGGCCGCCCGTGCCGCCACCCAGGTCGATGACCCGGAGGGGGCGCTCGAGCTCGGCGCTGCGGGCGCGGACGACCTCATCGACGGCTGCCCACATCGCCGCGGTGCGCGGTGAGGTCGAGACCCCGGTGCGGCGTGCGATCGTCGCGTCCTCGGTCACGGATCCACCTCTCGTCAGGTGCCCTTGGGGCAGCGCGCGCAGCAGGGTGCCTCGCGCGCCCACCAGCCTAGTTGCCCGCCACGACACCGTCGTGCCCTCCCGAGCGGTGCGGCGCGGCCGCAGCGCGTCCCCACGTTTGGCAGACACGGCCCGGCTCACGGTCGGACACTCGAGACATGTTCATCCCCCGAATCGAGCCCGACCGGGCCGACGATGACCTCAGCACGTGGTACGCGTCCCAACAGACCATGTGGGGCTTCCTGCCGGACTATGCAGGCGCCTTCTCCCACCGGCCTGACGTGGCACAGGCCTGGGCCTCCCTCAACCAGACCATCCGCGAAGGGATGGACCGGCGGCGCTTCGAGATCGCGACCATCGCGGCGGCCCGGGCCCGACGCTCGACCGTGTGCACGGTCGCCCACTCGAAGTTCCTCAGGGACGTCGCGGGCGACGGAGCCACCCTGTCGTCCATCTGTGAGCACCCGGACGGCTCTGGTCTGGATGATCAGGACCGGACGGTCTATGAGTTCGCCACCAAGGTGGCCATGGACGCGGCGTCGGTCGAACGGTCGGACATCGACCGGCTGCACGCGGCGGGGCTCTCGGACGCGGAGATCACGGATGTGGCACTCGCGGTCGGGGCCAGGTGCTTCTTCACCGCCGTCCTCGACGCCCTCGGCGTCCAGGCCGACCCGCAGACCGCCGGAGCGTTCCCGGTGGAGCAGCTCCAGTCGATGCTGGTCGGGCGCCCCGTCGCCGGGACCTGAGGCCACCGGGCTTCGGGGCGGGAGACCCTCAGGCCACGGCCTTGGTCACGAGGGCGGTGATCATCTTCTCGTCGGCGTCGGTGAGCCGGGTGATCGCGAACTCGGTCGGCCACACCGTCCCCTCGTCGAGGAGCGCGGAGTCGCTGAAGCCGAGGGTGGCGTAGCGCGAGCCGAACTTCGCGGCTGCCTTGAAGTGGAGGACGACCTTGCCTTCGGCGTTGGCGTATGCCGGCATGCCGTACCAGGTCTTCGGCATGAGTTCCGGCGCGGTCTCGCTGACGAGCGAGTGGATGCGCTGCGCCAGCACGCGGTCGGCGTCGGGCATCTCGGCGATCTTGGCCAGCAGGTCGGCTTCACCGGCGGCCCTGTCCTTGGCGCCCTTCGCCTCGGCGCGAAGCTCCTTGGCGCGCGTCTTCATGGCGGCCCGCTCGTCGGCGGTGAATCCGTCGGTGGTGGTGCTCGTGGTGGATGCGGTCTTCGTGGTTGCTGTCGTGGTTGTCATGAATTCACCGTAGGGACGCGCCTCAGAAGGTGCTTCTCGATTCCTGACCACCTCAGTGGCCGGAGCTGCCGGGGCTGGAGTGCCACAGCTTGCGTGACGGCGTGCCGTGGTCGGGCACGGCGATCGAGGCGACGAGGTGCCCGTCGTTGGCGGGCGCACCAGCCGGCTTGATGTCGGCGTAGGGCGACTGCTTGAACCCGGACGCGTGCACGAGCACTCGACGCCTCCCTTGGGCATCGGCCTCCTTCTCCCCCGCCTGTGCCCGGGCAATCGCCTCGGCATCGGCGTTCTCGAGGGCGCGCACGACCGCCGCGTGCCCACCATCGCGCCAGGCCTCCCAGAGGCCCGCGAGCTCCCAGGCCCCGGTCGCCCGGACCGAGATCCCGCGGGACCCCGTTCGACGAACGACACCACGCACCAACAGGAGCCAGGAGTGGAAGACCGTTGCGGCATAAGGGCCCTGGACGTCTTCGAAGAAGGTGGCGTCGACCGGACCCGTGGAGTCGTCGAGGGTGAGGAAGACGACTCGGCGCCCCGACCGGATGGGTGGGGTCTGGGTCGCGACCTTGACCCCGGCGACCCACACCTCGCTGTTGCTCCGCGACCGGAGCAGGTCGCGGCTGCGGACGACTCCGAGCGCGTCGAGCATCGGCCCGTAGAACTCGACGACGTGCGCCGAGGCGTCGAGCCCGAGGACGTCGAGCTCTGCCCGGACCCGCTCGGTGCCGGTCATCTCGGGCAGACCGGTGCCGGGGGTGAGTTCGGGTCGGTCACCGAGATCGAGGGTGAGCTGGACCGACTGGTCCGCGGCGGCCACGACCGGCCGGGCTGCCTGCGACTGGGCGGCCGCACGCTCGCGCACCTGGTCGCTCGCGAGAGCCGGCGGTGGGATCCGCCGACGCGACGACCGTCCGGTGCTCGCCCGCTCCCACCGGTCGAGCTCACCGACGTGGAGCAGCAGGTCACGGCGGGTGATCCGGCCGCGCCGTCCCAGCCCGGAACCTGACCCTCCGATGCCGTGCATGGAGTCGAACGCACCGGCCATGACGAGACGCTCGACGATCGGGCGACTCACGGTGGCGCGCGACCAGAAGTCGCCGAGGTTCGAGAAGGGCTGTGCTGCAACGATGCTCGCAACCTCGGCCCCGCTGATGCCCTTGACGTCGGTGAGCGAGAGCCGGATGCCGTAGTCACTCGCATCGGGCAGATCAGGGTGCACCGGAACGAAGTCGGACTCCCCACCGCACTCGAGCCGCTCGATGCGGTAGGTGTCGCCCGAGCCGTTGACGTCGAGCCCGAGGACGGCGATGCCGAGCGATCTGGCGTCGTCGAGGATGAGGCGCTTGGGATACATCCCCGGGTCGTGGGTGAGGACCCCCGCGAGGAACGCCGCCGGGTGGTGCGTCTTGAGCCAGGCCGAGTGATAGGTCGGCAGCGCGAAGGCCGCGGCGTGCGCCTTGCAGAACCCGAACGAGGCGAACGACTTGAGCACCGACCAGATGAGGTCGACGTCGGCGGGCGCGTATCCCCGCGCCCGAGCCGCCGGTCGCCACCACGCCTCGATCTCCTCCTGACCCTTGGGCGATCCCATGGTGCGGCGCACCTCGTCGGCCTGGGCGAGCGTCACCCCGGTCGTCTCGGCGACGATCCGCAGGACCTGCTCGTGGAAGACGACGACGCCTTCGGTCTCGGCGAGGGCCGGCACCAGAGTCGGGTGGAGAAGCTGCGGTTTGGACCAGCCGTGCCGGCTCTCGAGGAACGGCCGGATCATGTCGGACTTCACCGGTCCGGGCCGGAAGAGCGAGATGTCGATGATGAGGTCGCCGAACCGCTCGGGCCCGAACTTGCCGATGAGCTCGCGCTGCCCGGGGCTCTCGATCTGGAAGCAGCCCAGGGTGTGGGTCGAGCGGATGAGCCGATAGGTCGCCGGGTCCTCGAGCGGCACCTGCGTCTCGTCGTCGAGGTCCACCTCGACGCCGTCGACGCGCCGGACCTCGGCCACCGCGTGGGCCATCGCCGACTGCATCCGGATCCCGAGGACGTCGAGCTTGAGCAGCCCGAGCGTCTCGACGTCGTCCTTGTCGAAGTGGCTCATGGGGAAGCCGAGCCAGCTCGCCTCGACGGGCGTGCGGTCGAGCAGGCCGGCGTTGGACAGGACGACACCGCACGGGTGCAGGGCGATGTGTCGGGGCAGTCCGTCGAGGCGTTCGACGAGTTCGAAGAAGGTGTTGAGTCGGGGCGCATCCAGCCCGCGAGAACGCAGTTCGGGCAGATCCGCGATGGCACTGCGGGCGTCCTTGGCGCGGATGTGCGGGAACGCCTTGGCGATCTCGTCGATCTCGATGGGCGGCATCCCGAGCGCTGCGCCGACGTCGCGGACGGCGTGCCGCACCTTGTAGGTGTCCATCATCGACACGCACGTCACCCGCTCGCCACCGAAGCGGTCGAGGATCGCCTCATAGATCTCGGTCCGTCGCGCCGACTCCACGTCGATGTCGATGTCGGGCAGCTCCGCGCGCAGCGGTGAGCAGAACCGCTCCATGAGCAGGTCGTGCCGGATCGGGTCGACCCCACTGATGCCGAGCAGGTAGTTGACGAGCGACCCCGCACCCGAGCCACGAGCCGCGACACGCACGCCCCTCGCCTTGATGAGGTCGGTCACCTCCGCGACCGTGAGGAAGTAGGTGGGGTACCCCAGGTCCGCGATGACGCGCAGCTCGTCGTCAAGACGCGACAGCACGGTATGCCGTGCCGCGTCTCCCAGCGCGGGGAACCTTCCGTTGACCGCGGCTCGACAACGCTCGGTGAGGACCTGGTGCGGGTCGACCCCGGCCTCGATGCCCAGGATGCTCGGCTCGGGCAGGTGGACGGCACCGATGCCGAGGTCGGCTCGGGCGTCCAGGACGCACTCGTCGGCCAGCGCCAGGGTGGCGCCGATGAGCTGGGCGGCCCGGCCGTTGTCGCCGGTGACCTCGAGGGCCCGCAGCCACATCTCCTCACTGGTCGCGAGGTGCCCGGCGTCGGTGACCCGGTCGAGGTGGCGGGAGTCGAGGACGACCAACCGACGGGCCGCGTCGAGGATGTCGACGGTGCGGACGCCGTCGCGGTCGGCGTGCCGGACCGCGGCAGTGAGGATTGCGGGCACGCGAGCCTCGTCGGCGAGGCCGAGCAGGTGACGGGCATGCACGCGGGAGCCGGGGGTGCCCTCGGGTCCGCCGTTGCCGACGATCTCGATGGCCAGGGCGTCGGGCGGCAGGATGGCGCGCCACCTCTCGAGCAGGGCCCGGGCCTCGGTGGGGCGACGGGCCAGCAGCGCCCGCCCGACGTCGGAATCTGGCCCGAGCAGCACCCGCAGCCGGCTCGGCTCCTCGACTTCGTGCCCCGCACGGACGGCGAGCGCCAGCGAGTTGTCCGTGCGGGGCACGAAGTCGGTCGTTGAACTGGGGTCTCCGCCGCGGCACCAGCGGGCGAGCAGGTCCGGCAACGTCACCGGCTGTCCACGCTCACCCCGCAGGTGGGTGTCGGTGACGAGCCGGCACAGGGCCGCCCACCCGAGCCCACGACCAGTGCCGGCAGCGCGTCCTCGCGCCAGGACCGTGACCCGCGGCAGTCGCTGGTCGACGACTGCGCCACCGCGCACCGGGGTGCGGACCTTGCGCACGGGCCGCCCCGGCACCGGCTCCGCACCCACAGCGAGGTCGACCCCGAGGATGGGGGCGATACCGGCCTTGCCACACGCCATCGCGAACCGCACCGCGCCATAGAGCCCGTCGCGGTCGGTGAGCGCGAGCGCGGGTTGCCCGTCGTCGGCGGCCCGTTCGACGAGGTCCTCCGGGGTCGAGGCCCCGAACCGCATCGAGTAGCCCGACGCGACATGCAGGTGGACGAAGTCAGGGTTCATGCGGTGTCGCGAGCGGCAGCGAGACGGCGGGCAGCGCGCTCGCCACGCGGCATACCCAAGGTGATGGTGATGGCCTCGACGAACGTCTCGGCGGCACGCAGCAGGTCGTCGGCCTCGCGCACCGACACCCGGGCCGTGCGTGACTCGATCTGCTCACGGCGCACGGCCGCGAGCGCGAAGAAGTCGGCCCACTCCCCCAGTTCGGGGGCCTGGCTCGCGAGCAGCGGCCACAGGTCCTGGCGAGGGCTGCGACCGCGGCGCGCATGACCGGCGACGAGAGCCGCGGCAGCGCGCATCGCGGCATCCTGGGAGGTGACGTAACGAGCGGCAGCCAGCTCAGCGGCATACGCCTCGGCAAGGCACTGTCGGGACTGTTCGAGGAGGGCAAGAGCGGGAGCGGCACCCATGGCGATCAGTCCTGCGCCCGGAGCAGGACCCAGGGGTCGCTGCAGCCGTCGGCGGAGTCGGAGGCGAGGTCATAGACACCCGTGCCCGCGGCACTGCCGGCCTCGACCCGCCAGACGTGCCGCTCAGGACGCTCGCCGAGGTCACCGAGGTCGCGCCACCACGACCGACGTTCGCTCCAGTCGTCGAGGACCTCACGGACGACGAGGATGCGGCCGCGCCAGACGAATGCCCGTGGGCGGCATCGGACGGCGAGCGAGCCATCGATGCCGGGCACGGCCGCCTCGACTCGCACCTCGACGCGTTCTTCGTACCGGCGCACCACGACATGGCCTCCTCAGGCAGGATGGGATGGAGTGAGTGGGTCGATCACGACGACCACCAAACGTTCGAACATCTGTTCGATGACTCCACTGTACAACCGCCGGACACCGCGCCGTCAAGCCCTTACGCTGACGACATGAGCCAGCCCGGGGACACGGTCTCTGAACGAGACCTGAGCAACCATCCCTCGGTCGCTGCCGTGCTGAGCACCCTTGCGGCACACCACGTTCGGCCCGTCGTGCGATACCTCCCCGACGCTGTCCGCACCGCCCGGGCCGCTGCGGAAGCACTCGGCATCAGCCCTTCCGAGATCGCCAACTCACTCGTCTTCGCCGGACGTGGTCACGACGGTTCGATCGAGCCGCTGCTCGTGCTCGCCTCGGGTGGTCGCCGGGTCGACCAGGACCGCATTGCCGGGCTGCTCGACCTTGCCGCCGTCGAGAAGGCCACCCCCGAGCAGGTGCGCGAATGGACCGGCTTCGCCATCGGCGGCGTCGCCCCCGTGGGGCACCCCACTCCCCTGCGCACCGTCGTTGACGTGACGCTCAGCAGCTACGACCACGTGTGGGCAGCGGCCGGGCACAGCCACTCCGTCTTCAGGACGACCTACGACGAGCTGCTTCGCGTCACGGGCGGCAAGGCCATCCAAGTCGACTAGCTGCACTGGGCGCCTCAGGGAATGCAACGCGGCCGCGTTTCCGGGATGACGAGCGCCCCTCCACGCTCACCGACCTGGCCACGCGGCCGCATGGCTACTCTCGCGGCAACCGGGTGGGGCCGGATCAGTACAGATACTCAGATTCGGTGAGCCCGAGATACTCAGATCCCGCGGAGCCGCGCAAGCAGGATCAGCGAGCGCCGGCCGACAGCCCGAGGTTCTCGTAGACCTCGAGCGTCGCGGTGGAACGGTTCATCGTGATGAAGTGCAGTCCCGGCGCGCCCTCGGCGAGCATCCGCTGAGCGATCTCGGTCGCGATCTCGACACCGACGGAGCGCACGGCGGCAGGGTCCTCACTCACGGCCTGGAGCCGGTCGACGACGGCCGCGGGCAGTGGCGTCCCCATGAGCTCGGTCATGCGGGTGATCTGCTTGAGGTTGGTGACGGGCATGAGCCCGGGAGTGATCGGCAGGTCGCGGTGCTCGGCGACCCGATCGCGAAGCCGCAGATAGCTGTCGGCATCGAAGACCATCTGCGTCACGGCGAAACTCGCACCCGCGTCGGCCTTCTTGATCATGACCTCGACGTCGTGGTCGAGGTTCGGCGAGGCCGGGTGCACGTCGGGGAATGCAGCAACGCCGATGGTGAAGTCGCCGAGCGTGCGGATGAGCGCCACGAGGTCGGTCGCGTGGTTGAGCCCCTCAGGGTGGGCAACCCACTCGCCACCGGGCTCGCCCGGCGGGTCACCACGCAGGGCGAGGATGTTGCGCACCCCGGCTGCGGCATACTGCCCAATGACCCGACGGATGTCCTCGACGGAGGCACCGACGCAGGTCAGGTGGCCCAACGGGGTGAGGGTCGTCTCGCGGGCGATGCGCTCGGTGACGCGGACCGTGCGGTCCTGAGTGGACCCGCCCGCGCCGTAGGTCACCGACACGAAATCGGGCCGCACCCGCTCGAGCCGACGGATGGCATCCCAGAGCGCCGCCTCGGACGCGTCGTCCTTGGGCGGGAAGAACTCGAAGCTCACCGAGGGTCGCTCGCCAGCGAGGAGTCCGGGGATGGAGCGGGGTGCCATGCGGGTGAGATTAGTCCAGCAGACAGGCCGTAGGCTCAGGTCTCACACACCGTGAGATGCGAGGAGCGTTCGTGACCAGCCCGTTGGACGAGGCAGATCTCCGCACCCGTGTGCAGACCTGCATCGACGGAGAGCTGCGACACCAGGCCGTCGTCCTGCACGAACTCGGCCCCGATGTCACCGACCTCCTCGACCGCGTGGGCTCCCTGCTGGCCGGGGGCAAGCGCCTGCGTGCCGCGTTCCTCTACTGGGGACACCGCGCCGCCGGTCGCGCCGACTCCGACGAGCTCGTGCGCCTCGCGACGGCCATGGAGTTCTTCCAGGCCGCCGCGCTCATCCATGACGACGTCATGGATGACTCGGACACACGACGGGGTATGCCGGCCGCTCACCGAGCGCTCGCAGCCGTCCACACCGAGCGTGGCTGGGGTGGCGACGACGCACGGTTCGGCGTCGCGGGCGCCATCCTCGCCGGCAACCTCTGCCTCACCTGGACCGACGAACTGGTCGCCACCAGCGGCTTGGGTGTCGAGGATTTGGCGCGCGGTCGGGTCGTGTTTGACCGGATGCGTACCCAGCTCATGGCCGGGCAGTTCCTCGACGTCGTCGACTCGGTCCGCCCGTGGGACGGCCTGCCTGCGAGCGAACGCATCGAGCGCGCCCAGCGGGTCATCCGTTACAAGAGCGCCAAGTACACCGTCGAGCACCCGCTCCTCATCGGCGCCACGGCTGGTGGACTCGGCGAGGCTGACCTTGCTCACCTCTCGTCCTATGGTCTTGATCTGGGTCACGCCTTCCAGCTGCGCGACGATCTGCTCGGCGTCTTCGGTGACCCCGAGGCCACCGGCAAGCCGGCCGGCGACGACCTGCGCGAGGGCAAGCGCACGGTCCTCATCGCACACACGCTGAGCGGCACCGACGACGCCGGCCGCGAACTCCTCCGCACCGCCCTGGGCAATGCGTCACTCGACGCGGCCGCCATCGACACGCTGCGCGAGCTCATCACCGCCTCCGGAGCCGTCGACGCGGTCGAGGCCGAGATCGACCGCCTCGCCACGAGCGCCCGCGCCTCCCTCGCCGCCGCAACTGGCGTGGCCCCCGACGCGGCAGCAGTCCTCGACCAGCTCGTCGAGATCAGCACCGCCCGCACCGCCTGACTGGCTCTGTGCCAATTCCCTTGCTTTGAGGCGTCAGGAGGGGAAGTCGGGCCCGGCATCCAGACGCAGCTGGAGCAGGACGTCCAGAGCCACCGAGTCACCGTCCCGGCCACCCGCTCCGACCTGGAGTGGGGCGTCGCTGGGCTCGACGTGGATGCCGGCCAACCGTCCGCGCAGGCTGGGCGCCACGACGAGGACGTACCAGCGGCCGTCCGTACCAACGGCAGCCCGGTGGTCCCGTCGCACGTACCAGCCGACGACGTCGGTGCGAAGGGTCCCGCGGCCGCTGTAGGGGAATGCCCGCAGCCGGGAGGGTTCGACGCCCGCCGACCGCATCGCCTCGGCGAAGGCCGCCACCATCGGGGCCGTACGTCGCGCCTCGGCCTCGGCCGCCCGCGCTGCGGCCGCGTAGTGGTACTCAGCGTTCTCCCGCGCCTCGCGTCGACGGATGGCGGCAGGGTCTGAGGGCTCACTTTCCGGGCTCATCAGCCGATCATCTCAGCGAGTGCGGCCACCGGCCCGCCTGTCTCGCACGCGACCGAACCTCATTGGTAAGACTGTCCTCGTGACTACTGAGGAGCAGCTCAAGTCGGCATCGTTATTAGAAGCGCTAACGCGTGTCCGCGTGCGTGCTGAGGCGCATATGGAAGAGATGGACCTTGCTGGTCTGACGTGGTCAGAGGAGACCGTTACGGAAATCTCCCTTCCGGCGGGGTTGCCGTATGTAAAGCCGGTGGTGTTCAACCGGCCGCAGGAGTCGGCGGTAGGGGCGGACTGGTTGTGGTGGTGGTTGGATCTTTCGTCGGGCGTGTGCTTCGGGATGTTGGTGCAGGCGAAGCGGGTGAAGGGTGGGGCCGGAAAGTGGACGGTCGACGTTTCGCACGGTGGTGGTGTGCAGCGGGAGAGCCTGATGGCTGTCGCCGATTTGTTCGAGGTTCCGGCGGTCTACTGCGTCTACATGGGCGGGCCGAGCCTCCGTGAGGGCATGGGCTGCACACATGGCGGTGTCGTGCCGTGTCAGGGTTGCACAAGGATGGCGATCACGCTGATGCCGGCACTATCGCTGCCATTGTCGAGGACCAAACTGCAGCTATTTGACCTAACCGTGGCAGAGGGAGTCCCGCTCGAGGATCTTGGCGACACTGCCCGACCTGCCGGGGTGGTGAAGGACGTCAACTTCAGGCAGCTGGCGGAAGGCAGCGAACTTCGGGCATTCCTGACTGAAGAGCAAAGAGGGCCGTCCGAGATTGCGAAGCAAATCTTCCGCTCGGTTTCGATCCGACGTGCGAATCAGAAGTCGGCTGCAGTGGCGGAACGTCTGCAAATAGTTGGGGAACAGGTATTCCTAGACCTTCCAGGCGACCGAGGACACTTCGGCGTTCCGTACTTTCCTCACGTGTTGCGCGGGCTTCGAATGAACCCACCCAACTACGTGCGCGACTTGTTGGCTGGCATGTCCGTACCATCGGAGGTTTCTGAGGCTGTCGCTGGGGTCGTGCTTATTGCTATGTGACGGCGAGTCGGCGGGCCGAGAACAGTTCGAGCCGGGTGGCATGAACGGGATCACGGAGGCTTGAGTCGTCCCGAGGGGCCGAGAGGGTGACGAGCTCAAAGGAGTCATCAGTCTTCGAAATTCCGGGCAACCCCACTGCAGGGCTTGAGGCATCGGTCGCACAGGACGGGGATGCCTGGTTTGAATTTTTCACCAATTGATCGCGCGATCTCAGGGGTCGGGATCGAGATTTCCTGGATGCGGGCATCAGGTGTGGCGGGGCGCCCGACGAGCATGATGTCCAGAATGTCGACTCGAGTGATCCGCCTGTGGCAGACCTGTCCGTTGTAGATCTCTCCCGGAATGTGGTCGCAGGTACGAGGATCGCCATGACAAACGGAGCACTCCGCTTCCCGTACGAGTAGTTCGGGGCTTAACGCGACTCGACTGTGTGCGAGGGCGACCGGGCATCCGTGAAAGTAGCCGTTATCGCGGTATTCGAGATGGCACCCGTCGGGGTAGGCGGTCCGCGCCAATTCGCCCGCTTCGTCGAGCACTCGGTGAGCTTCCTCGAATAGCGGCGTGTCTTCGAGGTGGTCCATGGCGGATCTGAGGACTGCCAGGGAGCGGCGCAACTTCATTTCGGTCTCGGGTGATGGCCCGCGACTGATCGTTTCCTCGCGCGCCTCCCTGTAAGTGGCTTCACCCGATTCGAGGATGCCTTCATTTTCGCGGGTCATCGTGATTCCCATCCGTGTCTGGCCGTGCGCGCACGTGAGGATGCGAGTTTGCCACCAAGCTCTGTCACCAGTCGCGATTCCCGCCAGGCAGGTTTGGCTTAAGCAACCAACCGACAGGATTCCGACTCCCGGCGGTCTGAAGCCGGTCCCCCCAGGAAGCTCTACAGTCGACGCGCATTCGGGCGGCATGGCGTCTCATCAGCGGTTCTGAGGTGCCGACAGCGGGCGATCGTCCGGCGGCACGGTTGGCCCTACGCCACTGGAAGTGCTCCTGCCGAGATTGGACGGGGCATAGGGTCTTCTTCAGAAAGGGGGATCGATGGCCAACGCGGTCGAGTTCATGCTGACCGATCTACGTGAGAAGTACGAGGCTGTGCCCTCGTCACGAGCGTTCGATCGCCTCTATGAGGACCCGGAGTGGGGTCACATGTTCGCGGTCCTCCACGAACGGCTGAACGAGCACTTCACCGACATCAACGGACGGGCCGAGACCACGCAGCACTACTGGGCCGAAAACAGCCGTGCCCTTCTGTCCCTTATCCAAGAGATCAAGGCCGACCTCCACACTTTGAAGCGGGCCGGGGTGGAGGTCGAGTTTGCCGACACTTACCAGGATGCACTGGAGCGTTGCCGCCCTTGGCTTTCCCCGAGTGGTGGCAGTACCGTGCCTGACGACTTCGAAACCATCGGGGTCATCGCCTACGAGCCGGTGTTCGTCCATGCGGCCAAGCACGTCAAGCTGAATAAGCACCAGGAGCCTGTGGAGCTGAAGATGGTTGGCAGCGGGTCCTTCGCCCACGTTTACTCCTACGTCGACCCTGACTACAACATCAACTTCGCTGTGAAGAGGGCCAAGAGGGACCTGAACGAACGAGACCTCGAACGCTTCAAGCAGGAGTTCGCGGTCTTAAAGAGGCTGAGCTTCCCGTACGTGGTGGAGGTCTATCGCTACGACGAGGCCCGCAACGAGTACCGCATGGAGTTCTGCGACACCACGCTCCGCGATTACATACGCAAAAAGAATGGCACCATGTCCTTCGCCGCGCGGAAGCGCATTGCGTTGCAGTTCCTCTACGGCTTGAACTACTTGCATCACGAGGGCCTGCTTCACCGCGACGTCAGCCTTCAGAACATCCTGTTGAAAGTCTTCGACTCTGGCGCAGTCCTGGTCAAACTGTCGGATTTCGGACTGGTAAAGGACCAGACGAGCGAGTTCACTCGGACGCAAACCGAGATGAAAGGGACCGTTCGCGATCCCACACTTAGTAGCTTCAAGGACTACGGGGTAGTGAACGAGATATACGCCATCGGGCACGTCCTCGCCTACATCTTTACCGGGCGAGAGTCTCTTCCGCCGGCGACGGACGAGGTAGGCCGCATCATCCATCGATGCGCTGTCAACGACGTCGGCCAGCGCTACCAAGCCGTCACCGAATTGATTGCCGAAGTCGAGAAGTTAGATGCTCCTCCTATTCAGACAACCGCGTAGGTCGCTCAGGTCTCGATGCTGGCTGGTCAGGGTGGTTCTCGCACAGTGGTGGCCGTGGACCAATTTAGGGTCGCGGCTGAGGAGAGCAACGCCGCCCAGTCAGTTCGGCGGTCGCTGACCCGGTCGCTGACCGGGTCAGTCGACCTCACGGCGTAGCGAGGAAGGCTGGCGGGCTGGCGTCGTAGTACAGCACGACCTGGATCCGGTCCTCCACGCTCGCGCGCTCGAGTTCGTCCGACTCTCCTGCGGCGACGGCGAAGAAGGTGTCGAGTATTTCTTCCCTAGTGTCGGGGCTGGCGACAGGGCTCCACCAGTAGATGATGAGTTCGCTCAGGGGCGTTCCGGCGTCGGTCTGGAGGTGTAGCACTTCGTAGACGCGTCGCCACCACCAGCCGTCCGATTCGCCAAGAGAGCACCCGAAGATGATGAACAGCCGGGTGTCGGAGAACAGGTGGCCGTACTCGATTCGGTTCATCGCCCAGTACGGCTTCATGAGTTGCCGATGGGGGTCGATGCCTTGGGCGAGGTTGTCGGGGGCGTCGATCCCGAACAGCAACGACCGTGGAATCGGCTGCTGTCGGGACTGCCCCCGGTCTGGTTGACACTCGGGGTTGATGATTCTCAGGCCGCTTCTGCGGCTGCGTAGATCATCTCAAACTCGATCGGGGTGAGCTTGCCCAGGGCCCGCTGGCGACGGCGGCGGTTGTACTTGGTTTCGATCCAGATGACGATCGCGAGCCGGAGTTCATCGCGGCTTTCCCAACGCCGCGTGTTCAGGACGTTCTTTTGCAGCAGTGAGAAAAACGACTCCATGGCGGCGTTGTCACCGGATGATCCGACGCGACCCATCGACCCGCGCAGGCCGTTGTTCTTCAGCAGGCGCACGACCTTCTTCGAACGAAATTGGCTGCCCCGATCCGAGTGCACGATCGTGCTCACCGGTGCGCGCAGCGCGATCGCGTTCCGCAGCGCCGATGCGGCCAGGGACGACTTCATCCGTGAGTCGATGGAGTAGCCCACGATTTTGTTGGAGTACACGTCCTTGACCGCGCACAGGTAGAGCTTGCCCTCACGTGTGGGGTGCTCGCTGATGTCGGTCAGCCACACCTGGTTCGGTCCGGTCGCAGCGCCGGTGAAGTCGTGGGTGACCCGGCCCTTCTCGTCGACGCTGGCGAGCAGGTCATCGTGCACGGCCGGTCCGGGCTTGCCGGCCTTGCCCCTGCGCCGGTGGTGCGAGGCGAAGATCCCTGCGGTCGAGCACAGCCGCCACACACGGTTCTCTGAGGCTTGGACGTTGTGGTCCTCGAGCTCGTCGGCGATGAATCGGTAGCCCAGCGTGGGGTCGTCTTCGTGGATCCCCCGGATCACCTCGATGACGTGCGCGTCATCCCAGTCCCGCTGACTGACGGGGGCGTTGAGCCACTTGTAGTACCCCTGGGTCGACCAGCCCAGGACCCTGCACGCCACCGCGACCGGCACCCTGATGCGGGCACCGGTCGCGGCCAATTCGCGGACGAGAGGGAAGACTATTTTCCCGGCAGGTTGGCCTGCGACAGATAGGCAGCGGCACGCCGCAGGACCTCGTTCTCCTGCTCAAGGAGCCGGATCCGCTTGTCCTTCTCCCGAGACTCCATACGGGCGGCGTCGGTCACGCCGGGACGGTTGCCGTCCTCGATGTCCGCCCGCTTGAGCCAGTTGGACAGCGTGCCTTCGGAGATTCCGAAGTCCTTCGCGATCTGGGACATCGCAGCGTCGCCCTTGCGGGCCACTGCCAAGACGTCGTCGCGGAACTCCTTGGGATATGCCTTCGCCATGGTGAACATCCTTCCAGCGAGGACGAATCCTCACAGGTCAGGTGTCAACCAAACTCTGGGCAGACCCGTCCGTGGGGATGGATGACTTCGCTGCGGACATAGCTGGACCAGCTGGTCTCGTGGTTTCCAAACCCATCCGGATGATTAGTTGGGTTGGGCCAGAACTGGAAGTTCCGGTCGGCATACTTGTGCGCCTGTGGTCGGAACTGTTGGGCGTCGCGGAAGACGTAGTCGTCTAGCAGAGGTGTGTAATTGAAGTTGACGAACAGATAGTTGAACAGGTCGTAGTGGTGGGTCTCTTCGGGAAAGGCGAAGGAGTCGAAGGTCGAAGACCCCTTGGCGACGTCCCCAATAAAGTCCGCCATTGACTTTACGGCCAAGGATCCCTTCGCTGAGTCCTCGCCGACTCGGGCGAGTAGGTCGGGCGGTGCGACGAGCTCCAGGTACTCCGAGAATGCTGACTGGATGGCGAGCGTCGCCTCGTAGACTGCGTCAGCCGAGTGCCAGCCTCCCTCAATTGTGATGAGGCGACCGATCGCTGCTTCGACGTCACTCCAGTTCTCCTGACCATCCTCCTTGGCGGTGGCCATCTGCCGGACCACAAGGTTCGAGGAGTCGAAGACCCGAGACAAGAGGTAGTGGTAAAAGGCTGGGTAGCGTGGAGAGAACCGAGACTCGTAGCGCCGGGTGACTTGGATGTCGAAGCCGTTGCCCACCAGCACCATTATGTTGTGCTGGCGCCTCAGCGCCCGGTAGTCGGCAGTCGTGAACGTGCGATAGCCCATCCCGGTCCTGTTTACCTTTCGCGGTCTAGGCGTATGCGCCTGGTGTGCGCCGCGGCCATGTTGGTGATCTTAAGTGGGTGGCCCTCGCGGAAGATGGTGGCGACCGACGGCACATGGTTCTCCGACACGTCGGCCGAGCGGTGGTCGCCAGCCTGTAACCGACTAGGTCGAGCGCCACTTTCTTGTGCACGGACAGTCTGGCCGGTGTGGGGCGTCCTTCGGGACGCTTCGACCGTGGGTCTATGGGCGGAAGGCCGCACCCCATAAATCGCTCATATGCAGTTCAGACCTTCCGTCACGCCGTGCGGCGTTTGCCGGTAGTCGGCCTGACCGCACGCTCGAACGAAGGATGAACTGAAACCCCCGTCTATGCGACAGACCGCGTCGGGCCTCAACGGGGAAGCGTCAGAAGGCGAGTTCCATGGCTCGGCGTCGGACTTCGGTCTTGAAACCGCCACGGAGCGAGTCGATGGGGGCGCCTTCGACGGGCAGTGAGGCATCCGGGGTGAAGAGCCAGATGAGCATCTCGGTGTCGTTCATACCGCCGTCGCCGAGCACGGTGAACGTGCCCTTGAGCGCGGGCAGGATGCCTTCGTCGTCGAGGAACTTCTCGGGGACGGCGATGACGTTGCGTTCGCCGATGCGGGCTGCCAGCACCTCGCGGTCGTCGATCAGCTGACGCACCGTCGACATCGGGAGTCCGAGGCGTTCGGCGAGGTCAGGAACGGTCAGCCATTGGCCGACGAGGGACTCGAGTTCAGGGTGCTGAGCAGTCACGAGGCCAGCGTGCCACATCCTCAATCCCCCACGAACTAGTCACACCCGCTACTCTGGCATCGCCTATCACAGCAGTCACACAGACAACACGACGGCTCCCCCAGCTCGTCGTCTCGGAAAGGACGGCCCACATGGTCATCGCCATGCCCCCCGCGACGGTCCCACCCGCCGCCCTCATCCCGACAACCGTCTCGACCCACTCGAGCCCAGCACCACACGGCTGGACGACCTACACCGTCAAGGACGGCGACACCCTCATCGGACTCGCCGCGACCTTCAGGACGACGCCCCGGGCGCTCGCCGCCAAGAACCACATCAGTGACGCCCGCCGCCTCTGGACCGGTTCGACCATCCAGGTGCCCGGCCGAGCCACCTCGACCGCCAAGGCCGCTCCCCGTACGACGCGCACGAGCGCTATCCACACGGTCACCGCCGGCGAAACTCTCTACGGCATCGCAGCGCGCTACCGCACAACGATGCCCGCGATCGCCAAGGCCAACGGCATCTCCCCGAAGTCGTTCATCTACCCCGGCCAGCAACTGCGCCTCACCGGCTCCGCGCATGCCGCCGCCACGTCCCCCGCCGCCAAGGCGAGCACGAAAGCAAAAGCCCCGCAGACGGCATACCGGGTCAAGAGCGGCGACACCCTGCTGGGAGTTGCGGCAAAGTTCGGACGCACTGTCTCGTCGGTCGTCAAGGCCAACGGACTGCGCGGCACGGTCATCTACACGGGACAGCGCCTCGTCATCCCCGCCACGGCGGCACGCAAGGCCGCGCCCGCCGCGAACTCGTTCGCCGGACGCACCTACCCCGCCAAGGTCGTCGCGAACGCCGCCCGCAACCGCGCGATCCTCGCGGACCGCAAGGTGCCGACCCGCTCGCAGACCAAGGCCCTCATCACGGCGACCGCCCGACGTCATGGGGTCGACCCGAAGCTGGCGCTCGCGATCTCCATGCAGGAGTCCGGCTGGAACCAGCGCCAGGTCTCGGTCGCCAACGCCGTCGGCATGATGCAGGTCATCCCGTCCGGTGGTGAGTGGGCCTCCTCGCTCGTCGGCCGCAAGCTCGACCTGCTCAACCCGCAGGACAACGCGACCGCCGGCGTCGTGATGCTCCGCGCTCTCACCCGCTCTGCAGCGTCCGAGGACATCGCGATCGCGGGCTACTACCAGGGCCTGTCATCGGTGAAGAAGCGCGGCATGTACAGCGACACCAAGACCTACGTCGCAACGGTGAAGGCGCTCAAGGGTCGTATGTGACACCGGGAGCGTCCGACACCGGGGTCCACGGGCTGCGTCCGCGCAGTCCGTACACTCAACGGGTGTCCACCGCCCCCACCGACGACCTCGTCGGCGAGCTCCTCGACGGTCGCTACCGCGTCATCGAGCGCCTTGCCGACGGTGGAATGGCGACCGTCTACCTCGCGCTGGACACCCGGCTCGACCGCGAAGTCGCGCTCAAGGTCATGCGGGCGCACCTCGCCCAGGACGCCACGTTCCGCTCGCGTTTCCACCGCGAGGCCAGGTCCGCCGCCCGCCTGTCGCATCCCGGTGTCGTGGCCGTCTACGACCAGGGCGAGGACGACGGACTCATGTTCCTCGCGATGGAGTACGTCCCGGGCCAGACGCTGCGTGAGGTCATTGACACCGAAGGTGCCCTGACCCCGCGGGCCGCACTCGACATCATGGTCCCGGTGCTCGACGCCCTCGCCGCGGCGCACCATGCGGGCATCATCCACCGCGACATCAAGCCCGAGAACGTCATCCTGCGTGAGGACGGCGCGGTCAAGGTGGCCGACTTCGGCCTGGCCCGCGCCGTGACCTCGCAGACCGTGACGTCCTCGTCGGGGCTGCTCCTCGGCACCGTTGCCTACCTGTCGCCCGAGCAGGTCGAGCGCGGGATCGCCGACGCTCGCAGTGACGTGTATGCCGCGGGGCTCGTCTTCTTCGAGATGCTCACCGGCTCCAAGGCCTTCGACGGCGACACGGCGATCAACGTCGCCTATCAGCACGTCCACAACGGAGCCCCGCGCCTGCGCAGCCGCTCCCCCGAGTCCCCCGAGATCCTCGACGAGCTCGTGGCTGCCGCGACCTCACTCGACCCCGACGGACGTCCGGCCGATGCAGCGGCGTTCGCGACCCTGATGCGCACCGCCCGCCGCGAGCTGACCGCTGACGAGCTCGACGACCGGCCGTCGGCGGTCGACGCCGCAGCCTCCACCATCACCCGCACCACGGCACTGCCGGTCCAGCGGCCGATCCCAAGCCCCAACCCTGCGTATGCCGGGCCGTCGCTGCGCGACCAGGTGCGCGGCGCACCTCCCGCGACCGCTGGGTTGCCCGCGCGCACTGCGCGCACCGTGCCACCGCGAACGCGTCGCCGGGCCGTGTGGCCGTGGATCCTCGTCATCGTCTCCGCTGCGATCGCCTCGGCCACGGCGTGGTTCTTCATCGCCGGCCCCGGCGCCCCGACGATTGTCCCGGCGGTCGTCGGCAAGCCCGTCGTCGCCGCAGAGGCCACCATGCGCACCCAGCACCTTGCCCCCACGCGCCAGGACGGGTTCAGCGAGAGCGTGGCCAAGGGACTTGTCATCTCGACGACGCCCAAGGCCAACGCGGAGGTCCGTCGCGGCACCACGGTCACTCTCGTCGTCTCCAAGGGGCCGGAGCGCTATGTCGTGCCCACCTTGGCCGGAGTGGGTCTGGACGAGGCGAAGACCCAGATCACCGGAGCCAACCTTGTCGTCGGCAAGGTCACCGAGACCTTCAGCGAAGACGTCCCCAGCGGTCAGGTGATCGCCAGCGATCCCAAGGCTGGCGTGCAGTCCAAGCGCGGGACGTCCGTGGCCCTCACCGTGAGCAAGGGTCAGAAGCCGATCTCGGTCGAGAACTTCACGGGCAAACCGTTCGACGCCGCCAAGGCAGCTCTCGAGAAGGCCGGTCTTGTCGTCGAAGAGGGTGGTCCGAGGGAGAACAGCGACACGGTGCCCAAGGACTCGATCATCCGTCAGGACCCGGCCGGGGGCACGCTCTTCAAGGGCGACAAGGTCTCTGTCGTGGTGTCCGACGGACCCGTGCTCGTCGCGGTCCCCGGTGGGCTCATCGGCAAGCAGTTCAATGAGGTCAAGGGCATCCTGGGTGGGCTCGGCTTCAAGGTCACCGAGCGCCAGGCCATCCCGGGCATCAACTTCGGTACGGTCCAGGGCCTCAACCCGGGCGAGGGAGATCAGGTGCCCAAGGGCTCCGAGATCGTCGTGACGACGGTCTGAGGTGACCGCACCCTCTTCGCTCGCCCACGACGGGCGGGCCCGGCTCGCCGTTCTCCTGCTCCTCGCCGTCACGGCCGTCTGGGGCTCGACGTTCTTCCTCATCCGTGACCTCGTCGAGCACGTTCCGTCGGCGGACTTCCTCGGCGTGCGGTTCGGCATCGCTGCGGTGCTCATGTTCGCGCTCTTCCACCGGCAGACCCTGGCCCTCACCCGCCGCGAGCTCGCGCTCGGCGCCGGTCTCGGTGTCCTGTATGCCGTGGCGCAGCTCCTGCAGACCGTCGGACTCGAGACCACCCCGGCGTCGGTGTCCGGCTTTCTCACGGGCACCTACATCGTCCTGACCCCGGTCCTCGGCGCGTTGCTGCTGCGCGACCACATCCCACGGGCTGCCTGGATCGCAGCGTGCATCGCCACCATCGGCATCGCGGTCCTGTCGCTTCAGGGGCTGTCGATGGGATTCGGTTCGGCTCTCACGTTGGGCTCCGCCGTGATCTACGCGCTGCACATCCTGGCCCTGGGCCGCTGGTCCAAGGGATCGACGGCTCTGGGCCTGTCGACCATCCAGGCGGCCGTCATCGCCGTCATCTGCCTCGTCGCAGCCCTGCCCGATGGGGTGGCGCTGCCGACGACGGGCGGCCAGTGGACTTCGCTGATCTACATGGCAGTCGTGGCCGGTGCGGGCACCCTCATCGCGCAGACGTGGGCGCAGGCACACCTCACCGCAACTCGTGCCGCCATCGTGATGGCGATGGAGCCCGTCTTCGCAGCGACGTTCGCGGTGCTCTTCGGCAACGAGGGAGTCACGTGGCGACTGCTCTTCGGTGGTGGGCTCGTCCTGGGCGCCATGTATCTCGTCGAGCTCCGCGGCAGCACCCACCAGGACGACGTGTCAGCGCTCGAGGACCCCCCGGCGGAAATCCTGCACCACGACGTCTGAGTCACACCCCGCGACTTCGTGCCCCGTACGGACGCATCTCCCGGCCGAAGGCCCCACCGATGTGTCCGTACGGGGCACGATGTCGGCAGTTGGGGTCAGCGCAGGAGGTCGGCGACGACGTCGGTCGCGGCATCCGTGGCCGCGTCATCGACATCGAGGTGCCAGACCAGTCGCACAGCCGACGGCCCCGCGGCATACGTGCGTATGCCGCGTGCTCCCGTTGCGTCGACGAGCTCGGCCGGCGTGAACGACGTCTGACTGACGTCGAGCATGACGATGTTGGTCTCGACGAGGTCCGGGCTGACGACCGAAGGAGCAACCTCACCCACGGCGGCGGCGAAGCGCTTGGCCCGCGCGTGGTCATCGGCAAGCCGCTCGATGTTGTGGTCGAGGGCGTACAGGCCAGCGGCCGCGAGAATGCCGACCTGACGCATGCCACCGCCAAAACGCTTGCGCCAGATGCGCGCTCGCTCCATGAGCGCCGCCGACCCCACGAGAACCGAGCCCACCGGAGCGCCAAGGCCCTTGGACAGGCAGACGCTCACGGTGTCGAACTCGCGACCGTAGTCGGACAGCGGGATGCCGGTCGCGACGTGGGCGTTCCAGAGCCGGGCACCGTCGAGGTGCATGGCGACACCGGCTTCACGGCTGACCGACCGCACCTCACGGATGGCGTCCAAGGACTGGATCGTGCCGCCGCCGAAGTTGTGCGTGTTCTCGACGACGATGAGCGCTGTGCCAACCTGATACGGCCCGGCGCCGACACTCATGAGACCGAGCGGTCCGGACGGCACCAGACGGCCACGCTCGCTCGGCCACGTCCGTGACGAGATGCCCGAAAGCACTGCGGCGGCGCCCAATTCGGCCCGAAGCACATGCGCCAGCGTGTCGGCGAT
This sequence comes from Janibacter sp. HTCC2649, assembly GCF_000152705.1. Lineage (GTDB taxonomy): Bacteria > Actinomycetota > Actinomycetes > Actinomycetales > Dermatophilaceae > Knoellia. Next base: position 308,563 of record NZ_CH672413.1, on the reverse strand, counting down.
GATCTCCTGACCGGCCTCGACGTGCAGGCGCATGCCGAGCTGGTTGGCCATGGAACCCGTCGGGGCGAACAGAGCCGCCTCGTGCCCGAGCAGAGCCGCCACTCGCGATTCCAGCTCGTTGACCGTCGGGTCCTCACCGAAGACGTCGTCCCCGACGGGCGCCTGCGCCATCGCCGAACGCATGGCCTGCGTCGGCTGGGTCAGCGTGTCCGAGAGAAGGTCCGCAACCCAGCGACGCGGCATACCGGCGTCTTGCGTTGTGTCGTTCGTCGTTTCCGAAGCCGCCACGTCAGTCGCGGCTGAGCATCTCGGCAACGAGGAACGCCAGCTCGAGACTCTGCTGGTGGTTGAGGCGCGGGTCGCAGACCGTCTCGTAGCGCTTGTTGAGGTCGGCGTCGAGGATCTTCTCGGCACCGCCGATGCACTCCGTGACGTCGTTGCCCGTGAGCTCGACGTGGATGCCGCCGGGGACCGTGTCGAGTCCCTGGTGCACCTCGAAGAAGCCACGCACCTCGTCGACGACATCGTCGAAGTCACGCGTCTTGTAGCCGGAGGCCGACTCGAACGTGTTGCCGTGCATCGGGTCGCAGATCCAGGTGATGGCCGCGCCACTCGCCGTGACCTTCTCGACGATGGGCGGCAGCGCCTCGCGGATCTGGCCGGCGCCCATGCGGGTGATGAAGGTCAGTCGGCCGGGGGTGCGCTCGGGGTCGACGAGGTCGATCATCCGCAGCAGGTCGTCGGTCTGGGCCTTGGCCGAGACCTTGATGCCGATCGGGTTGTGGATCTTGCTGACGAAGTCGAGGTGCGCCCCGCCAAGATCGCGGGTGCGCTCGCCGATCCAGACGAAGTGGGCCGAGGTGTCGTAGAGGTTGCCGGTGCGCGAGTCGACGCGCGTGAGCGGCCGCTCGTAGTCGAGGAGCAGGGCCTCGTGCGCGGCGAAGAACTCGGTGCCCTTCATCGCCTCGAAGTCGGCGCCACACGCAGCCATGAACTTCATGGCCTTGTCGATGTCGCGGGCGATCTTCTCGTAGCGCTGGTTGGCGGAGTTGGCGACGAAGCCGCGGTTCCAGTCGTGGACGTGACGCAGGTCGGCGAAACCACCGGTCGTGAACGCCCGCACGAGGTTCAGCGTCGCGCTGCTCGTGTGGTACGCCCGGACGAGCCGCTGCGGGTCGGGGTTGCGTGCGGCCTCGGTGAACTCGAAGTCGTTGACCATGTCACCGCGGTAGGCCGACAGGGTCACGCCCTCGCGCGTCTCGGTGTGGCTGCTGCGCGGCTTGGCGAACTGCCCCGCCATGCGACCCACCTTGACCACCGGCACGGATGCGCCGTAGGTCAGCACGGCCGCCATCTGCAGGATCGTCTTGATCCGGTCCCTGATGCTGTCCGCGGTCGCCCCGGCGAAGGTCTCGGCGCAGTCGCCGCCCTGGAGCACGAAGGCCTCACCGCGGCTGGCGGCGGCCATGCGGCTGGTCAGGACGTCGCACTCACCGGCGAACACGAGAGGCGGATAGGTCGCGAGCTCGGCCACGGCGGCGTCGAGGGCGGCAGCATCCGGCCACAGCGGCTGCTGGGCAGCCGGGAGGTCAGGAGTCGCCTCGAGATGAGTGCGCTGGTCGGGATTGGTGGTCATGCTCACCCGCCAAGGATAGGCGCGTCTTCCGTGATGGCCTGCGGCGCCCGTATGCCGGTCAGTCACCGAGCCCCGTGACTCACGTGTCGGTGCCGTTGGGTCCGTCCTCCAGACCACGCGCCAGGGCGAACCGGACGAGCTCGACCCGGTTGTGGAGGTGCAGCTTGCCAAGGGTGTTCTGGACGTGGTTCTGGACCGTGCGATGCGACAGGAAGAGCTCGGCGGCGATCTCCTTGTAGGACATCCCGGTGGCGACGAGGCGCAGGACCTCGGTCTCGCGATCTGTCAGCTCCGGGATGGGCCGGTCGGCCGTCTGGGGCGCCGCAACGGCCTCACCGTCATCGGCGGCCATCCGGCGGAACTCACCGAGCACCAGACCCGCGAGACCCGAGGTGAACACGGCCTCACCCCGGGCGGTGGCGAGGACGGCCGCGACGATGTCCTCGCTCGACGCCGACTTCACGAGGTAGCCGGTGGCTCCGGCCTTGATGGCGGCCAGGACGTCGAGCTGTTCGCCGCTCGCCGAGAGGATGAGGACACGGGTCTCGAGGTCGCCGAGGGCCCGGCACACCTCGTCGCCGCGCATCCCGGGCAGGTTGAGGTCGAGCACGAGGACGTCGGGCCGCGTGGCCCGGGTCCGGCGCACCGTCGACGGCCCGTCGGCTGCGGTGGCGACGACGTCGAGGCCAGCCTGCGCGAGGTCACGCTCCAGGGCGCCGAGCCACAGGGGGTGGTCGTCGGCGACGAGGACGGTCGTGCGGGGCGGATCCTGGGTCAAGGAGACTCCTAGCGAGGGACGGTGATGACGATGCGGCAGCCGGCGCCAGGACGGGTGATGATCTCGGCCGTGCCACCGAGGTCGCGCACGCGCCCCATGATCGACTGGCTCACGCCGAGCCGGCCCCGCGAGGCCGCCGAGAGCAGGTGAGTGGGTTCGTCGCCGACGCCGTTGTCGCGCACGGTCACGGTGACGGTGTCTCCGTGGTCCTCGAGCAGGAGCCAGGCCTCGGCGTCCTCACCGGCGTGCCGCGCGACGTTGTCGAGAGCTGCCGCGACGGCTGCGTCGAGTTCCTCAGCACGGTTCTGCTCCAACGGAACAGGGCCACCCGGCAGCGAGACACTGACCCGCTCGCCCTCGTGTGCACCGAGCAGCACCCGCAGGTCTCGGCGGAGCTCTCCCTCGACGGATTCGGCGAGGCGGGACCCGACGACATCCTGTGCCACGAGTCGTCGCAGGGTGCGCTCCTGCTCGGCGGCGAGGGCTCCGAGCTCGGCGCCCTCTCCCCCGATCTCTCCCCCGCGCCGATGGATGAAGGCCAGGGTCTGCAGGACCCCGTCGTGGACGACTCGGGCGAGGCGCTCGCGCTCGCGCAGCCGCTCGCGTTCGGCGAGCACCTGCTCGTAGCGGTAGAGCCCGCCGCGGGCGAGGTCGACGGCCAGTCCGATGAGGCCGCCGAGCAGGAAGAGCAGGATGATGTTGTGCCACGTGCCGCCGTTGGGGGTGCCGATCTCGATGAGGTCGGCGGCAGCGACGATGCCCGCAGCGATGAGGCCGCCCATGCGCCCGTGCAGGACGGCGGCTCCGGCGACACCTCCTGCCGCCCACATCGTCGGCAGTGTCAGCGTGCCCCCAGCAACATCCTCGGGGTGGTCAGCGAGGAGCGTCGCGAAGATGCCACCCACGGCAAGCCCCAACTCGATGCCGAGCAGCCAGGTCGTGCGACGGCGGAACACGAGGAGCAGCAGGCTGAAGCCCATGAGCACGGCGATGGTCGTGAACGCGACCCAGGGCCGCGCCATCGTCTGGTAGCGCTCCCACACCAGGAACCCGGCATACAGGGCAGCTGCGGGACGGAAGTAGTCGAGCCCGCGAGAGAACGCCTCGATGATGACGGGTTCGGAACGCCCGGTGCGCACCGAGCGGTACGTCACCCCGAACAGGGCCCCCCGGCGGTTCATGGGTTCAGCCAGCACGTTGTTCGTCGGTGCCGCGAGACCTGTTGTGAGCGCGGTCAGCACCGTCAGCACCCGAGTCGCCCTCAAGCTCGCGCTCGAGCTCATCGGCGGCGCGGCCGGGCTTGGCCGCCTCGGCCTGTTCGCGCTGGAGGATCTTCTTGGCGCGGGTGATGCGGTCCTTCATGGACCCGGCATACATGTCGACGTACTCCTGGCCGGAGAGCTCCATGAGCGCATACATCACCTCGTCGGTGATGGACCGCAGGACGAAACGGTCGTCCTCCATGCCCTTGTAGCGGGAGAAGTCGAGCGGCTTGCCGACCCGGACACCGACCCGCATGATCTTGGGGACCACCTGACCGGTGGGCTGCGCCTTGTCGGTGTCGATCATCGCCACGGGGATGACGGGGACGCCCGCCTCGAGGGCCATGCGCGCCACACCGGTCTTGCCCTTGTAGAGGCGACCGTCGGGCGAACGCGTGCCTTCGGGGTACAGGGCCAGCAGCTCGCCCTTCCGGAGGATCTTCAGCCCTGTGTTGAGCGCAGCCTCGCTGGCCTTGCCGCCCGAGCGGTCGACGGGGACCTGGCCCGCGCCGCGGAAGAAGGCGGCCGTCAGCCGGCCCTTGAGCCCCACCCCGGTGAAGTAGTCGGCCTTGGCGAGGAAGGTGATGCGACGCGGAACGACGAGCGGCAGGAAGATCGAGTCCGAGAACGACAGGTGGTTGCTGGCGAAGATCGCGCCCCCGGTCTCCGGGATGTGCTCCTCACCCTTGACCCAAGGGCGGAACAGCATCTTGAGCAGCGGTCCCAAGATCACCGTTTTGAGCACCCAGTAGAACACCGTCGTCCTTTCCGTCGAGTTTCGATGACTCTAGTGCACGGGTTGCGACATACCGGTCGGACTAATCCGATCGTGGACAACGTTGCGACAGAGGTTCCGGTGCGCGCCAGGTCAGGTCCGTGGCACCATTTCTACTGTTCTTCCCCATTCCCGTGAGGCAGCCATGAGCGAGCGTGACATCGACGCCGAGTTCGACGCGATCATCGCCCGGTGGGACGACGACTCGATCCAGCCGCCCAAGCCGCGGACCGTCCAGGACATCACGACGGCGTATGCCGCCCTGTCCCGTCCCGAGACTCCCTCACCCGAGCCCGAGGTCGAGTCCGACGACGTCGGGACCGAGGTCGATGACCAGAAGGTCGTCAACGTTGAGCCGGCCGTCGTTGCGCCCCATGAGCCTCCGGAGATCTGGCGCGAGGGTCCGAGCATCGACGCCGAGGACGACGACCACTTCGAGCCCGGCCCGGTGCAGCTCCCGCCGGGCGAGGACCTCGGCTACTGGGGCGCGATCGTCGGCCTCGTGGGTGGCCCGCTGCTCATGGTGTGGATCGCGCTGACCGGCCCGTTCTATCGCGGCTGGTGGATCCTCGGCTCGATCGTGCTCTTCCTCGGCGGTTTCGCCCTGCTCGTCATGCGGTCGCCGAAACTGCGCGATCCGCACGATGACGACGGCGCCCGCGTCTGAGCGACCTACGTCTCCTGGAGCCTGATGTCGACCCACGTGGGTCGGTGGTCGCTGCCGGCGATGAGGTCGGCCTCCGCGATGGGCAGGTCGACGTGCGGCTCGGCCTGGAGCCCGGCCGAGGCGAAGATCACGTCGAGGACCTTGCGTGGTCGCGTCGCCGGATAGGTCGGCGTCGTGGGCGAGACGAGCCGCATCACACCGGCGAACGCCTTCCACGCGTCTCCGGAGTCCCCCTCATTGAGATCTCCGGCGAGGATCACTTCACCCCCCACGTTGATCGTCTGCAGGATGACCTGGGCGTGGGCAGCGCGCTCGTGGGCGTCCAGGCTGAGGTGCACGCTTGCGACGGCGACGGGTTCGCACCCGGGTGCCGCGACCCGGGCCACGGCGAAGCCACGCGTGCGCTGCAGTCGCGCGACCCGCAGCCGGTGGTGGATGGACTCGACGACGTCGACCCGCTGGGACGTGAAGATCGTCGTGCCGCCGCTCCCCCGGTGCCGGCCAGACCACGACATCCCACAGTGACGCGCAAAGTTCGCGACTCGCCTCGTCGAGAACAACCGCCGCGGGACCTCCTGGAGGCACAACACATCCGGGTCGATGGCGCGCACGACCCGCGCCGCGGCATACGGGTCCTCGAGGAAGTCGCGGGTGTTGTAGCTCGCGATCCGGATCGTCGTCATGCCCGGCCCACCCCCGCGAGGCTCAGGACCGCGAGTCGTTGCGGGCGAGGTCGGCGGCCCCGATGAGGCCAGCCTCGTTGCCGAGCTTCGCGGCGACGATGCGGGCCTCAGGCCGGTAGCCGCGGCCCGTGAGGCGGCGACGGAAGGTGTCGCGCGCCGGTCCGAGCAGGAGCTCGCCGGCGGCCGAGACACCACCGCCGATGACGAACGTGCCGGGGTCGAAGGCGGCCGCGAGGTTGGCGATGCCGATGCCGAGCCAGTGGCCGATCTCGGCGAGCAGCTCGATCGAGGTCGCGTCACCGTCACGAGCCGCCTCGGTGACGATCGGTCCGGTGAGGTCATCGGCGCGACCCTCGACGCGGGCCGCGAGGTCGGTGGCGACGGGCGAGTTCGCGAGGATCATCGCCCGGGCCTCACGCACGAGGGCGTTGCCGGACGCGTACTGCTCCCAGCAGCCCCGGTTGCCGCACTCGCAGCGCTGACCCTCGGGGACGACCTGCATGTGGCCGAACTCGCCCGCGATGCCGAAGCGGCCGCGATAGACCTCACCGTGCATGAGGATCGCACCACCGATCCCGGTGCCGAGGTTGACCATGACGACGTCCGAATCGCCCTGTGCCGCACCGAATCTCCACTCGGCCCAGCACGCGGCGTTGGCGTCGTTGTCGACGAGGATCGGTGCGTCGATGCGCTTGCTCAGCGCGTCACGCAGGGGTTCGTCGCGCCACGAGAGGTGCGGCGCGAACACGACCGTGGCGCGGTCGGCGGCCACGAAGCCGGCGGCCCCGATGCCCACCGCTTCGACGCCCGGGTGCTGCGCCCGCAGCTCCTCGACGACGTCGACGATGGTGTCCTCGACGACCTGCGGACGCTTGGAGCGGTGGGGAGTGTCGCGGCGGGCACGAGCGAGGATCTCGCCGTTCTCGTCGACGACTCCCCCGGCCACCTTGGTCCCGCCGATGTCGATGCCGATGGCCAGACTCATGAGAGCTCCTCCTCGTCGACGACCGCGATTGGTTCGGTGCGCGGCGAGCGTTCTGAAGGCGCTCGTTCCGCAGTGGCAGAGGACGACGACTCGGTATGCCGGGTCGCCATGTCCGCGAGCAGCGTCGCTGCCGCTGTCGCCAGGTCGGCGAGACGACCGAGGGTCTCGGGACTCACGCCCTTGAGCAGGGTGACGGAGCGGCAGACCGGGCACCAGGTGCAGGTCTCGGCGTCACCCATGGCCACGTGGACGTGTTCCGAGGGCACGGACGCGTCATCGAACCCCTCGGACGACTCAGATTCTTCGTCGGATTCGGCTGTGGCAGAGGAGAACTGGCCACGAGACCCCTGAGAACGCCCCAGTGCCTCGAGCAGCTTTGCTGCCTCGTCGGCCACCGAACCCACGGCGGCGTCGAGTCGCGCATCAGCGTCCACGGGGCCACACCTCCTCATCGCGCACGAATCTCACCCGGAGCTCACCGGATCGCACCCCTGCATTCTTGACGATGCAGCGCCGCAGCACCGACGGCAGGGCAATGACTCTGCGCACACCTCCGACGTCGACGACGAGGTCGTCGGCGCGACGGGCCAGGTCGACGTCACCCGAGCGGGCCAGCGGCAGCGGCAGGATGAGCACGAATTCGACGCCCTCGGCCTCGACCCGCAGGCCCTGGGACCGCACCGGCGCGTCGAGCTTGGGCAGCTCACCGTCGAGCGCCGTCGTCTGGCCCGCGAGCTCGGCCAGCGCGTCGGCGCCGGTCGGCTCACCGGCCAGATAGGGCGCCGTGAGGACGGGGGTGCCGTGGAACGACTCGGTGATCGTCGTGATGCCGGCGGCCTGCGCGGTGTTCCAGGCGGCCCGCCACGGATCGTCGTCGACAGGGATGACGCGGTTCACGACAACGGCATCCACGGCATACCCGTGCAGTGAAAGGGAGGTGAGGATGCGCCGGGCCTCGGCGATGACGACGTTCTCGGGGGTGAGCACGATGCGCACACTCGCCCGTTCGGACGTGAGCATGGTGCGGATGTCGGCCATGTGCGCCCGCCAGGTCGCGATGACGTCGAGCACGGCTCCGTTGGGCATGGGCAGGCCCGCCGCAGCAGCAGCCGCGGGGCGCATCGCCGTGAGCAGTCGGCGCTGGGCCGGCATGAGGCGGTCGAGGTGCCAGCCCAGCACCTCCGGCAGCGCGAGCAGCCGCAGCGTCTCGGCGGTGGGCGCACAGTCGACGACGATGACGTCCCACTCGCCGCTCGTCGCGTGGTGACCGAGCGTGAGCAGCGCGCTGATCTCGTCGGCACCCGGGAGCGCGGTGAACTCCTCGGCCACGACTGGGTCGACGCCCACGGAGTCGAGGACGGTGAGGAGGTAGTCGCGCAGGGTCCCCCAGTCCGCGGCCACGCTCGTGCGCGATCCGACGGCCTGGGCGTGGAGGCGCTCCTCGACCTTCAGCGTCTGCTCCCACGAGGGAGACGTGCGCAGGTCCACGTCAAGGGCGTCGCCGAGGCTGTGCGCGACGTCCGTGGACATGACCAGGGTCCGCCGGCCCGCGCGGGCTGACTCGACGGCCATCGCCGCAGCGGTCGTCGTCTTGCCGACCCCGCCCTTACCGGTGACGAGGACGACCCGCGGACCAACGGGCGCCGAGGCGACGGACTCCGCAGCCGTGGCGGGCACGGCCGTCGACACGAGGTCGTCGCCGCTCAGTTGAGGGACTCGACGCGCTTCTTGAGCTCCTTGAGCGCCGTGTCGACGATGACCTTCTCGGCCTTGCGCTTGAGCATGCCGATCATCGGGATCTTCACGTCCGCTGCGAGGGCGTAGTCCACCTGAGTGCCGTCGCCGTCGGTGGTGAGGGTGTAGGTGCCGTCGAGGGCCTTGAGGATGCCGGCCCGCACGAGCTTCCAGGAGACGGAACCGGAGCCGTCTTCGGCGATCCCGTCCCAGTTGTACTCAAGGACGTAGGTGTCCTTGATGGCCCCTGCGTCGAGGACGTATTCGACCTGATCGGCCCATCCATCGCCGTCCTCACTGAGGATCGTCACGGTTTTCACTTGCTCGGCCCACTCGGGGTAGGCCTCGAAGTCTGCGATCACGTCGAGCACGGCGCCCGGGTCTGCGGCGATGTGGACGGAGGAAGACGTGCTATCTGTCATGGGCGCAGGCTACCGGGCGCGGTGCTGCCTCTAGGATCAGAGCACGGTGGATGTCGCGTCCGCCGTCCAGCCGCCGGTGAACTGGGGCGACGATGACGTCGCGCCCGGTCGAAGGAGAGCACGTTGCACGAGAAGACCACTCCAGCCCTCGCCCCCGCGACCACCGAGGGCAGTCTCGCTGACCTCCCCCTGCGGCATCGCAGCAACACCCCTGACCGTCACCTCTTCGGCGTGCGCGACGGTGCCGTCTGGCGCGACATCACCGCCAAGGAGTTCGCCGACCAGGTCGACGCCCTGGCCAAGGGCTTCATTGCCGCTGGCGTCACGCCCGGCAGCGCGGTCGCCATCATGAGCCGCACCCGCTACGAGTGGACCCTCACCGACTTCGCCCTCTGGGCCGCGGGTGCGATCCCCGTCCCCATCTACGAGACCTCCTCCCCCGACCAGGTCGAGTGGATCCTCAAGGACTCCGGCGCCATCGGGGTCGTCCTCGAGACCGAGAAGCACGCCAGCGCCCTCGCGAGCGTGTCGGCCAACCTGCCCGACCTCGCCCACACGTGGCTCATCGACAACGGCGACCTCGACACGCTCGCCGCGAGCGGTGCCTCCTCGGACGACGCGACGCTGACCACCGCCCGGGCCAACATCGACCGTCACTCGGTCGCGACGATCATCTACACGTCCGGCACGACCGGTCGCCCCAAGGGTGTCGAGCTCACCCACGGCAACTTCCTCGACCTGACCGAGAACACTGTCGAGAAGCTCAAGAACGTCGTCGCCGTCGATGGCGCCTCGACCCTGCTCTTCCTCCCCCTGGCCCACGTCTTCGCGCGCCTCATCGAGGTCCTCTGCCTGCAGGCAGGCGCCAAGATGGCCCACTCGGCCGACATCAAGACGCTGCTCGACGACTTTGCGGCCTACAAGCCGACGTTCATCCTCGCCGTGCCGCGTGTCTTCGAGAAGATCTACAACTCCGCCGAGGCCAAGGCCGTTGCTGGCGGCAAGGGCAACATCTTCGCCAAGGCCGCCGAGACCGCCATCGCGTGGTCCGAGGCCCAGCAGGCCGGGTCGGTCGGCTTCGGGCTCAAGGCCAAGCACGCCGTCTTCGACAAGCTCGTCTACGGCAAGCTGCGCGACGCCATGGGCGGCAAGGTCCAGTACGCCGTGTCCGGTGGCGCCCCTCTCGGCACGCGCCTCGGCCACTTCTTCCGCGGCATCGGCGTCACGATCCTCGAGGGCTACGGCCTCACCGAGACGACCGCGCCGATCACGGTCAACCTGCCCGAGCGCCTCAAGGTCGGCACCGTCGGCCCGCCGCTGCCCGGCGCTACGATCCGCATCGCCGACGACGGAGAGATCCTCGTCAAGGGCGTCCAGGTGTTCGCGAACTACCGCAACAACCCCGAGGCCACGGCCGAGTCCATCCGCGACGGCTGGTTCCACACCGGCGACATCGGTGAGCTCGACGAAGACGGCTACCTCAAGATCACCGGTCGCAAGAAGGAGATCCTCGTGACCGCGGGCGGCAAGAACGTCGCACCCGCCGTCCTCGAGGACCGGCTGCGCGCCCACCCACTCATCTCCCAGTGCATCGTCGTCGGTGACCAGAAGCCGTTCATCGCAGCGCTGCTCACCATCGACGAGGAAATGCTTCCGGGGTGGGCCGCCAACAACGGCCTCGAAGGCATCACCCCGGCCCGGGCACGCACCGACGAGAAGATCCTCGCCGAGCTGCAGAAGGCCGTTGATGACGCCAACACTGCGGTGTCCAAGGCCGAGTCGATCCGCAAGTTCGCGGTGCTCGAGTCCGACTTCACCGAGGAGTCGGGCCACCTGACGCCGTCGCTCAAGCTCAAGCGCAACATCGTCATGCGCGACTACGCGGACGAGGTCGATGCGCTCTACGGCGGCTGACCTCACCTCACGCACGACGCGCATCACCCGCAGTTTCGCCACGACCGGGTATGCCGCGTGCGCCCTTGCCGCTCTCTGGCTCGCCTACCTCGGCGTGCTCCAGTGGAGCGTCGTCCGGTTCCGTTTCTCGATCGTGCTCACCCTCACGGTGGGCGCGATCGGGCTGGGCGTCTGGTTGTGGCGACGCACCGAGATCCGTTCTGCCCCACCGTGGCTCGTGCCTGTGGTGCTGCTCGCGTCGGTCGCGATCACGTGGGCCGTGCCCCTCTTCAGCTATCTGCGCGGTGGTTCGCTCACCGCGGCCCTGACGGTCCTCACCGTCGTCGGCGTCGGTGCCGCTGGGCTCCTGGCCGCACCGACAGCGGCACGCTCGCGGGCGGCATACCTGCTCGCGGTCGTGGGCCACGTCGCGACCGCAGCGATCGCGACGATCGGCGACCCGGCACCCAGGATCGACGTGTGGGTGACCCTGCAGCAGGCGAGTGATGCGCTGGCTCGGGGCGAGAACTTCTACGACATGAACTGGACGAACTCCCCCGGGATCCAGGATGCGTTCACCTACCTGCCGTGGACGACGGTGCTGCTCGCGCCGGGGCGGTGGATCGGTGGCGATGTCCGGTGGGCGATCGCGTTCTGGTCGGTCGTGCTCTTTGCGGGCATCTGGGCGCTCGCGAAGCCGCGTCCTGGTGACGAGCCGACCACGGCGTGCGCGACGGCGCTGCGTGCCGCCATCCCCGTGACGGTGCTCGTCGTGGCACCCGGCACCCTCACCCAGATCGACCAGGCCTGGACCGAGCCGCTGCTGGCTGCGGGAATCGTGTGGTGGGCCGTTCTCGTCCGGCGTGGGCACGCATGGTGGGCCATCGTGCCGCTCGCTCTGGCGTGTGCGAGCAAGCAGCACCTGGCCCTGTTGCTTCCCTTGCTGTTGCTGTGGCAGCCGTTCGGCGCGCGGCGTGCGGTGGCGACCGGGGCCCTCACGGGTGTGCTCATCGCGCCGTGGTTCCTCGCCTCGCCCTCGGACTTCGTCCACGACACGATCACGCTGCTCGTCGGCTTCCACCCGATCAGGTTCGCGAACACGTGGTACCTCTGGTTCCTCAACGAGCACGGCATCACGCTGCCGTTCTGGATCACGGGGCTCGTCGTCTTCGGCGCGCTGGGCGTGGCCGCGTGGCTCATCCACCGACGTCAGCCCGCGATCGACGAGCTGCTGCGGTGGTTCGCATTCGTCCTGCTCGCGGCCAACCTCGTCAACAAGCAGGCGTTCTACAACCAGTACTGGCTCAGCGCAGCGCTCGTCGCGATCTCGCTCGCTGTGCCAGCTCAAGCCCGGGGCACCAACTCTCGACCAATAGGTCACAAAATGCGCGCCTCGGAGGCCGAGCCGCGCAGCACTTCGTGACCTATTGGTCGAAGGTTGCGGACAGTGGATCGAAAGTTGCGGCCGGCGTTCACCCTTGGTGATCTACTTCGGAGCTGCGAGCTGGCTCAGCTCGGCCAACCACTGCTTCGTGAACGCAGCGCGGGTCGTGCCGAGGACAGCGACGAACGCCTTGTCCATGGCGGCGTCGGCCAGTGCCGGTGAGTTCGGGTCCCTCGACGCGGCATAGAAACGCTGCAGTGCCTCCTCGCCGTGTCGTCGGGCGATGAGGTCCACGGCGAGCCACGCCGCGAGGTAGGTCGGGCCGATCTCACCCTGGCTGGGATCGAAGTCACCCTGGGTCGGCAGCCGCGTCGGACCCGTGCGCTCGGCGACCTTGGCCAGCAGCGGAGCCGCCAGTTCGGCTCTGGGGCGGCCCGATCCGGCATAACCGACGTGGTCTGCGAAACCCTCGACGAGCCACAGCGGTGCGGCCCCCGAGAGGGAGCTGCGGACGGCGACGTGGGTGCTCTCGTGGGTGATGACGAACTGTCGGCCGGCGGGCGTGAGCTTCGCGAAGGCGTCGGGGTTGAGGACGACCCGATCCCCCGTCGCCAGCCCGGACGCACCGATCGGACCGTCGGTGATGGCCGCGACCTGGCTGAGGTCATCGGCCCGTCCCACCTGGTCCCGGAAGGTCGTGGCGTCAGCCGGGGCGATGATCGTGACCTTGCGTGGCCAGGTGCGCTTCCAGCGCTTGCTCACCTCCGCGACGGCGGTGTCGGCCATTTTTGCGTATGCCGTGAGGGTCGCCTTGTCGACGGTGCCGGTGACCGTGCTGAACCGGCCCTTGACGGTGATCGCGCCGGACATCGTCGTCGGGGTCTGCTCGCCCGTAGGCGGGGATGCGGCGATCGTCGGTGACGCGTTCGGGGCCGGTTGAGGGACCTCTGGACCTGCCGGCGTCTGGTTCGCGTACGCCGAGGTCGTGGGTGTCGGCTCGTCGCGGTCACAGGCCGTGACGAGCGTGAGGAGAAGGGAACCGACCACGACGAGAGCGGCGCGGCGGGCACGCGAGGTGCGTCGCGGCATACGCGGCTGGTGGTCGGTCAGGGGCACGTGCCCCATGGTGTCAGGCGGGACTCAGCCGGTGGCGATCCCGATGTCGAACGGCACACGCTGGGAGCGCACCGTCGCTGCGAACTCGGAGGTGATGAGGCCAGCGCGCACGCACGCCGTCACCGCCGCCCGCTCGTCGAGGTCGAGCGGCAGGTCGCTGTCGAGCCCCATGGAGGCCGGGTTGATGAGGGCGGTCACCATGCAGTCGCCGCACTGGATGTCGCGCACCGGGCAGCGCGCGCAGAGGATGGTCAGGCTGTCGTGGGTCAGGTCGTGGGTCATGTCGTCACCCCTTTCGTGTGGGCACTGCTCACGCTAGGAGACCCCACTGACAACGCTCTCGCGCCGCCACCCCCGACAACGCCGCGCCGCTGCGCCTCCCATTGGCTGTCGGACCTCACACCTAGCCTCGCTGACATGCAGATGGTCCAGGGCACTCTCGATGACCTGGGCACACCCCTGTCGGACGTGACCTTCGTCGTCGTCGACCTCGAGACCACGGGTGGCAGCCCGAGCGAGTGCGGCATCACCGAGATCGGCGCCGTCAAGGTGCGCGCCGGCGAGGTGCTCGGCGAGTTCCAGACCTTCGTCAACCCGGGCCAGCCGATCCCGGCGTTCATCTCGGTCCTCACCGGCATCACCGACGCGATGGTGCGCGACGCACCGCGCGTCGAGCCCGCCCTCGTCGCGTTCCTCGAGTTCGCTGCCGGGTCGGTGCTCGTGGCCCACAACGCGGGGTTCGACGTGTCGTTCCTCAAGGCGGCGTGCGGCCGGGCCGAACGTGACTGGCCCAGCTTCCCCGTCGTCGACACCGTCCACCTCGCCCGCCAGCTCGTGACCCGTGACGAGGCACCCAACCACCGGTTGGGTTCTCTCGCAGTGCTTTTCGGCGCGACAACCACTCCCGATCACCGAGCCCTCCACGATGCCCGTGCCACCGTCGACGTGCTCCACGGACTCATCGCACGCGTCGGGTCGCTCGGTGTGCACTCCCTGGAGGAGCTCAAGGCCTACTCGTCCAGGGTCCCGGCCGCGACGAGGCGCAAGCGTCATCTCGCCGACGGGCTGCCCGAGGCGCCTGGCGTCTACCTGTTCAAGGACGGTCAGGGGCGCGTCCTCTATGTCGGCACGTCGGTGTCGATCCGGACTCGGGTGCGCAGCTACTTCACGGCGTCCGAGAAGCGTCGCCGCATGTCCGAGATGGTCCGGATCGCCGAGTCCGTGACGCCCATCGTGTGCGCCACCCCCCTCGAGGCCGAGGTGCGTGAGCTGCGGCTCATCAAGGAGCACAAGCCCCGCTACAACCGGAAGTCTCGTCACCCCGAACGCTCCTGGTGGGTCAAGCTCACCGTCGAACCCTTCCCCCGGCTGTCGATCGTGCGCGACGTCGCCGACGACGACACCCGCTACATCGGGCCGTTCGCGTCGCGCGGGTCGGCCGACGACGCGGTCGCTGCCGTGCACGAGGTGCTGCCCCTGCGCCAGTGCCTCGAACGGTTGTCTGCCACCAAGCCGCGCTCCGCGTGCGCCCTGGCCGACATGGGTCGTTGCGGCGCCCCCTGCACCGGTGCACAGAGTGTCGAGGACTATGCCGCCGTGGTGGCCGAAGCCGTCGCCCTGCTCGCTGGCGACGCCAGCTCGGCGGTGTCGACGTGGCGTGAGCGCATGGACCACCTCGCCGAGCAGGAACGCTTCGAGGACGCCGGGATCGTGCGCGACCGGATGCTCAGCCTCGTGCGCGGAGCCTCCCGCGCCCAGCGACTCGACCCGCTGTCCCGCACCGCCGAGCTGGTGGCCGCCCGACGCAGCGAGACCGGCGGCTGGGAGGTCATGTGCATCCGCCACGGCCGCCTCGCCGGGAGCACCCTGTCACCGCGCGGCGCGGATCCCATGCCCTATGTCGAGGCGTTGCGAGCCAGCGCCGAGGTCGTCCCCGCTCCCCTGCCACCTGCCACCTCGGCGACGCCCGAGGAGAGCGAGCGGATCCTGCGCTGGCTGGATGCTCCCGGGGTGCGTGTCGTCGACATCGACGGTGCGTGGACGTGTCCCGTCGGCGGCGCGACGGGCGTGCGTCATGCCCTCGAGCCGATCGAGGCGTCGAAGCGCGCGACCCCGGGGTTCCGCTCGGCAGGCTGACTCAGGTTGCCGTGTAGCCCTTGAAGAGGTGCACGCCATCCCAGCCGGCATCGGCCGCCGTCTTGGCCCGGTTGGTGTTGAAGTACAAGTTGCCACCGCTGATCCCGACGCCCTCGATCTCGAACTTGTCCGCATACACCCCAGAGGTGATCCGGAACGACAGATTCGGGTCCGAGGTGACGGTGCCCGTGGTCGCGGACGTGATGTTGCGATAGACGAGCACGATGCTGACGTTCTCCTTGGTCAGCGGGCAGTACACCGTGTCCGCAGCCTCGTGGTAGTAGAAACCCTGGTGGGCGAAGCCGGTGAAGTCCGTCGCCACGCCGTTGACCAGGGCGCCAGAGGTCTTGAGGTCGAAGGCCTTGGTGATGTTGATCGTGCCGGAGTTGGCCGTCAGCGGGAGGCTCCCCTTGTAGACCGTGGCACCGCTCTTGAAGAAGAACGTGATCGCTGACGACGAGATCGACATCCGACTGATCCCAGAGACCGCCTTGGCCACGCCACCGAGGTGCACGGAGTACGAACCGACCTGATAGTAGGTGCTGCCGCTGTAGCGCAGCTTCACGAGCTGCGCCCCGGTGGTCGACATGGTGACGACGAAGAAGTGGTGGACCGCATTGATGTCGACGATGGACATGTCGTTCGCGTGCCCCAGCCCCGAGATGTACTTCGAGTCGGTCCCAGCGGTGTTGGTCATGATCTCTTTGGCGCCGGTGGTCCTGTTGACGCGATAGATGATCGCCCGGCCGTCGTCAGTGGTGCGGTTCTTGACCGAGTAGAGATAGGTGCTCCCGGCGGCGAAGGCCTGCGCGCCGGTGCATTCGTAGGCCGTCGGCGTGCTCGCGATGTCGCTGTACGTGTTGTAGTACGCGGCCTGGGCAGCGGGCGCGGCCCCGAGCGCCACCCCTGCGACAGCCCCACCCAGGAACGTTCGTCGTGTCGTGAACAGCGTCATGATGTTTCCCCACCTTGTGTCGTGCCTGTCGAGTGAGACCCCGGACCGAAGCCCCCCGAAGTGAGGCTAGGTCGGGCACTGTGGTGCTGCAACCGCTGGCGATGGGGAGCACTCCCCGTCGAGAGGGAGGGCTTTCGAGGGTCTCGCGCACAACGGCGGAGTCGCCGCGATGAGTGCGGAACAACACGCAGAGTTCATGGCCGACCACGACACCTTCTGGGACGAGGACCGAGCCGACTACGCTTCGAGACGTGATCACCGCCATCGTCCTCATCACTGCCGACGTCAACCGCATCCCCGAAGTGGCCCAGGAGGTCGCCGAGCTCGACGGCGTGAGCGAGGTCTACTCCGTCGCCGGGGACGCCGACCTCATCGCCATGGTGCGGGTCCGCCAGCACGACGAGCTCGCCAAAGTCATTGCCGACCGCCTCAACAAGGTCGAGGGAGTCACCGGCACGGCGACGCACATCGCGTTCCAGACCTACTCCAAGCACGACCTCGAAGCAGCCTTCAGCCTCGGCCTGGAGTGAACAAGAACGGCGTATGCCGTCCCGCTCAGTTGTCGGCGACGGTGCGGCTTGCGGTGACCCACCGCTCCAGCTGCGCGGCAGCCTGACCGGAGTCGATCGCGTGGGCAGCCCGCTCCACGCCTGACCGGATCGCCTCGTGGATCTCCGCTGCCGACGTGCCAGCGGCACCTGCCGCGACCGCCAGGGCCGTGCCGGTGTTGAGGAGGACCGCGTCGCGTGCCGGACCCTTGTCGCCCGCGAACACCGAACGGGCCACCTCGGCGTTCTGGTCGGCGAGCCCGCCCTTGATGCTGTCGATCGTCGACACCGTCAGGCCCACGTCGGACGGCTGCACCGACATCTCGGTCACCTGAGCGTCACGCACCCAGAGCAGCGTCGTGGGGCCAGCGATGGACATCTCGTCGAGTCCCTCGTCGCCGCGGAACACCGCCGCCGTCGTGCCGCGGTCTGCGAAGACACCCGCGATGATCGGAAGGAAACGGACGTCGGCAACGCCGACTGCGGCATACCTCGGCTGTGCCGGGTTCGTCAGTGGTCCGAGAAGGTTGAATGCCGTGGCGACGCCGAGCTCGGCGCGTGCCGGACCGGCGTGGCGCATCGACGGGTGGAAGGTCTGCGCGAAGCAGAACGTGATCCCTGCGTCGAGGGCGACCTGACGCACCTGCTCAGGGGTGAGGGTGAGGTTGACCCCGAGCGATTCGAGGACGTCGGCGGAGCCAGACTTCGACGAGGCAGCCCGGTTGCCGTGCTTGACGACGCGCAGTCCGGTCGAGGCGATGACGACCGACGACATCGTCGAGATGTTCACGGTGCCGAAGCGGTCTCCACCGGTGCCGACGATGTCCATGCTCTCGCCCGGCACCTCGATGCGGTGGGCGTGCTCGAGCATGACGTCGGCCAGACCACGCACCTCGGCCACGGACTCGACCTTGGACCGCAGGGCCATGAGGAATCCCGCGACCTGGGCGGAGCTCGCCTCGCCACCCATGATCCGGGTCATCGCCCAGCGAGCCTCGTCGAGGGAGAGGTCCTCACGGGCAAGGAGGCGAGTGAGCAGATCGGGCCACGTCGGAACTGCCACGGACACCACGACGAGTCGGTTACAGCGCCGAAGCGCGCGTGCGCGCCAACCCGGCAATCGCCTCGGCGACCTTGATCGGGTCGAGCGGGTGCGGCACGGCATCGTCAGCGAGCGACCACGCCGCGAGCCAACCGTCCTGCGGGCGTCCGGTGAGGACGAGGACCGGCGGGCAGTTGTAGATCTCGTTCTTGATCTCGCGGCACAGACCCAGGCCGCCGTTCTTGGCGGCCTCACCGTCGAGAACCACGATGTCCCAGCCACCGGCGTCGAGCGCCTCGGTGACGGCGAAAGCAGTGGCGCACTCGAGCCACCGGGTGACCTCGACGTCGCGAGCAGGACGACGTCCCGCCGCGGCACGCACGGCATCGCGCGTCGTGATGTCGTCGCTGTAGAGGAGGACCGACACCTGGTGGACAGAGTCGCTTCCAGGGGTCGCCGAGGCCGACGTCGCGTGGTCAACCGAGTGCGCTGAGGTCATGCCTGCATCCTAGCCACGCGGGTTTCCCGTGGGTTTCGTCGGGCATTCCTTGGGCCAACACCACCAACCCGGGGGTCGGTGCAGCATTCGCAGACGAATGACGCAATAATGACGCTCGTGGCGATCGCAGAAGCAACGACTCGAGTGTCCGGTCCGGTTCCCAGCATCCCGGACTACGGTCCGGCGACCCGACCCAACATGGTCGCGGTCGGGACAATGGTCTGGCTGGCCAGTGAACTGATGTTCTTCGCGGCACTGTTCGCGTTCTACTTCTCGCTGCGTGGCAACCTGCCCGAGCAGTGGCACACCGAGACCGCCCTGCTCAACGTCCCGTTCGCGTTCGGCAACACCATCGTCCTGGTGATCTCGTCCGTGTGGTGCCAGCTCGGCGTCTGGAAGGCCGAGAGCGGCCAGGTGGCCCGGACCGGTTCGTTCCTGCAGTTCAAGCAGTGGGGCATGCGTGAGTGGTACGTCCTCACCTACATCTTCGGCGCGACGTTCATTGCCGGACAGGTCTACGAGTACGCCCACCTCGTCGCCGAGGGCGTCACCCTCAGCACCAACTCGTACTCCTCGATCTTCTACCTCGCCACCGGCTTCCACGGCATGCACGTCACCGGCGGTCTGATCGCCTTCCTCCTCATCATCGGGCGCACGTTCACGACGCGCCGCTACACGCACCTCCAGGAGACGGGCGCCATCGTCACCTCCTACTACTGGCACTTCGTCGACGTGGTGTGGATCGCGCTGTTCGCGATGATCTACCTGCTGAAGTGACGTGTTTCCCCTGACCACTAGCCTGACCAGTTCCCCCGGACAACACATCCCCGAGACCCCCGACAGGACCGCACCGTGAACGCATTGGCAGCCCGCCGCCGCCACCCGGCAGCGATCGCCATCCTGCTCATGCTCGGCCTTCTCGTCACGGGCTTTGCCTATGCCGCCGTCGCGCCGCAGCAGGCGACGGCCGAGTCGAGCACCGCGCAGGACGTCACCGCAGGCAAGAAGCTCTTCCAGGCCAACTGCGCCTCGTGCCACGGCGTCAACGCCGAGGGACGCGCGACCGGAAACGGCGACAAGATCGCCGGACCCGCGCTCGCCGGCGTCGGAGCCGCAGCCGTCGACTTCCAGATGGGCACCGGTCGCATGCCGATGCGCGCTCCTGGCCTCCAGGCGCAGCGTGGCGACGTCCAGTTCACCCAGGACGAGATCGACAAGGTCGGCGCCTACATCGCGTCCCTGGCCCCCGGCCCCGCCGTCCCCTCCGAGGAGGACGTCGACCCGGCCAAGGGCGACCCGGCCAAGGGTGGCGAGCTCTTCCGCGTCAACTGCGCCATGTGCCACAACTTCGCTGGCTCCGGCGGCGCCCTGACCCGGGGCAAGTACGCCCCGTCGCTCATGGGTGTCGAGTCAAAGCACATCTTCGAGGCCATGGAGTCCGGCCCCCAGTCCATGCCCGTCTTCAACGACGGCAACATCGCTCCCGAGGACAAGCGCGACATCATCGCCTTCCTCAAGTCGGTCGAGGACACACCTCAGCAGGGTGGACACGCCCTGGGTGCCCTTGGACCCGTCACCGAAGGCTGGTTCGCCTGGTTCTTCGGACTCGGACTCCTGGTCGCCGCAGCCGTGTGGCTCGGCCAGAAGTCGGCCTGATCATGCGCACTGCCGCTTCCCACTCTCCGTCGACAGGATCGAACGACCGATGAACGAGCAGGACAGCCACTCCACCGGAGGAGAAGTCACCCCCACGGGTGAGTTCGGCTCCAGTGCCGTACGCCTCGATGAGGGTCACGTCGTCGGTGACGGCGGTATCCCCGAACGTTTTGAGAACCCCGGTTTCGCGCCGCACATCCACCGCGGCGCCGACCTCGACGAGGTCGCCGCCAAGCGGGCCGAACGCTCCGTCGGCGGCCTCTTCGTGATCTCCATCCTCGGCACGCTCGGCTTCATCGTCGCCTACTTCGCGATCGACGAGCGCGTCACGATGTTCGTCCCCGGCATCGGGCAGACCAACGCGCTGCACCTCGTTCTCGGTGTGACGATGGCCGCCTCCCTCCTGGGCATCGGCTTCGGCGCCGTCCAGTGGGCCAAGACCCTCATGCCCGACGAGGAGGAGGTCGAGATGCGTCACCCGATGCGCTCGGCCGACGAGCACCGCGAAGGCTTCGTCGCGATCCTGGGCGACGGTGCGGAGACCTCGCACCTCAACCGTCGTCCCCTCATCAAGTACGCCATGGGTGGCGCTCTCGGCCTCTTCGCCGTCCCCGTCGTCCTGCCGCTCATCGGTGGCCTCGGCCCGATGCCCGGCGACGCCCTCTCGGTGACCTTCTGGAACGGCGAGAAGGAGGAGGACGGCAAGTACCCCAACAAGCCGCTCCGCCTCATGCGTGACCCACAGAACACGCCGATCAAGGCGAGCGAGGTGACCATCGGCTCCGTCTTCCACGTGATGCCCGAGGGCCTGCTCGACCTCGAGCACCACCTTCTCGAGGAAAAGGGCAAGGCGGCCGTGCTCGTCATGCGGCTCGACCCCGACGACATCAAGTCCCAGAAGGAAAAGGACTGGGGTCACCAGGGCATCGTGGCCTACTCCAAGATCTGCACCCACGTGGGTTGCCCCGTGGGTCTCTACGAGCAGCAGACGCACCACTTGCTGTGCCCCTGCCACCAGTCGACCTTCGACGTGACGCAGGACTGCAAGGTGATCTTCGGACCAGCAAAGCGTCCGCTCCCGCAGCTGCCCATTACAGTTGATGACGAGGGTTACCTCATCTCCAAGGGCCCCTTCAAAGAGGCCACTGGACCGAGTTTCTGGGAGCGTGGTTCCGCATGAGCACCGAGGCCTTCCCCACCGATCGTCCCGCAGACCGTCTGCGCGACGGCGACACCGAGGTCACCCCCGGCTCGAGCGCTGCGGCCCGCAAGGCCGGCGGCGTCGCTGGCTGGATCGACGACCGCACCAGCGCTGCCAAGGGCGTCAACTACCTCCTGCGCAAGGTCTTCCCCGACCACTGGTCGTTCATGCTCGGCGAGATCGCGATGTACTCGCTGATCGTCTGCCTGCTCTCGGGTGCACTGTTGACCCTCTGGTTCGTCCCGAGCGCCGGGCACATCGTCTATGACGGCTCGTTCGTGCCACTGCGTGGTCAGGGCATGTCCGAGGCCTACGCCTCGACCCTCGACATCTCGTTCGACATCCCCGGTGGCCTGCTCATCCGACAGATCCACCACTGGGCCGCGCTCATGTTCATCGTCGGCCTCACGGTCCACATGTTCCGCGTGTTCTTCACCGGCGCCTTCCGCAAGCCCCGCGAGCTCAACTGGGTCATCGGCACCGTCCTCGCGCTCCTCGCAGCCATCGAGGGCTTCGCCGGCTACTCCCTCCCTGACGACCTCCTCTCGGGCACGGGCATCCGCGCCATGGAGGGCTTCGTCCAGACGGCGCCGGTCATCGGTTCCTACCTCGCGTTCGCGATCTTCGGTGGACCGTTCCCCGGCGAGGCGATCATCCCGCGCCTCTACTCCGCGCACGTGCTGCTCATCCCGGCACTGATCGTGGGTCTGTTCACCGCGCACATCGTGCTGGTGGCCGTGCAGAAGCACACCCAGTTCCCCGGCCCGGGCCGGACCAACGACAACGTCGTCGGTTACCGCGTCATGCCGGTGTATGCCGCCAAGGCCGGTGGGTTCTTCTTCATCGTCTTCGGTGTCATCGCCCTCATCTCGGCGCTGTTCACGATCAACCCGATCTGGGCCTACGGTCCGTACGACCCCTCCCCCGTCACTGCGGGCTCGCAGCCTGACTGGTACATGGGTGCCTACGACGGCGCGCTGCGTCTGCTGCCGGGCTGGCTCGAGTTCCACATCCAAGGGTTCACGCTGTCGCTGAACATCGCCCTGGGTGCGCTCGTCCTGCTGCCTCTGGTCTACATCGTCGTCGGTGTGTATCCCTTCGTCGAGCGATGGGTCACCGGGGACACCCGCGAACACCACCTGCTCGACCGGCCGCGCAACAACCCGACGCGCACCGGACTCGGCATGGCCGGAATCGTGGCCTACTCGGTGTTCATGTTCGCCGCGGGCAACGACATCATCGCGATCAAGCTCGGTCTGTCGATCAACGACATCACCTGGTTCTTCCGGATCGGGCTGTTCGTCCTCCCGCCGCTCGCGTTCTGGGTCACCAAGCGGATCTGCCTCAGCCTGCAGCGCCACGACCGTCAGCTCGCGCTCCACTCGCGTGAGTCGGGTCGGATCATCCGTGGCGCCGACGGTTCGTTCCACGAGCGTCACGACGACCTCACCGATCGTGAGCGTTGGATCCTCGTGCAGCACGAGCCGGTTGCACCGCTCGAGCTCAAGCCCGACGTCGACGAGAACGGCGTGGCTCGCCCTGCGGCCCGCAAGGACCGTCTGCGTGCCAAGGTGTCGCACTTCTACTTCAAGGATGCGGTCAACCCGGTCACACCGGCCGAGCTGGCAGCCGCGCACCACGACGGACAGCACGCCGAAGCCATCGAAGCGCCCTCGCACCACGAGGGCATCGACGGTGGCGGCCACGGCGCCGACACCGACGCTGGGGCCACCGAGTCCCGCGGCATCAGCAGCGGCAGCCCCGTCAGGGAGTGAGCACTACGGCGGACCCTTCGCGGTTCGCCACCCGGTCAAACAACAGCGGCCTCGAGGACTTTCGTCCTCGGGGCCGCTGCCGTTGGTCAGGGTTTCGCGAAAGGATGGCTCAGAGGTGTCGAGAACCGGCATCCGGCTCCGTCTCTGGGGTGTCGGCGGCCGCTCGGGCCGCCACAGGACAAGGAGAAATCATGGCGAAGTACCTGCTGCTCAAGCACTACCAGGGTGGGCCCGAGCGTCAGCCGCAGTGTGACGTCCCGATGGACCAGTGGACGCAACAGGAGGTCATCGACCACGTCAACTTCATGAACCACGTGGCCGACGTCCTCACGGAGCGTGGCGAGTTCGTCGACGCCCAGGGGCTCTCCCCCGAGGGCACGTTCGTGCGCTTCGACGGCGAGGGCAAGGCGCCGGTCACCGACGGCCCGTTCGCGGAGACCAAGGACCTCATCGCCGGCTGGATGGCCATCGATGTCGACAGCGTTGAGCGGGCCCACGAGGTTGCGGCGTTCCTCTCCTCGGCCCCCGGCTCCGGAGGCGTGCCGCTCGAGGAGTGGATCGAGGTTCGCGCGTTCATGGGCGCGCCCCACAACGGCACTCTCGGCGAGTGACGTGACCGACCTGGAGGGACTCTTCAAGGATCTCGGTCCACGAGTCCTCGGCGTCCTCGTCCGGCGAGGAGCAAACTTCGCCTCGGGCGAGGACGCCGTCCAGGAGGCTCTCCTCGAGGCGCACCAGCGGTGGGTCGACAACCCGCCTGACGACCCGTTCGCCTGGCTCGTGACCACGGCCTGGCGCAAGCACCTCGACAGCATCCGGTCCCAGACGGCTCGCCAGCGCCGTGAGGTCTCCGACCACCTCGAGCCCGAGCCAGGACCCGTCACTGGCGCCGACGAGACACTCCTGCTGCTCTTCCTGGCGTGCCATCCCGCCCTGACGCCGTCCTCGGCCGTGGCCCTCACCCTGCGAGCCGTGGGAGGCCTCACGACGCGTCAGGTGGCCAGTGCCTACCTCGTCCCCGAGGCGACCATGGCCCAACGCATCTCACGGGCCAAGCGCACCCTGTCCCAGGAGCGCCTCACCACCCCGGGAGACCTCGGCGTCGTGGTCCGCGTGCTCTATCTCATCTACAACGAGGGCCACACCGGCGAGGTCGACCTCGCCCAGGAGGCCATCCGCCTGACCCGCCAGCTGGGCGCCCAGACGCGAGAGCCCGAGGTCGGTGGCCTCCTCGCCCTCATGCTGCTCCACCACGCCCGCAGGCCGGCACGCTGGAGCGCTGACGGGTCCCTCGTGAGCCTCGATGAGCAGGACCGGACACTGTGGGACACAACGCTCATCGCCGAGGGGGTGCACGTCCTCCAGCACGCTCTGGCACAGGATCGCCTCGGCGAGTTCCAGGCCCAGGCCGCCATCGCCGCCCTGCACGCGGACGCGCCGACGGCCAACGAGACCGACTGGACCCAGATCCTCGAGTGGTACGACGAGCTCATGCGACTCAACCCGACTCCCGTGGTCGAGCTCAACCGCGCGGTCGCCGTGGGCCATGCCGACGGCCCCATGGCCGGCCTGGCCGCCGTCGGCCGCGTGCCCGAGACCGTGCCGCGGCACGCGGCCGTGCGGGCCTACCTGCACGAGCGCGCCGGTGACCGCCGCCAGGCGCAAGCACTGTATGCCGTGGCCGCCCGTGCCGCCGGAAGCACGGCCGAGCGAGACCACCTCACCCGCCAGGCGGCCCGCCTGCACGCCAGCGCTCCGGAGGCGTGACAGGGTTGAGCCGTGGAACCCGTTGATGTCGCCGCCTTCGAGGCCATCGTCGGCGACTCGCTCGACGAGGTCCCCGAGGAGCTCATGGCCATGCTCGACAACGTCGTCTTCCTCGTCGAGGCCGAGCCACCCGCGGACGATCCCGACCTCCTCGGGGTCTACGACGGAGTCCCCCTGACCGAGCGCGACTCCGGGTGGGGACTGGGCAACCTGCCCGACCGGATCACCCTCTTCCAGGGCCCGCTGACACGGATGTGTGACGATCTCGAGGACCTGCGCGAGGAGATCGCGGTGACGGTCGTGCATGAGATAGCGCACCACTTCGGCATCGACGACGCCGCCCTGCACGAGCTCGGCTGGGGCTAGGTCCCGAGCGCCGCCGGTGAGTGCCCATCTCGGTGGTGCCGACGCAGGGCGTCCCCACCGAAGTCGTCGCGCAGGTGACGCAGCACCGAGTGGGCGTGGTTGGCCCCGTCCTGGGTGTTGTCGTACTCGATGAGGAACACCGGAGTCGTCACGCAGTAGTAGTGCCCCTCGCCCACTTTCGTGCTGCCTGCCCAGGCAAAGGCCATCTCGTCGGCACCGACGTCGATCGCTTCCTCCCAACAGGCATCGGCGTATGCCGTGGGCAGGCGATCGAGGTAGCGCCGGGTCAGTGCGTCGAAGGTGCGTCGTTGGCTCGCGTCGAGCCCGGCGCGACGGATCCCTGTGGGGAGCACGCTCGGGTCGACAACGGGGTCCATCGCGCTGAGGATGTCGTCGGGAGCGGTCCCCGAGCTGATGGCCTGCTCGCGCTGGCCAGCCGACAGCTGGGCCAGCAGCTCACGGGCGAGGTCCTCCTCGCGGCCCAGCAGCCGCGTCCCGGCGAGCGGCCCCTCGGTGAGGTGCGCCGGCTCGGAGCCGATGAAGTGCGGCGTGGCGGTGAAACCCTCACCGTCGACGACCACGTGGACGCCGACGTGGTGGCCGTTGAGCCGCCAGGCCCACGGACCATCGCCGCCGGGGGTCCCGTGGACGCGCAGCCAGTAGCGATCCCCGCTCGGGGTCTCGCCGGTGATGGACCTGCGTCGTTCTCGCTCGACCTCGATCGCACCCTGCACCAGCTCGACACCGAGCTCGGAGTGCGAACGCGCGAGCAGGTCGTTCACGTGGCCGAGCATCTCGGGATCGGCGTGCTCGAGCGACAGGCCCGGCCGGTCACCGGGGAGATAGCTCCAGCGGGTCCAGCTCGGGTCCTCGATCGCCGCCGACACCTCGGCACGGGCCGAGACCGACAGAGCGCCGAGCAGGTCGGTCGCTGCGTGGGTCAGCCGGGTCGTCATGACACGACTCAGAGGGCGTGCGGGCCCTTCCAGTACTCGAAGACCCAACCGACGAGGGCCGGCACGACGAGGGCCGCGCCCAGGGCCACGAGCCACCAGCCGACCGCGAGGCCCAGGAAGATGAAGGCGCACGAGCCCGCGAGCCACAGCGGCCACCAGCTGTAGGGGCTGAAGAAGCCGTAGTCGCCAGCGATGTCGCTGATCTCGCCCAGGGGGTCATCCTCGGGCGGCACGCCGTCGAGCTTGCGCCGGGTGATGTTGAGGTAGCCGGCAATCATGAAGCCGAGCAGCGCGGCGACGACGAGGCAGACGGTGCCAATCGGCTCGCCCCACTCGTTCCAGGCGCCGTAGACGACGGCCATCAGGGCAGCGAAGCCACCGAAGATGTAGCCGATGCGTTCCATCGCCAGCATGGGTCAGGACTCCTTGTTCTTGGTCTTCGTCGTCGAGGATGACAGCGCCTGGTCACCGAGATCGGCGGGGCCCATGACCTTGACGAGTCCGGTGCGCTGGTAGCCAGCGGGGGCGGCCTCGGGGTGGTTCAAGTCGAACGCCGGACGCTCGGAGCGGATCCGTGGGATCGAGTTGAAGTTGTGGCGCGGCGGCGGGCAGGACGTCGCCCACTCGAGCGAGGCGCCGTAGCCCCACGGGTCGTCGGTCTCGACGAGCGGCGCGTAGCGCCACGTCCGCCAGACGTTGTAGAAGAACGGCAGCATCGAGGCGCCGAGGAGGAAGGCACCCATGGACGACACCTGGTTGGCGAAGGTGAAGCCGTCCTCGGGCAGGTAGTCGGCGTAGCGACGCGGCATACCCCAGATGCCCAGCAGGTGCTGGATGAGGAAGGTCGTGTGGAAGCCGACGAAGAGCATCCAGAAGTGGATCTTGCCCAGAGTCTCGTCAAGCATCCGACCGGTGAGCTTGGGCCACCAGAAGTAGAAGCCACCGAACATCGCGAAGACGACCGTGCCGAAGACGACGTAGTGGAAGTGCGCCACGACGAAGTAGCTGTCGGTGAGGTGGAAGTCGAGGGCGGGGCTCGCGAGGATGACGCCGGTGAGACCACCGAAGAGGAAGGTCACGAGGAAGCCAATCGCCCACAGCATCGGCGTGTCGAAGGTGAGCTTGCCGCCCCACATCGTGCCGATCCAGTTGAAGAACTTCACCCCGGTGGGGACCGCGATGAGCATCGTCATGATCGCGAAGAACGGAAGGAGCACCTGGCCCGTGCCGTACATGTGGTGGGCCCAGACCGAGACCGACAGCGCGGCGATGGAGATCGTCGCGTAGACGAGGGTCTTGTAGCCGAAGATCGGCTTGCGCGAGAACACCGGGAGGATCTCGGAGATGATCCCGAAGAACGGCAGGGCGATGACGTAGACCTCGGGGTGCCCGAAGAACCAGAAGACGTGTTGCCAGAGCATCACGCCGCCCGAGTCCGGGTCGAAGATGTGTGCGCCGAATCGTCGGTCGGCACCGAGCGCGAAGAGTGCTGCGGCCAGGGCCGGGAAGATGAGCAGGACGAGGATCGAGGTGACGAGAACCGTCCACACGAAGATCGGCATCCGGAACATGGTCATGCCCGGAGCACGCATCGTCAGGATCGTGGTGATGAAGTTGACGGAGCCGAGGATCGTGCCGAAACCAGCCAGCGCCAGACCGAAGACCCAGAGGTTGCCACCCATGCCGGGGCTGTAGGACGAGTCCGACAGTGGCGTGTAGGCGAACCAGCCGAACGCGGCCGCCCCACCCGGGGTGAGGAAGCCACCGGCGGCGATGAGCCCACCGAAGAGGTAGAGCCAGTAGGCAAACATGTTGAGGCGCGGGAACGACACGTCGGGCGCGCCGATCTGCAGCGGCATCAGCGCGTTGGCGAACCCGGCGAAGAGGGGCGTCGCGAACAGCAGCAGCATGATCGTGCCGTGCATCGTGAACAGCTGGTTGAACTGGTCGGGGTTGTCCACGAGCTGGATGCCCGGCTCGAACAGCTCCGCGCGGATGATGAGCGCCATGACGCCACCCATGAGGAACCACGCGAACGAGGTGATGAAGTAGAGGTTGCCGATGACCTTGTGGTCGGTCGTGGTCATCCACTTGACCACCGTCGCGCCCTTGGCGAGTCGGGGGTGCGCGCGAACGGTGTCACGCTCACGGAACATCTGGCTTTCGGTTGCCGCGCTCATGGCTTCTTCCTCAGTTCTTCGGGCAGAAGCTTGTCTTCGCCCGGCACCAGGCCCGAACCGTCACGGTTCAGGTCGGTGCCCAACAGTCCGGTCTGGCCACGCGACTTCAGGTCCGCGAGGTGTGCGTCGAAGTCGGCGCGAGACACGACCTTGACGTTGAACAACATCTGGGAGTGGTAGGCGCCACACAGCTCGGCGCACTTGCCCTTGAAGGTGCCTTCCTCGGTCGGAACGACCTGGAACTTGTTGACCTTGCCGGGGATCATGTCGAGCTTCTGCAGGAACTGCGGCACCCAGAACGAGTGGATGACGTCGCGCGAGGTCAGCACGAACTCGGTGCGCTCACCCACCGGCAGGTACATCGTGGGGATGGTCTCCTCGGCGCCGGGCTGGCCAGTCATGATCGCCTGGCTGCCGACCTCGTGGACGTCACCCTCGACGTAGTTGAAGTCCCAGGACCACTGCTTGCCGACGACGTTGACCGTCACGGCGGGGTCCTTGGAGGTGTCCAGCAGGGCCGTCTGGTCACGCGCGGTGTAGAAGAAGAACACCGCGATCATGAAGATCGGGAGGATCGTGTAGAGGATCTCGAGCGGCACGTTGTAGCGCAGCTGCACCGGGAGCTCGTTGTCGTCGCGGCGGCGGCGGTAGGCCACCACGCACCACAGGATGAGGCCCCACACGAGGACTCCGACCACGAGGAGGGCGATCCATCCGCCGATCCACAGGGTGCGAACGCGCTCGGCGTTCTCGGTCACGCCCTTGGGGAGGAAGCCGTCCCTTGCGGCACCCAGCTCGCATCCGCTGAGAGCCACCATCGCGACCACGGTCACAGAGGCCCAAATGGCCATTCTGCGGCCGCGGGAGCGGGGCTTGATCTGGTCGTGCTGGGGCACCGGGGCAGCCTCCTGCTTCGTCTGCTGGAACACGGGGAAACACTAGTGCATGACGTGGAACTTCCTGGGGACGGGTGGCGTTACGGTCGTGACGTGCTGGACGCCACTCGCAGCCCGCTGCACCCCTCCGCTCGCGAGACCCTGCTCGCGGCCCTCGACGCGGGCTGGGCCGATCCTCGACGCCTCCACCGGGAGGGGCGTCAGGCACGGCTGCTGCTCGACCGGGCCCGCGAGAGCCTGGCGGCCTCGCTCGGGGTGCGACCCGACGAGCTCTCCTTCCACCCGAGCGGTGCCCATGCGTTGCGCACCGGCGTGGCTGGGCTGCGGCACGCGCGTCGCCGAGTCGGATCGCGGCTGATCACCTCCGCCGTGGACCAGGCGGTCCTGCTGCACGAGGCCCATGAAGCAGATCCGGACTCCACTCCCCTGCTCGTCGACAACCTCGGCCGCCTGTCGCCCGACACCCTGCACGAAGCGCTGGTCGCGGGTCCGCCTGCGGCGGCAGTTGCCCTCCAGCACGCCAACGGCGAAGTCGGCACCGTCCAGCCCCTCGAGGACCTTTTCTCGGTATGCCGTGCAGCAGGCCTGCCGCTGTTGGTCGACGGAACCTCGTCGCTGGGACGCCTCGAGACCCCTCAGTCCCATGACGCCCTGGTGGGTGACGCCGCCACGGTGGCTGGGCCCCCACTGGGTGTCCTCGTCGTGCGCACCGGCACGCGCTTCGACCTGCCCGGGCCGAGGTGGGAGCCCGAGCACGGTCGCGAGCCCGCAGATCCGTGGGTTCCCCTCGCCCTCGCCGCCGCGGAGGCCTGGCAGCAGGCCGTCCACACCCGAGACAGCGAGGCTGCCTCGGCCCGCCTGCTCGTTGACCAGATCCGCACGGCCGCTGCCGGCGTCCCCGACGTCGACGTCGTGGGTGACCCGAGCGATCGACTCCCCCACGTCGTGACCTTCAGCGCGCTCTATGTCGACGGTGAGAGCATCGTCGACGCCCTCGACCGACTCGGCATCGTCGTCGCATCCGGGTCCGCGTGCACGTCGAGCCGTCTGGAGCCGAGCCACGTCCTGGCCGCGATGGGCGCCCTCACCCACGGCAACGTCCGCGTGACACTGCCCCTCGAGTCCGTCTCCCCCCACCGCGCCGCCGATGTCGAGGCGCTGTGTCGCGAGCTCCCCGGAGTCATCACTGACCTGCGCGACCGCCTGGGTGTGAGCGACCTGTGAGCGCCGACCGCGGCCCCGACCTCGACGCAAGAGGCCTCAAGTGCCCCATGCCCGTCATCAAGCTCGCTCGCCTTGCTCGCGAACTCCCTTCTGGCACAACGCTGCTCGCCCTTGCTGACGACCCCGCCGCCGAGGCCGACATCCCGGCATGGGCCCGCATGCGTGGCCACAGCGTGACGCTCGAACGCGAAGGTGAGCACACGGCATACACCGTCGTTCTGGGTTGAGACTCAGCCGAACGCCACGGGAGGTGCCTGCAATGCCTGTCCGAGCGCCGCGAGGTAGCTCGCGCGCGGCCACTCGACGACGCCGAGGCGCTCGAGGTGCTCGGTGGCCCACTGCACGTCGATGATCCGGCGCTCGTCACCGTCGGCGTGGACGATGTCCACCAACACCGCGAGGGCCACCTTGGAGGCGTCGCGCTCGGCGTGGAACATCGACTCACCCGCGAAGAGCCCACCGATGGCCACGCCGTAGAGGCCACCGACGAGCTCACCCTCGCGCCAGGTCTCGACACTGTGGGCCCAGCCGAGCCGATGCAGCTCGGTGTATGCCGCGATGATCTCGTCGGTGATCCAGCGCCCCTCGCGCTCGGGGTCGGCACACCGGCGCATGACGTCGGCGAAGGCGGTGTCGACCCGGATCTCGAAGCGCGCCCTGGACTTCGTGAGCGAACGCCTCTCGCGGAAGCCGCCGGGCACGAGGACACCGCGGGGTTCGGGCGACCACCAGCCGATGGGCCTGGTGCCGTGGTCCCCGAGACCCATGGGGAAGAGCCCAGCGCGGTAGGCGACGAGCAGGGTGCCCGGGGCGAGGTCCGCTCCAGCTGCGACGAGGTCCTCGTCGTCAGTGGGTCGCAGGTGCCCCAGGGCCCATTCGCTGGGTGGTGGCTCGACGGGCGGGAAGGGCACGTCCACGGGCGTGGAGGTCAGCGCCTCACGCACGTGATGTGCGGCTCGACCTCGGCCGCGGAGTCGTCGCCGTAGGACTGGGCGAGACGCTCGAGGAACTTCGCCTGGTCCAGGACGTACTCCTGGGTGCCGACGGTCTCGAGGACGTAGGTGGCGAGGAGCGAACCGATCTCGGCGCAGCGACGGTGGCCGAGTCCGGCCGACAGTCCGGTGAGGAAGCCCGCGCGGAAGGCGTCGCCGACTCCGGTCGGGTCTGCCCGACGCGTCTCGCCGGCGATGGGGACCTCGATGGGCTCCTCACCGCGGGTGATGATGACGGCGCCGTCCTTGCCCTTGGTGATGACGCGGGTCGTCACCTGGGCCTCGATGTCGGCGGCGCTCCAGCCGGTCTTCTGCTCGGTGAGGTGCGCTTCGTACTCGTTGGTGAAGAGGTAGTCCGCGCCCTCGATGAGCTTGCGGATGAACGGTCCGTCGGCGAACGCGAGCTGCTGCGACGGATCGGCGACGAAGGTGATGCCACGGCTGCGGCACTCATCGGTGTGGCGGAGCATCGCGTCGGGGTCGTTGGCGCCGACGAGGACGAGGTCGAGCGGCGCGGCGGCCTCGATCGGGCCGAGCTCGATGAGGCGGGCCTCGCTCATGGCCCCGGCGTAGAAGGTCGCCATCTGGGCCATGTCGTCGTCGGTCGTGCAGACGAAGCGAGCCGTGTGCTTCGTCGTCGAAATGAGGACGTGGTCGCAGTTGACTCCGTGCCGGGTGAGCCAGCTGCGGTAGTCCTCGAAGTCCTCGCCCGCGGCGCCCACGAGCAGCGGCTGCTGGCCGAGCGCGGCCATGCCGAAGCAGATGTTGCCGGCCACTCCCCCTCGCCGGATCTCGAGGGTGTCGGCGAGGAAGCTCACCGAGATCTTGTCGAGCTGCTCGACGACGAGAGAGTCGCGGAAGCGGCCTCGGAAGGTCATGAGGTGGTCGGTCGCGATGGACCCAGTGACAGCGATACGCACCTCGGCAACCTACCCCAGATGATTCTTGCCGGCGACTACTTGACATTGCCTAGTACTGGGCATCACAGTGGAGCCATGCCCACCCACGACCCGCAGATGCTCAAGGGAGTCCTCGGACTCCTCCTCCTGAGCGCGCTGTCGACCGGCGACCACTACGGCTACGGCCTCGTGACCCTGCTGCGCTCGTCCGGATTCGACGAACTCGCCGAGGGCACGGTCTACCCGGCGCTCACCCGGCTGGAGAGCGCGGGTTACCTCGAGTCCTACCTCCTGCGCAGCGACTCCGGCCCGGCCCGCAAGTACTACCGCCTCACCAATGCCGGTGAGGCAGAGCTCACCCACCGTCGCACCTCCTGGAGCGACCTCGTCCATTCCGTCGCGATCGCCACGGCACCCGCACACCAGACAGGGGAATCAGCATGAAGAATTTCGACCGCCTTCGGATCGAGTACGCCGTCCAGCGCTACGACTTCTCGCTCGAGCTGCGCGGAGTGAGCGGCGCGCGCCGCCGTGAGCTGCGCCGCGAACTGCGCGCCAACCTCACCGAAGCCAGCGCCGACGTCGGCGTCACCCGGGCACTGTTCGGCATCGGCTCACCCAAACAGCTCGCGTATGCCGCGACCGAGGGTGACGCTTCCCGTCCCCGTTGGTCTCTGGGCGCGTTCTGGGCCAGTGGCACCTTCGCCGTTCTCCTGGTGTGGCTGGCCCTGACCATGCTCACGATCGTGGAGACGGTGGAGGCCGCGGGTGTCGGCGAACCGGTGTCCGTGCGACCGTTCCCGTGGCTCGGGACGACGTTCGTCGTCGAGTCCTCCCCGGGGTCACTCGGGGCCGAACTCCACGCACCGTGGCAGCTCCTCGTCGGACCGCTCCTCGTCTTCCTGCTCGTCGCCCAGCCCTGGCGTCGCTTGAGGCGCCCGCAACCCTTGCCCGTGGTCGAGTGACGAAGGAGAGCGGATCAGCGCAACGAGAGTCACGGCATACCCGAAAGGGCCCCTCACCACACGGTGAGGGGCCCTTGTCGCGGGTCAGGAGGCGGTCGGTCAGAAGACCGGCACACCGCCCCGGACGAGCCGCCAGTTCTCGACGTGGAAGCTCGCGGGATCGATCGTTCCCGCTGCCGATGCGTAGGCCACGATGGCCTCGCGGATCGCGACCTGGGCGTTGTAGATGACCGGCGCCGACGCGATGTGCGGGAACCCGCCACCACCCGACTGCCGGTAGTTGTTCACCGCGACGACGAACTTCTGGTCCGGGGCCACGGGCACGCCTTCGTACGACATCCCGGTGATGCGCGAGCCCACCGGCTGTGAGATGTCGACCGAGTAGTCGACCCCGGAGAACTGGTCGTAGTTGTAGTCGGGGGTGGTCGGCGAGGTGGGGGTCGGGTAGGGCGCATTGGTCCAGGCAGCAGGGTCGACCGGAGCGCCCGGGTCGACCTGCTTGAAGTACTTCGCCGAGTACTCGAGGAAGTCCTTGATCTGGGAGCCCGTGAGCACCGAGGCCATGAGCGTGTTGTCGTAGATGTAGAGACCTGCCACGTCCCTGATCGTGACCGGCCCGGCCGGGAAGCTTGCGGAGCGGTTGAAGGGCGCGGCGATGGAGATCACGGGCAAAGAGGCCTCCGGGGTGCCTGCGATCGCGGCTGTCACGGTCGCCACCTGCACCTCGTTGACGTAGTCGAGGATGGCGGTGTCCTTCCAGCAGGCCTCGGCCGCCGACATCGCCTCGGTGGAGTTCGCCACGGGGGTGTTCATGTACTTGACCACCGCGGCGTGCTGGTCACGCACGATGCTGACGAACGCGGGGTCGTCCTCGACGGTGTTCGTGTTCACGGTCAGCGAGTGGCTCTGCGCGACCTGCCAGCTGCCGCGCACGAACTCGAGCTGCAGGTCGAAGACGCTGAGGCGCTGACCCCAGTTCTTCGGTTCGCTCATGATGACCTGCTTGCCGGTCTTGACGTTCGTGACGAACCGCTCGGGGACGTCGACGTGCGCGTGACCGAAGAGGATGGCGTCGATGCCCGGCACCTGCTGGGCCACGAGGGCAGCAGCGTTCTCGACGGGCAGGTCGCCCCCGTAGGAGGACGTGCCGCTGTCGCCGGAGTGGGCGCTCACGATGACGACGTCAGCGCCCTCGCCACGGATCACCGGGACCCAGCGGGCAGCTGCCTCGACGAGCCCTTGCACCTCGACCTTGCCCGAGACGTTCGCCTTGTCCCAGATGACGACGCCCGGGTTCGTGAGGCCGAGAACGCCGACGCGGATCGGCGGGCGACCCTTCACCTTCATGGTCGTGATCGTGTAGGGCCGGAACCTCGGCACCTTGGTGCCAGCGTGCACGGCGTTGGCCGCGAGCACCGGCGCATCCATCTGCTCGATCCAGTGGTCGAGGAAGTCGAGGCCGTAGTTGAACTCGTGGTTGCCCAGCGCGACGGCGTCGTAGCCGAGGGCGTTCATCTGCGCGGCCATCGGGTGGACGGCGCCCGTCTCGGTGGTCGGCTCGACCGTTGCGTAGTAGAAACCGAGCGGCGTCCCCTGGATCGTGTCACCGGCATCGAAGAGCAGGGTGTGCTCACGCCCGCGGTCGGCCCGGATCTGCTTGACGACGCTCGCGACCCGAGCGAGACCGACGGTGTTGCCGGCGCTGTCGCTGTAGGTCGCGTCCTTGTAGTAGTCCCAGTTGACGACGTTCGCGTGCAGGTCGGAGGTGCCCATCACGGTGATGGTGACGTTTCCGTCCCGTGCGGCTGGGGCTGCGGCTGCCGGCGACGGCCAGCCGGCGGCGGCGAGGACACTCGCCGCACTGGCGCCGAGGACGACACCACGACGGGTGACGGACGACGATCGGTCGATGGCGTCGTCAGGGACGGCGCAGGAACACCAGCGAGGGGTGGGCTGGGACAGGTGGTGATGGGAGTCGGTCATGGGACGACATGCGACCACACCACGACCGTCCCCTACAAGGGGCCAGGCCGTATTCACCCACCCGCATTCACCCAGCAGCCTTGTCCCGAGTCGAGCGCAGGGGCAGAGTGCGGACATGGACACCCCTCACTGGCAGGACGCCGACTTCACCGGCCTACGCGCGATGGTCTTCAACTGCACGCTCAAGCGCTCACCCGAGAAGAGCCACACGCAGGGGCTCATCGACGTCAGCACGGCGATCATGGTCAAGCACGGCGTCGAGGTCGAGGTGATCCGGCCCATCGACCACGACATCGCGATCGGCGTCTATCCGGACATGACCGAGCACGGCTGGGACACCGACGAGTGGCCGACGATCTTCGAGCGGGTCCTGGCGAGCGACATCCTCGTCATCGCGGGCCCGATCTGGCTCGGCGACAACTCGAGCGTCACCAAGCAGATCATCGAGCGTCTCTACGCGATGAGCGGCCAGCACAACGACAAGGGCCAGTACATCTACTACGGCAAGGTCGGCGGCACGATCATCACCGGCAACGAGGACGGCATCAAGCACTGCGCGTCCAACATCCTCTACAGCCTCCAGCACCTCGGCTGCTCGATCCCACCCAACGCCGACGCCGGGTGGATCGGCGAGGCCGGACCGGGGCCGTCCTACCTCGACGCCGGCAGTGGCGGGCCAAGGAACGAGTTCACCCAGCGCAACACGACCTTCATGACGTGGAACCTCATGCACCTGGCCTGGTTGCTCAAGCAGGGCGGCGGCTTCCCGGCCGGAGGCAACGAGCGCGTCAAGTGGGACCGGGGCGCCAACTTCGACCACCCCAACCCCGAATATCGCTGAAGCCTGTTGCGCGGTGTCAGCTGAACGAGTCGCCGCAGGCGCAGGAGCTGCCGGCGTTGGGGTTGTCGATGGTGAAGCCCTGCTTCTCGATGGTGTCGGAGAAGTCGATGGTGGCGCCGACGAGGTACGGGGCGCTCATGCGGTCGATGACGACCTCGACACCGTCGAAGTCACGCACGAGGTCACCGTCGAGGGAACGCTCGTCGAAGTAGAGCTGGTAGATGAGGCCGGAGCAGCCGCCGGGCTGGACGCCGACTCGCAGGCGCAGGTCTTCACGACCCTCCTGTGCGAGAAGCGACTTGACCTTGCCCGCAGCGAGGTCGGTGAGGAGGACCTCGTGGGCCGGTGCGTCGGCCGCGGTCTCGGTCGCTGTGCTGGTCTGGGGCTGGGTGTCGAGCTCGCTCATGGGTGACTCCTGTGATGCGTCGGGGCTCGGGATGGACTGTGGGGCTTGCATCAGGTCGCAACTGCTGTCGGCCGCGATCTGTTCCCGAACGTCTCGTCAAGGGTACGTCCGGTTGGCCGGATCACCGAGCAGGGGACCACGTTCTGGCGACGCGGGCCGCCCGGGCACGCAGGGTTCCGACCGGATCGAGCAGCGCAGCGTCGACCTGTTCGGGCGTCTCGGCCACGGCATACGTGCCGCTGATGCCGAGCCCCATGGTCTCCCGGCGCCCTACGAGGACCTGACCGGCGAGCACGACACTGGGCAGTCCGGCGCCGAGAGCGGCCACCGCGACGCCCGACGCAACCTTGCCCTGCAGGCTCTGCCAGTCGAAGGTGCCCTCCCCCGTGACGACGAGGTCGCAGCCGTGCACGACGTCGTGGAAGCCGACCGCGTCGAGGACGAGATCGACCCCGCTGACCCGACGTCCGCCCAGCAGGAACAGTGCGTAGCCCAGGCCGCCTGCGGCACCGGCGCCGGGTTCGCGTTCGAGCCGCCGCGGGGCACCGGCGAGGAGGTCGAGGGGTTCGGACACCGTGCGGGCGACGATCTCGGTGAAGCGCCCCAGTGCGCCCTCGAGGGCCTGGGCGAGTTCGGGTGTCGCGCCCTTCTGCGGACCGAAGACCGCACTCGCGCCCTTGAAGCCGAGCAGCGGGTTCTCGACGTCGGTCGCGACGACGAGGTCGACGCCGGCGAGCTGCTCGCGCACGGCCAGCAGCCCGGACAGGGCGTCGTCGGGAGCGCTCGCGAGGGCGGTGCCGCCTCGGGCGAGGTGTTCGGGCGGGCCGGCGCCTAGGGCGGAAAGCAGTCCCGCACCACCGTCGTTCGTGCCGCTGCCACCCAGTCCGACGACGATGCGTTGCGGCTTCTCGGCCAGGGCAGCCTCGAGCAGCTGGCCGACGCCCCATGTGCTGGTGAGCCCGGGGTTGCGTTCGTCGGCGGCGAGCAGGTGCAGGCCTGCGGCCTGAGCCGATTCGACGTATGCCGTCCGCTCGCCTTCCTCACCGACCACGAGGATCGCTGCGGGGACGTCACGGCCGAGTGGGTCGCTCACCGTGAGGGCGACGGTCTCGCCGTCGAGCGCGCCGGCGAGCACGTCGAGGAAGCCCGGGCCACCGTCCGAGAGCGGGAGCAGCGTGAGGGTGTCGTTGGGCGCCGTGTCGTGCCACCCAGCGGCCATCGCCTCAGCGGCCTGGGTGGCGGTGAGGGTTCCGGTGAAGCAGTCAGGAGCGATGACGACATGCACGGCACGCACGCTAGCCGGTGGCGAGCGACCGGGGCGAGACCGCCATCGCCAGTCGAGAGGAGAGAACCCGCCGCTCGCGCCGGGCGGC
Organism: Janibacter sp. HTCC2649; assembly: GCF_000152705.1. Taxonomy (GTDB): domain Bacteria; phylum Actinomycetota; class Actinomycetes; order Actinomycetales; family Dermatophilaceae; genus Knoellia. The sequence goes on along the minus strand of NZ_CH672413.1, from coordinate 270,568 downwards.
ATACGGCGAGTTCTCTCCTCTCGACTACCCAGAACCGGGAAGGAGTGACCCGGCATACGATCGCTCTGTGACGACCACGCCCATCGCCCCGCTCCCGCTCCTCGTCCTCGGCCAGGGCCGCGACCTGCGCTCCGAGCGCGGCGTCGAGTGTCCCGGTGACCTGCCGGCACCGTCCGAACCCAACCTCGTGGCCCGGGCGCGTGCGGCCAAGGAGGCGCTGGGCGACAAGGTGTTCGTCCTCGGTCACCACTACCAGCGCAACGAGGTCATCGAGTTCGCCGACGTCACCGGCGACTCCTTCAAGCTGGCCAAGGAGGCTGCGGCCAGGCCTGACGCCCCGTGGATCGTCTTCTGCGGCGTGCACTTCATGGCCGAGTCCGCCGACATCCTCACGAGCGATGACCAGACCGTGATCCTTCCCGACCTCGCGGCCGGGTGCTCCATGGCCGACATGGCGGCCATCGCCCAGGTCGAGGACTGCTGGGACCAGCTCGTGGAGGCCGGTGTCGCAGATCAGGTGGTCCCCGTGACCTACATGAACTCGTCGGCCGCGATCAAGGCCTTCACTGGTCGCCACTCCGGCACGGTGTGCACGTCCTCCAACGCCAAGACCGCGCTCACGTGGGCCTTCGGCGAGTCCGGCGGGGTCGAGGGTGAGGGCAAGGTCCTCTTCCTCCCCGACCAGCACCTCGGCCGCAACACCTGGGCGCGCGACCTCGGCGGCTCGCTCGATGACTGCGTCGTCTGGGACCCGCACCGTCCCATGGGGGGTCTCACGATCGAGGAACTGCAGGCGGCCCGGATGATCCTGTGGCGCGGACACTGCTCGGTCCATGGACGCTTCACCACGGAGGCGGTCGAGGCGGCCCGCGCGACCATCCCCGGCGTCAAGGTCATCGTCCACCCCGAGTGCCGCAACGAGGTCGTCGAGCTGGCCGACGAGGTGGGCTCGACCGAGAAGATCATCCAGACCATCGCCGCCGCGCCCGACGGCACGGCGTGGGCGGTGGGCACGGAGCTCAACCTCGTCCAGCGCCTGGGCCAGATGTTCCCCACGCAGCGCATCACCTTCCTCGAGAAGAACGTCTGCTACTGCTCGACGATGAACCGCATCGACCTGCCGCACCTCGTGTGGGCGCTCGAGTCGCTCGTCGAGGGCCGCGTCGTCAACGCCATCCGCGTCGACGAGCAGGTCGCCATCGAGGCCAGGGCCGCCCTCGACCAGATGCTCGCCCTGCCCGGCGAGACCAGCAAGGACTGACGCGCTCCGGAGTGCAGCGGGGCGTCGGGCTCCGCACGTGGTCCGAAGATGACCTGGTTCGAGGTCCTGACAGTGGGGCGAGGGACCAGTCGGCAGCCCGGAATCATGGGGGCTGCGCCCACGGCTTCGCGACGTCGACCTCACTAGCGTCTCCCGGACCAGGGCGTCAACGGCGATGCCCGGACCCGGGAGGTCGGCATGGCCCGCACTCGCACTGTCCTCGGCTGGATGTCCGCCCTCGCGGTGGCCGCCGCCGCAACGCTCGGCATCGTCACCGCACAGGGGGCATCCGCTGCCACGCTGCAACAGGTCACGTCGTTCGGGTCGAACCCCGGCGCCCTGACCATGTGGAGCTATCGGCCCGACAACGCAGCAGCCGGGGCTCCCCTCGTCATCGCCCTGCACGGCTGCACCCAGGAAGCCAGCACCTACCTCAACGGATCTGGGTGGCGTGATCTCGCCGACCGCAACGGCATCACCGTTGTCCTGCCGCAGCAGAGCACGGCCAACAACATGAACACGTGCTTCAACTGGTTCCAGGCCGGCGACGTGACCCGCGGCCAGGGCGAGGTCGCCTCGATCGCGTCGATGGTCCGGCACGCGATCACGACCTACTCCGCGAACCCGGCCCGCGTCTACGTCACCGGGCTCTCCGGCGGAGGGGCAATGACGGCCAGCATGCTCGCGGCATACCCGGACCTGTTTGCCGGTGGCTCGATCAACGCTGGCATCGCACATGGGTGCGCAACGACTGTGGCACAGGCGTTTTCGTGCATGAACCCGGGCGTGGACAAGACGCCGAAGGCGTGGGGTGACCTTGCGAGAGCGGGGTATGCCGCGTGGTCCGGTCCGCGCCCGAAGGTCGCCATCTGGCACGGCCAGTCCGACACGACCGTCGCTCCGATGAACGGTCGGGAGCTGCGGGACCAGTGGACCGACGTCGCAGGTGTGAGCCAGTCCCCCACTGCCACAGGCACTCTGGCGTCGGGCGTGACCTGGACGGAGTACGGCGGTGGAGCGGTTCGCCTCACCGAGATCGCGGGCATGACCCACGGAACGCCAGTCGATCCGGGCAGCGGTCTCACGCAGTGCGGGACGGCTGGTGCCTACTTCATCGACACGGTCTGCGGCGCCTACTACGACGCGCAGTTCTTCGGGCTCATCGGTTCCTCACCCTCACCCACTGCGACAGCGACGCCCACCGGCACCCCGACAGCAACGCCCACCCCGACTCCCACTCCCACCGCCACCAGCACGCCAACGTGCGTCACGGCGACGAACTACGCCCACGTCCAGGCGGGTCGAGCCCACAACGTCGGCGGCTATGCGCTCGCGAACGGATCGAACGACAACCTCGGGCTCTACAACACCTTCTACACCTCAGCGGTGCGCGAGACGAGCCCCGGCTACTGGCAGAAGTGCTGACCGTCGGGTCCGCCTCGCACCGCCACGGTGATCTCGTCGCACCGCGCTGCCGTGGTCCTTCCGCTGGGCGAGATCAACGTGAGAGTGGGCGCGCCGTCAGAGTGAGATGAGCCCGTCCGCGCCGACGTGCGGGTTGTTGCTCGGCGCAACGCGCTCGCCCTCGGGCGGTGGGCCCGGCGGAGTCCCGTCGCCGAACGGTCGACCACCGAGGGACTCGCGCCCGTGCGGCGTCGCCCAGCCGGCGAGGTCGGGTCCGAGCGGCACGACTCCCGTGGGATTGATGTCGCGGTGGACCTCGTAGTAGTGGCTCTTGATCTGCACGAAGTCGGTGGTGTCACCGAAACCCGGGGTCTGGAAGAGATCGCGCGCGTAGGCCCAGAGCGCTGGGAGCTCGGACAGTTTTGAACGATTGCACTTGAAGTGCCCGTGATAGACCGCGTCGAAGCGGGCCAGCGTCGTGAACAGCCGCACATCGGCCTCGGTGATCGTGTCGCCGACGAGGTAGCGCTGGGTGGCGAGCCGCTCCTCCAGCCAGTCGAGCGCCGTGAACAACCGGTCATAGGCAGCGTCATAGGCCTCCTGGGTCCCGGCGAACCCGCAGCGGTAGACGCCGTTGTTGACCTCCGTGTAGACGCGCTTGTTGACCTCGTCGATCTCGGCGCGCAGGTGCTCGGGGTAGAGCTGCGGCGCACCCTCGCGGTGGAACTCGGTCCACTCACCCGAGAAGTCGAGGGTCATCTGCGGGAAGTCGTTGGTGACGACTCCCCCGGTCGGCACGTCCACGATCGCCGGGACGGTGATGCCCTTGGGGTAGTCGGGGAAGCGAGTGAGGTAGGCGTCCTTGATGCGCGGGATGTGCAGCACCGGGTCGAGGCCGCCAGGATCGAGGTCGAACGTCCACGAGTTCGCGTCGTGGGTCGGTCCGCAGATGCCCATGGAGATCACGCCCTCGAGGCCGAGGAGTCGACGGACGATGATCGCGCGGTTGGCCCAGGGGCAGGCCCGTGCCACGACGAGGCGATAGCGACCCGCCTCGACCGGCCACTGCTCACCGGTGCGGGTGATCCGGTCCTCGATGTATGCCGTGTCGCGCTTGAACTCTGCCTCGACGTACGAGCCCTGTGAGGACCCCTCGGCCCCGGCTGCGCTGGTGTCTTGCGACATCGTCAGGACCTCGGCATCGCGCCGAGGCGGGCAAAGAGCGCCGCCTCTGCGACGCAGACGTTCTCGAACTCGCCGAGGTGGAGCGACTCGTTGGCGCCGTGGGCGCGCGTGTCGGGGTCCTCGACGCCGGTCACGAGGATCGCGGCGTCGGGGAAGCGCTCGGCGAAGGCCGCGACGAAGGGGATCGACCCTCCGACACCGATGTCGACCGGCTCCTTGCCCCACGCGTCGGCGAAGGCGGCGCGGGCCTGGTCATAGACCGGTCCGCTCGCATCGGCGGCGAAACCTGCGCCCTGGTCGTCGAGGGTGATCTCGATCCTGGCGCCCCACGGAGCGTTCTCACGCAGGTGCTTCTCAAGGGCCTTGAACGCGTCGGCCGGGACCTCGTCCGCGGCGATGCGCATGGACAGCTTGGCGCAGGCGCTGGGGACGAGCGTGTTGGAGGACTTCTCGACCGACGGCGCGTTGATGCCGATCGTCGTGAGGGACGGCTTGGTCCACATGCGCGACAGGAGTGAACCCGAGCCGATCGTCGAGACACCGTCGAGCAGGCCGGACTCCTCGCGCAGCCGCTCCTCGGAGAAGTCGAGGTCGGCGGCCTCCCCGGACTTGAGCCCGGCGACGGCGACGTTGCCCTCGTCGTCATGGAGCGTGGCGATGAGGCGCACGAGGGCCGTGATCGCGTCGGGGACAGCGCCGCCGAACATGCCGGAGTGGATGCCGTGGTCAAGGGTCGTGACGGTGACGACGACGCGGATGAGACCGCGCAGGGTCGTGGTGAGCGCGGGCGTTCCGATGTCCCAGTTCGTCGAGTCGGCGAGCACGATGGCGTCTGCCCTGAGCTTGTCGCCGTGGCGCTCAAGGATGGTCATGAGCGAGTCGGAACCAACCTCTTCCTCACCCTCGACGAAGACCGTGACACCGACCGGCAGGTTGCCGGCGTGGGCGCGCAGGGCGGCGATGTGGGCCATGATCCCGGCCTTGTCGTCGGCGGCACCTCGCCCGTAGAGGCGACCGTCGCGCTCGGTCGGCTCGAAGGGTGCGCTGTCCCAGTCGGCGTCGTCCCCGGGCGGCTGCACGTCGTGGTGGGCATACAGCATGACCGTCGGTGCACCCTCGGGTCCGTCGATGTGCCCGATGACCGCGGGGGCACCGCCCTCGCGGACGATCTCGACCTCGAGGCCCTCGGCGCGCAGCAGGTCGGCCGTCGCCTCGGCGGACGCATCGACATGGCTCTGGTCGAAGGCCGGCAAGGAGACGCTCGGGATGCGGGTGAGCGCCTCGAGGTCGGCGCGCAGCTGCGGCATGAGGCCGCGCACCGTCTCGCGCAGTGCAGGAAGCTCGGTCAGGGCGGTCGGGGTGGTTGATGAGTCAGTCACATTGCGACCCTACCCACGGCGACAGCACGACGTCAGCACGACGTCCGTGGGGATGGCGGCAAACCCGACCGTGCGCGCGGACGCAGGCGAGCGCAGGCGGGGCCGGAACGAGGACCCAGCCCGGCGGCATACACTCGGGCCGTGTTCGGACGCAGCAGGACCACCCAGGAAGAGCTCACGGAGCAGGCAGCCAACGCTGCCCGCGAAGGTGCCAAGAATCGCCCCACGCCCAAGCGGCGCGACCAGGAGGCGGCCCGTCGCCAGCCCCTCGTCGTCACCGACCGCAAGGCCGCGAAGGGTGCCGACCGCACCAAGCGACGCGAGCAGCTCGCCAAGCAGCGCCAGGCGATGATCACCGGTGACGAGACGCACCTGCCGGCGCGCGACAAGGGTCCGGCCAAGCGCTACATCCGCGACTACATCGACGCTCGCTGGGGCGTCGCCGAGTTCATGCTGCCCGTCATGCTCATCGTGCTCGCGCTGTCGTTCGTGCGTCAGTCGTGGGCGATGCTCATCGTCTTCACGCTCGTCTACGGACTCATCGCGGCGGCTGTCGTCGACACGTTCCTGGCCTGGCGCCGGATCAAGAAGCAGCTTGCCGCGAAGTTCGGCGAGAACGCAGTCCAGCGCGGCGACGGCTTCTACGCCGCGATGCGCGCCTTCCAGATGCGTCGCACCCGGATGCCCCGCCCGATCGTCAAGCGCGGCGCCTACCCCAAGTAATCACTGATTGCGCAATCCGTCGGGAGGAGCGCAGCGGGGGACGGCAGATTGCGCAATCAGTGATTAAACAGAGCTGTCCAGCGGCATCGGGCCGTAGATCTTCTCGCCGTCGCGGTGCAGGGTCACGGCTGCGACACCGGCCTCGGCCAGCTCACGCCACACCTCCCCGAACCAGTTCTCGGCGTCGGACTGCGTCGGGAACTCCGTCGCCGTAGTCGGCTCGCCGGTGACGGCCGCCCCAGCGGCGTTCTCATAGGTCCAGCTCCAGGCTTCGGTCATGTCAGCTCTCCTTGATAGCGATCTCGACAGTCGGCTCGACGACGACGTCGGTGTTCAGTGAGTTGGCGATGAAGCAGCTCTCGTGGGCTTCGTGCATGAGCTCCTCGAACCTGGCCACGTCGCTGCCCGCGGCCACCAACACCCTGGGGCGCAGCGTGATTCGTGTGATCCGCATCGGCTGCTCGCCCTTCGGCATGATGCCCTCGGCGTCATCGGTGTAGTCCAGCACGTCCAGCTCTGCCGTGGCCGCGACGTGCAGGAACGAGAGCATCTGGCACGAGCTCGCCGCCAGCACGAGGAGCTGCTCCGGGTTGGCCCGGGTCGCGTCACCGCGAAAGTGCGGGTCGGCACTCAGGGCAAACGACTCCGTCGCCGGAGGCACCGCTCCTTCGTGATCTCGCGGGTATGCCGTGTAGCCGCCACCCGTGGATCCCTCCCACGCGATCGTGGCCCGGTAGGTGTGGTCGCCCATGCGCGTCAGTTCTCGCGGACGCCGACCTCGACGAACGGCGGCTTGGTCACCGTTGCCGGGATCTCGCGGCCGCGCACGTCGATGACGACCTCGTCGCCGATGGCCACGGAGCGCTCGAGCTGGGCGAGGGCGATGCCCTCCTTGCGGGTGGGGCTGAACGTCCCCGACGTCACCTCGCCGACGACCTCGCCGTCCTTGAGGACGGAGCAGTGGGCACGTGGGATGCCGCGGCCGGTGACGACGAGCCCACGGTTCAACCGGCTCGTCTTGGCCGCGCGCTGCTCGGCCAGCGCTTCCTTGCCCCAGAAGGTGTCCTTGTCCCAGCCGACCGCCCACGCGGCGCCAGCCATGACGGGCGTGATCTCGGTGCTGAGGTCGTTGCCGTGCAAGGGGTAGCCCATCTCGGTGCGGAGCGTGTCGCGCGCGCCGAGACCGGCCGGCATACCCGACTGGTCGGCGACAGCGGAGGCGAGTGCGTCCCAGAGCGAGCCGGCGGCGTCCCACGCGGGCACGAGCTCGTAGCCGCGCTCCCCCGTGTAGCCGGTGCGGCAGACGATGACCGGCAGACCCTGCCACTCCGTCTCGACGAACGACATGTAGTCGTGATCGACCGGCAGCCCGAGCGAGGTGAGCACCTCGTCACTCTTGGGACCCTGGACGGCGAACACGGCATACGCGTCGTGAAGGTTCTCGACCTCGATGCCTTCGGGAGCGGCCGCCCGTAGGAGGTCCACGACGGCAGCGGTGTTGGCCGCGTTGGGGATGAGGAAGACGTCGTCCTCGCTCCGGACGTAGGCGATGAGGTCGTCCACAACCCCGCCGTCGTCCTGGCAGCACAGCGTGTACTGCGCCTGACCCGGGCCGATCCGCCTCAGGTCATTGGTCAGACAGGAGTTGACGAAGTCGATGGCGCTGACGTCACCCGCGCGGCCGCTGACGCGTGCCTTGCCGAGGTGGCTCACGTCGAAGAGACCGACGCGCTCGCGCACGGACTTGTGCTCGGCGACGACCCCACCACCGGGGTATTCGATCGGCATCTCCCAGCCACCGAAGTCGGCCAGCTTGGCACCGAGCGCAACGTGGCGGTCATGGACGGGAGAGTGCAACAGATCGGTCATGACGGCACGCTATCGCGTGGCCCGGATCACGGTCGCGGCTAGGGTGCTCGGCTAAGGGGCGATGATCTCGCCTGCCCAGACCACGCCAGGAGTGCAAGCAGTGCCCACCCTCAGCCTCACCACGCGCGACGCCGCGAACCTCAAGGTCGACGCCCTCGTCGTCGGCTCCGTTTCGACCGACAAGGGCGCGACGCTCGCCGCCGGCCACGGTCTGCCGACCGCCGCCGCGAAGCACCTCGCCGCAGTTCTCACCGACCTCGAGGCCAAGGCCAAGCCGGGCGAGACCGTCCGCGTCGTGGCCGTGCCCGATGTGGCCGCCACCGCCATCGTCGTGACCGGACTCGGCGCCGCCGCCGACATCACGCCCGACGTGCTCCGCTCCGCCGCCGGCTCCGCCCTGCGCTCGGTCGCCACGAAGGCCTCGGTCGCCGTGGCGCTGCCGGCCTCCGACGAGGCCGCTCTCGCGGCTGTCGCCGACGGTGCGTATGCCGGCTGCTACAGCTTCGATGCGTCCTCCACCAAGGCGTCGGTCGGGGGCCAGCCCAAGGCCAAGAAGGTGCCTGTTTCTGGTGGGCCCAAGATCACGGTCGTCTCGTCGCTCGGCCAGGGCAAGGGGGTCAAGTCCGCCGTCGAGCGCGCAGCCATCATCGGCGCCGCTCGCGACCTCACCCGCGACCTCGTCAACACCCCGCCGAACCTGCTCACCCCGCAGTCCTTCGTCGACCGCGTCAAGGCCGTCGCTGCGGCATCCTCGGGCAAGGTCACCATCTCGGTCCTCGACGAGAAGGCCCTCGCCAAGGGCGGCTTCGGCGGCATCGTCGGCGTCGGCCAGGGCTCTGTCAACCCGCCGCGCATCGTGACGATGACCTACTCCCCCACCGCTGGTCGGGCCAAGAGCCCGTCCGTCGCACTCGTGGGCAAGGGCATCACCTTCGACTCGGGCGGCCTGTGCATCAAGCCGGCCGGCGGCATGCTCACCATGAAGTCCGACATGGCCGGCGCCGCCGCGGTTGCATCCACGGTCATCGCCGCCGCTGAACTGGGTGGCCCGGTGTCCGTCACCGGCTACCTCTGCCTCGCCGAGAACATGCCGAGCGGCACCGCCCAGCGTCCCGGTGACGTCGTGACGATGCGCAACGGCACGACCGTCGAGATCATCGACACCGACGCCGAGGGGCGCATGGTCCTCGGTGACGGCATCTGCTTGGCCAGCGAGGCCAAGCCCGACGTCATCGTCGACATCGCCACTCTCACGGGTGCGCAGATGGTCGCGCTCGGCAGCCGCGTCGCCGGTGTCATGGCCAACGACGACGACTTCCGCACCAAGGTGGTCAACTCCGGTGGCGCCGAGGGCGAGGACTCGTGGGCGATGCCGTTGCCGCGCGAGCTGCGCGCCGGGCTCGACTCGGTCGTGGCAGACCTCCAGCACAAGGCTGACCGCTGGGGCGGCATGCTCACCGCCGGGCTCTTCCTCCAGGAGTTCGTCGGCGAGGGCATCTCGTGGGCCCACGTCGACATCGCCGGCCCGTCCTTCAACGAGAAGGGTGCCGACGGCGCCATCCCCAAGGGCGGCACCGGCTACGGCGTGGCAACGCTCGTGAACCTCATCGAGAACCACACCGCCTGACCCCAGGCCCAGATGCACTTCGTGCCCGAAACGGACACGGTCGCGGCTGCGTACGCAGCCGACGGCGTGTCCGTTTCGGGCACGAAGTGCATCTGGCGGTGGGTCAGCCGGACTTGCGGCGGAACATCTGGTCGCGCCCGGAGGTCTCGGGTCCGTGACCGTGGTCGACCTTGCCCTGGTCCGCAGTGGCCGAGACATCGGCGCCGCCGTGGGCGTGCTTCTTGTCCAGGGCCTCGCGGAACTTCTTCTTCATGTCCTCGCTGGGCGTCGGACGGGAACTCTTTGACTCGGACACGGGTCCTCCTGGATCGGTGGTGCGGTCGCCTCACTCTCGCACGCTCAGCCGCGCGAGAGCCACATGCTTTCCGCCATCGGCCTGACGCCGGGCACCCGCGAATGCGATCTTGTGGACATGGTCACCCAGGACGGGTATGCCGTGTCCCAGCCGCCCCGCCGCTCACGTGTCGCTGTGGCGCCGATTGTCGCCACCCTCGCGATCACGGCAGGGCTGATCTTGGTGCGAGGTGTCGCGGACCAGCAGATCGACCACGTGGCCAGCATCGTCCCGCTGGCGCAGGTGAGGCCTCCGCTCGCGCAGGACGCCGTGGTCGGGCGGCTCGTGGCGGCCCCTCGAGCCCCTGTTGGTTCGGGCGGCTTCGAACTCCTGGCAACGAAACCGGGCAGTGTGGCGGCCTACGACCCGTGCCGCCCCTTGCATCTCGTCGTCAACCACGAGCGGGCGCCGTCGGACGCCGACGCCATCCTGAGGGACGCCATCTCGATGGTCGGCCCGGCAGCGGGACTCCAGATCGTCGTCGATGGGCCGACCGACGAACTGGCCCAAGAGGTGCGGCCGACGATGGACCGCGGCCGCTACGGCAACCGCTGGTCGCCTGCGCTCGTGGCGTGGACGACCCCCGAACGTGTCCCCACCCTCGACGGCAACGTCGCTGGCGTGGGCGGCAGCGTGGCCATGACGGACAGCCGTGGGCAGCTGCACAACGTCACCGGCATCGTCTACCTCGACGGACCAGCCCTCACCGAGGTCAGCGTCCGCAAGGGCGGGCACGAGATGGCCGTCGCGATCGTCGCGCACGAGCTGTCCCACCTCCTCGGCCTGGCCCACAGCGAGACAGCCGGTCAGCTCATGAACGCCGAGAACAAGGGCCAGACCAGCCTCGGCGACGGCGATCGTCGAGGGCTCGCCGCTCTGGCTGCCGTGCCCTGCAACCGCGAGTTCTGACCTTCACACCCGACTTCGTCGCAGCCTTGACCTGATGGGTCAGTGGCCGCGTTGGCGCGAGTTCCAGTCGCGCATCCGCTGCGGGTAGCCCGTCTGGTTGACGTCGTAGGTCGGCAGGTGCAGGTTGGTCGCCAGCTTGAAGGCGTCCTCACGGGACGGGACAGCGCGGCGCGTCCACTCACCGTCGTGGGCGATGAGGATGACCGTCGTCGCCGTGACGTTCGTGGCCGGTTCGACGAAGGCCTCCACCCCACGGCGGCTGCGCGCGAACTCCTCAAGGTGCTTGCGCGCCCTGCGCACGTCGTCCTTCGTCGGTGCCGCCGCACCCTTCGCGGGGGCTTCGCCCTTCCGCCGCCTGAACCACGCCATGGCGCCACGATACGGAAGACCGCTGGGAGGTGAGTGTGACTTCGCTGGGTGGCGGACGGCATACGCGAGCGTTCGTGGACGGACGAGGACCTCGTGTGACGACGGACACGGTGCAGTGACAGGATGGGCGGCACTGGCGCGACGTCGGCGAGACCCGCTCGGCGCGCGCCCCCTGCCGCAAACCAAGGGAGCAGTGAACGATGCCGGCCACCGCCGAGGACACCTATGACGTGGTCATTCTGGGAGGCGGAAGCGGTGGTTATGCCTGCGCCTTCCGCGCGGCAGAGCTGGGGCTTCGCGTCGCTCTCGTCGAGAAGTCCAAGCTGGGCGGCACCTGCCTGCACGTCGGCTGCATCCCGACCAAGGCGCTGCTCCACGCCGCCGAGGTCGCCGACACCGCCCGTGAAGGTGAGCAGTTCGGCGTGAGGACGACGCTCGAGTCGATCGACATGGCTGGCGTCAACGCCTACAAGGACGGCGTCATTGGTCGCCTCTACAAGGGCCTCCAGGGCCTCGCGAAGGCGCACAAGGTGGACCTCATCGAGGGCACGGGTCGGCTCGTCGACCCGTCGACCATCGAGGTGGACGGACGCCGCGTGACCGGCCGCAACGTCGTCCTCGCGACCGGCTCCTATGCCAAGTCCCTCCCCGGCCTCGAGATCGCCGGCCGCATCATGACCAGCGAGCAGGCACTGCAGCTCGACTTCGTCCCCGACCGTGTCGTCGTCCTTGGTGGCGGCGTCATCGGTGTCGAGTTCGCGTCGGTCTTCAGGTCCTTCGGCTCCGAGGTCACCGTCGTCGAGGCTCTCCCCCGGCTCGTCGCGGCCGAGGACGAGGCGGTGTCCAAGGTTCTGGAACGCGCCTTCCGCAAGCGCAAGATCACGGTCAAGGCGGGCGTGAAGTTCGCCGGCGCCACGCAGGAGGGCGACGTCGTCACGGTCACCCTCGAGGACGGCACGACCATCGAGGCCGACCTGCTGCTCGTCGCCGTCGGGCGCGGCCCGGTCACCGACGGGCTCGGCTTTGCCGAAGCCGGCGTGAGTCTCGACCGTGGTTTCGTCACGACCGACGACCGCCTCCGCACTGGCGTCGACGGCGTGTATGCCGTGGGCGACATCGTTCCCGGCCTCCAGCTCGCGCACCGCGGTTTCCAGCAAGGCATCTTCGTCGCCGAGGAGATCGCCGGACTCTCGCCCGCCCCGATCGTCGAGTCGACGATCCCGCGGGTGACCTACTGCAACCCCGAGATCGCGTCGGTCGGACTGACCGAGGCGCAGGCCCGTGAGGTGCACGGCGAGGTCGAGACCTACGAGTACAACCTGGGCGGCAACGGCAAGTCCCAGATCCTGCAGACCGCCGGCTTCGTCAAGCTCGTGCGTTCCAAGGATGGACCGGTCGTCGGCGTTCACATGATCGGCGCGAGGATGGGTGAGCAGATCGGTGAGGCACAGCTCATCGTCGGCTGGGAAGCCCACCCCGACGACGTCGCACCCCTCATCCATGCGCACCCCACCCAGAACGAAGCACTCGGCGAGGCCCATCTGGCGCTCGCTGGAAAACCCCTGCATGCTCACAACTAGAGTTGACGCAGAGCCACCGTCGATAGGAGAACTGACACCATGTCCGAACGTGTGACCATGCCCGCCCTCGGCGAGTCCGTGACCGAGGGCACCGTCACCCGGTGGCTCAAGAACGTTGGTGACCAGGTCGCCGTGGACGAGCCGCTGCTCGAGGTCTCGACCGACAAGGTCGACACCGAGATCCCCTCACCTGTCGCTGGCACGCTCCAGGAGATCCTTGCCGAGGAGGACGAGACCGTTCCCGTGGGCGCCGACCTCGCCGTCATCGGTGATGGACCCGCCGCCGGTGGCGACACCGCTGCACCTGCCGAGCAGCCCGCCGAGGCTCCGGCGCAGGAAGCGCCCGCCGCTGAAGCCGCTCCCGCCGAGGCAGCGCCTGCTGAGGCAGCACCCGCTGAGCCGGCTCCGGCGCAGGAAGCTCCGGTTGCCGAGGCTGCACCCGCTGAATCCGCTCCGGCCGAGGCTGCTCCCGCTGCTCCTTCTGCCGGTGGCGGTGGTGGCACGACCGTGACCATGCCTGCTCTGGGCGAGTCGGTCACGGAGGGCACGATCACCCGCTGGCTCAAGGCCGAGGGCGACGACGTCGCGGTCGACGAGCCGCTGCTCGAGGTCTCGACCGACAAGGTCGACACCGAGATCCCCTCCCCTGTCGCAGGCAAGCTGAGCAAGATCCTCGTCCAGGAGGACGAGACCGTCCCTGTGGGCGCCGACCTCGCCGTCATCGGTGGAGACGCAGCTGGCGCTGCCGAAGCACCAGCCGCCGAGGCCGCACCGGCCGCCGCTGAGCCCGCTGCCGAGGAGCCCGCTGCGGCTCCCGAGGCACCGCAGGCTGCTGCTGCGCAGGAGGCGCCCGCGCCCGAGCCCGAGGCTGCCGCCGAACCCGAGGCCGCACCGGCAGCACCGGCTCCCGCAGAGGCCGCGGCCCCCGCCGCACCGGCACCCACCCCGGCGCCGACCGCCCCCGCGGCTCCCGCACCGCAGGCTCCGGCTGCTCCGGCTGCTCCGGCATCGGCAACTTCCGCCAGCGACGAGTCGCAGGACGCGTCGGCCTATGTCACCCCGCTCGTGCGCAAGATCGCGTCCGAGAACAACATCGACCTCGGTTCCATCAAGGGCACCGGCGTCGGCGGTCGCATCCGCAAGCAGGATGTCCTCGCCGCGGCAGAGGCTGCCAAGGCCCCGGCCGAGGCACCCGCCGCCCCCGCCTCGACTGGTGCAGCCGCTCCGGCAGCTGCCTCGTCGAGCACTGCGGCAGCCGGCGACAGCAGCCTGCGTGGCACGACCCAGCCGATGACGCGCCTGCGCAAGATGATCGCCAAGCGCATGGTCGAGTCGCTCCAGACGTCGGCTCAGCTCACGACCGTTGTCGAGGTCGACGTCACCAAGATCGCGCGTCTGCGTGACCGCGCCAAGGGTGACTTCGCCCGCCGCGAGGGCAGCAAGCTCAGCTTCCTGCCGTTCTTCACGCTCGCCGCGATCGAGGCCCTCAAGGTCCACCCGACGGTCAACGCGAGCATCGACGGCGAGAACGTCACCTACCACGGCACCGAGAACGTCGGCATGGCCGTCGACACCGCCAAGGGTCTGCTCGTGCCGGTGGTCAAGAACGCGGGCGACCTCAACATCGCGGGGCTCTCGCGCAACATCGCCGATCTCGCGGAGCGCACGCGCACCAACAAGATCATGCCGGACGACCTCGCCGGTGGGACGTTCACGATCACCAACACCGGGTCGCGTGGAGCATTGTTCGACACGCCGATCATCAACCAGCCGCAGGTCGCCATCCTCGGCACCGGCGCGGTCGTCAAGCGGCCCGTCGTCGTCAAGGACTCCGACGGTGGCGAGACCATCGCCATCCGCTCGATGGTCTACCTTGCCCTGTCCTACGACCACCGGATCGTGGACGGCGCCGACGCCGCCCGCTTCCTCACCACGGTCAAGGAGCGCCTCGAAGAAGGCGCGTTCGAAGCCGATCTGGGCCTTTGAGTCTCTGAGTCCTGATCCACATGACACAGCGCATCGCCGTCGCCGGCTCCTCCGGACTGATCGGCGCTGCGCTGTGTCATTCGCTGCGGGAGCGCGGTGACGACGTCGTCCGCCTGGTTCGACGAGCACCCGAGCACGAGTCCGAGATCCAGTGGGACCCCTCAACCCGCCAGCTCGACCCCGCGGTCCTCGACGGTGTCGACGCCGTGGTCAACGTCGCCGGCGCGAGCCTGGGTGCCCATCGGTGGAGCCCGGCCTTCAAGACCGAGCTGATCAACTCACGCGTCGACGGAACCACTGCGCTGGCCACGGCCATCGCGCAGACAGGACGTCCGATCCATCTCGTCAACGGTTCAGCCGTGGGCTACTACGGCGACCGCGGTGACGAGGTACTCACCGAGGAGAGCAGCGCCGGTTCGGGTTTCCTCGTCGACCTCGTCCACGCCTGGGAAGGCGCGACCGAGCCCGCCGAGGCTGCTGGGGCACCCGTGGCTTGCCTGCGTACCGGCATCGTGCTGGCTCCCGACGGCGACGCGATCAAGATGTTGCTCCGGCTGGCGAAGTTGGGGCTCGGCGGCCCCCTCGGCAACGGGCGACAGTTCTGGTCGTGGATCACCCTCGCCGACCACGTTCGAGCCATCGAGCACGTGCTCGACCAGAGGCTCGAAGGTCCCGTGAACCTCACGGGTCCTGAGCCTGCTCGCCAGCGCGACATCGTCGCCGAGATGGGTCGCCAGCTGCACCGTCCGACGCTCCTGCCGGCTCCCACGTTCGCATTGCGCGCGGTGGTCGGAGAGATGGCCGGTGACATCGTCGCGAGCCAGCGGGCTGTGCCGAAGCGACTGCAGGACACCGGCTTCACCCACGGTCAGGCCACCCTCCCCGACGCGATCCGCTGGCTCCTGACGGCTCCCGCGTAACGATTTACGTCGACCCAGGGCTCCATCGGTCGCCGGACCCAGTCGTCTCTCGGCCCAGCTCAGACCGCTCGAACCTCCTGGACGCGCCAGCCCGAGTCGGTGCGGACGAGATCGAGCAGCACGGGGGGCCCCGCCACCGCTGGTCTGCGTTGGTCACCACCGGGACCCCTCACGACATGGGCGCCCGTGTCGATGCGCGCCCGGACGGTGGCGACCCCGCGCGACTCCCCCTCGAAAGCAGCCTCGCGCACGGTGAAGGTGAGCCCCACGTAACGCTGGTTGGCCCGCTGCACCCCGGCCAGCACCTCGGTGTCGCGGGCGAGGGCCGGTGAGCGCGGCGCGTCGACCTCGACGAGTCTGGCCGCAATCCCGGTCGACCAGGCCTCGGCTCGCGCCCGTGCCAGAGCACTGACCAACCCGAGCGGATCGGCTCGCGGCGCATCCTTCCCCAGACGCGCGTCCGAGGCGCCAGACGCCGCGGCTGGTCCGTTCGAGGGCGTCGCGCTCGCCAGCGCCGAAGGTGATCCGGTCGAAGCCCTCGCGTCGTCACGTCCACCGCTCCACGCCACCACCCCGAGTGCGACCGCGGCCATGACTCCCAGGACCATGACGAACGGCGCGACGGCGCGCAGGCTCCGCAGCCCGGAGGCGGCGACCTTCCTGCCAGTGGACGTGGTGGACAGGCAACGACGAGCAAGGTCACGGGCCCGCCCGGGCCCGGGCGCCGACGTTGCCGCGGCACCACCGTGCGACGACGCGCGAGCAGCAGCCCGGATGCGACGGGTGAGAAGGCTGACGTCATCGCCACCGGTCACCAGCACGAGCGGCTCGGGGTCGGCACTCTCGAAGATCGCCACGGCCAGCGCGTCGGCATTGGGACGGTCCTCGGCGCGTGAACGCAGCGCTCCTTCAACCGCGGCGACCAGGTCGACGGGCAGCCCGGACACCCGCTCCCCCAATCGTCCCCGGATGACAGCCGGACCCGGCGCCTCTCCCGTGAGGACGAACCACGCCAGCGCACCGAGGGCGTAGGCGTCGGACGCCGGCGACGGTGCCCCGCCCACTGCCACCTCGGGCGCGACGAAGCCCTCGGTCCCCCGGAGCTCCGCGAGCTGCTCCCCCACGATGCTCGCCACCCCCAGATCGGCCAGGAAGGGCCGGCCCTCCAGATCGAGGAGCACGTTGTCGGGTGAGACGTCTCCGTGCACGACGCCGATCCCGTGGAGCCGCCCCAGCGTGGAGGCGATCGGGCTGAGGACCGTCACGGCCTCCCCCGGCGCCAAGTGGCCGCGCGCCCGGACAGCCGACCCGAGAGTGCCACCGGCCAGGTGGTCGAGCACGAGGGCGACGTCGCCGTTCGGCAGTGCCGTCGCCTCGTGCAACCGGACGAGGTGCGGATCGGTGATCCGACCGAGCACGGCCAGCTCCACGAGAGCGTCGGCTGCATCGACCGCGGGCACGACCTTGATCGCGACCGTCGCGCCCGCAGCATCCGTCGCCGACCACACCGCGCCCGACCCGCCCTGTCCGATCGGCTCGACCACGTCGTAGCCGGGCACGCTGGGAGTGGTGTGGTCCACGATCCGGTGGCGGCCGGCATACCGGCTGTCGGTCGGCCTTTCCGAGGTCTCCATGACCTCATGGTTGCCGAGATGCCCGAAGCCGCCGCGAGCTTTTCCACAGGGTCAGGCGATGCGCTCCCCCGCCGAGGCGACGCCGAGCCACGTGTGCGGGTTCCCGTCCCAGCACCAGCCGAGTTTGGGCGCGCGTTCGCTGATCCACAGGGCCGGGACGCGACGGTCCGAACGGCGTGAGCCCGACAGCATGAAGCACTTGTTCTTCTCGAGCAGGTGCGGCGCCTGCGTGACCACGGCGATGCCCTCGTCAATGGTGAGAGGAGTCCGGCCACGACCTCGGATGACCGGGAGCGCCTCCTGCGGGCGAACGCCACAGAACTCCTCGC
Organism: Janibacter sp. HTCC2649; assembly: GCF_000152705.1. Lineage (GTDB taxonomy): Bacteria > Actinomycetota > Actinomycetes > Actinomycetales > Dermatophilaceae > Knoellia. The sequence continues at coordinate 253,059 of NZ_CH672413.1, read as the reverse complement.
CGCGCTCGATGTCGACGAGGAGGTAGGCACGCACCTCCGGCACCTTGAGCTCGGGGAGCGGGTCATAGGTCGCGAGGTCGCCCTCGGCGTGGTTGCGGTCGACGACCCCGGGTCTGCGTCCGCCCACCAGGCGGAGCAACGGGACTGTCGTGATCGGGTCGACGAGCTCCCGTGTCACGACGATGACGTATGCCGTCCGCCCCGGTTCGTCCTTCGGCTCCGCCTCGTCGAGACGGCCGGCCATCTCGGCCAGCGGTGCGATCTCGGCGCGAAAGGCCCTCTCGCTCAACCCTGCCAGTGCGGGGTACCCCAACTCGATGAGCGTGGTGACCTGGTCCTCGAATGACATGCGTGCTCCCTCTGCTTCGGCGACGGGGTACTCAACGCGTCACCGGCAGCCGACGTTCCCGGCACGTCGGTCAGAGCCAGCCGTTGCTCTCGGCCGTGAGGACGGCCTCGGCCCGGTTGGCCGCCTGGGTCTTGCCGATCGCCGCCGACAGGTGGTTGCGGACGGTGCCTTCGGAGAGGAAGAGCCGGGATGCGATCACGGCCACCGACGAGCCGTCTCGGGCGGCCTGGAGGACCTCGGTCTCGCGTTGCGTCAGCGGGGACTCACCAGCGACGAGGCTGTCCGTCGCGAGGGCCGGGTCGACGACGCGCAGGCCGGCGTGCACTCGGCGCACGGCGTCGGCGAGCTGGGCGGCCGGGGTGTCCTTGACGACGAATCCCATTGCGCCGGAATGCATCGCGCGCCGCAGGAAGCCCGGCCGGCCGAAGGTCGTCACGATGAGGACGCGGGTCTCGGGGTAGGTCGCGCGCACTTGGGCGGTGGCGGCGATGCCGTCGAGTCCGGGCATCTCGACGTCCATGAGGACGACGTCGGGTCGGTGTTCGCGCACGGCGTCCAGCACGAGATCCCCGGACCCGACCTCGGCCACGACGGTGAGGTCGGGCTCGAGCGACAACAACGCCGAGAGGGCCCCACGGACCAGAGCCTGGTCGTCGGCCAGCAGCAGCCGGATCACGCGACCACCACCCGCAACGAGTAGCCGGGCTCCAACGACCTGGTGACGACCGTCCCTCCGAGCACGGACGCGCGTTCCTGCAGGCCCGTGAGTCCACTGCCCAGCGTCGAACCACCGGGACCGCCGCCGTCGTCGCGCACCTCCACGGACGTCGGCGTCAGGACCACGGAGCAACGCTGAGCGTTGCTGTGCCGCAACACATTGGTGACGCCTTCGCGCACGGTCCAGGCGAAGAGTTCGCGCAACGCCGTCGGGACGTCCTCGGTGGAGTTGGGCAGTTCCGCCGTGATCTCGGCGGCCGCGAGGGCGGTGCGCGCCCTCGCCAGTTCACCGGGGAGGCTCAGATCGCGATAGCCCTCCACGGCGCGACGGACGTCCGCCAAGGCATCGCGCGACAACCGTTCGAGGTCGGCCAGCTCGGCCCTGGCCCGTGGCGGGTCCACGTCAAGGAGTCGTTGTGCCAGTTCGGCCTTGACCGTGATGACCGTCAAGGAGTGACCGAGGATGTCGTGCAGGTCGCGGGCAAAACGGGTGCGCTCGTTCTCGACCGCCAGGTCGGCGTTCTCGTCGTGGGCCTTGATGAGCTCGATGTTGCGGACCATCATCTGCTGGATCCCGAAGACCGCCAGGGCCGCTGCAAGGACGCCGAACGCCGTGCCGGCTCCCGAGTCCCACGTCGGTCGCGTTTCACCGAGCACGATCATCAGTGCCGCGATCCCGACAACGATCGGGGCGGCATACGCAAAGGGAAGGAGCATCACTGTCGCGACGGCGCAATAGACCGCCGATGCGGTGCCGGTCTCCCCGAGCGCCCACACCATGACGGTGGCGAGGCTGGCCATCGAGGCCAGCCACCCGATGGACTCGACCCACGACGGTCGGGTCACCAGTCGGGCACGGTCGGCGCGAAGCCGGATCCAGATGACGATGTAGAGCGTCCCGAAGGCGAGCGTGGCCAGCAGGCCGATGTCGCCCTTCGCGGTGTCGTGGGCATCCCAGGCGACGCGAACAGGATCGATGAGGAAGACCAGCCAGATGGCGGCAAACCACGGCCCCCGGCGGCCGAGTGGCCGCTGGAGGGGCATGGTCTGGCTCATGGGTTCCATTTTGCCGTGCGGTCAGACCCGCGCCGTGTCCTTGCTCATCCGCCACGCCGCCCCACCGATGAACAGGGCCAGCCAGAGCACCGCGTTGAGGACGGCGTACCAGGGCAGGTCGTGCGTCAGCGGGGACCGGGCGATCTCGGCGACTCCGAACATCGGCGTGAACGACGCGACGTGCCACATCGTCGTTCCCTCGTCGATCGGGATGAAGACGTTGCCGACGAAACTGAACAGGGCCAGCCCCGGGCCGAGCACCTGCATGGCGTTCTCGCCCGGCACGAGGTAGCCGATGAACACGCCGAGGGCCGCGAAGACAAGGGTGCAGACCACCGTGAGCAGGGCGCAGCTGATCCACGTGCCGACCGGCATGTGCGGCTTGCCCTGGATGACTCCGGCGAGGTTCACGACGGTGACCGCGATGGTGCCCATGACCAGCGCCACGAGCGCCTTGGTGAGGATGTAGACGGCAGGGTTGAGAGGCGTGAGCCGCAGCGATCGGGACCAACCGAGCCCCCGCTCGATGGCGACCATGGCACCACCTGCGGCCGCGGTCAGGGCTGCTCCGTAGAGGGCCATCGAGACGAGGATGTAGGCCGCGACGTTGCCGTTCCCGACCTTCTCGTTCCAGCCCGACTGTCCTCCGAACGCGAAGAACATCGCGGCCGGGAAGATCAGCGTGAAGATGATCGTGCGGCGGTTGCGCAGCATCCGCTTGAGCTCGATCCCGAGCATGGTGGTGTTGAAGCCGCCGAAGCGAGGGACCGTGCGAGTGCTGGGGTCCACGGCGCTCCTGGCGGAGGACGTGGCGGTGTTCGTTGCGGTGCTCATGCGTTTGCTCCTGTCAGGTTGAGGAAGGCCTCTTCCAGGCCCCGCGCGGTGATCTCGAGGTCTCGCGCGTCGGTCTCGGCGAGGAGGTAGCGCGCGACCGAGTCGGTGTCCTTGGCGTGGACGTAGACCGTGTCCCCGCGCAGCTCCACCGAGTCCACGCCACCGATGGCGGTCAGGCGGTCGACGTCGGCGCCGGACCAGGTGGCGCGCACGGTGCGACCGCTGGCGAGGGCCTTGACCTCCGACCCGCTGCCGTCGGCCACGACCTTGCCGCTGCTCACGAGGACGATCCGGTCGGCGTACTGGTCGGCCTCCTCGAGGTAGTGCGTCGCGAAGAGGACCGTGCGGCCGCGGGAGGCGTCCTCACGGATGGCTCCCCAGAACGCGCGGCGGCCCTCGACGTCCATGCCGGTGGTGGGCTCGTCGAGGAGAAGGAGCGCCGGGTCGGGCAGCAGGGCGAGGGCGAAGCGCAGGCGCTGCTGCTCGCCACCCGAGCACTTGCCGACCTTGCGGCCGGCGATGTGGCTGATGCCTGCCCGTGAGAGCACGTCGTCGACCGACTCGGTGTTGGCGAAGAGGCTGGCCATGTAGGCGACCGTCTCGCGAACGGTCAGGTCCTTGAGCAGTCCCCCGGTCTGCATCACTGCCGAGACGAGGCCGTGAGCGATGGCGTCACGGGGCTTCATGCCCATGACCTCGACCTCACCGCTGGTCGGCTTCGAGAGCCCGAGCAGCATGTCGATGGTCGTGGTCTTGCCGGCGCCGTTGGGGCCGAGGAAAGCCACCACCTCGCCCGGCTCGATGTCCAGGTCGATCCCCCGGACGGCTTCCACATCTCCGAACTTCTTGGTCACGCCGCGGAGGCTGACCGCTGTGTGTGTCGTCATGCATCGAGCCTCACGGGCGACGTGCCTCGCGCCCTCACACGGTTGTCACGACCGGCCCATGACAAATGTCAGGCGTCAGGTGCCTTCGGCGAAGACGGCGTATGCCGTCCGGCTCCCTTCGCGCTGTCCGGCTAGGGTCGAATCCATGCCTGCCGACCAGCCGACGATCCTTGCCACCTCGGGTGGCTACCGCCCCTCCAGCCGCACGTTCCTCGAGTTCGATGCCCTCGTCCACCACGCCGTCGAGCTGTCCGGCGTCACGGGCCGGCGCCCCAAGGTCACGGTCGTCGGCACGGCCATGGGTGACCAGCGCTACCTCAACGACCACCTGCACCAGGCCGGACGCGTGGCCGGATTCGAGATCACCACCCTCGACCTCTTCCCGATGCCGAACCACGACGACGTGCCCGGGTTGCTCCTCGACCAGGACGTCGTCTGGGTCAATGGTGGCTCGGTTGCCAACCTCCTGGCCGTCTGGCAGGTCCACGACCTCGCGCCCGCGATGCGCGCCGCGTGGGAGGCCGGGGTCGTCCTCTCCGGCGTCTCCGCCGGATCCATCTGCTGGTACCTCGGTGGGACGACGGACTCGTTCGGACCCGAGCTGCGCGCCGTCACCAACGGACTGGCACTCCTCCCCTACGGCAACGGCGTGCACTACGACTCCGAGGCCCGCCGCCGACCGCTCGTCCACGAGCTCGTCGCCAACGGCACCCTGCCCACGACCCACTGCACCGACGACGGCGTCGGCCTCGTCTATCACGGCACCGAGCTCGTCGAGGCGGTCTCGGAGCGCGACAACAAGGGCGCCTACATCGTCACGCGTGAGGGCGACACGGCGGTCGAGGAGCGCCTCGAACCGCGCCGCCTCGTCAACCCCTGAGCCTCTCGCGAAGAATCAGCCCGTGAACTGGTCTGCGGTCTCCTGAAGCCGAGCCCGGTGGCTCTCCCAGTAGTCCTCGTCGTCGGAGGGCATGTTGGTGGATTCGGGTCGCATCCCGGCCGCTCCGTCGACGAGCTCGCGGACGACGTCGAGGTGGCCGGCATGCCGGTTGGTCTCGGCGATCATGTGCACCAGGAACCACTGCAGCGACACGGCCGTGCCGCTCTCACCCCACCACGGCACGGAACCCGTGTCGTCGAGGTCGAGCTCCTCGATGACCGCGTCGGCGTGGGCCGCGACCCGGCGATAGAGGTCGATGATCGAGTCCCTGGACTCCTGCGCCGTCGCCCACATGTCGCCGTTGTCCTCGAGGGTGTCGGCCATCATTTCGGCGTACCACGGCGGCATGTCCGGGACAGGCCGGCCCAGACAGTCACCGAAGTAGCCCGCCTCGACGCCTGCGAGGTGCTTGACGACGCCGAGCAGGTTGGTGCCGGTGGGCGTCAGCGGGCGGCGGAGGTCGTGCTCCGACAGTCCTTCGAGCTTCCAGAGCACCGCCTCGCGGGAACGACCCAGATAGCGCTTGAGGATGGCCTTGTGGTCGTCGGTCATGTCAGGAGTCCCCTTCGTCGGTGTGACCGGGACGCAGCCCGGGTGTGATGACCTCGACGACCCGCTCGCCCTCGGCGCTCGCCCTCGCGGCGTCGATGACGGCCAGGGTGTGGATGGCATCGCGCGGGTCGACCGGCATGGCTGCCTGCGGGTCCGGCGCCGACAGGGCGGAGCCAACCGCGCGATAGAAGTCGACCTGGCTCGCCGGCGTCGTGGGCACCGCCTCACGTTCCAGCGCGCGCATGAGCCAACCGCAGTGGTCTGCGTCGGCGTCGGCGAGGTCCGCGTAGACGTTCGGTTCACCCTCGAACTCGTTCTGAATGTATGCCGCGTCGCTCCCGAGGAGACGAACGCGCGGACCCGCTGCGCCCGAGACCGAGGTGGCACCGAGGTGACTCACGACGCCGGACTCGTGACGGCATACGAGGAAGGCGTCGTCCTCGGCGGGAGTGGTGTGGGACTGGACGGTGGCGAACACGGTGAGAACGGGGCCGAAGAGCTGCACCGCAGAGTCGATGAGGTGCGCATGCAGGTCGAGCATGATGCCGCCGCCCTCGGCCGCAGAGGCGTTCTCGCGCCAGCGGTCCTTGGGCACGGGGCGCCAACGTTCCCAACGCAGCTCGCACCGAAACGGCTCTCCCGCAAGTCGATCCGCGACGACGGTGGCCAAGGTGGTGTGCGACGGGTCGTAGCGTCGGTTGTGGAAGACCGTGAGCGGCACACCTGCGTGCGAGGCGGCATCGACGACGGTCAGGCAGTCGTCGGCGGTGACAGCCAGGGGCTTGTCGACGACGCAGGCGATGCCGGCCTCGATGACCTTGAGGGCGTGCTCGAGGTGGCTGCCGCTCGGTGTCGCCAGCACAATGACGTCGAGACCCTCGACGGCCAGCAGCGCGTCCAGGTCGTCGACGACGAGCGCATCGGGAAAGTCCTGCGCCACCTCGGCTCGACGATCCGGATTCGACGTCGCCACGGCGGCGAGCTCGAGGCCGGCCTCGCGGATGATCGGCGCGTGGATCCCGCGCCCTGCCGATGCGTAACCTGCCAGTCCGACTCTCACCATGGCGTGAACCCTAGTGCGAGGGACCGTCACTCCTCGCGAGCATTTCCGCCTCGGTCGCGCGATCACCGGGCAAGCGCGCGGGCCACCACACCCGCGGCCCGAGGTCGTGGGCCAGAGCCGGGACCAAGAGACTTCGGACGACGAACGTGTCGAGGATGACGCCGAAGGCCACGATGAACGCCACCTGCACGAGGAAGACCAGGGGCAGGACCGTCAGGGACGAGAAGGTCGCGGCGAGAACGATGCCGGCGCTCGTGATGACGCCACCGGTGACCGCGAGTCCCACGAGGATGCCGGGCCGCGTCCCGCGATGTGCGGACTCCTCCCGCACGCGGGTCATGAGGAAGATCGAGTAGTCGATCCCGAGAGCGACGAGGAAGACGAACCCGTAGAGCGGGATCGCCGGGTCGCTCCCGCCGAAACCCAGGACATGGTCGAAGACCAGGGCCGACACCCCGATCGTCGCGGCGAACGAGATGACGTTGGCCGTGACGAGGAGCAGCGGCGCGACCAGCGACCGCAGGAGCAGGCACAGCACGAGGAAGATGACGAGAAGGATCGCGGGCACGATGACCCGCAGGTCACGACCACTGGCCTCGAGCACGTCGAGGTTGATCGCCGCCTGACCGCCGACGAGGGCGTCGGGGCTGACGTCGTCCAACGAGGCCCGGAGCCTGCGCACGGTCTCCTCAGCACCCGTGCTGTCGGCCGCCCCGGTCGCAGTTCCCTGCACGAGCTGGAGCCCGTCCACCGGCGTGGCCTCGGGCGCCGGCTGCCCCGGGACCGGTGGCGCCAGCCCGACGTAGGCCGACTCGATGCCGGGGTCATCGTCCATTGCGCTGCGAACCGCCTCCGCACGGTCGGCAGGTACGACGACCTGGACGGGGCTGCCCGACCCAGCAGCGAAGTGCCGCTCGATCGCGCCCTGCGCATCGACCGAGTCCGTCGCCACGAGGAAGGTGTCCTTGATGGTCACCCCGTCCGCCTTGAACGAAGGCGCGAACGCGGCCGCCGCGATCAGCGCCACGAGGGTGATCACCCACGTCCGTCGAGGATGCCGTCCCACGAGACCGGACACCCGTCCCCACAGCGAGCGCGTGCCCACGACGTCCTCGGCATGAGCGTGGTCGACGCGAGGAGCAAACGGCCAGAACGCCTTTCGCCCGAAGAGCAACAGCACGGCAGGCAAGAACGTCAGCGACGCGAGCAACGCACCAGCGATACCGAACGCGCCCACCGGCCCGAGCCCCGCAGTGTTCTGGAGCGAGGCGAGCATGAGGCAGAGCAGCCCGAGGATGACGGTCGCGGCGGAGGCTGCGATCGGCTCGACCGAACCCCGCCAGGCCCGGCGCAACGCGACCCAGGTGCTCTCGTGCTCGTGCAGCTCCTCGCGGAACCGGCTCACGAGCAGCAGGGCGTAGTCGGTCGCTCCCCCGACGACGAGGATGAACATGATCCCCTGCGACTGACCGGACAGCTCGATGGTGCCGTTCTCCGCGAGCGGGCGAATGACGAGCACCGCCAGCGACAGGCCGAACACCGCACTGAGCAGGACCGCGATCGGGAGGATCGGGCTGCGATAGACGACGAGCAGGATGACGAGGACGACGCAGAGCGCGACGAGCAACAGGACACCGTCGATCCCCGCGAACGCGGCAGAGAAGTCGGCGATGAGGCCACCGGGTCCGCCGACATGGGTCGTCATCCCCGCCGCGCCCAGCATCACCCGTGCCTTGACCCGCACCTCCTCTGCCGCAGCCACGATGGGTGTCTCGCCGTCGATGACGTCAGATGCCGCGCTCTCCTTGAGCGGGATGATGACGAGCGCCGCCCGCCTGTCCTGCGCAGGAACGGGGACGATCTGCGACCCCTCGCCGAGGTAGTCGGCCAGCGTCCTGTCCGAGCCGGGCAGCGGGATGCCCGGCAGCTCGCGGACCAGCTGCAGGAGCGCAAAGCCGTCCCGCTCACCGAGCTCGGCGCCGTCGCGACGCTCGGCGACGACGATGAGTGGGATCTCCTCCTCGTCGCTGAACCGGCTCACGGCCCTGAGCACTGCGGTCGACTCGGCATCGGCCGGCAGGAACGACGCGTTGTCGTTCTTCTGGACCTCGGAAAGCTTCCCCGTCGCGGGTCCACCCACCGCCCCGATCGCCAACCAGACGACGATGACGGCGAGGGCTCCGAGGAGGATCCGCCGAGGTCGGCCCACCGTGGTCGCGCGCTCGCGGCTCGTCATGTCGGGAGCCTACGTCGGTGCGGTGCAGCGCAAGGTGCGCTCACGGCATACCGTGGGTTCATGCGTTTTGTGCACCTGGGTTTTGCGCCTGACTTCGTCGACTACAACGACGGGTGGGAGCGCCAGCGAGAGGTGCACGCCGCGGTGGCCGAGGGGCGCGAGCCCAACACGACGTTGCTGCTCGAGCACGCCGCCGTCTACACCGCCGGCAAGCGCACCCAGCCCGAACAGCGGCCGTTCGACGGCACTCCTGTCGTCGACGTCGACCGCGGCGGCCTCATCACGTGGCACGGTCCGGGGCAGCTCGTCGGCTACCCGATCGTGGCGCTCCAGGAGGTACCCATCGACGTCGTGGCGCACGTGCGCCGGCTCGAGGACGCGATGATGCGGATGACCCGCGAGTTCGGGGTCGAGACGGTGCGCGTCGACGGTCGCAGCGGTGTCTGGGTGCTCGCCGACGACCGCGGTCCCGACCGCAAGCTCGGCGCCATCGGTGTGCGCGTCAGCAAGCGCACGACCATGCACGGCTTTGCCCTCAACTGCGACGCCGACCTGACCTGGGCGGACAACATCGTCGCCTGTGGCATCGCCGACGCCGGCGTCTCGTCGATCAGCCGCGAGGCCGGGCGGACCGTGACGGTCCAGGATCTCCTTCCATACGCCGAGAAGCACCTCACCGACATCCTGGGCTGAGTTTCACTGCAACGACGGCGGCGTATGCCGTCCGCTCGTCACCCGCTCTGGGCGCACCTCAACGGGTCCGGCAGCTGGGTGATGCGCCCGCACGAGACGAGGGTGTGCGCCTGGTTGCCGAACCGGTCCTTGCTCGAGTCGATGTCGCCCGTGAGCGTTCGATCGGTGGCGAGCCGCCAGGTCGTGACGATCGGATCGCCCTCGATGGTGGGCTGGGAGACGGCCAGGGTCGCGGCTCGTCCCTCGCGCAGGGCGCCCTCGAAGCAGGCGCGTTCCTTGGCACCGCCCACCTCCAGCACCTCGCCCTGCCCCAGCTCGACCTCGCCACAGCTGATCTCGGCCGTCGGTGTCTGCGACGACGTCGCCGGCCGAGGTGAGGCAACCGATGAGCCGCACCCCGTCAGGAGCGCGACCGTCCCCACCACGATGAGTCGTCTCATGTGCCTCTGACGCCGACGGCGGCCGCTCGGTTCCCTGGGTGCGTGACGGAGAGCGACGCGGCGAGGGCGAATGTGGGGTGTGGCACACCCGGGCGTACGCTTGTCCGTGTGACTGTCGCACCCGAAGGACGTCGTCTTCTGCGCGTCGAGGCCCGCAACGCCGAGACCCCCATCGAGCGCAAGCCCGAGTGGATCCGCACCACCGCCAAGATGGGGCCGGAGTACACCCAGCTCCACTCGATGGTGAAAAAAGAGGGTTTGCACACCGTCTGCCAGGAAGCCAGCTGTCCCAACATCTTCGAGTGCTGGGAAGACAAGGAAGCCACCTTCCTCATCGGCGGTGACGTCTGCACCCGCCGCTGCGACTTCTGCGACATCGCCACGGGTCGCCCCACCTTCCTCGACCTGGACGAGCCGCGCCGTGTCGCCGAGTCCGTGCAGCAGATGGGTCTGCGCTACTCGACCGTCACCGGTGTCGCCCGTGACGACCAGCCCGACGGTGCCGCCGGCCTCTACGCCGAGACGATCCGTCAGATCCACGCCCTCAACCCCAACACCGGTGTCGAGATCCTCCCGCCCGACTTCGGTGCCAAGCCCGAGCTCGTGAGCCAGGTCTTTGACGCCCGCCCCGAGGTGTTCGCCCACAACCTCGAGACCGTGCCGCGCATCTTCCGGCAGATCCGTCCGGCCTTCACCTACGAGAAGTCGCTCAGGGTCCTGTCGATGGCCCGCGAGGCCGAGCTCGTGACGAAGTCCAACCTCATCCTCGGGATGGGCGAGGAGGACCACGAGGTCGAAGAGGCGATCGCGGACCTCCACGACGCCGGTTGCGACATCCTCACGATCACCCAGTACCTCCGCCCCTCGAAGCTGCACCACCCGATCGACCGGTGGGTCAAGCCCGAGGAGTTCGTCCACTGGAGCAACGTCGCCGAGGACATGGGCTTCAAGGGCGTCATGGCCGGGCCGCTCGTGCGCTCGTCCTACCGCGCCGGCCGCCTGTGGGCCACCGCGATGAAGAAGTGGGGCCGCCCGATCCCCGAGCACCTGTCCCACCTCGAGCAGGCTGCCGGTGACCCGGCCCGTCAGGAAGCAGCGTCCTTGGTGGCGCGCTCCGCACGAGCCGTATCCTGATCTGAGCATCAGGGCGTCGCACGGCGCCATCCGACAACGCAGGAGCACGCACCTCGTGGCCAAAGAGACCACCGAAGAGAAGAAGCCGGGCCGGTTCGCCGAGATCCGTCAGGCCTACAAGGCCATCAAGCAGCTCGACGCCAAGATCGGCTGGGCCATGCTGCTGGCTGCCCTCATCACCTTCGCGGTGATCGTGGGGATCGGCTTCCTTCTCGGCGGCATCTGGCGCTGGTACCTCGTCATCATCGCGATTCCCGCAGCCCTGCTCGCAGCGGTCTTCGTCATGAACCGCCGCGGCAACAAGGCGATGTACGGCGCGCTCGAGGGCCAGCCCGGCGCGGCCGGCGCTGCCCTGCAGAGCATCGGCAAGCGTGGCTGGTACGCCTCGACCGAGCCGGTGGCCGTCGACGCCAACCGCGCCGCCAAGGCCAGCGACCTCTCCGGAGCCGCCATGGTCTTCCGCGCGTTGGGTCGCCCCGGCATCGTCCTCATCGGCGAGGGCCCCAAGCAGCGCGCCCTCAAGCTCCTCAAGGCCGAGGAGAAGAAGGTCAACCGGGTCGCCCCCGGCGTGCCGGTCCACCTCTGGGTCATCGGCGACGGTGACGACGAGGTCAAGGTGAGCAAGATCAGCTCCAAGCTCACGCGTCTGCGCCCGGTCCTCACCAAGGACGAGGCCTCGGTCGTCAACAAGCGCCTCAAGTCCCTCGGCGGTCTGCGCACCGGTGTGCCGGCCGGCATGGACCCCACCCGCGCCCGCGTCGACCGCAAGGCGATGAAGGGCAAGTAGGCCGCGTGCCCACTGCCGACCGCCCCGCCACGTCTCGCGGTCGCCGGATCGGTGTTGCAGGTCTCTGTCTCCTTCCCACTGTCCTGCTCGCCGCTGCGCTTGCGACCCGCTGGGTCGACACCAGCCGTTGGCGCCTCCCGGTCCTGCAAGCCGCCTTTCCGATCGTTGGCGTGGCCGCCGTCGTGTGGGCCCTGTCGCTCGCCGAGCTTCTGCGTCGCCGGATCGGCCTGGCCCTGCCCGCGCTCGTCGTCGCTCTCGTGCCTCTCACCCTGACCGCGTCGGCGATGGGTGAGAGCACGGTGGCGCCCTCTGGCAACGACGAGGTCGTCGCGGCGAGCAATCTCCAGTTCGGCAGAGCCGAGCCCGGCGCGATCGTCGACCGCATCCGCACGTTGGACGTGGACACGCTGGTTCTCACGGAGGTGACGCCCGAAACCGCGGACGCGATCGATGCGGCCGGGGCGTCCGAACTGCTTCCCCACCGCGTCGGCTCACCACAACTCGGCGCCGACGGCACGGTCATCCTCAGCCGACACTCCCTCACGAAGGTCTCGGCCGAGCACGTCCCCGGGCTCTTCGACCAACCTGTCGCCACGGTGCACGCGCCCACCGGCGACTACGTCGTGCGGGCGATGCACCCCTACCCACCGACGGCGAAGCTCGTGCGCGGGTGGCACCGCCAGCTGGGTCAGGCCGCCGACTGGGTGTCCGAGCAACCGGAGCAGACCCCGCTGGTCCTCGCAGGTGACTTCAACGCCTCGCAGGCCCACCCGGCATACCGGCGTCTCGCCGAAGGCATGGTGGACGCGCAGCGCGCCACCGGCTCCGGCTGGGTGCGCACGTGGCCGCAGGGAAGCGGCATACCCGCCTTCGTGCAGCTCGACCACGTGCTCGTCCGGCACGGCAACGTCGTGGACGCCGGAATGTCCGTCGTGCCCGGGACCGACCATGCCCTCGTCTGGGCACGGCTCGCGCTGGGCGACTGACCGCTCACCTTCCGAAATGCCGTGGCCCTGCGTGGCTGGTCAGGTCTAACGTGCGGCGTATGCCGTCCCCCACCACCGTTGCCGCGTTCGCCGGTGCGTCTCTCCTCCTGATCCTCTTCCCCGGCCCCGCGATGCTCTTCCTCGTGGCCCGGGGCGTCGCCGGTGGTCGACGGGTTGGGGTCATGTCGGCGCTCGGTGTCGAGTCCGCGACCGCGACGTTCGTCGTCGCCACGGCTCTCGGACTCACCGCCGTCCTGGCGACGTCGGCCATCGCGCTGTCGGTCGTCAGGTACGTCGGAGCGGGCTACCTCATCTGGCTCGGCATCGGGGTGCTGCGCACGCGCGGCGCAACCACGACGGTCGCGGCCCCGGTCGTCACGGCTCGACCGAGCGACTGGACGAGCTGGCGTCAGGGCTACCTCGTCGGGATCGCCAACCCCAAGGTGGCGCTGTTCTTCCTCGCCTTCTTCCCGCAGTTCCTCGACCCGGCCCGCGGCTCGATGACCGGCCAGATCCTCGTCCTCGGCGCGGTGTTCGTCGTGATCGGTCTCGTCTTCGACGCGAGCTACGGCGCGCTCGCCGGAACGATCTCGACGCGACTCAGCGCTCGACGTGGCAAGAAGTCGACCAAGGGCAAGATCGCGATCGGCCTGACCTACATCGGCCTCGGCGGCTTCACCGCCGCCACGGGGTCACGCACCCTCTGACCGTCGGACCTGCGTCAGCGGCGAACGATGACGGTGCCGGCGAGGCCGTCGTGGAAGCCACGACCGTTGCGATCGCTGAGGATCGCCGGGATGAACAGGCACAACAGCGCGGTCCGGACGACGACCTGCAGCGGGAACGAGCCCGGGCTCACCTGCAGCACCTGCAGACCCAGGAGCGCCTGACCCGGGGTCGCAGCGAACGCCGTCACGCTGAGGACGTTGATCAGGGCAAAGACCCCGAGCGGCACGAAGGCCTGCGCTCCCCCGGCCCCCAGGGCAGCGCCAAAAGCGAAGTGCGCGATGAGCTGTGCCGAGAACCAGTCCACGAGCAATCCGAGGGCGCGCCGCCACAGCGGAGCCATCGACCCGGGACCGGAAGCCGGCATGCCCAGGAGCTGACCGGCATACTCCGATGTTCGTTCCGTGCTCACCGTAGGACTGTATTCGCTCTCACTGCGGACGCCCATGACGGGTCGCCGCGACCTCTGGCAGGGTGTAACACCGGTGAAACATTCGGGTCATGGACGAGAAACCCTTGCCACATAGGGTCTGGATCATGCCCGGGCGCCGCCCGACCTTCCCCTTTGCCTAGGAGGCCCCACTTGTTCAGCTCTGCTGACGAGGTCCTGTCGTTCATCAAGGACGAGGACGTCAAGTTCGTCGACATCCGTTTCTGCGATCTGCCCGGTGTCATGCAGCACTTCAATGTGCCGGCCCAGTCGGTCGACGAGGACTTCTTCAAGAATGGCCAGGCGTTCGACGGATCCTCGATCCGCGGGTTCCAGGCCATCCACGAGTCCGACATGAAGCTCATCCCCGACGTGAGCTCGGCGTTCCTCGACCCGTTCCGTGAGCACAAGACGCTCATCATGAACTTCTCGATCGTCGACCCGTTCACGGACGAGCCCTACAGCCGCGACCCGCGCAACATCGCGGCCAAGGCCGAGGCCTACCTCAAGTCCACCGGCATCGCCGACACCGCGTACTTCGGTGCCGAGGCCGAGTTCTACGTCTTCGACGACGTGCGCTTCGAGACCAAGGCCAACGCGTCCTACTACTACGTCGACTCCATCGAGGCCGCCTGGAACACGGGCCGCGTCGAGGAGGGTGGCAACAAGGGCTACAAGACCCGCTACAAGGGCGGCTACTTCCCCGTCCCGCCGGTCGACCACTTCGCTGACATCCGCGACAACATCTGCCTGAACCTCGAGAAGGTCGGCATCAACGTCGAGCGCAGCCACCACGAGGTCGGCACCGCTGGTCAGCAGGAGATCAACTACCGCTTCGACACGCTCCTCGCCTCCGGCGACGACATGATGAAGTTCAAGTACGTCGTCAAGAACACGGTGTGGGGCATCGGCAAGACCGCGACCTTCATGCCGAAGCCGATCTTCGGTGACAACGGCTCGGGCATGCACACGCACCAGTCGCTCTGGAAGGACGGCGAGCCGCTCTTCTATGACGAGCGCGGCTACGGCGGTCTCTCGGACCTCGCGCGCTGGTACATCGGTGGCCTGCTCAAGCACGCCCCCGCGGTGCTCGCGTTCACGAACCCGACGGTGAACTCCTACCACCGCCTCGTCCCGGGCTACGAGGCTCCGGTCAACCTGGTCTACTCGGCGCGCAACCGCTCCGCATGTGTGCGTATCCCGATCGCCGGCGACTCGCCCAAGGCCAAGCGCATCGAGTTCCGCATCCCCGACCCGTCGAGCAACCCGTACCTCGCGTTCGCCGCACAGCTCATGGCCGGCCTCGACGGAATCAAGAACCGCATCGAGCCCCCGGAGCCGGTCGACAAGGACCTGTACGAGCTCCCCCCGGAGGAGCACGACGCCATCGAGCAGGTTCCGGGTTCACTCCCGGCCGTGCTCGAGGCACTGCAGGCCGACCACGAGTTCCTGCTCGAGGGCGACGTCTTCACGCAGGACCTGATCGACACCTGGATCGAGTGGAAGACCAAGAACGAGGTCGACCCGATCCGCTTCCGCCCGCACCCGCACGAGTTCGAGATGTACTTCGACATCTGAGCAAAACCGCAGGTCAGAGGCCTAGACTCCTGCCGCAGTCCTTGACGAGTCCTCACGAGCATTCAGCGCCACTGCCACGGCGGCTCGTGAGGACTCGTCCGCGTCCGGCCACAGGTGGCCGTAGGTGTTGAGCGTCGTGGTGGCTGTGGCATGGCGGAGCCTGGTCTGGACCACCTTGACGTCGAGCCCGGAGGCGATCAACAGCGACGCGAGGTAGTGCCGCAGGTCGTGGAACCGGAAGCCCTCCGGGAGCCCGGGGACCTGCCCCCTCTTCGCCCGGATCGCCCGCTCGATCGCGTACGGGGTTGTCGCCCGTCCGTCCTCGGCGGTGACGACCGTGGTGCCGCCGTACATGGCATGGTTCGCCGATAGCAGGAGGGCCAGCTCCGAAGGCATTGGCACGGCCGTCATGCTCATCTCGGACTTCAGGGGCACGTCCGGGTACTGAATCTGCGGAGTCACGACGCCTCGCATGTAGTCCACGTCCTGCACACGCAGCGCCGCCGCCTCGGACACCCGCAGACCGACAAACGCCCCGAGCAGAATGGCCACGCGTAGGTGCGCAGGCATGACATCGTGGAGAGCCCACACCTGTTCCGTCGTCGCGACATGTGGCCGCTGCCTCGCCTGCGGGGGCGAGGTGCGCCTTGAGCACGGTGACTTCTGAAGGATCCCGTCGTGCACGGCATCGCTCATGATCTGAGCGAACCTGCGGTACATCGCGTACGTCGTCGAGGGCGCATACCGCTCCCCCAGCGTCACCGTCCAAGCCTTCACGTCCGACGGTTTCACCGCGGAGAGCGGAGTGGAACCGAAGTCCGCCTTGATTACCTTCACGTGCACGGCAGCCTGCCGGACCGTGGACTTCCGTCGGGTGCCGTACCCGACGAGCCAGGAGTCGCACCAGTCAGACACGGTGGTACGCGCCACCTTCGGGTCCACGTAGTTGCCCGTCACGATGGAGGCCGTCACCTCGTCGATCCAGCTCTTGGCATCGACCTTGCGCCTGAAATGACGAGCGTGCTGGCGACCAGCGGCGTCGTAGTACCGCGCGCGCCAGACCCCGTCAGGTCGCTTCTCGATATTGGCCATCGTCACAGTCCTTCTGATGCCAAGCGGCTGATTGGCGGTCTGCCCGGGATCGAGATCATCGGGGATGTGCTGCATTGAAGGGCCGAGGCATCGCACCTACCCACCGTCACTCGACGGCCAGCGGGCCGACGCACATGACGCCCACGGCAGCGGTCTGAGTCTCAACGACCTCGCCCCCCGACTATCCCCCTTGTCCAGTCCGCGGGGCAACACGCATCCAGGTCGCATGGGTCTGTCGAGCCAAGGTCGGGACCAGCGCGCTAGCCGGCGGCCTTCGCGCCGCCACTACTCCCCTAGTCCACCGCTTCTGAAGACTGGTTATCAAGCCACGAGGCGACCTCCGTGCGCCAGTAGCGAACGCACCGTCCGATCCTGAAGCTACGCGGCCCTGTTCCGAGGTGGCGCCAGTAGCGCAAGGTTGCGACCGGTACCCGGACCATAGCGGCGACTTCCTGCAAAGTCAGTAGCTCGTCGTCGGCGTGAGTAGATGCACGCTGGATAGCGTGGGGTGGGGTAGTGCTCACTGTGGATCTCCTTCGTCCAGCGCCAGCCACCTACTGCCGACGACAACATCGATGTCGACCTAAAGCGCGGAACCGAGCCGATGTGGTCACCCAGCGACGCCGTACGACTAGATATGCCCCAGATCCAAGTCCGGGGCGCGGCTCGTCACGGATGTTCGGTCGCAGCCTCCCCATCGTTGCTGGTTTGGTTTACCGGATCTGGCTCCCCTCTGTGTCAAGAGGCGGCCGGGAACGGGGTTCTAGGATCGGTGGTGGCGGGTCCGGGAAGTGGCTTGTCCGAAGAGTTGGTGTGGGGCTGTGAGCCGGCCGCGCTGGAGTCAGAGTCGTCGCCCCGTTGCCCTCCCGGGCCCGTCCCAATGTGTCGGGCGGCGTCGTTGACCATGGTCCGGTACACGATGTCGGACAGGCGCCGTTTGAGCAGCCGCATGGACTCGTTCGAGGTCTTGCCGCGGGCTTTGCTGCGGTCGAAGTAGTCGCGGCCCTCGGTGGGGTTGCGCAGCTGGACGGTGGCCATGATGTGCAGCACCCGGTTGATCTGACGGTTGCCCCCGCGGGACAGCCGGTGACGGACGTTGTCGCCCGAGGATGCGTCGATGGGTGCGGTGCCGGTCCATGAGCCGAAGTGGTTCTTGTCCGGGAACCGGGTGATGTCACCGACCTCGACGAGCAGCCGTGCGGCTCCGGAAGGGCCGATCCCGTTCAGGGCCATGAGCGTGGTGCTGGTCGCAGCGACCAAGGCTGTCAGCTCTTTGTTCGCGGCCTTCTTGCGCTGATAGATCCGCTCGAGGTCGGCGATCAGCTCAGCCGCGACCCGACGCCGCGTTTTGCCGGCGGCATCGCGCGGGCGGACGGTCGCGAGCAGCTTCTTGGCCTGGGCGGCGGACAGGTCCTTCTTCGCGCCGCCGGGGATCAACTCGAGCAGCAGGTGGTGGACCTGCGACATCTTGCGGGTGTGCTCCTCGCCCAACGACCTGCGCCGGTCGACCAAGATCCGCAGCACCGCCAGGTCCTCGTTGTCGACGACAGGTCGCAAGCCGCTCATCCGCGTGCCGACCAACGCGACCGAGTGCGCGTCGGTGGCGTCAGTCTTGCGGCCCTGCCCGGTAGCGAACACCCGCGCCCGAGCGGACAGCTTCGGTGGAACGTCAACGACCTGCTCGCCTTCGGCCAGGAGCCGGTTGGCCACGTGCCGACCGATGCCCTGGCATCCCTCGATCGCCCAGACGCGGTCAGGCCACGCCTGGACGTAGCGGCGCATCGCGGCATGGCCGTCACGGTCGGTGGCGAAGCGCCCTGTCCCGACGATGGTTTCGTCCTTGGTCATGACTTCGATCGTGACTGAGCGTTTGTGTGGGTCCATCCCGATGACGACTCGCGATGCCGTGTCCATGGTGTCCTCCGAACTCGAACCTGATGGGTGGTCGAGCTGGGAGGGCAACGCTACTTCGAGCTAGGGCAAACCCCTCTTGAGCCTCTCCCGCTCTGGCGACGTCCGGGGATGCGCAGGCCAAATGAGAGCCACACCGAGGTGAGCAGCCGAAATGAGAGCGACAACCCCGAACGCCTAGACCGAGCCTCGTCAGATCCCGGCCATGCCGTCAATGAAACAAGTAGCCGATGTCCGGTAAACCTAGTCGCGGTCAAATCGTCGAGAGCTGATCGACCGGCACAGTAGTGTGCGCGGGTGCCGATGGTTGCTGCTCAGTTCCCGTGGGAGATTCCCGAGCCCTCACACGTATTGATTGCATCGGCTCTCGCGCATGGCCGCCCGGTCGCCTTGGCGGGCAGTCCTCCCCGGCTCAATGGATTCAGTGACGCCGAGGTGGCGCGATGATATCGCGCTCTCGCGGACGTCATCCTCGCGCTCCACGACCCTGGCGGAGCACGTTCGCTGGTGCAGTTGGAACACGAGCCTGCAGATCAGACGTATCCAGTCTGGGAGTCGCTGGTGATGCGGACTGGCGCCCAGGATGACGCGGAGGTCATCGCGTTGGCCCGCGAGGTGTGGGAGGCGCTGGGTCCCAACGAGTACGCCCGCCAACTTCGGGCACGTCCGCGAACCTCCCGCGGATTCTTTGAAGGGCGTGCATGGCGGGCCCTCGGAGTATTCGGGATGGTCGCCATATCGATTGCCGCAGAGGAGGCAGGGTTGCGGTGGTGGCTGTGGCTTCCAGCGCTATTGGCTTGGCCCGTGGCAATCCTCTCGATCTTTCGCTGGCGGTTTCGCCGAGCTGAACGGCGCGGCGGCGCGGAACTACCGCACCTCTAGGGCCAGGCAATTTCCGGATCTGCCCCAGATCGGCCGGTCCGCTCGTGGGGGAAGATTCCCCCATGCCTTGGAAGCCTCAGTTCCCTCCTGTGTCGCCACACCCGGCGCAAGACTTCGACTTCCGTGTGGCGGAAGTGCTCGCCATCGGCGAAGGGCGCGTCGGACACGTGCTGGTGTTCGCTGAGCCCTATGCGCAGCAGACTGGTCATTTGTGGTGGAAGAACATGTCCCATCCGAAAATGACGCTAGAAGTCTGGTCGTACATCGACGGCGAGTTCGACGATACGTTCTTGTCCGACATCGGGGACGCTGTCGAACGCTTGCAGCGCGGCGAGTGGCCTGTGTGGCCGATCCAGGATGACGACGCTCGGACCTACCTGTTGGTGTGGCTGGGCATTGAGGAGTCACGCCGAGTGTCAATAGAAGCGTTCGGTCTGGACCTCGATCAGGAACGGCGCCGGCGCAAGCGCGCCGAATGAGGACTACCGGACATGCCGCGTGCAGGACGGCTACGCTCGTCCGACTTTGCCGCGTGGAGGACGGCTACGCTCGTCCGACTTTGCCGCGTGGAGGACGGCTACGCTCGTCCGACTTTGCCGCGTGGAGGACGGCTACGCTCGTCCGACTTTGCCGCGGTCCGCGCTTGCTTTCCTTGACGGCGGCGACGGGTTCACCGCCTCTGTTCGAATGGGCGCACCTCGCCGAGCATGGCCCCATGCTTGCCGTGGACGATCACTCGAGGTGACCGTCGCTTGGTCGAAGCGAGGATGACCTGGCCGTGCCAAGGCACCAAGACCGTACGGTTGTCGAGCATGAGCGATTCCATGTCGGCGCTGATCCGTGGGACGACGTAATGAATCCAGCGACGGCTCCACGGCCACCGGTCCGCTCCCCCTTGGCCGTCATGGACCCCGCCGCTGCCATCGATCGCGATGAGCTCGGGATCGATTCCGGTATCCGCGGTCTCGGACCTGCTCGGCGGCGGCGGTGCTTCTGCCACCCGATTGCCGGGCCATTGTCGCCTGTTCGGCTGCGTCCCGTCTGAGACGTGGGTCCTGAGCAAGCATGGAGCGCGCTGGCACACGCCGGGCAAACAAAAGTGATTGTTCAGGGTCGGAAGGCTGAGCAGACGTACGACGCCGGCGAGTCGCCTCCCCGGTACTCGCGGTAGCGATCCACCTCATTTGCTGATGGTGGTGAACCGCGTTCCGTCCTTTGAGCTGAGCACGTCCTGTTCGGTCACAACGAGGACCTCCAGGCCTGCCTTCGTCACGCTGGCGCTCATGGCTTGCGGAGGAGGGACGCTTGCGCCGGTCAATCGCCATGTCTGAGCACCATCGACGCTCATCGCTACTGCCCCGTCGGGGGTGACGCCCGCGACCGTTCGTGCGTCACCCCATGCGACCTGCAGCAGCGGCGGTGCACCTGCGATCGGCGCCCATGTGACTCCTTGGTCCTTGGACGCCATCAGCCCGGTCTGGGTGGTCGCGAGAACGGTCTTGCCCTCCGGGTCGGAGGAGAGCGTTCGCGGCTCTCCGGGGAGGGCGCCAGTTGACCACGTTCGGTGGTCACTCGTCCGTCGGAGCTGTCCGTCGAACGCGATGAGGGTGTCGCCGGCTTGCGTGAGGGTGTGGAAGTCCGACTGTCCGCCCCGTGAGAGGACCGTCCAGGTCTTGCCGCTGTCCGTGCTCTCGAGGAGGCCCATAGGCTGAGGAAGCTCGCGGACCATGTTGGGGTGGCCTGAGGCGTAGTAATGGCCCGGACCGGCAATGGTGAACCCCATGAGGTCGACGATCGGGCCGACCCTCGTGGGGCCGTCGGGGCCGTACCGGAAGAGGCCTTCGTGCGTCGCCAGCAGCAGGGCACCGTCTGCAGGGTCTCGGCCAACCCCGTGGACGTGCGCCGACGGCAGTGTTGCGCTGGCGACGGCGCTTGAGACGGTGGGCGCTTGGGCTGCGTTGTCATCGGCGTTCGCCGAACACCCAGCCAGCAATGTCAGCGTGATCCCCAGCGCGACTATCGCGCGGATTCCGTGAGATGCCGAGCGGTGCATTGAAGCCTTTCGGGCGAAGGAGGTCGGATGGTGTGCTAGCCGACTGTTAGAGGAGGGCCTTCATCGTGGCGATTTCCTTGTTCTGCCCATCGACGATCGCCTGGGCCATCTCCTTGACCTCTGGGTTGCTGGTCGTCTTGAGAACGTCCTGCGCCATGTCGACAGCACCCTCGTGGTGCTGGATCATCATGGTGAGCCACATCTCGTCGAAGGCGGCACCATTTGCTGCCGACAGTTCCTTCATGTCTCCATCGGACATCATCCCGCCGTCGTGACCGCCGTGGCCCCCGTCCGCGGACATGGGCGCCTTCCACTCCTTGAGCCAGCCGGTCATCGTCGCGATCTCCGGGTCCTGGGCGGCCTTGATCTGCTGCGCCAGCGCGGTGACCTCGGGTGAGGACGCGCCCTCGAGGGCCATGTCGGCCATCTCCACGGCCTGCTGGTGGTGCGGGATCATCATCTGCGCGAACTCGACGTCGTCCTTCTGGCCTGCGTAAGCGTTCTCGGACGCGCTCGACGACATGGAGCCCATGCCACCGGGCGCCGCGGACCCGGCTTCGTCGGTTCCGCAGGCGCTGAGCGTGAGGACGGCCGTGATGCCGAGCCCGGCAAGGATGGGGTAGCGCTTGTTGAGGTGCACGAGAGTTTGCTCCTTGAGTTGCGTCTTCGATCGTGGTGGCGCGCACCCGGGCGAAGGGGAAGTCGGGTGCGGGCCGGTGTCCAGCATGCGGCGCGACGATGGGCCTCTGATCTGGATTTGCTGAAGGTTTGATGAAGATGGGCTTGAACCGGCTGATCGGCCCTATGGCGACTGGTCGGGATTCGCGTCAGCCGCCGCGGTGCGCTGCGGGTTCGGCTGCACGTTGCGTGGGCTTGGTGCCCTCGACTGTCTGTGGTGGGGCGGGGAGCCGGAGCCGCTTGAGCATCAGGGCGTTGACGGCGACGATGACACTAGACCCGGACATCGACAGGGCTGCGGCCTCGGGCCGCAGCACGAGGCCCAGTGAGGGTTCGAAGACTCCGGCCGCGATGGGCAGCGCGATAACGTTGTAGCCGACGGCCCACCCGAGGTTCTGGCGCATCTTGCGCAGCGTCCCCCGGCCGACTCGCAGCGCGATCGGCACGTCCAGCGGGTCCGAACGCATGAGCACGAGGTCGGCCGTCTCGATGGCGACGTCCGTGCCGGCCCCGATCGCGATGCCGAGGTCCGCCTGGGCCAGGGCAGGTGCGTCGTTGACGCCGTCGCCCACCATCGCGACCCTCCTGCCCTGTGCCTGCAGCTCGGCGACCTTCGCGGCCTTGTCACCCGGGAGCACCTCGGCGATCACCGTGTCGATCCCGAGCTGGCGGGCGATGCGTTCGGCCGTGGCCTGGTTGTCGCCACTGAGCATGACGACCTCGGTGCCGAGCTCGTGCAGCTCACGGATGGCCTGCTCGGAGGTCTCGCGGACCGCGTCGGCCAGGGCGATGACTCCGGCTCCGCGCCCGTCCACGCCGACGAGCACCGCGGTGCGCCCACTGGCCGCGAGCTCCTCGCGACGAGCGAGCAGTGGGCCGACGTCGATGCCCTCCTGCACCATGAGCTTGCGGTTGCCCACGACGACGCGGTGACCGTCGACGTCTGCCACGGCCCCGTGTCCGGGGACGTTGCGGAAGCCCGAGGTGACGGGCGGAGAGATGCCGCGCTGCACGGCATACGCGACGATGGCGCCGGCGAGGGGGTGCTCGGACTCGCGCTCGACGGCGCTGACCAGGCGCAGCAGCTCGTCCTCGTCCGTGCCGTCGGCGACCACGACGTCGGTGACCTCGGGCTCGCCCTTGGTGAGGGTGCCGGTCTTGTCGAGGACGACGGTGTCGATGCGGGCAGCGGACTCCAGCGCGGTGGCGGTCTTGAACAGCACTCCGCGTCGGGCGCCCAGCCCGGTCCCGACCATGATCGCGGTCGGGGTGGCCAGGCCGAGGGCGTCGGGGCAGGTGATGACCACGACCGTGATGGCGAAGAGAAGGGCGACCTGCACGCTGGCGCCGACAGCCAGCCACACGAGGAAGGTCCCGACGCCGCCGATGAGCGCGACGAGGACGAGCCACAACGCGGCGCGGTCGGCGAGCCGCTGTCCGGGGGCCTTGGAGTTCTGGGCCTCCTGCACCAGGTGGACGATCTGTGCGAGCGCCGTGTCGGAGCCGACCTTGGTGGCCCGGACCCGGAGCGTGCCCGTGGTGTTGATCGAGGCGCCGATCACCTCGGAGCCGGGTGTCTTGCCCACGGGCATGCTCTCGCCGGTGACCATCGACTCGTCGATCTCGGAGATGCCGTCCTCGACGATGCCGTCCACGGGCACCTTGCTGCCGGGTCGGATGAGCACGAGGTCGCCCACGACCACGTCGGCGGTGGGGATCTCCACCTCCTCGCCGCCGCGAAGGACGATGGCCCGGGGCGGTGCCAGGTCCAGGAGGGCGCGGATCGCGTCGTTGGCACCCCCGCGCGCACGCATCTCGAACCAGTGCCCGAGCAGCACGAACGTGGTCAGCATCGCGGCGGCCTCGTAGAAGACCTCGCCGCCGCCCGTGACGGTGACGCCGACGCTGTAGAGCCAGCCCGCGCTGACGGCCACGGCGACCAGCACCATCATGTCGAGCGTGCGGTTGCGCAGCGCCCGCCAGGCACCGTCGAAGAAGATCCATGCGGAGTAGAAGACGACCGGCAGGCTGAGGAGCAGGGCGAACACGTCGTCGCGCAGCCCGAACGGAGTCGGCGCCTCGAAGCCGAGCATGTCCCGACCCATGGGCGACCACAACGTGATCCCGGCGGTGAGCACCAGGGCGACAAGGAACCGGTTGCGCATGTCTCGGGCCATGTCAGCCATCGACATCCCGGCGTGCCCACCGTGGCCCATCATCTCGTGCGACGAGTGAGTGCTGGGCCCACCATCTGCGGGCAGGGCATGCCGGGCGTGAGCCTCGTGGCTGTCGACCACCGCAGCGTCTTCGTGGAGCGCCGTGGAGCCATGACCGTTCCGGAGGGCCGCGTGGCCCGTTGCAGGCTCCCCCATCGGCTCGCAAAGGTGGTCCGGCACCGACCGACCCGAGCAGTGATAGCCGCAGTCGCGAACCCACCCCGCGAGCTCCGACACTGACGTGACCCCGGGGTCGTAGGTCACGGTGGCGGTCTGGTTCGCGGCGTTGGCCTCGACGGCCTCAACGCCGTGCCGACGAGTCAGCGTGGACTCGATGGCGCGAGCGGAGGTGGCCCAGTGCAGGCCCCCCAGCTGTAGGACGGTCCTCTGACTCATGACAACGCATCTCCGTAGGTCGGCTCGAACTAACGTCATGCACGACAACAGCATACCCCCACAGGGTATTTCTCAGGTTAGTACCGGCGCCAGGGCACGGGCAGCAGCACCGCGGCCATCAAACCCACGCCCAAGAGCGCATACGCGATGGCAGCCGAGCTCCACACACCTGTTCCCACGAGCGCAAACGCGATGAACAGCATCAGCATGGAGCAAGCCAGAAGCATCTGAGCGTGGCCCTCGTCATCACTGTGGGACTTGCCTGCCGGCTGGCCGTCAGGACCGCCAATCAGAAAATTGGATGTCGTCTTCGTAGGTGTGTCGTCCTGCCACTGGCCCGGGCGCGGTCTGGGGTGGGGTTCCCAGAAGGTCCTTCAATGTCCATATCGTCCTTCCCTTCTTTCCATGTCCACCGTGATCCACCGAAGTGGAGGTAGCAGGAGGGCCACCATGAAGGTTTGCTGAAGGCTCTACGCGTGGTGCTCGGCGTGCTGCACCGTTGAGGTTGCGCCAGGGCTCGGCGCATCTGTCGGGGCGCCGTCTGCCCTGACGGCTGGCCCCATGACAAGAGCCGAATTGCGGAAGATGTTTGTGAAGACGGCTATCGCGATGGCCGGTGCACCCCACTCCCGGAAACCTACGGCGACGGCTTGGAAGGGAAGCTCGGAGCGGACCCGGCGATCGCTGATGGTGGACCAGCAGCCCGCGGCGGATCCATGACTCGCGCCGCCGGAGCTCCTGGCGCCGAGAAAGAACATTGGAGACAAGTGAGACCCTCATGCTCATCCACTCCGCTCAATTAGTGAGCCATGTGCGCGTTCGGCTCGGCTCCGCCATGTGGGGCAGGCACGTCGCGCATGACTGCCTCCTGGGCGGGCACGGTGACCGACGAGAAGCTGATTCCGTTCGGCTTATCCCCCATAGGGATGCGAGCCACCACGCGCAGTTCCCCGAGGTCGATGACGGCGACATCGTCGCCGTACAGGTTCGTGATGTAGGCGTGCCGGCTCGTGGGGTCCACGACGATCCCGTGGGCGCCTTGACCGGTCTCCACCGTTCGGACCACCGTAAACGTCTTGGTGTCGATGACCGACACCGTCGTGCCTGGCCGGTCCTCTCGCCCTTGATTGGCAACCAAGAGGTACCGGTCATCCGCAGTCGCGAAGGTCTGGATCGGCCCATCCCCCACAGCCACCCGGCCCAGCACCCTGAGGGTCGCGACATCGACCTTCACCACGGCGCCCTCGCCGCTGACCGACGTATAAACGAAAGCGCCATCCGGCGAGAAGGCCACCTGGACCGGCGCCTTTCCGACCTCGACGTCCGCGACCTTGGTGTTGCTCGCGGTGTCCATGAAAGTGAGGGTGCTCCCTGCGACGTTCGCGACGACCACACGGCTGGGACGCAACCCGTGCGGCCCGGCCCCCACCGGAATCTCCGCCATAGGGGCCATCGTCACGGAGTCGATTGCTGTCACGGTGCTGTCGGCGCCGTTGGTCGTGTAGGTCGTTCGGCCGTCGGGGGTGAGGACGACGTGCGCGGGCGCCCCGCCGGTTGCCGCAACACCATGAAGTTGCAGGGACGATGCGTCGAACATCACCGCAAGCGAATCATGACCACTGACCGCCCAGAGACTCTTGCCGTTCGGCGAAACCTGCACGTTATGCGGCCCCTTCACGCCTTCGACCGTCGTAGCCACTGTGTTGCTGGCCGTGTCAATGGCGCTCAGGCTCGCACCGTCCTCGTTCGCGACCCACACCGTCCCCGCGACCATCCCCAGGTGGGCCGACGCAACGCCGCTGACTCCGGAGGACCCCGCCATCGGCTCGCGGTCTCCGCTCCCAACGAAGACGACAAGCACGCCCACAGCCATTCCGGCCGCTGCCACCAGAGGAACGACAAGGCGCCAGCTCCAATAACTTCGCGCGATACGGCCCGCCGGTGTGCCATGTGCCATGTGCCGTGAACGCTGCGTTGCTCATGAGGGGCTCCGGGTCGCTTTCGATGGGCGGTGACTCTGACAGGTTGTTTTGGCCCCACCGTGACGGTCTGATCAGGCCCCACTGGCGACGCGCCGGGGTGGTTGTGACGGTTTGATCTGGCCCCACCTCAGCCTTGCTCTCATCAGAGCACTCGAGGGATCGGGGTTGGGATGGGATCACGTGTGGAGTTGTTCGCTGCGATACGTCGGGACGCGCGGGTCGAGGAGGTCTCGATCCGCGAGTTGGCACGCCGTCATGGGGTGCACCGGCGCACCGTCCGTCAAGCGCTGGCAGTAGCTGAGCCACCGCCTCGGAAAGCACCCACGAGGTCGTCGCCGCGGTTGGACCCGTTCAAGGACGTCATCGACGGGATGCTGCGCGCTGACTTGGACGCACCGCGGAAGCAGCGACACACCGCGACCCGGATCCGGGCCCGTCTGGTCGACGAACACGGCGCGACCGGGCTGTCGTATTCGATGGTGCGGGACTACGTGCGGGTGCGGCGGGCGCAGGTTGACCTTGAGGGTGGCCGTCGGGTTGAGGCGTTCATCGCCCAGCAGCACGGCCCGGGTGAGGAGGCCGAGGTCGACTTCGGTGAGGTTTGGGTTGTCCTTGGGCGGGGTGAGGACCAAGTGCTACATGTTCGTGCTGTGGCTCTCTCACTCGGGGAAGGCGATCCACCGGGTGTACCCGACCCAGGCGCAGGAAGCGTTCCTCCAGGGGCACATCGAGGCGTTCGACGCGATCGGTGGGATCCCCACGAAGCACATCAAGTACGACAACCTCACCTCCGCGGTTACTGCCGTCGTCCACGGCCCCGGCCGGGCCAGGGACGAGAACGACCGGTGGGTGCTGTTCCGGTCGCATTACGGCTTCGACGCGTTCTACTGCCAGTCCGGGATCGAGGGGCGCCCACGAGAAGGGTGGCGTCGAAGGTGCGGTCGGTTGGTTCCGCCGCAACCACCTGGTCCCCATGCCCGAGGTCGACTCCCTCGATCAGCTCAACGAGCAGATCAAAACGTGGGAAGCCGACGACGAGGACCGGCGCATCAGCGGACACCTCCACACGATCAGGCACGACTTCACCGCCGAACAACCACTCCTGCGACTGCTGCCGACCGAGGTGTTCGAACCCGGACTGGTGCTCAACCCGCGCGTCGACAGGTCCTCGATGATCAGCGTGCGGATGGTGAAGTACTCCGTCCCAGCGCACCTGATCGGCCGCCGCGTCCGCGTCTCCCTCCGCGCGACCGAGGTGATCGTCTTCGAAGGCCGGGCCGTGGTGGCGGTGCACTCACGCTGCGTGACGCGGGGCACGAGCCGGGTCGTCCTGGATCACTACCTAGAGGTATTGCGGTTCAAACCCGGAGCCTTGCCCGGGTCGACCGCCTTGGTGCAGGCCCGTGCAGCCGGTGTCTTCACCGCGGCACATGAAGCGTTCTGGGCGGCCTCGCGCAAGGTCAACGGCGACGTCGATGGCACCCGCGAGCTCGTCGACGTCCTACTGCTCCACCGCTCCCTCACGCACGAACAAGTCATCGCCGGGATCACCGCTGCTTTGACCGTCGGTGCGGTGTCAGCGGACGTCGTCGCGGTCGAAGCCCGCCGTCACACCCACGACACCACATCCGTGGGTGGAGCCATTTCTGACCGTCATCACGTTGCTCGAGGTGATGCGCGCGAGCAACGCGTTGTAAGTCTCACTCAACGCCGCCTGACCGACCCGGCCGCAGTGATCGCCGGCCCGCCGACCGACACTCGCCCGGTCCCGTCCGTGGCGGCCTATGACGAGCTGCTCCCACGACGAGGCGCCACCACCCCACGAGTCGATGATGTGAAAGCGAGTACCAGTTGATGAACCCGACACCAGTGGCCACCCCGGTCAGTCCGACGTTGCGTCGTCGGCGCGGCATGACCGAAGAAGCCGCGATCGCTGCGGTCGATCAAGCCTGCCGTCGGCTTCGCCTGCCCACGATCCGGGCACTGGTCGACGAGGCCTTGGCAGTAGCGAAGAAGGAGCAGTTGACCTACCAAGGGTTCCTGGCCGAGCTGCTCCTGGCTGAGGTCGATGACCGCGACCGCCGCTCCTCCGTGCGCCGCGTCAAGGCGGCCGGGTTCCCCAGGGACAAGTGGCTCGGGGACTTCGACTTCGACGCCAACACCGCCGTCAACCCCGCGACTGTGCACGACCTCGCCAAGGGTGACTGGATCCGGCGCGGCGACCCGTTGTGTCTGATCGGGGACTCCGGCACCGGCAAGTCCCACCTACTCATCGCCCTCGGCACGGCGGCAGCCGAACAGGGGTACCGGGTCCGCTACACCCCCTGGCCACCAAGCTCGTGAACGAACTCGTCGAGGCCGCCGACGACAAACAGCTCGCCAAGACCATCGCCCGCTACGGCCGCGTCGACCTTCTGATGATCGACGAGCTCGGCTACATGGAACTCGACCGCCGCGGCGCCGAGCTCCTCTTCCAGGTCCTCACCGAACGCGAGGAAAAGAACTCCATCGCGATCGCCTCCAACCAGTCGTTCTCCGGGTGGACCGACACCTTCACCGACCCACGCCTGTGCGCCGCGATCGTTGATCGGCTCACCTACAACGGAACCATCATCGAAAGCGGCACCCACTCCTACCGCCTCGCCCACAGCCGAGCCCAAGCCGGGAGCTGAAGGCTACGGCCCTCGCGCCTGGCTTGTCCGGACGGGGAAACTCTGGGCACCTGGGCAGCGCAGCTCTACGACTTTGACCTTTTGACGACGCGGACCCCGTGCTGACGTGACCTTGGCTCGTCAACGGACGCCCCTTGGGGTGCCCGGCGGCGGCAAGCCCCCACAGAGCTCCGCGCAGGTTCGCCTAAGATTCGCTGCATGGTTGTAGCCGAGGATCTGTACAGGCGCGTGGTGCGCCTGCTCATCGTCCTCGTGTGCGCCACCGGCGCGACATTGGGGTTCGCCGCCGGTGCACACGCCACGACTCACTCGGTGGCGGGGGCAGCCACCCCGGGTCACCATCACTCGCCGAGCGCGCCCACGCCTCAGGCGATGGACGAGAGCACGCAGGTCCGCACCACGCGCCGTGTCGCGGTCGGCGCTGTTCGCAAGATGTTGGAACCCGTCCTCGCGGCGTGGGCGGGTCTGCGGTCGCTGGTGCGTCGCCTTGCCCCGCCCGTCCTGACTCCATATCTGTGGCTGGGTCGCCTTCGGCTTGCCGGTTCACCGGAGCAATTATCCGTCCATAGGACGTAGACACCTCCCTTGCACCTGAGTCCGCTGCCCCGCGGATCTCGTCGCTACCTGCGCCGGCCTGCCATTTCTGCGCGGACCTGCGCGTCTCGATGGCTTGACCACGCCCAGAAGCAGTTCTTCGAGCCCGGAGAGAAGGCGCCCTTGGCGGACATGGGGCACGGTCTGGCCGATGGTCACGTCGCGTTTCTCTACCGCCCGGACATCTCTGCCGCCGACCTGGACGCACTGCGCGCGGTGATCACCGAGGTTCCCGGCGGCGTCACCGTCGCAGGCCCGGTGTCGAACCAGAAGAGCGCCGTGATGGCCGTGACCGAAGAGAAGACCCTCACCTGCGGCGCCGTCGACACCAAGGCGCTCACCTCCTTCACAACCACCTGGCTCGACAGCGTTCGCGGCTAACGCCCAACGAACACACCACGTCATCGGAGCACCCTCATGACTGACACGCACCCCTCGCCCCACCCTCCGGTCACCCGCCCCCCGCGTGCCGGGCGTCTGGAAGCCATCGACGCTGCTCGAGGCGTGGCGCTCATCGGCATGATGATGATCAACCTCGGGACGGTCCGCTCCGACGGCTGGTTCAACAAGCTGTGGACGTTGCCCTTCGGGCGCGCCTCCATCTTGTTCGTCCTTCTTGCCGGCCTTGGCATGACCTTGTTCTTCGGTTCCCGACGCGAGCACACCCGCCGCTGGCCCGTGCTGATCTGGCGTGCGCTGATCTTCTTGGTCGGCGGTCTCGCCCTACAGATCCTGACTCCAGCGGTCAGCGTCATCCTGCCCACGTACGGGCTGCTGTTCCTCGGGGCGCTGTGGTGGCGCCGGTTCTCCGACCGCGCGCTGGCTGCGGTGACAGTGCTGATGCTGATCGTGGGTCCGGTGGTGGTGCAGGGCCACCAGATCCCGGGCGAGCACAAGACGCGGATGCCCACGCTAGGGGAATCCCCGAGCACCGTGATCCATTCACTGTTCCTCTCCGGCGCCTACCCCCTCCTCGTCTGGGTCGTTCCCTTCCTGGCCGGCATGTGGTTGGGCCGCCACGACCTGCGGGACCGGCACGTCCAGAAGCGGCTCATGCTGACCGGGGCGACCGCTGCAGCCCTGGGCTTCGTGGCCAGCCAAGTCTCAACCCTCCTCCTGGGGTCGGAGGCGGACTACGGCTGGCATCGCCTCTTGACTGGCGCCGCTCACGGCCAGATGCCGCTCTGGTTGGTGAGCAGCATCGGCAGCGCCGCCTTCGTCATCGGCGCCACCTTGTGGTTCTGGCCCACGATCCGCCGGTGGGTTCTTCCTTTGGCATATGCCGGCCAGCTCGCCTTCACCCTGTACGTCACCCACTTCTTCGTCATCGCCGCCATGGGCGGCCGCATCGAATCCCGCGTCGTAGGAGTGCCCGTCACCGTTGCGCTGGTCCTGGCGTTCACTGCGGCAGCGACCCTTTGGGTGCGCCGCTGGGGTGTGGGCCCGCTGGAACGAGTGCTGCGCGCCTCGTGGCTCACCAAGATCTCTCGAGGAACATCGTGAACAAGAACAGCAACACCCGCCCACCGACCCGCCGCCAAGCCCTCAGCGGCCTGCTCGGAACGACCCTGCTCGCCGCGGGATGCTCCGGCGGCGAACCCAACGCGACACCCACCGCCTCAACAACGACTACATCTGCGCCGCCCTCACCGCGCCCTCCAGCCCTTGGGGCCTTCGGGGCAAACACCGGTCACCCGTTGGCCACCGACGCGGCCATGGCCGTCCTCACAAACGGTGGGAACGCCGTCGATGCCGCGATCGCCGCCGCGTTCGCCGACGCCGTCATGCAACCCGCCTCCTCAGGAATAGGCGGCGGAGGGGTCAGCATCGTCGTGCGTGGTGACCAGCGCGCCAACCACGACTACCGCGAGGTCGTGGCACGCTCCGGGAAGGTGCCGGCAAGTGGCGTCGGGACACCGGGATTCGTGGCAGGCATGGCCGACCTGCACTCCCGCTACGGCACTCAGAAATGGGCCGACCTACTGGAACCGGCGATCGCCATCGCTGAGGAGGGTGGACCGGTCTCGGGGTACTTCGCCGACACCTTGGCCACGGCGCTCGGGCGACGGGTCGTTCGCGATCTGGAGCACTTCCACCGCAAGGACGGCACCGTCCTGCGCCGTGGCGACATCCTCATCCAGAAAGAGCTGGCAAAGACGATGCGCCTCCTGGCCGCCGAGGGCGCACAAGCGTTCTACAGCGGGCCGCTCACTGCCCAGCTCGCCAAGGTGCCGGGCCTTGATGCCGCGTCGCTCAAGGCCTACGAGATCCAGCACTCCACGCCCGCCAGCGGCGCCTTGGGCGACTACACGTTCCTCTCCGGTGCGCCGGCGCTACCGGGTGGGGCGATCATCCAGATGGCACAGATTGCCGAAGCCCTCGGAGTCGGGAAGGTGGCCCCGGACTCTGCCGAGTTCATCGATATGCAGTCGCGCGGCTGGCAGGTGGCGGAGCGCTCGGTCCACCGCTGGTTCGGGGATCCCGACTTCGTCGACGTCCCCCTCGAGGACATCACGGACCGCGCCCGCAACGCAGCCCTGGCGGCGAGCCTGAAACGTGAACCGCGCGCCCGGACCGGGCCCGACAACACCGGTGACCCCAACACCACACACATCTCGGTCATCGACGCCGAAGGCATGGCCGTCTCGATGACCAACACCATCACCAGTTACTGGGGATCGCAGACCTACACAGGCGGCTTCTTCCTCAACGACCAGCTGGGCCGCTTCGACCTCATCGGCAACACGACAGCCAACCGTCCGCAGCCCGGTCGACGGTCCGTCACTTGGAGCTCCCCCTCCATGGTCCTGGACAGCACCGGCCGGCCGGCCCTGGTCATCGGGGCACCCGGAGGCAGCCAGATCCCCAACACCACCGCGTCCGTGGTCCTGCAGTGGGTGCTGCTGGGCCAAAACCTCGACCAGGCTGTCCCGGCACCCAGGTTCAAACTCGACAACGGGCTCATGCGGCTCGAGTCCAACCGGCATGTCGCCGCCTTGCAGAAACTGGGCTACCGCACCAAGGTCATGCCGAAGTCCTACCGGGCCTCCTGGGGATCGGTGCAGGCCCTGGCCATCGACTGGGAAGCGCGAGCGGTTACCGGAGTCGCCGACACCCGACGCTCCGCAGGGGTGGCCGTCTCCAACTGAGTTCCTTGATCGAGGAGGTGCTCAAGAGGTCGCTAACACACTCCTTGGCCCGACCTCAGTCAGCGGCCTCCACGTGGGTCGCCTTCGCGTGTTCGGGATAGGCATGGACGACCGCAGCGGCGAGCTTGGGAACGGCGCGCACGAGATCGTCTTCGGCGCGGTGGGCGATGTCGTGGGCCTGCCCGAGGCTGGCGTGCGGGTCCACCGCGAGGTCGGCGTCGGCGTGGATCTCGTGACCGATCCACCGCATCCGGACACGACGAACCCCTCGCACGCCCTCGACTTGGGACAACGCCTGCTCGGCGGCGTCGACGAGTTCGGGTTCGACACCGTCCATGAGTCGGCGGAACACGTCCCGGGCGGCGGTGCGCAGGACCAGCAAGATCGCCGCCGTGATGACCAAGCCGATGACGGGATCCGCCCAGTCCCAGCCGATCGCGACACCACCTGCACCCACGAGTACCGCGAGTGAGGTGAGGCCGTCGGTGCGGGCGTGATGTCCGTCGGCCACGAGGGCGGCCGAGCCGATGGCCTTGCCTTCGCGAATGCGGTATAGGGCGACTGCTTCGTTCCCCAAGAAGCCGATGAAGCCCGCGACCGCGACCCAACCGAGATGGCTGATCGGTGACGGGTCCGCGAGCCTGCTGATCGCCTGCCAACCAGCGAGGACCGCCGACAGGGCGATCATCGCGACGACGAACAGACCGGCCAAGTCCTCGGCTCGTCCGTACCCGTAGGTGTACCGCTTTGTGGCGGCGCGACGACCAAGGACGAACGCGAACCAGAGCGGGAGCGCGGTCAGTGCATCCGAGAAGTTGTGGATCGTGTCGGCAAGCAGCGCAACCGAACCGGTGAAGGTCACCACAACCACCTGGAGGACAGCCGTCACCATCAGCCCGACGAGGCTGATCTTCACGGCCCGGATCCCACGCTCACTCGAAGCCAGCGCGGAATCGATGGAGTCCGCGGCATCGTGTGAGTGCGGGGCCGCAGCATGCCGGATCCGACCCCACCACCCGGCATCGTGGTCGTGGTTGTGGTCGTGGTCGTGGTCGTGCGAGGCAGTCATCGGGCGGCCTCGCGCATCTCGGTTGCCGCTCCCCGATGGTGGCTGGGCACACCGTCGCTCGCGTGTTCGGCGTTGTGGACCGCGTCCCGCACGAGGTTGGCCACGTGGTCGTTCTCCAAACGGTAGAAGACCTGGTTGCCGTCGCGTCGCGTCCTCACCAGCCGTGCCATGCGCAGCTTCGCCAGATGCTGGGAGACCGCCGGTGCAGGCTTGCCCGCAGCCTCAGCGAGCTCGTTGACCGACAACTCAGCCTCAAGCAGAGCCCATAGCACCCTGATCCGCGTGCCGTCGGAGAGCATTCGGAAGACCTCGACGGCCAACTCCACCTGCTCGCTCGGCAGGGAAGCCACTCGCGCATCTGCACTCATACGCAGATTCTAAAGCAAGGAGGAGAGAGTTTTCTTCACGTCTGAGCAGCTACGCACTTTCTGCGTGACCTCACAACCCCACGGCTCCCCGTGAGCGGGCGACGAGCCCGGCCATCAGTGGGGCCAAATGGGGACGTCACAGCGGGGCCAACTGAGGTTGACATAGTCTGGGCGGCGGCTCGCGGGCGCACCGTGATCCGCTATCTCCGCACCCTGCGCCACGAGCCTCAGATGAACGACGTCGATTTCCTCAACGTTGGATCAGGGTTCGGACGAAAACCACTACCCCACGGAACTGGGTCACTTACTACCCGACTGTCCAGCCGCGCTGAAACCTCCAGGTAGGGGCTGCAGGCGCTTAGGGGTGTTCAGATGCGCGTTGTCGGCAGGGAGGCAGCCTGCCCCCTGGGGGTATCTGTTCCGATCAGTGCCGATGGCCTGGCATCAAGAACATCATCGCGGCCATCATGGCCGTGCACAGGAGTGCGTAGGCGATGGCGCCCGTGCCCGCAGCGCCGGTAGCCACGAGCGCAAAGACGATCAGCAGCATGGGAACGCAGCACAGCAGCATCATGAGACCGTGACCGCGACCATGACCGTGAGGTTCTTCCGAGCGTCGGTCCTCGGGATGGTCAGGCATCTGCTCAGTTGTCCTTGCCGCCGTGGACGTCTCGTCATGCCAGTGAACCAGCGGGCGGTCGCCGTTCGGTGTGGTGCTCATGACGGTCGTCCTTTCAGTGATGCTGGGACGTGCCCCAGCTTCTTGTACAGCGGGCAGTGGCCAGTCGCGCCGGTAACCACGAGGTCGAGCCCGGCGAGGCCCAGCAGGGCCTTAAGGATCACCGCGAGGCCGGAGCCGGCGTCCTGGAGGAGCAAGACAGCCGCAAGTACGGCTGCTGCGCCAACGACGATTCTGGCGATGCGTTCAGCGGGGGTGATGTTCACGGAGGGTCTTTCGATGCCCATGTTGTCCTTCCCTTCTTCCATCTCCACCGTGGTCCACCGAAGTAGAGGTAGCCGCGGGCCCTTGGTGAAGGTTTGCTGAAGGCTTTACGTGTGGTGCTCGGTGTGCTGCACCGTTGGCGTTGGGCCAGGGCTCGGCGCATCGGTCGGGGCGCTGTCGGCGCTGATGGCGGGCCCTACAACAAGAGCCGAGACGAGGAACATGGCTGTGAAGACGGCGATCGCGATCGCCGGTGCACGCCACGACCCGAACCTGCGGTGGATGCGCCTGAGCATCGGGATCGACAGGAGCAGGCCTACGAGGTAGAGCGCCGCGTTACCGCCCGCTCCGGTCAGGAACGCGGTACCCGCGATCAGACCGACGTGGTGCAGGACGTGAGGGATGAGCCCGAGAACGGAACCGATGACGGTGCCGGTGGCATCCCGGACGGCTGCCAGGCGGCTGGGCTTCCGGTCAGCCACGGTAGGACAGGGTCGTCATCATGCCGGCCTCGGCGTGGTAGATGTTGTGGCAGTGGGTCGCCCACTGCCCGGGGTTGTCAGCGTCGAGGTCGACCTCGACGGCCGCCATGGGCCGGACGATCACGGTGTCCTTGCGTGCCCCTGTCTCGCGGAGTCCGAAGGTGTGGCCGTGGACATGCATGGGGTGAAACATCATCGACATGTTTCGCAACCGCAGCCTGACCCGCTCGCCTTGCCGGACCCCGAGCGGGTCTGCGTCGTCGAAGGTCTTTCCGTTGATGGTCCACCGGTAGTTCCTCATTGACCCGCCCAGGACCAGGTCGTGCTTGCGATCGACCTGTCGGGAGCGCAGGGCGACCTGGGGTGCGGCGCGCAGTTGAGTGCCGAGAACGACGTGCTTGCGCAGCTCGGTGGGCTTCACGTTGGGAGAGGGGGCTTCACCGCCCGCTGTGCGAACCAGGGCCATCCCTTGGCCGGATTTTCCCTCGGCGGATGCGACCAGCGGAAAGGTCCCATCGCCCAGAGTCACGAGGACGTCGAAGCGCTCGCCCATCCCGACCAGCAACGCGTCCGTCTCGGTCGTGGCCACAGGGAAGCCGTCGCTGTGCGTCACTGTCAGGCGATGTCCACCGACCGCGACCCGGAAGGCAGTGTCCGACGCCGCGTTGATCATGCGGATCCGCACGCGCTGGCCGGGCTTCGCACTCAAGGTGACGGGAGAGGCAGGTACCCGTCCGTTGATGAGGTAGTGGGGGTAGGCGACATCACCGGCGCCACCGATAAGCGGTGACTGCATGTCCCCGCCCAGGCCTCCCATCGGCATCCCGCCCATGGAGCCGTGGTCCATACCGCCCGCGCCCGCGCCGCCCTTCCGCAGTGCGGCGAGCACGTCGTCGGGTGTCTGTCCGGTGCCGTCCACCCAGTCGTCGAGGACGACGATCCATTCCGCGTCATAGGCGCCGGGCTCGGCCGGGTCATCCACCACCAGTACGCCGTACAACCCTCGGTCGAGCTGCACTCCCGAGTGCGGGTGGTAGAAGTACGTGCCCGGGTCAGGAACGGTGAAGTCATAGGTGAACTGCTTGTTGGCCCCTATGGGGTTCTGGGTCATCCCGGGTACACCATCCATGTCGTTACGCAGCGCCACGCCATGCCAGTGCACGCTGGTCGATTCGGGAAGGGCGTTGTCGACCGTGACCACCACCCTGTCCCCCGCCGTGGCCCGCAGCAGCGGACCGGGCACACCGTCCCCATAGGCCCAGCTGCGCACCACGGGACCGCCCAGGTCCAACGTTGCCTGGCGCGGGGCCAGACGCGCAGTGACGGTGCGCTGGCCCGCCGCCCGCCGCCCCCGCTCGGCTGTCTCGACGGCCCTGGACGAGGAGGTGACCGCTGTCCCGGAGGACGTGCTGCACGCTGCCAGGCCACCGACAGTCAGCAGTCCGCCAGCGGAGCCGAGCAGGACGGTACGTCTGCTGATGGCGGGCATGCTCCGCGCCTCCTCAGGGGTGGCTTCGTCGGACGGTGGTCTCAGTGCGTCGAGCGCAGCACGACCTGGCGGGCGCGGTACTCGTCGGTGTCGATCTCACCGCGCGCGAAGCGCTGGTCGAGGATGCGACGGGCTTCGTCGCTCCCGTCCCGGACCTGTTGGGGATCACTGCGGGTACCCCTGAAAAGGGCCACGACAGCAACAACCACCAGTGCCCAGAAGGCGATGGCCGTCAGGCTCATCAACAGCCATCCCGTCCAACCCATGCCGTCGTTCCACATCATTGTCCTCAGCTCCTTCGTTCTCGATGCCCCACTGTCGAACAGCGACCCGGTTCACGCGGCTGCGGTTCTGTGAAGGTTCGCTGAAGAAGCGCTCAGGCTGAGGAGTCCGGTCGGGTCCGGGCGATCGCGTCCTGCACGATGGGCTGATGGTCCACGACACGGCAAGCGGGAAACTTGGCCCCCGAACACCGTCGCGCGGCGTCCGGGCGCTGGTCGTCGAGGATGACCTGCCCATGGCGACCCTCATCGGCAACTACCTGGAACACGAGGGTTACGAGGTCCGCCTGAGCCATGACGGCGTGGCAGCCGTGCAGGCGGCTCGCGGGTTCGACCCCGACGTGGTGGTGCTCGACCTCGGACTGCCGGGTCAGGACGGGATCGAGGTGTGCCGTCAGCTGCGCACCTTCTCCGACGCCTACGTGGTCATGCTGACCGCACGGGCGGACGAGCTCGACACCCTGATCGGGCTGTCAGTCGGCGCAGACGACTACATGACCAAGCCGTTCAGCCCGCGCGAGCTCGTGGCACGACTTCGAGCGATGCAGCGCCGTCCTCGCCCCATCGACGGCGCGAATCACGGCCCTACCTTGCGCAGGTTCGGGACACTGGCCATCGATCCCATCGGACGCGACGTCTGGCTCGACGATCAGCCGGTGTCGTTGACCCGGACCGAGTTCGACGTGCTCGCCGTCCTGTCAGAGCGACCTGGGATGGCCTTCAGCCGACGACAGCTCATCGACCAGGTGTGGGGCGGGACGTGGGTGGGCGACGACCATTTGGTTGACGTTCACATCGGCCATCTGCGGCGCAAGCTCGGCGACGACGCTGGAGCCGCCCGCTTCATCCGGACGGTGCGTGGCATTGGGTACCGAATGGGGACGGGAGAATGACACGAACTCGGAGGGAGGCACGGGGGTTCGGCCGGGCCGGCTTGGCGCCGCGCTTGCTCATCGCGCAGACCCTCGTGCTGGTCGCCTGCGCCGTGACCTCGTGGCTTGTCGCATCCGTCGTCGGGCCAAGCATCTTCCATGACCACCTGCAACAGGCCGGAGTCGGTCACTCCCCCAGCGAGGCCGCCCACGTTGAGGAGGCGTTCGGGTCTGCCCTGCTCATCTCGCTGGGCGTCGCACTGACCGCCTCCGTTCTCCTCGCCCTCGGGGTGACGGCATTCTTCACCCGGCGCGTGCAGCGCTCCACGGCCGCCGTCGCCCACTCCGCCTCCAGGATCGCTGGCGGGAACTACCAGTCACAGGTCCCGAGCCCCGGTCTAGGCGCTGAGTTCGACCAGCTCGCCACCACCATCAACGACCTCGCACAGCGCCTCGGAGACGTAGAAACCACCCGTCGTCGCCTGCTGGCCGACCTCGCGCACGAGATGCGCACCCCGCTGGGGAGCATCGAGGCCCACTTGGAGGCGATCGAGGACGGCATACGCAGTCTCGACCACGCCACTCTTGAGGTGTTGCACGGCAACACGACACGCCTCCAGCGACTGGCCGAGGACATCACGGCCGTCGCCCGTGCGGAGGAAGGCGGGCTCGACCTCCGACCGGTGCCCACGGACACGACCACCCTGGTCGAGTCGGCAACAGCGGCTGCACACAACGCGTACGACGTAAAACAGATCGCCCTCGACGTGGACACCCGGCCTACGGGCACCGTCCTGGTCGACCCGGACCGTATGGCCCAGGTGCTCGCCAACTTGCTCGATAACGCGCTCCAGCACACGCCTCCCGGCGGACGGGTTCGAGTCGCGGTACGCAAGCCCGACCCCGACTGGGTCGAGATCACCGTGACCGACAACGGCGAAGGCATCGACGCCCACCATCTGGTCCACGTCTTCGAACGGTTCTACCGCGCCGACCCGGCCCGCAGCCGCGTGCGCGGTGGTAGCGGTATCGGCCTGACCATCAGCAAGGCGCTCGTCGAAGCCCATGGTGGAGGCCTG
The DNA here is from genome assembly GCF_000152705.1 of Janibacter sp. HTCC2649. Classification (GTDB taxonomy): domain Bacteria; phylum Actinomycetota; class Actinomycetes; order Actinomycetales; family Dermatophilaceae; genus Knoellia. The sequence continues at coordinate 213,443 of NZ_CH672413.1, read as the reverse complement.
TCCGCCTCCAGCCCTGGCCCCGGCGGCGGAGCCGAGTTCACACTCCGACTTCCCCTCGACCGGGCGTAGCCAGGTGGGCCGGCCGCGGCACACCTGTGTGGGCTTCACTGAAACTTCATAGGACCTCCGACGAACTCCTCGGTTGCCCTCACCAGACTGAGCGCTACACGACACGGCGAGGAGCCACGTGACCAAAGCACGCCGATCGCCGACCGCAGCTGTCTCAGCAGCTCGGCGCACCACTGGGGCAAGATCCGCACATGCACGCCCTGCTCCGCCGACCTTGAAGCAACGACGGTGATGCGGGCCGCTATCCCGCGACCGCGACGCAAGAGCGAAATCCCACCCACAGCACCTCTCGGAATATTACCCCTGGAGGGTATGTTGGACCTGTCGACATGGTGGAGGAGCGTATGAGCGAGAAGAGTCCAGCCCGGGTCGTGCCGGGCTACATCGACAGCAAGGACGACCAGTTGCGGCGGCTGCGGCGGATCGAGGGTCAGGTCCGCGGCCTGCAGAAGATGGTGGAGTCCGATACCTACTGTATCGACATCCTCACCCAGGTCTCCGCGGCCACCAAAGCGCTTAAAGCAGTAGCCCTCGGCCTTCTGGACGACCACCTTCGCCACTGCATATCCCATGCAGCGGCAGGGACCACGTCAGACCTCGACCGCCAGATCGACGAGGCCTCTGCCGCGATAGCGCGACTCGTCCGCTCGTAGCCCAACGCCCATACAGAAAGCGAAACCCGATGTCGCAAAACACTCCTGACATGTCCCTGCCGCTGGCGCAGTCGAACGGCTGCGCGTGCTGCGGCGGGACGTCGTCCGCACCCGACAACGCCCCTTCAAGCAGGGAGACCACCATGAACACCCAGACCTTTGCCGTCACCGGCATGACCTGCGGCCACTGCGTGTCCGCGGTCACCAGCGAGCTGAAGGACCTCCCCGGCGTCACCGACGTCGATGTCGACCTCGTCGCCGGTGGCTCCTCCACCGTGACGGTGGACGCCACGACCCCTCTCACGGACGAGCAGGTCGCTGCGGCCCTCGACGAGGCCGGCGACTACCACCTCGCCCGCGAGTAACGACACAGTGTGGCCCAGCCGGGCCCGGGGAAGGACAGCACCATGAGCACGCACGACGTTCAGCAGCACGACCGGCAGGTCGAGCTCGTGATCGGCGGCATGACCTGTGCCTCGTGCGCGGCCCGCATCGAGAAGAAGCTCAACAAGATGCCGGGCGTCAACGCCAGCGTGAACTATGCGACAGAGAAGGCGAAGGTCCACTTCACGACCGACGTGGAGCCTGACGATCTGGTCGCGACCGTCCAGGCCACCGGATACACCGCTGCCCTCCCCACCCCGCCGGTTCAGGGCCAACCCGTCGAGGACGCCGCACAGCGCACCAAGGACGAGGAGGCCGCCGCGTGGCGACAGCGCCTCACCGTCTCGGCGGTCCTGACTATCCCCGTGCTACTGATGTCGATGATCCCGGCCCTGCAGTTCGACAACTGGCAGTGGCTCTCCCTGACACTCGCATCCCCCGTCGTCGTCTGGGGCGCGCTGCCGTTCCACCGGGCAGCCTGGACGAACCTCCGCCACCGCGCCGCGACCATGGACACGCTGATTTCCGTCGGCGTCGGCGCCGCATGGCTGTGGTCCCTGTGGGCACTGTTCTTCACCCACGCAGGGATGACCGGCATGCGAATGCCCTTCGACCTACTGCCCAGCCGGTCCGACGGTGCAACCGAGCCGCACATCTACCTCGAGGTCGCGGCGGCGGTCACCACCTTCATCGTGGCCGGCCGCTACTTCGAGGCCCGTGCGAAGCGCACCTCCGGCGCCGCACTTCGCGCACTGCTCGACATGGGCGCCAAGGACGTCGCCGTATTGCGCGACGGTCCCTCCGGACCCACCGAAGTCCGTATGCCGGTCGCGCAGCTGAGCGTTGGCGACCGTTTCGTCGTCCGCCCGGGCGAGAAGATCGCCACCGACGGCAAGGTCGAGTCCGGCAGGTCCGCCGTCGACGCCTCCATGCTGACCGGTGAGTCCGTTCCCGTCGAGGCAGGCCCGGGAGATCCCGTGGTCGGCGCCACCGTGAACGCCGGCGGCCGACTCGTCGTACGCGCCACACGCGTCGGCTCGGACACCCAGCTGGCCCAGATGGCACGGCTCGTGGAGGACGCCCAGAACGGCAAGGCCGAGGTCCAACGCCTCGCTGACCGCGTGTCTGCCGTGTTCGTGCCGATCGTCATCGGGCTGTCGCTGCTCACCCTCGCGGCGTGGCTCATCACGGGCAGCTCAGCCACGGCAGCCTTCACCGCGGCAGTAGCGGTGCTCATCATTGCTTGCCCATGCGCCCTCGGCCTCGCAACCCCTACGGCACTCCTCGTCGGAACCGGTCGCGGCGCCCAGCTCGGCATCCTCATCAAGGGGCCCCAGATCCTCGAGTCGACCCGTCGTGTCGACACGATCGTCCTCGACAAGACGGGCACGGTCACCACCGGGCACATGGGCGTCGCCGCAGTTCACCCAGCCGCCGACGAGGACCTCGCGACGGTCCTGTCGATCGCCGGTCCGTTGGAGGACGCTTCCGAGCACCCCATCGCTCGCGCCATCGCCAGGCACGCCAGTGACGCCGGGATCGACTTCGCTCCGGTGGAGGACTTCACCAACCATGGGGGCAACGGAGTCTCCGGCACCGTCAGTGCTCACGCGGCCATGGTGGGCCGACGGTCATGGCTGGCTGACGAGTGGTCGCTGCACGTTCCGGGCGAGCTGGAGGCGTTCGCTGAGACAGCGGAGAATGAAGGTCGCACCCCGGTGTGGGTCGCCTGGGACGGCCGCGTACGCGCCGTCATCGTCGTCTCCGACACCATCAAGGACACCTCCGCCCAGGCGATCGCCGAGCTCCGCCACCTCGGACTGCGCCCCATCCTCGTGACCGGTGACAACGCCAAGGCGGCGCGAGCAGTTGCGACGCAGGTCGGCATCGATCACGACGACGTGATCGCCGAAGTTCTCCCTGCCGACAAGGTCGACGTCGTCAAGCGCCTACAGGACGCAGGCGCCGTGGTCGCCATGGTCGGCGACGGGGTGAACGACGCCGCCGCGCTCGCCCAAGCCGACCTCGGACTCGCGATGGGGACCGGCACTGACGTCGCCATCGAGGCCTCGGACCTCACCTTGGTCAGCGGTGACCTACGGGCCGCGCCTGACGCCATCAGGCTCGCACGCGCCACCCTGCGCACGATCAAGGGCAACCTGTTCTGGGCCTTCGCCTACAACGTGGCCGCCTTGCCTCTCGCGGCGTTGGGCCTGCTCAACCCGCTGATCGCCGGCGCTGCCATGGCGTTCAGCTCCGTGTTCGTGGTCAGCAACAGCCTGCGACTGCGCCGCTTCAGTCCCACACGCTAGGACTGGACGAACAGCTCCAGCACCTCCTGCTTGGCTACCTGGTCTGGCCGTTCCTACGCGTGCTGGCCGACGGAGCACGATCAGGTCGTCGCGGCCTGGATCTTCGGGCGACCCGACCGCGTTCATCGCCCGCCGCCTTCGGGGAGCGGGCGCCGACCATGAGCCGACGGTGCGACGGCACCGTCGGCTCGTGGTGTCTGGGCGTCAGCAGGTGTGGGAGGGGTCCCACATCGAGCTGCCACGGTGCATGCCGGGGTTGTGGGTCTGGTCGAAGCCCATGGACTGGGCGCATTCTCGAACATGCTGGCCGTACGTGGCGGCGTCAGAAGGTGCGGCCGATGCCGAGGTGGATGCCAGAACCACCCCGAGGGCAACGGATGCTGTTGCGGAAGCAAGTCTCAGTGCGAAGCGCGTCATGTGACGTTCCTTCTTGTCGTGGATGTTTCGTGGCTGGTTGCCACCGCGTTTCCGGAGAGGTCCGGAAGCGCTGACCCTTGATACAAGGTTCGTCGTACCCACAATGGGTGACGCTTGGTGTCGGGTTCGATGACACAACCCTCCTCGCCGGACCCGCGTTGCACAGTCGCATTTCCCGTGAAGGTTCGCTGAAGATGCGCGTCTCTGTTTTCGGGCTCGACTGGGCGCCGTGCACCGGCCCGACGCTTGCTGCGGTCATGACCCTCTCGGCCTCGACCATGAACCCCAGCTCATTCTCGTTGGCCTTCTCTTGCTCACGGGACTGTGGGAGGCGCTCACACGATGGCTCCAAGCAGAGCTCGTGTCGGGGTTCCAGATGCCGATCTGACGCCATTTTGGCGCGGGGGGAGATCGGGTCTAACATCTGATCATGCGCTCAGATGACCCCATAATTGGACTGGATGGCTGTTCGGTGCAGTGCGTCCACCCGGAGAAGGTGCAACTCGTGCTGGACGCCACGCTGCTGATGGACGACTTGAACCGCGCGGCTGCCATGTTCAAGCTGCTCGGTGACCCGACTCGCGCGCGACTGTTGTTCGCCCTTCTGGAGGCGGGCGAACTGTGCGTGTGCGATCTGGCCGCCGCGACAGGCACCCAAGAGGCAACGGTGTCCCAGTCCCTTCGGATGCTGCGCGCGTCCGGTGTCGTCACAGGCCGCAGGCAGGGACGCCTCGTCTTCTACCGGCTCGCGGACGCCCATGTGCGGATGTTGCTCGACCTGACCCGTGAGCACATCGCCCATGACGTCGACGGCGCCCGCGGCCTTGCCGCCGTCCCGGCCGACGTGCGCACATGAGTGGCGGTCACGGGCACGCAGCTGGAGCGCACAGGTGGCGGTTGCGCCTGGCGTTCGTCCTCGTCGCGGGCTACTTCGTCGTCGAGCTCGCTGCAGGGTTGATCTCGGGCTCCTTGGCGTTGCTGTCCGACGCCGGGCACATGGCCGCTGATGTCGTAGCCTTGGGTGCAGCCTTGGTGGCGACTCGCATCGCGACGCGCCCGGACAGCACCGGCCGGAGAACGTTTGGCTCGTACCGCGCCGAAGTTTTCGCGTCCGGGCTGGCCGTCCTGCTGATGCTCGGCGTTTGGGTCTACATCACCGTCGAGGCCATCGGACGCATCGGCGACGACGCCGAGATCGCCTCCGGACCAATGCTGATCGTGGGCGCCATCGGACTGGTGGTCAACCTCATCGCGCTCTTCTTGCTTCGCGGAGGAGCCAGCGAGAGCCTCAACGTCAAGGGCGCCTACCTGGAGGTGGTCGCTGACACCGTCGGCTCGATCGGCGTCATTGTCGCCGGGGTCATGGTGGCTGCCACCGGTAACGCGTGGTGGGACACCGGCATCGCCCTGGCCATCGCGGTCTTCGTCGCTGTGCGTGCCGTCATGTTGGGCCGCGAAGTCCTGAATGTGCTCGGCCAACACGCCCCAGCAGACATGGCCCCGGATGATGTCGAGCACGCGCTTGCGGCCGTTCCTGGGGTCACCAACGTCCACGACCTCCACGTGTGGACCCTCACATCCGGAATGAACGTCGCCACAGCACACCTCATGACCGACACCAACGCCGACGCACACGCCGTCCTGGACAGCGCCCGGACGGTCATGCGGACCAGGTTCGCCGTCGAGCACGCCACCCTCCAGGTTGAACCCGACACTCACACCGGATGCAAGGAGGTCACCTGGTGACCACATGGACCACCCTGGCAACGCCCGCCCGCCGGACGACTCTGATGCGCCGCGCGCAACTACTCGCTGGCGCATCCGTCGCCTACAACACGGTCGAGGCCGTCATCGCGATCACGGCCGGGAACATTGCCGGATCCTCCGCACTCGTCGGGTTCGGCCTGGACTCCCTCGTCGAGGTGTCCTCCGGGCTGGTGATCCTGTGGCAGTTCCGGCACCCCATGCCCGAAAGCAGAGAACGCACCTCTCAACGCCTCATCGCGATCTCGTTCTTCGCCCTGGCCGCCTACCTCACCGTCGAGGCCGGGCACGCCTTGCTCACCGGAGCCCAGCCGGACAGCAGCCCCATCGGCATCGGCTTGGCGATCGCCTCTCTCGCCGTCATGCCGTTTCTGAGCGTGTGGCAGCGACGGACCGGTCGCGAGCTCGGCTCCGGAGCCGTCGAAGGTGACGGCACCCAGACCCTGCTGTGCACCTACCTGTCCGCAGTGCTCCTGATCGGTCTGGTGCTCAACGCGTCCCTCGGCTGGACCTGGGCCGACCCGGTAGCAGCCTTGATCATCGCCGCAGTCGCCGCCCGCGAGGGTTGGGAGAACTGGCAGGGGGACGACTGCTGCACCCCCGCGGCCCTCTCCGCCGTGAGGGAGGGCTCCGCCGGTGCCACCGGTTGCGCCGACGACGCGTGTTGCGCCTCGGCACCGTCTGAAGGCGGCGAACGGACCAAAGCGGAGCGCGAACCTGCGCCGGTGACGCTCTCCCGGGGCGAGGATCGGCAATGAGCCGCCGGATGCCCGCCGCCGTGCGGACGGCGTTCGAGGCGGAACTACGCAAGGCGCGGAGGTCGGCGACGAGCGAGCAGCGTTGGGCGGCGCTGGAGCGGGCCCACATCCTCTCCCAGCCATGGCCCTGGCCGCACACGCAGGCGCACGGCGTCATGCTTCGCGCGGCGTGGAGGGACCGTGACCGGCGAGAAACGATCGGTCAGTTCGTCCGGCTCCTGGTCGCCGCTCCTGGATCGGCCCTCGGGCGCTACCCCGAGGGCAACACCGGCCGTGCGACCGTTCCACTGATGGCGCCGATGCCCCTCCCCACGGACCTCGCTGAGATCCTCGCTGACCGCTGAACCAAGCCGCCGTGACTTCAACCGGAACCTGACCTAGCCCTCACCCGTTCGCCGAGCGAGCCCTTCCCCTGCCTTGGAGATGTGACCCATGCAAGCCCCGAAGACCAACGCCGTGAAACGCAATGTCATCGTCTCGTCACTCGTCGTCGCGACCTTCGTCGCGCTCGTCACTGCTGCGCTGACTCTGGGCGCCAAAACCGCCGACCCCGCCGACCCTGCCGATGCCGCGACCGGGACGGCGACCGGGAAACTCGTCCGCGACGACAGCCACCGTCTCGGAGCTGCAGGAACAGGCGAAGTCGTCCTCGTCGAGTTCCTGGACTTCGAGTGCGAGTCGTGCCGTGCCGCGTTCCCCGTCGTGGAGGAGCTGCGGGCCACGTACGCAGGCAAGGTCGACTTCGTCGTGCGCTACTTCCCCATTGACAGCCACGCCAACGCGGTCAACTCCGCTGTCGCCGTCGAAGCCGCAGCCCAGCAAGACAAGTTCGAGGAGATGTACAAGCGCATGTACGAAACTCAGGCCGCCTGGGGTGAGCAGCGGGAGTCCAAGGCCTCGGTGTTCCGCGGCTTCGCGCAGGAACTGGGTCTCGACATGGCTGCCTACGACAAGGCCGTTGCCGACAAGGCGACTCTGGAGAGGGTGGAGCGGGACCGGCAGGACGGTCTCGACCTCGGCGTGCAGGGAACACCCACCTTCTTCCTGAACGGCAAGAAACTCGAACCGACGTCGACGCAGGACTTCCGCGACAAGATCGAAGCCGCCCTTAATGGCTGAGACCATGCAGGCCCCACCGCCCGTTCGGGCAGAGGCAGTAAGCCAAGCGGGACGGGGCACAGCATGGGCGTTCACGATCACCGGGCTCGTCGGACTGGCCGCAGCGTTCACCCTGCTGGTGGAGAAGATCGCTCTGCTCAAGGACCCGGCCTACGTGCCCTCGTGCAGCATCAACCCGGTACTGTCCTGCGGCTCGGTCATGAACACCGAACAAGCCGCAGCCTTCGGCTTCCCCAACCCCATCCTCGGCGTCGCAGGGTTCACCGCCCTCCTGACCATCGGCGTGGTCCTACTAACCCGGGCGACGTTGCCAGGGTGGTTCTGGTGGGGCATTCAAGCCGGGACGACCTTCGGGGTCGTGTTCGTGCATTGGCTCATCTTCCAAAGCCTCTACCGCATCGAGGCGCTGTGCCCCTACTGCATGGTCGTGTGGATCGCAGTCATCGCCGCGTTCGTCGCGGCAACCGCCCAGAACGCCACGAGCGGCCGGCTCCCACTTCCACCGCCAACCAAAGACATCGGGTCCTATGCCCCCAGCGTGGTCACCGTATGGCTCGTGCTCATCGCCGGACTCATCCTGGTCCAGTTCTGGGACTATTGGGTCACGCTGCGCAGGTGATCGGACGGGCGCTCCGTGGACCGTCTACCGGTGGCTCGGCCGCATGGTCGTGCCGGCCCGAATGCCCCGTCCCGCGATCGGGGATTCCCACCGCGTTCAGGCCGCGGCCGGGATGACCGGAGGCCATGCCGGTCCGTCTCATCGTGACCGTGCACGCACCGGCTGCGGGAGCCTCAATCCAGACGCAGGGATCCTGACCTTGGGCGATGACGTGGACATGGTCGGCCTCGGCAGCCATACCCCGGCGTGCGCGGCGGCCTGGTTGGCGGTGATCAACTGTTCGGCGCGGTGGGCCTCTCGGTCGCGAACCACCGGGGTGAGAGGGATCTCCCGGTTCGAGGTCAGGTCCTTGATCCCGACATGGGCGGCGTCGCCGCTGCCTGGAACAACGCCACCTCTGGGGGTGGTGCTCGCAGCGATCGCGGCGGCGTTGACGGCCCGGGCAGGGAAGGTCACGGCCGGGTCGGTGGCGACATCGTGGATCAGGTGGGCCAAGTCGGTGGACGAGGACAGCACCGTCGCCAAGGTTCGCGCTGCGGCGGTCAGGTCGATGCGGGCGACGATCACGTCACGGGCGGCCGTGCTTGAGCCGTCAACGGTGATCTCACGCAGGGCGGCCCGGGCCTCGGCGGCCGCCCCGGTCAGGGCGGGCAGGTCAGGGCGGGCGCCGTGGGCGGCGAGCTGGGCCCAGGATCGGCCGCTGGCCGCCCATGCGGCCCGAGCCGAATCCAGGGGCTGCTCGAGCCGGGTGGCGTACTGGAACTTGTCGATGGCACCGGTGTGCGCGGCGGCGGACAGGAGCACCGCGGCGTGCCCTAGGACCAGCTCCTGGGTTCGGGCGACCAGGCGCAGGTGGCCTGCGGTGGGGTGCGCGGCGATGGCACGGTGGGCGTGCACGTCCCACGCGGCCAGGGCGGTCGCGACCCGTGAGCCGAGCGGGGCCTGGCGGTGTTCACCGGCCAGGGCGACGGGGTACGTGCGGGTGACGTAGGCGCCTGCGACCTGCTCCACCGCGTCCAGGCGATTCAGGAAGGATCGGGGGACGCTGAGGCCGCCTGGCGCGGTGATCCTGCTTCGGGGGCTCAGGGTGGCCTCAATTGAGCGCACGTACTCGAGGACTGCGAGCCGCACACCGTGTGCGGTGAGGTACAGGGTGTGGATGATTCGGGTGCGGGCGGCATCGGCGTCGGCGCGCACGGCGGGGTTGCCCGAGTGGGGTGCACCGTGTCGGTCGACGAGCTCAGCTGCCCGGGCGAAGCTGTCCGCGATGCTTTGCAGCCGGGGCTCAGTGGGTCCGGGGCCGGGCCACCGGCCGCTGCGACTGCCGCGGTGCAGGACCGCGGTCATTGCCGCCACCCGCGCCATCGGGTCGGTGGCTGAGGAGCTCGCGGTCAGGGTCACTGACGGTGTGGGTAGGACTGACCACAGGGACGCCGCCGTTTGCACGACCTCGGGCCAGGTGCGCAGCATCGCGGCGGCGTTCAGGTCGCTGAGGTCGATGAGGACGTCGCGGGCGGTGTGCTCGGCGTCCAGGAGGAGCTCTCCGACGCTGCGGTGGTCGCGGCCGGTCATGGCGTGGACCGGACGATCAGGTCACGTAGGTCGGTCACCAGGGCCGTGGTTCCGGGCGGCAGGTCCTCGATCGGGTGCGCGCGGATCAGCTGCTCCGCGCTGCGCAGCAGTGCCAGCGGGTCGCGCTCGGCCGGCGCGGGGACGTCGTCGACGCTGACCCCCGCTGGCAGCAGCCGCAGCGCCTGCGAGGTCAGCAACGCCGCACACACCGCGAAGTCGCACTGGTCAGCGTCGGTCCCGGGCAGGTCGACGGCGCGGACCTCTGCGGTGATCAGGGACCGGGCGACGCGCTGAAGCGTCTCCACGCCGTCGGGGCCTGCGGTGGGGCGTGTGGGGTTCATGGCCTCTCCTTCACGGGTTCGTTTCCTTCACGATGCGCGCGGCTGCGCACGGAATCGCAGGGGCTGCGTCGATGTGTGGACGGCGCACGCCCCGGCACGTGGTTGTGCACGAACTGCGCCCACCTGCACGTCGATCACTGCTCGCCGGCATCGGTGGCGGCCTGCGCGAGGCGGCGCAGTCGGGCGGCCTCCCGGGTGGTCACCGACCCGGCGCACCATTGCGCCGCCTCAGCCGCGCCCACCCCCTCGTCCACGACCAACGCACGCAGGGCATTGCCGGCCTGGCGCTCGAACCGCGCCACGACGTCGTCGCGTTCCCGCAACGCGGACAGCACCTGCACGCCCAAGGCGGCGCACCTTCGGTCGCGCTCGAGCCGCTGGCGCATCAAGCCCGCCTGAGCCTCTGCCGCCGCGCGACGCGCCGCCTGCCGCCTGGCCTGCTTCCCCTGGTTCGAGTTCACTGCCCTGCTCCCCTTTGCTGATCGCCGGCACCTCCCAAAGCCACCGACCCGCCCACTTGTGGACACCCATCACCTGTCACGTCGAAGTACCGTCCCACCCCACCGACCGCGAACTACCCCCGTGACGCCCCCAGCCGTCACGTCCCTCCCCCAAAACCGTCAATCTCATGTCCTACACACCTCATGCACCCCCGGTCGTTTCAGTTTCAGCTACCTGTCCACTACAGGGCGGTCGGTGGCTTTGGTGGGTGTGACGATGAGCCTTCACAAGCTGACGGCGGGGTCGGGGTATGACTACCTGACCCGTCAGGTGGCTGCCCATGACCGCACCGAGGGCGCCCGTCCTGGCTTGGCCACCTACTACGCGGAGAAGGGCGAAGCGCCGGGGCGGTGGGTCGGGTCGGGGCTGGTCGGGATCGATGGCCTCGCGGTCGGGGACGAGGTCACCGCGGAGCAGATGCAGCTGCTGTTCGGGTCCGGTCACCACCCGCTGGCCGCGAAGCGGCAAGCCCGCCTGGCAGGCCCCGGTCTGACCGAGAAGGACTACCAGGGCGTTGCCCGGCTGGGCGCGCCGTACCGGGTGCACGCCGGCGACGTCAGCGTGTTCCGGCTCGAGGTCGCCCAACGTCTGGAGGAGCTCGCCGCAAGCCAAGGCCACCCCCGCGACTACCCGCTCACCGTGGACGAACGGGCCCAGATCCGCACCCAGGTCGCCGTGGAGTTCTTCACTGCCGAGCACAACCGCCCCCCAGCCGACGCCCGCGAGGTGGCGGCGACCATCGCCAAGCGTTCCCGCCAGCGCACCACCGCGGTAGCCGGCTACGACCTGACCTTCTCCCCGGTGAAGAGCATCAGCACCCTGTGGGCGGTCGCCCCCCGCGAGGTCGCCGCCCAGATCGAGCTGGCCCACCACGAGGCGGTCGGCGACGCGCTGGCGTTCATCGAGAAGCACGCCCTCTACACCCGCGAGGGCGCGCGCGGGGTGCGGCAGGTCGACGTCACCGGTTTTGTCGCTACCGCGTTCACCCATCGCGACTCCCGCTCCGGGGATCCCGACCTACACACCCACGTCGCCGTCGCCAACAAGGTGCAAACCCTGGCCGGGAAGTGGCTGGCCATCGACGGGCGGGTGCTGTTCAAGGCCAACGTCACCGCCTCCGAGACCTACAACACCGCCATCGAGAAGCACCTGCGGACCCGGCTCGGGCTCACTTTCACCGAGCGGGCATGCACCGACCGCAGCAAGCGCCCTATCCGCGAGGTCGTCGGTGTCGACCCGCGCCTGAACGAGCGCTGGTCCACCCGGCGCGCCTCCATCCAGGCCCGCCGCAGCGAGCTCGCCACCGCGTTCCAGTCCGACCACGGGCGCCCCCCGACCGTGATCGAGTCCATCCACCTGGCCCAGCAGGCCACCCTGGAGACCCGTGACGCCAAGCACGAACCGCGCACCCTGACCGAGCAACGCACCACTTGGGCACGAGAGGCCCAAGTGGTCCTCGGCGGCCCCGACGCGGTGACCGCGATGGTGACCGCGGCCCTGTCCTCCACGACCACACCTGCCACCCCGGGGGTGGATGCGGCATGGGTGCGCTCAACCGCCAGCACCATCCTCGACACCCTGCAGGGAGGGCGTTCGACGTGGCAGGTGTGGCATGTGCGCGCCGAGGCGCAGCGTGAGGTCCGGGCAGTGGACCTTCCACCCGAGCAGGTGGAGGCGGTGGTGGACCTGCTCGTCGGGGAGGTCCTCACCGCCCGCTCAGTGCGGATCACCCGCCCCCAGGACGATGTCGTCGAACCCGAGGAGCTGCGCCGCCGCGACGGCTCCAGCGTCTATGAGGCGGCCGGGTCGGCCCTGTTCACCGCCGCCGCGATCCTGGCCGCCGAGCAGCGCCTCGTCGAGACGGCGGGTCGCTGTGACGGTCGCAGAGCAGGCGAGGACGCGGTCGCGATCGCGTTGCTGGAGCAGGCCGCGAACAGGGTCACCCTCAACGCCGGACAGACCGCGCTGGTCCGTGGGATGGCGACCTCCGGGGCCCGACTGCAGCTGGCGATCGCCCCCGCCGGGACCGGGAAGACAACCGCCATGCAGGCTCTTGCGGCCGCATGGGCTGAGGACGGTGGGACTGTCATCGGTCTCGCCCCGTCCGCTGCTGCGGCCGCGGTGCTGCGTGAGCAGCTGGGCGCCGGCACCGACACCCTGGCCAAGCTGACCTGGTCCATCGCCGACCACGACCTGCCCGACTGGGCCGAGAACATAGGCGCAGGAACGCTGGTGATGGTTGACGAAGCGGGCATGGCCGACACCCTGTCCCTGGCCGCCGCGGTCGACTTCGTGGTCGGCCGTGGCGGGTCCGTACGGCTCATCGGGGACGACCAACAGCTCGCCGCGATCGGCGCCGGCGGGGTCCTGCGCGACATCGTCGCCACCCACGGAGCACTGCACCTGAGCGAGCTGATGCGGTTCGTCGACCCCGCCGAAGGCGCCGCCTCCCTGGCGCTGCGCGACGGTCACCCTGAGGCGCTCGGGTTCTACCTCGACCGCGACCGGATCCACGTCGGCGACCTCGCCGTGGTCACCCACGACGTGTTCACCGCCTGGGCTCGTGACCGTGGCAACGGCCTTGACTCGATCATGCTCGCCCCCACCCGCGAGCTGGTCTCCGAGCTGAACCAGCGCGCCCAAGCCCACCGCCTGAACAACACCAACTCGGGGGCTGGGGTGCGGTTGGCGGACGGGAACACCGCCTACGTCGGGGAGCAGGTCATCACCCGCACCAACGAGCGCCGGCTGCGGGTCAGCGCCACCGACTGGGTCAAGAACGGGGACCGGTGGACCGTCCTCGCCGCAGGAGTCGACGGATCGCTGAGGGTGCGGCATGCGCGTCACGGGCGTGTCATCACCCTCCCCCGCACGTACGTGACCGGCGCCACCGAGCTTGGCTACGCCACCACCGTCCACGGCGCCCAAGGCGTCTCCGCCGACACCATGCACGGCCTGGCCACCGGCACCGAGTCCCGACAGCAGCTCTACACGATGCTCACCCGCGGTCGACACGCCAACCATCTCCACCTGCAGGTCGTCGGCGACGGCGACCCCCACGCCGTCATCCGCCCCGAGAACCTCCACCCGCAAACCGCCATCGACCTGCTGCAGGGGATCCTCGCCCGCGACAACTCCCCCATCTCCGCATCCACGATGCTGCGGGAGCAGGCCGACCCCGCCACCCGGCTCGCCGACGCCACCGCACGATACGTCGACGCGCTCCACGTCGCCGCCGAGCACCACCTCGGACGGTCCACCATTGCGGGCCTTGACGCGGGCGCAGACCGGGTCGTGGACGGCATCACCGACGACCCGGCGTGGCCGACCCTGCGCGCCCGCCTGATCCTGCTGGGCGCTCACGGCGGCGACCCCCTCACCCACCTCCAGACCGCCGTGGGATCCCGCGAGCTCGACACTGCCGGCGACCGCGCCGCCGTCCTGGACTGGCGCCTCGATGACACCGGCCTAGGCAACGCCGGCCCCGGACCGCTGCCCTGGCTGCCCGGGATCCCCGCCGCCCTGCGCACCCATCCAACGTGGGGCACCTACCTGGCCGCCCGTGCGAACCTCGTCACCGACCTCGCTACCCAGGTCCACGACCGTTCCCACACCGCGCCGCCCCCCGTCTGGGCATGCCAAGGCCGCGGCCGCCTTGACGCCCGCACCTTGGCCGACATCACCGTCTGGCGGGCCGCGACCGGCGTCCCCGGCACGGACCACCGGCCCACCGGCCCCAAGCAGCCGGCCAAGGCCGCTGCCCTCTGGCAGCACACCCTCGACGCCCGCGTTACCGACGGACACTCCCCCGCACTGGCCGAGTGGGGGCCGCTACTCGAGGCGATCGCTCCCACCGTCCGCAGCGACGCGTTCACCCCTGTGCTGGCCGAGCGGCTCGCCGCGATCTCCCGCGCAGGCCTGGCCGCCCACCACCTCCTCCAAGCCGCCGCCCACGAGAGTGCCCTGCCCGACGACCACGTAGCCGCCGCACTGTGGTGGCGGATCAGCCGCCACCTCTCCCCCGCCGTCGCCACCCGGATCGACGACCGGCACGACCTCACCCCCACCTGGACCGCCCGACTCGGCACCGCACTCGGGCCCGACCGCGCCGCACAACTACAGGACAGCCCGTGGTGGCCGTCGCTGGTCACCGTCATCGAGCACGCCCTCGCCCGAGGTCAGGCTCTTGCAAGCGTCATCGGCATGGCCCGCGCCATTGATCCGGCCGTCGACGTCGACCAGTGCCAAGCCCTGGTGTGGCGCCTGTCCGTCCTGACCGACCAGCCCACGTCCCTCGACCAGGGCGAGACCCCGCCGCCCCCACCAGAGGACATCGATGCTGAGATGCCCGCGGATGCCGAGCCATGGTGGCCCGCCGACCAAAGTCACCTCGTCGAGGCCCCCACCCCAGACCAGTGGGCCCAACTCAACTCCGGTAGTCAAGGAGAAGAAACACGTCCGGACCAGGACACAGTCGCGGATGATGTCGCCACCGACCTCGCCGCCGCCGCCCTGTACCGGCAGTCCATGGGCGTGTTGGAACCCACCGACGCGGAGATCCAGCGGATGCTCGACCGGGCCGCGGCGTGGGACCACGCCGTCGCCGGCCCGGCACGTCTGGCCTTCGTCAACGCCATGGCCATGGACTTCTACGCCACCCGCGTGGACACCGGTTGGGCCGGCGCCTACCTAGACGACCGCCTTCCCGGGTGGCGGACGAGTCCTCACGTCTCCGCGGGGTACGCCCCGGCATCCTGGACTGCCTTGGTGGATCATCTGGGTGGACGCGGCGTCACCAACGACGAGCTCCTCGAGACCGGGCTCGCCATCCGCGCGCGCACCGGAACCATCATCGACCGATTTCGCGACCGCGCCATCCTCCCCATCACTCACGAGCACCAGATCCTGGGGTTTGTCGCCCGCCGCCACCCGAAGCTCACCGACGACGACCGGTGCGGACCGAAGTACCTCAACACCGCCGACACCGTCGTCTTCCACAAAGGCGCGCAGCTGTACGGGGCCATCTCAGAGCTGCTCGACAAGGGTGCGGTGCCAGTGCTTGTCGAAGGACCTTTCGACGCCCTCGCCGTGACCCTCACCAGTCAAGGCCGATACGTCGGCGTCGCACCACTGGGAACCGCCCTCACCGATGAGCAGGCCCGAGAGCTCGCCACGCTGAGCGCCCACTCGGTCGTCGCCACCGACGCCGACCTAGCTGGTCGCATCGCCGCCGAACGCGCCTTCTGGCTTCTCGCCCAACACGGTGCAGACCCGCTGGCCGTCGACATGCCCGAGGGGGCCGACCCCGCGTCCGTGTTCCACACCCACGGTCCGGCTGCCCTTCTCGACCTACTCGACAGAGCCCGCCCCCTCGCCGCAACGCTTATTGACGAACGGCTCGCCAACCTGCCTGCCAACGCCGCCGTTCAGGCAGCAGCCAGCATCATCGCAGCTAGCCCAGCGACATCCTGGGCCGCTCAGGCCAACACCGTTTGCGGCCGCACCATGACCCCCCTCGAGACCATCACAGGTGACCTGCGGACCGCCGCGACCCGTTGGAACAGCGCCCCAGCGGAGGTAGCGAGCGAACGCCTAGCTGAATCCGTGGCGATTCAAGCCCGCCTCCAAGCACACGCCCAAGACCCCGTGAGGCGTTGGGCCTCCCTCGCCGACGAGGTCCACCACGGCCTCAGCAGCCAGAGTGATTGGCCGGCACTCGCATACGTCCTCCAGTCGCTGGCCGACAATAACCATGACGTGGCACATGTGACCCGGGCCGCCGCGGATCGCCGTCCCCTCTCCGATCAGCCCGCACAAGACCTGCGGTATCGACTCATTGGGCTCCTGCCGCCCCCTGCACATGACAACCCGGTTCACGACAGCCCGACCGCGCCTGACCTGCCGAGTCGCAGACAACCACCCAGCATGCACCGCCCCATGCAACCGAGTCGCCGCGCGAACCGATGAGCTCGGCGGACCAGCATGCATCTCGCGGGTCCCTGCGTTCCCCGGTTCCAAGCTGAGAATCAGCCATTCGCTACGCGTCACAGCACCCACAAAGACGCGGCTCACGGGCAGCGTCGGCACAGGAGCAGGCGTTGCGAGCCCTCGGCGACCTGCTAGCGCGGCACCGAGAGGATGTGGCAGATCTCGCCGTCCGAGCAGTCAGCGGGATCGAGGCGATGACTGCGTTCGACGAGCCCATCGAGCTCTGCTTCGAGGGCGACGAGGGTTGCGATCCGTGCGCGTACGGTGGAGAGCTTGTTCTCGATGAGCCCTGCCACGTGCGTGCAGGGCGCGGTCCCGTCGTCTCGAAGTTCGATGATGCTGCCGATCTCGGCCAGCGTGAGCCCCGCTGCCTGCGCAGCCCCAATGAAGTACAGCCGGGTGAGCGTGGACCCGTCGTAGTTCCGGTAACCATTGGCGCCGCGCTCGGGATCGGGCAGCAGGCCCTTGCGCTCATAGAACCGAATGGTTTGGGTGGGTAGGGCAACCGCCTCGGCAAGTTCTCCAATCAGCACTGCGCCACCTTCAAGCTTGACATTGCACCACGGTACAACGTTTACGGTCGTGCTCATGGATATCACGTTGCTGTACTTCGACGACTGCCCGAACTGGAAGATTGCCGATCAACGCCTTGCCACGATCGCCGCAGACGACGCCGACGTCAGCGTGAGGCATCACCGTGTCGAGACTCTTGAGGAGGCCGAGCGGCTGGGCTTCCATGGCTCACCCAGCATCTTGGTCGACGGAGTGGATGCCTTCGCCGAACCTGGCGCCGGGGTCGGAATCTCGTGCCGGGTTTACCGCACTCCCGACGGCTTGGCAGGGGCGCCCACGCTGGAGCAGCTTCGGGCCGCGCTCGGCGTGGCGCCGAAGGGTAAGCGATGAGCCGCACCTACGACCTCATTGTGATCGGGGCCGGCATGGCCGGGGTCGCTGCAGCCAACAAGTGCGCATCACAGGGCTGGAGCGTCGGCATCGTCGACGCACTTCCTTACGGCGGCACGTGCGCCCTCCGGGGGTGTGACCCGAAGAAGATCCTGCGCCGCGGCGCCGAGATCATCGACAGCGCCCGACTGATGCGGGGCAAAGGCATCGACGACGACGGCCTGGTGATCAACTGGGCCGACCTGATGAAGCACAAGCACGGCTTCACCGACCCGGTCCCGCAGAACATGGAGGACGGCCTCACTGGCAACGGCGTCGACACCCTGCACGGGCTCGCCCGATTCGCCGGCATGAACAGTCTCGAGATCGACGGCAGCCACTATCAGGCGACCCACTTCCTGATCGCGACCGGAGCCCGCCCGCGCCCACTGGACTTCCCCGGCCACCAGCTCATGGTCGAAAGCACCGACTTCCTGGACCTCACGGCGCTCCCGCCGCGGATCTTGTTCGTCGGCGGCGGCTTCATCTCCTTCGAGTTCGCCCACATCGCGGCACGTGCGAGCAGCACCCCGACCGTCATCGACCGGGGCCCACGCCCCCTCAAGGGGTTCGACCCGGACCTCGTCGAGCTCCTCATTGCCCGAGGCGCGGAGGCGGGGATCCAACTGCTGCGCTCGACCATCATCACCGCAATCGAGAAGTCCCAGAACGGCTACCAAGCCACCGTGGAACGATCTGGCCACACCGAGACCATGGAGTTCGACCTCATCGTGCACGGCGCCGGCCGGACACCCGATCTGAGCAGCCTGAACCTGGAGTCGGCCGGGGTCGATTGGGACGAGCACGGCGTACGCGTCGCCCCCCACCTGCAGAGCACCACCAACCCGGCCGTGTACGCCGCCGGCGACTCAGCCAACACCCCGGGGATGCCGCTGACCCCGGTCGCCGTCATCGAGGGCAAGGTCGCCGCGTCCAACATGGGCAAGGCCGCCAAGACCGTGTGACTATGTCAAGGTGATTTGGCCCCACCGTGACGGTCCGATCTGGCCCCGCATGTTCCCTCTTGCGAGTGGAGGATCGTTGGGTTCTGCACCACGACCCAGACTTGCGCGGCGACCATGGCGGGCTCGTAGGCGTAACCGCCTGCCGGCGACTTGCAGTTCTCCATCGTTCCGTGGCTGTCATATCATCTGAGCATGCGATCAGATGAGAAGGTAATTGGTCTGGATGGTTGCTCAGTCCAATGCGTCCACCCGGCCAAGGTTCAGTTGGTGCTCGACGCCACGTTGCCAACTGAGGACTTGGCTCGGGCCGCAAGCATGTTCAAACTTCTGGGTGACCAGACCCGGTCCCGGTTGTTGTTCGCACTCCTCGAGGCCGGCGAGTTGTGTGTCTGCGATCTCGCCGCGGCGACCGGCACTCAGGAGGCGACGGTGTCTCAGTCCCTGCGGATGCTGCGCGCGTCCGGCGTGGTGACCGGACGAAGGGAGGGCCGGCTGGTTTTCTATCGGCTCGCGGACGCGCATGTGCGGATGCTGCTGGACCTGACCCGGGAGCACATCGCCCACGAGGCTGGCACGGCCGCTGCAGGGACGATCGACGTTGGGGAGGCGTCCCGGTGAGCGGTGGGCACAGCCACGGAAGCGCTGGTGGGGCTCACCGGTGGCGATTGCAGTTGGCGTTCGTTCTGATCGCGGGGTACTTCGTCGTTGAGTTGGTCGCGGGCCTGCTCTCTGGTTCGTTGGCGTTGCTTTCCGACGCGGGCCACATGGCGGCCGATGTGGTCGCCCTGGGCGCGGCCCTGGTGGCGACTCGCATCGCCACGCGGCCGGACAGCACGGGACGTCGAACGTTCGGTTCCTACCGGGCTGAGGTGTTCGCCTCTGGGCTTGCCGTGTTGCTCATGCTCGGGGTCTCGGTCTACATCGCAGTGGAGGCGATCGGCCGCATCGGCGGGGAGGCCGAGGTCTCATCTGGTCCGATGCTGATCGTCGGCGGCGTTGGGCTGGTGGTCAACCTCATCGCGCTGCTGCTGCTGCGCGGTGGTGCCAGTGACAGCCTCAACGTTAAGGGTGCCTACTTCGAGGTCGTGGCCGACACCGTCGGATCCGTCGGTGTGATCGTGGCCGGGATCATGGTGAGCGCCACCGGCAACGCGTGGTGGGACACCGGCATCGCGCTGGCGATCGCCGTCTTCGTCGCCGTCCGCGCCATCATGCTGGGCCGCGAAGTCCTCACCGTCCTGGGGCAGCACGCCCCGGCTGGGATGGCGCCGGACGAGGTGGAGCAGGCCCTGTCGGCGGTCCCGGGCGTCACGAACGTTCACGACCTGCACGTGTGGACGCTGACCTCCGGGATGAACGTGGCCACCGCGCACCTGATGACCGGCGAGGACGCGGACGCCCACGCCGTCCTGGACGCCGCCCGCACGGTCATGCGCACCCAGTTCGGCGTCGAACACGCCACCTTGCAGGTCGAACCCGACACCCACACCGGCTGCCAGGAGGTCACCTGGTGACCACCTGGACCACCCTGGCCACGCCCGAGCGTCGAGCGACCCTGATGCGCCGCGCCCAACTCTTGGCCGCAGTATCGGTCACCTACAACACGGTTGAAGCCGTGATCGCGATCACGGCCGGGAACATCGCCGGCTCCTCCGCGCTGGTCGGGTTCGGTCTGGACTCCCTCGTGGAGGTGTCCTCCGGGCTGGTGATCCTGTGGCAGTTCCGCCACCCCATGCCCGAGAGCAGGGACCGCACGTCTCAGCGGCTCATCGCGATCTCGTTCTTCGCCCTGGCCGCCTACCTCACCGTCGAGGCCGGGCACGCTCTTCTCACCGGAGCCGAGCCCGAAGGCAGCCCTGTCGGCATCGGACTGGCGATCGCCTCACTGGCCGTGATGCCGTTCCTGAGCCTGTGGCAGCGCCGCACCGGCAAAGAGCTCGGGTCGGGCGCAGTCGAAGGTGACGGCACCCAGACCCTGTTGTGCACCTATCTGTCCGCGGTCCTACTCGTCGGACTGGTCCTCAACGCCACCCTCGGCTGGTCCTGGGCCGACCCCGTGGCGGCCCTCATCATCGCTGCCGTCGCCGCCCGCGAGGGTTGGGAGAACTGGCAGGGCGAGGACTGTTGCGCCCGCGCGGCACTGTCCGCAGTCGGCGCCTCCGCCGATGACCCGAGCCGTTCCTCGAGTACCTGCACTGACGGCTGCTGCGACGGTCACGGAACCCGACCGGACCCTCACCCGTTCGCCCCAACGATCCCTGCACCTGTGCCACCCCATCTGCTTGGAGTTGAAAACCTGTGAAGCCTGTCAAGCGCAACGCCATCGTCTCGGCGGTCGTCGTGGCCCTGTTCGCGGCCATCGTGGCTCTCGCTGTCGCCATCACACCCAAGGACGCTGACCCCGCCGACGCCGCCACCACCAAGGAGGCGGGGACGGGCAAACTCGTCCGCGACGACAGCCACCGTCTCGGTGCGGCCGGCACGGGCAAAGTCGTGCTTGTCGAGTTCCTGGACTTCGAATGCGAGTCCTGCCTGGCGGCATACCCCGTCGTGGAGGAGCTGCGCACCACGTATGCCGGCAAGGTCGACTTCGTCGTGCGCTACTTCCCGATCCCCAGCCACGCAAACGCGATGAACGCCGCCGTCGCGGTCGAAGCAGCGGCCCAGCAAGGCAAGTTCGAGGACATGTACAAGCGCATGTACGACACCCAGGAAACGTGGGGTGAGCAGCAGGACTCCAAGGCGTCCCTGTTCCGGGGCTTCGCCCAGGAGCTGGGGCTGGACATGGCGGCGTACGACAAGGCCGTGGCGGCCAAGGCCACCACAGACCGGGTCGAGCGGGACCGGAAGGACGGGATCGACCTCGGCGTCGAGGGGACACCGACGTTCTTCCTCAACGGCAAGAAGCTCCAGCCCTCCTCGGTCCAGGACTTCCGCGACCAGATCGACGCAGCCCTCAATGGCTGAGACCACACCAAGTAACGCCCCGGACGAGCCGTCAGCGAACGTTGGGCGGGGCACGGCCTGGGCGCTGACGATCACCGGGTTGATCGGCTTGGTCGCGGCGTTCGTGCTGCTTGTCGAGAAGATCGCCCTGCTGACGGACCCGACCTACGTGCCGTCCTGCAGTATCAACCCGGTGCTGTCCTGCGGCTCGATCATGAGCACCGATCAGGCCGAGGTCTTCGGGTTCCCCAACCCGATCCTGGGCGTCGCCGGGTTCACGGCCCTGCTGACCATTGGTGTGGTCCTGCTGGCCCGGGCCGCGTTGCCGGGATGGTTCTGGTGGGGCATCCAGGCAGGGACGACATTCGGGGTCGTGTTCGTCCACTGGCTCATCTTTCAGAGCCTGTACCGCATCGGCGCCCTGTGCCCCTACTGCATGATCGTCTGGGTCGTCGTCATCACCGCATTCGTCGCCACCACCACCCACAACGCCAGATCGGGGCGTCTGCGACTGCCCAAGGGGCTACGCGACGTCGCGCACTACGGTCCCACCGTGGTCACCGTGTGGCTCGTGGCCATCGCTGCCCTCATCACCATCCAGTTCTGGGACTACTGGCAGACGCTGGTCTCCTGAACGAGTTGACCGCTGTGAGTGACTTCCTTAGCCACGGCTTGGCATCCATGGGTGGCAACTTTCGTCCAGCAAGTAGTCGAGAAGTCGCGGCGGTCGCCGTTGAGGGAACTCCTGCGCTTGGAGCTGGTCGCGCGTCGTGAAGGCGCAGGTCGGTGCGATGACGGGGAGTGCGCGTCTTGTGCCCTCTCCTTGGCTCTGGTCCGAAATCAGCATTGCGGCGTCGACCGGCGGTCTTGGTTCCTCGCCTCAAGCATGCTCGGGTCGGAATCTCGGGAGTTCCGTGTGGGTGGCTGTGCCGTTTGAGCGACTGTGTCCCTCGCGGCTATCATCCGGCTATGGCGATGACAGCGCGCGAGGTTGATCCTGGTTGGTTCAAGGTCCGTGCGGATGGTGGTCGATGACCTGGCTGGCTGCCCTGGTCCTGGGTCTGGTGCAGGGACTCACCGAGTTCTTGCCCATCTCCTCCTCCGCGCATCTGCGGGTGGTGGCAGCACTGGTTGGGTGGCCCGACCCAGGGGCAGCCTTCACGGCGGTCACCCAGCTGGGCACCGAGGCGGCGGTGCTTTTGTACTTCCGCCGCGACATCGCCAGCATTGTGCGTGCCTGGTCGCGGTCACTTCGGACGCCAGAGTTGCGCGCGCACCCGGAGGCTCGGCTCGGCTGGTACGTCATCGTCGGTACGGTGCCCATTGCGGTGCTCGGGCTCGTGTTCCAGGGCCAGATTGAGACTGCCCTTCGGGACCTGCGTCTGGTCGCGGTCACCCTCATCGTGTTCGGTGTCGTGCTCGGCATCGCCGATCGGGTGGCCGCCAACCGGCGCCCGCTGGAAGCCCTGACCGCGCGCCACGCAGTGGCATTGGGGTTCGCGCAAGCGATGGCCTTGGTGCCTGGGGTGTCCCGCTCCGGTGGCACCATCAGCGCCGGCCTGATGCTGGGCTACACCCGGCCGGCGGCCGCCAGATATGCGTTTCTGCTGGCCGTCCCTGCCGTGCTGGCGTCCGGGGCGCTGGAGCTACGCAGGATCGGGCAAGGCCCCACGGCGCCGTGGGGGCCGACCCTCTTGGCCACCCTGGTCGCGTTCGCTGTCGGGTACGCGGTGATCGCCTGGTTCCTGCGCTACATCGCCACCCACCGGTTCACCCCATTCGTGGCGTACCGCATCGTCGCTGGGGTGGGCCTGTTGGTGCTCATTGGCGCTGGCGTTCTGACGCCGACGAGCTGACCGGCCCCTGCCGATCCCGCAACGCCCTTCCTCAAGGCTGCCCGGGTCGCCAGTTTCATGCCTCGGCTCCGTAAAGTGCGGGGCGCCCGACCCAGTGCCAGGTATCGCAATCACGCGCTCCGGAGGTGTGGAGTTCATGCCCGGTCGATGGTCACAGACCGAACGCGCCGCCTTCGATCAAGATGACCAGTCCCAGCACGATGAGGACCAGAGGGAACAGGATGTGCTCCCAACGCTCGAGCACTTCGGCGATCGGTTTGCGGGTGGCGACGAACTTCGCCACGAGGATGAGAACGAGGACCAGGCATAGGAACACGACGCAGTAGGCGACGATGGCTCCCGTGCCGACCGCGAGGAAAACCGGCACGTAGACCCCGATGTTGTCACCCCCGTTGGCGAAGGTCACTGCGGCCACGGTGAGGGCGCTGATGGGCTTCTGCGCGACACCGTCGTTGTCGTCATCCCCGTTGCTCCAGACCTGCCACGCAGCGTGCCCACCGAGCGCCAACGGGATGAGGCCGAAGTAGGGAATGGCGCCGTCGGGAAGGAACAGCCCGGCGCCGAACGTCACGGCGAGGGAGGCGAGGAGGATGCCACCGAAGCCGAGGTACTGCCCAGCGACGATCTTGGAGGTCGTCCGTGGCTGCCCTGCTCCGCGGGCGAAGAACAGGGACAAGACGATGATGTCGTCGATGTTGGTGACCAGGAACAGGCCGACGGCCTGGACCGCGGAAGTGATCACGTTCATGCCTTCCTTCGGTTTCGACGTTTGTTCGTCGCGTTGAATCTCAGAGGGTTTGCAGCCGCTGGTGCTACACGGGCGGCATCGCATCGTGGGCCAGCCGCAGTTGAACCAGCCCGAGATCGACCGGCGAGTTGGCCGACCGAACTTCGGATACCGTCTTGGCAGTCAGATCGATCGCGGCAACGATCGCCGCTACGAGCAAGACTGCGATACGACCCGTACCCGATGTCTCCCCGACATCCCGCGGCTCATCTACCTATGGCGTCCACCGAGGGGATGGCCGCTTTTGGTGTGGCCGCCGGCGCGGGGGGAAGCGGTCGAACGCGGCCGGCGCGCACGCCGTTGCCGATCACGAAGATTTCGGCGACCTCGTGGACCAACACCACGGCTGCCAGCCCAAGCACGCCGAAGGCTGCCAGCGGAATCAGGATGGCGATCAGGCCCAGGGACAAGCCCACGTTCTGAAGCATGATCGACCTGGCACGTCGTGCGTGGGTCAGGGTGTGCGGCAAGTGACGCAGGTCCTCACCCATGAGGGCGACGTCGGCGGTCTCAATGGCCACGTCGCTACCCATCGCACCCATGGCAATACCGACATCGGCTGTGGCCAGGGCTGGGGCGTCGTTGACGCCATCGCCAACCATTGCGGTGGGGGCGTTCTCACGGAGCCCACGAATGATGTCCGACTTGTCCTCGGGCCGGAGGTCGGCATGGACATCGCTGATGCCGGCCTGGGCGGCCAGGGCAGCAGCTGTGCGCTCGTTGTCGCCGGTGAGCATGGCCACGCGGTAGCCACTGGCTTGGAGACGAGCGACGACCTCGGCGGCTTCGGGGCGTAGGTCGTCGCGCACCGCCACCGCGCCGATCACGACTGCGTCGATCTCGACGAGGACCGCGGTGGCTCCGGCCCGCTGCATGGTGGCGACAGGCTCGGCAAGCTCGCCTGCGGGGATCCAGCCGGGTCGGCCCAGGCGGGCCGCCAGCCCGTCGATGGTGCCCGTGAGTCCCGCACCGGTAACAGCCTCGACGCCGTCGGCGTCGCGGTGCTCGGGCACGGCGTCGAGGATGGCTCGGGCCAACGGGTGCTCGCTGCGCGACTCCAGAGCGGCTGCGACATTGAGGACCTGCGCGCGGGTCTGGCCGGGAGCGGTGACGACCTCAACCACAGCGGGTTGGTTACGGGTCAGTGTGCCGGTCTTGTCGAGAGCGACGGTGCGGATCCGACCCAGCGCCTCCAGGGCTGCGCCTCCCTTGACCAGGGCGCCGATGCGGCTGGCCGCGCCAATGGCAGCGACCACGGTGACTGGCACTGAGATCGCCAGCGCACACGGTGAGGCGGCGACCAGGACGACCAGAGCGCGTTCGATCCAGGTCGCAGGGTCGCCGAGCAGGCTGCCGGTAAGGGCGATGAGCGCTGCGAGGACCATGATCCCGGGCACTAGAGGCTTGGCGATGCGGTCGGCCAGTCGCTGGGCATTGCCCTTGCGGGACTGCTCGGCCTCGACAATGTTGACGATCCGGGCCAGGGAGTTGTCCTCAGCAGTGGTGCTGACCTCGACCTCGAGCACACCGTTGCCGTTGATGGAGCCCGCGTACACGGAGTCTCCAACGGTGGCCTCGACAGGCACTGACTCGCCGGTGAGAGCAGAGACGTCAAGGGCTGTGCGGCCGGTGCGGATCACACCGTCAGTGGCGACTCGTTCGCCTGGTCGGACCAGGAGCAGGTCACCCACGATGAGGTCTGCAGGGGCCACGGTGACCTGGGATCCGTCGCGCAGAATGGTGGCCTCGGCCGGAACCAGGGACAGCAG
This sequence comes from Janibacter sp. HTCC2649, assembly GCF_000152705.1. Classification (GTDB taxonomy): domain Bacteria; phylum Actinomycetota; class Actinomycetes; order Actinomycetales; family Dermatophilaceae; genus Knoellia. The sequence goes on along the minus strand of NZ_CH672413.1, from coordinate 187,681 downwards.
CGCGCGCAGACCGCGGCGGGTGCGTGCCACCGCGTACTCCTCTAGGCCCTCGCTGATGGAGTAGAGGAAGGCCAACATGGCGGCCTCCGCAACCTCACCGAGGATGACCGCGCCCACGGCGGCGATCGTCATGAGAGTGCCCACCCCAATCTTGCCCTTGGCCAGCCGCCTCAACGTGCCGGGCACGAAGGTCCAGGCACCCAACGCCAGAGCGATCGCGTTCAGCCCAGTCACCACGGGCCCCGGGGCCTCGGTGAGATGAGCTGCGTATCCGGCGATCAGGAAGAGTCCGGCAAGGGCGGCAAACCGCAGTTCGCTGACTTCCCACAACCGTTCGGGCTCGTGTTCCTCCGGTTCGCCGTGCTCGTTGCGGGGTTCGTCGGGGCCGCAACCGCACGCGTCCGTCACAGCGCTCCGTCCTGCGTCGTGGCGGGGGAGGTTTCGACGGGGCCGTACGTGGGGCACAGGTCGACTGCCTCGCCGGTGAGGGCAAGCAGCTTCTCTGCCGCGCCGAGCAGATCCATCAGCTCGGGGTGGGCGATCGAGTAGAACATCTGTCGGCCCTCGGGGCGGCCGACGACGAGGCCGCAGTCACGCAGGCAGGCCAGGTGCCCAGACACCGTGCCTTGGGCCAGATCGAGGGCCTTGGTGAGGTCCACCACCCGCCGCTCGCCGTGTGCGAGTTGCCGCACGATCGCCAACCGGTTGCGATCCGCGAGACCGTGGAACAAGGCCGCCCCACGCCGAAGGGCCGGGTCTGCTGAGGTCGTTGTCATTGCCATAGCCCGATGATAGCGGGCTCGGATTGATCGTCCAAATCCGCTGACAGCGCCATTTATGGACGGTTGGTCGCGATGGTGGGGGTCCCTTCCAGGGGCGACTGAGTCATCCAGTCGCAGGCATGGAGGAACCCATGACCGCTAACGACGACCTTCAGATCGGCGTCGTGAAGCCGGACACGAGTTCGGCCTGCAGCCAACGGGTGAGGTCTTCCCAGACGCCGGTCAGGAGCAGCAACCCGACCACGATCAGCATCCCTCCGCCCAGGCACTGAATGAGGCGGTGGTGCTCACGCACCCAGCCGGTGACCCGTCCGAAGCGTTCGATCCCGGCCGCCGCGAGGATGAACGGCAGCCCCAGACCGAGGGCGTATGCCGTAGCGAGTGCGACGGCCCGTCCTGTGCTCGGGTTCGTGGTCGAGGCTGACAGGGTCAACACTGCGGCCAGGGTGGGGCCGGTGCATGGCGCCCAGCCCAGTCCGAAGATGGCCCCGACCAAGGGTGCGCCGAGGAGTCCAGTGCGCGGTCGCCAGGTGGGACCGAACTGACGTTGGGAGCCGGCACGCGCGCCCGCCCCGAGGAAGACCAGACCCATGACGATGATGAACACACCACCGACCCGCATGAGCAGGACCCGCTGCTCAATCAGGACCCGTCCCAGGCTGGCAATGAAGATCGATCCAAGGACGAACACCGCAGCGAAACCGAGCACGAACAACACCGCCCCGAGCACCATCCGGCCGCGTGAGCGCTGCTCCAGCGCGGTCTCGCTCAGCCCGGTGACGTAGCCCAGGAACCCGGGCACCAGGGGCAGCACGCACGGTGACGCGAACGACACCAGTCCGGCCAGTGCCGCCACGAGGACGGCCAGGGGTAGGGCGCCGGAGGCAATGGTGTCGGTCACGACGATCAGGACTTCAACACGTCGTCGATGAGGCCCCGAAGCGTGGAAGCCGTCACGACACCGTTGACGCGCGCGGCGACCCGCCCCTCCCGGTCGAGTATCAACGTGGAGGGAGGGCTCGTCGGAGCTTGACGTCCGAACGCCAGGATGAGCACGCCTGACTCATCGGACAGGCTCGGGTAGGTCATCTTCTGAGTCGCGACGAAGGCCGCCCCACGCTGGGGGGATTCGCGGAAGTCGATCCCCATGAACTGCACCGGCTTCTTGGCCCCCTGGACCTCGGTCCAGACCTTTTCAAGGTCGGGGATCTCGGTGATGCACGGTGGGCACCACGAACCCCACAGGTTGACGACGACGACGTCCTTGCCGCGGGCGGTCGTGCTGGACCAGTCCTTGCCATCCAACGTGGTGCCCTCGAGGGTGATGGGCTTGAGTCGCTGGGCGACCGGGATCTGCTCGATGGCGCCGTTGCCGGCGATGTAGCCCTTCTGGTCACCCTGCTTGGCCTGCTGCGCGATCGAGTTGGGGTCCGACGAGCAGGCACCGAGCGCCACCACGGCCAGCACGAGGGTGAGGGCAGCACGGGACGCAGCTCCAAAGGAGAGCTGCGCCCATCGGGAGGTAGAGGCAGCCGGGTCCATACGGCGATTGTCGCAAATGACCCTGGCCGTCCCTTCAACTGCTGGGGTCGGCACCGGCGCACGGTGAGGGCCCGTCAGCCGCCAGCGCGTGATTTGTGGTTCAGCAGTTCGATACGGTCACTCGTTTTCTGCGGTGGACACCAAAAATCCGCCGCGGACGAACCAGGATCACAGGCCCACTCTGGGGGTCGCGCCGTCACAAGCGACGCTCATGCGAGGGCAGCAGCACGCGAATGGGCGAGCCGGTAGGAGTGGGTGCCGGTTTCGATGATGGTGCCGTTGTAGGTGAGACGGTCCACGATCGCGGCACACAGTCGTGGGTCGGTGAAGGTGTCGGTCCACCCGGAGAACGACTGGTTGGACGCGATCGCGATCGAGTTCTTCTCCTCGCGTTCCGTGAGGACCTGGAAGAGGAGTTCGGCGCCGCGGCGGTCGAGTTCCATGTAGCCCAGCTCGTCGATCATGAGCAGGTCGACGCGGCCGTAGCGGGCGATGGTCTTGGCGAGCTGCTTGTCATCGGCGGCCTCGACGAGCTCGTTCACGAGCTTGGTGGCCAACGTGTACCGGACGCGGTACCCCTGTTCGGCGGCTGCGGTCCCGAGCGCGATGAGGAGGTGGGATTTGCCGGTGCCGGAGTCCCCGATCAGACACAGCGGGTCACCTCGCCGGATCCAGTCACTCTTGGCGAGGTCGTGCACGGTTGCGGGGTTGATCGCGGTGTTGGCGTCGAAGTCGAAGTCCCCGAGCCACTTGTCGCGCGGGAACCCCGCAGCCTTGACCCGTCGCACCGACGAGCGGCGGTCCCGGTCGTCGACCTCGGCCAACAACAGCTCAGCCAGGAACCCTTGGTAGGTCAGCTGCTCCTTCTTCGCCACTGCCAGGGCTTCATCGACCAACGCCCGGATGGTTGGCAGACGGAGCCGCCGGCAGGCCTGGTCGATCGCGGCGACCGCGGCTTCTTCGGTCATGCCGCGCCGGCGGCGCAGTGTGGGACTGACCGGGGTGGCCACGGGTGTCGGGCTCATCAGCTGGTACTCACTTTCACATCGTCAGCGGTGGGCGTGGTGGTGCGTCGTCGTGGCAGCAGTTCGTCGTAAGCAGCTACGGACGGGATGGGTCGGGTGTCCGGCGGCAGGCCAGCGATGACCGCGGCGGGGTCGGTCAGGCGGCGCTGGGTCAGGCTGACAACGCGTTGCTCGCGCGCGTCGCCTTGAGCAACGTGATGACGGTCAGGACTGGCCCCACCCGTCGCCGTGGTGGTGGCAGATGTGTGACGTCGGGCTTCGACCGCGACGACGTCCGCGGACACCGCGCCGACGGTCAGGGCCGCGGTGATCCCAGCGGTGACTTGGTCGTGGGTCAGGGAGCGGTGGAGCAGGAGGACGTCGACGAGTTCGCGGGTGCCGTCGGTGTCGCCGTTGACCTTGCGTGAGGCCGCCCAGAACGCCTCATGCGCACTGGTGAACACCCCGGCGGCGCGGGCCTGCGCCAGAGCGGTTGACCCGGGCAGCGCGCCGGGTTTGAACCGCAGCACCTCGAGGTAGTGATCCAGGACAACCCTGCTGGTGCCGCGGGCCACGACCCGTGGATGCACCGCCACCACGGTCCGGCCTTCGAAGACGATCACCTCGGTCGCCCGCAGGCTGACGCGCACGCGTCGTCCGATCAGGTGGGCCGGGACGGAGTACTTCACCATCCGCACGGTGATCATTGAGGAGCGGTCGACGCGTGGATGGAGCACCAGCCCGGGTTCGAACACCTCCACTGGCAGCGGTCGCAGCAGGGGTTGCTCGGCGGCGAGATCGTGGCCGATCGTGTGGACGTGCCCGCTGATCCGGCGGCCCTCGTCGGCAGCCTCCCATTCCTTGATCTGGTCGTTGAGTTCGTCGAGGGAGTCGACCTCGGGCATGGGGACCAGGTGGTTGCGGCGGAACCACCCGACCGCACCTTCGACGCCACCCTTCTCGTGGGCGCCCTCGATCCCGGACTGGCAGTAGAACGCGTCGAAGCCGTAATGCGACCGGAACAGCACCCACCGGTCGTTCTCGTCCCTGGCCCGGCCGGGGCCGTGGACGACGGCAGTAACCGCGGAGGTGAGGTTGTCGTACTTGATGTGCTTCGTGGGGATCCCACCGATCGCGTCGAACGCCTCGATGTGCCCTTGGAGGAACGCTTCCTGTGCCTGGGTCGGGTACACGCGGTGGATCGCCTTCCCGGAGTGAGAGAGCCACAGCACGAACATGTAGCACTTGGTCCTCACCCCGCCCAGGACAACCCAAACCTCGCCGAAGTCGACCTCGGCCTCCTCACCCGGGCCGTGGTGTTGCGCGATGAACGCCTCCACCCGGCGGCCGCCCTCAAGGTCAACCTGCGCCCGCCGCACCCGCACGTAGTCCCGCACCGTCGAATACGACAGCCCGGTCGCGTCGTGCTCGTCGACCAGACGGGCCCGGATCCGGGTCGCGGTGTGTCGCTGCTTCCGCGGTGCGTCCAAGTCAGCGCGCAGCATCCCGTCGATGACGTCCTTGAACGGGTCCAACCGCGGCGACGACCTCGTGGGTGCTTTCCGAGGCGGTGGCTCAGCTACTGCCAGCGCTTGACGGACGGTGCGCCGGTGCACCCCATGACGACGGGCGAGCTCGCGGATCGAGACTTCCTCGACCCGCGCGTCCCGACGTATTGCAGCGAACAACTCCACACGTGATCCCATCCCAACCCCGATCCCTCGAGTGCTCTGATGAGAGCAAGGCTGAGGTGGGGCCAGATCAAACCGTCACAACCACCCCGGCGCGTCGCCAGTGGGGCCAGATCAGACCGTCACGGTGGGGCCAAACCAACCTGTCAGAGTCACCGTGCCCGACTACGCCGCCATCCCAACCGCAGTGTTCACGATCCCCGAGCTCGCCAGAGTGGGAATGCTCGAGCAAGAAGCCCGAGACCAAGACCTCGACCTCGAGGTCCGCTACCACGACACCAGTAACTGGTACTCGAACTACCGCACAGGGGAGACCACCGCCGCGGCCAAGATCCTCATCGACCGGACCAGCGACCGGATCGTCGGCGCGCACCTCCTCGGCCCCGAGTACGCCGAGTTGATCAACGTCCTCGGCCTGGCGATGAAGCTCGGATTGACCACCCGTCAGGTCAAGTCCATGACTGCGGCCTACCCGACCGTCGGATCAGACCTCGGCTCGATGCTCTGAGCGCATGCGTGCGCCCATTTCGCCGCGAACCGCGCACAACCCGCTGGCCGTTTTGACTGGTGTACGTGACGCACTCCGGTCCTACGCTGGCTGGATGCTCGACCTGGACGCTATCGACGTTGAGGAGATCGCCAACGCTCTCGCACATCAGACCGACTACGAGCATCGATGGTTGATCGACCCGAGAACGGGCGAGGTTGCTTTCTGGACCAGTGACCTGGGTATCGATGGTGAGAACCCGGTCGAGCTCGACGAGCTGGACTTGATCCTGATCGACCCCCTCCCGCCCTACGTCTGGTACCAGGACATGGTCGACTTCTCCGACGGCATCAGCGACCGGGGTGCAGGGGAGCGCCTGCGCCGCTCGCTGGAGGGCAAGGGCGCCTTCCGGCGCTTCAGGAATGCGCTGTACCAGGGACACCCTGAGTTGATCTCGGCCTGGCACACGCTGCGGGATGCCAGGGCACGGGTTCGGGCCGTGCAGTGGCTGGCAGACGACGGGCTGATCGACGAAGACGCCGCCCAAGGGTTCCTGCGGGACCAGAGCGACCCCGCCCTGCCGTGAGGCCGAGCAGCGCGGAGTTCGGCCAGATCCGCGTCGTTCTGCCTGCGTCATAGCGCCGCATCAGCCCTTCCACAATGACTCAGCCCGGCCACGCCATGGGTGGCCGTTCCGTCGCACACACCAGTTGATCACCCGAAAAAACGATGCCTCAGAAGGATGTCCCGCTGCCGCAGTCTTAGTTGACCACGATCGGGGTTGGGATCTGGAGTGTGTTGGCAACAGGGGTGTACAGGTCGACGTCCTGTTCGGCGGTCTTGAGGGAGACCAATAGTGCGTACCGAACCGTCTGGTCAACGCGGGCTTTGGCGGCATTGTTCTTCCACCAGCCTCCGACCGGGAACACTGCGAGCTTCCCTGACTGCGCAAGCTCGACACCGGAGGTCTGCCAGATGTCCTGGTGTAGCGAACCAAGGTTGCGCTGGTTGGCCCCGACCAGCCACTTGACTTGTCCGCCCCCGGGGCGTCCACCGGCCTCTTCCGTCCGAGCGTCATGGTTAACTCGTTGCACGAACTGCGCTTCGGTCTCCAAGGGATCCTGGACCTCGAAGCGAAGGTGGTGGGAGGCGTAACTGTAGCGGCGGCGCCATCCGCGGCGCGACGCGGTGGGCTCGACGAAGTAAGAGAGTGTGACCCGAAGGTCCACCTGGGCATCGCCTAAGCCTTGGAGGACTTGTGTCGGCCAGGGCAGGTCGTGGAGACGGAACGCGGGGATCTTGAACTCGTCGCCCTCGAACGGAATGAACTCGTCTTGAACGACTAAGGTCACTGCCTGGTTCGTCGAATAGAGCACGCGGTCTTCGGTCGGAACTCCCCAGCCGTATCGACGCAGCATGGCCTGCTGGTCCTTTTTGCCGGACTTACCCGCGTCCTTCACGGCAGACTTCATCACGGGGGTCCACTCTGCTCCGTGCACCACAAGCGCGCGGATGGTCTCAGGCCAGTACTCGGGGTAGGTGGCCATCGCCAGCGCGGCGAGACGCGCACCTTGTGCGGTTGCCGCACTGGTGGCGTGCGCCGACGTCAGCGCGAGATCGTTGGCATGTCCCGTGGTTCTGGTCGACAGCACCGGCAGTCCGGGTTCGAACAACGAAGCCCCGTCGTGGAGGATGTTGCCACCCTCCATCACGATGTCGGGCTTGATCGGCCATGGCTTGATCCCAAACAGCAACGAGGTCCGGCTGTAAGGGGAAAGCTCGCCTTCTTCGGCGACTACGTCCCACCCCCCGTACGCGGGATCCGTCGGCGGATCGGTGAGCTCCGTATGTGCGCCGACAGTCAGTACATTCCACGCCTGTCCAGGATCCAGGACCGCTGACAGATCAGACTGGACCAGGTGGTCGGCGACGTACTGGTCGGTGTTTCCGGCCGAGACCACCAGCAACCGTGCCCGTTCAGGATCCGGCGCGGAGAGCAGTTCAAGTTCGTCGCCGTTACGTACGACCTCAGCTCCGACCGCGAGGGCGTCCACGGTTGCCGACCAGAGGGTGGGCTGACCCGGCAAGTCGGCGGTGTCGGACTTGACGCTCACAGGCATGCAGAACACGCGTCCCCGAGTTGCGACGGCCTCGGGCATAGCGACCGCTTGGGCGGTCACGTCGCCATAGGTGATCGGGTCGTGCTGCGGTTCACCGTTCTGCGGGATGATCCTCACGGACTCTAGGCAGTGGCGGAGTGACACCGGAGCGGATCCAATCAGTTGTGCTTCCAGGTTGCCGAATAGGGCGATTCCGGCCATCTTGGTGCCGTGGCCGTCCTGGTCGAAGCCGCTCACTCCGAGCACGGAGTGAAGATCCTGCTCGGCGAGCGATTCGGAAAGCAGCACATGGGTGCGCGCCACCCCGGTATCGAGGTGGCAGACAGCCGGCGCTGTCTCGGGGGCAGGTTCAAGGCGCTCGAGGAGATCGTTGAGGTACTCCTCCTGCTCCCCCACTGTCAGGTCATCGATGGTGTCAACGAACTCGGGGCGACGGATTTCCGCTACAGGGACCGCCGTGAACGGAAGTGCTTCGAGCTCAGACCAGGTTGCCTGCACCCACGTCACGTTGCGGTCGGTCAAGCGCAGGACGCGCGGTGAGACGACAAGTTCCGCGAACTGGGCATAGCGACGTAGGAGGTCCGGGCCGTCAGCCGTGGGTCGAAGCCAGACCTCCCACCAGTGCTTCCCGGTCTGCGGGGGCTGGCCGTCGGACTGCCATAAGTCGGCGAGCACGCTCTGACGGATCCGGGCGATGTTCGCCACCAGCTCGTTGTTCCTGGGATTCCCAGCCTCACTGGAACGCTCGAGGTAGTCCTCGAAGAGCTTCAGGAACTGTGTTCGATACTCGTCACTGACCCACACCATCGCTCGTTCCGGAAGTTCTTGGTCAGGCTGCGCTGGTAGTACCGAGAGGAGTAGCCACTGCGGACGCTTCGGCGTCTTTCGGTGCGTGGACATGCGTTCCAGGCGTTCGATCGCAAGCGGGTACTCGGCATTGGTTCCTTCCAGGGTGATCACGGTTCCGAGCGCGCGTAGCTCCTCATCTGTCAGCAGCTCGGCTCGCGCCTGCTCGGCAGCATCCAGTGCCGCTCGAGTCTCAACGAGGCGCCCTCGACCGTGTCCCGATCGGCTCTCGACCGGTCGAATCTTGGGGTCGCCTCCGCCGCGGCGTCGGAACTCCTCGTCTGTGGACCTGTTCTCAACCAGAAGATGGCTCAGGTGCTGACGAGGTTCAGCCAAGGGTGCCTGCCGTCCGGGCCCTCAGCGCATCGCGCAAGTCCTCCGCGGAGATCTGAGTGCTGCCGCTCAGAATCACGCTCTTTGCAGCTGACTCGGCTGCACGGACGAGATCTGCGTGCGACAGCCCCTCCATCGCCGACGCCAGGCTCGCCCAGCGCACGCCCTTCGCCAGCGCCCCTAGGCGCCCGCGCATCACCGCGGCCCCCTGCTTCGAGTCTGGCAGTGCGTAGTCCAACACCATGTCGAAACGCCGGAACAGCGCCCTGTCAAGGATCTGGCGGTGATTGGTTGCAGCGATGATCAGGCTCTCACTCCTGTTGTTCTCTAAGAACACCAAGAACGAGTTCAAGATCCGGCGTGCTTCACCGACGTCGTTGCCTGCCCGGTCGCCGCCGAGCGCGTCGAACTCGTCGAACAGATACACCGCGCGCTGCTGCTCGGCCGCCTCGAAGATGACCCGTAGTTTGCTGGCTGTTTCGCCCATGAACTTGCTCATCAAGCTGTCCAAGCGAATCGTCAGGAGGGGCATCGAAAGCTCATGGGCGAGCACGGCTGCGGTCATCGTCTTGCCCGTTCCTGGAGGGCCTTCGAATAGCAGTCGGTGCGCCGGCTCGAAGCCATGGTTCAAGAGGTTCTTGCGCTGGCGCTGTTCGGTCAGGACCCGTCGGACTTGGGACTCTAAGCCCGCCGGCAGCACGAGTTCCTTCAGCGTGACGTCGGGATGCGTGGCGATGACCAGATCCGCGAGATCGCCGCGCGGCCGCGCGATCGATGTCACCTTCGGGCCCTGAGTTCGGGAAGACTCGACCGCAGACTTCAGGTCGGCCGCGATCTTGTGATGACCCTTACGCGCCTCTTGTGCTGCGACCTGCATAGCGACCGAGTAGAAAGCGGCATCGTCACCAGCAGCGTGACTGCGCACGAGCGCCTTGAGGTGCTCAGCACTCCCCGCCACCACACACCTCCCGCCGCGTCCATCCCGTGAGTGCAGTCTAGGGGGCACCACCGACGGAAACGGACCAAACACACCTCCTGATGGGACGGTCACCTCGTCGCAGGGTCGGACGTGGCTAGCCGCACCGAGCGCCCTCGCGCCGGAGTTCGAGGGCAACCCGAGGGATGCCCTCCTATGTCGCGCGGAGGCTAGCCGCTCCCGATTGTTTAGCTGCTCCTGCATAGGCAAACGCGCCCGGAGCTTTACTGGGCGCCACACCTCCGGCTGACCATCCAGTTTGCCGTAGTCGGGGATGTGCGTCTTTCCGCGCCCTTTGCGCCCGTTGCCTGAAGTCCAGACCCTTCAGTGGCTGTGCGATGTCTAGACGAATGACGGGGTATCGGTTGCGCCGACAAGCCCCTGTCGATACTCCAGGGCTTCGGGTTCTTCGACGAACGTCATGAGCTCGCCGGAGAGCTCGGTGAGTGAGTCTCTCGCCTCCGCTGGGGTGACCTTGAAGAACTCCTTGCGGTTGTTGACGCGGTTGACCCGTCGGTCGGCGAACCGCTGATGCATCTCGCGTTCGATCTTGACGGCGTTCTCAGAGAAGTAGAGCGCGTGGACGTCGAAAATGAACGGGACAGAAGCGTCGCCGAGTTCGCGCACGCGGTCCATCGGCTCGAGCCGCCGAGTCATGCCGATCTTGAGGACGCCCTCGCCGAACGATCCGATGTTGGAGATGACGTAGACGTGCCCGGCCGTCAAGGTGCGGGCACGGAAGTCAACGGCTTCGATCTCCCCGATGACGCCTTCGAGCTGGACCTGGAGTCGTGCGACCCCATCCGCGTCTCCCTTGGCCAAAAGCTGCGCGATGGCCTGACGGAAGTGCTGCTCCTCCTTCCGCAGTCGCTGCCGCTCTCGCTCAATCTCCTGCTCGACCTTTCGCTCCTCGCGCAGACGTTCTCGCTCCTCGCGCTCGTGCTCCTTTTCCTCGGCGACCTTCTCGAGGTAGTCAGCTGTGAGCTCGAGTTCACGGAGCCGGACCCGGTGATACGGGACAGAGACCGCGATGCTCATCGACGCGCCCAGCTTGGCGATCGTGGTCGCCACTTTGTCTAGACGCTCCTTGGCAGTGTCGAGCTTGTAGGGCTTCATCCCGCGCACCAAGTTGTCGGCCTCGGCGTTGTAGGCCCGGAGCATTAGCTTCGAGATGTCGTTGACCATCTTCCGGCCCTGCGCTACCGAACCGTTCACCTGCCAGGTGGTGGAGGCCGTGATTGCTCCGCCGTCCTGCTTGACCATGGCTTTGATTTGGTCCTGGATGCGGGCAAGCTCGGCACGATAGGCGACGGAGTCGTCGAGAGGGTGGCGGTACCGGTAGACGCCGACCTCCTGGAGGATCGCTGCCTCCTCAGTCTCGACGACGGACTGACGCAGAACCGCCAACTGCGCGTAGATATCCCGCGCCTGTCGTTCACCATCGGCCCGTGCTGCTGCCGCCGCCTCTCGGAGCGATTCCACCTCAACTTGGAGGTGGTCCCGCTCTGACTGCAGCTCGACGACGTCCATGACTTCAAGTCGGTTCAGCTCGGCGCGCAGCTGGTCGATCTCGGCATGCGCATCGTCCAGGGCTTGTCCCCTGCCGAATAGCTTCGGCTTCGACCGCTTGGTCTCGCCAGTTGTAGCGTCAGGTGGGCTCTGCACCGCCGGCGACGACGGCTCGTGAGAGCGAGGGTGGGTGTGGCTCGTCCACTGCTGGCCGTCCCACCACCGGATGATCGTGGAGTCGTTCGGGTCGGGGTACCAGCCCTGCGGTGTCGTCATCAGGTCACCTCGCGTTCGGTCGTGCGGCGCTTCAGTAGATCATTAGGTCGGTGACCGCAAATGATCCGGCGCCCAAACTCGCTGTCCGCGCCGACGAACGACCGTCCGAAGAAGGACTTGCACACAAGTCGTACACCAGCCGCGTCTCTACGCCGCGATACGGGCGGAACTTGTCCGGTTGTTGCTGAGCTGCCGGGACCTACTGCAGAATCTCGCCGGTGCCGCCATCGACGACTACCCCGTCGACGATGGTCAGGCACCGTCTGGGGTGCTCCGGCGGCGCTGGTGAAGGCGAGAGCAGGTCGCTGTCCTTCTCATATGCGCGATTCCGGCGCCTCCGATGGGGGTCGCTTGTGTGGCGCGCGTGGCGACTCGTGGAGGGCCAAGGTTGATGGCCGTTCTCACAATGGGACTTCAAGCGGGCGGTCATCCGATCGAGGAATGCGGGGAGCGCGTAGCGGTGCCAGTCTTCGATTGCGTCGCTGGTGTGGGCCAGCCCAGCGCGTCGTCGTTGATCGGCGAGGACGGCGAGGTCGTGGACGAGGTGGGGGTGATCGGGCCAACAAGAGGGAATGTAGCCGTCGGTGTCCCAGACGTACTCGTGGTTGAGCCAGGTGACGACGTCGTCGAGCCAGGCCCAGACCTCGAGCCGCAGGTCGGGGTGGGTGCAGCTGGGCGGGTCCCAGGGCCTGGGCAGGCATCGGGTGTCTCCAAGGGTTCTGAGCTGTTCGGGGGTGCCGTTCGCTGCGATGGACAGCTCGCGGTAGGCGTGCTCGACGAGGCGCCCGGGACTGGGGAACTGCAGGATGAGCGGCGACCTCGACGGGCCGGCGACCTGGTCGGCGCTCATGAAACTCCTCCGAGGTCGGTGCCCAGTCCGCGGCGGTGGGCCTCGACGAGGGCAGCAGTCGCCCGGGTCTCGAGTGGGATCTGTTGTGAACGGCCCGCGACGAGCCGCGCCCGGGTGCCCTCCTGGGCGCGGAGGAGAGCGAGTCCGGGCTTGCCGTCGATGCAGCGGGTGAGTCTGGCGATGAGGGGTTTGCCGTTCTCGGTGACGACGAGGGCGTGGCGGTCGGTGAGCTGGCGGACTTCGGCGCCGGTGAGGATGGGGATGTCTTCCCCGGTGACGGAGCGGTGGGACCGTCCGGACTGCCAGGTGGTGCGGGCGACCCGGACGGGTCCGAGGAGGTCGGAGATTTCCTGGTTGAACGCGACGTCCTTGGACCCTCCGAACAGGACCAGGGTGTTGGTCAGTCCGAGCACGGCCCGGGCCTGGTGCTCGCCGAAGATCTGGGTGAGCTGGGCGCGGGTTTGGGCGGCCCAGATGAACGAGATCCCGAGGGCGCGTTCGTTGGCCATCCGGGTTTGAAGGGTGGGCAGTGGTGCGGTGGAGGGCAGCTCGTCCAGGCAGGTGAGCATCGGTGGGCACAGCCGCCCCCACGGGGACCGGGTGGCGAGGACCAGCGCGGTGTCGAGGACGTGTTCGGCGACAGCGGTCATGAGCGGTGACGCGGACTCGTATGGACTCTCCCGGCCAAGCAGGTAAATGGTGCCGCCGGCGTGGATGATGTCGGCGATGTTCGTGGCCGGGCGTCCTGGCCCGGGGACGCAGCGGCGGCGGATCGCTTCCTGGAAGAACAGTGCGAGGGCTTGCTGGACGGTGGTGATGGTGTTGCCGGCGGTGCGGTCGTCCCCCCGCAGCGCCCCGTGGAGCAGTCCGTGCCAGAACGGGGCTGCATGTGGGTGCTCGCGCAGGATCTCGGTGGGTTCGACGGCGGCGACGGGGTTGGCGACCCAGCGCAGCACGTCCTCGAGGCTCCGTCCGGTCAGCGCGGCGGCGTGGAGGTAGCCCTGGATGACTTTGGCAGCTTCGGCGGCGTAGAACCGGGCGGCGTCGTCGCCCTGTCCGCGGGCACCGGCGCCCGAGACGGTGCCGGCGGTGAAGGCTTTGGCGCGCTTCTCGGCGACCATGGGGTCCACGCATCCGGCGATGGGGTCCCAGACGAGCTCGGGCAGGCCGGGAGCGAGCCCGAATGGGTCGAGCACGACGCACGGTCGACCATTCGTGGAGCGTTGGCCGATGGACAGGAGCAGGTCGTCGGCCTTGGTGAGGGTGACCAGGGCTGCGCCGGGTGCGGCGAGCAGGGCGGGGATGAGCAGGTCCAACGTTTTGCCGGAGCCTTGGGGGCCGATGACTCCGGCGGTGCGGTCCCACGGGACCCACAGGTCGCCGCCGCGGGGTTCGTGCGCGCGGCCGAGGCGCCACCCGACCTGTCGGGGGTCGAAGCGGGTCATCGCCGGGGCTCCTTGCCGTGCAGGTCGGGGCGGACCAGGGGCGCGACCTTGCGCAGGCGTCGCACGCCGAGAAGGGTGTCGGCTTCGGCGCGGGTGGCCATCCCTCGCACCCGTGCCGGGCCCCACTGGCGCATCCCGGCCATGACCGCCCACCCGATGAGCAGGGCGGCAACCAGTTCGACCACGACCAGGCACGTGTAGAGCAGCGCGGGCGAGGCTGCGGGACCGGGGCCGAGCCCGGCGCGGCTGTCGCCCGCGAGGATGCCGGGCAGGGAGGTGAACAGTTGCGCCTGCGACGTCCACGCCCATCCTGCGCCGGCCAGAGCGAGGGCAAGACTCCGGGCGGCGTGGGCCGCCACGACGAGCACCAGTGTCACGGCGAGAGCCGCGCCCAGCGGGATCTCCCAAGTGTGCGGGTAGGGGGTGGTGCGTCGTGACTGCTGCATCGGGGTCTCCTCCAGGGTCGCTATGTCCCAAGGCCGTTGGGGGTGCTCGTTGTGGTCACCCGCGCCCGCGGAACCTCTGCTCGATCGCAGAGTTCAGCGGCGCACCTGCACGCCCGGCGACGCCGGGCTGCCGCCTGGTGCCCAGACCTGCTGAGCGGTGCCGACTCTCAGGGGCACGGCTGGCGCATCCGCGGCCCTGGAGACCCGTGCGATCGCGTCTGCGTCTGGGTCTGCTCATTCGTAGAGTCGGTCGAGGAGCCGGTCCGCGAGGTCCTGGGCGGCGGCGACGTCCCGGGCGGTGGGTGCGACCTCGAAATGGTCGGCGACCTCGGCGAGGAGGTCGGGGCGGCGCTGCTCGAGCAGGGTCAGTCGCTCCCGGAGCCGGCCCAGGTCGCGGTGGAGGCGGGCGTGCCCGAAGAACGGCGAGCTCGTCTGGGCAGCGACATCGCGCACGGCCCGGCCGACGTCGCGTTTGACCAGGCCGACGACGCTGGGGCCACGCTGCGGGGCCGGCGCAGGGTCGGGGGTTGGTGTCATTGGGCGCCTTCCGTGGCGCCGGGGCGCCAGATCTCGTAGATGTGTTTGCCCTTCGCGACTCCTGCGTAGCTGAAGGTGCCGACCCCGGCGTGCGGGTTCTTGGCCTCGAACGTCGTCCTCGTGGTGGGGTTCTGAACGATGACGACGTGCCCGATGGCGTTGGGTCCGAGGTAGCTGTCCCAGAAGATGAGGTCGCCGGGGCGTTCCTTCCCGGGTGGGATGCGGGCGCCGCCTCCGGCGGCGAGCCAGTCGCGTTGAGCGCCGGCGGTGCGCGGCAGGGTCAGGCCGATGTGGCGGTAGGCGGCCTGGGTGAAGCTGGAGCAGTCCCACGCGTCGGGGCCGTTGGCGCCGAACACGTACTGGTCGCCGGTCTGCTGCTCGGCCCAGGCCAGCAGGGCCGCCACTTGGTCGGCAGGGAGCGGGGTGAGGTTCGGGTTGCCCTCTCCCCCAGCGCAGCTGCCCGGGTCGCCCAGAACCAGCCCACCGCCGTAGGCATGCGCGTAATGCAGGACGTCGTTGACGTACCAGGTGGCGTGGTTGTACGCGTACAGGGCGTTGCGGACCCCGTCGGGGCCCTTGGTGACCCCGGACTGGGTGAGGTAGCTCGCCGCCGAGAACACCGAGTCGGCGTCGCTGCGGATGCTGGCGGCCCCGTCGCTGTCACCGTCGACGCCGTGCGCGGCGAAGGTGGCGGGCATGAACTGCATCAACCCTTGTGCCCCGGCGGTGGAGGTGGCGGTGGTGCGTCCGTGGGCGGTCTCTTCCATGCCGATCGCGGCGAGCAGCGTCCACGGCAGCTGGTACTTCTGGGCGGCGGCGACGTACAGGGCTTTGACCGGTGCGGTGATGGTGGCCGGTGGGGTGGTCAGGGAGGCCAGGCGGGGGGTGCCGGCGGGGGGGAGGTCGAACCCGATCCCCCCTTCCACGTCACGGGGGGTGTTGGTGGTGGGGGTGGGTGCGACGGCGCGCCCGTCCAGGGGTGCGCCGCGATCCGCCATGAACGGCACCGGGTCGACCGGGTCGCCGTTGTTGAGGATCTCGAGGTGGAGGTGGTTGCCGGTGGAGGCGCCGGTGGAGCCTTCGACCCCCAGGACCTGCCCGGCGGTGACGGTTGCGCCGACGGTGATGGTGGGGTCGATGCGGGCGAGGTGGGCGTATCGGGAGGTGATGCCGCCGCCGTGGTCGACGTCGACGGCGTTGCCGTAGCCGCCGCGGTAGGCGGCCGTGACCACGGTGCCCGTCGACACCGCGACGACGGGTCCGGGTCCGGGCTGGGAGACCAAGTCGGTGCCGCTGTGCAGCCTCCACACGTGCTCGATGGGGTGAAACCGGTTGCCGTAGTGGGAGGTTCTGACGTAGGCCTGCTGGAACGGGGGCCGCCAGGACCCGCTGGCTGCCACGGTGGTCCCGCACCCGTTCAGGCGGGCCTGTTCGGCGGCGACGGGGGTGATGACCGCGGCCAGGGTGACCGCTGCCCCGAGCGGGATGACAAACAGGACCGCGAGCAGCGGGGTCAGCACCCACAGGGCCCTCTTCACGGCGCGTCTCCCCCTGGGGTTCAGGCGGCGCCGGCGATGGCGTCGTTGGTGAACGTCAGGGCGGCCTCGGCGGGATGCAGCACGGTCTGGACCTTGTACTGCTGTTCGCCGACGCACCACAGGGCGCGTCCCTTGCCATGCATGGCCCAGGTGGTGACGACGTCGCGGGCGATCGGGCCCAATCCCATGAGCTGTTCGAGGTCCCGGGCGACGCCGAGGTCCTGTCCGTGCAGGATTTTGATGTCGGCCAGGTGGAGCAGGTCCTTGGCGATGGCCACGGCTTGGGAGCCGGCGTTGCCGACGGAGAGCAGGTCGGAGGGTTTGTGCGCGTTGGCCCACTGCACGTCGCCGTGGGAGCGGGACAGGCGCAGGTCCCCGTCGAAGGACTTGACCGCTTCCACGCCCAGGCGCATCTGCTTCCACACCTCGTCGCGGACCATGATCCGCAGGTCGCCGGGGTCGGCGAGCTCGCGCATCCCGCGCCCCCAGGAGGACAGGCAGGTCAGGGCGATGCCGACGGCCTCATCCCCGAGCGGTTCCAGCCGGGACAGGCTCAGCGACTGGATCGGCGCGGCCCAGTCCACGGTGATGCTGGTGTGGTCGTCGAAGATTCCGGCCAGGGCGCCGGAGGTGAGCTGGCCCAAGGCGTCGCGCAGGAGTCGGGTCTCGTCGAGGAAGTGCCGGGTGGAGGCGTACCGGCACTGCTCGACCAGCTCGGGGGTGGGGGTGTTGAGCAGGTGCCACAGGGCGGGGATGGTGGTCTCGGCCAGGTGGGTGGTGCCGTGGGTGTACCCGGTGAGCAGCCGCAGGCCGGCCTTGACGACGTTCTCCTCCACGGGCCCGAACGGGACCGGGACCTCCCCGACGCGCTGGGAGCCGACCAGCCCACGCAGCAGGGTGAGCCACCGCCCGAACACGATTGCGGCGCGGACCTGCGCCTGCGCGGCGTCCAGGTCCGCCCAACCCTGGGCGAGGGGGCCGAAGGCCAGCGGGTTGATCCGGGCGGGCAGGCCGGGCCCGATCCGGAACGGCTCCACCCCCAGCGCGGTGCAAAGGGGTTCGTACTCGTCCTTGGGGTCTCCGAGGATGAGGGTGCGGTACCCGAAGTCCATCATTCGCAGGATGAACGCCTTGGTGGTGGCGGACTTGCCGCGGCCGGGTTTGCCGAAGCAGATGACGTTGGGGTTGGTGACCGGGACGTCGTCGCGCAGGACCCACCCGAACGGGTCGAGGTAGAACGACCCCCCGGACAGCACGTCGATGCCCATCTGGGCGCCGGTGGGTGGCAGGCCGGGGGCGGCGATGAACGGCCACAGCACCGGCGCCTGGTCCGAGGTCATCCGCCACACGGAGACCGGTGCCCGTGTCGAGGCCGCCCAGCCGCTGCCGCGGTAGCGGGGGCCGCGGCGGGGGGCGTTGCGGTACAGCCGCGGCTCCCGGACAGACGGTGACAGGCTCGGGGCTGCGGGGAGGTCATGACCGAAGTCGGCGAGTAGGCGGGTGACGTCACGCCCGGTGCCGGCGCGCCGCATCAGGCGTCCCCGGTGCGGGTGAGGCTTACCCCGAGCGGGATCGTGGACGCGGCGAACGCGACGTCTTGGCTGAGGTCCAGGCGTAGGGGTGCAAACCCGGCCCGGCGAACCGAGGCGTCCAGGCGCCGCCCGAACTCCGCGGCCCGCACGGTCTTGGGGACGGTGACGGTGGCCACGGCGTAGGGGCGGGTCAGGGAGGAGCCGCGGGCGAGCTTGCGGTCCAGGCCGCGGACCTTCGCGGCCTCGTCGACCGCCCGGGTGCGCGGTTTGACCTTGGCCTTGGTGCGCAGCCCTTCGCCCATGTCGGCGGCCCACTCGCTGCTCGCGGACTGCCGGTCCGCCGCGGAGGCGCTGATGATCGGGAACGCGACGAGCACGGAGCGCCGCTCCCCCGGCTCGGTCGGGGTAAGAATCGGCGCCAGGGCACCCATGGCCGCGCCCTTGACCGGGAGCTTGATGGTGGCCGAGATCGAGTTCCACGCGTCGTGGCTGTAGTGCCTGGCGGCGGGGTCCGCGCCCGAAGGGCCGGCCATGGCCCACGGCACGTCCGCGTTCACCGCGGGGTCGGTGGTGTGGGCGGTCAGCGCGTCGATGATCCCGGCCCGGTCGCCGGGGGCGAACCCGGTGCGGCACGCGGCCGCCAACTGGGGGGAGGTCAGCCACTCCACTCCGGTCATCCCGACCGCCCCGCGCAGCTGGGCGTCACACTCCCCCATCAGGGAGTACAGGACCCGGGCGCGTCCCTCGACCCCGCCACCGGCCTCCTTCGCCGCCTTGCCGAGACGGGACTCGGGCACGACCAGGGTGAGGAACGCCTCGGTGCGCACAGAGCCGCCGGTCAACGCGGCCTGCAGCTCGTCGTTGACGACCCGGGCCACGGTCGGGCCGACAGGGCTGCGGTGCCGGGTGAGCCACTGGTCGCGTTCGGCGCCGTCCTCGGGCACGGTGCGCACCAGTAGCAGGATCTCGTCGACCAGTTCGGTGCGGGAGGCGAGGTCGAGCAGCTCGGACAGCCCGGTGCCGAACCGGGCTCGTTCGTCGGCCTCGCTCATCCCGATCCCCGGGTGCACCACGGACGCCGTGACGGCCCACGTGCGGGTGGTGTGGTTCTGCACGACCGCGACCCGGGTCCCGGCCGGGCCCTGCGGGGGTCCGTCGTGGATCTCCACCCCGGCCAGCACCCCGGGCAGGTCCGGCATGTGCAGCTCGGCGGCGGCGCCGACGGCCGCGCGGGAGCGGAACCGTGTCCACCCGGCCAGGGCGCCGACCGCGAACGACACGCTGGTGGCGGCCCAGTTCGTCGCGGAACGTCCCCGCACCGGGGTCACCGTGACAACCACGACCACGGCCCAGGCGAGGGCGAACCCGGCGGCGGGCACCCAGGCGGCGGCGTTGACGGAGACGAACACCGGCATCAGGGACAGGGCCACCACGGCCAGCTGCCACCCGGACAGGCCAAAGAAGTGCCCGATCCGGGCGCGGGAGTAGTCGGAGTAGACGAGGACCATGGCGGGCTCCTAGGTTTCAGACGCGACGTTCAGACGGGGACGATCGGGACAACAGCGGCCGCGCCACCGGCCGCGGCGGCGCCACCCCCAGCACCGGCACCGCTGGCTCCGGCGGGGGCGGGCGGGACAGGCGACGGCCCACCGGGGGCCGCAGCGCTGCCAGCCGAACCCGCACCAGAGCCTGGCGACGCGTCTGGGGTGGTGTCGGGGGGGTCGAGCTCGCCGCGACTGGCCGCGTCCCGCCCACTACTGCGGCGGTCGGCGGAGAAGTCGGGGACGTAGTCGCCGTGGCCCACGCCCATCTGGTTGGACAGGTCCGCGCCGACCGCGGCCGCGCGGGCCCCGAACGACCCGGCCACGCCGACACCAGTAGCGGCGGCCTGCCCGACCGGGCCCAGCGCACCCAGGAGCCCGCCGGCGGAGGTGGCGAAGCGGGAGGTGGTGGCGTCCGCGCTGGCGTCCTCCCCGGCGGAGCGGCCGTTCGCGTCGGTGCTCGACGCCGCCCCCGACGTGCCCGAGGACGCCGATGCGCTGCCGCCGGGCAGGAGTCCTTGCAGGCCGCCCTGCGCGGCCATCCCGGTGCGCATGGCAGCCCCGGAGCTGGTGCCGGGGTCGACGAACGCGAGCATCTTGAACAGGGCCAGCGGGGCGAAGCAGCCGATCAGGATGAGCATCACTCCGGGCACCGCGGTACCGACCGCGGCGGCGACGGAGTCGCCTTGGCTGGTGACGACACCAGTGGTCAGCTGGATCCCCACCCCCATCACCAACGCCATCAGCACGGGGGTGAACGCGGCGGCGTGGAACCAGCGCAGCGACTTCCAGAACCACGACCGGCCCGCGTCGGACACCAGCCCGGCGGCGGCGATCGGGGTGGTCGCCGCCAACACCAGCAGCGCGCCGGCACGGGCGAGCATGACGAGCAGGTGCCCGATCGCCGCCAGCACCAGGAACAGACCCATGATTCCCAGCACGGTCGCGACCGCGGCGTCGGTGACGTCCTGGGTGCTGAACGCCTCCCACGGCTGCCACTGCGACCAGGCATCCACCCCCATGGTGGCCTTCATCACCACCCGGGTCAGCCCCCCGCACGCCGCCAGCAGCACCACCGCATACGTCAGCCACGCCACCCAGACCATCAGGAACTGGGCGGTGCCGACCGCGACCCGCGCCAAGGACTGCCCGTCGCGGCGGAACGCGGCGACCCCGAACTGGACCATCGCCATGAACAGCACCAAAGTGGCCGCGACCCAGAACGTGAACCGGTACACGCTCGCGCCGGGTCCGCTCTCGGACAAGTCCGGAGTCAGGAACGCGTCCACCAGCTCAAGGACGAACCGCAGCAGCCACAACCCCGCGGACCAGAAGGACAGCATCGCCACCGTCCACGCGTCACCGGCGACCTTCCCCGCGGCGCCGGCCAAGTAACTGAACGGGTTGACGTAGTCCGACCACCCCTCCACCGGCAGGATGGTCACGGTTGACCCGCTTCCACCCACGTCGCCCACCCGGCGTCCATCGCGGCCTGGGAGCCCGGCCAGGTCGACGGGGCCCGGGCCGGCTGCGCCCCGGGCCCGATCATCCACCGCCCTCCCTGCTCGCCGCCGCTCCACTGCATCCGTTCGCAATGGCCGTACCCGATCCGGGCAGAGGCGGTGATCGTCGCGCGCACGTCCAGCAGCACGCACGCCAAGGTCCAGTCGCCGCCGTCGGTGCCTTTGACCTGTCCAGCGGCGGGGGTGGCAGTCACCACACTGGCCGCGTCCAGGCTTTGGGATCCGCTGGCGGCAAGGTACGCCTGCACGTTGCCGGTCATCACCCACTGCGCCACAGGTGGGGCACCGGGCAGCGCCCACGCCTCGTGAACGGCCCGGGTGTGCGGGATCGACATCCCTGTCAGGACGGTCGTGTCGATGGCGGCGAGCTGCCCGACCGCACCCAGCGGGGTCCGGGGGAAACCGGTCGGCACCTCCACAAGGCCTACCGTGGTGGCAGCCGGAACGGTGATGCTCGCACTGGCCCCCGCGGCAGGGGTGCCCGACATCGCCGCTGACGCGGCGACAGCGGCCATCGGGACGGCCGCGATCGCGTCCCGCCGCTGCACTGCGGTGTCACCGCCCACCCGCACCGGTCCGGTGGCGGGACGGTCGTGGCCCGCAGTTGCAGAGCCGATCCCCCAGACCACCGCGTAGACCAGCCCCATCACCAGCAGCACCGCCGCGGACAGGACCCCCGCGAGAGTGAGCAGAAGGCGTCGCCGGTCCCACACCCCGCTGGCGTCCTCAATCGTCGTGGTGGCCATCAGACGCACCCGGACCCGGTCATCGCTCGCACGATCCCCGGAAGGACGAGGTAGGCGATGATCGCGACGAACACCAGCACCACGCCGACGACGCCTGCCTTGGAGGCGTGAGGCATGGCGAAGACTCGTCCGCCGACAATGGCGGCGATGCCGACGATCACGCCGAGGATGAACAGCAGCCCCACCCCCCACAGCAGGTAGCCCATGAGCTGGTCGGCGTACTGCTGCGCTCCCGGTGGGGCGACCGGGCAGACCCGGGTAGTCACCGCGGCAACCACGCCGGCGTTGGATTCGAGAGCGGTGGTCATGTCAGGGGTTCCTTCCGGGCGGGAACGTCTTGGGTGAGGTGGAGCAGGTGGGTGGCGGCGTGCAGCAACGCATCCGGAAGTGGCGCGGAGTCCAACCCGCGGGCTGAGAGCCGTGCATCGGTGGGGACCACGACCAGTCGCTCCGCGCGGATCAGTGCGGTGGTCAGCGGCCCGGCGCTGTGCGCCACGGCACGGGCCCACTTCTTGCGTCGCGGCCCCAGCACCGCAGCCACGCACGGGGTACTCGCGAGCATGCCCAACGCCGCCTCCAGCCGCCGCAGACCGGGAATCGTTGCGGTCGCGGTCACCACCACCAGCGGTGACTGGCGAAGCAGGTCCGCGACCCAGGACTCGGTGGTCAGGACCTGCCCGAGTTCCCACGCCACATCGACGACGGTCATTGGCGGAATGGCTTCCGGCGTCGTGGGTGCCTGCAGATCTCCCAGGGCGGTCAGGGTAGTTGCCGGCCGTTCGATCATCACCGTTCCGCGGGTGCCGCGCAGCCAGCCGCTGTCGTGCCGGCCGAGCTCGGCGGTCGGCGCGGCCACCAGCCCGGAGTCGGTCAGGGTGGCGCACTCGACGACCCGGCCGCCGGCCGCCGTGGCCAACGCCAGAGCGAAAGTCGACGCACCGGTTCCGCCGGCGGCGCCCACCACCGGCAGGACCGGCTCGACCGGGGCCCACCCAGCTGGGCTGCGAGGTCGGGGTGGGTGACGGCGGAAGTCGCCGACCATCAGGGACCGGTGAGCGCGTAGCAGCTCGTCGACACCGACCGGCCGCGTCACCGTGGTCACGGCAGCCCCCGTCCGGGCCGGGCGCGTCGGAGGCAGGCCGGCGTTGCTCTGCCCACCGCGCGATCGTCCCCGAACCTGGCGGTCGCTAGCACGGCCACGGTGCGTGGCAGCAGGACGTTCCTGATGCTCTTCATGACCTCACCTCCATGCCCGAAGGCCGACGCGGTCGCTGTTGTGGTCACCTCAGGCCGACATCTGCGTGACGGCGTACCGGCTCAGCGCGTCGAGGCTGCGCCTGGCCCGGCGACGCACCGTGCGCGCGGAGACCCCCCACCGTTGCGCCACCTCCATGGAGGCCACCGGGGTCATCAGTCCCGCGCACCCCCGGCCAAAGTGGCTCTGGGCTGCGGCGTCGGCGGCCTGCGCCAGACCCAAGAGCAGGTGAAGGTCTTCGTCACTGATCACGCTTTGCGCGCAGGCTGCCTCGAGCAGCTCAGACAACTCCCCTGCACCGCCATCCTCCGACATGGTCAGAGGCAACGTCCGTTGCCACAGCAGGTTGTCCGGTTCCAGGATCAGACGTCGCCTCCAGGCCAGCTCGGCGTGCTCCCCCACGCCGAGGTCGCGCAGCACCCCTTTCCGGGTGTTGCGAAGGATGCTCGCGGCGACGCGCCGCCCCCCGCCGGGTCCGAAGGTGCGAACCTCGATCCACAGTTGCGCGGCGACCAGCTGGTCGATGGCCGGGGAGAGTGTGGTCAGCCGGTTCGCGAGCAGGCTCGCGCCCGGGACAAGCAGCCACGCTAGCGCGGCCGCCGCCGGGACGTCGTCGCCGTCGTGTTGTGCCGCCAGGCCCGACAAAGCCCCAAGGACGGCGTTGCATTCCTGCGGGTGCGTGCCCAACCAGGTCGGCAGGTCACCCAGCTGAGCGACCACACCGAGCGCCTCCTGCCGGTCGACCCAGCTGGGCCACGAGTCGTGGGCCGCTGCGAGCAGACCACTGCCGGGGTCATCCAGTTCAAGCTGTGTCGCGACGCTCATCTCCAAGTCCTTCCGTCGTGGGGTCACGACGCGAAGGTGGCGCTACAACGTCCCCGGATTCATCCCGGGACGTCGCGATAATGACGGACTCTGGGCTAGGGACTTTTGCATTCGCGCAGGTCAGCGCACGTCCCTGGGAAAGTGAAATCGAATGCTCGCAGTTGTGCTCTCCGCCGCGGTTGTGGGCGCCTGCAGTGCTCCGAACGAGGCGCACGGTGCTTGACGCTGGGCGACGCCTTTGCGTTGGTCAGTCCCCTGGTGCACCCGCAGGGCGCGCGGACAGGGGAGGGGCGCCAGCCCCACGACGCGGCACACCGGCCTGGTCCAAGGCGCGCCGGACCGCCGACTGCGTCCGATCGGTCAGCTCGGCGATCTGCCTCAACGAGCGGCCGGCCGCGTACTCCCGGCTCACGAACTCGACCAGAACGCGTCGCTGCACCGGGGTCTGCCGGACCGTGTTCGTGCCCTGGAACTGAGCCAAGGGCTCGAGAACGGGGCGCCCGGGGTAGGCCATCACGCAACCGTAGCCGTCGAATGGCTGTACTACCGAGGGCCTAGCGGTGGGCCAACGCGCGCGTTGGCCCAGGAGTAGGACCGTCCGCAGGGGCTGTGCAAGACGCCCCAACGCACTCACTTTCTGTCTCGGTCGTCGGCTAGCGCCAAGGCACTGCGTTGGGTCGGCGCACCCGCTGCTGTCCACGGCCGGTCCCCTGCTTGCCTCGTAACGACGTGGCGATCCCCGGTCGACTCCGACCCTCACTTGGCCGGTTTCGGAGGTGCTAAGGCGGCGGTGTGACGCAGCTACGGCCACACCCCCGGTTGTATGACGCGTGAGCGGCCCATCAGCCGGCGCCGCAGACGCGAAGCCTTGTATCCCTCGAGGCTGGCGGCCAGCTGTCGATCGGCGTCGGAGCTGGATGGGATGTCTGGGCATGGACGCGACCAGCCGCGCGGCGCCTGAGCCCGCTTGCGAATGGGCCAGCTCTTCGGCAAGACCCGGTCCCGCGCCGCAGCTCGGCGGCCAAATCGCAGCCAAGATTCTTGAGCCGAGGCAATTTGGGCCTTTTGAATGGCAAGATCCCGTGGCATGGTGCTCGCGAACGCTCTGCTGCAACGCTTGGATCTCGATGCGGCGGCGGCTGCTGAGCTCTCTACAACGAACCGGTTGATGCCGAGACGATGGGATCGCTTGGCCCTGGTCGACCGCGGCCCGGCAATCGCCGGCTGGCTGAAGGGTCGCTACCGGCGCGAAAGGCCGGGACCCCCCGCCTCAATTGTCTTCGTCGACAAGAACCGAAAGGGCATGCGCCCCATTAGCGAGATATCGCTCGAGGATCGAGTGCTCTATCGCGCCTTGGTCACACTCATTGCAGAATCCCTTCCCCAGGAGCTTGTCAACAGGCCACCCATTGCCACCTTCCGTGAGTCCCCCCTAGCTTCTCCAAATGCGCGCTATATAAGCAAAACCGACGTCTCGGCATATTACGAATTCCTCGACCACGAGTTGCTCCACGATGAACTACTCGCGCAGACAGGAGAGGCTCTAGCAATAGAGGCTTTAATGGTCCTTCTTGAGCGTATAATGGGGCGACGAGTTGGACTTCCGCAGGTACACAAAGCAAGCGATATTCTTGGTGACACCTATATAGCCCCAGCCACTCGCCGACTGCGACGGGCAGGCTATGACGTCTACACGTTTTCGGACGACTTCCGAATTGCTACGGCTTCGCTCGGAGCAGCCCGCAACGCACTCGAAGCTTGCGCCGCGGAAGTGCGGACCTTGGGCCTGGTTCTCAACGAGAGCAAGACGTACACCTATGGGAAGCGCAACTACCGAGCCTCGCTCACGGCATTCTCGGATGCCGAAGGGCGACTGTTTGACGAGGACACGGAACTCGATGGCTTGCGCCTCTTTTTTGAAAGCGACTACAGCGACGAGGACGAGAGCGTCGAACCTCCACTGGGTTTGTCCGGCTCCGAGATCGAGGGAGTAGCAGACACCGACGCGATCCAAGAGTCGCATACCAAGGATCGGACAGATGATGCCGTCGACGAGGCGCAAGTGCGTGCTGCAACTCGCGCTTGGGAGTTGTGGCTCGAAGAGGATGAATCCGACGAAGTTCAATCCAGCCAAGACGCGGCAATAACGGAATCGCTCCTCAGCCGATCTCTGCCAATCTTGGGCACGGCTGGAAATACCCAGCCTCTTGAGTACATGTCGGCGGTTCTGCGATTTGAGCCTGCATTAACGCCCCAGGCGGCCAAGTACCTCGTGGCCCTGGGGGCCACGGGGAAGGCGGCACGTACAGCCATCCGCGTACAACTGGACGCCCTCTCGCGCGAAGAGAACTTCAGCACTTGGCAGAAGATGTGGCTCGTCGACGCGGCAGGCAGCATCCGACGATCTACAACCCAGCATGAGCACTATGCCTGGCTCGTCGAGAGCGTTCGGGAAGGCGCTCCCGCGCTCGCAGCCACAGCGGCTGCTGCCCTTGGCAGGCTGGGGCTGTCCGAGGAGCTCGTGGTCGTCGGCGCGCTAGATCGAGTTGGTCCATCGTGGCGGCCACTCATGTTGTGGGGCCTCGCACTGATGGACGAGTCACAGGCCGAGGCCAATAGGGAAGATCGCTTGGACCAGATGGTGATTGAGGTGGCACGATCGTGGTTCCAGCAGTCCTAAGCGCGCGGGCTGAGGACGCGACACGCCTCTTGTTTCAGACCCTCGGGATGCATCAAAAGGCGCTAGCCAGCTACCGACCTGCAATTCGGGTCAGCCGCCGTCTCGCTGTTGGGGGGCCGGATCCCCGGCAGGTCCAGCGTCAGGCAACGCTACTGCGACTGCTTTCTATCACGGAGGCATACTGCGCGGATCGCTTGATTGACCACACCGAACGTGCCGTCGACCCTATGGCTGACCCCGTGCGGGGCAAAGTTTGGGAACAAGTAGCGATCGACGTGACCAGGACTTGGGAGGCGCAGAAGGACGCCTTCAAAAAGTGGCACACGATCTCGCCCAATTGGCTGCAGCTAGAGGGCTTAGCTGAAGCCAGGAATGCAGTCGCACATGGTCTGGGGACTCTTACTCGACGGCAGCAGAAGGGCCGATCGTCCACCATGACAAAAATCAATCGCACTGGAATTGCCGTGACAAACGACCAGATTGTCCTTGAGGAGCGCGACCTATTGGCAGCGGCCAAGGCTTGCCGGGATCTCATCCTAGAGATTGATGCCGCCACCTCACCGTCTACGCCGTGACTGGACCTGCCCCGATTACATTCCCCAAGGGCCGACTTCTCGCCAGTCCCTTGAGCCGCCCACCGGAGCATCGGTAAGCCGGATGACCCTTCCCATTCTGGCCACCAGACGCCGTGGTCGCCGGGCCGCGGCGCGGCCAGCGCAGGGCACTGTGGGCGGTTGGCGGCGGGTCGCGGGCGCGCCCTATCTGGGCGGATTTGGGTGCCCACAGTGGGCCAAAGGAGGCACCTTGGGGCGACACTGCCAGCCATCGCGGCCTCAGGCGGCGGTGCGCGAGGTCATGATGCGGAGCGCTTGTTGTGCGCCCAATCGTGTGACTCGAGAACCTCTTTGGTCCGGTCGGAGAGGTCCGGGGGTGGCCCGTCGTCGTGGCTGCGGTTGCTGACCTTTTTGAGCAGAATGTGCTCGGCTGCCGCGTGCAGTCCCTCGGCTTTGCTGATGCGGGCGAGGTCGAGGCGGGGGATCTCTTCTTCGGGTGCTGCGAGAAGGGCGGTTTTGGTTGCGAGTCGGGCCTGCGGGAGGTCGCCCGCGTGCAGGGCGTGGGTGGTGACGGTGTGGGCGACGTCGACGATGGCGGTGGTGAGGTGGTGATCGAGACGGTCGCCTTCATGCAGCCAGGCCCAGCCGGGGTTCCTGAGCTGGTCGAAGGGTCGTCCTTGGACCAGGCGCAGGGCGGTGGTGAGGTCGTGGATGCCGTCGGGGCCGCGCGTCTGGCCTCGGGCGCGCAGGCGTCGGAACAGGTCTGCGTCGATGAGAAGATCGAGCACCTGGTACACGCCCAAGCCCCTGGTCTTCGCAGCTGGGGACTGCCGGGCGTCGGGGAGGTGAGCTGCGCCGGTGCGGGGGTTGGTGCCGAGCCAGTCACGCACAATGCGTACGTACTCTCGGGCCTTGTTGACGGTGATGCCCATGGCCTCGGCGACCTCCTCGGGGGTGGCGCCATAGGGCCGTGTGGCGATGTAGGTCAGGACCTCGGTCATATAGGGCTTGCGTTCGGCCAGGGCCTTGCCGCGGGTGCGGGCTCTCACCGGGCCGAGGAGGGTGAGCCGTGGCAGGGGGCAGTCGTCGGCGAACCAGGCTGCGACGTCGTTGTCGAGGGTGGGGTCGGCGCCGCGCACGGCGTCGCGGACTGCGTGGGTGACCTTAGGGGCGAGCGTGGCCAGATCTGCTCTGGTGGTGGCCGCGGCTTGCAGGTACTCCTCATCGGCTGCGTCGAGTAGCGACTCGGAGGATTCACCCAGATCGGTGGCGGGGGTGGCTCGCGGGAGGGTGTGCTCGTCGCGCAGCGCCCCGGCCTGGTCGGTGAAGGCGCGCCATCCGTCGGTGGCGTCCTCGTCGACAGGGACGGGCACGTCCGCCAGATGGTGGGTGGCGGCGAGCAGGGCGGCGCATCCTTGTGCTTCGTCGGTGGTGAGGCCGACGGCCACGAGGTCGAGGCTGACGTGTGGCAGCCGGACCCGACCACTGGCCGTGAGTTCGACGACAAGGCCTGGGGTGTGGGCCCGGGCTCCGTTGATGACGACACTGGTGCCGGTAGCGCCGGGATGGGATTCCAGCAGTTCCAGGAGCTGCTGGACGGACGGGGTGTGGGTGTGTGCCTGGTCGATGATGAGCATTCGGGCGGACCAAGAGTCGGGGCCGGCGATGTTGGCACGGGCGGTGGTGGCGTCGTGGTCGTGGTCTGCGGCGCGGTCGATGGTGTTGACGGCGTCGGCGAGGACTTCCGCGGCGGGGTCGGTCCTGGGGGTGTGGGTGCGGACCCGGTCGGGGTTCAGCGGGGCGACCTCGCCGGCGATCCCGACGCAGTCGATCGTGGCTCCAGCCGACCAGGGGTTGCAGGCGACCTCGGCGGCGATGTACCGGGCGAGGTCGGCGGCGTAGGTGGGATCGC
Source organism: Janibacter sp. HTCC2649 (assembly GCF_000152705.1). Lineage (GTDB taxonomy): Bacteria > Actinomycetota > Actinomycetes > Actinomycetales > Dermatophilaceae > Knoellia. The sequence goes on along the minus strand of NZ_CH672413.1, from coordinate 158,731 downwards.
CGGTGAGGGTGAGGGTGTGCTCCTCGCAGTTGAGCAGCCACGGGTCGCCAATGTCGGTGGTGCCGATGGTGGCCAGCAGCGGGTACGGGGCGGGCTGGTCCGGGTCGAGCTCACCGAGGGTCTGCGGGTCGGTGCTCGCCGGCAGGGCCCAGCGGCGCCCGTCGCCCAAGTCCTTCCACGGAGAAGGCAGCGACGCGGCAGAGCTGAGGTGGAGGGTGATGTCGGTGGCCGTGAGCTCGACAGCGGCAAGCTGGGGCATGGGCTGACCGTCGCGGGCCCTAGCGGATGCGAGGCGGCGCACCGCGTCGTCCATGAACTCGACGGTCGGGGCGGTCTCGGTGCCCACGGTGGCCACGGACTTCTCCACGGGTGCGAGGGACGGGGGTGGTGTGGCGATGGTGCGACCCGGGCGGCGGTGCCGCACCTGCGCAACGCGGCGTTGCCGCAACAGGACCCACAGGGACCCGGCGAGGACTGGTCCGCCCGCAAGGCCGGCGAGCAGCCACGGCGGAGGCGTTTCGCTCGTCTCCAACGCAGGGACGCTCCGCTGGTCCGACCTCGGCGTGGACTCGGGTGCGGCCGACGACCGTGGCACGGATGCTGCCGGGGGTACGTCGGCGCGGGCGGCGCCAGGGTCGGGTTGTGCCGTGGGTCCAGTTGCGGGGGCCCGAGACGGCGGGGGGAGGGGGTCCGCCCCCGTCCCGGGCGGCTTGGGGGCCTTCGCGGTCGGCGCGGTCGCCGCACCGCTGGGCTGCCCGGGGATGGCCAGAGTCCACCCAATGTCGATGACGTCCGGGTCGCTTAGGTGTTGCCCGCCGGGCTGGGTGATGTGCCGGGAGGCGTCGAAGATCTCGGGGTAGCGGCCGGCTTCGCCGAGCTGCTCGTGGGCGATACCGGAGAGGGTGTCCCCCTTTCTCACCGTGTACGTCCCCTCTTCCCCTTCGGCTGCATTCGCCCCGTGGGGGGTGGGCAGGGTGAGGACTGTGCCGGGCAGGAGGAACGGGGGCCGACCGGCCAGGGCGCCGGTGTTGAGGGCGGCGATCTCGGGGTAGCGGGCCCCGTCGCCGAGGTGGTCCTGTGCGATGGACCACAGGGACTCCCCTCGGCTGACGGTGTGCTCCACCGTTGCCGGTACTGCTCCCGCTGCGGCCGCCGACTGAGCGACGAGCGGAAAAGTTGCGGCAGTGACGTGGTTGCCGTGCGTCACGGTGGCCGACACGGGCGCGGTGCCGTCGGCCGCGGTCGGTGCGCTGGTGATGGTGGGTCCGGCGACGAACAGCAGGACAGCGGCACCGACCAGACCGCGGGCGGCGGCCTGTGGGAGCGCCAGACCCGGAAGGGGGGGCGCGCTCAGCCCGCGTAGGCGGGCGCTGATCTCCAGGAGGATGGTGCCGGTCAGGAACAGCCATGCCCCCCACGCGAGCACGCTCAGAGCCTTCACCGCGAGGGTGCCGTCGTCGGGTCGGGTGAGGGCGTCGACGACCGCGTCCCAGGTGGGGACCGTGGTGGGGGCCGGGGTGGCGCCGATGGCGACCAGGAGGGCGGGGATCCCGGCCACGATCGCGAGCATGGTCGCGGTGGCGACAAGTCCTGTGAGGCGGCGGCGGGCGGTCACTGTTCGGCTCCTTCCACGGACCGGGTGATGCGGGCTTGGGCGTTGCCGGTGACGGTCAGGGTGCTGATGCCGATGATCCCGAGGAACGTGGTGGCGTAGGTGTCGGTGGTGGTCACCGTGACGGTGTCGCCGCCGGAGACAACGACGCTGCCAGTCACGTCGGCAGCGGCCAGGTAGGCGCGAGCCGCCTGGACTGCGCGCGCCCGGTCCGCACTGGCCGCTTCGCCGCGGATCGCGGGCCCGGGCTGCAGCTGCTGCCCGCCGGTGCGGGCGGCCTGCGCGGCAAGGGTGCGGGCACGTTGTTGGGCGTGGACCTGCCCGCCGAGGTCGACCGCCAGCCCGACGAGCACAATCATGGCGAACCCGGACGTGGCCAGCCAGATGGTCACCGAGCCGCGTTCCCGCTTTGGTGTCGTGGGGTGGGGGTGGTGGGTCATGTCAGCGCTCCCGGTAGGTGTCGATCGGTGAGCTGGCGGTGGCGGTCACGGTCCTGGTGCCGGGCACGCCGGGCAGGGACAGGTCGGCGAGGTTCACGACGCACCGCACGGTGGCGGTGGCCTGCGCGGGGGCGCCGACGGGGGCGTTGAAGCCGGTGGTGTTCAGGGTGACGGTGGACTGCACGCAGCGCACGTTCTGGTTGGCCAAGCTGGCGGTGGCGGCCGTGGTGGCGTCCCCGTTGGCGGAGATCTGCGTGCGGGCGATGGAGGCGACCCGGGCGGCCTCGGACGCGGACGCCTGAACGGCCTGCGTGGCGATGGCCAGGCGCCCGCCGAGCAGGACGAGGGCGACGAGCAGCATGAACGCGGGCAGACCCACCGCGGCCTCGATCGCGGCGGACCCGGTCTCGGGGCGGCGCCTCATCCGGTGATCCTCTCCACCGGCACGGTGGCGGACTGGGTGATCGTCGGCTGCCACCCGGGGATGACGCTGAGCGCGACCCCGCGCACGGTCACAGACGCCGTCGTGGCACTGCGGGTGCCGGTGACGGTGGGGTGGGTGAGGGAGTCGCCGCCGGTGTCGGTGACGTAGCCAGCCGCGGCGGCGACCCCGGCGCCGGTGGTGCCGTCCTGCGCGCCGGCGGTGCGGGCGCCTTCTTGCGCGGCGGCGATGGCGATGGTGCGGGCGTGGTAGTGCAGGGCGGCCTGCATCCCCAGGAACATCACCGAGAACAGGGCTGGCATGAGCAGCACCATCTGGATCGACGCCGACCCCCGCTCACGCCACCATGGCCGGCGCGCACATTGGCGCGGGGGCAGGTGGTAGGGGTGCGGACGGGTCACGGGGATCAGGCTCAGGTGATCTTGGCGGCTTCGCGGGTGACGTAGCTCGTGATCGCGAGCACGACGATCCCGACGATGGCGATGACGGCCACGGCCCACAGGACCTGCTCCATGGTCACCGACCCCCGTTCGGGGCGAGTCGAGGCTCGGTGGCGCAGGCGGATGCCGAGGGTGTGCAGGGCTGCGGCGAGGTGGTGCATGACGGTGTTCCTTTCGGTGTGCTGCTCCCGGCCGGGTGGCGCGGACGCGAGGTGCTGACTGGCGAGGTGGTGACTGGGGCGAGCGCTGGCGGGTCTGGAGCGGGCGGGGGCATCACGGGGCGCCGCCCATGACGCGCAGCAGGGCGGGGGCGACGAGGATGGCCAGGAAGATGACGCCGAGCAGGCTCATCGGGATGGACATCCGTTCGCCGATCTCGTTGGCCTTGGCCTTCTCGGTGTTGAGCATGGCGGTGCGCATCCCGGCGGAGCGGGCCCGCAGCTGGGCGTACACCTGGGCGCCTTCCTCTCCGGACAGGCGCATGATGTCGGCCAGGTCGTCCAGTTCGGGCAGGCCGAGCTCGTCGCCGAGGGCACGCAGCGCCTCCCACGGGGTCAGGCCGGACCAACGGGTGCGGGCCAGCTCCTCGCTCAGGCGGCGGAACACCCATGAGTCGCCGCCCGCGGCGGCGGCCTCCATCGCCTGGCGGGGGCCGGCGCCGTTGTTGCGTTCGAGGGCGACGAGGTCGATGTAGGCGCCCAGGGAGCGGGAGAACTCGGCGCGGGCGCGTTTGGCGTCGTCGCGGACGTTGTAGTCGGGCAGGAAGAACATCGCCGCCGCGAACCCGATCGTGGCCACGACCGGGATGACGAACGGCAGGTTGGCCCCGCCTAGGGTGAAGACCGCGGTCAGCAGTGGGGGGATGGCCAGCCCGACCATGGCGAACAGGATCTTCTCCCCGTAGAACCGGGACACCGGTTTGCGCAGGATCGCCAGCTCTCTGGTCGGGGTGCGGCCCCACACCGACGCGGGCAGGACCTTCATGCCCCACAGACCGAGCCGTTGGGTGGAGTCGGTCGCGGCACCGACGGTTTGGGTGCGGCGGCGGGCGTGGTTTGGGGAGAGCCGCTCCAGGGCGTCGCGAAGGTCGGGGTGCGCGGGGACCAGATGCCAAACGAGCAGGACGACGCCGAGGCCGAGCAGTGCCCCGGCGATGGTGGCGACCTGCAGCCCGGTTGCCATCAGCTCGCCGCCGCTCGTGCAGCCGCGCCGACGAATCGCGGCAGCGGTGTGCCGGTGGTCATGCGCCGCATCCACACCAGGGTCGCCACGTACAGCGACAGCAGCAGCACGAGCAGGACCTGCCCGAGCGGGGTGCCGAACGGGGCGACGTACTGGCCGGTCAGGGCGAGAAAGGCCAGGACGCTGATGGTGATGAGGGTGACCCAGCGGGCGGTGGCGCGCGGTTTGGCCCGGTCGGCCTCGATCTCACGGCGGGCGCGCACATCGGCCGCGACGGACTCGGCCAGCGCGTCCAGGACGCTGGCCAGGCCGGCGCCGCGGCGCCGGGCGCCGAGGATGAGGTTGGCGGCGACGACGTCGCCGGTGGCGTCGTCCAGGTCGTCGGCGAACGCCCGCAGCGCGTCCTCGGTAGTCCAGCGGGCCCGCAACCGGGACGCCAGCCTGGTCACCTCGGGGCGGATCGGGTCCGGTGTGGAACGCAGGGTTGCGATGAGGGCCTGCTCGAGGCCGACGCCGGCGGTCAGGACCCCGGACAGGGAGCGGGTCCACTCCTCCATCGCCTCGAGCCGGTCGATCCTCGCCGAAGCGGGCGGCGCAGACAGCAGCACCGGAAGCCCGGCGGCCGCGGCCGGGACGACCAGGACCGCCACCAGCCATCCGGTCGCCACAGCGACCAGAAGCCCCGTGGCGGTGCCGGCGAGGAGCAGCATCCGGGTCCGCCGCGACATCGACGTCACTCGCCTGACGCCCGGCCTGGGTGTGGAGGGCGCGGTCGCCCGCGGCGGGACCGGGCGCAGCCCGACGGCCACGCCGATGACGCCGGCGACGATCAGCGCCCCGGCCAGCGCCGGCAGGAGGGCGGTCATGACGCGGCCCCCCGAGCGGTGGCGTAGAACCCGTCCAGGTCAAATCCCCACCGGGCCAAGTCCCGGTACGCGTCATCCAGGACGTGCGGGGTGGCTTCACGCTCGCCCGGGGCGGTGCGGAACACGTGTTGGACGGCGTACCCCTTCTCCCGCTCCCCGCCGGTGACGGTGATGATCTCGGCGACCCACCGGTGCCTCTGCGGGGTCCCATCCGCCATGGGGGTGGTCTCAAGGTGGACGTGGACCACGACGTCGATCGCGGACGCGATGGCGCGCACCGCGTAGTCGTGGGTGACGTGCGGGCCGGCTTCCATCGCGCAGGTGACGAGCTTTCCGATCGCACCTTCCGCGGACGGTGCGTGCGTGGTGGAGATCGACCCCGCCCCGGACTCCATTGCCTTGAGCATCGCCAGGATCTCGTGGCCGCGGACCTCCCCGACGATCTGCCGGGACAGGTTGAACCGGAACGAGTCGAACAAGGCCTCGGACAAGGTGAACTCGCCCGCCTGCCTGCCGTCCGGGCCTCGTTCGCCGGAGCCGGGGCGGGCCTCCCACGCAAACACGATCGGGTGCTGGTCCTTCAGCTCGTGCAGGTGCAGCTCGTACTCGGTCTCGAAGGTGCCGATCGCCTCATGCTTGGGGATCTCTGCACACAAGGCCCGTACCAGGGTGGTCTTGCCGGCGCCCTGCGCGCCAGCCACGACGATGCTGCGCCGGGCTCGGACGGCGGCGGCCAGAAACGAGGCTGCCAGCTCGGACATCGCCCCGCGCTGCACGAGGTCGCCCAGGGTGACTCGGCGGAGCCGGTGCCGGCGGATCACCACCGATGGGCGCGGGGTCACCCACGCGGCAGCGGCGAGGCGGGCGCCGCCGTCCAGGCGTAGGTGCAGCCGAGGTTGCGCCTGGGAGAACGGGCGGGCGTTGACCTCGCTGCGGGAGGCGAGGAAGACGAGGAAGTCGATGAGCTCGGCGTCGGAGTCGGCCACCGCCGGGCCGGGGACCATGCTCCCGTTAACAAGCTCGAGCATGACCTGGTCGTGGCCGGTGATGATGATGTTCTCCACCGTGTCGTCGTCGACCAACGGCTGGAGACGGCCCAGCCCGAACAGGGCGTTGTCGACCGCGGCGGCCATCGCGGCCTCCTCCGCCGCCGACCAGGAGGGGGCACCCACGTCGATCCGTTCGGCCGCCTCGCCTTCGAGCAGCTCGACGATGATTGAGCGGCCTCGTTCGCGTTGCGCTGCAACGGTGAGGTGCCCACGGTCCTCGCCCAGGGCGGCGCTGAGCCGGTCCGAGGCCTGCTGCCGGAACGCGGCGACCAAACCCCAGTCCAGGTCGCCCGCATAGGGACGGGGCAACACCCGAGGCGCAACGACCGGCTCGTTCCGGTCGAGCGTGGTGGGGGTCATCGTGAAACCGCCGCGTACCCTCCCGGGTCGTTCGGCCGGTGGTGACGCGAACAGTGGCAGCGCCGTCGGGTCGGAGCGGCCAGGTGTGTGATCGCCGTTCATGAGCCGCCCCCCGGTGTGGCTGCGGTGAGCTGGGCGCGGTTCGCGGCGAGCCGGCTTTGGATGGCAGTGGTCGCGGAGCGCATGCTGCGCAGCAGCGCCGACGCCTGGAACCTGCGGGGTGCGCTTTCTCCGTGGGAGAAGACAGCCGCGGCGGCCTCGTCCCACGCCAGTGCTGCGGTCACCGGCAGGGACAGCACCGCGGACACCTCCCGGGTGCTGTACGGCCTGCCCTCCCCCACCATCAGCAGCTCGATGGCGTCCGGTGCGCCCTGCTCCTCGAACTGGGATCGCAAGGTCTGCGCCCAGGACCTGGCCCCGGACAGGGCGACCAGGTCGGAGCGGGTGACCAGCAGTGTCAGGTCCGCGCCGTGGATCAGCGGCTCCGAGGACCCGACCAGCCCGAGCCGGCCGGCGTCGACGATGACGTCCTGCCCCAAGGCATCTAGGCCACGCAAGGCGCTGGCCAGCGGCTCCCACAACCCGGTCAGGGACCGGGCTTGCCCGTGGGCGCGGGTTCCTAGGATCAGGGTGACGGTCGTGTCGGGGATGGTCGTGGTCACCGTGGGGATCGCCTCAACTAGTTCCCTGTCGCGGTGCGCGAACGCCAGGTCGATTAGCGAGTCGCTCGGGGCCGCGCCGCCGCGCAGGTACCCGGCGGCGATCCCGGAGCCGCCGGTGGGGTCGGCCTCGACCAGCAGCACCGGCCGCGGCCAGCACAACGCCAATCCGATCGCGGTGGTGGTCACCCCCGGCGAACCCGATGCGGACGTCAACGTGATCAGCGCCATCAGGTCACCGCTCCCGGGAGTCCAGCACGATCGCGACGTTGCCGGTGGCGGCCCGTGCCGCCAGCTCCGCCGCCCGCGACTCGGGCACCTGGACGCTGACCACGGTCGCGCCCGTGTCGGGGTCGGGGTGCTGACCGACGACGGTCGCCGGAATCGTCACCGGCGGTCCGTCGACGACCTCGCCCCCGGCGCCGGGGGTGGCGACCACCCTGACCTGGTCGCCCGTGACCAGCGGCTCCCCCGGAAGCAGCGACGCCGGCAACGCCACCCCGACAACCGAGAATCCCCGAGGCGGCAGCACCGTCGCCGAGACCTGGTCCCGGGTGACCAGGGTGCCGGCGGCCATGTCCACAGCCGCCCGCTGCCCCACCAGCGTCTCGACTTGTCCGGCGGGAACCGGGGTCAGGGCCGGGTCGACCCCAACCTGCACGGCCATGAGGTCCTCGCGCCCGATAACCGCGCCGCGCTCGACCGCCGAACGCACCGCGACCACGCTCCGGGTGTCACTCGAAGCCGTCCACGCGAACGCCCCCAGCAGCCCACCCACGCACACCGCCGCGATGGACGCGGCCACCAGGACCGGACGGCGCCGGAGCTTCGGCGGTGGCGCGACCCGGCGATCCTTCGACCCCGCTGGCAGGTGGCTATGGCCCTTCGGTCGGTCCACGGGCCGATCGGTGTCGACGCTCATGCCAAAGCCCCTCTGCTCTGTTGCCGGGTGAGTTACTGGGTGAGGACCTGCGCCTCGCCGATGGTGACCAACGCGCTGTCCGAGAACGACAACGGGATTGACCCGCTCTGCCCCATACCGGACCAGTCGACCCGCCAGTACGACGTCGCCCGCACCTGGCGCTTTCCCTGGCGGACGTAGGTGTGGCCGCAGTCGGGGCTGGACTTCTTCCCGTACCGGTCCTGATACGGGGTGCCGGGGGTGCGGCACACGACCGTCTCCCCGTCCCCCATCGCCCACACGACCTTGGTGACCTTCGCCGTCGCCGTGACGCTGAAACCAGCGGCGCTGGCCGTGCGCGTCACCGGCCCCCACGTCGTCGGATCCGGCTGCTGCGCCCACATCCACACCGGCATCCCGACAAGCCCTACCATTCCGGGCCGGGGCTCGGGAACGATGCCGATCCGCACCGCCCTCAGGTTCATCACTGCGACCGCCTGCTGCGCCAGATCCCGGGGGTCCGGTGGCGCCCCCACCCCAGGGGGCGAGGCCGACCAGAACCAGACGACGATGAAACCGCCAAGCCCAAGGATCGGGCGCCGGCACTCGTAGATCGCACCCTCAGCTTGGCCCTGCCACGCCGGATCCGACGGGGGCGGCTGCGGCGAGACCGCCCTCGCGTAACACTGCCGCGACGGTACCCACCACCCCGAATCGCTTGAGCAAGGAACCTCCCTCGGTGGGGTCCCAAGCTCGAAACGGCACACCGGCTTAACAACAGGAACTGCAGTACCGCCGCCCGGATTGGCAGGACCGCCAGGGTGGCCAGGTAGTTCGGGGTCCGGCGTTGGAATGACCACGATGATGCACGAGCCCGTGTTCGGGTCGGGCACCTGTCCGGGAGGGCATGTAACAGGTGGTGCCGCGGCCGCGGCAACATGCGCGCACGCGAGGGCAAGACCAATCAAGAGCGCCATGACTCGGACTACTCGGCGCATGGCGCACCCTTGAGTAGGTCTTGAGTCACGAAGAATCCCTCGGGCGCCTTGGTGATGGAGTAGGTGAACTGCTGCCGGACGGGCCGATCTCGCTGCACCACAGACTTGCCCGAACTGTCAGTCACGTCTACGGAAGTGACGTCCCGGCAGGCGACGACCGTGAAGTCCCTGCCGTCCTCGGTGGTCGCCACTGCGCTTTCCAAGGTCGATGAGCCGTGCTGCACCCACGACTTGCTGCGGTAGTCGGCCAGTGTGGTTTGCCATTGGGCCAAGGCTTGAGAGCGCGCGACGGTGGCTAAGACATTCAGGTTCTGGTTAGGGTTCGATGCGGCGTCATCGATGACCTTCCAGTACTCGGTGATCGCCTCCTCCGCCGAACGCAGGTCCTGCTCATCGGGAGTCAGTGACTTGGACGGCGTGGGCGTCGAGCCGTTCACCGCAGTCTCGGGCGATGATCGCGGGCTGGAACTGGTCGGGGTGGCGGTGGGTGGGATCTCGGCAGAGTTACACCCCGCGACGGTCACGACGCATGCGAACAGGGCAATGGTTGCGAAGATCCTCTGTCGCATCTCTCCCCTTCGGTCTATACCGAAAGCCTGTCGACCACTCGTTGTGGACACCTTCCCCAGAAGTTGTCCCAGATCCCGGGCGCAACGTTCGTGCCGATCACAATCGGTGACCGCACGAGCATGGTTTCTACGATCACACGGACAGAACGCATCCGCCAGAGGTTTGGCCACTTGTGGATAAGTCGGGCAGCCACGGTGACACGCGGCGAGCCTGCTAGTGCTCAGACGGCCCTTAGGGCCGGCTTCTGACGGCTTCCGAAGCGGCTGCACCGCCCTCGCGCAGTCCTTGGGGAGTCCTTGGCAGATTCAGCGAGCGCACACCGGCGCGCACGTTGCTCAACACGTATCCGCAGGTCAGAGCATGTTTGCCATCCACTGCCATCAACGTCCATCTAAGGGGCACGACTTCGAGATGTACTTCGACATCTGATCGAAGCGAGGAACGAGCGCAGATCAGATGTCGAACGAAGACACAGTGACATCTGATCGAAGCGAAGAACAGGGGGCCAGACGCGCAACATGTTGCGCGTCTGGCCCCCTGTTCGCTGTCCGTGTGTGAGAGTGACTGCCGTGAACTTTCCCACCGCCGTTGCCACGGTCTTTCGCCGGTATGCCGTGTTCTCCGGTCGGTCTGGCCGTCCCGAGTTCTGGTGGTTCGTCCTGTTCTCCGCCGTGGTGTCGGTGGCCGCGGACGCGCTCGACTCGACCCTGTTCCCGACCCTGATGTCGAACCCGGACACAGGGTTTGCCGTCTCGGGCGGCCCCCTGACCGTGATCTTTTCGCTCATCACCATCGTGCCGTCGCTCGCCGTCAGTGCGCGCCGATTCCATGACACGGGTCGGTCGGGATGGTGGACCCTGATGTGGCTGATCCCGCTTGTGGGCTGGATCGCGGCTGTGGTGATGTGCGCGCAGCAGGGGCAACGCGTCGGGAACGCCTACGGCCCACCGCTGTCAACCCCCGTGCCCGTACCCGCGGGTCGAGAGTAGAGAACACGCCGTCCGCGATGATTCGCGAACGGCGTGTTCTCTACTCTCGACCGGCAAACTGTTCTCAGCAACAGACCTCCGCTACGTGGCGGGGTGGGACTGCGCCCAGGCGACGATGTCGTCGGGTTTGTTGATCGCGGTGCCGTCGTCGAGCACCAGCACAGGGACGAAGAACGAACCGGTCAGGGCCTGCACCTCGCGGCGCACCTTGAACTGCAGGAACCTCGGCAGGTGCTCCTGCCCTCTGGCCCTGACGACGTCAGGGCTGTGCCCGGCGTCGGTCAACGCCTGATGCGCTTTGTGGCAGTCGTGGTGGTCGCTGCCGTTGGTGCTCCAGCAGATGTACAGCTTCATCGGGATCCCTCGTTTCGGGTTCCGGCTGGCGGGGCGGTGGTCGAGGTGCACTCCATCCATCATGCAGCGCACCGACGCGCTCGCGAGCCCAATCGTGGGGATCTCGAGGGCGACGATCTCGCAGCATCAACATCGACCACAATGGCGGCATGGCGACGACGCAGCGCGACACCCTCATCGACGAGCTCTCCGCGGCGGGGGCACACGTGGTCTCACGCGGACTGGTCCAGGCCAGCGGTGGCAACCTCTCGGCCAGACTGCCCGGAACGGACAGGTTCATCGTCACCGGCACCGGCACCTGGCTGGACCGGCTCGTGCCGGAGGACTTCGCAGTGATGACCCTGGCCGGAGAGTGGGTCGACGGTGCCGAGCAGGCCTCGGTGGAGTGGAAACTGCACCAGCGAACGTATGCCGCCCGCCCTGACGTCGCCGCGATCGTGCACCTTCACCCTCAGCACGTCCTGCTGGTCGACATGCTCGGCGCACCCATCCGCTTCACCACGTTGGACCACCAGTACTACCTCGGCAGCGCGGGTCGGGTGCCGTTCCTGCCCTCAGGGTCGGACGCCATAGCCGACGCCGCTGCGCAGGCCGCACTTGAACACGACGCTGTCGTGCTTGCACATCATGGGTGCTCCACCCTGGGCGACTCAGTGGCCATGGCCCTGCGCCGCGCCCTCAATCTCGAGGAAGCGGCCGCCATGACGTACCGACTGCTCCTGGCCGGTGACACCACGACCACCTTTCCCCCCGAGTGGAAGGACAACATCCTCACTGCTTGAGCCCCGAAGTGGCTCGTGCCAACATGGCGAGGTCACTCCCTGAGCGAGGCTCGGCGACCCCTCGCTCCGTGCTCACCGCATCGACAAGCCGGGCCGGGGTCACGTCGAAGGCGGGGTTGAAGCCGTGTGTCCCCTCTGGGACCACCGGTATGCCCGCCCAGCGGGTCACCTCGTCGCCGTCCCTCTCCTCGATCTCGATCTTCGAGCCGTCGCTCATCGAGAGGTCTACGGTCGACCACGGCGCCGCCACCATGAACGGGATGCCGGCGTCCCGGCACGCGAGGGCCACACCCAGGGTGCCGATCTTGTTGGCGGTGTCTCCATTCGCGGCGATCCGGTCGGCGCCGACGACCGCGAAGTCGACCAGCCCTCGCAGAATGGTCGAAGCGGCTGCGGAGTCGGTCTGCACGACGTGCGGGATGCCCTCGTTCGCCAGCTCGTACGCAGTCAGCCTCGCGCCCTGGAGCAGCGGCCTGGTCTCGTCGGCGTAGACGAGTTCGACACGGTCGCGCGCATGCAACTCCTTGATCACCCCGACCGCGGTGCCCCAGCCCGAGGTCGCAAGGATGCCGGCATTGCAGTGGGTCAGCACCCGCAGCCGGGGTCGATCGATCCGCTCGAGCAGCCAGTCCGCGGCGAGCCTGGAGAGTTGCCTGTTGGCGGCCTCGTCCTCATGCGCCAACCTCAGTGCCGCCTCCAGAACGGCCCCACGCCCGGCGGCCATCAGGGGCAGCACTTCGTCGACACCCCAGGCCAGGTTGACCGCCGTCGGGCGAGCGTGCCGCACCCGGTCAACGGCCGCCCGAAGGGCCTGGTCGTCCCAGCCCTCTCGGGCCGCCTCGTCCATGGCGACCACCACGCCCAGCGCACCGGCGACACCCAGCGCCGGGGCCCCGCGCACGGCCAGCTCGCGGATCGCGGTCACGAGGTCGTCGGTGCGCTCCACTGTGCGGAACTCGGTGCGCAGCGGGAGCAGGGTCTGGTCGAGCAGACGCACGGCACCGGTCCGGTCACGGCCGGCAGTGTGGTCCCACTCGATGGCGCGAAGGGTCATGCCCCCACCCTAAGCACGCCCCGGTCTCAGCCCTCGACGAACAGGTCCTGGCCGTCGGCGGTGGCAGGGTTCTCGTCGATGGCTTCGACTGCGGCGGTGGGTTCGACGTCCGCGACGGGGCGGTGGTCGAGGTGCACTCCAGCAATCATGCAGCGCACCGATCCGCCGGCGAGCTCGATCGTGGGGATCTCGACCGCGACAATCTCGCAGGACTCCTCGATGACGGCGATCTGGTCGGGGCGCAGGCTGCGACGAGCCCGGGCCGACATGGCCATGATGTAGCGACGCTTGCCCTCGGGCGTGCGGCCGCACAGCTCGACGGCGTTGCCGGCGAACTCGCGGATCTGCTCCTCGGTGAGCTCGACAATGGTGCGGCCGGTGACGGACAGGCGTTCGCGAACCTGCTCGCGACGCTGCGGGTCAGGGATCATCTCGAGGGCGATCATGGCGACGTCGGTGCCGATGCAGGCGATGACGTTGGTGTGATAGACCGGCACGCCTCCTGAGTCGATGGCGTCGAAGGCCATGGGCTCGTAGCCGAAGTCGGTGCAGAACCGTTCCAGGACAGCGATGTCGGCCCGGTGACTGCGTGCCGTGTAGGCCACTCGCGACACGTGGTCGAGGACCATCGCGCCAGTGCCCTCGAGGAAGATTCCGTCGGGCTCGAGGCCGGAGTAGTCGACGATCGCCTGGACCCGGTAGTCGGACTTGAGCATCTCGAGGACGTCCGCGCGGCGCTCGTGGCGGCGGTTGGAGGCGTACATCGGATAGACCGCGACGTAGCCGCCGGCATGGGTGGAGAGCCAGTTGTTGGGGAAGACGCTGTCGGGTCGGGTGTGGTCCTCATCGGCGAAGACGTGGACGGTCACACCGGCCGCGCGCAGGGCATCGGCGAGGGCGTCCATCTCCGCCAGGGCGGTGATCGAGACGGACTCGCCAGCCTGCCCTGAGGGCACGTCACGCTGGAACGCGTTGTCGGCCGCCGTGGCGGGATTGGGCATGAACCGTTCGGCACGGATCAGGATGACAGCGGAAGGGGCCTGTGCACTCACGCACGGAATCTAGACCATGAGGCGGTCAGTCTCCGACTCCACACCTGCAACAGACCCCCTCGTGGGGTCGAGCGGTCAGAAGCCGCCGCCGAAGTCGCCACCACCGAAGTCGCCGCCTCCGCCGAAGTCGCCACCACCGAAGTCACCGCCCCCGCCCAAGTCGCTGCCTCCTCCAAAGTCACCGCCGGAGTCGCCACCGCTGGTGTCGGCTGCTCCTGCGTCGCCAGAGTCTCCCGTGTCAGTGCCGCCTGCATCGGAGCCTGAGTCCGACCCGGCGTCTGCGCCGGAGTCGCCGGCCTCGGCTGCTTCGGGTGACGAGCCGTAACCGTCGAAGAGCGTGTTGGCGATCGCCGAACCGATGACGACACCGGCGACGGTGCCCATCATCGAGCCCATGACCGAGCCGCCCATACCCATACCGCCACCGACCGACCCACGGCCGAAGGTCCGTTCGAGAGTGCCCGGCTGGCGCACCTCGGCGCGAGTCGCCGCGCGCGCCAGGTCCTGGGGGTCGGCGCTGCGAGGCGCCTCACCCCGGGGCGCCGACTCCGACAACCCGGTCAGAACCTCCTGCCGCTGCTCGGGTGTGAGCTTCGCGAAGGCCTCGGCGTGCACCTGCTCGAGGGTCTCGGGCGGCGCGGTCCGAAGGAGGTAGCGATAGCGGGCGACGGCCCGATCCTCCTCGCTACCCACGCTTCCTGCCCCGGACTGGCCGAACGGCTGCGCACTCCCCTGTCCGGGCTGCGGAGTCGGCGTGGACCACGATCCGCCACCGGCACCGGGAGCGGGCGCCTGTTGCTGCGGCGCACGACCGAGCAGTTTGTCGAGAAATCCCACGGGTCCTCCTCAGATCGGGTCGGGCCGTTGCCGCGACCTGTTCCCAGCATGCCTCACGCGGGCCTCAGCGGGTCAGGGCCAACGACCCCAGTGCGACGAGCCAGCTGACGAAGCTGCCCACGAGGAAGTACTCAGTGACCTCGTCGATCCCATCGCCCTTGACGCTGGTCGTGTCGTCCTTGGCCGACTGCAGCTCGGGGAAGCGGATGAGCCCCTTGGCCGCAATGACGATGCTGGCCGCGGTGATCTGTCCGGCGAGTCCGAGGCCGAGGATGAACACACGCTCCATGGGTCCGAGCAGACGGCCGCCCTTGAGCTTCTCTGACGGCTGGGTCTGGTTCGCCCGTCCGGCGTTCGCGGAAGGCCGCAGGGCGCCGACGCTGACCAGAACCAGTCGCACGATGACGTTGCCGGTCGCAAGGTTGGCGACGAAGAAGCCAGCCACGAGCAGCAGCCGCTCGACGGTCAGATGGTCGGAGAAGGGCAGGTCGGCCCAGGCGAGCCAGTCACCGAGGAGACCGCCGGGAGTGGACGCCAGGCCCGACAGCGCCACCAACGAGAGCGCCGTTCCCCCGAGCAGCAGCAGTGCCTCGACGTGACCGCCGCCGCGGCTGAGCGATCGCTCGGACAGGGCCACCCATCCGGCCAGCGGCACGAGTGACGCGACGAGGGCGACGACGTCGGCGACTCCCGTGAGACCCGCCAACAGGCCAACGGCGACGAGCGCGACGCCGCCTGCCGGCACGGCCAGTCGCCGCACGAGGGGGTGACTGCCTGCACGGAGGAGGTCAGTCAACCCCACCCCGAACAGCCAGACGGCCAGCCACGTCATCGCAGGTCCTTGAGCAGGTCGTGGCAGCGCACGATGACGGCAAGCCCGTCGGCTCGCACGCGTTGCGAGACCGCCGAGGGCGTGATGCCCTCGGCCGTGGCCAGGTCGCGTTGTGTCATGCCGTCCAGAAGTCCCTTCAGCAGTCGCCCTGACCGCTCTGACAACGAGCCAACCATGTGGTCCTGACACAGCAGCGCTGCGTCGACGGCGAGTGCCGTTCCGGGATCATCGGATTCCCCTTCGGCCAGCCGGTATGCCGTGTGCACGTGTTCCAGCGCGGCTCGCGTTGCGAGCTTCTCCACGTCAACGATGGCCTCGCGAGCGGCCCACCACGCGGGCCCGTCCTTGATTCCTCGCGCCTTGTCGAGCGTGGTCGTCGCTCCCCGCCCCAGGCCGTAGCGGCTCTCGGCGGCGGGTCGCAGCGCGACCCGGGTTCGCAGGGCAGCGTCCAGGGCGGCACCGAGGTGGGGGTAGACGCCCTGGAACTCGTCACCGACGGTGATCTCGAGTGGCTCGACGTGTTCGACCCGCTCGTTGGTGTCGGCGAGTGCCCGCTCGACCGCGCGATGGAGGGCTCGACGGTCCTTGCTCTGTCGCGACGCCACGATGTCGCCGATGAGGACGACAGGCGAGGGCTGAATCTGGGACATATCCAGATCATACCTTCATCTCCAACAGATCAAGGTCATTACTTTATTTCCGGATGGTGAAGCAGTGCACTGAACTGTCCACATCGCAGTTCTGCTTGCGCGTCTTCGCATGCAACCCGCCACAACAGGTTCATGATGGAGGAACGAGCCCACACCGGTTCGTGACGACGGGGCCCCCAGGTCCCGGGCCCGCGAGGTTCCCGCCGCCTGATCACCTTCCACTGGAGGCATCATGAGCGGCATCACCTCACCCACCCCCACCGCACGGATCGTCGCGGGCATCGACGGGTCCGCCCACGGCTGGGCCGCGCTCACCTGGGCGGCGGAGCAGGCCAGCGCCCTCGGAATCTCCCTGCACCTCATCCATGCCTTCGCTCCAGACATCCCGATGCTCGGCTTCGGCAGCACCGACCAGACCTCGATCCAGGCGGAGGGCAAGCGCCTCCTTGCCACTGCCACCGCTCGGGCCCACGCTGTCGACTCGACGCTGGTGGTCACCACCTCGCTGCCACCGGGATTCGCCTCGCGCGCACTGGTGGGCGTCTCCCACGACGCGACCATGATCGTCCTTGGCGCGGTCGGTCATGGACTGCTCAGCCGGGCAACCATCGGAGCCGTCGCGCAACAGGTCGCCGCACATGCCCACTGTCCTGTCGTCATCGTCGGACACGAGGACCACAGCGAGGCCAACCATCATCGGGTCGTCGTCGGTGTCGATGGCTCACCCTCGTCCATGGCCGCCCTGCACACCGCTTTTGGTCATGCCGCAACCCGTGAGGCCGAGCTCGTCGTCGTGCACTCCTGGGAAGCCAAGGGCCCCGAGGACCCGACCCTTCAGTCGGACTCGAGCTGGCCGGCATACGAGAGTCACCTCGAGCAGGCCGTCACCCGCGCGATCGCCACGCAGAGCGCGGAACACCCGGCGGTCAAGGTGCGTCACTCGGTCGTCCGCAGCGCTCCCGTCGCGGCACTCATCCAGGCAGCCGACACGGCCGACCTCGTCGTGGTCGGTGCGCGTGGCGTCGGAGGCTTCCCCGGCCTCCATCTCGGATCAGTCTCGAACCGGCTCCTGGGCCGCACGGCCTGCCCGCTCGTCGTGGTCCACTCGCGGGAGGCGTGAGGTCGCACCGAGCTGATCGAGCACGAAGGCCCACTCCCACGCGACCTGCTCCCACGCGGCGTACCGTCCGCTGCGACCACCGTGCCCGGCCGCCATCTCGGTTCGCAGCAGGATCGGTCGGGTGGCCTGATCGTTGGTCACGGTCGCGCGAAGGCGCGCCACCCACTTGGCCGCCTCGGTGAAGAAGACGCGGGTGTCATTGAGGCTCGTCGTCGCAAGGATCGCGGGATAGCCCTGTGCCGCAACGTTTTCGTACGGCGTGTAGGCCTTCATGACTGCATAGACCTCGGGGTCCTCGAGCGGGTTCCCCCACTCCTCCCACTCCCCCACCGTCAGCGGCAGGTCCGGTCGCAGGATGGTCGTCAAGGCGTCGACGAACGGCACTGCACCGTGCGCCACGCGGAAGCGGTCAGGTGCGAGGTTGAGCACAGCGCCGACCAGCAGACCGCCCGCTGAACCACCCTCGAGACCGAGACGATCGGGCGCGACCCACCCGAGCTCGATGAGTCGGTCGGCACAGGCGACGGTGTCGCTGAAGGTGTTGGGCTTGGCGAGCAGCTTGCCCTGGTCGTACCAGTGGCGACCCATCTCGCCACCCCCGCGCACGTGCGCCGTGGCATGGACCACACCCCGGTCGAGGAGCGAGAGCCGGGCCACCGAGAAATAGGGATCGCTCGAATGCTCATAGGCCCCGTATGCCGTGAGGAGACCCGGGTGCGTTCCGTCGGGTTCGAGGTCGACCCGGTGGACGACGGAGATCGGGACCAGCGTGCCGTCGGTCGCGGTCGCCCACTCGCGACGCTGGACGTAGTCCGAGAGGTCGACGTCGCCGAGGACGGGCTGCTGCTTGAGTACCGTGCGCTCCCCCGTCGCCAGATCGAGGTCGAGAACGGTGCGCGGCGTCACGAACGACTCGAGGACGACCTGCAGCACGGACTGGCTCGGCTCGGGATTGTCACCCAACCCAGCCGAGTAGATCGGTTCGTCGAACGCGACCGGAACCGGTGCGGCATAACCGGATTCGCTTGTCGGGTCGACCGGAAGCAAGGACAGGGACGCCAGCCCCTCGCGCCGCAACGACAGGACGGCGACCTCGTCGAAGGTGTCGACTCCGAGGAACCGCTCGCCCTCACCGGCCGCGAGGAGTGGCCGCCACTGCTCGTGGCTCGTCGCGTCGAGGGGCGCCCAGGCGAGGTCTGAGTCGGGGTTGTCGGTGTTGTGGACGATGAGGAGTCGGTCGGCGGCGGGCTCGACGTCGTACTCGATGCCGTCGCGCCGGGCGGCGACGATCCGGAAGTCGGCCTCGGGCGTCCTCGAGTCGAGGAGTCGCACCTCGGACGTGGTCTTGGACCCCAGCGCGAGGATGATCCAGCGGTCGTCACGGCTCGAGCCGATGCCCATCCAGAACCGCTCGTCCGACTCCTCGTGGACAAGGACGTCGGTGGCCGGGTCGGCACCCACGACGTGGCGCCACAGCTCGTGAGGTCGCCACGCCTCGTCGACGCGGGTGTAGAAGAGCGTGCCGCCGTCGTGGGAGAACTCGACGCCGTAGCCGATGCCGGTGAGGGCATCGTCAAGCGTCTCCCCCGTCGTGAGGTCGCGGACGACGAGGTCGAAGCGCTCGTCGCCGCTCGTGTCCGTCGCGAAGGCGAGCCGCGTGTGGTCGACGCTCACCGAGAGCGCTCCGATCGAGAAGAACTCCGAATCGCCGGCCTCGACGTTGCCGTCGAGCAGGATCTGCTCACCGTCAGGCGTCCGGTCCGAGGCGACGACGGGGCGCACCGCGGGGTCGGTCACCGGCACGCGGGCCTGGATGGAGTACTGCTGCCCCTCGACCGTGCGCGAGTAGTACCACCACGGGCCGGAGCGCACCGGGACGGAGAGGTCGGTCTCGAGGACACGCGACTTGATCTCGCCAAAGATGCTGTCCCGCAACGGTTGCAGCCCTGAAGTGCGGGCGTCGGAATACGCGTTCTCGGCGTCGAGGTAGGCGCGGACCTCGGGGTCCTCACCGTCGCGCAACCACTCGTAGGGGTCGACGACACGGTCGCCGTGGTGCTCACGGACGTGCTCGCGGATGGCCGCCAGGGGCGGGATCGGCAGAGGGGCCGGCGGGGTCGCCGCGATGGGCATGGTCGACTCAGCCACCCGTCAGACACCTCGGTCCGAGGAGGACCTTGAGGTCGCCGAAGAGCGACTCGCTCGCGTTGACCCGCAGACCGTCATCGAGCCTGATGAGGGTCGCGCGTCCGGGCTTGGTCAGCTTGAGGTGCACCTCGGTCGTGCCGGGGTGGTTGGCGAGCACGCCCTTGAGCTCCTCCATACGGCCGGTCGTGGCCCGCATCGTGTCGAGGGTGACGACCACCGGACCGCGCGGGCCCTCGGTGATCTCGGGAAGCGTCAGTTCCTGAGCGTAGATCGACACCGAGTCGTCGCGCCGGTTGACCTTGCCACGCACCACGGCGACGACGTCCTGCTGGAGCATCGTCGACACGGTGAGATAGGAGCTGGGGAAGAACAGGCACTCAACGGCACCTTCGAGGTCCTCCACGGTCGCGATCGCCCAGAGGTCACCCTTCTTGGTGCGTTTGATCTGCAGGCCAGTGATGAGACCGGCGACGGTGACCATGGTGCCCTCGGGCTTGCCGTCCTCCGCGCTCAACGTCGCGATCGCGGTGTCGGCGTGCTGCTGGAGGATGTGCTCGACGCCGAACAGGGGGTGGTCGGAGACGTAGAGGCCGAGCATCTCGCGCTCGAAGGTCAGCAGCGTCGACTTGTCCCACTCGACCGTCGGCACGGAGGTGAGGCCCATCATCGTGGCGTCCCCACCGGCGCCGTCGCCGCCCTCGTCACCGAAGGCGCCGAAGAGCGAGTCCTGGCCGATGGCCTCCTGGCGCTTGATCGACACGAACGCGTCGACGTACTCCTCATGGATGCGGAGCAGTCCGGCGCGCGACTCCCCCAGCCCGTCGAAGGCGCCACCCTTGATGAGCGACTCGATCGTGCGCTTGTTGCAGACCACGGCAGGGCACTTGGAGAGGAAGTCACGGAACGAGGTGAACGCGCCCTTCTCCTCGCGGGCCCCGATGATCGCCTCGACGACGTTGTGCCCGACGTTGCGGATCGCAGCCATGCCGAAGCGGATGTCGGTGCCGACAGCGGCGAACCGCGCGACGGAGTCGTTGACGTCGGGCGGGAGCACCTTGATGCCCATGCGTCGGCACTCACCGAGGTAGAGCGCCGACTTGTCCTTGTCGTCACCGACGCTCGTGAGCAGACCGGCCATGTACTCGGCCGGGTAGTTGGCCTTGAGATAGGCCGTCCAGTACGAGACAAGTCCGTATGCCGCGGTGTGGGCCTTGTTGAACGCGTAGTCCGAGAAGGGGACGAGGACGCCCCACAGAGCCGCGATCGAGGCCTCGTTGAAGCCCTTGGCCTTCATGCCGGTGGAGAAGGGGACGTACTCCTTGTCGAGGACTTCCTTCTTCTTCTTGCCCATGGCGCGACGGAGGAGGTCAGCGTTGCCGAGCGTGTAGCCGGCGAGCTGCTGGGCGATCTCCATGACCTGCTCCTGGTAGATCACCAGGCCGTAGGTCGTGCCGAGGATCGGCCCGAGGGCGTCGATCATCTCCTGCTGGAGCTTGCCCTTGAGCTGAGGGTCGAGCGGCGTGAGCTCCTGCTTGCCGTTCTTGCGCAGGGCGAAGTTGGTGTGCGCGTTGACACCCATCGGCCCGGGTCGGTAGAGCGCGAGGGCCGCCGAGATGTCCTCGAAGTTGTCGGGCTGCATCAGCTTGAGCAGCGTGCGCATGCCGCCGCCGTCGAGCTGGAAGACGCCGAGCGTGTCACCGCTGGCGAGGAGGCGGTAGGTCGCCTTGTCGGTCATGTCCTTGGACAGGGCGTCGAGGTCGAGGTCCTCGTTGCGGTTGGTCTTCACGTTCTCGATGGCGTCGTCGAGGATCGTGAGGTTGCGCAGGCCGAGGAAGTCCATCTTGACCAGCCCGAGCGTCTCGCACGTCGGGTAGTCGAACTGCGTGAGGATCTGCCCGTCCTGCAGGCGCTTCATGATCGGGATGACGTCGATGAGCGGCTCGCTGCTCATGATGACGCCGGCCGCGTGCACGCCCCACTGGCGCTTCAGGCCCTCGAGCCCCTTGGCGGTCTCGACGACCTCCTTGAAGTGCGGCTCGGTCTCGACGAGGGCGCGGAACTCGTTGCCCTCGGCGTAGCGCGGGTGCTCGGGGTCATAGATGCCCGACAGCGGCACGCCCTTGCCCATGACGTCGGCCGGCATCGCCTTGGTGAGCTGGTCGCCGACGTTGAACGGGTGGCCCATGACGCGGGCCGAGTCCTTGACCGCCTGCTTGGCCTTGATCGTGCCGTAGGTGACGATCTGGGCCACGCGGTCCGAGCCGTACTTCTCGGTGACGTAGCGGATGACCTCGCCGCGTCGGCGCTCGTCGAAGTCGATGTCGAAGTCAGGCATCGACATGCGCTCAGGGTTGAGGAAGCGCTCGAAGATCAGCCCGTGTGGGATCGGGTCGAGGTCGGTGATCCGCATCGCGTAGGCGCACATGGAACCGGCACCCGAGCCACGACCGGGTCCGACGCGGATGCCGTTCTCCTTGGCCCAGTTGATGAAGTCGGCGACGACGAGGAAGTAGGACGCGTAGCCCTTGGACGAGATGATGTCGACCTCGTAGTCGGCCTGCTTCTGCGCGTATGCCGGAATCTCGCCTTCGAAGCGTGCGCTCAGTCCGCGCTGCACTTCCTTGACGAACCACGACTCCTCACTCTCGCCCGGGGGGCAGTCGAACCGCGGCATGTAGCGGCCCTCACCCTCGGTGAACGAGACCTCGCACATGTCGGCGACGAGGAGGGTGTTGTCGCACGCCTGCGGGAACTCACGCCAGGTGTGGCGCATCTCTGCGGCGGACTTGAGGTAGTAGCCGTCTCCATCGAACTTGAACCGGTTGGGGTCCATGAGCGTCGAGCCGGACTGGACGCACAGCAGGGCGCCGTGGGCGGTTGCGTCCTCGGGGTAGGTGTAGTGGCTGTCGTTGGTGGCGAGGAGCGGGAGGTTGAGCTCCTTGGCCAGCCGCAACAGGTCCTTGATCGTGCGGCGCTCGATCTCGTTCTGGTGGTCCATGACCTCGCAGAAGTAGTTCTCGGCGCCGAAGAGGTCGCGGTAGTCGCTGGCGGCCTGCTTGGCCAGGTCGTACTGACCGAGCCGCAGCCTCGTCTGGATCTCACTCGACGGGCACCCGGTGGTGGCGATGAGCCCCTTGCCGTGCGCGTCGAGCAGCTCTCGGTCGATGCGCGGCCACTTGGCGTAGACCTGATCGAGCGAGGCCTGGCTGTCCATCCGGAAGAGGTTGCGCAGGCCGTCGTTGTTCTTGGCCAGCAGCGTCATGTGGGTGTAAGCACCCGAACCCGAGACGTCGTCACCCTGACGGGTGCGCTCGTCGCCCCACTTGACGCGGGTCTTGTCGGTGCGGTGCGTGCCGGGCGTGATGTAGGCCTCGAGCCCGATGATCGGCTTCACGCCGGTCCCCTGCGCCTTGCGCCAGAACTCGTGCGCGCCGTAGAGGTAACCGTGGTCCGTCATGGCGAGGGCCGGCATACCCAGCTCGCCGGCGCGATTGAACAGGTCCCCGATGCGGGCCGCCCCGTCGAGCATGGAGTACTCGGTGTGGACGTGCAGGTGGACGAAATTGTCCTTGCGGTCCGGGACTGGGGAGGCGGTGGTCGACGACATCGTGGACCATCCTAAGTCGCTGCGCTGACACCCATGAGCGCCGCGCCAGTGTGTGAAAGATGTGGCGCCTGGGACTACAGTGTGGCGCCGTCAGCCGCGGTTGGACGGCCCTTCGCTCATGGCAGCGAGGCGGTCGAGAGCCGCCTGCAGGTCCGCGGGGTACTGGCTCTCGAAAGTGACCCACTCACCGGATCCGGGGTGCTCGAAGCCGAGTCCCACGGCGTGCAGCCACTGGCGCTCGAGCCCCAGCTTCTTGGCCAGCGTCGGGTCCGCGCCGTAGGTCAGGTCACCGACACAGGGGTGGCGCAGCGCCGAGAAGTGCACGCGGATCTGGTGCGTTCGACCCGTCTCGAGGCGGATGTCGAGCAGGCTCGCGTAGCGGAACGCCTCGATCAGCTCGTAGTGCGTCACCGCGTGCTTGCCCGACTCCATGACCGCGAACTTGTAGTCATGGCCCGGGTGGCGGGCGATGGGCGCGTCGATCGTGCCCACGAGCGGATCCGGAAGCCCCTGGACGAGCGTGTGATAGGTCTTCTCGACCGTGCGCTCCTTGAAGGCGCGCTTGAGCACGGAGTAGCCACGCTCGCTCTTGCAGACGACCATGAGGCCGGACGTGCCGACGTCGAGTCGCGAGACGATGCCCTGCCGCTCGCTGGCGCCACTGGTGGAGATGCGGTAGCCCGCAGCGGCCAGGCCGCCGAGGACGGTCGGCCCGGTCCAGCCGACGCTGGGGTGAGCAGCGACCCCGACGGGCTTGTCCACCACGACGATGTCGTCGTCGTCGTGAATGATGCTCATGCCCGGGACCGGCTCGGCGATGACCTCGAGCGTGGGGCTCGCATCGTTGCTGGGCAGGGTGAGCTCGAGCAGGTCACCACCATGGACGCGGTGGGACTTGCCGACGCTGGCGCCGTTGACCGCCACGCCACCATCGGCGGCAAGGTCGGCGGCCCGGGTGCGGGAGAGGCCGAAGAGGCGCGAGATGGCGGCGTCGACGCGCTCGCCCTGCAGCCCCTCGGGGACGAGCATGGTGCGGCTGTCAGACATGTTCGCCATCCGTCGTGTCGGTGCGGTTCTCAGGAGTGGGGTGGCTCTCGTCCGGATGAGCTGCGTCGACTTCGTGCCGACCATGCGTCACCCCGTCGAGAGGTATGCCGCGCAGCGCCAGGGTCGCGCCGAACAGGGCCGCGCCGACGATGGCGATGTCGGCGATGTTGCCGATGAAGAGGCCGAAGTAGTCGATGAAGTCGACGACGTGACCGCGGCCGAAGCCCGGCTCACGCAGGATGCGGTCGACCAGGTTGCCGATCGCACCGCCGAGGAGCAGGCCGAGGGTGATGGCCCACCGGCGGTCGCCGACCTGGCGCGCCGCCCTCCCGACCCACACGACGATGCCGAGCGCGACGAGTGTCAGCAACCAGGTCGCGCTGTCCCCGAGCGAGAACGCCGCTCCGGGGTTGCGGATGAGGTTGAGGCGCAGGATCGGCCCGAGCAGGTCGCGCGGCTCACCGGGGGTCAGGGCGGCCAGCGCCCAGATCTTGGACCCTTGGTCGAGGGCCAGGGTGAGCAGCCCGACCCCCACGAGGAGGGCCAACAGCCGCGACCGGCCCTGGACGTCATCCGGGGCCGGCGCAGAGGTGGACGGGTGGCTGGGCGTCAGCGGCGTTCCTGTTTCGTCTTGCATGGCATGCATAGGGTCGCACGAGGTGCGGCCTGGAGACGAAGTTTGCCGATCGGCTGGCCACAGGACTCACACACTCCGTAGGTGCCGTCGTCCAGTCGCTCGACCGCGTGCTCGTTCTGCCGAAGCATCTCGCGGGCATTGTCGGCCAGCGCGATCTCCTGCTCGCGGTCGTAGGTCTTGGCGCCGGCATCGGCCTGGTCGTCGCCCGCACCGTCGCCGGAGTCACGCAGCAGATCGGACAGCTCGGCCTCGGCCACCTTGAGCTCGGCGGAGAGCTGCGCGATGTCGGCCTCGATCTCGGCCCGGACGGCCTTGAGCTCCTTGGCGGTCCAGGGCGACTCGTCCTCGCGCACGACGAGCGACACGTTCTTGGACCCCTTCGCGGCAGGTGCCTTCCTGGCCGCAGCCTTCTTGGCGACGACCGGCGCAGCCTTGGCAGGAGCCTTGGCAGGAGCCTTGGCTGCTGGGGCCTTCTTCGCGGGCGCCTTCGCAGCGGGCGCCTTCGTGGCGGGAGCCTTCTTTGCTGCGGGCGCCCCCTTCGCCACGCTCTTGGCCGGAGCCTTCTTCGCGGTCTTGGCTGGTGTCTTCGTCGCGGGAGCCTTCGCCGTGGAAACCTTCTTTGCGGGCGCCTTGGCCGTTGCTGACGCCCTCGACGTCGCCGACTTCACTGCGGCAGAAGCCTTGGCCCCCACCTTCTTCGCCACCGCCTTCGCGGTTGACGTCTTGCCGGATCCAGCCTTGGTGGCTCCCGAGGGAGCGCGCTTGGCAGCCATTGCCTGTCCTCACTCGTCAACAAAGGTCGGGCCCAAAGGGGCTCGACCACGTGCCGCGAGGATAAGCCCTCATGATCCGCATCACAACGCAAAACGCCACACGACCTGCGAAGTTCGCTCACGGCATACCTGCTCGTGACATGCCACAGGGCACCCGGAGACCGGGTGCCCTGTGGATTGCGCTGATGTCAGCGACGGATCACTTGTCCTGCTTGGCTGCTTCCTCGACCTCGACGTCCACCGCAGTGTGGTCGAGCTCCTGGAGCTGACCCTGGATGTAGGTCTTGAGGCGACCACGGTAGTCACGCTCGAAGCCGCGCAGCTGCTCGATCTTGCGCTCGAGCACCGTCCGCTGCTCGTTGAGCTCCTCGAGGATGGCCGCCTTGCGCTGCTGCGCCTCGTGGACCATGCCCGTGGAACGCTCACGCGCCTCGGTGATGAGCTCTTCACGCTTGCTGTTGGCCTCGGCGAGCATCGTGTCGTGCTGCGACTTCGCCGTCGAGACGAGTTCGTCGTGCTGCGACTGAGCCGACGTCACGAGCTCGTCGTGCTGCGACTGGGCCGTCGTCACGAGTTCGTCGTGCTGCGACTGCGCACTCGACAGCAGCTCGTCGTGCTTGGCCTGGGCCGTGCTGATGAGCTCGTCGTGCTTGGACTGACCGCGGTTGAGCAGGTCGTGGTGCTTGCTCTCACCGGCGCTCAGCAGCTCGTCGTGCTTGGCCTGCGCCTCACGCAGCAGCTCGTCGCGACGGCTCTCGCCTGCGGAGACGTGCTCGTCGTGGAGACGCTGCGCGAGAGCAAGGACACCGGCTGCTGAACCAGCACCCAGTGCGCCTGCACCGGCAAGTGCAGCCACGTCGGAACCTTCGGCGTCCTGGGCGGCGGGAGCCTGGCCCTGGGCCTGAGACGCGGCGAGACGCTCCTGCGCCTCGGACTCGGCCTGCTCTGCCGCAGCCTTGGCCTTCTGGATGCGACGCTGGGAGTCAGCCTCGGCCTCTTCGACGCGGGTGCGCAGGATGGAGAGCTGGTCGTCGGCGTTGCTGTTGGCCTTGGCGTAGACCGCCTGGCGCTCCTGCTCGTTCTTGGCCGAGGCCGCCTCGCGCTCGGAGCGCTCACGGTCACGCTCGGAGGCGATGGAGTCGCGCTCGCCGCGCAGTGAGTCACGCTCACCCACGAGGCTGTCGCGCTCACCGACGAGGCCATCGCGCTCGCCGACGAGGCTGTCGCGCTCGCCACGAAGGGAGTCACGCTCGCCCGCGGCGGCCTGGTGGTCGCTGCTCAGCTTCGCGATCTGCTGCTCGGACTCGGCGAGCTGGCGCTCGAGGTCCTTGACGCGCTTCTCGAGCTCGTTGTTGCGCTGGGAGAGACCGTCGACCTCGCCCTGGTCCTGGCCGAGCTGGCTCTTGCCCTCGAGCTCCTCGAGCTCGCGGACGCGGGCCTCGAGCTCGGAGTTGCGACCCTCGAGCTTGCTGATCTCGGCGGAACGGTCGGGCGACACGGCTGCCGCAACGGGAAGAGCTGCGGTCACCGGCTCGAGGCCGCGACCCTGGCGGCAGTCGTTGAGCTGCTTGCGCACCTCGTCGTCCGTCTTCGTCATGCGACGCATCTCGGCGACGATGTCATCGAGGAAGTCATCCACCTCGCGCTCGTCATAACCGCGACGGAACTGGGTGGTCGTGAACGTCTTGTTGAGGACGTCCTCGGGCGACAACGCCATGTCAACTCCTCTGTATCGATCGGTCAGGGGCACCTTGCGTCACGAGGACAACACGGTTCAGCCATCCAGCCTAGAGGATGGCGATGAGGAGATAGAGCGCGAGGACCAGAACGAGGAAGCCGAGATCGATCGAGGCGCCACCAAGACGCAGGGGCGGAATCACCTTGCGCAGGGCATTGAGTGGCGGATCGGTGAGGGTGTAGACGGCTTCGGCGATGACAAGCATCACTCCGCGCGGTCGCCAGTCACGGGCGAAAACACGGATCCAGTCCAGGATGAGCCGCCCGAAAACCACCATCAGATACAGCCAGACGATGAGTCCGAGCAGGTCACGCACAGTGTTCATGTCGACCAGTGTGCGGGAACAGGCTGTGGCAACAGGGGGCCGGGGTCAGCTCTGGTTGAAGAGCGTGCGGCCGGGGACGGCAGCCGACTCCTCCGCGTGGACCTCGACGGTCGACGGCGAGAGCAGGAAGACCTTGGCCGTGACGCGCTCGATGGCGCCGTGCAGACCGAAGACGAGGCCAGCTGCGAAGTCGACGAGACGCTTGGCGTCGGCGTCGTCCATGTCGGTGAGGTTCATGATGACGGGAGTGCCGTCACGGAAGTTCTCACCAATGGTCTTGGCCTCGTTGTAGGTGCGCGGGTGAATCGTCGTGATGCGGGACATGCCAGACGCCTCCGGGGTGCGCACCACCTGGGCGACGCTGCGTCGGTTGGCCAGCGGGGTGACCTCGGCGGCACGTTCGCGCGGCTCGCGGGTCTCCTGCTCGTCGTAGGTCGCCTCGTCGGTGTCGTACTCGTCGTAGGCCTCGTCGTAGTAACGGCCTTCGTCCTCGGCCAGGCCGAGGTAGACCATCGTCTTGCGCAGCGCGCCAGCCATGAGAACTCCTAGTACGAATCGGCGACCCGAGTGGTCGATCCTTCGGTATTGAAGTTACCCAAGTGACGGGCGAGAACCGAGTATTGCGCTCCCGACACGCAGGTGTGTCGCACCCTCGAGGACGGCTTCCTCGAGATCTCCACTCATGCCGGCCGAGATCCACGTCGCATCCGAATGACCTGCGCGTATGCCGTCCGCCAGCTCGCGCAGTCGGGCGAAGGCCCGTCGTGGGTCACCTTCGAGAGGGGCCACCGCCATGACGCCTCGCAAGGAGAGACAAGCGGATTCGGCCACGAGGTCGGCCAGCGCCCGGGCTTCCTCGGGTGCGACTCCCCCGCGACTGCCGCTGCCGTCGAGGGCCACTTGGAGGAGGACATCGAGGTGGCGACCGTGGCGTTCGGCGGCCCGGTCCAACCCGGTGACGATCTTGGCTCGGTCGACGGACTGGACGACGTCGGCGTAGGCCGCGACATGCGCGACCTTGTTGGACTGGAGCTGCCCGATGAAGTGAACGGTGAGTTCGTCACGGCGAGTCAGGTCAGCGACCTTGGCGCTGGCCTCCTGGTCCTTGTTCTCACCGATGTGCCGGACACCGAGATCGGCGAGCAGGTCGACGTCACTCGCCGGGAAGTACTTCGTCACCACGACGAGGTCGATGTCGCCGGCATCGCGCCCGGCGGCCATTGCGGCGCCATCGATGCGTTCGTGGACCCTGGCGAGGTTGGCCGCCAGGTCCTCGCGACGCGCCGTCATGGGGCGCTCCGCACGATGACGCCAGCAAAACGACCGGTCGTGCCGTCACGCCGATAGGAGAAGAGTGACTCGTCCTCACGGGCACAGCCCGGGACCCAGGTGATGTCGTCCACGCCGACGCCGCGCAGCTGGGCGACGACTCCGGCGGCGACATCGATGGCAGGGGTTCCGGTCCAGGTCACGGCTCGCGACTCCGGGCTGACCGCAGCGGCCTCCTCGCGCATCTCGAGGGGAACCTCATAGCAACGGCCACACACGCTGGGCCCAACTGCGGCGGAGATCTGCGTGGCGCCGAGATCGCGCATCGCCGAGATCGCCTGTGGGACAACGCCTTTGGTCATCCCCGGACGCCCTGCATGGACAGCACCAACGACGCCAGCCCGCGCATCCGACAACAGAACGGGAGTGCAGTCCGCCACGAGCACGGCCAGCGCCAGCCCGGGCTCGGCCGTGACGACGCCATCGACGACGAGGGGGCCGTCGGGCTTCTCGGTGATGACCGCGACGTCGGCACCGTGACACTGGTCCATGAACACGAGGCGGTCTGTCGGAACGCCCACCTCACCAGCGACACGAAATCTGTTCTCCCGCACCGCATCTGACGCATCGCCGACGTGACCACCCAGGTTGAGACCGGCATACTCGCCGCTGCTCACCCCGCCCGAGCGGTCGGTGAACGCACGGCGGATGCCGGCCACGTCGTCACGCCAGAAGAACACGGGACCACCGTAGACGCGATGAGGGCGACCGGTGTGACCGGTCGCCCTCATCGAGAGTGTTGCTGTGCGGTTGTCGCCTACTTCAAGAAGTCAGGCACGTCCAGGTCGTCGCCGTCGTCGAAGGTGACGGTGCGCGGCGGCGTCGGGCGCTGTTCTGACTCCTGGCTGCGCTGCGCCGGAGCGGACTCTGCCGGTCGGACCGGCTCACCCGTCGGGGACACCTGCGGAACGGCCGGGGCCTGAGCGGGCTCACCCTGCTGGGCCGGACGCTGCGCGGGCTGAGCCTGCGGGACCGACTGACCAGCCGGAGTCGAGGGAGCCTGCTGGCTGGCCGCCTGCTGCGTCTTGCTCGGGCCCTGGATGCTGCCGATGTGGCGCTCATCGGGCCGCTTGACCGGCGTGCCGCCGTCGAAGCCGGCCGCGATGACGGTGACCCGCACCTCGTCGCCGAGGGCGTCGTCGATGACCGCACCGAAGATGATGTTGGCCTCGGGGTGGGCGGCCTCCTGGACGAGGCGGGCGGCCTCGTTGATCTCGAACAGACCGAGGTCGCTTCCACCCTGGATCGAGAGCAGCACACCGTGAGCGCCGTCGATGCTCGCCTCGAGCAACGGGCTGGAGATGGCGAGCTCGGCGGCCTGGACCGCACGGTCCTCACCGCGAGCCGAGCCGATACCCATGAGGGCCGAACCGGCACCCTGCATGACGGACTTGACGTCGGCGAAGTCGAGGTTGATCAGGCCCGGGGTCGTGATGAGATCGGTGATGCCCTGGACACCGGACAGCAGCACCTGGTCCGCGCTGCGGAACGCGTCGAGCATCGACACGGCGCGGTCGCTGATGGAGAGCAGCCGGTCATTGGGGATGACGATGAGGGTGTCGACCTCTTCGCGCAGGCCGGCGATGCCCGACTCGGCCTGGTTGGCGCGGCGGCGCCCCTCGAAGGTGAACGGGCGGGTCACGACACCGATCGTCAGCGCGCCGAGGCCCCGGGCGATGCGAGCGACGACGGGCGCGCCGCCGGTGCCGGTGCCACCACCTTCACCAGCGGTGACGAAGACCATGTCGGCCCCCTTGAGGACCTCCTCGATCTCTTCGGCGTGGTCCTCGGCGGCCTTCTTGCCGACCTCGGGGTCGGCGCCGGCGCCGAGCCCGCGGGTCAGCTCACGGCCGACGTCGAGCTTGACGTCGGCGTCGCTCATGAGGAGTGCCTGCGCATCGGTGTTGATCGCGATGAACTCGACGCCCTTGAGGCCGACCTCGATCATCCGGTTGATGGCGTTCACACCACCTCCACCGATGCCGACGACCTTGATGACGGCCAAGTAGTTCTGGGGTGTTGCCACGGTGGGGGCCTCTCCTGAGATTTCTGAGTGCTCGAGCTGGTGATTCGACGTTGCGCTGCGGGCCGTGAGCTGTGAGTTCTTCGAAGAGTCTCGACCTCAAGTCAAGGGTCACAGTTTGATCACGAACCGTTGACCTGACGCTAGGCGTCGGCGCGGCGTCATGCAACGAGCGGGTGGGCGTGTCGTGGCCCAGTCCGATGATTCTTCCTCACCCACGTCACATCCGTCACATCACCCCCATCTGCCGCACCTATCTGGCCACCCTCCCCTTGCGTCTGCGCACGTGGTGGTTCTGGCGACCACTTCCGCAGACGTTGCGGGAAGGGCCTGCGTTGCGTCTGCGCATGTGGTGGTTCTGGCTACCACTTCCGCAGACGCACGGAGAATGCCGTGCGTGCGGGGAGGTCGGTCAGTCGCCCGAGGGGGACGGGGACGGCCCACCACGGGTGACCGGGGTGGCGGGTGCACTGACGTCGATGACCTCCGGTGCGGTCGGCAGCAAGGCTCGCAGGATCTCGAGCTTGCGGTCGGCGGCGTCGGCGCCACCCCAGACGACCTTGACGGCACCCAGCGTGAACGAGACGAGGTTGGCGGTGCTCACCTGCATGGCACTCACCTGCTTTGCCAGGTCGACGGGCAGGGTGTGGATCACTGACAGAGCGGCCTCGAGGGCCTCCTTCGTCGTGCCCTTGGTCGAGGCGGCAGTCACCACGGGGACGCCCGCCGGTGGTGCCTTCACCACGGCGTACGACACGCCCGTTGCATCCACAACCTCAAGTTGACCGTCAGGGTTCTTGAGCACGAGGGCGGGCTGACGTGGGACCACCCGCACCCTCAGGGTGCTCGGCCAACCGCGCTCCACCGACACCTCGGCGATGGACGTGCGGGAACGCACCCGCTCCTCCACACCGCCCAGGTCGACGCGGGCCAACGGCGTGCCCGTGTCCACGCCGACCAGCCCGGCGACGGCCGTCTTGTCGGCACCGCTCGCTCCCGTGACCTCGACCTTGCGGACCGCGAGCAGGGGGCTCCAGAACGCGAGCCAGACAAGGGCAGCGACGACGGCCAGGGCGACGACGGACCACAGGACCCGGCGCCAGGGTTGACGCCGGCGCTTGAGGGCGCGTTCGCGAAAGCGCGGATCGGCCGAAGCCAGACCTCGCGATGACACACCCACGCCACTCACTTCTGGTCCTCCTGGTCACTGTCGCGCAGCACCCGAAGCACGTGCCCGGCGAGCTCGGTGACGTCCCCGGCACCTACCGTGAGGACGATGTCTCCTTCCGAGGCGATCTCCGCCAGGTGCGCAGCCACCGACGCGAACGTGCCGCCGACGCTCACCGACCGCTCCCCCGGCAGGTCACGCAGGGGCGCTGCGATGAGCTCGCTCGTGATGCCTTCCATCGGCTGCTCGCGGGCGCCGTAGACGTCGAGCAGGACAACCGTGTGCGCCGGAGCCAGACCCGTGGCGAACCCCTGCGCGAAGTCTCGAGTGCGTGAGTAGAGGTGCGGCTGGAACGCGACGTGCAGTCGACCACCACGACGGGCGGCGATCTCGGCGGCGGTCCGCACGACTGCAGCAACCTTGCCCGCGTTGTGGGCGTAGTCATCGACGACGGTGACTCCGGCGACGTCGCCGCGAACCTCGAACCTGCGTCGGGCACCGTCGAACCCGGCGAGGCCCTCGAGGACGAGGGCGGCGTCGGCGCCGAAACCTTCGGTCGCTGCCAGGTAGGCCGCCGCCGCGTTGAGGGCGTTGTGCGCCCCCGGCGTTGCGAGCCGCATCGTCGCAGTGCTTCCGTCGGGCAGGCGCAGGGTCGTCGTCGTGCCGATGCCCTCGTCGTCGGCCCGGTGATCAGCAAGGGTGAGGTCCGCAGTGTCGTCGAAGCCATACGTGAGGACGCGAGTGCCGCCGATGGCAGCATTCGACGCGAGGAACAGGGATCCGGAGTCGTCGGCGCAGGCAACGAGCAGACCGTCGCTCCGGATCGAGTCGGCGAAGCTGGCATAGGCCCGCTGGACGTTGTCGAAGGTGCCGTAGAAGTCGAGGTGGTCGGGCTGGACGTTGGTGACGATCGCGACCTCGGGGCCATAGACGAGGAAGGAGCCATCGCTCTCGTCCGCCTCGACGACGAAGACGTCACCGCCGGTCCAGGCCGCGTTGGTTCCTTGACCGGTCAGCTCTCCACCGGAGGCGAACGACGGGTCGAGGTCGGCAGCCTGCAGGGCAACGGTGAGCATCGACGTCGTCGTCGTCTTGCCGTTGGCGCCGGCCACGGCCACGGGTCGGGAGTCGTGCATCGTCGCCGCGAGGCCCTGGGAGCGGTGGAGGACAACGCATCCGGCGTCACGCGCCGCAGCAAGCTCGACATTGCTCTCGGGGATCGCCGACGAGATCACCACCGTGTCGACGTCGCTCACGTGGCTGGCGTCATGTCCGACAAAGACCGTGGCGCCGAGCCCGCGCAGCGTCTCGAGCACGGGACTGTCCTTGGCGTCGGAGCCGCTCACGGCGACCCCGCGGGCGAGCATGATGCGGGCGACCGCGGACATGCCCGATCCACCGATGGCGATGAAGTGGACGCGACCCAGGGAGTCGAGCCCGGGGACCTCCGTGGTGAAGTCGAACCGGGTGTTGCGTGCCTGCACGATCAGACCTTCCTCGTTGCGGCATCGATGACGAGGTCAGCCAGCAGCTCGTCACCGTCGCGCTCCCCCACGGACGCCGCCGCGGCCGCCATCTCGGCGAGGCCGGAAGCGTCACGCAGGAGTGGGACAAGAGTCCGCTCGACCCACTCGGTCGTGAGATCGGCGTCATCGACGAGGAGGCCACCACCCGCGGCCACGACGGTGCGCGCGTTGAGGCTCTGCTCGCCGTTGCCGATGGGCAGTGGGACGTAGGCCGCCGGGAGCCCGACGGCGGTGAGTTCACAGACCGTGTTGGCGCCGGAGCGAGCCACGACGATGTCGGCCGCGGCATACGCCAGCTCCATCCGGTCCGCGTAGGGCACGACGACGTAGGGAGCGCCGGCCCCCGCAGAGGGCACGTCGAACTCCTTGCCGACACCGGTCACGTGGAGCACCTGGACACCCGCGGCGCTCAGCGAGCTGACGGCCCCGTGGAACGCCTCGTTGATGCGTTGTGCCCCGAGCGAACCGCCGGTGACGAGGACCGTGGGCCACTGCGGGTCGAGGCCGAAGTGCGCCAGCGCCTCCGCACGGCGCGCCTTGCGGTCCAACAACGCGATCTCGCGCCGCAACGGCATACCCGTCACCGTCGCGCCGCGCAGCGGCGTGTCCGGGAAGGTCACCGCGACGTGCTTCGCGAAGCGCGCTCCGACCTTGTTGGCGAGGCCGGGGCGAGCATTCTGCTCGTGGACGACGATGGGTATGCCGCGGCGCCGGGCTGCGAGGTAGGCGGGCGTCGAGACGTAACCGCCGAAGCCGACGACGACTCTCGCGTCGGCCGCGCTCATCGCGTCGTCCGCGGCCTGCACAGCTCGGCGCATGGATCCAGGGAGGCGGAGCAGATCCGACGTGGGCCGGCGGGGCATGGGGACCTTGGGAACGACCTCGAGGTCGTAGCCGCGGGCCGGAACCAGCCGGGCCTCGAGGCCCTCTGCCGTCCCGAGGGCGGTGATGAGGACGTCGGGTTCACGACGGCGCAGGCAGTCGGCCAGGGCGAGCAGCGGCGAGACGTGCCCGGCTGTGCCTCCACCGGCCAGCACGACCGACTTCAGGAGTCCGGTCGTGCCGGTCATGACCGCGACCGCTTGGGCAGAACGGCGAAGGAGCGCTTCAGCAGCGACGGACGTGCGGCGAGTGCCTTCGCGCAGCCGGGCTCGGCCCGAGCGAACGACAGGAGGATCCCGAGAGCAAACATCGTTGTCACAAGGGACGATCCACCCGAAGAGACGAACGGCAGCGGCACACCGATGACGGGGAGCAGGCCGATGACGGCCCCGACGTTGATCATGGCCTGGACGATGATCCAGCTCATGATCCCGGCCGTGGCGATGCGCACGAAGAAGTCGGAGCTGCGCATCACGAGGCGGTAGCACGCCAGGGCGAGGACCATGAAGAGGACGAGCACCATGATCGTCCCGGGCAGACCGAGCTCCTCGCCGATGATCGCGAAGATGAAGTCGTTGTGCGGCTCCGAGAGCCACTTCCACTTCTCTCGGGACTGGCCGAGGCCGACCCCGATCCAGCCGCCGTCGGCGAGGGCGTAGCGACCGTGGATGGACTGGCGCGCCGCTCCGAACTGGTCGGTGTCGCGGCCGAGCCAGACGTCGAAGCGACCGAGCCGGTTGGGGCTGGTGACGACGAAGGCCACGGCCATGGCCGAGAACGTCGCGGCGGACAGGGCGAACCATCGACCGGGAACTCCAGCGGTGAACAGGACACCGCCGACGATGGACGCCATGACGAGCACGGTGCCGAGGTCGTGACCGACGAGGACGAGGCCGATGGCCATCAGGGCGATCGGGAAGACGTAGGGCACGAGGGCATGACCGACTCGCGCGAGGTGCTTGCGCTTGGCCGACAGGACGAGTCCACCGCTGAGCGCGAGGCCGACCTTGAGCAGCTCGGACGGCTGCATCGTCACGAACCCGAAGTTCAGCCAGTTGCGGTTGCCCTTGACCCCCACACCCAGTGGCGTGAAGACGAGAACTTGCATGACGAGCCCGGCCACCAGAACCGGCAGCGCCAACTTCTTCCAGCTCGCCACCGACAGTCGCGACGCGATGAGGAGCGCCACCATCCCCACGGTCGCGAACACCAGCTGGCTGAAGAAGATCGAGTAGGCCGAGCCGGAGTTGGTCTCACTGAGCGAGGTCACGGCCGAGGCCGACAGCACCATGATCAGCCCGAAGGCGATGAGCACCGTCGTCACACCGACCAGGACGTAGTAGGTGGTGACGGGCCGGTTGAGTCGTTCGAGCCACTCGGACACGATGCCCGCGCCGCGAGAGTCCTTGGTCTGGCTCTGGGCCGGCGTCTTGACCGAACTCTTGACCGAACCCGTTGTGCTGCTCACTGGTTCACTCCCCCGAAGCCGCGCGGCGGAGCACCGCCTCGGCGAAGGCGTCTCCGCGTGCGCCGTAGTTGACGAACATGTCCATGGACGCGGCCGCCGGCGCGAGCAGCACGACATCGCCCGACTGAGCGAGCGAGGCGGCCTGCGAGACGACGCGATCCATGACTCCAGTGTCCGTGTCCGCAACGTCGACCACGGGGACATCCGGCGCGTGTCGGGCAAGCGCGTCGGCGATCTGCGCGCGGTCGCGGCCGATGAGCACGACACCGCGCAGCGAAGGAGCAGCCGTGCGCACGAGGTCGTCGACGTCGGCACCCTTGAGGAGCCCACCGGCGATCCAGACGACGTGCTCGTATGCCGTGAGCGAGGCTGCCGCTGCATGCGGATTCGTGGCCTTGGAGTCGTCGACGTAGCGCACGTCCTCGAGCGTCGCGACGTGCGCAATGCGGTGAGCCTCCGGACGGAACGCCTTGAGGCCTGCACGGACCGCCCCGGCCTCGACACCGTGCGCGCGGGCCAGAGCCGCGGCAGCCAACGCGTTGGCGACGAGGTGCGGAGCGACGTCGGGTGAGTCGCCACGCAGGTCATCGATCGTCGCGAGCTCGGCGGCGGCGTGCCGACGTTGTTCGACGAACGCCCGGTCGGCGAGGACCTCTCCGACGAGGCCGAGCATCGACGGGGCCGGTGTGCCGAGAGTGAAACCGACGGCGCGGCAGCCTTCCTGGACCTCGGCGTCCTCGACGAGGCGTTCGGTCTGGGGGTCGTCGACGTTGTAGATGCAGGCGACCTGCGTGTTGTTGTAGACCTTGCCCTTGGCCGCGAGGTAGTCCTCGTAGCTGCCGTGCCAGTCCACGTGGTCGGGGGCAACGTTGAGGCAGACCGACGCCTGGGGTCGGATCGAGTCGGACCAGTGCAGCTGGAAGCTGGAGAGCTCTACGGCGATCGCGTCGAACGGTTCCGGATCCATGATCGCTTCGAGGATCGGGGTGCCGACGTTGCCGGCACTGATCGCCCGCTTCCCCGCGGCGCGCAGGATCGAGGTCAGCATCTGCACCGTGGTGGTCTTGCCGTTGGTGCCGGTCACGGTGAGCCACGGCGCTGCGCCCTCGAGCGGACGCATGCGCCAGGCCAGTTCGACCTCGCCCCAGATCGCCACACCGGCCTGCGTGGCGGCGGCCAGCAGGGGCTGGGTCGGCGCCCATCCGGGGGAGGTGACGACGAGATCGACCTGCTCGGACGGCATACCGGAGACGTGTTCGGGACCGAAGCGCAGCTCGGCATCAAGAACCTCGAGGATGCGGGCCCTCTCGGCCATGGCCGGGGACGAGTCGGCCGACGAGCCGTCGACGACGACGACGTGAGCGCCCCGCTCCAGCAACGCATCTGCCGCGGCGAAGCCACTGACACCGAGACCGGCGACGAGAACACGCAGTCCTGCCCAGTCGGCCTCGCGGTGGGTGAGCCGCTCCAGCCGATCGGTGGTGCCGGCGGTCATGCTGCGCCCACGACCCATTCGGCATAGAACAGGCCGAGCCCCAGGGCCACGAAGAGACCGGCGATGATCCAGAAGCGGATCACGATGGTCACCTCTTGCCAGCCCAGGAGTTCGAAGTGGTGCTGCAACGGGGCCATCCGGAACACGCGTTTGCCGGTCGACTTGAAGGACGCGACCTGGATGATCACCGAGAGCGTGATGGTGACGAAGAGGCCGCCGAGAATGACGACGAGGAACTCGGTGCGGGTGACGATGGCCAGACCGGCGAGCAGACCACCGAGGGCCAGCGAACCCGTGTCGCCCATGAAGATCTTGGCCGGCGATCCGTTCCACCAGAGGAACCCGAAACAGGCACCCATGGCGGCGGCAGCGACGATGGCGAGGTCGAGCGGGTCGCGCACCTCGTAGCACTTGATGCCGGGGTTGGTCTGGCAGTTCTGGTTGAACTGCCAGATCCCGATGAGGACATAGGCAGCGAACGTCATCACGGAGGCGCCCGTGGCCAGGCCGTCGAGGCCGTCGGTGAGGTTCACACCGTTGCTCGTGCCGGCGATGATGACGTTGGCGAAGAGGATGAAGAGCAGAACCCCGGCGATCGTCCCGGCGAACGCCAGGTCGAGGTTGGTGTCACGGACGAACGAGATCTTCGTCGAGGCGGGGGTGCGTCCGGAGCTGTTGGGGAACTGCAGGGCGAGGATCGCGAAGATCACGGCGACAGCCGTCTGGCCGGCGAGCTTCTGCTTCGACCGGAGCCCGAGGCTGCGCTGCTTGCTGATCTTGATGTAGTCGTCGAGGAAGCCGACGAGCCCGAGCCCGGCCATGAGGAAGAGGACGAGGACGCCACTCCAGCTGGGGGCCGACCAGAACACGATGTGTGCCATGGCGTAGGCCAACAGGGTCGCACCGACGATGACCGCCCCGCCCATGGTCGGCGTGCCGCGCTTGGTGTGGTGCGACGTCGGACCGTCATCGCGGATGAACTGGCCGTAGCCCTGCTTGACCAGCCACTTGATGAACATGGGTGTGCCGAGCAGCGCGACCATCAAACTGACCACCGCAGCAACGAGCACGGCCTTCACTGGGGGTCCTCCTGGGTGGTGCGGGCTGGGGTCTGGTCGGGCGTGGAGTGTTCGGCGGTGAGTCTGTCTCCGAGCCACCGTAGACCCGCATCACGGCTCGACTTGAACAACACGACGTCGGGCGGTGCGACTTCTGCGCGGAGCAGCGCCTCGGCTGCATCGGCGTCGGCGACCCACCGGATCCGGGTGCCGTCGACGGGCCGGATGTCGGCCATCGGGCGCGCGGTCTCACCGACGACGAGGAGCTCGTCGACACCTCGCTGCTGCGCCTCTGCGCCGACCTCGGCGTGGTCGGTGTCGGACTCGTCGCCGAGCTCGAGCATCGAGCCCAGGACGGCCCACGTGCGGCGCCCCTCCCCCATGGACTCGAGCGCCGAGAGGGCCGCACGCATCGAGTCGGGGTTGGCGTTGTAGGCGTCGTTGACGACGGTCACCCCGTCGGGACGTTCGGTGACTTCCATGCGCCAACGGCTGACGATTCCGGCTTCGGCGATCGACGTGGTCGCCGTGTCAAGGGGTATGCCGCATTCCAGGGCGACCGCGAGCACGGCCAGTGCGTTTCCGACATGGTGACGTCCGACGAGCCGGAGCGCGATCGTGGCTCCGCCTGCTGGCGTGGTGACGCGGAAGGTCGCTCGGCCGTCGCTGCCGACGGTGACGTCCTCGGCACGGACGGCTGCTTCGGCCGCCTCGCCCACGAGGACGACACGGGCGCTGGTGCGATCGGCCATGGCGCGCACGACCGGGTCGTCGGCGTTGAGGACGGCCACGCCATCGCTCGGCAGCGCCTCGACCAGCTCGGCCTTGGCACGAGCGATGGCCTCGCGAGAACCGAATTCGCCGACGTGGGCCGTGCCGACGTTGAGGACGACGCCGATCTGGGGCGGCGCGATCCTGGTGAGGTAGTTGATGTGGCCGATCCCGCGGGCGCCCATCTCGACGACGAGGAAGCGCGTGTCGGCGGTGACCCGGGTGACGGTGAGCGGGACGCCGACCTCGGAGTTGTAGGAGCCGACGGGCGCGATCGTCGGCGCAGCGGCGCCGAGCACGCCGCCCAGCAGGTCCTTGGTGCTGGTCTTGCCGGAGGATCCCGTGATGCCGATGACGGTGAGGTCCGTGGCCCTCTCGAGGACAGCACGGGAGATGGCGACGAAGGCGGCCTGGACGTCGTCGACCACGACGCACGGCAGCTCGTCGACGGGCCGGCTCGTGAGGGCTGCGACGGCGCCCTTGTCGCGGGCGGCACCGACGAACTGGTGACCATCCATGGACTCACCGATGCGTGCGACATAGAGGCTGCCGGGCTCGGCCTCACGGGAGTCGGTGACCACTGCGCCGGTGACGACGGGCAGCTCGCCGGACGTGGGTGCACCGTGGACGGTGCCTCCGGTCGCGACGGCGATCTCGGCCAGGGACAGCGCAATCACGACGACACCTCCTCGTCGAGCGCGGCCCTCAGCTCGTCACGGTCGTCGAAGGGGTGGACGACCTCATTGATCTCCTGGCCGGTCTCGTGGCCCTTGCCGACCACGGCGAGGACAGAGCCCGACCCGCCTTCACGGGCGAGACGGACGCCTTCCCGGATGGCCTTGCGACGGTCGCCGACCTCGACGAGCAGGGCTGTCGTGTCGATGGACCGGGCGCCCTCGACCACGGCGGTGCGGATCTGGGCCGGGTCCTCGCTGCGGGGGTTGTCGTCGGTGACGACGACGACGTCGGCGAGTCCCGCCGCGGCGCGACCCATGCCGTGGCGCTTGCCGCGGTCGCGGTCACCACCGGCACCGAGGACGACGACGAGTCGGCCGGTGGTCGTCGGCCGCAGGGCTGCAAGTGCTGCCTCGACGGCGTCGGGCGTGTGGGCGTAGTCGACGACGGCGAGCAGCCCGCTGTCGACGTCGGTGGACTGGGTGGGGGTGACCTTCTCCATGCGGCCCGGCACGTGCGGGTCGGTGAGGATCGCGCGTCCGACGGCCTCGGTGTCCTCACCAAGGAGGAGCAGGGCCACGGCGGCCATGGCCGTGTTGGCCACGTTGAAGTCGCCGGGCAGGGCGGAGCGCAGGTCGAGCTCGATTCCGGTGCCGCGCAACGCGAATCGTGCCGGTTCGGTCGCGTCGACAGTGACGACCCAGTCGGCGGTCTGGCCTTCGATCGTCGTCAGGGTCGTCACCGGGATACCGCATTCCTCCGCGAGCCTGCGACCCCAGATGTCATCGACACAGATGAGGCCACGTGTCGAACGTTCGGGAGTGAAGAGCTGTGCCTTGGCGGAGAAGTAGTCCTCCATGTCGGCGTGGAAGTCGAGGTGGTCCTGCGACAGGTTGGTGAAGAGGGAGAGGTCGTAGAGGACACCGTCGACCCGGTGCTGGCTCAGCGCGTGGCTCGAGACCTCCATGACGCAGGTGTCGGTGTCGCGCTCGTCCATGACGGCGAGGATCGCGTGGAGGTCGGTGGACTCGGGCGTCGTGCGCACGCTCTTGATGCGCTCGTCACCGATGCGGGTCTCGACGGTGCCGATGAGGCCGGTCCGCTGACCGAGGGCGTCAAGGGCACTGGCGACGAGGTAGGCCGTCGTCGTCTTGCCGTTGGTGCCGGTGATTCCGACCATGGTGAGGCTCAGGTCGGTCGTGCCGTAGATCCTGGCGGCGATCGTGCCGAGGACGGAACGTGGTGCCTCGACCACGATCACGGGCAGGTCGACCCCGGCCGCACGCAGGCGTTCGACACCGTCGGCGTCGGTGAGCACGGCAGCGGCGCCAGCGTCCGCAACCTGCGCGGCGAAGTCGGCGCCGTGGGCCCGGGAACCGGGCAACGCGGCATACAGGTCTCCGGGTCGGACGGCACGCGAGTCGAGAGTCACGCCGGTGACCGCGACGTCATCGAGGTCATCGATGACGTCGGCAGGTGCAGAGACGAGCAGCGCGAGGTCACGAACGCTCGAACTGGTCAGGGAAGCGGGTCGGGGTGCAGACACGACCAGTCAGACTACTTGCCGCTGCCGCGTGGTTTGTCCCGCAGTGTCGTGGGGTCGGACGCGGCTTCCTCGGGCGTGACCGCGATCTTGATGGGTGCCTTGGTCGTGCCCGTCGGCGGAACCTTGAGCTCCTGGAGGGCGTAGGTCATGACGTCGTGGAAGACCGGGCCGGCGACCGTGCCACCGAAGATGCTCGCGCTGGGTCGTTGGATGATGACGGCCACAACGATCTCGGGGTCATCGGCGGGGGCGTAGCCGATGAAGCTGGCCGTCTTGCCGCTGTACTTGCCGAGGTTGGCGTCGTAGAAGTCGGCCGTACCCGTCTTGCCTGCGACGCGGTAGCCGGGGATCTGGGCCTGGGGGGCGGTGCCCTCCTTGGAGACCACACCTTCGAGCATGGCGTTGACCTTGCTCGCCGTGTCCTGCGAGACCACGCGGGTCCCGGGCTTCGAGGCGGTCTTGGTGAAGGTGCCGTTGGCGTTGGTGGTGCCCTCGATGAGGTTGGGCGTCATGCGCACTCCGCCGTTGGCAATGGTCTGGAAGACCGAGGCCGCCTGGATCGCGGTGACGGAGAGGCCCTGACCGAACATGACCGTCGAGCGCTTGGTCCCGCTCCACTTCTCGGCCGGGGCGAGGAGTCCCGCGGACTCACCGGGGAAGCCCAGTCCGGACTTCGAGCCGAGGCCGAACTTGCGGAAGTACTCCTCGAGCCGCTTGGACTCGAGCGTCTCGCCGATGAGGATCGTCCCGATGTTGCTCGACTCCGCGAGGGTTCCGGCGACGGTGCGGTTCAGGGTCGGGTGGTCGTGGCTGTCCTTGAACAGCGCGTCGTAGCGCTTCATCCGGTTGGGGATGACGACCGGCTGGTCCGGGGTGACCTTCTTGTCCTCGATCGCTGCGGCAATCGTCATGACCTTGGCCGTCGATCCGGGCTCGAAGACGTCGTTGAGGGCCTTGTTGACGAGGCTGCCCTTGGCGCTGCCGATGTCGTTGGGGTCGTAGGTCGGGTAGGACGCCAGCGCGAGGATCTCGCTCGTCTTGGCGTTCATGACGACTGCGGTGCCGGACTGCCCACCCATCTTGGCCATCTGCTGGGCGATCGCGTTCTGGGCGTACCACTGGATGTTGGAGTTCACCGTGAGGGTGATGTCCTTGCCGTCGACGGCCCTGACCCCACCCTGGCGACCGCCGGGGATCTTGGAGCCGTCTGGCGCCTTCTCGAACACGGAGTGGCCGGCGGTGCCCTTGAGGGCCTTGTCCATCATCGACTCGAGGCCACCACCGGCGGCCCCGTCGTCAGTGACGAACCCGACCAGGGAGGCGAAGTTGGGGCCCTGCGGGTAGACGCGCTCCGGGACGGACTCGGCGGAGTCCCGGTAGATGCCGGGAATGCCGAGGGCGGCGATCTTGCGCCAGGTCAGGGGGCTCACCTTGCGGTCGAGGACCTGGTAGCGACCCTTGCCGGCAAGCCTGGGGCGCAGGGCGTCGGCGGTGCTGCCGAGCAGGGGCGCAAGTGCCTTGGCCGCGAGGTCGACGGCGACACCGCTCGTGGCGGGGACGCACTTCTTCTTGTCCTTCTGCTTGTAGGTGCAGACGGCGGTGGGGTCGGCGACGACGGTCTCGCGGGCCCGGCTGGACGCCAGCACGACACCGTCGGAGGAGCTGATCTTGCCGCGCAGGGCGGGGATGGTGACCTTCTCGGTCCGCTGTTCCAGCGCCTCGGCGGCGACGGCGGACGAGTCGAAGCCTTGGATCCGGAGCAGCTGGGCCGCGAAGATGCTGAAGACGAAGATCGTGGCGACGGTGAGGCCACGCATGCGGCGGCGCGGGTTGCCCGGAGGCTTGGTGGCCTTGCGGCGGGCCACGGGGCGACGCGGTGGTCCCTTGCGGGCGGTTCGCGGAGTCGAGGGACGCGACGCTCCCTGGGCCCTGGACGACGACGCGACTCTCGCCGGAGCCGGACGCTTCGCCGGACCGGGGCGCTTGGCGGCAGCGGCCGGACGCTTCGCCGGAGCAGGTCGCTTTGCCGGGGCAGGCTTCTGCGTGCGAGCTGCACCGGTGGCCGGCGGTTGGCGCTTCTTGGCCGGACGAGGCGGCGGCGTTCGGGGCGTCACGGTGTCGCCGTTGCGGTGGGGCGGCCCGCCTGGCTCGGGGCGGTGGACGAGTCGGGCTTCGCCGAGGCGTCCGGCTTGGCACCCGAACTGTTCGCCGAGGGAGTGGCCGCCTGTCCGTTGCCTGCACTGGCGGCTGGCGCGGGGGGCTGCTTGCTGGTCGAGGTCGTCGTGCTCGTCATCCCCGTGCGGGAGTCGACGCTCGTGGTCGTGACCTCGATGTTGGCCCCCTTCACCGTCGTCACCGTCGTCGTCGTCACGGTGCCCACCGTCTTGACCGTCGTCTGAGGAGTCGTGGCGGGGCGGGCAGCCGCAGCAGCCGAGTTGCCTTGTGTGGCAACAGTAAATTCCTTCTTCTCATCCGGGACCTCCGCCACGCCGAGGACCTTGCCATCGCTGAGTCGGAGGAACGCAGCGGTCGTCGACGGCATCATGCCCATGTCCTTGGCGCGCTTGGCCAGCTCGGCCGGGGTGCTCGACGCATCGATCGCGTGGTTGAGGTCATCCTCGGCGTCGGCCAACTGGTTGGACGTGTCCTGGAGATCGCCGAGGACGAAGGAACCCTTGGCCATGGCGGTGTTGAGCATGAGCACGCCGATCAGGCCGGCGATGAGCAGCGCGAGGCAGGCGGCGACGAACGCCGGCTGACCCTGCTGCGGCTGCTCGCGCACGACCCGCAGGGGACGCGGACGCGCGGTACGCGGAAGAGTCCGTGGCGCGGAGCGGTGGAGTGGACGGGCCGCGGTCTGAGTCATCGCCGGGCTCCCTTCGTGGGACGTGTGCGTTCTGCGACCCGCAGTCGTGCCGACGCGGATCGGGGGTTCGTGGACTGCTCGGACTCCGAGGGCTCTTCGGCGCCACGGGTGAGCAGACGGAGGTAGGCCGCGTGCTCGGGGAGCTCGACGGGGATACCGGGAGGAGTGCTCGAGGTCGCGCCAGCGACGAGGGCGCGCTTGGTGATGCGGTCCTC
This sequence comes from Janibacter sp. HTCC2649, assembly GCF_000152705.1. Taxonomy (GTDB): domain Bacteria; phylum Actinomycetota; class Actinomycetes; order Actinomycetales; family Dermatophilaceae; genus Knoellia. The sequence goes on along the minus strand of NZ_CH672413.1, from coordinate 114,245 downwards.
GAGCGAGTGATAGGACAGGACCGCGATCCGCCCACCCACGGCGAGCACGTCGATCGAGCCGAGGACCGCACGCTGCCACGCGCCGAGCTCGTCGTTGACCTCGATGCGCAACGCCTGGAAGGTGCGCTTCGCCGGGTGACCGCCGGTGCGCTGCGAGGCCGCGGGCACGGCCGCGCGCAGGAGCTCGACGAGCCGGGCCGAGCGGGTGAAGGGTTCGAGCTCGCGTTCGCGCACCACCGAGGAGACGATGCGCTTGGCGAACCGCTCCTCGCCGAAGTCCCGCAGGATCCGCAGGAGGTCGGCGGGCGCGTAGGTGTTGAGGACCTCGGCGGCCGTGATGCCACTCCCCTGGTCCATGCGCATGTCGAGTGGCGCGTCCTGGGCGTACGCGAAACCACGGTCGGCCTCATCGAGCTGGAGCGAGGAGACGCCGAGGTCGAAGAGCACGGCCTGGACGTCGCGCAGTCCGAGGTCCTTCACGACGTCGCCGATCTCGTCATAGACCGCGTGCACGCCACGGAACCGATCGCCGAAGCGGGCGAGCCGCTCCCCTGCGAGCGCCAGGGCCTCTTCGTCGCGGTCGATGCCGATGACGGTCGCCTCGGGGCAGGCCTCGAGGAATGCCTCCGCATGGCCGCCCATCCCGAGCGTCCCATCCACAAGGACGGACCCCGGCTCAGTGAGGGCCGGGGCCAGGAGTTCGACGATGCGGTCGCGGAGCACGGGAACGTGCCGCTCGGCGGCGGCTCCCCGTGACTCCATCTCGAACTCCTTCTGGCTGGTGACTGGTTGTGGCTGGTGCTGACGTGTGCTGACTGGCTGGGTGACGTCCAACTGGTGCTGTGCGGTGAGGCTGAGAGTCGGTCCCTGGGGGTGGTGATCCGTTCCCCGGCTCCTGGTCCCCATCCGTCCGGGGCCCGGCACGGGGGAAGTCGTGTCGGGAGCCCAGTCGGCTGGAGGCCGGGAGCCGGGGTGGATCACATGAGTCCGGGGATGACCTCCTCGGCTTGCTCGGAGTAGGCCTGCTCGGTGCTGGCGAGGTAGGCGTTCCAGGCGTCGGTGTCCCAGACCTCGACGCGGGAGCCGGTGCCGATGACGGTGCACTCCCGGGTGAGGCCGGCGTACTGACGCAGGTGCGCCGGGACGGTCACGCGTCCCTGCTTGTCGGGGATCTCGTCACTGGCGCCGGAGAGGAAGACGCGGATGTAGTCACGGACGGCGCGGTTGGTCGTCGGCGCTTCCTGCATCTGCTCGGTCACCTTGACGAACTCGTCCATGGGGAAGACGTAGAGGCAGCGCTCCTGGCCGCGGGTCACGACGAGGCCGGTGGACAGGCGCTCACGGAACTTGGCGGGGAGGAACAGGCGGCCCTTGTCGTCGAGGCGGGGCGTGTGAGTACCGAGAAACACGGCGCTCACCTCCCCAACTTCGTCTCGACCCCGGGGCGACACTTCTCTCCGGATTCCTCCACTTTACTCCACCTTCAACCGAAATCAAGTCGTTACTTGACTTCAACGACCCTTTTTCCGCAGGTCAGAGGCGGTGGTGCAAAGTGGAGGGAGATCAGCGCTCCGGGAGATTCGCACGCACGGGGGCACCCGGCATACGCGGGTATGCCGCCCGCTCACCCCCGCTGAACCTGCACAGACGCTGTGAAGGCGTGCATTTGTGACCCCAGCGCCTACCCCAGTGGTGGAATGTGGGGCAAGATCGAAAACCCGTTGCGCAGGGCTTCGGGAGCACACATCCAGGAGCCATCGGTGTCGACACACGACGAGGTCCATCCGGTCCGCCACACTCCAGAGCAGCGACGGGTTGACGGGGGTGCACCGCGATCCGGTGCCGCGCTCGATCAGGTTCTCCAGGTGGCGAGCTCGCTGCAGAGCGCGATGAACACCGTCATCGAGGGCAAGCCGGCCGCCGTGCGCACCGCCGTCACCGCCCTCCTCGCCGAAGGACACCTCCTCATCGAGGACGTCCCCGGGGTCGGCAAGACGATGCTCGCCAAGACGCTCGCCCGCTGCATCGACGCCTCGGTGCGACGCGTGCAGTTCACGCCCGACCTCCTGCCGAGCGACATCACCGGCGTGAGCGTCTACAACCAGGACGTGCGCGACTTCGAGTTCCGCCCGGGTGCGATCTTCGCCAACGTCGTCGTCGGTGACGAGATCAACCGCGCCTCACCCAAGACCCAGTCGGCGCTGCTCGAGTCGATGGAGGAGGCCCAGGTCACCGTCGACGGCACGACCTATGCGCTCCCCCGTCCGTTCATGGTCCTCGCGACCCAGAACCCGATCGAGATGGAAGGCACCTATCCGCTCCCGGAGGCGCAGCGCGACCGCTTCATGGCGCGCATCTCCATGGGCTACCCGTCGGCGCGCAGCGAGGTCGACATGCTCGACCAGCACAGTGCCCGCTCCCCCCTCGACGAGCTGCGTCCGGTCACCGACGCCGCCACCGTGACCCAGATGATCGAGGCGGTGCGCGGTGTCCACGCCTCGCAGGCCCTCAAGCAGTACGTCGTCGACCTCACCCAGGCCACTCGGTCGAGCTCGGCCCTGCGCCTCGGCGCTTCACCTCGCGCAAGCCTGCACCTGTTGCGCGCCAGCCGTGCCCACGCCGCCCTCGCCGGTCGCGACCACGTCCTGCCCGACGACGTGCAGTCGATGACGATCCCGGTCCTCGCCCACCGGCTCATGCTCACCGGTGAGAGCCAGCTCGCGCACCGGTCCGCGGCCGACGTGCTCACGGACCTGCTCCAGCGCGTTCGCGTCCCTGCGCCGACGCGCTGACGCGGCGTCATGCGTCGGTTCCGAGATTCCCTCACGACGCGAGGTGCGGCCTTCCTCGCGTCGGGGATCGTCCTCGTCCTCGCCGGATTCTTCCTGGGTCAGGACGACCTCAGCCGCATCGGCACGGCACTCATGGCGTTGCCGATCTTCGCCGGGCTGATGGGTCGCCGCCATGACCTCACCCTCGTCGTGGAGCGCCAGGCCCGACCCTCGCGAGTGACCATCGACGAGCCCGCTGTCGTGCAGATGACGATCTCCAACCCGTCGCTGACGCGCTCACCCGTGCTCTTCGCGGAGGAGCACCTCGACTACTCCCTGGGCGACCGGCCGCGATTCGTCATCCCTGCGCTGGCCCCTGGTGTCACGACGCACGTGGAGTATGCCGTCCGCGCCCACGCGCGCGGCGCTCACCGTCTCGGGCCGCTCGGCGTTCGCGTCCAGGACCCTTTCGGTCTGACCCTGCGTCACGCGTCGCTCAGCACCCACGACGAACTCCTCGTGCTGCCGCGCGTCCTCAGCCTCAGCGACGGGCGGGCCCTCGGCCGTGGGCTCGGTGCCGAGGGATCGGTACCCCACCGTGTGGCCCTGCACGGCGAGGACGACCAGTCCGTGCGCGAGTACCGCGATGGTGACGACCTGCGCCGCATCCACTGGCCGGCGACCGCCCGCACGGGCGAGCTCATGGTCCGCCAGGAGGACCGGCCGGCCAAACGTCGAGCCGTCGTCCTCCTCGACACCCGCGCCAGGGCCCACGGTGGCAAGGGCCCGACCGGATCCCTCGAGTGGGCCGTGACGATGGCAGCCTCCGTCGTGACCCACCTGCTCGACCTGGGTTTTGCCGTGCACCTTCTCACCTCTGACGCCGGGCAGGAGTCAGGGGTCCGCGAGGACGCCGACCGTGACCAGGCACTCGAGACCCTCGCTCGCGTCGTCCCCACCGACGAGGCCGGGATCGGCAGTCTGCTCCACGCGGCCAGCGCCGCCACGGCACAGGGCGGACTCATCGTCGCGCTCGTCGGTGCCGTGGACGACGACGCTGCCCGCGCCCTGTCGTCCCTGCGCCAGCCCGGCGGCCCCGGCCTGGCCTTCGTCGTCGATGCCGGCGCGTTCGCCGGCGCCGGTCGCACCCATGCCCTCGAGGACCTCGACCCGCGAGCCACGACCGCATCGCTCGCGGGCGCGGGATGGTCGGTGCTGTCCATCGAGCCCGGACTCGGGGTCGCTGACGCCTGGGCGACCGTCGCAGGCTCCCGCACCCTGCTGGGTGCACGATGAACCGCACCCGCCCGGTCGAGACGCTGCTCGCTGCGCTGGCGAGCTTCACCGTCGCGTTCCCCCTGCTCACCCTGTTCGACTCCAACACCTGGGTGCGTCCCAGCCTCGTCATCATCGCGACGATCGCCCTCGTCGGCCTCGGCCTGCGCACGCTTGCCGCGTCGGTCTGGCCGGTGCTGCTCGGACAGGCGGTCGCAGGTTTCCTCGCGATCGCGTGGATGCACGGCCAGGGGCACCTCTACTTCGGCTTCGTGCCCGGTCCCGACACCGTCACGTCGCTGGGCATCCTCCTGCGCGAGGCCGGCGACACGGTCATGGCCTACTCCGCCCCGGCCCCCACCGAACGTGGAGTCGTCGTTGCCATCACGATCCTCGTGGGCGTCACCGCGTTGGTCGTCGACGCCATCGCGGTGACCCTGCGCTCACCGGCCCTGGCCGGGCTCGCCCTGCTCACGGCCTACCTCGTCTCGGCCACGAACTCCGGTGAGGGCCTGTCCTGGAGGTACTTCGTCCTGCCGGTCGCCTTCTGGCTCTCACTCCTGGCCACCCAGGGCATCGGCTCGGTACGCCGCTGGAGCACAGCGGTGCCGCGGGGTGTCGACGGTCAGGATCATGACCCCGTCCTCGGCGTGGCCGGGACGGCGCGACTGCTCGGCGCGGGTGCGCTTGCCCTCGCGGTGGTGCTGCCGATGGTCGTGCCGCACCTGCCGACGACGTTCATCGCCGACGGACTCGGCCGATCCGACAACGCCCGCGGCGGCGGTGACGCGGTGACCCTCAACACGACCGTCGACCTGCTTCGCTCGCTCGAGGACCAGTCCCAGTCGCCCGTCTTCAACTACACGACGACCGCGACTGCTTCTGACCCGTTGCGCGTGGGTGTCCTCACCGACTACCGACGGGGCCAGTGGAGCACCTCCCTCGACGCCAACGAGGTCCTCACCGGCGGACCCGACGCACCAGCCGGTGACGCCGCCATCAAGCGGACCAACATCAACCTCAAGGTCAAGGACAACCGCCTGCAGGCACCCCAGATCGCCCTCCCCACACCGTTGGTCGGCGTCGACCTCGGCAATGTGCCGCTGCGCAGCAACCTCGTCGGCAATTACGAGGTCGACAAGAAGATCGATGACTACACCGCCACCTACAGCCAGCTCGCGCCCACCGACAGCGCCTTCTCGCTCGAGGGACCACGCCCGCGCGGTTGGGAGGAGGGGATCTACAGCGAGATCAACGCTGACGGCATGGACCGTCTCCAGGAGCTCGTCGACTCCGTTGTGCCAGAGGGCTCCTCACCACTGGAGACCGCACGCCTCCTGCAGGCGCACTTCCGCAGCACCCAATACACCTACTCCCTGCAACTGCCCACCCCGACCGATCCGGTGTCGGGCCGGACGATGATGGCAGACCCCCTGACGAACTTCCTCGTGTCGCGCACCGGCTACTGCGTCCAGTTCGCGTCGGCGTTCATCCTGGCGGCCCGGCTCAAGGGCATCCCGTCACGGATGGCGATCGGGTTCCTGCCCGGCACCTACAGCAAGGGCTCCTACACGGTGCGCGCCGCCGACGCGCACGCGTGGCCGGAGCTGTGGTTCCCCGACCTGGGCTGGACCCGGTTCGAACCCACACCCGGTGTGCGCACCGGTGGCGCACCGACCTACAGCCTCATCCCCACGTCGGTCGACCCGTCGGCGACGGCCACGCCCACACCCACGGGAGCGACGCCGTCACCCTCGGCCAGTGAGCGTCCCGACAGCGATTCCGGTGCCGCCGACAACACGACGTCGACCTCCAGTGGTCCCCTCGCCTGGGCGGTGGACAACCTGCTGGTGCTCGTCATCCTGCTCGCTGTCGTCCTGTCCCTGCTCCTGCTCCCCGTCGCGGCCCGGCTGCGGCGCCAGCGGCTGCGGAGCGCGGCACGCGACGACGCCGAACGGGTCGAGGCCGAGTGGGCCTCGCTGATCTCACGGCTCGGTGACATCGGCATCGCTCCCCCGGACGGCAGCACGCCCCGCCAGGCCGGAGCGCGGCTCACCCACGACGCGATCCTGTCCGGTGAGCCCAAGGAGGCCATCGGACGCATCGTCGCCACGGTCGAGCGGGCTCGCTATGCCCCGCCCCAGGCCGAGATCCCTGACGTCCACGCAGACGCCAGAACCGTGTGGAAGGCCGCACTGTCCGCTCGTCAGCGCAGCGACCAGGTCCGGGCCTACCTGGTGCCCGGTGATGGCGTGCGGCAGTGGCGCGAGACCAAGGACAGTGTCGTCGCGTGGCCGCGCAACGCCTGGTCCCGCCTCCGTCGCCACTGACCCGCAACATCAATCGTCCAATAGGACGCGTTTGGCGCCGGGCCGTCGCGAGCCATTCGTGCCCTATTGGACGATTGTTGAGCGCTGGGCGGACGGGACCCCAAGACGCAGGTATGCCGCCCGCTCTGGTGAGCGGACGGCATACCTTGCGTTGTGGTTGAGACTCAGTCGAGGTAGTCGCGCAGGGCCTGGCTGCGGCTCGGGTGGCGCAGCTTGCTCATCGTCTTGGACTCGATCTGACGGATGCGCTCACGCGTCACGCCGTAGACCTTGCCGATCTCGTCGAGGGTCTTGGGCTGACCGTCGGTGAGCCCGAAGCGCATCGAGACGACGCCGGCCTCGCGCTCGGAGAGCGTGTCGAGGACCGAGTGCAGCTGCTCCTGGAGGAGCGTGAAGCTCACTGCATCGGCCGGGACCACGGCCTCGGAGTCCTCGATGAGGTCACCGAACTCGCTGTCGCCGTCCTCGCCGAGGGGGGTGTGCAGGGAGATCGGCTCGCGGCCGTACTTCTGCACCTCGACGACCTTCTCGGGCGTCATGTCCAGCTCGATCGCCAGCTCTTCGGGCGTGGGCTCGCGGCCCAGGTCCTGGAGCATCTGGCGCTGGACGCGGGCCAGCTTGTTGATGACCTCGACCATGTGGACCGGAATACGGATGGTGCGGGCCTGGTCGGCCATGGCGCGGGTGATGGCCTGACGGATCCACCACGTCGCGTAGGTCGAGAACTTGTAGCCCTTGGTGTAGTCGAACTTCTCGACCGCACGGATGAGGCCGAGGTTGCCCTCCTGGATGAGGTCGAGGAAGAGCATGCCGCGACCGGTGTAGCGCTTGGCGAGCGAGACGACGAGACGCAGGTTGGCCTCGAGCAGGTGGTTCTTGGCGTTCTTGCCGTCCTGCGCGATCCACCACAGCTCGCGCTTGAGCTTCATGTCGATCTTGTCACCGGAGTTGAGACGCTCCTCGCCGAACAGGCCGGCCTCGATGCGCTTGGCGAGCTCGACCTCCTGCTCGGCGTTGAGGAGGGCGACCTTGCCGATCTGCTTGAGGTAGTCCTTGACCGGGTCGGCCGTGGCACCAGCGGTGACGACCTGCTGAACGGGGGCATCGTCGTCGTCGTCGTCGCGCAGGACGAAGCCACCAGCCGCGACAGCGGTGGTCGCGGGCTCGTCCTTCTTGTCGTCGGCGTCGTCGCCCTCGTCCTCGGGCCCGGCTGCGACCGCAGCGACGTCGGCGTCAGCCTTGGCAGCGGCGGCCTTCTTGGCTGCGGTCTTCTTCGCTGCGGCCTTGGCTGCGGGGCTGGCGGCAGCTGCGGCGGCCTGCTTGGTCGTCGCGGCAGGCGCTGCCTTGGCTGCGGGTGCAGCCTTCTTGGCCGGAGCAGCCTTCGTGGCCTTGGCCGCGGCGGACTTCTTGGCCGGGGCAGCCTTCGTGGCCGAAGCCTCGTCGTCCGTGTCGGCGGCCTTGCTCGCGGCCGTCTTGGTCGCCGTCGCCTTGGCGGCAGCGGCCTTGGCCGGAGCAGCCTTCGTGGCCGCGGCCTTCTTGGTCGTCGCGGTGGTGGTCTTCTTGGCCGTCGCCTTGGTCGCAGCCACGGCGCGGTCGGGGAGGGTCATGCTGACCTCGATGCCCTGCGCGGCCAGTGCCGTGAGGACGATCCGACCGCGGCTGGCCTTGACACCTGCCGCGTGGATGGCCTGGGCCACCTGCTCACCCGTCACCTGACCGGTCGTGTGTCCGGCGCGGACAAGGTCCTGAAGGGCGGGGTGGCTGAACTCTGTGGGGAGGGGCATCTCGGAGGCGTTCGTGGGCACAGGCGACCGACAACCTTTCGTCACGGGGAGCACACGGCGATGCTCACGCGCGGGCGGAGCACTGACCGGCTGGTCGAGTTTGTGCACTCTCTGACGTGATCCACAGGGGTGAGGATCGGCCGTTGCTTGGAGGGTGCGTTTACATTATAAATCGCCGCGGCCCCCATCCCTATTCCTGGGGGGAGCCGCGGCGATTCCTGCAAGCAAGGATCAGCTCTTGACGGCGAGCACCGGACACGGGGCGTCGAGCAGGATTCGCTGGGCGTTGGAGCCCAGGATCAACTTGCCCACGGGCGTGCGACGGCGCAGACCAATGACGATGAGCTCGGCGTCAACTTCGTCCGCGACGGCGATGAGGTCCTCCGCGGGCTCGTTCCCTCGGATCAGCTGTCGGACCGTGACCGTGACGCCCTGGCTCTTGAGGTCGCTGCCGAGACGATCGAGCTCCTCGGAGTCATCACCTGAACCGTCGCGGTTGGAGTTGATCACCACGAGGTCGGTCTTGCGCAGGAGTGCTTCCTCGCCGGCACGCGTCAGCGCGGCCGCGCCTTCCTTGGTCGGGATGTATCCCACGACGATGGCCACGAGTTCCTCCTTGACAGCGGGTCAGCCCACTCGGGCTCTTGCTGGGACCGTACCGGAGATTGTGACGCTTGACACGGGGCACGGGCGGCGCGCCGTGAAGGCTGAGACGACTGCGGCCTCGCGATCGCCCGGATCAGGCGTTGCTCACACCATCGTCGAGGGCCTCGCGGATGATCTGACCGACTCGCTCGATCTCGATGAGGAAACCGTCGTGACCGAACCGCGACGTGATGTGCTTCAACGTCGTGCCCGGGCGAAGCGCCGCGATCTCGTCGGACAGACGCGCCGGATAGAGGCGATCGGTGTCGACGCCGGCCACGACGAGGCGACCCGTGAAGGCCGCGAGCGCCGCCGCGACTCCACCGCGGTCGCGACCGACGTCGTGACTGTTCATGGCCTCACTGAGGACGAGGTAGGAATTCGCATCGAAGCGAGCGCCGAGCTTGCCGGCGTGGTGGTCGAGGTAGGACTCGACCGCGAACCGTCCGCCCCGGCCGAGTGGCTCCTCACCCGGTTGGGCATCACGACCGAACCGTTCGGACAGCTCGCCCTCGTGGCGGTAGGTGACGTGGGCGATCCGGCGGGCGATGCCCAGCCCGTCGAGGGGCGCGACCCCGTGTTCGTAGTAGTCACCTGCGTGGAACCGCGGGTCACTGCGGATGGCGAGCAGCTGCGGCTGGCACCAGGCGATCTGGTCGGCGGTTGCGTATGCCGTGGACGCGAGCACGATGCACGTCGCGACCCGCTCGGGGTGGGACGTCGCCCACTCGATGGCGCGCATCCCGCCCATGGACCCGCCGAGGACTCCCGCCCAGCGGTCGATGCCGAGCCGGTCGGCGAGGAGCACCTCGACCGTGATCTGGTCGCGGATGGTGATGGCCGGGAACCGCCCACCCCAGGGGTGGCCGTCGGGAGCGTCGCTCGAGGGTCCCGTCGTCCCCTGGCAGCCGCCGAGGACGTTGCTCGCGACGACGAAGAAGCGGTCGGTGTCGAGCGGGCGTCCCGGGCCCACCAGTCCGTCCCACCAGCCGGGCGTGGCGTGGCCGGGACCGGCCTGGCCCTCGACGTGGGCGTCGCCGGTGAGGGCGTGTTCGACGAGCACCGCGTTGTCGCGGGCGGCGTTGAGCGTCCCCCACGTCTCGTAGGCCACGGTGACCTCGGGCAGGGATTCACCGCGCTCGAGCGCGACGGGGCCGACCTGGACGAACTGGCGCGCGCCCGGGTGATCGCCCGGGCGCCAGAACGACGCTGTCGGGAGGTCGGTGATGGTCATCGGAGTGCTCCTCGGATCGCGCTTGCCCCACCGATACCGGAAGGGCCGTGTCTTCACCCGGGGCACCCCACCGCGAGGAGGGTTGCCGCCCAGCAAGCCGGGGCTTGTCGCTGGGACTCATGACCTGGGCACGAGTCTAGAACCGGTGACCCCTTCCACGGCACCCTGTCCGCAGCGTGAGAGTGCGACAGCCGAGAGGGACCTCCAGCCACGCGCTCAGGCGGCGACATCGGCCCAGGCGTGGCGAGGGCGCATCTGGTGGTCGATCATCCGGCCGAGGTACCTCGCAAGGCGATAGTCCGGGTCGACGCGCAGCGCACGGGTCACCGCATCACCCGCCGTGGAGCCGTTGCCGATGCCCCAGGCGACGCACGCGGCGATCGTGCAGATCGCTGCCGCCTCGTGCGACCACACGTCGGGAACCCGTCGGGCAAGCACGAGCAACCGGCGCAGGGCGACCTGTGATGCCTCCTGGGTCGTCGCGGGTCCCGTCGGCACATGGCTCAGCAGCAGCGCGTTCGACTCGTCGTCGACCTTGTCGAGCGGGAACATCACGGGCGACAGCCACGCGACCAGCGCGTCGCGCCAGGACTTGTTGACGAGTGAGCGCACCAGGTGGGCCAGCTCCCCATCGGACATCTCGAAGGCATCGCCCCGCTCACCGGGCGGCGCCAGGACCCGGGCCCAGAGCTCGGGCACCCGTTGCACCTGCTGTGACTGGTCGCTGATGCTCGCGATCACCCTCCCCAGGAGGGCAAGCCGCGCGTACGACTCCGCCTCGTCCAGGTCATCGTCATCGTCATCGTCATCGTCATCGGACTCCTCCCACTCATCGACGCCGTCGCCCGCGTCAAGGAGGTTGTCCGGGTCAATCTGTCGGCAGAACTCGTCCCACAGGGTCGCCAGCTCGTCGGCGACGCCTCCGCTCAGCGCCGGGTCCTCCTGCACGAGTGCACCTGCGGCGGCGCGGTCGGCCAGCGGCGCACTCCCCTTCGCGATGTACTCGGCCACCGCTGGCACAGCCGCGGCGTCGGCGATGGGATGGCCCCTGACGTGCTCTGGCCGCAGGCCGTCGAGGGACTCTTCCGGTCGGCAGCAGGCGCCCCACCACCGGCCGTCACGGACGGTGACGTGGTCGATGATGCCGACGCCGGCGCGGAGGAGCCCGGCGTGGAGCGCACTCATCAACGAGCGTGACTCCCCCGGCACCGACTCGAAGCCCACGAGCATGGCCAGTTGCGGCTCGACGCGAAGCAGGCTCTCGAGGACGGTGGCCGCCGCATCCTTCACGTCGCGTTCGTCGGTGAGGTCGGTGCGCGCGATGGGGCCGATGACGTTGTCGGTCACCATCATGATGGCGACGCAGTCGGCGAGCTGATAGCCGAGCTGGTACGGCAGGACGGCGAGCAGCTCTTCGGTGGTGGAGATCTTCAGTGAGGTCATGACCTCAGCGTCGGAAGAACCTCACCGCCCGCGGAAGCCCCAGTTCACGCGATTGTGGACAACACGGCATACGCCATGGGCCTGTGGACAGCGCTCACGCACGAGGTGACGAAGAATCGCCACGTCCGTCGTCCACCACTTCTCCCGGCACCGACGCGCCGTGACCCGAACCGCGACCCGTGGAGCGCTCCCACGCGAGGAACTCCTCGGTCTCCGTGACGAGCTGCGCCGCCAGCCACGAGCCGACCATCGCGTCGTCGGCCAGACCGAGCGCGCCGAGGATGCCCTCGGGCAGCAGGTCGACCGGCGAGACGAGGTAGCCGGCCGCTCCCAGGATCATGAGGAGTCGCCCGACGGACGTCCCCTTGTACTCACCCGACCGCACGGCCTTGACCAGACGCGGCACCGCCTGGGCGCGTTCGACCATGGACGGCCCACCGGGACGGGTCGCGATGCGCACCGCCGTCGCGAGGCTCTTGAACGTGGACACCTTGGACGCCATGGCCATGATCAGGCTCCCGTGATCTGCGCCGTCGCCGGCGGGAACTCGCGGCGGGCATTGTCAGCGATGCGGTTGAGCAGCCAGCCGTCCAGTCCGGCCCCGACGACGCCACCGACGAGCGGCACGTTGCGACCGAAGCGGCTGAACGTCTTCTTGCCCGCGGTCGACAGGAGCCGGAAGCCGATCGCCTTGTTGACCACCATGAGGGCCGGGCCGGGCAGGCGCTGGGCCGCGAGGTTGGTGAGGCGCCCCGTCGGCGCGACCATGCCCGCCTTCTTGAGCAGGTCGTCTGCGTCCGCGCCCACGAGGGTGAGGAGCACGGCCGTGCGGATCTGCGGCTGGCTGATGTCGTGGCCGCGCAGTGAGGCGACGGCGCCGGTCATGCGCGTGGCCAGCAGGTAGAAGCCGAGGACGTTGGCGGGCAGCGAGATCGGCAGGGTGATGAACCCGCCGATGCTGGTGACGAAGCCGCCTGCTGCAGCGAGCTTCAGGTGGCTCTTGACGACGCTGCCAACGGCCTCGTCGACGTTGCCGTTGTGCTTCTTGAGCGCGGCGGCGGCGACCTTGGCGGCTGAGTCGAACGGCCCCTTGCCGTCAATCCCCGTGTCGAGGAGGTTCTCGACGAGCTTGGCGGCGTGGTTGCCGACGAATCCCTGGTCCTTGGGGGCTTCCTGCGCCTGCTCGAGCGCCGACTTGGTCTGTGCGACCTGGTCCTTGGCGTCCTTGGCGTCGTCCTTGCCGAATCCGAAGAGTCCCATCGTGGCCTCCTGTGGCGCGCCCGGTCCGACCGGGCCGCCGTAGCGAAGTGTGTGTCTCGATCGATCCTGCCACGTCAGAGCGGGTATGCCGGTCGTCACGGGGTGTCACCGACCTCACCTAGGCTGCCGCCCATGGCAACCCCAGCGACAGGCGTCGACCTCGTCGCCGTCGTCGTCCACCGGGGGCGTGCCGCGCTCGTGGGGGCGGGCCTTCGCGTCGTCGGATCGGTCGGCGAGGTTGCTTCCGCGATGGTCACCTCCGAGTCGACGTCCCGACCGCGATGGGTCTGGTGGTCTGCTGCGTATGCCGGTGAGCTGGTTGCCGCTGCCGGCTCCCCTCTCGCTCGGGTCTGGGACCTCGCCGAGGCCCATCGCATCGTGCACGGCGGATGGAAGGCCGAGCCCGGCCGCGTCTGGGCGGGAGCACACGGCATACCCGTGGCGACCATGCCGACCCCGTCGGGAGGTGACCTCTTCGACTTCACCGGCTCCGACGGCATCGGTCCCGAGGAGCTCGTCCGGGGTGACGGGCACCTGCGTGCCGACGCGGCCTCTGGCTGGCTCGAGACCGACGAGCGGTTGCTGCGCTGGGCCGAGGCTGCACTCGAATGCGCTGTGCGACAACGGGATCGAGCCGAATCCTTGGGTGCTCGCATCGTGGGCACCATTCACTCCGAGTCGGCGGCGGCGCTCATGTGCCTTGAGCTCGAGGAGGGTGGGCTGCCCGTCGACCGAGCCGTGATGGAACGGCTCATCGGGGAGTTCGCGGGACCGCGGGCGGCATCGGAGGAGGCCGCAGCGGTGGCCCGGCGCGAGCGCGACGCCGAGGTGCTGCGGCACGTGCCCGGGCGCGAGTCGACCGACCTGCGCAACCCGCTGCAGGTGCGCGACATGCTCGCCGGGGTCGGGGTCGACGTGCCCAACACGCGCAAGTGGGTGCTGGACGCCTATCGCCACGTGCACCCCGTCGTCGACGCGTTGTTGGCCTGGCGCAAGGCCGAGCGCATTGCCACGACATATGGCTACCGGTGGCTCGACCAGTGCGTCGGTCCGGACGATCGACTGCGTGGCGGGTGGACGGCATGCGACGGGGCGGCGGGTCGGATGACGGCCGAGAACGGCCTGCACAACCTGCCGGCGGCGCTGCGCTCCGGTGTGGCTGCGCATCCGGGCCATGTCTTCGTCCGCGCCGACCTCGGACAGATCGAGCCGCGCGTGCTGGCGGTGGTGTCGGGCGACCCGGCGTTCGCCGAGGCGACGCGGGCCGATGACCTCTACGCGCCGGTGGCATCGCGCCTCGGCGTGGATCGGCCGGTCGCCAAGATCGCGGTGTTGGCGGCGATGTATGGGCAACGCTCTGGGGCGGCCGGTGAGGCGCTCAAGGGGCTGGAGCGGGCGTATCCCGTGGCGATGGGACTGCTCGACCGGGCCTACGACACGGGGGTGCGCGGTGAACCGCTGCGGACCTTTGGCGGGCGCCTCATCCCGACGGGACGGTTCCTGGCCCAGTCCCCGGTGGGGACGAACCCGGCGCTCGATGCGGCGCGCGGGCGGTTCGCACGCAACGCGATCATTCAGGGGGCAGCGGCCGAGCTCTTCAAGGCGTGGGCGGCGACCGTGCGGGCGCTGGGGACGCCGATGGGCGCGCAGATCGTGCTGTGCCTGCACGACGAGCTCCTCGTGCACGCGCCGGAGTCACGGGCTGCCGAGGTGGCGGCGCTGGTGGACCAGTCGCTGGCCGATGCGTCGCGACGTTGGGCGGCTGGTGCGCCGGTGCGGTTCGTCGCGGACACGTCAATCATCGCGCGCTGGTCCGACGCCAAGGACTGACCCGCCCCGCCCCTACGCCGTTCGCGACTTCGTGCCCGATACGGACAAACTCGCTGGAGCTCGCCGTCCGTGTCGGGCACGAGGTCGGCGTGGGGCAGTCAGTCGTCGCTGACGTTGCGGAGGAACTCCTCGATGTCCGCGCCGAGCTCGTCGGCCGACGGGAGGTCCTCGGCCTCGGTGGCGAGCAGGCTCGGCCGCTCCTGACCCTCGACGAACGCGTCGTACTGCTGCTCCAACGCGCTGACGATCTGTCCGGCGTCGGCGTTGTCGTTGAGCTCGGAGGCGATCTCGCGGTTGTTGATGCCAGCCTTGGCGATGAGGTCGTCGTTGGGCAGGTTGAGCCCGGTCGCATCGGTGATGGCATTGAGCGCAGCGAGTGCACCCTCGGCCCACTCGGCCTGCGCGAGGTACTGCGGGACATGGATCGCGAAGCCCAGGGCGTCGCGCCCGGCCTCGCCGAGGCGCAGCTCGAGGAGCGCCGGGAACGACGCAGGAACCTGGATCTGGCCGAACGGTGACTCCTTGCCACCGACAAGGCGCGGGTCGGTGGCGTGAGCGGTCATGCCGACGGGACGCGTGTGCGGAACGCCCATGGGGATGCCGTGGCTGGTGACGACGAGAGAGATGCCGAGCAGCTGGATGAGCTGACGGATCGCCTCGATCGTGCGCTCCCACTGGAAGTCCGGCTCGGGACCCGTGAGGAGGTAGTAGGTCTGCCCGTCCCGGTCGCTCATGCGGTAGAGCACCATCGACGGGTCGGCATAGCTCTCCCACCGGTTGGTGTCGAAGACCATCGCCGGACGACGGCCGCGGTAGTCGAGGAGGGCGTCCACGTCGAAGGTCGCGACGACCTCGGCCTCACTCGTGTCGACGAGGTGGGTTCCGAGGATGCGCTGGATGTTGCCGGCGTCGATGAAGGCGCCGAGCAGCACGATGAGTGCGCCCGGTTCGCGGGTGGGCGCGGGTCCATCAAATTCGAAACGGTAGAGATCAGACGGGTTCTGCACGGGGACTTACCTCTCAGGGGGGTCACGTGTTGGTTGGAACGTGTCGAGCCCCGCTGAGATTCCCTCAACGGGCTCGTTCCACCGCTCGGAGCATCATCGACCGCAGCACCGGCCCGTGCAACACGCCCACAGGGACGAAGTAGAGCCGTCCGCGCCAGTTGTGGTGGACGACCACGGTGGTGGCCCGAAGCAGCCCGGCCTCATCGTCGACAGCGACGCCCAGCCGGAAGAGCAGGTGCGGCTCGTCATGGGTGACCAGGGCCTCCCCGTCGGCGACGTCCTCGACCTCGAAGGGATTCGAGGCTCGTTCGCGCGCTTGATTGAGCCCGATGAACGGGACGAGGACAGCCCGCAGACCGAAGAGCGCCTTGACCGCGATCGGGAGGCTGCGCCGGTCGAAGATGGCCCGGACCCAGTCGTCGGGAGCGATCCCGGTCGCGCCACGCAGGGGCACGAGCTGGACGTCGGCGAAATCGGGCTCGGGCACCCCGTCGAGGGCGCGACTCGCGAACCCCGGTCTGCCGCTCACGGTGACACCGCCGCGATGGCGGCCCGGACGCGCTTCTCGCTCACCGGGTGGGCGGTGCCGAGCGCCTGCGCGAAGAGGCTGACGCGCAGCTCCTCGATCATCCAGGCGATGTCGGTCACCGCGGGTGCCCGCCGTCCCGTTGGCGGGAGGGCGTCCAACAAGTCGGCGTATGCCGTCTCGATCGCGTCGATCTGTGTCTGCAGTTGCGCTTCGCGAGGGTTGGTCGCGGCCTTCTCGAGGCGTTGGAGCATCGCGCGCAGGTAGCGCTGGAGGTGCGGCAGCCGATCGAGTCCACTGTCGGCGACGAAGCCGGGCCGGATCAGGCCGTCGAGCTGTGCCCGGACGTCGGCAAGGGTGACGGCGAGGCTGTTCCGGACGGCGCTCGCCCCGAGGGAGTCGAGCCGTCGCCGGACGTCCGTCGCGAGAGCCAGGACCGGCTCGACTGCCTCGATGACCAGGAGCACCCGGGTGACGACATGGGCTCGCACTGCCGCGTGAGCGGTCTCGAACTCGGCCTTGGTGCGCACCACTCCCCCGTGGCCCTGCCCGTCTCCCAGTTCCGCGACGATCGAGTCGACCGCCGCTGCGAGGCAGTCCTCGAGGAGGGCGGGCACCGAGCCGTGCGGGTTCTGGCCGAGAGCGAGCTTCTGGGCGTTGCTGAGGCGGGCGAGGACACGCTTCCACGGAGCCGTGGTGTTGAGGAGCAGAAGCCGTCGCACACCGGCGCGATGGGCTGCCAGCGCCGAACCTGCGTGATCGAGGACCCGGAGCGACACGCTGGAGCCTTCATCGACGAGGGCGGGGTGGCCCTGGATGGTGTGGCCGCCGGATCGCCCTTCGAACGTGCTCGGCACCTCCTCGACGCTCCACTCGGTGAGGCCGCTGCGTTCGATGGACGCGCCCGCCTTGGCCATGCCCTGCCGGACAGCGCCCTGTGACTTGGGGCGCAGCTCGTCGAGGTCCTTGCCGCGGGCGATGACCCGGCCGCCCGGGCCCTCGACCGAGAAGGTGATGCGCAGATGGTCCGCCACCCGCTCCCAATCCCACTCGGCTGTGGGGATGGTGACGCCAACGCGGCTGCGCAGCACCCGGGCCAGCTCGTCGGTGAAGGCCTCACCGGACGACGGATCGGCGCCTGCCAGGGCCGCGCGGGCGTGGTCGGGTGTGGGGACGAAGTGACGACGCGTCGCCTTGGGCAGCGACTTGAGGAGGGCAACGGCCAGGTCCTCGCGCAGGCCCGGCACCTGCCAGTCGAAGCCTGTCGGCACCACCTGGTTGAGGATCGCCGTCGGGACGTGGACGGTCACTCCGTCAGCGTCCGCGCCCGGCGAGAACTGATAGGTCACGTCGAGGTCGAGCTCGCCCTGCCGCCACGTGCGCGGGTAGTCGTTCGCCGACACGGTGTCGACGTCCTCGCGGGTGAGGAGCTCCTCGGTGAAGGTCAGCAGGTCGGGACGGCTGCGCTGCTCGCCCTTCCACCAGCGATCGAAGTGCCGCACAGAGGTGACCTCCGGGGGGACGCGCGCGTCGTAGAACGCGAACACCACCTCGTCATCGACGATGAGATCACGACGGCGGGCGCGCTCCTCCAGCTCCGAAAGGCGCTGCAGGAGTTCGGTATTGGCCTTCCAGAACTTGTGGTGCGTGTCCCAGTCGCCTTCGACGAGAGCGTTGCGGATGAAGAGGTCGCGCGCTTCCTCCGGGTTGATCCGGCCGTAGAGCACCGTCCGGTCGACGATGAGGGGCACGCCGTAGAGGGTCACACGCTCGGAGGCGATGACGCTGCCCTTGGACTTGGACCAGCGCGGCTCACTGAAGGTGCGCTTGATGACGTGCGCGCCGACCTCCTCCGCCCACTCGGGGTCGATCGCGGCGTTCACCCGGGCCCACAGGCGCGTCGTCTCGACGAGCTCCGCGGCCATGACCACGTCGGGCTGCTTCTTGAACAGGCCCGAACCGGGATTGATGCCGAAACGCGAACCCCGCGCGCCGGCATACTCACGTTTTTGCTCGTCGCGGACGCCGATGTGGGACAGGAGACCAGCGAGCAGTGCCCTGTGGACGACGTCCCAGTCGGGTTCGCCGTCGGGTGTGGTCGTGCTCTGGTCGGGGTCGATCCGGGCTGCCTTGCAGGCACTGCGGAGCTGCTGGTGCAGGTCCTGCCACTCGCGGATGCGCAGATAGTGCAGGAACTCCGCCTTGCACATGCGGCGAAATGCGCTGCCGGACAGGGCCTTCTGCTGTTCCTTGAGGTAGCGCCACAGTGAGTGGAAGCCGGCGAAGTCGGAGGTCTCGCTCTTGAAGCGCGCGTGCTGCTGCTGTGCCTGCGCCTCCTTGTCGACCGGGCGCTCGCGGGGGTCCTGGATGGTGAGCGCCGCGACGATGACAAGGACCTCGCGGGTGCAGCCGAGGCGGTTGGCCTCGATGATCATGCGGCCCATGCGCGGATCGAGCGGCAGCCTTGCGAGAGTCTTCCCGTATGCCGTGAGTCGCCTTTCGCCGCGCCTCCCCTTGCCGTCCTGGAGGGCGTTGAGCTCGTCGAGGAGACGGACCCCATCGACGATCTGCTTCGGGTCGGGGGCGTCGACGAACGGGAAGCGGGCGATGTCACCGAGGCCCAGGGCGGTCATCTGCAGGATGACGGCAGCCAGTGAGGTGCGCAGGATCTCGGGCTCGGTGAACTCTGCGCGTGACTCGAAGTCCTCCTCCGAATAGAGCCTGACCGCAATGCCATCCGCGACCCGGCCACATCGCCCGGACCTCTGCGAGGCGCTGGCCTGCGAGATCGGCTCGATGGGCAGGCGCTGGACCTTGGTGCGCTGGGAGTAGCGGGAGATGCGGGCGGTGCCGGTGTCGATGACGTAGCCGATGCCCGGGACCGTCAGCGAGGTCTCCGCGACGTTGGTGGCGAGGATGATGCGGCGGCCCTTGCCCCGAGTGAAGACGCGGTGTTGCTCGTTGGCGGACAGGCGGGCGTAGAGCGGGAGGACCTCGGTGCTCGGCAGGTTGAGGCCGTTGAGTGCGTCGGCGGCATCGCGAATCTCTCGCTCACCCGAGAAGAACACGAGGATGTCGGTCGCGCTGTGGCCGGGCGGGGTCTCGGTCCAGAGCTCCGTGACGGCGTCGCAGACCGCAGTGACCTGGTCGCGTTCCTCGATGATCGCGCCAGCGTCGGTGCGTTCCACGAGAGGTCGGTAGCGGACCTCGACGGGGAAGGTGCGCCCGGAGACCTCGATGATCGGAACCTCGCGCACGACGTCCCCGCGGGCATCGGTGGAGAAGTGCTCGGCGAAGCGGGCCGGGTCGATGGTGGCCGAGGTGATGACGACCTTGAGGTCGGGTCGGCGCGGGAGCAGCGACTTGAGGTAGCCGAGGATGAAGTCGATGTTGAGCGACCGCTCGTGGGCCTCGTCGATGATGATCGTGTCGTAGCGGCGCAGGTCCCGGTCGCGCTGCATCTCCGCGAGGAGGATGCCGTCGGTCATGACCTTGAGCCGGGTCCGGTCGCTGCTGTGGTCGGTGAAGCGGACCTGGTAGCCGACGAGGTCGCCGAGCTCGACCTCCATCTCCTCGGCGATGCGTTCGGCGACGGAGCGGGCGGCGATGCGGCGGGGCTGCGTGTGCCCGATCTGGCCGCTGCTGCCGAGGCCGAGCTCGAGGCACATCTTGGGGAGCTGGGTGGTCTTGCCAGAGCCGGTCTCTCCCGCGATGACGACGACCTGGTGGTCGCGCAGGGCGGCGAGGATGTCGTCACGGCGTTCGACGACAGGGAGCTGTTCGGGGTACCTCAGCTGCGCGGGGTCGATGGGTCCGCCCTGCGTGGGGGCGGAGTCGACGACGCTGCTCCCCGTGTTTTGCTCTGGCTGCGGCACGCGCTCAAGGATAGGTCGGCGCCGACACCTTCTCCTC
The DNA here is from genome assembly GCF_000152705.1 of Janibacter sp. HTCC2649. GTDB lineage: Bacteria > Actinomycetota > Actinomycetes > Actinomycetales > Dermatophilaceae > Knoellia. The sequence continues at coordinate 94,228 of NZ_CH672413.1, read as the reverse complement.
CGGCTTTTCGCCCAGGGCGTTGGCGGCCCCTTCCTTGAGCTTCGGCACGGCACGCTCCAACGTCGAACCAGCGACGAACATCCTCTGTGCGTTCGGCCCTCCCGCCGATGCTGCACGAAGGTCGTCGAGGAAGACCTTGTCGACCTGCCTCTGGGTCACGGCCTTGGCCTGACTACGCCAGATCTTCGCCTTCTCCCCCAAAGGCATGCCCTTGGTCGGGAGCATCGACGGAATCTTCGGGAGGGGAATGACCATCCGGCTCTCCGGGAAACGTCCTTCCACGGCCGTGCCCAGCTTTGGGTACTTCTTGTGCAGTTCTTCTCGGGTCCCTATGAAAAGCCGCTCCTTGGTCGAGAGCTGCTCACCGGCGTAGGCGCGCTTGCCATCGGCAAGACGCGACATCGAACGGGAGCCTGCGAGTGCACCGGACTTCAGGCCCTTGGCGCCCATCAGCGTGCCGCTCGCGGCGACGTTGACACCCACTTGCTTCCAGCTCCCTTCCCCATAGAACAGGCGAAGGCCTACCCCGCTGACGCCGCCGGCGATGTCCCCGGCCGTACCCAAGGCGTTCAGGATGGGGAACCTGCGCGTCGCGGGAGGGATGTAGGACATCTCCTCAGAAAACTCATCCATCTTCGCCAGCACGCTGTAGAAGGCGCTGTCATCGAGAAGGTCGTGCGCCAGATGGCGCAGCTGCCGAGCCAGGCCCCGGTCAGCTGCGGTGAAGGATCTCCAAGCGGCCGCATGGTCGTCCTCGGCCGACTGCATCGCTTGGAGGGCGTGCCTCTGACGGTCTTCAACGTTCACTTGGTCCGGCGTACCCATCACCGAGGCGAGGAGGTCCTCAAGGCGGAAGTACTCACGTGTGGACGCCTCGTGGCGTGAGGCGGCCGCGTTGGCACGTGCCTGCGCGGGCTCGAGCTCGTCCGAGAACGTCATGAGCGCGGAAGCAGTGCCCGCATACCGGTCAATCAGTGCATCCAGGATCGGTGGTGACTGCCGCACCGCTGCCTCGAACAGGTCTCCGGCAGGGCTGTCCCACGAGGCGCCAGCCTTGATGCCGACGAGGACAGCGTTCATCGAGGTGAGTTTGACTGCTGCCGCTCGCAAGGTGCGGGAGAGCGCGCGCACCGCCTCCGCATTGCCTTCGATGGGCGCGAGGGTTTGGCCGATCACCGCGTTTCACCACCGAACATGCGCCGAGCTTCGACTTCGGTTTCGACATACCCCTGGCCCGCGTTCTGGGCTTTGTCACTGAGGTCACGCAGGACTTTGGCCAGGAGCAACCGGTTGCGACGCCACCCGTAGAGGAGCTCATCGAACGCCTCTGAGGATTGGCCCCCGCCCATGGCCCACCGATCGACCTCCCCGTCCTTGGTCGACTCAAGATCGCTCGCGACGTCCCCCAAGGACACACCGAGGGCTGCGATCACCTCGGCACCGATCTGCATCCGTGTCATGGCTCAGACGCTAGATCGAACCGCGAAACTCACCGCAGAGTTATCCACAGTGAGCCTTCGCTCGCCCACGGTGGGCACCATTTGCGCCTCATCACGGAAACCCACCCTTCCCCCCGGAAAGGATCCGGGGGGAAGGGCCACGTTCCGTGATGAGGCGGAAAAGGTGAGGTGATCTGGGGGTTGGGTCAGGCGCCCTTGGCTGCGACGAAGCCGAGCTCGAGGTCGGCGAGGATGTCGTCGATGTGCTCGATGCCGACCGCGAGCCGCACCAGCCCGGGCGTCACGCCCGCAGCGAGACGATCCTCGTCCGGCCCCTGCGAGTGCGTCGTCGACGCCGGGTGGATGACGAGCGAGCGCACATCGCCGAGGTTCGCCACGTGCGAATGGAGCCGCAGCGCCTCGACGAACGCCCGCCCGGCCTCCGCCCCACCAGCAATCTCGAACGCGAGCACCGCACCCGACCCCTTGGGGGTGTACTTCTGAGCCAGGTCGTAGAAGGCGTCACCGGGCAGCGACGCCCACCGCACCGACTCCACCTGGTCGTGCCCCCGCAGGAAGTCGGCCACGGCCCTGGTGTTCTCGAGGTGGCGGTCGATCCGCAGGCTCAGGGTCTCGATGCCCTGGGAGATGAGGAACGCATTGAAGGGCGCGACGGCCGGCCCGAGGTCACGCAGCAGCTGCACCCGCGCCTTGAGGATGTAGGCGAGGTTGGCACCCAGGGCCGAGCCGACGCCGAGATCACGCGCGAACACGAGCCCGTGATAACTCTCCTCGGGCGTGTTGAAGTTCGGGAACTTCTCCGGGTCGGCGCCGAAGTCGAACGTCCCGCCGTCGACGATGACTCCGGCAATCGTCGTCCCGTGCCCACCGAGGTACTTCGTCGCCGAGTGCACGACGATGTCCGCGCCGTGCTCGAGCGGCCGCAACACATACGGCGTCGCGACGGTGTTGTCGACGACGAGCGGAACACCCACACCATGTGCCACCGCCGCTACCGCTTCAATGTCCAGGATCTCGATCTTGGGGTTCGAGATCGTCTCGCCGAAGAAGAGCTTCGTGTTGGGGCGCACCGCTGCTCGCCACGACTCGGGATCGGTCGAGTCCTCGACGAACGTCACCTCGATGCCGAACTTCGGCAGCGTGTGCTTGAGCAGGTTGAACGTGCCGCCGTAGAGCGACGGGGACGCGACGATGTGGTCGCCGGCCTCGGCGATGTTGAGGATCGCGATGGTCTCCGCGGCCTGACCCGAGGCCACGAGCAAAGCGCCGACGCCGCCTTCCAGCGAGGCGATGCGTTGCTCCACGACGTCCTGGGTCGGGTTCATGATGCGCGTGTAGATGTTGCCGAACTCCTTGAGCGCGAACAGGTTGGCCGCCTGCTCGGTGTCCTTGAAGACGTAGGAGGTCGTCTGGTAGATCGGTAGCGCGCGGGCGCCGGTCGTCGGGTCGGGCACCTGTCCGGCGTGGATCTGCCGGGTCTCGAACGACCAGTTCGGGGTGCCAGAAGTTGCGTCGTCAGCCATCGCAAAAGCTCCTTGTATGCCGTGCTTGCGGGCGCCGGTCGACGCTCCGCCTGGTCTTCACCCGGGGCACCCCACCGCGGTTGGAGGGTTGCCGGCCAGCGAGCCGGGGCTTGTCGCTGGCACTCATGACCTGTGGTTGAAACGTTAACGCCGCCGCCCCTGCCCGCGGGAGCGGTGTCTCTGATCGTGGACCGCCATAGGCAGGCATGATGAGTCACATGACTTTCCACGTCGATGAGTACAAGGCGGCCCCTGGCCGCTACCGCGCGGGTATGCCGTATCGCCGGGCCGGGCGGTCCGGTCTCGACCTCCCTGCAATCTCTCTCGGCCTGTGGCACAACTTCGGTGACGACGTGCCCCTCGACCGTCAGCAGGCGATCCTGCGCCGCGCGTTCGACAGGGGCATCACCCACTTCGACCTGGCCAACAACTACGGACCGCCCTACGGTTCGGCCGAACGCAACTTCGGCTCGCACTTCGCCCGTGACTTCAAGCCCTACCGCGACGAGCTCATCATCAGCAGCAAGGCTGGCTACGACATGTGGCCGGGCCCCTATGGCCAGGGCGGCGGCGGCCGCAAATACGTCCTCGCCAGCGCGGACCAGTCACTCCAGCGCATGGGCCTGGACTACGTCGACATCTTCTACAGCCACCGCTTTGACGAGACCACTCCGCTCGAGGAGACGATGGGCGCACTCGATTCCCTTGTGCGACAGGGCAAGGCGCTCTACATCGGCATCTCGTCCTACTCCGGCCCTCGCACCCGTGAGGCCATCGAGATCCTGCGTGAGCTCGGCACTCCCCTGCTCATCCACCAGCCTGCGTACTCGATGCTCAACCGCTGGGTCGAGGAGGACCTGCTCGACGTCCTCGGTGAGACCGGCGTCGGCTGCATCGCGTTCTCACCCCTGGCCCAGGGCATGCTGACGAGCAAGTACCTCAAGGGAATCCCCGAGGGATCTCGTGCGTCGCAAGGCAAGAGCCTCAGCCCGGAGCTCCTCACCGAGGACTCGCTCAAGCACGTGCGCGCCCTCAACGCGATGGCCAAGAAGCGCGGTCAGACCCTCGCGCAGATGGCCTTGGCCTGGCTGCTCAAGGACTCCCGTGTGACGTCGGTCCTCGTCGGCGCCTCGAGTGTCGAACAGCTCGACGACAACCTGCTCGCGGTCAAGAACATCACGTTCAGTGATGCCGAGCTCAAGGCCATCGACAAGCACGCGGTCGACGCGGGCATCAACCTCTGGGCGAAGTCCTCACGCGGCTGATGTTCGAACGCGATTGAGCCACCAGATGCCGAGCATCGGCAGGAACAGCGGCACGTAGCCGTAGCCGGAACCAAAGTGCGACCAGACCGTCTTGTCCGGGAAGGCGCTCGGCACGGCATACGACAAGGCTCCGACGACAAGGACACCGACGAGCTCGACGGTGCACGCGAGAAGGGCGATGCGGGTGCTTCGACGATCGCCGCGAGCCATCCCGATGGTCGCCACGATGTAGATGACGGCCGCGAGCGCCGACAGCACGTAGGCCAGCCGCGCCCGGTCGAAGTACTCGACGATCTGGAGGATCGAGCGACCGGTCGCGGCCAGCGCCAGGACGCCATAGACGGCGACGAGGATGCGCCCGGGGCCGCGGGCTGAATGCGTCTCGGTTGCGGAGGGCGTGTCAGGCATGAAGACCCCAGATCTGCTGCAGACGAAGGCTCATCACCGCGACGGCGAAGGCACCGACGGCGATCGAGGCCATGGCCCACCGCGTCTTGTCCTTGATGGCGCTCCACACGGTGATGGCAAGGACAAAAGGCAACGTGACGAGGTATGCCGTGAACGTCGCCTTCGGCTCCGTGCCCTCCAGCGACGCGATGCCGAAGAGGCCACGGACGAGCTGGACGAGGACGCCGACCTCGACGATGGCGGCCAGACCGAGGACGACGTTGCCGATGAGCCGGTCGAACAGGGCATAGCCGGCAGCGACCACGGTGAGCAGGAAGGCTGCCGCGACGAGCACTTGGGTGAGCGGGAGGAGCACGGCGGACAGCCTACGTCGCAAGGATGTGGTCTCCCGTCACCTCCCCGAGTCACGGTCAGCAACCTTTGGTTGGATGCGGACATGACATCTGCAGAGATCGGTGACCAGCGCATCGAGTACGTCATCGACGGCCCTGACGACGGCGAACCCATCCTGCTCATCATGGGAATGGGGGCGCAGCTCGTCGCGTGGCCGCCGGACTTCGTCGAGCTGCTCGTGGCTCACGGCTTCCGGGTCATCCGCTATGACAACCGCGATCAGGGGCTGTCGTCGTTCACGGACGGCCCGCCACCCAGGCGTGGCGATGTCGCCAAGGGCCTGGCGGCGCGCCGGTTCGCCAAGGCGGACTACACGCTCGTCGACCTCGCGGGCGACGCCGCCGGTCTCCTGACCCACCTTGGCATCGACTCGGCCCACGTCGTGGGTGCATCGATGGGCGGGATGATTGCTCAGGAGCTCGCTCTCAACCACCCCGACCGGGTGCTCTCTCTGTGCTCGATCATGTCGAACACGGGGCACCGTCGCTTCGGCCGCACCTCGGCACGCCTGCTGCCCGCCCTCGTCCGCCAGATCCGCGCGGTTCCGCCCACGACCCGCGACGAGGCATTGGAGCGCAGTGTCGATGCGTTCAGGGTCATCGCGGGCAGCGACTTCGACGATGCCGAGATGCGGGTCATGGCCGAGGCACACGTCGCGCGCGGTGCCGTCACGGCCACGAGTCGCGATCGTCAGCTCAACGCCATCAACGCCTCCGCGGACCGCACCTCACGACTGCACCGGATCACGGTGCCCACCCTCGTGATCCACGGGCTCAAGGACCTCTTGGTCCTGCCCAGCGGCGGGGTGGCCACGGCCCGCGCCATCCCCGGATCGAGGCTGCTGATGTTCCCCGAGATGGGGCATGACCTCCCCCGTGGACGTCGTGTCGAGATCACTGACGCGATCGCGCAGAACGCAGCTCGCTCTTCGCACGCAGGGTGAGGGAGACGGCTGCCGCAGCGATCACGACTGCGGCAACAAGGGCCGTCGCCCCGACGACGCTCGAACGCGGCTCGTCGGTGAACCGCCCGACTGCCAGCCACGACAGCCCCCACACGGTCGCCGCCGCGACTCCCCACCGGGTCGGCTCGGCGCGCATCAACCCCACGGCCAGCGCCGTCACGACGACGAGCGCCATCACGGCGGCGCCCACCGCTGCCCCGCCCCGGGTGAAGTCGAAGCCGCTACCGGCCACAGCCGCAGCGATGTTGGCGAATGTGGCCACGGCGACCCAGCCGAGGTAGAGCCCCACAGTTCCTCGGACGATCCACGTACCCACCACGTCGCCCGCATCGTCACCCATGGCCGCCAGTTCCAGAGCCAGCCGCATGAGGACGAGCAACAGCAGGAGGATGACGACGACGCTGAACCACACCCAGCCCTGCTGGGTCACGAGCAACCACATCGCATTGAGCACCATCGATGCCGCAACCCACCACCCGGTGCGCTGGGCCAGCTCACTGCTGCCGCCCCGGGGGAGCCACTGCCACACCGTGTAGGCGGCCAGGCCGACGTAGATGACCGACCAGATGGAGAAGGCCGGACCTGCGGGGGCGAGCAAGGTCGCGTCGGCCGCGAGGGAGCCACCGGCAGACTCCTCGACCCGCGTGCCAATCACCCCGACCCCGACGAGCGTGCCCAAGATGCAGAAGATCTCGGCGAGGGTGACGCCGATCTGGCGCGTGCGATCCGTGGACAACATGGACACGAACTTATGCTGCGTCCGTGAGCAATGCACCCGAACCCACCGACGCAGCCGAGGATGCCGTGGTGATCGAGTCACTGGTCGCCGAGTTCTTCGCCGCTTTCACCACGTCCCCCGACCTCGACCGGCGGATGGACCGGCTGCGGGCGATGTTCCTGCCCGGCGCCCGCATCGTGTCGGCCGCAGGCCCGGCCCTGACGGCATACAGCGTCGAGGAGTTCATCGAGCCGCGGCGCGCGATCCTCTCCGACGGCACTCTGCGCGACTTCAGCGAATGGCCGACCTCAGGTCACGTCGAGATCTTCGGTGACGTCGCCCACTGGTTCGGTCACTACGCAAAGCAGGGAGTCCAGCGGGACGAGCCCTTTGAGGGACGTGGCGGGAAGTCCATCCAGTTCGTCCGCTCGGCCGGCACGTGGCTCATCGCCGCGGCTGCCTGGGACGACGAGCCGCCCGCCGAAGACTGACGGAACGGGGAGTTCTCCCCATTCCACGAAGTCTGGGCTCGCCCTAGGTTGGACGCATGACGATCCGGATCAAGGCCGGAGAGGTGCGCGCTGCGTGGGATCTCGGGGCCAAGGAAGCGCGCACCGACCTGGGGAACACGAGCACCGACCTCACGGACGCGCAGGGGACGTCCATGGGTGACCTCGCTGACGATCTGACGTACGCCGTGGGTCGGCTGCGTGGGGTCACGACGACGACGAACCGGGTCATCGACTCGTTCAGGACGAACGTCGACTCGTGCCTCACGACCTACGCGACGACCGACCAGGCCTCCGCAGGAAGCTTTGCCGCCCTCATGCCACCGCAGCCATGAGCCGGGTGTGAAGAAGAGATGAGCACCGTCACCGACATCATCGACAAGCTGCAGGGCGTCCTCGCCGACCTGCAGCACATTGACCTGTGGCCCCCGTGGGATGCGGCCCAGACGATCGTCGACCTCATCGGCACGATGGTCGAGATCGCCACGGAGGCACCGGATCCGGCACCGACCGACGTCGACGACGCGGCTGCCGCATGGCGTCGCCTCGGCCGGACATGGAGCGGCGCCTGCACCGACGTGGGACGCACGAACACCAAGACGACGATCGACATCTGGGAGGGCGACGCCGGCACCGGGTACCGCTCCTCCCTCACGGCCCTGGTGGACCGCATGGACTCGGTCGAGCCGGCCACGGGGAAGATCGACAGCGCGCTGGGGACCCTGAGCACCAAGATGACCGACGCCCGCAAGCGGCACGGCGACGCCTGGGACGAGCTCAACAAACACACGTCGATCTCGTGGGGCGACCTGTGGCCGTGGGAGCTCAAGGACTACATCGCCGGCATCCTGCGCGCCGTCGTCCATGGCGCCCAGGAACTCCTCGGCGCCTACCAGGACGCCCACTCGGCCATCAGCACGGCGGCGCGGGACATCCGCAACGCCATCGATGAGCTCGAGCTCCCGCACGAGCTCCCCGATGGAGTGAGTCCGGTCAGCGGCGTGAACCTCTTCATCGGTGGTGGTGACGGGAACGACTCAGGACCGTTGCGCGGCAACGTGGTCGAGCGGGCCAACAGGGCCATGGACGCGATGACCCCCGAGGAACGCGCGGAAGCCCAACGTCTTCTCGCGAACGCACCAGATGAAACCGCTCGCGGCTGGCTGCTCGCCGCGATCGCGGCCGGTGCCACAGGCGCGGCACTGCTCAACTACTCGACGAGGCTCGGCCAGATGAGCGACAAGGAGCGGAAGGCTCTCGACCCCACCGCGCACCCGGGCGTGTTCACCCAACCCGACGGGACGACGTGTGGTTCGTCGAGTCTGCTTCTGGCAAAGATGCTCAACGACCCTCTCTTTGCCATGCAGATCATGACGGGGTACGACCCACGGACAGGTCAGGACGAGGGCGATCCCGGCGCCGTCAAGATCGATCGCAACCCACTTGACGGGAGCGACGAATTCATCAACAAGTACACAGCGATGCACAACCGGTTCCAACAGGCCGCGATCGAGATGCATCACCAGACCAACGGGTTGACCACCCATGACGGCAATTTCAACGGGTGGTGGCCCGAGGCTGCCGGAACGAGCCCCGGATCCGCCGCGCGGCAGATGTCTGGCGACGGTGGTTCAGGGACGGGAGGCGGCTACGAAACTCGCTATGTCGACCCCGACAACGCCGGTGAGACCTACGACCGGATCGCGCGCGCGGCCGACACCGGGCAGGCCGTCCCGGTGTACACGTATGACGACAACGACGAGGGCAGCGGGTCACACATCGTCCTTGTCACAGGTACTGAGAACGGCAACCTCCGTGTCTACGACCCCGAGACAGGCGTCACCGGGGTCGCGACCCGCGAGGACTTCGACTCGCGCCAGCTCCATGAATCGATGGGTTGGGACAAGCCACTCGTCGCCATCCTGCCCCCCGAATGACGACGTGGCAGGCTGACTTCATGAGCGCACGCCGACTGACAACGACGATCGCGCTCGGGGGTCTTGGGATTGGACTCCTCAGTGGATGCGTCCCCAGGGACGGCCGCACGTTCCCCAATGCCACCGACGTCACCCGCGCCCAACAGGTCTGGGGCGACCCGTGGTTGGCACCTGGAGACACGCAGACGGTTGAACCGAAGGCAGGCTCAGATGTGCGTCGCGACGTCGCGCGCCGGGGCTACCTCACTGCCGCGTCAACTCGCTCGGCCGTCGCCACCGAAGTCCGAGCCGCGCTCGCCTCAGGCTGGAACCTGGTCGGCGTCGAGTGCGAACCGGACACCCAGGAGTCCGCCGGGACCATCACAGCCGAACTGACTCGTGGGAGCACCGTGGATGACGGTCGATATGTCGTGGTCCAGGCATTCCCACCGCTCCCCGAGGCCGCGGCGGGGCGTCCTACCCAGGTCGGGCTTGCCGCCTACGTGGCTCACCACCTGGACACGTCGTGGCCAGCATCTGAACGACAAGCCATCGGGCTGGAGGGCAGTTGCCTCCTTTCCACCGCATTGCCCCCATTGCCGTCCCCCTCGCCGACGCAACCTTCGGAGTCGCCCTCCGCCTCACCCTCGTGGGCCAGGCCCGACCTCCCCGGAGAACAGGTCCCAGAGCCGGAATGGCCCGGGGATCCCTTTCCTGATGATCTGCGCGATGCCATGGAGAACCTTCGCGACGACACGGCTCTCGGTGCACTCGGGGTGACCTTGCAAGACGTTGGTGATCCCGAAGACTCAGGACCACACATCTCCGTCCAAAGCCCGGAGAAGCCCATCACGGCACCCACCGATCTCACTCAGACCGTTGCCTCCCTCACGTCGCAGGGATGGACCCTGACGTATGCCGGGTGCATCGGTCCCGGTGCCCCGAACCTTGCCGAGTTGTCCCGTCCCGCAGGCAAGCGCACGGCAGTGCTTCGCCTGTCACAGGTCCCAGCGACGGCCGGCGCCTCACCGGTCGAGGCGAAGGTGGTCGTGTCGACGCCGGGCTACAGTCCTGCAGCACCGGCGGCCATCAGTGAGCCGTGCTTCGCGGAAGCGGCGCCGCAAACAACGTTCTCCCACAGGGGAGTTCCCAGCCTTGGACCGACGAGGATGCTCCCCCTCCAACGCTGAACTCGCGATCCGGGCACGCGAGGCCGTGACGAGACGTCTCGAGGGGAGGACACTGGCGGCATGGCAGTCGAGATACCCGCACGCGGCAAGCGTGGCGCCAAGCTCCCTCCGCTCCCCAAGTGGATCAAGCCCGCAGCTCTCTGGCTCTTCGAACGCCAGATGAAGGCCAAGGGCGCGCCGCTCGGCTACCTCACCACGATCGGTGCCAAGAGTGGCGTCGAGCGCCGCGTCCCGCTCCGGGTCTTCGTCGAGGGCGACGCCCAGTGGCTCGTCGTCGCGAGCCTGGGCGGCTCGGCCGGCAACCCCGCGTGGCTGCACAACCTGCGCGCGCACCCCGACCGAGTGACCTTCGAGGTCGACGGATCGACCCACAAGGTCTCGGCGCGAACCCTCGGGCCCGAGGAGCGAGCGGTCGCGTGGACCCGAATCGTGCGAGATGCGCCGAACTTCGGCGACTACGAGAAGAGCACCGACCGGGTCATCCCGGTCATTCAGCTGACCCGCACGGACACCTGAACCGCGAAGGTCCTGCCGAACGCGTCAGATCTGACACGTTCGGCAGGACCTTGTGGTCTCGGGTCCGCTCTTCCAGAACTCAGGCGCTGGTGAGGGAATCCGTCACGGCAGCGACGAGCTGGTCGACCTCGTCCTCGGTGATGACGAGCGGCGGCGCGAGGCGGATCGTCATGCCGTGGGTGTCCTTGGCAAGGATCCCGCGGTCCATGAGTCGCTCACACAGCTCTCGGCCGCTGGGGCCACCGGGCGTGACGTCGAGTCCGGCCCACAGCCCGCGCACGCGCACGGCGTCGAGCCCGTTGCCGACGAGCGGCTCGAGCCCGGCCAGCAGGCGTGCACCCAGCCGGCGCGCACGCTCCTGGAACTCACCGGTGGCGAGCAGACGGCATACCTCGTGTCCGATCGCGGCAGCGAGCGGGTTTCCACCGAAGGTGGAGCCGTGCGACCCGGGCGAGATGACGCCGAGGACGTCCTTGTCGGCCGCAACGGCAGAGACCGGATAGAGGCCACCACCGAGGGCCTTGCCCAGGATGTACATGTCGGGCACGACCTCCTCGAGGTCGCACGCGAACGTCGTGCCGGTGCGGGCCAGACCCGACTGGATCTCGTCGGCGACCATGAGGACGTTCTCCTCGGTGCACAGGGCACGCAGGTCGCGCAGGAAGCCCTCGGGCGGGACGACGACGCCACCCTCACCCTGGATCGGCTCGAAGAGCACGGCCACCGTGAACTCGTCCATCGCAGCGCGCACGGAGTCGATGTCGCCGTAGCGCACCGCACGGAATCCCGGCGTGTAGGGGCCGTAGTTGTCGTGCGCGATCTTGTCGTCGGAGAAGCTGATGATCGTCGTGGTGCGGCCGTGGAAGTTGCCCTCCATGACGATGATGTTGGCCTGGTCCTCGGGGACGTTCTTGACCTCGTAGCCCCACTTGCGGCTGACCTTGAGCGCGGTCTCGACGGCCTCGGCGCCGGAGTTCATCGGCAGGACCATGTCCTTGTGGGTGAGCTCGGCGAGGGCCTGCGAGAACGGTCCGAGCTGGTCGTTGAAGAACGCGCGGCTCGTGAGCGTCAGGGTGCCGAGCTGCTGGCGCGCGCGCTCGACCAGCTGCGGGTGCGAGTGACCGAAGTTGAGGGCCGAGTAGCCGGCGAGACAGTCGAGGTAGCGCTTGCCGTCGACGTCCGTGACCCAGGCGCCCTCACCACTCGCGATGACCACCGGCAGCGGGTGGTAGTTGTGCGCCGCATAGCGCTCGGTCGTCTCGATGTGCTGCTCGGTGCTCACCGGTGCGGTGGTCTGCTCGGGCGTCATTCTTGGCTCACTCCTTCGTCGTGTGGTCGCGATCACTGTATCCGCCGGCGGGAGGGTCCAAGTCAGGGTCCAGGTCAGGGCTGACGACGCCCCAGTGACCACGCCGGGGCCTCGTCGAGCGACCCCTCGGCGACGCGCGTGAAGACGAGCCGGTCGTGCAGACGGTTGGTGCGTCCGCCCCAGAACTCGACCTCGTCGCACGCGATCCGGTAGCCGCCCCAGAAGTCGGGAACGGGGACGTCGTCGACGTTGCCCCGGTCGGGCCACCGGGCGGCATACGTTGCGTATGCCGTTTCAAGCTCGGCTCTCGAGGTGGCCGGCTCCGACTGGCGTGATGCCCACGCCGAGATCCGTGAGCCCCACGGTCGCGACCCGAAGTAGTCGGTGACCTCTTCGCGCTCCAGCAGCACGGCGCTGCCCCGGAAGCGGATGGCGCGAAACATCGAGGGCCACGTGAGCGAAGCCGCGATGCCAGAGTTGCCTGAGAGCTCAATCCCCTTGGCGGACAACGTGTTTGTGAGGAAGCCCGGGCCACGCTCGTCGAAGAACCGCATGAGCACTGTGCGAACGTTGGGTATGCCGTGGGCGTCGACCGTGGCCACCGAGAGCGCGTGCGGCTCGGGCACATCGGCCTGGGCGCGGGAGCGCTCAACGGCTTCGTCGACCCAGAGCGTGGCCTGCTGCCACGGGGTCGCGGCGACCTCCTCTTCGGAGAGCCCGGTGCCGGTGTAGTCGATGCGCGTCACGTCGTTCATGTCCTTGACCCTAGGCCGGTCGGACGAGCTGTCGAGGGCGCGGTCCCATCAGCGCAGCGTCTGGGTCCCGATGACGGAGAGGAGCTGGAGCTTCTCGTAGCTCTCGCTGCCAGGGGCCGCGGTGTAGACGAGCAGCATGTGCGACTGGTTCGGATCGAGCAGGGTCTGGCAGGTCAGTTCCAGGACCCCGAGTTCGGGGTGGACGAAATGCTTCACCTGGCGCGGCCGCAGGCCGACCTCGTGCTCGTTCCACACCTGCCGGAACTCCTCGCTCCGGGCAAGGAGGAGCTCGGCGAGCTCGGCCGCCCGCGACCCCGGGCCACGCAGCGTCGCCATCTCGCGCAGACCCGAAGCCCACATGCGGGTGAGGAACGCGCGGTCCTCTTCGGCATAGAGCAGCCGGGTGGTGGGGTCCGTGAACCAGCGGTAGCCGATGGCTCGCTCCGGACCCGTGTATGCCGTCAGGTCACCGGTGAGGGCGACGCCCAGTTCCGTCTGTCGCAGGGTCTCGCCGAGCTCGGTGACGATCTCGGCAGGGGTGTCGTGCAAGCGGTCGAAGATGCGGAGCAGTCCGGGGCTGATGTGCTCGCTGGCGGGGCCGCGCACCGGCGGGGTGTGGCCGGCGAGCCGGAACAGGTGGTCGCGCTCGTCGAGCGAGAGGTGCAGGCCCTGGGCAATGGAGGCGATCATCTGCTCGGAGGGCTGTGGACCGCGTTCTCGTTCGATGCGCGAGTAGTAGTCGGTCGACATGTGGGCGAGCAACGCGACCTCCTCGCGTCGCAGACCGCTGGTCCGGCGGCGCTGCCCACGCGGGAGGCCGACGTCCTCGGGCTGCAACGACTCGCGGCGTCGGCGCAGGAACTCCGCCATGCCGGTGCGGTCGATGATCATCTGACTCCTTCGTGGGTGCGCTCCCTTTCTACCGGCTTCGCGGACGGGCAGCCACGGCCCGCCGATCCCCCTCTGGGCCGATCCGCTCTGGACCACCGTCGTCCAGAAACTGCGCTCCGTAGAGGGGGATCCACGGTCCCTGAATAACGAGGCCGACTTCGGCCACTCTGGTGGAACGACGTCCCCGACCAGGAGTGACCACATGCCACGCACCACGATCGACATCACCCTCCCCGACCTGTCCGGCAAGCGCGCCGTCGTCACGGGCGCCAGCGACGGGATGGGCCTGAGGATCGCCGCGCGACTGGCAGCGGCAGGCGCCGAGGTGATCATGCCGGTCCGCAACAGGAGCAAGGGCGACGCAGCGATCACGCAGATCACGCAGGCGAATCCAAGCGCGAACCTGTCGCTGCGCGACCTCGACCTCTCCTCGTTGGCCTCGGTGGCCGCTCTCGGCGAGACCCTGGGCGAGGAGGGGCGACCGATCCACCTCCTCATCAACAACGCCGGCGTGATGACACCGCCGGAGCGCCAGACAACCGCCGACGGCTTTGAGCTCCAGTTCGGGTCCAACCACCTCGGCCACTTCGCGCTCGTGGCCCACCTCCTGCCCCTTCTTCGCGAAGGTCAGGCCCGGGTGACCTCACAGATCAGCATCGCGGCCAACCGTGGCGCCATGAACTGGGACGACCTGAACTGGGAGAAGTCCTACGACGGCATGAAGGCCTACAGCCAGTCCAAGATCGCCTTCGGGTTGTTCGGCCTCGAACTGGATCGACGCAGCAAGGCCCAGGGTTGGGGCATCAGCAGCAACCTCTCGCACCCGGGCGTCGCTCCGACGAACCTCCTCGCCGCTCGCCCGGAGCTGGGCCGCGCCAAGGACACCGTGGGTCGCCGAATCGTCCGGGCCCTGTCCGAGAAGGGCGTGCTCCTGGGGACCGTGGACAGCGCCGCGCTCCCGGCCCTCATGGCTGCGACCGACCCCCAAGCCACGTCGGGCGTGCTCTACGGGCCTCGCGGTCTCGGCCACTTGGGCGGTGCGCCCGCCGAGCAGTCGATGTACTCCCGCCTGGTGAGCACCGCTGATGCTCAGCGCAACTGGGAGGTCTCGGAGCGGCTGACCGGGACGTACTTCCCGACGGCCTGACGAGGGCTGCCGGACAAGCCAGCGGGCGGCCCGCGCCGTCAGGTCGTTGCAGGGACGGTTCGACCGGCGAAGGCGGCGAGGCGGTCGTGGACCGATGCGTCGGACGTCGCCTCCACCTCGGGTCCAAACGCACCCTTGCGGTTGTCTGGCGTGAGGTTCGCGCTCATGAACGAGAGCGCGTGCTCGGCCACGTCGTCGTCGAGGGCCGTGTCGCTCCCGATCGAGGTCGCGATGTCCCAGCCGTGCACGGCGAACTCGGGGATCGCGGCATCGGACGACCCACCGGACTGGTCGGCGCGGACCTGCTCAAGCAACGTCTCGGCTCCGGCGCGGAAGTCCCCTGCTGGGTCGTCGCCGAGCTCGGGCGGGTTGGCCCAGTCGACGTCCTTGCCAGCGAACATCGAGACGAAGTTCTGGGGTGAAGCCACGACGTGGCGGACGAGGTCAGCGACCTTCCAGTCCTCGCAGGTCGACGGCGAGTCGTAGTGCTCCGGCGAGACCTCGGAGATCAGACCCGCGGTCTGGTCGAGAGCGCGCTCGAGGAGTGTGCCGGCGTCGGGCTGGGCGTTCATGGTGCACCTTCCGTGGACGATGGACTGGCAGTTGCGACGCTACCGATCCCTGCCGACAACCACGCCGCAGGGACCTCAGCAATCCTCCGAGCCAGGCCAACTCCCGGGTAGCGTCGCCGACACCATGCCGATCCACAGCTTCCACCTCGCGACCGTCCCGCCGATGACAGCGGCCCGAGCCCTTTTCCGTGAGCCCAACGGCCCCTCTGACGGCGGGGTCCCCGGACTCACCCACATCGAGCACCTCTCCCTGATGCGACTCGGCGCCCCGGCGATCTCCCTCGAGCGCCTCCGACTGAGACGTCTCGCAGTCTTTGCCCAGTGGGAGTCCGAGCAAGCGCTCGACGACTACCTGGGCACGCACCCGCTCGGCCGGCACCTGGCCGACGGTTGGCACGTCCGCCTGGAGTTCGTCCGCCGGTGGGGCGCCGTCACGGGGCTGCACCGACTCCCCCTCAACGCCAGTGCGATGGACCCCGATGAACCCGTCGTCGCCGTCACGCTCGCGCACCTCAAGCTGCCCCAGGTCCGTCGCTTCTTCCACTGGGGTCGTCCCGTCGAGCAGCTCGTCCGCGACTCCCCCGGCACGACCCTCGCCCTCGCCGCGATCCGTCCGCCGCGCACGTTCTCCACGTTCAGCGTCTGGAACTCGGTGCGCGAGATGCGCGCCATGGTCGAGGGCCACGGCACGAGTCACGCACCGCAGCGCCATGCCACCGCGATGGCCGAACGCGAGCGTGAAGACTTCCACACCGAATTCACGACGCTGCGCTTCCGCCCCGTGTCCGAACACGGTGAGTGGGAAGGTCGTCGCGGCATCGTCCCGACGTCCTGAGCGGTCGCCCCGACGAACCACGGCGTATGCCGTTCAGCCCGGTTCGCCGGTCAACTGGCCACGAGCTCGGCACTGGCCAGAGCCTCGTTGGGCACGGCATACAACTCGTCGCCGACCCTGACCTGGCTGCGGGTCAGGAACGCCGCCTCGACCTCGCCGATGGCACCGTTCATCGGCCCAGCGGCCACGATCCGCACGTACGAGCCGATCGGGAAGTTCGACACCCGTGCTGGCACCGCCCGAGGGACCGGACGAGCAGGGACCTCACCGCGCGCCGCGATGACGCGGTCGAGCTCCTCGCGGTAAGCCTCACCCATGTCGACCCGCCGCCCCTGGTAGGTCCAGGTCAGCAGGGCCGTGGCGTCGAACTCGGGGCTGCACGTCAGGCAGCTCATCACCCGCCCGGGTCGGCGATGCCGCGAGTACGCATGACCCTGGGGGCACTCGCCACGCCACGGTCCCTCGACGCTCGGGGCGCTCGTCGACAGGGTGCGCTCTCCGGAGCAGCCGATGGCCATCGCCTTGGCACGCCACACGTCGTCGTGCCCGTGGGAGGGTCCGACGAGGGCGTGTGCGATCTCGTGCAGGATCGTGTCGCGCACCTCGACCTCGTCGTGAAGGCGAGTCAGCGGAGCGCTGAGGGAGATCGTGCGGCCGGCAAAGCGGCATACGCCGGCTCTGGTCTTGGCGCGGTCGGTCGTGATGCTCCAGTGCTCCAGCCCGTGCTCCCGCAGCAGGCGGCGCCCGAGTGCGAGTGCCGGTGTGATCTCCATGTCCCAAGGAAACCAGCCACCACTGACAGCCCCCTCGACGCTCTCCCAGCCCGTTCTCAGCAGTGGCGTATAAGGTTTGTGCAACCCTGTATCGAGGAGATGGCGATGGCGACCCGCGACGACACGCACGTGAAGACCGACCGCTGGGACGGGCGCGCACGGCGCACGCTCGCCCACGCTCTGCGGTCGCGGGTTGCCGGTGACGATGCAGCCGCCAAGGCCGCGGTCATCTGGGGCACGGAGGGTGAGCGCTGGTTCACCCCCGACGATCCGATCTGGCGAGTCCATGCCGACGCCGCGATGTTTCCCGGCGGCATCCGTGCCCTCCTGCTGCAGTCCCTCCACCCGCTGGCCATGGCCGGCGTCGCGGGACACTCGGGCTTCAAGGGCGACCCATGGGGACGGCTGCAACGGACGAGTGAGTTCCTCGCGACGACGACGTTCGGCACGATCGAGCATGCCGACGTCCTGATCGACCGAGTGCGCAGGATCCACGAAAGGGTGCGCGGCAAGGCAGCCGACGGTCGACCGTATGCAGCGAGCGACCCGCACCTGCTCAGGTGGGTCCACGTCACCGAGGTGGACAGCTTCCTCACCTCGTTCCAGCGGTATGCCGCACAGCCGCTGAGTGACACCGAGGCCGACCTCTACGTCGAGCAGAGTGCGATCGTGGCGCGGCGCCTGGGTGTCATCGACCCGCCGCTGACGACGGAAGCCCTTGCGGCGACCATCGATGCGTACCGCCCAGAGCTCCAATCCACTCCCGAAGCCCGGGAGGCTGCTCGGTTCCTCCTGCTGCACCCGCCACTGCCTGCTCTCGCCCGCCCGGGGTATTCCGCCCTCGCCGCGGGCGCCGTGTCATTGCTCCCTCGCTGGGCGCGGTGGCCGCTGCGCCTGCCTTGGCTGCCCGTGACCGAGCGACTGCTCGGCCAGCCGCTGGGCGGGGCCGCCACGTCAGCAGTGAGGTGGGCGATGACCGATCCACAGGACGTGCGCACCGTAGCGATCGCCGATCGAGCGGGATGACAGCCGCCCAACACACGCCCTAGGTCCGGTAGTCGCCCTGGATCCACTTCAGCACTGTCGTCGCGAGCGGCGAGAAGACCGTGTCGACGCTCATCCCGTTGCTGATGCCCGACCACCCGTGTTCCTCCCCGGGCATCGCGACGTAGCGCTTGTGCGCCGCCGGGCTCGCCGCGACCGCCGCCTTGAGCACCGTCGCCTCGATCCCGGTGTCCGCATCAGCGGCTGAGACGAGCAGTGGCACCGTCGTCGCCTTGGCGGCCGTCACCGCATCGGGCACGCCCTCCCACTCCGACGGTCCGGAGAGATTGACGATCGCGTCCGCGCCGGCCTTCTCGCCGACGCCCATCGCCAGCACGCCCCCCAGCGACGCACCGACGACGGTGACCTTGGTGGCGCCACGGCTGCGTGCGAAATCCACCCCGGCCTTGACCTGCGCCGTCCAGTCCTTGAGGAGCGCCTCGTCACAGGTGGATTGGCCGTAGTTGCAGACGTCGAGCATGACGACATTGATGCCCTGCCCAGCGAGCCACTGACCGTAGGTCGCCCACCCACAGAACCCCGCGCCAGACGTCTGGTGCAGCAGCACGACACCCACACTTCCCTCCCCCAGGACGCCCGCGCTGAGCGTCCCACCCGGTGCCGGAATCTGGACGACGTCACCCTTGGCCGGGATCTTGCAGCGCGCCTCGACCGTCTTGGGGATGGACCGCGACGGCGACGGAGCAGCCGTGAGTTGCGCGCTCGATGGAGCGTCGCCGCCAGGCGTGCTGCCCGCCCCACACCCCGACACGGCGAGCACCGTCGCCACCATCACCCAGCCCCATCGCTTCATATGTCAACATTGACATATGAAGCGCGAGGAGTCCACGGGAAACCTCGGATTTGCTCTGCTCGGTCTTCTCGCCCGATCGCCGAGCACGGGCTACGACCTGGCGCGCCGGATGGAGCGGCCGGTCGGATACTTCTGGAGTGCCCACCACGGCCAGATCTATCCCGAACTGGCGCGACTGGAGGCGCGAGGCTTCGTGCGCCACACCGTCATCGAGGGCGCCGGCCCACGACCGACCAAGAGGTATGCCGTGAGCGCACGTGGTCGAACAGCGTTGCGTGAGTGGGTGGTTGGCGAACTCGAACCCCAGCCCGTCCGGGACCTCGAGACCTTGCGACTCTGGAACATGTGGCTGCTGGACCGAGATGCTGCATTGGACCTGGTTGCCGAGGCACGGGCGGGCCACGCAGAACGCCTGGCGGCCTACGAGGTCGAGTTGGCCGAGCTGGCCGGCGATCCGGGGGCCGTTGATCCGAGCCACCCGAACTTCGCCAGCGCGTTGACCCTTGAGGGGGGCGTGCGCACACGGCGCGCCGCCGTCGAGTGGTGCGACTGGATGCGTGCTCGCCTCGAGGCTGCCCACCGCTGACCCCCTCAGACATCACGGCCGGACGTCACCATCCGACAGATGGGTCAGGCGACCTCGTCCCACAGGGCAGCGTCTTCGTCCCACCGGGCATCGTCAGCCACGCTCGCGAGGTGTTCGGCTTCGAGTTCGTCGGCAAGATCGAGCAGCTCGGACTCAGGGATGGCATGCTCCCATCCCTCGGACGGGGCGGTATCGAGTCGGCGACGACGCTGTTTCGCAGCGTCCCGCTCCCGAGCTCGGGCCCATTCGGCCTGTCGCTCGGGCAGATGTCGGTCATAGCTGCCCGGGCTCAGGTCCCAGGTGACGGATCGACCGTGTTCGTCGGGCGGATGCACGCTCGCGATGAGGCGACTGTCGTGGACCTGGGTGTGGTGACGCTGGCAGAGCAGCGCCGCGTTGCTGAGGTCCGAAGGGCCGCCATCCACCCAGTGCACGACGTGGTGCGCCTGCGTCCAGGCCGCTGGCGCGGTGCATCCCGGGAAGGTGCACTGACCATCCCGGTGCCAGAGGAACCGGCGCTGCCCCAAGGTGAACAGGCGCGTCACGCGGCCCAGATCGGCGACTTCGCCGTCCGCGCCGAGCACCACGGGGATGACGTCCGCGTCGCAGGCCAGCTGGCGCACGACCGACGGGGCGAGCATGGTCTGCCTCGCCCGCGAACCGATCACGGCACCACTCCCCTGGCCGCCCTCGACACCCGCCAGCCCTGCCAACAGGTCCGCAAGCGTGACGGTCACGTGCACGACGGTGGCGGCGGCACCCGGATCCTTGTGGGCACCCTCCACAGAAGCGGCACCCGTCAGCACAGCATCGAGGGCTTCCACCCGCCGCTGGCCCGCGCAGCGCAGATCGGCCTCGCCGGTGTCGGGGTTGGGTGCCGGCTTCGACAGCGGCCCGATCGCAGCCTCGAGCCGCGTCGCCTGGGCTGGAGTCATCGCCATTCGGTATTCGGTCACGTCCCCGTCCGCAACGATCGGGCTGGACAGGAACGCTCCTGGGCGCAGTCGCTTCTGCTTGTCGTCGAACTCGCCCTCCACGCCGTACTTCGCCAGCAGTCTCGGACGGATCTTGCGCGCCTCGGCCGGGCCCCACTCGACTCCGTGGTCGAGGATCGCCTTGGCCACGGTCGGCACGGCCTCCTCCGTGAGCAGGTCCTTCATCCGGGCCACTTCCCGCAGCGCCGTGAGAGCCAGCCCCGCACTCACCTCACCCGAGACCACGCGGTCCCACACGATCCCCTCCGGCGCGTTCTCGTCCGCAAAGGCACCGCCTCGCGGGCCACCCCGCGACCACAACCCGACCGGGGTCGACGCCGCCGCCTCCTGAGCGAGCTGGGCCACCTGCCCCGCGCCACCCTGACGCAAGGACGGGGCGTGCTCACGCACCCACGAGTGCACCGAACCAACTCCTCGCCGAGCCGATGCGAACTCGCCCCGATGGCACGCCTCTGCCGTGACGCGCACCTGCGCCGCCGCGGCCTGCGACTTCACCTCGTCGGCCAGAGTCATCAGCTCGGCGAGATCAGTGGCACTGAGCGAGGAGAGGACATCGCCCACGCCCGCCAGCCCGTCACGAGCAGCGTTCAGCACCCCACGCAATGGCGTGACGGGAGCCTGCTGCTGCTCGTCCATCGATCCCTCCTCCAACGACTGATCTCAAACCTATCGGCAGCCACTGACAGTGCCGCTGTCAAAGCCACCACCGAGCGAATCCCGCACTCCCCCAGCCGAACTCACGACCAACCCACCCGGCCTCGAGCCACTGAAGAACGCTCACCAGCCAACCTAGACGTGACCACTGACAGCCAACTCACGACGCGATCCATCGACCTGTGCCACGTTGGATCCCATGCGATCCGCCGAACCCTCCACGAGCCCGAGAACCAACCCTCGGCCCCTGGTCATCACCTCGGCAGTCGCGCTCATCTCCGTCGTCCTCTTCACTGCAGCCCTTGCCTTCGGCTGGCTCGGCCCCGACGCTGGCCGGGGCGGCAGCTTCTGCGAGGCAGCCCGCGACGCACTCGTCAAGCAGCCGGCCAACACGTTCAGCAACCTCGGCTTCGTCGTCGCCGGGCTCGCCGCCGCCTGGCACGTCTCCCGCCGCGGAAGCGGCACGATGAGCGCAAGCCTGGGGACGGCATACGCCGTCTTGGTTGTGCTCCTTGGTCCCGGAAGCGCGGCGATGCACGCATCGCAAAGCGCGCTGGGCGGCCACCTCGACGTCTACAGCATGTATCTGCTCGCGTCGTTCGTCATGGCGTATGCCGCCGCGCGCCTCCTTGCACTCCCGGCCGCCGGATTTGCTGTGCTCTTCGTCGCGTCGCTCGGGGTGTGCACCGTCGCGGAGTTCACGTCGGCGGATGTGCCGGTGGTCATGACCATGGGCAACGCGCTCTTTGCTGCGTTGCTGCTCGCGGGGCTCGTGATGGAGGTCGTGCTGCGGATGCGCGGTGGCACCCGTCTCGACCTGAGATGGGGAATCGCCTCTGTCGCAACGCTTCTCGTGGCATTCGCGATCTGGAACACCGGCAAGGACGGCGGACCGCTCTGCGAACCGCACTCGCTGCTCCAGCCGCATGCGGCGTGGCACCTGCTTGATGCGCTGGCTGCGTGGCTGCTCTTCCGCTACTACGTGAGCAAGCGGCCCAGCTGGGGATAACTCTGCGATCGATTGCGCGATTTTCGCCAGACTCCCCTGTCATGACTTCGAAGCGCCTGTATGCCGTTGCCGCCCTCGTGCTTTCCACTGCCCTGCCGCTGGGCGCCTGTTCACCGGACCCCTCGAACGATGGATCAGGTTCGCCGGCCTCAGCGACGCGGTCGTCCGCCTCGGCAACCCCGCGCGCCATCCGCCTGTCCGTGGAGGAGGCCAAGGCGGTGGCCCTCTTGGGCCAACGTGCCACTGGTTCTGTGTATCCGAATGCTCCCCGTAAGGAGCCGATTGATTGGAAGGTGTGTGGTAAGCAGTTGAAGACACCGGCCGCGTCCACGTGGCTTTCCTATGTGACCGCGGAACCCGAGGGCCACGACATTCCGGCCGAGGAACTCGCGAAGGTTGACGTGGGTGGCGCCTTCTCATCGGTCGCACTGCTCCCGGACACTGCCGCCCAAGCCGCCCTGGACGCCAACCTCAAGGCCTGGTCGACCGCCTGTCCGGACAAGGACGGCCCGGTCGATCCGGTTGCCCTCAAGGTCGATGACGCCGACTCGATCATGGCCTTCGGGCAGTCCAAGCCCAAGGCCAGCGCGCCCAACAAGTACCTGTCCATCGCCATGGCGCGCATAGGCAACGCCCAGATCATTTGCTGGCTCGAAGGCAAGGACGCGGCGACAGCGAACGCTGCTGCGGCCACGTGCATGAAGGACATGGTCGGCGGTGCCAACGCGATCACAGACCTACGCTCGGCGCCGAATCTGTCGGGGGCCAAGACGTTGTTGGCGAGCGTCGTGGCGCAACCCGATGCCGCGAGTGAGGTGACGTTCGACGACACCCTCAAGGTGCAGCGTCCTTGCGGGGCGATGCCTGGCGAGTTCATGGGCTCCGGCTCGGGTGCCGTCGACGCAACGTTCAGACCCGCAGGCACGGACCTGTATGAGCGTGCGACGGCATCGGCGGGCGTGCTCGCCATGACGGACGCAGCTGCTGCCAAGGCAAAAGTCGCTCAGGCACAGCAGACCTTCGGGAAGTGCTCTGGCTCTTATGAGTACAAGCACGGGCCGAAGAAGGTTCCAGCACAGGTTCTCGGCGTCAAGGCGATCGCTATCGGAGACGGCGGCTTCGCCATCACCGACGAGATCCGCTTCTCCGGCCAGAAGCCCGAGCAGGGCTACACGGCCATCTTCAGCATCGGGCCTTTCGTCGTTCAGGTCGACCAGTGGCAGGCGGGCCAGGGCGAGATCATCGCGGAAGCGATCGCAAGCGCTGCGCGCTGACTCGCCTCCGCTCCTCAGCGCCTGACCGGCCGTAGGGTCAGGACATGCCAGACAGTTCCCGGGTTGCGGTCTACCTCGACTTCGACAACATGGTCATCTCCCGCTACGACAACCTGCACGGCAACAACTCGTGGCGCAATGACAACGCACGGGACCATCGCCCCGGTGGGGGCGATGCCACGGACACGCGCCTCGCACAGGCGGAGGTCGACCTCGGCGCGATCATCGACTACGCGTCGTCGTTCGGGACGGTGGCGCTGACCAGGGCGTACGCCGACTGGTCGGTGCCGGCCAACGCGGCCTACAAGCACCAGCTCATCGACCGCGCCGTCGACCTGGTCCAGCTCTTCGCCACATCGGGGACGAAGAACGGCGCGGACATCCGACTGTCGATCGACGCAGTCAACGACCTGGTGGATCACAAGGACCTGACGCACGTTGTCATCGTCGCTGGGGACTCCGACTACATCGCGCTGGCGCAACGCTGCCGGCGGATGGGGCGGTTCGTCGTCGGGATCGGGGTGACCGGCTCGACGAGTCGGGCACTGGTCGCGGCGTGTGACGAGTTCAGTGACTATGGCGATCTCCCAGGTGTGAGGACCGTGGTTCCGCCCAAGAAGGTTGAGGTGGTTGCCGCGCCAGCGCAGGCAGTGGCGACGAAGAAGGCTCCCGCCAAGAAGGCTGCCGCTGCGAAGAAGGCTGCTCCGCCCGTGGTCAAGACACTGACCAAAGCAGAGAAGGCTGCTGAGCGTGCGACCGAGCTGCTGGTCCGGGCGATTCGGGTTGGCGCCGAGAAGAGCGATGACGGTTGGTTGCAGGCCTCGTCGGTGAAGCAACAGATGCAGCGGATGGACTCGACGTTCAAGGAGAAGTCGCTGGGGTACTCCACGTTCAAGGCCTTCATCGAGGCGCGCGGCGACGTCGCGGAGATCAAGTCCAAGGACAGCGGACAGTGGACGGTCCGGCTTCGCTGACTCACACCTGGGGATAACTCTGCGGTCGGTTTCGCGATTTTCGCGAGACTCCGTGCATGACTTCGAAGCGCGCGTATGCCGTTGCCGCCCTTGCCCTTTCGGCTTCCCTTCCGCTGAGCGCCTGTTCGCAAGCGGGGTCGGCAGAAGGCGAGGCCAAGCCCAGAGCCAGCACGCCGGCATACACGCAGCCTGCATACGAGGTGACGCACGAACAGTTGCGGGCAGTCGCAGTGGTGGGCGCTCGCCTCATCGAAACGTCACCGTCGGTCACGACGAAGGACGACGCGGTGATGGTGGGCTTTTGCGATGACTCCTACAACGGGGCGAAGGGCCGGTCGTGGTTCGCGACCGACGAAGTGTCGGAGCCTTCCGAGGGCCTGCCAGCTGAATTGGCCGGCAATGAGTCCACGCAGATTGGCTGGACCTTCACGGCCACCACGCTCCTGGACGAGTCACCGTCAGCGGCTCATCTGGTGGACGAACGCATACGCGAGTGGTCGACCTGCCAGCCGAAGGACGACACCCCACTCACGACGCAGAAGGTGACTGTCGCGGGTGCTGCGGCGTCAGTCGTGCGAACACAAGAGGTGAGGGGTGTCTCCGCGTGGAACGCCCACGCAGCGTCGGGTGTGGCTCGAGTCGAGAATGCGTTGGTGTCGTGCACCATCAACGCCCGCACGGCCAAGCTGGCCCTTGCCATGACAACGTCCTGCCTGACTGAGATGGCTCAGGCTGTCCCGTTCGCCGCCGGACGCGATGTCGCCTTGACCAAGGCCAATCGAGTGGTCGCCGCCAAGATGCTCCTCGCACGTGCCGCAGCGAAGAGTCAGACGGTCACCGTGAGGACCACGGGTGCCACAACGCCGTGTGAGACCTCGAAGAGCACTTTCCTGCCCGCGGGATCTGCGTTCGCCCTCCTGGAGACGGTCCCTCCAGAGGTCGACGATCCGGCCAAAGCCGAGTTCCCTCAGATCCTCGGGGTGCTCATGTCCGAACGCGTCGCGGATGTGGCCGCCGCCAGGGCCAAGGTGGCTGCCGCGCGCAAGACTTTTGGGGGGTGCAAGGGAAGTTTCACTCGAGGTGCCGAGCCGTACGTGTCGACCGGCAAGATCACCGGCGTCGCCCGGTCACCTGTGGGCGACGGTGGGTTCACGATCACGAGCACCTCACTCTTTCCGGGTCAGAAGAAGCCAGAGGTCGTCAACGAGTACATCTTCAGCGTGGGCGCCTACGTCGTCGAGATGACCGGCACGTCGCCCAGGAGCGCGCAGGCCATCGCCGCGCAGCTCAAGGTGGTGGCGGGATCGTGACCCGGTTCACCCGTGCTCTCAAGTGGCGAAACTCGCCGATTTCTCTACTCTGGATGGCAAGACACGATGCCTCGCGCTCTCTCGAGTGGGTGCCTGGCACCGGACGACGGAGGGGTTCCGAACGATGAACAAGCGCAGGACGATGACGTATGCCGTCGCAGCAGGGACCGCGGCCACGCTGCTCTTGGCTGGCTGCAACGGGGGCGACAAAGACCCCACGGCCACACCGACAGGGAAAATCTCAACCAGCGGTTCGCCAACTCCGACAGGCTCCGCCAGCCCTACGGCAACAGGACCTAGCTCATCTTCTGGGTCTTCGTCAGCGGGCACGAACCTGCCTTTGCCTCAGGCGGCGCGAGCGCACACCGAGAATGGTGCCGAAGAGTTCGCCAAGTACTACGCGTTGCTGGCTGATGCCGCCTACGTGTCTGGCGATACCGACCAACTCAACAAAGCCGGAACTGACGACTGCGTCGGCTGTATCGCCCTGGAAGAGGGAGTGAAGGATCAGAGCGCGGGCGGATCCAGGCAAGTGTCTCCAGCCGTCCAGGTGGAACGCGCCGTTGCCGCTGTTCCCCCAGAGCCGAACCCCGACCTCTATTACGTAGATGTGGCGATGGTCGTACGTGAGGTGGAGGTAAAGAACCCAACGGGAGAAGTCGTCTCAACGACCACGGCCGGAAAGCCGACTTGGCGGGTCACCGTGGGGTGGGCCGCCGCTGGTTGGATTGTGTCGGCGGTGGAAGCTCTGTGAACGCCGCAAGATTCGCTCGAGCGGCGACCATGGCCACGCTGCTCTCGATACCGTGCCAAGCGCTCGTCGCCCCAGCCAACGCCATCGATGTTGCGGCCGCCAGCTCCCACCCAGCTGAGACAAAGACCAAGCCGAAGAAATCCGGAAGTACGACCACCCTGTCCAATGCTGCGGCTATCGCCCGGGCCAAGCGGATCGCTGAGCAACGAAAGACGAAGAGCCCCAGCGGCACCGCGCCCAGCGCAGCGGCCCACGATGAGCCTGCAGCAGTGGCAGATTCAGATCCCTACGAGTACCGCGTCACCCTTGCCTGTGGAGTGCGCCGGGCATCCAACTCAGAATCTGAGGATGATCGTCGCTGTACCGATGCCCTGACTGCCTGTCTGCGCCGAACACCGCCATCCAACGAAGTCATGTATTACGTCTGGCGCATGCTTCCCGGACGGACTGGCTGGATCCTCATGGGTGATACCTGCGGCACCGCCAACCTGCCTGCCGCTGCGCCAGCTCCGCCGCCCGTCCCCACATTCGGTCAGATTCAGACTGCCTTCAGGGCGCTACCCTTCGCGCAGCCGACGGTGAACATCCAACCCGAAGGCGACGTCACGTTGGTCAACCTTCCGACGTACTTCGAGGCAATGTGGCCGACTGTTGGACTTGAGCCCGGAGAGATTAGCGAGAAGGTTCAGTTGCTGTCGTGGTCGATCGAGTTCAAGATCGCTCCCGGCACGTACAACTACGACTTCGGCGATGACACTCGCTCGGGAGCTACCAAAGACACTGGCGGACCGTATCCCGAGGGCAAGATCCGGCACACTTACACGCAGATGAACTCCGCTGCCCAGGTGAAGGTCGATGCCGAACTCACCGGCTGGTTCCGGGTGAACGGTGGGGTATGGGAGCCCATTGACACCGTCGCCGACCTCCAGAACGAGCCCGTCGTGACGCTTCAGGTCCGTGAAGCCAAGGCTCGCCTCTACAACAACTGACGGGGTTGCCGGACCAGTCAGTCGACCAGAACACCTGGGTTGAGGATTCTGGCTGGGTCCAGGACTCGCTTTGACGCTCGCAGCGTCTGAGCGAACAGCTCGGGTCGCTGCTGGTCGTACCAGGGGCGGTGGTCGCGTCCGATCGCGTGGTGGTGGGTGATTGTGCCCCCGTTCGCGATGAGGGCATCGGACACTGCTGCCTTGATCTCGTCCCACTGCTGAACGGTCTTGCCCCAGGTGCCGGCGGCGTACACACCGAAGTACGGTGCCGGTCCGTCCGGATAGACGTGCGAGAAGCGGCACGACACCACGCCCACCAGGCCGAGCTGACGCAGCGCATCCTCGGCAGCAGCCACGACGCCAGACCTCAACTGCTCGAACCCGGACCACGTGCACGCCGTCTCGAACGTCTCCACGATCATCGAGCGAGCTGCGAGCGCATCCCGCTGGTACGGCATACGCAAGAACGACGAACGCCACGTGTCACCGGCAGCGATCGGCGAGCCACCAACAGCGCCCGCCTCAGCATCGGTGTAGCGCAGCCCTTCTGGTGCATCACCACCAAAATCACGACACAGTTCCAGCGCCCGCGACATCCACGGCTCGACCGGGTGATCAGCCGACTCGAAGCCCAGTACCAACACCGTCGCCGGCACACCACCCGCGTTGAGGAAAGCCTCTACCGGATCGAGCAGTCGACAGTTCGACGGGAACAGCCCAGACTGCGCGATCGCCCGAGTCGCGGCGACACCGGCGTCATAGTCCGCGAACGAGACTGACGCCGCTGCCCGCCATCGCGGTCGCGCCTGCAATCGCAGCCACGCCTCGGTGATGACGCCGAGCGCCCCCTCCGAACCCAAGAACAGACGGTCCGATGACGGACCCGCGCCCGACCCCGGAAGCCGTCGAGACTCCGACACTCCCGCAGGTGTCACGACTCGCAACGACTCCGTGAGGTCGTCAATGTGCGTGTAGCCAGAGGCGAAGTGACCACCAGCCCGCGTCGCCAACCAGCCGCCGACAGTCGAGAACTCGAACGACTGCGGGAAGTGACGCAGCGTCAATTCCGTTGGCCTGAGCTGCTCTTCGAGGTCCGGACCGAAGACTCCGGCCTGCACCCGCGCAGCCCGGCTGATGTCGTCCACCTCCAACACTAGGTCCAGGTGACCAAGGTCGAGACTCACAACCCCCGGGTAGTCGCCACACCCTCGCGGCTCCACTCCGCCGACAACCGAGCTGCCGCCACCGAACGGCAGGACGGCCACGCCAGCATCGCTCGCCCACTCGAGCACCGCGACGACATCAGCCTCGCATCCCGGCCGCACCACGAGGTCCGGCACATCCGTGAGCTCACCACGAAGCGCCCGCACCACGTCCCGGAACGCCTGACCATGGCTGTGCGCCAACCGATCCACGGAGTCATCACTGGCCAAGCCAGCGAGCGCATCGGGCAGGGCCACCCGCGACGCAGCCACGGGCAGGTTCCGAGGATCCGGCGCCACGTGGTTGCTGAGATCAGCGCCCGGCAGCACGGCCGACACCCGCGCGGTGAGCGCTTCGTTCTCCCCCGCTGACAGCGCGTCCTCGACGTTGCCCCACCCCCACCACGACCGCGTCCGCGTCGTCACTGCGAGACCTTTCGAGCCGGAACGTCCGGCAGGTCGGCGACGCCGTCTTCGACGCCAACAGCCAGGTATGTCGCGTGGTCCCGCCACTGCGTCGCCTTGCCTTGGCGTTCGAGCCAGTTCCGTCCGCGGACTCCCCTGCCGGTCACTCGATAGCGCCACGTGTTCGTGGCAAGGCGGGCGGCATACGCCCACGGCGGTCGCATCGGCAGCCCGAGGTCTCGCATGCTGCGTGGACCCAGCAGCACAATGAGCATGGACAGAAGCCGTTCGTGCTCGTACTCACCACGCCACCGGTTGAGCCGTTCGCTGCGATGCCCGTAGTTCCGGGTGCGCTGCGTGGCCACGGTCGCGCGAGCCAGGTCGCGACCGGCCTGCGTCTGGTCCGGTGCCGAGACGAGGATGTGCAGATTGATGCGGTGCCGCACATTCTCATCGTCGGTCAGGAAGTCCGAGTCCACGCCCATGAGCCATCCGGCGAACTTCCACAGGTGCGTGACCGCGTGCGCGTCCGCGCGCGGGATCGGCACCCCGAGCGAGCGACACCCCACGAGCAGCGCTCCGTCGAAGAGGCCGAGCGTTCCGGCTTGGTCGGACTGGTTGATCGGCAGCCCGATGCGCTCGACGTCCCAACCGTCCTCGAAGTTCGCATTCACGAGAGCGTGCATCACTCGCACGTGCACGGTCTGCCGCCACCCCTCGGCGCCTGGCCGGAGAGCCCCCGGCTGCATCAGCCCGAGCACCCAGGACTGTGTCTCGGCGAGCCGACGCTGTGAGTTGTCGCCGGTGAGCGCGCCGGTCGCGGCGAGCAACTCGGTCGGCCCTCCAAAGCGGTAGCCGCCGATGAGTGACAGCTCGAGCAGGATGTCCCCTGAGTTGGGGCCCAGGCGGTCGAAGACCAGTGCTCCACGCTCGACGAGGTCCCAGTCGACCCACTCAGGCGTGGCGTTGACCGCGGCAAAGAACTCGACGAGTGCAGGTGGCGCATCCGTCACTGCTTCTGCACCGGAGGCCAGCGCGGTCCGCAGCTGAGCGTGCGTGACCTTCGCCGGGTCAGCCGCGGGAAGGCGCATCGCAGCGACGAGTCGAGCAGCGACCTCGTCGCGCTCCAGGAGTGCCGCACCGAGCCTGTTCATGAGCGCCTCGTCGACCGCGCCGAACTGGCGAGTCATGAGTCGCAAGGGCCTGGCCAGCCGGGCGCCTCGAGCCTCCGCTTCTCGATGTCGCGAGGGGAGGCCCGACGTGACCGGAACGGCAACGCTGCTCGTCATGTACTCAGTCTCTCGCCTTCGGCCTCGTTGCGTCGGCCAAGTCAGAGGGCGGTTTGCCGTGGTGGGGACATCCCGGTCACGTGAGACCAGCGCGGTCGGCGATGATGCCGACTCCCACCCTGTTCTGCGCCCCGAGCTTGTCCTGCGCCCGCGCAAGATGCGACTTCACGGTGGCTTCCCCGAGGAACAGCTCCTGCGCGATCTGGGCGGTCGTCATCTCCTCGGCGACGCAGCGCACAACGTCTCGCTCGCGCTCGGTCAACGTCGCGACCAACGCCTCAGCGGCGCGCCGCAGGTCGCGTGCCGGATCTGATTGCAGGTGTTCGACGACCTGCCGCGCACTGCGCGCCGACAGAGCGCCTTCGCCCGCAGCCACCGACTGCACCGCCGCGATGATGTCGAGCGGGCTCGCCGTCTTGAGCAAGAAGCCGGCCGCGCCGGCGTGCACGGCTCGCAGCATCACGTCGTCGTGGTCGAACGTCGTCAGCATGATGACCTTCGGCGGAGTCTCCAGCCCAAGGCCCGACAGTGAAGCGGTCGTCGTGATGCCGTCCTGCCGAGCCATACGCACGTCCATGAGGATGATGTCGGGTCGGTGACGGTGGATCGCCTCGACCACCTGGTCCCCGTCGTTGACGCTGCCAACCACGTTGAGGTCGTCGGCCGACCCGAGCATCGTCGCGAGGGCACCGCAGACCAGCGGGTCGTCGTCCACGAGCAGCACGCGCGTCATCGGGGTTCTCCTTCGCCGGGTGTCCAGGTCGAGCCAATCTCGGCGGCCCACACCCACGGCAGTCGCGCAGCAACACGGAATACCCGTCGGTCGTCGACGAAGCATCGGAAGTCTCCGCCGAGTGTCAAAACCCGATGGCGTATGCCGTCCAGTCCGCTTCCCGGGCGGAACTCCAGTGCCGCTTCAACCGGGAGGTGGTTGGCCACCTCGATCTCTACGCCGGACTCCGGCGCGGCCCTGACCAACACCCGCACCCCGATCCCGGGCGCGTGCCGGCGAGCGTTGGTGAGAAGCTCCTGGGTGATGCGGAAGGCGCTCCTGCTCGTGGTTTCATCGAGACGCCCAATTCCTTCGAGCTGCGCCGTGGACACGAGGTTCACCCCTGTTGCCACGGTCTCATCGATGAGCGCTGGCACGTCACGCAATGTCGGCACGGCAGCAGCCACGTCGGGGGAATCCGGCTGCCGCAGCATCGCGAGCAACGACCGCAAATCCGCCATCGACTGCTGCGCGTTCGCCCGCACAAGTGCCGCCGACTCGGCCACCTTCTGGTTCTCACCGGCAGTGACTTCGAGCGCCCCTGCGTGCAGCGAAAGGAGCGACAGCCGGTGTCCCAGAGCGTCATGCACTTCTTGGGCAATCCGCTCGCGGTCGGCCTGTCGTGAGACCTCGTCGCTGAGGTGGTCGACCTGGGCCTGCTGCTTCTCCACCACGATCTGCGCCTTCGCGAAGCGATCGCGATAGCGCAGGAGCATCGCCACCCCCACGGTCATCGCAACCAACAGGATCGTGAGCACGATGACAGCGGGCAGAGACAGCGGGTCGTGCACGCTCCCGATCTCCCCGCTCCTGAACATCTGCCAGAACGAGCTCGCCGAACTCGTACCTCTCGAGTCGCGCCATGTGGAGACGAAGGTGCTGGCGGTGACCAGCGCCCCGAGCGCCACCGACACTCTGTCGACGCGGCGCACAAGCAGTGACCCGAAGGCGATGAGAGCGGGCACCGGATCGAGCGGCACGACGAATGGGACGACCGCGGTTGCGAGGGCGATCTGCAGCGGGAACCGGCGCCGCCAGTTCAGGCTCACTGCGGCGAGTATCCCGATGAGCCACACGCCCATGGCCAGATCCGAGGCGGTCGGCATCGCCTGCCCGTGCTTGCGCACGTCCCAGGTGGAAATCGCGAGGACCGAGCTGAC
The DNA here is from genome assembly GCF_000152705.1 of Janibacter sp. HTCC2649. Taxonomy (GTDB): domain Bacteria; phylum Actinomycetota; class Actinomycetes; order Actinomycetales; family Dermatophilaceae; genus Knoellia. The sequence goes on along the minus strand of NZ_CH672413.1, from coordinate 61,853 downwards.
GAAGCAGAGGGGGAAGTAGACGAACCACATGCGCCACTTCGGCCGAGCCAGCCGGGATCGCCACAACGCCACCCCTGAAGGGCGGGGCGGGAGGGGGGTGGCTGTCATGTGCTCAAAGTAAAGCCCGGCACGGACAGGCACGTCCACCAAATGGCTGGACACGGCATACCGGATCTCCCCCAAACGGTCACGGAACGCGAGCCGCCCTGTGGCAGAGCGCAACCCGGCATACGCGATGAACTCGGCCCATCCAACCACTGGCCGGACAGCGGCCGCCCATGAAGGAGATCCACATGAACGAGAGCACGCATCCCGGCCCGATCGGCACCTGGCACTGGCTTTGCCCCGTGGGCCACTGAAGAACGGCGCGTATGCCGGGCGGCCGGCCGTGCAGGCCGGGCCCGGCTCCGCGTCAGCTCGCCGCGGCCTCGACTTCCCAGTTGATGATCTTGAGGTCGCGCGGGCTCGGGGCTCCAGTGCCCTGCTCGATGAGGTGCTTGAGGCTCACGAGGTAGGTCGCCCACTTGGTGCTGCAGTGGTGCATGAACAGGACCGGCTCGCGCCAGTCGCGATGGGCGAAGTTCACCGTCGTCCAGTCGCCCTCGTTGACCAGCGCCCAGTCGGTGGTCGTCCCGATCCATTCTTCGGGGCCGTCGACGACCTCCCAGAGGACGCGTTCGCCGGGGACGCTCTCGCGCACCAACATGTCGAATCCGGCTGCGGGGAAACGGAATTGGATCACTCCGCCGACGTCCGTCGAACCGGCCGTCTCCTCGGTCCACCACCCTCTGAGTCCGTCGATCGTGGCGAGGGCTTCGTAGACCTTGTCGGGAGTCGCTTGGACTCCCACCTGGTGCAGGATGTCAACCATTGTTCTGTCCCTTCTGTGTTGTCGTGCCTTGTGTGGTGTTGGCGCGCTCGATGGTTTCGGCGAGCCGGGTGATGCGCTGGAGTCGGGCGTCCCAGTCAGTGCTGATGGGGCGGCCACGGCCCGGCGTGCGACCGGGAGGCCCTCGCTGAGCCTCTGGCCCGGGGCTCACGCCGCCGCCACCGTGCCGGCGTGGGCAACCAGTCGCGGAAGGAAGGCGTCCCAGCCGTTCTCGTGGTCGCGGTAGGCCTGTTCGAGGACGGCGACCTCCCAACCCCTCTCGCGGAATCCGGTCTCGGTCAGCCGCAGGGTCGTGCCGGTGGCGGAGGGTTCGAGGTCAAAGGTCACGAGGAGCGAGTTGCCCTCCGTGGCCGCTTCTCCTGCGGAAGTGACCCAGCGGAACGAGAACCGGCGCGGCGGGTCCACCTCCACGACCGTGAAGGACTCGACCTGGGCACGGTCGCCCCAGACCAGCTCACCGACCGCGCCCGGCGCCAGGTCGTCGAGGCTGGCGTCGTCGGACCACCACTCGCGGATGTGCTCCGGCTGGCTCACCACCTCGAAGACCACCTCTGGCGATGCCTCGACGTGGACCGATCGCTCCAGCGTTCCAAACTCCATGACCTACCTCCTGATGTGCAACCTGATGTTGCGCATTAATCTAGACGCCTCCGGCCCGCAGCGCAACCCTTGGTTGCAGATGAGTTGTCCTTCTCCCCGACCCGCCACCTGACGCGAGGGTCCACCGAAGGGCTGGACACGGCATACCGGACCTCCCCCAAACGGCCGATGAAGGTGAGCCGCCCTGTGGCAGACCGCAACCCGGCATACGCGATGAACTCGGCTCATCACGCCAACCCGGCCGAACAGCGGCCGCCAGCCAAGGAGAACGACATGAGCGAACAGCCCACCCACACCCCGCAGCCGGGCCAGTGGCAGCCCACGAACCCGCCGGCCCCGCCGGTGAAGAAGAAGGGATGGGTCCTACGGCACCCGATCCTGGCCGTCGGCATCGGGCTCATCAGCATGTTCGGCTTCCAGGCCGCACTCAACGGCGGTGGTGACGACGCGACCACGGCGGCACCGACGACGACCTCCTCACCCGCCGCCGCTGCCGGTGCGACGACGCCTGCCAAGCCGGCCGTCGCTCCAGAGCCGAAGGTGGACCCGGACGACGTCGGCAACGAGGCGAACCCGGTGACGATCGTCGAGGGCAAGGCGTTCGACATCCGCAAGCTGGCGTACGCCGCCGGCTGGAAGGTCACCAGCAGCGACTTTGGCATGGAGCTGAAGAACCTCAAGGTGACGAACAACCGCGACGACCGCGATGGCCCCTTCGTCGAGATCAAGTTCATGAAGGGCAGCGAAGTGCTGGCGTCCATCGACTGCACGTCGGACCAGATCCTCCCCGGCCAGACCGCGACCCTGAACTGCTTCGGGACCGAGCCCAAGCCCAAGGGCTACGACCGGATCACCATCAACGACACGTTCTGAGCCGGGCTTCGCCCGATCAAGCGGCGGGTATGCCGTGTGGCTGGCTTGGGTGCTGCGTGCAGGGGCGCAGCCACCCAAGCGGCACGCGGGTCAGGGCTCGTCGAGGAGTGGACCGTCGAGCGGGGGCAAGCTGCGCGGGTCGTCCGAGGTGATGCGCTCGATGTAGATCATGACGTTGTCGTGCTTGCCATTCTTGAGGGTCCGAGCGACCCGCTCATCTTCCGAAGCCAACCGCTGAATGAAGGCCAGCATGTCGGGATCTGTCACTCCTCGCGCGGCCCATTCCGGATCGTCGGGCGCCCAGTAGTCAGTCTCGAAGGGCGTCGGACCCTCGCGATCCAACTCGAAATCGACCTCGCCGAGTTCAGCTTGGGTGCGATGTTCGGGGCCTGCTGCGGTGTGCCATTCCCAGCCCTCGAGGGATCCGAGTGTGGTGGTGAGGATCGAGCTGATCGTGTCCAGCGGCAAACCTTCGGCCCAGATGGTGAAGAGCATCCGATTGCCGCCTTCGGTCCATCCGTCCGTCCCCTTCGTCCACGAGTCGGCGATGGCTTGGACCTTGGCGTCGTCGGATTCCGGGTATTCGACCACCGTCATGACGCGATCGCAGGGCGACACCACGTTCACCACCTGAAGTCCTCCCCACCCATCGATCTCAGCCCTGACGACGTCGCCTGATGCGAGGGGCACCATGAACGACGTGTTCATGAGCCGATACGTGCCTCCACCGTCATGTGCCTCGACCGGTTCGGCCCACATCGTCTCCGCCGCCGGTAGGTCGGCCCCTTCCTTGAACTTCAACCGGACCTTGACGAGCTCTTGCTCCTCCATGACGCCCCTTCCCGAAAGTCGTTCCACCGCATCCTGCCTGAGCGCGCCGACAGCGTGACCCGGTGCCAGGGCCTTCCTCACGACTTCCCCAGGCCCCACATCCGGCCTCGTAGTCCGTGGTTACTACCACCAGGCTGCCGTTACGCCTGACCGCGTCGACCACGATGGCCCCTTCGTCCAAGGTCAAGTTCATGAAGGGCAGCGAAGTCCTCGCGACGATCGACTGCTCGTCGGACCAGATACTCCCCGGCCAGACCGCGACCCTGAACGGCTTGGGGACCGAGCCGAAGCCCAAGGGCTACGACCGGATCACCATCAACGACACGTTCGGATCCGGGCTTCGCCCGATCAAGCGACGGGTATGCCGTGTGGCTGGCTTGGGTGGTTGCGTGCAGGGCGTAGCCACTCAGCCCGCTCTGCGCCTCGGTGTCAGTGTCACTCGCGAACTCCCCGCTGGGGCGCCGGATGCTGGCGATGCTCGACCCGGCGGCTCGACCCGGCAAGTTCGCGCACCGAGATCAGTGGCGCCCCCACATCGCGTAACCCCGCCAGCACCCCGTGCAGTTGTGACTGGTCCGCGAGCTCGCCCGTCAACGTCGAAGTGCCGTCACCGTCGTGCCGCAGGGCGAGCCCACCGAGGACGGCAGACCAATGCGCGTCGAGGTGCCCCTCGACGCGGAACTCGTAGGTCGTGGCCGCGCCCACACCACCGCGCCCAGCTCGCTCCCCTGACCCCGTCGCCCCTCGCCCCTCGGACCTGAGCTCAGGCACCGACGCACGCCGGATGACCCATTCGGCCACGGCCAGGTTGATGACCCACGCCGCACCGCGAGACGCATCGAGGGCCAGTGGACTGTCCCCCAACAGGGCACTCCCGATGCCTTCGGTAAACGCCTGCGTCCCGGCCGCGAGCGCAATGGCATAGGCGCGCGTCATCCACGCCCGGTGCCTTGCGACGTCCCCATGTCGGATCGCGGCCACGCCCAACCCCAGGCAGGCGATCATCGCCGAGCCGAACCCGATCCGCAGGACGAAGAGCAGCAGCCCGGAGTCCGGCTGTGGCGGGAAGAACAGCGTCAGCCACAGCGCCGACAGCGCCACCCCGAGCCCCGCGACGACGAGCACCCGACCCGAGCGTCGGTGCCATCCGGGGTGCCGAAGACGGAAACCGACGGCGAACTGCATCGAGCCGAGGACGGCATACACGGCGGCAGAGACGATGTGCATCGCGACCGCCCACGGCGACGCGGTGAACCGGGTGTCGCTCGGGATGAGGCCTGGCCCTCCGGCGAGCTCCACAAGCCTGGCGGTGCCCGCGAGCAGAGGGATGAGGGCGAGCGCGACGAGGGCCAGAGGGGCGCGCCATCCGCTGCGGGCACGCCCCTCTGGCCGCCTCACTGAGGCAGTGCTCATCTCGCCGCAACCAGGTGTGCCGGGTCTGCGGCTTCGTCGGCCCGCTCACCGCCGCGTGCGCTCTGGTCGCGGAACAGGGAGACGCCAAGTCCGATGAGTGCAATCCCGGTCGGCACGGCGAACGGACGGTTGTAGGAGTCGGGCAGCACGGCCAGCGCGATGGTGGCGGTGTTGCCGATCGCCAGCAGCGCAGCCGCCCACTTCGCCAGCACCCCGGCCCGGTAGGTGGTGAGTCCGAAGACGAGTCCGCCGAGGATGTAGAACACCCCGATCGCGTTGAGCCACGGGCCCATCGCTCCAATGTCGCCCACAGCCTTCCCACCGAAGGCGACGTTGACGACGTCGATGGCGTAGTCCGGTGAGGTCGTCGCGATGGAGGGCAGCACGAATGCCGCAATGGCCGTGGTCGCGAACAACATGAAGTAGCCGATCGTGAGGGTGAGGTAGCCGACCAGCCCCCACACACCGACGCGGCTGCGCTGGCGCAGATAGACACCGGTGATGCCAGCCAGCGCGAGAGCCGACATGACGGTCTTGGCGGTGTTCCGGACGAACCAGTCGGTCGTGTTCAGGCTGGCAAGGTCCATCGGCGGGTGTTTGATCTGCACGGCGACGAAGATCGCGCCGGCGACAGCGAGAGCGATGCCCGCGGCTTGGCCGAGGCGAGTGGTGGGGATGATCATGGTGGGTTCCTTTGCGTTCGAGTGCGCCTGTGCCCCAACGGTTTTCGGGGTCAGGTCGAACGTAGGAACTGCAGGGGTGTGCCCGCATCACCACATGATGTGATTGAGGTGGTGATTGCCGGTCAGAGCAGCCCGAGCTCCTGCCCGCGCTCGACCGCGGTCCGTCGAGTCGTGACGTCGAGCTTGGTGAAGATGTGCTTGGTGTGGGTGCGCAGCGTGTTCACGGAGACGAACAATTCGCGGGCGATCTCCGGTCCGCTGAGTGCCGTGGCGAGGAGCCGGAGCACGTCGAGCTCTCGCCCGCTCAGAGCGTCGCTCGCCGTGGGCGCCCCGGCAGTTCCTGCGGTCGCGTATGCCGTCCGCCCCCGTGCCGCTTCCCGCAGACGTGCGATGTCGGTCAGGGTGGCGTCGCGACCTCCGCGGGTGGCGTCGGGTTCGAGGGCGTCGAGTCGGCGCAGGGCCTCGGCCATGTGGGTCGGGTTGCCGTCGGACTCGTGCTCGGCCAGAAGCAGTCGGACAAGGGTGAGCTGGGCGTACTCGTCGAGATGGCCGGGATGCTCCACCTCGGCCACTGCGACGTCTCGCGCCCAGGCCCGGGCGTCGTCGAGGCGACCCTGCTCGAGGTGCAGCCGGGCCCGGGCGGCGGGGATGGGCCGCACATCGGGGTAGTAGCCGGGCAGGCGCAGCTCCTCGGCCCGGTCCAGGAGGTCGACGGCTGCATCGAGCTCGCCGTGCGCCCGGTGCACATCGGAGGAGACGGCGCACCAGCGGAAGCGGTTCTCGGGCAGGGATGCTGACTCCCCAAGGGACGTTGCCGTTGTGAGGTGTTCGGCTGCGGCATCGAGCTCACCCTGCTCGACCAGCACGGAGGCGAGCCCGACGTGGAGGTCGCCGAGGGTCGCAAGGGCCGCGCCCCGGCCCTGACCAGCGGTGTCGAGTGCCCGCTCGAAGAGCCGTCGCGCCTCGTCCGGCCTCCCCCGTGCCTGCCACATCGAGCCGAGGCCGACGGTGCCACCCAGGGCGTCGGACACGTCGCCGGCCGCTGCCAGGCTCTGCAGAGCCTGGGAGAACGTCGTGACGGCTTCGGCGAGGTCGCCGCGAGCCCACGCTCCAAGGCCGAGGAAGCCGAGGGCCCCACCCCTGGCCATGTGGTCCTCGGGCCCGGTGAGGTCCAGTGCGGTGCGGGCGTGACGGGTCGTCGCGGCGGCGTCCCCTCGAGCCTGGGCGGCCGACGCCCGATAGATCGCGATGGTCGCGGGAAGGGTGCGGAGTTCCTCGAGCGTGGCGACCGAGGCACCCGGTTCCGGGGTAGGCGGATGGGTCACCATCGCGCGCTCGGCGTCCTCGAGCCACGCCTCGACTCCATCGGGGTCACCCGCGATGAGGCGGGTCCAGGCCCGGCAGATGGAGAGCAACGCACTGTCACGAATCACGTTGTCCGGCAAGGCTGCTGACCACTGCCGCAGGAGTACATCGCGTCGCTCTCGCCTCACGTCGGGCAACGCTTGCTCGACGAGGTAGGCCGCGTGGCCGGGATCGTTGCCGGCCAGAGCGTGACGCACGGCGTCCTCGGAACGGGAGCGGGCGGCATACCAGTCGCTTGCAGAACGGTGGAGGGCTGGGACGCGAGCCGGGTCCTGTGCGGCGAGGCGAGCGCGAAGGGCGTCGGCGAAGAGGTGGTGGTAGCGATACCACTGTCGTTGGTCGTCGAGGGGGACGACGAAGAGGTTGTCGCGCTCGAGTGACTCCAGCACCGCGGCCGAGTCGTCGCGGCCGGTGACGGCGTCGCAGAGGTCTCCGGTGAGCTCGTCCAGGACGGAGGTGTCGAGGAGGAAGCGGCGGACGGCTTCGGGTTGGTGGCCGAGGACCTCCTCGACGAGGTAGTCAAGGACGAACCGGTGGGTGCCGGCGAAGTCCGCGACGAACCGGACGGTGTCGCTCGTCCCGCGCAGCGAGAGGCCGGCGAGTTGGAGGCCTGCGGGCCAGCCCTCGGTCCGGGTGGCGAGCGCGGTGGCCTGGTCGTCGGTGAGGTCGAGCTGCATGGCATCGGCGAGGAACGCGGTGGCTTCGTCAGGCGTGAACCGCAGTTCGGCCGCGCGGATCTCGACGAGCTCCCGGCGGGCACGGAGCCTGGGCAGTGGGAGGTTCGGGTCAGCGCGCGTGGCGATGGCGAGGGTGGCGTGCCGCGGGACGTGCTCGAGGAGGAAGGCCACCGATCGCTGGACGTCCGGGTCGGTGATGACGTGGTAGTCATCCAGTGCGATGACCGTGTCGGCGGGGTGGGTGTCGAGGTCGTTGACGATGCTCGTGAGCACAAGGTCGGTGAGGGCATGTCCCGGTGGGCCGTGGTTCGCACTGGCGAGGAGGTCAGTCGCCTCGGTGAAGCCTCCGATCACGCTGATGGCGGCGAGGAGGTGTTCGAGAAACCGGCGCGGGTCGTTGTCGCCCTCGTCGAGGGACAGCCAGGCGACAGCTGTTCCTGTGGTTGTCGAACCGAGCCACTGGGTGAGCAGCGTGGTCTTGCCGAAGCCGGCAGGGGCGGCGACGAGCACGAGGCGCGGGTGTTGCGGCCGGCCGAGGAGGTCGGTGAGGCGCGGCCGATGGACCAGGTCTCGACGTGGGACCGGCCGATGGATCTTCGTGCCCAGCACCACCACCTGTTGAGCATAGGAGCGCGCAGGGCCGCGTGGCCGTGTTCGGGAGAAGCGGCCGCACAGCCGGGGCCATCCTTCGGGCCTCCTCGTCTGTGGACCTCAGTGATTCGGTGGACACGACGATGTACGTGTCCAGCCTCGCAAGAACCACCTTCTTGCCCATCACGATCGGTTGAACAGCGGCACCGCCTCACCTCGAGGGCAAGGCGTTTGACGTGCGCAAGCTGGTTTACGCCCTCCGGCTGGAGGATCACGAGCAGCGACTTCGGCATGGAGCTGAAGAACCTCAAGGTGACGAACTACCGCGACGACCGCGACGACCGCGACGACCCCTTCGGCCAGGTCAAGTTCATGAACGGCAACGAAGTCCTCGCGACGATCGACTGCTCGTCGGACCAGTCCTTCCCGGCCAGATGGCAACCCCCTGAACTGCTTCGGGACCGAGCCGAAGCCCAAGGGCTACGACCGGATCGCCATCAACGACACATTCTGATCCGGGCTTCACCCGTTCAATCGGCGGGTATGCCGTGTGGCTGGCTTGGCTGGCTGCGTGCAGGAGCGCAGCCGCCCATGCGGCACGTCTGTCAGGCCAGTGAGGAACGGTGACTGTCAGTGGTCACCGACACAATGAATCTCGACCGGCTCGGCGTCGCCTCCGGTTGCCATCTCTCCCAATGCTTTTCACACAGGAGGCCGACATGACCAACCCCGACTACACGCACCTGACCCTTGTGGTCGACAGGTCCGGAAGCATGGCGGAGGACCGTGAGGAATCGCAGGCAGGCATCAACACATTCATCGGCGAGCAGTTCGCACTCGATGGCAAGTTCACGGTGACTCTGTCGCAGTTCGACAACGCCTTCGAGACGGTCGAGCGGATGCGGGACAGCGCTTTCACCTACGAGCTCGAGCCCCGTGGCATGACCGCACTCCTCGACGCGGTGGGAATGGAGATCGTCCGCACGGGCGACGACCTCGCGGAACTGCCGGAGGCCGAACGGCCGGGCCGCGTCTTGCTCGTTGTCGTAACCGACGGGCACGAGAACTCGTCACACGAGTACACGCTCGCCCAGGTGCGCGACCTCCTTGCAGTGCAGAAGAGCCAGTTCGGCTGGGAGGTTCAGTTCCTCGGTGCGGACGACGCCGTGTGGCAAGGCTCGGAACTCGGTGTGAAGACGACGCGGTTCTCCAACAACGCGGCCGGCAAGACCGCGGTGTACCAGGCAATGTCAACGTCGCTCATGACCTATCGAGTCGGAGCGCCGGACGCCGACTTCACGATGCCCGAAGAGGTCGGCACCAACTGATTGAACCGCGCTCGCGTGCCTCGTGACGCCGTTCAAGATTCGGCCTGCATTCCCTTCTCCGTGCCCCGACTGCGCGGCGTTCGCTTGGGCGCCTCGCTGGACGCAGGATCAGCCCGTTGTCTCTTCGGCTTGGGAGCTGTCGCTCCGAACGGCTTGCCCAGCCCGACTTCGACGAAGTAACCGCGAGCCTTCAGTCGGTTCGCGAGCTTACGCTCGTGTTTCATGGCCTCTTTCTCAATCACCCAAGGGCCGGCATGGTTGGGTTCGGACACGGCCAAGTCCATCCGTAGCTGCAGATTGGTTGCTCTCCGCCTCCTCCCCACCTTGAAGATCGCAGCAGCGGTGCGACCACCAGCTCGATGGGTCTCCAGCCGCTGTTCTGGCGTCCGTGCCGTGTAGCCGACGTACACGGTTCCCCTGCCCTTGGCGGCAATCCAGTCAGCATCGAACTCGATCGCGTAAACCCAGAACTCTTGCACCCTAAGCACCGGTCGATGCTCAGAATGCATGGTCAGGCTCCAGCACTACTGGGCTGCGCACGACCTCTTCGCATGACGTGCTCCTTGTCACTGAGACGACCTCGAGGATGATCGAGGTCCCCGGGCACTCAAGAACTCGTCATGTCGTGACTGCCAGAACGCGGGGGCTGCGGGATGGATCAGGGCATGCCACCTTGCGCCAGGCGCAACTCCCGCGAGTGGGCGTGGTTGCCCATACGTTTCAGCGTTGAGGACGCCGGAGCGGCCCGACGCACCGTTGAGGGCCGCAAGCACGCGCGCTGCTGCGTTGCCCAGCGTGATGATGGCTTGCGGCTGTGCGGCGTCGATTTGGGCTCTAATCCGTTCGGCATGCTGGTCGAGCGCTTCATGGACAATCTCGTTCTCGCTCGGGTGAGCCAGCAGACTTGCTTTTGGTGCACTGGTGGCCACCGCGAACGGCGCGTATGCGTCTGCGAGCCGCTTCGCGACGCCCACGCTTGCTCGTGACAGCGGGAGACAGTCGGTGATGAAGGCGTCCGCTCGACTGAAGCTCACTGGCGCCAGCCAACGCTCTGCGAGCTTGGCACCCGACGACCCGTTGAGACGCGACGGAGTGACTTGGCCCCACGAGTCATTGAAGTACGTCGTGGCCCATCTCTCGAAGAGTTCCGCTGGGTCCGGAGCCTCTCCATCCCAAAAGACTGCTGGCTCGTTGTCGACAGGGATCGCGGGCACCGGCCTCCATGGCTCCGGCGGAACCCAGCGCACGTGGAATGCACTCGGGTATGCGCCAAGGACAAACACAGGCTTGGGCGTCGCGGGGATCGCGAGACCACGCGGGCGCACCGGAGCTCCGAATGGAAAAACTCCCTGAGCCGCCCCTGGCATGCCTGCCCTTCCAACGCAGTTGACATCATCCGTATCCTCCTCAGTTGGCTCATCCCAATATGGAAAATCGCGAAACAAGCTCAATAGGGGCGGCAGGACGACCCCAGTCTGGCGGTGGCTCAAATTCGTGTGGCAGGTCGACCAGTTGATCCGTCACGGCGCAATGCCAAGGCGCTTCGCGACCTCGGCGCCACCCATCTCGCGGATCAGGTCTGGGTCACCGACAACGACCAACTTGTCCGTCGCCCGCGACAGCCCGACGTACAGCCGCTCCCGCCCACGCTCGATCACGGACTTGTCGTTGACGCACAACACGACCACCCGCCGCTCGAGTCCCTTGCATCCGAGCACGTGCCCATAGAACACAGAGTCCTTGTCCCAGAACGTGTCCCAGTAGCCGTCCTGCCCCAGCAGGTCCTGCAGGTTCGTCTGCTCCTCGTGCCGCGTACCGGTCGTCAGCAGGCAGATGTCCTCTGGCCGCCAGCCTTCATCGAGCAACCGATCGATCTGATCGCTCGCCACGTCCAGCGCGTCCTCGCGCGAGCTCGCGATGAACTCGGCTTCGGGACCGTCGCCACCGCGCGCATACATCCGCATCGGCGTCAGCGAACTGAAGGTCTCGGCGATCTGCTTCGTATTGCGCAGGTTGTGGTCGAGGATCAGCGGCACGAGCGGCAGCGGTGGCCGACCGAACCGGGCGAACACCCGCTGGTTCTCATCCGAATACACATACAGGCCGCTCTGCTCCTCATCCCTCATGGCGCGCACGATCGGCGTCCACCACAGGTCGGCGAAGTCCTGCGCCTCGTCGACGACGAACGCGTCGAACCGCTTCTCCGGTGGAAGTTCGTCGACCAGTTCCGACATGCGCTGCGGCAGCCCGGTCTCCCAGAACTCCCGGTCATCCCGCCCGCCAAAGTCCGACACCCCCAGGTATGCCGCGAACTCCTGGAAGGTGCCCACGAACGCCGGCGTGTGCTTGCGATCCGCAGACGCCAGCAGCCGCTTGAACCAGGCCGCCAACCCGATCGAATAGCAGAGCAGCGCAACGCGCTGTGGCCGTTCACCCTGCCGTCCGTGAGCGAGGTCCTTCGCCTGGGTCACCGCGAGGACCGTCTTCCCACTGCCCGCTCCCCCACGCACGTCCACTCGGTGGATGAGTCGGGTCACCTTGAGGACCGTCGACTGCTCGACGGTCAGTCGGTCGGCGCGCGCCTCTCGCTCGTCGGCCTCCGCGAGGAGGCTGCGTTGCGGCAGACCGCGCCCCTGGAGGATCTCGACGATGAGGTCACAGTCGTCCTCGCTGGGTGCACGCTGGCCGCTCTCCTGCCTCTTCGGGATGTCCCCCAACCGCTCAGCGAGAACGGCCTGGTCCCCGCGATCGTGGATCATCCAGCGCGGACAGTCCGGCGTCGCGAAGTCCTCCCCGAGCGCGGTGAAGTGCACGACGACCGCGTGACCGAACCGCACCCGCGTGCGGCTCGAGTTCCGCCACCGCGGATCCAGCTCGACGTACTTCCTCAGCGCGTACTTCGTCCCCCGCACCTGATCGACCGGATGCACGACGCGCGGCCGGCCACCGCTGGCGATCCGCCACTCCCCCGTCACCGGATCGACCGCGACGCTTCCACCCTTGACCTCGACCACCACGATGCCGACATTGGGCATCAACACGATGAGGTCCGCCTCATGGTCCTTCGCCTCGTCCGTGAGCCGAACGTTGGCGAGCACCGTCCAGTCAGGGTCCCCCTGCTTGAGGACGGTCTCCCACACCTGCCGTTCCGACTCAGTCGCGAAAGAGGGAAATTCCGGTATGCCGCGCGCAGTCACCTTCGCATCGTGGCAGGCGTTACCGACAGGCACAGGCAGACCGGGCAAAAGTGGCTGAATGACCGTCGCCGGGCCAGAGCCCATGCGACGCTCGGGCCATGACGATCCTCAAGGTTGGTGGGGCCGAGATCGAGGTCGATGAGGCCAAGGCGCTCGTGGCTGAGTACGTCAGCAAGAGCGGCGGGTGGGCGTACCCGGCATACGACGCGTACGAGGGTTCGGGCGGGACGACCGTGGGTGACGCCGACCTGCTGGCTCCGCTGCTCCTGAACGTCCGGAACCTGAGCCTGGATGCGTACTACGCCATGCAGGCGCTCCTACCCGAGATCAACAGCCAGTTGTCCGAGCTCGCAGGCATGACGTTGCTGGAGGCCGATGACGAAACCTTGAGCAAGCTGGCGGATCTGCTCGCGTTGCATGAGACCCGCCAGATTCCGGGCGTACTCCTCACGACCTTCTCCAAAGTGCTGCACCGCATGGCACCGGAGCTGATCCCGCTCTACGACGACCACATTCGCCGGTGCTACATGGAGCTGGGGCAACCCGTGATCCCAACGGCCAAGAAGGGCACACGCAACTGGACGGAGTTCACGATTCTCTGGCTCCGCGCGGTTCAGGCGGACCTCCGCGTCCACCACGATGAGTGGCGTGAGCTGGCTGGGCTGGCCGAGCACCCCACCATCACTCCTCTTCGCGCTCTGGACATGATCGGATGGCGCCTCGGTCGACCTGGGGGCATGGACGGTCAAGCCGTCTCCGACACCGAGGTGTGACCAGTGGACCTGTCACTCCCGAGTCCTAGTCTCAGCGGGACGATAAGGGAGGGTCATGAAACTGACACCACAGCAGGAGGACCGTGGGGCCGGGGTGCTGCTCGGTCAGGCGATTGGGGACGCACTCGGCGTGCCGTACGAGTTCAGCACTCCTCCGATCGGGGAGCCCGAGATGCTTGGCGGTGGGCTGGGCAACTACGCGCCCGGCGAGTGGAGCGACGACACGCAAATGGCGGCGTGCATCGCACGCGTCTCTGGGTGGGGCGCCGACCTCACCAGCACCACCGCGCTCGACGAGATCGCAGCTGGCTTCGAGGAGTGGTATGCCGCTGGGCCGGGTGACGTGGGCAACCAGACTCGCGCGGTGCTGACCGCTGCAAGAGGGCTGACCGGCTCACCGTCCGAGCGGCTCCATGCAGCCAGCCGGGCCCACGCGTCGTCGACGAGCCACTCCGCGGGGAACGGCGCCCTCATGCGCACCGGCATCGTCGGCCTGACCCGGATCGACGACCCGGGGGCTACATCAGCGGCTGCCCGATCCGTCGCTGAGCTCACGCACCCCGACCCGCTCGCGGTCGACTCGTGCGTCCTCTGGTCGGAGGCCGTGCGCATTGCCGTCCTCGAGGGTCGCTTCGACCTCGGCCAGGGGCTGCACCTCTTGGAAGCTGACCGACAGGAACAATGGGCCGGATGGATCGAGGCGGCCGCGGGCGCAAACCCAAGTCGGTTCTCCCCCAACGGATTCACCGTGGCCGCACTCCAGTGCGCCTGGGCTGCGACCACCTCGACGGACGACGGTTCCGGTTCGCCGCTCCACGTGCAGCGGGCGCTGAGCGCAGCCATCCAGGCCGGCAACGACACAGACACCGTTGCAGCGATTGCCGGTGCCCTCCTCGGTGCTCGCTATGGGGCCTCCGGTCTCCCCGCGCGATGGCGCCGGCGTGTGCACGGCTGGCCCGGACTCCGGAGTTCCGACCTCGTGGGAGTTGCCGTGACGACAGCCAGAGGCTGCGTGGACAACGATGCGTGGCCCGCGATCCCGCACATGGAGTACCGAGATGCCGGGGCCTGGACCCCCATGGCGGTCCCCCACCCCTACGACGACGGTGTCCTTCTTGGTACTTGGCGCGACTTCCGACGTGCCGAGGAACTGGGTGTCGACGCCGTCGTGAGCCTCTGTCGCGTTGGCATTCGGGACGTCCCTGCTCCGGGCATCGCGCCCGAGGATCACATCACTGTGTGGCTCGTCGACAGCGACGACCCAACAGCCAACGCCTACCTCGACTTCGTCCTCGACGACACGGCTGACGCCATCGAGGCACTGCGAGCCGAGGGCGAGCGAGTCCTGGTCCACTGCGCCGCCGCGGAGCAGCGCACGCCGTCAGTTGCCGTTCGGTATTCCGCGCGCCGGGGAGTCAACCGCGAGGATGCAGTGCAGGCAATAGCAACGATGCCCTCCACACGTGGCAGCGGACTCCTCTGGGAGGTGGCGTCGAGTGCCTGAAGGGCGACAATCCACCGCCGCGCTGCTGACTCGCCGGTCACGGCTCTTTCTCGCCGACCGGGCCTCTGCGTGTCGGCGAAGCCATCCAGCGCGAACAGTCCAGCGTCGCGAAGTTCTCCCCGAGCTCATGAACGGCACGACAACCGCATGACTGAACCGCACGCGCGTGCGAATCGAGTTTCGCCACCGCGGGTCGAGCTCGACATACTTCCTCAGTGCGTACTTCGTCCCCCGCACCTGATCGACCGGATGCACGACGCGCGGCCGGCCACCGCTCGCAATCCGCCACTCCCCCGTCACCGGATCGACCGCCACGCTTCCACCCTTGACCTCGACCACCACGATGCCGGCATCGGGCATCAGCACGATGAGGTCCGTCTCATGGTCCTTCGCCTCGTCCGTGAGCCGAACGTTGGCGAGCGCCGTCCAGTCAGGCTCACCCTGCTTGAGAACGGTCTCCCACATGGAGACTCCGTCGGTGCCGTCGCAGGGCACTTCTGGGCGCCAACCACGGCGCGTCACAACTCCCGCTCGACCTCATCAGTCGGCACGAACTCGCGTGGGTGCTCGACACACTTGCGCGTGACTCGGTTCGCGAACTCACGGACTCCCCAGGTGGCAGTGAGTATTCACCGCGCCGCGACCGTCATTGGTGGTCGCGGTACCCCGGTTGGTAGGAGTGGCGTTCCCGCCTCACACACCGCCGAGCCTGTTGAGAGCGGCAACCAACGGTTCCCACATCGCGGAATCACGCGCCTTCGCTTCACTGAGGAGGCCCCGGGCCCGGTCCGCCAGATCCTTGTCGGCCTGGTCGTTGAACAGGCCAGAGAACCGATCGTCCAGAAGCCAAGGTGCGTCGCCACTCGCATGTGCTCCGGCGCGGTCAAGGAGAAGTTCGAGCGCACGAGGCGGAGTCTCAGTACCAAAGTCCTGCAAGTGAACCCAGTCCAGCTGACCAGCCCAGAGCCGCGCACGCAGTCTCCCCACACCGTCGGTCGCATCGAGTTGTGTCCCAAACGGCTCCTCAACACCGGGCCGGTACTTCTCTCTGTACTCCTGCACCTCGTGGGCCAGCCGCAACACGTTGTCGTCTGTCAGCGAGGTCCCCACGACGAGCAGATGCTTGGTCAGGAGCACCGATTGGAGCAACGACGCGGACGGTCGATTCGCGGCATCGAAGCGAACCATGTGACGCCGAGTCAGGACGATGCTCTCCGGCTTGCTGACGTCACCGTGGAGTTTGAGCACCCAGCGCTGGGCTCCGACAGCCGACTGCCAGGGCAGCACGCTCTTCATCTCGCGGCCTGATGCTTCAACGGCTTGCTCATAGAAGGTGTCGTAGTTCGTGGTCACTGCGTTCCGAACGCCCAAACCGGCGAGAAGGCCATGGACCAGCGCAGGCCTTTCGGCCGTCCCAACGATATCGGCAACTCGGGATTGGAAGCCCTCAACGTCATATGACTGGATGAGTTCGGCCTGATCCGTGGCACCCAGCGCCGCAAACGCCTCCGTGTCGGCCCCTTCCACGCCCACGGCCAATCGGCGGATGAGCTCCGTCCAGGACGGCAACCCTGCTGCCATGCTCGCGCCAGCTCCGATGAACAACGCGAGCTCGTCCCTCGTCGCACGGTCTCCGATCGCTCTTGCCAGCTGCTCCATCCGTGGAGGCAGGGCCGATGTTCCGCGACGCACAAACTGGGCGGCAGCGTAGACCGAGGGTTCGGGCGTGACCAGAACAATGTCGATTTCATGCGACAGGGCGAGGCTCTCCAAGTGCTCCACCAAAAGCTTCAGCACACGCCCCGGCTCGTGATGATGCCCTCCCCTGCCGACTCCGAGGACGGGAAGTGCGAGCAAAGGGCGTTGCCGTCCGCCGATCGGTTTCCGAATCTGCTCGCAGACGTCGTCGACAGCACACGTGACGCGCTGCAGCACCTTTGCGTAGTTACCGTCTCCGACCTGGACAAGCCAGTAGGAGCCGTCCTCGACTCGTCCCCATCCCTGTGCCCACGTCGCGGGTGCCGAGGGCCAGGTCTCTCCGAGGAGGGGGCCCCAGATCCGGTTGAACGACAGGAACTCATCCACCGGAACGATGGCCGCGTCGTGCGTCAAGTCTTCGATCCTGCCGTGGACCATGAAGAGATGCCCACCCTCGAGGGGGGAATCGGGCCCAACGAGTGGGTCGTTCAAACTAGCGACGGGCTTGGGGGCTGATGGACTTGGTATGTCGCGCACGCTCACCCTCGCATCGTGGCAGCGACGAAGCCCCAACCGGACCTCAATGCCCTTATCCACCCGATCTCATAGAACTGAGTCACAGTCAGAACCGTCTTCCCACTGCCCGCTCCCCCACGCACTTCCACCCGGTGGATGAGTCGGGTCACCTTGAGGATCGTCGACTGCTCGACCATCAGTCGATCGGCGCGCGCCTCTCGCTCGTCGGCTTCCGCGAGCAGGCTGCGTTGCGGAAGCCGGCGCCCCTGGAGGATCTCGACGATGAGATCACAGTCGTCCGCGCTGGGCGCCCGCTGGCCGCCCTCCTGCCTCTTCGGTATGTCCCCCAATCGTTCAGCGACCGACCAGCTTCTCCCGGCTGGTAGCTACGCCAGAAGGTCACGAGAACTGGTCACAGAAGCCGAGACTTGCGTCGTGAGCACACCTGAGCCGACCTAAACCGCGCAATTTCGCGACGGCTCTCCGCACGGTCGGAGGGCCGAAATCTTCAGCTGGTGACCGTCATGATTACGACGGCCCCGATAATCGGCAGGAAAATAAGGCCTAGTAGCCAGCCGATAAGGCCAACGCCCACGGCAGCCAGAAGGAAGATGGTCAAAATCAGAGACACTATCCAAGCAAACAGGGGGTTCATCGCGTCATAATGACATCAGTGGGGGTTCACAGGCTGCCGAACGAGGTTTTTACGACTTGGGTGGATGACGCGTGAAGAGTCCCACATTGCCCTCGCGACGACGTTGTTCGCGCTGGCGCTCACAAGCAAATAGGCGATTTCATCGCCTACGTCTAATGCCTAGCTGGCAAGCTAGCAACTGTGTACACGTACATCCACCTCGGAGGGGGGATCAGCGCCGCACCCCCCGTCCTTAGCGCCTTGTCGGCTCTGGACGCGGTGGTCGACGGGATACGCGGGAGGGTGGAGGCCGCGGATGGAGGGTTGAGGAAGCCGGTCGTCGCTGCCGCAGTCGCGGACCGGCTCGCCGACAAGGGGTTCCGCATCCCAGTCAACGGCGACCTGCTCGTCACCGCCGCAATGCGTCTGGGACCCGGATCAGTGTCGATTGACGCCCTGCACTCGATCTCAGGCTTGGGTGTTTCGGTTCACGCTGGACGTGCATGGAACAACAACGAGGCCCTCGTTGGCGTCCTTAAGATGGCTGCGGCCAGCAGTGTCCGCACCGCCGCCGTGGTCGTGCCAGCTCACTACAAGGGCTCCGCAGCCGCCCCGAAAATCAGTGAGTTCCTCGAAAATCTGAGCCAATGGTCGGGCGTTCACCTCGAGCTCGATGGAATCGCCGTGTTTGCCTACTGATCACCCTTGGCCAGCCCCCGTCCGCCGTCAGCACCCACTCCCAAGAAGTCGGCTACGACTTCGGCCAATTGCCGGGCAAGAAATGGTGGCACGGCGTTTCCGACCTGATGGTACTGCTGAGTCCGGTTACCACAGAAGAAGTAGTCGTCCGGGAATGTCTGTAGCCGGGCTGCTTCTCGTACGGTTAGGCTTCGCATCTGACTCGGGTCAGGGTGAATGTAATAGTGACCGTCTTTCGAGATGTGCGAAGTGATCGTGGTGCTGGGATCATTCAGTCGCTGCACACGGAATCGATCTGAAAATGGAGTATTTGGGCCACCGATGTTGGCGTGGTTGGGGCGCAACGCCTCGGGCAACTGATCGACCTTCACGATGTGCCCCTGCTTCGCCCTGGCTGCGAGATACGCGTACCGCATGAGGTCGGTGGGCATGTGAGATCGCGCCTCATGCTGGGTCACTGCCCCACCACTTCGGTTCGTGAGCCAGGCCTGCAAAATGCCGTCGGCCATACCTGCAGACTTCCCGCCTCGGGCAAAGCCCGTCGAAGCAGGTACTGGAAGGTTGTGTCTTCTTTCCCCCGCGAGTTGCAGGGCCTCCGAACGGATGGAACGCCAGAGGCCGACGGTGTCCTCCCGCTTTGGGCTGATCTGGGAGCGCACAGACGGCAAGTCCGCCAGCACAGCCTCAACGCTCAGCCCAGCCGCCGACGTGAGGATTCGGGATGACCGCCCGGTTAGTCCCGATTGCACGCCCAACAAGATCACCCGATGCCGCTTCTGCGGGACCCCGTACTCCTCAGAGCGAATCACATAGTCCTTCGGTGCAAGCGCCTTGGTCGGTTGCAGACTGGCGTGGGGGTCCACGACAAACGAACGGATCTCGTAGCCATCACCCGCGGTGGACAGGTCCTCTATGATGCGACTGAAGAGGTGCGCTCCACCGTGGGTGTGTGACAACAAACCTTTGACGTTCTCCATCACA
Source organism: Janibacter sp. HTCC2649 (assembly GCF_000152705.1). Taxonomy (GTDB): domain Bacteria; phylum Actinomycetota; class Actinomycetes; order Actinomycetales; family Dermatophilaceae; genus Knoellia. The sequence continues at coordinate 42,601 of NZ_CH672413.1, read as the reverse complement.
AAAACGGGGGGGCGATGCCGCTCGATGATGTCCAAATACTCGCGATAGAGAAAATGCTTGACGTCGTCCCCGAACGTGGCGTCATTCGTGCGCCGCGCCCTCCCCACCAGTGAATAGGCCTGGCACGGTGGCCCACCTATCAGCACCCACGGCCCCCCGCCAGCACTGGACAGAGCGTCTCGGATGACATCACTACTCGCGTCGCGGCTCGCGGGTCCAAGCTCCACCTGCTGGACGTGTCGTTCGGCGTCACGCAGTCCAGCTGCGACCTCACGCTGTTCGATCAGCTGACTCCACGAAATCTCGCCATTGAGGAATCCAGAGTAGAAGGACAGGCCCTCAGTCGAACCACGAAGCGACCGGACCGCGGACCGGAGCCTGAGCGTGTCGCACGCGCGCGCATCCATCTCGAACGACGACACCGCACGGAAAACTTGATCGCCGTCGGGGCGCAGAAGGCTGGAGAACCCCTCGTTCAACCCGCCCGGACCGGCAAACAGGTCAACCACTGGAACCGGGCTCACGGCGCTCCTCAACTAGATGGACGGGTGCCAGGCTAACAGTGTGAATGGCGGCACTGACGGTGGGGCCAAGGAACCTCTCAATGGCAGCATGGAGCCGAGTCGGGTCCCTCCTTCAGCGCGCCTAAGCGCACGGTTCTCTAGCCAAGCCCGCGACGCCACGAAGCCCGAGCTGAGCCTGCGCCGCGAACTGCACCGTCACGGCCTCAGGTTCAGGGTTCAGTACTTGATACCGGGCCTGCCTCGGCGGCGAGCCGACCTTGCCTTCACCCGTCAAAAGGTGGCGGTCTTCGTCGACGGATGCTTTTGGCACGCATGCCCACTCCACTGCGTCGTTCCCAAGGCGAACCGTGAGTGGTGGCTCTGGAAGTTTTCGACAAATAGTTCGAGGGACGCCGACACGAACATCAAACTGGCAGAACTGGGTTGGACGGTTGTCCGCATCTGGGAGCACGAACCTCTCGAACACGCTGTTTGCAAGGTGACCGAGGCCTTGCGCGACTACGGCTCATGATTGGGTGGCGCCTGAATCCCGGGATGCCCGCCATGCCTAGCACCATGGGTGTTGCTTACCCCCCACCCGCTTGACGTCGGCCATCGGCCCCGGGCTCCCATCGCTCCCCCTTCGCAACAGCAGACACCAATTCGTCGAGCTGCGCTGGCAACAAAGTGTCAAGCAGGAGGGGGCCGGTCAGGAACACGACCCGCTTGCATAAGACGCGCGTGTATTCCATCCGCCGGGGACCCTCGTGCCGGATGACCGAACGGGCGACTGCCACTGCTAGGCCCCGGTTGCGAGCAAGAGCGGTGCGCTCGGTAATTTGGACGAGCTCGTCCTCGTTCAGATCTTCGGCCCCATGGCCCTCCAGTTCATTCAGCAAGTCGTAACGCATCCACGCTCGGCGCAGCACGTTCCTCGACCCGCCGAGCACACGGTCTTCACTTGGGTCCGGGAACCGAGCCCACACCAGATCGGGGAAGACTGACGTGGATAGAAAGTTCCACGTCGACTTGTGTGCGGCATCACTCACCACGATCTGCAATCCGTGGAACAAGGCCCTCCCCAGCATCCAGTCGAATATTCGATGAGGACCAGCCACGTGCCCATTCTCACTAATCAGCGGGGCCATTTGAGTCATGACCTCGGTGCGAACTTGGGAAATTTTCGTCCCGGAGGCCACCGTTCCCCCGGTGGGGACTGGCGCGGCCTGGTTGTGCTCAAACCTGGCTTGTTCCCTGAGCCCGGCTATCGATTGATAAGCTATCTCCTGGAGCTCCACGAACCTAGCGAGTGCGTGCCCATCAGCCAGTCGGGGATACAGGTAACCTGTCATTGGGTTGCCTCCATCAAGAATTCAAATCCGACTTGAAGGTTGCGTTCAAATCGCGAGGGATCCTGTCTTGCCATTTCTATTGCCGACGCCAAGTCCATGGAAAGGAATGTCGCCGCTATTGACTCTAGACCGGCACGCAAACTTCCGTCGTCCAGAGCGATTGGGTCGGCGTCGTCGAGATCGAGAAACTCATCGGCGGCGACGGTTCCAATCAGTTGCCGGGCAACATCAATCCTCAACACCGAATGCAAAATTGCGGCGCGGTCACCACTCGTTTCGAGGAGGGCCTCTGCCGCGGGATGGTCAGCGTTCAGCAGCAGCCGTACGCTCCCGACGAAACTGTCAGACAGACTGCCGTAGTCCAGCCTGACGGCCCAAGCCGCCGGCTCCATATGAATCGCCGAGAAGCTAATGGTCTCCGTGGGGAATCGATGGAGCTCCCCCTCAAGAACAACCGTCTTGCTGGGAGATTCAGCGAGCCGCGAGGATGGACGAAATGCCCTATTCCCCGAGGCCAATAGAGCGCGGTTAAGCACCACGTGGGCAGACAGGCGCACCCGGTCCGCAAGGACCCCAGGGGGCGTTGCAACCGTGACTGTCGATTCACCCTCTCCCAGCTCGTGCAAAGATATTCGCCGGTGAATTCGTTGGCCCGTCGAGGGGCAGTCGACAAGCACCGTGAGGTCACATTCAGCAAGGGATGAGAAACCGGCGGAGCTAAGAAGCTCGTCCTCCGAAACGCGAAGAACTATGCCGAATGCGACCGATGAGTGGTAGTCCCAAGACGTGAGCCGCTCTTCCACCGGCCCAGATGAACCATCTTCTCTAACCACAACCCAGTCCCCCCACTCAATGGCGGTATCCGAGGCGCGCAGATGCGGAAAGACCCGAGCCTTAGTCATTTCTCCTCCCGGGCAGGACGCACATCAACGACCGCGAGAAGTTCGCTTTCGACTTCAGCTAGGAACCAGATCTCGTCACCAGGCTCCAACCGCGGCCCTTCCTTGGAGATTGCAAGGGTGTCCGAGTCGAGATCGGGGCGACCGCGCACCCAGCCGATCGGACGGGCAGCATCATCGATTTCGGCTGCCCCGCCTTCAACGCCCACCCTGACCTCTGCCTCCAGCGTGGTCGCCCCTGGAGCCTCCAAGTGGCAGCGGACCGCGACGCGCCGTCGCCCGTCCTTCAGCGCACCTAGCAAATACTCGGACACGCGAACCTTTGCTTGCCGAGGTGCGCCCGGACCTCGAGGTGTAGTTCCACGACGGCCGGGCGCGCTCCCGCCGACGGGTCCCATCAATGGCCCAAGCGAGTCCGCCAACGCGACGACAGAGCTACCAGAGGTGGGCTCCGGTCCCTCCGTCACCGCGGGAGCCAGCGCCTGCTCCACTAACTCACGGATACGACGCATGGCCACGTTCACGATTTGGCGTTGCGCCTTGTCCTTTACAGCCTCTGCGACCCAGTCATCGTGGGACGGCGGTTCCGACATGGCGAAGGCGTCGTCAGTACCCTCGAGCGGCTTGAACACAGCGCACCACTGAAGCGTGGGTGAGTCGAGCTTCGGCAGCGAGAGGAACTTCACCAAGAGCTCCGCGTCGTGCCGCATTAGAGCAACGTTCGAAACGGGCTCATTGAGAGGAACCACCTCTCGCGCGCCGGCGTCCCATTCGACCTTGGGGAAACGCGTGATGGCGAGATGACCCAGTGTCAACCTCGGCCGTTGCATCTCGACCGGCACGACTTCAGTGTGCAGATCAGGCTCAGGGGCATCTTCTCCCTGACTGCGCCTGACCGCTGACAGTGCGTCAGCGAAGGCGGAGAGAATCGGGTGCGTCCCAATGTCGGGTAGCGGAATCGGGACACCGTTCAGTTGCACCGATATCTCCATGTGCTCGCGAGTACTGGTTGGCTTGACCAGCTTGGGCCACAAGTGCCAGAGACAGGATTCAACGAGAGCATGGGCGTCTTCCTCACGGTCGTCTCCACCAAGGACAGGGGCGAGGATGAGCAGGCTCGTGCCGGTCTCCTCGGCCTCGAAGTGCCGCTCGAACAGGTTCTCACCAAGGACGCGGGCGGACTCACCCACGAGCGGCTCCACGCGAATGCCGTCGTCTGGGATCACCCCCCACCAGTGCCGGCCTGTGTAACGAAGCCCATCCATGTCGTAGCTCGATCCGAACGCTGAGCCGATGATGCGGTGTTGCAGGCCACCCTCTGTTCTTGTTCGAGACCAGAACAAGACGGTGCCAAGCTCACTCGTTGTATAGGAGATCGTCTTGCCGAACCCGTAAGTGCCACCACCGAGGTGAACGTCACGGGGGGTTCCGATCGTGAGGATGAGATCCCTGAAGTTGGTGGGTTCGCCAGGCGGAGGCGTCAGGTCATTTCGGACCGGCCCACCCAGACCCTTGGCACCACGGTCAGAGACTTCCAGGGCCCACACGGGCGACCCATCGAGTGAGCTCGCTACCGGCAGGGGTCCCGCGTCCTCGAGGAACACACGTTCGCGCAGGACATCTAGCTCGGAGTCAGTCAGCTGACGAAGGTTCATCGTGAACTCGAGTCGCTGGCCGCGTTCGCGTGCATCCCAACTGTTCTGGGCAGTCTCCCGAACAAGAACCGACACCGGGGCGAGATCGGGTGTCCCGAGGAGGCGGGACGCGCCGTCACCGTCGATATCTCCTACAGAGAATTGCTTTGGGAACCACTGGAGCCTGGCGTCCGAACCCAAAGGCGGTGTGGGCATCCGCTCGCGAGCAGACGTCTGCAGGGCAGCTCTCGGGATCTCCTGATACACGTCGACATGCTCGATCTGGACGTCTGCCGGATCCGTCAGATCAACTTCGTCGACGGGCTCCGTCAGGGGATCGGCATGAGTCGTGGTCGGTGAGGTTCCGCCTGCCATCGCGACGGCATTTTCGAACGAGCCGTCTTGGTCGATCGCATACTTCGCCATCTGCCACGTCTGACCGCTTGGGTGCAATCCAGCGGCACGGAGGTGCGCGGACAGCACAGTGTTCACGGTGACACTCGCGCCGAAGAAGTGCTCGCGCACGGGAGAGAGCGCCCGCTCCAGCTCCGCCTCAGTCAGGTGTCTAGCCATCCGCCCAGCACCCCCAACATCACTTCGTCGACAATGGGCTCAGGCGCAGCAGCCAAGGAGAGGTCGTAGCTCAGTCTCGTGACGGCAGGGCGACGACTCAATGGAATGTCGGTCGCTCTCAGGCCCGGGAAGTCATGATCCACCTCCCAAAGGCGCAGTGAACGAACTGCGAACCGAGGAGCGTCCTGGCCAGACTCGAAGACATAACCGTAATCGGCGACAGCCTTGATCAAGCGGGTTTTCGGGAAGCCCTGAGCAATGAGTTCGCGGATTCGTTGGTCTAGGTCGGGAGCGACCGGGTCGAGGGCGCAGTGAACTACCAGGAGATGGAGGGCCTCTGGTGACGTCTCAGGGTCTAATTGATCGACATTGCTCACCCGGATCGTTTGCCCGTCGACCGTGGCTGTCGCCTTGACCTCCAGGTGGCGGCCCACGTGGACGAAATCATGAGTCGAGCGTGAAGGACCAGACCATGACATGAGAGCGTTTTCGGGGTCTTTGGTTCCTAAAATACCTAGCGCCTGCAGCTCGCCGATCAGGCCCAAAGTGGTCTCCCTTGGCAGAGACCCTTTGGCCACGCGCATCAATTCGCGCCATTCAGTTAGGGCCTCAAGACAAGAGCGTCCGGGGTTCGAGGGATCAACATCCACCCGCTCGATGACGTCGGCGACCAAGTGCTCGAAAACCAGCTCCAGCGAGCTGTCAGTGCACTCAAGGTCGACGAAGCGCATGGTCCGACCATCGAGAACAAGCTCCCTCGTCCTGCACGACACCGCCGCAGTCTTCTCTTCGATCTCGGGGACCGCGAGGCCGACGGGAAAAAGTGCATGCTTGTGGTGTTCCGAGTCCACGGCCACACGAAACGCGCCGGCGGGCAGGTGGAAGTCCGTGAGGCGCGAGATCAGCTTGGTCTCGTCCAGCTCGACCAAGTCGTTCTGTACATAGACAAACTCCTGCGCGAGGTCGATCATGACCCACCCCTCATGAGGTCGACGGCGTCCACGGTGTTTGATTTCTCGTCGTCATCGAGCAGCTCCTCGACCTCCTCGTCGACTCGCGCAGTCCAACTGGGCTGAACGGAGATGAAGTCACCTTCTGACCCGTGGTCGTCCTCTCCGAGTTCGGGGAACACAATGCCGACACCGATGAGTGGGACCTCGGCATTCATCGGACGCCGCGAGACCCCCCGCAAGGGGGTGGAGCGGTGCGAGACACCGTAAATGATCAATAGGCCGACGTCCTTGGCCATCGCCCGCCGGATCTCAGGGAAGTTTTCGCCGGTCGCTCTCCTTCGACTGACCTCGGCACGATCTTGGTCCGCTACCCAGTCCTGGATCGACAGGAGCGCCTTGATATTGGCTCGTGAAGCAGATGGGTCGCGCAGTGGGGCACGATTTACCAAGGGCAGGTTCGCCTCGAACCCAAGATCGACGTCGCCCAGATCCACCACTTGACCATCGACCCTATGTTCCTTCTCCGTGCCAAGGAAGACGACGTTCCACTTCGATGCTCGCGCGTGACGATCGATCCAATCCGTGATGTGGCCCGCCCGCAAACCTTGGTCCGGGTGGAATTTGTACGTCCGGACGAAGTCCAGAATGGCGCCAACCGGGACGTCGTTGAACTGCCGACGTGCCCGATCCTGCACACTTGGCAACGAGGCGGATAGGCACGAGGCTGCTAGGCCCCGAGCAGCAGCGATGTTGGCGGAGAGAGCGCTGGAGTCGTTCTCGTGGAGCAGGAAAGTCTGATGCCGCTGACCTGAGAAGGACACTTGAACCAATCGTGCGTGGTGCATCTTCTTCGGGTCTGTGATGGATAGTCGACCCGGGTGTGCCCGGACACGAACGCCCATCTGGCTGGGGGTGATTCCGCCCATCGCCGTGAGCCGACGGATCTCAATCCTGATCTCCTCCTCGACCGTCGCGAGGAACTGGAAGTCCTCTGACAGGTCATTCGTCATCCAAATCCGCGGGAGATCCTCGTAGCCGGGACGGTATCCAAACCACCGGCCCATCTGGAGGAGAGTGTCATAGGTGTTGGACGTCCTTGTGAAGTACGAGACCGTGAGCCCTTCGAGCGTCAAGCCACGCGACAAGGTCCCACCTCCAACGGCTATCACGGTCTCCGTAATCGGTCGACCACTGTCACTAAGCCGTCCGTAGTCAAGACGATCTGTGGATCGGCCGTTGTCGACAACAACTCGGATTTCGTCCAAGACGTCGACTAGCACGGAAGTCACGTCGTCCCAAGCAGGCATTCCGAGTTGAGTGACGCCGGGCACGCGCTCGGACTCATCGTCGAAGGACTTACGAAACGTTGAGAGGTCCCCGTCCTCCAGTTGGCGGCGAAGCTTAAAGATCATGCTCTCGATCCGTCCTTGCATCGCGAAGTGTGGCGCGACGTAGGACGTCGTGTGGACCAACATGGAACTGTGGTCCATCTGTCCTCGCAACCTGCGGATGCAGGTTGCGACCACGAACCAAACGACTGCGTCACCCAAAGAAGATGGCATGTCTGGGTCGAATGAGGCCCTGTCCTGACTGGAGCTTGGGGGGCGGAGACTTGTTGCCTCGGCGACCGAAATCATCCTGACCATGTCTAGGCCGGGCTCAGGATCGTCGGCGTCCTCTACGCTCTGCCGGCCAAAGATCCGCTCAGCGCCAAAGTATTCGTCGGAGCGCGGCAGGTCCAAGATAAAGTCAGACGGGTACATCTCCGTCTCATCATTGGGATCCATGAAGATATTCGCGAATGGAGTCGCCGTGTACCCCACGTACGAACCCGTGGGTATCTCGGCCCATATTTCTCGAATCAACTTGTTGATCTTCGACATCTCCTGCTTTGCCGCCAGCGAGTTGGGCGTGGCTTGGTCCGCCTCATCGTCGAGAAGCAGAATGGGTGCTTGCGCCCGAACTGCAGGGTCGATTTCTTGAAGCCAGTCACGGAGTCGGCGCAGTCGCATCGGATTCTTCTTGACTACGGCGATCGTCCGCGCCTGTGGGTTCTGGAGGAGAGCCTGTCCGTGCAGAACTTCCCCGAAATCGCGGTCCTCCGTTGTCAAAGCATTCCAGTTGCCCACACCGAGGTCCCGGTTAAGTCGGACCTGTGTTTGTCGCCTCAGATTGTTGTGCATTCCGCTCATGACGATGCACAGCCGATAGCCGGCATCTGCGGCCTTCGCCATCACCGCCGCGTAGTTCGCTGTCTTCCCGGACTGCACGTAGCCGAGGACGAGCCCCTTCTTCTTCAGCCTTCGGATTCCAGGGTCAGCGAAATGTGCCACGACCTTGTTTGACGCTACGTCGATGTCTGGCAAGACAGTAGCAAGACCAGTGCCCTCGATTTGGCTCCGGAGATACCCCCAGTAGCGATCCGAATCTCGCGAACCTACGTACCACTGAGTTTCCTTGGCATCATCGGTCATTACCTCGCGGTAGGCGTCCGCATGTACCCCCTGCGGAATGTCGAGCGACTGAAGCCGCTGACTCTCCTCGCGCATTGCTTGCACCACGGCGTCTACCGGCGACCGATCCGCCAGCCCGAGGCCTCGTATCAATTCCGCGGCAGCTACATCTAGCGAGACATTTCGTTGCCTCTGGTCGTTGATGATCGTGGTCTTGATGTACTCCGCGTTCAACGCTGCCCCTTGAGTCGAGAAGAGCTCCTCAGCGACGCTGAGTCGAAATCAGAGATTGCGTCATGTGATGGCTCAGGATGGCTCTTGATACCTCAACATACCCAAGCTGACGTGCGCGTGTGGTTGATTCTGCAACGAGGCCCTCACATGCGGACCCTATGTAAGCACGTCGGGCTCGATCGTCTGGAAGCTGAAACGAGAGACTGACTCATCCCCGGAAAAGGGGAACGCCTCAAAACGTGAAGCGGTGGCCCGCACTTCCGGGCTACCGCTTCGCGTTTGCGCTTGATCAACTGCAGCCGGGGGATGCTTCCGGGAGATCAGCACCTCGGCTGCGGCCGGCAGACCCGTCTTGGCTTTCGATCGCACAATGTGCTTGGGGCGCTTGCACGGATTCGCGCCGAACGGTAGATCGACGGCTGGTTAGCCCGAAAGCTCCTCGAGGAATTGCGCCACCGACTCGAGAACTCGCTCGGCATCCTGGCCTTCTTCCACCAGGGCCTCCACTCCCGATCCCACGATGTAGGCCATCAGGTACGAGGCGTTCCCCTTGTAGTTCTTGTCCAAGTCCTCCAACGAGGGGCCTGGAGCCAGTTCCTGGGTGCGCGCGCGGTCGGCCTCGCGGACGCGTGTGAACAGGCTGTTGAGCATGTCGAGCGCCTCTTCGCCGCGGCGTCGACCAGCCAAGATAATCACCTCGGACGGTGGCCTCGGGATCACGGCCACGCCGGCCTCGTCATCGGCCCCCTGGTCGCCGTACTTGTCGGCGAAAGCCACGAGCGCCATGAAGCACGCGTACGTCAGGGGGTAGCCATGCTCATCCCACGCCTCGCGACTGGCGTCGAGCAACTTGGCCGGGGGTCGCGGCGTGGAGATGAGGTCTAGCGCGCTTTCGGCTGATGGATGCACCCCGCCACCTTAGTTCTCCGCGTCCCTCAGGCTTGTCCCGCACTCCTCTTCTCCCCCGCCCCGCCGCTGGCTCCTTGCGCCGAGCGTCGAGCGTCGAGCGTCGACGCGCGCAAGAAGAACGGCCCCGAGGAAATCCTCGGGGCCGTTCTTACGAGCTACTGCTCAGATCAGCTGCAGCCGCTGGTGCTTCCGCAGCCTTCGCAGACGTAGCACGAACCAGCCGGGCGCATCTTCGTGCCGCAGGTCATGCACATCGGCGCGTCCGCAGACACACCCTGGAACTTCTCCATGAGCTCGGCCGACGAGTGGATGTCACCCGAGACCTCGCGAGCCGAAGCCGCACCGGCACCGGACTTGTCCTCGATCGAGTGGTCCTCCGTGTCGACAGCCGGCGAGTCACCCTTGGGTGCCACCTCTGCCGTCTTCTTCGGCGAGGTCGCACCGACACCTTGCGAGTACGACTCGATCTCGTCCTCGAGTGCCTCGGTGTCGTCACCCTCGACCGTCGACGGGGCGTAGGAGCCCGTCTCGAGCTGACGCTGACGCTCTTCGGCGGTGTGGATGCCCATGAACGAACGGGTCTCGAAGTCGAGGTGGTCCAGCGCCAGGCGGCGGAAGACGTAGTCGACGAGCGACTGGCCCATCCGGATGTCCTGGTCGTCGGTCATGCCGGCCGGTTCGAAGCGCATGTTCGAGTACTTCTCGACGAAGGTCTCGAGCGGCACGCCGTACTGCAGACCGACGGACACCGCGATGGAGAACGCGTCCATGACACCGGCGAGCGTCGAACCCTGCTTGCCGAACTTGAGGAAGACCTCACCGAGGCGACCATCGGCGTACGTGCCAGCGGTCAGGTAACCCTCGGCGCCACCGATGGCGAACGACGTCGTCTGCGAGCAGCGACGCTTCGGCAGACGCTCACGCGTCGGGCGGTAGACGACCTTCTCGACGACCTGCGCCGGACCGGCAGCCGCAGCGGCAACGCCAGCAGCCTTGTCGGTGGCAGCGTCCTTCGCGGTGGAGCCACCGTCGGAGAGCGGCTGACCGACCTTGCAGGAGTCGCGGTAGACCGCGAGCGCCTTGAGGCCCATCTTCCAGCCCTGCATGTAGACGTCCTGGATCTCCTCGACCGAGGCGTCCTCGGGCAGGTTGACCGTCTTGGAGATCGCGCCGGAGAGGAACGGCTGCGTGGCCGCCATCATCCGGACGTGACCCATGGCCGAGATGGAGCGCGCGCCCATGGCGGTGTCGAAGATCTCGTAGTGCTCGGTCTTGAGTCCGGGCGCGTCAATGACGTGCCCCTTGTCGGCGATGAACTCGACGATTGCCTCGACCGTCTCCTCCGTGTAGCCGAGCTTGCGCAGGGCACGCGGGATGGTGAGGTTGACGATCTGCATCGAGCCGCCACCGACGAGCTTCTTGAACTTGACGAGCGAGAAGTCCGGCTCGATGCCGGTCGTGTCGCAGTCCATCATGAAGCCGATGGTGCCGGTCGGGGCGAGCACCGACGCCTGGGCGTTGCGGTAGCCGTTCTTCTCCCCCACCTTGACGACGGCGTCCCACGCCTTCGTCGCCGCGCGGTGGATGTCCTTGTCCATCGTCTGCATGGTGCGGATCGAGTCGTTGGCCGAGGCGTGCTTGCGCATGACCCGCTTGTGCGCGTCCGCGTTGCGGGCATACCCGGCATACGGGCCGACGACACCGGCGATCTCGGCGGAACGCTTGTAGGCAGCACCCGTGAGCAGCGAGGTGATCGACGCGGCCAGCGCGCGGCCACCGTCGGAGTCGTAGCCGTGGCCGGTCGCCATGAGCAGCGCACCGAGGTTGGCGTAGCCGATGCCGAGCTGGCGGTAGTCACGCGTGGTCTTGGCGATTGGCTCGGTCGGGAAGTCCGCGAAGCAGATCGAGATGTCCATGGCTGTGATGACGAGCTCGGCGACCTGCTGGAACTTCACGACGTCGAACGTGTCGTCGTCCTTGAGGAACTTGAGCAGGTTGAGCGAGGCCAGGTTGCACGAGGAGTTGTCGAGCGACATGTACTCGGAGCAGGGGTTGGACGCGGTGATGCGGCCGGTCTCCGGGTTGGTGTGCCAGTCGTTGATGGTGTCGTCGTACTGGATGCCCGGGTCGGCGCACTCCCACGCGGCCTTGGCGATCTTGCCCATGAGCTCGCGGGCGTCGATGGTCTCGATGACCGAACCATCGCCACGCGACTTCAGACCGAACTCGGTGCCCTCCTCGACGGCGCGCATGAACTCGTCGTTGACGCGCACCGAGTTGTTGGCGTTCTGGTACTGCACGGACACGATGTCCTTGCCGCCCAGGTCCATGTCGAAGCCGGCGTCACGCAGCGCGCGAATCTTGTCTTCCTCACGCGCCTTGGTCTCGACGAACTCGACGATGTCGGGGTGGTCCACGTCGAGGACGACCATCTTGGCCGCACGACGGGTCGCGCCACCGGACTTGATCGTTCCCGCGGACGCGTCGGCGCCACGCATGAACGACACCGGGCCCGAGGCCGTGCCACCGGAGGAGAGGAGCTCCTTGGAGGAGCGGATGCGCGACAGGTTGAGACCTGCGCCCGAGCCGCCCTTGAAGATGAAGCCCTCCTCCTTGTACCAGTTGAGGATGGAGTCCATCGAGTCGTCGACGGCGAGGATGAAGCAGGCCGAAACCTGCTGCGGCGAGGCCGTGCCGACGTTGAACCAGACCGGGGAGTTGAAGCTGAAGACCTGGTGGAGCAGGGCGTAGGTCAGCTCGTGCTCGAACAGCTCGGCGTCCTCGTCGGAGGAGAAGTAGTCGTGCTCCTTGCCCGCCTTGACGTAGGTGAGGACGACGCGGTCGATGAGTTGCTTGAGCCCGGTCTCGCGCGCCTCGGTACCGACGGCGCCACGGAAGTACTTCGTCGTGACGATCGTGGAGGCGTTGACACTCCAGAAGTCGGGGAACTCGACCCCGCGCTGCTCGAAGATCGTCTCGCCGGTCTTCCAGTTCTGCTGGACGACGTCGCGCTTCTCCCAGGTCACCGCGTCATAGGGGTGCACACCGGGCGTGGTGAAGATGCGCTCGACAACGACACCCTTGCCCTTCGTGGCCTTACGTGCCCCTGTACGGCCGGCGGTCTCCGTCATTGCCTGACTCCCTCTTCTGCCCGGCTCATCCCGGGCGTTCGTATGAACTGCATCAATTCTTGCGGTGACCACTGACAGTGGTCGGGTGGTGCGAGGTGGTCGCTGTGAGCGACAGAAGTGCTGTGTTTTCTGGGTATGCCGTGTGCTGCGGTGACGCGGTAGGCCCTGTCAGTCCGGCGGGGCGACAGAAGCGCCCTGGCCGCCGGCCGGCATACCCCTTCGTGGTTCCTCGCCCATGCCTTCATCGCGCTCGACCCGCAGCAGGGTGATCGCCTGCTCGAAGTCCTCGAGGTTGTCGAAGGCCTGGTAGACGCTGGCGAACCGCAGGTAGGCGACCTCGTCGAGGTGGCGCAGCGGTTCGAGGACGGCGAGGCCGACCTCGTGGGCGTCGATCTCGGCCTGTCCGGCCCCCCGGATGCTCTCCTCGACCTGGTGGGCGAGGAGGGCGAGCTGGTCCTCGGTGACCGGGCGGCCCTGACAGGCCTTGCGGACGCCGACGAGGACCTTGGCGCGACTGAACGGCTCGGCCGCTCCGGACCGCTTGACGACGGACAGCGCCGCGGTCTCGACAGTGGTGAAGCGCTTGCCGCACTCGGGGCACTGGCGGCGGCGGCGAATGCTGGAGCCGTCGTCGGTGGCGCGCGAGTCCATGACGCGGGAGTCGGTGTGGCGGCAGAACGGGCAGTGCATGAAACCGACTCCTTTGCGCCTGGATTGACGTGAAATGGGGACAACTCTGGGGACGAACTGGGGACAACGTGTGGAGAAGTGCCCCGCCCCTGTGAACCACATGTGGATGAACTACATCCGTGTAACCACTAGATGTAGTAGCCAGTATGCGCCGCTGTGACACACGCCGCAAGCCCATCCGGCAACTTCCGCGTGTCCGTGCGTGCCGTCGGCGTGTCGCCCCTGTTTCAGGCCCCACAACGCGCGCGTACCCGCCCGCGCACGGTGAGCGAACGGCATACCGGATGGCCTTGAACGGCTCAGGTCGTGGGCTCGGTCAGCGCTCGAAGGATCCGCAGCGCGACCGTCGGGTCGCTGAGGTAGCCCGAGATTCCGTGGCGGTTCGGGGTGGGGTTGGTGACCTCGACGTTCTCGATGTCCGGAGTCACCGGGAAGTGTCGGGCGTCCAGGGGATGAAGGGCCACCACATCTCGTGAGTCATGGGCGTTGAACCACTGCTTGACACCCGGCGGCGTTGATATCGGCGCCAGTGCATCGACGATGGTCCGCACCGCCAGCGGGCTTCCCAGGGTGATGAACGTGGGGACGATCCACCCCTCCGACTGGGCCCGCCGCTTGAGCACGTCATAGGCCACGACCGAACCGAGCGAGTGCCCGACGACGACACACTCCGTCTCCTGGTCGAAGGCCTGCCGCACGCCGCTCTCGATCACGGTCTGGATTCCCGGATTGCGCAGGTAGGCGTAGACGTCACGCGTGGCCAGCGCGAGGCTCGCGCCGCCCAGGCCGGGCACGCTCTCCAGTGCCCTCAACGCGGCCAGCACCCAGGGCCAGTTCTGCACGCCCTGCTCGACGACATCACCGTGAACGGCGTGAGCGCGAATGTCGTCCTCGCCCAGCCCGATCGTTTCGACGACCTCACTGATGACGGCCGCGATGAACTCCTGCTCCACGGCGTTCGGTTCACCCGCCGACTGGATGATCACCTCTGCGGCCTCGTCACCGCCGTCCCTGACCAGGTCATCCAGGGTGTCGCCGTAGTAGGGGAAGCGCACCTTGTCGGCCGGCACAGTGGCGTCCGAGCCGGCAGCGCGCAGACCCTCGTGCAGGGCATCGAGCCACTCCCCCTTCAGTGCCTTGCTGTCCTTGCCCTGCTGTGAACGACCGTGGATGAGGACTAGCGTGCGCATGGTCTTCTCCTGTGGATCGGGTTTCAGGTGGGCGAGCAGTTGCCCGAGTGGATCGCCCGAAGGTGTGCGGAAAGCCGTCCAGAGCGACGGGCGCCGACTCGGGACTGCGGGCGCCGGCGCGATGCCGTCAGCGCCCAGGAGCGACCACCCCTGGGCGAGCGCAGGAACCGCTGGGCCGTCGTGGTGTGAGAAGTCTTCGGCCAGCAGCGCCACGTCGTAGGGAACCGGCAAGCCCTGCTCCCGCAACCTCTCGAGCAGGGTGGGAACCCACGACCGGTGGCCCTCCTGGACGAGTCCGTAGGCGACGTAGATCGGGATGGACAGGTCGCCGTCCCAGCACGACACCGCCGCAGCTATCGCGTCCTCGGGGTCGGTCAGCCAGTGCAGGCCGAACCGAGTGCGGCTCGCGACCATGGATCGCCACCTGAGGTCGTCCTGTCGCGTCGCCGGGTCCGACGGCCGCGGTGAGTGCCACCGGACGTCGACCACCGCGTCACCGTCCATGGTCACGGTGCAGCGATGGTCGCTCGTCATCGGCAGGAGCAGCGAGAGCCCACCCGTCGTCACAACCATTGCGCTCTCGGTGCGCAGAACCACTGTCAGTGGGACCAGTTCCGGTTCGGTGTCCTCCCGCAATCGCACGCACGTGACGTCCGCATCGCCGCTGTGGGCCGCCGCCGTCACCAGCTGAGCCGCGGCACTCCGGGCGAGGCCCTCGGCGGGATCCAACGTGGCCAGTCCGTCGAGCTCGCCCTTCTGTCCGGGTTGCCATCTGCGATTGCGTCCGCGATTGCGTCGTGGTCGCGTGGGCGTGATGTCTCCGTCGCCCGCTGGCTGCCCACCTCCACCTGGCCCGAGGTCGTCCCCGCCAGAGGGGCCTTCGCCACGCCACGGGGGCTGCCCAGCGCGAGCGTGCGGCACCTGTGACAACCAGACGCCCTGGGGGTCCGACGTGATGCGACTCTCGGGCGACTGCGTCACTTGACCGGCGGCCCCCAGCTCTCTGAGTCTGAGTGAGAGGAGGTCTGGCAGCGCACGGTGCAACGCCCAGGGACGCACGACGTCGATCTCGCTCTCGCTGGCACTCAGTGGTTCGAGCAGCCCGGGGTGAGCGCCGCTGAGTGCCTCGGCAACGACTTCGGACCACACCGCGCGGAACGTCCTGGCGGCCTGCCCCACCGCGGCGGTGGCTTCCTTCTCACTCACCTGATGCGCGTTCTCACCCACGCGCGTCGCATAGAACACATCCACTTTGCGCGAACCAGCCGTGACCGGGTTGGGGAAGACGGAGGATCCAGTCACCTCGCCGAACTGCAGCGAGGCTGCGGGGCTGCGGCACGCATCGGAGAGCAACACGACGTGGGGAATGACTCCGCGCTCCGCCAGACGCACCGACTTGGCCACATTGACGGCCTCGCTCGGATCGTCGGGCGCGCCAGAGAGCAACCACAACTCACTGCCGTCGTTGACCACACCATGCCCACAGAAGTAGACGGTGAGCTGCTCGATGGTTCGGCTGTCCGCAAACGCCCTGACGGCCCCGAAGACACTGGCGGCGTCGACGATCCCGCCGTCGGAGTCGTCGAGACAGGTGATGAGCTCGTCGGGCACACCCTGGGCACGGATCCAGCCGCGCATCGCGCTCAAGCCCCCCATGACCGCCGGAAGCGGCCGCAGTCGACCGGTGCGGCTCACTCCGACAAGCACGTAGGCGCGCTTCACCCATCGCACGCTACTCAGATCCATCCCGCGTGTCCGGGGGTTCGTCTGGGCTATCGGCAGGGCACATCCAGATCGATAGGTTGCGCGCATGGCGGACGAAGCTGCCGAAGCCACGACGAACCTCGCGCACGAGTTGCTGGAGGTCGCCATGAGCGCACCCGAAACCATCCCTGACCGGCTTGGAGCGCTGGAGCCACTCGTTCCCGAACTCGGTCTCGAACTCGGTCTCGAACTTGCCCGGTCGGGGTTCGCGGCGCTCGATTCGCAGGACCTGCCCCGCTCCAAGGCAGCCTTCGGCGCGGCCATGGTGACGTTCAGCCGGCTCGAGGACTGGCCGCGTGCCGTGGACTGCGGAATCCTCCACGCGGACCTGTCCAAGGCCCTCGCCGTGACGGAGGAGGACCACGAGCTCGCCCGCGAGCGCGCACGGGGCATGGTGGCCCTGGCCAGACTTGTGGGGCTGCCAGCCATGATGCTCGAGGCCAGTGTTGTCGCGGTCGCCAGCGCCTATCGCGCGGGCCTCGCCTGCCGAGGGCTGCGCGACCAGGACGGCCACCGCCGGTGGTTGCTCGTGGCGCTCACCGACTGCGTCGAGTCACTCGCCCTGGTCGAGGCAAACCCTGGCAGCAACTGTGTCCGGACCTTGGCTTCGCTCGTGGGCACGACGGTCCACGAAGTGCGACGGCAACACTGGTTCAACGAGCAAGGTTCCGAGGTGGACCGGTTGTTGAGGTCCATCGCCCTCGCGACGGAGTCGTTGGTCGCGCCAGGGGCACGGAGCCTCACCGGAGAGGACGCTGATCTGATCGGGCTCGAGATGGAGCTGGCCAGCCTCTCCTACCACTCGGGCAGCCCCAACTCCGCACGCGAAAGGTTGCTGCGCGTCCTTGAGCTGACGCAGGAGCAGGGTGACCTCGACACCTTCATGACCGCAGCGGCCACGCTGTATGCCGGTGAACGCACGTCTTACCGGACACCTGACGAGCTCACAGCGGTTCAGGATCGATTCGCGGGCGCCGTCGACTCCTTCCGGGCCCGTGCCCGGTCCCGTGCGGGGCGGCTGTGGATGGCCCAGCAGCTTGACGAGATGATCGGCGCGACGGTGTCCGATGAGTTCTCACGGCTGAACGGTTGTGATGTCGCCCGGGCGTACCGTGCGGTCGAGCGGTGCCGTGCCCGCACCCTGCTGGACGAGATGAACGGCCGCACCCGGCACCTCGAGGCACCGCAGCTGGCCCAGGCTGCGGCGCTCGAAGCCACGGTCATGCATCTGGAGTCACAACCCACTCTGAGCGACCTGGTCGGCGACCAGATCAGACTTGCCAGCCGCCTGCCGATCGGCGGGCTGTCGACGTCGCCGGCCATTCTGCGGTCCTTGAGCGAGCTCGAGGAGCTGTATGCCGCACACGACGCAGGCTTCGTCGGGACGACCCCGCTCGGCACCATCGACACCGTCATCGAGGCCTTGGGCCCGGACGAAGCCATCGTGAGCTACTACCTTCCCTACGACCCGCTCGACCCAGCCGGCGAGCTCCTCATCCTGGGCATCACTGCGGAGGGAGCCATGCCCATCCACCTGCCCCTGCTCCAGGCCGAAGGCGCCAGCAGTCTCACGATGCGCATCCAGGCCGACGGAAGGCAGCCCGTCGACGCCAGTCCGCTCGGTGAGCTCATCGTCAACACGCGCCTGTCGATCCTCAATGCGGAGGAGGACGACGCCAAGGCCCGGCTGGCAGAGCTCTACCGGATCCTGCTGACCCCCCTCGAGGACCGCGGGGTCCCAGTCAGGAACTACAGGACGCTCTACGTCGTCCCCCACGGGATCCTGCACGGGGTGCCGTTCGCTGCACTGCGGACCCCTGACGGGAGGTTCCTGGCCGAGGAGGTAGCGACCGTTGTCGTCCCCAGCGTGTCGGTCTGGGAGGAGCTGCGCCGCCGACCCCGCAGCAGGCCCTCGAGCTTTCGGGGATTTGCCAACCCGGTGCTGGCAGATTTCGAGCCCTTGCCGGACACGGAGCTGGAACTCGAAGACGCCACGGCGACATTGGCCGGGATGGACACGAGGGTGCTCGTCGGGAAGGACGCCACTGAGTCAGCACTGCGTCGGGACGTCGCCGGTACCAGCATCGTCCACTTCGCGACGCACGGGGAGTTCCCTGAGGAAGACGTTGTCAACATGCATCGGATCCTGCTGACCCCGACCAGTGACCACGACGGCCATGTCAACGCCGAAGAGCTGCGGGCCATGGACCTGAGTGCGGCACAGCTGGTCGTGCTCAGCATCTGCGACGGTGGCGTGTACCGCTTCGGGCCGGGCGATGAGCCCTATGGCCTGCTCTCGGCCCTGCTCGCGGCTGGTGCCAGCACGGTCCTCGCTCCGCTGTGGGCGATCGACGATACCGAGGCTCGGCTCCTCGTCACCGCGTTCTACGGCACCCTGCTGAGTCACGGCCCGGCCCTGGCCCTGCAGGACGCAGCCGTCCAACGCCTGAGGGCCGGAGCCGAGATCCGCGACTGGGCGGGCTTCGTCGTCTTCGGCGAGACTGCTTGGTAACACCCCGAAGACCTGCGTATGCCGCCCGCTCGAGACGAGCGGACGGCATACGCAAGGGTTGTTGCCGGGTCAGATCGTGGGCCCCTGGGAGCGGAGCTTGTCGACCTCACTCATGGCTTCGCGGAGCTGGCCGAGCCACTCGTCCGCGTGCTGTCCGACGAGGCGGACCGACCACGCGAGCGCGTCGCTGCGGGAGCGGGCGACGCCGGCGTCGACGAGGGTGTCGAGGACCTGGCGCTCGGGCTGACGCAGGCGCGTCATGACCGGTGCGGCGAGGTGGGTGAAGAGCGCGGTCCCGTCTGCGAGGCGTACCCCCCAGGACACCTTGCGCTGGTAGCGGGCCTCGGCCTCGCGGGCGATCTCGATGCGTCGTTCCTTGGTGTCGCTGCGCCAACGGCTCACGCGGCCTTCAAGAACGGCACTGTTTTCGGCGCCGCCGTCTGTGTTGCCTTCGGCGAGGGTGCCGATGACGGTGATCTCGTCACGGTCGACGTTGACGTCGACTGCGGTGAACCAGTCATCGGGCAGGCGCCCGTTGAACCAGTCCTGCGCGTCGTCGGCGTTGGGGACGTCGGCCTGCTGCCAGCCGCCGGGGCGGCCCATTCCGGGACCTCGGCCGCGGCCTCCGCCTCGGGGTCCGCGACGTTCGCCGCGGGGTCCACGCTCGCCGCGTTCGCCGCGGGACGTGGGCTCGGAGTCTTCGGGACTGAAGTGTGTGTGGTGGGACCTCATGGGGGTCTCCCTTCCTGTGGTGCCTGCATCTTCTTGCAGTGCTTACATGATTACACAACTGCAGACGCAAGAGAATTGTTCCGCGAGCGCCGGGCGGCTCCCCCACAGACACGACTGCCGGGGGTGGGCGCGGTGCCCACCCCCGGCAGTCGGGGATACCTCAGTACTTCTGGAACGGCTGGTGCGTCAGCTGACAGCCTTGAGGGCGTCAACCATGCCATCGCCGTAGTAGCTGTTGTCCGCGGCCGTGCCCACACAGGCAGCACCACTCGTGGTCGTGCAAGCCGTGTCGGTGGCGTCCGCGCGCAGCTTGGCCACCATCTGGGCTGGCGTGAGCTCCGGGTGGGCGGACTTCATGAGGGCGAGGACACCCGCGACGTGCGGGGACGCCATCGAGGTGCCGCTCTTGGTGCCGTAGCCGTTGTTGCGCACGATCGTCGACAGGATCGAGCTTCCGGGGGCAGCGACGTCAATGACGCCGAGACCGCGGTTCGAGAACGACGACAGTCCACCCGTGCGGGTCGCCGAGGACACGGTGGCAACGCCGGGCAGCTCGGCCGGGATGTCCTGGCACTGGTCGTTGATGGTGCGCAGGACCGGCGTGGTGTCGTTCGGGCTGGTCGGGTCCTTGAACTTCGACTTGTCGGACAGGTCGTAGGCCGAGTTGCCGGCAGCGGCGGCGTGCACGACACCCTGCTTGGTCGACCATGCAACCGCACGGCTCACGGCCTCCTTGGCTGCAGCCTGGTCGGGCTGGTCGCTGCACCAGAACTCGAACGGGTCGATGTAGTAGCTGTTGTTGGTGACGTCCATGTGCTTCTCACCGGCCCAGATGAAGCCACACACGGCGTACTCCGGGTAGATGAACCCCTCGTCGCTGACGACCTTGACCGCAGCCATCCGCACGTTCGGCGCCACACCGACGATGCCGACTCCGTTGCGAGCAGCAGCGATGGTGCCCGCGACGTGGGTGCCGTGGTCACTCGTGGTGGGGTACCAACCCGTGGCGGACGTGTCCGGGCGACCCGCGTCAGTGCAGTTCACTGAGTCGGCCACGTCGATGTTGGCCTGGAGGTCCGGGTGGTCGGGGTCGATCCCACTGTCGAGGACGCCGACGAGCACGTTGCGGGAACCGTCAGTGATCTCGTGGGCCTTGTCAGCCTTGATCATCTGCATGTCCCACTGCTCACCCTCGCGGGCGTCGATGGTCTCGGCCGGCGTGGTGGGCGCCTCGACATCGCCGTTCGCGGACTTCTTGGCGCCCTGCTTGTAGCCACTCGCACCGGGACCCCACGGCGCCTGTGCGTCCGCCGGGGTGCCCTCGAGGACCTCGGCGGTGCGGCTCGCACCGACCGAGTCGAGTGCGTTGCCACCGGCTGCCCGGACGTCAGCGCGGAAGGCCGACCTCTGGGAGTGGGCCACGACAACACCAATCTGGGGCCAGCTCTGGACGACGACGCCGCCCGCCGCGGCGACGGCCTTCTCAACGAGGCGGGTCTGGCCCGGGTTCGCGACCTTCGCGTTGAGGATGTAGCTCATGGTCGTGCCGTCAGGGGCTGCAATCGGCACGGGGGTCGAGGTTTCGGTGGTGGAAGCGGACGCCACTGTGGGGGCACCGCCGAGCAGGGCGACGGCTGCTGCCGCCGTCGCTGCGACGGCGAAGGTCATCCGCCGGCGCGGACTGAAACGAGTCATGCTCACTCCGTTGTGAGGGTCAGCCGTCCGTGACACGGACGGACCCCCTCAAGCGAGGGGGCAAGTGCCATCCTGCCCGGTCCGATCGGCGGATCGCCAGTGCCCACTCCGGCGAGGTCCGCGGCAGTGTCGGCCGCGCGCGACAGGATGGACCCATGACCGCCACGACCAGCGAGCACAGTTGGCAGACACATCCAGTCACGCCAGACCGGTTCGAGGACTTCGCCGACGTCGTCAACAAGAACCGGCGACAGACCCACTGCTGGTGCGTGTCCCACCGACTCACCGCTGCAGAGGTCACCGAACTTGGCGGCTCGGGGAAGGATCAGCGCGAGCAGGCCATGCGCACCCTCTGCGAGCGCGAGCGCCCGCCAGGTGTCGTCACGTATCTCGACGGCGAACCGGTCGGCTGGTGCAACATCGGGCCCCGCTCGGAGATCACCCGTCTCAACCGTTCCAAGCTGATGCTGCCCACCGATGACGTGCCGGTGTGGAGCATCGTCTGTGTCGTCGTGCGCAGCGGCTTTCGCAAACGCGGCGTGACCCAGCACCTCATCGATGGGGCCGTGGACTACGCGGCAGCCAACGGAGCACCTGCCGTCGAGGCGCACCCCGTCGACCCGCCCGGACGCATGGATCTCACCATGGCTTTCGTCGGCACAAAGGCGATGTTCGAGCGGTCCGGCTTCGAGGTCGTCGGCACCACCTCGGCCACGGCGAGCCAACTGCCGCGCTTGACGATGCGTCGGACGCTGTCGGCCTGAGAAGTCATACTTTCTCCATGACCTGGGGGCTATCGATTCGTGCGGCCGGGGCCGCACTCGCCGCCGTCGCCGTCGCCGCCGTGGGGCTGGTGGCCACGGCCGATGTCGCGAACGCTGAGGGCGGGCTCGCCGAGAAGGGCAAGGCGACCTTCGTCGTTCCCGGTGACGGCAAACCCATCACGGTCACCCAGACCATGACGATCACCAACCAGAGCCCGTCGACGGCCACGAAGTACTTCTTCTGGGCCGGCTACCCGCTGTGGCTGCCCAACGGCGGCACCAACCTCAAGGCGACCTCCGGCGGCTCAGCCATCCCGGTGAAGCTGACGACCATCGATGGCCAGAAGTACGCCGACGTCACGTTCCCGAAGCGGTTGCAATACGGCCAAACCCGAACGTTCACGGTGACCTACAGCCTTCCCGGCGCTCCACCGCGATCAGCCAGTCCGGGACGCGTGGGCAAGGGATTCGCTGCGATCGACGTCTTCTCCCCAGGAGATGCAGGCGAGGCCACCATCGAGATCGTGGCGCCGCGCGCGATGACCATCGACCTCTCGGAGAAGTACTCCGAGACCAACAGCGGCGACAACCGGGTCTCCACCCTGAGCGGCGGTGGCGCCGACGGACTCTGGTCCCTCCTGTCACTGCGCGACTCCTCCCAGACCCTGAAGAAGGAGCTCAAGGTCGGCAACCGGACCTTCAACCTTGCGGCCTTCCCCGGTGACACCGCCTGGGTCGCTCACATCACCAAGAACCTCCCGCCCACGCTGCAGGAGCTCGAGAAGCTCACCGGGCAGAAGTGGCCGACACCCACCACGAGCATCTCGGAGGACTTCAGCCGCCAGGTCTACGGCTGGGACGGCACCTACAAGCTCGGCAGCATCAACATCTCCGAAGCCCTGGACCCCGCCCTCCTCGCCCACGAACTGGCGCACGCCTGGTCGAACTACGACAACCTCGACCAGCGTTGGCTCACCGAAGGCCTAGCGCAGGAACTGGCCACCCAGGTCATGGCCGCGACCCAGGGCAAGGACGATGAGCACGACAAGGTCAGGCCCACCCAGAAGGGCGCCTTCCCGCTCGCCGAGTGGACCGACGAGTCCGACACCGCCGGCGCGGCCGAGGACTACGCCTACCCCGCATCCTGGAACGCCGTCCACGCCCTCGTCGCCGGCAGCACCCCGGCCGCCAAACCCCAACTCTTCCGCGCGCTCACGACCAAGCGCACCATCTATGACGCCCCCGGCGATGGCACCCTCGCCGCCCAGGGCACGGGGTGGCAGCAGGCCTACGACCTGTTCGAGGTCACCGGCGGCAATGCGCAGACCCGCGCGATCATGACCGCGTGGGTCACCGGCTCCGGGGCCACCGCCCAGTTCACCGCGCGCGACGCCACCCGCAAGGCGTATGCCGCAAACGACAGGCTCGACGGCGACTGGGCCCTGCCTCGCGGCGTGCGCCAGGCCATGGCCAGCTGGAACTTTCCCGTGGCCAGGGCCGGGCTCACCCAGACTGCCGCCCTGTCAACGCAGGCGGCCGCGGCCCAGTCAGCCGGCACGAAGGCCAGCGTGGACACCAAGGGTGTGCGGGCGGCATACGAGCAGGCAAAGGACACGTCTGGCTACGACACGGTGGCGGCCCAGCTGCGCGCCTTCACGGCGCAGGCCAAGACCTATGGCGAGCTGCGCACCGACGTGGAGGATGCCAACCCACTGGCCGCCCTCGGTGCCCTCGTCCTGCGGCCCACTGCCGACCTCGATCAGGCGCAGACGGCACTGGCCACGGGCGACACCACGGCAGCCGGCAAGGCGCTCGAGGGAGCCGACTCGGCAGCCAGTCTGGCCACCCCCGTGGGGGCCGGGATGCTCTTCGGCTTCCCGGCGCTGCTGGCCGGTCTCTTCTTCGCTCTGCGTGGACTGGGACGGCGTCGGGCGCGCTCTCGGGCGAAGGCCGGGGCCCACGCCAAGGCGCAGGCCGGGGAGCTGGCCCTAGCGGGAACCCTCACTCCGAGCCTTCAGGCCCGCGGCCTCAAGGGCGAGGTAGCGGTCGGTGAGGCCCTTGAAGAACAGCCGCCCCATGACGACGCCGAGCAGTCCGGTTTGCTCGACGGAGAGCAGCGCCCGGGTCCCACCACCTGACTGGGCCTCGACACTGTGCCGCGCCATCGTCAACACTCCCGGACCCTTGGCCACCCAGGTGAATGAGCGCCCCGGTTCGACCTCCGTCACGGTGTACTCCGTCGGCGGCAGCTTCGGCTGCTCCACGCGCGCCTTCGACCCGACCGCGAGCGGCCCCTCATCGAGGCGCGTCACCGACGTCACCGTGTCGGTCCACTCGGGCCAGCGCTCGACGTCGGTCATGACTTCCCAGACCCGCTCAGGCGTCGCGGCGATGTCCACGGTGACGTGCTGCTCCATGTCTCCATCATCGCGCGAGATGATGCCGGCATGACGCGAACCGTCACCCGCGACTGGGTCATCCGCCGACGCCTTGCCACCCAACGCCTGTCCTCCGCGCCACTCCCCCACGCCGCCGATGCGGTGCGCCTGCTCACCTGCGTCCAGTCCCAGGACGCACCGCTTGCGGCGCACTCCCTCGCGATGCGGACACGAAACATTGGGTATGCCGGTGTGCTGGCCGAGCAGTCGGCCGGCGGTTGGGTGCGCACCCACATCCTGCGACCCACCTGGCACCACGTCGCACCCGAGGATCTGCGCTGGATCCAGGGCCTCACGGGCCCCAAGGTCGAGGGCGCCATGCCCGCACGACACCAGATGCTCGGCATCACGCCCGAGTTCAAGGAGCGAGGGCCCGAGCTGTTGCGTGAGCTGCTGGCTGGCGGCAAGGCCATGACGCGCAAGGAGATCGGCCCGGAGTTCGCCGCCGCGGGTCTGCCCGGGCCGGGAGAGCCGATGGCCCACCAGCTGATCGTCGCGGAGGTGCGCGCCGTCATCTGCTCGGGGCCACCGCGCGGAACCGAGCACACCTACGTCCTGGTCGACGACGTGATCCCGGCTGCTGAGTCGGACACCTGGTCGCGTGAGCGATCAC
Source organism: Janibacter sp. HTCC2649 (assembly GCF_000152705.1). Taxonomy (GTDB): domain Bacteria; phylum Actinomycetota; class Actinomycetes; order Actinomycetales; family Dermatophilaceae; genus Knoellia. Next base: position 17,562 of record NZ_CH672413.1, on the reverse strand, counting down.
TCGTCGAACTCACCCATCGGTTCTACGCCGGGCACGGGCCAGCTTCCGAGCGCGACCTCCAGCGTTGGAGTGGACTCACGCTCACCGAGATCCGTTCTGCCACAGCCGAACTCACGACGTCCACCACACTCCAGTCGACTCACCCACTGGAGTCCGTCGAGTGCCAGGGCGAGACGCTCTGGTTCGACCCGTCGGTGACGGCACGCACTTCACGCGCGCACACGGCATACCTGCTGTCGACGTTCGACGAAGCCGCGCTGACCTATCCGAGCACCGGCTTCTCCCGACGCAACCACGACGCCAACCGGACCCGACTCGTCTCCGAGGCGGGCGGTGGGATCGTCGTGGTCGACGGCCACGACATCGGGACGTTCAAGCGCAAGGCCGAAGCGAAGCAGACCACGGTGACGATCCGGCCCGACGACGACCTCACCTCAGCCGAGCGCGGCGGTGTCGTGGAGGCCGCCGAGTTCCTTGCCGCCTTCCACGGTCCGCCCCTCAACCTCGTGTTCGCCTAACCCCACTTCCCAGCCGCATCCGACTTCGTGCCCCGCACGGACACGACTTCGTGCCCCGCACGGACATCACAGTGCCGGTCAGGGGGCGCGTGTGCCGTCCCACTCTTCCCAGAGAAGGTTCGGAGGTGCAGCCGTCGATCCATCCCAGCTCGGCGTGGCACGAGTCGCGAACCCAAAACTGCTCCGCGCCAACTCGGTCGCGTAGCCACCGAAGCAAGCCACTTCCGCCGGAAGACCAACAGGATGCACTGTCGCGGATGAGCCAACGACGGACCTCGTCGAGGTCCCCAGTCCCGACCACGAGGAGTTCAGCGACCACGTCCAGTGGGGCCTTGCCCACTCACCGTCCGGATCCACTGAGCCAGAGGTCAGGTCTCGTTGGTGCCGAAGCCTTCACGTTCGGCGCGTTCGTGCGAGTCCTCGGTCTCCTGGAAGAACGTGATCGTCAGGCCGGCGGGTGCCTCGAGCCTCGAGTTGAGCGACATCCACGGGGTGAGGACCGGCTCGGCCACGACCGTCGCCCCGACCTCCTCCGCGTCGCGCGTTGCCGCCTCGGCGTCGTCCACCTCGAAGGCGATCCGGATCTTCGGGCTCGGAGCCCCGCCCGCCTCGACGCGATCGATCTCGACCTTGTGGGCCGGGCTCGCAATCTCGAACGTTGCCCGCCCGGCCTCGAGGATGGCGACGCGGTCGTCGCCGCCCTCGGAGAACGCTGCGATCTCGTCCATGCCCAACACGTCACGATAGAACCGAACGGCCTCGTCGTAGTCCTGGGCCTCGACAACGACCCTCAGCTGCCTGACCTTCGTGATCTTCTCGTTCGCCATGAGAGGTCCAAGCCCAAGCCACCTCGTCTTATTGCACGAGCGGACACAGCAAAGGGCGCCCCGCGCCAACAGTGGCGGGGCGCCCTCCGTGCTGAGTCGGTGAGGGGTCGAAGCTCAACCAAGGACTCAGGACCGAACCGGGGTCGAAGCGGCTCGGAGTTCGTGGTGGTGCGTCAGCGGTGCAACCAGCGCTCCATCAGTCAGCCAGTGGGATGACGATTGTCTGGCCGGCCTGGACCTGCGCGCTCGCCAGGTCGTTGGCGTCCTGCAGCATCGAGACACCAGTGGCGATGGACACTCCGGTCAGGTGCTCGGCGGCGATCTCGGAAAGCGTCTGACCCTGCTGGACGGTCACCGTCTCGGCGGGCGCCGACGCGGCAGCCCCACCGGTGAGGGCGACGAACGCTACGAGCAGGGCAACGAGCACGACGGCGCTCGTGAGCACGAGACGACCGGCCCGGGTCAGCCGCAGCGCGGGCTGCGCGACCTCGCGCACCGACTCGCCCGTGGGAACGGACACGAGCCGCGGCTGCGGCGAGCGACGCGGAACGGGAAGGGGCACGGCATACCCATTGGTGGTGCCGTCCAGAACAGCAACTGCACTCATGGTGTCCTCCTGGGTCGATGTCACGATCGAAACGGTGTTCGAACGAACGCTTGTACGATTTGTAGCACGGATGTTCGAGGAGTTCAAGACACGCGTCGAACAGATGTTTGAAACATGTGCTCGAACTCCGTAGTCTGTGCTCATGTCAGGAAGCCAATCAGGCACCACTGACAACGCCCCTCTGAGGAGACGACACCCATGAGCGACAAGCCTCGCCACGACGCCGATGACAGTGTTGTGCAGCAGCTGCCCGACCGCGATCCCGGCGACGGCACGCTCACGGTGCGTCAGCGCAAGGTCCTCGACGTCATCCGCAACTCCGTGGACCGGCGCGGCTACCCGCCGAGCATGCGTGAGATCGGCCAGGCCGTCGGCCTCACCTCCCCCAGCTCCGTGTCGCACCAGCTGCACGCGCTGGAGAAGAAGGGCTACCTGCGGCGCGACCCCAACCGCCCCCGCGCCCTCGAGGTCATCTCCCCCGACACGCCGAGCGACATCCGCGGATATCGCGGTGGCGCAGCGCCCGACGACATCGACGCCGACCTGGATCCGACCGGTTCGGGTGACGCGCGGCCCGAGGCGACCTACGTCCCCGTGCTGGGTCGGATCGCCGCCGGTGTGCCGATCATGGCCGAGGAGTCCGTCGACGAGGTCTTCCCGCTGCCCAAGCAGATCGTCGGTGAGGGCACGCTCTTCCTGCTCAAGGTCGTGGGTGACTCGATGATCGATGCCGCGATCTGCGACGGTGACTGGGTGGTCGTGCGCCAGCAGCCCACCGCTGACAACGGCGACATCGTGGCCGCGATGCTCGACAACGAGGCGACGGTCAAGACGTTCAAGCGCAAGGACGGCAAGGTCTGGCTCATGCCGCACAACCCGGCCTTCGACCCGATCGACGGCGACCACGCCACGATCCTGGGCAAGGTCACCGCCGTCCTCCGCCGGATCTGAGCCTTCCCGAACTCAGTTCACCCGCACCGCGAACTCGTCCGCCAACGCGGACAACGTGACGCCGAGCGGCGCATCAATACGATGCGTTGTCTCGGCGTCTGCGCGCGTGGGGCCTTTCGTGACGACGACCACGGGTATGCCGTGTGCGGCCGCCCGTCGGACGAACCGGTATCCGCTCATCACCTTGAGCGACGACCCGAGCACCACGAGGGCCGGCGCCGCCTCGGTGAGCGCGAAGCACTGCTCGACTCGCTGCTTCGGGACGGAACCACCGAAGAAGACGACGTCGGGTTTGAGGGTGTCGGCACGGCATACGAGACAGCGCGGAGCGATGAAGGTCTCGACGGCCGAATCGGCAAGGACGATGTCGCCGTCGGGTCGGATCTGGCTGCTGATCTGTGAGCCGTCACCGACGAGTCCCAGTGCGAGAGAGGCGAATCCGGGGTTGGCGTCGTCCATGAAGGCCTGCACGAGGTCGCGGTCGACGCGCTCCCCGCAGGTGAGGCATTCGACCTCGGCAAGGCTCCCGTGGAGCTCGATGACATCGCGGGTGCCGGCGTCCTGGTGGAGGCCGTCGACGTTCTGGGTGATGACCGTGCCGAACGCCCCGGCACGCTGGAGCCCGGTGACGGCGCGATGCCCCGCGTTGGGTTCGGCGACCGTGAAGCGCTGCCAGCCGATGAAGCTGCGTGCCCAATAGCGCTGTCGCGCACCACTCGTCGCAACGAACTCCTGCTGCGACATCGGCGTGACCCGTCGGTTGCCGTCGGGGCCGCGGTAGTCCGGGATCCCGCTCTCCGTGGAGATCCCGGCGCCAGTCAGCACGAGAGCGGGGCCGCGCTGGCCCAGCAACTCCGACACCTCCGCGACCGACACCTCACGACTCACCCCGCCATCGTAGGTCGGCTGGAGAACACTGGCAGGTCCCCCTGATGAGGGCGTCAGCGCCGCCGCGTGACCCGCTCGAGGATGCCCAGCGTCGCCCGCAGGTTCGCCTCGGTGAGGACGGGGAAGATCCTGCGCCACTTGTCGGACACCTGCGACCAGTCGTAGCTCGAGGTCACCCACGTTCCCTGGACACCGTCGTGTTCGCCGGCGTCGAGGGCATACCCGTAGCGGTGCCCGATCGGAGGCTGAATGGTGCCGTCGATCCACCACGCGATCTCGCGATCCCTCTCGAAGCGATCGATGACCACCGTGACGTCGTAGCGGCCCATGGGGACATCGCCCAGCGCCTCGCGATCCATGTGCACGACGAAGCGATCCCCGATGCTCGTGACCGTGTCGCCCTCAGCGTCCTGCAGCATGCCGCTGGCATCAATGTCGACGTGGCCGAGCGGATCGGCCAGGACAGCGAAGATCTCGGCCGGCAGAGCGGGGATGAAGCGACGAGCAGAGAGCGAATCGACGGGGACGGCCCCATCAGCGGGGACAGTCTGGCTCTCGGCGACAGTCGGATCCTGAGATGCAGTCATGCGCCCCAGTGCATCACGCGCAGGCCAGGAGGGCCGCGGCAGAAGTGACGGTCGCGAATCCACCTCCGTGAAGGTTGGTCGCCGTGGCCCGGGTGAGGTCCTCGGCCGACATCACTGCGCCCTCGGGTCCGGCCAGGTCGAAGGTGCTCGTGGCGTCGATCGGCACGATGACGTCGTAGCCGAGGTTGCCTCCCATCCGTGCCGTGGTCTCCACACACATGTTGGCCTGGATGCCCGTCACGACGATCTGTCCGATGCCACGCTCGCGCAGCCACATGTTCAGGTCCGGCTCACCAATGAAGGCCGAATTGACGGTCTTGGTGACGAGGACCGCTGCCTCCAGCTCGGCGACCCAGCCCACGAGGTTGTTGCCCGGCTGGCCCGGACGCAACGGCGACTCCGCTCCCACGCTGTCGTGCCGCACGACGACGATGGGTCGGCCGGTCTCGGACCACCTCACCGCGAGCGCGGACATACGCCCCTGAGCCGCTTCCGCGTCAGGACTGGGACGTCCCCAGACTGCATCGTCGAACCCGCTCTGGATGTCGATCAACACCAGGGCTGCGTTGTCAGCAAGGGCGAGAACAGGTGCGGGCGCGGAGGTCATCTCACCACCTCACCCCGCGGAACCCCCGTCGGCCTAGTGGCATCAAAGACATCCTCCGCAACCTTTCCGCCACACCGCCCCCTCTGCGTCTGCGGATGTGGCGGCTCCAGCGACCCTTGACGCAGACGCCAGGGGTGAAGCCGGGGCTGTCACTCGCCGGGGCAGGCGTTCTGGTGGACCAGTGCCCCCGTCACCATCCAGCGCCAGTCCGTGGCCGACCCACCCGCGTGGGCTCCGGCGCCGCACTGGCACTTCCAGTGCCAGCGCCCGAGGGCGTCACAGCTGACGTCCGGGTGGTGGCTGCGGCGGGCTGTCCGCCGGCGGAACGTGGTCTTCATGTAGGGAAGGAGGCGACGCTCTCCCTGCAGATACACCGCACCCATACCGCGCCACCACGGGACGCTGCATCACACCCTGTGCGAAGGACTGGAAGTTTGATAACTGAGCGTTATAGAATGCATCCATGATTGATGCAGCCGGCCTCCGGGTCATGCGCGCCATTGCCGATGAGGGCAGCTTCACCGCGGCGGCGCTCTCACTGGGCTACTCCCAGCCCGCCATCTCGCAGATGGTGCGCCGCCTCGAGACGCGCACGGGCACGACGCTCGTCGAGCGCATCGGCCGCAGCGTCCGCCTCACCGAGGCCGGAGCAGTGCTCGCCCGCCACGCGGGCCCGGTCCTGTCCGCGCTCGACGCCGCCGAGGAAGAAGTCGCCGCCATCGCCGGTCTGCGCTCTGGCCGCGTCCGCCTCATGGCCTTCCCCAGCGCCTCGGCGACCCTCGTCCCCAAGGCCCTGGCCAAGGTCAAGGCCGACCACCCCGGCGTCACGATCACCTTCAGCGAGGCCGAGCCGCGCGAGTCGCTCGCCGCCCTGCGCGCCGGGGAGTGCGATCTCGCGGTCGCGTTTGTCTACGAGGGCACCGACCTCGGCCGCGGCGAAGAGGACCTCGAAGCCTTCGTCACCACTCCCCTCCTCGACGACGAGGTCCTGCTCGCCGTTCCCCTCACTCACGAGCTGGCCCACGCCAAGAACGTCGACATGGCCGCGCTCAAGGACGAGACCTGGATCGCCGGTTGCCCGCGCTGTCGCGGCCACCTCCTCCAGCTCGCGAGCACCGCTGGCTACGTCCCCAACATCGCCTACGAGACCGAGGACTACGTCGCGGTCATGGGCCTCATCGCCGAGGGCCTCGGTGTCGCGGTCATCCCCGACCTCATCCTCAAGACGGTCCACCACGAGGACGTCGCCGCCCTCCCGATGACCCCGGCCTCTCGCCGCCACATCGTCGCCGTCACGACGCCCGACCTCCAGCGCGTTCCCGCCGTCAAGGCCACCCTCGACGCCCTCGTCGAGAGCGCCAAGGCGTCGCAGGCCAAGACCCGCAAGAAGGCCCTTGCCCACTGATCGACCCACGTGGCGTCACTTCGCCGTGACGACCTCAAGCCGACCGTCGCGCTCGACGACGGCGATGTGCCCACGCTGGTCAGTGCGATAGGCGGCATACCCGTTGCTCCGGAGCATGGCCAGGTGCGCGGCCGTCGGGTGCCCGTAGTCGTTGTCCTTCCCCACGCTGATCACCGCGACGGGTGCACGCACGGCGGCCATCAGGGCCGGGTCAAGGTTCGCACTGCCGTGGTGAGGCGTCTTGACCACATCGAATTCCGCTGCAGCAGAGGACATCTGGGGATCTCGTCGCATCCTCAGGACGAGGTCGTGGGCCGCCTCCCGCTCGACGTCTCCCAGCAGCAGGGCGTCGACCTCGCCCACATGGACGGCCAGCACGATGCTTGCGTTGTTGGGCACCGACCCGGCCGCGATGCGCCGCACCGGCGCCCACACCTCTGCGGTGACGTCCCCGAACGCGAGCCGGTCACCCGCCGCGACCGCAGAGACGGGTATGCCGTGTGCTCTCGCCCATCGGGTCACCTCACCGACCTGGTAGCCCGGCTCGGCGATCGGTGACACGAGCACCTGAGCGACCTCGCGCCCGCCGATGACTCCGGGCAGACCCTCGACGTGGTCGGCGTGGAAGTGCGTCAACACCACCGCGTCGACCACCTCGACACCGAGGGAATCAAGGCACCCGTCCACGGCCGACGGCTCGGGCCCGGCATCGACGACGAGCGCCCGCCCCGGTCCCGTGCGCACGACTGCGGCATCACCCTGGCCGACGTCGCAGAAGGCGATCCGCCAGCCCTCCGGTGGCCAGGTCACCACCCTCGTCGGGATCGTCATCGCTGCGGTCAGCGCCACGATGAGCACGGCGACGAGCGGCTTGACCAGGGCGAACCGTCCGAGCCATCGCCCCATGAGCAGCAGCAGGACGGTGAGCCCCGCAAGCAACACGGCACCCGGCGCCCCATCGGGCCACGGCAGCGTCCCACCCGGGACATCCGCCATCACGCGTGCGGTCCGCGCGATGCCCAACGTGGGAACTGCGCCCAGCCAACCCACGAGTCGGGCCGGCGCATCGGCCACCACCGACACCAGTGCGGCCACCACCCCCGCGATCGTGGCGGGCGCCACCAGCGGGGCCGCAACGAGGTTGGCGGCGATGCCGACAATGCTCACCGAGCCCTGGAGCACGACGATGAGCGGGGCACACATCGCCTGTGCCGCAACGGGAATGGCGATCGCCGGCCCCATGAATGCCAACCTCGGTGGCAAGCGCTGCGCAATCGCATCACCCCACGGTCGGGTGAAGAGCAGCAGGCCGAGCGTGGCCAGAGCCGACAGGGCGAAGCCGAACGATCGCGACATCCACGGGTCGACCACGAGCACGACGACAATCGCTCCAGCGAGGACGGGCAAGCCGGCCGCGCGGCGCGAGCGACTCATCCCGATGAGGCCGATCAGTCCCATGGCCGCCGCCCGCACGACACTCGGCTCGGGTCGGGCAAGCACGACGAACCCGAGGATGGCGAGCGCCACGACGTACGGTCGCCAGCGTCGAGGAACCCCGACGAGAACGCACAGCCCGAGCACCATCCCACCGACTACCGCGATGTTCGAACCGCTGACGGCCGTCAGGTGCGTCATCCCCGTCGCCTGCATCGCCTCTGTGAGATCGGGCGGAGTCCGACTCGTGTCACCGATGACGAGCCCGGGCAGCAGTCCGCGCGCGTCGGCCGGGGTGGGGTCCACCGCCCTTCGCAACCCGGACCGCAGGTGCTCGGCAACCCGCGCGATCGCACCCGCCGGCTTCGTGACCTCGTGACTCGAGACCCGCAGCACGGCCAGCTCCGGATAGCCCGGCAACGGCGGAGCCAACCGTCCTCGCAGCCTCACCTCGTCGTGCCACTTCACCTTGAGCAGCGACTCGTCTCCGCGCAGCGAAATCGGCGCGTATGCCGGTGTGCTCCGTCCGCGCCCGTCGACCCGGTGCGCCGTGGCCTTGGCCATGACGACCGGCTCCCCGCTGCCCCGCGCCGCGAGGGTCACCGGATCGGAGGTCACCGTCGCCTCGAGCGTGACCACGGCCCGGGCCGAGGTGAGGTCGTCGAGATCGCCGACACCGCGCAGGGCGTGCTGGCCGTTGCCAGCCACCTGGACGAGCAGCGCGACCCCGACGACGAGCGTCAGGCGACGGGCGCTCCGTCGCAGGAGCCGCGCGCCCAGGAGCACGGCGACCAGCACCCCCGTGACGACCCATCGCGGCCCCGCCGACCAGGTCAGGGTCAGGGCGAGCAGGGCCCACGCCACGAGCGAGGGCACGAGCAGCCGGATGTCGGTGAAGCGCACCACCTCACGCGTCCACTCGTCCCGGCGAGCACGCAGTTCGGCCGACTCGGCAACCGTCACAGCGTCACCTTGGGAGTCAATTGAGCCAGGAGCTTCTCGCCGATGCCGCTCACCTCACCGAGTTCCTCGACGCTCGTGAAGCGTCCGTGCTCGGTACGCCAGTCGAGAATCCGCTGTGCGAGAACGGGTCCCACTCCTGGAAGGGTGTCCAGGGCAGACAGGTCAGCCGAATTCAGTGAGACCGTGCCGCCGGCCGATCCGGCCCCCGAACTGCCTCCGGCACGTCCACTTCCGGTGGCAGACCCAGCACCCGCGCCCGGCCCCGCCGCTCCGGGTGGCGTCACGACCTCGCCCGGCTTCGGAACGATGATCTGCTCACCGTCGACGAGGACCCGGGCGAGGTTGACCGCACCGAGGTCAGCAGTGCGAGTCGCCCCACCCGCAGCGGTGACGGCATCGCCGACGCGCGCGCCCGCAGCCATCCGGTAGACACCGGGCTTCACGACCTGACCCACGACGTGCACGACCACCGGACCACCTGTGGCTGCTCCGGGGCTTGGACCCGCAGTGGACTTCTCAGTCGTGGGCGACCCGCTGGGCGACGCCCGAGACAGTGTGGAGGTCCCTCGGCTCACCCCACTCGGTTCGGCGCCCGCCGCCGCTCGCGGTCCGAGGGCTCCGCCCTCCCCGCGGCCCGCCAACCAGATGCGCACACCGAAGACGACGGCAACCACCGCCACGACGGCCAGCACCCCGACCACGGCGGACCGACTCGGCACCCACCGTGCACCGCGCAGGCTCAGCGGCAGCTCGAAGACCGGACCGCGCGGCACCTCGAGGGGTCGGTGCCGCCCACGCTCCTCGACGTCCCCGCGATCGACCCGATCACCCGGACCACCACGATCACCCAGTCCGCCACGATCACCCGGACCACCGCCCTCTCGCACCCTGGCCAGGGCGCGAGGTGACACGGTGTCGGGTTCGCGGCGGAACGGCATACGCCGACGTTAGGAACGACGGACGCGACACCCAACCCCAGAACGCCCATCTGTGGACGAGCAGCCGACCCACGGCGCCCTGTGGACAAGCTCAGCCGCTCAGGCGCCCCATCCAGGTCGCGATGTTGCGGTGGTGTCGGGCGAGCACGATGAGCGAGACGACCACGAGCCAGACCGCGATGCCCCGGTCCACCGTCGTGTCGGCACGCACCACGAGCCAGACCCCTGCCCCCAGAAGGAACGTGCACGCGATCACCGACGCATTGCCGAGTCGTCTGACGAACGGGAGGCAGACCGCGAACACGACCAACGCAGCAAGCGCCACCCACGGCACGAGCGCCAACATCGCCCCCAGTGACGTCGCCACTCCCTTGCCTCCACGCCCGCCGAGGTAGGGGCTGTAGATGTGGCCGAGCACGCACGCCACCCCGGCGGCCAGCGCGACCCACGTACCCATCGTCCGCAGCACGACGAACGTCGGCACGAACCCCTTGAGCACGTCGAGGAGCCCGACGACAATCCCCCATTTCCTGCCGACCGCGCGACCGATGTTCGTCGCGCCGGGGTTCCCGGAGCCCACCTGTGACACGTCGACCCCGCGGGCCCGACCGATGATCGTGGCCGGGTTGATGCCACCGATCGCGTAGCAGACGGTCGCGACCACCAATGCCACGAGAACCGTGCCAGTGGTCGAGAAGTTCACGGCGAGACCTTGAGTCAGATCCGCGGGCTGATCGCGATGGCCAGGGTGCCCGGCCCCACGTGCGCACCCACGACCGCGCCGAGTTCGAGAAGCTGGAAGTCCTCGATCCCTTCGATCCGGGACTGCAGCCGCTCGGCGAGCTTCTCGGCCCGCTCGGCCGAGTCGAGGTGGTGGACGGCGACGTCGACGCGCTGCGACCCAGCCGCCTCGACCGCGAGCTCCTCAAGTCGGGCGATGGCGCGCGAGGACGTGCGCACCCGTTCGAGCGGCACGATCGCCCCGTCCTGCAGGCCAAGGATGGGCTTGATCGCCAGCGCCGAACCCACAAGGGCGTTCGCCTTGCCGATCCGGCCACCGCGGCGCAGGTGCTCGAGAGTGTCGACGTAGAACACGACGGTCGCGTTGCTGCAGCGGGCACGCACGTGGTCCGCGACTTCCTCGGCCGTCACGCCATGTTCGGCGAGAGCGGCACCGGCAAGGACGGCATACCCCATCGCCATGCCCATCGAGCGACTGTCGATGACGGTCACGGGGACCGGCGACTGCTGCGCAGCGAGTTGCGCCGAGCCGAGCGTGCTCGACAGGTCGGAGGAGATGTGAACCGAGACGATCGAGTCGGCGCCCTTGTCCGCGAGCTCGCGATAGAGGTCCAGGAAGGCCTGCGGCGCCGGGCGTGAGGTCGACACGGGCCGGAAGTGGCGCAGTGCGTCGGCCACCTCACCGGCCGCGACATCGACGCCTTCACGCCGTTCCTGCCCGCCGACGACGACGTGGAGGGGCACGACGCCGATGCCGTGCGCCTCGATGAGGTCTGCAGACAGGTATGCCGTGGAGTCGGTGACGAGAGCGGTGGCCACGGTCTGAGGCTAGTGCTCAGACCGCGTCGCCGTGGTCAGCACCCGCGCACTGATCCCGACGGATGTGGTGAAGCGCAGGGTATGCCGCGTGGTCACCAGGGCAGGTCGACGAGAGTTTCGCGCTGGTCGTCGACGGGAACCCAACCGCGGCCCTCGACCTGCTGGTACTCGACGCCGGGCCCCTGCGAGGCGAGCGATGCCACAGCTGCGAGGAGCCGGTCGACGTGCTCGGTGGTCGTGGCCAACCCGGCGCTCACACGCACCGCGGTGGTGACGTCGGCGTTCTCGTCGGCGAGCAGGGCGTCGACGAGAAGGTGCGCGCAGAACTTCCCGTCGCGCACGCCGATGCCGTACTCGGCCGACAGCGCGGCTGAGACCAGCGAGGACTCGACGTCCTCGACGGTGAACGCCACGACCGGAGCGCGGTCCGCGTCGTCTCCGAAGATGCTGAAGGTCTCGACCCCGTCGATGGCGCGCAGCCCCTCGACGAGGCGCGCCACCAAGCGGGACTCGTGGGCCTCGACGGCGCCACGGTTCTCGCGGATGGCGGCACAGGCGGCGGCAACCGCGACGGCACCAAGGACGTTGGGGCTGCCGCCCTCGTGACGAGCCGGACCGGTCTGCCAGGTCGTGCTGAGCGGGCCGACGACGGCGGTGGCGCCGCCACCGGCGAGGTAGGGCGGGGCCGCGTCGAGCCAGTCGGCGCGACCGACGAGCACGCCGGCGCCGTAGGGCGCGTAGATCTTGTGACCGCTGAACGCGACGTAGTCGACGCCGAGCGTGTCGAGGTCGATCCGACGGTGACCGGCGAGCTGGGCGGCATCGAGGGCGACGCGGGCGCCGCGCTTGCGGGCGATGGCGGCGAGGCGCTCGATCGGCCAGTACTCGCCCGTCACGTTCGAGGCGCCGCTGAGGACGACGAGGACGCTCGAGGAGGTGGCGCGCTTGAGGGCGTCGGTGAGCAGGGCCTCGGCATCCTTGTGCGTCAGCGGCACGGGGAGGCGAGTAGTCTTGCGGGCCTCCCACGGCAGCAGCGTCGCGTGGTGCTCGGTGGCGAAGACGATGACCTGGGTGCGACGCGGCAGTGAGCGGGCGAGAAGGTTGAACGAGTCGGTCGTGTTGCGGGTGAAGACGACCTCGTCGCCCTCACGCGCCCCGACGAAGCGGGCGACCTCGTCACGCGCGGCCTCGTAGTAGTGACTCGACACCTGACTCGTCCACCCCTGGCCGCGGTGGACGCTCGAGTAGGTCTGGGTCGCCTTGTCAACGGCCGCGACCACGCTGGCCAGTGCCGGGGTCGAGGCGCCGTGGTCGAGGTTCGCGTACTCGACGAAGGTGCCGTGACACGTCGGGACCTTGGGTGCGGCAACGACCGCCGGCACCTTGGTGTCCACAACGTCGGTGGGTATGCCGTCCGCATGCGAGACGTTGTCGTCGCTGGGCGCGCTCGGGGTGGCGGGCCCGGCCGGTGCGGGGACGGAGCGCAGCCACGGCTGGCGACGTTCACGGGTGAAGGTGTGAGGAATCGAGCTGGCGATGGACATCCGGTGCTCCCTGGAGAGTCGTTGGACCCTCGAAGGTGCTCGGGAGTCCGCGCTTGCCAACTGCGTTGCTGCAGCCGACCAGGTCGTCACCCGGAGCACCCCACCGCGGAGGAGGGTTGCCGACCAGCAAGCCGGGGCTGAACACTGGTACTCGTGACCTTGGTTGTGGAGTCTATGGCTCGGTCGCACGTGCAGGGGACCCCCCGTCCACCACCCGAGACGGTCAGGTCCGCGCGGCGGCCACCGCGAGGAGCACGGCTGAGGCGAGACTCGTCACGGTGCGGAGGTGGTTCCATCGGCACCACACCGCGGCGTATGCCGCCCACTCGCCTTCCGCTTCCGACCCTGCGGTGAGCGCGTCGACCTTGTTGTTGATCGGGACGTTGGCGGCTCCGGTGATGACGAGGGACGCGATTGCGAGGAGCGCGCCCACGATCTTCAGGGCTCGGTCGTCGCCCCCTTCGAGTAGCCCCATGCCGATCACGACGACACCGCCGAGGGCAAGGACACCCATCGGGAGCAGGAGCAGGCTCTTGGGCGCCCACCGGTTGATCGACTGCATCGCAAGGATGCCGTCGCGCGGCGCGAGCTCCCGCAGGGCTGGCATGACGAACGTCGAGAACGAGAACATCGCCCCGCCGAACACCGCAGCGGCCAGCGCTGTCGCCGCGAGGATCCACACCTGAGGGCTCATACCCCAACGATGCCCTGCGTCCGCGCGGATGGTCGAGACCCTGACCATCCGCGCGGACGCAAGCGAAAGAGGGTGGCTGTCAGAGGGGGACGACGTTGACGAGCTTGGGGGCCCGCACGATGACCGTGCGAACTCCCCCGGCCGTCGCCTCGAGGACCTTGGGCAGGGCGAGCGCCTTCTCGCGCAGCTCGTCCTCACTGATGTCGGCCGCGACCTCGATGCGGTCGCGCACCTTGCCCTTGATCTGGATGACGCAGGTGACCGAGTCCTCGACGAGCTTGGCGGGGTCCGCCACGGGGAAGTCCTCGTGCGTCAGCGACTCCGGGTGACCCAGGCGCGACCACAGCTCCTCCGCGATGTGCGGAGCGAGTGGCGCGACCATGAGCACGATCTGCTCGGCAGCGTCGCGCGGGACGGCGTCGAGCTTGGTCAACGCGTTGTTGAGCTCGATGAGCCGCGCGATCGCCGTGTTGAAGCCGAGCTCGTCGTAGTCACGCTTCACCGCGTCGATCGTCCGGTGCAGCACCCGCGCCGTCGCGTCGTCCATCGGTGCGTCGCTGACCCGCACCTCACCGGTCTCCTCGTCGACAACGTTGCGCCACAGACGCTGCAGGAAGCGCTGGGATCCGACGATGGCCCGCGTGTCCCAGGGCTTGCTCTGGTCGAGCGGGCCCAGACCCATCTCGTAGAGCCGCAGGGTGTCGGCGCCGTACGCGGCATACATGTCGTCCGGGGACACCATGTTCTTGAGCGACTTGCCGATCTTGCCGAACTCACGCGTCACCGGCTGGCCCTGCCAGACCCAGGTGACGTCGCCGTCAGGTCCCTGGACTTCCTTGACCTCGGTCGCCTCGACCGGCTGGCCGCGGTCGTCACGGAACGCCGCAGCCTGGATGTAGCCCTGAGCGAAGTAGGTCCGGAACGGCTCCTCACTCGAGACGTGCCCGAGGTCGAAGAGCACCTTGTGCCAGAAGCGTGCATAGAGCAGGTGCAGGACGGCGTGCTCGACGCCACCGATGTAGAGGTCCACGCCACCGGGGTCGCGGGTGCCCGCCGGCGCGCCGTCAACGGCGGTGTCGCGAGGGCCGATCCAGTACTCCTCGGTCGCGGCGGAGACGAGCTCCTCGCGGTTCTCGGGGTCGAGGTAGCGCAGGTAGTACCAGCACGAACCCGCCCAGTTGGGCATCGTGTTGGTCTCGCGACGGTAGGGCTGGACGCCACGTCCGTCGCCGAGGTCCAGCTCGATATTGACCCACTCGGCCACGCGTCCCAACGGCGGCTCCGGGGAGCTCTGCGCGTCCTCGGCGTCGAACGTGCGCGGGCTGTAGTCGGGGACGTCCGGCAGCTCGACGGGCAGCATCGACTCGGGCACACCATGAGCCGTGCCGTCGGCGTCGAAGACGATGGGGAACGGCTCGCCCCAGTAGCGCTGACGGCTGAACAGCCAGTCACGCAACTTGTAGCTGACCGTCGACTCACCATGACCCTGCTCAACGAGCCACTCGATCATCGCGGCCTTCGCCTCGGTGATCGGTTGGCCGTTGAGGTCGATGGTGTCGTTGGCCGAGTTGATCGCCGGCCCCTCACCAGTGAACGCCTCGTCCTCAGGGTGGCCCTCGGTCGGCTGCACCGTGCGGATCCTGGGCAGGTCGAAGACGTCGGCGAAGTGCCAGTCACGCTCGTCCTGACCGGGCACGGCCATGATCGCGCCGGTGCCGTAGCCCATGAGGACGTAGTCGGCAATGAAGATCGGCAGCTCCGTGCCGGTCGCTGGATTGACCGCGTAGGCACCGGTGAAGACACCGGTCTTGTCCTTGCCTTCGATCTGACGCTCGACCTCGCTCTTGCGAGAAGCCGCACGCCGGTATGCCGTGACCGCAGCTTCCGGAGTCGACTCACCACCGGTCCACGCCGGGTTGGTGCCCGCTGCCCACTCCCCCTGTGCGACCAAGGTGTCGACGAGCGGGTGCTCGGGCGCCAGGACCATGAAGGTCGCGCCGAACAGGGTGTCGGGTCGGGTCGTGAAGACCTCGATCGGCTGGCTGTCGGCAGGAGCGCCCACGACAGAGAAGGCGACGCGGGCGCCGTGACTCCGGCCGATCCAGTTCCGCTGCATGGCCTTGACCTTGTCGGGCCACTGCACACGGTCGAGGTCATCGGCCAGGCGGTCGGAGTAGTCGGTGATGCGCATCATCCACTGGCGCAGGTTGCGCTTGAAGACGGGGAAGTTTCCACGCTCGGAGCGGCCGTCGTTGGTGACTTCCTCGTTGGAGAGCACCGTGCCCAGGCCCGGGCACCAGTTGACGGGGGCTTCGGAGGCGTAGGCCAGGCGGTACTCGCTGAGCACTGCTTCACGCTGGGCTGGCTCGAGGTCGGCCCACACTTGTCCCTCGGGCAGCCCACGGGTGCCCGCCTCGAACTCGGCGACGAGTTCGGCAATGGGGCGGGCACGGCCGAGGCTGCCCTCAGGCCGCTCAGCATCACGGTCGTACCAGGAGTTGAAGATCTGCAGGAAGATCCACTGTGTCCAGCGGTAGTAGTCCGGGTCCATCGTCTGGATCGACCGGCGCTGGTCCAGTCCGAGTCCGAGCCGGCGCAGCTGGCGGGCCATGATGACGATGTTCGCCTCAGTGGTGACCCGCGGGTGCTGACCGGTCTGCACCGCGTACTGCTCTGCGGGGAGCCCGAAGGCGTCATAACCCAGGCAGTGCAGGACATTCTTGCCGAGCATGCGGTGATAGCGAGAGAACACGTCCGTCGCGATGTAGCCCAAGGGGTGACCGACGTGCAGGCCGGCTCCACTGGGGTACGGGAACATGTCGAGGACGAGCAGGTGTCCACCTTCGCGCTTTGAGACCTCGGTGGGGTCCGCGAAGGGACCGTCCGGGTTGGGCGCATTGAAGGTGCCGCTGGCCTCCCAGCGGTCCTGCCAGGCCAACTCGATCTGGTCGGCCAGTTCGGCCGTGTAACGGTGCGCCGTCTCGCTCATGTCATTCCTGCCTGCTCGGGTGGCTGCCCACAAAAAAGCCCCTCACACAGGAGGGGTTCGCCGCGGTGACGTCCAAGTGGAGCGTCAGCGCGGCTGCGGAAGAAGCTGCTGCAGCCTGGCCATGAGCACAGGGTATCGCAGCCGTCCAGATGGCCCCAAATGCGAAATGGCCCCCACCAAAGTGAGGGCCATTTCTGAATGATTGTCCGGCTGCGTCCTACTCTCCCACACCGTCACCAGTGCAGTACCATCGGCGCTGAAGGGCTTAGCTTCCAGGTTCGGAATGGAGCTGGGCGTTTCCCCTTCGCTATGACAGCCGAAACTCTATGGAGATGTGGTTGTACTTCCCTCGTTCACACGCATCAACCCGTCGGGTTGTGGTGTGTTGGGGGTTTCCCGACCGTATCTCGGGAACTGCACAGTGGACGCGAACGCAACTTTTTTAGTGTGTATCAAGTTATCGGCTTATTAGTACCAGTCAGCTACATGCATTACTGCACTTCCACGTCTGGCCTATCAACCCAGTAGTCTAGCTGGGAGCCTCTCGGACATTAAAGTCCATGGAAATCTCATCTTGAAGCGTGCTTCCCGCTTAGATGCTTTCAGCGGTTATCACTTCCGAACGTAGCTAATCAGCGGTGCTCTTGGCAGAACAACTGACACACCAGAGGTTCGTCCATCCCGGTCCTCTCGTACTAGGGACAGCCCTTCTCAAATTTCCTACGCGCACAGCGGATAGGGACCGAACTGTCTCACGACGTTCTAAACCCAGCTCGCGTACCGCTTTAATGGGCGAACAGCCCAACCCTTGGGAGAGACTCCACCCCCAGGATGCGACGAGCCGACATCGAGGTGCCAAACCATGCCGTCGATATGGACTCTTGGGCAAGATCAGCCTGTTATCCCCGGGGTACCTTTTATCCGTTGAGCGACGCCGCTTCCACAAGCCAGCGCCGGGTCACTAGTTCCGACTTTCGTCCCTGCTCGACCTGCCGGTCTCGCAGTCAAGCTCCCTTGTGCACTTACACTCGAAACCTGATTACCAACCAG